>NZ_JAPHOP010000001.1:0-2012500 GCF_026191275.1 Legionella sp. PATHC039
CTGGTACCATAAGCCTGGTAGCTGATGAGGACAATTTGCCAAGAGGCAATAATGACACAGCTTCAGGAGATGCTGCTCAAAGCAATTTAACTGGTACATTGCCTGTTAATTTTGGTGCTGATGGTGCAGGTAGCATTGATTTTCAAGGTATGCATGGTCTGAGTGCTGTCATAGGGAATGATAACATTACTTACAACTGGAATGCTTCTACGAATACGTTGACAGCCTATCGAACAGGAGGAGCCTTAGGGGTTAACGATGTGTTTAAAATAGTAGTTAATCCGACAACAGGTCAGTATACTTTTACTCTGCTGGCTGCTATTAATCATCATGCTGTTGCTGATAATACCGAAGGATTGGTTGATCCATTTGTGAATCTTAATTATCGAGTTATTGATGGCGATGGGGATAGTGCAATTGGAACTCTAAAAGTAACGATTGATGACGATGTACCTAAAGCAATTACACCTAAAGAAGGTTTTGTAAGCAATAAGGCTGGTGTTGTTAAAGTATTTAATTTGGATTTGGATAGCAATATTGGAAATAATGTAGGTGCAGATCAGCCAGGTTCAATTCGGTTCATTAATGTGGTTGATGGTCAACAAGCGCAAGGAATTATTGATGGTGAGTTGGTTAATCTTACGACAGTTAATGGCCAGTTAATTAAGTTATACATATCAAATGATGGAATGATCATTACGGGCTCAACAGCTACAAGTGAGGCCGCTGTTAATTCAGGCAATACCGTATTCAAGGTCACTATGCTTCCAGACAATGATTACAACCTGGCAAATGACAAGTACAGTGTTGAAATGTTTGGAAAAATAGGTGTTATCAATACGGTTAATTTTAGTGATCTCACAGGAGACAGTCCTGCTGGAAATGTAAATTTCAAGATCATTTCTGATCAAGATTTTCCAGGTTACGAGATAATGATTACTCCCAAAGATCGAGTTAACCCAGTTGATACTAGTGGCGGTACGGTAAATAGTTCCAGCTCTGACATTGGTATTAGTAATCAATGGATTGATCAGGGTAGTGGGGACTCTGAAATATTGCGTCTTGATTATGGTCAGTTTGCTATTATCAATAATAACTTCGATATTGAAAAGCATTTCACAGTCAATGGGGCAAGCTTTGAGATACACCAAATTCAAGGTACTCCATCCAATAGAGCCAGTATCAATGTGAAAGCCTTTGATGCAGATGATGATAATCAATTAAACGATGATCCTCTGGATGCAATTACAAGAATTGTTATCTTTACCTCAAGCGGTGGAGTTGAGACTGTAATAGCGGATGTTACTTCTGATGCATCATTGGGTGGTATGACATTTGATTTTCAGGGTGCAAATGGGGTAAATATTATAGGTTTGGATGACGGATATCGTGTAAGAGCTTATACAAATGATGGATATAATCGGTTGGAAGTTGACAATATATCAAGTACCCCATTTTCTATTGGAGGGCTAGGAATACAATCTCTTATTGATACGGAGAAAGAAGTTAAAATGAATTATGATGTCCGACTCACTGACAGTGACGGCGACAGTGTAGATTCCAGTCTTGAAATTAATATTGTTCCCTCCTTGTTTAAAGTTGGGGAGAATATAAATGACACTTCTAATTCCAATGTGTCTCATAATGTAGGAGGAGATGTTGGTGTTATTGATGGAGGTCTTGGGGCTGATGTGCTGGTTGGAGATGTTGGCGGTGTTGATGTTAGCGAAAAAAGCTATAATTTGATTCTTATACTGGATACTTCAGGAAGTATGACAGCACAGATACCTTTTGGTGATAGTGGTTCAATTCAACGCATACAAGCATTAAAAAATTCTGTGAATGAACTTATAGATCATTTATCTGAAAGTAATGCACTAAACATTCGTGTTCATATAGTCCAATTCAATACACACGCTTCAACGGTAGGAACCTTTAATTTGATTCAAAATGGTTCTGTACAAGCAACTCAGGTGAATAATGCTCATAGTGGTGTTAACAATTTAACTGCAGGTGGTGGTACTAACTATGAAGCAGCTTTCATACAGGCTTTGAATTGGGTAAATAACAATGGACCGCTAGCTGCAAGCGACCTTGTCAATCAAGTGTTTTTCTTGTCCGATGGAGTACCTACTTATCACTATGCTGGCAATGGAACCACTACATTGGGCGGCAGCGGTTCCAGCGCCTCTTTTGATACTATTTTTCAACCATTGGGAAGTAGCAGCACTGGTGGCTCATCAGCTGATACTCAGAGTGAAGTGGCTCAACTTGAAGCGAGTTTTGGGCAAATACAGGCTGTTGGAATTAATCTTAATCCTAACACTATAGTATATAATCCTGCAGGCACTGCTAATGATCTGACGGCAGTTCAAATTTTGGATAAAATGGAAGGAAGCAACCCTTCAAGCCTAAGTGATAATATCAGCACCGCTGAACAATTAACAAATGTTTTAGCGGACTTATCGCCAATTAATGAACTAAAAGATGCTGGTGGTGATGTTATCGCTGGAAATGAGGAAGATGATATTCTTTTCGGAGATACGCTAAATACTGATAAATTGGCTGTGGATTCAGGACTCAATTTGTTTGATTTCCCTAAAGGTTCTGGTTGGGCTGTATTTGAAGAATTAGAGGCCAATCATGGATGGAGCAGGCAAGATACCTTAGATTATATAACGAATCATGCAGATGAACTTGGTATGGAAACAGTACTTTCTACTGGTGATACTCGTTCTGGTGGGCATGATACAATCAGTGGAGGCCAGGGAAATGATCGAATTTATGGTCAGGAAGGGAATGATGTCATAGATGCCGGTTCTGGGGATGATGTCATTGTGGGTGGAACCGGTAATGACACGCTAACTGGCGGATCAGGAGCTGATCAATTCGTGTTTTTCAGGGGACATGGAAGTAATAATGCAGGAACAGCTCCAACTGATATTATTACAGATTTTGAAGTGAATATCGATAAGATCGTCATTAATGCTAATAATATTATCGGCGTGTCAGTTTCTAATCCTGTAAGTAATCCTGATTTGAGTAAGACATATACTATTACAGTAAATTATTCTGATGCACCTAGCATTGAACACTTTAAGATGACATTATCCAATGGGGCTTTATTGAATGACTCTGGAAAGACTCATTTGAACGGTGTCGTTATAAGCGGCGGCACTGCTACAATTGATGGGACAATCGTTGGCGCGGTTTTGTATTTGGATCTGAATGCCAATAATCAGGAGGATGAAGGTGAGCGACTTGGTATTACCAATCAATATGGTCATGTGGAATGGGTCGTTGATCTCTCTAAATTCGATGTCAACGGTGATGGTCAGTATGTTATAGGCGAGGCTCGTGCTGTTCAAACCGGTGGTTTTGATATAGATACAGGTCTTAGCTATGAAATAAATCTTTACGGGCCAGTAGGTTCAGCAGTTATATCGCCCTTGACAAGCCTCTTGCAAGCGCAGCTAGAAGCCGGTATGGATTATGATACAGCTAATGCTGCCTTGGTTGCTCACTTAGGGTTACCAGAGGGAACACAAATTATTAGTTTCAATCCGATTACTGGTAGTGGTGAAGTCCTAGCTCAAAACGCAGGTGTAATGACAGCTGCCATTCAGTTTGCTGAAATAGCCGCAATACACTATTCAACCGATGAAGGTCATGTATCATTCGCTGTCTTTGAGGCAATTAGCAAGGCATTGCTTGAACTTCCTGAAGGGGTAGTCGCTGATTTTGGCGATGAGGGTTTCTTGCAGTCCATTGCAAATTATCTGGGATTAGATGCTCTGGTTACATCTGATATGATTGACTATATGGCAACCAGCCAGAAAGCGTTAGAGGCCAGTATTTTGACTCTTGCGCCCGGAGAAGATGCTCTGACGGCCATCAGCAAGATACAGCATGTGACCCAAGGTATATATGCCCAAGCTATTGAACTGGCATTGATAGGGTATTTGCCATTAGATGCTCTTAAAAACATGAGTGCTGTTCTTAAGGCTTATGCTGATGGAGATATTACGGATGAACAACTCAACTCCTTTGAAGACAAGCTTTCTGCTGTGATTGTGAATTGGGAAGATAACAATGTTACAGACACATCTCATCAGGCTACATTGCAAACAGAGCGAACTGTTGATGACTCCTCAGTCAAATCAGAGGTGAATCATGAAATGGCGCAAGAAGTTAATGCTGTGATTAATGATTTTATGGATGAGCATAATATTTCTCTGTACTATTATGATCAACAGGCTCAAATGGCCCAAGAAACACAAGAAGAACAGCCATTAGAGGCCCAGGCTGAAGAGACGGTCATGCATGACGACGTTGTTCAAGATCTGTTGCTTGATGATCATAGCCTTACCATGTTAGCTAATAATCCCGAATTGAATGGTGGTAATGGCAATGATGTTCTGCATGGAACTACCGGAAACGATTTTATAAGAGGCGGTCAAGGAAATGATACGATGACAGGTGGTGGCGGTGTTGATACCTTTTTCTGGTTAAGTGGCGACGATGATGGTGGTGTGGATACTATTACCGATTTCAAAGCAAATCCTGTTGATCAATCATCAGATGCCAGCGTCCTTAACTTAAGTGATTTGCTATCTGATGCGGATCTGGAAACCAATAGTTTGGATAATTATCTGAATGTTTCTACCACAGAAGAGGGTGACACAGCCATTAAAGTAGATCCTAATGGCAATGGAAATTTTGACGCTCCAGCGCAAACGATTATATTAGAAGACGTTGATTTAACAGCTGTTTTCGCTACCAACAATTCGCATGATATTGTGAATCAAATGATTGCTAATGGAAACTTGATAGTAGAACAGTAAGATGAACTCATTGCATTGGTGAATATGAAATTCACCAATGTTTTATGAGTTGGAAAATATTCTCGCGACATTTTTCTCTCTGCTATATACTCATGCGTTCATTCGATAATAAGCCTTACAATTCATTTCACGTTATTAAAATGATGAAAAAAGGCAAAAAACCCTATGGAGCAGTATCATGTCTAATCCTTATATCTTGGTTTTATACTATTCCCGCACTGGCTCAACGGCACAATTAGCTCAATATATTGCTCGTGGGGTGGAAAGTGTGTCTGGGCTTGAAGCCAGGTTACGCACTGTACCTCCTGTATCTACCACTTGCGAAGCGGTGGATAAGCCGGTTCCCGATGCTGGTGCAATTTATGTTTCCTTGGATGATTTGCGTCATTGTCATGGGTTGGCTTTAGGCAGTCCTACTCGCTTTGGTAATATGGCTGCTCCAATGAAGTATTTTTGGGATGGAACTACTTCTTTGTGGCTGGGTGGAGATCTGGTGAACAAGCCTGCTTGTGTGTTTTCTTCTTCAGCCAGTATGCATGGTGGACAGGAGACTACCTTAATCTCCATGATGATTCCTTTGTTGCATCATGGCATGATTTTATTGGGTGTTCCTTATACTGAACCCGCCCTAACCAGTACGCAGTCTGGTGGTACGCCTTATGGTGTAACCCATGTGGCTGGTGGTGATAATGAGAATCCATTAAGCCAGGATGAGATCACATTGGCTAAAGCGATGGGGGAAAGACTGGGACGTGTAGCAATGGGACTGAAGGTTTGAGAGGGTTTTGCGGTTTTGGAATGATGATGTCTTATTGAGAACTGAAGATGTGCTTGAGAGTATTGTCAGATGTTTAGAAGAATCATAAATTTGGTAGGATTAATATTTAACCGTTCAGTAATGACAGCGGAGTAGCCTAAGTAATGAAAGTAATTAGTTTTAACGCCAATGGCATACGCTCTTCTGCCCGTAATGGATTTTATGATTGGCTTGCAGGGCAGGATGTTGATTTTGTATGTATTCAGGAAACGAAATCGCAAGTAGAGCAATTAATCCCGGAAGAACTTTATTTTCCAAGGGATTATTTTTGTGATTATTTTGATGCTGAAAAGAAGGGCTACAGTGGGGTTGCCATTTATTCAAAATATAAACCCGTGCGTATTGTGAAGGGGTTGGGGTTTGATTATTGTGATAAAGAAGGGCGTTATATCCAATTTGATTATCCTAAATTAAGTGTGGTTTCTCTTTATTTGCCCTCTGGAACAAGTGGTGAAGAGCGACAAGAAGTGAAATATGCTTTTCTGGAGCAATTTGCCAGACACTTGATGAATTTAAAAAATGAGGGAAGAGAGTTAATTATTTGTGGTGATTACAACATCGCGCATAAAAAGATAGATCTAAAAAATTGGCGAGGAAACCAGAAAAACTCGGGATTTTTACCCGAAGAACGCGCCTGGATGGATGAGTTATTTGGTTCGATGGGGTTTGTAGATGCCTTTAGGGTACATAATCAGGAAGAAGAGCAATATACCTGGTGGTCTTATCGAGCTAGAGCCTGGGAAAAGAATGTCGGGTGGCGGATTGATTATCAGGTGATTACGCCTGGTCTGACTGAATATGTCGCGGACAGCCGAATTTTTCGCGAAGCACGTTTTTCGGATCATGCCCCTTTAATGATTGAATACAAGGGAGACTGGTGTGTTTAAACTCGCTAGCTGGAATGTTAATTCATTAAAAGTCCGTCTGGAACAGGTTTTGCAATGGCTTGAGTCTTCACAAGTTGATGTGCTTGCCATGCAGGAGACTAAACTGACTGATGAGAACTTTCCTGTTGCTTCATTTACAGACAAAGGGTACCACGTCATTTTTTCAGGTCAGAAAACTTATAACGGAGTGGCCATTATTAGTCGATATCCTATGACAGATATTCAAACCGATATTCCAGAATTGGAAGATCCCCAGCGGCGTATCCTGGCTGCTACGGTAAAAGGAATCAGATTGATTAATCTTTATGTGCCCAATGGTGGAGAACTGACTTCAGACAAGTACCAATATAAACTGGATTGGTTAAACAAAGTAACTCGTTTCATTCAACATCAGTTAAGCATTTATTCTAAAGTAGCAGTTGTGGGTGATTTTAATATTGCGCCTGAAGATAGGGATGTCCATGATCCAGTTGAGTGGGAGGGTTATGTTTTGGTCAGCCCTGCTGAAAGGCAAGCATTCATGAAGATACTTGAATTGGGTTTACATGACAGTTTCCGTAACTTTGCTCAGGAAGAAAAGGCGTTTAGCTGGTGGGATTATAGAGCCGCAGCATTCCGACGTAATCGTGGTTTGCGCATTGATCATGTGCTATTGAGCCATGAATTAAACGCTTTATGCCGACAATCCAAAATCGATAAAGAACCAAGAAAAGCAGAGAGGCCTTCCGATCATGCGCCGGTTTGGGTTGAGTTAGAATTATAAATGTCTGAGGTGTTTGAGAAAAAATTGCTTTATGAGATCATTTCTGCTATTGTTTTGACTCATTTGTGTAGAGTATGGTGCTTGGCAATAGTGTCCAGGTGGCGATACTTATTTGAAACTAGAAGAGAGTGGTATTATGAAAGCATCAGTTCATCCTGATTATCAAACAGTTAAAGTAACATGCAGCTGTGGTGAAGTATTTGAAACTCGTTCTACTTTGTGTAAAGATTTGAACATAGAAGTTTGTTCAATGTGCCATCCTTTTTATACAGGAAAACAAAAGTTGGTTGATACTGGTGGCCGTGTTCAGAAATTCCGTGACAGGTATAATATGCGTACTGGGCAAGCCAAATCAAAAGAATAATATTTTAATTTTTGAGTTTTTAACAAAGGCACAAATTTTTTGTGCCTTTTCTCTAAGAGAGGATTAAAAATTCAAATTTTTGATATGATGTTTTCACCGCGTGATCTGAAATAGAGAGTATGCACTTTGGATAATGAAGTAATAAAGCAGCGGGCATTGGATTATCATGAGTTCCCTGTTCCAGGGAAACTCTCTGTTCATCTTACAAAATCGACTAATTCCCAGGACGATTTGTCTTTGGCCTATACACCTGGTGTTGCTGCTCCAGTTTTAGCCATAGCTGAAGCGCCCGAAAATGCTTATCGTTTTACCAGCAAAGGCAATCTGGTTGCGGTGATGACCAATGGCACTGCAGTGTTAGGTTTGGGAAATCTTGGGCCTTTAGCGAGTAAGCCTGTGATGGAAGGCAAAGCGGTATTATTTAAACGATTTGCCGATCTTGATGTCTTTGATATAGAAATCGATGCAGAGGATCCTCAGTCTTTTATTGCTACTGCAAAACGCATTGCCCCAACTTTTGGTGGCATAAATCTTGAAGACATCAAAGCTCCGGAGTGTTTTGAAATAGAACAAGCTTTGATTGAGCAGTTAAATATTCCTGTATTCCATGATGATCAGCATGGTACTGCGATTGTAGTTGCAGCTGGTTTGTTAAATGCTTTGGAACTACAGAACAAGAAATTAAGTGACATTAAAATTGTCTGCATGGGTGCTGGAGCTGCTGGTATTGCTTCTATGCGACTCCTTGTGGCATTAGGGGCCCCAAAAAGTAATATGCTTCTTCTGGACACGAAGGGAGTTATTCATTCAGGCCGCGAGGATTTAAATCCTTATAAGTTTGCTTTTGCCAGAAATACATCCTGTCGTACACTTGAAGATGCTTTGGTCGATGCCGATGTGTTTATTGGCGTTGCAAGGCCAGATTTGCTGAATGCGCATTTATTAAGTTTGATGGCGCCCAATCCAGTGATTTTTGCTTTATCTAACCCTGATCCTGAAATCAAACCTGAATTGGCTCATAGTGTACGTAAAGATCTGGTGATGGCAACAGGACGAAGTGATTATCCTAATCAAGTTAATAATGTATTATGTTTTCCTTATATTTTTCGTGGTGCGCTAGATGTTCGTGCCACTTGCATTAACCAGGCCATGCAAATTGCAGCTGTTGAAGCCATTCGTCAATTGGTGCACGAGCCTGTTCCTCTGGTAGTGAAGGACAATTACCCAGGAGTTGTGAATTGGGATTTTGGACCTGACTATATTATTCCAAAGCCTATCGATCCTCGCTTAAAAGAGAGGGTTCCTGCTGCTGTAGCGAAAGCTGCAATAGCCAGTGGCGCGAGTCAATTTAATAATTTATAAGGTAATAAATTCACCTTGTAGAAGTAAGCAGTTTAGGTCTTAATAGCGTTTAAACGAAGGATATCTTGGAAAATTCTGTAAAGCCACCAGCTGGTTTGCAGAGAGATTGCAAGATGAGCTTTTATGCGCTTACAAGATATGCTGGGATGCAGAAATGGGAACTAAGACAGGATTTAAAAATACTTGACTAATTGTTAAGGAGATAATTTTGCATACTGAAAACCGAACTAACTATGCAATGATAGGATGGCTACTTTGTGGGCTGGGAGCAATATTTTATAGTTATGAGTATTTGTTACGCATCGCACCAAGCGTAATGGAAAACGCGTTAAGGACTCATTTTAATTTATCGGCGTCTGGTTTTGGCTTCCTTTCTTCCATTTATTATCTAGCCTATGTTCCTATGCAATTGCCAGTTGGGGTTTTATTGGACAGGTATGGGCCGAAAAGACTACTAACAATGGCTTGCTTGGTATGTGTTATTGGAACGTATATGTTTACGGGGACAACTATTTTTTGGGTAGCTGCAACAGGTCGTTTTTTAGTTGGATTTGGATCTGCTTTCGCCTTCGTCGGTGTTTTAAAGATCGCAACTCTTTGGCTGCCTGAAAATCGATTGGCTATGATCTCTGGTATGACGTCGGCACTAGGCCCCATCGGTGCTATGCTGGGCGATAACTTTCTGGAATTATTCATCGTTAAGATGGGTTGGGTTAAGACACTTAACATGACCGCAGCTTTTGGTATTGTATTGACTTTAGTTTTGTGGGTTGGGATCAGGGACAGGAAGGGACAGCACAGGCAAAGCGGTACAGTTCCCACTCTTAAGAAGGGGTTAGTCGATCTGGGAATTATTATTACCAGCCGACAGATATGGGTTAATGGAATGTATGGTTGTCTGGTTTATCTGCCAACTACGGTTTTTGCAGAGTTGTGGGGTATTCCCTATTTACACCATGCCCATGGTTTAACTACCCAAGCGGCAGGATTAGCTAACTCTGTACTATTTTTGGGATTTATTATTGGTGCTCCAATAATGGGATATATTTCGGATCGTTTGTATCGACGTAAATTCCCAATGCTAATTGGGGCTAGCGGCGCTGCAATTGTCATGATGATGATTTTATATTTGCCAGGATTAAATGAATCCAATATTCAGGCTTTAATGTTTTTATTAGGATTACTTTATAGCGCCCAAGCTATAGTTTTTGCTGTGGGCAGAGAGCTGAGCCCTGGTGAGGCAGCGGGAACAGCAATGGCGGTGACTAATATGATAGTCATGCTTGGTGCAATGTTTTTGCAGCCGTTGGTAGGGCATTTATTAGACTTCAGCTTATCAACTCATTTAACTGATACCACTGGTATTGTTGTGGATAACATGAGTAAACTATATACCGTAGATGATTATCAGTTTGCCTTATCCATTATTCCATTAGGTATATTGATAGCGGCCATTTTAACTTTCTTTCTAAAAGAAACTCATGCAAAAGCACCTAAATAATATGACTACTAAAAAACAACTTTCATATGGCGTCCTGGTTTGTTTTATCGGGGCTGTTTTTTACTGTTATGAATTTATTCTCAGAATTGTTCCGGGAGCTTTACAAACAGAGCTAAGTACAGCTTTGGGACATATTTCTGCTACCACCTTTGGACAAATTTCAGCCCTGTATTATTTTGCATATTCACCTATGCAAATGCCTGTAGGGATGTTAATGGATCGCTATGGGCCGAGACGACTTTTGACTTTTGCCTGTTTGTGTTGTGCCTTGGGCTCGTGGATGTTTACTCTGACCTGGTCAATTGTGCTGGTTGGAATTGGTCGATTCCTGGTGGGATTTGGCTCATCCTTTGCTTTTGTTGGTGTCTTATCTCTGGCTTTGCATTGGCTGCCACGTCGTTATTTTTCTTTAGTGGCTGGTTTGATTACTACGCTAGGTATGCTAGGACTGGTTTATGGCGAAATCAAAATAACTGAATGGTCAGAGGTCATAGGCTGGGATCATGTCTTAATGCACATTGCGATGATTGGTTCTGCGCTGTGTATCTTAACTTTCTTTGTTGTTAGAGATGGCCCAGAAGGATATCAACCCAACAAATATCCTTGGCCCGAGTTTTTTCATAATGTGCTTAAGGTACTGACGTCCCATGAAGTGTGGCTTATTGGGTTTGTTGGAGCCTGCCTTTATACTTCATTATCAGTATTTGGAGAGTTGTGGGGTAAAACCTATTTGGAGCAAGCACATCATTTAACCAAAGTAGAAGCCGCAAAAACTGTTTCTGCTGTTTTTCTTGGGTGGGCGGTAGGAGCCCCCTTGGCTGGGTACATATCCGACATTACCCGCAGACGATTGTTGCCTTTGGTGATTGGTGCGATAGTTTCATTAATATGCATTAGTTTTGTTTTGTATTGCCCTGGCCTATCCTATCTTACCTTGAACATATTGCTATTCTTGTATGGTGTTTTCAGTGCAACTGAAATTATAGTTTTTATTATGGCTAAGGAATGTAGTGGAGCCAAATTATCAGGAACGGTTTTTGCAGTAACCAATATGATTATTTCTTTGGCTGGTGCTATTTTTCAACCGCTCGTAGGGAAGTTACTGGATACATTTGGCGACAGCGGTATAGTGGCAGGGGAACATATCTATACGGTTGATGATTATCAAGTGGCTCTTTCGATATTACCTATTTCATTACTTTTGGTAACTATTCTGGCTTTCTTTATTAAAGACAAAGACCATTCCAATAACTCTTAATCTTGTGATAAAGACTCTTTTTTGTCTTTGTCAAGATGGACAGTTGAATACTGCGACTAGCTCTTTAACCGGCAGTCGCATCTCACTTCTGCAGCTTATCCAGCGAGATACATAGAAACTCTTTATTTGTGCTTTTTTATAATGATGTCGCGTAAATTCAGTATCATGATTCGATATGATGACAGGAATCCCTTTGGAGGCTGTTTCCTGGGCCAATTCAGCCAACTCAATTTGATCTTCTAAAGAAAATAATTTTTGGTTATAGGGTAATGTTTGATTGTTTTCGGTCAGTGGCACATAGGGTGGGTCACAGTAAATGACATCACCGGGTTCAGCTAAGGCAAAAGTGTTTCTAAAATCGCCGTGAATGAACTGTGCTGAAAGGCATTTTTTATAAAACAGCATCATTTCCTTACGTGGAAAATAAGGTTTTTCGTAAAGTCCAAAAGGGACATTATATTTTCCTTTTGAATTGTATCGGCACAAACCATTATATCCATGCCGATTAAGATAGAGAAAAACCGCTGATTTTTGATTTGAATCCATTAAATTATTAAATTCTCTTCGCAATTCATAATATTTTTCTTTGCAATTGGCTTCGGGGGTAAAGTATTGCTGGCAATAGTCTATAAAGGATTCACCATCCAATTGTAGAATTCTATAAATATTAACCAAATCAGAATTGCTTTCAGCCAGTAGGTAAGATGAATAGCTGGTGTTCATAAACACCACGCCTGAACCTGCAAATGGCTCTATTAAACGCTGGCCAGTGGGTAAAGAAGAGATAATTTCATTTAAACAATTGTACTTACTTCCTGCCCATTTCAGAAAAGGTCTGATTTTTACCATAACTTATAAAATCAATATTTTAGGATGAAGTATCTCTTATTTTCAGGATAAAGAACAGGATAATTAATACATGATCGCAATGATAAGCAAACCAATGGCGATAAATCCTATAAGGCTTAAAGCTGGATTTCCTCCAGGAATCAAATGAGTTTCTGATGGAGATTGGCTACAGGTTTGTCTTCCTTTCCATGCCATGATAGAAGGTAATAACAGCAGTAAAATGACACAACAAACCCCGGCATAACTTAATGCATGCAGGTAGATACCCGGGTTAAACAACACCACGGCCAGTGGAGGGATAAAAGTGAGAGCCAGCGTATACTTGCCTTGATTACCAGATTTTTTAAGCTTTAATCCATCAGCAAGAAAATCAAATAATCCTAATGAAACTCCCAGAAATGCAGTAACCATACAGATAGAAGTGAAAAACCCAAAAAATCCACTGATCCACTGGCTGCTTACCGATTGACTAAGTGCTTCAGTGAGGCCGCTGGTTGCATGATCTGAGTTCATTAGGGACAATAAACCATTTTCTCCGTCGCGTGAGATAACGCCCATAATCACTGCATCCCAGACTATGTAGCAGAATAATGGGATAAGAGAACCAAACAAAATAACTCGACGTAAGCTACGTATATCATCGTTAAAATAATCACGTAAGCTCGGCACGATGGATGCAAATCCAAAAGAGGTGACCAAGATCATGAGAGTGCCAGTAAAGGCTTTCGCTGAGCCGCCTGTTAATCCTGCTGTGGATACATGGGGACTGATAATGATAACCAATAAAATATAGACGCCCAGTTTGCCAAACATAAGTCCACGATTAACGTAGTCTACAGAGCGTATACCACTATATACAATAAGGCTGAACATGGCAGTAAATATTACAGACGTTATCCAATTCGGTAAATCAATGTGGGCCTTATGCAGCAGACTGCTAAATACATCACTTCCACCTGAAATATAAGCCGCCAGGAGGGTATAAAGAAGAAGAAGGTAGGTTATCCAGGCAATTACCTGACCTGGCAGACCCAAGGTTGATTTCGCCATTGAAATCATGTTGCTTCCTGCCGGGAGTCGCAGATTTACCTCAAGAATTAATAAAGCTCCAGCGGTCATCACCAACCAGCAAAAAAACAGGAAAAATAATGAGTTAGTAAATCCCACCTCGGCTGTAGAAACAGGTAGCGCTAGCATCCCACCACCAATCGAAGTGCCTACTATGAGTAATATACCACCAATTAATTTTGAATTGATCACGAAGTATAACCCAAAAAACAGTACAAATACAGAACAAAATGATACTTTGTTCCTCAAAAAAAGTCAACTTCCTTATTGTAGACCTCAATCATTTTCTTTTCGCAAATGACCTGGCGTTCAATTTATACATCCTGTTTATCAGGTTTTAATGTTTTATTGCTATCAAAGTAAAAATAACGCCAGTAATAACATTAATCATTTTTATTTAAAAAGCGCAATAAATTCATGTGCCAATAAGACTACAGAAATAATAATCACTGCGAACTGTGATATTTTACCTCCTGGAACCCAAAAGGGTGATTTGTAACGCTTTCTGCCAAAATAACACATTAGGGCTGGCAATAATAGTAGTAATATGATGCAAAATATACCGGCGTAGCGCAGAGCATAAATATAAGCCCCTGGATAATAAATGACGATTAGTAAAGGCGGCAAAAAAGTCAAAACAAATAAGCCAATCCCATGGCGGCCTCGCTCTCGCAATTTTAAGCCATCAGCAAGAAAACTAAATAAACAAAGTGATACACCTAAGAAGGCAGTTAACATGCAAATGGAGGTAAAAAAATTAAAGAGGGCACTGATTATGGTATTTTCAACTTTATCAGTTAACAAACTGGCTAACGCGCTGGTTGTACGCGGATTTTGCATTAGACTTTCAAGTCCGCTAGTGCCTGCTGAAGGGAGTGAACCAATAATTACGGCATCCCAGGCTATGTAACATATCAAAGGTATTAATGATCCAATAAAAATGACTTTTTTTAATGTCTTAATGTCATCATCAAAATAATCTCTCAGATTTGGCACGATAATAGCAAAACCAAAGGAAGTAATTAAAATCATAATTGCGCCACCAATTTGTCGATAATCACCATGTTGAAAATAGTGAAATTCGATGTGTGGGGCAATCAGGATAACAAGTATGCAGTAAACGGCTAATTTACCGAACATGAGAGCGCGGTTAGCAACATCGACGGAATGGATGCCACCATATACCACCAGGCCAAAAATTAAAGTAAATAACGAACTTGCCTGCCAATCACTGAGATGCCAATTGACTTTGGACAATAGACTGTTCAATACATCAGCGCCACCGGAAATATAAGCGGAAAGCAAGGTATACAATAAGAAAAGGTAACTAATCCAGGCAGTAAGTAACCCATAATCGCCCAGAGTTGCCTTGGCCATGGAAACCATGTGTTTTCCTCTGGACAAATAGAGATTTGCTTCCAGGATGAAAAAGGCACCAAAGGTCATAAAAGCCCAGCAGATAAGAAGAAACAGAGAAGATTGCCAAAAACCGGTTGCTGCATTAGCTACTGGTAGAGCCAACATCCCTCCACCAATGGAGGTACCAACTATCAATAAGATGCCGCCTATAAATCTCGAACGCATTAATAAACCTTTATTTTACATAAGCCATTTGTGGTTGTGGAGGTTGAGCCGGGCTTGTAAACCACTGGATCTCGATTCTTCTGTTCTGAGCGCTTCCATGAATAATAGCATTGTCAGAAATTGCATTCTTATCTCCATAGCCTTCTGCTTTTAGTCTTTTGGCTGCAATACCATTAGCCCAGAGAAAAGTCATCATTGTTTCAGCTTGCGCTTGAGAAAGTTTTCTCTTATGGCTGCGTGATCCGACATTATCAGTAAATCCGGCAACATAAATCGTACTTTGAGGATAAAAATTTAACAGCCTGATGACATTGTTTAGGCCAGGATAGCATATTTCATTAAGGCGAGGGCTGCTAAACATGAAATATTTGTCTGTAGGAATAATTAATGTTCTTGTATCTCCATATTCAACATACTGAATATCCTGCTTTTGCAGATCTCTGATGATTTTGCGTTTGCTGTCACGGTAGATACTCGCAACCAGACCTACGGTACCACCAGCCGCTGCCCCAATAAGAGTTCCTGAAGCAGTACCACTGGCTATTACCCCAGCTACAGCACCAATCCCTGTATCTACTCCTACTCTCTTAACAGCTCGTCTATCGGGTTGAAAGTTGTTATAAGGGGGATGAAAGCAGCCCGCAAGAAAGCAAATCATTAATCCATAACCAAGGATTCGTGTTTTGGCTAATTTGCGTGACATATCCACTCCTTTAATCAATGATTTAATCATTATTAAGCATCTCATTAAATTTCGCAATCTAACACTTTATATTTTTACAGGACGTATAAAAAATAATTTTCTTCGTCTATAATTGAAATAGTCAAGGAAGAAACAGAGTGATGCACTGTGAAAGGAAATTCAGTGTGCTCACTAGCCCAAATGCAAGGAGCGGTATGCCTGGCTCATTACCCGGGTTACCGAAAAAGCTATGAAAATTCCAGTCCAACTCAAAAATATAGGCGGTAATATCCCAGAAAATGATATTGCTTTGCAAGTTTCTTATTTTATTAAATCTCAAAATGACGAATTGCTTCCCCAAAGTGACGCTTATATTGCTCCAGCTTCAGGCAAGATTGATGTCAGCTTTGCAAATAATCTCGCGCGAAATAAGGATGTTTTCTTTGCTGTAATCAATAATGCAGACAAGAAAATAATTTTGCTGAATGTTAAGGATGATAATTTGGTTTGATATGGGCATCCAGAATCAGGTAATGCAACTCTATGTTTATATGAGATACACCCTTTAGGGGTAAAGTGTCTGTGTAAATTTGGCTCCATTCCCTAACGGCCCTAGCTCTGATTATTAACCAGTATCAACTTGCTCTATGTCCCCGATTTAAAACTATTTTAAAATAATAAATTATGGCATTATGACTTTCTATTTATGCTCAATTGATAAGAACAGAACTTACGAAAAAAACCAAGGTCCAGGCAAAAAATGTTTGTAATGAGGGAGTTTAGATAGACTAAATGACCGCATTGAAAACATTTTTAACGAAGAGATTGGAGTTTTTTGTAATTCTTAAAAAAAATATAATGCGAACAAAGGGTTAGTACGCCAAGGAATTCATGGAGAACTATATGAGTAAAAAAGCGATAGCAATAAGTATCGTGATCGCACTTTTTTTCATCACAGCAATTTGGTTTGCGTACAGCTTTGTTAAACAGGAAGAAAATCAAAATTGGCTTACTCTTTACGGAAATATTGATATACGTGACGTTTCATTATCCTTTCGTGTCTCGGGGCGTATCCTGTCTATGGACGTTGATGAAGGTGCTCATGTTAAGAAGGGGCAAGTACTCGCCAGGCTTGATAAAGACACTTTTATAGCCAATCTGGAAATGGCGAAAGCCCAATTGGAACAAGCCATTGCCAGTCAAAAAAATGCAAGCAGAACTTATAAAAGACGTGAGCAATTAGTTGATGACGGGGCTGTTTCAAAAGCCCTTTTTGATGATGCCGTTGCGATGAAAGACTCGAGTAGTGCCGAAGTTTCTGTGGCTAAAGCGAATCTTGAGAAAGCTCAAATATCATTGAACGATACGGAAATTCATGCCCCGACTCACGGGACGATACTGACCAGAATTCAGGAGCCAGGGGCTATTGTGAATGTCGCGGAACCAGTTTATACCCTGGCTATTGATAATCCGGTATGGGTAAGGACTTATATTGATGAACCTTTTTTAGGTAGAATTTATCCTGGACAGGATGCTTTGGTTTACACGGATTCCAATCCGGAAAAGCCCTACAAAGGTCATATTGGCTTTATTTCCCCGCAGGCAGAATTCACACCAAAAATTGTTGAAACCACTCAATTGAGAACGGATCTTGTCTATCGTATAAGAGTCGTTATTGATCAACCGGATAATGGATTAAGGCAAGGAATGCCTGTTACTGTGAAAATCCATTTAAAAGCGAATTCATAGTAATGAATAGTTCAAAACCACTAGTCAGTATTAACGGAGTCAGCAAATGTTTTCCTGGAAACACTGATCCGGCATTAGATAATGTTTCTGCAACAATTTTTGAAGGGCAAATCACGGGTTTAGTTGGACCGGATGGGGCTGGGAAATCAACTCTTATGCGTCTTATATGCAGCCTGATGATGCCTACGCAAGGAACAATTACAGTAGATAGTCTCAATACCCGGACTGACTCGGAAAAAATTCATGCGATTACTGGCTATATGCCACAAAAATTTGGTTTGTATGAAGATTTGACCATTATAGAAAACTTGAGGCTCTATGCTGAACTTAGAAATCTGCATGGCGAGAAACGTGAAGAGCAATTTAGAACATTACTTAAATTTACAGCACTGGAGCCTTTTCAGAAACGTCTGGCTGGTAATCTCTCAGGGGGAATGAAGCAAAAATTGGGGCTGGCTTGTGCCTTAATGGGTGAGCCTAAGCTGTTGTTACTTGATGAGCCGAGTGTTGGCGTTGACCCAATATCCAGAAGGGAGTTGTGGACTATGGTTCAGGGGCTGCTTGGAAGGGGTATGGGCGTTGTTTGGTCAACTGCTTATCTTGATGAAGCTGAAAAGTGTGACCAAATTCTTTTACTCAATGCCGGCAAACCAATATACCATGGAAAACCGGGAGATTTTTTGCAAAAAACCAAAGACCGGACTTTTCTAATTTGCGGTGTCTCCTTGCTAAATCGTCGCCAAGCTCTGATGAATGCCCTTAATACCCCTGAGGTCATTGATGGTGTCATCCAGGGTAAGAATATTCGTATTGTCATTAGTGATAAAAAAATAAAGCCAACTTTGGATGGTATAACTCGGGAACCCGGAGTTCATTTTCAAGAAGTTGAATCGCGTTTTGAAGATGCTTTTATTGACAGTCTGAAAACTAAAATAAGTGGTCGCTCTTTGTTAGCCGAGCATATTACTGAAAAACCTCATAGTGACAAGCCTATCATCGAGGCTCGCAAGTTAACCAAACGTTTTGGCAGTTTTACTGCCGTTTCGAATAATGAATTTACAATCAAACGCGGTGAAATTTTTGGTTTATTAGGCCCTAACGGAGCCGGTAAATCAACCACATTTAAAATGATGTGTGGTTTATTGCAACCCACACAAGGACAAGCATTTGTAATGGGACTCGATCTAAAGACTTCATCCTCTGAAGCAAGAAGCCGTATTGGGTATATGGCTCAGAAATTTTCACTATACAGTCATTTGGATGCCTTGCAGAACATGCGCTTTTTTTCTGGTCTCTATGGGTTATCCGGAAAAAGGCAGGAAGCACAGATCAACAGCATGATTGAAATTTTTGATCTTAAAAAGCACTTAAAGCAAAATTCGGGTGATCTTCCATTAGGATTTAAACAACGTCTCGCTCTGGCTTGTGCCGTAATGCATGAGCCTGATGTGTTATTTCTTGATGAGCCGACTTCGGGGGTTGATCCATTGACCCGACGTGAGTTTTGGACACATATTAATGGTATGGTGAATAAAGGTGTGACGGTGATGGTAACCACTCATTTTATGGATGAAGCGGAATATTGCGATCGTATCGCTCTTATTTACAGGGGGAAAAATATTGCCACAGGAACACCTGATGACTTAAAGGATAAAGTACGTAACTCCACATTACCCAATCCCACTTTAGAAGACGCGTTTATCGAGTTAATCCGATTGGATGAGTTGAGTGAGCCGGTACATTAACACAGGGAGAATAGTGGTTGAATATTCGCTATCTAAAGGCTTTGGTCATTAAGGAAACTCTGCAAATTATCCGTGATCCAAGTACTATATTAATTGCCTTTGTATTGCCTTTAATTTTGCTTTTTATTTTCGGTTATGGTGTTAACCTGGACACTGATCAAGTCAAGTTTGGCCTGGCTTTAGAGAGTTATGATTCGTCGACTGTCAGTCTCTCTCAATCTTTTAGCAGTTCCCGATTTTTGGATGTATCCATTTCAACCAACAGACAAGAATTTCGTTATGGCTTGGTTAATGGGATAATTCGTGGTTTTATTGATATCCCTCAACGGTTTACTGCCAATAGCCTGAGTGGAAATCCCAAGCCAACTCTGCAAACTATAGTTGATGGCTCTTATCCGCAGGTTGCAGGTTTTGCAGAAAATTATGCGCTTGGCGCTTTGCAAACTTGGATTAGCTCTCAGGCTTATGAACATGGCCAACTAACGGTTAAGTCTGGTATTAATCTGGAGCCGAGATATTGGTACAACCAGGAGCTGAAAAGCAGGAATTTTCTTATTCCTGGCTCAATAGTTATTGTTATGACTTTGATTGGAACATTGCTCACCTCATTGGTCATAGCTCGTGAGTGGGAAAGAGGAACGATGGAAGCGATGATGGCAACGCCAATCTCTATTGTTGACATCATCTTGGGAAAATTAATCCCCTATTTTGTGTTAGGGATGGGCTCCATGTTTTTATGTACTATTATTGCAACATTGTATTATGGGGTGCCTTTCCAAGGCACTCTTTTGGCATTGACATTAGTTTCCGCTGTTTTTTTAGTTGCTGCTTTGGGACAGGGATTATTAATTTCCACCCTTGCAAAAGATCAGTTTGTGGCTTCGCAATTGGCTTTAATGTCTGCGTTTTTGCCTTCATTTATTCTTTCCGGGTTTATTTTTGAAATCAATTCGATGCCAAAATGGATACAATTACTCACTCATTTGTTTGCAGCACGTTATTTTGTGACAAGTCTGCAAACCTTGTTTTTAACGGGTAACATTTGGTCTCTTTTGATTCGTTGCCTTTTTGCGATTGCACTGATTGGATTTGCATTCTTTTTTATTACCGCGCATAAAACCAGAAAAAGGCTTGATTAATGGCAAAATTATCTCCAACAACAAGAATTTTTGCTCTTGTCATTAAAGAAATATTGACTTTATTCAAAGATCCCAAGGGGCGAATTGTATTGATAGCTCCTCCTCTCCTCCAGTTATTGATTTTTTCTTTTGCAGCGACGATGGAAATCAAAAATATTTCTATAGGCATTTTAAATCAGGATTCTGGAAAGCATGGTTATGAAGTGATTCAACGCTTTATAGGCTCACCAACTTTTTCAAAGGTGTTTTTTATTCAAAAACAATCCGATATCAAACCTATCATTGATAACCAGGAAGCAATGGTTGTAATGACCATCCCTCAAGATTTTTCTCGTAAAATCGAGTCGCATTCACAAGCGAATATTCAGTTAATTTTGGATGGCCGACGTTCCAACGCAACGCAAATTGTAAATGGTTATATAAGCAGTATTATTGAAAATTATGATCAGGAAATTCAAAAAACGAGTGGTTCAATCATGACCCCTCCGGTTATGGTGACTCGTAGTTGGTTTAACGAAAATTTACTTTATCTTTGGTTTACCGTTCCTTCATTAATTTGCATATTATCCATGCTGATTTCTCTTGTGGTTACCGCTTTATCGGTAGCCAGAGAAAGAGAATTGGGAACTTTTGATCAATTATTAGTGTCACCTCTTACCCCCTATGAAATTCTTATCGGCAAGACTATTCCTGCCATTATTATTGGGCTGGCAGAAGGTTTTTTGATGTGGATTGCTGCGGTTTGGCTATTTGCTGTTCCTTTTTATGGTTCTCCGTTACTGATGATTTATATTTTGTTTATTTTTATTATGTCAACGGTGGGTGTTGGCTTATTCATTTCTTCTATGTGTAAAACCCAGCAGCAAGCTATTTTGGGCGTATTTATCTACATGGTGCCTGTTGTGACGCTTTCCGGTTACGCTTCGCCAGTTGAAAACATGCCAGAGTGGCTTCAGGATTTAACATGGTTTAATCCATTAAAATTCACCTTAATTGCAGTAATTGGCATTTTTTTAAAAGGTATGTCGGCTTTAGAGGTTTTTATCACAACGTGGCCACTTCTATTGGTAGGGGCTGTTACATTATTTATTGCGGGCTGGTTTTTTAAACAGCGTATGGAGTAAGAAACAGTATGGACAGAAAATTAGTGCTACTATTCAGTATTTCTTTTTTATTTGGCTGTACTGTCGGCCCTAATTATCAACGCCCCGACATCAAAATTCAGGAAAAATGGCCAACAAGCAAAGTAGAGAAAAAAATTTCCAGTAGTGCCCCTGTTCATTTAACCTGGTGGAAGGCATTTCATGATCCATTGCTTGATCGATACATTAGCGAGGCAGCTACTAATAACCTTGATATCAAAGCAGCAGAAGCTCGTATCCGCCAAGCCCGCGCAATCAAACAAATTTCCCTTGCCAATTTTTATCCGCAGATCAATGGATCAGCAAGTGCTAATTCCTTGCAAATCAGTAAGGGTACGTTGGAGGGGATTTTTGCAAACTCTCCAACATATACTCTAATTGATAGAAATCAATGGATATATAATTTGGGTTTTGATGCACAATGGGAGTTGGATTTATTTGGTAAAACAAGAAGAAAAGTTGAAGCAAGCAAAGCAAGCCTAGAAGAGGCTTATGAATCACGCCGTACCATTTTGCTATCTACGATAGCCGAGATCGCAAGAAGTTATATAGAATTGAGAGGCGCACAACAGTTGTATGGTATTGCGCAAAAAAATGTGGAATTGCAAAGAAAAACGTTGGCTCTTGTCCGCCAACGCTATAAAGCAGGTGTTAGCGGCGAAGTCGATGTTTCTTTGGCCGAAGGCCAGTTAAAAAATACAGAATCTGTTTTACCCAATTATATTACCCAAATACAGGTAAATGCTTATCAAATTGCCGTTATGCTGGGTAAAGATCCGCAAACAATTCTCAAAGATATTGCAAAAATTCAATCTTTACCCAAACCACCGCAAAAAGTACCTATGGGATTACGTTCAGATATTCTGCGCCAACGCCCAGACATAAGAGCAACAGAGAGGCAATTGGCGTCTGCCGTAGCTGAAATTGGTGTGGCAGTTGCTGATTTTTTCCCGCAATTTAATCTTTCTGTTTCCAATCTTGCTTTTCAGAGCACTTCTGTTGATACGTTATTTCAATCCAGCAGTGGATTTTGGCTCATGGGTCCACAAGTCAGTTTACCCATATTTCATGGTGGCCAGATTAGAGCTAATGTTGAGAGTAAGAAGGCGGTTGCTCAGCAAGCAGCAATACAATACAAAAAAATAATCCTCCAGGCATTGCAAGAGGCTCAAAGTGCTCTTGTCCGCTATAGCCAATCGCTCGATACAAACCATAGCTTACGCGCTGCCATTATTGCTAACAAGCGAGCCGTGCAATTTGCCAAGAAACGATTTCAATACGGTGAGGATGATTATTTATCACTACTGCAATCAGAGGCTGCTCTTCTGAATGCCGAGACTCAAGAAGTTAATTCGGAGGTTTCTTCATTGACTGCGTTGATTAGTCTATATAAAGCGCTTGGCGGAGGTTGGGAAAACTTTGAGGCTTAAACATCCGCGCATGCTACCATGAAAATATCTCTTACAAAGGTGTTAGAAACCGATTCATATCAGGCTGTTGGTTTAAACGGTACTGATAAACAATATAAAAGGCCATTACATTTTTTAGATAATTTCGTGTTTCTTGCCAGGGAAGTGTTTCAATCCAGATATCTATTTCTTTGGGTGGGTGATTTTTAAGCCAATAGACTACTTGTCTGGGACCGGCGTTGTAAGCGGCGGCAACAAGAACCGGGTGGTTGCTGAAGCGCTTGGTTAAGTGCTGTAAATAAGCAATCCCTATATTGATATTCTTTTGAGATAAAAACAATTGTTTATGATCCGAATACGGTATTTTGCTGGTTTTGGAAACAGCGCTGGCTGTTTGTGGCATGACTTGCATTAGCCCTTTAGCCCCAGCAAAGGATGTTACATCTTCTCTAAAACCACTTTCCTGACGAATAATGGCATATACAAGCTCAGGCGGGATGGCGTATTTTGACGCATATACTTTTATTGTGTCTTTGTAGGCCAATGGAAATCTTAATACTAATTGATTATTGAGTGTGTCATTATTGCTTAAGTAAACTGATTTTCCGTGCCACTTTAGTTCGGTTGCTATCCAATAGACCAGAGCACTTGCTTCTTCTTTGGGTAATTCACTAATGAAGTCATTTAATAACCTTGATGCTTGCAGTAGCTGTTTGGAGTTGTAAAAATTTTTAACTTGCTCTATGACAGGTTGATAGGGTTTGAGAATCTCTGTGTTGGTTGTTGGTTTTTCATTGTCAAAGCTGGGCCTTTTTTTCAGGCGTTTGCTGGCTAGAAAACCATAATAATGTCTGTTTTTAGCTAGTGGCTCATAAATTTTAATCGCCTCTGCTTTTTTCCTTTGTTCTTCCAGGGAGCGGGCCAACCAATATTGCCAGCAAGGCATCTCTTTATTTGGTGAGTTGTTAATTAATTTCTCAACTTGTTTCCAGTTTTTATTTTTCAGAGCAAAGCGGATTTGCCAGTCGACTAATACATCGGTGTAGTACTCAGGTTTGATTTTGGCAAACCATTCCTGAGCATCGGCATGATTTCTCATGGCCTTGTATAATGCCAAATGTGCAAGAAAATCTTGTTTTTGTCGCTCATTTAACATGACGTTGGTTTTTTTCTCTTGCCATAATTTCACGGCTTTATCCATGTTAATGGATACTAATCTTTTTAATCCATAAAGATAGAAATAATCGTTCAATTTGCCAGGATTCAACTTGGAAATATTGGAAGGATTCTCATATACACTGGTTAAGTTTTTTATTTCTGTGTCGTGAGGTGTTTTGTATTGTTTTAACAGGTAACGAGCGAGGAGAACATTACGTTTGTCTAGTGCAAGTGTTATGCGTTGCGTAATGAATTTCTGATCAAAATTATCCTGTTTTAACAATAAAGCAAATAGGGTATTGCATGCTTGTGGTCTGGATTCTCCTGTTAACCAGATTGGAATAGAGCCTGCAATAGCCTCCTTGTATAATCCTAAATTAAATTTGGCAATTTGTGCAAAGCATCTGAGGTTTATGTCGTTTGTGGGTTGATAATACTTATTATAATTTGCCCAATCCTTTATCCTGGCCAGTTCATATAGCCATTTATCTCGTAATTTATTAGCAAGCGGCGTGCTTTCTTTTACAAATTCCAAAAATTCTGGTGAAGGATTAATGGGCAGGTGTTCATACCATGCGAGATAGCGATTAAATCTGTCCATGTAGGCTTGTCCAGATAAAGCAAACAAGTTGAAAGAACAGAGAAGCCCACATAAAAAAATTAATAATCTTTTCATAATTCCTCTTAATAAGGCTTGAGGGCAATTATTTGGCACTTTTAAATGCTTGCTAATTGTTCACGCATACGTTTAATGGTTTCACTATAATTACTGCTATTGAATATAGCAGAACCTGCAACAAATTGGTTAGCTCCGGCATGTGCTAATGAAGCAATATTCTGGGGGGTGACTCCACCATCAACACATAGATCGAGATTTGGGTGCTGTTGCCGAATTTTAGAGAGCTTGGGTATAACCTCCCGGATAAGTTTTTGACCGCCAAATCCTGGGTTAACTGTCATGACCAAAACAAATTTTAGATTATGGGCACACCAGGTTAATGTGTCGATTGGCGTAGCTGGGTTGAGCACTAAACCCGCTTCACATCCAAGGTTATTGATTAACTGCAAACTCCTGTCTAAATGAATAGTAGCATCTGGATGAATACTGATACGTTTCGCACCTGCTTTGGCAAATGCTTCGATTAGAGTATCAACCGGGGTAGTCATCAAATGGACATCAATCGGCAAATTTGGAAATTTTTTGATTAAAGCGTCACAGAAAGCGGGGCCAAAAGTCAGGTTGGGTACATAATGGTTATCCATGACATCAAAATGAATAAAATCAGCGCCGGCTTTCATAACGGCATCTACTTCCTCTCCTAAACGGGTCATGTCCGCTGACAGTAAAGAGGGTAAAATTTGGAATGTCATGATTTAGTAATTCAACGGTTTGCTTTTACATATAATAAGCTGACTTTGGTAAACATTCCAGCATTACGATTTGGATTCATATCGAGTTTTATTGATTTAATCCTGAATTTAGACTGGAGCAAATCAAGATAACAAAATTCCATCCTCTCTGATTCGTTAGAGAGAGGATGGTATAGAATGCTTGATGTTTCGAGCTATGGAGTTTAAAGATTCAATTAATTGTCTAATTTCAAATAAAATCGTCTGATTAAATAATCAATTGATAATTTCCCTGGCCCGGTACATAAAAGCATTAAAATCATGATTCCCCATTGCATGTGATCGTTAAGACCAACGGCACCATCCGGTGTCCATAGGAATTGATAAGAGAAAACAGCAAATAAGTTAAATAGAAAAAGTCCAAATAAAACGAGCCTGGATCCAAGCCCTAATGTAATCAATACAGGAAAGCCCAGTTCACAAGCTGTTCCCAGATACGCGGCAAAGGTAGGCGACATAACGGGAACCATGTATTCGTTTTGGAATAAAGAAAGAGTAGCCTGCCAATTACTGATTTTGGTTAAGCCAGATAGAAAAAAAACCTGGGCAAGATAAAGGCGGGTTAAAAGGATAAAAATTGGGGCAAGTAAATCAAAAATTTTATCAGCCAGCAGATAGGTTTTTGCTATAAGTGCTTTCATATAGCCTCCAGTGAAAAATGATTAATCCATTGATAACGAAGGGCCTTGGTTAGAGTGTCACCAATTTTTTCCTCGCTAATCCATTTACTTAATTCTGTTACCACTTTTTGCCATGGTGTCTGGTTTCCAGAGGATAAGAGTTCCAGAAAAATATATTCCTCCTCAATAATTAGCATAATACAAGGTAAATCATTATGCTGATAAATAACAACTTTTTCAGGACAACCTGATATTTGTATTTGTTTATCCTGCTGAAAATAGTTCATAGCCCAAATTTGGTAAATAGGATACTCAGAACAGAGAATTTTTAAATTGGGCGTCAGATGAAAACATAAAGATTGAAAGCTAATCTCATCTATGCCCGAAAAAGACTCAAAATCAAAAGGTTTAACAGGGGAAAGAAGCTTTAAGGTGTGCCAGTGCCATTCAATAGCGCATAACTGCTGCAAATAAGGCAGCTCTTTAGCAGGTTCAAAATTCGCAATAAATTGAGGAAGGCTATCTCCGTACTGATTAATGTCATATTGAGTGGATTCGCAATTATTGATATAGCGATGCAATAAGGCGTACCAGAAGTTTTCCCCGACCAAACGCATACAGAGAGGAAAAGTTGATTTCAAATGATTAAATAAAGTAGCATGGTGGCTTTCCATGTAGACACTAATACCATCAAAATTGGATCGAGCGAGCCTGTTTTTTAAGGGGCTTGCTAGTGCCTCCTCTTTGAATTGTGCTATCCATTCCTTTTGAATTGTTTCAAGCAGAGTATTACGCATAATGATTCATACTCCTTTCTGCCACACGCTTTATTATGGTTTTTGCTTTACACATTTCGTCATACAGGAGTGAAAAATCTGGCAAGTCATTATCCCACTCGATAACTGTTGGCGTGTTTATAAAGAGATTTTGAGCCTTTTCATAAAGTTGCCAAACGTCTTGGTATACTTTATCACTATGACTATCCAGCAAATATCCCTCTTGTTTTGAAAATCCCCCAAGATGCATCTGCCATACGTTTTTGGTCTTCATCGAATGAAGATACTTATCCGGGTCATCACCATGATTATACCAATTCACGTATAAATTATTGATATCCAATAAGATACCACAACCTGTAGTAGTGCTTAACTCATTGAGAAACTCGGCTTCAGATAATGTATTTTGTCGATAAGTGACGTACCTTGATACGTTCTCGTACATTATTGGCTGGTTTAGGTATTCCTGAATGCGGTTTGTTTTTTCAATAATGAATGAGAGCGTTTCTTCAGTATAGGGAAACGGTATCAATTCATGGGTAAAAAATTGATTGGCATGGGTCCAGCATAAATGATCTGATATTAGCTTGGAGTTTAAACAATGAGCCAAATCTTTTATTTGCTGCAAATATTGATAATCAGGTTCAGAGGATGTAGCGATAGATAAGCCAACGCTGTGTAAACTCACTGGATAAAATTCTGCAATCTTGAGCAATTGTTTAAATTGAACTCCTGATTGTTTCATGTAGTTATCAGCCAGGACTTCAAAATAATCAACTGTGGGCTGTTCCTTTAAAATATCGTCGATGTGTTCAAGCCGCAATCCAATGCCTGAACATCCAGAATAAGGCGCGGCTTGATCGATAGAATGATTTGAATACATTCTAATTAGCTTTTAACTGTGCCGTTAACCAGCTTTTCACAAGTACCTTTGGGCAGATAAATCCAGTCAGTTGTTGAACCATCTGTTTTAGATTGGCCAGCACAGGCATGTTGAGCTGTACCACAATCATTTTTTCCAGCTTTGGCCACGCCTTGGCATTTTTCCATATCATTTGGAGTATCTGCATTAGCAGGTATGGTAGCCATTGAAAGTCCAGCAGCCATCACGGCAGCCATTGTTATTTTAGAAATATTATTCATGATACCTATCCTTTGTTATATGTGATTAATCCATATGTTATTTAATAAACCCCTTGCCTAACCGGGCTCTTTCATTGTATTCCTGCATGCAAACACAGCTCCTCAAAATGCTTGTTTCTTGCTCTAAAAAATTAATCAGGTTAGGCAAGAGGTCTAATAAAATAACGTAGTTAGTATAGTACCATTTTTCGATTTGTGACAGGACATCAACTTATTTCTCAAAGATGGAAAAATATTTAACATGGTTTGTTTTTATTCCAAATAGGATAGAAAACATTTCTTGCATCTTTGCCTTATACTTAATAAATCACAGCAAAAGGAACAGGAGTATTGTATCATGGCAAAGGATATCAAAATAATTAATCTTGCTTTACAAGGAGGTGGTGCTCATGGTGCCCTTGCCTGGGGTATTATTGACAGACTTCTTGAAGATGGTCGTATTAATTTTGATGCCATTTCTGCAACGAGTGCTGGTGCTATGAATGCTGCCGTACTTGCCTATGGATTTGCAACCGGCGGAAAGGAGGGGGCTCGAGAAGCTCTGCATCAATTTTGGAAAATGGTGAGCGATGCCGGGCAGATATACAATCCACTTAAAAAAACTCCTTTGGAAGAACTATTGGGCATAGGGATTGAAAATTCAATGTCCTTTTTTATATTTGATTTGATGACCAAAATTCTTTCCCCCTATCAATTTAATCCCTTAAACTTTAACCCACTTAAGGAAATATTAGAGAAAATTGTTGATTTTGAAAAAATTAAATCCTGTAAAAGCATTAAAATATTTATCTCAGCTACTAATGTTCGCACAGGTAAAATTAATGTATTTGATAATAAGAAAATTTCTGCTGATGCGGTTATGGCCTCTGCTTGCCTGCCTTTCATGTTTCAGGCAGTGAATATTGGCGAGGATTATTTTTGGGATGGTGGTTATATGGGGAATCCAGCTATTTTCCCTCTGATTTATAATTCCGAGTGCAGGGATATTTTAATTCTTCATATCAATCCTATTTATCGAGAGCATGTCCCGGATACTGCAGCCGAAATTCTAAATCGAGTGAATGAGATCAGTTTTAATTCTTCATTAATGCGGGAAATGCGGGCAATCGCTTTTGTTACCAAATTGATAGACAGTGGTTGGATTAAGGATGAATACAAAAACAATCTCAGGAAACTTTATTTACATGCCATTCGCGCAGATGTATCAATGGAATCCGCCTCAGTAGCCAGTAAGCTTAACCCCGAGTGGTCTTTTATTAGTCATCTTTATGAAGAGGGGCGCAAAAAGGGAGAAGAATGGTTGAAGAGTAATTTTAAACATCTTGGAAAAGTGACCACTATTGATCTGGATGAATATTTATAATTTTATTATCAGAATGATAGTCCACAACATAATTTGAAATTTACAGCTATAATTAAATCCAAAGTTATTAGAAATACAAAGATATTTTAACAACTTTATTGAAAGGGATTTTGATATGCAGCAAGAAGATCAGGCACAGATACCTCAAAACAGTCGTTCGTTTTCAAGAAACACCGCGAGGTGTTTTGACACTTTTATGGACACTGTTGACTTTCTTGGCCGGATTGGATGGCCTGTTATTGATTTGGCATTTCGAATATGGATAGCCCAGCAATTATTAGTTTCCGCAATACTTCTAACAAACCACTGGGATACTGCTGTTTATCTAGCTAAAAATGAATATCCGGTTCCATGGCTATCACCTGAATGGGAAGCTTTGTTAGGCATATTGGCGCAGTTTGTAGGGGGGATTTCCCTGCTTTTGGGTTTGTTTACCCGATGCGGAGCGGCAGTTATTGTTGGATTCGCTGTCATGACTCAAGTCTATTACCAGCCTATCGATCTTAATTTGCTTTGGATTGCATTAATGTTGGGTTATGTGTTGCGAGGCCCTGGTCCATTTTCTCTTGATAATTTATTTGAGCATGGGTTTAGTCGCAGCCCTTTGCCGTTTGCCATGTTGATTGTGACATTTGTAGATAGGACAAGAGAGTTTTTTTCAAGTTTGTATTTATTTTCTTTACGTATGTGGTTAATGATTTCACTTTTACTCATCAATCAACACATACAACTGATTTCTTCTGATGCGCTGCCGCTATTGATGCCATGGTTGCCATTAAATTCAGCTTCTATCGTTTTTAACAATGTTTCACTATTCATGGCTATTTTTTTGGGACTTGGTTTAGCGACTCGAGTTGTTGCAATTTTTGGATTAATAGCTGTTCTTTTGAGTTTTACGCCCGGAGTAGCCGGTTTTTATTTATACTGGATGGTGGTGATGGCTATTTTATTTATTTCAGGTCCAGGGATCTTGTCATTGGATCATTTGATCTTTCATGCTTTGAAGAAACATTATCCTCAGCTTTCTGGAAAACCGGCATTTAGCCTGGATGGTTTGCCCCGAGTAGTTATTATAGGCGCAGGTTTTGGGGGGATTGCTTGTGCAAAGGCGCTACGTCATATGCCAGTCAAGATTACTTTGATTGATAGACACAATTATCATCTTTTTCAACCTTTTTTATACCAGATTGCTACTGGAAGTTTATCGCCAGCCGATATTGCAATTTCGATTCGCTCTATATTTTTGGAACAATTTAATGCGGAAATATTATTGGGTAATGTAACAGATATTAATAAAGAGGAACGCCTTGTCATAGCTGATAATTTCACAATTCCATATGATTATCTGGTCATCGCTACAGGAGCAACGCACAGTTATTTTGGAAAGGACAGTTGGGCCCCCTATGCTCCCGGGTTAAAAACAATTAACGATGGAACTTCTGTTCGTAGCCGTATAATAAAGTCGTTTGAACTGGCCGAGATCGCTGAAAGTGATGAAGAACGCAAGCAATTTTTAAATTTTGTGATTGTAGGTGCCGGGCCTACTGGAGTGGAACTTGCAGGAGCCATAGCAGAACTGGCTCGATTTGGGATAGTAAAGGAGTTTCGTCATTTTGACCCAGCATCAGCAAATATTATTCTGGTTCAGGCAGCACCGCGGATTTTGCCTACCTTTTCAGAACAAATATCGCAAAAAGCGCAACGCTATTTGGAAAGCATGGGGGTTAAAGTTTTAGTGAATAGTATGGTTGAGCAAATTGATAGCGATGGTGTGATTATTAATAAGGAAAGAATTTATTCAAAATCAGTTTTTTGGGCAGCAGGTGTTGCTGCTTCCCCTGCATCAAAATGGCTTCAGCTCGAAGCTGATCCGGCCGGTCGCGTGAAAGTGAATGATGATCTCACCGTAGCCGGTTATTCTAATATTTTTGTTATTGGGGATACGGCTGCTTCGAATGCCTGGAATGGTAAGCCAGTGCCTGGTATTGCCCCTGCTGCAAAACAAGGTGGTGCCTATGTAGCTAAAGTCATATCGAAAAGAGTTTATAATAACAATTCAAGATATAAACCATTTAAATACATTCATTACGGTAGTTTGGCTACAGTGGGTCGTAAAGCGGCTGTTGCAGAATTTGATCGTTTTAAAATCAGTGGGGAATTAGCGTGGTGGTTTTGGGGAGGTGTCCATGTCTTTTTCCTGGTTGGCTCTCGAAATCGTTTAAGTGTCATTTTAAATTGGCTTTGGTCTTATTACACTTTTCGTGCCAACAATTTGCTGATTACCGATGATTCATTGAACAAAAAAAATAAATCTGGGACGAGTGAGGTTTAGGTCTCATTGAAGATAATAGGGAAATACAAAGGGAGTGATTAATGGACAAGAATCTTTCAGCAAACTCTTTACAAGGCGTTATCGATAATGAATTTAATATGCCAGCTCCACGTTGGCTAAATACTTACCCGGCTGGCCCATATCGATTTATTAATCGTGAATTTTTTATTATTGCTTATGAAACCGATCCAGATCTTTTGCAAGCTATTTTACCTCCTGATATGGAGTTATTGGAGCCGGTAGTCAAATTTGAATTTATACGCATGCCTGATTCAACAGGATTTGGTGATTATACCGAGTCAGGGCAAGTGGTTCCGGTGAGATATAAAGGAGAAGAGGGCGGATTCACCATTTCAATGTTTCTCGATTGCCATGCCCCTATTGCTGGTGGCCGAGAAATTTGGGGTTTCCCAAAGAAGCTAGCCAAACCCAAATTGTTTGTTGAAGAGGACACGCTCATTGGCATTCTCAAATATGGAAGTATTGATATTGCCATCGCAACTATGGGATATAAACATCGTCCGCTGGACGCGGAAAAGGTATTGGAATCCGTTAAAAAGCCTGTATTTTTACTTAAAAACATTCCTAATGTAGATGGAACTCCTTTAGTGAATCAGTTGACCAAAACCTATTTGACTGATATTACAGTGAAAGGAGCATGGACCGGGCCAGGTAGCTTGGAGCTTCATCCTCATGCACTGGCTCCTATCTCTAATCTTTATATTAATAAAATTGTATCCGTTTCACATTTTATTACTGATTTGACTTTACCGTATGGCGAAGTGGTAGCAGATTATTTGGCCTAGAATAAAAAGCGATTCCTAAAATAGTGGAAAGTCATATGAATAAACGTCCGATACAAAACACGGCCGTCATAGCAGCTGCTTTGGGAGCTGCTCTTGCTTCTATATATACCTATACAGATTGGCTTTCATCAGATGAAATCACGGTAAAAAGAGAGCGTTGCTATAATGTGGCGAGAGCGGGCAAAAATGATTGCGCTACTTCCCAGCATTCTTGTGCTGCGCAATCAACGGCCGATCGTGACCCTGAAGCATTTATCATGTTACCTAAAGGGTTATGCGAACGCATAGTGGGGGGAAGGAGTGGATAGTTACTCTAAGTTACCGCTTCGCATCAGGAAAGAGATAGAAGCCCAACAATACACTGGTGAACTATTGGTTGCCGGTGTGCAGTTGGGTGTCATTGTATTATTAAGCATTATCAATATATTTTCTTCAGCTGGCTATTCGCCTGGTGCGCCGGTGCAGTCTTCATCTCTAGGCTTATGGCTATTTGCTATTTTGATATTACTAAGGCTGTGGTTTGTCTATACTAATCAATTAAATCCAGTATTCTTGGGATTTTTTATCGTTGCCGAAATGGCTTTGTTATTATTTATTATTTGGACTTATTATTTGCAGTTCGAAACCACACCTACCATTAATCTTAAAAATCCGCATATTAACTATGTTTATGTTTTAATTGCTTTGCGTGCGCTTCGATTTGAACCAGTATGGGTAATTCTCTCTGGCTTCACTGCGGCTCTTGGCTGGGGAATTATTGCCTGGCAAACTTTATCCAGTTCAGGTATGAATGTTATTACATGGGATTATGTGACATTCGCATCAACTCGGAGTGTCTATTTGGGAGCTGTATTTGATGTCATATTGTCCGTTTTACTGGTTACTACCATCATTGCCCTGGTGTTGATGCGAGCGAAACACACTCTGTTTCAAGCAGTGGAACAAACTAGCGCTGCAAAAGATTTATCACGGTTTTTTGATACAAGTGTGGTCGAAAAGATAACAACATCTGAAAAGTCATTACAAGCTGGATATGGTGAGCTTCGTCAGGCTGCAATTATGTTTATTGATATGCGAGGATTTACCAAAGCATCGGTGAAACTGTCTCCCAGTGAATTAATCGGACTGTTAGCGGAATACCAACGTTTACTGGTTCCGATTATTCAAAAGAATAATGGCAGCATTGATAAGTTCATGGGAGATGGTATTTTGGCAAGTTTTGGCGCTGTGACCCCTTCCAATACTTATGCGGCAGATGCATTAAGGACTGTGGATGAAATTGTCGCATCGGTAGACGTATGGAGTGAAAATCGCCGTAAAGAAGAACAGATAGTGGTTGGTGTAGGAATTGGTCTTGCTTCAGGTGAAGTGGTTGTTGGTGTCATTGGTTATGAAAATCGTTTGGAATATACCGTAATTGGGGAAGCTGCCAATTTGGCTGCGAAGCTTGAAAAACATAATAAAGAAGAAAAGACCCAAGCTTTGACCACCCGGGATACATTTCTAGAAGCGATGAAGCAAGGTTATGAGAACAAGATACCTAAAAAGGAATTGAATGCAAGAAATGTAGGTGGTGTGGGAGAAGCATTGGATTTAGTGGTTTTGGCAAAATAACGTGCTCTTATCATCACTGTCATTCAGGACAGTTGTTAGTGTGGCTCATATGATAATTGGAATTAATAAAACAATCTTCTAATAGTTCATTCCTTAGTAAAAATTGTAATGCAGTGAGCAAATCAAAATCAGGGTTATTTTCCAGAACATTTTCGTAGGCGCTCCCTAGTGAGATTCCTGCTTTTATATGGCATAAGAATTGAAACAAGTCTTCAATAATCCAATGAGTAATTATTTGATCATTTTGACGAGATATCACTACGTAACTTGGTATTTGTTGAAAATCAATGGAATCTGTTTCCTGGGGATTTTCTATCAGGTCAAAAATACTTTTTAAGTAATAAGAGGATGAGTATAAAAACACGGAAGGATTAAATAGCAAAATTAATTTTTCTACTCGCTCATTTAAGTGGTTTTGCAGTATTCTGGGATAAAAAACAGGATAATCCCGCGAGCAATAGCTTAAATGCTTTAACCATTCTATTTCTGCGATATCTTTCAAATAAAGAAGATGGCTAACGGTTGGATTATTTTTTAAAAACAGAGGAAATTTTTCGCCCCAATCATCCAAACAATTAGTTGTTGGCAAATTATTTTTATCCTGGATAAAGTGTAATGCCAAACCATCCGCACATCCTTTGCCAACCAATTTCCAAATGGCTGGAAAAGTAATTTCGAGTGAATGACGCAGATTCTGCAAAATGGTATTACGATAAATGTCGAAACGGAATTCATTAGTAATTTCGTTAGGGCAAAAGTACTCAAAAATGGCAGTATCTTGTTGATTGAATAACGTGTTTAGAAAAGATTCCTGTATTTGTTTAATTGTAGGCATAACAGGTAGATTTCCTGGCTTCATTTAATAAAATATCTAACGAGGGGATTTCTGTATCCCATTCTAACAACGTGGGAACAAGACCTGTATAATTTATTGCATATCGATACAAATCCCATACCTCGGGACACACATAATTATTATGTGTGTCTATCTGCAAGAAATTCGTATTGTCCTGATAGACAATGGAATGGCCGGCCAAATGAATTTCTTGTACTGCTTCATGCGGGATTCTTTGGATATATTGATAAGGATCTTGTTTGTTATTAGAACAGGAAACATAGATATTATTTATATCCAATAAGAGCCTGGCTTCAGTACTCTTGATTATTTCTGCTAAAAAATCGGGCTCTGAATACGATGAAGTCTGATATTCCAAATAAGAAGAGGGGTTTTCTATTAATAAGGTTCTCTTTAAATAATTTTGTACTTTATCAATATTATTGCTAATAATAGTTAAACTTTCCTCGTTATAGGGAATAGGTAATAAATCGGGTAAATAGGTGTTTCCGATGGTGCTCCAGGATAAATGATCAGAGAGCAAAGCTGGTTGAAAGCGGTCAATGAGAGTTTTAATGCGATTTAAATGCGCTATACAGACTCCCTCAGCAGACCCTAAAGATAGCCCGATTCCATGAAAGCTCAGTGGATAATGTTGGCTTATAGAATCTAGAAGCTCTAGTAAAGGCCCACCCTCGGCTAAGAAATTTTCTGTATGTACTTCCAGCCAATCAATATCAGGCTTTTCCTCTAATATTTGGGCATAATGTGGCGCTCTTAGGCCAATACCTGTCATAGCACCATTTATGATTTTATGCATGATATTTTTTTATCCGATTTGAAGTTGTATTGAGCGAGTAAAAAACTATGCCAAAGATTTAATGATATATTAATGTACTCTTGAGAAGTTTCGAACGCAATGGTCTTGGAGAAAGCTATTTTCAATGGGTATTTTAAACCATTAATGTTTTTAATTCAGTGTAAAAATTAACCGCAATATTGAGTATTTAATCACTTTATGAGATAATATTTATTTATTTCACAACTTGCAATTTTGAAAATTGCCTCCATGTTGTAGAAGTAACAACAGTCTTACTCATGTTTTTAGGGAGTGTCTTATGAGTCAAAATTGGCCTACCAGAGATAAAGATTTGCAAACGGCGCGAGTCATAATGGAAGAGTATGCTAATGAACGTGATAGTGATTCATTAGGTCTTTTTGAGATTGTCGTTGATCAAAATGAAAAACGCATGAATTTCCGTTTATCTGGTTGGGTAGTTATTTTGGCAAAACATTTTACTTCTTTATATGGAGTTAGTCAGGGTGATTACGTTACCAGGCAGGTGATTAGTCGCTGCATTACTCAAGGTCAAACTCTGCATTAAAAGCTAGAGATGAGCCATTCAATTGGAATGGCCGTATTGGGTTTATATTGAAAGAAAATAATCCTTCGAAATGCCCACATAGTCATCTATGCTTTGCTTTTTCATGATTATTTTCATCCAACCTGGACTCAGATCCAACCCTTACAGGATAGTTAAATATCAGGGTGCTGGCTTATTAAGCCTTAAAATAATTATTCAGCTATTGATGAATGACTAAGAGCAATTTTTGTAGCAATTGCCCTAACCATAGCAAGCTTAAAAATTCATCATGTATTTATTGTAAATTTCCTTGTATTTGTCAGAACGCTGGTATTCTACCAAGGCGTCATTTAGAGATTTGAGTAATTGGGAGTTTTCCCGATTGACTGCAATCCCCAAACCATAACCAATCAACATGGGACTGCCAGTCACCAAAAGTCTCCCAGATGAATTGGCTGACCAGTATAAAGCAGCAGGATTATCCATTAGAACAAAATCAATTTCATTTGTACTCAATGCCTCGAGCATTTCTTCAGTTCTGTCAAATTCCACTATGACGGGATCTATTATCCCCATCCTTCTGATTTCCTGGCTAAATACAGTATTTTGTTCCACACCGATTCGTTTACCTTTTAAGAGTATTAAACTAAACGGTTGATGAGTATCGTGTATCTTATTTGTAAGAAACCTGGAGTAACTCAATAAATAGGGCATGCTGAAATTTATCAAATTTGCGCGTTCTGAAGTAATAGACATGGCGCTGATCGCTGCATCAATTTGTTTGTCAATCAGAGCAGGAATTAGTTGTCTGAATCGCATGACTCGAAAATTACATTGGCGTTTCATTATCTTACACAGTTCTGTCATGGTAGCGATATCATAGCCAAAAAGCTCATTATTTGTTCCTTGCATAATAAAGGGAGGGTAAAAGCCTCCTACACCTACTATTAAAGGTATAGGCTCGTTTTGAGCGTGGAGAGGTGAAACTAGAAAAAAGAAAGAAAGCAATAATCCCTGAATAAATTTCATTGGTATCTTCACTAAAATATTATTAGAGTCTTTTATAAGAGTATAACGTCCAATAGGAGTTTTAAAGTATTAAATGTAAAATTAATTGATTAATCCTATGATATGTTTAGGTTTTTATATTAAGAATAGTATATTTTATGTCTCCACAAAGCGATATTGAAACATTGATTTCTACAAAATCCTGGTTAATTGAAAAATACGTTGCTCCTTTGCACCATCCATTGAAAGAAAGTGCCGAAAAGTTGATATTGGTAAGTGACTATGTCTGCAGACAAATTAGATTATTGGTCTCTCTTTTAGAAAGTGATTCCTGCTGTTCCTTATGGTCTCGCGAAAGCTATTTTTATGCCATTCAGCAAATCAGCCTGCAATTATCTCAAGCCCAGTATACGCAGGAATTGCGTCGGTTTCGCCATACCCATTTTTTGCGGTTGTTATTACTTGAAATAGCCGGTTTGGCTTCTACTCAAGAGGTTATGCAATCTTGGTCTGATCTGGCAGACTCTATCATCTTGCATACTTTAAAATATATTGGATTTACCGTGTTGAGTCGTTACGGGGTTCCCAGAAACAGTGAGGGTAGAGAGATTCAATTGTATGCTCTTGCCATGGGGAAACTTGGGGGAAGAGAACTTAATTATTCGTCCGATATTGATTTGATTTTTGCCTTCAATGAAGTTGGCTGCACTGATGGTGAGGAGCAGATTACCAATCAGCATTATTTTAGCAAGATGGTGCAAACTTTTGTTCATTTATTACAGAGTGTGACGCCTGATGGTTTTGTATTTAGAGTGGATTTAAGATTACGACCTAATGGAGATAGTGGTCCATTGGTTTCCAGTTTTGCAGCTATGGAAACCTATTACCAGGAACAGGGACGTGATTGGGAACGTTATGCCATGGTTAAAGCGCGAGTTATTGCTGAGTCTTTGAATGAACCATTTCCATGGTTTGAGCGTTTAATCATCCCGTTTGTTTACAGGAGGTATGTGGACTTTGGAGTGATAGAGTCCTTGCGAGGGATGAAGGCAATGATCGAGCGTGAGGTGCAACTTAACCCCTTATTGAATGATATTAAACGAGGCCGGGGTGGTATTAGGGAAATAGAGTTTATTATTCAGAATGTTCAATTAATTCGCGGAGGCAGATTACCTCAATTGCAAGTTCAAAATGCCATGTTAGCACTGGCTGTGATAAAAAAGGAGAAATTACTACCCAGGTGTGATGCTTTAAAACAAGCGTATCTTTTTTTGAGAAAATTGGAAAATGTTCTACAGAGTTTGAACGATCAACAAACCCATTCTCTACCTGAAGACCAGTTAAAAAAAGCGCAGATAGTTTATGCCATGGGATTCACTGACTGGGAACAATTTTTCAATAAATTACAACAATATCAACGAATTGTTAGTAATTTCTTTCATTCCATTCTTGGCAAGGTTGATGATTATGAAGACGAAAAGAGATTGTTAAACAATCAATTATTTAGCCTTTGGCAAGGTCATGTTGAAAGTAATATGGCAGTGAATTTATTGATTAGTTTAGGGTATGAAAATGCACAACATTGTTACCAAATGCTCCATGCTTTTCGACATGGACCACGGTGCAGAAGATTATCACAGGGCGCTCGCATTCGCCTTGATCGTTTTATGGTTTTATTACTTACAGAATTGACTTACTGCCCTAAAACGGATGAGGTTTTATTACAAGTAATTCATTTGCTTGAAAATATTGTGGGGCGAAGCGCTTACCTGGCTTTACTCACTGAAAACCCCCATGCGCTAAGAGAATTATTATTTTGGTTTGTGAATAGTCCTTTTATTTCTTCCCTGTTTGTTAGCCAACCTTTTTTGTTGGAAATCTTGTTGGAGCAGGAAAAGGATTGGCATCCTGATTCATTATCCCAAATGGAACAGACAATAGTTGAAAAATTAGAGCATACTAATGATGTGGAAGTGCATGAGGAAATCCTGCGTCAGTTTAAATTAACGAATTGGATGGTGGCTGCCAGAGCGGAATTGTATGGATTATGTGACGCTGTGCGCATTGGGAAATTTCTATCTGATGTGGCGCAAGTCATTGTCAGTCAAGTTTTAATTATTGCAAGCAAACAGTTATGTGGCCGTCACCCTGAAATAGCTGAAATTCAATCGCGATTTGCCATTATTGCTTATGGAAAACTGGGCAGTCGAGAGATGAGTTATGCGTCTGATCTCGATTTGGTCTTTTTACATTCTGCCAAACCATCTGAAGAAGCTTTAGTGACCCGATTAACACAAAAAATATTGCATATGCTGACTACTCGTACTCAAATGGGGGTTTTGTATCACGTTGATACTCGTTTAAGACCCTCTGGTGCTGCAGGCTTGTTAGTCAGTCATGTGGATGCTTTTGTTGAGTATCAAAAAACACAAGCTTGGACATGGGAACATCAAGCTTTGTTAAAGGCGAGGATATTATCGGGAAATTCAAAAATCAAAAATCAGTTTTCCCAACTAAAAAAATCAGTCCTGTTGCTAGAGAGAGATAGTAAATTATTGCAAAGGGACGTATTAACCATGCGATCTAAAATCGATCAATTTCAAGAGTCAGATGAAGTAAAGCTAGCTCGGGGCGGATTATTGGATCTGGAATTTTTGGTTCAATTTCTTATATTGAATCTTAGGGATCCCAAATTTTCAAGTTATACCAATACACTAAACCAACTTAAGCATTTGTTTTTATCGAATGTATTAACGAAATCTCAATTCACAACTTTAAAGAAAGCTTATAAGTATTTTCATTATTTGATGCATCAGAAAATTGTGCAGCCAGATGTTATTAATGATGACGAAATGCAAAACGCAGTGTCTTCAGTTTGCAAAGATCTTTATCGGTATTAGATGGTGTTTAGACAGCACTCCCTTGAAAATGAATCCTACAGACTTGCAACCCACCCAATCTCGTCGTTAAAAAATGTTTTTAATTCAGTGATTTAGTTTATCTAAACTCCCTCATTAAAAACATTTTTTGCCTTGACCTTGGGGTTTTCGTAAGTCTGTCCTAATATCATTTAGGATAATTCATAGCCCTGCGCGTAATATACTCTGGCACATGGCAATCCATTTTACTTTCAGTTACTCTGTAATTTTTAGGGAATTTTTATACTGTTATGTATGCTAATTATTATGATATGTATCAAAAAAAAGGAATTTTCAGTGATGAATTTTTTGGACAGTTTTTAAGAACTCTTGGTAAATGTTATGTGCAGTGTGCTGATGTTGGTGAATGTTATGCAACCTTGTCCAAAATCACTGATAAAGATGGGGACAGTTGGTATAAGGCATGGTATGAGATGGCAAATACACTTAAAACCAAAGCCAATAACAGTTGGGAGGCCAATCATTTTATAACAGCAGCATACGCTTATCTGCGTGCTGCAGAATATTACCGTGCAAGTGAGTTTTTTTTACGTGCCAATCCTGATGATCCGCGTGTGATTCCTTGTTTTGATCAATTGCAGTTTTGTTTTGAACGAGCAATGCATCGATTGCATCCTGGATCTCAAAAAATATGGATCCCTTATGATGATCAAACATTGAGCGGTTATTTATTTTTCAGCGATCAATCTCCCAAAGCAACTTTGATAGTACCTGGAGGATATGACAGTACTTTTGAAGAAAATTATGCTCTCGTTCCTGCTGCGCTTTTACATGGGTATCATATTTTGATTTTCGATGGTCCGGGACAAGGGCATGTTTTGCGTCGACAAAAGCTGTATATGAGAGCTGATTTCGAACATGTTATTTCTCAGGTTGTGGACTGGCTGGATGAACAAAGTGAACTGGGGACTTCCAGTTATGTGCTCATTGGCAGAAGTTTTGGCGGTTATCTAGCACCAAGGGCGGCCTGTAGTGAAAAACGATTAGCTGCATTAATTTGTGATCCAGGACAGATGGATATTGCAGGCTCACTCAATAAAATGCTACCTCCAAACCTTATGATGTTATTAAAAGAAGGAAAAGCTGATGAACTTAATGCCTGTTTTTATCAATTGTTCTCAGAAAATCCAATGAAAGAATTTTATTTCAAATCAAGAATGTATACACACGGCTTGGTTACTCCTTTTGACTATTTGCAGGCATTATCTGCATACACCTTTGTTGATAGGGTGCAAGAGATCACTTGTCCCACACTAGTCTGCGATAATCCAAGCGACAGGATATCCAATCGTGGGAGTACGCTATATGAAGCTTTGCGTTGTGAAAAAACCTATGTGATGTTTGATGCCAAACTGGGGGCTGGTATGCATTGTGAAGCAGATGCTAATGGTCAGTTTCAGCAAGTTATTTTTGATTGGCTGGATGAGAGATTTACCCAATAGTGGATATCCCGATCGTTATTGCTTTGCTGATAGTATAACTAATACTGATGACAAAAGGATAAGAGGTATGAGAATAGGGATTGCAATCCTGGTTGTATTAATTTGCTGCACATTGCAAGGTTGTAAAAAAGAAAAATCACCGTATCAAACGACAAGCTATGTTGAATCTCAGTTATTTATTGTGTCAAGCCCGGATGGTGGATACATAAAAGAATGGTATGCTGATGAAGGTCAATTACTGCATAAAGAGGATAAAATTGTAACCCTTGATGGGGTAAATTCAATCAAAGCGCCCGCAGACTCTGTTATGACTGAACGTTATTATTTAAAGGATGAGTACGTACCTCCTAATTCCCCTATTGCGAGTCTCTCTCTGCCTTCTCAAATGAAAATCTTGTTTTATGTTCCCGAAAGCCATTTGGAAAAAATTAAATTAGGTAAAAAAGTTCGAATTTTGCTTAATGAAAAAAAATATTCAGGCAAAATAAGCTTTATATCCAATCAGGCTGAATATACTCCTGATGTTATTTTTAGTGAAAAAAATCGTTATAAATTAGTATACAAAGTAAAGGCGGATCTATCTCAGGGATTAAGGGATTTACTAAAAATAGGTCAGCCTGTGGAAGTCAATTATGAGTAAATGGAACTCAAAGCAAATTATTATCGATGTGTCCGGATTAGCAAAATCATTTAATGGAATCAACGCAGTAGTGAACTTGAATTTGCAAATCGAGGAAGGGACAATTTTTGGTTTTTTAGGGCCAAACGGTAGTGGTAAAACGACCATTTTACGATTATTAAGTGGATTAATAATTCCCGATAAAGGCCAGGGTAGATGTCTGAATCTCGATTTAATGACTCAAACCAAGTTGATACAGGCTCAAATTGGCTATATGCCACAAAATTTTTGCCTCTATCAAAACCTGACTGTTTATGAAAATCTGGATTTTATCGCAAGAATATATCAATTAAAAAACAAGAAAGAGAGACTGAAGGAAATCATTGAATTACTGGCCTTAAGTGACAACCAAAAACGTATTACTGCTACTTTATCAGGAGGTTGGAAGCAGCGGGTGGCATTAGCGGCTGCTTTGTTGCATAAGCCTCGTCTACTTTTGTTAGACGAGCCAACTTCAGGCATTGATCCACAATCGCGTTTGTTAATTTGGGAGCATATACAAAGTATAGTATCCAAAGGAGTTACTGTTTTACTCAGCACGCAGCATATGGATGAGGCAGAAAGATGCCATCAATTGGTTTATATGTCCGCCGGAGAAATCATAGCACGTGGCTCAGTGATTGAAATTATTCAATCGACAGGCTTGCACTCCTGGGTTGTTAAAGGTGAGAGTTTCTCCAGATTAAAGGACATATTATTAAATAACCCCGCTATTCAAATGATTGAAAAGGGTAATGAAATGCGCATCAGCTCAATAGTTGATGATATATATCAAGTATTGGATCCTTTCGTGTTGAACAATTATGAAATCAAAAAAATAGATACTACTTTAGAAGACGCTTTCATTTATAAAATTATGAAAGAAGGGAATCCAAAGTGAAGCGTCATTTTTCAATGCAACGTTTGTGGGCTATCATCCGCAAAGAATTCCTATTGATGAAACGTGATCCTGCTACTATCGTGATTATGGCAATCTTACCTTTGATTTTAGTTTGTATAGCCGGGTATGCCATAAACACCTATCCTCAAAAAGTTCCTACGGTGTTAATCAATTTGGATAATACGGATGTAACACGTGAACTGGTTCGAGAGATACAAAATACAGGGTATTTTTCAATTGTGGCTTCGACGAACGATTCAGAATCAGCCTATCATTTATTGAAGACAGGGAAGGCTATCCTGGTATTGACTATTCCTGTCAACTTTACCAAAGCACTTCATCGAAACCAAAATCCAGCTCTTTTATTGGAAGATGGCAGTATCGATGCTATTGCCTCAGGTAGGGCTATCATTGCTTTGGCGGGATTGAAATCATCATTTATAAAGAAAATGGGTATAGAGAAAATGGGCCAAAAGGATATTAATATTCCCTTGCAGAGGCCTGATTTTCAAATCATAAACCACCGATTATTTGATCCGGATCGCGTAACTCAATTTTATGTAGTTCCCGGGATGATAGGCTTGGTGCTCATGTTAACGATGCTGCTGATAACCGTGGTTGTGGCATTTAGAGACGTTCAGGGTGGTACGATTGAATATTTATTAGCCTCACCGACCCGCCCATCAGAAATTTTATTAGGCGAAATTTTTTCTTATATCCTCATTGGTTATTTACAATTAAGTTTTGGTCTTATCTTGTCCTACTACTTATTTCACGTTCCGTTTATTGGCGCCCCTCTTCTTTTATATTTATGCACCCTACCTTATATTGTGGCGGAATTGTCGTTGGGTTTAACTATAGCCACTTTTTGTACATCCCAGTTTGAAGCAGTGCAAGTGATCAATGTTTTTATTGCTTTTTCTATTTTGTTAACTGGATTTACTTTTCCGATATTTGGAATGCCTGAATGGGCGCAATATTTAGGATTATTTTTGCCATTGACGCATTTTTTTAAGATTATGTTTGGCATTATGCTAAAAGGAAATAATTTTGGTGAAATTTGGGCTAATTTATGGCCACTACTCGCGTATTGCCTTACCATGATTTCTTTAGCAACATGGCGATTTAAAAGGCATTTTGTGCGCTAGGGACAAGAAATATTCTCTCTTGTCGTAATCGTTCGCGCCCCCTGTCATGTAAGTATATAAAACTATGATGTTTTTACGACGAGGGGTTTTTATTATCATCAAAAATTGCTATAAGGAGTCAAAAGATAAGACTCTGATTTTATCACTGATTTATGCCAAATCAATTTAGCTCCGAAGAATCTGGAAGAAGCATTAGAAACAATAGGCCATTTAGCAAAAATAATCATTGAGTTAAAAGAAGAAAACAAGTTACTGAAAGAGGAAAATGCTCGATTAAGAGAGCAGTTGAATACCAACTCCAAGAAGTCCTCATTGCTCCATCTCAAGACCTTAAAAAGAAAAAACAGAGTAACCCTAAGAGTGCTCGTCCATGAGGAGGACAACTGGGGCATAAAGGTCATCAAAGATCATTGGCGCCTATAGATAAAGTCAATTCTGTGATTGTTTGCCCACCTCAAAGCCATTGTGATTGTGGTAAAGAATTAGATGTTTTAGGACAGTTTGAACGGCACCAAGTTTTTGAACTACCCTCACCAGGTTAGGAAGTAATCGAATACCAGCTTCAAACAGGACGTTGTAAAACATGCCGTCGTCGCTATCAGGGAAACTTGCCATCAGGCGTGAGTCGTAAGGGACTTGGACCAATAGGCAAGCGATGGTGAGTTTATTGACCAGTAAATATCGGTTGATTAAGCGCTTGTTCATGCATGGCTTTCTGATGTTTATCTAATGCCCATTTGCCTGGGAAGTGTGTCGAATGTTGAGCATAAGGTGAGTCAGTCACTCGAGCAAGCACATGAAGAAATTAAAGCCCAAGTTCAAAATAAAACAGTGATTCATTTAGATGAAACAGGTCATAAAGAATGCTACCAAAATGGTTGGGCATGGATTATGAGCACACAGGATGATGTGGTTCAAATGACCTGATTTAAAATCTCATATAAATGCTTTATCTTTATATTATCAACAATAATATTTAAGTGAGTTTTCTTATGATTTTTGTATTTATTGGAGGCGCATCTGCTTCTGGAAAAACCAGCGTCTCTGAGCGGCTTTTGCTTAAGCTTCGCGAGCTAGGAATCAGCAGTCAACTGCTAACAATGGATGATTATATTCTTGTGAAACCAGAAGATGTGGCTATTGATTATTATCGCCTTCATACAAACTTTGACACTCCTGATATTATGGATTTTGACTTACTGCGAGAACACATCCTCAATTTAAGCAAAGGTAAAGCAATCAATAAACCCAAGTTTTCATTTTTATCATGTAACCATATAGGGCATGACATGATTGATAAGGCTGATGTCGTTATTATCGAAGGGATTTTTGCTCAATATTTTGCTAAAACGCAGCTACCAAAAGAAATTGATCGCCTCAGTGTAAACGTAGCCACAGAATCTTATAATGACATTATAATACGACGCATTGAACGAAATGTTAAGGAGCGTGGCCAAACACGAGATACCGTGATTCAACAAGAGAGAAATTTTGTTGGGCCCGGATTTTTTTCGTATACTGCTACTGCTGCTAGTGGTTCAGACGTTTATATTGTTAACAAAAGGGCTTCCAAAGCAGATAAACTTAAAGTTTTAGATGCCGCTGTAGATGAAATTATTGAGGCTTTAAATATGAAAACCAAGGCTGCTCTTAACGCTTAGCCAGCTGGCGGACATCAATGACTATAGTGCGTTTGCGAATGTTCCATACGCTTCATATACTCGGCGGCATTTTCTATAAGGACATCAAAGTAAGACTCATTAAAATCAGGTGCTATTGTACCTGGTTTCTTTAGAGTCCAAAGTCTGATCGTAAGTTTTGATAGGTCCATTCCTTGTTCCTGTAAGGCTATTAAGAGTGGTTTAATTTGGTAGGCAGAAGGAAAATAATGACCGGAAGTATTCTCAAGTATCCAACCAAGATTTTTATCGAATACAATTGAGCCAGCAAATGAAACCTGCTGCCCTTGAGAAAATGATGAGTGATAGACACCAATAGCGCCTTTTTTTATAGTAGGATCTTTCGCTAAATCAGGCATTACTTCATGATAGACACGCCCTGGGAGTGCGCGAATTTTAGGGTGAACATAAACATGGCCCTCAAATAACACCACACAATTTTGCTCGCCATCTTTACATAAGGCGGTGCCTCCTTTGTTTATAATCTCAGATAATGAGCTTTCAGTAGTGGATTTGACATCTAACTCGTAGTCCTTAAGGTTTTGAGATGAAAAGAATCGAGTTAATCTTACTTGTGCTCTCTCAATATGATTTAATTTTTCTAGTGTTCCCAATTGACTAAAATCAGAAATGCCTTGGTTTTTTAAATAGGTGATTAATATTGTATAGTCTGATTGATAGAGTGTAAGTGGATTTCCCAGGGCATCTGTCATCTTTAATAGATATAATGCAACCAGTTCAAAATAATATCTTTTATGAAGCCGCTGTTTGAATAGCGATTGCTGATGGAACAATGCTCTCATTTAATCTTTCCATGTTGATGGGCCTGTCTCGGACCAATGAATTATTATTATTCACTTTATATTTTATTTTTATGATCCAATCAACATCATTGTTTATCTTGCTTTATTCCATGAGAAACTGATGATAACAGTAATGAGTTTTAATTAACATTATCGAATCTCTTTGGAAATGACATGTTTAAGTATGAAATCTTTGTTTAAATAGCGGTTGCTGATGGAACAAAGCTCTTTTTTTGGAATTTCTTTTATTGAAATATTAATTGATTAGGTGTATAAAAAACCTGCATAGAAATAATCAATTAAGGAATGAAAGGATTATGACAACAGTAGCTGATCTCAACGCCCATATCCATGAAGCTAGCCAACAAGTTCTTGCATGGGATAAAAATCCTGAGCTGATGCCTGCAATCTCTGATACATTTGAATGCCATATTTTTGTTGCACCATTAAATCCTAGCGAAGAGTTGCAGGTGAAATTTGCGCAAGTTTGTAAAGAAAATGGAATGCGTGCGCTCAATGTTGGTCTGAATTTTGAAAAAATTGGGATGGCCACGGTTTTACAAAGTACTAAATATTATAAAGTTGCGAACGCAAAAATTGCTGTTGAACGCATGATTGAAGATGCAAAAAAGTTAAACGAGCATTTTGAGGTCATTCGCTTGAAGCTTGAATCCCTTGCTACTAATGAAGGTGTGCCGCAAACTGATGAGGAAGCAAAGAATATCCCAGGTGATACCTATTTTGAATACCACATCAAAATTAAAGATGCACCCATGTCTGAAGAGAGTGATAAGGTATTAAAAAATCTATCCTATCAACTTACTGAAGAGCTGCAAATCCGTGTTCCTTTTAGTTGTAACAATCTAAAAGATTATCAACGATTCTTAAATGCTAGAACTTATCACATTGGCTTTCAAAACTCCTTTGATAAGATAAAAAAAGTTAAAGCAGCTATTGAGAGTAAAGGTTACGAAATTGAGCGCGTAATAAGCGAATTTATTGTCTACGATACCAACAAGAAGCTCGATACAGGTTGGTTAGAATATGAAGCCGCATAAGTACGAAACACTTATAATAGGTGGAGGGCCGGCAGGGCTAGCCATTGCCAATGCTTTATCGTTTCGAGGGGACAACGACTTTCTTCTTATTGATAGCGGCAAGCCCTTAACAGAAAGAGATAGGCTTACTCCCGGAGGGATTTCATCCGGTTTGGGAGGAGCAGGTTTATTTTCTGATGGTAAGTTTAGTTTTTTCCCCTCGGCGTCGAAACTGTGGCAATTACCAGATAAAGAGAGTTTAGATAAAGCCTATCAATGGTTAACTAAACTTTTTGCTCAATATAACAGAGATGTTCCACCTATCGATCTGAATCATACAAATTATGCCATACAAGCCAGTGGGTCTTTAAAATATTATCCTTCATTTTATCTTGAACTAGACGCCCGATATCACCTTATTAACCATCTAACTAAAGAATTTCAAAATAATATCCAGCTTAATACTACATTGATAGACATTATCCAAATGGATGATGGTTCTTATAAAATAGTAACTAATGGCGATCCACTTTTTTGTAATAAAATTTGTTGGGCCTCTGGAAAAATGTCGCCTCTTCTCATGCAAGAACTGTCTATTCACGTAGCACATCAATTTCAGCGCACTGAGGTAGGCGTTCGTATTCAAGGACATTATCAACATCCTTTTTTCGATGAACTTCTTGCTGAGCAAAATACTTTAGATCCGAAATACATTTTTTTTGACCAAGATGCCCCCGTATCATGGAGAACTTTTTGTTTTTGCCAACGAGGGGAAATCGTGAACTCGGGAACAGAAGAGTTTGTTTTGTATTCGGGACGTTCTGATTGCGAACCAACTGATTTGAGTAATATTGGATTTAATACACGTATAGAGGGTGGCTTAGCAGGTATGCAGCGCTTACCAAAATTGCCAGATTCCTTCACTCTTTGCTTAAAGAATCTCTTTGCTGAACCTCATAGCTTAGAACGCTATTTTCCTAAAGAATACGCCATCTACATTACGAAAGGACTTCATGAGCTCGCCAATAGATTTCCTAGTTTAAGGGAAAACAGCGATGGTATAGAGCTCATTGGTCCGACCATCGAAGGAGTAGGAGCTTATCCAATTGTGGATGGGCAATTAAAAATACCAGAACATTCTATCTATGTGGCTGGAGATGCCGTAGGTTCATTTCGAGGTATTACAGCGGCTATGTTAAGTGGGTACTATATTGGTAGGCAAATTACCAACCACAAATATACCCCTAGGAGATTAGATGAATATTTACAATCTGCATGAGCATTCCTACAACCAATTAACAAGTTATTATGATACGCTTTCAGAGTCCATGCATGCTCTACGTACGGAAATAAACTCTCTTATTGTTGGGAAAACGCAAGGTCCTTTTGTAATACACTGGTTAGGGCCGAAACTGCCTGGAGAAAACAAGCTACCTGAATTGAGCCCAGACTGTAAAATTATCGATGTTGGCTGCGCCAATGGCGATAATCTAGTTGTTTTTACTGAGCTAGGTTTTCACAATCTGGAAGGTTTAGATATCTCTCCTGAGATGGTTAGCTATGCAAAAGCTAAAACCAATGCCCATGTTCAAGTTAAAAATTTTAATGAATACCATGGTGAATCAGTCGATATGGTGTTTGCGCAAGCATTTATTCATTTATTTCCTAAAAATGAAGTGTCAGCAATTATTAGCAAAATGCTCAGTCATGCAAAGAGACGTGTTTATTTTTCCACAACCGTTCACGAATTTTCTAAAGAAGGGATAGAGCAGAAAGATAAGACCGATGTGGTCCGTTATCGCAGCCGTTATCAGGCGAATGAATTATTGGCTATTATTAAACAATTATTAGACCGTCAGGCTTCTGGTGATTTTCAGTGGCGAGTCGTTTATTTCTTTGCAACAGATACATTGGGAAAGCAATGGATCAATGTGGTTTTTGATAAAATAAATATTGCTGCTTTATATAATGAATATGGATATATCTCATATAAGCATTTTTTCTCCGAGTCTTGCATTACTAATTTGTACAATGAAATTAACTCTCTTGCTCAGGCAGAAGCTCCATCTAACTCATACATACGATATCAAGATGGTGCTGTGTTTGATCGCCTTGAATATTTTATGGAGTTTCTCAGTCCTGAAATCCGATCACAATTAACTAGCCCTATCTTGTTGCAACTAGCAGCCAGCTGTTTTGGGCAATCCGTAAATCTACTTAAGGATAAATGTAATTTTAAGCCGCCGGGTATGAAAGCGTTCCCGCTACATCAAGATGCTGCTGCTGGTTGGAAGGAAAGAGGTTATGGTACTAAGCACCTAACGATTGCAATTAGTTTAAGCCAGACCAGTGTGAATAATGGTGTTTTATATTTTGCGCCTGCTAAACACAAAGAAGGTTTGTTTAGTGAGTACCAAAAACCTATTGATGAACATTATAAAAATATTTGGAATTTTGAAACGGTTCTTATGCAACCAGGTGATATTCTCCTATTCGATAGTTTTACTCCTCACTACTCCAATGAGAACACCACTGCCGAAAATAGAGCAATTATTTTTCTAACCTACAGTGACTCTGATGAAGAACATCTTCGAGAGCGTTTTTTTAGCGCCAAAAGAAAACAACAACCATCCATTGATGAACGACAGACCGATTCCAAGTTAATCCGCAATGAGTTTGGTAAATGGATTGAGGAACATTAAGTGGATTCAATCGTTTTTGCCAGTAATAACTCTGCAAAAATTGCGCTTGTTAAAAAGGTGTGCTCAGTCTTGCCTATAAGAATTAAAGATCAAGGTTCATGCGGTATTGCTGAGGTTATGGAAGACAAGGAAACCTTTATCGAAAATGCTCTGCTTAAGGCGCGAAATGCCTGCTTCCACACTCATCTCCCTGCTATTGCTGATGATTCAGGCTTACTTGTTCCTAGCTTAGGAAATAGGCCCGGGGTTAGGACCAACAGATATGCTGGTGAAGGAAAAACAAAAGAGCAAGCAATGAGCAAATTACTGACTGATTTGCAAGGAATGGCTGGAGTGCAACGGGTGGCTAAATTTATTTGTACTATGGTTTTCCTAAATCATGCTTCAGATCCTACCCCAGTCGTATTGCAGCATGAACTCATTGGAGAGATCGCTTTGCAGCCACAAGGGCAAGGGGTGTATGGTTTTGATAGTATTTTTTATCTGCCATCATATGGCGCAACATTTGCGCAATTATCGCCCGAAATTCAAGAAAAAGAAGATCCCCGCAACCATGTTTTAAAACAACTGGTTGTTCATTTGAATAACGTATTGAAATTATAAAAGTGAGTTGTTATGGCAAAAGAATTATCGATTTTGTTGAAAGATGCTTTGTTGTTTGCGCATGCTCGGTATCTTTCTAAGCCTTATACTGACATCTTTACAGAAGAAAACTTACTCCACTATAACAATCTAGCAAAAATTCAGCTGGAGCATGGTATCGTCCACAGACCAAATCATAATATTGTCCATACACTACGCAGTTTGAGATATGTACCCTATATCATTGACACTCTTTTAAACTATGGGATTCCCGCATTGCAATCGCAACTTGTTGCCATGAAGAAGGATGGAATATTAGAGGCATTTTGCGAAAAAATTGAGTTGGCAAGCGTATTTAAAGTGGTTGGGCGCGATAGTGAGGTATCACGTCCTGACTCTGTCGAATTGTATACGCGTTATCGAGTTCAATCTGCACAGGCTTTTCGTGAGTTTGTTGAGCACTCACCATCGGCTCGCCAACTTTTTTCTACAGTGGAAGAACTAGATTTTTATCAAAAAAAAGTAGTAGAAGATTTAGGAAATCCTAATAATAAGGAGTTAGCACAACTTGTTTTGCGTTTAGCTCATGATCTTGAGTTACAACGTTGTCGATCAGATGAATCCATGCGGAGCATGCATAGCATGTATGACAGTCAATACCTCCAGTCGGGTTATACCTTTGAGCCCTTGTGGCAGTTTGCAAAATCATGCATTCATGACACAGGCGGAAGTGTCATTGGTGGTTACACGAAGCAGCTATATGAGTTTACAGAAAATCCAATGGCCTGTTGGCAAGTTCTTGCAACAAAAGAGCCCTATGATGAGCCTCTTTACCGTGAGTCCGTTAAGGGAAATCTTAATTTAAACGAGGTTTCTCGTATTATTCGCGCTGGAAATGGCATTGCAAGGGTAGTTACCTTATCAGATCTAGAGCTTAAAATGCTCAGTGATCCAAGGCACGTACGTCCTGTCATTGAAACAACAAAAGACAGAGCACACTATACAGATCAACGCAATGATCGAACCGGTGCTAGACAGTGTATTAAGCGAACTCGTAAATCATACCAAGCGATTGAAAGACAACCGGTTGTTTTAAGCACATCATTCTTTGAAAAATACAGGGATGAGGCGGGTAAGCTTTTACCAAGAAGTATTTCATTTGATGAAGATAGGGGTAAGCCAAAAGAAACCCCGTACACCAAAAAAATGGCTGTTTCATCGGTAAGTACTAATGGACTGTACACGCCGTATGCGGATAACCGGCTGGGGTTTTTATTTGATGATGCTTTATTACATCATAAGGGAGATAGATACATATGGCCCAAAAATGCTGGCTCAATCACCAAACCATGGTTAAATGGTTTGCTAACTCATAGCATCACAAAGTCTGCGTTGCAGACCCATATGCGAATCAATGCAAATGATAAAATAAATAACGAGCTTTTAAGAGGACTAACACGACATGGTCTAAGAGCATTATTTTATTCGTATCACAGTACAGAGCGGATAAATTTGTTTTATGAATATTTAATCGCACGAGACTCTTATCATAATTTCCCCAGAATCCCATTGCTTTTGTGGGATTATGGTACAGGAGATATTCACTTCTATAGCCTTGATCTTATTCGCGCTGATCTGGCTAAGGCCATGCAAAACAATATTCTGTCAGCTGAACGCTTACAAAAGATGTGTTCAATTTTGGGCATAACGCTACCAGCTGTTATCGTACCAGAGCAACTAGTGGCTCAAATTATTGAGCATTTTGTTAGTTGGGAATATTCTTCATTCATAGACACAGATGAAAAAGCAAAAGAACTTCTATTTCAGCAGGTTGTAGCTATATTATCGGGCAGCAAATCTCAAGAAGAGTTAAACTCTTTAGGCTTGTTCTGCGGTGCATCTGGGACATTATTGCAACAACCAGTCGAGCTCAACTGTGATAGCTCTCATGTTGTAAATTTTTCAGTGCTCATGAATGCTGAGCAGGCTGATGATTGTACGGATACAGTATGTCCGCTTTGTAAACAAAAGATAACCCAAATTAATATGGCTCATGCCACAATGAATAAAATGTACTCTGTGGTAGCGGACATCATCCGTACGGGTGGTTTGAAGGCGATACTTCCTCATAGTGCATGTACGATTAGGCTGGGTTCTTTGAGCGCGTTATTTAATCGAAATGATAAAAATACAGTTGATCTCTTGTGTTTAGTAGCCCGTCATTTAGCGGAACGAGCAATTAAAAAAGGAGCTGTAGATTCATTAATCCGGCTCATTAATCAGGCTCACTTAAAAAAGTCTATTTGTACGAGCAGTAGGTTACTTTATATTGCTGCATTGAATAGTTCTAGCGCTACGCTCAATTGTCTTATACAGCACGGTGCAGTAGTTAATGGAGTTGATGAGGACAAAGGAACAGCATTTCATTATGCAGCCTTTGATAATTCAGGCTTGGCAATTCAACAATTATTAGCTCAAGGTGCTAATCCAAATGTACGAAATCAAGATGGCATAGCTGCGCTACATGTTGGCGCTCAATATGGTAATAGTGTGGCGGTTGACGCTTTGTTGAGTTTCGCTTCAATTGAAGTTGATATAATCAGTTCCAGTGATGGAGCCACGCCATTTCTTACTGCTGTTAAATATGGGCAAGAAGCCGTGGTTGGTAGTCTCATCCATGCAAGGGCAAACATAAGTCATGTAAACAACGTGGGTGATTCAGCTATGCATATTGCAGCGGAGTATGGCCATGACCGAGTTATTAACTTATTATTAACAAGCGGTGCTGTTGCAAATCACCTGGATAAATCTGGGGCAGCCCCATTCTTTCGAGCGGCTGCTTATGGACGTGAAAGCGCATTGCGATTGTTGTTGAAAGATAACCTGCAGTCTATTGATATGCAAAATAATTCAGGTGACACGGCGCTGCACATGGCCGTTAAATTTGGTCGAATAGCTACAGTGAGAATTCTCTTAGCCAACCACGCCAATACAGAATTGTGTAATAAAGATGGTGAAACCCCCTTACACTTAGCAATAAAATTTAATCGTCAAGATGTAGTGCGTGAGCTGATGCAACATGGAGTTGATTACACCTGTAAAAATAAAAATAGTGAAACACCATTCATGCTTGCCCAAAAGAACTTTGATAAAAGTTTATTACAATGTTTTATTAGCGAACAAGAAAAGAGGGAAGCTCAAAGAGCTAATAGTCTAATCCATTAACCTTGAGAGTTATTTTATGTTAAATGTAGAATTTATAAGCGACCTTACTCGGTCATCAAAAGTGGAGCAACTAAAGCATGTTGCCGCACCTTTGCAAGAGCGATTAATTAATCACCCTCTATACACCGCTATAAAATCACTTACGGCGCTACAACTATTTATGGAATACCATATATTTGCAGTTTGGGACTTCATGAGTTTATTGAAAGCCTTGCAAAATAAGCTTTCTTGTACTCAAGTGCCCTGGATCCCTGGCACGAATGTAAGGTTAAGCCGTCTTATTAACGAGATTGTTTTGGGTGAAGAGTGTGATGAAATTGATGGCTCTGTATACAGTCACATGGAATATTATGTACTTGCGATGAATGATTTGGGTTGTGATACATCTCTGATCACAAAACTGCTTGATAAAGTGGGTGAATGTGGTAGCTATCGTCAGGCTGTTGAGGGATTACCAATTCCACAAGCAGCCAAGCAGTTCATGGATAATACCTTTTCGATTATTGAGTCCAATGATGTTGTTGCAATTGCCGCTGCATTTACTATGGGGCGTGAGACATTAGTTCCTGAGATGTTTATTGAGATAGTCAAAGGGATCAAGAACATTGGATCTATTAACCCTGAAAAACTAATTAAATATCTTGAACGTCATATAGAGTTGGATGGTGGAGAGCATGGGCCCTTAGCGTTTCAGATGGTCACTGATCTCTGTGGTAACGACGATGCATTATGGGATAGAGCGGCAGACTCGGTCGTACGTTCACTTCAAGCGCGAATTGCCTTGTGGGATAGTATAGTCCTTGCAATAACCGGTGTTAACACGGATAAAAGACAAATAGCCCAGGTACTTGATGGTATTTTAGGATGAGGACAATGAGTAGTGCGATGTCTATATGTGTTTTTTTAGGGGCAATGGAAGGAAAAAATCCTGCTTATCGCTCCAGTGCTAAATTATTAGGATTAGAGTTAGCGAAACAAAATTGCACTCTAGTTTATGGAGGTGCTCGTAATGGCTTAATGGGTGTGCTTGCGGATGCTGTATTAGAAGCAGGAGGAACTGTTGTAGGAGTCATGCCAACAGCTCTACCCAGTGAATTGCAGCATACTAGTCTCACTGAGCTTCATCTAGTAGAGACAATGCAAGATAGAAAAGCATTAATGCTAAAGTTGGCTGATGCTTGTATAGCGTTTCCTGGTGGTCTTGGGACGTTTGAAGAGGTATTTGAAGTCTGGAATGCAAAAAAAATAGGCCTTCATAATAAACCGATTGGGTTCTTGAATATCAATGGATACTACGAGTTGTTGCTGAGTTTTCTCAATAACTGTTCAGCAGAGCGTTTTATTACCGAAGATCATTTACAGCTTGCTCTTATCATGGAGAACCCCAAAGATTTAGTCACCCAACTGAAAGGGCACTATGAGCACGGCAAATAAACAGATTCGAATTGCACGACCTAGTGATAACATTGATGATTTAAAGAAATTTTATATTGAAGGTCTTGGGTTTAGTACTGTATCTGAGTTCGACTTGGATGGATATCGCGGCATTATCCTCAGCCACAAGAATCATGGTTATCATCTGGAATTCATTCAAGAATATGGTATTCACTATGGAAAAGCACCCAGCCATGAGCATTTATTAGTCTTTTATTTTAGCGATACCATTGCATGGCAGTCTGCGATAACTAGGATGAAGAGTATAGGGGTTTCGCCAGTAGAGCCCTATAATCCTTACTGGGTCAAATCGGGAGTCACTTTTGAGGATGCAGACGGATATCAAGTTGTGCTACGAAATTCTCATTGGCAATTTTAACCTAGAAAAAGCTTTCAATTTCAGTACACTAGGAGCTCGTAGTAGCTTCAACTGCTTTTTCTAGGTTAAACCCTATCCTAATTAATAAAAACGTGGGGATGTATTTTTATGAAGTTATTTGCCTATGATCATTGTCCATTTTGCGTCAAAGTAAGAATGATTCTTGGTATTAAGAAAATTGATTATGATCTAATCATTCTTCAGCACAATGATGAGAGCACACCCATCAGTATGATCGGCTGTAAAATGGTACCAATTTTAGAAATAGAGCCAGGTAAGTATCTTTCAGAGAGTTTAGATATCATCTCTTATATCGACAATTCATTTGGACATCAAATTATTACTTCACATCCCGAACAGCAAGAATACGCTGCTATTGCCAAGCGTTTGAACAAAGCAACAATGAAGCTTGCTTTTCCTCGATGGGTTTCTGCCCCATTAAAAGAGTTTGAGACCGAGGATGCGCGGCAGTATTATATTGAGAAAAAAGAGCAATTGTTTGGGGTTTTTAGCGAGCTCTTGGCAAAAACAAATGAACTATTGAATGAGGTACACTTGCAGTTAAAATTAATAGGGCCATTTATTCAACATCAGAGTGCTGTTCATGGAAACCTTACTATTGATGATTTTAATTTGTTTTCAACATTAAGAAGCTTGTCGATTGTCAGGGGAGTAAGTTACCCGCAGGAAGTTGAAATATATCGACAGACTATGTCAGAAATTACTGGAGTTTCATTACATGACAAGCTCTATCAAAATGAAGGTATTCTGTGAGTGCATTAAGATGCGCACCCAACGCCCATTAATAACATTTATGCCGTCGTGCTCCTGCTACTATGACTTCAAACAATGTATACAGAGTACATAAGATATGCTAAAAACACGGCCTCGTTTTTGGTCGCCCTCAAATTATATGCTTTACACTGTAAGTGAGTATATTCGTAATGTGATAGAATTTAAAAGGGTTAATGGCCAATCATCATGGTGAAATAATGGAATAATTTGTGTGCCTTCACTGGCTCTAAGAACTCGTTTCCAGCTAGTACTTGGCTGAGAATCATGGGGCTGGCTTCAAGTATTTGGGCTAGATCTTTACAGTCCAATTCACTGTAGGACAAGATATAATTAATCAAATATTTCTGAGTATCTTTTTTTAATTGAAACCTAAAATCAATAAGTCCCGGTGGAGACGCTTTGTTTTGTTCATCCTGCATACTCTCAAATCTTAAATATAAAACTCCGCCTGTTCTGATTTGCCATCAAATAACGTCATCAATTCGGATAATAATAACCGAGTTTCATTAAACAAAAATTCTTTAAATTTATCTTTTTTCAACGTCCTTTCCTGAACATCTAAGGGAATGAAGCGTGATAGTTCATTATGAAAATCTTCGCTGTAGATAATCTTTTCAATGTTGGTAATCATTTGCTCGAATTTGGTTGGGTAATCACTAATTTTATAATCATTGATTTTGGATAAAATAAATTGCTTGTTAATAGAACTTCCACGCTGCTTTAACCAGCGTAAATCCCAAATATCTCTATGACGTACATATCGGGTTGTATTAACCAGGGAGATTAATTTATCGGCCATAATTTCATCAGGGCTTTCTGTCATGATCAGCACATCTCCATAACCGTCAGGCAAAAAATCATAATTAGCATTTAGAGCCTGTGGCGTTCTTGTATATGCGGGAATATTGCATACCTTGATTTTAATTTTTTGTTTTGGTAAGTCCTTTCGAGTTGGTGATGTAGTAATGGCAATTTGCCATTTATCAACTTTAATATCTTGATACTCAGGCTCAATAGACATTTCTGCCGGTTCTTTCACCGATACATCCAAACCATATCGAGAAGCGATATAGCCTTCAATACACTCTTTCATATCCAGTAGTTTTGACGTGGTAAAATCATAGCCTCCAGCAAAATCGAGATCTTCGCTAAAACGTGAAGAACCATAACATAGACGAAGTGATGTACCGCCTTGAAAGGTCAATTTATCCAATAACCCTTGTTTATCCAGAGCAAAAAGCAAATCATAGTGTAATAATTCTTTTTCAATGACAGGCCTCATATGCGAATAGCCCTCTTCCCGCATGGCAAGTTCTACTAATAAATTAAAATCTTCCCTGTTTATGGCGGTAGGTTTAATCATACTAACTCATCCAAATTAACTAAATTCATATTGCGACCAACCCGTTTTAGGTCTCTTAAAGCGGCTTGTTTAGTGGCCATTCTAAGAGGTCGTTCATTGATTTTGGTGGTGCTATTGAGAATATCTTTGACCGTTCGCTTAGTGTGCGTAAATTCAATAACCCCATAGGCAGTGTTGTAGATGCCTTTTCTGCCTGTTGTCATGATCGTTATTCTATCAATAGGAATTTGTGAGATGATGCCATATTCAGATAGCATAGATTCCAAACTGACATAATTGTACTCGCCTCGTCTAAGTGTTTTTGCAATACGTTCGATGGCATAACTGTCAAATTGTCTGGCATCTTCATTAACATATACATCTCGGCAAGCGCGCTTAAGTACTCCTGATTTTACCAGACGTTTCAGTCCTTCATTGAAGGTTTTAAAGGAGTCTTCTGGAAATAGCTTAGAGAGATCGCGATTAGTAAAGATGTATTTACCTTGTTTATCTTGTTCTCTCAGTACATTAATAGCGTGTTTTTTATTCATAATTGAATTTAAGTGGACGTTTATTCCATATAATTATAGTATAAATGCCTACTTAATGCGATTATTTATTTAAGTATGCGGTAATGCTATGTTAATATAGTATTTATGTATACTTAAATTTTTACTCATGTTAAGAAAATTCAATTCTTTTAACTTGAGAGTTTGAATAAGTTAAATTATTTGAATAGTGTTAACATGATTTAAGGCGCATATATCAATGCGCAGAATTTTATTAATCAGTGATACCCACGGTAATTTGGATATCATCAATCAAATGATAGCTCAAACTAATGCTGATATGGTGATTCATGCAGGTGACTTTGGGTTTTATGATGAACAGAGCATTTATCGACTTAGCCCAAGGGAATTACGCTTGTTAGTATCCCACTCACCAGTTTGGTGACAATATGAAGTTGATAAACAAACTAATCGAGAAAGACTAATAGAAATCGTCAAAGAAAATAGATTACTAGGAGACTTTCCTGATTTTATCTCAGGTGTAAAGAAATTTTCAGTTCCTGTTTATGCGGTCTGGGGAAATCACGAAGATGTGCAAGTTTTGAGGCAATTAAATGCCAGTCTCAATGTTGAAAATCTGCACGTGCTTGATGAACATCAATTTTATCAATTCCACACAAGTAAAAATGAACTAGAGTTTTCTCTTTACGGTTTGGGAGGTAATTTTTTGGTTAGTAAGAAGTTATTCGATAAACCAATTGCAGGTAATGGGGGCAAGGTATGGACAGCATTACATCAATTTGGTGTTTTGTATCAGCAGATTAAAAATAAAAGCAAACCTTCGATATTTGTTTCGCATGTTAGTCCTGGGAAAGAGCGACTTTTATCTCGCCTAATCATGCATTTTATGCCTAATTTTTGGATCAGTGGTCATATGGGTGCACCGTTTACCTGCACTTGGAATCAATTTACTATCCGGGAGATGAATGAATCCTTAGATTGGCTAGAAAGCGATATTGATATAATAGAAGAACAATACCAGCAAGGTCGTCTCACAGTTGAGGCAGAATTGGCTTATGAGTTAATAAAAAAGCCTATCGATAAGGATGATTCCTGGTATAAAAAATTGTGGAATATTAATCTACCTGATGTAGCTGATGGGCATGCGCTTTTAATTTTGAATGAGAACAAATTTTCATTGGAAACCTATTCAAATGGAATTAAATTCATTTAAAAAATACTTGGGACTAATGGGACTAATGGGACAAGTGGGGCATCTATGTCGTTACTGGGCTAGACACATCCCCACCTTATTTTGGAACTTTGGGACGTATGGGACACGGATAATTCCTGCACTTAAGTAATAAAACCAACAGTTATAGTAAATTCGCGATTCGCGATTCGCGAATTGCGAATTTATGCTATACTCTGTTTATAGAAGTCACATTGGAACGATAAATGTTAAAGCCACAAGACATCGTGATACTGTTAAAAATATTAGCTAGTGAGCATCCAGAGCAATTACTTCAAAAAGATTTGGCAACCTATCTTTGCATGAGCGCCTCTGAAGTTCATGAAGGGATGAAGCGATTGGAATTATCTGGATTGATTGCACCTGTATATCGTAAATCTGAAGAGTCTAATTCAAATAAAACTATTCGGATGCCCATACAAGCCGCTTGTGAGGAATGCTTGATTTACGGTGTAAAATACTTCTTTCCGGTGCAACTAGGAGTATATACACGGGGTATCCCTACAAGCTATGCAGCTCCTCTATTTAAAAAATACATTGTGTTGGGAGATGACCCCATACCAGTATGGCCTTATGCTGAGGGCGATCAGCGAGGGTTAGCTTTAGAACCATTGTATCGATCTGTGCCGGAGGCGTTAGCAAAACACCCGGATCAATCTTTTTACGAGCTACTGGTTCTCATTGACGCGATTCGTTCAGGACGAGCTAGAGAACGTAAGATAGCAATAGAGTTATTAAGGGAGTTTTATGCATCAAAGAAACGAAAGAGCGACATCAAATTTAAGAATGCTGGAGTTGGTTGCGAGGAAACTCGGGGAATTGAACGATGAAGTGGTCTATCTTGGTGGCTGCACCACGGCTTTGTTTATAAATGATCCATTATCATTAGATGTTCGCACAACATTGGATGTTGACTGCATCATCGATGTTTTGTCGTTAGGTCAGTACTATAAGTTTGAGGAAAAACTAAAAGAGAAAGGCTTTTATCGTTCGATGCAAGATGAGATCACCTGTCGTTGGCATCTTGACGACATCATATTGGATGTAATGCCTACAGATGAAAAAATTTTGGGTTGGGGAAATGAGTGGTATAAAGAAGCAATCAAACATGCTGTTGATCATCAGCTTACAGAGGACATTACCATCAAATCTGTAACAGCCCCCTATTTTTTAGCGACTAAAATAGAGGCTTTTAAATCAAGAGGGAACTATGATTTTCTTGGAAGTCATGACTTTGAAGACATGATTACGGTGATCGCAGGATGTATTGATATTGCAGAGCAAGTGCACACTTCAAGTGATGATTTAAAGAAGCACTTAAGGATAGTGTTCAATGAATTCTTAAAGAACGATGAATTCATGCAGTCAATCCCTGGCCATCTTAATGACGGGCCAGTGACAGAGCAACGAGTTCAAACTGTGATAAAACGAATAGAACAATTTGCTCAAAAAGAATAGGGTACATGCAAATGAAACTGGCTTGGTTAACGGATATCCACCTCAATTTTCTAGAGGTTGAGTCTCGCCAAAAATACTATAAGGACATTCTAGCTACTGGCTGCGATGCAACATTGATTAGTGGTGACATCGCCGAAGCTCCTTCTCTAATCAATCTTTTAAATGAAATGGTTGGGCAAATCAAAATGCCCATATATTTTATTGTCGGAAACCATGATTATTATCGTGGAATTATTTCGGATGTACGTAAGGCATTGACTGAATTAAGCGCGGCTCATGCTGACTTATTTTGGTTGCCTGCGACAGGTTTACAACACCTTCCCAATAATACAATTTTATTAGGGCAAGATGGATGGGCGGATGGTCGATTAGGTGATTATCAAAACAGTCCAGTTTCACTCAATGACAGCCGAATGATTGCGGATTTGTTTCAGGAAAAAATGCTAAGTCGACAGCATCTGCTACAAAAAATGCAAGAGTTAGCTGATCTAGATGCTAATGCATTGGAAAATGACTTATTACAAGCAGTAAGGCTTCAACCCAGAAAAATAATAGTTTTGACTCATGTTCCTCCCTTCAAGGAGGCTTGTCAGCATATGGGGCAGGTCAGTGATGAGAACTATCTACCCTATTTCAGCTCTAAAGCTATCGGTGATGTACTGATGCCTTATGTTCTTGAGAGTCCCGCAATAGACTTTTTAGTTCTTTGCGGACAGACGCATAGTGACGCGGAATATCAGCCTACAAATAACTTAATAGTAAAGGCTGGCGCAGCAGAATACTACAAACCTATGATACAAGAATTAATAACACTTTAGCATCTTGAAGGCGGTAGTTCTATTTGGCTTCGTCCAATATGGATTATAAGTTCGTCTATTATGGATTATAGAAATGAGAGGGACGAAAGGGACAAGTGAGGCATCCGCGTCATTACTGGGCTAGACACGTCCCTACCTTATTTTTCAACCATGGGACGTATGGGACACCTTCATTTTTAAAGAGATTTTCAGTATCAATCAATATCATTAGATAACACCTCTTTTAATTCGATATTTTTTGCCTTACAGAGTTTTAGCAAACCAGCAATACTCTGGTCGAGCTTGAAGTTAAAGCCAGACCTGCTAACCATTCCTAATGGGCAGGAAAGAGTCGCAAGCATCGCTCAACTGTTTAATGCAGTGTGCCGTGTTTTTTAAATAATATTAATTAAAGGATTGCGTAATCAAAAATACATTAAAAAGTCAGCTCTATGCTGAATCTATTATGAAACGGAGGTATTCATGTCTTCACCAAAAACAACTCGGTTACACCTATTAAATGAATTTGAGTTAGCCCCCCAATCAGCTCTTTTCAATCAACAAACCATTGCCGCAGTTCTTAGTTGTTCTACTCAATTACTTGAACGTAATCGTTGGGCTGGTGGCGGTGTCCCCTACATCAAAATTGGTCGTAAAGTTCTATATCGCAAAAGCGATGTTCTCGAATATATTCAACAGAAAATTTATAGCTCAACAAGTTAACAAAGCTATTCATAGCACACATCAACTTGTCTGGAATTAAATATCAGCAAAGGTTGCCTTGTGTGGTCTTTGCAAGCATGTGTTGGAGAATATTATGAGCAACAATCAAATCATCGCCTTTGATGCAAAAGTCAAACAAGCAGACCATCAATCGCAAATAACCAACTGCGGCTATGCTGGTGGCAAGTTTCATATAAACAATAAAGGCGTATTTTATTTAGGTATAGATAAAGATGGCAATGAGCTTGCACCAAGTTGGATCTGTTCGCCACTGTACGTAACTGCAAAAATGCGAGATGCGCATAATGGTGAATGGGGTCGCTTATTAGAATGGCAAGATGATGATGGTATAACACACCAATGGGCAATGCCACTGGCCTTATTACAAGGAGATGCCTCAGATGTACGGCGTGAGTTAGTTAGATTAGGTTTAACCATTTCGCCAGGTCATCATGCACGGGATTTATTAACATCTTATGTGCAAGTCTTTCCTGTAGAAGCGCAAGCACGTTGTTTAGATAAGCTAGGCTGGCATAACAATAAGGGGGACTAGGGTCAGATCTTGCTTTTTGCTTATTAAAATAAAAAAGCAAAAAGCAAGATCTGACCCTGAACGATTACGCTTAGACCACCACTGTCTCAAATAGGTGGGGCACTATAATGCTTGCTAGTTGATTCGATTGGAAGTGGTGAAATTTCTGTAAGTCCGATTGAGCCCACTTCATTACTTTTAGTCATTCTATTGCTTAGATTACGCCATAAATCATTACGTGCTTTTAGATTATTAGCTTCTGGGGCATAAATAGTGCCGGTTTTAGGATCTATGGCTAAGCTTAGTTGATCCATTTCCATTTTTGATCTTAATAATGCTGAGCTAATCGTTACCCCATTTTTTTCTAATTCATTACAAATTGCTATACCTTGTACTATAGATGAATCATTTCCTCCAACTATATGCGCTACAGCAGAATTAGGATTAATTTTTGTAAATACTTTTGTTAACATCTCTTTGAGTTGTGGCATAGAAACTAAAACATCTACATGAGCAAGCCATGCCGCGTTATTGTTGGGATCAACTATCGCTAGAATAAAACAAGTTCCTGCGCCTACAGAGCCTAAGATCCGTCGTTCTTCTGTATCAGCGTTTATAAATGCACATTCGCCCACACCAACTTGTACTGATTGTTCTCTTTCAAAATCAATTGGTTTAAAGTTTGGTGCACGTTCATTTAATTGATTAACGCGTTCACTTATATTACCAAATACAAGATTTCTGTATTCTGCCATACATTTATCAAAAGTGCTTTCCTGCTTATCATTAGGGTTGAAAAATTTCATTGTTTACCTCGTTGTAAGCTTATGACTACTTATGGTTTATATAGTTCATAAGTAAGGGGTTGTCTACTAACTCAGATAGACAAAAAACTGCCAATCAAAAGACTCCTATGTCCACTCAAGAAATGAAAATATTCAAGTTGCGTACTAAAGTGGACAATTTACCTTAAAAGAAATTGGTGATTATTTTGGTTTACATTATTCTAGTATAAGCTAGCGTAGGCTGTTTGCTTGCCAACAGGCTTGTGTCCATCAGGGCTGTAATCCCGTTTGCGAGCAAATGTAGGGGACTAGGGTCAGATCTTGCCTTTTGCTTCTTAAAATAAAAAAGCAAAAAGCAAAAAGCAAAAAGCAAGATCTGACACTGAACGTGTAAACCATTCCATAAAAAAAAGAGGAATGGTAAGTATTTTAGCCATACTTATGTATCGACTGCGGCACATAATAAGACAATTTTTTGGAAATTAAGTAAAGAATTTTTAGCTACTAATTTAAAAGCTCTTATTTTGAGGTTACTACAAATATAGCATATCGCTGTTAACAGACATGGAAATCCTAACCATCTGAATTTTCTTGAAATGCAATAAGACAATTCAAAACCTCAGCCTGCGTAACCTGGGAGAAGGTCCCAAGGGCCGAATCCCAGGGTTTCATTTATATCCACTTTAATCCTGTTAAACATGGATATGCAAACTCAGCTAAAGAATGGTCATATTCCAGTTTCCATTGTTATGTTCAGAAAGGGGTATTGCCAGAAAATTGGGGATATCATGGTGTTGAAGAAGAGTTTGGTGAGTGAATGGATGTGGAATGTAAACCTGGGATACGGCCCTTTGGGCCTACTCCCAGGCTACGTTGCTTTTAGTTATAATTAATATATTTCCATCTTATCCTTTCTGTCTCGATGGACAAGATTCCCCCGTGTCAGGCTAGTAACTACTTTTGATTAATTTCAATTAAAGGCTTTACCCCATGATTTAGGGATATTCGTATCCTAATATCCTTGCTTATGGCTATGCTTGCATCTGGGCCACGTTAATGTATATGTTCCAGGGGGGATGAAAGATAATTATTTTGCATATTTTATTGCGCTATTAATAAATTTAGCTTTTTTCTTCAGTGCGGGCTTGGTTTTGGGTAGATCCAAGAATGCAAGAACATCGTCAAAATCCTTAAATAGCTTTCTATTTCTAAGTTGAAAAAAGATCATATCTTTAAATGCTTTTTGTAACTCAAAGCAATAATGTTTAGCATTGGTGTCCTCATCATTGTTATGTACAAATCTATTTCTAAAATCTCTTATATACATTAGAATCTGTAATCGATATTGTTCATTAACATATAAAAGTGAAAATCGTTTGATCACTTTATCAAATGAGTCTTCTTGCTTTGATGTGAGTACTTCAATAGCATTCCAGATACGCATTAATCCTACATTATGATCTTTGCTGTCCAATGGGGTAACATAACAATTTAATGCTTCTGTTAATTTATTTTTGTAAGAAGATTTTTGGGTCAACTTAAATCCATTTAGAATAGCATTTAATTCCTTTGTTTCACCTACTATTATTTCTTTAAGTTGAAAGTCGGGTTCTTTATTAAATATAGGATACGCATCACCATTTCAGCCCGATTTTCCTACAACTACACGTAACTACTTGATTTTATTGGTGGGCCCACTAGGACTTGAACCTAGGACCAACGGATTATGAGTCATGCTTAACAATTTTAACCACTTGATTTTATTATAAATTTTGCCGCGGGTTTTTCCTACAAATGGCGTACTGTGTCGTACAATGTCGTACTCAAATACGACGATCTCCCGAAGCTTAATATATGATAATAAATTACGCACATAAAAGATATCATGATTTATATTGGCTATACTGATCGATAATTAGACTAAGGATAAATCATCAGGAGAGATCTATTTATGAGACATATGTATGATTTAAGTGTAATTGAGAAAGCAATTCAATTAAAAAATAATTCTCAAGATCCTAATGTTACTTCATATCTCGAATTTGGATTTATTTTAAGAGCGTTTCAAATACGAGAGGCATATATTTTTTTGAATGGTTTATCGCAGGATGACACAATAGTAGGACCATTACCTAATAATGATTTTGCTTACGCAAATTTGTGTTTAAACTCCTTTTATTACAATATGTTTGGGGCTTTGGATAATCTGACATGGATAATTAAATACAGATACAATATATTTCCAGATATTAATGAGTCTCATCGAAAAAAAATAACAATTTCACTACTAAACAAAGAGTTTGCTAACGAACTGAAACAAAAATCGAATTATTTATATAACAAATTATGTGATTTTAAAGACATATATAACGAAATAAAAAAAATGAGAGATTTAACGGCTCACAGATTACCTCTTCATATTCCAGCTGGATATATTTCAACTGATGATAGAGATAAATATAATGATGAAGTGAAAAAATATAATGAAATGGTGAATGTAAATACAGATGGATTAAGTATGGAGGCAGTTGATAAGAAAATAGAAGAATCTACGATCCAGCTTAGAAAAATTCATCAATTTAAGCAGTTTCACCCTGTACTGATACAGATTGACCCTGTTAATAAGACAGAAGAGCCAACAAATTTTTTTAAACTGAAAGAAAAAATAGACACCGTTTATCTGACATTTTTTTCATTTTCCGAAGAAGTGATTATAACGATTTAGCTAATTATCTTAGTAGACGTTTGAGAGTGCTCCTTTAAAGAAGGAGATTTAATAAAAAAACAATACAGCTACTCTTGGCTGTCAGTCAAATCCATAATATTTATTAAGTGCTGATGTTAAAATACTGCAGGCAACATCCATGCTGACCTTCCAAGTACCTTGGGCTGCTTTGGAAATCATATTACCCAGCCAAGCGCTTATCTTGTTACCATAAGTGTTTGCTTGTGTAGGGATGGGATCGTCTTGTAGACAAGACTCTAGTGAAACTAAGTCTGTTTGATCTATTCCGTGGCCGGAAAGCAAGGACTTTAGGCTATTTAAATCATTTTTTGTAACACCTATTGTCTGATTCACCTGACTATTAGTAATGTTCCCAATAAAACCTGTAAAATTATTTATATGAATATGATGGCTTTGCTCTGCAATTTGCTTTTCTTCAGTAGAAAAGTCAATATCATCTCCCAAAATACCTTCCTCTTCTAATTTCATTGACCACTCCAATATGATATTTCTAACGGCATTTATAATTTTATCTAGGCTGGTTTGAGGCACGAGTAGGCGAATTTGCGCCGGATAATCAATCATCTTTTGAATTATTTGCTCTTGCGAACCAGTCAATACTTGCTGTAGGAGCCCTTCGTTTGCTGAATCTCTATGAGATTTTAGTTGCTCGATTTCAGCTATGGATTGGGTTATTTGAACCGTAAGAATTGTATCTTCTACTTTGGGCTCTGGTAAAATAATTGGGATCCAGCCTCGGTAAGGATTGAGGCCTTGTAATATTCCTCTCGACGTTCTGTATATAGGCAAATCTATGCAATTATTGTAGCCATTTAATTCATTTTCTACCCACTTAATAAAATCAGGAATGTTTAGTTTTCTTGCAATTAGCAAAGAATATCTTAACAGCGATGACAATTGAGTGGCATCAGTTAAGGATTTTTTCTGCAAGGATTTTATTAAATTACCCATTTCACACTACTTTAATACATCGGTCCTACGAGTAGGATGTGTAGATGATTATAAGAATGGTTGGTTATATCAAATTGTTATAAAGATTGAAAGCCCCTTTGAGGGCTTAATAATTTGAAAAAACATGAGCTTGTCCATCACACTCAACCGAACAGTAATCATTGATAAAAAGATCCCGAGCAAAAGCCTCGAAATCAAAATAGCAGATCAAACTATCCGGCATTTGATGAGCATAACAGTCATCAAATAATTGCCTGGAAAAATCAACCTCTGAATCATAACAACCTTGGTAATGATCCTCTAACATGGTTTGTGCATCATCTACTGAATAATCACAGAGAAGGACTAAGCCTAGTTCTCCGTGTTCTTGAATAAATGAGGCATACTCCACAATGTTGCTTATTCCTTCATACTCATGAATTTTGATGCTGCCGAATCCTTCATAATCGTGTATGGCGTACTCTTCAGCATTGGGTTCTGGGCTGTTATCCAGCATTTCCCAGATTTCTTTCATGATGTCATCTTCGCTTTGAGTAGCATCTATCCAGACACCATGCAGGACGGCGTTATTGTACGATGCTAAACAGGCGACGTAGATTGAAGGGGTGTCCATGGGATTATCTCCTTATGTGAATGGAGCAATCCCACACGGGAGCTTGCTCCCGTGATTGGGTTTGATTAAAACGGAATTTCTTCTGAAACCGGTTGCAACATTTCACGCATTTGAGCCATATGCTGTTCTGCGGTTTTGCTGGATTCATCTGTTGATTTTGGTGGACTGAGAAGCTGAATGTGGCTAACAACGATGCTTAAGGCTTGACGCGCTTTGCCTTCATTGTCAGTCCATTGATTGGAGCGCAATTTACCTTCAAGGTAGACATGCGAACCTTTCTTTAAATATTCAGCGACTTTAGTCAGCTTTCCAAAAAGCACCAACTGATGCCATTCCACTCTGGTTTGCCATTCATCATTCTGTTTGAATGACTCATTAGTAGCCAAAGTGGCGGTGACAAAAGATTGTCCGTCTTTTCCGGCGATGCTTTTAGGATCAGCACCGAGATTACCTATTAATTGAACGCGATTTAAAGATGCAGTCATTGTATTCTCCTGTTATTTTTTAATGTGAGCCGCATAACAGAAAAATATCCGCATAGGCAGGTGGTTTTCTGTTATGCGGATAAGACTTTTATTATTTCAATTAACAAGCGATTCGTTGAGTATCGAACTGTTTAACAAAGGAAATCAGGGATTCCAATTTGTGTAAACTTAACTCTGCTTGCTGTATGTCATGGGTATTGATTTGAAGTCGATGACGGCCTAAATCATTCACACAACAATTTAGTTCAAAGAGCAAATGTTCAATCTCAAGTTGTACTGGTTCCTGTTGTTGCATGGTAGCTCCTTGGGGTAGGGGAGGATTAGCCCCAAAAAGGACTGTTCATCCCAATTGGGTTATGCAAAAAAGATCACCGAAACATCGGTTGATTTACCTGGTTATTAATGATGATGTGCTTAAAGCACTCCTCGGGCGTAAAGCCGTAAAACATCTCTTGATGGGGTTTCCCTGCTAAACGCTTTGCCATGGAATTAAGGGAACAAGATGGCATATCACAAGACCTGGTGGTTTCGTCAGAATTGCACTGACTCATCAGTTGTGTTGCTTTCAGATTACCAAGCCAGTATTGGAAATCAAGATTTTTTTCTTGGTGATATTAAATGAACGCAAATGAACTTATTGTGCTCTTTTAGTGATAGGGAATCTGTTTCGATAGTTGGTGATTCATCAAGCCGGATGTTGCCTTAATTAACTCCTGCAACGATTACCAAATCGTTGCGTTAAATATGCCTGATGCTCAACATCAGTTTCGTATGTTAATGCCAGGCGTAAATACTCTAATCGCCCAACGCAAAACTGAACACGATTTAAACTTAAGACACCATCGGGGTATTGCTCGATTGCAGAAATTAATTCTTCTATATAAAAAACATTATGAGGTTTGGCACTTTTAAACACGGCTTCCCCACTAAAAACCACGATATTATGGATATACTGTGGTTCTATGAAATCAAAGGTCTTTTGAATGGCTTTAACGTGTTTATAATTCTGATGGATGGGATTTTGAAAGCTGAATTTATCGTAATAGAGCGATTGAGACCAGCTTCTTGAGTTGGCTTTAGCGAATATCCATCCCTTGTAATGCTTTGTTTCTATAACGAATATGCCTTTAGTTGTAATTAGAATATGATCGATTTGAGTTGTGGAACCATCCTCTAAACGTAAAGTAATATTGCTTAGAACATGAGCGTCTTTGTTTTGGCAATACTTTGCTAAAGCGTGCCTGACTCGAGCTTCACCGCAATTTTCAGCTGCCCGTTTACGATATCGTCCGGCAATATAACCAAATACTATACCTAGAAAAATTAATGAGACTAAACTAAAGATTTCAAGATCAACCATACATCTTACCTCCAACAAGCACATTATTTTAACAGTGCCAGTCGGTAATTTCCAATTTGGTGAAACCCAAGAGCTTGGTATGCGCATATAGCGGAATTATCATTGGTGAACAATATTGCTCTTTTGACCTGCCGATCGGCAGCTTGTTTTAGGCAAAGATACACAGCAATTCTGGCAAAACCTTTATTTCTTAATGAAGACGGGGTATAAACGGGGCCAAGTTGTACAATATCAGGTAGATTGGCATTAAATCCACAAAGGGAAACAGGAGTGTTATTTACAAATAAAACCCATCGATTTTGGCTAAGCTGCGTATCTTGAATTTCATCAATAATGGATTGTTCAAGTGTGGGATTATCAGCATCGTCCCCGAGAGCTTCAATATGATAAGCGATAAGCCATTCCTTGATGATATCCATGTCGCAATCTTGTACTGGTTTGAGTGTGCAGCTATATGAATGAATTGCTTGAGGTGAAGTCATTTTGTCGAGATTAAGTAAGAATAACTTTTCCTGATAATTAATGGCAAATAGGGACGCTTCTAGGTTTAGTTTATCAATGACGAAAGCGGCTTGGCTATCTTCGCCAAGTATCCCGGCAATTGGTCTTGTTCTTTTAAGATCAAATTCTTCTACTAACGCTGATAATGCAAAAAAATTTTCAGTTTGCATCATCACATTACCATTCCAATAATGAGCTAAAACACCATTAATTTTATTGTTTTCAAAGGAGCCGTAATATTCTCCGTGAAATGGTGCATCTTGGTAAGTAATTCCCGAGTGGTATAAATTGTTCCTAATGAACATGGTCGTTTCTTGGTAATGATTGAGATAGGATGACAATTCATCTATATGCAATCCATCCAGCTTTTTTATCACAATCATTTTTACCTCGATATGAAGAGTGCTTTTAATGCATTTTTAGATATATGTTAAGATAGCCTAATAAAAATATACTATAAAGAGACATTAATGGATCAAGTAAAAATTGACACCCACTTAGTCCAAAAGCTGATTGCTGAGCAATTTCCACAATGGCAATCACTACCGATACATCCAGTTGCTCAGAGTGGATGGGATAATCGAACATTTCACTTAGGTGAAGAAATGGTGATTCGTTTACCTAGTGATAAGGAATATGAGCCACAAATAAATAAAGAATATCAATGGTTGCCATGGCTCTCTAAACAACTCACGTTTCAAATCACGCAACCGATTGCACTTGGAAAACCATCACCAGATTATCCATGGCATTGGAGTGTCAATCGTTGGATTGAAGGGGAGATTGCTTCAAGACAGAATATCCATGATATAAAATGTTTTGCAGAAGCATTAGGTAAGTTTTTAAAAGAATTTCAATCTTTAGATGCCACGGGTGGGCCTCTGGCTGGCGCACATAATTTTCATCGAGGTGGTTCGTTAAAGGCCTATGATCATGAAGTACAACTTGCAATTCCTAAAATTAAAGATGCTCATGAGCAAAGCCTTGCCTCATCATTGTGGCAACAGGCACTCTCTTCTGAATGGCGCTTAAAACCTGTTTGGGTTCATGGGGATATAGCTATTGGCAATATTTTAGTTCGTGATGGAAGGTTGCGTGCACTAATCGATTTTGGCCAACTTGCTGTAGGTGATCCTGCATGCGATTTGGTAATAGCATGGAATTTCTTTTCTGGCGAAGAACGAACGGCATTTAAGAACGCAATTCAACTGGATAATAATACTTGGATACGAGCTTTGGGGTGGGCATTTTGGAAAACCTTATGTTGGCCAATTAAAGGTACTGATGTAAAAGGCGTTTTGCATGAAATTTATTCCGATTATGAGATGATTAAGTAACCATATCGAATGAAATTATGTGTTGAAAACTGTCAGCCCAAATAAATTTTTGTAATACTCAATCTCGAATGCCCAAGCGACTGGCTTATAATTTCTCTTGCGGTTCTGTCCCAATATTTTTCAAGAGGGTTAAGTTCTTTATATGTTCTACCACCTTGTATTGGGCATATAAGGCCTTTACCAGTTTTATCATAGGATTTTGTGATTTCATTATATCTTCGCTGAGCATAAGCATGACGAAGCCCATGGCATTTGCTTAACCCCATTTTTTCTATTACTTCGTGATAGTGTGCTAGATGATTTTTATAGGTCTTTTCTTTAGGAATGAGGGATAGCCCAGCAGGAATTTGCTTTGTAGCATTGAGTAGCCATAGTCGTTGTTGCTCATTCGTTAGTTTAATATCACGCCCTATTCCACCTTTTGTCCAGCTGGGTTTTATAACCAATTTATTTCCTTGCCAAGCATCACTGAGCACAATCTTCATTGATTCCTCACGACGGAGGCCAAAAAGGGATTGGGCTTCGAGGGATAAACGGATCATAGGGTCTGAGCATTTGGAAAAATCGACGTTGTTGATTGCTTTATTATATTGAGGGGCATAATTACGTTTATTGATTTGATAACTATCGTTACCTTGTTTAACCAGCTCCGGTTTGTTTAGCACCGAGGCCACTTTTCGCAGTTTAGCCATGTAATTTTTTATTGTTGCGGGGTTTTTATTCTGGCCTTTCCAGTGATCAACCAGGATGTGTATGTGTTTTGGTTTTAATCCTTTTACGTGTGTGACCATGTAGCCTAATGCGTGCAAGTCTTTGACGCAGCGATTCAACATGTGTTTCATATCTGCTCGGCTGGCGTGGGAGTAGTTTTGGATTTTCTTAATACATTCATTGATGGAATACTGGGCATTTTTAAGTTTGGACTTACTCATTGAGATACCTCCATAAAGAATCACGGGATTTGATGCCCATTTCACTGCGAATAACCCAATAGGCTTCATATTTTCCGAATAGGGGTAAAAGATACTGAGCTATCTGTTTTGCATAGAGATAGCGGTATGCTTTATTAATTGGTAAGGCATGTTTTTTTAAAGATTTTCGCCAGGCAACTCTGGTGTCTTCATAATCGTTAAATTCAGCAATGGATTTACCGTCAGTAAGCTTTTTGATTTCATTTAGGATAGCTTTTTGCATTTCAAATCTGATAGGAATTGTTCTATCTAAGGAATTAAACGCGATGTTTCTGGTTATCCAAATGCTGTCTGCTTGAATGTTAATTTCAGGTTTTATATAAATGGCTTCTTGAAAGGTCAGGCCAAATTCTGTTTGTAATGCCATAATGAGGCGCGGTATTGAATTGTCCCATGATTGCCATAGGTCATGCTGGATTTTGAGTTTTCTTTTACGTTTTTTGGTGGTTTTACTAAGTTGTAGAGATTGATTGTCTATATTGGGAATGAGGCAATCTATGCTGGTTAGATAATGCCTGACTATAGTCATGTGATTCATAATCGTGCCGGCACGTATTTTACTCTTTTTCCAATGAGCTACCAATTGGTGGATATGGTGTGATTGGATAGCTTTCCAGGAAGATGGCACATCACCAATGGCATAGAGATCATCAATCATTTTACGAATGACGTATGCTCGTTGTTTTTTGATTTTGTAACTGCCTTGATTGCCGAGCTTTAAATATTGATTGGCAGTTTGTCTTAAGCTGTATTTTCTCATCATCCCATCCGATAAAAATTTATTTGCCCTGTCTTTGGTTTAGTGTTGAACGAGCGGCTCACTCAAAGATGAAACCTGGCCAAAGCCATTAAGCTCGAATTAGGGGGCAAATCAATCGTTATAAGGCAAACGATTTCGCCGGTTTACAACAGTTTTTGGGTGTTTATTTCCTCCTTATTTTGATGATTAATAAAAACGACAAGACAATGGCTCTTGTCATACAAGTCCATGGTCAAATTGAAATAAATTGACTTAAACTCCCGAGGGAGTTGCCCTGTCGGATGACAGAGATTCCTAGATGGTTTTTCCTACTGAACGTCCAGCCACGGGTTAAGGAATGAAGTGGCTTAGCATAAGACGTCTGTTGACGTTTCGCCGGAATTTCACCAGCTCATCAGTCATGCTTAATTCCAAATTAGCAAAGCGGTGCTTGCTTCGCAAGGGCTTTTATGAAGAATTTTGTCCAATCCCGATTGGCGGGATCGGACAAAATGCTGAAATGTGTTGATTTTACGCGGTAAAATCAAGGTGATTTTTCTGCGTCACTGCTGGGGAATTGCAGTGACGCAGAAATCAGGCATCAACGGTATTTTTCTAATATGAAGTTACTTACATTATCGTATGAAGGCATTAAGATATGCTTATTAATGTTAAGCGAATTTAAAATACTGTGTAAGGATTCGTGTTGACTCGCATCTAGTGTAATTTTCAAAAAAACTCTATCATCAGTAAACTCAATAAAATAGTTCTTGTAATCTACCAAATCAGGCCAAAATCCATTCTTGTAATAGAATTCATTTGCGCTATTCATATTTAAGAAAAGTCCTTCCTGATAATAAAGGTTATGAAAATCTGAAAGTTTAAAATTGTCAATCAGATCGAAGTATGTAGAGTAAGAAATGAATGCGTGTGGGAACTCAAATAGGCTATCTAAATTGATTGCTATTACTGCAAGCTTATCAGACTTCAATCTTGATTTTTTTGCGTGTTGATATAGAGCAAACCATGCTGCCTTTAATGGGTTGTAAGTAAAGTCTAAAAGTCTTGTTGGTATACCATGATGTTGAGCGTAAGCTACCATTACTTTGTTGAATTCAGATGAAAAATATCCTTCCATACTGCAATAGTATTCCTGATTCTCTTCATTTTGATTTGATTGACATATTTCATCTATTTGATTTGACCATTTTTTATAGCCATATAAAATTTCCATCCAGAAATTTTGTTCTTGATTAAAGTTTAAAAAATTGGTTGATACGTCAAATGGCTGCACACACTCTACAGGTAATCTTGATTGATTTGCTAATTTAGTAAAATCCTCTATAAGTCTCATTTCTGCAAAAATCTGTTTAAAGAATTTATTGGCTTTTTTTGAATTTATTTTTTCTGAACGCATGAAGTCGTGTATATTTCCTGTCCATGGTGATGAGTAATTTTGAATACTAGTGAAGTGATTTTTGATGCAGTTATGCAACAGTTTCTTATTTCTCCACGCTGATGGGATTAGTTTGTAATTAGCATTTCCAAGCCCTCTAAATATCCATCTTTTTTCACTCATGTCTGAATAATTTGTCATCCAATGAGTCTTATACGGCATTAAATAATCGATAAATTTTTCGGCAGATTTAAAATGAACTTCTTTGTATTGTTGATTATAGGCCATGTTATATTTGCTTCATTTTTCTATAGTATAGAATAAATTTTTAATTAAATACTTTTATACTTTTCTTCAACAGTCAGAAGATAATGGCTTTGTTAGTATCCTACTAAGGTCATTCTGGTCGGTAGTAGTAAGTAAAGGGAGTCGTGTTTTGTATATTTCGCCTCCGTTAACTAAAATAAAAGCCTGACCTTTGGGTAGAGAAATTATGTCATCTACATTAATCATTGGAACAGAGGATGTTTGAACACGGTCTTCATTAGTAGTAGTAAAATAAACACCCTCATCTCCATGTGGTGTATCATTAACCATAGAAACTTGCGCCTGGCAAACAACATCAACTTGAGGCAGTACTTTAACTAGCAAATTCGCTGTTTCTTCATTTTTAACGCGCAGCATAATCAGTGTATTAAAATTTCCCTCTGAAACTTCCGCTTTAGCCCTGGAACCAAGAGCAACTTCCATATCCTGTATAGTTTGAGCATAAGCAGTTACCTGAAAGCCGGCACCACCAGCTTTATTTAGAATCTTCACAAAAGAGTCCTGGATAATCTCTGACAACTCATCGCAGTGCAGATTTAAAGTGTATCGTGCATTGGGTTCTTTATAGATTTTACCAGCAGTAGATACCAAATCAGATAAGAAGGCTTTACCTACAGCTTGGGCAATATTGGGGTTAGTTAGGCTATCTAAGCCAATATAAAGCACTTTCTTATTTTTAATTACGTCCATCAGCTCAATATCGCCTGGTTGATCTTTTGACGATAGGATTTTTGAGGCATTACTTTTATTGATTTCAGACAGTACGGGTCCGACACTGGCTGTGATTTTGTCGTAATAATGTTTATCCATAATGGCTGCGTCGTAGAGGTCTATTAAGATTTGGTCGTGCAGGGCTTCAGCATTGTTGCTTTTGATGGTTTTGTTGATGTGGTCTTTGACATATTGCACAACTGCCTGGTGACGCTCCATTGGGGATTTAGTCTTATTATTTTTGCCTATTTTACTATCATGCTCGTCGATGATGTCATCTATCTCTTGATGATAGTTAGGGTAGTGGTTAGGAAGAATCTTATCAGCATAGGACATTAATAATTGCTCTAATCGGCTGATGTAGAAGGCTATTGTTTGGTAGGTAATGGGTTGATTCATTTCTTCTAAACATATAGCAACGATATTAACGTATTTCCATGCGAAGGCTGCGAATTGTTTTCCTTCTCCCTCTGCGGATATTGCATCAGTGATGCGTGTGGCAACTTCGCTGATTTGGTCGAAGTTCTTTAAAGGGTTGTATTGTGCTGATTGTTCTGGAAACCCTAAATGTACTATTTTGAAATCTTCTATTCGTCCTGATGCTTTGCAGGCTGCGATCATATCTCTAACCAGATCTTGATCGCCTTTCGGGTCTACAACAATGACAGCATCACCGTTGCGGATGTCTTGGTTAATCAAAATGCTGGCTAAACGGGTTTTTCCCACTCGGGTTGTACCAACAACGAAAGTGTGGCCTACTCGTACATCTTGAGGGATGTATACAGGTTTATCTTCTTCGCCAACGCCATGCAAAAAAGGACTACCGCCAACAGGTGGATCAGGTCTAAAAGGGTTTAGTTTAGAATTTGTATTTAACCATTTGGCTAGCTTTGTATGTTCATGATTTTGGCAGAATCTTCTGGCAAGTTGGTAGCAAGAGCTTCGTTGCATGAACTTTTCATTTTTGACCTGTTTGATTTGATGCAGCTTTTGAGTGTGGCTTGGTCGCCAGCGAAAGCCTTTGCCCAAGAACAACCAGTTTTTGGATAAAGGTATTTCTGTGGTGGATAGGGCATAGGTGGGCATGGCTAATAATCTTCGGTGATACTGTTTTACTTTAATTGCTTGCCAGGCTCTATAAATTCCAGGGATTAATAATGCGAGCGCAGCATATAATCCCATAGTCTGTGTTAGTAAAAACAAATGCGGTTGGGTATATGCCAGTAAGGAGAGAGACAAACAGGTAATGGCTGACCAGGCTTCTGTTGGTTCTCTTAATAGGTTATTAATGGGGTAATTGCTCATAGTCGGCTCCCGATCATCAAGGCATCAATAAATACAAAAATAGCCAACAGATACCAACGAGCTTTTAAGGCGGTGATCAGCTGCTCTGTGGTAAGTTGGTATTGATTCTGTAGGTGCGAAATTAGCTTTGGCCATAACAGGATAAGGGCTAAATAGAGCACTCCATGCAGACCAAGAAATAATGGTTGGATGGTAGTGAAGGTGCTTTGCCAGCGAGTTAGTAGATTGCTATTAATGAACCAGGGCGCAATCGCTAATAAGGCAATGATTGGTAAAACGGTTTGAATTAATACTATAATGGATGAACGGATGTAATGTTTAATCATAGGGATAACTCCAAATGAGAAAGGTATTTCGGTTGTTGGCCGTTGTTCTTGATGCCATTGTTGGAGTGGCAGAGGATAAACCTGCCAAACGCTATATGTCTGTTTATGAGGCTCAAGATAAACTTGAGAATGGCTTGATCACTATTCGTGAATACAATGAAGCTCTTGAACGTAAGGATGTGCTTTAACATATTCATCGAATTCCTTTTGAAATAATTTTTACTCCTGTCTTGGCTACCTGCATACCGGATTGCGCCATGCTTTCACTCTGCCTATCTGAGCCATTAACCAAATCCATAAGACCAGCCCCAGCGTCACCGCCAAAATGACTTGATAATCTCAGCAATAAAACAGGCGCGACAAAGTAAAACATCACAGCCATATTCTTCATGGCAGAAATCGCATCGTTTTCACCTAATGGATCAAGTACTGAACGCTCAAGAAATCCGACTAAATGCCAGAGGTATTGAAGAAAAATAGCCATGACAAATAAGGCACACAGGCTGCCTAATGCTCTGGTGCTGTAGCAGCTCAAAGACAAAATCATTGGTGTGAGAATGATTAAAAAGAACATGAAAAACGCCTGCATTACAGGTAAGGTTTGCATGATGGCTTCTCTTTTCAATGGTGTAGATGTCCATGATTTTGTCCATTGTCCGACATTGACCAAGCTATGGGTAATGGCAGATGCGACCTTTCCATTGTTATTGTCCATGAGGTTTTGCACAGAACTGGTCTGCATGTCCCTGCTTTCTTGCAAGAGCATTTTCGCAATAAAATCTTCTGCGCTGATGTCTGCTTTCCAGGCTTTCGGGTGTTTTACTTTATATTGACGAACCCTATCCAGCATGGCGTAGTAATTTAGATGCTTGTTAAAAATACTGGCTTGATTAGAGACTTCAACCAGGTCAGTTTTGATTTTGCTCCACCATTGCTGACAGCTTGGATAGCCGTCTTCTGGCAATTGTTCTGGTGGGATATCACCGCGATTAGCCGCTTTTTCAAGATTACGATTAGGGGCTTGATGGAAAGTAAAACCAGGCACAGGTTTACGTGCATGAAGTTTGCTGTAATACATTTTTTGCAGGATTTTAGAACCCATCCAGTTTAGATCATCCTCACCGCCATAGCGTTTTAGCATAGGATCTAATTCACTGGCTTCATGCTTCTCACTGTTGAATTGCGTTCTCGCTTCGATAAAACATTGTCTATGAAAATCGAGAGCTTGTTTGCGAATATTCTGTGGCAGATAGGTTGATACCAAATCACCTTGAATGGATTGCAAACTGTCGGTACAACCCGTTACTTTCATGAGACTGTAAGTAAAGCTCGACATGAAGTTCTGAATGATGGCAAAACCTATGGGAATTTTGACCTGGTTAGTCAGCAGATCTGCAAAGGCTTCATCATAAGTTGTTCCGCTGTCGCCAATGACCGCAGTCGTTGGGTTTTTTAGGCCACACAAGGGTTTAAATTGTAGGGCTTTGGTTTCCAACGGTACACAAGGATAGACAAATAAGCTGCATGTCAGGAAAGTAACTGCCAGTTCATATAGAAAATTATTTAAAGCATGTTCAACCGCATAGAACGCACCCGCTGGATTAAGCACATTTTTAAGAAAGCGATAACCAATAGCCAAAAAGCCAAGGTACAAAAGCCCTGTTTGCCACAGGGCGTTGAATAGAACCTCATACTGTTGCCAGCCTAGATAGGTGGTGTAGAGGGATAAAGGATTAAAGACAATCATGATTAAGCTCCTTTATTTTCTTTAACGTAAATTGCGCCATTTTTAACAGCAGGCTGTTCGTGATCCTGGCCTGGGATGTTTTGGCTTTGGGCTTGATGTCTAATATCCATGATGGTTCCCAAGGTTTCGGTCATTATTTTTTTGCGGACATCGTTTTCAAAGGACAAGGAGTGAATGTCATCATCCAATTTTTTTAGGGCAAACAAGACCATATTCATAGCTGGTTTTAAATTCTGTACTTCTTGCACTTGTAACCCTGCTTGTAGGATGCGGCGCATCATCAAGGCTTTATCCAACATATTTTGAACAGCGATTTCCTCAGCCAGTTTAGAGACAGTGAGCATTTGCTCTTCGCGTGGTAGATGTTGAATGGTGGTAATGACTTCATCGGTAATCAGTAAATTGGAAGCACTGACTTTATGCAGATTTTCCTCGGTCAGTTTCCATGTACCATTGACCAAATTCCATAAGGCTTTGGCAATGTTCTGGCTACAAGTATTGGCGTTCGCACAGCTTTGCAATAAAGCTGACAAACCAATTCCTGCTTTAGCATCATGGCTTTGTTTGTTCTCACTACTACTGACCTGGATGTCGCCAAGAACCTTAACTGCCCAATTTGCTGCGTCGGTAGGTGTTGGCCAGCTTTGTACCATAGGGATTTTGGTACTTGGCTTTTCCAAAGAATCTAAGGGTTTTCTCTCTAAAAGGATGTTGTAGCCAGCAATGACCACATCATTGATGACTTTAATGGGACGTTGAAACTTACCGCCAGCATTGCCTTTATCGTGGCCTATCCAGGGCAGACCATATTCATCTCGCTTTTGAGCGATGCTTTTCGATGTCTCGGTCACATCGACGTTTTCCTTTTTAGCTCGTTTGGCAGCGTCGAGCCATCCTTGACTATCGGATACTGATAATATGCCTTCCATTGGCGATTGGTTTTGTTCCAGAGCTTGTTTGACTTCTTGGCAATCCTTAACCTTGAGAGTGAATTCATTTTGTGCGCTGGATGCGGCATTTTGTAGAACATTATATAAAGCAGGCATGGACTGCTGTAGCTTATAAAGTGGAAATCCTGCGACAGAGCCTTTGAGGTTATCAATGACACCGCCAGGGATATTTAACGCTGATTTTTTCAAGTCCTGAAAAGTATTGGTAATGGATACGACAGGATTAAAACCGCTACAAGAGAATCCCATACGGCCATCAATATCGGCACCAATAACCAGTGTTTGGTCTTTATTAACAGGTGGAATAAATAAATTGGATGTTCCTCCTAATTCATAATAGTAATCTGATTGGCTTGGCATAAAGCTGCCAGCATGAGTCAGTGTTGGAATGAGTAAAGCTAGTAATAGAGATTTCTTCATGATGATGTCCTATCGTTTTTGAGGTTGCCCAACCTTGGGGAAAGTAAGAAAGTTCACGAGTTTGCCTTTATGTTGAATACAGCCGCGGTATTTGCGCCAAAGGACAAACACGTAATTGCCGTTTCCGGCTTTTTCGTCTTCAATGCCGAAATCCTGTGCGTCGCCTGGGTGAATATTGCGATTTAAAGGATAGATTTCCTGCCAGATGACTTTCGTGTTTTGTGGGTCGTAAATGGCATTAGCCACTACACAGTTTTTACCGCAGGAATTACTGGTTGACTTGGTGACATGCAAAGGATTTTTATTAGTGACAATATCAACCGTGTGCATGGCTGCAACAACTGACGCTCTGTAGTTATAGGGTTGCGTTACGCGCATCAATCTTGGAATTTCAGAACCCCAATGTTGTGTCAATGTGCCGATTTCATGATTGATTAACAGATGAGGATGCGTTCCCATATACAGCAATTCAGCTGCTTCTGTTCTATCCATGACTGCATCAGCTTCGGCCAAATAATAAGGAACGCCAAAACCAGTTTCCGGCCTATGTGATAGATAGGGGATACGGTAAAATGCAGCAGGGCTGCCAATCACATCAACAATGCGCGTGCGTTCGTCATTGATATGAAGGTCTGTGGTTTGACCGCTGTCATTACCAAATCCCAACGCTGAACCAGTTGCAGCTTTATAGGCTTGTTGGTACATCGTTCTTGCTGCTTTATTTTCATAAAGGGTTCGTGCTTCAAGCCAGGGATTTTCTTCTGGTTTATTGCTGACAGTAATCACCAAATCTGGCAAAAACTGTTCAATCGCAGGGGTGACTTCAAGTCTTGGCGGTAAATGTCCCACCGTCCAAGTGCAAGAACCAATGACTTTGTAATGGCTGTTATGAAACAGCTTTTGCAAAACCCGTGTGGCAATTGTGAAGGTATTCACAGGATGAGGCGGGCTTGTGCTTTCTAAAGCAAAGGCAGTATTAGTCATAAAAATAAGCCCTATTATTAGTAGTTGTTTTTGGTTGTTCGAGCTTTTTAGCCATGATTTCAGCGGCGACCAGGACATCATGTTCTATCTCCAAAAGGTGGCGTTGTGCTTTTTCTGATTTTTCAGTCATTAAGAGGGCAAGCAGGTAGCGAGGTGGAATGACGCGAAATAATCCTTGGTAGCGTGACCCTAATAAAACTGCTTCTGCATACAAACCTTTTTGCGAATCAATATCTCTGATTAATGTTTCCTGCTGCGGTGTTAAGGATTTAAAGCGTTTCACATCCGTGATTTCTTTTTCATCCAATCCCAATAAAATCCAGGTTTCAATTAACGATAAAATCTTTGCAGCCTTTTCAGAATTCATGTCGGTGACGTTTTGGGTAATCGCAACCAGCCAAAGCCCGAGCTTTCTAGCTACTTTGGCAACCAGTAGACACACTGTCACCACAGAAGGGATTTGAAATTGCAGGTGGGACTCATCAATAAAAAGAAAGGTTGGCCTATTATCGTTTTGAGTGGCCTCAGCCATGGCCAGTATTCTTGGCAACAAAGACACCATGACCAAAGCCAGTTTTCCGGTGTCATCTTTAATGGCAGAAATATCAATATGAAAGATATCAAAATCACCTAAAGGCTCTGTTGGCACATTAAAGAAGCGTGATTTCGCGCTGTTAATGACATAACTGTTTAATCGGTCGTGCATATCCAGAATTCGGTCTTTCTTGCGAACCACCGTTTCTTTATCTAGCCGCCGTTGAAAGCTACTTACAATATGCTCAGTCAGCATTTGTGGTATGCCATTGTTAAATGAAGTTAGGATGGCATCAATTAATACTTCAATAAGCAGCGTTTCATCAGCCAAGGTAAATTGTTCTTCTTCCAGGGTATTGGCTTCTGTAATCATGGTACGTAAAGCCAAGGCAAGCTCTGCAAGATATGCGCGAGAACCATCACCACAAGCCAAATCTTCTGAATTTGCAGGATCTTTAAGATCCATGATTTTTTGAGCCATTAAAGCAGCTTGTTCCGCGCTTAAATTATCTGTAATTTCTGGAATGGCTTTATATGCTTCGCAAAAGGGATTTAATGGAACGGCTTCCTCTTTCTTATTGCTCAATAATAACTGCTTGGTTTTTTTGCCATGGGCTTTGGCATGAATGAGCATCCGGTCAAACGTGTTCCCCATTTCAAAAAGGACTACACGGGCGTTTTTCATGGCGAGCAGTGATTGAATCATCCAACCTGTTAAAACTGACTTACCACCACCAGAGTTGGCGAAAATCGCACAATGCGAATTTTGGCTAATAAAATCATGGTGAAGTAAGTCAAAGAAAACAGGTTCGCCTAAGCGGTTGAAAAATGGAAAGCAGGGTAAATGTCTTGCGCCTTGGTTTCGTCCATAAACAGGAAGTAAAGCCGCAAGCTCTGTGGCATACATCAGGCGGTCAAAGCATAAGTACTTACGGGCATAGTGGGGATCGAAATTAAACGGTAGGGCATTGAGCCAGGAATTCAAAGGGTGGATATCATAGCTGGAATGAATTAAGGGCATCTTTGCATCGTTGAAAATGGTATGTAGGTTTTTTTCTGTAACCTGAGCTTGTTGTTCATCTTCGGCTTGATAAAAAACGGCTTGATTAACCCAGAACAGACGATTGCCAGTACTTAATTCATTGCGGGCTGTTTTTATATCATCTCTGACCTCTTGGGGTTTTAGGCTGGTTCCCACAATTCCCTTTTCTAATCGTGTTAAATGGGAATCAAGATTTTCATCATGGCTAAAGACGACTTGAATGGTGTAGATGCTTCCTTCTGGCAAAGTATCTAAAAGCGCATATCGCTGCTTAGGATTGGCTTGTTGTCTTTCTCGGGAGACTAAACCAATAATGGGCGCTTCTTTTAAACCATCAACATACAGGATTCTTTGTTTTCGGCCTTCAAAGATAAATCCTTGCTCATCGCTCTCAGGCGGGGAAAAGAATATATTTTGTGCCAGATTAAAACCTGCGGGTATGGGATTAGGGTAGGGATATTGTTCCAAGATCTCCTCGGCTGATTTAGGATTAAACCAGCGTATCCACCATTGATAATAATCCTGGCCTGTAAGACGTTTGATTTCGAGGCCTGGCGAACGTAGCTTGGTTTCAATCTGACTGACGACTTCCTGATGTTCGAGAAGAATTTGCTCGCGGGGTAGAGTGGTTTGATGTAATTGTCTATAAAACAATACTCGGATTCTTCTCCTGCGGCCACGATAAGGCGCACCTGTTTTCGGATCGAGAAATAAACCTTCTGGCCTGGTCATTTTGTTGTAGAGATCTTGCAGGCGTTGTATGTAATCTTGCGTTAGTGGATTTTCAACGAGTTGTTGTGGGATTTTGGATTTAATATGATCGATAACGGGATCAAGGCAATATTCATCTTGAACAAACATTTGCATGACCCAAGGATCTATCGCATGAAGGGGAACTACCGTTGCAAAGGTATCGCGGATTTTATTAAAGACAGCTTGCAAGTATTCAGGCGAAGCTGCTTCGGCTTGAATATCACCTAGCTCAAACCCTGAACCTAAACTTTTTCCATCGGCAAATAAAAACACTTGTTCTTGCTCGTTGAAATCAACAATAGCCAGTCTGTCAGCAAACGAGGGCAAAGGATTGGCGTATTGCTTTTTAATAGTTTGTTCCTTTATAACCTGGGGATTCATTTCCCCAAGCAACCAGTTAGATAATCGTTTCATCATGCCTCCTTAATACAGTTCTGATGCCAGGGCATATTGATTTTGCTTGTAAAGAAAAAAGCGTGTGGTATAGGCTGGTTTGATGATTTGTTCATCGCCAAGCTGAGCCACATGAGCAAAAATATGGATAGGCACTTCGGGATTCGGCAGCTGCTTAAATTCTTCGCCTGAATCCTCAAACCGTACCTGTTGAACAACAGCCTTTTGTACAGGCTGTTGCAAGCTTTGCTGATAGAGCTGACTGACTGTTAATCCCTGCTCAGGAATGGCGCTTTGCGATATATTGGCGGTTGAACAAGCGCTCAAAGCCAGACTAGCGCAAAGCATTGTCAAAGTTCTTTTGTTGATGGTAACCATAATCTAATACCCTCCCTTGGTGTTCTTTATCAATGGCTATGGTTTGACTGAAATGAAGACTGAATTGATTTGGTATAAAGCCTGAGTGGCTGCGGATGCTGGCTGGAACAAAAACCATATCGAAGCTACCTTGTATTCTTTTCTCAAGCCAATCAGTAATTTTTTGGCTGCCCTCGTTGATGGCTCCTCCTGCTGCGAAATGGGCTAAATCACCAGTAGGCGTGGCAATAGCAGAACCGCCTTCGGCTTGATAACTCATTTGCCATTTGGATAAAGCATTGCCGGCTCCTTGAATACCGCCAGCAGCCATGAAAGCAGCTAAAACTCTGGGAGCATTAGTGATGTACTGTCCTTTAATGCAAGGATTGCCGAATTGGGTAGTCAGGTAGCCAATGCTGTCATTATTCACAAGCTCTGCGGAGCTTTTCATTTGTTCCTGACCAATACTGACGAAATGTCCGTCTTCAAAGACAAATAACGCTGAGGTGACATATGCGCGAACACAGCTGATGTTATCGAGAAAGGAGCCTACGCCAATGGAGTAACCGCTAATTTTCATACCAATAATTTCTTCCGGCAATTGCATCCTATTGGCTGTCATTAAATCGCCACGGCTGACCATTGCGGTAAAAGGAAATAAGGGCTGCATTAGTTTGCCCTCAACAGGTACTTCACCCATTAGGGCAGACAAAAGCGTAACCTTGCTAAAATCACTACCTGCCGGAATGGTATAGAAGGGTGTTTTGGTTGGCGCTTCTTCTTTGGTTGATGAGTCTTGGTCTGCAAAGATTTTGCTCTCAATAGGGGCTTTATCCAACAATCCATCCAGATCTTTGATTTGGCCAGACACAGGCGCCTGGTTGCCTTCCATGGGATAGGATTGAGTTTGATGATCGGTAAGTGCTGAGAGCTTTTCTTTCAGCGTTTGCAATTCATCTTGTAGCGTATGGCTTGCTTCTTGTATCGGTTGCTTTAATTGTTTTTGCAGCGATTTATTCTCCTTGTGCATTTGTTCCAGCTTCTTTTCTGTTTCCAGAAGTCTTGCAGACACATCACGGATGTTGTCGTTGAATTGGCTGGTAATGGCTTCATGAAAATTGTTTGGATTAGGTGTGTCATCATGGATAGGCGTACTATGACGGCTATTGATAAGAATCATGACGACTGCAAAAACCACCGATCCAGCTAAGATTTTAATGCCTTTGTTTTTGTTCATCGGCTGTACCTCGCGTGTTGAGTAAGCGCTGTGGCAAAGGGTTGGTCAGAAACCACAAAGACTGTTGTACTTTCGTGTTGATTTCGCGGAGGCAATTCACTTTTGGGATAGAAACTTGCGGTTTGCCAATGCCCCATGAGTTTTGAAAATTGCAGTTTGACAGGTTGATTTAGCAGGTTTTTTAAATCGACCGCGGTTACATAGAGGCTACCGCCACGCCATGAAGCCAGAGGGTGAGCTTCAATGCTTGCGCCATAAAATAAGGGGATAGTTTTATTGGTTTGCATGGGCGAACGATAAATGCCTTCTGGAATATCTCTGACACGCTCTGGTGAGAACAAGGCTTGAATGGCAAAACGAGTGAGTTGTATGGCATTGTATTCGTATTGGCTTGCACTTGATTGATGGGTGACTTTGGGATCATCAATGAGGATTTCAATAGGAGTGGTATTAATGGCTTTCTCATTGGCTTTAAGATTCAGTATGACCACTTCGCCTTCGGGTAGGAGTTGCACAATCAAACGTGCATCGTTGAAGGTGTCTTTAGCCTTTAAATACAGACTGCCTTTTACTTTCAGAATATCTAAGTTGGTACTGAGCTGTTGATCAATGATTTTAATGGCCTGGGGAAATTGAACGAGCCTTTCTTTATTGATAGGTAATTCAATCGTTAAAGGGACTTTTTCCCAAACCAGGTGTTCGCTTTGCAGCGCGTAGCTTACTTGCGTGAGCATAAAGCCAATTATTAATAACATGTGTTTAATGAGTTTCATGGGATTCCTCCGTGTCGACCAATAAATCTTGTACCCGTTCTTCAGGACGGGTGTAGCCATCGAGAGCAAGTTGGAAAGGGTTGTGTAAACGAGACAAATTGAGTTTGACTACACGCAGGTGATAGGCCACTACTTTGTCAGCAATCACCATGCCGCTGTTGTCTTTCAGTCTTTGAGTAATGCGCAGGATTAATTTTACCTCCCAAGTATCAGGAGCAATTTTTCTAATATCCTGGGGTTCCATGAAACGATAGAGGCTTGCTACTTGACTGCGGTCAAAAAGCTGCGCGTTTTTATATGCACCTAGCGTATCTCTAAGTAATTGTTCATGACGAGGGGTAAAATAATAATGAAAGGCTTTGATATTTTGGTTAAATTCTTCTTTGCCTTTATTAGACCAGGTGTATAGCGTTGGTATTAATGAGGACACAAATCCTTGCACATATTCATTAGGGATATCGCTTGCTTTCATTAAACCGCCATTGGCCGCCATATTAGGGCTTAGCCAAAACTCATAGCGTTTGGGCATGGTCATGAGGTTAATGATTAAGGCCAAAACGATCGCTGATAACAGACCGATAAAAGCCAGTAATAAACGGTTATGATGCTGTAGGCTGTCGATTTTTTTCCAATATTCAAACATGAGGCTCTCCAACAGATTTATTCTTTTGCCACCGTCCTTGATAATGAATCCAGGGCGAGTGTTTGAGCCTTAATCGCACCATCCCTTGAATGGTTTTCTTCATCACATAACCATAAGGTTTGCCTGCTTTGATACGGGCGACTCCTTTTGGCCATACGGTAATGGAGAGGATGAATCCAATCACAAAACCGATGCAGCCAGCGGCCAGTGGATATCCTGCCATTGTTCCTAAAAGGATAAAAAGCAGGGTGGTTACTGGTGTTGTAGTGATGACAATCCAAAACAATTCACGCAGACTTAAGCCTTTCCAGGCTGGGAAGTCATGTGATAGATGGCGCGAAGAAGGCTGACTCATAATTTCACCTCCTATATTTTGAACTTGGTAATCATGGTGTAACCCACATAACCAGAAGCGATGCTAATGGCTAAATAGGTAATCCCCATTACGGCAAAAGTACCGAAGGCCACCATGGAACCTTCGTTCTTTTTGGATTCTTCAATACCGTGTTGCACAGTGGTAATGAACTTGATAAAGGTCACGACTGCGGTGATGAACAGCAATAAGCCAAGACCCTGTTTGACGTAATTGCCTGTTACCGACATCATGCTTTTGGAACCGTCACCGATGTTGTCCGCATCAGAAATTTTAGGGAACCAGTTATCTGCCAATAACACAGGGGCGTAAAAAAGATTGACAGCTCCCAGGTAGAGCGTGCGAAGCGTTGTTTTCATGTTGTCTCCTTAACGAATAACACTAAAATGAAAATCATCAGGCCAATGACAAGCCTGACCATTCGAGAGCCGAAGTTCAGCAAGTATCCTTGTTGCTGTTTTTCCTCGGCTCCCATCATGTGGTTGACGCACCACATCACCGCTAAAATCACCAGGCTTATGGCAATAAAACGGATACTGCTGGAAAAGACTTGGGCTGAGATGTTGTTGCTGGCTTGTTTGAATGTTGAAGCAAACATTCTCGCTATTTCGTCTTTACTCATTAGGGTTTCCTCACAAAGTCCATTTCTAATGGTTTAATTTTTCGAGGGGCAATGATGGGCTGGTTGATATAGTCAATCAGGCCGTTGCGGATGTTTAGCAAGTCTTCTCTCAAGCCGGCGTGATGCTGGCCTTGGAGATCTTCAAATCCTTCTATTTGCAATTGGATGCGAGCATTTGGTGTTATCTGTGTTTGCGCTTCATCAAGTAACGGCATGATGGCGTTAATCTGATTAATAATGCGTACCAGTGTTTCATTCAAATCAGGGTTATTCGCTGAACATTGCAGGCTTATTATCATTAAGGTCAGGCATAGTATTCGTTTCATGGTTTCTCCTTATAAGTATTTCTTAAAGCGGCTGGCCGTCATGGCTACCATTAATCCCATCAATAAACTGACAGGCACAAAGACATAAGCAGGGGTGATGCTAACGGGCAGGGCAAGCCACAGCATGAGTAAAATCACCAGTCCTTTTTTCAAATAGTGATTAAGCCTGTGGAACACATAAGAGGATTCACGACCTAAACAAGCAGTGCGTATTGCTCTTTGATTTAGGCCGTCAACTAGACCTGCAATCATGGTTAAAGCAAATAAGGGCAGGGCGGCGAATAGGATAATGAGTTTGATTAAAAGGCACTGGCTGCTTAATAAAATGATCTGCAAGAATTGTTGTGATTTTTCGATTAAGTCCTTGGCAAGATCGTTGATGGCTAATTTGTTTAAGTAGGGAATGGCGAATGCCCAATCTGGTTTGGCATTGAAAGGAAGGACTGCCAGAAGAGAGCCTTGATAAACAGGAGTAATAGCCTCTCTTTGAGTGTTTACAAGGGTATTCACTTTTTCAAAAGCGAGGGAGTAGCCATGCAGCATCCATTGGCTCAATGCCCAGATAATAATTGCTAACCAACCTAAGAATAGCACTATGGTTAATTGCATGGTCAGTTGCCTTGAATATTGCTTTACTGCCATACAGCCCCCTCAGCAATGATTAAGGGGTAATGTTGTTCGTGAAGGTATGCAAGCAATGGGTCAACATTGACAGGCAGTAATGGTAGTTTGAATTTTTCTTGCAAAGCGACAATGGTTTCAAAGTCATTGACGTTGGTAATGAATCCTGTAGCTTGCATTGATTTTAATTCTTCTTGATGCTGTTCTAACCATTGAATCGACGCTTTATCTGCACCTATGACAAACAGGGGCATGTTTAATAAAGTGGTATCCAATGTTTTGCGACTGACTTTGCCTGAGGTGGCTTTGCTTTTGGCTGGTACGCCTATTGGGCTGGACAGATTTAATTTTAATGACGTATCACTTTGTGACAGGGTTAACGGAATGACATTCATGCTATGAACGTTCAACGCGACCAACAGTAAGAGCAGAATCCTAATCATTAAAATCTCCCCAAATCGACGACTTGCGAGTTTTTACCGTTGGCTATTAACAGTAATGGAGTTTGTTTCTTGGCAAGCGTTAAGCTTTCAAATTGTTGGTTGCCAGGGGTTAGGGTGATTTGCTGACTGGTTACTAATTGAATGGGGATTTGATGTCGGTTCGCCCATAACTGTATGGCGTTATTGTCCATATCCAAAAACAACAGGTTAAGTTTTGTATTGGGAATGCGGTTAATCGCGTCAACCAGTTGCAGAACAATCGTGGTAACAGCATCGTCAGGTTTTATAAATAAATAGAGTGTTTCACCTGTTTTTAGTTGAATAGGTTGATGTGCATAGGGTGAGTAAGGGGAGGGATCAAAATCACCAACCACGGGTACATCTTTAAACAGTTCGTTATAGGCTTTGTAAAAGGCGTTGTTCCAAGCGATATTTTGCGCCACTTTCTGCGCCTCCTGGCGAGCAGCCAGGCTGGCAAAATGTTCACGCTCTGCATCATTTCTGGCGTTCAGTCCAAGGATATCAATTGGTGTCATGCGCAAGTCTTTATAATATACACCACTCCTGCTCCGCATTAATTGCAGATAGCGTTTTTCTTCCTTTTCATTTAATCCCCAGACTTTCGCTTCTTGCTTTTGAGTGTCATTTAGTTGGAAATCTTTTTCTTCGATGACTTCATCATGAAACTCAGTAAGGCCTGCTTTTGCCAAGGCATTGTCGGCTTGTTGCATGGGTGAGGTGGCAATGCCAGGGATATACAAACCAGCGATGGCTTGTTGCCCAAGAACTAATCCTATGGCTAGGGTGGATAGCTTAAGCATGGCTCACCTCATGTTGATTTAAGCGAACCAGTGCATGTACTTTATCAGTATTTTCAAATTCTATGATTTGTTTGGCAAAGTCGATTTCAAAAACTGTCCAACCAGCTAACGTATCGCCTTTTTCTAATGCTTGGATTTTGTAGTGGTAAGCAATGGATGCAACGGGTATTTCTTGGATGCTGTCTATGCTTAATACCTTAAAGGGCAGTTGACTTGCAGAGAGCATTTTCACAGGTTGCTGTTTCTCATCTAAGTGGCGTAATAAATCCGTAATACCTTCGAGTTGTTTTTTAATTGCACCTTGTTCTGTAGTGAATATTTCACCTAATTGATGATCGTCTTTATTTTTCAGTTGCTGAACGAAGTTATTTAACTGGTTGAGGTTTTGGGTAATTGGCGATAAATCAGGTTGTTCTACAGGTTGTTTTAATTGTGTTTGAATAGATGTGAGTTGTTCGCCAAGGATATTTAGCTCATTATGATTTGCAGGCGATTGATTTTTTACACATACAAAAGCAATTAATAAAACATTTAAAACAAGCAGGCTAAGCCATTTAACATCCAGATACTTTTTCATCTTGCGCTCCTTGCAATCAGGCTAAAATTGATTTCCCTTAATAAATCGTCTTGTTTGAGCGTGAACAGTTGTTGCCCCACTAATACCGTCAGACCTCGTTCAATGGTTAGTGGACCAAGATTTCTACTGACTTGTGGTAATGGTTGTTGAAAAACTTGTTGCAGGCTTTCACTTTGTTTTTCCTTGGGCGCAAGGTGATAACCGGAATAACTTAACCAGTAATCCACTGCCTCCCCTATGGTTTGAATGGAGGCAGGAAAATGAATCTGTTGTACGGTTTTCATGGGGTTAATTTGAGCGGTTAGTGGTTGATTGCTAACCGTGGCATAGCGGCTTACTTGGGTGATATTAGCTGCATGAACTTGCAGACCACATAACACCAGGCTGAATAGCATAGTTTTTTTAAGCATCATCGCCTCCTGATTGATTTCTAAGTGCCTGCGCTTTTTCATGTTGTGCTACTGCTTTGCGGACAAAGACTTCTTTACGTTCAATATCAACATGCTTAGGCGCTTCTATACCTAGCCTGATTAGCCCCTGGTTTTCAGAGATCAAATGCACTTTGATTCTGCCTTTATCAATGTAAATTGCTTCGCCGATACGACGGATTAAGGTCAGCATGATGTTTTCTCCTTAGCTTCTTTGAAGAGGTAGTCTTTCATTTGGTTGATATGAATTTGGACGACTTGGGGATTGGTACGGACATACGGTTCAGTTTTTTGTTTAAGAGCTTCTTGACGGGCTTGGATGCCTTTTTGAATGTTTGTGCAGTACTCATAAAAAATCGGCAGACAAGGAGGTACAGCTAGCTTCTTTTTTATTTGTTCTAAAGCAAGTTTCAGAACTTGATTGTCAAACTCATTTAGACCCTCTGACCATTCACGCTTTGAGAGTTCGAGAAAACTAGGATTGCTATAAGTCGAGACCCACAGATAGCCATAAATTGCTGCAAGTCGCATAAACAGTGTATCCACTCGCTTATCGTACTCTGGTGTGGTCGAATGAGAGGACGTTGTTTCCTGAGTCTGATGGTTCATCAAAGTCGAAATCGAAGGTTGCATCTTTGCAGGATTCAGTAAGGATATCTGTTGCTGATTTTTTCCGAGAACGTGCTTGATTGGCTTCATTCTGCTGCTCCTCTTGGGTTTTTAAGGTAAGTAATTCATCGTTCCAACATTTGCGTGAAAGCCAGGTAGCTGGGTATTTCCAGTTCGGCAGCCATTCGCCAATAAACTCCATTTCTTCACGGTTATTAATTTGGGCTTGTAGACCTGTTAGTATTTGTTCAACCAACTGTGCATCGGGTTTTAAGCAAGCAAATTCACGCCAGGCTTTAGTTCGGTCTTGTTTTAAAGGATAAAGAGACCAAAATTTTTCAAATTGCTGCTGTAAAAAAATAAAAAGATCTTTGGAGTTATGAGGTGTGTCGGGTTTTGTGTTTTGCGCTATGCTGGGTTTTTGAGATTTTTTATCGTAACCTAATGATTTAATATTCTTTTTATCGTTCTGGTTTGTGCCGGGTTGATGTGTCGGGTTTGTGACGGGTTTGTTTTGAGCAGACAAATCCGAATTGGCTAATAAGCATTTTAAAATGAGCTGTTTACCAATAGATTTGATCTCCACTAACCCAGCGCGTTCAAGCGCATAGATGATACGGCGTAATTGCGGACGGCTAGGACTACCGGAATATTCAAAACCTTGGTGGGGTTCAACGTAAAGGGCTTCGGCAAGCTGTTGGTAGCTGATTTTACGCTTAACGCCTACCAGAAAGGTATTGCGATCCATATACGGACGAATTCCCAGCAAATAGGCTGATTGCTGAATATAAGGCAATCCCATCAGTGCAGATAATTCATCGGTATTAACAAACAAAAATCCCATTTCGCTATTTCATCCTTAATAAGCACCGCTAAAAACAGCACTTGCAATATCAAATGATTTCAACTAATATCAATCAATAACACGAATCGTGTTTTTTATAACCCATTGTAAATAGCCTCTTTTTAGAGTCAATGGGGGTTTTCTGTTTGATAGCAAATGAACCTAAATGAATATGAAAAAAATTATTGGCAGTAGGATTATGCAAGCTAGAAAGACGAATGGATTGACGATTAAGGTCTTGGCAGAAAGAACTGGATTAGGTGCTGCTCGAATAGGAAACTGGGAACAAGGAACAAGAACTCCTGGCCCAGAAGAAGCTAAAATACTTTCGAGAGAACTAAAAGTTGCAGCATCATGGATACTATGCCTGACAGATAATCCGTTAGGTGAATTTTTGGATAACTCTGATAAAGAAAAGTAATAAAAAAATAAAATTGTTCCTAGTAACTCTAACAATAACTATAATATGGAATCACTTTCTCGGGAGAATAGCATCGTGCGTAGGAAAGCATTTAAATTCATAGACTTATTTGCTGGAATTGGTGGTATTCGGATTCCCTTTGATAAATTAAATGGCGAATGTGTTTTCTCTTCCGAAATAGATCCATATTGTCAAAAGACATATGAAGCTAATTTTGGTGAGAAACCTTTTGGAGATATAACAAAGATATCGCCGCAAGATATACCTGATCACGATATTTTACTTGGTGGTTTTCCCTGCCAAGCATTTTCCATAATTGGTAGACAAAAAGGTTTTTCTGATACAAGAGGAACTCTTTTCTTTAATATTGAACAAATCTTGAAAGTAAAACGCCCTAGAGCTTTTTTGCTGGAAAATGTGAAACAACTGTCTACACATGATGGCGGTCGTACTTTTCAAATAATTATTGAGACACTTAGAAACTTGGGATATACAGTCTATAGTACCATTTTAAATTCCTTGGATTTTGGAGTTCCCCAAAAAAGAGAGCGGACATATATTGTTGGATTTATTGATAATGTTCCGTTCGAATTTCCTAAAGGCGGAGTTCCATTTAATTTGGAATCCATACTTGAAAAAGAGCAGCAAATACCGAATAAATATTATGCTTCAGATTATATTAGACAGAAAAGAATTGCGGCATTGAAAGGTGTCTCCCCTATACCAAGTATTTGGCATGAAAATAAATCGGGAAATATTTCAACACTTCCTTATTCATGTGCTTTAAGAGCGACAGCATCATATAGTTATTTGTTAGTTAATGGGGAAAGAAGATTAACTGAAAGAGAAATGCTTCGATTACAAGGATTTCCTGATACTTTTAAAATAGTTTGTAATTATACTCAAACTAGGAAGCAAGCTGGCAACGCTGTAACAGTTAATGTAATAGATGCAATTGCTAAAAAATTGATTGATTCGTTAGAAATCGCAAATGATATGAATGAAATTAATTTTCATAAAACATTTGCTACAGCTTGATTTCTATTCTCTGGGAACTATACGATAGGATTGTTCATTAAAGCCGATAGTTTCTAGGATTGACTGAGTTGAGATTGTTTTAGGAGGGACAATTTCAATATTTAAGGCATAATCAGGAACATTTTCGTGAATTGTAAATTGAGAGCCATGAGGCTGCCAAGTAAATTTAATTTCCCCATTGATGTCCATAGCAACTAAGTTATTGTTTTTATTCCAACCCCATGTGTATTCGGTAGAGTTATATCTTATTGTATTTTTTTCAAAAATAGTAATTTGATTAAGATTTGGGCCTTTCATGAGCACAACTGTTCTTAGTGTTTTATATTTTTGATAAAGGGCAGCAACGCGTTCATTCCATATTTCTATCACTAAAGTACCAAGCTCTTCGGGTGGCATCGATTTAATATCAGAAACATTATACGAGTAAGTTGGGGAGTTTCTACCCGAAATAAGTCTTATTTTTTTTGCTTTAAATGGATTGGTATTTTTTACGGTTTTTGCCCCCCATGCAGCAGATAGTTCTCTTACAAGAATATCATCCAACCCAACGACGCTCGGTTGCCATTCAGCCCCTATAGCTTTAGCGAAAATCTGTTCCCATTCTTTTCCTTCAACATCCAAGCAACCAAGGGCAATGGCTGCGCTTAATTCTCCGGCAACAATATGAGCAAAATTTTTAGGAAACTCTCCCAGGGGGTAGGGTTCTTTAACATTTCCTACAGTTCTTAGTTTTGGGGTTTGTGTCATTTCTAGGGCTTATAATATATATCAAGCATATGATTATATGATTTTTGTGGTAAAAAAACCATCAATTGATGGGAGTATACGAAAAGTGTTGATAATTCTATCACGCAAATGGAGGTTGGATTTCTTTGTAGGGTGAGTCCGAAAGAATCCAACTATGAATTTGGTTTAAAATTTGAGCAAATGATGTTTTGTTTTTTCCAACATGCGAACACCGCCAAATAATGAGAATTCTAAATCCTATTTTTTTTAGTTGCTCGATATTTCTTTTATCACGCTCTTTATTGTTCTCTAATTTATTTATCCAATAAGAAGTATTTGTCCTTGGTATTTTGGACAATACGCATCCATGATTATGCCAAAAGCACCCATTGTAAAATATCACTGCATTATATTTTTTTAAACATAGGTCGGGAGTGCCAAATATCTTTTTATCGTTAATTCTATACCTTAATCCTTTATTAAATAAAAATTTGCGAATAGCAATTTCAGGAGAGTTATTATTTGATTTAACCCTTTTCATGATTTCGGAGCGGATTTTTGTTGGAAATTTATCCATGCCATTCACAAATTTCAATTGTTTAAAATAAAGAATAACGTTCATGATTAAATTATAACCTATTCATTTGGTCATAAATGGTTCTTTGTTGCATTAATCAGATTATTTTTTGTATTTGTTTTGTTAATAAATAAAAGGAGTGGCCAGATTTAATAAAATTGCCCAAGAATGGGTAACTATCTGTTAATAGAATATCGAAAACATCTCGGTTGAATAAAGTGACTCTAGCTAAAATTTTGTGATCGTTTTGGAATACTACAACCGTATGGTGATTAAAATTTTCACTTGTCAGTGAGTTGACGTTTTCATTTATGATTTTTTTATTCATCTTAACTAATGAATGACCAGATTTTATTCCATACCGTATAAAATGCCGTATGTTATTGAAATAATCTTTTGAAAATTCAGCACCAAAAATTTTTGCAAAATAATTAAATCCAATTTTTGCAATAACACGGATTATATCTTCATCAATCTGTGAGCTGAAGAGTAATTGGCTATCGTGTTGAAGTGGTGGAAGAAACGAAATTGTCTTTTGTGCTGGGGAATTATTGAATCCAGAAGCTTTCAATTTTTGGCTAATCATATAACGTTTTAAGCCCCATTCATCTGGAGAGAATATAGGACCAACATAATTAACATTAGATGCGTGTACAGGTAAGCCAAGTGAGTCCAAAATGGCTTTATGAGGTAATTGATTAATTGGATAATGGACACTCATACCTTTGGTAGAGTTTAATAAAATAAATTGTTCGGCTAATCTTACTTCGAATAAATTCTGTTTGCTTAATTGAATATCCACTAAAGTTTGGCCATACTCAGAATGATTTATTTTAAAAGCTAATTTTTTGCGCGGATAACGGATTGACGTTTTAAATTCATTTTCTTTAAATAACCCAACGATGCTTCTGTGGAGGATGCCATATACACTGTCTCTGCCGAACAATAATTCAGTATTTGTAGAGAAGAATTTGTTGCAATTAGCGCACACTATATTTTTCAAAGTCATATTATTTTCAAACATCCCCAACATCTGAGGTATAACGTGTTCTACAGGATTACGTCCTTTTTTAGATTTAGAAGTTTGAAACTCCAATTTGCAATATATACATTGAGTGAGCAGTGGCATTTTAGTGGGAGAGCAATACATAAAAAATTCTCTTATGTTATTTGAATTGCTGGATTTCCAGGCTGTTTTTTAAGTGTTGAGTGTTTTATGGATAAAAGTAAGAAAGACAATAAAACAAAAATTAATATTAAAATTGATGGGGATGAAGCGATATGAGTTTTTCTAACTAAAATAAACGAAAGTAAGGGAGCTAAACCTGCCGACAGACTTGCAGCTGTGGAATATATTGCCGATAAAACAGTACATCGTAATTTGATTGGGAACATCTCTGACAACATCACAGGTACTGTTGCATAGTAAGCCCCAGCAGGTATTGCGATTAACGCCTGACCTAATAAAAGGTTATAAATATCATGATGAGACAGGGCATAAAAAAATGGCTGAGAAAGTACTAGGAAACCAATACTAGCAAAGATAACAATTTTTTCTCGATTAAGTTTATCTGATAATTTTCCAACTAAAGGAAATACTCCCAATAAAACAATCAGTGAGATAATATTTGACATGATAATTTCATGATCTTGAAAATGGCCGTATAAATGCGCTTGCATAGGACCATAAATATAAATCTGGAAAGTAGTTGTTACCCCTAAGCAACTTAAAACAAATACATATAGAGATTGAATTTTATTGTTTTTGATAAAGTTGATGGATTCTGAAAGCAAGCTCTTAAATTTAGGTTTTGGTCTGTCTGCATAATACATAATATATTCCATACTTTCAGGAATACATAATCGAATGTATAAGCCAATGGACGAGCCCAGTAGTGCAAGAACAAAAGGGACACGCCAGATTAGCCAATCGTGTTCAGGATAGTGATTGGTAAAGTAAGTAACCATCAATGCTACCAGTGAAGCTACCAGCATGCCTGACATCGTTCCAAAGGAAGCCCAGCTACCAGAGTAGCCTTTTTTTGATGCTTCGGCATTTTCAACCAGGTAAGCTGAAGAATTCAGATATTCTGCACCACAGGAAAAGCTTTGGATAATTCTCAGTACTAATAAAGTAATAACTGAAAAAATACCTATAGTAGTGTGAGGAGGAATAAAGCCAATAAAAGTAGTTGCTACACCCATAGATAGTATTGATCCTGCCAGGATAATTTTTCTACCATAAATATCAGATAGCAAACCCATTATCATAGCCCCTATAGGCCTGGCTAAGTATCCAGCGAAGAAAGTTAGAAATACTAAAAACAAACCCTTTGAAGCATCACCAATTAAGTATTTGGCAATGTAGACTGAGAGTAGGCCACAAATAGCCATATCAAAAGACTCTATTAAGTTCCCTAAAGTGCCTGCCACTATGATTCGGGTTTGATGCTTCATGCGATTATCCTTTACTTTGCATTGCCGATAAGGTGGTTAGTGAATCTTGATCTTCCACTCGGTCTAAAAATAAAAATCCATCCAGGTGATCAATTTCATGCTGAAGGATACGCGCCTCTAAACCAGAAGCTTTTTTTGTAATTCTATTTCCATCTACGTCAAAGCCGGAATATTCAATCTCCATGGCTCTTGGAACTTCACCCATTATTTCACCGCAATTAAGACAGCCCTCATGACCAGTTTGAATTTCCTTGGAAAGGATCTTTAAGGAAGGATTAATTAAAGCTGTATCAGGAATAGGATATTCAGGTTTTCTTCGTTTGGTATACTCAGTACCAAATACAATAACTCGTTTGCTAATTCCAATTTGGGGGGCTGCTACGCCCACAGCGCCTTTGTCAGCCATAATGTTGAACATGGTCTTAATCAACTCTTTTAACCAGCTGCTGCCAAATTCTGATTCAGTGATTGGCTCGGCGGTTTGTCTTAAAATGGGATCGTCCTTATCCAGGAGTGTGTTCATAGGTCACCTGATTGTTAATGATTAATTTCAGTTTGGGTTTGGTTGTTGCTGTCGCGTAAGACTGTTTGTCAGGAAAAGTTAAATAGTCTTGAATTTGCCATAATGCGTATTTCCCCATGGCCAGTAATTTTTCGCAATGGATTGATGTTTTATTCTGAATGTAAGGATTTATCCGTTTTAATCCAAACGAAAAAATAGCTCTATAAGAATCGTATTCAGCTGGAATAGAAATGCCGGTAAGGAGTCCTGGCTCTATTTGCTTATATTGTTTTATTACCTCTGTATATCCCGTATGAGGAAGTTCGCTCCATAGTTTAGGTTTATCCTGGCTAAAAAAGCTGGATTGATAGCAGCCGTCAAGCAGCCAAAGGTTCTTCTCAATTAAATTCTGTTCTATGGATGGTTTAGATGATAGGAAAAAGATTTGGCCTGTTTGGTTAATAAGAGCAATCGAAATGTAGTCTGTTTCTACTTGCCCTAGTACATCAGAGAACACCTTGCGCATGGGGACAAAGTGTTCAAAGAGAAATTCTTTGGCTTTGGGGTGAAGCGTTACTTCCACAGCTGTTATATCCTTATTTACAAACATCTTAAACTGCATGACTATGTTTTTTTCTCTTTTCTTCATAGGAAGAAATTGAACTTAGAGCCAAGTCAATGATTTTTAGTAAATTATTATCCGAAGTGTCAATTGCTTTGACTTCTTTGATCAATCCTAACACAAAATCGGCGTAATCGTCATTACTTCCATGAGATACGGGATATAAGTGATGACTGTGTTTCAAGATGTAATGAAGCAATTTTTCATCTACTCCATTTTCTTCTGAAACCTTCTTATCATCTTCGCCAAATAGCAGCCAGCCAGGGTTTACCTTAAGGTGCGAAGCTAATTGTTTGATTTTTTCATAGTCGGGTAAAGCATCCCCTCGGATGTAGCGGCGGCATATCTGTTCCGATGCACCAGTAAATTTAGCCAGAGTTTTAATACATATCCCGTTTGGAGAACGGGAGGCGGTATATCCTTTGTCTTTGAGAGTGCTAATCAAGCGGTTAGCAAACGACTGATACAATCCCTTACTCATAAAATTATCCTTGCAATCGAATGTCGTAAAAAAATTATCATATAAAACGATATCATTCAATATCATATCGTATCTTAATTAAAATTTCCTAAAAACACATATTGATAATAAAATTAATATCGTTTTAATATAAGTTTCGTCAATTATTCTAAATGTTAATTTGATGTGAATTGGACTTTAGTACATGTTTTACAGGAGTATGTCACATGTTTCATGATCAAAAGATCACCATCTATAAAGGGATAATTCAGTATTTACTGGATTCCACCAACTATTCTCTACAACGAATTGCCAACTTATCCAACTCATCAGTGGCTCATTTGCAATTGATTCATCTATATGGTCGGTTACCAAAAGAAAGTAAGGTTGAAATCAATTTATTGAAATTGTTTACCACTGTAATTGATATGGAACTTAAAGGTGAATGGAAGGCACGCCTGCTTCTTAAGTAACAAAAGGATTTGGAGAATCAATAATGCAACCTGTTAATGAGATATTTACGCAACAAGTTTTGTTTATCAATGATATTGAAGCCATTATTGGCAAAGATCGTCTAACCTTACGCCGTTGGTGGACAGATGGGCGTTTCCCTAAACCAGTGAAGTTACACGGTAAAACTTTGGTATGGCATAAAGATGTGATTGAGGAATGGATTAATCATAATGTCAGGCGCACGTTTTAATTCAGGATGAAATAATGAGTAGATTTAATATATTACCAAGATTGATACGTCTTAGAGATGCGCCTGCTTATGTAGGTATGGATAGACACCGTTTTAATGAGGAAGTGCGTCCAAGCTTAAGGGAAGTTCCTATTGGGGCGCAGGGGGTAGCTTTTGATCGACTTGATTTAGACGCTTGGGTAGACGATTATATACAGTGTAGTGATCGACCCGCGGCATCCAAGCGTAGGAGTTTGGAATTATGGGACGAAAACGAATACCAGGGATCTACAAAAAAGGTAGTCACTGGCAAATTGACAAAAAAATCTTTGGATACAGACTTTGCGAAAGCACTGGTACAGGCGACCTCGAAGAAGCCGAGAAATATCTAGCAAGACGAATTGATGAAATTCGCCAAGCAACGGTATATGGTGTCAGGCCAAAGCGAAGTTTTATGGAAGCCGCGACCAAATTTCTAATGGAAAATCAGCATAAACGTAGCATTGATGACGATGCTGGGCGTTTACGTGAAGTTGTAAAGTACATTGGAGATTTGTCGTTGGAATCTATCCATATAGGTTCGTTGCAACCCTTCATTGAAGGCAGAAGAAAGGATGGTGTATCAACGAGAACCATTAATCATGGTTTGAAGGTGGTACGGCGAATTCTGAATCTGGCAGCAAGCGAATGGATGGATGAGTTTGGCTTAACCTGGTTGGCTAATGCGGCTAAAATCAAGCTCTTACCGGAGCATGATTTGCGTAAGCCTTATCCACTGAATTGGGATGAGCAACATCGACTCTTTGATGAGTTACCGCCACACTTGGAAAAGATGGCTTTATTTGCCGTTAATACTGGTTGTCGGGATCAAGAGATTTGTGAGCTGCGTTGGGAATGGGAAATTAAAATTCCTGAAATGCCGCATATTATGGTGTTTATCATACCAGCTGAGTTGGTCAAAAATGGTGAAGAACGACTGGTCGTTTGTAATGATACAGCCAGATCAGCTGTGAATGAAGAGCGTGGAAAGCATCCAACGCATGTATTCAGCTTTAAAGGCAGACCATTAGCCCGGATTTTATCAACGGGTTGGCGAAATGCTAGAGTTAAAGCAGAATTACCACATGTGCGGGTGCATGATTTAAAGCATACCTTTGGCCGTCGGTTACGTGCTGCTGGGGTAAGTTTTGAAGATAGACAGGATTTGTTAGGACATCGTTCTGGACGAATCACTACGCACTATTCATCGGCTGAGTTACAAAACCTATTTGAAGCAGCCAATAGAGTTTGTGAGAAGCAAAAGAGTGGGGTGGTTTTGACTTTATTGCGGAACACAAATTTTAAAACCAGGAAGGTAGCAAATAGTGGTGTAAGTGCAATTTCGCTTTAGATTTTGCACGCAGGTCCCGAAGAAGTCCCGAAGCGGGTTTCTAGGGGTTTAAGGTATCAAGTGTAACTGATTGATTTTACTGGCTTTAATTGGTGGGCCCACTAGGACTTGAACCTAGGACCAACGGATTATGAGTCCGCTGCTCTGACCAACTGAGCTATGGGCCCGGAGAGGGGGTCATTTTAAACTTAATTTCTTTAATGTTCTACTATTTTTTATATTTTTTTAATGACTGTTTTTATAAACAGTCATTAAATTAACCTTCGTCTCCTTCAAGGAAGCTTCTTAGCTTTTCTGAACGTGAAGGGTGGCGCAATTTGCGAAGTGCTTTTGCTTCGATTTGGCGAATACGCTCTCGAGTTACGTCAAATTGTTTACCAACTTCTTCCAGGGTATGGTCTGTATTCATTTCGATACCAAAACGCATACGCAGTACCTTGGCTTCTCGTGGGGTCAGGGTTTCCAGTATTTCTAATGTGGCTTCTCTTAAACCTTCCGCTGTTGCCATATCGATTGGTGATTCAATGTTGTTGTCTTCAATAAAATCACCCAGATGAGAGTCGTCATCATCACCGACAGGGGTTTCCATGGAAATAGGTTCTTTGGCTATCTTTAGAACTTTGCGAATTTTATCTTCACTTAATTCCATTTTTTCCGCCAATTCTTCCGGCGTCGCTTCCCGGCCAGTTTCTTGCAAAATTTGCCGAGAAATACGATTGAGCTTATTGATGGTTTCAATCATATGAACCGGAATACGAATAGTCCGTGCCTGATCGGCTATGGATCGTGTAATCGCTTGTCTAATCCACCAGGTCGCATAGGTAGAAAATTTATAGCCACGGCGGTATTCGAACTTATCAACTGCTTTCATCAAGCCAATGTTGCCTTCCTGAATCAAATCAAGAAACTGCAAGCCACGGTTGGTGTATTTTTTAGCGATAGAAATCACGAGACGCAAGTTAGCCTCGACCATTTCTTTTTTAGCACGCCTTGCTTTGGCTTCGCCAATAGACATCTTGCGGTTAATGTCTTTGATTTCACTAATGGTTAAACCATATTCGATTTCAAAAGAGGCCAGCTTGGATTGTAAGCGTAGTATTTCTTCCCGATTTTCTTTTATACGCTCAAGATCAAGTTTTTTGGAATGTTTGCTGATAATGGTTTCTAACCAGCTTAGATCTGTTTCCTGACCTGGGAAGGTATCTATAAACAATTTTCTGGGGATGCGTGCTTTTTCGATGCAAAGACGCATTATGCTTCTCTCAAATTCACGGATATGATTTCGCAATTGGCGAAAATGACGAGTTAGTTTATCAACTTGTCTGGAAGTCAATTTGAGTTTCAAAAAAGATTCCGACATGGAATCGAGCAACTCAACCGTTTTTTTATTCGTACGGCCATGCTCTTTGAGGGTTTTCATTGCCTTTTCAAAGGCCTCACGCAGCTCATCAAAGTAAATTTTTGCTTGCTCAGGATTGGGTCCATCATCCACATCAGATATACCACCTTCGCCGTCTTCATCTTCCTCATCGACATCAAGAAGTATTTCTTCCTGTTGCTCTTCATCCAGCATGGAACCAATGTTAGTGGCAGGTGCTATTTCTTCATCAACATCCGCAAAACCACTAATGATTTCATTAAGGCGAATTTCTTCCGCAAGGAAACGATCATAGTCTTCAAGAACCAGTTGCACTGTTTCCGGATAATGCGCCAGGGATTTTAGAACCTGGTAAATTCCTTCTTCAATGCGTTTGGCAATGCGGATTTCACCTTCACGAGTCAGCAGTTCTACTGTGCCCATTTCGCGCATGTACATACGAACCGGGTCAGTTGTTCTGCCTGTTTCTTTATCCACAGAGGCGAGTACCATAGCTGCTTCTTCAATATCTGGGACTTCCTCAGTATTTAATAAGAGCGCAAGTTCATCTTCACTGGGTGGAAGCTCAAAAACTTTGATGTTCATGCCTTCCAGCATGCTAATGATTACATCAAAATGCTCTGTATCCACAATATTAGGTAATAAGTCATTAATTTGACTGTAAGTCAAATAACCTTGCTCTTTACCCAGGCTAATGACTTTCGTAATTTGTGAGCTTTGCTGATCTTGGTCATTCATGGTCATAGGCACTTCTGTTGGAACAATGGGAAATTACAAAAAGTTTTAAATTATAAACTGGGTGGCTGCAACATACCAGTATTTCAGTATTTTTATTTTTCAATTTCAGCTTGCCCATGTCTTTCCTTTAATAAATTTTGTAAACTGAGCCGTTCAGCTTCTGTTAAGCCAGTTTTTCTGGATTTTTCTATGTATTGTCGTATCAATATCTCACGATTTTGTTTTTGTAAAAATAATAAGACATCAATAAATTCTTTAGTCAGCTCCTGCTCAGGCACTTGATGATCCCAGGCTGCCAATTTAACTATCAATTCAAAATAACTGCTATTGCGCCAGAATTCAATGAGGTTGGCAGTATTGGCATTGGGCTTGTCTTTTAATTGCTGTAATAATTTCAATAAAATATGATGTTCCTGTTCATGGAGCAGAGCAGGATTGATTTGTTGTATTGCTGTAGAATATATTTCGGGGTTTTGCAACAGGAGTGCGATAGCAATACGCAGAGGTGAACGAGAAATAGCAGTTTGTACTTCCGGCTTGCTTTCCGATTTATCAGTAATCAAATTAGTTAACCGATGGCTTTCAATATGAGTTAAGCGTGCCAGGTCATCAATAAGCAACTGTTTGTATGAGCCCTCAACCATTTTTTGCAAATAGGGTTTCACTGCATTGATAAGCTGTGTTTTTCCTGCAGGGTTTGATAAATTAATGTCTTTACTTAAAGTATCAAAGAAAAAGCGGTGGAGTGGTGTTGCTTGTTGCAAGAGCTCAAGGAAACCGTTTTTTCCTTCATTTCTTACCAGGCTATCCGGGTCATGTTCATTCGGCAAGAAAATAAATCCGGCATCTAATCCGGCATTCAAATGCGGTAAACTGCTCTCCAATGCTCGCCAGGCTGCTTGTTTACCTGCCGCATCACCATCAAAGCAAAAAATGAGATGTTTGGTATGCTTTGCCAATAGTTGTATATGGAATGTGCTGGTGGCAGTTCCCAACGTTGCCACCACATTAAAAATGCCATGTTGTGCCAAGGCAATGACATCCATGTAACCTTCAACAACAATAATACTGTCGGGATTTTTCTGCTGAGACAGGACTTGATGTAAGCCATACAACTCACGACTTTTTTGAAAAAGTACTGTTTCAGGCGAGTTAAGGTATTTGGGTTTTTGATCTTTATCGAGTACACGTCCGCCAAAACCAATCACACGACCGTTTCTGTCATGGATGGGGAACATAATTCGATTACGATATCTGTCATAAATTTTACCCTCATCGCTTTTAATGAGCATACCGGTACTCAATAGTTCACGCTGATTGTTTGGGAAAGCTTTTTCCAGGTTGTGCCAACCTTCAGGCGCATAGCCTAAATGATATCGTTTGGCAATTTCCCCACTAAGACCTCGGTTGCGAAGGTAGTCAATTGCCACTTGTCCATTATATTTTAATTTTTTTTGGTAATATTGGCTGACTTCTGACATGAGATTATAGAGATTGAGAGATGATTTATGTTTCTCACCTGTACCATCCCTTGGGACACTTAAACCCAAGCGCGTCGCGAGGGTTTCAACAGCATCTGTAAAACCTTGATTCAGATAATTCATTACAAAACTGATGGCGTTACCTGAAGCACCACAACCAAAACAATGATAAAATTGTTTTTTTGTAACAACATTGAATGATGGTGTTTTCTCATTATGGAAAGGGCAACACGCAATATGACTGTTGCCTCTTTTTTTCAAAGGAACATAACCGTCTATTAATTCCACCAAATCAGTGCGGTTTAATAGATCATCAATGAATGGCTGTGGGATTAAGCCAGACATATTGGAACTCAGCTTAATTTCGCCTTTATCCGGGCGCTGACTTGGGCCATGTCCGCGCGTCCTTGTAATTTTGGCTTAAGGATAGCCATGACTTTACCCATATCAGACATTTTTTCAGCGCCAGTAGACTTGATCGCATCGCTGATTAACTCTTCAATTTCATTGTCAGTTAAAGGTTCAGGCAGGTATTTTGAAATGACATTCAACTCAAACTGTTCTTGGGCAACGAGATCGTCACGGCTTGCTTTTTCAAATTGAGCAATAGATTCTTTGCGTTGTTTGGACATTTTATCCAGGATGACTAACATGCGCTCATCATCCACTTCAATGCGCTCATCGACTTCAATTTGTTTTACCGCAGCACTGATTAAGCGTAAAGCATTGAGCAAGTTTTTGTCCTTTGCGCGCATAGCGTCTTTAATGTCATTGTTGATTTGTTCTTTTATAGTCATTTTAATTCCTTAAAAAACAAAAGGTCACATACAATGTGACCTTGGTGTAATATAGGACGAGCTGCGATTTACTACCGAAACTGCCACGAAGGCCAATTTCAAATAAAAACAATTAAAAATAACAGAGCTTCCAAAACAGGGCACTGTTTAAGTGCCTCACGCAAACTTGCTTTTTAGTGCAGTCAATCTTGAAAAAATCAGATCAGGTAGTGCTTTTTTTACGTCGGTGACCAACACCTCGTCTTGAACTAACATCACGAGATATTTTTTTAAGATGACGTTTTACTGCAGCAGCTTGCTTGCGCTTACGCTCTGCGGTTGGTTTTTCATAAAACTCACGGCGACGTAATTCGGTTAAAATACCGGCTTTTTCACAAGAGCGTTTGAAACGTCGTAGTGCATATTCTGGGTTTTCGCCTTCTTTTACACGAACGGTAGGCATTAACTAGTCCTCTGGTTATTTAATCTTAATAGGTGGGCAATTCTAGTGCTAGATTTTCCACACGTCAAGATTAATCTATACGTTTCTTGCTATTTTAGCAAATTATCAAGACATTGCTCTTTAATTTAATGGTATCTTTTGTCTGTGATATAATTGAAAAATGATTAAAATCTGGAAAATTGATTCCGATTATTGAGGTAGTTCATGCTTGTATTGGGTATAGAGTCTTCCTGTGATGAAACAGGTGTTGCTGTCTATGATTCAGAATCAGGATTATTGTCCCACGCCTTGCATTCACAAATTGCCACTCATCGTGTACATGGCGGTGTTGTTCCAGAACTGGCATCAAGAGATCATGTGAATTACTTGGTTCCTTTAGTCGATGAGGTATTAACTAAAGCGCAAATTCGTAAAAACCAATTGGATGGAATAGCCTACACTGCAGGACCCGGATTAATTGGCGCTTTGTTAGTTGGCTCCTGCTTTGCCAAAAGTCTCGCCTACGCCTTAAATATTCCGGCATTGGCAATTCACCATTTGGAAGCCCATCTGTTAGCCGCAAAAATGGAAACCCCATCCCTTGATTTTCCCTTTATTGCTCTTTTAGTTTCCGGTGGCCATTGTCAATTGATAGAAGTAAACAACATTGGTGAGTATCGATTATTAGGAGATACTCTCGACGATGCAGTAGGAGAAGCTTTTGACAAGACAGCCAAACTGATGGGGATTCCCTATCCTGGAGGAGCCGTGTTGGCAAATTTGGCTGATCAATGTTTATCAACTCCCTATCAATTTCCCCGTCCCATGACTGACAGGCCTGGCTTGGACTTTAGTTTTAGCGGACTAAAAACTCATGCCTTAAATACCTGGAATCAAAGTGCAAAAAAAGAAAGTGACCGCTCCGAAATTGCAAAAGCATTCCAACAAGCAGTAGTTGAAACATTAATTATAAAATGCAAAAGAGCAATTAAAGAGTCTCAATCAAAGCGCCTTGTGGTAGCCGGTGGAGTAGGGGCCAATAAAGCGTTGCGTAGCGCTTTGCAAAAATGGATTAAAGACATCAAAGGGGAAGTATACTTCCCCGCTCTGGAATATTGCACAGATAATGGTGCAATGGTCGCTTATGCAGGATGTGTGCGCATGATGCGGGGGGAGAGTGATGGGGAGTGGGGGGTTATGGTTAAACCTCGTTGGCCCCTCGCTTGAACACCCGCCTTCGGCGCATCTTGCCAGATCAGTGCTCTAAAAAATGCTCATCTACTTATCCGTACACTCCGCTTTTTTAGTCGCAACGATCTGGCAACCTGCACTCGAGTACGGGCGTTGAAGGGTAGGTTGTCTTTGGCGCATCTTTGCTTGTGCATTAATTAAGTGCTGCGCCTTATTCCTTTTCTTTGACTGTTTTCGTTTTAGGTTTGGGTGATTTCGGTTTTTTAGTTGTTTCTTCCTTGCTGGTTGTCTTTTTTGCTTTTGTTGTTGCTTTTTTGGCTTTTGGTTTTTTTACAACCTCAGCTTGTTCTGTCTTTTCTGTTTCATCAATATTCGTATCAATGACTTCTTTGCCAGGAAACTCTTGCTCTGCAGAAGTAGCTGGAGAAGCTTCCATTATTTCCTCTATCACACTGTGTTTGAACTTGATTTTAGGTTCTTTTCCATCTATCAAACGATTAAAATTATCTCTGTGTTTGTAGAGAACCAGAATGGTGATCATGAATAATGGGGGGAAAATATTAAGATTACCCACCAATATTAAGGAGTAAAAAGGAGCTAAAGAGATAGAAGCTATTGATGCTAAAGAGGAATAGCGCCAGAAATTTGCTACCAGTAACCAGGTCGCGGCAACCATAACACCAATTACAAAATGAAATGCTAACAAGGCCCCTATTGTTGTAGCAACACCTTTTCCCCCTCTGAAATGAAAGAAAACAGGGTACATATGACCAACAACTGCAGCTAAAGCAGTAAAGGCAACGGTTACAGGTTCGGCACTTAACAATTTGGCCAGGATGACAGGAAGTATACCTTTTAAAGCATCGAATACCATGACCATAATACCGTACTGCTTCCCTCCAAGACGGAGTACATTAGTGGCTCCTGGGTTTTTTGAACCCTCTTCTCTTGGGTCGGGGAGCCCAAACGTACGGCACACTATGATAGCTGAATTAATGGAGCCCATTAAATAACCAACTAGTACTAGAAATATAAAAAGCGCCACCGATTTCTCCTTACTCGGGAATAATTTTTATTATCAACCAATCTCAATTAACAGGCAATTTTAAGATAGAAAATATGCCAAGACTAGATAATAGAATTCATTTCATGTTATTTCAATTTAATTCCATGATTAGTGCTTGAATGAGTGTAGGAATTGACTTGTTTATGCAAACAGCAGGCATGGTTGGTATAATTTGATTCAAAAAGAGCGTTCATATTGCTAAAAAAGAGGATGTTCCATAGAATTTGAATTATTTGCAATAGTTTGAGACAGATACTGAATGTCGCTTTTTAGTCCTGTTCGGTCTGTCACTATCATTCTATTCCATTATTTAAGGGAATTTTACTAAAACTATGGATGCCATTCATCTCCTTTCTGCAACAGAAATCATTCGCCGCATTAAAATGAAAGAACTCTCGGCTGCAGAGGTCATGGTGGCGCACTTAAACCATATTGATAAGATTAATCCTGTAATCAATGCGCTCACCGAACGTATTCCCCCTGAGGAATGCTTAAAGCAGGCAAAGGAAATTGACAAGAGTATCGCCTCAAAAAAAAATCTGAATAAGTTAATGGGGTTGCCTGTTGCCATAAAAGACGTTTTGTATGTGAAAGGACTAATTTGTTCTTCGGCATGTTCAGGATTTTACAAGGGAGAAAAAGCAGTACGTGATGCGACCCTGGTTTCTAGACTAAAAAAGGAAGGAGCAATTATTCTTGGCTTAACCAATGTTCCTGAATTGTGTCGCGGTGGTGATTCGGATAATTTAATCTATGGACGGACCAATAATCCTTATGATCTGGCAAGAACCAGTGGAGGCAGTAGTGGTGGTTCCGCGGCTTTGATCGCTGCAGGTGGCGTTCCTTTTGCTTTGGGTTCCGATGGTGGAGGTAGTTTAATGCAGCCTGCCCATTGTTGCGGTATTGTTGCATTGAAGCCAACACATGGCCATCTTCCTCATACAGGCTCTGTAGGTGGGGATTCCTATGGTCTTATTGGCAATCTGATTTCTTTTGGACCAATGGCTCGTTCTGTCAGCGACCTTCGTTTAGGACTTTCCGTGCTTGCGGGCACTGACCAATATAATCCTTATACAAATCCGGTTCCTGTTATGCCTGCTGCACCACTAAAAAAATTACGTGTAGCCTATTTTACAGACAATGGTTTTACGCCAGTTGATGCGGAGATACAGAACGTTGTTAAATCAGCAGCCTTGGCTTTGCAGGATGATGTGGCTATAGTGAGGGAGGTACGACCTGATTGTGTCAGCAAGGCTTTTGATCTGCACTGGGAGCTTTTTCTCGGGGGTGATCGCGGAGCGGGATTTAAAACTATGTTATCGGAGTTAGGGGTTAACACTCTGTCATGGGAATTACAAGAGTTCTTGCGTCAAGCGGAACAAACTCAATTCTCGGTGACCCAATTGCATCAACGTATGCGTGAAATCGATTTGTTTCGTCTGGAATTAGCTTTATTTATGCAAGATTATGATGTATTGATTAGTCCAGTGTTTCCAACAGTAGCAAAACCGCATGGGATTGGGATTAGAGAAATCAGCGATTTTTCCTATGCGATGACACATAATTTAAGTGGATTTCCAACGATCAGCCTAAGATGCGGGACTTCAGCCGAGGGATTGCCCATTAATATATTAATAGCCGCTAATCGTTGGAAAGATACTACCTCTCTGGCTGTTGCAGAACACCTTGAGCAATTAATGGGGGGATATAAACCCCCTTCTCTAATCCACTCTCTGCAATGAAGCAAGAATCAATAATTTTTGAAACAGCGAACTAGGGCAGAAACAAGGCTTGCAAATCATTAGTATATTGTCTGCCTAATGGTGTTACTTGCCAATGAGTATCTGTTAAATTAATCAATTGTTTCTTATTAGCCAATTTTAGCAAGGGTAAAAGCTGATTAAGTTCCAATCCCGTCGCTGTCGTAAATAACTCCAAAGGTATGGATTGTTCCAGCCGGGTTGTATTCAGCATAAATTCAAACAATAATTCTTTACCTGTAATGGTTTCGCGAGCAGCCAGATAAGGTTTCTCATTATCCAGATAATCTTTGGGTTGACGGTGCTTACGGGTTCTTATTATTGCGTTTGGGGTTGTCATTTTTCCATGAGCACCAGCGCCTATACCCAAATAATCACCGAATAACCAATAATTGATGTTGTGTCTGGCTTGCTTTTCCGGTTTGGAAAAGGCAGAAATTTCATAGCGCTGATATCCGGAATTATGTAACAGGGTAAATCCTTGCTCCTCCAGCAAGTAATCTTCTTCTTCAGATGGCAGGGGAGGAGTATGCTTGTAAAATACAGTATTCGGTTCTATGGTTAATTGATACCAGGATAAATGCTCAGGTTGATAGGATAAAGCGGTCTTAAGATCCTGTAATCCCTGCGTTACACTTTGATTAGGTAAACTGTGCATGATATCAAGATTGAGATTATCAAAGCCGGCTTTACGGGCAGTATCTATAGCAGAATGGGCTTGTTTCTCGTCATGAATACGGCCAAGAATTTTTAAATGATTGGGATTAAAGCTTTGAATTCCCAAAGAAAGACGATTGATTCCTGATTGTCTATAATCAGTAAATCGATGTTGTTCTACAGTACCGGGATTGGCTTCCATTGTGATTTCAATATTTTTTGCAAAGGGGAGTATGCGCTTTAATCCATTAAATAGGTTGTTATAAGCTTCGGCTGAAAATAAACTGGGTGTGCCGCCACCAATAAAAATGGAGTGAATTTCACGGGTATTGTATGAGGAAATATCCGTTTTAAGGTCTTCAATCAAAGCCTGAATATACAGGTGTTCGGGTAAAACATCAGGGCTTTTGTGTGAGTTAAAATCACAGTATGGACATTTTCTGATGCACCAGGGAATATGAATGTACAAGGATAACGGAAGCATTACAATTTTTAAACTGGCTTGTTAGGGAATGCAATAGTATCATGGTAGCAATTTTGCTACAAAATTAAGTGATGAGCATTGATGCGAAATAAACCAAAATGTAAGCAAAGAACCGTGATAGCAAAATCCCGGTTGTTTACAGTTGAAGAAATGTATCTGGAATTTTCCAATGGGGCTCAGCGAGTCTATGAGCGGATTAAAAGTCATGGTCATGGTGCGGTGTTAATAGTTGCATTGACTCCCGGAGAATCATTATTATTAGTTCGGGAATACGCCGCAGGTACTGATTCTTATGAATTATCATTTCCCAAGGGAGTGATAGACAGAAATGAAACCCCTATAGAAGCGGCTAACAGAGAGTTACGTGAAGAGACTGGGTTTGCGGCAAGGGAACTGCATTGGATTCGTTCCATGTCATTGGCTCCTGGTTATTTTGGAGCTCGCATTGAGCTTATTGTTGCAGAGGGGCTGTACCATTCGCCGTTGCCAGGTGATGAGCCTGAGCCTCCTGAAACAGTAGAGTGGCCTTTACACGCTGCTTGTGAGTTATTGGAAAAACCGGATTTTACCGAGGCGCGCAGTATTGCTGCGCTATTTTTAGTTAAAGAGTGGTTGAATAAGAGGAAATCATATGACAAATAATCGAGTTAGAGTTGCTGTCACAGGTGCAGCAGGACAAATAGGTTATGCCCTGGTGTTTCGTATTGCTTCCGGTCAAATGTTTGGGCCAAATACTGAAGTGGAATTGAATTTGCTTGAACTTGAGCCGGCACTTCCCTCACTGGAAGGAGTCGCTATGGAGCTTGATGATTGCGCATTTCCCTTATTAAAAGGCATAGTTTGTACTGCAGATTTGAATAAGGTAATGGATGGTGTTAACTGGGCATTATTAGTCGGTTCAGTTCCGCGAAAGCAAGGCATGGAGCGTTCTGATTTATTACAAATCAATGGTGGTATATTCACCAAACAAGGTCAGGCGATTAATGATTATGCCAGCGATGATGTGCGGGTATTTGTTGTAGGAAATCCTTGTAATACCAATTGCCTAATTGCTATGAATCACGCAAAAGACGTGCCTTCTGATCGTTTTTATGCAATGACCACATTGGATGAGTTAAGAGCCCGTACTCAATTGGCTAAAAAAGCAGGCGTTGACATTACTGCAGTGACTCAAATGACGATTTGGGGTAATCATTCCGCTACCCAATATCCTGATTTTTATAACGCAAAAATCAATGGAACTTCTGCTGCGCAAGTCATTAATGATGAAACCTGGTTAAAAGAGACTTTTGTATCAACCGTCCAGCAACGAGGAGCCGCAGTGATCAAAGCGCGAGGCTCGTCTTCTGCTGCTTCTGCCGCCAATGCGATAATTACAGGGGTTAATCATTTGGTTACTGATACTCCTGCTGGAGAATCGTTTTCAATGTGCCGTCGCTCAAACGGAGAGTATGGAGTTGATGAAGGTTTGATCTTCTCTTTCCCATGCCGCAGAGAACATGGCGAATTAAAAGTGGTTGAGAACTTGGAGTTCAACGATTTTGGACGCGAGAGATTCAATACCACTTTAAACGAATTACGAAGTGAGCGTGACACGGTCAAGTCTTTAGGTTTATTGGATTAACCAAACCAGGTCAATTCTTGATAGATTTGATTCTGTTGTTTTTGCTGATTCCCTGCTTTGTGAATTTTTCAGGGCAGGGTGCTGTCGCACCTTGTTTTATAAACCAGGTTTCAAAGACTCTTTTGTTTGTAAACCAGGGTCTTTATTCGGATGTTGATGTCTGTTTTTATATTCCTCACTCAAATACATTTGAAATAATGGCGAATTCTCCAGGATGGTTTTGGCGTCTGTGTTTCGTAAAAGAGTTGATACAGAACGACCATTGGATAATATTTCGTTGAGAGTATGAATCAATTGCTCTATTTGCTCGAAGGGTTCTTTTCTTTTATGCATCAAAACGGGAACATGCTTAATTATAGCTCTGGCAAGTTGTTCGTCTGTCAAGTAAAGAATTAAGCGGGTTTGAGAAATTTTGATGAAATTTCTTTCTGATCTGAGAATGATATTGTATAAGAAATCAGGATCTTTTTTTAAGTGATTGCTCAATTTTTGGCTAAATCCAAGCCTGTCCCGGTTGTCAACCAGTGTTTGGGTTAATTCAGTATGATCCAATTGACTAAAGGGTTTTCCTACCTTTTTTTCAAGCCAGGTCATTAAATCATGCTCATGATGAGAGTGGTCCAGTGCGCTGAATTGAAATCGTGGCGATACTTTTGGATGAGATAAGACCTGATTCCAGTCAATAGTTGGCATGTGGTGCAATTTAGCCAGAGCATCCATGGATTTTCTGATTACATTAAAATTAATCCGCCATTTTTCAATATAAGGCAAAGCTTCTCTAATTGCTCTAAGCAGCTCAATAAAAGTATTTCTGGCTTTTGGATTGTAGTTCTCGGTGGCTTCTTTAAGATGTTGAACTGCTGGAAAAGTGTACTTGCCATTTCTCATTGCTTCTAAATGAAATACTGATTGTAATGATTTTAGCAATACAGAAAAAGGGTCTTCCATACCAATATTCCTCCACAGGCCCTTATTTAAAAGTAGTTTATAAAAACATAAAAGCCAAATATTTTGCAAAATGGATTAATAATTTTTATTTTGATTGATTATGTTTATCGTTTTAATAAAAACAATTGATTTTATTTATTAAATGATTTCACCTAAATTTAACAATGAAAATAGTGTTAATTTAACGAGGAGAAAACTTATGATTACGGTAGGCAACAAATTTCCAGAGTTTCAACTTAAAGCAACGGTGGCTCATGATATAAACAATGCATTTCAAATGATCTCTAATGAAACGTATCGGGGTAAATGGTTAGTCGTATTTTTTTGGCCTAAAGATTTTACCTTTGTCTGTCCTACTGAAATTGCGGAGTTTGGAAGGCTAAATTCCGAGTTTGCCGATCGAGATGCTCAAATTCTAGGTGGAAGTACAGACAGTGAATTTGTACATTTGGCCTGGAGAAATCAGCATCCGGACTTAAACAATTTGCCATTTCCCATGCTGGCTGATGTTAAACGAGAATTGACAGCAAATTTGGGCATATTGGATGACGAGGAGGGGGTTGCTCAACGAGCGACATTTATTGTAGATCCCCAGGGAATTACTCGCTTTGTGATGGTTACGGATTTAAATGTAGGGCGCAATCCAGCTGAAGTATTACGTGTTCTGGATGCTTTACAGACCGATGAACTTTGTCCTTGTAATTGGAAAAAAGGTGAAGAAACAATTCATATCAAATAAATTGAAAAAAGAGGCATCAATCATGTTAGAGAATGTTAAAGAAAGTATACCGGAAGTGGCTAAAGACATACGCTTGAATTTGACTAAGGTACTTGATTTGGAACAAAGTGATGGATTGAGTGAGCATCAGATTTTAGGTTCTGCGTTGGCTGTGAGTTATTCTTTAGGCAATGAGGTTCTAATTAAAGGACTTAAAGAATTGGTGCATAACGAACAGATTGTGCGTGCAGCACAACTTGCAGCAAGCCTTATGGCGATGACAAATATTTACTATCGCTTTGTTCATTTAACTGAAATTAAGGAAATTGAGCATATTCCTGCAGGATTGCGAATGCAAGGAATGATGACTCCAGGGGTAGGCAGGGTAACCTTTGAAATATTGTCCCTTGCTGTTTCTGCTCTCAATGGTTGTGGGGCTTGTGTCAGCTCTCACGCACGTCAATTGAAAGAGCACGGTTTATCCGATATAAGCCTTGCACGAGTTGGACGTATTACTGCTGTGATTCATGCGGTTCATGTGAGTGGTCGAATCAAATAAATCATCGCATTTGAAGCAGATTATCTGCTTCAAATGCAAAAAACTATTTAATGACGCCGCAAGCTATACGGTCCCCCCCGCCACCTTGTGGAGGATTGTCACTGTAAGTGTCTCCATTGGCATGGATCATGACAGCTAAATTGTGCATATCACTTAATTTCAAACGAGGAGCTAAAGTAGGTATCATTGCTTTCCCATTACTTGTGACATATAAAACAGGTAAATCCCCCAAATGCCCGTTACCATAAGGGCCTTGGTGGCTATTAGAATCTTGAGGATCATAATGTCCTTCTGCATGCATTCCGTTGCTACCACAATCGGCATTTTTATGTAAATGGAAACCATGCGGGCCTTCAGGAAGGTTAGTTAAATCTGGTGTAATCAAAACACCATAAGGGGTTTGTGTGAAGGTTACCTTGCCTATTGCAACTGGTTTGGGACCAGTTGTGTAAATTGGTGCTGTAAGATCATCGGCAATAGCCATGCTTGAGAATAAAATAGTACCAATTAATATTATTCCTGATTTATTCATGTCATTTCCTGGTATTTTTCAAAGCCCGTTAATATTTTTAGTATTGTCCAAGAAAAGCTTTTATTCCACAGGATTTAAAAAAAATCGATTTTTTGGGGTTAAAAATATTTTTAATTCAGACATTTAGTATATCAGGATTTGCACGTTCAAACCTTCATTGAGTAGACCATAAGATTTTCGTAAACTCTATTTTAAATTTTAGAGAGAGGATTACAAATTAATTGAATCGGTAAAAAATGATTGCTGTATAATAAGCAAGGTTTATACTTTATGTTTTAAGCTTTAATTAAACAGAGAGTCCTCATGGAATTGAGAATTGATAATACCCCTTTTAAAGCCATTTTTCAGCCTTTGGATCTGGGCTTTACCCAAATTAAGAATCGTTTATTGATGGGTTCAATGCACACTGGACTTGAGGAAGATAAAGAAAATTTAAATCGCCTGGCAAGCTTTTATAGAGAAAGGGCTCAGGGTGGAGTTGGATTAATCGTAACGGGTGGTTTTGCTCCTAACCGGGCTGGTCGTCTTGCTCCCTTCGCTGCCAAGCTGACTAATAGTAAAGAGCAACATCGGCATGAGGTCATTACTCAAGCGGTCCATGAATCAGGTGGAAAAATTGCCTTGCAAATATTGCATGCAGGGCGTTATGGTTATCACCCTTTTATTGTAGCACCAAGCAGCATTAAATCCCCCATTAGTCCGTTTAAACCGTGGGAAATGAGTAAAAGACGAATTATCAAAACCATCAAACATTTTGCCCGATGTGCCAGACTGGCTCAATTGGCTGGCTATGATGGGGTTGAGATCATGGGAAGCGAAGGATATTTGATAAACCAGTTTATAGTCACTCATACCAATCATCGAAGGGATGAATGGGGAGGAAGTTTCTCCAATCGCATTCGATTTCCTATTGAAATAGTTCGCAATGTTCGTGAGGCGGTAGGCGAGCACTTTATTATCATTTATCGCTTGTCCATGCTTGATTTAGTGGCTGAAGGGAGTAATTGGCAGGAAGTGGTTACCCTCGCTAAAGCCATTGAGCAAGCTGGTGCCAGTTTAATCAATACGGGTATAGGTTGGCATGAAGCAAGAATTCCAACGATAGGAACGATGGTTCCATCTGCTGCCTTCGCTCAAGTGACCCAGCATTTAAAGCCGGAAATTAAAATACCTGTAATTACATCTAACCGAATTAATACACCAGAATTGGCTAATCAATTATTAGAAGATGGGGTCGCAGATATGATCTCTATGGCCAGACCATTTCTAGCGGATCCCTGCTTTGCAGAAAAAGCAAAATTAGGCGAAAGCAAAGCGATTAATGTATGCATCGCTTGTAATCAAGCATGTCTAGATCAAGTTTTTGTGAACAAAACAGCATCTTGCCTGGTTAATCCCCGCGCATGCAACGAGACAACCTTGGTTTATGAAACAACAAATCAACCGAAAGCTATTGCTGTAGTTGGTTCTGGGCCAGCTGGCCTTGCTTTTGCTGTAACAGCAGCTGAGCGAGGGCATAAAATTACTCTATTTGAAAAAGCAAATCAGATTGGCGGGCAGTTTAATTTAGCGAAAAAAATTCCTGGAAAAGAAGAGTTTCAGCATACCTTGAATTATTTTGCTTACCAGCTCCAAAAGTATAAAGTGGATGTACGTTTGAATACTGAAGCTACTGTGGAATTACTTAAAGACTATGATGAAGTGGTCTTGGCCACTGGAATTATACCCAGAGTTCCCGAAATTAAAGGCATAGATCATAAAAAGGTGGTGAGTTATATTGATGTGATTACTCAAAACAAACCCGTTGGCTCACGAGTTGCCGTCATTGGGGCAGGAGGAATTGGTTTTGATGTCGCAGAGTTTTTAACTCATGATCATCAATTGACTTCTGAGCAATTTTATAATGAATGGGGAATTGATATTAGCGGGCAGCATAGAGGTGGATTAAAACCACCTGAAATTGCACCGAGCCCTCGTGAAGTGTATTTATTACAACGCAAAAAAGAAAAAATGGGTAAACGGTTGGGAAAAACTACCGGATGGATTCATCGCTCCAGTTTAAAACATAAACAAGTCAAAATGCTTTCGGGTGTAAATTACGAGCGTATTGATGATCAGGGATTGCACTTGACTATTGATGACAAGCCTCAAGTTTTGGAAGTTGATTCTATAGTGATTTGTGCAGGCCAAATAGAATTAAAGAATTTGTATGAGCCTCTGAAAATGGCAGGCAAGTTGGTTCATTTAATAGGAGGCGCTTATAAAGCTTTGGAGCTTGATGCACGTCATGCTATTGATCAGGCTTGTCGGTTGGCTGCATTAGTATGAGTAAAATTGCTGTAGTGATAAATCCTATAGCAGGCGGCGGTCGAGGAAAAAAAATTTGGAAAGTCCTAAAACCCGGGTTACATGCCCTATTCGAACAAACTGTTTACAGAATATCTAACAGGGTTAATGATCTTGAAGCAATCACAGACGGACTTCTTGCTGAAAACCCTGACAGCCTATTAATAATCGGTGGAGATGGCACTTTAAATCATGTTTTGAATGGCTTAATTGAGAACGATAAATTAAAAAATCCGCAAACAAAAATTGCCTTTTTTAACGCAGGTTGTGGCGGTGATTTTACAAGACAATTTCCCCAACAGAAAATGACCGAATTCCTGGATAGAATAAGTCATAACCAATTTATCAAGTGTGATATTGGGAAAATTACTCTTGCCAATCAAGTGTCGAGGTATTTTATTAATATTGCCAGCTGTGGTCTGTCAGGACATGTGGTTTTGCGCGTATCTAAAAGCAAGTGGTTAAAAAAACTGGGCGGCACTCTGAATTACTTGTTGCATGCTTTAATAGGGTTGATGACTTATCGTAAAACCAAAGTAAGGGTTCAGATAGACGATGCTCTACCATCTGATAGCCCCATCCTGCTCATGGCCGTCTGCAGTGGCCAGTATTTCGGCGGAGGTATGCATGTAGCACCAATGGCAAAAGTGAACGATGGTTTGTTTGATGTGGTTTCTTTTAATGAATTTTCAAAACTAAATGCACTTTTGAAGTTATATAAAATTTATTCAGGTGAGCATTTGTTGGATAATAATGTTCATTATGTTCAGGCTAAAAAAATTAAAATAGAGCCGTTGGAAGAAAGTAAAATAGAAATTGAAGCAGATGGTGAAATTATTGGTTGTTTACCGGCACAGTTTGAGTTAATTAAAGAAACTCTTCCTCTTATTGTTTAAAAATAAAGGTCAAAATAGGATTTATTCTATAAAATTATTTTTTATCAAGACAGGTTGTTGCCTCAAGATGAGATCACATCATTTAATGCAATAAACAACACAAACAATTGTTCATATTTTGTCATTCTGTGCAGGCGGGAAGCCATTTTTATTGTAAGCTGTGGAGCAAAATTTGAAATAGATTTTCACTTGCGTGTGAATAACACATATGATGTATTAATTAGTCAAAATATGATTTTACCATGGTTGTTCTCTTGATAAAATTAATAAATATAGTGCATCATCTTGTTAATTTTGTTATTATAATGCACATTTTTTATATTAGTTAGCCTTTTCAGAAAGACGCTTTATTATATTCAGGAACAGTATGAATCAAGAAATATCAAACTTCTCTACTTTTAATTTTTCTAGTGCTTTAAATAAAGCGTTAGAAGATATGAAGTTTATTACGCCATCGCCTATCCAGGCTCAAACCATTCCTTTGATATTGGAAGGTCGTGATGCCATTGCGCTTGCGCAAACTGGTACAGGTAAAACAGCAGCTTTTGCATTACCAATTTTGCAAAATCTGTCTCCTGAGATATCTACCACTCAGGCTTTGATTTTAGCCCCTACTCGTGAATTGGCAATCCAGGTTGCAGAGCAGTTTGAATTATTAAGCAAGTACCAACGCAATGTGACGATTGCTGTTCTTTGCGGTGGGCAAGAATATGGTCGTCAATTAAAACAATTGCGTAGTGGTGCGCAAGTGGTTGTTGGAACGCCAGGACGTATTCTGGACCATATCGATAAAGGCACCTTGCTCTTAAATAATCTGAAGACATTTATTCTTGATGAAGCAGATGAAATGTTACGTATGGGTTTCATCGAAGATGTAGAAACCATTTTAGAAAAACTGCCTGAAAAAAAGCAAATGGCATTGTTTTCAGCAACCATGCCCTATCGAATTCGTCAAATAGCCAATACTTATTTGAATGACCCTGCCTCAATTGAAATCCGTATGGAAACTGCAACGGTCAAGTCTATTGAGCAACGGTTTTTATTTGCTTCCGTACATCAAAAACCGGATGCGTTAATCCGGGTCTTGGAAGTGGAGGATTATCAAGGGGTTATCGTTTTTGTACGCACTAAAAGCAGTACTGAGGAAGTAGCAGAACTATTGCAACAACATGGATTAAGAGCAATGGCAATTCATGGTGATATTACTCAATCTTTGCGTGAGCGGATTATTGCCCAATTTAAACAAGGAGCGATTGATATTCTGGTGGCGACGGATGTCGCTGCAAGAGGTCTGGATGTCGAGCGAGTTACTCATGTGATTAATTATGATATGCCACATGACAATGAAACTTATGTTCACAGAATTGGCAGAACAGGGAGGGCTGGCCGTTCTGGGGTTACGATTTTATTTGTAACTCCCAAGGAGTCGCGCTTAATTTCCAGCATTGAACGCCATACCAGGCAACGAATTGAGAAAGTTCAAGTTCCTAATGACCATATGATACAGATGGCTCGTCAACAAAGATTCATGTCTAACATTACTACTCGACTGAATCATGAGCATGTGTATTCCTACAAAAGGATTGTGGAAGAATACATTAAAGAGCATGACGTATCAGCAGTAGATGTTGCGGCTGCTCTTGCTTTATTGCTGCATAAAGATATGCCTTGGAGAAAAGAATTAAATATGCCTAAAGCAGCTTCAGCATTCAAAGAAGAGAGAGCTCGGTCAGGAGAAAAAGGATTGGATTTACGTGGTCGATTTAAGGAAGATAGAAAAAGTTCTTTTGCTGATCGGAAAGGTGCGCGAGGAAGCAAGAAAGATTTTGCCAAAGATTTTTCTAATGAAAGGAAAAAATTTAATGATGGCAGGAAGGCCATTAATCAAGAATCAGTAGCCCAGGATTTATTTCGTATCGATGTAGGCAAAATTCATGGAGTCAAACCTGGCAACATAGTAGGGGCTATTGCTAATGAGGCTGGCTTGCAAAGCCGATATATTACTGGGCTTAAAATTCATGAAGATCACTCCACTGTTCGTTTACCAAAAGGTATGCCTAAAGAAGTGATGAAGGACTTAACCAAGGCTTGGGTTTGCGGCCGCCAACTCAATTTAACATTAATTGGTAGTGCCTGAATAGCTCAGCAGTAAAGCGCTGTTAGGACTATCAATTAGTCTTTAATTATTTTGCAAAACGATTTCGCCTGTCCAGGGCGAGATCATAATATTAAGTACAATAAATAGCGCAAACAATGGTTCACATTTTATTATCCCCGCACAGGCAGGAAGCTATCTCTTCTCTATAGCAAACGGAGAAGCAAGATTTGAAATAGATTCTCACTGGTGTGGGAATGATCCGCATGATGTATTATTTAATCAAAGTATGATTTTACCCTGAAGACCTACCTTTTTCCTGGCTTGTTTTTCTAATTTAATACCTCTAATATGGATTAGTGTTCTGAGATTTAACACTGAGGGGCTAAATTATGAAAAAGAAACATGAACCCGGTTTTTTCGGTAGAGAAACCAAGAATATCAAAGACATTGAAAGCAATAGATACGATCCTGATTGCCCAATTCGGAGAGCTGATAAGTCTCGTGGATTCAGCCAAAAAGCAATTGGCCAGTTTCAGCAACGAATAAAAGAAGAAGTAAAAGAAGCGTTAGACAACATTCGTAATGAATCTGCCTATAAATTTAATTAAACATTATTTTATCTCTGAGTGTCAGAGACCAGCTCCTGCTTCAAACGACCGTATTTGGTCCATATTGAACGGAAATAACCCTTGGAGTATTGATCTTTATATTTCTGAGTTTAATGAAGCCTGACAAGAGGCTTCATTATTAATAAAACACTACCTTTATGGTTTGTTGCCAAGCAACACTGACGCAGCAGTAGCTGCTACGGCTACAGTGGCAGCAACGAATGGGAAAAGAACATAGGGGTTTTCAAACTGACTTTTATAAGGTACTTCGTCTTTGAGTTTGGCAATTAATTCTTTTCTTATCTGACTACTATTTTCTCTCACAGATTTTAATCTATTCTCAGGGTCGGTGTTCGCTGTAAGTAATGGAACATAGTCATCCAATAATATATTTCGGGCATTTTGTATTTGCTCTGTAGTCTCACTGGTTGGATTTTCATACTTCTCCGAAACAAGAGCTATGGCTTCTGCAATTGCAGAAGTGAATTTTAGCTTATCCTCTTTGGACCAGTCATCAGCATTTGTTATACGTGAATTAATTTGATAGCGGGGGTTTTCATATTGGCCTTGAGTAAAATGGTGAACTGCATCATCCAGCTTCTTGTCCACAGAGAGTATGGTTTCAAGAAACATCAAGCTATTAATCAGGAAATTTCTTTCAAATCTAGTCATTATTATGGTTCTCATAAAGAAATAAGGGCTGACGACATTTCTGCTGAATCGATTGCAAGATATTGATTTTCTGTACCCTGCTACAAAAGAAAGCATTATGAATCGAGTCAGGGAAGTGTTTACAGGATTTACTATAATTAGGTTTCTGTTTTAGATCAACAAAAAATTTATATACAGTAATGTGTTAAATGCCGTGGAAAAATTGATAAATCATTATATAATTGAATGAACCTAGAGATATAAAATCAATCTATTATTTAAGGGGTTTCATGAAACTACTAGCATCTTTGTGTGCTTTTTTATTGTCGGGAGTTGTTAGCGCGACACCACTTAATAACATAGTTGTATTTGGTGATAGTTTGTCGGATAACGGTAACTTATATGAATACATGAAACACCAACTTCCTCAATCCCCCCCTTATTTTGAAGGTCGCTTTTCAAATGGCCCAGTATGGATAGAACGTCTGGCAGATTCATATTTCCCAAATGATCCCAATACTCATTTGCTGGATTACGCTTTTGGTGGGGCAGGAGTCTCTGTCGATGAAGAAGATGATGAAGTATTTTTTACCTTAAGAAGAGAAGTGAATTCTTATTTATTAGCACATCAGGATAAAGCAAGTCCTGACAGTCTTTTTGTTATTTGGATAGGGGCAAATAATTACCTCGGCATGCCTGTTGAAGTAGAAGAAACGCTTAAAAATGTTAACCGAGGGATTACAGATAGCATACAACGTTTGGTAGACAAGGGAGCGAAGCATATTTTAGTTCTCAATTTACCTGATTTGGGAAGAACTCCTGCTGCCCTGGAGTTTGGCTCTGTTGAAGAGATGACCTATTTCTCAACACAGCATAATAATGCATTATCCAATACAGTCGATTATTTTAAAAAAACTTATCCTGAAGTTGAGTGGTTGTTTTTTGACACGGGTAGTCATTTTGACCATGTGATAGAACATGCTGCAGAGTATGGATTTACAAATATAACAGGTACCTGCTCCTTTTCGATAGTAGATGAGATTACTAAAAACTCCGTTTTGAAGATGGTTGCGTCTGTGAAGCCAGAATTGACTGAAAGCGCATGTGATGGTTATTTATTTTTTGATTTGGTTCATCCGACAGCGTTGGCACATAAAATAATGGCAGAAAAGGCGCGTTTGATGTTGGATGAAGCTGGTGTGGAGTTCGCCGAAAATTAAGAGTTTTTTATGGCGATAGCAAATGCAACTTGCATCCTCATTCAAATGAATCCGCAATGATAAGAACGGGGATTTTAGACTGAGCAGAACCCAATGAGAGAATGGTGTATTTGAACTTCACAAATATTCTCTCATTCTAATTGGCACTAGCTAGTGCGTCTTGTCCATCATAGGCAATTTTATAGGGAAATATGAATCAAATTAAATGGATAGTGCTACTATTTTGTTTTGTTGTTTCCAATGTTTTCGCAGATAAGCTTGATATAACCGTCGATCAAAAAAAAATTATATTGCCCTATTGGTTATCAAGATCTGTTTCCTATGGGGGGGTTATCATTGTTAGTGGCGGAGAGACAGCGCAATGGTCCTTATTATTGGAACAGTTTGCCAAGGGATTGTCTCGAAATGGTTGGTCAGTCGCACTATTGAATTGTACTAAAAATAACTCGATACCCTGGATTAACCAATTACCAGAAGTCATCAGTACTTTAAGGCAGAATAATAATAAAAGAATCGTTTTAGTCCATTATGGCGATCAACTTAATCTGGTATTAGAGTATTTTAGCAAGCCCCAATCCAAGATGATCAATGGGCTAGTGATGTTGTCTGCCTATGATTTAAATAGAAATTTGCAAAAAGTACCTCGGTTGCGTTTTCCACTGTTTGATATTGTGGGGCAGTTTGATTATGACATGGTAAGGCAGCAGCGAAAGAGCAGGGAAGAAAAATTTAAAGAGAATAGCTATTTAGCCATTGATATACCTGGTGCTACTCATGACTACCAATATAGTCAACAATTATTATTGGCGTTTGTTCATGGTTGGATGGCAAAGCTTCCAGAATTTGAGCCTCAGCCACCGCCGATATTGGTTTCTTATCTGGAACCGGTTTATTCTACAGCAAGTTCAATCGTATCGACCAACAAATTGGACTACCAGCCCTTGGTTTCGCAGATCAATTCATAGGCTTTCATAATTTGATGAGTTTTATCGTTAGCCAATTTAATCATTTCTTCGGGTAAACCTTGAGCAATTAATTTATCTGGATGGTTACGGCTCAGTAGACGTCTGTACGCTCTTCTAACCTCCTGTTTGCTTGCATTCGGACTTACCTCAAGCAATGCAAAAGCGTGCGCTAAAGTATTAGGGGGTGATTGAGGTTTGTAACCCTGTTGATCTTGAGAGGAGGAGGTATGCTTGTACCCCTGTTGATTATGATAGTGTTGTTTGGATTGTTCTTGCTGGAAATAAGAGCCAAAATCCTCATAAAAACGATACTGCTTGTGTAAGGGAGCAAATCCCAGATGCGTAAAAATGTTATCTAGCGCATGAATTTTTTGGCTACTTAATCCATCTACTTGAGCTGCCCTATACTGAATGTCTACAAAAAGCTTTAACAAATCACGGTTATCCTTGCAGATTCTTTGTAATTGGATAAGAGCAAGACTGACATTAAAATCAGGTTGTTTCCCTTCATTAAATAATCGTTTTGCCAAATCTTTTTGCCCCTTGCTCAATTTCATTTCATTCATGATGGATTTAGCCATGCTAATCTCTTGTTCAGAAACACGGCCATCCGATTTCGCAACATGCCCCATTATGGAGAAAGTGGCTTCAAAGAAAGCTTTTTGAACGATTCTTTGTTTTTCTGCATGGTACAGCCAATGGGGATTAGAGTAATAACTGACAAGGCCCCGATCAAAAAAGTTTCCAACGAGAATGCCAAACAAAGCGCCTACTGGTCCAGCAGTTAAGTAGCCAAAGAAGGCACCAAGTATTTTTCCCCACCAGGTTGTTATTACAAAGAAATCGCGTAAGTTCATTATCAGAAATTACCTATAAAGATATGTGTTAAATTTAACTTCAAGTTCTAATAATATAGATTGAGGACAACATAGTCTCTATTTGAATTGTAACATATCGCATAAGGAACTGTTTTAGGTATATACTTTACCTTTTTGTGTTTGGTGCCTGTTTATGCGCTTTGTGTATTCCTTTTTAATGTACTTACTGACTCCTTACTTGCTTTTTCGCCTGTGGCGGAAAGGTAGAAAGTTGCCAGCTTACAGGCAAAGGATAGGAGAGCGTTTTTGTCTGGGAATACAAGAAAATGCACCAGTCGATGTATGGCTTCATGCGGTTTCTCTGGGAGAAGTGATCGCGGCAACACCTTTAATTGATGAAATGCTCAACAAACGTTGGTCAGTGTTAGTCACAACAATGACCCCTACAGGTTCTGAAAGAGTAAAATCTCGATTTGGTCATAAGGTAGCGCATCAATATTTACCCTATGATTTACCTTGGGTTCTCAAACGATTTTTTAAAAGAACGAGACCTCGCGTAGGTATCATTATGGAAACTGAATTGTGGCCTAATTTAATTAACCAGGCTCAAGCTTCAGGAGTGGCATTATTTCTGGCGAATGGACGCTTATCTGATCGCTCCTTGCAAGGATATCTAAAGCTCAAATTTTTATTTAAACCGGTTTTGAATCAATTTTCAGGTATTTTGACTCAAAGCAACGAAGATGCTGAGAGATTCATTGCCTTGGGTGCAAATGCCGATTTAGTCCATGTATTAGGGAATATGAAGTTTGATTTACAGATTAACTCTGTTGATCGTAGTCAATACAGGGAATTAAAAAGTTATTGGGGAGAGGATAGACTTACCGTCATTGCAGCAAGTACTCATGACGACGAGGAGTCTCAGATTTTATCTCAGCTACCTCGTTTGCAGGAAGCTATTCCGGGAGTGGTGTTATTAATTGCTCCGCGTCATCCAGAACGGTTTCAAACGGTCTATCAGTTGAGTGTTCAAGCAGGATTTAATACTGGGTGTCGTAGTAATTTGAATACTGTTTCCAGAGAAAATGAAGTCGTTATACTGGACAGCTTGGGCGAGCTTTTGGGATTTTATCAAATTAGTGATTTTGCTTTTGTTGGCGGCAGCCTTGTCCCGGTTGGTGGCCATAATGTATTGGAGCCAATCGCGATGAATGTGCCTGTTTTAAGCGGGAATCAAGTGCATAACTTTAAATCAATTTGCAGAGAGCTTAAAGAGGCTCAGGCAATTTTGCTAGTGAATCATGCCAATGAGTTGGTTGATGCAATTATCAAGTTATATCAGGATAAGGAATCTCAAAACACTATGGTTGCAAACGCCAGTTCAGTCCTTGAAAGTAATAAGGGTTCTGTAGTGAGGTATTTACAGAAAATTGAGTCAGTTTTGGGATATTAGCTTGTTATAAAGTTCTCTCTATGTTGATTTCTTGTATCATACCAAAAAATTCATCAAAGCATTTTTGAACTTGTTCAAGGTGCAGTATCCATGGACAATGGCCTGCTTTATAAATGACTTTATTAATCACATTTTGACATTGAAAATTCTTATCCTGAATAAATATTGCAGGTGGACAAATGTAATCAAGTTCACTGGCAATGGTCATGGTTGGAATGGTTTGAGGATGCCACTTATAGTGAAAATCATTATAAAAATGCTCGATGGCATAATGATAGGATTCATTGTTGTAGGCAAATAATTCCATCATTTGCTCACCGATTGGTAGCTCTTCCTGAGTGAAACAATAATGTTTATAAGTATCCCAAAATTTTTTATAGGTTTCGTTGGATGGATATAAATGATATTGGCTCGCAGCAGGGACTAAATCAGGCAAATTATGTTTTTGACGCATTTCGTTAACGTGCTGAAAGAAACTGTTGGTTGTTGTTGTATTCATTAAAACAAGCCCGCTTAAATGATTCTCAATTTCCGGAAAATTCAGTGTGAACATTCCTGAAAAACTATGGGTAACAAGGATTGGCTTGTTCAAAGATTTCAGCAATGAAATGAGGCCTTCCTGCCAAGATACAAAATCAAGTTGGCCTTCACTATTATTTCCATCTTTTGGAAAATCAACAAGGCTTACAGTGCCCTGCAAAGTTAGCTTGTCGCAAAAACTGGCTAAATATTCAGAACCAAGTCCCGGCCCACCTGGCAGAAACAGCCAGTGTTGATCCGAGCCTTTTTTGATTTGATTTAATCTGTAGCCATAATTGGTAAAATACATAAAAAACATCGATTGCTTGTAATAATAAACTCCCGCCTGGCGGGAATTTATTGTTTAATGTTCAGAGGCAAGGAAGAATCAAGCTCCCTGATTTTGTCGTTCCTTGATTTCAGATAGGGTTTTGCAATCTATGCACAAGGTCGCAGTAGGTCTTGCTTCAAGACGTTTCAGGCCAATTTCGATTCCGCAGGCTTCACAATATCCAAAATCTTCATTTCTTAATCGCTCAAGAGCGTCTTCGATTTTTTTAATGAGTTTTCGTTCCCTGTCGCGGGTTCTCAGCTCAATGCTAAATTCTTCTTCCTGGCTTGCTCTGTCGGAAGGATCTGGGAAGTTGGCTGCTTCATCTTTCATGTGCGAGACAGTACGATCTACTTCTTCCATTAAAGATTGGCGCCAGGCGAGCAATATTTTTTCTATATGTGCCAGCTGTTTTTCATTCATATATTCCTCGCCCTCAGTCTCTTGGTAGGGCGCTATTCCCATATTTCCTATTGCATCGTTTTTCACGTTGTATAATCTCTCTTTGGTTTTATCAATTAATTGTCCTGTCATGCCAGACCCTATATTTCATTCTGTATCTGAAACTGAGTTTTATACAAAATCGCTACGTATACCAAAAAACGTCAGTATCATCAACAAAAAAATAATCCCTACAAAGGTTTGTTATTCCGATTGCTTGGACGTTGTCCTCCACTTACCCTATCATGTCCTTGAAGATCTTGCCAACAGTGTATGTTTTTATATCCTAATTGATTAAGTATAGCGCTTATCTCATTTTTTTGTTCAAAACCATGTTCAACCAAGAGCAGTCCATCAGGCAAAAGATATTCATAACTGTGCTCAATAATATATTGTAGATCAGCTAATCCATCTTGACTACTGACTAATGCACTTGTTGGTTCAAAGCGGACATCGCCTTGTTTTAAATGAGGATCATTTTCAGCAATGTAGGGCGGATTAGATACAATAGCATGGTATTGTTTTAGGGGGAGATTATTAAACCAGTAGGAATGACAGAAATTAATATTGTTTAAGCCGAGCATTTTAGCGTTATAACGGGCTAACTCCAATGCCTCTTTGCTGAAATCACAAGCGTCAATATGCCAAAGAGGTCTTTCTTTTGCAAGCGCCAGGGCAATAGCACCACTTCCTGTTCCTAGATCAAGGACAGAAATATTCTCCTTGTCAGGTATTAACTCCAGTGCAAGTTCCACCAGGCGCTCGGTTTCATGTCTTGGAATGAGAACATTCGGTGTTACTTTTAACGAAAGAGACCAAAATTCGCGCTGTCCAGTAATGTAGGCGATTGGTAGACCTTCAGCACGTTGCTTAATCATCTGCAAATAGGTTTCTATCTGTTCAGGAGAAACCAAAGCATCCGGATGGGCAAAAAGATAGGCTCGGTTTTTGCTTAACACATGGCAGAGTAAAAGTTCTGCCTCTAACTTTGTTTCCTGGTTTTTGACTTTGAGTTGTTGTAGAGCTTGTTCCAGTAATGAACGAATATCAATCATGTCGACCTAAATCGGCTAGCAGTTCAGCATGGTATTCGCGCTTTAACGGGTCAATGACCAAGGATAAATTTCCTTCCATGATGTCACTAAGTTGGTAGATAGTCAGATTAATGCGGTGATCAGTGAGTCGACCTTGAGGAAAGTTATAAGTTCTAATGCGCTCGGAGCGGTCACCTGTACCAACCAGTGACTTACGTGTTTGAGCTTGTTCTTGTTTTTGTTTGCTTACTTCGGCATCTAATAATCTTGTTTTTAACAAGGACATTGCTTTGGCACGGTTTTTGTGCTGTGAGCGTTCATCCTGGCACTCTACAACCACTCCTGTAGGGATGTGTGTGATACGAATGGCAGAATCTGTTTTGTTAACATGCTGTCCACCGGCTCCAGAAGATCTGTAAGTATCGATGCGTAAGTCATCTGGATTTATCTGAATGTCATTAATTTCATCCACCTCAGGCATGATAGCAACCGTACATGCAGAAGTATGGACACGGCCTTGCGATTCAGTTTCAGGTACTCTCTGTACTCTGTGAGCTCCTGATTCAAATTTGAGTTGTGAATAAACCGCTTGCCCACTGATTTTGGCAATTATTTCCTTGTAGCCCCCATGTTCACCATGGCTGGCGCTAATTAATTCAATTTGCCAACCCTGGCTTTCTGCATAACGGCTGTACATTCGAAAGAGATCCCCGGCAAATATAGCTGCTTCGTCTCCACCTGTGCCGGCTCTGACTTCAAGATAAATATTGCGTTCATCATCAGGATCTTTAGGAATGAGATGCCATTGTAATTGTTCATCCAACTCCTCAATTTGTTTCTTGACGGTGTCTATCTCTTCTTCAGCCATAGTCGCTAAATCTTTATCATCACTTTCCAATAATTCGTTTAAAGAATCCAAATTATTTTTTGCATCTAAATACGACTCATAACATTGGGAAATTGGTTCAAGTTGGGCATATTCTTTTGATAAAGACTTAAATTGATTTTGATCGGCAATAATGGATGCTTCAGACAGTAAACGGCCTACTTCCTCATATCGCTCCAACATTTGCTGTAATTTTAACTCAAGAGATTTCTTCATATAATGATTGATTGGCTGTTGTATCAAAGAGATATCGTGCGAGGTCAAGTAAGTCTTCTCTGTTATCCCATGCCATTTGTCTTAAACCTATGGTGGGATTATGAGTTAGCTTGTTGACCAAGCGCATACTGAATTCATTTAAAACGTCTTGCTGATTTTGACCAGCGGATATTTTTTTCAAAGCACGTTGTAATTCCTGTTGAGCCAAAGTGTGCATTTGATTGCGGTAATCACAAATGACGTCTTTAGCTCTAAGCGAGCGATGCCATCTAATGTAGTTATCCAGTTCGCTTTCGATCAATTGTTCTGCTTGTAATGCCGCATTTCGCCTTTCATCCATCCCTTTTTCTATCATGGATTGTAAATCATCTACATTATAGAGATGAACTTGCTCCAATTCATTGACATTTCCTTCAATATCACGAGGAACGGCCAAATCCAATAAAAACATAGGGGCATAGTTTCTTTGTTCTAAGGCATGCTCAACCAGGCTTTTATTGATGAATGGGAGTGGGCATGCTGTGGCAGAAATAACAACATCGGCCAGAGGTAAATATTGCGGGATATCACCAATGGTCAGTGTTTTTCCACCGAAAGTTTCAGCTAATTTTTGAGCATTTTCCAGAGTGCGGCTCGCTATCAAAAAACGATGGACACCATGCTGATGCAGGTATTTAGCAACCAGAGAGGCCGTTTCTCCAGAACCAATTAAAAAGACACTTAAGGAATGATAGTTTTTAAATAACTGCCCTATCAGTTGTACAGCAGCATAGGCAATCGATACGGGATTGGCCCCAATTCCGCTACGAGTTCTGATGCGTTTGGACGCTCTGAAAATATATTCAAACACAGGCCGTAATTGTGTTTTTACTGTGCCAAGACGACAAGCATGTTGATAGGCCTGTTTCATTTGGCCAAGGATTTGTGGTTCGCCTATCATCATGGAATCCAAACCGCTGGCAACACGCAAGGTATGTTTGATTCCTTCTTTTCCCTGATGGATATACAAAAATTGAGATAATAATTCCTCTGATAATTGGTGTTCATGAGCTAACCAGTTTCCAAGAACCTCAGGGGTATTGGTATCACAGTAGATTTCAGTCCGGTTGCATGTAGATAAAATAGCCGCTTCATTGACTTCAGGTAAATCAAGCAGACTGTTCAGTAGAGAATCTTGCATGGCTGGCTGCAGTGCGACTTTTTCACGCACATGAATTGGAGCAGTTTTATGATTAAGCCCGCAAGCTACAAATACCATAGAATCTTGATTTATTTGTTTAAGGGAATTAACGAATTGTAAACGATTCATTGTAAAATTTGTAGAGAAAAAGGCAAGGTTCCTTGTATTTCTGCAGGGCAAAATCATACTTTGCCCTGAATTTGCCCAATCAAGAGTTCACTTCTAAATTTATCAGACCACATAGCCTTTTTTAATTTTCCCTTCATGCTATTTTTCTGAGGATGAAGTCGAGCCAGATTGAGTGCAAACCTACGAAGCAAGGCTAGATTTTCTGCTGCATTGTCTCTGCGTATTCTTGAGTCATCTTCTTTGTAGGTCACATCCAACACCCAGTGAGCTTTGTTTTCGACTGCCCAATGCTCTCTGATAGCATCTGCAATTTGTTTAGGCTCTAAGGGCAAGGAACTGATATAGTATTGTACTTCAGTGCCGGTTTTTTCTTTTATTTCACGTGTTCGCGTTACTTCAATTACGGTTTGTAATCCTTGCCAGTCGGCGTAACCTTCAATCCATGGACTAATTACGATTTGCCGGCATGTTCTTGTTTCTATGCGTCCATGGCCTGCGTCCACTTCTTCGAAGTAATTTTGTGACCAGATTTCTCGATGGTCTCTTTCCATGATATGAAAATAATCCTTAATTTCATTCAATAGTTTTTTATGGTTGTTTTTAACACAAAGCACATAGTCTCCGCCTTTATCATGTATTTTTTTAGCTATCTTCTTTTCTGTATTCATAGCATCGGCAGTAACAATTGCTCCCTTAAGCTCCAAGAGGTCTAGCATTTCTAACACACTGGCTTTTTCGTTTGCTTTTCCATTAGAGCGCATTTGAGCTAATATCAACCCATTTCGTTTACTCCATGCAGTAATGCTATGTAAGGCTGTGGTGCGGTCACCTGTATATGAGCGGCGTAGAGTTTTTCCATCTATTGCTATTTGTTCTCGACCATCTTTCGAACGAAGTTCATTCACCCAATTTACAAAACACAACGTGAACTGCTCTGAATCAAGAGCACTAATTACACGAGCTATGGTATCATCGGCTGGTATCCCATGCTTAAAATCCCGATATTGTCTTAGCCAATCAAGCTTTTCTTCTCCAAAATCCTTTATGTCTTTCCATCCCTCAGCTCCAGACATCACCGCAGTACCTGCTAAAAATAAGATATCTAGCAGATTATGGCGCTGATTTATTTCGCTACGAGGATCTTTAAGTATGGAAAAATTTTCTACAAAACTCATTTCTTGTCATCCAAAAAATGAGTATTTGATCACAAATCACTGAAAAATCATACTAAATGATAATTACTGGTCAAAAAGGTATGATCTTGCCCTGTGTATTTCTGTTTCTTGCAATCATTTTACAGTATATTTTTTACCCGTCTTCTTCCTCAAGATTGTCCCGCTTGGGAAAATTTGCTGGCAAGGGATTCAATATACTTTCTCTATCTTCAAACGGGCTCATATCAAAATAATGAGAACAGTGACTTTCTAAAGTCCTGTTGAGTTTTGCCGCCAACATGTATAGCCACATATTGCACAACATGTGTCATTTCAATAGGAGCTTTAAATGGACATTATCCTGCAAGGTCAACATAATGCTATTGAAACTGTTGAGAGCCTGGAGAGGGTTTTGAAATTATTTAAAGAGCGTTACCAGGTTGATGGATATCGCGAGATTCATTTGACTGTCACTTTAGTTGATGAACAGGGCGATGAGGTGGAGTTGGTTGATAGTGAGACGAATCAACCTTATCGAATTTTTGAGGTTTATCGTAAAGGATATGAATTGGCTGGAAGAAAAGGGATTCCAATGTTGCAGTTGGTAGTTGATAATACGCACAAATAGATTATTCTTTCTGGTACTTTTTTTAATAAGCCTCGTATGCTGGATAAGGAGTCCATTATGATTATGGCATTGGTAGCCATAATACTTACGTTAATCCTGGTGATAGGTATACATGAACTGGGGCATGCACTGACAGCCCGCCTGTTTCAGGTCAAAATTAGTAAAATTTCCATAGGATTTGGAAAACCATTAATTCAATGGCAAACCCAAAGTGGTTGTAACTGGATCTGGGCAATGTGGCCATTGGGAGGGTATGTTCAATTACTGAATTCACGGATTAGTCCAGTAAAGCCACAAGAAAATGCTTATTGTTTTGATAAGAAGCCAATTTGGATTCGTGTGCTGATTTTATTGTCAGGAGCGATTGCCAACCTTATTACCGCATGGATAGCCTTGGTGTTGGTTTTTTATATTGGCATTAGCTATAAATTACCTCAAATTCAATCGGTAAAACTGGATAGCCTTGCTGCTAAGGCGGGTATTCAAGCAGGCGACCAATGGGTTGCTGTAGAGAATTACCCAACTGACTCCTGGCAAGGGGTAGGCATGCAATTGGTAATTCATTGGGGGCAAAAGGATGTTCACATTGTTTTAAGGCAAGCGAATCAACAATTAAAACAATTGAATCTTGATTTAAGTCAGATTGAATTTACTTCAAAAGATGGCTCTCTGCTCGAGAGTCTAGGGATCAAACCCGACTTGTCAGCAGTTTCCAGTTTGACGCGCTATCCATCTCTACTGACTTCAATGCAAAAAGCGTTTGCTGAGATAATCCATACCATGTACTTTTTTATAATGATATTGAAGCAATTGTTTCTTGGGGTTATTCCTTTTTCAATTTTACTTGGACCGCTGGCTATTTTTTCTGTTTCTATAGCTTCTTTAACTCAAGGCGTTATCGTTTTTTTACTATTCATTGCTACTTTGAGTCTTGCAGTAGCTTTGGTCAATTTATTTCCTATACCTGGCCTTGATGGAGGCAGCATTTTATATTCGGTTATAGAGAAAATTCGTGGGAAACCTGTCTCAGTGGCTGTGGAAGTCTTGCTTCATCGCTTGATGATTATTCTATTTTGTGTTTTGTTAGTGCATTTATTAATGAATGATTTGAATCGATATTTACACCATTGACAGTGGACCAATAGGAACGGGCTGCCTTTTAATTCTTAGTTACAGCCCGCGCACAACAACATATATCTACTCTCTTAACCCCGGCATTTTTTAATGTATGTGCCATTTCATTGGCTGTGCTGCCCGTGGTTAATAAATCATCAACAATCATGACGTGTTCATAAGTTACAGGCGATACATAAAAAGCATGACGTAAATTTTTTCTTCGTTGCTCTCCATCAAGGTTAGCTTGCGAAGCGGTATTGATTATTTTTTGGCAATAATATAAATCATAAGGGATTTTTAATTGACGAGCTAATAATCTGGTTAATACAGCAGCCTGGTTAAATCCCCTTCGTTTTAATCGTTTGGGATGCATGGGAACGGGAATTAGACAATCTGGTTTCAATGCGCTTTTGGGTAAGGCATTAAGAAGTAATTGCTTTAGAAACGAGGCCAGATAAAGGCCATTATGGTATTTAAACTGATGTATTAAACTACGCAGAGGCTCTTCAAAACGATACGCTATATAAGCACTATCAAAGGAGGGCCTTTTTCTAACGCATTGACCACAAACCAGATACGTATCATCAGAAAGGGGGTAGGCACAGTACTGACAGCAAGATCCAAGTTGTTTCATAAACTCCATGCAATTAGAGCAAACTGCAAGCTGGCTTTTGTGGAACTGGTTGCAAAGAGTGCATATTGAAGGTAAACGTAAGTTCTGTGTTATACTTAAGAATTTTTGGAGCACGGTAGTTGGATTTCCAGCATTTAATTTTTCCCTGGTCTTTATAATGACGGTCAACAATGAAATTAGCAAGGCATTTAGCAAACATGCCGATGACTATGAGCGTGTTGCCAAAGTTCAAAAAGAAATCGGCAGTCGTTTGTTTGAGCGATTACAATATTTGAAAATTGCTCCTCGACGAATTCTTGATTTGGGGTGTGGGCCTGGATTTTTTTCAAAAGAATTGGCTTTGTTATATCCGAAAGCGCAGATTGTTGGAATGGATTTGTCGTTTGCCATGTTAAAGCAAGCCAGGAAAAAACAGGGTTGGCGTCGTAAATGGCCTTTACTCAGTGCCGATATGCAGAAAATGCCTTTTGCAACAGGCGCTTTTGATTTGGTTTTTGCTAACCAGGTTATTCACTGGAGTAGCTCATTAGGCACAGTGTTTCGGGAACTTAATCGTGTAATGAATGTCAACGGATGCTTGATGTTTACTACCTTGGGTCCTGATACCTTCAAGGAATTACAAACGGCCTGGTCTGCCGCTAATCAATATGCTCATGTTAATGAATTTGTTGATATGCATGATATTGGAGATTGTCTGATTGCCGAGCATTTCATGGACCCGGTCATTGACATGGAATTACTGTCTATACATTACGAGACCCTTCCCCAATTGCTATTAGCTCTAAAAACTCAAGGGGTAAGAAATATTAACCCTAAACGAAATCACGGGCTCACAGGTAAAAGCGCATGGAAACAATTTGAAGCACAATATGCTATTATGCGGACTACTACCGGCAAATATCCCTTAACTTATGAAGTGGTTTATGGGCAAGCCTGGAAGGGTGCGCAGCGTAAAATGGATCAAGGTATAGAAACCTGGATTCCTGTTTCACGTGTTGTTAAAAAGTCCTAATTTAAAACCGATATCAATTGGATTGTCCGGTGCATCAATGGTGTCAAGACAAATTGCTACGATTTTGTAATTGTTTGGTTAATTCAATTAATGCAGCCGCTTTACTACCAAATAACCGTAGAGAATCCATTGCAATCTGGTAATGAACAGCGATTTCTTCTTCCAATTGTTGCTTGTTAAATAAGGTTGCAAAGGTGGTTTTTTGGTTTGCCTGATCCGAGGAGCGACCTTTTCCCAATATTTGAGTTGCAGCGTAAAGATCCAGGTAATCATCTTGCATTTGAAATACAAGCCCTATATGTTTCCCATAAGTTCTTAGTGCGGATTTGATTTGCTCTGATACCTCATGTTGTGCTGCTAAAACCATTTCAAAACACGCCAGGATCAGTTTTCCAGTTTTCAAAAGATGAATTTCTCTTAATTGCTCTTCTGTTACTGATGATTTGGCCAGTTCTGATAAATCAAGGCTTTGGCCACTAACCATTCCACTTATTCCACTGGCATTTACCAATACTTGAGTGATGGCTACGACTTGTGCTGCCGGGAGAAGGGGCGATAATCTCGTCAATACGACTTCAATCGCTAAAGCTTGCATGCCATCGCCGACTAAAATAGCAGTTGCCTCATCAAATGCTTTATGACAACTCGGCTTACCGCGGCGCAGATCGTCATTGTCCATCGCCGGAAGATCATCATGAATCAGGGAGTAGCAATGTGTTAACTCAAGCGCTGCTGCAATAATATCTAGAACTCCCTGGTCAACATCAATTAAATCGCCAGCTAAATAAACCAAAATGGGTCTTATTCTTTTGCCGCCTGAAAATAAAGCGTAATGAAGTGCAGAGTGAATTTTTGGAGCTGGTATTATTGTTTCATTGAGCAATTGCTCGAGATATAGCTCATGTCTTTGGGTATACTTATCAATCACTTGTTTGTTCATCTGAGTCGAGTTCAATGTTAGAATCAGTACCAGTTAACGTTTCAATTTTTTGCTCTGCCTGATTCAAAGCATTTTGGCAACGTCTCGCAAGGCTAATTCCCTTTTCAAATTGTTTCAGCGATTCTTCAAGGGTAAGCTCTCCCTTTTCCAGTTGCCGGACAATTTCTTCGAGTTCAGTGATTGATTGTTCGAAATGTATGCCTTTGCTCATAACTGTTTTCCAAGGCGATAAAAGGTGTGATTATACTGGGTTAACGCGAGGATTCAACTTCTGAATGGAAGTAAGTGGAAAATCAATCATAGAAGCTTATTGGCAGCTTTGGGTTTTATAAAGGAACCCCAGAACTGGATGTTGGACTTTGCTAGTTTAATATCAAAGACCAACATTAGGTGGTTAGCAGTTTTTAAAGACCAAATGCTTTATCAAAATCCAGAGCAAATTCTTCGGTCTTTGTTTTGCTATTCCTCGTAGTGAAGAACGCGGGGCTGTGTTTCATGGATGCATCTTGTTGTTGAATCTGATCACGGCATTTATCTTTTAACCCAAGCATTTCTTCATATAAAGAACGTATTTCAACTTTCAAGCGGTCAACTACTTCACTGCCCCCTTTATAAATTGTGGTTAGAGAACCCATTTTGAGAAAGTGTTCCGTGTGGGCGTTTTCCAGGAATTTTAGTTGAGCTGTTAAAGAGGAGGACTCTTTTGCTTGCGCTATTTGGTCTTCCATATACTCTTTTAATCTGGTAAGTTCTGTTACCGGATTTTGTCCTTTTTTGAAAGCAGGCATAATTTTGACCTCACATTTTAAAATAATCCCTTAGGTAAGTTAAAGCAAAAACAGGCAATTGAAAAGCAAATATTTTCATATTCTTTTTTATTAGATAAGTATTAACGCATAGTGCCTGGTATAGGGTTAATCAATTTAAAATGAATTCAAATTATTTGTCAGGTAAGTCTATGGAAATCAGGTGCGATTTGTATAAAAAAAACCTGACATTCGCATTTAAACATTGTGAAGCCAAGCGAATGTCAGGCTTTTGTCTTAGGTTTAATTATTTGGGTGATGAAGCCGCTTGACGAAGCCCCAAATCTTCTTCAGCTTTTTCTACCGCTTTGGCTGAATCTGGACGTGCATAAGCGAAGAAACCTTGTTGACAACCAAACGTAAAGACGGTAATCACCGCATTGCTCAAGCACTTTAAAAGATTTGTCAGGTAGTCACCCCAGCCTAAGTCTTTTTCTAAAACCGGTTTAGCTATTTTTACGGCATCTTGACAAGCTAATTTAAACTTTCTTCCAGCAAGTTCCGGAGAAAATTCATTGGCTCTTAAGTCTCGCTCATACTCATCACGAGCAGCTATAAGATTTTGGAGAAGTGTATTTGCTGTGTCATGTGTTTTTTTATACTGGTGTTGATCAACTCTGTCTATTTTGAGTGTGAGCTCTTGAATAATTGCATCAACTTTCTGGAGAGCTTGAGTTATAGTTTCTTCCTGTTGATTTTCAAGCTTAGTTTTTTCTTCTTCAACCTGTTTTTCCAGCTTCAATTGTTCTTCACGCTTAAGCTTTTCTACTTCAGCTTGTTTGCGTTGTTCTTCTAATTTTTTTTGAACTTCACTAACTAGTGTTAAGGGATGCTTATGACTGAATTGATCACGTAAAGGCTCATAAAGTTTTCTTACGTCAATTTTTAGCTGTTCAACTTCTTCATTTCCACCTTTGTAAACTTTTGACAGGGAACCCATTTTATCATCGTATTCATTCAAAGTGTCTATGAGCAGTTGATCGATGTCCTGGTCTGTGGTTGCTTTTTTAATTTTTGAAATTTGTTCTTCCATGTATGCCTTAAGTTCAGTTAAACCTTTAACTGGATCCTGACCTACGGTGAATTTTGCCATAATTTTATCCTCGGTTTTTATAAAAAAATCACTTCGGCAAATAATAAAGCTAGACAGTGTTTTTGAAAAGTAAAGTTTTAATAAATATTTCGTAAATGGAGTGAAAAAAAAGAAAAAAAGGGGTGTTCAAGATAAGGTAAGTTCTGGTTCATTTAAAAATTATTTAAGACAAATATGTTCAGCGCGAGTTATCATAAATGTACTAAATAAAATGCTTGAATCAAGGCAAAAATTATGAAAGTGAAAACCCAGTTTGTTTGTAATCAATGTGCGGCCATTTTTAAACAGTGGGCAGGACAATGCACTCAATGTGGCGCCTGGAATTCCATTGTTGAAGAAGGGATTGTGCCTGAAAACAAGACTTCACGAAGTGGGCAATGGGCTAATCAGCGCTCTGTCATCACTGCTGTTGAAGACGTCGTCATGGACAAAATAGTACGTATGGATTGTGGTATATCCGAGCTCAACCGGGTCTTGGGAGGGGGGCTGGTTTATGGCTCGGTTGTTTTGATTGGAGGGGATCCGGGGATCGGTAAATCCACCTTATTGTTGCAAACGCTGGCTAATTTATCTATGCAAGAAACAGTATTGTATGTGACGGGGGAAGAGTCATTACAACAAGTTGCTATGCGTGCCCAAAGATTGGGACTACCTTTGGCCGGATTGCGGTTATTGGCAGAAACTCAGGTTGAATCCATCATTGCTCAAGCTCAAAAGGAAAAACCGCGAATTATTGTCGTCGATTCAGTACAAACGATATTCACTGAAGCCATAAGTTCTGCTCCGGGAGGAGTTAGTCAAGTCAGGGAATCGGCAGCACAATTGGTGCGTTATGCCAAGATGACCAATACAGCCATCTTCCTGGTAGGGCATGTCACCAAGGAAGGAACATTAGCCGGACCTCGGGTTTTGGAGCATATGGTTGATAGTGTTCTCTATTTTGAGGGGCAAAATGATAGTCGCTTCAGAGTCATTCGCGCCATTAAAAATCGTTTTGGCGCTGTCAATGAATTAGGTGTATTTGCGATGACTGACAAAGGCCTGAAGGAGGTAGCCAACCCCTCAGCTATTTTTTTATCTCGCCAGCCCGAACCTACGCCTGGCAGTGCAGTGATGGTGAGTTGGGAAGGATCAAGACCCATGTTGGTAGAAGTACAAGCATTGGTTGATGAGGCCCATGGTCAGCAAGCGAAACGCGTTACTGCGGGTCTTGAGCATAATCGCCTGGCTATTTTGTTAGCTGTTTTACACCGTCATGGAGGTATCGCTACTTACGATCAGGATGTTTTTATCAATGTAGTCGGGGGAGTGAAAGTGACTGAAACAGCGAGTGATTTGGCTTTGTTGGCTGCAGTGATTTCAAGTTTACGTAATCGTATATTTGATAGTGAAACCATCATATTCGGTGAAGTGGGATTAGCTGGGGAAATCAGACCAGTGCAAAGTGGTCAAGAACGCATTAAGGAGGCTATAAAACATGGATTCAAGCGTGCTATAGTCCCTTTTGCCAACGCCCCCAAAAAGCAACTCGATTCCATGACGGTAGAGCCAGTTAAACATTTGCGAGATGTATTGGAGAAAATGTGAGTTATCAAAAACCAATAACACCGGAATATAAAATGAATGAAGATACCATCCGTGATTTTAATCGAGATGGTGCGGTATGTCTTCGCCAATTTTTAAATGCCGAAGAAATTGCTATTCTAAAAGAAGGAATAGAATTTAATTTATCCTCCTTAAGTCCCCGTGCAAAAATAGCAAGCAGACACGATGATCCTGGTTATTTTGTTGAGGATTTTTGTACTTGGCAAAACAATCCTTTTTATCAGCGAATTATCTTTGGTACGAATTTGGGAGTAGCTGCTGCTCAAATAATGCAAAGCCAATCAGTCCGGTTGTATCATGATCATTTGTTGGTAAAGGAACCAGGCACACGACAGGTTACACCCTGGCATCAGGATCAGCCTTATTATAATATTGAGGGGAAGCAGAACTGCAGTTTCTGGATTCCGATTGATCCTGTCAGTCGTTCTTCAACTCTGGAATTTATCGCTGGTTCTCATTTGGGTCCCTGGTTAATGCCAAGAACATTTTTAGATAATCAGGCAAAATGGTTTCCTGAAGGAAGTTTGCAGGAGCTACCTCCTATAGAAGAGGCACGCGCAAGGTATCCAATTATTGGATGGGAAATTGAGCCAGGCGATGTTGTATGTTTCCATATGCTGACTTTACATATGGCAAGAGGAGTTGAGGGGGGGGGGCATAGAAGAAGAGTATTTTCTGTGCGTTTTTTAGGAGATGATATTACGCATGCCCCCAGGGCATGGCCTACTTCACCTGATTTTCCTGGTTTGACGGCCGAAATACCGGCAGGTGCAAGCATGGATCATCCATTATTTCCATGTGTGCCACTCAAAATATAGTAAAACGATATATTTTATTTCCCTTCAAAAAAGAGTTCATTTTTTCAAGGATGAGATTTTTAAGATTCCTATTCACAACGGATGTTATTCCAATAAGCGTACAATCAAAAGGGTATATTTTTTATCATTGACTACCAAAATTCGTTATTGTTTTTCATTAAGTATTGTATTGTATTTTTGAAGTGTCTTTATGTATACCTGATCGAGAGGCACTATTCATGGTACATCAGTTTGCTCTATTAAACTTATGTTTAACCGTTTGAGGACTAATATTACAAGGAGTAATTATGGCGTTACCTACGGAGTTAAAAAGCAAGTTCATTCAAATTCTGAATCAAAACAAAATTTCTCATTCTGTTGGTTGGTCTAACTACATGGAGAGTGTTAATAATCCAGCCGCGATTGTTGTGGAAGTTAAAAATGAAAAAGAGGTTCAGACAGTGATGAAGGCGATTAAGGAATTGAATTCTGACAGGGAACCCAAAGATAAAGTGACTGTTAGAGCTACTGCGGGATGGACTGATAAACCGGGTAAAAGTTGTTGCTTTTTTCCATGGAGCGAAGCTCAGGAGAGTCAGTACAATGAAGGGTTTTCTTTTTCCCAAGTCGTAGGTGGTAAAGAGTCTCCTGATACCGCAGGTACCGATGTCATTATTCGGTTTGCAAAAAAATTTCACCATGCAAAAGTGATTGGTTCATTAAAAAATCCACCTGTCTTTAATCCGGACAATCCCATTCATAGGCTCCCCGTGACTTTGGTGGAAGTGAGCGCTGGGATGCAGGTGGCTGATTTTGCCGATTTTTTGCGAGAACATCAGTTATCCTTGTCAACTGTTAGCATGATTTCCTGGGTGACCCCTGTTGGCTTGGCTGGAACAGCGGGACATGGTACCGGGCGTGATGAACCGGCTTTCAGTGGCCTAATTGAATCGGTTACAGTTTGTGATATAGATGGCAACCTGCGTAAAATTAATTCTGATCATCCTGATTTCAAAGATTTGACAGGTGGTCATAGCGGGTTGTTGGGTATTGTTGTTAGCATGAAATTACGAGCGGTTAAGGCATTTAATTTATGTGAAACAATAGAGTTATTTCCCAATACCAGGGAAATGACAGGCAGGTTAAGTGATATATTAAAGAATAATCAATACATCAGTATTATGGGAATGCCAAGTTACGGCTGTCCTGAATCGGATAAACTGGTTTCCAAATGGCAAATTCGTCAATGGAATTATACTACCGACAAACTAGGGAAAAAGGAAAAGGCACCTTATGATCCGGACGTTCGCTCTTTTGCTCAAGAGTTACAGGTTCGCATTGGTGCCTCAGTGATGGATTTCTTACTGGACTCAGGATTAAAGCATTTATTACCTTCTTTTATGTTACTGTCAGCAGCAGTAGTCACAGGTACTCGTGGTACGTCACCAAAAGTAGATTATGAAAATCATATCACACACCCTCAGGTGGCTTTTCCAAAGGAGATGAGGGATGTGAGTTATTTGATTCCAGTCAAAGATGGCGAAGCAGGGCAAAAACTGGAACTTATTTTACAAAAAATGGAAGCCATGTTGAACGAAGCGGGTAGTAAGGGGGAATTTCCTGTTACTTATGCGATTTATGTTCGTTACCTTAAGGGGACTAACGGCGGATTATCAACCAGTTTTACTTCATCAGATGATGAGCGTATTTTGGCGATAGACGTAGTTACTCATCCTGAAGCGCCTGGGATTACAAATTTTGAGAAGGGATTCATGTCTTTTTTAAAAGAGATGAATATTATTCCCAGAAATCATTTGGGAAAAAATTTCCCCGCGGGCGTAGTGCATTATGATCAGTTTTTGGGTGCGGAGAGGGTATCAAAGTATAAGCAGGCACTGGAGAGATTCTATTGCAGTCCAGGAAAGAACGATGGTGCTGAGCGCCTGAGCATGTCTTCTTTTTATACCCCTTATTTGCAAGGCATGTTATCTGCAAGTGCACCTACCAATCAATTAGTTGATGAAAATAAATACGAGCAATGCATAGAGAGGTTGCATGAGGAGCATTCTGATCTCGAATGTGCTGAGTTTTTGAGTAAATTATATGCCGAGGTGTCCAGGATGAGTACGTCTTCAGAAGAGGCTCTTACTGCAAAAAAAGGGTTTTTAGAAGCATGTAAGGCGGAATTGGAGCATAGGAACAGTCGATTAGAAGCCCCTGTACCTCTATTGAGTTAGGCAATCAGGAAAATAAGTACAAGACGGAGCCTAGCAAATTCAGGAGTCTCTACTAAACTTAAAAGTATAATAATATTTTGAGTTAACCTATGGATATTACTCCTTTTTTTAAGCTCATGGTCGATAAAGGTGCCTCAGATTTGTTTTTCAGTGTCGGGGCACCACCAAATATTAAAATTGAAGGCATCACATCACCTATTGGCCAGGTTCCTATCAAATCGAATCAAATGGCAGAAATTGTTTTATCTATTATGAATGACGCACAGCAAAAAGAATTTGAGTCTAAAATGGAACTCAATATGGCTTTTTCATTAGCTGGAGTAGGGCGTTTCCGAATCAATTTATTCAGGCAACGTGGCGAAGTGGCTATGGTGGTGCGTTACATCAAGGGCGAAATACCTTCTATAGAAGATTTAAATCTCCCCCAAATTTTAAAGTCTCTGGTCTTGGAGTTACGAGGTTTAGTATTAGTTGTTGGGTCCACGGGATCGGGTAAATCAACGACTCTGGCCGCGATGATCAACCACCGTAATGAAAATCACAGAGGGCATATTTTAACAATAGAGGATCCTATTGAATATATACATCAACATAAAAAATCAATAGTTGATCAACGAGAGATAGGCATTGATACTCTAAGCTATGACAATGCATTGAAAAACGCAATGAGAGAAGCGCCTGATGTGATATTAATTGGTGAAATTCGTGATCTTAACTCAATGAAACATGCGATAGCTTATGCTGAAACAGGACATTTGTGCATTTCTACTTTGCATGCCAATAACGCCAATCAGGCTCTGGATAGAGTGATTAATTTTTTCCCTGATGAGGCAAGACAACAAATATTGTTAGATTTATCTCTTAATTTAAAAGCAATTATTTCATTACGTTTGATACCAGGAATAGATAATCAGCGTGTCGCAGCGGTGGAGATCTTGATTAACTCTCCTTACATTTCCGATTTGATTGAAAAAGGGAAGATAGACGATATTAAAGAAGTCATGGCAAGAAGCACGGATCAAGGAATGCAGACTTTCGATCAGGCTTTGTTTAATTTATATAAAGAAGGAAAAATTACCAAAGAGAATGCGATTAAGTATGCTGATTCAAAAAATAATGTGGGCTTACAAATTCGCTTGGGTGAAGAAAAAAACTTTAATGTTCAAGATGAGAACCTTCAAATACAACCTGACGACATAGATAAAATATGATCCATTATGTATCGTTTTTACACATTGTTTTGATTGGAGCATTGTGATAAAATTATAGTCTAATTTGTTAGTTTTTCTTCCAATCCATGCCTAGAGTTTATAATCTTAAAGATATTTATCTGGGTGCCCCTTCTTTTTCAGGGCATGAAGTTTATCTTGATGCAGTTTATTATCCTTCTGATCCGTCTGAAAAACATTTTAGAGTTATTTATAAGAAAAATAAGTTTGGTAATGCTAACTTATCTCGCATGGAAGTGGCATTTAGTCAGTTAGCTCGATTATTTTTAGATAATGGATTAACTTCCTTTCAAAAAATGGTAGTGAATGATGCTAATAAAGTACAGGGATTGATAGTAGAGCATTTAAATTATGTTATTGAAAATAAAGAAGGATTGAAGCAGCCGTTTTATACTTTGGATGCTCCAAGGAATGGATGCGACTATACTGAAAAGCGGGTGACTAGCTCGAACGAGATACCTTTCTATTTCCTGGATAAATTGCCTCAAGGGTTTTTTAATCAATTACTGACGGCAGAAAAAAATAATAAATTGAGCATAGATTATGCCTCTTTGGCAAGTATATTGGCTACTTCGTACACGTTGGAAGAGGATGATTTGCATAAAGGGAATTTTGGTTTTTATTTGGTGAAGAAAAAAGGAAAACCGAGGGTTGTCTTTTTCAAAATCGATCATGATTTAATGTTTGTTGACAGCATCATGTCATTTACAACAAGAAGATTCTGCCATTTGTTTGATGGATGTGATGCTTTTGATATCACAGAAGAAGACTTGTTAAAATTTCCTAATTTAAAATATTCTGCTAATAGTTATTGGCCAACCAAAACCAGCTTTTTTTATAAACCATGGGATAATAAAGATTATCGTACCTATGCTGAAATTCAGGCTTTTGCAGATTTAGCCTATGTGGATGAGTTTAACAAGGCCAAATGGCGGTCTTTTTACAAGCATATTTTAATCTCTCAATCTCAAATCGAGGCTACTTTAAAGGCCTGCTTTGATGAGAATAATTCTTCAGACAGAGCGCATATTTCTCTGGTAATTCAAGCGATGTTGGCCAGACAGGCGCGTTTAAAGGCGATGTTATTTTCTCTAAAAGATTTCCGTGATTTTATTCTTTCCCAAAATGAAAAAGAGAAAGATTTATTATGCCATGAAATCCTGAATAACTTGCCAGAAAAAAATAGAGGGTCTTTGCAAAATGAAATTAGACAATCGCTAGATTATAGCCATAAGCTTTGTTGTTCTGGTATTTTTGAGGATGGGGATACACCACTGCATGTAGCAATCAAGCTAGGTGATTATCGTTATGACGAAACGATTGGCATGTATGGGCAATTCATCAACACGAAAAATAGCTCAGGAAAAACTCCTTTGGATATCGCTTTACAGATGGCATGGCAGTCTAAAGTTCATCCTGCGGATGTGCGTAAAGATTATCGTTTTATCATGAAACATTTATTGGCGAATGGAGCTAATCAGACAAAACAGTTTGAAGAATTCGATAAAATTGAAAACATCAGATCCTATCAATTTCATACTCCTTATCTAAACAAAGCCATAAAGGCTAAAACTTATCATGAACTGAAAGAAGTACTCAGGGAAATTGGTGAAGATCATCAGTATTGTTTGAAATTCAAAAAGATGTTGGCAGTTGAATGCATTTCTGAATTTATAAAGGCCAATCAAGATAATCTCAGTTTAAGAGGAATACTGTTAAAATTAAAAAAGGAAGTGGATGGTAAGGGAACAAAATCAGAAAATGCGGCTTTAAGGTATATACGTCAATTAAGAAGTCGGCTATGGATTGTACGTCAAATCAGAGGACTTTATGGCTGGTCTACAACGCAAGGCGAAATTGATTATATGATTGATAAAGAGCTGGCGCGTTTGGATACTAAAGATTTAAAGAGACTTTCATTATTTGATTCCAGAGACAGCAGTGCTTTGGATAATGTCTTTTTGGATATATCACTATCAAAGAATAAAATCTAAGTTCATTCTATTGAGAAAAATACCAATGTTTAGCAATATTATTAAGGCGTAATATACGCCTTAATAAATATACGCAACTACCAGGTTGATTGTTAAATTAAGCCATAAATGATGGCTGAGATAGAAATAATACCCATGAGGGTAACAAATACATTACTGATTTGATTGTTGTATTTTTTCATGGCTGGCACTTTAGCAATGGCATACATTGGCATGATAAATAATAAGACAGCTATGATGGGGCCTCCTAATGTTTCAATCATTTTTAAAATATTAGGGTTAATTGTAGCAACAACCCAACAAGTCAGAATCATAAAGGTTTCAATGATTCTTTGCAGGGAGTTCTTATTAATTGTTTTGCCTGTTGTTGATTTTAATGATTTAACAATAATTCCACTTAAACCTTCCTTGGCACCTAAATAATGTCCCAGAAAAGATTTTGAAATGGCTATGAATGCAATAACCGGTGCAATATAGGCCATAATAGGGGTATTAAAATGATTCGCCAGATAAGACAAAATGGAAATATTTTGTTGCTTTGCTTGCAAAAGATCTTGAGGTGACAGGCTCAACACACAGCTAAATACAAAAAACATCACAGAGAAAACCATCATCAAGTGACTGTATTTCATAATTAATGAGCTTTTCTCGTCAGCTTGGCTACCATATTGCTGCTTTTGATTCACAGCAAAAGATGAAATGATAGGAGAATGGTTAAAGGAAAACACCATCACTGGAATAATTAACCATAAAGTCATTAATAATCCATGGCCTCCATTGGCATGCAAGGAATTGCTTTGGATAAAAATAGCGTTATTCCAATTTGGAATTAAATAAAGCGAAAGCAGAAATAGAATAGTGGCAAAAGGATATACCAATACCGACATCGATTTGACAATAATTTCTTGTCCTAAACGCACGATACCCATTAACCCAAGAATTAATATGATTGCTAAAAGAGCTCGTGGCGGAGGGGTAATTCCCATTTGATTAATCAGGAAACTTTCCGTGGTATTGGTTATTGCGACACTGTACATAAGCAAAATTGGATAAATCGCAAAAAAGTACAGGATAGTCAGCATCTTACCCGCAAATGAGCCAAAGTGCTCTTCTACAACATCGGTAATGTCATTGTGTGAGGACGAGCCTGAAAGGACAAAACGACATAAGGCCATATGAGAATAATAAGTCATGGGGAAGGCCAGAATTGTCATAATGATTAAAGGCAAAATGCCATTAAGACCAGCATCTATAGGAAGGAAAAGAGTTCCGGCACCAATTGCTGTGCCATAGAGGCTTAACATCCAAATCGTATCTTGTTTTTTCCATTGCGATAGTTTTTGGTTGACTATCGGAGATACTATAGCTGCAGATTCATTTGATGACATGAAAAACATCCTCGTTTTAATACTAACTAATAAAATAGCGCCTCGCAAGTTGATCAATATTAACACTACAAAGGCAATATTTCAACAATTGCGAACTAAATCATATCCAACTGAAATGAACAAAGCAAGAGATTAATTTAAGGTAAGGAGCGAGGAAAATGGCCTTGCCTTCTTAACAATTCATGAAGCTCATTCCGATCTTATTCTTTTAAATTATTGCAAATGAATTCGTATTGTAATAAGAATGTTTCTCGAACCAGGTTTAATTAATGGAGTAGTTATGAAACGAATCATTTTGTTTATGATCGCTTGGAGTTTATTGAATTCAGCCTATTCTTCTCACTCACTTCCATCTCAAGCCAGCATTCTCTTTACCCTTGTCAATACAGAGCGTAGTAATTCATGCCCTGCTTTGCTGCATAATGCAAAGATCGTTGTTGATTATGATTATAACTTTGAGCGAAATATGGGGCTAGCTCACTTAAGACAGTTGCAATCGACCAAGTGGAGCGAAACACTTCATCCGCTCGGTTTAAGTAATTATTATGCATTTATGTCGGATATGAAGCCCATAGCGGTTCAGATTGAAGGGGGTGAGGTAACCATTTATCGAATTATTTTTCATTTTTATAAAAATGGCGATAGCAGGATTTATCTTATGATTAATCAAGACGGCGAATGCATTATGAGTTCTGATGTTGTGAATGTTAATTTGTAAAGTAAATAGTATTAATTTTAATGAAAAGCTCTCAAAAACGGCGCTAGCCTTGGTCGAATGCCAAATTATTTATTGACCTTGATTTTGTTTTCTGCCCCTTTTTTCATGACAATGATGCTAATGCGCCGATTTTCAGGATTGTAGGGATTTTTTTTATCGAGAAGAACAGTGGAAGAATAACCTGTGACTGTCATAACTTTATTTTCGTCCATTCCAGCTTTTATCAATGCGCGTCTTGCTGCATTCGCTCTTTGTGCAGATAATTCCCAATTGGTGTATTCCAATTCTTCAGGATTATGATAAGGATTGGCATCGGTGTGGCCTTGAATAGTGATTTTATTAGAAACTGAATTGAGTAGTTTTGCGATGTTAGCGAGTATGGGTTCAATTTCCGGATTGATTTTATCAGAGCCTACATCAAACATGGGTTTTTTCTGATTATCTATCAGTTGAATGCGCAAGCCATCGGACACAACATCCATCAGGAGTTGTTTTTTTAGACCAGCAAGCGATGGATCTTTTTCCATACTTAAATTGATCTCTGATTTCAGCTCTTCAAGTTTTTTTATTTCATTAGCTTGAGATTCAACAATTTCTTTATCTTTTGCTATGCTTTCGTTAATTAAAGGTTTATTAGTGGCAGAAACCTGGCCATCTGTGTCTTCAATATTAGGGCCTCCTCCTTTAATCGTTGCTTTCCTATTCCCCATGCTTTCCCCGCCAAACAATGCCACTTTCATTGGCTGTTTAAAATACTCGGCAATACCCGCTTTTTGAGCTTTGTTTAAAGAAGCAACTAACCACATGAGTAGAAAGAAAGCCATCATGGCCGTTACAAAGTCAGCAAAGGCAATTTTCCACGAGCCTCCATGATGCTTATGAGTATTTTTTTTAATTTTTCTGATGATAGGGGTATAGTGAGTGGTTTTTTCTTTTTTCTCCCGCTTGTCCTTTTTTTCCAGATCGTCGTTGATCGGATCGCTGATGTCGTTTATTTCGCTCATGGCTGTAACCTAACTGGACGTAGCTTCTGTTGCTTCAGAGTTTTGAGTTGTTGTCTGAGCAGTTTTGGCATTTTTTATTTCATCATTTAATTGATTAAATGAAGGTCTTTGCGATGTAAATAATACTTTACGTCCAAATTCAGTAGCAATAATAGGAGGGTTATTGTGCAAACTTGCCAGGATGGTAACTTTTATACATTGCAGCATCAATTGATTCTGATTGGCATTTTGCTCCATAGCAGTAGCGATAGGCCCAACAAAACCATAGCCAATTAAAATACCTAAAAAGGTTCCCACTAACGCGTGAGCGATTAAAACACCTAATTCAGAGGGAGGTAAGCTGATGGATTCCATGGTATGGACAACACCTAATACTGCTGCGACGATACCAAAAGCAGGCATGGCATCAGCCAGTTTGGTGATGGCATTGGCCGGGATCATTTCTTCTTCATGGTGAGATTCGATCTCCATATCCATCAAGCTTTCCAATTGAAAAGGCTGCATGTTGGAAGTGATAATCAATCTCAGGTAATCACAAATAAACTCTATTAAATGGTGATTACTCATTAAATTGGGATAACTGGTAAAAATTGGGCTTTTATCCGGCTCGTCAATGTCATTTTCGAGAGACATTAACCCTTGCTGTCTTGCTTTACTGAGTAAATGGTATAGAAGGCCTAACAAATCACTGGAGGCTTGCTTTGCCGATTTTTGGCCGCGAAATGTAGCAGGCAAAGCTTTTAGAACAGATTTTAAAACAGTTATATTATTACCAACGATAAAGGAACCTATAGCGGCGCCTCCTATTATCAATAATTCAACAGGTTGAAATATAGCGGCGAGATGGCCGCCTGTCAGGCTGAATCCACCAAATACACAGAGTAGTATTACAATATAACCTACTATAATTAACATATCCTTATCCTATAGTATCTGGTGTCCAATTAGTCTTGATATTTTTTCATAGTGTCTTTGGCAGACATGTCATACAGTGCTATACCTTCAGTCATTGGGACTGATTGATTCCAAGGCGATTTTTTGATCGCATTTTTACCATCATCATAACCTTTTTGAATGCGTTCATGAATAGATTTTTTGGAGAATTCATAATCTTTTGAAGACAATTCCGTTTCATCGTGCTCATATAAAAATCGAACCAGTGAAATAGCAGAAGGACGTCCCTTTTTAATACATTCCCTTATTTCAGGTTTTGATTTTTCCTCAGTAGAAATATGGTTTGATAAAATGTGAATTGTGTTTCTTAAATCATGAATTTCCTTGTGAAGGTTAATTAATTTTATAAACCGACTGGAAAATTCAATGTCTTTTTTACGCTTTAATACCTCATCCATTGAGGTAGGAATCATCCCAAAAGAATCAAACAAATGAATCATAAAACAAAGCAGTTGCTTTTGATTGTTATGATTCAGGATATAATTGACTGGTGAATTACTTGATATACCGCCATCCCAGTAATATTTACCATCGACTTTCACTGCCGGGAAACCGGGAGGAAGGGCACCGCTTGCCATAATGTGCTCAGGTCCTATTTTTTGTTTATAGGAATCAAAATAAGTCATCATTCCACTACTTACTTCAACGGCTCCTACACTGATTCGGGTTAATTTATTGTTATTCAGACGATCAAAATCAATAAATTTTTCCAAACTGTTATGCAAAGGAGAAGTATCATAGTAACTTAATAAATCAGGGCTGTTATGCCAACCAAAATGAGGGGAAGGGAAACGAGGTACAAAAAAACCTGGCTGTCCCAAGAGTAAAGCGGAATGAGCAGCAATTAAATGCTGAATTTTCCGACTTATCTTATCATCGAGGAGAGTTGATTCATTGACTGCGGACGAAGTAGCGATAGATTCCCAAAATTGATACATTTTTTCTATCCGCTCTTTGTCAGAGTTACCTGCAGCAATGGCCGCATTAATTGCTCCAATAGAGGTTCCCACGTACCAATGAGGGTGGTATCCCACTTCATTTAAAGCATGCAACACTCCAGCTTGATAGGCACCCAAAGCCCCCCCTCCCTGAAAGCTGCATGCAATATGGTGATACTCAATCTGTCTTGCAGATTTTTTAGTTCGAGTCATGGTTGTTTACTCCATGAACCAACCATGACTGACTACCAATGATTGTCCTGTAAGCGCATTCGATTCAAATGATGCAAAAAATAAAGCGGTTTGTGCTACATCGTCTGTGGTGGTGAATTCCCCATCAACTGTTTCTTTTAGCATCACTTTCTTGATGACATCTTCTTCACTGATGCCTAATTCTTTTGCTTGCTCTGGAATTTGTTTGTCAACGAGAGGAGTACGGACAAACCCCGGGCAAATGACATTGGCTCTTACCTTATGGGTTCCACCTTCCTTGGCAACTACTTTGCATAAACCCAATAGGCCATGTTTGGCAGTAACATAAGGTGCTTTGAGTACAGAGGCTTCTTTGGAATGGACCGAGCCCATATAAATGATACTGCCGCCATTGCCTGAGGCATACATGTATTTCAAGCAAGCTTTAGTAGTTAAAAAGGCACCATCCAAATGAATGGCAAGCATTCTTTTCCAGTCTGAAAAGGCTAATTTATCTACTGATTCGATGATTTGAATACCGGCATTGCTGACTAAAACATCAATTCCTCCAAAGTGATCAGCTACTTTATCAACGCCCTGATTGACTTGTGCTTCATCAGTTACATTCATGGCAACGGCGATTGCTTGCCCGCCTGATGATTTGATTTCCTCTGCTACATGGCTTGCCTGATCAAGATTCAGATCAGCGATTGCTACCTTTGCCCCTTCTTTAGCATAAACAAGCGCAATTTCTTTACCTATTCCGCTTGCTGCTCCTGTGACAATAGCGACTTTATTTTTCAGTTTCATCTTTACTATCCTTGTCATTGTTTTCCATGAATTGATTATAGCAATTGATTTTTAATAATGCCTTATTATTTGCTAACAAAAATCTTTGATGAATTGTTTAAGTTTTTAGAGAGTTGTCTTTAAGGGAGGTAATTGCTTCTTTTCTGTATCATTTCACCAAGAGTTTTGGTGTTACCAAATCAATAAATATCCTGGCCCTTTCTCTATCTAGAAAAGACCAGGTCCTTATGATCGCTAAAATGATTAAGGAATATATTTAGTTGACTAGTCAGAATTAATAGTAATAATAGGGATAGCCACTGTAGTAATAATACTCACGTCTGTCTTGCTCTTGACCGATGGCACCGCCTACCAATGCACCAGCTCCTGCTCCAATTGCAGTTCCCAATGCTGATCCTCCAGAAACTCCATAGCCAATACCAGCGCCCGCAGCTGCTCCAACTGCTGTTCCAACTTGAGTATTTGTGCAACCTACCATCATAGTGGTTGATATCCCTATGAAAAACAACGTTGGTATAATCTTTTTCATAGTAAACTTCCTTTTGTAAGTTGTTGCCTTCATATCAAGAATAGTACAAAATAAGATAAATATGTTAAAAATTTAAACAAATATGTGTTTGGGGTTGAAGCTAATGATTGCTGATAGAGATTCTAGTTGACTAAAGTGTTATATAAAAATTTACTCGGATGTCTGTTTTCCAGTAATATACGATCATGGATCATTAATTTTTGAGGGCAACATGTTCAGTGGAAGTATAGTAGCCTTGGTAACCCCCATGCGAAATGATAGCGTCGATGTTCATCATTTGCGAGAACTGGTTGAATTTCATATAGCTAAGGGAACTCATGCCTTGGTCGCAGCTGGCACGACTGGTGAGGCTGGTACTTTATCACATAGCGAAAAACTTCTGGTCATCAAAACAGTCATTGAACAAGCAAAAGAAAGAGTGCCTGTGATTGCAGGTACTGCTATGAATGCGACCAAGGATTGTATTGAACTAACCCAGCAAGCTATGGAATATGGGGCGCATGCTGCTTTAATCATGACACCAGCCTATATCAAACCTACTCAAGAAGGCTTGTATTTGCACTACAGTTATATTGCCCAATCCGTAGCGATTCCGATTATTTTATATAATGTTCCGGGAAGAACAGCCTGTGATATGTTACCCGAAACGGTAGCAAGACTGGCTAAAATTTCGAATATAATAGGAATAAAGGAAGCAACCGGACAGATGACTCGTTTACAGCAGATTTTGCGGTTATGCGAAGGGAGCATTGATGTTTACAGTGGCGATGATTTGACATCTGCCCAATGGTTGTTGGCTGGGGCTAAAGGTGTTGTTTCAGTCACGGCTAATGTGGCTGCTAAATTGATGGCAAAAATGTGTGATTTGGCAATGGATGATGATCAAGCAGGATGTTTGCGTATTCAAGAGCAATTAATGCCTTTACATGAACTTTTGTTCGTGGAGTCGAATCCAATCCCAGTAAAATGGGCCATGAACAAAATGAGATTGATTGGAGGGGAATTAAGATTACCGATGACGGAGTTGTCTGAAAAATATCATCAGGCTTTGGAAAAGGTGTTGAAGAATTTAGAGTTGATATAACTGAGGGTTTTGTTGTGAAAAAATTGAGTTTTATAGTCTTGGCAGCACTGGCACTAACAGCATGTAATTCTCGTTATGCCAGTAATGGAGAAAATTTATATTTACAGAGCCGTAATGGTGAAGCTTTGGTAGTACCACCTCCATTGACGAGTGCCAATATTAGTAATTTTTATGATTTACCTCAACAAACTCAGGATGCGCGGGTGAGTATAGCGCCTCCGGTGGAAGATATCACAACTTCATAAGGATTCATCATGTCGCCATCAGAATCAGGAGAGTTGTCAATAATACAGGAGTTGTCTCAGCGTATCGTGGAGGCGCAGCGTCAAATCAGGATTCTTGATAGCATCAAATGGGATGAATCAGTAAAGCAGGAATTTTTTAAGTTCAAGGGAAAAAAACTTCCTTCTATTGATAAGGCTTATTATGACGGTAAGCCACTGCCTTTTAAAGTCAAAGACAAGCAGGAAGAGTTTCGTATCATTTTGCGTGACGCACAGAATCAATTAGGGCAATACTCCACAGTAACTCGCCTAATCAGACGTCAATGCGAAGAGTATAGTCGTGCTGCCCAGATGTTATCTTTGCGGGGTACTCCGTCGTTTAGTGAAATGGCCATGGAATTGTATGGTAGCCCGGATGATGTATTTTATGTGGGGGGACCGCGTATGTGTGAAATGGGTTCCCTGCTGTTTGATGTATTAAAGAGTCTCCAGGTCCAATTGCAATCTCAGGCTGATGTCAAGCGTTACACGCCGATACAGGCTCAGGAAATTTTACAGGAGCGGTTAGGAAAGTTTTTTGACAAGCACCCTGGTCGAGTGAGTGTTATGGTTAGTGATGATATGATTGCTGACGCCTCTGCTGGGGCTGACAGCATCAAATTAAGTCAAAACGCTATGTTTAGCGATAGAGATTTACGCTATTTGGAAGTTCATGAGGGCTGGGTTCATGTGGGAACGACTCTCAATGGAGCCTTGCAACCGAATTGCTTTTTCCTGTCTAAAGGTTCTCCTTCCAGCAGCGTGATTCAGGAGGGCTTGGCAGTCATTACCGAAGTCGTGACATTTTCTTCTTATCCAGGTCGGATGTTGAAAATTACAAACCGGGTGATTGCCCTGGATAAGGTGACTCAAGGGGCAGATTTTATTGATATTTATCGCTATTTCCTGGAGTGCGGATTGTCAGAAGAAGACAGCTATAACCAGTCCGTACGTATATTTAGAGGCAGTACACCGACAGGTGGCCCATTTACCAAGGATTTATCCTATGCCAAGGGATTTGTGTTAATTTACAATTATATACGCTTTGCTATAGGTCAAAAAAGAGTCGACACAATCCCACTATTATTTACCGGCAAGCTGGTTTTGGATGATTTACCTTTGCTAGGTGAATTAAAAGAACGCGAGATTTTAACGGATCCAGTGTATCTTCCACCTCCTTTCCAGGATTTGGCTGCATTAAGTGCGTGGATGAGTTTCTCTCTGTATTTGAACCAGTTTGATTTAAATGAAATTCAAAAGAATTTTCGATTTTTGTTGGTTTAAACATTAATGAGTTTGCATTTGGCCAAGAGTAAACGGATAGTCGTGCCTGCAACGGGCATAGGCTCCGCCTATTTTGGCCGGATTCGGGTGATAAGCATAATGAGTGGCGTTGTAGTTACAGCAAGGTACTGAGCTGATAAAACATCCCCGTTTGGCATTCCATACAAGGCCTGCTTCAGTCAGATCCAACGTTCGCCCATCAAAACAGACATACCTGGGTTGAGAAGCCTGACCGCCAACAATACAGCCTTGGGCATAGGTGAGGTTTGTTAGAATTAACCCACAAAGAATTATTTTTATTCTCATTCTATTCACCTTATCCTTGCTATACTTCTAATTATAAAGCTAGCTTAGGTTTCACCTATTCAAGCATTGTGATATTAATATCGGCAAAATTTAAGGATAACTTAAGATTTTTGGCTTAAAATAGTTAAATGATGATTTCCGAGGAGCATATCTTATGCCAATCAATAAACAACTTTATGACGTGCTATCAGATCTCTCTAAGTTAGCTCAAGAAGATGAAGTTCTTCGGAATAAAGCTTTCGATGATATTTTAAAGGCCGATCCAAACAAACCAGATGAATTTAGAAAAGCCATTAAAGATAATGAAGATTTTTGGAAAAAATACCCAGTTCCCAATTTTGGTCATTTAATGACCCATGAAACTGAACTCGCAGGAGTATATGTATTCCGACAACAAATGCCTATACCTGATTATTTTACCTCAGATAAATTTTTAGATTCACAAGATACTATTAATAGTTTTCAAAAGATGCGCCAATTGGCCGCTGAGCAACGTGTTAAGCTTGGGTTGGTGAAATCTGATGTTGATACTTTAGTTGCTATTTTAAAAAACAATCCTGAAGAGTGCAGGGCTTATATCGAATCCAAAAAACCAGCTTTGGGTAATTTTAGTGAAGGGAATGTGCATGGTTGGTTAAAAGAAGAATATACCCCGACGATTCCCCCGAAAGCTATTAACAAATCTACTGGTGTTTTATCTGATGAAGCGATCAAAAGGATTAAAGAACAGGCTCGTGATTTGTTATTGCTTAAATTGATTAACAGTTCTGAAAATACACAATTATTAAAAGACTTGCGTGATGCCAGGAGTAAACCCGAGGCTGAACGTGCTGCGAATGCCTTGGGTTTTCCTACTGAAGGAAACGGGGTATTGTTTTTGAGTAGAGAAGTAGTTGATGCTCTGGAAGAAAGGGTTGAAAAACTAGAACAGGAAGTTGCCAAGAGAGGATTTGATAGTTATGTCCAATCATTATCTCACGATGAGCTATTAGCCAAAAAAAACGGGTTGGAAAGTACGACAGCTGCAGGGTTTAAAAACAGTTTAGATGAACCTTATAAAACGTACTTACCGGAGTCAGAATGGCAGAGGGCCCAAGGAGTATTGGGAGCTCGTTATCTTCAAGTCGTTTTATCCTCAACAACTCAAAATCTGAAGGATGCTCTCAACGCCAAAGATGCCAAGGCATTGATTGCTGAATTGAAAAAAACAGGGCTTTTGGGAGACCATGATTATATCGCTAATGCAGTGACCGAAGACAATTTTGGTTCTATCAAAAAAGCCATGATGAGAAGCTTTATCAATAACCTCAAGAATGAGCCGAATTTAAAGGCCTTGGATGCTTTAAAAGTATTAGACGGGGCTAAAAATTTGGATAAATTTAAAGAGGTACTCAAGAAGTTAGGTATCACTCCAGCGGATTGGGTGAAAGACACCGATTTGAAAGATATGAAGCAATGGGCAAGAGCGCGCCAGTTTGAACTTGAAATAAATAGAGTGTCTTCTTTAGGCAGCGGGGCCCATTCGAAATTAATGAGTGCATTGACCCAGCTTCCAGCCGAAAAACAAAGAGAGATTTTGGCCAAGCCACAACAATTACGCCATTTAATGAATGCTTATGAATCTCATGTAGCAGAACATTACCTTGGAAAAAATGCATCCGGAATTGCAGAGCTCTTGACAGAGAATAAAAGACTCGAGGGATTTAGGGCCATTCACAATGCCGAGGTAGCCAGAGTTTTGGCTAATTTTAAACCTGAAATCACTTTAAATGACAAGCAAGTTGCTGCTATTAATCAGGCATTAACCACCGCCAATTCTAACCCCAATACCTATACACAGGTCACCGACTACAAAACCTTGATTGATGCCATTAAAACTCAATCTGGCCCTGTAAATCAAAAAGATTTTTACAACGCCTTTAATTTAAACGATGATGGCACTGCTTTTACCAGCTCAACTCTTCGAAAAGATGAGATGAGTAAGCAGCAAGAATATAATAAGAATTTGTATATTGAATACAATAATCCTGCTAACTCAGGAAATAAAAAACTATTAGGTGTCTTATTAAGTTTGGATAAACTTGTAATTTTTGGAATACGAGAAAAGCCATCAACACTTACAAGCTCACCTATAACAAATTACTTTTTCGAAAATCTAAAGGACAGTAAAACCGTTGAAGAATACTCCGATAATTTATTTGGCAAAAATCCGACTGATCCGGGACTTCAAAAGCTTAAACAAGATTTTTTAAGAGAGCTAACCCCTGCTTTATTTAACGAGATAAAAAATGATCTCAGGAAACAGGAATTGTTAGGTACCAATCCTGCTAACGTTATGACAGCAATCAAAGCTCTGAGTACTGAATTAGAATCTATTAAGGGAATTACAGGACCAATAAGAACAAACGCAGATAAATTAAAGTTTATCAATGATATTGATCCAGTTCATTTATACAACCCAACCTTTCAGGGTACCGCCAGATCCAAAGCAGCTCAGATGAAAGAAAGATATGAAGGGTTATCCAGGGATTGTGAACTGGTTGTTGAACAATTACGACGTCAGGTGATTGCTCTCGAAGGTCATTTGAAGAGCTTGCCCAAAGATAGTCAATTTAAGGCTGCTGGCTTGGCCCTGGAACAAAAAGAGGAAATCAAAAAATTACGTACTGATTTGCAAACTGAGTTGGATGCGGTGCGCAAGGATTTGGATTTTTATAAAAAAATACAGGGAAAGTTAGAAACCATTGTAAAGGAAGTGGACGTGGCAGCCAAAGGGAAGATGCATTATTACTACAACTCTGAGGGTATCAAACGCCATCCTCCTGTTTCACGTGATCAGATACCGCCATTACCCAATGTCCCTAATCCTTCTCTGAGATCGAGTACAACCGCTACTACTGGTTCTAACGGAAGGATACAAGAATTTCTTGTTGGTGAAAAAATACCGGAAGGGCAGATTGTTGTCGTTGATGTATCTCATAAAACAGCACCGAAATCCGGTGCTCCTGTGGAAACGATAGGACGGTATACTCAGGATAACAATGTTCCTGATCAAGTAACGAGCAAAAAAGGAGAAATTAGCAAGGTTCCCGGAAGTAAATTTGAGATTTTACAATCCCCGACGCAAGTTCCACCTCCAAATCCTCCAAGTGGAGATCCTCCGGTAGAAGCTAACGTCAATTTTTACATGGCGATGGCGACTGATATTTTAGCAAGTCTGGATAGTCCGCCAACCAAGGATAAACCGATACTATTACGCGGATCTAATCCCGAAGAACTGGAATATTTGTACACTTCCCTGGTGATCCTTGGTGAAAAGAATCCAAAATTCAAGTTTAACCCTGACGCGATTCAGGTGGATTCTGCAGTATTCCATCCGGATAATGTGAAAGGGCGGTTGTGGGGATTTAGCAGCAATTCATTATATAGTCAGGTATTTACTAACACAGGATTAACAGAGACCCAGAATATCATACAGTCTAAAATAAAACATATGCAACAGATGACTGATGAGAAATTTAGTCCTCAGAAAGAAAGAGAAAAAGTGGATTCCAAAGTACAAGAGATTACTGATAAACAAAGCAAGATGAAGAAGGAACTGAATCCGGTGCATAAAAAAACTGAAAGAACCATTGAACAAGAAGGACCAGCACCTGAAAGTCCGAGTACAGGGATGCGTAAGTAAATAATAATGACTTTGGCCCTCATTTTTGGTAGAACGAGGCTATTATGCCAAATAAGAAAGCCAAGAAATAAATGACAAGAAGGAGTAATCAATTGAACTCTAACAAGGATTTGGCTATTGGTGTATTCGATTCAGGCATGGGGGGGCTTACGGTTTTAAGGGCTCTGCGGGATAAATTACCTCAGGAATCTTTTGTTTATTTGGGAGATACAGCCCGCTTACCTTATGGTACTAAAAGTCCCGATACTGTCAAACAATACGCTATGCAAATGGCAAAAATTCTGGTTGAGCGCCGCATAAAAGCTTTAGTCATTGCCTGTAATACCGCAACGACGGCTGCCTTGCCCCATTTACAGAGCATGTTAACCGATATTCCGGTTCTGGGTGTGGTGGCACCTGGCGCAGCCGCTGCGGTGTCAGCTACTAAAAATCATCGTATTGCTGTTCTGGCTACAGAAACAACTATTGCTTCCAGAGCCTATCATGATTTGATCATAAAGAATTTGCCTGAGGCAGTTGTCAGCAGTCGGGCATGTAGTGTTTTAGTCGCCTTGGCAGAGGAAGGTATGGTGACTAATGCAGTTGCTCGTGAGGCATTGAAGCATTATCTCGACGATTTTTCGGATGAAGATGCGGTGTTATTGGGATGCACTCATTTTCCGGTATTTAAACCCTTGTTATCCAGCTTATTACCAAAAGATGTCGCAATTGTCGATTCTGCTCAGGCGACTGCAATTTCTCTTTGTGAATTATTGCAAAATCAAAATCTGCACAATGACAATTTAATAGTTCCCCCCAGAGTCAACTATTTGGTAACAGATTCTATTAATAGGTTCCAGAAGGTAGGCGAGATATTTTTGGGTGAGCAATTGAGTTTGAGTGATATTGAATTGATTGATGCTATGGGTTAATGTCGTCAATCCATCTGTATCACCTGCATCCTGGTGTCCTGGTGCACTAAACTTAATTTAATATGATTTTTTGCAAGGGCAAAGGTTATTCTTCCTTGGCGGGACGACTCATCAAGTTGCTCACGGCCTGTTGGGCATGAACAATACCATGCAATAGCGCATTAATTTGCTCACAAATTGGCATTTCCACTTTATTTTTATTGGCTATAGCACAAATTTGCGCTGCATTGTGTTTCCCTTCAACCACTTGGCCAATTTGGTGTTCGGCTTCAGGAATAGGCACTTCACGGCCCAAGAGCAATCCAAAGCGGCGATTGCGTGATTGATCATCAGTACAAGTCAATACCAAGTCCCCTACACCAGCCAAGCCTAGAAAAGTATCTTGCCTTGCTCCCATGCTTAATCCCAAACGAGTCATTTCAGCAAGTCCACGGGTAATAAGCGCTGCTTTGGCATTAGCACCATACCCTAAGCCATCACTGATTCCACAGGCTATCGCCAAGATATTTTTAACAGCGCCACATAATTGCACACCTATTAAATCATCACTTAAATAGACACGAATGTTGTCGTGATGAAATAGTTGGTGCATTTTTTTTTGATAGTTCGTATTGTTACTGGCCAAAGTGAGAGCTGTAGGCAGGAAGCGAGCCACTTCTTTGGCAAAGGATGGGCCTGAAATAACTGCTATGGGAAAATCAACCCCAAATCGACTGGCAACCAGTTGGCTTAATAATTGATGACTCGCTGGATCAACACCCTTCGTAAGCCACGCCAATCCTTGGGTTGGTTTAGGGATTTTATTGATTATTTCCGCAAAGGCATGAGAAGGAACTGCTATGATGACATAATCTGCTGATTGAACGCATTCAATTAAATCATCAGAAGGAATCAAATTCTCTGGAAAAGGTATACCAGGAAGGTAAGCTGGATTTGAATGCTGTTCAGCCATGAGGGCAACATGCTGTGGGTTATGGCCCCACAGCAGCGTTTTATGCCCTATTTTAGCTAAATGAATTGCGACAGCAGTGCCCCAGGAGCCGGCACCTAACATGGCAATGGTTTTTTTATTCATCTTAGTGAGAAACAGTCTCGTCTTTAGCTCCAGTTGCTTTTTGTTTTTCTTCCAGCTGCTGCATATATAAAGCATCAAAATTAATCGGTGCGAGTACTAATTGGGGGAAGCTGCCACGAATGACTTGCGAGGTAATTGCTTCACGAGCATAGGGGAACAGGATGCTGGGGCAGAAGCTATGAAGCAAGTGATCCAACTGACTTGCTGCGGCGCCTTGGATAGTAAAGATGCCCGCTTGCTTTACTTCAACCAAAAATGCTGTGGTTTTTTGATTCATCACAGTGGTTGTAACAGTTAAAACCACTTCATAAACGTTTTTATCCAGTTGAGTAGTCGTTGTATTGAGATCCAGTTTGAGCTCTGGTTCCCATTGTTGTTGAAAAACAGCCGGTGTATTTGGTGTTTCATAGGATAAATCTTTGATATAGATTCGTTGAATCATGAATTGAGCTTCATCATTTTGCTGATTGGTATTCAGTTGTTCAGTCATGTTTTATTCCTATTTTTTTAAAAGTTCATTTAATGTTCCCTGGGCTTCCAGGGCATATAAATCATCGCAGCCACCAATTGCCTGGCCATTAATGAAAATTTGAGGCACTGTACGCCGGCCACTTTTTTGTATCATTTCTTCACGTAATTCAGGCTGTAAATCGACGCGGATTTCTGTATAGATAACCTTTTTTCTATCTAGTAGTTCTTTTGCTTTGATGCAATAAGGACAATAGCCTGTAGTGTAGAGTATGACTTCATTCATCTGTTCATTTACCCTTCACTAAAGGAAGATCAGCATTTTGCCAGGCTTGAATTCCACCACTCAAAACCAGGGGTTGGTAACCTTGATTGCGGATTTTCATGGCTAGGGTTGGAGATTGTAAGCCTCGTGCGCAGACCAGGATAATGGGTTTATCTTTGTACTTGCTCATTTTTTGTTGTTCAAAATCATCAGGATTTACGTTCATTGAATTAATGATATGACCATTTTTGAATGATTCTTTGTCGCGTATGTCGATTACGATGGCATTTCCATTGTTCATTAAATCAACCAGGGATTGCGGTGAAACTTCTTTGGCTTTCTTTCTTTGAGAGAGTATTTCATTAATGAAAATTAAAAATACAACCACAACAAAGGCGAGCCAGAGTTGCCAATGATTGATGATGAACTGACCTAATTTTTCCATAGCTGTACTCAAGATATTTTTTAATTTGACGAATTATCCTAAGATTACTGCTTTAACGCAAGTAAAGTGTTACTAGTAATTGCCCTGTTCATCCTTTTCTCTATTTCTTTTTAATAAGACGTACACGGCTCCTAATCCTCCATCTTTTGGAAGAGCGCTGTGGAATGCCAGGACTTGACTAAATTGCGGCAGCCAGCGATTGATTAGGTTTTTTATTACCGGGGGAGCGCCTTGATGACCTCCTTTGCCGTGAACAATAAGTAAGCAGCGTTTATTATTGAGTGACTGAGTCTGGATAAAATCATAAAGCGCTTGGCGAGCTGCTTCAGTTTTTAATCCGTGTAAATCCAGCTTGGCTTCCCATGGAATTTGTCCATTTTTTAGTGCACGGAATCTCTGGCTGGGAATGTTTGGTCCTGAAAAAGATAAAATAGTGTTGGATTGAACAGTGTCACGAATAAAATCAGATAAAAAATATTCTTCTTTGGGTACGGACTGACTCTTGAAAGTTGTGGTTTTTTTTTCATGAGTAGGTTGCGTGGGGCTTTTTACGCGTTTTGTTTTTTCGTTTAATGGTTTTACAGAACGCATATGATGACGAAATAGAGCTTTATCCTCATCAGACAGGAAATCATCAGTCATTTTTTAACAGGCATCAAAAGAATATATTTAATTATAACTTAATTTGAAGTAATTCTTTAGGCTAGGTGAAAACCGAGCCATGCAAAGGGGCGTCTTAAATCACATCTCTTATACAAAGAATACAGGACATAGGTTTTAATTTAGTGTACAATTTGTACTTTTTCTATGGTTATGGTTGATACGCTTGTGAGTAGTTATTTTAGCAAGGAAACAGAAGAGCTGGTTACTATTCTGGATTTTTTACGGTTTAGTTTGTCTTGTGCAGAAAACGCGCAATTATTTTATGGCCACGGAACTGACAACGCTTGGGATGACATGAGATCCTTGATATTGAGAAGCTTGTCTTTACCATACGATGTTGATCCCTTTTTATTGAATGCACGTTTAACAACTAGTGAACGCAAACATCTTTGTAATCAATTGGATAAACGAATTAATCAAAGGGTACCAGTGCCTTATTTAATTAAGGAAGCCTATTTTTGCGATGTACCTTTTTATGTTGACGAACGAGTGCTTATACCCAGATCACCAATAGGAGAGTTAATCAATAATCAATTTTCCCCTTGGATAGAAGCAGAACGAGTGCATCATGTTTTGGATTTATGTACCGGGAGTGGTTGTATAGCGATTGCCTGTTGTTATGCATTCCCTGAGGCTCAGGTGGATGCTGTGGATATTTCAAATCAAGCATTGGCTGTCGCTACTATTAATTGTGAACGTCATGATGTAGGCGATCAATTGGCACTGATTGAATCGGATTGTTTTACGGCACTGTCAGGTAAACAATATGATTTGATCGTGAGCAATCCTCCTTATGTGGGGAAGGAAGAGATGCAGACCCTGCCGGATGAATACCGCCATGAACCGGTTTTGGCATTGGAAACAGGAAATAATGGCTTGGCTATTATTGAAAAAATTTTAAAGAATGCCCATGCTTATTTAAGTGAACATGGGATTTTGGTAGTGGAAGTAGGTAATAGTGAAGAGGCTTTATGCGAGACTTATCCTATGGTTCCTTTTACCTGGCTTGAAATGAGCAACGGCGGGCAAGGGGTGTTTTTATTAACAAGACAGCAATTAGAAGACTATTTTAAATAAGCGAGTAAGGCATGTCAGGGAATACCTTTGGAACGTTATTTACTGTAACAACCTTTGGTGAAAGCCACGGTCCTGCTATCGGATGTATAGTCGATGGTTGTCCTCCCGGCATGTCTTTAACTGAAGCAGATATCCAACCATTTTTAGACAAACGTAAACCGGGTCAATCTAAATATACTACCCAGAGACGAGAGGAAGATAAGGTACAGATTCTTTCTGGTGTATTTGATGGGAAAACGACAGGAGCTCCCATTGCATTGCTGATACAGAATACTGATCAGCGTTCCCGGGATTATGAAGACATTAAAAATTTGTTCCGTCCAGGACATGCTGATTTTACCTATCATTATAAATATGGGCATAGAGATTATAGAGGGGGCGGCCGTTCTTCCGCTCGTGAGACAGCCGCACGAGTCGCTGCCGGTGCTATTGCCAGATTGTATTTAAAGCGTTATTTAAACTTGGATATTATTGGTTATTTACAACAAATGGGCGATTTGAAGTTACAGTTTGAAAATGAAAATGAAATCAATAAAAATCCCTTTTTTTGTCCTAATAATAAGCAAATTCAGGAGCTGGCTGATTATGTAGATCGTTTAAGACGCCAGGGTGATTCTGTGGGTGCTCGGGTAAAGATACTGGCACGGGGAGTGCCAACAGGATTGGGAGACCCTGTATTTGATAAACTGGACGCTACTCTTGCTTATGCAATGATGTCAATTAATGCTGTTAAAGGTGTTGAAATTGGAGCTGGTTTTAATGCAGTGGAGCAGTTAGGAAGTCATCATAGAGATCAGATGGCTGCCAAGGGATTCTTGAGTAATCATGCCGGTGGTATTTTAGGAGGCATAGCGACAGGGCAACCCATCGAAGTGAGCATCGCTTTAAAGCCAACTTCAAGCATCACAACTCCAGGCCAGACCATTAATACTGAAGGTAAAGAGGTTACTGTAGTAACCAAAGGGCGGCATGATCCCTGCGTGGGGATAAGGGCTGTGCCAATTGCAGAGGCAATGATGGCTTTGGTGTTAATGGATCATTATCTACGGCATAAAGCACAGTGTAAATAATAAATTATAACGTTTCAAAATATAGCCATATCGTAGTCCGTTTTCTGCTTCGCAAGCAGGAATTGTACTTGACTAGCACATTGTTAATTGATGGTAAGATGAGGTCATAATGAGCAGATATTTGAATGTAGCTATCGTAGGTGCCACCGGCGCTGTTGGAGAAACCTTTTTGACCGTTTTGGAAGAAAGAAACTTTCCAATTAAGTCCCTTTACCCATTAGCGAGTTCTCGCTCAGTAGGTAAGACAGTGACTTTTAGAGATCAGGAATTGGATATTTTGGATTTAGCAGAATTTGATTTTAGCAAAGTCGATCTTGCTTTATTCTCTGCAGGCGGCGCTGTTTCAAAAGAGTATGCGCCAAAAGCTGTGGCTGCTGGGTGCGTGGTGGTTGATAATACCTCCTGTTTTCGTTACGAGGATGATATTCCTCTTGTTGTCCCTGAAGTGAATCCTCATCGAATTGCTGATTATACTAAAAGAGGCATTATTGCTAACCCTAATTGCTCTACCATTCAGATGGTCGTTGCTCTAAAGCCAATCTATGACGCTGTTGGTATTAGTCGTATTAATGTGGCGACTTACCAGTCTGTTTCCGGAACTGGCAAAAAAGCCATCAGCGAGCTGGTTGCTCAGGTAGGCGATCTTTTAAATGGGAGACCAGCTAATGTTCAAGTTTATCCTCAGCAAATTGCTTTTAATGCGCTTCCTCATATTGATCAGTTTGAAGACAATGGTTATACACGAGAAGAGATGAAGATGGTCTGGGAAACCCGCAAGATTATGGAAGATGACAGCATTATGGTTAACCCTACAGCCGTCAGGGTTCCTGTAATTTATGGGCATTCTGAAGCGGTTCATCTGGAATTAAAAAAGCCTTTGACGGCTGACGATGCTCGCGCGCTTTTGGCAAAGGCACCCGGCGTTACTGTAGTGGATAATCTTTCTAAAGCAAGTTATCCCACAGCAATTAAGAATGCAGTCGGGCATGATGATGTTTTTGTAGGGCGCATAAGACAGGATATTTCTCATCCTTGTGGACTAAATTTGTGGATAGTCGCGGATAACATTCGCAAAGGTGCGGCAACTAATGCGGTACAAATTGCTGAAATACTGCAAAAAGAGTTTCTGTGAAGCTCCCACTCCCGCAATAGCATAGATCAAGTATCTTGATAGAAAACCTGTATGCCCCCATAAGGTCATGCAGGTTATATTAGAAAAAATGCCATACTTTTTATATCCTAAGTTATACTTCTATTATGACTGTTAAATTTTGAAAAAGATGGCGAAAGAATATTATTTATCCGATGAGATCGAAGAAATAGTGCTCGCGAGTACTGTATTGTCTTACTCTCGACCCAATTTATCATCAAAACGCTTCAATGATTTAAAAAATGGAAAAACTCCCTGGGAAGCCGAACTGGATTTAAACGGTTTAAACGTTGAATCTGCTCGTAAGAGCTTATATCAATTTATCCAAACTCAAATAAGAAATAACAAACAATGCGTTCTGATTGTTCATGGCGCGGATAATTCTCAGGACAAACCGCCTTTAATGAAAAATCTGGTGAATCGGTGGTTGCCTCAGATCAATGAGGTATTGGCATTTCATAGCGCCAAACCCAAGGATGGTGGTTCTGCAGCTGTTTATGTCTTGTTGGGCTCAGTGTTTCATGTTGAGTTACCCACAAGATTGCCTTCCAATCGCAGTGAAAGTACTTTCTTGGTTTCTGAAACAAAAGCAATGGAAAGACGAAGACGTTTGGCTGAACAACAGGGAGAGAGAAGGTTTGCTTCTGTTAAAGCGCGTGAACACCCTGAAGAAGAAATCAAGGTTGCTCCAGAGGGGGAGTTGCAAAACAATATATTGCAACACCCTGAATTGAATAGTCAGCGTTTTGATGGAATAGATCCTAATTTAAACCCTGAACCGCCGCTTAATACAGAAGCAAGAAGGGAGTTTGATAATGAGAGAAGAGAACAGGATAAAGAAAAACAATTACGCTTAGGCAATATGCCAAAATTTACTACAGCACCTACCCCCCGGGGGCCCTAAATGAGTATTGCAAACGATATTATCAGTCATAGAATGCCTGATTTTGATGCTTATCTGCGTGCGGGGGAATCTTTGGATGACATCGATGAATATGGTTTTACTCCCCTCATAGAGTGTGCCATTACACGACAAATTAAAATAGCAGAGCAGTTAATTGCTCGAAAAGTGGATATCAACAAGCCAGACGTCACAGGACGCACTCCATTACATTGGGCAGTGGACAATAATGATTTGGATATGACCAAACTCTTATTAACCTACGGCGCTGATCCTAATGCCTACACTCGTAATGGTCTTTGTGTGTTGGTTTATCCGGTTTTGCGTGGCCAAGATGCAATAAAGCAGTTGTTATATCATCATGGTGCGAAGCTTGATTTTGCTCTTGATTTTATTAATGCAAAATTGATTGGTCATCGATTTGAATTGCAAGGCGATGTGGATATTGTCAATGCGAAAGGCGAATTCATCGAACTTGATTATGAAGGGTTTATTTTGGAATTCACTGTTGCTGTTGTAAAAGACTCTCTAAGGAGATTTATCAGTAGTTATTCGACTCGGCATTTAAGGGATTATTTTCCATATATTCATAATATTATGGATGCTTTTACTGATGCGGCAGAGCTGTTGCAGTATCAACATCATCCCAGACTTGGCGAACAGCATTTTAAACGTATCTCTGCTTTGTTAAAAGCCCCTATGCTAATTCTTCCTGCGGCGAGTCGCGGCCATGCCTTATGCTTTGTCCGTTATCACCAGTGGTGGGCAAAAATTGACAGGGGTGAAAATAGCTTACAAGAAGGAAGCGTTAATATTTACCGAATAACCAGGCCAGAGGCACTGACAATCAATTTTATCCATGATTTTTTATATAAAAAACAAAACAGACGATATTATCATCAAATGATTAATCAACAATTGGGGCTGCTTCCTTTTGCTCAAATGCCAATTAGTTCTCAAATTAGTGGAAATTGTTCGTGGGCTAATGTGCAAGCTGTTGTACCAGTAGCGTATTCTATGCAGGAGCTAACCAGCGTAGAAAATTTTAAACCTGATGTGGCCTTATCACTGTATGATGAGTGGGTCGAGTGGGATAAAGACAGGGCTCTTGATGAATGCATACAACGATTTTATTTAGCCAGTCCTGAACGTAAGGCAAGTATTGCTGCAATCTTGGGAGGCATTTTGTTTCAGGCTTGTGATCACGCTAACAAGCGTCATCTGGAAAGAGCGGAGAAAATTCTTAATATTCTGATTTTAGACGAATATTATTATGTTTTGAGCAGTTATCTGGAAGAATACTGTATTAAACGATTAACCCGTAAAGGAAATAATTTATTAAAAATTCTGGATGATTGTGGGATTAATCCTAATATTGGCGTTAATCCTGTTGCAACAGGTTTATGAAAATAAGCTAATAAGCCGGCCGCGCTGCTAATTCCACTAATTTATTTCAGTTTATTTGTTGAGCGATTCTCAGCAAATTCTTCAAATTTTTTAATTTCGTTCTTGAGGTTTTGCATTCCTTCAGTAAATAAAGTGTAAGATGGATATTTTTTGACTAAATGAGTATTGGCAAAATCAATGGCTTCTTCTCCTTTTTGTGATAAGCGTTGGTATGTTGTTTCCATGTTATCCATAGTACTCGCAACTTTAGTAAATAAAGCCAAAGAATGCAGCATGCGCGCGTATCGAACCGGATAATCATTCCATCCATGTTTTTTTAATGCCGCCATGTAGAGAGAAAGACATTCCAAATAAGAGGATACAAATTCGTCATCAAATAATAAAATTTTTGCTTCATCAAGGCTAATTGACGCATCATAATTTCTTTTTGGCCATTTCCATTCGAGTGGGACATGCATAGGAAATGCCCACCAGTCATAGTGATAGGTATTCTTGAAAAACTCGTCTGGCTTTTTCTTAAACAAATTTTCAAGAGTGTGTATCATGACCTGTTTTAGAATGCTTAAACGATTTTTTTGGTTTAATTCAACCAGTTTGATTTTAGCCTGTGAGGAAAGGTTGGATTTTTTTAGACTATTCTCAGTATATTCCTCTAGGGTTTTTTGTTCTTTGTCCTTGGCAAGAAGTTTAATAATATCTTTGAACATAACAGTTTTCCTTGATAACTACGAATTACGCAGAATAGAAGTGATTTGATTCAGGATAGACGCAAAATCTCAAGCTCTTCGCTTAAAAAAACTTTTACTTAGTGACTTAGATTATTAATACTCTGCAATTAAAAATTTTTTATTCCGCATTGAAGTGTATGTTCTGTGATTATAGAGTGTGTTGGTCTTTTTGTATATCTAATATACAAAAAGTTATTGGGATTTAGAGTAAGACTTACCGATTGTCATATTACACGGCACACCTCCCAATTATCAGTTATAGTTTGGGATTTATAGTTGGTGTTTTTTGTGAAGCAATTACTTCATCACAATGCTGTGCGATAAAGTCATTTACTATATCTGGAAACTCTTTCTGTAATAATTTAGATAGCTCTTCACTGTTGTTTTGTAATTTTGCAAATTGTTCATAGAGTTTAGGGGATGTTTTTTTATAAATTGCTGTGTAAATATTATCATTAAATAGCCCAGGGGCAATGATTTCAATACGAGGATAATTATCTTCCAAAACTCTAATAGTGATTCGATCAGGAAATTTCTCAGTAAAAAATTCAGTAGTTAACCTAGGGTTATTATGAAAGGGGGAATAAGGAGTAATAAAATCAACACTTGTTGTCTGAGGAATTTTCGTAACCAGTTTTTCTCTTAATGCAATCATGTCATTGAGAGATATTTTTATGTTCGCATTTTTAGAGTTCAGAGTCGTAATAGCATGATTTAACCCCTGTACCTCTTGATCAGTAGGCCAATTATTAGTTGCCAATTGAGCAATAGTATTCTGAACAATTTGCTCTTCATTGGATGTATTACCACTAGAGGGTGCTGACTCGGCAACTGGTCCTATGGCATGAAGATAAAAATCTGCAAATGACCAAGGCAATAATTGTTGAACAACATAGGTCTCGCCGGGTTCTGCGGAAATAGTCATGAGGGGATGTAATGCTTTTTTTAGAGGATCAATATAATAGATGGAATAGGAAAATCCTGACACATTTTCCTGATAAAGAGACAATGTAGGGCCATGCTTAATAGCCAAAGGCTGTTTTCCTCCAATAATATCAAGAAAGGTATGGTTGCTGCTATTAAATCCAAAATAGAAATCATGCCCGGAATATAAATCTACTCGCTTGACTAATTGTTCTATGTTATTGTAAGCGCTTAATGGTGATGAGGGGTGAGCAGCTAATAAACTAATCGGGATCATGGATACTCCTCAAATTCTACAAAGGGACATTTACATTCTCTTGTCTTGGTTGATAATATTTTCTTTATTTCCTTCCCTTATCTCTTCTATTTCATATTTAAATTTTAATGTAAATTCTGTGTTAGTGCGAGAAATTTTTGTATTTTTGTAATAGCGCGCAAATGTTCTGGTATGGGAAATGGTGCTCATTCGCCCTGGACCTTTTTATAACCAGGATTATCAGTATTGGAAAAGGCATTTATTCTTTCTTCCAATGGAATTTGAATTATCCCTTCTTTTACTCATTTTGCTTTGGACTGGTTGCCCCAATATATTGGATTATAAACCCCCATAATCCGGATCCATCACGCTCCAGTCGCTCTATTTCCTGCTTTATTGCTTTTACTTCAGGCGAGGAAACTAATTTATAAATGCCTCGTATTTCTTGTCAGCGCATGGCCAGCAGAATATAGTTATCCTTTTGCCGAATTCGCAACTCTAAGTTTTTAATGGTGAGGAAGTATGTACATCAAGTAAACGAATCGATATCATGGGAACTCCTATAACTGAGATCAAGGCCTAATTATTTAAGAGTGGGTGAGTTAATTTGTATTTCATCATCGTTTTTTTCTTCTTTTTCTTTACTATAAAATAACCTAATTGCTTCTTTGGATTTTGAGGAATTTGCCACCCTCTCAACTTCTGTAAAACTTTTGGCAGCATTTTCAGAAATTACTCTGTTACTCTCGTTAATGGGGTTTGTAAAGGATATTCTGTGTGAAGCGAGTGCTAATCTCACTTTATTGCAGCTTGCGCTGTTTTCATTTGAAAAAATATGTATTCTTTCTATTAGGGGCACATGTGCTACAGCTTCCTTGATTCGGTTTGCTTTCCTCCTGTTTCCTATACTAAAAAGACTTTCTGCATTTTTTTCAAGCCGCTCAACCTGTTCCTTTATCGCTTGCATTTCAGGGGAATGCACTGCTGAATTAATCTGTTTTAATTGTTGTAGGTTCATAGACATCATGACATAATCATCTTTCCCTTTTTCTATCATGTCTCTCATTGCTTTACAATAATATTGAGTGGCGGTATCGTGTTTACCCAATCCAGCATTTTCAATTTGTCTAATCAATTTTCCACATTCTTCTTTGATGTTTATAAGACTTTTATCATGTAAAGCATCCTCATCTGTAAGGTATTGTTTGGCTTTTTTTATTTCTTTAAATTCTACCAATAACCGATAATTGTTGCCCGCATCCCATCCACGGGCTCCAATAATTGTTAAGGTATTAAGGAGATGTTCAATGCCTAGTTCTTCATAAATCTCAATCAATTGGTCTAATTTGACCATTTGGTTATTAGCGAGAATTTGTGCATAAGGATTTATCAAATCATAATTTTTATCTAATAGTTCCTTAAATTTTGTCACCAAATTTTCATTTTTTACCTTCCTGGAGGCATTGTTCAACAGGGTTTCTAGAGTTTTTTGTTGAATGAGCACAGTAAATTCTTGAGGAAGATTAATTTGTTTTTGAAGAATTTGAGTCTGATTGATTACATTAATTATAATTTCAATTCGTTTTTTTTGAGTTTCTGCCAGTGTTTCAGAGGCATGTGCTTTGATAGATTCTAGTTGGTCAATGAGTGACTTTAACTCTTTAAATTCGCTATTTAAAGTTCCCCAATATTCAGTTAATGATTCTTTTAACTCAGAATGGTTATTTTTTTCAACGAATTGCATGGCTTTTTCTACTAAGGGCAGTGACGGCTTGAAATCCTCTCGTTTTAATATCTCTTTAACAAGAGACCCGTGGCCAAGTGCTGCTGCACGGAGGAAAAACTCCTCTTTGGGTTTTTGATCAGGTTTGGCAAAGGTTTCTTGCATGAGTTTTTTTTCACGCCTGATGTTGCCAACGATATCCATTTGCTCCACTATAGAATCGATGGCTGTATCGACCTGCTCTTCGGTTATTTCTGATTTATCAATCTTTCCACGCTTTATCTGGTCTAGATTTTCCAATTCAGGAAGACCTAATTTAAACAAGTCTCTTAATAACCCTATCTGATACTTAATATTTTTCGGTTCTTGAATTTCTCGACCAAGATCATTGACTTTAATGATAGGTTTCTTGTTTTTATCCAGAGCGATATTCCCATCTTTATCAAGCTCGTATACTGGGAATGTACTTCTGTCAAAAGGAAATCGATTATCCTTTAACAGATTATAAGCTTCTTTTAAATCGGCTTTGATCAGGGCTTCTGAATAGTTATAAGGTGGTTTGTCTTCACTGATTATGAGAAGAGGCACATCATAATGATATTGTTTTTTAATTTGCATCGCGTGAAAAGCGAGATTCAATCGGTCGAATAAAGTATCTTTGCAAGCATAAAGGGCTCGAGTCGCTTTTTTGGTGTTTCCTGCCAATATTTCATTATGATCTCGTACTTCGGGTGATTTTTTTTGTTGTGCAATGAGTTCCCGAACTGAAATAGCGTATTTAGGGTTCTTTCTGGCTGCTTCTTGGTTTAAATACTCTTGCAAGGAGGAATAAATTTCTTTAATTTGCTTTTGTGCCTGCTTATCTGTGGATACTTGATCAAGATACTCCTTAAGCTCTTGTCGAAGTAACATTTTAAAGTCATGAATTATCTCGTCTGTCGGGTGGTAATGCTTATTATTAAGAGATTTAAGAACTTTATCTGCCTTATCTTTCAGGTATTTAATTAGTACATCAGATGATGAGGCTTTCTGTATTTTGCTTTTATCATAAGCAATGACTCCAGTTGTATATCGTATTGGTTTTCCTGTATTATCCATTTGAGCATGGAGTAATTTATAAAGGTTTTGTTCATATTTTGAAGTATCTCGAATCCAGAATTTGGTGCAAGTGGCCATATTCTGTGACCAGACGTAACGCTCGTCTTTCAAATCAACCTGTTCAATATCGGAAAGTACGCCAATCGGGAAATAGTTACTTCTCTTGTGTTTGTAGCCAGCGAATGGTTTTGCTTTTCCGTGATCCGGCAACAAAGTATGAGCGAGTTTTTTCGTGTAGATGGTGTTTCGTGGCCCACTTGGTTTGCCTGTGGTTAATCCATCAGAAAGTTTGTCTGTGAATCGCACAGGTTCTGTCACTGGCTCTTGAAAGCGCAGCTCCGGCAAGGGGGTTGTTACCACTTGTCTTGGATAAGAAACACCACTTCTAGGATCAGAGTATTTCGTTTTATCTATAGGAAAATTCTCGATATCTTTTTCAGGTGGTTTATACCGCTCATGTACAGGGTCTTCCAGGGCTCTTAGCAAATAATCGTAATCCGGGAATTTTTCACCACTTAAAGGGGTGGTAGAGACGAGACGAACCAGAGCTCGACTACGTTCAATTAAATTCAATGCTTCTACCATCCCATTTTCACCAACAAGAGACTCTTCGCAACTTATCGTTTTAGGTGCAGTGACCTGTTTAAATTCAACTTGTCTCTCTTTGACCAATTGCAGGTAGTTTTTTCTGTCGACATCAATAGAAAATTGTCCATCGCCTGTGCTGTTAATGTCTGGCGTCATGCCAAAAAGGGTGGTGTAAGTTTCCTTAAAGGATTCTGCCTGTTGACGGTCATCGAAAAAGGCAGTGGTGGTGTTTTTGGGCCTGTCGTGTTTTACTTTGGCAATAACAGGCAAAGGGGGCTGAGCAAGTCCTGGTACTGGCGTGATGGTTTCCAACGCATTGACTAAACTAACGGCGTTCATGTGGTGGTCCACTTTATGTGGATTGCCTTCTTCACTGTGTTGAAAATCAAACATTTTCTTACTGGGATTCAGTTTTTGCGTATCAGTAAGGTATTTAACTGTTTCTTGAAGAAGCAGGAATTGACGATAGTAATCCAGGAGCGTTTCGTCACTGGGACTATTCAAGTTCCAGAAGAGGCTTAGTTCCTTAATGAATGATTTTGCTTCTGACACTAATTTAATCCGGTTTTCTCCAGAAATGGGTGGCGTAAATTGTTCGTTGATTTCTTTTAGGGTTTTTATAATCTTTTCTTTTTTTGTTTCAAAGATTTCTCTGGAGATCAATCCAAACATGGAGTTTTGTCCGGTTAACTCCAATGTATCAAAACTGCAACGTAGTATATTGAACGCTGATGCTAATTTTGCTGTTTCAGCGCTGTCTATTGTTTTGAACAAGCCACTTTGGCTTAAATAAGAAAATAAAATAGAAACACTCTTTGCTCCTCCTTCTTTAGCAGGATACAGAGGATAACAACGAGTTAAATCGATGCCATGGGCCTTGTTCATCATGGAAAGTTTGGCATCGGCCAAATCACGAATTGGGCCAACAGGAAATAAATTTGCAATGGAATAGCGTTTTTTGATGATCAAGGTCAGTGCTTGTTCGCGCGAAATGTCGTTTCCGACGCGCTTTTCTTTTTCAATGACATAATCTATGAATACCTCTGGTGGTGAAACTCTTAGGTCAATACAATCTTTGATATTGGAGTAACCCATTAATTCGACAATAATGGCGTCTTGATAGAGTTTATCCAGATCATCCCTATAAAGATGCTTGGCATTATCACTACAATATTTCAGGTATTCTCTTCCTGATGCCACCCTAAAACTTTCATAAGTAGCACGCCCCAGTTTATTTGCCCCGGTATCGTTGAATCCTGTTTCATCTTTACGGCCTACAACACTAAACAGCATCATCATCTGTAATTTTTCAAGCTCAGGTTCGGATAATTCTTTATAGGCCGAATTCTGTTCTTGCATAAAGGTATGTATTGCAGTGATGGAATAGGCGGCTCTGACTGAATGAGTTAAGCCATGGTTTGGGCGATAAACAATATGTTTTATTTTGGAATTAAAATCGCCTTCAAGACGCTCTTCATTCAAAATGGATTGACCTCGAGCAACAATATCATCATACAATTGCTTCGCTTTTAGTTTATCGGAGTCAAATGATTTTAAGTTTTCTTTTTGTTCTTCAAGAGCTTTGCGGATTTCTTCTGCTTTTTCAGATTCAACGGCTTCTTTCTCAGCTTTAGTGAGCTCAAGGATTTTAGCTTCTATTTCAGCCCGTTCTTTTTCAAATTCCGAGTCAGAAGCATGAAACTTGTGGACGAGTTTTAAGTCTTCCGGAGCTACAATCTTCCCATCCAAAATAATATCAACATATTTTCTGGCGACATCGCCACTTAAATGAAGCAATTTGCTATTCGCAAGCTGAATCATTGCCAATTGGTTAAACCAACGCCCTACCATCGGAGTAATAGAATAAGGTTTGGAAAAATGATTTTCACTGATGTATTCAACAGCTTTTAAAAATCGACTTCTATTAATTAGCGTTTTCATTTGTATGCCACTTCGAAAGTAAGCGTTTCATTAGTACTTCCTAACAAAATATATCTATTTGGATTGCTATGAATATTTTTTCTTTTCTTCAAAAATATTACAATGTGTAAATTAATTTTACCAATTCCTGTAGTATAAGTCAAAATTAACCCACTCAGGTATATACCTAGGCAGAATCAATTTTTGATTAAATAAAAAATTATATACATTATTATCGATCAGAATGATGGATCTATTTCAAATATCGATTCTCAGTCTGCTATAAAAATAGCTTATCTCCTGCAAGGGAATTACAAAATGTGGACAATTGTTTGCACCATTTATTGTGTACTTAATGGTATGGTCTTGCCCTGCACTATATGCAATATATGAATGTTTTGCCATACTAAAGTGTCATATGAAAATCGTAACGTACCACTTACAATAAATGTTTATTGTTGCGTGTAGTAAGATTACTTGTTTATCAGCTTAAATTAATTACGACACGGATGGCTTGAACTTTTAAAGTGGAGCTATTAATGAAGTAATTATTCTCTGAAATTTTCTTTTTAAAGAACTCAATTTCTTCATCACGAACAGCGGGATTAATTTTTTGCAAGGATTCCAGTCGATTAATTTCTTGAGAAGTCGTTAGCTTCATCGTTGATTTTGCTTCTTCAATAAATAATTTCATCTGGCTTTCTGCGATTTTGTTGGTTTGTTGCAGAATCGATTCAATGTCTTCACGCACTTGTTTAATAACAGTATAACCCAGATGACGTTTAAGTGGTTGGCACAGATTATTAAGCTGCTCATAACTTAAAATGCTTGATAAATTTTTACCGGTAGTATCCATCAAAATTCGAATTGGCAATAAAGGAATAAATCGGTCAAGTTGTAAGTATTTAGGGGCGGAAGAATTAATGGTATAAAAAGTTTCCAGGAAGAGGGTACCCGGTTTTATGCTTTTGATTGAAATAGTAGTCACTGTGGCGTTGCCAAGTTCTGACTCCAGGATCATTTCCATAGTGTCGTAAACCATGGGGTGTTCCCAACTTAAAAACTCCATGTCTTCCCGAACAAGGGCTTTAGAGCGAGAATAAGTGACGGTCATACCGTCTTCTTTTAGCCCAGGAAAATGAGCGGTTTTCATGTGGTTACCAGGGCGCAATATTTCGGCATTCTCGGAATGATATTCCTGATCAATTCCATACTCCTGATACACTTGCGACATGTAATTTTCAAGTTCAAGGCAATTTTCTTCTGCTTCTATCGCTTCAATGAGTTCTTTCCCTATAGTGTAATTACAGGAGTTTAATTCTAGTAATCTATCTCTTCCTGCATTAAGGGCTTCCTTAATATGCTGGGTATGCAATTGAGTATCAGCAATAAGCTTCTCTAATGATTGCTCGCTAGTATCCTGTAGGGGATTGGATAAAACAGGTGTCAGCCGATTTTCAAAAACTTCAAAAATTGAAAAGCCAACAGAGCAGCTTTGTTGAAGAATGTTGATTCCTTCGTGATACCAGCGAAATAGCTTTTCCTGCGCGGTACCCGCTAAATAGGGTACATGAATTTCAATGGGATGATTTTGACCAATACGGTCCAAACGCCCGATACGCTGTTCTAAAAGGTCAGGGTTTAATGGCAAATCAAACAAAACCAAATGATGGGAAAACTGGAAGTTTCTTCCCTCACTTCCTATCTCGGAACAAACAAGAACCTGTGCACCATTTTCTTGTTCTGCAAAATAAGCGGCGGCTCTGTCACGCTCTATAATGGTAAGTCCTTCATGAAATAAAGTACTTCGAATGCCTGTTTTTAATTTTAAATACTGTTCCAGACTAATGGCTGTTTTTGCCTTTGCGCAGATTACCAGAATTTTTTCCGGACGTAATTCATCAATTTTGTTAACAAGCCATTGCACTCGGGGGTCATGCTCTATCCAGGAGTCATTATTAAGCAAAGTTTCAGGGTAAAGATGGATTAAGTTGGATTCTCTGATTATCTTGGAATAAAGCGCTGGGCATGTTAATGCGACAGGGTGTATCCTTCTTTCGGGAAATCCTTTAATCGCTGCACGAGTATTGCGAAAAAGTACTCGACCTGTGCCGAATCTATCAAGCAACTCTTTGATCGTTGCATTAATGCCAGCAGGAGCTTCTTTACCCAAGAGTTGTTTTAAGTGAGAGTGGAGTTGGGGATTTAACTCATCTACGCCATTTTTTTCCTTATAATCCATGAGATCCTGAACTATTTTATTAATTTCATGGTATTGCTTTTCTTCATTTACAAAGGCTGAAAAATCATAAAAGCGTGCTGGATCAAGTAGACGAAGACGAGCGAAATGACTCTTCATTCCAACTTGCTCAGGAGTTGCGGTAAGAAGAAGCAGGCCTGTGCTTCGAGCGGATAATTTTTCAATGAACGTGTATTCGGGACTTTGTGAGTCTTCCGACCAATAGAGATGATGCGCCTCATCTACTACCAGAAGATCCCATTGCGCGGCTAATGCCTGTTGACGTGCTGTTTCATTTTCCATAAGGAAATCCAGGCTGGTTAATACCAGTTGTTCATCTTCAAACAGATTGCCATCTTCTGATGCTGGCTCGATTGGATTGTCGTTATCTTCCAACTCATCAAGTGTGGTTGGCATAGCATCGTATTGATTTGGACCAATGATAGAGAAATGCAGATTGAATCTCCTTAACATTTCGACAAACCATTGGTGAATTAATGAATTTGGAACAATGATCAGTACGCGTGAAGCACGGCCAGTATGCAGTTGATAATGCAAAATCATTCCCGCTTCAATGGTTTTTCCCAATCCAACTTCGTCGGCAAGCATCACTCTGGGAGCAAATCTTTGGGCAACTTCATAAGCGATATAGATTTGGTGGATAAGGTGGTTAGTTCGTGAGCCTAATAGGCCTCTTGCTTTTGACTGTTGTAATCGGCCTAAATGCTCTAATGTTTTAATTCTGAGTTTAAAAGCATTTAGTTTGTCTAATAATCCGCTGAAGAGTCTTTGTTGAGGGGAGTTAAGTTTAATAAAACAATTAAGTGCCAGCTCACTAACTTGAGCCACATTTCCCAAGTCGTCATTTCCTGTATACAGTAAAACACCATCTTGTTCCTGGATGGAAGTTACTTTTATTCTTTGCTGATCATTAGTAAGTATTTCTTCACCTGTTTTATAGACTATGCGGCTTAATGGCGCATTATCTATAGCATAAATTCTGTCCTCCCCAGCAGCCGGGAAACTGATAGAAACTTGTCTGCCATCTACTTCAGTAATAATGCCTAAACCCAGTTGCGATTCGGTATTACTTATCCAGCGTTGACCAATGCGAAATGTCATTTAGAGAAACGTCCTCATTATTAAAAACGAAAATGAACTGTATTTTTTAATGCGTAATTGTATCAATTTTTGATACAAGTTACAGAAATAATTTTAGTGGCAAATTGATTGTTCTATTTGCATGTGAAGGCAAATTTTTATTTTTAAATAAAAGAAAAGATTATTTTGTCATCTGATATTGCATGAAGAATATTAATTCATAAAGAGCATTAATAAGTCAAAAGATGATAATGCTTCATTTTGACTTAGTATTTGAATTTTCAGATCTTTTTTGTAGTAGGTTTATTAAAATAAAATTTAATTGCAAAAAATGCAAGAATTACTTGTCTTATTGATAATTTATGATTAAAAATGGACATCTAAGGAAGATTTTTAATCGTAAGGAGTAAATATGGCTACTAATGAAACAGAGCTTCAAGTATTGATCCAACATGATAGCAAATCAACAATCACTACTTCTAGCTTGGACAGTACTGATAAGGATCCTAAGGCAAGTACTGGCACTCCTGAAATTGAAAGCGGTAGTCTTGCCCAAATCGTCGATACACAAAAACAACTGAGCCAAGTTAAAGAAAGCCTGGAATCAATAGTAGACAGTATAGCGGAGAATCCCAGCCTGATTACTCGCGCTGCATCAGCCTGGGGCGAACTACCGATGTGGCAGAAAGTGACAGGTGGCATTGTCCTGACAGCACCTACTTTGGCAGTAGGATTATTTGCCCACATTGGTGTTTTATTAGTAATAGGAGGAGTAACAGGATTAACCTATACAGCAGGCGCAATTGTTTTGGACGACCATCATACTTGCAATGTGAATATTGCTAAACGATTAAAAGAAGGACTTTTTGGTCTGGCAGATCTGTTACAAATTACGATTGAGGCATTGGATTCAATTCGCAAAAAATTTGCAGAAGAAATTGAGAAATTTAAGAATGAAAACCTCAGATTAACTGATAACATCGATAGACTGGGCAATGAAGTAGAATCGCTGAGTGCTCAAGTCGAGTTATATATTGAAATTGAGAAGATGCTCCGTAAAGATACAAATGAAATGGAGCAAACCGTCAAAAAACTGCAGGAATCTACAACAAAACAAACTGATTTATTGGAAAAGAATCAAAAAGAACTGTCCAAAATTAGAAAGGAATACGAGAAAAGCCAATTGCAGTTGGCCGAAAAAATAGCTGAATTACATGAAGTCAGGTTGTCGTTGGGTCTCGAAGTTCAAAAGGCTAAAACAGTTGCGAAAACATTGGAAGGTACAGTCCAGACTTTAACAGGAACGGTTATAGCTGATGAAGAGCAACGTCTTTCATTTCAAAAGAAACTAGATGGATTCCTGAATGACAAACAGCTTAGTTTTGATCAAGTAGCTGAACGAATTTGCAAGGCAGAAGAAGAACTTAAAATAGTCAAACAGGAATTAAAACAAAGCAATGAGCGTTATAGTGAATTATTAAAGCGTCAGGAACAACAAGTTGAACGCTTGGAAAAATTGGGTTTACATAAATTAGAAAGAATAGTAGACAAAGAAAATGTTAAACCCAGTAATGACCCTGTTCATTCAGGTTTACTTTCCCATGGAATCTATAGTCCGCCCAAGGGTAATGTCACTCAACCTAAACTAGAGGTAGTAGAAGATAGACAAACTATTGCTTTAGTCAATTAAAACTCAAATAATCGGGCTTATAAACAGAAAAATTTGCATACCTGGTGAATAGTTACAATTTTAAAATCGGTATCCTGACAAGAAAATGCGCTCTGTTTTATCCGCACAATCCAGAGGTAACTGGACTGTGCGGATAAACTTTCATTGAAAAGGTGAATAGCTAAATAATTAATACACCCTATTTCTCCTCTTGCTCTTTAGCCAGTATGGTTTCCCTTTTTTTGTTGCTTTCATTTTTTGCCGGGATTGAACGATTACCTTGTTGGCCACCATGACTTTGCTGATTCGCGTTGGATTTTTTTCGTTGTTGGTTTGCACTCGCAGCGGCATTTGTATTGCCCGATGAAGAACGTTGCTGACCTCCGCCTGAACGACGTCTGCGATTTGCGTTGCTACCTTGCTGACGCTTATCTCCTCCTGAACTTTTTGAAGACGCATGTTTTCCTTGATTCTGAGCACGATGATGGTGTTGTTTACCGGGCTCTTGAGTTGCGGCATGGGTAGCTGAATGACCACCAAATAAACTGGTCCATAATCGTTTGATGAAACTGGTTTGAGGATGTTTGATAACCCTGTGTTCAGCAAAAGATTTAACTGCAGGCTCGTCATGCGACGCTGGCTCTTTATCACTGCTGGGAACCTCTACGTCTGGTTGCTGAATCAAAGTGTAGCTTGGTTTTTTGGATTTCCCTACGTTGTCTTCTTTCAGACGAGTAATCGTATATTGTGGAGGGTGCAAATAAGGATTCGCAATAACAACGACACTCACGCCATGCCTTTTTTCAATATCTCTGATAAAATTGCGTTTTTCATTCATAATGAATGTGGCCATTTCTGGTGGCAATTGCACTTGAATCTCAGCTGTTTTTTCCTTGAGTGCTTCTTCTTCGATAAGACGAGTAATCGATAAGCCATGAGATTGTATACTCCGTACAGTTCCTCTACCCTCACAACGAGGACAAACCTCCTGGGCAGTTTCTCCTAATGATAATCGGAGACGTTGCCGTGACATTTCAAGAAGACCAAAGCGCGAAATTCGCCCAACCTGAATTCTGGCTCTATCAGCCTGCAGCGCTTCTTTGAGTCGACTTTCAACTTCTCTTTGATTTTTACTTGAACTCATGTCAATAAAATCAATAACTACCAAGCCACCTAAATCACGCAGGCGAAGTTGGCGAGCAATTTCATCAGCGGCTTCAAGATTAGTATTTAATGCCGTCGCTTCGATATCAGCACCGCTTGTAGCCTTGGCTGAGTTAATATCAATTGATACTAAAGCCTCAGTTCTATCTATAACCAAAGCACCTCCAGAAGGAAGCATAACTTGGCGTTGATAAGCTGTTTCAATTTGGCTTTCAATTTGATAGAAATTAAAAAGAGGTATGCTGCTGTTATAAAGTTTTAGATTAGGTAAAAACTCTGGTTTTACGCGTTCAATGTATTGTTTTGCTTTGATATACGAGATTTGATCATCAATAATAATTTCACTGATGGATTTTCGCAAATTGTCGCGAATTGATCGAATAATCACATCACCTTCTTGATGAATCAGGCAAGGCGCTAGTTCTGAGTTATAGGCTTCCTTGATGGATTGCCACTGATTGCAAAGCATGTTTAAATCATCTTGCAGCTCTTCCAGGCTTTTCCCAACCCCTGCAGTGCGAATAATAAGACCCATGTCTTCAGGAAGAGTTAAAGCATTTAATGTTTCACGTAATTCATCTCGCTCTTCGCCTTCAATGCGTCTTGATATTCCACCAGAATGAGGGTTATTGGGCATTAAAACCAAGTAACAACCTGCCAAGGTAATAAAAGTTGTTAGAGCGGCTCCCTTATTTCCCCTTTCTTCTTTATCCACTTGGATAAGTAATTCTTGACCTTCACGAATTAGGCTGGTAATTGGAGGTTTCTCATCGCCAAACTCTTCCGGGTTTTTGCTTAAATATTCAGGTGCTATTTCTTTTAGGGGTAAGAAACCTTGGCGTTTGGAGCCATATTCAACGAAAACAGCATCAAGACTTGGTTCTCTTCTTGTTACAATGGCTTTATAGATATTACCTTTTTTCTTTACTTCGCCTGGGCATTCAATATCCAGATCAAATAATTGATTGTTTTTAATTAGTGCAACACGAATTTCTTCTGTTTGCATTGCATTGATTAGCATTTTTTCCATGTATAACCCCATATTGTAGGGCGCATGCATTTACATCGAGATAGTGTAAGGCTCAATATAGCATATGATCATTTCTACAGTTTTCTTGCCACGAAGTTAACTTTCTTAGTTCCATATCTTGCATTCATCTTAAATATGCTGAGAGAGGGCGTCAGAAAATTAATGTCTTGGTCTCTATTGTTCTGGCGAAATGATAACAGCCTATTCCCTAATTGCTCAGTTTTGTTTTTGAAAAACAATTTTATGAAGCAGGTAGGGAGAGAGATTTTAAGCTGACCCATGACCTTGTGGACAGACCGTACGCATGTTACCTGAATAGTTAAAGGTGCACACTGTGTGATGTACCGTTTACAGATTAAGTGGGTTGGGAAAAAAAGGCCTTTCATTAGGCGTGCAAAAGCCCGGCAATAATTCGTAATTGGTATAAAGCATGTCTGGCATGCGTAGGTATCTGTCGAAATAATTATCAATTTTACTCTGGTATTGGGTCGCTTCCTTATATCTTCGACTTAAATGGAAGCGCATTTTGTTTTTTCTTCTAGGCATCTACTCACGCGTATCAAGATGAAAAAAACAGCGATGATTCTTCAACTTGTGGTTCAAGTTTTTATTGAATTCAAACTGTTTTATATTCGCCTGAGCAGGTGCTTCTTTAGTTTGATTTGCTATCAGATTAACTAAATTTATGCTATTCTGTTAACTTTTCATTCTTCATTTATGATGAAAAATTAAGATGAACGCAAGTATTTTAACTAATTAATTACAAATCTTTTATCGATTATGAATCGATTATTAAACTATTTTTCTGTTTATACGTTATAATTCGGTCGTACAGGGATTTTCCCGTACGATATCTAATCATATCAAAAAAATCACGCTCAGAAAACAGGTTTATTGACAATGAGTGAAGTAAGTTATAAAGAAATAGGCCCCGAAGAGAATGGGCAGCGTTTGGATAATTATCTGATTCGAATTTTAAAAGGGGTTCCTAAAAGCCATATCTATAGAATTATTCGAGGTGGTGAGGTTCGGATCAATAAAAAAAGGGCCCAGGCTAACAGTCGTTTACAAATTGGAGACATTATAAGAATTCCACCAATTCGAACGGCTGATTCTAAGGAAGTATTTGTAAGTGATAGTTTGGCAAAACGCTTGAAGGATAGTATCATTTTTGAAGATTCTTCCTTGTTGGTAATTAATAAACCAGCGGGTATTGCAGTACATGGTGGTAGTGGTTTAAGCCTAGGGGTTATTGAAGCTTTAAGAAAGACCAGGCAAGATTTATCCTATTTGGAATTAGTCCATCGATTGGATAGAGAAACTTCCGGTTGTCTTTTATTAGCTAAAAAAAGAAGTACATTAAGGGCTATTCAAGCGCTATTGGAAGCCCGCGAAGTGCAAAAAACTTATTGGGCTTTATTAACTCATCGTTGGGACGGTAAAAAGAAAATTACAATTGCAGCTTCTCTCGAGAAGAATACATTGAAATCCGGGGAAAGAGTTGTTTCTGTTCAAAAAGATGGTAAGGCATCAGAAACAGATTTTAAATTGCTGGAAAATTATCATCAGTCCTGTTGGGTGGAAGCCTCTCCTAAAACAGGGCGGACACATCAAATTCGCGTTCATAGTGCTTATTTTGGTCATGTCATTGTTGGTGATGAAAAATACGGTGCTAAGGTGGGTGAGGTGGAAGGTATTGACTATCAACAGAATCGTCTTTATCTGCATGCAAGGTCTATTCAATTCAATCTGAATGGAGTAAAGCAGGTATTTCAAGCGGATATAGACGATGGATTTGGAAATACTTTAAAGCAACTACGTGCAAGGAGCCTATTGAGCTATGAGTAGTGCGTATCAATTAGTAATTTTTGATTGGGAAGGCACGATTGCTGATACATTGGGAGTTATTTTACATACTGTTGCTACTGAAGCCAAAATGTTGGGCTTTGGTGATATTGACCCATATCAAGCAAGAAAATATGTAGACTTAGGATTGGTTCAAGCAGTAAAAAAAACATTGCCCAATCTAACTGCTGGGCAGCAGGAAGATCTATTACAGGCAGTGCAATCCGCAATGATTTCACGGCCAACAGAAGTGCGTTTAATACCAGGAGTATTAGAATTTATCCAACAACTTCATCAAGCAAAGGTTGATTTGGCCATTGCTACAAATAAAGGTCATAATTCTTTAATCCGCGCTCTTCAGGCAACTGAGCTTGATCAATTGTTTAAAGTAACACGCTCTGCTGGACAAGTACCGGCAAAACCTTGTCCACAAATGCTTGAGGAAATTATGGATGAATTCGGGAGAGATCCTTCATCAACTTTGATGATAGGAGATTCTACAACGGATATGGAAATGGCAAAAAGAATCAATGTTAATGCTATAGGCATGGATTTTTACCATCAGCAAGAGGAAGCACTTAAAGCAGCAGGTGCTCTGGCCGTATTTGATGATTATAATTTGTTGTCGGCTTATCTTATGTTGCCAGAAGCATAAAAAAAGGGGGATGTTTAGCAGTGAGTACGTTAACCAGTTTGCCTAATATATTAACCTTGATGCGGATTTCAATCATTCCAATATTTATTATGGTATTTTATTTTCCTTTTAAGTGGGCTCATCCGACTGCTGCTGTTCTTTTCGCTATTGCAAGCATTACCGATTGGTTAGATGGTTATTTGGCGCGTAAACTTGAAATGATGTCTCATTTCGGAGCTTTTCTTGATCCTGTTGCTGATAAATTATTGGTATCGACAAGCTTGTTATTACTAGTTGGAGCAAAGGATATTAATTATATCACGATACCTGCTATCGTAATCGTTGGACGAGAAATTGTGATATCAGCTTTACGCGAGTGGATGGCAGAAGTTGGAAGTCGCGCTAGCGTCGCAGTTGGATACATAGGGAAAGTTAAAACCTCTTTGCAAATGATCGCTTTAGTATTATTGCTGGCATTTAATCCTATTGTTTCTTGGTGGGGGAGCATTGGGTTTGTTCTTCTTTATGTGTCGGCTATTTTGACGATTTGGTCTATGGTGATTTATTTGGCTATTGCCTGGCCAGAGTTAATGAAAAAAAGTTAATTTTGCTGTTGACAGGGTATTTATTTTCGGTAGAATCTCATCCCGTAGAGACGCGGGAATAGCTCAGTTGGTAGAGCATAACCTTGCCAAGGTTAGGGTCGCGAGTTCGAGTCTCGTTTCCCGCTCCAAATTTAAGCGACATCGAAGTCGCTTTTTTTTTAGAGCAATAGCGAAGTCTATAGATTTGAGGCTGTGTGGCAGAGTGGTCATGCAGCGGCCTGCAAAGCCGTGTACGCCGGTTCGATTCCGGCCTCAGCCTCCATTAAAAAAACAGTGAATGCCCAGGTGGCGAAACAGGTAGACGCAAGGGACTTAAAATCCCTCGGTGGTAACACCATGCCGGTTCGATTCCGGCCCTGGGCACCAAAATTGCAGAATTTCCTAGCTCCAGACTCTTTATGTTGACTGCAATGAATCTGCTTTTAAATTCCAACTTAATGATGTTCGCCATTGTTTACTATTCGTTCCCACATGATCAAAAAACAATCTTAATGATTCGTTAATAATAGACCTGTATAATTATACTTATGCATACTAGCTTTCTCTAGTTTAGGAATAAAAAATGGTCAAATCTTTATCAGTTAGAATACGAGAATCTTTAGATGTTTCCGGAGCATTTGATAACTGTTTTTTCCATACTTATGCAACGCATCTTATTGCGAATGACTTCCCTTTGCCAAAAGATCTTTTTACTTTTAAATCCATTCTGGGTGGTGACAGTTATGCGTCAAATTTACATAAAAGATTTCCTAACTTTGATTCCCTTTCTTTATTTGCAAAGTATGCAGAATATAAAAATCCGGAAGAGGAACCTATTTCTCCCAATTTTATTGTAGAAAAAACTCTGGTTCTTGGTTTTATGCTTCGCGAGTGGTTTGCTACAAAAATGTCTGAAAATCTTAAAATACGTGATGCAATACAAAATAAAGTGGTAGGAAGCTTTAATAATTATATAGAATTTCGAGAAGCAGTCTCTAATGAGGATTTGTTATCAGGTCCGGAAGGAGTTTTATATACGGCCAATCAGGATTTCCTTGAATATTGTATTGCTCGACCCAAAGAGGGCATTTTAACTGAGCAAGAAAAAAGATTTGAAAAATATTTTACTGATAATGAAAATAATACAGAGAGAGCCTTAGTGGCTTATTGGAAAGGAGAGGGTTATCAGAATTATTGCCGACAATTTGCAACACCTGGTACTAAATTATCTCAAGATGACGTCACTCCGATGATTCAATCTTTGGAGGAGCCTGTTATTATTTACAATTCAGGTGCTGGATTAATTCAAAAGATAGATGGAGATGAGGCAATTCCTCCAATGGAAGTGGTACTGGATGTTTTGGCTGGACATTATCACTTGTTAAAAACAGAAGAAACGGAAGCTTTATTAGAGGAATACGATACTAGTTTTAAACAGTATAAAACAGATAGGGAAAAAGTTCTTTCTACTGTGGGAGATAAACTCGAAGCTGCAAATTCGAAACCTTCTTTATTAGTAGGGGCTATCTGTCCTTCAGGACTTCTCGAAAAAACTCCATTTGCTTTATTGTTGGATAAAGTAGATGATATGCAAAGGTTTGTTGTACAACATGATCTCTCTATAGAACAGCGCAGACTTGAAGAGCAACGCAAGCTTGAAGAAGAGCAGCGTAAGCAAAAAGAAATTGAACAACGCAAGCTTGAAGAAGAGCAGCGTAAGCAAAAAGAAGTTGAGCAACGCAAACTTGAAGAAGAACGGCGTAAGCAAAAAGAAGTTGAGCAACGCAAACTTGAAGAAGAACGGCGTAAGCAAAAAGAAATTGAGCAACGCAAACTTGAAGAAGAACGGCGTAAGCAAAAAGAAGTTGAGCAACGCGAGCTTGAAGAAGAACGGCGTAAGCAAAAAGAAGTTGAGCAACGCAAGCTTGAAGAAGAACGGCGTAAGCAAAAAGAAATTGAGCAACGCAAGCTTGAAGAAGAGCAGCGTAAGCAAAAAGAAATTGAGCAACGCAACAAAGTTCCTAGGCAAGAACAGCAAAAGAATAAAAAAGAAGAGATGATCAAGGTATCCCTTCAAAAGGTTGATAAAATACTGGAAGAGCTTGAATCAAAAATTGGAAAAGTCGATCAACACAATTTCGGCAAAGCTCATAGAGTCGCATCGAAGCTTTTAACCGAATTGAAAGAAGCACGCAATAATTATGAAAGTAATTTAAAAGAGTCTCAAGTAACAACAGAACAAGCTGGAGCAGCATTTAACGTGGAATGTGGAAAAGCAATTAATAAAGCCAAGCCCGTATTAGAAAGAGATTTAGGTTGGGGAGATTATCTTAAAAATCTAATGAGAACCTTGGCTAATGCCGTTGTCTGGACCGTTACGTTAGGAAATGTTAATTCATTTTTCCCTTATGCCAGAGCAGCTTCTGTGAAAGCAGTCGAACAAACGGAACAGGATTTACTGCCAAAACCAGTAATATCTCCAAAGTAAGGTCATTAACATTAACTGAATTAGTTTCGACCTTAATCTCTGTTTAGACTTTATAATCTCTTATAGCTGTGCTGTGAATTGTTTGCGGCATATCTTATTTTATATTGAACTTTTTATTGTTTGATATTAGACCTCTGGCATAACCTGTTTCTTTAGTTTTATTGCCGCGTTGCAAACGTTTCTGTGGTGCTCATTTACTACATGTAAACCCGGCTCCTCAAAACGTTTGCGCCTTGCCCTAAAACTAAAGAAACAGGTTATGCAAGACCTCTATTCTTTTATTAATAAAAATGCACTACTGATAACAATTAAATACCCACAGATTCTGTGGATATCTATGTGGGTTGTCTGATGATGAATTATTAATAAGTTCTTTAAAATCTTTAGGCTTCAATCTTGGCGTTTTCTATAAGTGCTGTACAATACTAACTTTAATCCAGCTGAATACGATTATGTATAAACCATTGGCTCTTTTTATCGGATTACGTTATACGCGTTCACGTAAGAAAAATCACTTTGTTTCCTTTATTTCCCTAAGTTCCATGTTGGGTATAGGCATGGGAGTGATGGTTTTAATCACTGTTTTATCAGTGATGAATGGTTTTGATCTGGAAATTCATCGTCGTTTTTTTGGGATGGCGCCTGAAATCACCATAACAGGTCCTGATGAGCGGTTAAGTGATTGGCCTGAAGTGGTTAAAAAGGTTGAAACAATTCCTGGAATAAAGGCAATTGCACCTTATGTTGGAAGTCAAGGGTTATTGACTCATGAAGGTCAGGTTTTGCCTATCGTTCTAACCGGTATTTTGCCAGAGAAAGAACAATCAGTAACTCATCTCAATAACAAACTACTGGCAGGTAATATGAATAATCTGAAACATTTTGGGATTATTCTTGGAAAAGGTCTTGCGGACAGTCTTGGGGTGATGATTGGAGATAAGGTTACCATAATGATCCCGCAAGCAACAGTAACTCCTGCCGGCATGATTCCACGCTTCAAGCGCTTTACGGTTGTAGGTGTTTTTTCTGCGGGAACAGGATTTAATTTCGATACAAAATTAGCATTTATTAATATCGAAGATGCCCAAAAATTAATGCAATTCGACAACAATGATGTCTCAGGCATAAAGATGAAAATCAATAACGTCTATAAAGCACCTGAATTGTCTTATGAATTATCTGATCGTTTGGGCGAAGGATATCAAGTGGGCAATTGGACTCAGCAGTTTGGAGCCTTTTTTGAAGCAGTTAAAATGGAAAAAACGATGATGTTTATGATTTTATTGCTTATTATTGCTGTGGCTGCTTTTAATTTGGTGTCTTCTCTGGTAATGGTAGTCAATGACAAACAAGCTGAGATTGCTATTTTAAGAACTATTGGCGCTAAACCTTCTACCATTTTATGGGTTTTTATTGTACAGGGAATGATGGTTGGTCTGGTTGGTACAATTCTCGGGTTGTTAGGAGGTTTAGTATTGGCCAATAACGCAACGGAGATAGTTAATGCGTTGCAGTCCTTTTTCCAGGTGAAGGTATTGTCTTCAAGTATTTATTTTGTTGATTACTTGCCTTCTAAAATTATGTTTCGTGATCTGTGGCAAGTTTGTGCTATGGCATTATTAATGAGTTTTGCTGCAACCATTTATCCCGCCTGGCGAGCATCAAAGACAGTCATCGCGGAGGCTTTGCATTATGAATGACATTATTTTAACCAGTCAAAAACTGTATAAATCATACCATGATGGCACCTCTACAGTCGAGGTGTTAAAAGGAGTTGACTTAGCCATAACAAAAGGGGACCGAATCGCTATTATCGGGCCATCAGGTTCTGGGAAAAGCACTCTTTTGCATTTATTGGGGGGGCTGGATAAACCAACTAGCGGCCTGATTACTCTTGGCAATGTCAATTGGCAAAAAATAAATGAAAAACAACGTTGTCAATTGCGCAATCAACAATTAGGATTTGTTTATCAATTCCACCATTTGTTACCCGAGTTTACGGCACTTGAAAATGTGATGATGCCGTTATTACTGGCGGGTATGGCTGTGAAAGGTGCAGAAGAAAAAGCCATTAATATGCTGGAACAGGTAGGACTTAAACCACGATTAGCGCATAAGCCTGCTCAGTTGTCTGGAGGAGAAAGGCAACGGGTTGCCATAGCGAGAGCCTTGGTGCATCAGCCACATTGTGTCCTAGCTGATGAGCCGACTGGGAATTTGGATGAGGCAACAGCCCGGAAGGTGTTTGATTTGATGTTGGATCTTAATAAAAAAATGAATACCGCCCTGGTTATAGTGACCCATGATCAGCGGATTGCAGAACGTATGGAAAGGGTTCTCGTTTTGCATGAAGGTACTTTGTATGCGAGAGAATAAAAATAAGATAAGGAGTATTAACAATGGATGAAAAAAAAGATAAAACAGTTCATATGAAAGAAATTACAAGTACTATTAAGGACAAAGAAAAAGCCAAACCATTGCCAAAATCAGAGTCTAGTCTCCCTGTTAAGTCACATAGAAGAGGGTTTTCTATTTTTTATCCTCACTCAACCGAAAATTTAAAAGTACCTTCTTCAGAACAGACAAGTAATAAAGGATTTCTACCTGGACCTGATTTCAATAGGGAACATTATGATACAGTTGATGCAGGAGGACCGCTTGCGAGTAATGCAGCTGATAAGATATTAGAAAAAATATTTTCGCCAAGAAATAGACGGCGATTGCTGTCAGAGAGTCACCAACCCCAACAACAAACAGTTGAAGTTGATGATGACTCTTTTAGACCTTTACCGATTTAATAATCCGCGTGACCTGGTGTGCGAGGGAAAGGTATCACATCTCGCACATTGGATACTCCTGTAACATAGCTAATCAGACGTTCAAAGCCCAAGCCAAACCCGGCATGAGGAACAGTGCCATAACGGCGCAGATCTCTATACCATTGGTAATGTTCTTTATTCAGGTTGCATTCGTCCATGCGTCTATCCAGTATTTCCAATCGCTCTTCGCGTTGGCTGCCGCCGATAATCTCTCCGATGCCTGGAGCTAAAACGTCCATGGCGGCTACCGTTTTCCCATCGTCGTTAAGACGCATGTAAAACCCCTTAATTTCTTGCGGGTAATTTGTCACAATGACAGGCTTTTTGCAAAGCACTTCAGCCAGGTAACGTTCATGCTCTGATTGGAGATCTAATCCCCAACTAACTGGAAATTCAAACTTTTGTTCACTCGCCTCAAGTGCTTTGATTGCATCAGTATAGGTCATAATTTCAAATTCAGAATCCGCAATATGTTCCATGCGCTCTATGCATCCTGGCGCGACAAACTGATTGAAAAAGTCCATATCGTCCGAACGCTCTTCAAGAACAGTTTTACAGAGATAACGCAACATACTTTGGCTGAGCTTACAAATGTCTTCCAGATTTGCAAAAGCGATTTCAGGTTCGATCATCCAGAATTCAGCCAAATGGCGGCTTGTATTCGAATTTTCAGCCCGAAATGTTGGTCCAAAAGTGTAGACCTTGGACATGGCCATACAATAAGCTTCGACATTTAGTTGGCCAGAAACAGTTAAGAACGTTTCTCTACCAAAAAAATCCTTACTGAAATCGATTTGTCCTTTATCATTTTTAGGGATATTTAATAAATCCAGAGTGGATACTCTGAACATTTCTCCTGCCCCCTCGCAGTCACTGGCAGTTATGATAGGTGTATGCACCCAAAAAAAACCTTGTTCATGATAAAAACGGTGAATGGCTTGCGCCAAAGAATGACGCACTCTGGTGACAGCGCTTATGGTATTGGTTCTGGGGCGCAAATGAGCTACTTCTCTTAAAAACTCAAGAGTATGGCGTTTGGCTTGAATAGGATATGTATCTGGGTTTTCAACCCATCCAACCACTTCAATGGATTCGGCCTGGATTTCAAAAAATTGCCCTTTTCCTTGCGATGCCACCAATTTTCCAGTCGCTATCATTGAACAGCCAGCGGTTAATTTTGTTACTTCTTTGTGGTAGTTGGATAACTGATCGGTAGCGACGATTTGTATGGGAGAAAAGCAAGAGCCATCATGAAGGCTGATGAAAGACAAGCCAGCTTTTGAATCTCTTCGAGTTTTCACCCATCCTCTTACCGTAACGGTTTCATCAATACTGATTTCGCCGTCGAGACATTGTTTTATAGTAAAGACTTCTGTCATTATATACTCCAAAATCGAAAACGATTGATTCAGGGCTTAGGAAATATTCCAATCCTTCGAGGGATTGATTTTCTCCCGTTTGTAGTATTTCCTAAACCCTGAATTAAAATGTGATGATACACTAAATAAAATCCGTGGGGGAACACCATGCTGCAAAGAGTTTTACTCGTATTGTTATGTTTTTTTTCTTTTTTAGCCAGCGCTAGCGATACTGTTCTAAAATTATACAGACCTTTTGGTGATGTTTTTGAACAAGCACCACCTGTCGTTAAAAAAATAATGTCTGGCCAATGTTACGAACAATCCCGCATCATTATACGCGAAGACGCATGGCGTTGTCAGGCTGAAGACCAATTATTTGATCCTTGTTTTGTGAAAGCTGGTAGCAAAAAAATGGAGGCCGTATGCCCCCAATCTCCATGGGTTGGTGATAGCGTACAAATTAACGTAGGGATACCTTTGAATAATGAACACCATAAGACCTTAGATATGTCTCGCGCTTTTCCCTGGGCTATTGAATTGGTTAATGGTGAGTACTGTTTGGCTGTAAATTCTAACGAGCAATATGATTCAATGCCTGTAAGGTACCGTTGCAGCAATCAAAATGTTTTAATTGGTTACCTGCAACGATGTAAAACAGCTTGGAGTATGTTGGAGAAAACCCCTAAAGGCGTAATCACGGTAGAGTTGAGAAGAGCATGGTTTTAAGATGAAATGGCTTCTGGTGCCGCATCATGGAATGCCGGCAGGGTTAGACAATACTCATTGATTTGATTGATTATTGGGTAACTCGCCATATCAAAATGAAATCGTTGAGCATTGTAAACCTGGGGGATCAAACAAACGTCTGCCAGACTAACCTCACTTCCAAGGCAGACTGGCTTGTCGCGCTTCATAGTTCCCAGTTTTTCCTCAAAAGCATCAAAGCCTGTTTTTAACCAATGATGATACCATTCCAGTACCTGTTCTTGACTGGCTCTAAATTGCTCCTTTAAGCGATTCAACACTCTTAAATTATTGAGGGGGTGCATATCACAAGCAACAATTAAAGCCAGAGATTTTAGATTGGCTTTCATAAAGGGATCTTTAGGAAGCAATGGTATTTCCGGGTAGACTTCTTCCAAATAATCAATGATTGCCATTGATTGGCTCAGGATATGTCCATTAATGTCGAGGCTGGGAACAAGTTCTTGAGGGTTAATTTGATGATACTGAAGGCTATGCTGTTCGCCTCCATTATTAACCAGATGCACTTCAATTTTTTCGTAAACAATTTTTTTTAAATTAAGAGTGATTCTTACTCGATAGCATGCGGTAGAGCGGAAATAGTCATACAATATCATAAGGAATCCTTCTCGTATTTCGTTACTATTTGGTCAATGGAGCCAAATAGGGAATACCCTTGACCATCGAGCATTTCTATGCGAATTCGGTCCCCAAATCCCATAAACGGTGTTTTTGCCTGTCCGAATTCTATCATTTCCAGCATTCGCTTTTCAGCAATACAAGAAGAACCTTTGCTGCGGTCAAGGTTGGATACTGTTCCAGAACCTATAATAGTACCCGCAGTTAAAAACCTTGTTTTTGCCGCATGCTGTATCAGTTCTGGAAAAGAAAAGGTCATATCAATTCCAGCATTGGGTTGGCCAAATAATTGCCCATTAAAATGACTAATTAATGGCAAATTCACACGTTGTCCATCCCAGTAAGAACCTAGCTCATCCGGGGTTATCGCTACCGGGGAGAAGCTGCTGGCAGGTTTTGATTGGAAGAACCCAAACCCTTTTGCCAGTTCCTCGGGTATAAGATTGCGTAGAGAGACATCATTAACCAACATCAACAGTTTGATATGATGGGCAGCGTTTGTATGATCAATTCCCATGGGAACATCATCAGTGATAACAGCCACCTCGGATTCAAAGTCAATTCCATAGGCTTCTGAGCTTACCAAAATAGGATCACGAGGCCCCAGAAAAGCATCAGATCCGCCTTGATACATGAGTGGATTGGTCCAAAAATCAGCAGGCATTTCTGCTCCTCTGGCTTTACGAACCAATTCGACATGGTTTACATAGGCACTGCCATCGGCCCATTGATAGGCGCGGGGTAATGGCGAGGCACATAGCTCGGGAGCAAACGCAAAGGCGTCTTCGATTTGATTATCATTTAACTGTTGATAAACCAGTTGTAATTTGGGTTCAACAACATCCCAATGATCCAGGGCATATTGAAGTGTTGATGCGATATGAGGAACGCGTATTGCAGCGGTCAGCATTCTGTTGACAATGCAGAGTTCTCCATCGCGAGAACGAGTTGATTTCAAACTGGCGAGTTTCATATAGATCTCCTGGCTTATGCCTGAAAAACAGCATCATTACATTTCAGCTGTTTGTCTAGCTTAATTCTTTTAAAGTACCACGTCGAACTTGATCTCTTTCAATAGCTTCGAATAGAGCCTGGAAATTTCCTTCACCAAACCCCTGATTGCCTTTGCGTTGAATAATTTCAAAAAAGACTGGTCCAAATATGTTTTCAGTAAATATTTGCAGTAACAAGCCGTCTTTGGGATCTGCTTCTCCATCAATTAAAATTTTCTCAGCATGGAGTTGATTCAGTGGCTCCTTATGCCATGGGAGGCGGTCATTAATCATCTCATAGTAAGTATCCGGTACATCCAGGAATTTGACCCCTTGTTTTCTTAAGCCGTTGACTGTTTTATAAATATCCTTGGTATTGAGAGCGATGTGTTGAATGCCCTCGCCATGATATTCATGAAGAAACTCTTCAATTTGTGATAAATCATCTTTGGATTCGTTTAAAGGAATTTTGATTTTGCCACAAGGGCTACCTAATGCTCGACTGACCAAACCAGTCATTTTTCCTTTGATATTGAAAAAACGAATTTCCTGGAAGTTAAAAATGGAAGCATAAAAACTGGCCCATTTATCCATATTACCGCGATAAACGTTATGGGTGAGATGGTCGATTGCGGTCAGACCATTTCCAACTACAGGTTCTGGTGAGGTAATATTCCATTCATGAGAGAAGGGTTGGTGTTCTTCATCGACAAAATAAATAACACTACCACCAATGGCCTGGATGGCTGGCAAGCTGTGATTGGCATGAGGTGCATCCTGAAATGCTATACCGCCATGCGCGATAGCGTGTTGAAAAGCGGCTTTGGCATCTTTTACTTTAAAGCCCATTGCACAAGCGCCTGGACCATGAGTTGAAGCATGCGCTTCTGCCTGGCAATCGGGAGCAGCGTTCACTATAAATTGTATTTCCCCTTGTTTGAAAAGGGTAATGTCCTGATTTTTATGGTGGGCAACGGCCTGAAACCCCATTTCAGAAAATTGTTGATGTAATTTGTTCCTATCAGGGCCTGAAAATTCTAAAAAGGCAAAGCCATCTAATCCGCAGGGGTTGTTATTTTGCATTATCAGATTCTCCTTGTATTTATTTACATAGCAATCCAGTGTATTGCTTGCCGGGGATTTTACAGATTAAATGGGTTGCACCAGAAACATCCCATCAGCTATAGCTAACAAACTGACAAAGACCCTTGAGTCATTTTTAATCACTTGATTTAATTTTTTAATTTCTCTGGTTTGCCCACTGGTATCATTCGGGTCAATTACTTTCCCATCCCAAAAAATATTATCTATGGCAATTAATCCTTTAGGTGTAACCAATTTTAAAGCCAGTTCATAGTAATTCAGATAATTGGTCTTGTCAGCATCAATAAAAATGAAATCAAATTGACGCTCTCCTCCTTCATTAAGTAGTGAGTGTAAAGTGTCAAGAGCAGGTCCAAGACGTAATTTAATTTTATGTTCCTGTTTGGCTTCACGCCAATAAGGATGGGCATGCTTTGTCCATCCCTCATTAATATCACAGGTGATAACTTGCCCATCATCAGGCAAAGCAAGAGACATGGCCAAGGCACTATAACCTGTGAATGTCCCAAGTTCTAATACTTTCTTTGCACGAGTCAAACGTATCAGCATCTGCATAAATTGGGCTTGCTCAGGAGCTACCTGCATATTGGCCAGTTCCATAGTGGATGTTTCTTTGCGTAATGCCGCAAGAGCAGGATGTTCACGCAAGGAAATATCAAGCAGGTATTCGTACAACTCAGGAGTAAGGGATAAATGTTTCATAAACGGTATCCAAATTAAGCCAATTTTTCCTTAGCCAAAGTGTCAGCAATCTCGCTAGTAGGTAAATTATCTTTAGCAGAGCGAGTAAAAATTTCAGTCAGAGAGGTATAGATACTATCAATTTGCTCACTTACCTTGTCTTCAGGCGTTTGTAAGTATTTAGAGGCAGCGAATATCAAACCACCTGCATTAATCACATAATCCACAGCAAACAGAATGCCTTTTTCGTGTAATATCTTGCCATGGTAAGTGTGTGCGAGCTGATTATTGGCAGCGCCAGCAATAATACTGGTTTGTAACTGGGGAATAGTAAGATCATTAATAATCGCACCTAAAGCACAAGGTGCAAATACATCACACGGTACTTTATGGATAATGTCAGTGCCGACCGCTTTCGCTCCCAACTCTTGAACCGCCATGTTCACAGCAGCAGGTGAAATATCAGCAACAGTTAATGTCGCGCCCAATTCGTGTAATTGTTTTGCCAGAGCATAACCGACGTGGCCAAGCCCCTGAATAGCAATATGCAAACCTTTGAGAGAGTCTTTACCTAATTTAAAGGCAACAGCAGCCTGAATCCCTCTTAACACACCCTTAGCAGTAGAAGGTGAAGGATCTCCATTGTATCTGGATAAACTGGCAACATAGTCAGTATGCTCAGCAATAATATCCATGTCACTTAATTCAGTGCCGCTATCCAAAGCAGTGATGTACCTGCCATTCAATTCATTAACGAATTCACCAAACCGATGCATGTATTCTGCTCGATTAAAAAAAACCTTAGGCTTAATAATAACCGATTTTCCACCGCCCAAAGGTAAATTGACCGAAGCAGCCTTAAAGCTCATGCCTCTGGCAAGGCGCATAGCATCCTTCAAAGCAGCAGCAGTATTAGGATATTCAATAAATCGACAACCACCCAAAGCAGGTCCCAACTTGGTGCTATGAATTGCAATCATAGCCTTCATCCCCGTTTGCGGATCCACCTTAAAATGTAAATCACCAAATCCATGAGACAATGCGTATTCGAGGAAATCTTCTTCAGCCAAAACCTGGTTATCATTTTTAATATTGTCAACAGACATCATTTTTAAGCTCCTCTTGCAATAATTTTGGAAGAAGTTATAGATCTATTCGTCAATTAAATCAATGTAATTCTTAGCAAACGGCCGTATTTGGCGCATCTTGAGAAAAAAACATTCTAAAAAATGCTCATGTACTTCAATGTACACTGCGCTTTTTTATTCTGTTTATTTTCTCAACCTGCGTTCAAATCCGACCGTTTGCTGGTAATGCCGTATTTGGTGTAGTATGAGCAAAAGTATTCTAAAAAATGCTCATGTACTTTAATGTACACCGCGCTTTTTTATTCTGTTTATTTTCTCAACCTGCGCTCAAATCCGACCGTTTGCGGGCAATACCGTATAGGATTTGTTTTAGAGTGATTATGTTCAAACTGCTGTGGTGTCTTCTGGCTTGCTGGTATACACTAATTCCAATAGAAACATTATGAATGGAGCATATTATGAGAAAAATTGCCTGGATACTGGGTTTAATGGTCTTAACTCCTTTTGTTTGGGCTGATAATGAGGCAACAGATTTGGTGCTTGATAAGATTTTTTTTCAAGTTTCCGCTAAAAAATGGGTTACTACCCAAACAGCGTTACTCAATGTCAGTATCAATGCCACTCTAAGTAATGCTGATTTGGTGAAAGCACGTGCTGACATAATGGATAGCTTAAACAAAATTGCTAAAGGAGAGTGGCATTTGGTGCAGTTTGACCGTTCTCAGGATAGTTCTGGCCTTGAGAAACTTTATGTACAAGCTCAGGCAAGAGTCGATCAATCTGCTCTGACTAATATTTATCAGAATGCCAAATCGGTCAGTAAACCTGGAGCCAAGTACGAGATCAGTGGTGTGGAGTTCAAACCCAGTTTGGAAGAGACTCAAGTCGTACGTGCCAAGATTCGTGAACAGCTTTATCAGCAAGTGAATGATGAAATTGATCGTATGAATAAAGCCTATCCCAAGCAAAATTACTCTGTGAGTAACCTGGTTTTTTTCGAGGGCGACAACATTCCCCAGCAACCAAGAGCCTATCAAGCGAAAGAAATGAATGCTTTAGCGATGGCCGCTGCTCCGGCACCATTGACAGTGAGTAATGAATTAATATTGACCGCTATGGTAGAAGCAGCATCCAATCGCAAACAGGGAGATTAATTAGTTGGTCCTTGAAAAAATTATCGGTCACCGGGGAGCGTCGGGTTATGCTCCAGAAAATACGATGGCGTCTTTTAATAAAGCATTGTCTTTAGGTTGCCGTTTCATTGAGTTTGATGTGATGTGCAGCCTTGATGGTGAACCTTTTATCATTCACGATGACAATTTGAAACGAACCACGAATGGAAAAGGAGAGGTGGGACTGGTGGAGGCAGATTATCTCCGTAGTCTTGATGCTGGCTCTTGGTATTCGAAGCAGTATAAGGGAGAAAAAGTTCCACACTTTACTGACGTATTAAAGTGGTTGTCTTTTTCCGATGTCCAGGCGAACATAGAAATAAAACCTTACCCTGGAATGGTTGAGCAAACTACTGTATCAGTGCTAAGTCATATCCATCGGCATTGGCCCCAAAATAAAGAGTTACCTCTCGTTTCCTGTTTTGAATGGGATGCTTTGGTATTATGCCGCAGTATTGCTCCAGAAATGCCTTTAGGGCTCTTGCTGCATGAGTGGGATAAAGATTGGTTACAGAAGGCGAAACAATTGGAATGTTATTCAATACATTTCAATAGAAAGATATTAACCGCTGATCGAGTGAAGGCAGTTAAGGATCAAGGCTATGTAGTATGCGCCTATACTGTAAACCGTAAACGTTTGGCCAAAAAGTTATTTGATTGGGGTGTTGATGCTCTCTTTAGTGATTATCCAGACTTGTTAAAATGAAAATACTCTTTTTGCTTTTGTTAATTTTTCTGAGTGTCATTCCTGCTCAAGCCAAACCAGTTGAGCTGGTTTTTTGGCATGCGATGGCAGGGCATTTGGGTGATGAAGTCCGTTTGCTTGCTGATGATTTTAATAAAAGTCAGAATCAATATCGAGTCAAACCGATTTACAAAGGAAATTATACGGAAACTCTTACCAATTTTGCTGCTGCATTCAGAGCTCGTCAAGCACCATCAATAGTTCAAATTTTTGAAGTAGGCACTTCAATTATGCTAGCTCCCCCTGGTGTGATCAAACCCGTTGATTTGTTGATGAGTGAGCATGGGAGCAGTTTGCCTAAGGATGATTTTATTCAATCAGTGCGTGAGTTTTATAGCAGGGATGGACAATTAATGGCGATGCCTTTCAATCTCTCGGCACCAGTTCTGTACTATAATGCTGATATTTTAGCCAAGGTGGGATATGGCAAGCATAACTTCCCTCAAACCTGGTCAGCAATGGAAATAATGGCAGAAAAAATTAAAAAAGCGGGTTATGACTGTACTTATACCACGGCTTATCCTGGATGGGTGTTATTTGAATCTTTTCTTGCTATCCATGGCTTGCCCATAACTCAAGGTAATCCTGCTCGTGCTGCTTTTCATACTCCCCAATTAATGGCTCATTTTCAACGACTAAAGCGCTGGCATGATTTGCATTATTTTCGTTATGGTGGTCGTGTTGATGATGCTACCATTTTATTTACCAGTAGTGTTTGTCCTTTATTTAGTCAATCATCGGGGGCTTATAATAGTTTATATGCCCTTGTTCCTTTTCATTTGGGTGTTGCAACAATGCCTTTGGATACGGGGGCCAGTCCGATAAGACATGCGAATGTGGCAGGGGGTGCTGCTCTATGGGCTGTAGGAGGACAAACAGAAGAGCAATATCGAGGAATTGCCAGATTCTTTGCATTTATTGCAAAACCGGAAGTGCAAAAGCGCTGGCATGAGCATACGGGTTATTTGCCGTTGGGGTTAAAAGGAATTTACGCTAACATTGTGCAATCAAGTCAACATCCCGCTTTATTATTAGCCAGAACAGATCTCGAGGACAATTTACCTGAGAAACCTTATAAACACATGGGTCCACAAAATCAAATTCGTGGAATTAATGATGAAGTTTTAGAGGCGATGTTTGCAGATTTGATGAGTCCGGAGGAAGCTCTGAACGAGGCGATGATCAGAGCGAATCATTTATTGTTACGTTTTGCCAGAAATACTCAAAGAGAAAGGGTAGTTGATAATAAAGTGGGCAAGGGTTTGGGCTAAGGTTTTTTGATTCATCGGTTTGGTTAGCGAAGCTTGAAGAAAGCGAACCTGGCTTGGTGATAAACGAGCATAAGCATCCTCTCCACGAACGCTCTTATCAATTAGGTGATACATATTTTTTAACTTGTTTCAAAGGATGAAATGATGATTATCAGATTCTCAAAAGTGTTGCTTGTTGTTGCTGTTTCTTTTTTTTGTTTACTTACTGCATTTGGAAACATCACTGATTATTCCGCCAATTTTCCTGCTGTGGTAAAAGTATTAACCATGAGTGATATATTTCCTAATTCCACCATCGCCTATCGAGCAATAACTAGTCCAGTTCTGCATTATGTTGCATTTATTATCATTGTTATCCTGGAATTATTAACCGCCATATTTTGTGGAATTGGTGCGTGGAAATTGTTTAAGGCAAGAAATGAAAGTGCTTCTGTTTTTAATCATTCCAAGAATTGGGCTATTGGAGGTCTTACGTTGGGTTTTGTAACCTGGCAAGTGATTTTTATGTCCATAGGAGGAGAGTGGTTTGGTATGTGGATGTCTCCCACGCTCAACTCAGCCCTTACCACAGCTTTTCATATCTTCATTACTATTTTAGCCGTTATGATTTATTTGGTGATTAAGGATGAATAGAGAGATTTCAGAGATTAATTTGTAACAGGGTAGCCTCCTATCGGAACGGCTGTATAGAGAACATTTAAATATGAGTTGACTCAGTATTGCCTTAATTTTGATTATGCTCTTTCAAGCAAACCAAAACATCAGACCAAAATAATCTTTGGTCTGATGTGGTATTGCTTATTAATTTAGATGGTTTGTAAATTCGGATATAATCTCTGAGAGCTTTCTTCTACTTCAGCTTCTTTATTGCGTACCGATGAAGTGGAGTGTGACGGTTTACTGAAAAACCGTATGGTATCCTTTTGATTTTGATCATGCTCGTTAATCTTATCTAATGATTGGAACTCATCGAAACAGTCTAAAAATTTGCTTGCTGTGCTAATTGTCATCAAAAAGGTAGATAAGGAAACTGCGATACCCAAGAGAGGATCACAAAAAGTTAAGGGGATACCTACTGATAAACAAGCTACATAACTAAAAAACGCTGCAGTAGCCCAGAACATGAGTTCACAAACTTTAAAGAAATTAGCAATAATAACGTCTGCCTGCATAGATTCTGTCGTATCTTTTATTGTTTCAAACGCTTTGTCAGCATTAATTTGCCCAGATTTTACCTGTGAGACCAACGAAATGAAATTTTCGTACTCCTCAACGACATCGAGGCCATCGTCTTCATTTTCGGTCTTGTTGAAAGCTGAATTATAAAAATACTTGATTTGATTTAATTGTTGGAGAAACTTTATTGATAATTCTTGGCCATTAAAAAATTGATTTAATTGTGTATCACAATTTTGCAAGCGTTTTTCCAAGAGCCGGGCATTGTTGTAAGAAGGCATAGTTTACCTCAATTGTAATTATAAATTTAAAATCCTATTGATTTATAACGAATTATTGGATTATATATAACCAATGTGGCAGCATAATACCATATTTTAAAGAAAATTAAAGTTTAACTTATCAAGAATAGTTTTTTACAAAAACAGAAAATCATAAGCTCTGTTTTACTGCATCATACAAACTGGTAAATTGAATATCTTCACCTAATGCTGTTTTTAACATGTCAATCTTCAGTCGTTTGGACGCTCGCATGAATTCTCTTTTCATAGGGCTTGCTTTTTTCCAAGCTTGCTCAAAAGACTCATAGGATGCTGATTCGATTCCTAATGCGTTTGCTACCGTTTGTTGTAGTTCGCCCATATGGGTTGGGTTGCCATCGGCAACATTATAGACAGCCGATGTTGTTTGCTTTTGGCCAAGCAAATAAGCTATGAAAGACAAATCCTTGACAAAAATATGATTGGTAAAAGGGGCTTCAGTCGGTTTTATTATTGGAATTTTCGATTTGGCTGCATCGACTGGGATTCTGTTCGGTCCGTAGATGCCTGCAATACGCAATAAGGAAAGCTCTTTATTGTGTTGCTGACAATAGGCCAGCCATTGTTGTTCTGCATCCAATCGTCTTTGTTGACGTGGGGAGTCAATAATACAAGCTGATAATTCGTCAATCCAGGCTCCTTGATGGTTTCCATAGACTCCACTTGAACCAAAGTAAATAATTTTCTTTGCATTTATTGAACTTTGATTTAAAAACTTTTGTAAGAAAGTATCGCAGGTACCTTGAGAGGGCGGGGGAATTAGATAGTAGATAATGGAGTCGGGCTCGCTCCAATGAAATGGGTATGCGAGATCATGGCTTATATGCTGTAGTTTTGAAAGTTCCAATTCCTTTTTTAATTGTCGTGATACTACGGTTACCTGTTGATGATGCCTAAGAAGCTCTTGGGCCAGGTAATAACCGCAATAGCCATAACCAAGAATTAAATGATGCATAAGTAGTCCCGATAAATTAAAATTGGTTTATTGTTTAGCCTGGAAGCGACATAAGTTCTGAAAATCACAGCGTTGGCAAATAGTCAGATTTTGAGGGCGTGGCGGACAATAGCCAGACTTAATTTCTTCAGCTAAATGAGTTAATTGTTCTAGCCAGCGTTGTCGATAGTCTTCCCAATTTTCATCCTCTTTCAAAGTATTAATCGCTTTGGTTTCCCATTTTTCTTCGCTAAAACCACTGAGCTTGATTTTTCCGGTTTTTAATTGAATCAGTAACAAAGTATTAATTTGTTCGTTAAGCAACGCATAAAGTAGCAATTGAGGTTCCATTGGTCTTTCTTCATTCCATGGTTTGCCGCCAGGGAGAGTGCTTTTGTAATCAATGACCCATTGTTTGTTACCTACTTCATCCAGTCTGTCCACTCTTACTTTAAAATCGAGCCCAGCCAAATTGATCGAATGATTTTCTTCCAGGCCTGTGATTTTAAAAGGAGGGCGTTGCTTTTCCCATTCCAGATAAGACAAGATAATTCGTTTTAATCTGATGTATTCAACATTGGCAACCAAGTCAGGAAAAGCTTGGGAGTGTCGTTGCCTAATCGGATTTAAAGCGCCTTGAATTGCTTGATCAATGAATCGTTCAAGTTCAGCGGGTTTTAATTTAATTAAGTGTTCCTGATTTTCCAATCTTTGCCAGAGCAACTCCAGGATTTTATGGATTAATTGACCTTTTTCCTTGTCATCCATTCCATCTGTAGTTTTTAGAACAGGGTTTGCCTTAAGTCGGTGTTGTGCTAATGCTTTAAAAGGGCATTTGGCCTGATTGCTTAGTAAGCTGGTTCCACCAGAAATTGATTCATCAGGTTTTACAGGTACTTTATAGTTTTCTTCAAGAGGAACCAAACAACTTTGAACATTTGTTTTATTGTCAGCAGGCCGGCTGAGGTAGGCAGGATAATGAGTAATCAATGAGCAGGGTAAATTAGGCGTGTCATCGTCAAATTGTGGATAACTAAAAACGGTTTCCACGCTGCCTCGTTGCAGTCTTTGCAAAATTTGCTTGGCATATTGGAGCTCTCTAGCCGGGATACTGTGAGGCATGCCCAGTTCTCGCTGTAATTCAAATGGGATAAAGGGCGATAAACGTGTTTGTTGAGGTAAACATCGATCAGTCAATCCCATTACCCAAAGGCTGTCAAACTCGCAACCTGATGCCTCTAACAATCCCAAAATTTGAATTGGTGAATTGCTTTTTTGTGGTTGAAAAATAGTGTTGTCTATGAGTTGTTTTAGCGTTTCAAATGCCTCTTTTTTAGTCAAGTGGCTGCTTATCAGACTTAATTGTCTGAATTCGTCAAAAATCATTGTAAAGCGATTAAAGCATTGATAATCCTCTGAGTTCAAAACATAATCTCCAGGAAAACCAATGCCATTTAACCTCTCCTGAAATAACTCAATCCACTCATCCAGGGTAGTTTTTTCCGGATAAAAATTCATGTTTTTTAACAATTCAGCCAGTTTAGGTGTGTGGTAGGCAATGTCCTCGATAAATAATTTTGTGGGGAAAGACTGGTCTTGCAACAACTTGCTTTCTTGTAAGTAATCTGATCTTTGAAGAAACTCATCTTTTGCCTTGCCAAGGTAGGGTGATTGGAGCAGTAAAGCTGCTTGATGATTATTTAAGAGATTGTGATCAAGACTCAGCCAAATGAGGGCATGAGAGATCAAGTGAAATGCGCTTAATGGTTTGCCTAAAGAAATATTAAATAAATTGGGTTCAAAGCAGTCGCGTAAAATTCGTTGCAAAACTGATGATTCTTGTTCAAGATTAGGCACAACAACTCCGATTTGCTTTTTTCCTTGTTGAATTTTCTTCTCCAACCAGGTCATCAATTCCTGGTATTCTGTTTTTTTGTCTTTAGCTGAGAAAACCTCGGGAGTCTCCTGGTTTTCTTTTAAATCATAACCATATTGAATTACCCCCTGCGCGTTCAAATAATTTTGCAGGGATAACTGCTGTGGATTAAAGTCGTCAAAGCACATCCAGACAACGGTTTTTACAAGCCCTTGATAATTGGAATCAAGCAAGTAGGGAATTAATTGATGCTGGTGGATGGCAGAAATTTCTTTAAGTATTTTATTAAAAGATTGCCACCATTGTTGAAATTGTTGTGTTTGCGGCGTGTAGTGAAAAGCAGGTGCTTCAGGTGTAAGTTGCCATTGCTCACAGTATTCCCATGCTTGTATTATTGTTTTAAGCAAGCCTTCCGTGTAAATGATAGAAGGATAAGATTTAATCAGTTTTCGCCATAAATGTTGGCATTGTGCTGAGTTTAAAAGTATGGGATGTTCCAGGTCTGGTTTTTGGAATTTGAGTTGTTCAAAAGAGTTAACCAGAAATGTATTAAAAGGCAAGCATATTGGCTTGGTAATTGTTTTTCTGGAGCAACAAGTGAAGCAATTCTGAAGGATGGCCGCGCTTAATCTATTGTTAGGAGTAATAGCGACTGCTCCTTGAGACAATAGATTATAAAGCTCATCTGACTTAAGTTCATCGGTGAACTTTATGGGCATGTTCTTCTGATTTACTTTTTGCCAATGCATGCTTATGTTTTTGTTGACGTCGGGTTTGGGTATGCAGGATATCGTATACTAATTGCCCTCTTAAATACATAGCAGCTAGCCCGGATGCAACAGCCAGCAAAATACCAAAAAGCACATAACTATAGGCCAAAACAACTAGATAGAACAAAACCATGCTGCTTAGAGTGGTTACTTCAAACAGTTTGGCATTTGCTTCTGACATCAAGAAGACAAGGCCGAGATCAAAGACAGGTAGTGAGGCTATGACCATACTGAATCCTAGCCAAAAAGTTTTTCTTTTATATGGTTTTTTACAGTGAACGATGGCTTCCCCAAAAATGGCCCCGGTGCAGGAAGCTACAACCATGCCAAGAATGACCGATTGATAGACCGGAATAATTTCTTCAATTCCAATCGAAGTGAGGAATGCATTGATCAGTATCGTGCCAACGACCGATAACAAGCCAAAATAGATTGCTGACAATAACCGTGGATTTGAGATCGAAAGTGCTGGATCTTGTGTGTTCATGATGCACCTTATAATAAGTTCTATATGATAAATATTAGTACATTATTTCAATAATGTGGACTTGGGTTTTATTAATTTTCTATAGGGCACTGTTAAATTAAATACTTTTGAAAAAGCAGGGTAAAGGAAAATGAGAGCGAGTCGGAGTTGCCAAAATAGACTATAAATAGAGTAAGTTAGATTAATGAATTCGAGATTAAAATGAACTCAATTCTTTTTAAAAATGCCAACGTCATTTTGGGAGCGTCTACTAAACTTCAAAAAAATTTTGATGTTCTGGTACAAAATAATTTGATTTGCAAAGTGTCGCAAACACCACTTCAACTTCTCGAAGGAATGCACATTATTGATGTCAAAGAGAAGACATTAATGCCCGGTTTAATCGATGCCCATGCTCATATTACCGGATTGACTTTAAGTCCCAAAAATATCCTCTACTCTGAAGCAGAGATATTTTTAGCTGCGGCTACTTATCTTAAAAACAGTTTGTTTTATGGTTTTACGACTTTACGAGAAGCTGGAGGCGCTGATTTTAGAATAGCACAATTACTCGATAATAAGAGTATTCCAGGGCCTCGATTATTTTATTCCGGGAGGGCATTAACGCAAACAGGAGGAGGAGCTGATTTTAGAAAACCAAATGAACAGTTTGATCCTTGCGGGCATATTAGCCCTTTCTCAACGATGTCGGTTATTGCAGATGGAGTTGATGAAGTGAGAAAGGCTGCTCGAGAAGAGTTAAGGAAAGGAGCAACACAATTAAAAGTATTTGCTTCAGGCGGGGTTGTTTTTCCTTCCCTTAGCAATCCAACACTGTATGAATATTCCGAGGAGGAGTTATCGACTATTGTTGAAGAGGCGCGAGCAAGAAATACTTATGTTATGGCTCATGCTTATAGTGATGAATCAGTAAGAAAATGTATTAAATCAGGTGTACGTTCCATTGAACATGCTAATTTTGTAAGCGAACCAACTGTAGAATTAATGTCGGAAAGTGGTGTGTTTTACGATCCGACATTTATTTCATTGGTGCAAAGAATTGAAAGTGCTGAACAAAACCGGTTGTCTGAAGCTATTGTAGCCAATTTGAAAAATACTATTGAAAAAGGCAAAAAGGTTTATGAATATGCCTTAAAATATAAGATTCCTATTGCTTTTGGTACGGATTTGTGGGGTCCTGAGGCACAGAGAGATCAGTTAAGAGAACTTGAAATGCGCAAGGAGCTTGATTCAGCAGCCAATATCATTCGCTCAGCTACCGTAGTCAATGCGGAATTATTAATGCAAAAGGGGAAACTTGGCGTCATAAGCGAAGGAGCTTATGCTGATCTGTTAGTGGTAGATGGTAATCCTTTAGTCAATTTAAATGTTCTGCTCCGCCCGGATGAAAACCTTAAATTGATTATGAAAGATGGGGTCATTTATAAGAATGAATTATAAAGCAAGGTCTTTTTCAGAAGTCCTGTTGCATACTAGGGTATAGAAATGGAAGCCAATAACTGTTTCATTTTTTCTAAACCAAGCTCATTCATAGTCGCTATATTTTTTTCTGGTATAATATGGGTGTCACCATAGGCAGCGATTGCTTTGTCCAGGCTGTCTTCCCTTAATAAATGGATCATCGGATAAGGGGAACGATTAGTGTAGTTGGCAACATCATCTGGAGAACTATCAGCAAAATAATAATCCGGGTGGAAAGTAGCGAGTTGGTATATCCCTTCATAATTTAAGTTTTGAATTAATTGTTCAGCAAGGCTTATGAAATCCAGATAAGAAAAAAAGTCTTTAAATGCTCGAGCAAAAATAAGCAGAGTCGTTTCAACAGCAGGGTTTGCTTCCAGAAATTGAATTTCAGTGATTAAATCTTTAAGTGCCTGGTGTTTTTTGAGGGTATCTGAAGTAAGTATTCTTAAAGTGCCTTTGTTTACGGGGCCTTTTGCAAAAGGGCAAATCGTGTAATTGATAATGAATGTCCGCACCCATTTCATGGTGTGTTCTGAAATCAATGGATCATGATAGAGCATAGAGTAAGTGGTTTCGAAAAAAGGGATATTGTACCTTGATCATGTGAAATAACAATTTCTTCTAAATAGATATCAAAATCAAGTATACTTTGGTTAAAACAAAAATGGATTTTTGTCATGCAAAAAATATGTCGTTTTATTTTTAAATTAATCGGGTGGAAGATAGTTGGTGAATTACCGAATGAAAAAAAATATATTGTGATTGTTGCTCCGCATACCAGCAATTGGGATTTTGTCATTTGCCTGTGTGCCCGTTTTGTTGTCGGGGTTAAAATCAATTTTTTAGCGAAACATCAGTTATTTTTTTTCCCTTTGAGCTATTTTTTGCGCGCAGTTGGAGGTACTCCTGTTGATCGTTCTAAAAAGGGGAACCGGGTTGATAAAGTTGTAGAGTTGTTTCGCCAACGTGATGAATTAAAGCTGGGCCTGGCTCCCGAAGGTACCCGAAGTCCGGTGATCAGATGGAAAGAGGGGTTTTATCATATTGCTCGGCAAGCAGGTATTCCTATAGTGATGGTGGGGCCTGATTATTCCACTAAAGAAATCCGTATCCATGAACCTTTTTGGACCACAGGAGATATTAAAAAGGATTTTCAGTACATTATCGAGTTTTTTAGAACGATTAAAGGTTATCGCCCTAAAGAGATACCTAATTATAATCCTAAAGATTCTGATGCCTAAAAATGCTTGCGTAAAATTTCAAGCTCATGATGCATTTGATCAATTTTTTCCAGTAAATCAAGAGCTAAAGCGACTCCAGGCAGGTTAATGCCTAAATCTCTATGTAATCGAAAGGCGGATTGAAGGCGACGCAATTCTTTTTGGCCTAATGCAATTTTTTCGGGATCAGATGGTTGATCTGGAAACAAACCTTGTTCGATCATTTCAATGAATAATTCTTCAGGAATATGATACCTTTGGCATACTTCAATAAAAGAAATCGTTGTGGTTTCTTCGATAAGCATGCCTATTAAAAGATTCTCTTTGCTCATGCTTATACTCCCATAGTCTTACGAGGGTTGTAAGGCATTACCTCCGCCATTTTTTTATATAAAGCTTTTGCTTCTTCAGTTTGAGCAGGGGGGGTAATAATTTTTAATAGAACATATTGATTACCAGGGGGTGAACCTGGTAATCCGCGATTTTTAATTCTGAGTTTTTGCCCGCCTTGTGAGCCCGGAGGGATTTTTAAATCGATTTTTCCTGCCAGGGTTGGTATAACAACCGTAGCTCCTAAAGCAGCCTCCCACGGTGTGATAGGTAATGTGAGATAAATATCATTCTCCATGATATCAAATATGGGGTGTTTCATCACCTCGACTGTTAGATAGAGGTCGCCGCGAGCCCCCCCTCCGCTTCCACTGCCTCCTTGTCCTGCCAAGCGAATTTGTTGTCCTGATTTAACCCCTGCAGGGATTTTAACTTTCAGGGTCTGTATTTTAGTCTCTGTACCTTGTTCAACAGGAACTTGTAAGTTTTTAACAGCTCCATGGTAAGCTTCCTCTAGACTGATAGTGATTTTGCCATGATAGTTTTGACCAGTCATCTGTTGCTGTTGATAGCGCGAATGTCCAAACAAGGTTTCAAAAAAATCGCTGTCAAAATGAAATTCCTGAAAGGGTTGTTCTTGAGTTCTTCGCCCGGTAAATCCATCGCTTTGGGGATTGAATTCCTTGTATTTCAGATATTGATCATATTCGGATCTTTTTTTAGGGTCTTTCAGTACTTCATAGGCTTCTGCCATTTCTTTAAATTGTTCTTCAGCATCTGGTTCTTTACTAATATCGGGGTGATATTTGCGGGCTAATTTTCGGTAAGCCATTTTGATGTCTTTTTCAGAAGCATCCTGACTGACTCCCATGATTTTATAGTAGTCTTTATCCATTTTTTATACTCATTATCTATGCCAGTAAAAAATACGCCTTTAAGTCCTGAGGGCTGTTAAGGTATGCATAGCCATCATTTTTTCTTCATTCGCAGGAATAACGATAACAGAAAAAGGGTGTAAGCACTCTATCCTCTTGAGGATATTTGCTCTAATCGGTTCTGAATTTTCCCCTATTCCTCCTGTGAATACAATACCATCTACTCCACCTAGCGAAATGGTCATCATTCCAATAAATTGAGCTGTTTTCAGGCAAAAATACTCCAAAGCAAATTGAGCGTTTTTATCAGCGCTGGATTGTAATTCCAGCATATTATTGGTTTTTCCTGATAAACCAAGCAAGCCGGATTCGTTATAAAGTATTTCCTCTACCTTATCTGGTGGAAGATTCAATTCTCTTATCATGTAAATAACAGCCCCAGGATCCAAACTGCCACAACGAGTTCCCATTGGTAAACCATCCAGCGCTGTCAAACTCATGGTGGTGTCTATACTGATTCCCCTATTTATAGCGCACAAGCTGGCGCCGTTGCCTAAATGGGCCATAATAATCCGACTGTTTGCTAAATCAGGATAGTCTTTTTGGAGAACGAGAGAAATCCATTCATAGGAGAGGCCATGAAATCCATAACGTCGAATCCCTTGTTGCCTTAAATATTCTGGTAAAGCACAGGTAGTGAATAATGGGCTATGTTGAGCGTGAAATGCGGTATCAAAGCATGCTATCTGTGGTAATTCCGGTTTAATCTGGTTAATAATTTTTATGGCGGCTAAATTGTGAGGCTGGTGTATGGGAGCAAGGGAATTCAGCGTTTCCAATTGATTAATTATTTGCGGGGTAACTAGAACACTCTGAGTGAAGTATTCTCCGCCATGAACAACACGATGGGCAACAGCATTAATTTCCCAGTTTTGCTGCTGTTGGCTAATCCAATCGAGAATAATATGAATCGCTTGCTCATGTGTCATTTCCTTTTCCAGAGTGATTAGAGTACTCTGCTGCTCCGACGCTTCGTTAACTGCAATAAAAGAGGGTTTTCCTCCAATATTAATAATCTTGCCTTTGGCGAGGAGATCGAGTTTTTCTGTATTGGAGAACACTTGAAATTTAACACTGGAGGAACCTGAGTTGATAATTAAAAGTGCGGAATGTCTCATTTTATTTTGCCTGCTTTACGGGCCGCTGATATCTTAGTTGCTACTGCACAAGAGAGTAAGCGTGTTCTTAACGAATCAGCTCTGCTGGCCAGAATGATAGGGACTCTTGCGCCGAGAACTATTCCTGCTGCATCAGCATGTCCAAGAAAAGTGAGTTGTTTGGCAAGCATATTTCCCGATTCAATGTCAGGTACCAGCAAAATGTCGGCGTCGCCGGCTACGGAAGAGATAATGTTTTTTTCCTTACTAGCTTGTTTATTGATGGCGTTATCAAAGGCGAGGGGACCATCCAGTAAGCCATCAATTATTTGACCTCGGTCTGCCATTTTACATAGTATGGCTGCATCAACTGTTGCTTGCATCTTGGGATTCACCATCTCAACGGCTGCAAGGATAGCTACTTTGGGTTTTGTTTCTTCTCCATATAAAATACGCCAGAGGTTGATTGCATTTTGACATATATCGGCTTTATCTGCTGCGTTAGGAGCTATATTAATGGCTGCGTCGGTAATGATTAAAGGTTTATGGTAAGTTGGAACATCCATAACATAGGCATGACTTATACGGTATTTGGTTCTTAGCCCAGAAGTGGCGGGTACCACTGCAGACATCAGCTCATCAGTATGCAGGGCCCCTTTCATGATAGAATCTACTTTCCCTGATGCTGCTAGTTCAACTGCTTTAAAAGCAGCGGCATCACTGTGTTCTGCGTCAATCATTTCCCAATTGGATAAATCAATTTTAGCCTCACTTGCAGCACATTTGATTTTTGTCATAGGGCCTATTAATACAGGAGTGATTAAACCAGCTTTCACTGAATCATAAACTGCTTCCAGGACATTAGGAGTGACTGGATGAACAACTGCAGTTTTGATAGGGGATAAATTACTACAGGCCTCAATTATTTTATTAAAGTGATCATTGTGATGGATTTGCACCAGAGGCAAAACAGTTCGGGGTACCTTCATTTTTTTAGTTGGAGCAATGACTTTAGCAAGGCCTTTAATTACTGTTTCTCCTTTTTGATTCACACCCAGACAGTCGAAATAAACAATGGATTTACCTGGATGTTTGTCACGAACAACAATAGTAATTGTAAGATTATCCCCAATGCGAACAGGAGTTATAAATTGAATATCTTGTTCAAGATAGATAGTTCCAGGTCCGGGAAGGACGGTACCCAGTAGAGTGGAAATTAGAGCCCCGGACCACATACCGTGTCCGACTACGCCATGAAATACATCGCTTTTAGCAAATTGAGGATCGACATGAGAGGGATTAATGTCTCCAGACATAGCGGCAAATAAATTAATATCATCCTGAGTTAATGTACGATTTAAGCTGGCCTTGCGTCCTAAAGTCAGTTCTTCATAGGTGACATTTTCAAGAAATTCATTATTCATTACTAATTCCTTTATTTTTGTAATACATATTTTCCAGGCGCATTAGTTAATTTTTTGTCCAGCTTGGGTGCAGACATCAATTTTTTAGATGATTGATTAACTAACCAATCATGCCAGGCAATCCACCAGGACCCTTCTCGTAATTCAGCTCTTTTTAACCAGGTTGTTGGGTCAAGATAAGTTGCATCCATTTTTCTTTCCCGAATACGGTAATAACGTCCTTGATGCCCTGGTTCACTGACTATTCCAGCGTTATGACCTCCATTAGTCAATACAAAAGTAATATCAGAATTGATTAACAAATGGGTTTTATATACTGATTTCCACGGAGCCACGTGATCTTTTTCTGTACTTACGACAAAAGCAGGTATACGAATATTTTCACCTACGACAGGTTTTCCATCCAGAATAAATCGTCCTTCGGCAAAATCATTATTAAGAAATAGTTTTTCCAGGTATTCACTATGCATTTTGTATGGCATACGAGTTGCGTCAGCATTCCATGCCAGTAAAGGGATCATCCCTCTTTGAGTTCCGTGCATGTAATCCTGTACCATTTTAGACCAAATCAAATCGTACGAACGGAGCATTTGAAAAGTTCCAGACATTTGTTTTGTGTCCAGGTATCCTTGTTCCCACATCATACTTTTTAAAAAGGATACTTCACTTTTGGTTATAAAGAGCAGTAGTTCTCCGGCATCAATAAAATCGCCTTGAGCGGCGAGAAGAGACAATGTTTTAAGTCGGTTATCGTGATCGTGGGCCATAGCGGCTGCAGCCAGCAAAGCCAGTGTGCCCCCAAGACAATAACCCATTAAATGGATTTTGGTATGTGGAATGGCATTGCTCACTGCATCTATAGCATCCATAGCGCCTAGTTTATAATAATCATCCAGTCCAAGATTTCTATCTTCTTTCGTTGGATTGCGCCAGGATACGATAAATACGGTGTGTCCCTGTCTAACTAGCCAGTTTACTAAAGAATTTTCCGGCAGCAGATCAAGGATATAATATTTCATGATCCAGGCAGGTAAAATCAAGATCGGTTCTTTGTATACCTTTTCTGTTTGGGGTGTGTACTGGATTAATTCAATTAAATGATTGCTATAAACGACTTTCCCCTTTGTTACAGCAACTTGTTTCCCCGGGATAAAATTCTCGACTCCCGCAGGAGGTGAGCCTGTTATCTTTTCTACAAAATCCTTAAAGGCAAGCTCTGTTCCGCGAATTAAATTTTGCCCATTCGAGCGAATTGTTTCCTGAAGCAAATCAGGATTAGTCAAAACAAAATTGGAAGGTGATAAGGCGTCAAGAATCTGTCTGGTGGAAAAGGTTACTGTTCTTTTGACATGAAGTGGTATACCTGGAACTTTGCTTGAGGCTTGTAAACACCAATCTTCAAATTGGAGAAATTGCTCAGCCCAAAGCCGCCAGGGATAATAACTCCAGTTTTCTGTATGAAAACGTACGTCCTTGCCATCTCTCGGCTTGTCATACTTGAAAAGGTTGGAAAGATAATCGTTGGCATGCAACAGCGGATAATAAGCCAGTCGTAGCATGGAGCCAGGTGACTGTAGCAATTGAGCAAACCAGGAGTAATAGGCTGTACCTAGCGCAGCAGGACTTATACCGGCAGTTAACTTTCCTAAGTTGGCTTGGTATAATTTATCAATGAATCTGAAAATAGGGTCGGATTGTTCTGGAGCAGGTGTTTGTTCTAATGGACTTAGAATTTCTTTTTTTGGGGATGCAGGTATTTCGTTTTTTTTATTGATAGGTTTTTCATTTGTTTTTTTCATACCTTGCATCCTGTAGGTGTTTGATTTATAAAAAATAGTATAGCAGCATTCCATAAATGACAATTTAATCTCAGTTATTGTTTGAAAAGACTTAAGTTTCTCTTGGCAAACGATGGTTTATAGGTAGTGGCTTGACTATAGAAATACGGGGAGTTGTGCTATTATTTGGTTCTTTTAATGCAGTGTAAATAAATCCACTCTATCTTGGAGGCTGTGATGCTAAAATGTTTATCCAGTATAATCATTGTGTTTTTGATTTTGTTTACAGCAGGTTGTCAGACCAATACCGTGAGTAACATGTTTATTCCGTCTAATCCATCAGGCATGACTTTGGCTCAGTCGGTAAAGGATTCACTAATGGAAAGTAATGATCCTGTGATCAATCAAATTCATGTGGAATCCAATCAAAATGTGGTGATATTAAGTGGTTATGTGAAAAAAATTCGCCAGAGCGATATTGCAGAACAAATTGCCAGACAAGTTCAAGGGGTTCAGTCAGTAGAGAACCGTATTATTGTTCGCCCATAAATGATTTTAACCCTTGAATGAATTAATTACTCTTGTCAATGACGTTGGTTTTAACGTCATTGACGTCAGGGCTTCTCATTGTTAGCAAGCTTATTCTTTTTTATTTTTTTTGCCTCTGCAACAAGAACAACAACTAAAGCAATTATAAAGCCAAGCGATAAGGAATCCTGTGACGAACCCATCAATAAAGCCAATGACGCCACCAATGAAGCTTCCCAGGACAGAAGGTTCGTAGCCAAGGTATAAGTTGGCAACTGCTTCAACAAAGGGCCTGCCATAGGCATAAAAATAGGCGATTAATCCCATGACTAACAATGATAATCCCCATAGAATTCCTAAAGAAAGACCCAGTCCAACAGGACTGATTTTGCAACCATTCATGGTAATCTCCTTATTAGCTCTCTAATATAATTATATACCAGTTTGCCTAATCAAAATTGTGGGTCATGGGTTTCAACGTCTACAATTAAATAGTATCCACTTTTTGGATTAAGAGCATGAATTATTTCATTGGGTTATGTTTTGGATTACTTAATGCCGTTATTTGCTACGCAGAGCCTAATGGCTCTTCTCTTCCAAAAAAATTAATCAAAGTCAATAAAGAAAATAATCCTAAATGTGTGGAGTTTGTAACCTATAAAGGAGAACTTTATTGCAGTGTTGTTCCTTTGGCTGATTCCTCAGGTGATTCACAGCTTATCCATTATGAGAAACAAATAGTACGTTTTGATGACAGGCCATGGAAGATCGCTTGGGGAAAGAAAACAGATAAGATGGTTACCATTGAGTATATTCCTGTTGGAGATGACATTAATAACTGGAAAGAGTTGATTACTACACAATTTATGCCGGGTTTAATCAACATGACTCCAGCTCAGTTTGGTGATCAATTTTTAAACAACTTGAGTAAATCAGGGGTAAAATATATTGTCCATGTCATTGAGGAGCAACCCAATCTACTAATTTTTGAGTTTAAAATTCAAGAGCCTGCCAATCTGCAACAAGACGAAATTCTGAAAATTACCAAGGGCAAGGATGGAATTTATGTGCTTCATTATGCAATTAAAAAATCGGATATGACTAAAGAGAATAGAGACAAGTGGGTAAAAAACTTAAAAAGCAGTTTTATAAAAGCCTCCACACCCTAAGTGCAAGTGAATGGGCGGGATAAAGATTTACAATTTCAAACTTCAAATGACTTTAAAATAAATTGGCAATAGGTCGTGTTATTCATTACAGTACTGAGAATGACATACAACAAGGTATTATTATGAAATTGTCTTTTTTAGGCGCTACCAGCACGGTTACCGGTTCTAAGTACTTGGTAGAATCAAATAATAAAAAGATTTTGGTAGATTGTGGACTTTTCCAAGGGTTAAAAGAATTGAGACTAAGAAACTGGTCACCCCTGCCTGTGTCTCCAGAATCGATAGATGCGGTTGTTTTGACCCATGCACATATTGATCATAGTGGTTATTTGCCATTATTGGTGAAACAGGGATTTAAGGGGCGCATCTATGCAACAGCTGCAACAACCGATTTATGTTCTATCTTGCTGCCTGATAGCGGTTTTTTGCACGAGGAAGATGCCAGAAGGGCAAATAAATATGGGTACAGCAAGCACCATCCGGCTTTACCTTTGTATACTCAGGAAGATGCAAATAATACCTTAAAGTATTTTGAATCAGTAGAATATGACACCCCTTATCCTTTAATGGAGGATTGCGAAATCAGTTGGCATAGAGCAGGGCATATATTAGGGTCTGCATTTATGCAATTTCAAACAAAGCAAATCAAGTTATTATTTAGTGGTGATATTGGAAGACTCAATGATCCTGTTATGAAGCCTTCCGAGTTAATGAAATCTACCGATTATTTGGTGATTGAATCAACTTATGGGAATCGCTTGCATGATAAAACCGATCCTTTAGCGTTTATAGCCAACATAGTCAATAAGACTTGTAAAAGAGGTGGTACAGTGCTAATTCCTGCTTTTGCAGTCGGTAGAGCACAAACTATGTTGTATTATTTGTATATTTTAAAACAAAAAAAATTAATTCCTGATGTCCCTGTCTATTTGGATAGCCCTATGGCTATTGATGCCACTGAATTATTATTAAAACATCATAACGAGCACCGCTTAAGTGCCCAGGAGTGTCGAGCCGTCTGCCAAATAGCGGCTTATGTCCATACCCCAAATGAATCCATGGCAGTGGATTGGGGGCGCGAATCTAAAATTATTATTTCTGCAAGTGGCATGATGACAGGGGGCAGGGTTTTGCATCATTTGAAGGTATATGCTCCTGATCCTGCAAGTACTATCCTTTTGACCGGATTCCAGGCTGCTGGAACGAGAGGTGAAAAAATGTTAAATCATGAGCCGTCCGTTAAAATCCATGGCGATGATTATCCAGTCAGGGCTCAGGTAGCTATGTTAACCAATGCCTCTGCTCACGCAGATTATGAGGAAATACTAGTTTGGCTAAAGCATTTTGAGAAAGCCCCAAAGGAAGTTTTTATTACCCATGGCGAGCCTCAAGCGGCATTAGGGTTAAAGGGACATATTGAAGCGGAGCTAGGATGGAGTTGCAAGATACCTAACTATCTTGAAAAAGTAAATTTGGATTAACCAATCCCCAAAATAACATTCGATTTAATATTCTGAGCAAGAGCTATAGAGACTCAGAAAACAGGGAACAATCATTCATATTCCAGTTTTTTCGCAATATTCTCGTGTGATTTTTTCCGGTGCAGAAATAATAGCTTTTATTCAAAGGATTAGATGCCAATCCCGCTTAATGATCCGGAAATTAGAAAATCGCAAATTGATTCAATTGTCTCCCGAACCTGTTCGATTAAACGGCGGGAGTTGGTGATATAAAGTACTTTCAAAATTTGTAGTGTAATTAAATAATTTACTTAACTATTTGAAAAAATAATTATTTATCAGTTTGGATAATCTTGACTTTTTTGATTATTGATTCTTAAAATGCTATTGGCAACACAATTCAGATTTGCCGGCTTTACAATCATTTTCATTTAATCAAAAGGGAATTGCTATGAATAAATTACAATTAACAGGCGCTGCTTTAGCTGTTGGCGCGGCTTCTATGTTTGCTTTGGCTCCTGCATTTGCTGTTGATGCTACAACCACAACAATTCACTGTAAAGGTGTTAATGCTTGTAAAGGTCAAGGCAGCTGTAAAACTGCTGATAATGCTTGCAAAGGTCAAAATTCTTGCAAAGGAAAAGGTATTCTTGAGATGTCTAAAGAAGATTGCGAAAAACAAGGTGGTACTGTTGCTGAATAATAGCAATTAGTTCAGTCGCATCTTGCCAGGCATGTAGAAAAACATGCCTGGTCCCCATTCTTTTTTAGGTTTAATATGGAAGTATCCCCAAATAAGTCAGATCAAAAATTACCGTATTTAGGTTTTGGTTTAGGATTGCGACCAAACTATTATGAAGAAATCCTGACGAGCAAACCTGATCTGGATTGGTTTGAAATATTAACTGAAAATTATTTAATCCCCGGAGGTAAGCCTCTCTTTTATCTGGACAAAATTCGCGAACACTATTCTATTGTCATGCACGGCGTCTCTCTTTCTCTGGGAAGCACTGATCCTTTGAATTGGGATTATTTGAAGCAGGTACAAGAATTAGCTTCTCGTATTGAGCCTGTCTGGATTTCAGATCATTTATGCTGGACTGGCATTCATGGATTAAATACGCATGATTTATTACCGGTTCCCTATACAACTGAAGCTATTCAACACATCGTATCCCGTATTCAAGAAATACAAGATTTCTTAAAACGTCCTTTTTTAATTGAAAATGTATCAAGCTACCTTACATACAAACAGTCAGAAATGTCAGAATGGGATTTTATTCTGGAAATAGTAAAACAATCCGGTTGTTATTTATTGTTGGATGTCAACAATGTTTATGTCAGTTCATTCAATCATAATTTCGATCCAATGGCTTATATTAATTCCATGCCTCCTGGAAGAGTAGCCCAAATCCATTTGGCGGGTCACACTAATCACGGAAATTACATTATAGACACTCACAATGCTCCAGTGATTGAGCCAGTTTGGGATCTTTATGAGGCAACCATACAGAGACTTGGGCCTGTATCCACTATGATTGAACGTGATGATAACATGCCTGATTTTAGCGAGCTTTTAAGTGAAATTAATCATGCAAAACGCCTTGCCATACAAGCTGCAAAAGAAAAGGTAGCCGTATGAAATCGCTATTGACTTTACAAGCCCAATTGCAAGAATTCATTTATTACGGGCAGGACTTAATTAAAGAATCCATAGTGCCAACCAAGTTAGTTTCAACAGAAACGCGTCTGAATATTTATAAAGACGGTTATCGATTGAGATTGATTGAATGTTTGGCAGCAAATTACCCCGCTTTATATGCGTATTTAGGTACTGAGGAATTTGAAAAGTTAAGTGCTCGTTATATTGATTCTTACCCATCTTCTTACCGTTCAATCCGATGGTATGGTGATAGATTGCCTGAATTGATAAAAAAGTACTATGCGAAGTCTTGCTATTATTTGTATGAACTGGCTGAGCTGGAATGGAAAATGACCTTAGCCTTCGATGCAGCAGATGATACGGTGTTTAATGTAGAAGAGATGGCAGCAGTGCCGCCCGAATCCTGGGCTGAGATGGGATTTGTACTTCATTCATCAGTCCATAGGCTTGATTTTTGTTGGAATGTTTTTTCATTGTGGCAAGCTTTGGTCAATAATCTTGAGATTCCTGAGTTGAAAGATAGTCCTGCTACTACTGGCTGGGTGTTATGGCGGGGTCAAAATTATATCATTCAATATTACAGCTTGTCGGAAGAAGAAGCTTGGGCTTTAGACGCTCTGATTCAGGGCTCCTCTTTTGGGGTGATTTGTGAGGGATTATGCCAGTGGATGCCTGCTGAAGAGGTCGGAATGAAAGCAGCGTCTTATTTAAAAAACTGGATTCAAAATGGGTTATTATCTCAGTGTCGTATTCGCCGCAATTAGACATTGGGAAGTAAAGAAGCTTACATTGACAGAACGACATAAGGATATGCCATGCTAAACCCAAGAGAGATCCGAACCATAGAAGATGCAAAACGCATCGTGGAAGAAAGACAATTAACTCATGTTAAGGTTGGTCTTTTTGATATCGATGGTGTGATGCTGGGCAAGTACATGAGCCGTAACAAGTTTTTTTCGGCTTTGGAGCATGGTTTTGCTTTTTGTGATGTCATTTTAGGATGGGATTCTAAAGATAAGCTTTATGATAATGTGAAATATACTGGCTGGCATACGGGTTATCCTGACGCTTCAGTGCGAATTATTCCTTCAACCTGTCGTGAAATATTATTTGAAGAAAATCAACTGTTGTTTATGGCTGAATTTTCACAAGCAGCAGAAGCCATCTGTCCTCGCGGGATCTTGCGTCGTGTAATCAATAAAGCTGCGGGCATGGGGTATGATGTTTATGCCGCATTGGAATATGAATTTTTTGTATTTGATGAAACACCTGACAGCGTGCGTGCGAAAGGATTTCGTAACCTAAAGCCTGTTACTCCTGATAATTTTGGTTACTCAATTATTCGTAATACGGTACATGCTGAATTTTATCATCAAATTCTCACTATGGCGGAAAAAATGGATTTCCCCATTGAAGGTTTACATACGGAAACAGGCCCCGGAGTTCTGGAAGCAGCAATAGCTGTTGATGATGCTGAGGCAGCAGGAGATAAAGCGGCTTTGTTTAAAACATTTATGAAAATTCTCGCGCAACGCAATAATAAAATGGCAACTTTTATGGCTAAATGGTCAGGTGATTACCCTGGGCAAAGTGGGCATATACATCTGTCTTTGCGAGATAGAGATGGCGGCAAGTCTGCTTTTTATGAATCAGGCAGAGAATATAATATGAGCAAAATTCAACGCCATTTTTTAGCCGGGCAGCAGAAGTTGATGCCTGAATTTTTAGCCATGTTATCCCCAACTGTGAACAGCTATTCCAGACTAATTCCCGGCTATTGGGCTCCAACAGAAGCAACATGGGGTGTCGAGAACCGCACCACCGCTTTACGAGTGATTCCCGGCAGTGATAAGTCACAGCGTATTGAATATCGGCTGGGTTCTGCAGATGCAAACCCATATCTGGCGTTGGCTGCTGCCATAGGGTCCGGTTTATATGGCATTGAGAATGAGTTGGAGCCTGAGGCTGAGGTAAAAGGGAATTCCTACGAGCAACAGCATAGTTCGGCATTGGCGTTGCCTCGCACATTATGGGAATCGGCACAAAATTTAAAAAACTCTTCCGCTGCTTATGAATTATTTGGTCAAGAATTTGTTGAGCATTTTGCTGCTTCAAGAGAATGGGAAGAGAGAGAGTTTAGAAAACATATTACTGATTGGGAACTCGACAGGTATTTTGAAATTATTTAATTGAAACGACAGATTTTATAAAACTCATGGATTAAAAAATGATTGCTGCCTTAAAAACCTATTCTCCTGTCGATAACTCTCTTTATGTTGAGAGAGAGTATGCGAATCAAGAAGAGATAAAAACTGTTTTAAGCAAAGCACAAGTAGCAAAAAAACTGTGGCCTTTGTCTTCTCTGGCTGAACGCCAGGAATATTGTTTGGCTGCTGTCAATGAAATAGTCGCTTGCAAAGTAGACATTGCAGAAGAAATTTGCTGGCAAATGGGTAGACCAATTCGATACGCAGCTGGTGAAATCAATGGGTTTGAAGAGAGAGCAAGATATATGATTGCACAGGCCGAATCATCGCTGGCTTCTGTGGAATTACCTGAAAAAGAAGGATTTACAAGATACATCAAACGAGAGCCGTTAGGACTTGTGTTGGTTATAGCGCCATGGAATTACCCCTATCTCACAGCAGTCAATGCGATTATTCCTGCGCTTATGGCGGGTAATGTTGTGATTTTGAAACATTCTGCGCAAACTCCGTTAGCGGCTGAGCGTTTCGATCAGGCATTCAAAAAAGCGGGCTTACCCATGGGTGTTTTTCAATATTTGCATTTGACACATGAAGATACAGAACAACTCATGAGATCGCCAGCAGTTAATTCTGTCGCTTTCACAGGTTCAGTTGCCGGCGGTGAAAGAGTTGAACAGACATTGGCAGGACGTTTCATTCCTGTGAATTTGGAGCTAGGTGGAAAAGATCCGGCTTATATCAGAGCAGACGCTGATTTGGATCATGCAGTAGAAACAGTTATAGATGGTGCGTTTTTTAATTCAGGCCAATCCTGTTGTGGTATAGAAAGGATTTATGTTCATAAAGAGATATGCGAACAATTTGTTAATAAAGCGGTTAATTTGGTTAAACAGTATAAATTGGGACGGCCCGATGATCCAGAAACCACTCTGGGTCCACTGGTACGTGCTTCTTCAGCTGACTTTGTTAGAGAGCAAATCAAAGAAGCGGTAGCCCAAGGGGCAGTAGCACATATAAATACCCGGGATTTTGTAATGGATAGACCTGGTACACCCTATCTGGCACCGCAAATTTTAACCGATGTTAATCATCGCATGCGAATTATGACAGAAGAAACTTTTGGCCCAGTCGTAGGGATCATGTCGGTTGATAGTGATGAAGAGGCAATCGAAAGGATGAATGATAGTGACTATGGTTTGACCGCTGCTGTATTTACTCAGGATATTCATCGAGGAATAGCGATTGGTGAACGATTACAAACAGGTACTTTTTTTATCAATCGTTGCGACTACCTTGATCCCGGTTTGGCTTGGACAGGTGTAAAAAAATCAGGCAGGGGTTGTACTTTATCCGCCATAGGCTTTGAGTCTTTAACGCGGCCCAAATCATTCCATATCAGAACTAAAATTAAGACTTAAAGCCTGATATCTACGATTACTTACGTCTTAAAACTCAAAATAAAATTATAAAAAAGACCTAATCTTTCCTGCGGAAAGGTACTTGCTATCAGTTACAATGGTCTTTTTCGAATCAAAGGAAGATCATACGTGAAAAACCAATCATTAATTGTCAATTGGAATTACCCGACACGAATCCTGGTTGGGGCTGGGCGAATCAATGAACTAGCGAAAGTATGTCGTGACTTAGGTATTAATGCTCCTCTGTTAGTCACAGACCCGGGATTGGCCTCGTCGTTAATGGTGAGTAAAGTCATACAACAGGCTCAGGCATCCGGTTTGCGAACGGAGTTATTTTGCCAAATTAAAACAAATCCTACTGGTGACAATGTGATGAATGGAGTCTGTGCTTTTAACGCTGGCCAGCATGATGGCGTGATCGCTTTCGGAGGTGGCTCGGCTTTGGATGCCGGCAAAGCCATCGCTTTAATGGTTGGCCAGGATCGACCTTTATGGGATTTCGAGGACGTGGGTGATAACTGGACTCGGGTGAATGTTTCAGCCATGGCCCCAGTTCTTGCCATTCCAACAACCGCAGGAACTGGTTCAGAAGTCGGGCGAGCTTCTGTAATTACCGATGCTGAAAAGCAGGTTAAAAAAATTATTTTTCATCCTAAAATGTTGCCTGCCATGGTTATTCTGGATCCAGAGTTAACAGTCGGGCTTCCCAAATCACTCACTGCAGCCACAGGTATGGATGCTCTTTCCCATTGTCTTGAAGCTTATTGTTCCAATTATTATCATCCTATGGCAGAAAGTATTGCGTTGGAAGGAATAAGATTAATCAAGGAGAATTTAATCCAAGCTTACAAGGATGGTAGTGACCTGGAGGCAAGAACCCATATGCTAGTTGCTTCAGCAATGGGAGCTACCGCTTTTCAGCGTGGTCTTGGAGCGATGCATGCCTTGGCTCATCCATTAGGTGCAATTTATGATGTCCATCACGGGCGGCTTAATGCAGTTTTGATGCCTTATGTTTTATTGGCTAATCGTAGTGAAATTGAAAACAAGATAGAGCGTATGGCAAATTATTTATCAATAGCAAATGGATTTGATGGTTTTTTGGATTGGATAGAGCAGATGAGATTAGAGTTAAGAATCGAAAATACATTAAGTCAGTTAGGTATTGATCATTCGCAGATAAACAGACTGGCAAAAATGGCCACTGAGGATGCGGCAGCAGCTTCCAATCCTGTTCTTTTTACATTCGAGCAATACAAAGAACTATTGAGCAAAGCCATTGGTGAGTAATCGTTGTAAAGGAAAAGGTGCAGAAACGGGTTGTTTGCCAGGTATAAATCAGATGGAAAGGACTTGTATATTGAAATTGAGTCTAATCCAGACGGTTGTGACCTCGGATTAATGTGAGAGTGTATTAGAAACAGAGCTGTAAACGTTCACGCCCCTTGCAAAGGGGCGTCTAAATTTTTCTGAGTTGCAACCCATTGGTGAAGGGCTTCGATGATAAATGCCAACACATCCTTTTTTTGTTGTATACAAGTAGTAACAACAGAAAAGATACGTTCAATAAAACGACTGCCTCGCTCAGATTGAGTTCCAAAAGTAAGTTTTTTAGAAATAACCAGAGGTCTGAGTTGACGCTCAGCGTGGTTATTTGTTGGAGGAACATTAGGTAGTTCAAAGAAGCTCCATAAGCTAGCAACAGACTCCCAAATATTAGTGCATGTTCTAGCAGTTGCTTTATGCGAACACCGAGCTCCTTCTCGTAAATGACGAAGTAATTTTGCTTTAAAATAACGAAACCTTTTTCTAGGTTTTTTAAACGAGAGCATGTTTGGGTCATACTCTGTTTTCCAGAACTTAAAAAGACGCTCATAAGCTTTAAGAAGCCTTTTTCCTATTTTTCCTGGCACTCCAGGGCGTTCGGATATTTTTTGAAAATCCCTTTTCAAATGAGCCCAACACACTTGACGATTCCTATCCGGCAAAAAATCATAAGCAGAATAACGATCTGTTACATAAATGTGGTTTCGAAAATCACCAATGAGTTCTTTAGCAATTTTCCTTCCTCGAGAACGCTCTAATTTGAAATAAGTCGCTTCCTGTGTGCTCATAATCCATGCCCAACCATTTTGGTAGCATTCTTTATGGCCTGTTTCATCTAAATGAATCACTGTTGCGTTTTGAACTTGGGCTTTAATTTCTTCATGAGCTTGCTCGAGTGATTGACTCACCGTGTGCTCAACATTCGATACACTTCCTAAGCAAATGGGCATTTGATAAACATCAGCAAACCAAGCATGAACCAAACGCTTACTCAGCCGGTATTTACTGGTCAATAAACTCACCATCGCTTGAGCTCTGGGACCAAATCCCTTACGACTCACGCCTTCAGGCAAATTGCCTTGATAGCGGCGTCGGCATGTTCTACAGCATCCAGTTTGAAGCTGGTATTCAATCACTTCATAACGGGGGGTAGGTAGTTCAAAAACTTGATGTCGTTCAAACTGACCTAAAACATCTAACTCTTTACCACAATCACAATGCCTTTGGGGTGGACAAATAATCACTGAATTGACTTTCTCTATAGGTACTAATATGCGTTGATGTCCTTTATGGCCGGGTTGACCCCCTCGGGAACGACCACTCTTGGCTTTACTGTGTTTTTTCTTCTTCAGGTCTCGTGAGGGGGGCAATGAGGAATTCTTTGAATTGGTATTCAACTGCTCTTTAAGACAAGCATTTTCTTCCTTGAGTAACCTGTTTTCTTCTTTTAGCTCAATGAGTATTTTTGCTAAATGGCCTATTGTTTCTAATGCTTCTTCTAGGTTCTTAGGCGTTAAATTGATTTGCGATAAATCAGTCATAAAATCAGTATCTTATCTTTTGACTCTTTATAGCAATTTTTGAGGGTAATAAAAACCCCTTGTCTTAAAAAATATCACTCTTTTATATAGTTACATGACAAGGAGCGTGAACGTTTACACAGAGCTCTATATGTATATTTTAAATTCATATAGATCTTTGATTATTCAATATGTTCATGTATAATATTTGCCTAAATTAATCTGAATGAATAGAAGTAAGGCGAAAATATGCAATCCAAATTCGAGAAGTATAATGAATTACCACCAGTACTTAAAATTGAAACTGCTCAAGGTTTATCAAACCGTGATTTAGTAAACTTAGCTCAGACATCAAAATATCATTTGAAATTGTTTAAGCCTATTATTGATGTTCCCAAATTATTGCATCATGTGACACGCGGGAAACATGATGTGGTTAAATCGATGTTAAAGCAGGACATAAGTTTAATTTTTAAGCGGGGCGTCGTTACGGATTGTTCTGGGCGAGAATTTGAGAACATCAGCGCTTTTGAATATGCGCTGTGGGCCCTGGATAAACATATGTGGGCAGCAATGATTGCGTGTATCCCACAGAATGAAGAGGGCAGAAAGGTATTCGAACGATTGATGGCTCAGTACAACAAAGTGAACACGGACGGAGTCACTTATAGGCTTAATGGAAAAACAATCACTGAAAAGCGTTTTGATTTCGAAAATACCATCATTAAAGAGCTGCAAACACAAGTAGATTCGATAAACGCGCCAGGAGCTAAAAATTGGGAGGTCATAGATAAGCAGTGGCGAGAAGGTGTTGGTGGTGCACAAAAAAGGCTACCTATGCATATTGTTGATGAATACTGCTCTAATGAGTCGTTTTATCCTGTGCCGGAGTTTACCTCGCAGCCAAAATCACCGAAACAATTTAATAATTGGACTACTGACAAGGATGAAAATTGGTTTAGTATTGATTCTAAGTTGTCGGTTGATTTTGCAATATATAAAGGGCTTTACTTCTGCCCTGGGCGGGATGCCGCCGGCGGACTGGGGCGCGGCATTACCGCCGAGCTCGATTTAGATGCCATGACGGCATTATGTAAAGTAAGAACAAACGATTTTATCGATCTCAAATCGCAACTTGAAAACCAGATGACGCCAGATAATCATCACCAAGTGTTTCAGCTTTGACTGAATTGACATCATGTCGATGAAGTAGCTCGGCGGCGTAAGCCGCCACATGCTCATCCCAGCATGAGTCCAAAAACCATAAAAGCAAGTCCTGGTATAACCAGTGTGCAGTTGTTCTCACCCACCACAGACACCATCGATGCAAGTAACTGATGATGCACCGGGGAGAAACCCCATCTTTGACCATCCATTTAACTTGCTCGCGCGCTTAGTACTTTGTTCTTGCATGAGGAACAATGTGTGTTTGCAAAAGAGGCTGCTTTTCGGGTTGCCAAATTGTCTCTACCCCCCCCCGGGTTTGGATTGGTTTTGTTCAACTTGCTCCGTGTTAGGAACGTTTACAACAGCCTGTGTCATTGTGGTGTTATCCAAAGGTTGCGTCTTTGGATATTGGATGCCTAAAAAATGGAAACCCTTATCAATTGACCGAATACGCGTTTTTTCCCGGACAAGCGCAGGCACCTTTCCTGTAATACCTGCATGAGACGCTGCTTACAGCGATTGAGACTGCGCATGCTTTGGCACAAGATAAGGATATCATCCTGATACCGAAAGTAAGCCACATCCATTTAAACTGGATGGTTCCATGCTGAATATGGAGGAGGCCATTCAATCCGCAGTCAATAAAGTGGGTAGTGTTACAACAGCAGAGGCACTATAGCGGTTTGATACAACTAGGGCACCTATTCAAATAGTTCATGTTAGGATGATGAGCAAGGGGAAAGTCCGAAAATGTTATTAGACACCTTAAAATATTGTGGATGTGGTGGGCTCAATTGCTCAAGCTATGGAAGTAGAGTGGATGTATGAAACACCTAAACTTGATGACATCGTTAGCACGGTATCTGTGAGTCTTGATGGCACTTGTGTGCTCATGGTCAATGAAGGGTGGCGAGAAGCCATGACAGGAACAATTATTTTGTACAACAACACAGGAGAACGGTTGTATACTATTTATTTAGGGGCAGCCCCAGAATATGGCAAGGTGAACTTTTTGGAGTGTCTTGAGAGAGAGGTTAAATTACAATACCCTAGTGCAACATACGTGGGTATTGCTCATGGTGCAAAAGTCAATTGGGATTTTTTAGAGCGTCATACACAATACCAAGCGCTTGATTTTTTTCATGTAACTGAATATCTTGCAGCTGCTCCTGATGCCATGAACCAATCGATACTTCACTGCGAAAAATTTGGTTCCATTGTGCATGTCACCGACTAAAACATGAGGTTTTCGAGATCATACCCATCGAGACAATAAAAATTTTGCGATAATTAATTAGGTGAATTAAATGAATCTTGGTATTTTGCTTTGTGATAAGGTAAGCGAGGTATTTGTTGCGGATCATGGTCAATACCCTGAGATGTTTGCCAATCTATTGCGCCCGGCGGATTCTACTCTTGAATTTATTGTATTTGATGCAGAGCATGGGGAGCTGCCAACAGATATCGATGCCGTAGACGCTTATTTGATATCAGGAAGTCGACATGGGGTGAATGATGATTATCCCTGGATAAGAAAGCTTGAAGAGTTTGTTCGTACTTTGCATGCTTCCCAAAAAAAATTAATTGGTATTTGCTTTGGGCATCAATTAATAGCGAAAGCCCTAGGTGGAAAAGTGATTAAATCTCCCAAGGGTTGGGGGGTAGGTATGTCACAAAATCAAATTTACCAATTCAAAGAATGGATGAGACCATCTCTAAATTGCTTCAACTTGCTAGTTAGCCATCAAGATCAGGTGATTGAGTTACCAACCGGTGCGGAGATATTGGCAGGGAGTGATTTTTGTCCAAATTATATGATGCAAATTGGTTCTTTCTTGAGTGTGCAGGGGCATCCTGAGTTTACTAAATCTTATTCTCGTGATTTGATGGTGTCTCGTGAGGACTCGGTCAATGAAATTGAATTTGCAAAAGGGATGAAATCTCTTGAGTTACATGAGGATGACACAATTATTGCCCAGTGGATAGTTAATTTTTTAAAGGCCTGATGAGCTCTTTTTAATTGATTATTATACCCCCTTAGAGTACAATATGTGAACATTAATTTTATTCACTGACCAGAACTATCGGGAGTATGTATGGCGAAGACAATTAAGGCTACTGGAGATGGCGCTTGTCTATTTAATGCAGTGTCAATCGGACTGAGTGTCGAGATCTTGAGCGGAAGAGTGGATTCGCAGCTGGATACACCCGGTTATCAGGCCTTGCTGGATGAATTTGCCAAACATCACCCGAAATTTAACCCCAAAAGCTGGAAAACTTTAAAAGAGTGGCTAGCCTATTACAACGATACCAGAGACATTGAGCTGATTTTGGCACCCGTATTATTTAATTTGAATCAGAAATATCAAGATCATCTGGATGAAGAAGTTCTAAATGAATTAACCAATCTTGTATGGAAAAATAAGGCCAATATTGAAAATGGCCAAGCCTGGTTTCAATTGCAAAACATAGGGGATTTGGGCGAGGCTCTTTTTCCCAAATTGGAAAATCTGGATTTGAACAAAGACAGGGCGCCTTTATTAGATAAATTACGAGAAATTCTTAAAGACTACAAACTTGAACTGACACGTGAAAATGTAAAACAATTTCTGACCGAAAAGGCTAAAGAATTATTGTCTGCTTTAAAGAAAAAGATCAGTTCAGATCCTCGTGCCTTTCAAAGGGGTTATAGCTGTGATGAGTTAAAGGGTATGACAGATGCCTTAGCGATCAGTCTGGTTGAGAATAGAGAAGAGGACATTACGGACAGCCGAATCAAAATCAGATTAGAGAACCGGGAAGAGCATTGGAATGTATTGTGTAATGAAGAAGATAGCGAGCGTTTTCTGGATTCGACACCCTCACGTTTGAAAATGACTTCCTTGGAGGCTTATAGAGGTGATAAACAAGTTAGTGCACCAACATCTGAGCAATTGGATTTGATCGAAGAGCCTGGCGGTTTCTTAAGAGAAAGAACTATTGATAACCCTGGCCTTGGCAATTGCGCTTTTTATGCCTTTGCGATAGGTTTGGTGAATATAATTCAGGAAGAGGCAAAGTATAATAGAAGAACCATGTTTGATCGATGGGTAGGTCTCGATAGGTCAATTTCAGATCAATACGATAAGATTTTGAAACTTAATCTTGAAGATCCCGATAAAGAATTACTGGACAGGTTGCAAAGCTCCTTAAGAATAGTGACCTATCAATATCAAATACGAGAATTAAGAAATGCCTGCGTATTCAGAAATGGAAATTATAATCGATTAACTGGAAACAGCAATTTTGTTAATTTTGCAGCCTTATATTATGGTGATCCTCAGGATACGGACTCCCGTTACAATCCTTTTGCCGATTCTGTTCCTATATTGATTAAAATGGCAGAGATCGATCGAGACAGTGTACATCCAGGGCATGAAAATGATGTTTTGGTTCCCCTCTTTTTGAATTTATTGTATGGCGAAACCACAAATCCAGCCAATATCACTCTGGACACAGAGCCAAGGAGTGAGTCACCTATCATTACCGCTATGAATAACATCACTCAGGATTTTTTCTGGGGAACTCATTTGGATTTAGATTATTTAGCCGAAGCGTTTGAGGTGAATCTTCATGTGCTAAGGAATGATAGTCCAATTCAAGAATTTTTCGATATTCCAGAACGACATACTCTTACTTTAACTAGTAGCAATAATACACATTGGACTACCCAAATTACAACGGAGAGAGCCACTACAGGAATGCTTCTAGCACGTAACACCCCTTTAAGTCGAGTTAAAAGAATGATGGATCAACCAACAGTTACCGAGGATCTTCTTGGAAAAGAATCAGCTCGAGACTTTATAGTACCCCCTTTTGATACACTAACTAATCCTCATAACAGGAAAGGAAATGAAACCAATAAACCAATCAGTAAAGGGTTTTTCCATGATAGACCGGTAGTTAGTGAAGAGCAGAGAAAACTGGAGCAATTAAAACGAATTGTTGCTAATGCTACGCTCACTTACACCACTTACAGTGAAAGCATCTGGTTTTGCTTTTTTCATTATCATGGTCAGACAGGCCGAGATCGGGCGAATAACTTCTGCAAAACATTTTCTAAAATAACAGATTATGGCCAAGCCAAAGAAGCTTTGGTTCATTATTTGAATGACAGCAGAAATGGAAATACACATCCACACTCCTATAGAACAATGTTACTGGATGAATTACAAGGGAATCATGACAATAAAAAAGATTTGCAATATTTGTCCAGGCATTTTACTTCTTCTTTAAATAAACTAGCATCTGTTTTAGAAGTGCAATTGTTTGCCAACAGATATGTTCCCCAGTAAGAGCGGGTGTAAAAGGCATCCTTAGAGCCATTTGCACCCGCATAAGTCCCTAGAGTATATTATTTTTTAATTGAGGACGTTGATTTTTTATTAATTAAAGCGATGATGGGCGGTAAAATTGAAATCGCTATGACCCCATAGATGACCAATGAGAAATTCTCTTTTATTAATCGGATTGAGCCTAAATAATATCCCAGGCTAAGAAGACTTCCAATCCAAAGTATGGCGCTGATCAGATTGAAAAGCGTGAAATGCAATGATCGCATCCTGCCAATACCCGCAATAAATGGAGCAAAGGTGCGTATTATGGGAATAAAACGCGCCAGTATTATTGTTTTGCCGCCATGCTTCTCATAAAAAGTATGGGTATCATGCAGATGCTTGGGATTCAGTAACCAGGAGCGCTTGGCGCTAAAGACACGAGGGCCTATTACACGTCCAACAAGGAAATTCACTTGATTCCCTAATATCGAAGCCATGAAAAGCAAAACAAACAACAGCATGATATTCATAGGGTTTCCTGGTTGAGCGGCGATACTTCCTGCAGCAAATAATAGGGAATCTCCCGGTAAGAAAGGTGTGACGATAAAGCCTGTCTCACAAAAGATGACAGCAAATAACGCAAGATAAGTCCAAAACCCATATGTTGATACAAAGGCATTTAAATAAACATCGATATGAAGAATGTAGTCAATCAGGTGCTGTATGTTTTGCATAGTGTCTCTTTGGATTAAATGTATGACGTAAATTCCATGTATTTATACTAACGTGAGTTATGGATAAAATCAGTTGTTATCTCAAACCGATCGGGCTGAGGGGCATTTATATGCCGTCTCGAAGCCTTGTAGGAGATTTAATCTTTCATACCAAGGCTTCGAGACGATGCTTATGCATCTCCTCAGCCTGAACGGCTCCCTGGGTATCGACTGGTTCTTATATAATATTTATTCATAACTCACGTTACTCTAAAGAAACAAAAGGATACCCATTTTGAAAATATAGAGTTTATAAAAAATTTTGATCTTTTTAACTTGACCTCGAAATTTATGCCCGGGAATGCTTACTTTTTCATCAGCCCAAAATATTATTGTTTTTATTATCTTTTAAAAAAACTTACTAAATTCTACACGACTTACATAAAATCCCCAATCTTCTTAAAAGGAAATGAAATTTTCTGGCAAATGTCGATTATTGGTTATACACTTTATATAATATTTGCGCTGAAGGATTAAGCAAATAATTAATCAATAAGAGGGGACGTTATGAAGAAATGGAATAGCTTTCTATTGTTAATTTATTTGTCTTTATTTATAGACCATGCCCATGCAATTACTTCTTTGTTGGCTAATAATTCTTTGTTGACTAATTTCACGCAATTGGTCAGGGCGGTTGAACGAGGTGATGACGTCAAGGCCATTATACGATTGGATCGATGCCAAATTACAGATCCCACACTGCAAACTCAATTAGTACAGAATTTGGATGGCGCTTCAACAAGATTCAATTTTACAGAGTATTTGCATTTTCGAACCAGAATTAATGATCAATTACGAGATACGGTAACTACTGTCTCAAACAAGATATTTGAGTATTCACCTGGCGTGTTTTTATCTGCTTCTGGCCGTTTAAATGTCTTCGAAGATAATACTGCTACTTTGCGTGTAAATTTCTATAACCCTGCTTTAGGCACAAGTTTGTTAATTATCGATTGGCTTTGTGATATAAGTAATGGCAATGATGAAAATGGATTGTTTTTATATAATAGTCCTTAAGGCCTAAAAGTATAAAATTTACCCCTTCCATTTTGCTAACTCCTTAATGATGGTTCATATTCACCTAGTCTTCCTTAGTAAACAGGCATCAAACGATCCTTAAGCAATCAATTCTGCAATTTTATTTTACAAAATCTCTTCAAATTGTTTTAATAATAGTTAAAATTGAAAAAATATATCAATATTGATCATATCTAGAATAATTTAAACTATTCATGTAATAATGATTTGTCTAGGGAAAGAATTTTTAGTGCTTCATGCTTTGCTTTTGAATAGTTGTTTATAGTAAATGACCTGGAGAATAAAAATGAATTTTCTTAAAAAATTATATGTACAAGTTCTTCTGGGTGTTTTCATTGGTATTTTACTTGGATATTTTATGCCTGATGTAGGGGTTCAATTAAAAGCCATAGCCGATGTTTTTATCAAAATCATTAAGATGTTAATTTCCCCTATTATATTTCTTACTCTGGTCTCCGGAATCGCAGCAATGAATGATATGAGGCAAGTTGGGCGCTTGGCAGGCGGGGCATTGCTTTTTTTTACGTTCATCACAACTCTGGCATTGCTGATAGGTCTTCTGGCGACAGATTATTTTAAGCCTGGTGTTGGTTTAAATGTGAATCCCAATTCTCTGGATGCCAAAGAAGCGAGTTCTTACCTTGATGGGGCACATAAGGTAACCAATGTGACTGATCTGCTGATTAATATTATCCCCAGAACTTTTATTAGCGCTTTTGTCGACGGTGAACTGCTGCAAGTTATTTTTATTTCAATATTGTTTGCGATTGGCCTGATTCTTACAGGCAATGCAGGAAAATCATTGGTTACTGGAATGCAAGTCCTGTCTAATGTCTTTTTTAAAATCGTTCATTTTGTAATGTATATGGCGCCTGTAGCTGCCTTTGCTGCCATGGCATTCAGTGTAGGAAAATTTGGAGTTGGCCCTTTGTTTAATTTAATTGGATTATTGGCTTGTTATTATCTAACCTCCATTTTCTTTATCTTGATTATCTTGGGAAGTCTTTTGCAATGGTACTGCAAAATTAATATCTGGCATTTGTTACGGTATTTAAAGGATGAGCTTTTAATCGTGTGGAGTACCGCTTCCTCCGAGACCGTATTACCAAGTTTGATGCAGAAGCTTGAACGATTGGGATGTGAGCAATCTGTAGTCGGCTTGATTCTGCCATTAGGATATTCTTTTAATTTGGCAGGAACCGCAATCTATTTAACGATGGCTGCCATGTTTATTGCACAGGCTACCAATACTGATCTAACAGTTTGGCAAGAGTTATCGCTGCTGGGAGTCATGATCATTAGTTCCAAGGGTGCCGCTGGGGTGTCCGGAAGCGGGTTTATTGTGTTGGCGAGCTCATTAGCAACGATAGGACACATTCCTGTTGCAGGCGTCGTTCTTGTTTTGGGTATCGATAAATTCATGAATGAAGCCAGGTCAATTATTAATATGATGGCTAATGCAATCGCCACGATTATTATTTCCAGGTGGCAACAATCTTTGGATTACCAGAAAACTCAATTTGAATTGCAAGAAAAAGGACAAGCAGAAACCAAAAGTGTTTATGCCAGTGAGATGTAAGATTTCTACAGGACTCACGAAAAACCCCAATCTCATCGTTAAAAAATGTATTTAATTCGGTCATTTAGTTTATCTAAACTCCCTCATTAAAAACATTTTTTGCCTCGACCTTGGAGTTTTTGGTAAGTCCCGTTCTATTGCGAAAGGGGTCATGTAACTCCTCAAAAAAATCAAGCTTATAGAAAAACCTGGATGTCCTTGTGTTGGGCATCCAGACCCCAATCAATTGTGTTTATATTTACCAATAATCCCTTCAAATTAATTTAGGCCAGCTTCAGTATAGGTTCTTCTGAGTTTTTCATTTTTTCTCTTTTAGCTCGTTTTGCCGAACTAAAAAATAAACTCGAAGTGTTGTAATCTGAAGCAAGTTTTAATTGATTAGGCAGATCATCCATCATGTATACGAGTGCTTCTTTTGCGTCAAGCTGTCTTATCCAATCTCTGGATAAAGTAGATTGCATTGCTTTGTTTTCAATCAGTTTAAATAATCGATAACAAGAAGAGTCAGTCTTTAACAAGAAACAATGGATTTTTGCGAACTCTGCAAGTTGTTGAAAGGATTTGAGTAGAAGGATTATTTGTTCAGTAGTCTCATTTGTCATTTTTAATTTATTGATTTCCTTTATGCTACAGATAATCCGAATTTGCGTTCTACAAACTTGCAAACTGATGTTGTATCGATAGCAATCAAGGAGATTTGTGGCCGTTAATGTTGTATTTGTTTGAGCGCTTTTTAAAAATTCGGTCGTATTGTTACAGTATTGAGCAAGAGTTTTGAGATAGTATTTTGTGCCTTGAGGGTTGATTTCCTGTTCTGCTTTTCCATAAGCAAATACCGTTGCGGACTGGGAGTCGTGTTCTTTAATAAATTTATTAATGAAGTAGCCAAGAATATCAATGAATCTGAAATTATTGGAGTTATAAGCCATATCAAGAGTGATGGCTTGAAAAATGTTATCCAATTCCGTATCAATTACCTCAAAATGATCGCTGTTTTTATAGATACAGGAGTTGGGGGCTTCCTTGTTTAGCAAAAACATTTGGTTTTCAAGATCATCAAAAATGATTTTGGTATCCTGATTAAAGTATTTTTGAATAAAAAGTCTAATCTTAAATTTGATTTCATTGCTGATTTCTTTGCTATCAGATTCGGAAATTGCTGCCAGCTGTTTTAACAACAGCATTCTGTAGAGAACGAATTCATCAGTGACACGCGCTGATTGTTGTAAGGGATCCAAGCCTAATCCAGGTTTGATTTTATGGCAAAGCGATAATAAAAAGGCATAGGAGTTATCAAGATAACGATTGATGTTTTCCGCTGTTAGAGGCTCCCCGGCATCTCTTCTGGCGATACCTAACATTTGTCGATACTCCGGGTCTCCTAAAAAAATACAAGTCGAAGTATATAAAGGCTCATATTTTTTAAACAGATTCAGAGCTGTATCGCAGAGATAATTATAGGGGTTATGCTTGGGTTTATCTGGCGCATTGATGGGGGTCAAACGTTTTATATGAGAAAAATCGGATTCATTACCTCCCAGGCCACCTTTCTCTCTGGAGTTAGAATAGAATTTCAATAACATAGGAGGGATGTAATTGAGTTCACAGACAATCTCAAGGACTTGCTCTTTCATTTTGGGGATTAATTCAAATTCTTCAATCACAGATTGATTTTTTTCATCCTGCAAATAAGTCATGGTATCGTGAATCCATTTAATCAATAACTTGGAGTTTTTCTTGTTAATCGAATGAATGAGTTCTTGAGTTTGTATCCTGCTTTGCGTAATTAATTCTTTGTATTCATCCCCCAAATCAATTTCGATGGCTATACTGTGCCTATACCGAGAAGCGTATTCTCTTAACCATCCAGATACTGAGCCTCTGGCTACCTTTTTACCAATTGTGACTAAATGAAAGTTCTGGTTGATTTTTTGAAAATCTCTTGCATTTTCAATAACCTCATTGGTTGTTTCCTTTTTTAATAAACTTTCTTTTTTCAAACGTAAAAACTCTCCATTTATCATGTCGATAGATTGCTGAATATGAGCTCTATTATCTGAAGAGCGTTGGTAAGTTAATACGCTGATTTTATTGATCAGGAGGTGCGTTGCTATGCAAGAGAGAGCAAAAACCAGGACAGCCAGAGCAGCTATCGCCCATAGAAAAGTACCGCCAGTCATAATAATCATAGTCACACCGACTATTGGAGCAATAATGACTCCTGCAAAGAGTGAAAAAATGATAGGGTATCTTGCGAGTATCCCTTTCTGATTCATTTTTTCCAGTAAAAAATCTCTTGCCAGAAGCACGAATTTCAACTGGATTTCCTGAGTAAAGGCCAAGCGAACCTGTTCAGACTCTGACATTTGATTGATCCACTTGACCAGAGGCGATTGATGTTCACTTTGAATTTCCACATCGTGGACTTGATAAAGAGATTTAAAACCTGAGTTAAAAATACGACTTAATTCACGTGCAAAATAGATTTCGATAGCCAAATGAACAGATTCGCCAGATTGGTTAGCAATCTTTGCTTTGGCAATGAATTCCTCTCTGGAATTGGGTTCGATTGGTGATTTGCTTATTTTCCCAAGCAGCAACATTTCTCTGAAATGAAATAATTTGATAATTTCTATGGAGATGCGCTCACATTCTTTTTTTATCAAATTGGATAATTCAGTTTGTTTTTCCAGGGTTTCATTAAATTCTTTTTGTACATTCTCTGGCGCCCCTAAAAATTCATTATTGAAGTAATCGAATAATAGATCGGTAATTGATTTGCCTAAAGCGAGAGAAAAGACCTCGGCGGCTACAAAATTGAATAAGATATTGTCATTGGAAGAATTGATATCAGAAAGAAAATTTCTTATGGATTCTGGAATAAGCAGTTTTGCTTTTTCAATGTAGTAGGAAGAACCTGCTGTTTCCTTTTCCAATGAAGATATTGTGCTTGGAGCTCGGCTTAGAGCGATAGTATCCAGATAGTGATTAGCTAACAGGCGCGTGTCTTCAATTTTTTCTATCCAGGAATATAATTTTTCAGGATGGTTTGATTGCTCAAAATATACCCCAAAACGGGTTATCATTTGGCTTTCAAGTCGCTTTTTATGGTTATGATGAATAGCCTTAATGACTGCAGTTTCTTTGTCGTTCAGTTCTAACATTCTTCGCTCCCTCGTAGAGTGATTAGATATGACTTTATGTAATAAGGGGTATGCAAAGAGACTATGTTTTCTGTTGCTTGTTTCTTGGCATTTCCCTGCCAAAATTCTTCAGAATCTTGATACATCACATCTGTTGTCCCGCATAAACACTCAGGGGAGTCCACAGAAAAATTGTTGGTAATTTTTCAGCATACCCTTGTAAAAAAGTAAAAGCAGTCATTACTGAAAGGGCAAGACAATCTTAATTATTATTTAAACGTACTATTGGCTGATTGGGTATCCCTGAAATAAGGATAATTCAGCATTAATGAGCCAGTTTTGTGCCATATAGCCTGTCTCCTGCGTCTCCTAAACCAGGAACAATGTATCCATGATCATTCAGCTGCTCATCTATGGCTGCGGTGAATATTGGGATATCAGGATGTTCTCCATGAAAATTGGAAATTCCTTCAGGCGAGGCCAGTAGACAAAGAAATTTAATTGACTTGGGATGTAATGCCTTGACCTCTTTAACCGCGGCAATGGCTGAATTTCCTGTCGCCAGCATGGGGTCAACAACAATAACGTCTCTGTCTTGTGTGTGTTCAGGTAGCTTGAAGTAGTATTCGACTGCTTCTAGCGTTTTGGGATCTCGATAGAGACCTATATGACCAATTCGGGCAGTAGGAACTAATTGTAACATGCCGTCCAGTAGACCATTACCCGCGCGTAATATCGAGACAAAAACAAGTTTTTTTCCTTTTAAAACAGGTGATTGCATGGTGGCCAAAGGAGTTTCTATTTCTTCGTATTCTATTTCCAAATCCCGAGTGACTTCATAGGCTAATAGCATACTGACTTCGTGCATGAGTGTACGAAATTTTACTGTGCTGGTTTCTTTTTTCCTCATTATGGTGAGTTTGTGCTGAATCAGAGGATGATTTATAACCTTAACTTGATTGAAGTCCATTATTATTCCTTATTAAAATATCGTGCCATCACTGATAATTTTTATTGGGGGTGTTCCATTAGTTCGTTTTTTTTGTGCAATCTGCCGCCCCGCTTCCCAAGTACCTCCTTGCAGTATTTTGGCTAAAGGAAGCGATTCTGCATTCATGTTGAGCTGTTGCCTGATTAATAGCGCTAACTCATCCAGCAAGGCTACGGTTAAAGCACGCCATTCTACTATGGGCTCTGAGCCAGGGTCTTGAGGTTGCTCTAGAATTTTATTATTTCTTACTTTTAATAGTTCGGTATCGATTAGTAAACCACCATTTCGATACTCAGGCAATCCGGTCAATACATCCAAATCAGTAACATCAATACCTGTTTGTTCCAGTGGTTCTACTAAAGAATAAGTGAGCCATTGCGATAATTTGTGAAAGGGTATGTATTCAGATCCGGCCTCATTGGTTTTCAATGCGCTGTGGATCCAGACATCGCCTAAAGATACTCCATGATAGATCAATCGCACAGGCCATATGTCATTGAATGCTTCTAACACGGCCTCGAATAATTTGGTAGTAGGCAGTATTTTGTTGTCTTGCAAGGATTCCACATAAGTATAAAACTCACCAAGACGTTTTCGGCGATTAAAACAGTGTTCCTTGCGATGAATGATTTCTCCAAGGCGATTAAGCAAGGATACTCGACCGGGTATTCCTTCAAGCAGATTGGTAGAGCTAACCTGAAAACCTTTTATGAGATCTGTTTCTTCAAAGTCAAGCAGACGTTCGGCATCCACGCGAAAAGGGTTTGTTGGGTCAGTGCTAAATGCTCCACTTTCATAGAGGTATAAACTGGCCAGGGCTAATCCTTCAGAGCGACTGTATTCCTTTTCAGTGAGAGCTTCTTTATAGCGCCATAGAGGGCCTGCCCCTGCATCGAGGAAAACACTGATGATAACCAGTTCGTAGAGTATTTTTCCCCATTCTGAGGAGGAAATAGGCTCCAGTTGTTTGCGTAAATTATGAATTCGGGGAAGGCCATCCATTTCAAAATGTCGCCAGCGGCTGTGATATGGAATACCAAGCTCAGGATAACGGCTGGTGATTATGTCTATGATATACGATGCCGTTGTTGTCATTCGTTCAGGGCTCAGGGAAAAGTGTTCTAGTCGATTCTGTTTTGCCAAGTTTAAAATACGATGCGACTGAGTTCGTATGGTGCGAGGATCACGAAGCGTATTCAAAACATTTTGTATTTGTTGCTCTTGATTATTCATGAAGAGCACGTCCTTTCGGTTTAGCCAATTCATTGATATCAATAATTCCTTCAGGTGAGTAATATCCTGCTGCACATTTGGCATCAATTTCTACCCGAGCATCTGGAGGAATCAACTCATCCGGTATTTTTACCCGTTCAATTACATTGATTCCAGATTTGAGCAAGGCATCGTATTTCATATTGGACATTGAAACGAAGCGATGAATTTTAGTGATCCCCAGCCAATGAAGAATATCGGACATTAATTCCTGGAAACGCATATCCTGAACACCAGCAACGCATTCTGTTCTTTCAAAGTACTTGGCTGCAGTGTCACCACCTTTCTGTCTTTTTCTGGCGTTATAAACCAGAAATTTAGTGACCTCCCCAAGTGCTCTTCCTTCCTTGCGATTATAAACGATAAGGCCTGCGCCTCCTTTTTGTGCGGATTCGATAGATAATTCGATTCCATGGACCAAATATGGCCTGCAGGTGCATATGTCAGAACCAAAGACATCGGAGCCATTACATTCATCATGGATACGGCAAGTTAATTCGATTTCCGGATTATGGATGGTAGTCACATCACCAAAGAAATAAGCAGTTAACCCCCCAATGGGTGGCAAAAAGACATCCAAGTCGCTACGGGTCACCAGTTCAGGGAACATTCCAGCTGTTTGTTCAAAAAGAGTGCGTCTGAGCAATGCTTCTGAAACCTGGAAGCGCTCCGCAATTCCAGGCAAGTACCATACTGGTTCAATCGCGGCCTTAGTCACCACGACATCTCCTGTTTCACTTAAAATCTTTCCATCAGGTTTTAATCTGCCTTTTTGCATGGCGATATGCAATTCCGGGATATTAATATGTGCCCTTGTGACGGCAATGGTTGGCCTAATGTCATAGCCGGCTTTTATTTCCTCTGAGAAAACAGAAGCCACTAGATGCCCCCAGGGATCGAGGGAGACAATTTTCCCTGCTTCACCCCATTGCTTATGAGGCCCTATGTCAACAGGAGGCAGGGTGTCGGTTAGATCAGGAACGTGTTCGGGATCCAGCAGACCAGCTGCTACTGCCAAGGCCCTGTAAACAGAGTAAGATCCTGAGTGAGTTCCAACTGCATTTCGATTTTTGATATTGGTGAGAGAAGCAATAACAGGTCCCCTCTCTTTAGGGTTTTTTTCACCCCATTTGATTTTTAATGGAGCTTGTGTATGGCTTGCCGGGTGTGAAGACAAGACAATGTGTCCTTTTGATTTTTTCTTTGAATCATCTGGTGACATGATACTTAATTCCTTTTGTTTCAACGGTGCTCAAATAAATCGGTTGTTTTATCTTTTATCCCTTTATAAGCAGGTGCGCACTATTGTTATAAATTGTCTAACCAATCATAAACCACAGCATTGGAATAAGAAACATTGCCTACCTGACAATGACTTCCAGCCCCTTCAAAATCACTAAATTCATATTGTGCAGAATTCGTTATTTTGCAAAACTCCGCGAATTGTTTTCCAGGCTCTCCTCCTTCGCCACTACCTAATAATGCAAGGCAAGGGATTTTAATATGATTTAATGAATTACCTACGGTGAACTCTCTTAAATAATTAAATGTTGCCTTAAAAGTAGGTTGCCCAAATCTTCTGATTAAATGTTCTGTTTGAGCTTTGAGTTGAGGGGGCATCACTTCATTGGGTATAGAAGGTAAGTCATTGATGCTAAAATCTTCAGAATCAGGCATTTCACAAGGGTCCATTTTTACAAAGGAACACATATAGGCATGTAAATCCAGAATAGGCGAGTTGGCAATTAAAACCTTGATTCTTGGTTCATGGCTCGCGGCACGAGTTGCAAAATAGCCGCCAAAACTAATGCCCATCAATGTCAATTTGCCCATATTGATCTCTTGCCTGAACTCAAAATAATTAATGATTCTTTTAACCACTTGCTCAAAATCAGGCTCAAAATAAGTGTCCGGATATTTTCGAAAGACATCCATTTGGCCGGGGCCTGCGAAATGAATCACATTATACCCACGTTCTACCGCAGCCAAACCACGCATGAGGAACTCTTCTTCCAAAGTTCCATCAAAGCCACTGACTATCATGACGGTATCTCGTTTTTCTCCATCATTGGCAGGGGAGATAAAATAGCATGGGAGATTGATGTTTTTATAAGGAATGGAATGATTTTCAAAATGGATATCCATACTCGAGATGGCTGTGCAAAAGCAATCTGCTGAATTCAATCCTAATTTTCTGTGATGTTCTGAGGAAGGGGGAGAGTAATATTCAGCGGCACGAAATGAATTGGAGGCTTTGAACAATTGCTCTCGACCGCTTATGACGTGGTTTTTTACCATGCGTTCCAAGCCGTCTTTTTTTTGCCACTCGGCTAACCGTTCAAACTGTCTGACCCATTCTTCAGGGTCTTCATTTTTCATGGTGTTTGCAATATTTAAACATTCACCGACTGATGATGCTTTATAGTTGCTGGATCCCAGTTGTCGTATTAATTGAAAATCCATTTCTGAATCAGTAAAACCCTTCACCCGAATATCGCCACGACTGATATCACTCATTTTACTTCTCCGTTATTTCCGTTTTTACAGAGTGTTATGAGCTTAATAGTAACGGTACAAGCCAAGAACATCAATCTTAAATACAAAATCCTTAAATCATGATAATGCCTAAAATACGGTATTAAATTTAAAAACCAAATGATGTTATGATCGCTCAATCCATTGATTTGCTGATTTGTATTTTTTAAATGCGCAAACGTACGAATCAGAATAAACACAGTCTGACATTATCAGGCTAGAGGCCCGCTGTTGAAATGTTTTGATTTTGATCTTTTTCAACTTTTTCTTTTGAATCCATAGATTCAGTGAGCTTTTCCAGTGCATGCTCTCTTTTTTCCGGATTTGGCAATTTATTATGAAGTTGTTTTAAAAGATGAATATTCGGTTTATCTATCTTTGTTTGGCTTAATTCAGTTTGAGTAAAGTCGATCAGAGATAGATTGAATTCCTTAATCAGCGAGTCAGGAACTGGTAAACAAAAATCAGAAGCTAAAATGGTTTTAATTTCTTCAGCAAACGATATTAATTGAAGGTAACATTTTTTTTCTTGTGAGTAGTATGAGGCTTTTGCATAGTCTGATTTTGTAGTCTTGATAAGCTTATCAATGACTCTATCAAATTGGTTTTTTATTATTTCTAGCTGTGATTCTGAATAATGGCTTTCAGGAGCTAGAGATTGCAGGTTATTCATCACCCTAAGCCAATGTGATAATCGAACGTAATCGTAGTTCACGTCATTGTAATGAATTTTTTCCAATAATGATTTGAATACATCCAAATTTTCATCATCAAAAACAATTCCGGCATTCCTAAATGTCTCGAGCATGGAATGAATCTCGGAATAGATTGCCTTGTCGTAATCATTCAACCATCTGAAAATATAAGGTTTTACTTCTTCTCCTACCAATTTGGCAATAGCGCAATAATAACTCCACTCTAGAGGTTTCCTCTCATGGAGGGTCTCATTCGCTTTGTCTAAGACAGGTTTAAAGTATTGTTTTAATCGGGTATCTGGAACGCCTGCATTTTGGAGTGTCTTAAGTAGCATGTAGCTGTTGTATAAATCCAACCTTTCATTTGTGTAGCTAGCGATCAGCTTAGAAACTATATTCAATAAGATTGATTCAATGTTATCCCTTATGTGATTGTCCTTATCGATTAAAGTCATTATATTGTTTAGGTTAATCATCTGGTATAATCTTGATTGCAAATCATAGGTGTTCTCTGTGATGAAAGCACTTTGATCATTAATAACTTGTATTGCCAATTCATTCACTTTGTTGCGCAAGAATTGTATTTCTCCCTCTAAACCTAATTGCTGACATAGAATAAAGGCTTGTAAAAATTGATTTTTACACAAAAACTCCCTTTCCTTATTGTTGCAATGTTGGATATCAAGCGTCGTTGTTTTTTCTTTTAATGACGTCAGAGCAATATCTGATAATTTGTAAGAAATGACTCCATCTGGAGAGTATATAAAGCGCAACAGATCATCTTTTATTTTATCAGAGCACAATTCTCTCAAACGAGGGCTATATTCTAGTGCTAAAAATGCTTCTTCTGAAAATGGAGATAATTGATTGTCTTGAAGTCTTTTGAAAACAGTCTCTTCATATTCTGCTATTATTTTTTCTTTAGCTTCTGCTATGGCATCAGTAATTTTCTCCCTTAATTCAACGTTGTAGCTTAAATCAGCTGGTTGATTCACTTTTGCCAATCTATTTCCTTTTGTTTTGTACATGCTTAAAACTTTTATGTCTTCGATACTCATGTCATAAACAAGTTCATCGTAAAAATCATAACTATTATCTTTACCCATATGGGACAGTGCATTTCTCATGAAATCAGAACACATCTCTACCCACATGTGAAAAATGTTCTCATCTGTAAATTTGTCTGTATCATAAGGTGTTAACTTATTTTTTAAGCCGGAATATTCGTAAATTGGTAAAAATTGGTTAGGGCCAAAGCGTTCGAGGAATAGTGTTTCACCCCTCTCTTGTCCATAGCGTTCATAATAAGCTTTACGCGTCTCCTCATATTGTTTTGCATATTGCTTCTGTAAATAAATTGCTTGCAAAAGGGGGGATAGGGGATGGGCTGGATAAAAATCATTATAGGCAATTTCATTTCCTATGGTTGGGTCATTAGTAAAGAAAATGGCATCGTATTTGTTAATGTCATATAAAAGTTCAACGTAATTTGAGCCAAGTTGCGTTTTCTTGCCGAATAAGCCCAGTTTCATTTTACGGCGAAGATCATGAAGTTCCTTTTCCAGAATTTGACGAGACTCTTTGTATTCTTTTTCTTGTAAATGGGCCAGATGGTTTTTTTGACCTCGCCCACTATCAAAATCCTCTGCTGAAATTCTCTGAATTTGGCCTATGTCTGGATTGAAGATCAACATGCCTGCTGCTGGATAGACCCCACTGCCATAACCGAGTATGGAGGTTGAGCGCAGAGGGTTTTTGTATTTGAGATTGGGTGCTTCTTTTCTGCTTTTGATGTTAATATTTTCAGAGCGCATGGATTTTCGCATTTCTCTTTCGGCCAACGTTTCATCTGTTTGAGTTGGTTTATTGGGCCTCGGTGTAGGCATGGCACTTGGTGTAGTAATGCCACGGGCCAGAACTCTCCCTTCTCTCAATGCCGCAGCCAGATTTTCTCCGGCCATTCCTGCTGTTTCATCGAAAGGAGTAAGATTAACCAAGGTAATAGCCTGCAATTTTTCTACGGATAACAGTTTGTCATGTAAAGTGCTTAGAATAGGGTAAGCTTCTGACCGCATATCTCTGATTATGCGGATATGAGCTTCCTCATTTTCATAACCTGTTTTGATTTCTTCTTTTTTACTGATGTGTGAATCGCCCTGCGTATGGATAAGGCCTCTGGCTTCGATGATAAGTTCGGCTATTTCTTCTAAAGCGACATTGTCTTTACTGGCTATATCCTTATAAAAATCAAGATAGGTGGCATCATATTGATTTCTTGCCCTGATGATATCAAGGCAATCGCAATCATGAATTATTTTTTGATAGATATTTTTTGCAGGAAACTGTCCTTCTTCATACTTCGAAAACTGCCAGATTAATTCACCATATTCGTTCTCAAGGAGCTGAAAATAGCCATTCTCGGGACTCGGATCCTTGTTGGCGGTTGCCTCAGCTACAAATCTTGCTGTTTCTGCATCAATATGTAAAATGCGTGTCAGATAATAGTATAAAAAGATAGCACTTTCATGATCCCATAAATCTTCATCATCTCCTTCTCGGGCCGAATCATGGAATAGCAAAGCGATTTGAATGAGTTTTATGTCTGTTTCTGTTAAATTTTGGGCTTCCTCGTTACCATGTCTTCTGTATAAATTGGCAAATACAGGTGCATAGCTCGCTGCCCGGGTAACATGCTGTATGCCGTGATGAAATCTTGCTATAGCGGATTCCTGATGCGAGTTAGGATAAGAATAACTATAAATATTGTCATAAGCCCATCTCACATGATCGCCCAGATTATTTTCAAGATTTAAATTATTCGTTTCTAAAGAGTCAAAAATTGTATATGGTATTCCTTTTGAATCGAGTAGTTGATAAATATAGAGAGGTTGCCAAACTTGTTCATCTTCGTAAGGTTCTCCATTTCCAGTGAGAATTTCTATTGGAGATGGTTCTACAATAGTGCTTTCTCTCATTGAGTAATCAATGGAGCCCTCATTAAACATCACGTAATTAAACAATTCGCGAGTTTTTCCATTTTTTGATAATTCGTTAAATCTCTCTCCTAATATCCCGAAAATTTCTAGACGAGTTGTGGCTGTTTCTCCCTCCTGCTGATAATCTGAATTTTCTTTTAAAGCATTTAATTTTTCGATTATATTTTCTATAATATGTATATTTTTTTGCGTCACTTTCGGTTGAAAAAAAGGATGTTTGTCAATACGCAACCCAATGCCTAAATACTTGGCAAGTTTGTTATCCTGTCCCCAGCTTTCCCTGCTCTGTTTTAAACTCTGCAAAGTCAGAATCAAGGAATCTATTGTATTATTTCCCTCATATTTATGGCGTTCATAAAGCTCAATATATTCGTTCATTTTCATCATACCAGAATGCCATTTAAGAATAAAATTATAGCAGTTAATTTAATTATCGCTCAAAAATACGACCATAAAGTCATTTAAAAGTTATTTAAGGAGTATTCCTGTCAACTAAAGTCTACTGCAATTAAATTTACCCGATTGAGTTGAGAGAACATCTTGGTTAATATGTCATTTAGTTATTTTTAATATCAAATCAAAAAGACTCTAAAACTATGTTTACTGTAATCGTTTGCTTGTTTATCGCTGTACTACTGCCTTATCTGGCAAAAGTTCCCGTAGCTTATGCCATGCATAAAGCGGGTGGCTATGATAATTGTTATCCCAGAGAGCAACAAGCTCGCTTGCAAGGGTTTGGCGCAAGAGCTCTGGCAGCGCATCAAAATGCTTTTGAGTCTTTACTGATATTTGCAATAGCTTCATTAACTGCATTGGCGACTAATTCAGTCACTTTAATGACCCAATATTTCGCTATCGCCTATATTATTTCCCGGCTTTTTTATCATTTGTTTTATTTACTGAATTGGTCTTCCCTGCGCTCCACTGTATGGTTTTTGGGTGTAATATGCTGTCTTTCTATTTTATCGCTTAGTATTCCTTAAATTTTAGAAAGGCATATCTTTATTCAAAAAACTCACCAAGTGATGATTAAAAGTGCAAAAACACATCAATTTATCATCTAATTGGTTATAGACACTTACTCTTTGTCTTTGACTTTGATATCTTAAAAAAGAAGTTCCAGATTTTTTACAAGGATGTGAATATGTCTGACTTACAACAATTGCCTAAGACTATCCTGAGATTTTCCTGGCATTTTATAAAAAAAAGTCCCTGGCTTTATGCTTTATTTTTCATAGCACCAGTGGTGATGGTGCTTGAAACGAATGTGATTCCCTATGCTTTAAAAATGATTATTGATGGGATAACAAACCATAAAGGGGGGAAAGAAAGCATATTTCAAGACATCGCACCAGCTTTGTATTTGGGTGGAGTTGCCTGGTTTGGCGTGATTCTGGTGTTGCGCTTGCATAATTGGTGGCAAGCCTACCTTGTTCCTCAATTTCAAGCCAATATCCGCATGACCCTATTCGGTTATTTAATCCAGCATTCCCATCATTTTTTTTCTAATCAATTAGCGGGAAACCTGGCTAATAAGATAAGTGATATACCTCGAGCATTGGAAGCCATTCGTAAAATCGTATCTTGTAATGTAAACACTACTTTTGCGGCAATTGTAGTTTCAATCGTTCTAATGTTAACCATTAATCCCTGGTTTGCATTCATTTTGTTAAGCTGGATCATAATCCAATTATTTATCAGTTTTTATTCAGCTAAAGAGATCAATAAGCTTGCCAGGGTGAATGCGGAAGATAAAAGTATTTTAAAAGGAAAGATCGTTGATTCTTTGAATAATATCAATACCGTGAAATTATTTGTCCAAAATGAGTATGAAAAAAAATACGTTTGGAAAACACAAGATAAAGAGGTTCAAAGTAATAAGCGCCTGGTTCTTTTCATCAATTTTTTTCGTCTTTTAGTCGATGTTCCTGTCAGTATTATGTTAATTGCCATGATTTATTCAGTCATCAGTTTCTGGCAAAGAAACTTAATCAGCACAGGTGACGTGGTCTTTATATTTGCAACATCATTTGCCATTATGAATCAAATGTGGAGTCTCAGTAATTCGCTTTGTGATTTGTTTGTCGAAATAGGGATAGTCAAGCAAGCGCTTGCCATATTATCCCAACCTATAGAAGTTCAAGATATAGCCAATGCAAAAGAGTTAAAAGTCACTCATGGTGAAATCAGGTTTGAAAATGTGACTTTTCGCCATAGAGATGGTCAGGAATTATTTACTAATGAATCGTTGGTCATCCCGGCTAAACAAAAAGTTGGGCTTGTAGGCTATTCCGGGGGAGGCAAAACAACTTTTATCAATCTAATTCTCCGTTATTTTGATGTGGATAGCGGCAGAATATTGATTGATAATCAAGATATTAGCGAGATCACGCAATACTCTTTAAGAAAATCAATCAGTATGATTCCTCAGGATACGAATCTATTCCATCGTACTTTATTAGAAAATATTCAATATGGTAAAGAGGATGCTGGCAGGGATGAAGTAGTAACAGCAGCTTCTTTAGCAAATTGCATGGACTTTATTCAGAACTTGCCTCTGGGTTTTAATACTATAGTAGGGGAAAGGGGTACTAAGTTGTCAGGGGGGCAAAGACAAAGAATCGCTATAGCAAGAGCGTTTTTGCATCATACTCCTATATTGATTTTAGATGAAGCCACTTCACAACTGGATTCTTTAACTGAAGAATGCATTCAAGAATCCTTGCAACCATTATGCGAGGGCAAAACAACTATTATTGTAGCGCATCGACTTTCAACCCTTCTTAATATGGATAGAATCCTGGTTTTTGATAAAGGAACAATAGTAGAAGATGGCACACATCAAGAGTTGATAGAAAACAATGGATTGTATAAATCCATGTGGGACGCGCAAACCTCAGGTTTCTTGCCTGTGGAACAAGAAGATGAGGCGACTGATCACACTAAAGAATTTGATCGCCCCTATTTGGCACAAGTGTAATTTTATATATAGAACTGATGTTGATTCATGAGATTAAGTTTCTCCACACGCTTTGGTTTTATTGCCATATCGCGCCATTGATTGGAAGCTGACAGGCATTTGTAAACTCGATTTCTCAAAATATTCGTATGTTGTAGTAAAATACTGACTCTGTCTTTTAGGTTATTTTTCATGCATTAGGCCACTGTTGCTTTTGTCGAGCCAATTATAGCAATAAAATCATAAGCGATAAGAAGAAGTGCACCTTATGTAACCAAAAAGCATAAATACCCAATAGGCCAATTTTGAGAAAACAAAGCATCTCTAATGTGCAAAAAGTTAATCCTTATCGCATAAAAGGTTCTTTTATTGGAAAGAAGATGCGGTTCTTTTATAAGGAAAAGTAGTGCATAAGGCATAATTGATGACATAAAACAAAACACTGCAAGCGAGCGACGATAGCAGAGTGTTTTTAAATAGCAATAATATTAAAAGTATCAATGTTGCGCGCGATATTTCTAAATAAAGGGTATTGCTATGGCCATCTGCAATTCGGCCAAGGGTATAAAGTGTCAATAAAATTAATGCATCAATCAACCAGGATGTGACCGTGGCGGGATCAAAAACAAGAGAGAGATAAGTATATAATAACACTGCAAATGCAGTATTGGTTAACATATAAATCCCAGGTGAGGTCGTATTTTTTTTAATCGTTGTTTTTTTTGAGGCAGGGGATTTTTCTTGTTGCAAGCGATGAATGAGCCATTCTGGCGGCATAAAGAACGCGCGTAACACATCCCATTTATTTTTTAGCCCTTTCCCATAATACAAGATATCTTTAACCACTTTGATGTTGGCGTAAAAAGGGTTCCATGAATCCAGGGGTTCGGTGACTCCATAATCAGCTGGCGCTTCTTCTGGTTCAAAAGTGCCGAACAGTTTATCCCAGATAATCAGGCTTCCCGCATAATTTTTATCTATGTATTGAGGGTTTTTGCCATGATGAACTCTGTGATGAGACGGAGTATTAAATATTTTTTCAAACCAACCCATTTTCCGAATGGATTCAGTATGAATCCAGAATTGATAGATGGTATTGACAGAAGCGACAATGACAAACATCCAGGTTGGAAAACCAATCAGAGCCAAGGGCAAATAAAACACCCAGGAAGTTAATGTCTGGAAATAGCCCTGTCTTAAGGCAACAGATAAGTTAAAGTGCTCACTTTGGTGATGGACCGAATGACCTATCCAGAAGAAACTGTTTCTGTGGCTTACTCTGTGGTACCAGTAATAGAAAAAATCAACCCCGATCCATAAAAGTAACCAGGAAAAAATCGATTGAGTATTCACATTAAAAATAGCGTAATGCTCATATAAATAATAGTAACTATAAATAATCAGGCCCTTGATGGGGAGTGCGCCAATTTCTTCAAGGATGCCGCTGCTGAAATTGTTGACCGAATCATTCAGTTGATAGACACCGGATTTTTTATAATAGGCTACCCAAATTTCAATTCCTATGAGGATCAAAAAAAGAGGTGAGGCAAAAACCATTAAATTTATATCCATAAATATCCTTTGAACAGTGATAGACGCTTTGCAATAGGTGTTTTCTATTTTGCAGACGTTGAGGCCTATGCCTTATTTTCTAATACTTTTGTTTTGCTTGTAAATAATGATATTGTTATCAGCCTTGTTAGGAATCATTCTAAAGGATATTTGATGCATCAGGAACATCCAGGCCAAACCGATACCCCAAAAATAGATCCTTGGTTAATATTTGTCATATTAATGTTGATGGCTTTGATGCAAACTACAACCGATCAATACATTCCTTCTCTTCCAGCGATTACCACAGCATTGAACAGCAGTGAAGCGTCTATTCAGTTAACCATTTCTATGTTTATGCTGGGTTTAAGCCTATCTCATATCTTTTATGGCCCCTTGTCAGACAAAATAGGACGCAAACCTCCGTTAATGTTCGGTGTTGGGCTAAGTATATTAGGCAGTTTGGTTTGTTTTTTTGCGCCCAACGTCAGTGTGTTAATCTTGGGTCGATTTCTTCAGGGGTTTGGAATTGGGTGTTGCAATTCAGTGGGGCGATCTTTGGTGAGAGATTTATTCACCGATCGTTTGCTGGCTAAAATTGGCTCTTATGTCGGTGTTGTCAGTATTTTTATTATGGCAGCTTCACCCACTTTAGGAGGATTTATTCAAGAGATGGCTGGGTGGAAAGCCAATTTTATGTTCTTATTTGTTTTTGGAATCCTTGTTTGGCTTTTAGCATTTTGTATTCTTCCTGAAACGAATAAACACTTAAATCCTGAAGCTACAAAAATCAAAATGATGGCGAAGAATTATTTTACCTTATTACGTAGCAAGATCTTTGTGGGATATACACTGTGCGCTTGCTTTGCTTTTGCGGGAATGGTTTCTTATCTTACGATTGCGCCATTTTTATTTCAAAATACCATGGGGTTGAGTCCCTTGGAATTTGGACGTTTAACTTTTTTTATTGCGGGCGCCATCTGTTTTAGCGGGATTGTCAACAGTCAGCTGGTCATGCGTAAAGGAATATCCTTTATGGTTTGTACCGGTGTTCTTTTTATGATTGTCGGTGGTTTAAGCCTGTTATTAATTACGATACTGGGTTGGTCACAAATCTATTTTATTATGATTTCAATGACATTATTTAGTGCTGGTGCCGGATTTACATTTATTAATGCCTTTGCCGGTGCGTTTCATCCTTTTCCGCAAATGGCTGGAACGGTTGGGGCTTTATATGCCAGCATGCAGGATTTAAGTGCAGCACTGACCAGTGGTTTTATTGCGGCAATTAAGGGGTATGGTCAATATTCTTTAGCTATGATATTACTGATTTTAGGTTTAAGTTCTTTAGTGGCATGGTATTATCTTGGATTGCAAGATGACGCTATTTCAAATTAAGGGGTATTAATGAAAATTACCGATGAAGAATTGAAAAAAATTATCAGCAAATTATCTGGCTCTAAAGCCGATGACATTCAAGATGATACGGCCCTAATAGAAGATTTGCATTTGGATTCTTTAAAAATTGTTGAGCTTTTGGCTATCCTCAGTGAAGAATATCAATTAGAGGTTAGTGAAGAAGATGCGATGAATTTTCATACTTACAAAGATTTGTATGATTTTACGCAAGCCTGATTGTTAACGGTTATTCCATTTTTTGTAGTGAGCTTGGGCATTTTGCTCCATGGCCGCTAATCTATAAGAGTAAATAGTTTTAGCTTGACAGCTATGGGTAAAATGCCTTAACAAACAATAAAGCCAAATCAGATAACTTCCAATAAAGAACAGGCTGCAATTCCTCCTCCACCTGCCGCCACCAAAAGTACTTTTTCCCCAGATTTTATTTTGCCATCCGACCTCAGTCGATCCAAAGCGATGCCTACACTGGATCCTGAAGTATTTCCTGTTTCCTCAACAGTTTTTATCGTTTTTTCTTCAGGAAAACCTAATTGTTTTGCTACCGACAAAACCAGATTTTTATTTCCCTGATGAGGAACAAGCCATTGGATATCAGAGATTGTCAGATTTAATTCTTTTAGAAAATCTTTGGCGCTATCTGCCATTCCATGCACTGCTTTTACAAATAAAGCAGTACTTTCCTTTATGGTAATGTAAAATTGCTCATTATCATTACAAACTGCGGCAGGCAAGCGGGAACCTCCTGCTGGAGTTGAGACGGCATCATATACTTCACCGTCAGCAAACAACGCAGACGCTATAAAACGAAAGTCTGCTTCTTCTTTATCTTGAGAAACACAACATGCTGCTGCTCCATCACCGAATAAAACACTGGTTGCAAAATTGTTTTTATTTAAAAATTTGGAGCGAATTTCGCTGGCTATGAGTAATACCGAACCATCATTGGTCTGTGCTAAAGCAGCACTTGTATGCAAACCGACAACAAATCCGGCACAGGCAGCTCCTATATCAAAAGCTCCGGCGTTTTGTAGGCCAAGTCTGTATTGTACGAGAGGGCTGCTTGGCGGGGAGGGGTAATCCCCTGAGATAGTGGCCAGGATCACTTGGTTCACTTTATGTTTTTCCCTGGGTTTTTCCATAAATAAATGTTCTGCCGCTCGCACAGCCAGATCGCTACAAGCTTGATCCTCATTTACCCAATGCCGGTTTTTAATTCCAGTTGAAAATCCAATTACGGCTGGATTTTGGGTACTGTTCATCCAATTGAGAACATCTTGGTTGCTCATGATTCTCTCGGGAAGCGCGACACAAGGGCCTTTTATATAGATGGGTTTTTCACAACGGAAAAAATTCATGACAACAATCCTTCTGAACGCATTAAAGGCAGACCACCACTGACTGTTACAACTGATCCCGTCATAAACGAGGTTTTTGACAAAAGTGGATCAATGGCTTCCGCAACTTGAGTTGGTTCACCCATAGTGCCCTGTGGAATAATTTGTATTACCTTTTCTTGATAGACTGGATTTTTCCAAAATTGCTCTGTTCTCGAGGTTTTAATTAAGCCTACGCGTACTATATTAGACAAGATATTGTTAGCACTATAATCAACAGCCAAATTTAAAAATAATCCTTCCAGAGCAGCTTTTGCCGTACAATAAACAGGGTATCGACTGGTGCCAGCTGTTGCTGAAAGACTTGAAATGAGGACTAGTCGCCCGAATTTATTTTTTAGCAAGGCAGGTAATAAACGATGAATAAGCCAAATGTTGCCATTGAGATTGTTATCCAGGTAAGTACGAACAGCGTTATAGGGCAATGCATGTAATTTACGCAGTTGGGTGACCCGAGTGAACGCATTTAATATGATGCCATCAAGTGGTTCTCTTAAAATCAGTTCCAAATCGTTTTCACAAGCTTGAGGATCTGAAAAGTTATAAATGAAACCTGTCACGTCAATGTTTTGTTGGCGGTATATTGCAAGTGTTTCATTAAGACTGTCGTCGTTAGAACAGGTAATGATGATCTTATCGCCTGATTCACTGCGTCGTTTCGCTATGGCTTGGGCAATCTCAGAGGAGCCGCCAGTAATCAGGATATTCATTTTGCCCCCAGCTCAATGAGGTATTGTTCAATAGTATCGATCGATTCGTAATGCTCTTTCTCAAGTGGAATGACAGGGATTTTAATTTCAAATTCACGTTCCAACTCAATGATTAACAAGGCCAGCATCAAACTATCCAAGCCCCCTTGCTCAAGTTTTGCCTGTTTGTTTCCAGGAAGATTGGTAAGACCAATTCGTTCCAGTACTTGTTCAATTCGATTACTTAGCATTATTTTTTTCCTTATTATCTAAACCATCAATATTCAATACCAATGCTTTTCTATCAAGCTTCCCATGTTGATTTCTGGGTAGGGATGACATGAGCTGTAATTGAATAGGCAATTTCCTGGGTAGTAGATGCGTTTGTATTTTTTCTATTAAATTTTGTTCAGAAATGGAAGAGGGCAGCGATTTTTTTTCGATACAGACAATTAATCGTGTCCCATATATCTTGTCTTCCTGAGGAATAACAATGGCCTCTTTTATCACATCAATTTGGCAAATTTTTTGCTCGATCTCAGAGAGGTTAACTTTTTCTCCCCCAATATTAACAAGACTGTCTCGACGGCCTTTGATTGCGATTAGCCCATTGGGTAATATTTCTGCAATATCTCCTGTTGATAACCAGCCATTTTGTATTTTAGTACTATCTTTTTCACCAAGATAACCCAGCATCATTTGAGTACCGCTAATTAATAATTCATGTTCAGCAGAAAGTTTGACCTTCCAATCGCCAACAGGATAACCTGCATAATTTTCTGTGAATAAAGGATCCTTACTGGAATAAGTCAGCACTCTAGGAGACGCTTCAGTTAAGCCGTAATTGTTATAGATGATAGCGTTAGGAAATATTTGTTTCAAATCCGTTCTGAGTGCAGTGGATAAAGGAGCGCCAGCAGAAACAATCGCGTTAATTTTGGCTGCGCTATCAGGGTATCGTTTTGCTATGGCATTGATAGCTACCCAGTGAGAAGGTACGCCACTCCACATTTGAGGAACGGTACTTTGCTCCATTAGCATTTTAATGTCTGTAAAATGAGTGATTAGTCGAGTGGTCAGGCCAAACATTAAACCAGGGAGCAATTGGCCCAGAAGGCCAAAAGAATAGGATAAAGGTAAAAAGAGCAATTGATCTTGAGTTTTTTTAAATTCCAGCGCTTTTATGACCGCATGGCAGTTGGCTTTTAAGTTGATGCTTGATAGTTGAACTGCTTTTACTGATCCTGTGCTTCCTGAGGTGAAGAGAATAAGCGCTGTCTGGGGATGGGGCTGGATCGTTTTATTTTCACATATTTCCTGCAATTCCCCTTCTTCATTTATCATTACGGCATTACCCAAAAGAGACAGTCGTCTTTGCTTTTCTTCCTCTGAAATGGAATTGGGGAAAAGGGCAATGGGGCGACCAGTTTCCAAACAGGCTAATAGTTGAATAATAAATCCAATCTCATGTCTTGCATGGAGGACAATGATGGTTTTTGGAAGTTTCAGGAATTGCTTTGAACATGCTAAAACTTCATGTGTTAATTCATCAAAAGTTATTGCTCGATTGCCCTGAGTGATTGCTACTTTATTTGGAAGATCTGGCGCCAAAAACAGCATGATTTTATTCCTCAATTTTATTGAGCTGCCAGGTAGCCACTATTGGCAGAGTTTTATCCAAAAGATGTTTTCGGCAAAAATTCCTGCGAATTTTTCCGCTGGTAGTATGTGGCATTGCTTTAAGAGGAATCAGGACTATAGTATGTACCTCCAATTGGTGGTTTTCGTAAACAAGCTCAAAAATCTCATTGAATAAATTGTCTTGAGCGACGTCATCCATGAATCGATTTTTTACTTCACACATCACAGTCAGTTTATATTCATGCTCCTCCTGAATCACAAAAGCAGCGCATTTGCCCAATACGTGATGGAGAGGAGAATGCATCAGGCTGAACTCTATGTCCTGAGGATAATGATTTTTACCATAAATAATAATTAAGTCTTTAATGCGTCCAGTAACGTATAACTCATTCTCATGGAGAAAGCCCAAGTCCCCGGTTCTTAAATAGATTGCGCTACGCTTATCGTCTTTAATTTTCCCTGCGAACGCATGCTTTGTTTCTTCGGGTTGATTCCAATATCCTTTGGCCACACTGTTACTTTGTACCCAAATTTCACCAACCTGGTCAAAATCACATGGGATCAAGGTATCAGGATCTATAATTTTAACTGCTTGAATGGGATTCCCACTGCTGACTAACTTGTAACTGCCTGGACTGTTATCGTCATCAAAATGTACTCGATGATCTTGAAATTGTTCTTTGGCCAGAGTTAATGTTTTGTATGGACTTCCTGGTGTTCCTCCCGTCACTAACAAAGTAGCCTCAGCCAAGCCATAGCATGGATAGAAGGCTTCTTTGCGAAATCCAAACTCTTTAAATGCCTGATAAAAATGTTCCATGGTTTCTGCTCGTACTGGCTCAGCACCGTTGAAAGCGGTCACCCATGAACTTAAATCCAACCCTTCTTTTTTTTCTTCCCTGATTCGTTTGACACAATAATCGTAAGCGAAGTTGGGGCTGCCACTAATAGTGGCTCTGTATTTAGTAATATGTTTTAACCAGGAAAGCGGGTTTTGTAAAAATGAGAAAGGGGACATCATGATTGCCTGAATTCCACCATAGATGGGTGTCAGAATGCAGCCAATCAAACCCATATCATGATGTGGGGGCAGCCAGCTGAAAATAATGGTTTCATCATTCATATGAAAAGAGGTAAAAATTTTATTCAGATTATCCAGTAAATTATGGTGGCTTACCATCACTCCTTTAGGGTGCATGGTTGAGCCGGAGGTGTATTGTAAAAACGCAATGTCATTGCTCTTAATGGAGGTTGGTTGCCAACTACTACTTCTGTTTAACTCAATGCTATCAAGCGCAATAGCAGGAATTTTCAGGAATTTGGGATTTGTATTTAATTCGTCTGCGGTGAATTTTTTGATGTGATCCGCAATCATCAGTACTATGATCGGTTTTGAGTTGGTAACTATGCGTTGTGCCTTGTCCAATAATTTTTCTTGGGCTGGTGGGTAAATGGGTACAGCAATGCAGCCTGCATAAAGGCAGCCCAAAAATGCCTGGATAAGGGGTAATCCAGGTGCAAACAATAACAAGACCCTATCCCCAGGTTTTGCTCCTTCTGCTTGTAAAGTTGCCGCAATTGCTTTGGCGTGTCGATCCAGTTGCTCATAAGTCATCGTCTCTTCCAACTCTTTGTTCAGAAAAGTACAGCTTTTCTTGTTAGGGCTGTGTAAAGCACGTAACCTGACGACGTCAACCAGAGACTGGCACTGCATATATTCTTTTTTCACTATAAAACACCTCAATTGCTATATGATGCTTTTTGATAGTTCAGGACTTGTCCCGCATAGGATAGACCACCACCAACACTCATCAGAAGAATTTTCCCTGATCTGTCAAACAATTTTTCCTCCACTGCCCTTGCTAATGTGTAGAGAACTGATGCGCCACCTATATTGCCTATCGTATCAGCATCCCAGATGATTATTTTGTCGTTTAAATGATTTTCATGAAGTACTTGGTCTATTAATTTTCGATTGACCTGATGTGGGATTACCCATGTTATCTCGTTTTTTTCCTTTTCTGTTGGTAATAAATTATCAAGCATTTGCATGTATCTGGAATAGGCCAACTCTTTCATTAGGGTTTCATCACCCACCAGATGATAACCAACCGAATCGATTTGCTCATGAGTTGGCGGGAATACCCCTTGAGTCGTAAATGCGTTGACGTATTGACCATCAGTAGAAAAAAAACTCTTTTCAATGGTAAAAGACCCCTCCTTGCTTTTTTCTAAAAGTAAGGAGGCAGCTCCATCAGCCAAACCTATCCAGGTTTTTTCATTCTCAGGGTCAATCACTTTGGAAAGTGTTTCAGAGCAACAAACCAATATTTTTTGATACCCCAAAGCCATCATTGCGTAGGCAAAATGCAAGGTCGATAAAGAGGTGGAGCAACCGGTTTTTAAATCGTAAGCGGGCGCATTTAATTTCAGGTTTCCAAGTACAGCAGCCGCTTGAGATCCCGTAAAGCGTTTATTAGTTGTCGAGCCCAAGAGAAATGCGTCGACATCTTTTGACCTACTGTGGGTTATCAGTTTATCTACTGCTTGCATAGCTAGCGATTCAGAAGACAGTTCTATTGAATTGTCGAGTGATTCCCAGGGTTTGTGGCACCAGTATCGAGTATGAAAGCCAAATTCTTCGCCTATTTTTTCTGCGAATTTTTCGAGAAAACCTTGAGACTTATCTGCAGTTCTCGGAAAATTCTTTAAAATTTCCAGGTTCGTGATAGGGCCTGATGCAGGCAGAATTCTTGATGCGCCAGTAATTTCAAATTGTATGTTAGGTTTTAAGATATTCATAAAGTGGCCTTATTTTGTCTGGAGCGCATAGAGGTTACAATTATTGAAATTACACTCTTTCTATCCTGCTAGATCAAGAATTTTTATCTTTTTCGTATAAATAGCTCTAAACTTATACAATTAAGAGTAGCCTATTTTGCTAATTAAGTTATTATGACTATGGATCAAATTTCCAAATCAGAGAGTCTCTGGTCCCAGGATTTAAATATTGCAAGAGGAAAGAGGTATGTCTTCCCAACATACAGATAAGACATTAATTAAATGGATAGATAATTTAATTGATGAACAAAGTTTTTTACCAATAGGTTCTGAATATATTCCAGATAATAAACCTCATTCCCTTCCTGGCGCTGAGGTGATTACCGGATTAGCCAAAGTGAATCAAAGGCCAGTAGCGATTTATGCTCATGATTCTTCAGTCAACAGGGGGTATGTTACCCGACAAGGCGCTAGAAAGATTATTCATTTAATGGATAAAGCGGAAAAATTACGCATTCCCATCGTTGCCTTTTTAGCATCTCCCGGGGTTTCTCTCGAAGAAAATTTGCTGAGTGGTGACGAATACACTCAAATTATTGCTCGCAATATTAGACTGTCAGGAATTATCCCACAATTTGCAGTAATACTGGCACCCACTCTTGGAGCGCCGGCATATTCCGCCGTGTTAATGGACTTATTATTTTTTAACAAGCATAGAAGTTATCTTATGGTGACCAGCCCTATGGTAGTGCAACAAGCCATTGGTGAAAAGGTGACTATGAGCGAACTGGGGAGTGCAACATTGCATGCAACGACAACGGGTATTGCTGATTTCGTGGATGATAGTGTTACAGCACAAATAAATCATGTGAAAGCCATGCTTGGTTTTTTTCCCCTACATACCAATGAGCGCCCGCCTGTTCATTCTATAATAGAGCCTAATCATCCCATTCCGGATATTCCTGCAAATCCCAGAGTACCATTTAATATGCTCAATTTAATTCAGGCTGTAGTGGATAATTCAAACGTTATCCAGTACAAAAGGACTTATGGGCAGGCAATGATTTGTGCTTTTGTACACCTGCACGGTTTTGCAGTAGGGGTTGTCGCTAATCAAAGCATTCGTTATAGCGGAGCCATCGATTCTGATGCGGCTCAAAAAGCAGCCAAATTTATACGAATATGTGATGCTTATTCTATACCGATTTTGACTTTCATCGATGTTCCCGGTTTTATGCCAGGCAAAAGAGAGGAACAAAAGGGATTATTGCAGCATGGTGCAAGGTTTTGTGTAGCGATGCAAACCAGAGTGCCAAGATTAAGTGTTATCGTTCGTAAATGTTATGGAGCGGCTGCTTTTCTTATGATGCAAACCAAATCGCAAAATGGCGATTTGGTTTTGGCTCTGGAAACAGCAAATCTCGGTGTCATGGGTAAGGAAACGACCAGTAAGGTGCAAGCTAAGGATGGTCAAGCAGCACAGGAATCATCACAGTCCCAATTGTCAGAAAAATCTCAGATTGATGATTCTCTCATGGAGGCTTATTCTCTGGGCTTGATTGATGAAATTATCCGACCGGCTCAAATTCGCTGTCGCCTGGCGTCTCATTTAGAGTTTTTATATAGAAGTATGGAAACCATGCCTTTGGCAAAACACTCTATTGTATAAGGAAAATAATGACTTCTTATGAGAATTTGATACAACTGTCTGAATTTTTCGAGTCATGCTTGGGCAATCCTTGGGATGACAGTTCTCCTGTTAGTTTTCAACAAATTTTGCTCGCTGACGAGCAGGAAATATTAGCTTCGTCACCAATAGAATTCATTAAACAATGGGGTTATTTGGACTATACCATACCCCAATATTTAGGGGGTAAGTTGAACTCCCTTGATGAGTTATATACTTTAACCAGGTTGTTGGCCAGGCGTGATATCACTATGGCTATTATGTTTGGATTGGCTTTCTTTACTGCATTGCCAATATGGATAGCTGGAAGTTCCAGGCAAAAGAAACGTTTGAGCGAGTATCTTCGCCAGGGAAAAATAGGCGCTTTGGCTTTGACCGAAGAAGAGCATGGAACCGATTTGACTTCCAATAAGATGAATGCCAAATCAACTGAAGAGGGCTGGGAAATTTCGGGACGAAAATGGTGTGTTAATTTTGCAACCTTGAGCGAGTATGCTGTGGTGTTGTGTCGTACTAATGAGAAGGGAGGGCTATTAGGTTTTTCTTTGTTTTATATCGATAAAAAATCAGCTGAAAAGGGCATTTCTCCCACACCTAAGCTGCCAACTCATGGAGTCAGAGGGTTAGACATCAGTGGTTTTTCTTTTGATAAAGTGACAGTGTCTAAAGACGCATTAATAGGAAAGGAACAACGTGGTTTGGAAATCACCTATAAGGTATTCCAAATTTCGCGTACCTTATGCGCCTGTTTGGCGATTGGAGGAGCTGATTCTGCTTTGAGGCTGGCATTGTCTTACAGCTTACAAAGGCAACTGTATGGCAAATCAGTGTTTGAAATACCAGCAGTAAAACAACGGTTGGGTGAGTTATTTACTCTTTTATTAATTGCGGATTGCACTGCTCAGGTTATGGTTCGCGCCTGTACGGTAATACCGGAAAAAATGAGTCTTTGGTCAGCAATTATTAAATTCCTTATTCCGCATATTGGAGAAGATATAGCAGAACAGTGTGCCATTATTCTAGGCGCCAGAGCTTATCTGAGAACCACTCAATGGGCTATTTTTCAGAAAATAAGACGCGACATTCAAGTGGTTGGCTTGTTTGATGGAAGTACTCAAGTTAATTTATCAATTATTGCTGGTAATTTGTTGCCTCAGGCAGGCATGCGGGGTAAAAATCGGGGAGAGCATTCCGGAAAAATTGAGAAAATTTTTAATGTTCGTTTGTCTTGTCCTCCTTTTAAGGAGGATAGACTCGGTTTGTTTACTCATGAAGAAGATGATGTATTGGCTGGTATCCTATCGTTAAACTCAATTCCAATCAATCCATTGATCACTACAATACGTCATGAAATTGAAAAATTGGATCAAGAAGTCATCCGTTTACATGATGAGAAATTATTTGACCCACGCAGTTTAGCCGTTTTTCGTTTGGCAGAAAAATATTGCTGGATTTTTGCTGCCAGTTGTTGTTTGCAGTTCTGGCACTATAATCAGGAGATACTTTCTAATAATTTGCAAAATACAGATTGGCTGGATTTAGCGATGCAGTTAATTCTTAAGCGATTGAATTCAGGTTCGATGATTGATAGCGGGTTGCAAGAATCTATGAGTGAGCGTTTGTATTCTTTTTATCAGGAAAAACAGCTGTTTTCTATTATGCCAATACATATTGCGGGGTAATGAGAGATGAATTGGAAGAGATTTTTAATTGCCGCCATGACAAAGAAAAAATACCAGGTTTTTCTGAATGATACCAAGCATCCTAAAGAGGCGAGAGAACGATTATGGAATGCAGAAATTATCCCGTTGCTGAAAAAATCATCTTATTGGCAGAAACTATTAAAAGATCAATCTTCTGTAGCTCTTAATGACTTTGGAATTACAGAATATGAAGATTATCAGGAAGGATTGTTGGCAGCCCAGCATTCTACTATCCAACCTTTTAATGGTGAGGAATTGATTTTTTGGTCAGAAACTTCAGGAACATCAGGAGTTAGAAAATTTTTCCCTATAACAGATTCATTCCAGAAACAATTTCAGCGTACAATGGCCCCGTATATTTACAGTCTAACTCAGCGATTCCCCGGCTTTTTTAAGGAAAAAATGTTGTATCTTGTCGCGGTAGATACTCATAAAACGACTCCTGCCGGTATTCCTACGGGATGGATTAGTAATTTTAATTATCGTCATTTGCCTTCCTTTATTAAAAAATTTTATGCCATGCCTGATGAGGTTTTTGCTAGCCATGAGGCTTACAATCAATGGGGTCCCATCTACGGTTTGGCTTCTGATTTAAGTGCGATATTTGCGGTGACGCCGATGGTAATTGATGCTTTTTATCAACGCTGTATTGAGGGTTTTAATGAATATCTTCCTTATTTATTGGGGAATAAACCTCTGCCATCGCATCTTCCACCTCTCAACATGACCCGGAAACGACGAAGACATTTGCAGGCTTTAGCCAAGGTTGACCATCTCTCATTCAAACAACTGTGGCCATCTCTGGAAATGGCTGGATGCTGGACCTCTGGTCTTTGTGAATATCCCGCTCAGCAATTACAAAAATTGCTGGGTTCTGAGATTAAATTGGTAGACGGTACTTATTCGGCAACCGAGGGGTGGCTAACGGTTCCTGTAGAGACTAACAGCGTGGGTGGAATTTTACATCCAGGCGCACATATTGTGGAATTTATTCCAGAGGGGGAGGTAATTGAAAAAGAGAATCTTTTACAATGTTGGGAGTTGGAATTAGGTAAGAAATACGAAGTATTTTTGACAACAGCTATGGGGTTTATTCGCTACAGACTCAAAGATATTGTGAAATGTACCGGATATTTGAACAGTTCGCCAAAGCTTGAGTTCTGTTATAAAACTCAACTCTTGAAATTGGAAACCTGCTCAATTACTGGTAGTGAACTGCAAAGTGCGGTGCTGGCAACTCCGCTCAATATAGAGCCTTATTGGTATTTTGCGCGCAATAGTGTTGGGAATCGTATTGTTTTGGTGACTGATGAGGCAGAGATTTCAGAGCTATCACTGAAAAAATTGCATGAACAATTAATTCATATTAGTCCTACTTATGCTCATAGTGTGGAAACCGAAGAAGTTTTACCTGTGACCTTGCTGCAATTGCCAAAGGAAAAATTATTAGCTGGCATGCATGGGCAAACCAAACCGAAATTTATCTCTCAGGAGGTTATTGCTGAGAGATGAAGCATCCGCTGACAAATTCATTTCTTGCCTATCGTATCAATATAGATAGATTTTGGCCTATTTTAATTGGCTGTGATGGATAGTTATCAATAATGGCAATCAGCGTTTTTTTTCTGAATTATTGCCCTATTATTGATCAAATAGCCTTATTATAGTATCATTTGGGGCCATATGTTTTCCTTTATGGGTCCCTGCTGGTTTTTTATGTCATGATAGATGAAAAAAATTATTTCTTGAAGATAGAGTTTGCCAGACAGCGTGTTATCGACTTGCCTGCAGGAGAGTTTAAATATTATCTATACATTCTGTTAGAATCGATAAAAGCCCAAAATATCCCATCCAGGCGCGAATTTTTAGCAGTACTGCTAAAATTGCTGGATACCCTGCATGAATTAAAAGAATTAAAAACTTCCAATTTTTTAGATAATCAATGCCCATCAAGCCAATTACTCAAAGAATTAATGCTTCACCTCTGTGAATTGCAACAAGTGGTCAAAACTCATCATTTCACTGCTCAAGTGATGATTATTTTACTGCATATTGGCGGTATTATTTCGGCTGTAGCTTTAAGCGTAGTCGGTGGATTGTTGGGAGGAATACTGGGTTTTGTTAACGGTTTATGTGAATACAAACCGGTTATCGGTTTTCTTGTTGGAACATTTACCGGTATAGTTCTTGGTGGGCTTTTTGGTTTCAGGGCACCGAAAAAGCTATTTAAGAATGAGATACAGCGGCAAATAAAATTTGGTCTTGATGGTTTAGGTGAAAGCTTGGACAACATCAATCAGGAATATTCCTCATCAATGTTTGGTCCAAATAAAATTAAACCATTTTCATTTTATCTTGGCGAAGTGGAGGGCGAAATTAAGCAACTTTTCAATGATGATTGTGAGTATGAGGCATTTTTAAATAATAAGGTTGATTATGAAATTAACTCTTTTCTGGCCAGTTTTATTGGAGAATCCTTGCTTCATGGGTGTGTGGGTCACCATGCGTATATAAAGATTAATATTAAAAATCGTGAGTATTTAATAGAATTTACCCCTCAGCCAACCGATACCAAAGAAGCTCCGGCTCAAAGCGAAACAAGAACAGTAAGTGGTAGAAAGATTGTAGAAATGCTGGCCTATCATAAAAAACTTCAGGAAACGAATCCACCGACAGCGTCTTTCATATTAACTAAAATGAAACCCGGTGATAATGACTGTTTCAGTTACGTCAATAAAATACTCATTGGAACAAATCAACAGGGCGCTAGAATCAAGCGATTTGCCAATATGGGGCTCATTGGTTCTTTATTAGGAATGGGGATAGAGTCTTTAAGTCCTTTTAAACCAGATTTTTTTCAAACTACAAGTTCGGTGAGATCTCATAAGGAAAAAATGCCTGATCGTTCGAATGATTTGTCAATGAATAGCCTGCTACCTCAATAACCAGCCCTCCAATATCGGATTGCAAAGATAATCTGTCTTTTTCATGTTATTGCCACTTTGTGCGCATTTACTGCATATAAACTCCGCTCCTCAATACGTTTGTACCTTTCCCTAAAACAAAATAATCACGTTATGCAAGAGTTATAATATCTTGATGAAAGATATAAAAAAAACAAAATGAAAAAGGATTTTATACATTGTTGAATTTATGTCATATACTTTAAAGCGATAGCTCTTAAAAATAAGGTATATATCATGGACATGAAAAAATATATTTTATCTCTTTCTCTACTGACGGTGATCAATTCTTCAGCTATCGCCACGACTCAGGAAGGTGAGGAGGCCTATAACAAGGGGTATTACGAAAAAGCATTTATTTTGTTGTCTCCTGAAGCGGATAAAGGAGATGCCAAGGCTCAATATTTGCTGGGTAAGATGTATTATAATGCCCAAGGTGTAACTTATAATCCGGAAAAAACAGAGCAATTATTACTTGCCTCAGCGAATCAAGGTAATGTCGATGCCCAGGTATTGTTAGCCGGTTTCTATTGGTACCTTAATACACCTGAGGGCTATAAAAAGGCGTTTGAATGGTATCAGAAAGCAGCGGATCAAAATAATGCAGATGGTCAATATGGCTTGGGCTATATGTATGATACAGGAACGGGTGTACCTCAGAATTCCGATACAGCCATGGTATGGTATAAAAAAGCAGCAGAGCAAGGCAACTCTAATGCGGCTTTGGCTATTGGTTATAATTATGATACCGGTACAGGAGTGAAAAAGGATAAGACTCAGGCTCTCAACTGGTATGCAAAAGCAGCTGACTTAGGTAATGCCAGCGCACAATATAATCTTGGTTTGATGTATGAACAAGGGGATGGTGTTCCTAAAGATTATCAGAAAGCAGCAGAGTATTTCGAGAAAGCAGCGAATCAAGGTCATGCCAAATCACAATTGGAGTTAGGTTATTTATATGATTCTGGAAAATTAGGTAAATCTGATCTGCAAAAGGCTGCTTTTTGGTATCAAAAAAGCGCAGATCTGGGGAATGCCAATGCCCAATTTAATTTAGCTGATATGTATTTTTACGGTGATGGGGTCGGTAAAAGCCTTGAGCAATCCGTATACTGGATGCAAAAAGCAGCTGAGCAAGGGTATGGTAAGGCTCAAAATCAATTAGCCATCTATTACAGAGACGGTATTGGTGTTGCTGCTGATCCTGTAAAAGCTTATGCCTGGTTTACAGCAGCCAAGAATAATGGCTTTGAAAAAGCGGCGAGTAATGCCAGTGATCTTGAGAAATCTATGAACCCAGAGGATCTGAGTAAGGCGAGAACTTTAGGACAACAATATACCGATAATTACAAGGCCAAAAAATAAATGCCTGTTACCTGTTTTCAAGAGCTAGGGATACTACATTTGTGGGCTATGGGAGTGTGCGAGAGAATTCTCGCATACACTCGCCCAAAAATAGAAAAATATAAAGTTAATTTCAGCAGAATAAAAAGACCTCTTTGAATTTAAGAAAGTATCTTCCAATCTTTTGTTTGTTTTTGTTAGTATACCTCCAGATTTAAATAAAACAGACAGGACTTACGAAAAACCCCAATCTCTTTGTTAAAAAATGTTTTTAATTCGGTCATTTAGTTTATCTAAACTCCCTCATTAAAAACATTATTTGCCTTGACCTTGAGGTTTTTGGTAAGTCCTGACAGACTCAAAAGTTGGCAAATGAATTGTCTATTATTTTCAAGGAAATCACAGGATGACGGAGCGCAAGAAAACGACAGTCAAGAATAAAAAAGCACCTGTCAAAAAAAGTCAGCTGACCGTTTCTTTATTGATTTTTATTGATTTGATTTCTATATTCCTCAGTTTAATGCCTGGCGTGGCCGCATTTAGCTTAACCGGTTTGTTTTTGTATTATGGGTTTTCAAAAACCTGGCTTGTTTTAATTTGCTCACCGTTTGTATTACTTTTTTCTTTTATTCTTATCATTGCACTTATCAGGATAAGCCTCCCAAAACTCAAACCAGGTCGCTATAAACGAGAGTTAAATAAGACCATGATCGCCTGGTTTTGTCATTTTGCACTCTCTCGTGCAGCGAAAATTGTTGGTCTGATTCATTTATTACAATCCTTTAATGTTATTAAATATTTGTATTGGCGTGCATTGGGAATTAAAGTGTCATTTCGCGTTATGAACTCATTTGATATCGATTTTGTGGATTGCCCTCTCATTTCGATTGGAAAGGATGTTACCCTTGCCAGTCAAGTCTCTATCAGTTGTCATTCTGATGTAGGAAATTATCTTTTTTTATCGCCTGTGGTGATAGAGGATAATGTTTTTGTTGGAATGACGACTAAAATTGGCCCAGGAACAACAATTAAAAAAGGGGCCTGGATAGGTTATGGGAATGCTTTTGTTAACCAGATTATTGAGGAAAATGCAAAAGTTGGCAATGTTAGACCTGTTCCTGAATAGAATGAAATGTTTTATCTTAAGTTTGGATTAATAAAAATCAGAATTTAGTGCATTGTTTTCCCGGTTAACTTAATGAATTCAGATTGCTGCAATCAGGCTTTGAAGCCGCTGATTATTTCCTTGATTAAACGGATGTTCCAGAATGAAAAAAATTGTTTACGTCTTGTTATTTATTTCTTCGCAGACTCATGCCAATTGTGTGATCTATTTTAACGAACAACCGCTCAATAAAAGGTTATCTGATCCTTTGTATTCTCTGTTGTCCAATACTGAAATTTGCCCGCAATCGATTCAGGAGTTAAGAAATTCCATGAGATTAAGAGGATTAAAAGAAGTTATAGGGATGGTCGCTAATCGAGGAAGAAATAATCCTGGTGAAGGCAGTTTTAGTTTTTTTGAATCAGTGTACGGTCGATTAGCAACTGATCAATTGATTGCAAAGGGAGAGTTATTTCTGGGGTATTTTACTCGTTTAAAAGATGGCCTAATTATTTTGGATCAAAAACCCAGGAAAGGTAAATTATTGATTGAAGCAATCAGCTGGGATGCTAAAAAGGCGCTTTATAATTTTTATGAATTGCGAGGAATAGAACATGGAGGCGTACGTTGGTTTTATCGAGGAAACTCGAAGGATGCTTATAAAGATAACACCTGGTTATATAGAATAAGTCCAGAGGGCGAAAACCATTTTGGCAGTCGTATGCGATGTTCTGCTTGCCACAACTCCGGCGGGCCGATCCTTAAGGAACAGTCTCTTCCTCATAATGATTGGTGGACTAATCAACGTCCGCTTATTTTGCTACCCAATAAGCCCGATGGAGATGTGAACCAATTATTGGAACAAGTCAGTGATGCCAGTGTATTTGCAAATGACGTGATAACAGGAATGCGACATTTGAGCGATAGTAAAAAAATGAATGCATTTCAAGGGAAACTGTCATTGCAGGAGCAGTTACGGCCTTTATTTTGTACTACCGAAATAAATCTTCAGTCCAGTTCTGACTCATCAGAAACTTTTGTATCCATTCCATCAGCGTTTTGGCTTAATCCACTATTAGGCGACATTAACTTGACCATTTCAGCTGAAGATTATAATCAATTATTGAAAGAGTTTGGCACTCGTTTCCCAGAAACGTCTTTACAAGACGCTGATCATGCCTGGCTTACACCTGTCAAGGCGGAGGCTGATCTCAACGCGATTAAGCAACTTATCGAACAGAATATAATTAGCAAAAAATTTGCACAATCCGTGCTGATGATCGATTTTACCAATCCTTTGTTTTCATCAAAACGATGTGAGTTATTAAAATTAATACCGGAATCTTATCAAACGAACAGCAAAGAATGGGTTGAACAATTTCTGATTAATTTAAGAAACAATGAGGAGCAATTTAAAGGGGCATGTCAGCTAGCTGATTATATGAGTAAAGAGCAATTGGATTTAAAAGAACTGATGAAAAAAATCAAAATTTATGAATATTTTCTAAACCAGTCTATATCAACCAGAGCAGGATTAAGAAAGTATTTTCAGCATTTAATCGAGCTGCGAAAAGCGGTTTTTCGTAGTGAACTGTCACAAAATCCCTTAGGGCAAATTTTAGAGCCAGGGTTTCGAGTAATTTTCCCTGAAATTCAGCAGTAGACAAGAAGAGGTCTATTATTGGCTCTGTGCATGACAAAAAACTGTCATGCGCTGAGTATTATTTTCTACGAAAGAGTTGAGGTGATGAAATTGATGGCATTTCCTCCACCAATTGTGAGCTCAACAGGAATATAGGGCAGATTACAGAGAAATAGGATGATAATGAAAAATATTGCTGTAACTATATTTCCCATATAAATCCATTGCTTTTCCTGATTTTCATTCAAAAATGCTGTAATGGCATAAGTGAAACTGAATAATACGGCAACCAGTAAGTAAATGAAATTATTAGTATCTAGTGAGAAGTCGTAAAGGATCTTGTAAGCCATGATTAAAGCCAGGAGGAACAAAATGACTCGATAGACTCTTAAAGATAATTTTAACCAGGAAGGATAGTCTGATTTAATAGTTCCATCCTGAAAATAGGCATTGAAAAATATGATACCTGCTGCAGTCAGTGGAATTAGTACTATTAACGGGTTGATGTGTTCCTGACTGCTCGAAAAAGAATGAAATGTATATAATATAAAATAGAGGATACTTATTGCTGCCAAGAGGGGAAAGAGATAATACATTATTCTAAGTAATAAAAATCGCATGTTATGAATGATATTGAGATTTTGTTGACCAACACCCAAACCCATAAAAAATAAGGTTGTATTACTGATTAATTTAAAATCACGATTATAAAAATACAAATCCCATAAATAATTATTTCCAACGGTTTTAAATACAAAAGATCCCAATACAATAAGTAAATTGGCCAATGAGGAAAAGACGAGGGCAATAAACAAAAGAGGAATTGTATTCCATACTCCAGCAAATAAACTGCTATAACTTACCCGCCAGGTGTTGTCATGATGATAAGCGTAATGGAAGCAATGAGCAACGTAGATAAAAAATGGAAAGCCAACAAAAAAAGTAAAAAAATGGAAATAGTCTTTCATAGAGTAGTCCATTTTCAATGGAAACAATGGAATTGATAGAAAGAAAGCGAGCAGGAAGCTGGTTCCAATAAGACGCGACAAATTAACGTTGTTATAAGTAAGGGCAAATAAAATACCGAAGATAGTGACGACACTGTATATAAATGCAGTCGTGTTTTGGTAGCTTATCAGTATGTCTAATGTTACCCCTAGAAGTAAACCAATCAGGGTAAAAATATAAAGGTGTCTTTGAGCAACCATCCTGTCTTTCTCCACAAAGGGGTTATATTCATGATTTAGGGTTTGGTAGAATGCCCTAATCGTTATCTAAAAATAATTCTAACTCAGTTACTTAATTGATCTAAATCGTTTATTAAAAATATTTTTTCGTTCCAAGTCTGAGCATGTTACAGATCTAATTTCAATCATTAAGAAACTCACAAAGTAATCTTTGAAAATGATGAGTACCTTGTTCTTTTGTTGGAGAGAAGCGTCCCATATCATAATAGCGAGATTTTATCCCCCTTTGCACAGACTCCACCACTCTTTCATCTTCTTGTTCAACCTGGTCAAGTGCTCCACCAGCGCCTTTCCCAAGTTTTGATTCATCAAGAACAAAAGATAAAAAGGAAACCTGAGTTAACTCAGGACTAAGCGGTTTGACTACATTCACAGAACAACCCCAGGGATAAAAATTAAGCATCGTATTGGGGAATATCCAAAAGTAATAGGCAGCAACCTGTTTGCCATAATCTTGCGCCCCTTTAGGTAAATCAAAGCTGACTTCATCAGGGCTTGCCAAAGCCAATTGCAGATTACTGTAGCGGAAGAGCTCTGTGGTGTAGGTGTTGCAATCGATTACTTTTCTTAGCGAGGGATGTACAAAAGGGATATGTAACGCTTCCAGGTAATTTTCACAGTATAAGGCCCAATGCGATTTAACTACATAAACTTTGCATTTTTCTTTATCCAGGCGCATTTTTTCCATAGGCAGCCAAAACAATCTTTCTTTAATTTCTGCAAATACCTCATGGAATGGGACGATGGGGGAAAGTGAAGCAAAGAGAAAAGGTTCAAGAATACCCGTTGAAATTTGACTTAGGTTATCATTGCTCGATGGGAAATCTTTTGTGAGTTCAAATTCAGGCATATGAATTAATTCGCCACAAAAATTAAACCGACGGCCATGATAAGAGCACTTGATTTTATGAGCTACGCAAGGTTCTTCGATCAGGATTTTACCTCGATGGGTACATACATTACTCAAACAACGAATTGTACCCGATTCATCTTTTGTAAACAGCAAGGGTTCTTCAAGAAATCCAGGCAGCAGGGTAAAAGGAATTAATTGTCTATTGGTTGTCAGCTCTTCGGTACTGATACAAAATTGCCAGGTTTTACTAAATATCTTTTCTTTTGTAATTTCAAACCATTCTTTTGATGTATAAAATTCAGAAGAGATTGTGGAGGCTTTTGTAATATCAGGATCTATATAGAGATTCTTCATGAACATTTCCTTACTGTAAAGAGAAAAACCTGCAAAAAGAGAATAAACATTTTAACCATTTCTTTGGATGAAGCGATGGTTAAGGTTTGGTAAAAGGTAGTGCAAACCTTTGTACCCTGTCAACTTGTTTATTTGATAACAAAATGATTGATTAATTATCCTAATGATGCAAAAATAAACACATCTTGGGTTTTAAGGAACTATTGAATGAGATATAGCCGGTTTTTATGTTTATTAAATGGCATGTTATTATCCAGTAATGTTGCGGCGGTTTCACCCTATGCCCCTATATTTAGCCCTTATGTTGATTTAACGATTAATACTCATTGGGACTCGCAATCACAGGATATGGAGCCAATGGATTTGATTTCTCCGGCAAAAAAACTGGGGATTAAAGCTTATCATTTGGCTTTTATTACAGACAGTGGTCAATGCCAACCTGCCTGGGGAGCCCAGCAAAATTATAGTGTGGCAAAGGGATGGGGTAAAAAACAGTTCGATACGCTATCAAGAGAGGGTGTGAAACTCACCGTTTCATTTGGCGGAGCGAGCGGTACTGATATTTCCTATCATTGTGATAAAAATCAATTAATTAATACGTTTAATCAAGTGACTAATCAATATCATGCGAACGTCCTGGATTTTGATATAGAAAATGGAACAGCCAATATTCCTAATTTGTTGCAGGCTTTGAAATTATTCCAAAAGGAGCATCCGGATGTTTTGTTAAGTTTTACCCTTCCTGTGATGCCCGAGGGTTTAACTTCTGTTGGAAAAGAGATAATCACCTCAGCGGCTACTTTAGGCCTTCATTTTAATGTGAACATAATGGCTATGGATTACGGGCCGGCTTATAGTGGAGATATGGGGGATTATGCGATATCCGCAGCAACGAATCTCCATCAATTTCTGCAGGAAATTTATCCGGATAAAAAACCGGAGGCTTTATGGCAGATGATTGAAGTAACGCCAATGATAGGTGTGAATGATGTGAATACAGAGCAATTTACCTTATCTAATGCAGCCCAATTAAAACAATTCGCACAGAAAAACTCATTGGGAGGATTATCGATGTGGTCTTTTAACCGGGATAAACCTTGTGCTGATAAATGGGCAAGTCCTGTATGCAGCGGTAATAATTTGCAAAATCATGATTATGAATTTGTGAGGTATTTTCAGTAATGGAATTAATTGCGGGTTCCTTAACTATTATCAATTAAGAAAAAAGCAAAAATTGGATTTTAAATTACCCATGCTAAACACAGCGTTTTGAGGTTTAAGTTTAGAAGAATAGAATTCAGTTCTTAATTTTAGAGAGATGTCAATGGATATGCTTGAGCTTTATATTGATAATTTGATTTTGCAAAAAATACTCCGCCTCTAATCTGCGGGGTTGTTCAATTTGGTTGCGGGGGCATTTGTTTTAGCGCCATTAGTTGATTTAGTTTATTCATTTTTTGCAACAAACCCTTTCCTATTCATTATTTCATCAATTGCAGGGTTTGTTGATAAAGTTTCCCGGATTTTTCGAAAATTGAGACAGCTTGGCTTGGCAAACGCGTCGATGATGCAATTAGCATTCTCGCTGTGATTATTATCTTTATTCTCTACTATCTTTTTTTTGATTTCAACAATGGCACTGGTTATGTTTTCTTCCTTTGACGAGTCAATCGCGCTCACAATTTCTTTTATTTGTTTAATAATGGATGATACTGTGCCATCTTGATTTCTCAAAAAATCATCATTTTCTAATACCCTGTAAACTGCAGAAATGTTTTCTTTCCTCTCATCAGCATCTATCTTGGCAATACTCACATGGATTTTTGCGCTATTGGATAATGACAATTGTTTTTCATAAGCTTTAATTGTAGCAATAAAGTTGGTTCGTTCGGCTCGAGGGAGCAACATTTGAATAGATTCTATTGCAGAGTCATCTGTGATCTTATTCACATGTCTGATTGCAAAACCGAAACGAGTACGTGAAGATAAAACGCCTAAAACATCGTAAAGTCCTTCCGCATTCTGAATTTTATCTTCATGTTCAGTTGCAAAATCGAGTCTATCAGATGGCGATAATTCGTCTATAACATCAGAAAGGCCTGTCACATCCGTAATTTTGTCTCCATGTTCAGTTGCAAAATGGAGTCTATCAGATAGTGATAATTGCATTAAAACATAAGAAAGGCCTTTCCCATCCTTAATTGTATCTCCATGTTCAGTTGCAACACTGATTCTTTTGTCTTGATTTAGTTGCATCAAAACATCAGCGAGGTCTTTTGCATTTTTAATTTTCATTTTATGTCTATCTAAAAAATCTATTCTTTTTTCTTCAGGAAGACTACCCAAAACTTCAGCAAGTTCTTTAGTATTCCTAATTTTATGTTCATTTCTGAGTAAAAAAACCATCTGTTGATCTTTAGGAATAAGTTTTAACAAAATTAATAAGTAATCTCCACTGTACATTTTATCTTCATGCATGCTTGCAAAAAGGGATCTTTCATTATCAGGAATCACTGACATAATACGCGCAACATCAGTAATGTCGTTAATTATATTTTGTGATAGCATTATAAAAGCGAGGCGTTGCTTATCAGGTATGATGGATGATACAGCATAAAGATCCACAGCGTCTTTAATGTTATGTTTATACTCTTTTGCAAAATCGAATCTTTGATTTTCAGGTAACTTGGATAATATAGAGGTGAGAACATATTGGCTGTTGATTTTACTCCTAAATTGGCTTGCAAAATTCAGCCTTTGTTCAAGAGGTAAACTCTTTAATACGTCGCCAAGATCATAATGATCATTGATTATATGTTTTAATTTATCTGCAAAATCAAATTTTTTATCATCAGGCAATGTATTTAAGATGAGAATCAGGGTATTTGCATCTTTGATTTTGTCTTGATGGTCAATTGCAAATTGCATTCTGTTACTCTTTTCTATGGCAAAAAAAACTGAAATAAAGGGTAGTTTATCTAATCTTCCTTCGTAAAATTTTTCGCCATAGATAGCAATTAATGTCTGCTGGCCATTTGGAGTTGTTAATAATCGCTCAAGCAATGTTTTGCTTTCATTTTTAGAGGAACCTCTATTACTGTAAGAAATTTTATTTGATTTTAATACCTTATCTTTAAATTCAGGATGAGTTTCGGTAATCCTTTTTATACTTTCGAAATCCCCTGATTCAAGCAACTGAATAACAAGTTCGTCTGTTATCTTGTTGCTGCCAAGATTTAATCCGGCTTGTTTGTAAACATCACGCAGATTACGCATCAAAGGCAATTTTGAGTTTAATTTATTTAATTGGTTTTGGTGCTTCATAATGTCAAATACAATATTCTCAGCCAACTTTTGAATTTTGTGATTAAAGTTAGCGTGCATTTCCTGATTGCCTGGATTTCCCCAATGATATTCCCTCATGGTAATAGGTGCATTGGGAGGTGTCATCAAACGTGCTTGAAGAGATTCTATATATTGTTTATCAACTCGACCTCTAGTCATTTCATTTAATAGCTGAGAGATATCAGTTGTGTCACCGCTCTCTGTTGATAGAGGATTTAAACGCCCACCAGGAGCTGCTGCATAGGCATACTTATCCACATCATCTAGAGGGATGCTCACTTGATACAAAGCTCCTTGGCCTTGGTATGGGAATTCTTTTGCCAAGGCTATTAGTTGATTTATTATGCCGATGCCCACTCCCATTGATTTCATGCTTTCAGAGAGCATATTCTGTAAATCAGTTTTGCTGGCCGACTTATTGTTGGTGTAATATTCAATTGTGTTGGAGCCCTCGACATTATGACTTCCAAATAAAAAAAGATTAGCTGATATTGCAGATTCCATATAACCACTAGCATAATTACTAATCTTTCCACTTTCAGAGATAATTTTAAAGTGACTGATGAATTCCTGGATAGTAAGGCATTTATGAAAAAGAGGATTATCCATACGTAAAGCACCGATACCGCTGTTTGCAGCAAGGATTCGATAAATTGATGTGTAGACAGCGTAGGCGTGAGCAATATCACTATTCGTGCCATGATAGAAGAAGACTCTCTCGGGATGGTCTTTTTCATACTGAATCATCTCAACAGCTTGATTGATTAGCCGCTGCTTTTCTTCTTCTGATAATCCCTTGTAATGTATATCCAGAAACCGTTTTATATTCTCTGCATTTGATTCTTGAACATGAAAATCATCCCCCATAACTGCCTTAAGATGTAATTCGCTTTGAGAAAGAATAGGTTCGCCAGTTTTTGCCGGTTGGTAATCTTCTTTAATTAGTGCTTTAGGGTTTGAAGAAACAAGTCCTTTATTTTTTATCTCATCGAGCACTTTTGACTTTTTGATAGAGGTTCTTATTATTTCTGTTTCAACTTGTTCAGGAGATGCAATTGGTCGATAAGGATTATTCTTGCTTTGTTCAGAACCATCTGGTTCCTCAGCTAAGCCCTGCGTGCTCTGTTTACGAAAATGACTATTTAGCAATAGGTCATCGATCAGGGTGTTGACCGGTCCTTGACGAAGCATAGAATAGAGAGGCGGAAAAATAATCACATCCTCGTTTTTTATGTCTTTAACCTGAATGGTTATCTGTTCTTCTTCAACAACAGTACTATTTGTTTTTAATGCACTTTGCAAATTCTGTAAGGGAACCCAATGGTAAGACTCGTGCTCTTTATCAAGCAGTTGGGTGGTATCAACCGGATTAATGCCTTCAATAAAATACATTCGATACAAGAATTGTTGACCATTTGTGTCTTGAGTGATAATGTCATGAAATGGGGCCTCAGCGAGCTCTCTATCGCTATAATCCAGCACCCCATTGGACTCTTCTTTTGCCTCTCTTTGAGCGGTTCGTGCAAGTGATACATCGTCTGCATCACTCTTGCCACCGAAATTATCGCACCAGTTGTGACGGGCGCGTTTCGATAATAGAACACATAATTGGCCACGTTCATCCTTTTGGATATGCATCACTCCTGCCGCAGTTTTTCCTGGAATAGCTGCTTTGTCACGTTTGGCAAAATGCTGTGTTGCAAATCCATAGCGTTGAGCCAGATTATCAAGGCGATTGGAAAAACCAGAAAGCAATTGACGTTGAACAAAAGAGGGGATTTCAAGCTGTTGGCTTACTTCCCATATGGTTTTTTCAATTGTAGAACGCTGCTTTATCAAGTCATGAACCTGGCTTTTAATTTCTTCAGGACTTAAATCGCCAAACCATTGAGCCCCTGCAAGATTGATTTCATGATTACGCATCGAGTCTATTTCACTGACTTCTGCTGACATCTCTTCGCGTAAATCACCAAGAGCTCTAAATATAAAAGAGGCGCCTGAGTCGATTAATCTTGCTTCACCACCTTGTGTTTGAATGAAGTTATCCAACTTGGCAACATCAATATTACCCATGAAGGCATGAACTATAAAATTCCTGCGTGCCTGGCTAATAATAACCTGCTCATCCTGATTTTGATCCGGTTTAAGCCGTTCGGCAAGTTGAACCGTTCTCTCAGCATGTTCGAAGTTGAGTGATTGAGCTAAAACTTGATTTACAGAACGATACGCTCGGACATCGGCAACTGGTACTCCCAAACGCTGATAAAGTACATTCATCAACGCTTCGACTTTTATTTGCACCTCACTAGAGCCAAACTTTAGGACATATGCTTTTTTGCTGCTGGTATCTCTAGCTTCATAGGTACTTGAAGTTCCACCGCCAAGTGATGCCCCAAGTTCAATGGATGACAAGTTCTGAGGAAAGTCTTTCGCTTTGACTGAGTCTGTCAATAATTGTGTATCAGGCTCGTAATAGTAATAAGTAGTTTTTATGTTTAATCGAGCTTCAATAATTGCTTTATCAATTTCCTCAAGTCTACTTTTATCATTTTCAAATAAATGTAACCGTTTAGAGTGTGATGCTTTCTTAAGATGCTCGATCAGAGTCTTAGCGTTATCTTTGGAGTGAATTAAGACATCATAGTTTATGTCCAAATGTTTTAACTGCGCAATGGTTCTCTGGTTGTATTCTTCATTGTATGTGGTAAACAGTATTACTGGATGTTTAGTTTCTTTTAAATACTTGAGTACGGACGCAAGATTATTGTCAATTAATGGTGGTCGAGTATCAACATACTCCATCACTGGATTAGGAACTAGAGTGTTATCAATATTGAATACTACCAGATCATCCTGAGGTATGTTTGATAAAGCTACAATAATCTCTTTGTTGCTTAGATTTTTGATTACCATAATATCTATCTCAAGACAAATTTTGTTTAGTATTATTTGATATTAAAAATTGTAGCATAGGATGGCCTTTGTTGCAGAAACAATTCAAAATGCGAAATGAAGAAACTGCTTACGAGATTATGAAACGAGGCCATTTAAAAAATGCTGAAGAGAAGAAATACACAATTAAAACAGCTCCGTTGCAAAAAAGATTCAATTTAAAAAATCTTAAGTTTTGGGGAGAGCTAAACTGTATAGACCAAATTGTTCATCGATAAAGGATATTTCAGTACGTGTTCCATACATCCAAATATTGAGCTGTCCTTTTTTGAACATACGCATCATTTTAAATCCTTTAATAGTCGCGTAGGCAGTTTTCATGGATTGAAATCCTCGGACTGGATTAATAAGGCGCTTTAGTTTTCCATGATCCGCTTCAAGTCGATTATTACGATACTTTATTTGTAAATGCTCCACATCCGCAGCAAGGGCGCCTTCTTGTTTTAACTCTTTAATAGCTTGACCGTAAGCTGGATTTTTATCCGTATTAGTCACACCAACATCACACTTTGGATTGCTCTTTATCATTTTCTTTAAGAATCGCTTCGCAGCAATAGCATTGCGCCGGTGAGAGAGATAGAAATCAATTGTATTGCCTCGTTCATCAACAGCACGATACAGGTATTTCCATTCGCCTTTTATCTTGACGTACGTTTCATCTAAGTGTCAACGTCGAGAATAGCGCTTCTTATTCCATTCAAGTCGCTTTTTCAGTTCGCGGGCGTAATGCTGAACCAAACGATACAGAGTGGTGTGATCCAATTTAAGACCACGTTCACCCATCATCTCTTCCAAATCTCTATAGCTGATGCCGTATTTACAATACCAGCGTACACATTGCAGAATCAACTCACCCTGAAAATATCGCCATTTGAAGGCAATTGGTTTTGTCGAACGCATCGGGATAATCCATTAAGAATGGTTACCAGACTAAATTATAAACTAGTTTCCGTTTTTGCAACGGAACCACATAATTGAATCGACCTATTTTGTTTGTTTTTTGAGCTAGGAAACAAAGCCATTAAAGCTTATGAAAAACAATTGTCGTTATCCAAAAGCGCAAAAATCCATGTGAGTATTGCCAAGATAGATGCTGATGAGAGGAAAGAAAACATTTCTGCAGTTTACAGGGTGTTAGGAAATGATGACTTTTGAGAAATGAAGGTGGTACAGTATCATCAATTATTACACAAATAAGAGCGCCATTGACTCGTCAAAGGAAGAAAACATAACCAATGCCCTTGTTGAAATCAAAAAAAGATTAGTTGAGAATAAAGAGGATAATCACAGCGAGGATGCTTACTTCATCATCAACGCCATTGCCAACCCAAGTTGCCACAATTTTCAAAAAATCCGCGAAGCTTTATCAAAAAACCACGCAATTAATGAAACAATGAATAGGGGTTCAGACTAATCCTTTGATTTGACCGTCAAAAGGATGATTAAATTGCCTAAGGAAGATTCTATAGTTAATTAAAAATTAAATGATCTTTTTTTAAGACTCTGATATTGACTTTTATTTTCAAAAATGTAAAAATAATTAACCAATATATGCGGTGTTCTGTTTATGCGTTTTTTTACAGCAAGTGTAATTGGCTTTTTTAAACAAAAAGTAAATTCATCTCAACATAGCATACGAAAAGAGACTTTTAAAAAAGAGGCCAATAAAGTAGCCGATCTTTTAAAAGCAAGACACGATCAGACTATATATAAGCTTATAAAAGCTGCTCAAGAAAAAATCATAGCGGATTATGATAGGCGTCGGGTTGATTATGAAAAGCGATTTGGAAATTATACGTTCGGCGTGAGCCCAGTTAAAGACAATTGTGTAAAACAATTTCACGAAGATTCGGAATTTTATGCATCTCAAGATGACAAAAGATTAGAATCAGTTATAAATACAAATACTCCGGAAATAGAACTTTCAGATCTGTTTAAAAGGCTAGCTCAATACGGTGTCACAGACGAGTCGTACCCAATTATAGAAACTCTAAAAATAGAAATGTCTACACAAAAACCGGAATTATCGAACATAATTTCTGACTTCCTAGAAGACCAACGTTTACAAATTGATCGTCAGCTAGAAGAGGATAGATTTTCTAAAACGTCAAGCCCTAATTAATGATCTTATCTAATTTTGGACGATCTCATTATAATTATATTGATCAATATATGATGTTAATGAATTTTTATTAAATTTGCATTGGTTAAAGGCTTTGTTTTTTAGCTCAATAAATAAACAAAATAGGTCAATACAATTATGTTAAGGTTATACTTCTTCACATCTACAATCCCCCTGAAGTGTGGAATAAATGCCCAATAAATATGCCAATAAAAAAGGTTGAAATGTACCTAAGCAAAAATATAAATTAAGGAATTGGTCTGAATATAATGAGGCATTAAGGATATCACTATTTGGTTGTCAGCTGATGCGGTTGCCCAGTGGTATGAACGGGAGCGAGTTTATGATGGAACAGGAACTCCAAGTCGTTTCAATGATTTTGCGATTATTACCTGTCATGAAATAAGCCAGGTCTATAGTTTACCTTTGCGGCAAACCCAAGGATTTATAAATTCTGGGGCTTGGGGAGTAATGGAACGGTCAACCGACTTAAGGATTTTCAGTCAGCTATAGTATGCTTTATTTACCCTATGTTTCCGTCGCATCACCTATAAATATCTGAGTTGCGGGTTTTGAGCTTCCAAATTTATCCCTAAATTTTAGAAAAGGAGTCTCCACACAAGTGTATAATAGCCAGCCACCAACGAGACTGAATAAGATTACTAACAACAGCATAAGAATGTTGGATTTTGTAATAATAGAATCAGACAGCATTAATTCAGTGACAGGTAGATAGCGTTAATGCACCTGGAATTTTAATTCTATATAACATTGTATTGGAGCTTAAAGCAGCCACTGTTAATGCTGCAAAACTCACAGATCGTAAAAGATAACCAAAGGCAGTGGGTACAAATCCAAAAAGGTTAGATAGAGGATAGCCTGTAAAATAACAGCCAATTAGACCGATTAACATAAACCAATTACCTTTGTGTGATTCATAGACATCGTTCAATTAATTGGTAGATTTACCCGCGTTATGAAAAAGCAAATTAAAGCCAGGTTAACTTGGGTAAATCTATATCTTGAAACTAAAGATGCAGGATATGTTTGCCGTAAATGTGGTATTTCTCGTCCTACCCTGAGAAAGTGGTACAGGCGTTATTTAGAAGCTGGTATCGATGGATTAAATGATCAAAGCAAAAAGCCTCATTTGTCACCCGGTAAGAAGTTAAATTCAGAGCTGATTAATCTAATTCTTGATTTGCGTATCAGTCGTAATTTGGGCGCCAGGCGTATCCAAACTGAATCGATTAGATTGCATAACTGTTCGCTTTCTTTGGCGAGCATTCATAAAGCGCTAACTAGCAACCAGACACAACCGATAAAAAAACTTAAGCGGAAAAAGAAATTTCAGCGTTATAGTCGTCCTATTCCTGGTGAACGTATCCAGATGGATACCTGTAAAATAGCACCCGGAATTTATCAATATACTGCTATTGATGATTGTTCTCGTTGGCGTGTACTAGAGATTTACAGACGCCGAACAGCCACTAATACACTACATTTTTTAGACTTGGTTCTGGAGCAATTCCCTTTCCCTATACAGCGTATTCAAACGGATAGAGGATTAGAATTTTTTGCTGAAAAAGTTCAGCTAAAAATGATGGAATTAGGTATTAAATTTAGACCCAATAAGCCAGCTTCTCCTCATTTAAACGGCAAGGTAGAGCGATCGCAAAAAACAGATCTTGAAGAGTTTTACGCTATTACAGATTTATCTGATTTCGAAACTCTCAGAGAAGAGTTAGCTCAATGGCAATTTTTTTATCACTGGCAGCGTCCTCATGGTTCACTAAAAGGAAAACCACCCTCGGCTATAGTGGCTGAATTAAGCGAAATAACTCCCTTCAGTGAAGAGGTCAGTCATAACTATAAAATAGACAACGAACGCATCCAAATAGCCAATTATCATACTGATTTGATTATGAAAAAATTGAAAGGATCTCTATGAATTACACACTTTAGGAAATATAAACTACATCCAACTCATGAACTTTATCTTCAGCCAGCTTCATCATAGCATTATTCATTTCATTTAAAACTTTGCTTTAAAATTAATACTTCACGCCTAATTTCTTTTTTGAGCTGTTCCTCTGTCGGCAAATAAAGTTGATATTTGGCTAGCAAAAATCTGTTTGGCTTTATCTCCTAGCATATATTTAGCCATTTCTTTCCTTTTTTCCGTACAAAGAACCAGTCCAATTGTAGGATTATCATCACTTTGCTTTATTTCTTTATCAAAATAATTAACGTATAACTGCATTTGTCCTAAATCAGCATGCGTGAGTTTCCGTGTTTTTAAATCAATAATTACATAACATTTTAAAATCACATGATAGAAAACCAGGTCAGCATAAAAGTGATCTCCATCAAAAGTTAATCGCTTTTGCCGTCCAATAAAGGAGAACCCCTTGCCTAGTTGCAATAGAAATTGCTGTAAGTTGTTAATAAAGGCTTCTTCACGTTCTGATTCTACTAATTTATTCGATTCTGGAAGCCCTAAAAATTCTAAAATTACTGGTTCCTTTATAGCATCATCAGGTCTATTAATTTCCTGCCCTTTTGTAGCTAGCTTAATCAGACCTTCTTTATCTTTGCTTTTAGCCGGTCTGTCATAAAGTAAACTATTTATTTGCCTTTTTAGCTCTCTTCCACTCCAACAATTTTATTCTGCTTCAATTGCCTTTAATACTTTATAACGCTCCTGATTTTAATTGAATCAAGTAAATCAGCTGTGCGAGAACTTATAGAACCTAAACGAATTTCTGGGAAATCCATTTCTACTTTATTAATCGCATCAACTGCATCCATAGTTAAAGAATTTTCAATCAAGGCTTCTAATCCTGCTACTTTTTTTGCCTTCCGGTCCTTATGAGGATAAGGCCAGCAACTATTAATTTCCTTATTTAGTTCATTTATCAAATTTCGTATATCTGTAATCTGTTGTTTGGAAAGACTAGATTGTTTTTCTTCATTTGCATGGGGAGTATTTTCTGATTGGCTTTTGCTAAATAAACCTCTAGCTAACACAGTTGATAAAACGGAAAATACAAAATTAGTTCCAAGGGCTGTATTTAAATTGGCTATAAAATTTTCTTGAAAAAAATTGGTAGTTGTATTACTTCTATATTCGCATCAGCTTTTCTTTTTATGAAATAAGGTTCGAAAATTGCTCCTATACCGTTTGAAATAGTTTCAATTAATTTTTTTAATGGTTCGCTTAAACCATATATATCTTTTAAATCCATTTCCTTCCTAAGAATTTTTTAAAATTATAAAAATATTCGGTAATTAATTTGAAATTTTTCACCAATCCGTTTTGCCAATTCTTTACCTATATTGCGCCTACCATTCTCCATCGCAGATAAATTATTTTGAGAAATATTTAATATTTTAGCTAATTCAATTTGACTCAAACCTTCTCTATGGCGCAACCCCTTTAACAAAAGTCCAGGCTCACCGCCTTCCTTAATAAGATCACCAAAAACATCATCAATAGATAAATGCGTTTTGTTTTCTTCTTTAACTCTATATTTTTCAATAACCCCTACTGGCAATGCATAATGTACTCCATGCCAAGTAACCATAGCTATATTTTCAGTATGGGGCTTTTTCATGTGTTCCGACATAATACACCTCAATAAGCTTTATTTGTTTATCGATAACTTCCCAACAACAAACATAAGTTGGCTTTCCTTTCATTAAATGACAATGACGTTTATCTCCTATCATGCCTTTTAATTTCCCATAATTTTTCCAACCACCACTTGTACTTGGTCCATTTCTTTCGATATCACGAAGCAAAAGTAATAAAGTAGCTTTAGCCGATTTAGGCAGCTTCTCTATTTGCTTAGCAGCTTTGTTTGTTATTTTTATTTTCCAGCTCATAAAACAAGGATATATCTATTTTTGATATATGTCAATATTTGATTAGTTGGTTGGATTAATAACAAAACCGGGTGCGGTTTAATTGAAGAATTTTTCGTTATGAGAGCAATCAACTCTTATGTGTTACGGCTCGCTTTCATAAATAAGTCGGCTCGCAATCATCTCATTTTTTGGCCCAGATTAACTGCGAATATAATTTAACTTTGACTCACTTTAACTGCCATTATAAAATTACTGGCCCACATTAATTGCAAATGAGCCCACATTATTTGCCACTGAAATGCTCATTTAAACCTCCATTAAAATAGAATTCTTCTTCCATCTCTTTTGGTAGAGGTAATAAGTCTTTGGGGTTTTTTGTCAAATAAGATACAATAAGACTAATTTTTATTAGATTGGGTTTTATTAATATCGCAAAAATTATCTTAATGAATAAAATTATGTCAGATGGTAGCGGTGATTTCTCACATTTCCTGGATATCTATCTTTTTTTACGCGCTCATCCTAAAACCCGTAATTTTGAATTAATACCTGTGATTTGCTGTGATAAAGATCCTGTTAAAACTCAAGTTGAATCACGATTTAAAAAAATACTGAGTAAAATTGAATCGAATAATATCCCTCTCTATTTCTACGGAGACGAAGAGGCATATGATAATGACTTATCGAAAAACAAATCACTAATTCGGTGCTTCTCTGAAGCTGTTCAAATTATTAATATTTCATATCCTGCTATTGGCACTTTCAAAAAATTGCTGAGTTATACTAATCCAAAAGCCAGGTTAAAATCGATTGGAGAACATGAATATAGTATTGCTTCTCAAGGATGGATATCCAGATCATTGGGTCTTGGCCCAAATAGTTATGGGATTAAGTGTAAACAGATTGAACCATTACTACCAGCTGATGCTTTTGCTGTAATGGAAAAAAATGACCCATTATTTACCCAAGCATTATTGAAATCTACCAGTTCAGATACTTTTTTTTCATTCCAAGCAAATAATATATTTACCTCAGCTTATTTTCAGCATACAAGATCAGCCGATTTAAAATTATTCTTGTTATTATTTGCTGTTAATCAAAGTCTGCCAAAAAATAAGGATATTGTTATTTATTTGTCCTCAAACACCGTTAATAAATTTGTAGAGGAAATTAATAACTCTCATGAGTTTAAAGAAATGTTGAGTGGTACCAACCTCAAACGAATCGAATGGATTTCTCCTGACGACGTCCAGATTAACACTGAAATTAATTTAACTGGCAATAGAATAATAAAAATTTTATTTGGATTTAACCTTTGTGATAAATCCTACAGCGCACTATATCAATGTATAGGGATAGCTGCAGTAACAGGAGATAATACTCTGGAGCAGGCTATCTCATCGCATGTATTACCTTTTTATCGCTCCTTTAACTATGAGAATAAGAAAGCAACATTATGGGCGCTTAAGAATATAATTAAAGAAAATTTCAAGGACTTATCTGAAAAATTACTTCAGGATTTGCAATTGTTTTTTGAATATGCACGTCTACCTGGAAAGGATAATAATCCACGATGGTTAAAAACATACAAACAATTCGCTGAAGAATTTAAACATATGGATTTGATATCCATGATCAACACTTGGCCTGAAATTGCAAAATACATTAATGAAAAATATAATTTTTTTAATAAATTGGAAGAGATTTTTTTTGAGGATTTAGATCCAGAACTACTCATAAATGCTCACACATTGGATAATGAAGTAAATAAACAGAACTTGCAGTCTCAAGTTGTATTTACCCAACAGGACCATTTCAGCTTTTTCAGGGAGAATAAAAATAAAATTCTTATTGGAGGTGCTATAGCAGCATCGTGCATTTATTGGGCTACTAATACATTATAAGAAATTTGCCAATCACGCTTTAGTGTATCCGTTTTTTTGTCATTCATTATTTAGCTACTAGAACTTTCTCCACCAAAAAAACGCTCGTTTTCCTGGTGGTCAATATCTCAGAATAGATTCGCTGCCCGATAATTGCATCAATCAAGCCTTGGTGTTGATGACTTGATACACGAGCTGGCAGATGACTCCGGCTGAGCAGCATGATGATCAAAAAATGAATGCGCTACTTTTTGGCCTTCCTCAGTCAATGATAACGTTCCCAAAATGGTCCGAATCGATTGTTTGTTATAACAACGTTGGGGATTGCCTTCCAAAGAACCGCGTCCTTTGAGTCCTCCGCCAAAAAATGCAGTATGATATCGTGGATCATCAGAATCTCCATAGTCAAAAGTGATGTCTTGCAAGCCAAATACCGCCAAAAATTGGGCGGCAATAAAGGCTTCCAGAATCGCGGTTTGCTTCTCGTTCAAATCGGTACGTTCAAAACGACCTGAAACGAGATATACCTGCAAAAAACCATCCCGTTGACAAATATATCCTGCATAGTATGCGCTGCCATCATAATCGCCTTCTGCCAATGTAAGTGATGGATGTCCGTAGCGATCATTCCAATCAATCAGAGCATGCAGTGACTGCGAAAAGCTTTCATAAAAGCCGGTATATCCATATTCTTTCTCATAGGCGTTTTTAACCCCGGTTGCCAAAATAAAATCACTCCTGAGTGCCCAAATACGCTTTTCGCAATAACGCAATGGACCACGAGCAACTGAAATATCCTGGTATCCAGGATTGATGCTGGTTTCATTGGGATAGCAGTATTTCTTGCGGACAGGCGTTATATTTTTCTGAATATACTGCTCTGCTATCCCGAGATTTGTCTCAACGCAGGCTAATTGTATGGCAGCAGCTATGCGTTCAGATGTATAAGTGCGGGAAACCTTGCTTTCGGGGAAGGGGATGTTGCGAAAAAAAAGCGCAGAGTCCGCATCATCTTCATCAGGAATTGTATCGTAAAATATGACGGGTTGTAGGCCATAAGCCCTGTTGAATTGAATGGCTAACCAGGCTTCCACAAATTCGGTTTGAAGTGCTGTTAACGGTTCAATGCCTTCCTCGGATCTTCCGGAACGATTATATCTGCCCGAAGAAAGAAATACCTCAATCGCCGTCTCTCTTTGGCAAATGAACCCGGCGTAATAAACCCTGTTGTCAGGTGCCCCAATGACCAGTGAGGGATGCCCATATCTGTCATTCCAGTCAATAAAAGGGTATACGGAAGGATGAAATGTATCTTTCAAACCTTCGTAACCATGTATTTGCTCGGTATTTTTAACACCAGTCGCCAAAATAAAGTCACTACGCAATACAAATATGCGTTTTTCATGTAGGGGTTCTTTGCAGGAAGGTACGAAATTTCCCAGAACACCCTTACAACCCTTTACCAGTCTGAGTTGAAGCCAATAAATTGATTTTTTCATTGCTCACCAATTTTTTTATAACTTCATGTAAATTAAGACATTCCTTATCATTATAAAATTCATAAACTCCAATCAAGTTAATATGCAGCCATGCAACGGGCGATAGACGAATTATTTTCAAACATTCCTCCTCCATTTTGTTCTGTTTGTAATGCTCATAAAGTCCTGTCAGAAGGGAGGCATTGTAAAAAATAATGCAGTTGGACAGTAGCCGCGCGCATTCGTTATTAATGGTTAGCTCAATCTCGGTTTTACCAGCTAATTTTCGACTACTAATCCTTGCGATAGCAGCTCTGAGCTGGTGGTATGACTCGCCCCTGTTTAAAGAACGATGGACTGTTTTACGCATTCCTTCATCATCAATATAATCAAGCATGTACAGAGTCATGATGATTTGATCCAGTTCTATCAATGCCCGTAACGTATCATTAGATTGGTATGACGATAATTTTTTGATAATAGTGCTTTGGCTGCTCTTTTTCAGCCCCAATGTTGCCATTATTCTTAAAATATTGTCTCACTCTTTAATGATTAACCGCACATTCACTTTCTTACTTGGCTTTACCAGAAGTCCTTCATAAAGCTTTGGATCATCAAAACTGACAAGGTTATTTCCAGCTTTTTTATCCAATTGGGTAAATCGTGGCATAAATCGGTACCCGAAAAGAAAGAGTATGATGAAATTCACGCGGTTTATACTGTGCATGTCTCCGGATATAGCGGCGATTTCAATATCGCTTGTATTACTATTAATCATATCAAACAGGTAATGACTTTCATGCTCGTTTGCTCCGATAATTTTAGTACACAGGGGTAACCAGTTTGCGCATAAGGTGTAGGCTGATACCCCTTGCCCTAACCCAAAATATTTTGTTGAAAATCGCGCCATAATGGAATTGAATTTTGTCTCAAGCTTTTGGCCGTCTATGCTCGCATGAATTCCGTAGTCAGCAAGCGTGTATTTTTCAAATATGGGAAGTTTCTTCAAACGATTCATAACTACGTCACTGGCTTGTGTTAACGTCATGTGTCGAATAAAATCAGCGTACGTTGACTTGAGGTCATGCTCTTTAACATCGCTAATGTCTTTCATTTTGTCAATATCAATACCAGTGCCCTTAGCAACCAGGCAGGCCGACAAAACGGATTCATTCACTTGCTTTTTACTACCTGTTGGCAATATATGAGTGAATCTTTTCATGAAGTCTGTCTGACTATGCGTAAACTGTATAATTTTAGCAATACTGGTTAGCGGCATGTTTTCATAAAATGGATTATTAACCCCATCGTCTGATTTTTTATAAGGTAAAGTCCAGCGAACTACCTCTCCTTTTTTATTGTGCTTCAGTTTGATTTTTTTGTTTTTGCCGGAAGTAATCTTATCATTGACTTCTTTGTAGCGCAGCCCTAATCGGCTTTCAAGCTCTTTAAGAAGGTTGTTGATATGACTCGCCAGCAGCTTATTTTCCAAGCGTTTAATGATCGATTTCTTGTTTTTATCCCAGTCGTGTTTTGGGTGAAGCTCGTCATTTAAGGCTCGGTACGATAAGCTATTATAAACAGTGACTGAGCCTGATTTTATTCCCTTTTCAATTTGAAGGGACAGCATTACTTCGTATTTATCCGCATCAATGTACTTTGTTTTTTTGCCGGTTGTACTCAATCTGATTTTTTTAATAGCATGGCGTCGCAAAATCTTAGGTATAAATTCAATTGGAATATCTTTGAATTGATAAGAGCTGAACACTTTATTACTGGCATAGTGTTCCTTCAAAAAGGTAATTGCCGCTTGCAGTTCCTTGTTTTTGCTCTGAAAATCCAATGCCTTAAATGCGGCACGTGTATTAAGCTTAATTGTAGGTGCTGTTTTTTTATAGTATTCCCAACGATAGAATTCGGGTGTGAAATTTGGTTTTTTTATTTTTCGTATGAACTGTTGAAAGTTTTCTTGCGGTACAATCTCATAGGCTTTTGTTCGTATGGCGTTGTCTGCAACTTTCTTATTGTTTACCAGCGATAAAATCGCAGCGGCAGCATCACGATGGTCTTTGTCATCATCCTTGGCACTAACTATTGCCTCGGCTTGATACTCTTCCGCTTCACCTGCGTAGAAATTCACTTTGTGAGTAAAGCTGCTGATTATATGATCACTGATTTTTAAATATCGATTGTACGCGTAACACATGAGGTATAGTCTGGATAAATTCTTTTGTTTCATAGTACGCAACCCGTAAACTGTGTGATATACAGCCAAGTCAGCATAGTGAATTATATTTTGCTCTGAAATATCCAGTTCTTTGATGATTTCAATGGATTTTTGATAGAGCGATGATAAAAATTGATGCTTTTTGATGGAAGCGTTAATCTCTGCTGTTGTAAAATCTTTTTGGTCTTTTTTTAATGTCGTCAGTTGATAAAATAACTCGTCTTTTTCCAGGAACTCGGCCAATAGTTTCCTGAAAAGCTTATCCATTAAGATATAGATTTTGTTACTTAATCTATTTTTTTCATTGTTCAGTGCCTCAGATACCATGTCTTGTAATGTAGTATAGGATGGCCTAATAATCTTATGCTGATGGAAGTATTCCAGAAGAGAATCAAACACGTATTTTGGCACAGCATGTTGCTTCATCAATTCCCTGGCATAACGAATTGCTTTATCCCTGTGATGGCTCGAGTAGAGTAATGCACCATATTTTTTCAAAATGGCGTTACGATTATCATAGTGATGTCGCTTGCTTATTTTTGTTTTGGGAAATTTCTCTGAGGGGAAATATGTTTTGATTACATACCAGGTATCCTGTCTTTTCCTTTGAAACGTGATATGGTGAAAATAACTTGTGATTCTAAAGAATCCGATTTGCAAAATATAATTAATTTTTTTGGGAACGTTATTAAATGAGTTAAGGTATGCTTTATCTTCTTCATCTAACTCAAATATAAAAGGCCTATCTTCATCATTCAGGGTAGGTAATTTGTATAATTTATTAATGTCATCACTGGACAGTATCGTTAGTCGAGCCACGGGGTCTTTTTGTATAACTTAAAACGGACGTTATTGTACATCAGATTTGTTGCGGTCTTACACTTTATATTTTTATACTTAACTGTATAATTATATCTGTTATTTAAGGTTAAACATTAACGGACTATTTTTTGAGTAAATTATGGCCAAAACAATTGCCTATATTCGTACATCGACCGACAAACAAGATTTGAACAATCAAAAGCTTGAAATTTTTGAATTTGCCAAAAAAAATCAATTGGTAGTGGATGATTTTATTGAGATGACCATCTCAAGTAGGAAAACCAGCAAAGAACGGCGTATTGATGAAATGCTTTCCGTATTAAATGATGCCGATATGCTTATTGTCACGGAATTAAGTCGCTTAGGACGAAGCGCTGCGGAGGTTATCGGTTTAGTTAATGAATTAATTAAAAAACAAGTACGAATAATTGCCATTAAGCAAAATTTGGATATTAAGCAGCATGATATGACATCGAAAATTATGATTACTCTGTTTTCACTTTTTGCCGAACTAGAACGCGATCTCATTAGTTTGAGAACAAAAGAGGCGCTTGCCAATAAAAAATCACAAGGAATAAGGTTGGGTAAACCGAAAGGTACTGTTCAAAAAAGTAAATTTGATAAAGATTTAGAAAAAATTAAAGAATTGTTGGCATTAGGCTTGTCAGTTAGAAAAATTGCTAATCTATTGGGGTTCAGTAACCATATTGGGCTAAATACCTATGTTAAAAAGCGAAATTTACGCCAATCAGAGAACTTGAGTTACCAGAGTCAATTACAAACTAGTTCATACATGAACTTTTGAGGTTACGATGAAAATTATTGAGTTACCACAGGAAAAATATTTTAATGTTCGTAATTTTTTCAATGTTGATTATCCTAATCTTGCATTTGTTCTTGCTGTTATTGAACAGAAGATTCCGGGCAGAATTTTTGTAGATATTGAAAACAATCCAACCACTTGTCTAGTTTTGTGTAGCGGTCTACCCTATTGCTTTATTGCTGGCGAATTTAATAGAGAAGTATTTACTAATTTTTTGTTAATTTTGAAGGAAAAGGTCTTCGTAAAGTTAATTTGCCCATTTAGTAGTACCAAGGAGCAAATAAACTTAACAGCTTATGGTTTTGAGCCTATTGAGCGATTACAATACAGATATAAAGACGGCTCTAAAATACAAGATTGTGCAGGTAATAGTGAGTTCGATTTAATACCTGTTCATAGTGAAGAAACTTTTTCATTATGTAACTGGTATTCATTTATGACTAGTATGTATGGCAACCCAGAAAATTATCTAAAAAATTGCATCGGTCTTACTTTATGGGATCGAGAAAAAAGACGCGTTGCAAGTGAAGCGCATGGAGTTATAGCAGAAAATCTGATAGAAATTGGAACGATAACAAACGAAGAATATCGTGGTAAACACTTATCAACTATTGTCTGTAATAAATTAATACGCGAATCAATTAAACAAGGATTACATCCGATTTGGACTTGTGATAAAGCTAATATTGCCTCTTGGAAGGTAGCAGAAAATCAAGGGATGGATGATAAAATGGAATATACATTTTACTCATTTAAGAATTAAATAAATTTAAACAACGAATGGGAAAAAAGAGAGCACTCTTCTTGGGTTTCTCTTTTTTTTTGTGCTGTATGAATTTTATAAAATAAAGAAAGTATTAATTTACATTAGGTTATAGAAAGGTTGATGCGTAATAAAAAAATCGATTTATTGTCTTCAGCCTATACTAGCAAAGTGTTGTATGGATAGTCTGGGAAATTCCGTACCTTCCTGCAAAGAACCCCAAATACATTGATTTTCGCCTTACCCCAATACCAATTAGTTCTGTCTATAGCGTTATAAATCTTCTGGTGAGAATTAAAAAATAAGGAATAAATCCAACGAGCAATCCAGATAAAATCCAATTCAAATGTTGAAAAAAATCGGTATATCCTTTTGTAGCGTGAATCAATGCTTGCTTTAGTACCATCCATTGCAACCGCTATTTCGCTTAAGTTGACACTTCTTACCATAAATAGCGCTAATAACATTTGAGCAAAACAATCTTCCCGTGACTTGTGCCAATTCAATTGCTGACTTAAAATTCCTCTCACTCGCTGATATATTTCATATTTACATCCTTTTTTAGACAAAATGATTATATGAAATACATTTAATATCAGCGAGTTATTTCTAATCTCTCTTCTTTGTATTCGTTTTTTGTCTGGCACAAAGGCTAAGCCGGACAGCCTAGCATCCTGTTATAGCTCTTCTGAACTCACAAGGAGCCATCATTTTAATTCCCTCATCGGAAGCGTTATTATTGTAATCCTCAAGCCAGGTATGTAAGTTATTCATAGAGATTTAGCATTTATCGGGCCATTAAAAGCGATATGATCGCGCTTAAAAGTTTTAGCAACAGCCTCGGCCATACCATTAATTTCCGGGCTTAATTCCATCTAGCGCTGGCTCTATAATCCTTGCTGCATAAGGGTTATAGTGGGGTATGCTGATAAACCAGCGCTAGATGGAATTAACCCCTTCTTGCCATGGGTGTAACAGCTTCTATTCCAGCGCGCATATCCTCATTTAAGCCGGCAGTGATTATAGCATCAACGGCTGCCTTTGTGCCGCTGTAGACTGCTGAGTTGAGTGAAGGTAAATGTTGTGTCAATATGAATTCATAGTAATCTATTACCCGTTTGGCTTAAATTTAGAAAATGCCTCATTAAGTTTGGTATAAAGATCCTGTAGTGGACTTGTCTTTTCCACGAGTTGATGAACTTTCTCAAGCTCAAACAAAACGGGGTATCCTTTTTCATATAATGTAGACCAATATTTGAAACTCTTCTGCAAATTTGGAAAATTTTCAGAAGTTCTCACCTCTGCCAGCTTTTTTGCTAATACATACATTGCTATGTCATCCCCTTGATGAGCCAAAATTTCCAAACGTTTAATATAACTTTGAGATAACTCTTGAGTACCCGGTTTATATTTCTCAGCAATAGCTTCTTTTTCTAAACTAACGATACTCTTATTAAAAAAAGTCAGAATCCCAGAATGCTGTTTATAAAATTTAGAAGAGAATTTTTTTAATTCCCATTTTTCACGCTCTAACTCAGTATCAATATAGGCAGCAGAGTTCTCAAAAATAGTAATTCCAAGATTATGAGAGTTGATGGTTTTTTCTATTATGGTTTTCCATTTTTCTAGCCCTGAGATTTGTATTTTTTTAAGTTGAGGCATTAGTTTGAGTAGTTGAACTACCTCGTCTTTCTTCAGATAGGCTAAGCCGAGATCGATGCTGGTTATTTTGGTCAGATCACCGCAATGACTTAAAATTAAAAGAGGGTTCGCATGTAAAGATAAATTTAGGTGACCATCCTTTACTTTGGGAACATGAAGCTTTTCCTTTGTTAATACGTAGACTAAATTTCCTTCTTCTAATTTGCTGGGTTGATAGTGAGCATGCCATCCTATTTTTTTAGCATTTTTTCGGGTAATGAGTACTTCATTTTCCCCTCCCAAAACCATAATATCCAGCACACGATAAGCTTGCTGAAAAACTTCCAATGCTTCTAATGTATTGTTGAGCACTAAGCGAGTGATTGAACCGCTAGCAGTAGCAGCAACCAAAAAATTCTTATTGGAATTTTGTTGTTCTATTTCTTTAACTAGCTTTTCTAAAAAGTGAGCCTCCGCCACACTAAATTTGTAATTGGGAAATTTTAATTTTGCTGTCTCAATACTTTTATCATTGGGATCAATGCCTATAGCAATAACATCTTTGGGAATTGATAAAAGCATTTTTGCAGTTAACTCCAAACAGTCTCCTAATCCTGTTCCAATATCGACCACTATAACGTCATTGTTTGATTGTTTCTGCATAAATGCAGAAACAATTTTGGCAATGGATTCTCTAATAATTTCATAATCCTTATGGGTTTTTTCATCATATATTTGCAAATTATCGAACTGTGAAACAAGTAATGCAGGGACTCTAGGGCGTAAAAAAGCCGACTCAGGATAAACCTTTGCTTGTTCTAATAAGGGTTTTAATTTTTTAAAGCTTGCAGGTTCAAGCTTGAATAGAGCAACTACACCATCCGTTCCTGTAATTTGCACAACACTACCGAGTGGTTGAGGTGGGTATTTATTAAAATCAGGTATAGTAAAAAGATCGATTTTCTTAACTGTTGAATGGTTTGACGATCTAACCGAATGAATCGTCATACCAGTGCTATCATCAATTAGTTGATGTAAAAAAGAGTCGTCCTTATTGAGGGGATGAAGGCTTTCAATAATAGCGCTGATAAGCTTATCTATCTCTTTCATAGTAAACCCAGGAAGATGGTTTAATTTAATTATAGATACATCTCACCAAGGCGCCGTCAATTGCCCATATATCCAGCCTACTCGCTGACCAGTTAGATTTGGTCGCGTAAATTTTGATCTATCTACCTTGGGATGACTACCCTTTCAATCTATAGCTGTCGCGGCTCGCTTTTATAAATGTACAGACCCGCATTTATAAAAGCGAGCGGCAACACTTATCCGATAGCCATTCTGAAGAGAAAAAGCTTGTTCCCGCTTCTTGCCTGGCTTTAAAGCTTTTTTGACAGAACATCCTGCAACATCTGCTTATCCAAGCTTCAATCAGCTACCCGCTGTTTCAGGCGCTTATTTTCATCTTCCAACTGCCGCAGTTTTCTAAGCCCGAGGCACCAAGACCACCTTATTTCTTCTTTCATATACAAAACGTCGGTTCGCTGATGCCAAACTTCCGACACACTTCCAGATACGCTTGTGCCTAGCTCTAATTGCTTTAGCCAAATAATATTTGTTCTTCTGTAAATTTACTGCGTTTCATCGCAAATACCCCGTTTTTATTAATTGATATTTTGCCAGATTCTCTAATTTACAGTGGATCTATTTTTATGGAGGAGATCAATAACTTTTCACGGTTAGGTTTTGGAAGTTTCTAAAGTTCGCTAAATTGTGATTCAAAATTGCAGCATGGTATCGCTTTGACAAATTGTTTAAGTAAAACACCATCGATTACATTACTTATGAGGCAAATCGATTTGTGTGAAAATATCAAAATGTACAGAAAGTCTACTATAATTTATTAAATCAACATAATATATGTTACATTATGCCTATCAAACCTACTATAAGGTACAAGGAAGACCTAAATCAAATAAAGAATTTTTATGCACCCTCCTTCCATAAATTAATATCCCCAGAACATGGAACTCTATATTTAATGGGGTCGAAGCACAATCACGATTTAAAAATAACTGAACAAATGAGGATGTTATTAGATACAATTACTATTTTTGCTTGTGAGAGCACTGATATAGCGCTCTTGACCGACCATCGCGGATTAAAATCAATGGATTCTCAGTTAATGCAATATATAATGCATAATACTTATGCACGTGTAATTACTTTGGAATCAAAAAAGAGCAACTGATGGCCCTAGAATTTTCACAAAAGACTAATATTAGTCAAGAAATACGAGATAGCAAGTTACTTTATGAGCGAAACCAAGTAATGGTTAGTAGATTGCTACATAGGACAACAAAGAATGATATTACCTTTGTTGTTGTAGGGCATGAGCATCTCAAACCCTCAGAGGATGCTCATCTCCCTGTAAAAATATGATAGAATTATTTATAGAAGGGGGGGTTACATATGAAAAATATGAAATATGCAGTCCCGAAGAAAATGCTAGTATTTTGGGTTTGCCGCCAAAATGCTGATCTTACCTCGAAATACCGCAGACAGGTTTTATGCAGCTAATTCAAACTAATATGGTGTCTGATATACCAAATCTGAGTGAAGCCGCTGCCGATTATAAAACACTTCAATGATGTGTGTAGAAAATTGTTAAAACAAAAAAATACAAAAGGTGAATACGCATTTTAGTCTCACTGAATTACTCTATTCATTTTTCGCAAGAAACTTGTTGCTGTTCATTAATTCATCAATTGCGGGGTTTGTTGATAAAGTTTCGCGGACTTTTTGAAAATTGCGGCAACTTGGGTTGGCGAAGGCGTTAATGATGAAATAAGCACTCTCGCTATGATTATCCTCTTTATTCTCAGATATCTTTTTTTTGATTTCAACAATGGCATTGGTTATATTCTCTTCCTTTGACGGGTCAATCTTCATTACAATTTCTTTTATTTGCTTGATAATAGTTGATACGGTGCCATCTTGATTTCTCAAAAAATCATCATTTTCTAATACCCTGTAAACTGCAGAAATGTTTTCTTTCCTCTCATCAGCATCTATCTTGGCAATACTCACATGGATTTTTGCGATATTGGATAAAGACAATTGTTTTTCATAAGCTTTAATTCTATCTTCATTTCTATCTGCAAAGTAGCGTCTTTTGTCTCTAGGCAGCACATCTTTAACCATTGCAATTTCCAAGGCGTCTTTAATTTTCTTCTCATGTTTGATTACAAAATCGAGCCTATTAGTCAACGGTAATTCATATAAAACGGAAGCGAGCTCTTTAGCATTGTTAATTTTATCTTCATGCTTAATTGCAAAACTTATTTTTTCATCTTGCGGTAGTTCAATCAAAACCGAAACAACCCCTGCAACATCCTTAATTTTATCTTCGTGTTTGCGTGCAAAATTCACTTTATTTTCTTGCGGCAAATTATTCAAAACATAAGCAAGCCCTTGAGCATCCTTAATTTTATTTTCATGTTTAAGTACAAAATCCATTTTTTCATCCTTAAGCAAACCATATAAAAAAGATCCCAAGTCATAGCCATTTTCAATTTTATTCTCATGTCGTCTTGCAAACTTGAGCCTTTGATCATAGGGTAACAGCAGTAGAATAGAACTAATGTCACTGGCATTGTCAATTTTGTCTTCTGATCTCATTATAAACTCGAGCCGTTGCCCATAAGGTAATCCGAGAGCTACTTCAATAATTTCAGAAGCATTTCTAACTCTGTCTATACAATCGATTGTAAATTTGAACCTTTCAGCTTCAGGTAAACTGGATAAAACCAATGCAAGTCCGGAGGCGTCTTCAATTTTATATTCACAAGTGGTTGCAAACTCAAACTTTTTGTTTTCAGGTAGCTTGGTTAATACACTAGCGAGATCATGCGCATTCCTAATTTTCTTTTTACACTGGTTTACAAAATCTAACCTTTGATCTAGAGCTAAATTCTCTAGCACAGCATTAAGGCCTTTGCTGTCAGTGATTATATCTTTACATTTCCCTGCAAAATCCAGTTTTTTTTCTTCAGGTAGTTCCTTTAAGACATGAGCCAATGTTTGTGCATCTTTGATTTTATCTTGATGGTCAATTGCAAATTGCGTTCTGTTATTCTTTTCTATCACAAAAAAAACTGAAATAAAGGGTAGTTTGTCTAATCTTCCCTCGTAAAACCGTTCGCCATAGATAGCGAGCAATGTCTCCTGGCCGTTTGGGATTGTCAATAATCGCTCGAGCAATGTTTTGCTTTCATATTTAGAGGAATCTCTATTACTATAAGAAATTTTATTTGATTTTAGTAACTTCTCTTTAAATTCAGGGTGAGTTTCGGTAATCCTTTTAATACTCTCAAAATCCCCTGATTCAAGCAACTGAATAACAAGTTCGTCTGTTATCTTGTTGCTGCCAATATTTAACCCGGCTTGTTTGTAAACATCACGCAGATTACGCATCAAAGGCAATTTTGAGTTTAATTTATTCAATTGGTTTTGATGCTTCATAATGTCAAATACAATATTCTCAGCCAGTTTTTCAATTTTATGATTAAAGTTATCTTGCATTTCCTGATTTACGGGGTTACCCCAATGATAATCCCTCGTGGTAATAGGCGCATCAGGGGGTGACATCACACGTGCTTGAAGAGTTTCTATATATTGTTTATCAACTCGACCTCTGGTTATTTCATTTAATAACTGCGAAATATTAGTTGTTTCACCGCTTTCTGTTAACAGAGGATTTAAACGTCCTCCCGGAGCTGCTGCATAGGCATACTTATCCACTACATCTAGAGGGATGCTCACCTGATATAAAGCTCCTTGTCCTTGGTATGGGAATTCTTTTGCCAAGGCTATTAGTTGATTTATTATGCCCACACCCACTCCCATTGATTGAATACTTGCAGACAGCATATTCTGTAAATTAGTTTTAGCAGCCGACTCATTGTTGGTGTAATATTCAATTGTGTTGGAGCCCTCGACATTATGACTTCCAAATAAAAAAAGATTAGCTGATATTGCAGATTCCATATAACCACTATCATAATTACTAACCTTTCCACTTTCAGAAATAACCTTAAAGTGACTGATGAACTCCTCAACGGTAAGGCATTTATGAAAAAGAGGATTATCCATACGTAAAGCACCGATATCGCTGTTTGCAGCAAGGATTTGATAAATTGCTGTGTAGACAGCGTAAGCGTAAGCAATATCACTATTAGTACCATGATAGAAGAAGACTCTCTCGGGATGGTCTTTTTCATACTGAATCATCTCAACAGCTTGATTGATTAGCCGCTGCTTTTCTTCTTCTGATAATCCCTTGTAATGTATATCCAGAAACCGTTTTATATTCTCTGCATTTGATTCTTGAACATGAAAATCATCCCCCATAACTGCCTTAAGATGTAATTCGCTTTGAGAAAGAATAGGTTCGCCAGTTTTTGCCGGTTGGTAATCTTCTTTAATTAGTGCTTTAGGGTTTGAAGAAACAAGTCCTTTATTTTTTATCTCATCGAGCACTTTTGACTTTTTGATAGAGGTTCTTATTATTTCTGTTTCAACTTGTTCAGGAGATGCAATTGGTCGATAAGGATTATTCTTGCTTTGTTCAGAACCATCTGGTTCCTCAGCTAAGCCCTGCGTGCTCTGTTTACGAAAATGACTATTTAGCAATAGGTCATCGATCAGGGTGTTGACCGGTCCTTGACGAAGCATAGAATAGAGAGGCGGAAAAATAATCACATCCTCGTTTTTTATGTCTTTAACCTGAATGGTTATCTGTTCTTCTTCAACAACAGTACTATTTGTTTTTAATGCACTTTGCAAATTCTGTAAGGGAACCCAATGGTAAGACTCGTGCTCTTTATCAAGCAGTTGGGTGGTATCAACCGGATTAATGCCTTCAATAAAATACATTCGATACAAGAATTGTTGACCATTTGTGTCTTGAGTGATAATGTCATGAAATGGGGCCTCAGCGAGCTCTCTATCGCTATAATCCAGCACCCCATTGGACTCTTCTTTTGCCTCTCTTTGAGCGGTTCGTGCAAGTGATACATCGTCTGCATCACTCTTGCCACCGAAATTATCGCACCAGTTGTGACGGGCGCGTTTCGATAATAGAACACATAATTGGCCACGTTCATCCTTTTGGATATGCATCACTCCTGCCGCAGTTTTTCCTGGAATAGCTGCTTTGTCACGTTTGGCAAAATGCTGTGTTGCAAATCCATAGCGTTGAGCCAGATTATCAAGGCGATTGGAAAAACCAGAAAGCAATTGACGTTGAACAAAAGAGGGGATTTCAAGCTGTTGGCTTACTTCCCATATGGTTTTTTCAATTGTAGAACGCTGCTTTATCAAGTCATGAACCTGGCTTTTAATTTCTTCAGGACTTAAATCGCCAAACCATTGAGCCCCTGCAAGATTGATTTCATGATTACGCATCGAGTCTATTTCACTGACTTCTGCTGACATCTCTTCGCGTAAATCACCAAGAGCTCTAAATATAAAAGAGGCGCCTGAGTCGATTAATCTTGCTTCACCACCTTGTGTTTGAATGAAGTTATCCAACTTGGCAACATCAATATTACCCATGAAGGCATGAACTATAAAATTCCTGCGTGCCTGGCTAATAATAACCTGCTCATCCTGATTTTGATCCGGTTTAAGCCATTCGGCAAGTTGAACCGTTCTCTCTGCACGCTCAAAATTTAGTGATTGAGCCAAATCCTGTGAAAGCGAACGATATGCCTGCACATCAGCAACAGGCACTCCCAAACGCTGGTAAAGTACATTGATTAACGCTTCTACTTTTATTTGCACTTCACTAGAGCCAAACTTTAGAACATAGTTTTTTTTGTTGCTCATATCTTGAACTTTATATGTACTTGAAGTTCCACCACCAAGAGAATCTCCAAGTTTAATAGAGGCTAAGTTTTCAGGAAAGCCTTCCTGTTTTGGGTTTGTTAATAGTCGTGTATCAGGTTTGTAATGATAACAAGTGGTTTTTATATTTAGCTCAGCAGTAGAAATGGCTTTATCAATTGCCTCAAGTTGGGCTTTGTCATTGTCAATAACATGTAGGCGTTTAGAAAGTGAGTTTTTCTTTAGATACTCAAGCAGAACAGCTACATTGTCTTTGGCGTGAATTAAAATATCATAACTTAAGTCCAATTGTTTTAACTGCGCAATGGTATTCTCGTTGTATTTTTCATTGTGCGAGGTAAGTAGTATTACCGGATGTTTAGTTTCTTTTAAATACCTGAGCACAGTCGGAAGATTGCTCTCAGTTAATGCTGGCGGAATGTTACCATACTCCATTCCTGGATTATGAACTAAAGCCTCATCAATATTCAATACTACCAAATCACCCTGAGGTATGTTTGCTAAAACTTCACTAATCCCTTTGTTGTTGCTTAGATTTTTGATTGTCATGATATCTATCTCAAAAAACTTTTTGTTGGATATTACTAATATTCATAATTATAGATGATGGAGTGAAATTATGTGGATAACCCCTTTTTTTAATGCAAGATTAAATTAGAGGCATAGGATACTAAGAATTAGGTGACATAATTTTCACGGTAAATTCTATGATACTCGTTACTTAATATTTAGATAATAATAGTTGGATATAATGAAGTTAAATTTTAGCAAATATCTGTCCATTTATTGTTTGGAAGTATACGAGAAGGCAATTAGGCTTAATTATGAAGAGTAAAGAAGAACGATTTAATGAATGGCGCCAAGAAAAGGCGAAATCAGAACAGGCATACATTAAAACTGTTCCATTAGTCGAGGAATACATTAAATCATTTGGTACCTTGGCTGAGCTCAGAAATGATGTGGCTAATCCTAATTCTGAAAAAATTAAAAAAATGGACGCCCATAAAAGGCGCACTTTGGGTGTTTTACTCTATGCCAAATTAAAACTGGATGAAGTGATAGAAAAAATTTCTGATTCAGATAGCCAGGAAAAGGATTTATTAGTTGAGTTAAATAATACTCTGAGCAAAGCGTATGATAATCCCAAATCGGACGCCAAAAACAGAGTAAAAATTTTAATAGAAACGACAGAACACTTATTGGATATCGAACATCACTCTTATCCACAATTGGCTAAAGAATTATGTGTCGATCTATACGCTCTGTTATGTATTGCAAAGAGATCTCTGAAGAAAAATGAAATACTGGCAAGCTGGTTCATTGATGTTCATGAAATTAATAAAAAACTGGAAGAATTATTAGCAAAAACAGAAGAAAAAGTCGAAAGTTTGGACAAAGTCTTGTCAGAAAAACCCAATAAATCACTTGATATTTCCCAAAAAGACAGAACGATACAAGATTATTTTAATGAGCGATTCAAAGAAGTTTTAAGTGGGGACGAGGAGCAAAGAACAAAACTGGATAAATTAAAGGATAGTTTGAAAGACGTGACTGAAGGATTATCAAGTATTGTGAAGTTAAGGAAAGAAAAGACCTCGATTGATGAGAAATTTAAAAAAATTGAAGCTTTACTGAAAATAGTAGAAGAGAACGATAGAAAAGTAATAGGAAGACAATATTTTTTAGATTTGATAGACAGCCATAAAGACCATTTTAATGCTCTAATGAGTACTGAGGGTGGGGAATTAAAAAAACAGTTAGCAGGGAAAATAGAAAAACTCAAGAACCCGGATTTTTATCAAACTATTTCTTCGACCCTTTTATGGGGTGCAAGCTGGGCTACTTCTTTGGGTACAGTTATTTATCGCCAGATAACTCCTCAAGCAGTTCAGGATAGAGTTAGCGCTTATGCTCCTGCGACACAGGATAGTGAAGCAAAAGCTCTTTTGCAGGAATTGGCTAGACAACAGTTAATTGAGTTAAAAAAACAACAGAATCTCAAAATGGATGAATTGGTTCAGAGATATAGCCAACTATCCGCTGATAGTCCTGAATTGGAAAAACTGATAATGAATGCTACCTCAGATAATCTTGAACAAATTGCAATAGCAACACAAGAAACAAGCAAAGTTATTGATGGATATGATCAAATTGAGATTAAGCTTAAAGACAATGTAGAAAAACTTAAAGGAAATCAGATTACTCGAAAGCAATTATCTGATTTTATTGAGAAAAATGACACTTGGATAGTAAAATTATCTAACTGGCTTGCAGAAAATATTCACGAAATATTTAAGTCAGATACAGCTCGGATGGTTGATAAGGCTAGAAAAGCGCAACAAAAACTGTGCGAGTTTGAAAAACAGTATCAAACTGAGATTGAAACTGAAAAAGCAAAAATTGAAAATAATGATTTATTATCTTCAGAGATGAAAGTTTTTTTAAAAAATCAGTTTGAAGAAACCCAAAAAACAGGTAGAGTGGAACAGAAACCTCAGAAAAACTTGAGCAAAGAAACTCTTCAGAAATTACTTGTTAACCTGTTGCCTGAACATGAAGAGATCCCATCTGAGGTAACATTCAGACCGTTTAATTAATCAGGGATTAGAAAATGATATGAGTCAATCGGTTGATCAAGGTCAAGTCATTGATCGATTAAATTCGTATCTCAAATGGCATAACATGCCAGTTAGCATGAATGAAGAAGGAATTTGCAATGGTTTGGTTACCGTGTATGCAAAATACGTTCTCGAAGGTAAAGAAAAGCGCTTTTTTGAATTGCTTGATCAGATAGTCAGAATGGAACCAGACTCAGCAATAGAGTCTGAAGTCAATCAGTTCATCTATGATGTCGTTCTCACTTTATTCCCGCATCAATTTAATAAAAAACTAAGTCAGGCTAATTCCATGTGCGCCTTGACAATAAATAATAAACCCTTGGCTTCTTCTTTTGATTTTGCAATTGCAACTCATGATAAAAACTGGGAAGAAATCTTTAAAAATCTGGCCCTGCAGGAGGATGAGATTGTTCGTGTTAGTGGTACAGCGCATGCTATAGCAGTCAGGAGAAAAAATAATAAATACATTGTATACGATCCTAATTACTCTTCTGGTACTAAAGAGTTTTCCAATGAACACGAATTGATTTCCGAGTTACATTACAATGTGTTCGGGTATCATAATGGATTTTATGTTAAGGGTGGTCTTGTGGGGATGATGATTAGTGTCATCCGCCATCCTGACAATAAGAAGCCAAGAGCTTTTCCTCAAGTGACTCAGTTTTATGATCGTTATTTAACCGAAAATAATATTAATGGCGTTGCTGTTTCATTTCATGGTGGAACATTTAATACTTTAGAGCATGCTGCAATGGTTAGTCATGCCGAAGTAATAAAAAATTTGCTTGAGAAAGGAGCAAAGGATAATGATGATCAGGCTGCTGGAAATGCTGTTATGTGCAACAATGTGGACGCATTAAAAGTTTTACTGGGAAAGAATAGAGATACCGAACTCTTTCAAAGGCTATTTCACGCAGCTTTGGAGAATGGCAGAGAAGAAGCTTATGATGCCTTATTTTCCATGAAAGGTGCTTTGCCATTTAATTCATCTATTCACGCCATTCGAGCTGCGGCAAAAGGGGGCAATCCAGTTCTATTAGCTAAAGTAATGAATTATTTTAAAAGAAATCATACTGGATTTTCAGATCTTGAGAATGCTGTTTCTTCTGCCATTGCCAGTGGAAGTGTCCAATGTGTCAAATTACTTGTTAACCAATTAAATGAAAATAAAAGACCTTTAAACGATAAAAAAAAGATGGAATATTTGCTGGAGTCAATAAAGCAAAATCAATCCTACATGGTTGCTTATTTTATTAAAGATATTCCACCAGAATATTTAAAAACGATCTATATGAGTGTTTCTACTGTTGAAAAAGCAAATCTGCATATTTTATGTCAGTTAAAGCATTACGGGGTTGCATTTACAAGTATATCAAAGGCTGTTTTTGAGCAAAAAGAACATCGTTCTATAGGTTTTATTTCGATACTAGGTATTTTTTTGTGTAAGTTCACTGATTTTCTTAAAGAAATTTTATTGAATGATTGTGGAATCTATTGTTCTCGCTCTGAAGAGAATGGAGAAAAAAAATCATTGTTTACCATCCCCAAAGGGCCGGTTGAAGTTGAACAATCACAATACCCCAAACTGCATTGAGACAAAGTACTAATGACAAACAGTACTCATCAGTTTATATTAATGAAATAGAATAGCCTTAAAGGAGCTTGGTTCATTGTGAATATTTTATTAGCAGGAGGCTCTGGATTAATAGGGCAAGAGTTAGTTGATGGAATGGGAGAGGAGCACCATTTTACCGTGCTGGGGCGTGATAAGGACGCAATACAAAAGATTTTTACAACAAAAGCATCCTCTTTGTCCTGGGATGAATTAAATACCCAGGATGCCAGTCGGTTTGACACTGTAATTAATTTATGTGGCGTCAATATTGCCATTTCACGATGGACACCAAAAATAAAAGAAGAAATAATCAGTTCGAGAGTGCAAACAACAGAAAAATTGCTTCATTGGATTTTACAGCAGAAAGCCAAACCTCGCTTTTATTGCGCCAACGCAGTTGGGATTTATGGCTTACAGGAAAATGGTGACATAACTGATTTGACTGAAGACACAGCAATTAATTGGGAACACCCAAAGGATTACCTAAGTGAAGTGGGAATTCGTTGGCAGCAAGTCTTACAAAAGGCAGAGGAAGTGGGCCTTCCTGTGACTTCCACACGCTTTGGTGTTGTTCTAAAAAAGGGAAAGGGGTTTTTAGGAAAGCTCTATCCCAGCTTTATTTGCGGATTAGGAAGTACTATTGGGGATGGTCGCCAATATCTTTCCTGGATAGACAGTGAGGATTTGGTCAATGCCTATCGGTTTTTGTTAAATCATCCTGAAATTACCGGACCTGTGAATGTGACCTCACCAAATCCATGTATGCAAAGAGAATTTGCTAAAGCTTTTGCCAAGTCTCTGCATAGGCCGCTATTATTGTGGACTCCTGCTTTTGTAATTCATCTTTTATTTGGTGAAATGGGTGATTGTTTAATCAATCAAGGGCAAAAGGTAAAACCCAAACGGCTTTTGGAAGCTGGTTTTGAGTTTAAATGGCCTGGCATTGAAAAGGCATTAAAGCATCAGTATTCCGCTGCATAGTAACAGCGTTTTTAACAGGATTGCATGATTTGGAGGGATATTTAAAATACCCTGTAAGTTACTGAATACTTGACAGGGTATTTAAAGGAGTACTGATTAACGAGCACTCTTAAAGTATTGTTTTAATTTCATTGGAGAAATTTGAGAGCCGTCTTTGATAGCAGCGGCGATTAAATTAGGAGTGCCAGTGTCATAACTGCAAATGATGTCTTCGTCTTGTTGATGAGGAACTCCAGGAGCATTCATCATGCTTAACACTTCATTCGATGCTTCCAAAGCGCCTTCCTCGGAATCTGCTTCAATTGGAGCAATGAAAAAGCCCCAAACAGAAGAGGTGCTGTAATCACTGATATTATAAGCCAGATAGTAATTCATGCCAATTTCTTCAGCCATAGGCAAACCTTCCGTCTTGATTACATTGATATCTGGGCAAGCACCTTGTTGAGAAGCAAAAGCAGAACCGGCGAGAATTAAAGCGCCAAAAAAAGTCGCTAATTTAGATTGAAACATCATGTTTTTTACTCCTGAGTTATTTTTAATTCCGCGCAAAGAGTATCATTTGCCTAGAAGATTTACAATAATGTTGTAATTTGAGATTGGAGGGTAAACGGAAAACAAACTGGCCTTATTCTCGGAGGTATGATCATTGATTACTAATGCTATCGTCCAGAACCAGCAATCAACATAATAAGGTAAATCGCTAATCGTTTTTGAAATCAATAGTAACTATTTCATGGTCAAAACAGTTCGCGCTATCATTACTAAAATTAAAATTTGAAATAATAACCATTAACAGGACATATTATGTGAGTTGGAATCTTGAGGTAGCAATTGTTTCTCAATGACCTGCAACAGCAGAGTAAGTTCTCTTTCATACATGGTCCTGTCATATCCACCTTCCAAGCCCCAATAGATGGTGTCAATACAGTCTTTGCTCTCGTTATACAAAGCGAATATGGATTCGTAGAAATAGCTTAGATCACCGTCATTAAAGCGAAATTGATGGGCGGCAGTTTTTCCCAGCATCTGTCCTTTAACAAATTTACCGCAATATGCTGTTTCATCTTCATGAGAATCCCATCCGGTAGGGAGGTATAAAGCAATTTTTTGCCCTTTTGCTTTCGCCTCTCTAATCGATGCTTTGAATTGCTCTAAAGCAAAAAGAAGCGCAGGGTGCACTCCTACTGATTTTCTGGACGTTAAGCTGAGATCCACCGCGTAATAACTTAAATCATTGTGGTGCCATACATGGATCTTTTTCCCTACATCTACTCCCTCGGAGTTGAATTCGTTATTAATGTAGGAAAAATCTTGTTGGGGATATACTCTTGAATCAAACACATCAATGTGACAAATCGATAGATGGGAAAATGAGTGTCGTAAAATGTCACATAGGCCATTGTCGCGATTGACGTCGGTTCCTATAATGACAAATCTGGGTGGTTGAACAGAACTCAACTCAGCCTGTTTTATCAGCATCGCTGTTTTATTGATAAGGCAAAAACCGCTTCCCATTTGGGTATAGGCATGATGGCTTGGTAAACCAAAAGAAAAATGGGTTTTTCCCGGATTGAACAGAGTTGTTGCACAATCCTTGATTAAAATTTCAAAGGTTTTTGGGGTAACGACCAGATCGGCATTTAGTTGTTTAAAGCCAAAATGTTTCGCTTGAATACAATGTTTAATGAGTTGATAAAGATAATCTTCTGAATGAACAGCTCGTAATGCTCGTAAAATAATATCATCTTGCGGTAGCAGGTGAAAAAGCGTATGTGCTTTTGGTATATCTCCTTCATCTATCGCTGCGAATAAGTCTAGCCAATAGTCTGGTAGACTGGTTTCCTGAGTTGTAATAATTGGTAAATTCCCATATTTTTTTATCAGTGCTGACATGTGTTTTATACGTAAACATTGATCTTCTTCGCCGCCTGCTGGCATGCGGCGCATTTGCTCATTGTCTATTTCAGATGGGATTTGAATGGCACATTCTTCAGTGTATGGAGTGGCAGAACTCTTGTTTTTCCTCGTTTTTGCTTTTTTAAAAAATCCTTTATCCTTGGCCATATCCATTCCTAAATAGCGTGGTTAATTTATTATATTTTAGAATAGGCGAGTGAGAGATATTAATCCAGAGATTTGTTAAGCTCATGACTATCAAGACAAGAGGCGTTACTTTCTTTATAATACAAAGAGAGTTTATGGACAGAATTTCATTTTGTTCTGACTCGACAATTACTCCGTTATCCAATTAAGTCGAGGGTCTATGGTACAACATGACACAATCCAACTGCCTCCAAAACCTTATGGTGCTCATCTAATCACTAATGAAGTGATGCAAAAAATTACGTTGAGGGGTACCGGATTATTACATTTATTTATTCAGCATACCTCTGCGGCACTTGCCTTAAATGAAAATGCTTCCCCTGATGTATTGATTGATCTAAACCATTTCTTTACTCAACTTGTTCCTGAACATCAGCATTATCGTCATGATATAGAGGGGCCAGATGATATGCCCGCCCATATTAAATCAATTTTGTGTGGCTCATCTTTAACTATTCCATTTCAGGAAAACAAGTTGCTATTGGGTGTTTGGCAAGGCATTTATTTAATGGAATTCAGAAAACAAGCAGGAGCAAGAACAATTGTTGCCAGTCAATTGATTTAGGATCATAGGGCATAACTCTACTCACCATTGAATCAATCTGAGCAACTCTTGTATCTTTCTGTGTTTCATTCATAAAAAAGAAAAACCTCCTGTTCTTAACTATACTTTATATTATTTTGAAACCAGGACAGCCTCATGACGAATGATCATTACGTATCTAAAAAAAAGATATTAGCTGTGGTTTTTTGTGTTTTTGCGCCCAATGAGGTTTTATTAGCTAATGATACTGCTGTAGGTGGGGAGGGATCTTTACCTATTCCTGTTTCTCAGCCGCATATAAAAATGGTAAGTGAGTTAATCAGGATCAGTGGAAAGAATTTAAATGAGCCCCAGATGAATGGTTCTTGGCATTATAATTGTAATTTCACTTTTAAAAATACATTAAATAAAGAAGTTACTATTTCAATGGCTTTTCCCTTTCCTATAAACGATGGGAATTCAGAAATTGCCCTACCAGCGGGACAGCAGACTAATGTTGGTCAAGCATTGGTTTATGATTTTCTGGTTATAGTCAATGATAAGCAAGTTCCAGCACAGCGCAGTAATATTGCCCCGGATCAGAATAAAGGCCTTTACTATGAGGATGCTTATTTCTGGAAAACCACCTTTCCACCCTTGGCAACAGTCAATATTCATCATGATTATTCGACGGGAGCTACTTATGATGTAATGGGGTATCATTGGGTTCGTTATGTTTTAAAAACAGGTGCTCTTTGGCAGGATAGCAGTATCGGACATACTCGACTTGAAGTCATTCCTAATACACCAACGCGTTTATGCTCTGAGATAGATCCAAAGGCAGACTACCTCAATCCTACCCCATCAGGGATGAGCATTTCAGGCTCACGAGCGAATAGAAAATACATATGGGATTTACGGGATTTTCAACCTCAAGCAGATTTGTCACTTTGCTTATTTACGGGGATTAGTTATGTTCGCTATAAGGTGATTTATCCTTGGTTAAATTCAGATGATGCATTACGCAAATTAGCCAGATTTAGTAATAAAGAATTACGATTCTTACGAAATACTATTTATGCGCAATATGGGCGTCAATTTCAATCACCCGATTTACAAGAATATTTTAGCAAGAAATGGTGGTATGTACCAAATCCTGATTATTCAGACCGTATGCTCAATGAAGAAGATAAGAAATTATTATCAATGATTAATCAGGCAAAATAAACTCAATCGCTGATAAGCTCTTTATAATAAATCCCATATGAGGCCCCTAAATTAATACAATCTGATTTTGACAGGTGACTATTACCACCCAGGTCTATTTTTATTTTATGCCAATTCTTGTGTTTGTTGCAGGATCGCTTGAGAAAAGCATTGTTGCAATTTTATTGAGATGCATTCTTACTATAATGTCCTACTAATTCAGCCGTATCTATGATATCTCCTTTCATAGCATTCACCACATCCTGAGCAGTGGCTTCTGGGCCAAGATTAAGGTAAGTGTCTAAAGCATAGAGTGTAAAATAGTAACGGTGTGTACCTGCAGGCGGGCAGGGACCACTGTAACCGGTGGTATTCCAGCTGTTTAAACCACTGGTTGCGCCAGCAGGAGTTGTTGTCCCTTCTGTGAGCTGTTTCACTTGAGCAGGGATATTAAATAATACCCAATGTATCCAATTACCTGTAGGAGCATCAGGATCATGCACTATTAACACATAAGATTGGGTTCCCAGATTGGGATCATGCCATATTAGTGGGGGAGAATAATTTAAATTGCTGCATGTGAATTTTTGAGGAATTGCTGCATTCGATGCAAATGCCGGACTATCCAAAGTTAATCCTGCAGAAAAACAAGGTATAACAAGTAATGCATAGCTGACTGATGCCAAGACAAGATTTTTAAATATGTCCATCACTTTCCCTGTTTCTATTGTTTATTTACCTGAAATTATTGAGAGTTTAGTCTTTTATAGATTTCCTTAAATTATAGATTACTATTGATACACTTGTGATTTTTTTTCATCAGAATTTACCAAAAGCACCAATTTATTTATTAAAAAAATATTTAATTGGGTCATTTATTTTTCTAAAAGCCCTCATTAAAAGCATTTTCCTCAACATTCTTTGTTTGTAAGCCTCATTCATATGAGAAATGACTTGTGCTGTTGTTTATAAAATTTTCTAAACCTATAATGAAACTCCAGTATTTTTAAAGGAATAATTTCAATGAAAGCAATAGGTTACTACCACTCTTTACCCATTACAGATAATAAAGCATTGATGGACTTGGATGTATCTGTGCCCAAAGCAACTGGCCACGATATTTTAGTTGAAATCAAAGCTGTTGCAGTGAACCCCGTAGATACCAAGGTGCGTCGTAATGTTCAACCGGAGCCTAATCAGCCCAAAATATTAGGCTGGGATGCCTCCGGGGTAGTTACTGAAATTGGATCGGAAGTGACTATGTTTAAACCAGGTGATGAAGTGTGGTATGCCGGTGATTTAACCAGACCAGGATCTAATTGTGAATTTCACCTTGTTGACGAACGCATCGCAGCCAAAAAACCAAAATCGTTAAGTTTTCAAGAGGCTGCTGCATTACCTTTAACCAGTTTAACAGCTTGGGAGCTTTTATTTGATAGGTTGCAATTATCAGCAGAAGATAAAGGTATTCTATTAATTACTGGAGCGGCTGGGGGGGTTGGTTCTATTTTGGTACAACTGGCAAGGCAACTTACCCAGTTAACTATCATCGGAACAGGAGCCCGTCCTGAATCAATTCAGTGGATCCTTGATAATGGAGCCCACCATGTCATTGATCACACTAAAGGCATGAAGGCTCAATTACAAAATTTACATTATTCTGAAGTGGATTATGTGATCAGTTTGACCCATACCGATCAACATGCCAAATCGCTAGTTGAGGTCCTGAAACCTCAAGGGAAATTTGCATTGATTGATGACCCTCAGGATTTGGATATTAAGTTATTTAAACTAAAGAGTATTTCTATTCATTGGGAAATGATGTACACCCGCTCTATGTTTAAAACAGCTGATATGATTAAGCAACATGATATTTTAACGGAGGTTGCCAGATTGGTGGATGCCGGTAAAATTAAGACAACTATTGCCGAGTGTTTGGGATTGATCAATGCTGACAATTTGAGAAGAGCACATGCTTTACTGGAAAGTGGTACTTCCAGAGGCAAGATCGTTTTGAATGGATTCAAGTCAATTTAGTTATTCTTGAAACAGCGACGATGCCTGGAATGAAACAGATAGAGTCACTTGATTTTTAAATGATTCTCTAAATAGCCTACGCGCCTCAGCTTGTCTGAGGCATCCAGAGAGCGCTTAGTTGGTATCGCTGACAAGCAGCGGTACCCGGAGGATCACCCATTTAGTTTATCTAAACCCCTCATTAAAAACATTTTTTGCCTTGACCTTGGAGTTTTACGCAAATCTATTTGTGTTAAAAAAATATCTTTTAATTAAAAATTGGACATAGTGTTTTGTCGTGTTCTATATTAATTAATACAGGGAATAAAAAATATAAGATCAATTCAATCACAAGGAAAAACTATGATTATTTATCTGCTATGGTTATTAGCAGTAACATCATTTAATTTTTCAACTTCTACAATTCCAGTGTCAAAAGCCGAGCCTCAAGGGAATCTTTTATACAGTGAAATACCGTCAATCAAGATGCCTTTGAATGAAATAAAAACATTGTTACAAAAAGAGGGTAATTCTCTTCAACCTGCCGTTATTGATAAAGTGATAATGACCATACAATGCGCTAATGCTTATCAAGTAGATAGAAATAATATATTGACTATTATTGACTATTCTATGCCTTCTAATCAAAAACGGTTATGGGTGTTTGATTTGGATAAGAAAGAGTTATTATTTCATACTTATGTATCTCACGGGATAAAATCAGGGACTCTTTTAACGGATAAATTTTCAAATAAATTTGATAGTAAGGCCAGCAGTATTGGTGTTTATAAAACAGAGCAATCCTATTATGGTCGAGAAGGGTTGTCTTTACGATTAGTGGGTTTGGATACCAAGTTTAATGATAATGCCTTTAATCGCTATATTGTTATGCATGGCGGATGGTATATGGATGAACAATTCATCAAAAGATATGGTCGGCCTGGCCGTAGTTGGGGCTGTCCTGCGTTACCTTTGCCAATTAAAAAGCAAATTATTGATACTATAAAAGATAATTCTTTACTGGTTATTTATTATCCTAGCGATGAGTGGTTTAATAAGTCGAAATTTTTAAATTGCAGTAAACAGAAATCAGATCAAGTCGTTATTAACAGGCTTTCCGAGACCCAATCTCCTGTTGACGATGAAATACGGGAAGATATTTTGTTTGTTGACCTCAATAAAAATAACAGCCGTGAAGAGCATGAACCTATCATTACTATGTCAGCAGATGCTTATGAGCGTATTTTTCATTCTCAACCTCCTTTGTCCCGCATGTTAAGACGCCAAATTAACAATGCAGAATACATTGCTTTGAGTAAGGAAGAATTTAACAAGCTGGTTCTTCAGGGGAATAGGGAGAGTTTGGGAGAAATTCATTTTGTAATACCTGTCATTATTATGGAACACGGGTATTATGAAACTCAAATGCAGATCGTCAATATGGGTAAAATTAAGGAAGTTCAACCCAATTCTGATACGTCTCGTATTACACAGGCACCTGCTAAAAGCTATAGAATAGATTTTGAATCGAAACCAGCCCTCAATTTAAAAACAACAAACCGCTTTATTCGGTGGCTGGGGCTATAATTTCAATTTGTTACCCTGTTTAATGACAGGGTTGAGTTTATTCGCAGCTAGCTGTGTGTAATATGCACAGTGTAAGGCCCTTGGTAAAAATCTTCACCTTTTCCAAATAAGTTATCCAGATCAAACACATTGGACATAGAGTCATGGCCATGAACATAATTAATGCCATAGGGTTTGTTATTGGGATTAGCGTGGCGATCGAGGATAGAATAATCACGATTCCACAATATTTGCTTAATTGGGCTTGGTGTGTTCGTCTGATTGTGTGCTTCGTTAAGCTCCTTGTAATGTCTAGTGAACGTGTTAGAGAGTATCCATTGTTTTATTTTGGAGTTAATTGCGTCAAGACTTTTGGTTAATTCATGCAAGTTAGAGTCTTTAAAAGGAACTTGCAGATCATTGGCTAATGCTGAGATTATTCCTAAATCGATTGGCGCATGAGTATAAATGGTAAGCTCATTTTTACCTTTATTATGCGTATAACCAGGAAGTACTATATGCTTTAAGTAATGATATTGAATCATTTCCAAAATGTCTTGTTTATCAATCAATCCCCGATCAATCAGTCTTCCCATATTTAGCATGGATTGCACTGTGGATTCGTTTTCACCTTCACCGTAAGGATTATAGTTAAAAGAATGCTCAGGTCTTTCATAGGCTGTTAAAAAAAAGTTGCCATGATTGGATAGAATCACCTCAAAAGGAACGTTGGCCTGGTCGAGCTTTTTATAAATAACCAAAGTGTAATAGTCATTCATACCACGATCACATAGATCATCTCCCAGAAAACGTATCTTGTGCTGGGTGTTGATTTCAGCGGAATTGACTATAATTTGGAAAAAAGACAAATCTTTTGTTGACAGTTCGTTAGGATTTTTCTGATAGATAGTTACAAATAACTTATAGTCCTCTTTGTTGATTTTAATCACATCATTGCGAATTAAAAAATAGAGCAATTTCAATGCATTTCCATGCAAATCTCCAATAGTGATTTCTACACTAGGTGGATAACTATTGATTTCTTTGGGATACTGTTTCAGGTTTGCTTGCTTGACGTACAGTTCGTTGTATGGTTTTTCCTGTTCCGCAAATGATTGAGAAAAATAACAATGAATAATAAAAATGATGAAAAGTGCCATGCGGTTCATGAATGCTACATCCTGTAAAAATTTTTTATTGTTCTGTGTCGATGACCGTAATCTGATAAGCTAGGTATACCTTGGTTTTATCATGAAGGCAATGGCTTTATATTAGACCTCTTGCCTAACCTGATTATTTTGCTTTAGGGCAAAGTGCAAACGTTTGGGAGTAAAGTTTACTACAGTGAATGAAGCACCAAAGAAACGTTTGCAACGCAGCAATAAAATGAAAGAAACAGCTTATTTAAGAGACTTTAAGAGAGAAATAAGCAAAAGACAGAGCCAGGGTATAGAGTATCATCAACAAATTCTGGCTTAGGCTAAGTATAGCTAATGCATGTCATAATGGTAGCTTTAATTCAGATTTTGCAGATTGTTCTTTTTATCGTATTCTATTTGCACAACGGATAACACTTCCCTATAATGCGCATCACGCGATGAATCTAACGTCTTTTGCAGTTAATGCAAGTTTAATTAATTCCGCAAATGCCTTCACGGAGATAGAATGGTTTTTTCATCTTTAATATTTCTTTTTTTATTTCTTCCGTGCCTCAACCTGACTTATCTAGTCTGTTTTAAAAGTATCAAGTGGCAAAATTTTGTTTTAATGCTCTTTAGCCTGTCCTTTTATTATTGGGGCGAGAAAGATCATATCTTTATTATGCTTGCGTGTATTTTGATAAATTACCTATGTGGCCTATTGATTGAGGACAGCAAAAAACCTGGACAACGAAAAATCTATTTGATCACCTCTGTGAGCGCATCACTGGCTATGCTTATGTATTTTAAGTACTTTAATTTTTTTCTTGATTCACTGAACAGTGTCTTTGACTTAAATGTCATGGGAATCAGTAAAATTGTGTTGCCTCTTGGAATAAGTTTTTATACTTTTCATGCCTTAAGTTATGTTGTTGATGTGTATTGGAAAAAAGTACCAGCAGAGCGTAATTTTGTTACTTTTGTATGTTACGTATCCTTTTTCCCGCAATTGGTGGCAGGACCAATCGTTCGCTATGCCGATATAAGACATTCTTTTTATCAGAGATATATCACTCGCGCAGGGGTACGTAATGGAATTTTGCGTTTTTGTTTTGGCTTGGCAAAAAAGGTGCTTATCGCTAATGAAGTGGCAAAGCTTGCTGATTATGTATTTTACTTACCTGCCAATGAGTTGACTTTTTGGGTAGCCTGGCTCGGAGCTATAGCCTATGCTTTGCAAATTTATTTTGATTTTTCCGGCTATTCTGATATGGCCATAGGTCTTGGCTTGATGTTTGGGTTTAAATACAAGGAAAATTTTAATTTTCCCTATAATGCCTTATCGATACAGGAATTTTGGCGGAAATGGCATATCTCATTATCAAGCTGGTTTCGAGATTATTTATATATACCACTCGGAGGGAGCTACAAGTCCAGATTTCGAACGCAGATTAACTTGATCATTGTATTTGGCTTGTGTGGCTTATGGCATGGCGCTAATTATACCTTTATTGTTTGGGGTTTATTTCATGGGTTTTTCCTTATTCTGGAAAGAACCCACTTTGGCTATTTTATGAAAAAATTACCTAAAGTTATTCGCCATGGCTATGTTCTTTCTGTTGTGACAGTCGGATGGGTATTTTTCAGGGAAGATAATATTCAGTCGGCACTGGCATTCCTTAAAACGATGTTTATTCCTGCTGAGTTCAATCTTGATTCCATAGCAGCATGTATTAATATTATTCTTATTTTTGCTTTTATTGTGGGCATTATACTAGCGTTAGGGTTTAACAGCAGAATAAGGGATAGTCTCATCTTAAGTAGAAATAAAAACTGGATTATCGCATACAAGCAATCCAGCAAGGTTTTGGGAATACTGCTTTTACTGGTTTCAATATTGTTATTAAGCACTAATTCTTATAACCCTTTCCTCTATTTTAGGTTTTGATGATGCGTATTTTTTCCAGGTTTTCTGACAGGTTGGTCATCTTTGCTTTTCTGGTAATCATTTTTGTACCAGGGATTGGTATGTTTTTTGAAAAACAAGCGGATGAAGTGAGATCTCTATTAAACAGAGAACCTCATCAACTCCCCCCCATTAATATAAAAAAAATAGGTCGTACTGATTTTAAGGGTATTGAGAATTGGTTTGTTGATCATACTTTGTTCATGACCTCGTTGAGTAAATTCTGGAGTCATGTCGTATATCACTTGGGAGCCAGCATCAAACCTGGGCAAGCCATTTTAGGGAAAGAGGATTGGCTGTTTTTGGGCAATGATTATGCGGCTTCTATCGATCAGTACACAGGGAGAAATAAGCCTGCCGAGGAAGAAATTCTCTTGAAATTATCTGTCTTAAAACAGATGAATCACCTGGCTAAGCAAAATAACATTCCTTTTCTGGTGGTCATTGCCCCAGATAAACATGAGATTTATCCGGAATATTTACCGGCTAACGTTCATAAGAGCTCCAATAAGAACAGGCTTGACCTTTTACAAGAGGGAATGCTTGCTCGAGGTATTGATTTTATCGATTTGAGACAAAAGGAAATTGAAGCCAAAAATACTCTTGGTAAACAGTATGGCGATCTTTATTTAAAGGGGGATAGTCACTGGAATTATGTTGGTGCTTATGTTGCTTACCAGGCGATATCAGATTACATGCAGCAAAAAGGGTTACAGAGGAGACAATTACAGTTTCATTTCATACCCAGAGAAACCACCTACTCTGATCTTACCAATTTTCTGCAGTTGGCACATATTAAATCTAATAATCCTCTTCCCGATGTTTCAAATTTAAAAATCGATTTGTTTGGCAGAGACATTGATGGGAAAGAGATTAAATTGGGTGATTTCCAGGGCAATCCAAATGGTGCAATCCTCATTGCGCCTTACGAGAATATTAATAAAGCTGTACAAAACAAACAAACCTGTTTATTAATAGGAGACAGCTTTTCGGAGTCTCTCAGTTTTTATTTTCATAATGATTTTTATAATACAGTACGTATTCACTCCGGGAATACCTCCTGGAATTTGTCTGATTTAATTCAAAAATACCATCCTGATTTGATTGTGTATGAAAAAGTCGAGCGTGATTTGCTCTATCCTCTCGTTAATTTTCAAACGACAGCAAATCAAGTAAGCCTTGAGCTTCCTAAACAGGCTTTAGCTGCGAGGGGAGAGCTCGATAAATTCAAGATTGGCCCAGATACAATCTCAGTCAATGGCTGGGCTTATATTCCCGATCTAGATGCTGGAAATGGGGAAGTGTTTTTAAAGTTGTCGATGGGAACTCAAATTTATTTATACAGTATGAATAAAATGCAAAAACAAAGCGTTAATCTTGCTTTTAAACAGGATGGTAAGCACTTGGATTTGTCAGGATTTAATGGAACTATCTCGCGTAAGGATTTACCTTATGGCCTATATAAAGTATCACTCATTGTTGTAAACGACGAGGTGATGGGCGAAACGGAGCTTCCAGGCACTTATACTTTAAGTTAGATGGCATTTGTATTGGTTCTGATTCAAAACAACAGAGTTTATATTAAATCGCTATAATATTAATGTATGAGGGTCAATTGGTAGAATCAATGGGAAAATTTTGGTCACAAAGAGTGACGAATACAAGCAATGCGCTTGATCTCGAAAAAGGGGTATTTACCTGGAGTGACCCCCAAAAAATAGCTGCTTCTTTGTTTAACTCAGCATTAAACAGCAATAGACGGAAAGGCACACCTTACCAATCAGCGATGTCTATGTTGAATTTTTACATTAATCGAACTGGAAGCAAATTAGCCGCCGGGCAAAAAGAAATTTTAATGGAAGCTAAAAAGGAGTTGCGATTATTAGCAAAAGACAAAACCCGTTACCATTAAATAAATACTGGGAACATTTCACTCACGAGGCAGATATTGGAGTTCGCGGCATCGGACCTACTCTCCCAGATGCCTTTGAAATGGGGGCTTTGGCATTAACGAATGTAGTTGCAGATGCAAGCCTAATCAAGCCTTCTTTATCAATAAAAATACATTGTGAAGCACCCAATGAAGAAATTTTATTTACTGATTGGCTAAATGCCTTGGTTTATAATATGCAAATTCATAATATGCTGTTTCGTGAGTTTGATGTAAAACTCAATCGCTTCGTTTTGGATGCTGTCATTAGGGGTGAAAAGGTTGATCAAAAAAAGCATCAACCAGTTGTCGAGGTCAAAGGGGCTACCTATACTGAATTAAAAATATACAAAAATAATGACATTTGGATAGCTCAATGTGTTGTTGATGTATAAACTCCTTAACAGGAATTAACGTGGTGAACAGTGATGGATTTAAGTCTCTTGAAAAAAATAAATGATTTTGAATGGCAAATACCGCAACATGGAAAGATGTTGGTGCCAGGAGTTATTTTCGCTTCAGAACAGCTGATTCTTGATATGGATATGAAAGTTTACGAACAATTATCTAATGTTGCTACTTTGCCTGGAATTGTTTCTGCTGCTTATGCCATGCCTGATGCGCATTGGGGATATGGTTTTCCGATTGGCGGTGTCGCTGCTTTTGATCCGGATGATGGAGGTGTTATTTCAGCAGGTGGTGTGGGTTTTGATATTTCATGCGGAGTGAGGCTCCTATCGACCGGATTGAAGCGAGATGAACTGGAGTCTGTCAAAGTTAGCCTTGCAGACGCTTTATTTACACATATTCCAGCTGGAGTAGGTAGTCGAAGCGGCATTCATTTAACTATCAAACAGCTCGATGATATGATGCGAGGGGGCGCACAGTGGGCAGTAAAACAAGGCTATGGTGAAGCTGCTGATTTAGAGCGTATCGAGGATCGCGGTTGTGTGGAAGGAGCTATCCCTGATTTTGTCTCTGAGCAAGCTAAAAAGCGCCAGAAAAATGAAATGGGTACCTTGGGTTCAGGTAATCATTATCTGGAAGTGCAGGAAGTCAGGCAAATCTACTGTTCCGATACAGCAACAGCTTTAAATTTGCATGAAGGGGATATTGTAGTGAGTATCCATTGTGGTTCCAGAGGATTAGGGCATCAAATTGGTACAGATTACCTCCGTTCCATGGTTATTGAATCACAACATTATGGTATCAGGCTGGCGGATAGGGAATTGGCTTGTGCTCCTATTCATTCAAAGCTAGGGGAAAATTACCTGGGCGCTATGAGAGCAGGAATTAATTGTGCTTTAGCCAACAGAGAAATTATCACTCATTTTATGCGCAATGTGTTTCAGGATATTTTACCCCGCACTCAGATTGATCTTATCTATGATGTTTCTCACAATACTTGTAAAGAAGAATTGCATGAGGTAGATGGCAAGAAAAAGCGCTTATTTGTTCATCGAAAAGGAGCAACTCGTGCCTTGGGTCCAGGTCATCCACAATTACCTAAATCCGTTTTTAATATAGGTCAACCTGTGATTATTGGAGGGAGTATGGGAACAGGCTCCTATGTATTAGCAGGAGTCAAAGGTTCTGAGCATAAATCTTTTAGCTCGGCATGTCATGGAGCAGGTCGCGCTATGAGTCGTCATCAGGCGATGAAGAAATGGAACGGGAAAGACATAGTAGATAAATTGGCTCAACAAGGGATTTTAATTCGTAGCGGATCATACCGTGGGGTTGCTGAGGAAGCTCCAGGAGCTTATAAAGATGTTCATTCTATTGTTGATGCCGCTGAAATGTCGGGTTTGGCAAAAAAAGTTGCTAAATTGATTCCCATCATTTGTGTCAAAGGTTAACAATCCATTGTTTATTGAGGTGAATGGAGTAGCTTATAATTGTAAGGAATCTGTAAATAAAATAAACTAAGAGCAATTTTCGATAAATTTTTAGACTAAAATTAGCTCAATAAGTACGAGGAGATATCCAGAATGAGCGCAAAACAAAAAGATCTTGAGAGATTACTTGAATTAAAGAAAAAACAGGAAGACTTGCAAGTTTTGAATGAGAAAGATATACAAGAAAGAATAAAGCTTGAGAGAAAATATATGGATTTTTTGCAGATGACCAGCCAGCAAATGGAAGAAGAATTAAAGAAAAGAGGTCCTGTAAAAGAAGTTGATGTGAAGGGTAAAGATATTAACCCTATTATTGAAGACTACAAAAAGCTTTATAGTAAGGAAAGTTGGTATAAAGAACCCGAAACGAAAGACGGAAAAACTCATTTGACTTTCCCGTCTCAGGAAGCAGCAGGCAACTTCTTTAAAGATCAGGCTGAAAAAAACAGATCTTTTATTGTTATTGATGGGGCAACCAATAAAGTGCTAGCTTACTCTAATGGTGATGGAAAACTATACAATGGGAATGGTAGTGTTTACCAAGGTGGTGACTTCAAAGCGTCAAAAGAAGATTTCACCAGCTTTAAAATGCCTGAAAGAGAAGATCCTAAAATGGGGATGCAACTTTAATCTGCTTTGGTTTAAATCGAATTCGATGCAGATAATCTTTTTATGATTATTCATTCTCGTTCTCTTCGAAAAAACATTACTGTCCAATTTGGACAGTAAGTGTTAAATAATGTATCATCTCGTCTGAAAAAAACATAAACGTTATCAAATATTAGACTTCTGGCATAAGCTGATTATTTTGTTTTAGGGCAAGGCGCAAACATTTTGAGGGGCGGGATTTATATGCGGTAAATGAGAGCACCACAGAAGTGTTTGCAACGCAGCAATAAAATGAAAGAGACAGGCTATGCAAGAAGCCTATTCCCAATTTTGGAAGCAAACCCTAACTTCTTGGGTATCGCTTGCTTACTTATAAGAGAAAAAAACATGTTAACTATTACCAGAGAAAAATTTGAGGAAATTAAAAAACAGCTAAAAGAGAAACAATTAGTTTGCAATCAAATTGCGCAATGGAAAAAAACTCCGCTGTGGTTGAGAGAAATCACTCATCAGCCAGAGATCCCCCCCAATTTTTTAAACGAATTAAGCCAGATTCGGGATGCTATTGTATCCTTTGAGATTGATAAGAATACCTTAGGTTTGGCAGTGTTTTATAATGAGCTTTATAAGCTTTTAGCTCCATCGTACAATGTATTAACACCACTCGATACAGATCTTATGAATAGTCATGTGCTATTGCTCCGGAGAATTAGCAACTACTCAGGCGAGGTAGACAAGCATATAAAAAGTTTATATGCAGATGAAGTAAAGCATCTGGATTACACTGAGTTTTGGTCACTGCTTAATGAGATATGTTCTATTCAAGAGGTGGACAGGCGCAAACATGCAAAGGAAAAATTTTCCCAAAATATATTTTTACGTTTGTACCAGCACAATCCGAAAATTTACCTGGATGTTGCTAAAAGTTTGGAAGAACCCGATGAGCAAAGCAATACTCTGGATTTTTAAAAGATTAGTTGGAGTAAGGTATTGGGATAGCCTTGCTCTGATTGACAGGTTTATTGTCTTGTACCCCATTGATTATTTTGGTTATTTTACCTGAAACAAAATATAACAAGGCAGCACAGAGTAAAGACCAAAGCCCCAATTGCTTAAATGCCGTTAGAAAATCCTGATTTGTAATTAGGGGGTCTACAGATTCTGATTGCACCATGGCATTGGAGAAATATTGGGAAAAAGAGGCTGCGACACCTGTAACCAGCATCCAGGTGCCCATTAAAATCCCTTGTAGTTTTGGGGGAGCTATTCTTCCAATTAACGCATAGCCAACAGGACCAAGAAGCAACTCAGACATTCCTTGCAAGATATGATGGCCTATGATCCAGTATACGCTGATGTACCCATAGGAGTTTGAACAAATAATTCCAAAGATAAGGCATAAAAAGGACAGGGCTAAAAACACGAAGGAACAGGAAAATTGCACTGGAACAGAGACATGAAAACCTTTTGCTTTTAATTTGTTAATGAGCATGGCCATTATTGGTGCTCCTAAAATAATGACAACTGGATTAATATTTTTTATCCATTGAGTAGCCAGTTCAAAGCTGAAAAGATGCTTATCCACATTATTTTTGACAAAAAGAGTCACACCCATTGGGCCAGTTAGATAAATCATCCAAAATAAAACCGAACTGATTGCTAAAATTAAATATGCCATCATTTTTTTCCTGTCGGAGGAGGATTTTTGTTTTAGCCCCAGGATAAAGATGATAATAAACATGAATAAACAGGTAATTATTACCAATCCATTACAAAAGTTTGCAAACTCAAAACATAGACGCATAAAAGGAATAAGGAGTGTAATCAATGCTATTGCCAGAATATTTTTTATGAAATACCAGTGTCGTTTGGTGAGATTGGGTAATGGTAAATTTTTATCGCCAAGGTAGGCCCAGTTTTTGATAATAATCAATAAAGCAATGGAATTAGTCAGGATGCTTGCATAGAACAAATATTGATACTGGTTGGAGTAATCAAAAAAACCGCAGGCTATATAACCTAAGCAATAACCGACATTCATGCCGGCATAACTGAGAAAAAATGCACTTTCCCTGCGATCATCCTGTGGTATGAAACATTGAGTAAGCATGCTGTTGCTGGAAGTAACATTTAAACCCGAACCTACCATAAACAAACTTAAGCCTATGTTAAGTGAGGACGGATTTGCTTGCGCTAAAAAGAATAAACCCATATTTTGAATAAGAATAGTTGTAACAAATAGTAGTCTGTTACTTATAAAACGGCTTCCGATGACGCCGCCAATTAGTTGAAAAATATAGCTAAAACTTAAAAACAGGCCCACTATGCTATTGGCTGATAAATTGGAAATTCCAAGTTGTTTGGTAATAAAAAGTGCGAGCGAAGAATATTGAACAGCGTATGAAAAAGTCGAAAATGCCTGAATTAAGCAGAGCGCAGCAACTCCATGAGGCATTTCCCGAATTATTTTAATCATCAAACATTTTGGCTGATTTTATGAGAATAGACTTTACCATCAATAATCATTTGTCTTCAAGAATGTAACATACTGAATTAACCATAGTAGATAATTTAGGCTGTAACAGGATCTCTTGACCTCTTTGCTGGGCTTGATTTGCAAAAGCAACAGACTCTGTTGCAGGTTAACAATTCATTAGGTTTTTTGCAGAATTTGCTACAATTAAAATTCAGGAAGAAGCCAATTAAAGGAGATAAAGGTGAAATCTATTGCGAATAAGGAAAATGAGGTGGCAATAATTCATAAGCTCCTTGAAGAGTATGCCAATGCAGCTCGCGATAAAGACATTGATAAAATCATGTCCTACTATGCACCAGATATTCGTTCTTTTGATGCAGTTTCTCAGCTTCAGTTTAAGGGAGCTGATGATTATAGAACACATTGGCAAACCTGTCTTTCATTCTGTCCGGGAGCTTCAGTATTTGAAGTACATGAGTTGGAAACTTTAGTTGATAATAATCTGGCGGTTTCCTATTATTTGACATATTGTGGTGGAACGAACGAAAAAGGTGAAATGCAAGGAGGGTGGATGCGAGGTACAATGGTACACTGCAAAATGAATGGAAAATGGAAAATCATGCATGAGCATTATTCTGTTCCCTTTGATATGAAAACAGGAAATACCTTATTTGATTTAAAACCATAAGATATAATTCTATTCAGTCACTACGTAGTTAACATAGTATAGGGTTTATTGATATGAGTCTCAGGATATTGTCTTTAAACGATGTAAAGCATAGCATCACCATGAATCAGGCAATCAGTGCTTTGGAAAGCGCATTTATTCAATTGGCAAATAGCACGGTGAAGTTGCCCTTGAGAACGGGTGTTACCATTGAAGAAGAAAACGGATTAATGTTGACTATGCCGGGTTATCTTGCCCAGGAAAAAAGCTTAGGCTTAAAAGTAGTATCCATTTTTCCTGAAAATTTGGCTAGAAATAAACCTACTATCACTGGTTTTATTATGTTGCTCGACGCAACGACAGGTGAAGCTAAAGTATTAATGGATGCTGCTTACCTCACCTCCTTAAGAACGGGCGCTGTTTCAGGGCTGGCGACACAATATTTTGCACGCGATAATGCGACTCAGGTCGCGATCATTGGGTCAGGTGCTCAAGCGAAAACACAACTTGAGGCAGTTGCTTCTGTGCGGGATATACAACAGGTTTTTGTTTGGTCGCGCAATATTAAAAATGCCGAAAAATTTGCTAAAGAATTCGAAGATCAATTTGATATAACAATTTGTTCTTCTGTCGCCATGGCAGTGAAAGATCCTGATATTATTTGTACAGCAACCAACAGTACAGAACCATTGATTCATTTTGGAGACATTTCGCCACATGTCCATATTAATGCCATAGGTTCTCATCATCCTTCAATGAAGGAAATTAGCCATGATGTGTTAAGCCGGGCAGTGGTGATTGCAGATCAGTTAGACGCTGTTTTAGCTGAATCAGGCGAAATCATTAGTGCAGTTGAGCACAATCATTTAAAAAAGGAATCCATTATTGAAATCGGCCAATGGTTATTACAAAAGAATACTGACTACAAAGATAAGCTCACGGTGTTTAAATCCGTTGGTTTGGCAATACAGGATTTAAGTGTTGCCAATGCTGTTTATCAAAATGCATTGAAGAAAAATCTGGGTGAGTTGTTTTCTATAAGTTAGTAAGGGTAAAACTGATGAGAGTGAGCATAAATGAGTCATCCTATAAAAAAGAAAATACTTTTTTCAGTTTTATATTCCTTACGTCATCTGATTGCTTTACTGGTTATGTTAGTTGGTATTTATTTGATTAATATAGTAACAGTACTATTGTATATTCCTTCTGATTATTCAACGCTTTCACTTTTGTCTTTGTTCCGCGTCTTGTGGTTGTCCAATGAATTTTTTTTACGCTTTATATTAGTTGTTAATTTTATTATTAAACCCCTTTTTCTCTATTTCGGAATTTTATTTTGGTTTTATTACCTGAATGAAAAATATCATTGATTCATGAATGCGAACTATAAGCAGCAAGCCCGCATCAATTCCTGATAAAAGCTTTAGGTATCAGAAATGTTGCGCAGTTGAAAAGACTAATTATTGAAAATTATTAATATCATGATATCACTCATCAAAAAATTGAACTTCTCCTGTCTCAAGCTGATATAAACCACCTACAATCGCAATGTTTTTTTCATTAAGCAATTGATGCACGATCTCACTGCGTTGGGTAATTTCATTCATGGTATGTTTTACATTCAGACTCGTAACGCAACTCAAAAATTCTGGGCTATGAACATCGTGTTTTGCATCCAGCTTTTTTGCTTCCTGAATCACTGGGTTAATTTTATTCAGTAGGTTCGTCAGGTTGCCCAATTTTACACCATCACAGGCTCCTTTAATTGCCCCACACTGAGTATGGCCGACAACTGCAATCAGCTTGACACCTACTACCTGACATGCAAATTCAATGCTGCCCAGGATATCATCATTTAAAATATTACCTGCAACGCGAATACTGAAAATATCGCCAAGGCCTTGGTCAAAAATCAGCTCTGCTGGAGTGCGTGAATCCATACAACTTAAAATAACAGCAAATGGAAATTGCCCTTGAGATGTTTCATTGACTTGCTGGAGCAAGTTGCGATTTAACTTAAGGTTACTAACGAAACGCTTATTGCCTTCTTTTAAGAGCTCAATAGCTTTCTCTGGACTAATTGCTTGTTGTTGTTCTTTGGTTAAAGTCCACATGATTTAAATTCCTATTAATTTAACTTGAATATTTTTAGTTTTTGAATTCAAAATGAAATTTTGAAAGACTTCTTTAATATCATGATCAATAATTTTGGATCGAGATCCATCAATAATTACCTCTGCACCTTCTGGTATATTCTTTAATTCGTTGATTATACTTCCTTTATTTAAAAAAGTTACCTCTTCCGCTAGTTTCAGACAGTATTGGGTTTTGTTTTTGCCACGGATTTTAATAATATCATGTGAATTAAGAAAGTGGTGGCGCAAGATAATAAAAATAGCTACTGAAAAGCCTAAAGTAATCCCGAAAAGCAAATCACTAAAAATAATTCCAACAATTGTAATAAGAAATGGCACAAACTGTTCCCATCCCATTTTATACATTTGTTTGAATAAAGCCGGTTTGGCTAACTTATAGCCTATAACAATCAAAATACTGGCTAATGATGCAAGTGGAATCTCATTGAGTATTTCTGGTATGCTGATGACACAAATAAAAAGTAATAAGCCATGTAAAATGGCGGACAGCTTGGATTTTGCTCCAAAAGCGACATTGGCACTACTACGCACAATAACCTGTGTAATGGGTAGTCCGCCAATCAAGCAAGAGAGTATATTTCCTACCCCCTGAGCTTTTAATTCACGGTCTGTAGATGTTACTCTCTTGTAGGGATCCAGTTTATCAACAGCTTCTACGCAGAGCAGTGTTTCCAAACTGGCGATTAGGGCAATGAGGATTGCTATTTTGTATATTTTCAAATGAGTAATTAGCGAAAAATCAGGCAGTGTTAAATAATTAAATAATTCGGATGCCTTGTTAAATTTCGGCAGTTGAACCAGTTCTGATAGATCAAGGGAAAAACTTGTTAGTCGGTGTTCATAAAACAAGTTCAAAGCAATTCCCAGGATGACCACGACAAGGGGGCCTTGTATCATTTCAAACAGTTTGTGTTTTTTTACCAGCACTTTCTCCCAAAAAATCAGGGTTAAAAGAGAAACAATGCTGATAATAACAACCTCAGGATTAATATCATCCAATGCTTCTCTGATGTCATTAATATCCAATTCACCATCAGACATGCTCAATAGAAGTGGAGTGACGTCGTGCCCTAACAAGTGAGGAATTTGTTTTAAAACAATGATGATACCGATTCCCGTGAGCATGCCTTTGATTACCGAGGAGGGAAAATAGTAAGCAATAATTCCACCTCGCAGAAAACCTGCAATTAATTGCAATATTCCAGCAATCACCCCAGCTAACAAAAAAGCTTCCCAGCTGCCTAATGTCTCTACAGAGGTAATGACTATTGCTACAAGTCCTGCTGCTGGCCCGCTCACTCCAAGCGCTGAGCCGCTGATAAACCCTACGACTACTCCACCAATAACACCAGCAATAATTCCTGAAAAAAGAGGAACATGAGAAGCCAATGCTATGCCCAGACATAAAGGTAAAGCCACAAAAAAAACAACAATGGATGCTGGTAAGTCATGTTTGAGATGGACAAATAAACCACGCTTCATAATGGCCTCATATTCAGTTGTTTGCTTGAGCCTCTGTAATACTAATGTGCTTTCTAAATTGAAAGTATAGTTTATCTGGTATTTTTATTGTAAAAAGTTATTAAAGAGAACAGGTGCAGAAGTATTCTGTCTATTTTATCTCAAATCTGTGCCGGATTTTCCATATCACCCGGCACATTTTTTAATTGGAAATTTTTTTCTTGCTTTCTTGATCAGAAATACTCTTAATTGGAATGATGCGTGGTTTCGCTTCTTCCGGTATTTCACGAATCAAGTTGATAGACAATAGCCCATTTTTTATTTCGGCACCTGTTACCTTCATGTGATCTGCAAGTCGAAAGGTCTGTTCAAAGGCTCTCGTCACAATGCCTCGGTGTAAGTATTCAGACTCCTTGGTTTCTTTTTCCTGAATGCGACCGCTAACTCTTAGCTGGTCATTTTGCACCATGATGTTCAGATCACTCTCCTGAAATCCTGGAACAGCCATTGTGATCATGTAATTGTCTTCTCCATGTTTCTCAATGTCATAGGCCGGATAGGCATAGGTTGAATCATCGGCATTTCGCATCGATTCAAACAAATCATTGAATCGTTCAAAACCAACGGAATGCCTTAGTAACGGGGTTAGTGATAATGAGGTAGTGTTCATAATTTATCTCCTTAACTTTGAGGCCAAGATTAATATTACCCGAGCGCCTTAGTGGCTGCTCCACGTCTCACAATTGAGGTGTAAAACCCTATTTAGTTGTAAATTTAAATAGGGTCGATTGATACAATTTCAAGTAGCAAAATAACAGATTTTTATAGTCTAAAAAGAACACACATGCTGAATAGCAATTCTTTCCATGGGTCGAAATTAGAATACTAAAGTATTTGAAAAATTCATGAGTTACCACCACACTATTAAACAGTAGAATAAATTAAATTATCCGATAAATTTGCACGTTCATAGGGAATTTGTAGATACAGAATAAGGAATCTTTTTATGTCAAAACATCTGTTCTATGGTGTATTTCTTATTTTATTGAGTATGAAAGCCTACTCTCAGGATGCTGTTAGCAGAGATGTTGCAAAGCGAACCGAATCCTTTGAAAAAAAGGGTATTGTCTATCACAATGTTATTGATTGTGATTATAAAATCTCACCTGAAATTTCTCATATTGATTCGGATATCATTTTAAATTGGGCTGAATATGCGGCTATTCTGTCTTTTAATTTCAATTTTGCGTCTATTGAGGACCAATTAAATCAATTGCACTCTTGCTATACTGAAAAAGGGTGGGGGCAAATGAAAAATGCTTTACATAAATCAAATAATATAGAAACCATTAAAGCAGAAAAATTAAAAGTAAAGGGCTATAAAGATGGGGAGGCTCAAATAATAGAGGCTTTGGATAATCGATGGAAAATTATATTGCCCTTAAAAGTTGTTTATGAGAATGATAAAAAAAGAGTGACACATTTTCTTAATGCCTATCTGACCATAGGCTGGAAAAATAAAGATAGTTTGGGGATTATGCAAATGATTACGATTCCTCGTCTGGCGCCACTAGCTCAGAAGGTGACGCCAGCTGATGAGGTAATTAAAAATATGGGCATAATACTGGCTGAGAGAAAAAAGGCCAGTTTAGATAATGCGAGAAAAATAACAGATTCTTTTTTTGTACCTTTATTTTCAAATCATGGAGAACGTTCTAAAAGAAATCTTGCTTTGAGTAACAGGGTTGCGCAAAGAGTGGCAATTATTCAACCAATGCCAAACTTAAATCCCACTCATAATCTTGTGGGAAGGCAATCATTTGATACGCCTGAATCTGCAAAAACTCCATATCTTGCTTTATCCCAACAGAGATCCCTTGTTAACGATTCTGATTTAAAAAAGAGCGATATGAGTTATTTTGATAATAAAAGTCGAAAAATCTATCCAAACTGGTTAAGCCAGATCCGTTTACATTCTTCTAAATTATCACTGAATTCATTGATTACTCGAATTAATCCCTTGCCTTTATGGCGTGCTTTTTCTCAATATCAACTCTCTATAAGAGATAAATCAGATAATATCGAGGCAATCAATAAGCAAAAGCCGATTTTAAGTGCTCACATAGAAGGAGAGCCCCAGTTTATAGAAGTTAAAGAAAATCAATGGGATATTAAATTACCTATAAAAGTTGTTTATCAAAAAGACGATGAGAAAATAACTCAACGCCTTGATGTTAATTTGGCTTTAGATCAAAAGATGATAAATCACTTGACGGTAAAGAATAAGAGCCTTGATTCTAACAGGGTGCTACAATCTTTAAAATCGATACTGGCCTCTTCTTCTCTTCAGCTATCACCTCAATTGTTTCTCGACTCTCAAAACATTCAACTTAAACAACCTGAGCAACTAAAGCCAAAAGGAACGGTTTCTTGTCGCTATAAAATCCCTGAAGAAACTATAAAAACAGATAAAAATATTATTTTACAATGGGCTGAACACGCCGCAACGCAATCTTTTGTTTTTGATTTTACTTCTATTGAGTCGCAGCTAAATAAATTACAATCATGTTATACAGAAAATGGATGGATTGAGTTTAATTCTGCCATGATGAAATCGGGGAATATCGAGGCAATTAAAATGCAAAAACTCACTATGACTAGTGAAATCAATGGGATAGCAGAGTTCATTGAAACAAGAGAGAACCATTGGGTTATAGCATTACCCTTAAAAGTAACTTATAAAAACGATACCACGCGAGTTTCCCAATCACTGAATGTCCAATTAACTGTAGGTAAGAAAACCAATGGTGAGTTGGGGGTTATCCAATTGATTGCTACTCTGGATCCTGCTTCTTCTCCACCCTAGATTTCTTTCAAATGGGGTGTGACCTCACAATAATGTATAAGAATAATTCTGAGTGCCTCTTTATGTGATAAAATTTAAATCACAAAGAAATTTATTTATTCAATTTGTTTTGTTATAATACTTTATCAAATTATCCCATTTGAATAGAAATAAGGCGAACACTATGCAAGATTTTGATGGCTTAGCAGCAGCACCCAAGATAGTCATTACAGAATATTTATCAACCCGTGACTTAGTAAACCTGGCTCAGATATCAAAAGCGTATTCAAAATTATTTGCACCTATGATTGATGTTCGTAAATTATTGCATCATGCGACGCGCGGGGAACATGACAAGGTTGAGGCGATGTTAAAGAAAGATATGAGTTTAATGTTTAAAAGGGGTAATGTAACGGATTGCTCTGGGCGAACCTTTGATAACATAAGTGCCTTTGAATACGCACTTTGGGCCTTGGATAAAAATATGTGGGCAGTAATGATTGGGTGCATACCAAGTAATGAAGAAGGCAGAAAAGTATTCGAAAAATTGAGTGCTCAATACAATAAAGTCAACACCGACGGAGTCACTTATAGGCTCAATGGGAAAACAATCACTGAAAATCATTTTGATTTCAAAAATACGATTATTAAAGAGCTGCAAACACAACTAGATTCGCGAAATGCCCCAGGGGATAACAATTGGGATGCCATTGATAAGCAGTGGCGAGAAGGTGTTGGTGGTGCACAAAAGCTGCTACCTATGCATATTGTTTATGAATACTGCTCTAATGAGCCTTTTTATCCTGTGCCTATGTTTACCTCACAGCCCAAATCATCGAAAAAAATCTACAATTTGACTACTGAGCAGGATGAAGATTGGTTTAATGTTGATTCTAAGTTAGGTATTGAGTTTGCTGTACATAAGGGCTGTTTTGAGTACGCGTCTGGGTGGCAGGTGACGGGGTGTGCGGATGCGGGTGTGTGGCGGTACTGCTTGCCGCGGGTCGTTGCTGAATACGATTTAAATGTCATGAAGGCATTATGTAAAGTAAGAACATACGATTTTATCGATCTCAGATCGCAACTTGAAGAACAGATGAAACTGGATAATCATCACCAAGTTGTTCCGATATGACTTATTTAGCAGCACAACGATGAAAAATCTTAGCGGCCTACGCCGCTAGATGCAAATCCTTGCATGAGTCCAAAAACTATAAAACAAGTCCTGGTATAACCAGTGTGCTGCTGTTCTCACCCACCACAGATGAATATAAATATTTTTATGAAGCTCATAATTTCTAATACTATGGCTATAATGAAAACATATCGATGTAATATAAAAACCATAGAAAAGGCATGGTAGAAATTAATGACTTCAATCAGTGAATGGTGGATGTGGTTAGGCTTTTTAGCATTTGTGCTCATTATGCTGTTTGTTGATTTGTTTGTGTTTGGGGGGAGAAAAGCTCACCGTGTTTCCACGAAAGAAGCTTTATCCTGGAGCATATTGTGGTTCACTTTAGCTATTATTTTCAATTTTCTTCTATGGTGGTATCTTATTCAGAATTTCACTCTCTCTGTAGCGAATGAAAAAGCCCTTGAATTTTTTACGGGTTATCTGATAGAGAAGTCTTTATCATTTGATAATATTTTTGTTTTTCTTATTCTCTTTGACTACTTTGCAATACCGGCAAAATACCAACATCGGGTTCTAATCTATGGTGTGATTGGGGCTATCGTTATGCGCCTGATTCTTATTTTATTGGGAATATGGATAGTGAATCAATTTCATTGGATTCTATATATTTTTGGATTATTCCTGATGATAACAGGAGTCAAGATGTTCATTTTTGCTGATAAGAAACCAGAGCTTGCAAAAAACCCCATACTACAATGGATGCGAAACCATTTGCGAATTACCGAGGAATTACATGGTGAACAATTTTTTCTCAAGAGAAATCAACTTGTCTATGTAACCCCTCTTTTTATGGTGCTTATTCTTATTGAAGTGAGTGATCTGATTTTTGCCGTGGATAGCATTCCAGCGATTTTTGCTATAACCAATGATCCTTTTATTGTATTTACTTCTAATATATTCGCAATATTGGGATTACGCGCTTTATATTTTCTGCTTGTGAATATGCACAAACGATTTTATTTTCTCAAATACGGACTCGCCTTTATTTTAGTATTTGTGGGTTTTAAGATGCTTATCGCACCTTGGTTCAAGATACCGATTTTCATTGCTTTAGGTATTGTTATGGCAACTCTGGTTTTTTGTATTCTATTCAGTGTTTGGCATAGAAAAAATGAAATAAACTGATGAGGTTGCATTTCGGTGTTTCAACGCATCCTTTATGTTTTAAACCTTTATGTTTTAAACTTGAACAATCCTGAGGTTTTGCCATAATTAAATAGTCAGGGCTTACGAAAAAAACAAGGTCAAGGCAAAAAATTTTTTAATGAAGGAGCTTAGATAAGCTAAGTGACCGAATTAAAAACATTTTTTAACAAAGAAATTGGGGTTTTCCGTAAGTCCAGACAGTACGATTCCAAGGAGGTGAATCATGAACGCTTTAAGGATGGCAGGGGTGTTTTTCCTCTTTCTTTTTAGTCTTTTATCAATCAATGCCTATGCCGCACCAAATACGGGTGCAACGAATGCAGAAATGAAAGATGTGTGTCAGTTGGCAGGAGGAACTTTTACCTCAACAATTGAAGGCAATTGGGCTTGCTGCTGGGATAACTGGGGGTGTTATGGATGTGTTCAGGGAGTTTGTAAGATGAAATGTCATACCCAGCGTTGTCGTAGAGCCAATGGCCAATCTGCTGTATTGCAGCCAGGTGAGGTCAAGATAAAAGGCAAATTTGGAACGGATATTGTGGTACCCAAAGTTTCAACTCAGCCTTCATCATCAAACCCTAAACAAATAAAAAATAATAATACTACGGTTAACCAGGCTCAGTAAAATCAGGAAGCAATGGAGGAATCCTCCATTGCTTGAATTAATTCAGCAATATTACAATTATTATTCTCTACAAAAGTTGTAATAAACTGGCTAAGACCGCTTCCAATTTTATTTTTACATTCTATTGTTAATGGCGCATTAATGGAAAGTTGATATTCACCATCCTGATTTTTGGAGAAATAAATCCAAAGCGTTCGATTTCCTATCGGCCTATCCATACATCCAAAATGATTAGGATAGCTGTAATCAAGATTAGCAAAACTCATATCAGGGCGTTCTTTGGTAAAAAAGCTGGGGGTTACGCTAACGAGAACTCTTAATCTTTCTGGTTTTTGCAATGACATATCCAATTTAAATAGTTGATTAAGTCGTTGTTTCATTGAAATGTTTTTTTTGAAGGATACCAGGCGACTTAAATATTTCAGGTAATAGTCAATGATAATCGAATGGAGCTTACTTTCTTTAAAGTGTTTCAGCATAAACATTTTATTTAACGCCAAAGTCAAATATTGACCAAAGGATAAGCTCGAACCTTTTAAGCCACTGTCTTTGATGAGATGGGAACATTTTTGATAGGGAGCTGTTTTTAAGAGTTGCTCTTCAATTGAATGAATACAATCAATAAATTGGCTATTCTCATTTAAGGTAAGATTTATCCTTTTATATTCCGAGAACAAACCCAGGGTTGATTTATATTCCCCACCTTCTCTACCACTGTGAATTAAAATGATCGGTATTTTATTTTGGCGGCTTAGTTTGTAGAAAACAATTTGGCATGCGGCAATCAATCCAGTACTGACATTGATATTTTGGGTTTTATGCCAATTTATAAATTGTTCGGCGTGTTGAGGGTCAATAGGGTAATGAAATAAGTGCTTTGTTTGTTTTGAGGTATCGGATAAATGATACCTATTGTCGAAACTCAGCATTTTAAAGCCTTTATTATAGCTTTGCCAAAAATCAATTTTATTTTTCAGGTTTTTTTGATAGTGATTATTATTTTGTTTCACATAATTAAAATAAGAGCCTTTTTCTGGGGTGGATACTAATTCTTTCCCAAGAGTTAGTTTTTCATAATTGTTTTTAAATTGGCAAAAAACCATTTCGCATGATGCGTCATCGACAATAATATGGGGTATTACGATGTGTAATTCATGTAAGTCATTATTAATCTTATACAAATACACTCTAATCAAGGGTTGTTTGGTGAGTGGAATAGCGCGCAATATATTGTTTTGGAATTCGTGATTCAGCGCCTTAGTCTCATGATTCAGAGAAATATCCTGGTAAATTAATTCAAATTGTCCAACTTTATGCAATTTTTGGGTTGGTTTATCCTTATTAAAATGGATCCAGAAGACACTATTTTGATTCACAACAAATTCAAAAGCCCGTTGGACATAATTTTTATTGATTCGGCCGTGTAATTGTATTTGTGTACCGATATTAAAGTGGTAATCCAATTTGTTAAGCACCCAGAATACATATTGAAAATCACATAATGCAATTTCTCTTTCTGACGGATTTTCAGTAGGATGGTAGTCAGAGTGATTATAAAAAACATGGTCTAATTCATCAGAAATATGTCTGGCGATTTTATTAATGGTAGGAGTATTAATAAAATATTCAATCGGTAAGCTTAGAGTTTGGCATTGTAATTTGTCATAAATGCGATTTCTTATATCCATTGACATCAGTGAATCGAGACCCATTGAAAACAAATCGTGGTGGTTCGAAATGTGTTCGCTGTCATCCAAAGCCAGGACATCCGCTGCAATTTCTCGTAATGCTTGTGACAATATTGAGATGCTTTCTTCTTTGGAATGTTGTCGAAGTGCATTCAAAAAAGACTGATCAGGTAGTGGTTTCGCCTTAACCAGCGCGGATAATTCCGTTTGTTTCGGTGTATGTTTGCAGTAAACATCCCAATTCATAGGACAAGGAGAAATTTGAGGCAATTGACTAGGCAAGAGCACATCAAGAATATCAATGTTGTCTTTATCTAATGGTAAAAAACCATAATGCTGTAGAGTATGAGTCAAATTGGCTGCCATTCCTGTGGTATGGAAAGGTCCCCAGTTGATGGAAATTGCTGGTAAGCACTGTTGGCGCCTTAAATGAGCTAAACCATCTAAAAATCCATTAGCTGCGACATAGTTTGCCTGACCTCTGGCACCTAATAAGGAAGCGGATGAAGAAAACATGACGAACCATTCTAATGGAATATTTTGGGTTAATTGATGTAAAATTAAAGCGCCATCCATCTTCGCACTGATTACTTTTTGCATTGCTTCATCATTCAAATTGACGATGAGCCCATCTTGTATCAAACCTGCCAAATGAAATACGCCTTTCAATCGGTTGGGGCTCTGCTGTATTTCTCCAATCACTTGCTCCATTTTCTGATAATTTCCGGCATCAACCATGTAATGTTTGATATCAATCTGATTTTGTTTGGCCTTATCTATTAATGCCTTAATGTCATCCTGATAGTGGGTGCGGCTGGTAATGGCAATGTGCCTGGCACCGCGCCTCATCAGGTATTCCATCAAGGGTTTGGCTAATCCCCCAGTCCCGCCTGTAATAAGATAAGTGGCATTGCCATCAATTAATCTCCCCGGGGCGGAGTTACTGACCAATTGCTTTTTCTTTAGCCTGGGTAAGTAAAGAGATTCTCTGACTGCTATTTGAGTGTCATGGGTGCCTGTATTCAATAAATACATTAACGCAGTAGCCAAGCGACTCCTGGAGTCTAAATCAATGGCATAATTTTTATTGGGCTCATATTCATTTCTAAAGCTTTTCCAAAAAGAACAGGCCATTGTGTGGTAAGGATTAACCTGATCATGGTCTTGAATGGCATAAGCATGTTCCGTAACCAGTATAAAGCGCTTGGGACGCAATTGAAATAAGATCTGGCAGCAATGAAAAAGATCATGAAACTGTCCTTGTTCATAAAAGAATATTATGTTCCTGTTCTCGATATTTGTGCAGTCATCGATCCTTTCGACCAGCTGATAATTAAGGCCATCCAATATTTCTTTAGCTTTGCCAGGATTTTTTGTAATGGCCAAGAGGTCAGGGATTTTTTGTTGGGGTATGGTTTTCAAAGGGACGGGGCTCCATTCCGTGTAATAAAGGTGGTTTAAAGCAGTGTCATAGGAAACAAAATGGCTTCGTGTTACCCTTCGCAATTTAAGGCCTGCAATTTGAGCAATTAATAAACCAGATTGCTCATATAAATTCATGTTAACGCAAAGATCGCTCGCATCTTCAGTATTTTGTTTAGTTAAATGCACCCATAGGCTTCGTGGCGCTTCCTGAAATACAGTCATGCGGAGGAAGGCATAGGGTATGTAGGTAACATTCTCGGTGTTAAAATTTTTATTCTCGTCATTTTTAATACTTAATAACAAGATACTTTGCATGGCACCATCAAGCAGAACAGGATGATAATAATAGTCCTGGCCCTGGCTTGCCTTGGTCAATGTGACTTTAGCCAGAACACTGTTCGCCCGAACATAGCCCTCTTGCAGGACATGAAATTCATCGCCGTAAAATAATGAACTTTTCTGAAATTGCTCATATATGTCCGACAGCTCTACTTTATCGCCAAAGGATGATTTAAGCACGTCAATATGGATAGATTCCCGGGCTGCTGTCGGCTTGGCATGAATTTCCATTTCACAGAAAGTTTGCCAGTCGTTCTCTTGTTTCGCGAAAAGATTGATTTTGTATTGTCCATCCATTTTAGGTTTGACTTGTAATTGAAACTCCTGATCTTGTTTAGGATGTAGAGGACGTTCGATATTGAATTTTTCAATTTGAAAAGCGCTGGATTGAAATATGGATTTTGCTGCTGCTAAACCCGATTCAATATAGGCTGTTGCTGGAAAAATCACTTTTTCAAAAACACTGTGTTGTTTGATATAAGCCAAATTCTCCAAATCCAGTTTCTGATGAAACAGATATTCATTTCCTGGCATGGCAAGCATTTGCCCTAAAAGAGGGTGTTGCTCACCTTTATGAGTGGCCATGCTATCGTTGTTTTTTTTATCCAGCCAATACTCGCTGCGGTCAAAGGTATAATTAGGCAGCAGAACTTTTGTAAATTCTCCTTTAAGGGATTGATAATAGGATTTCCAATCAACCGGTTTTCCTTGCAGATAATCCATTAACAGGGAATTAAGCGCTCTGTCGTTTTGTAAGTCCAGTGTAATATTTTCATGATAAGACAAGGCAAATTGCCCTGCACCCAGCATACGACTCGCTTCAACCGCATTCTCAGCGGTTAAAGCCAAACGGTAATGATAATGTTCTCGACAAGTCGCTGCGGTAAAGCATATGTCACCAAAATGATGTTCAGTCGTCTCTAAATACTGTTGGTATCGCTGAGTTAAATTATCTAAAGCCGTTTTGGAATGGGCTGAAATAACCAGCAAGTGTTTTTGAGAGGGTTTTGATGTTTTGGGTTTTTCTTCTTTAGGAAACTCCGCAAGGATAACATGTGCATTCGTGCCGCTAAAACCAAACGCATTGACCGCTGCGTAATTGAGTTTTGTATTCGTATTCCAATTGGTTTTTTCTAAAGCAAGTTGAGTACCATCCAGTTTGATGTTGGGATTTAATTTATTAAAATTCAAATTCTTATAAATGGTTTTCCTTTGCAGGCTGATAACGGTTTTTATAACGCCAGCTACGCCTGATGCGCTTTCAAGATGTCCAATATTGGTTTTAACGGTACCCAGGTATAAGGGATTCTCTTTGTTGCGTTGATGACCGTAGACTTTGTTGATTGCATCCACTTCAATGGGATCCCCTAACGGAGTTCCTGTGCCATGAGCCTCAATATAACTGATGTCAGTTCTCGACAATTCAGTCTGGCCAAGCGCTTTTTTCATGACTTCTTCCTGGCTTTTACCATTAGGCACGGTTAATCCAGCCGTTTTACCATCGTTATTTACGGCTGAGCCTTTAATAACGGCGAGGATGTGATCGTTATCCCGCAAGGCATCAGAGAGTCTTTTAAGCAATATTACGCCACAACCTTCGCCTCTGACGTATCCATCAGCCTTTTCATCAAAGGTTTTGCATTGGCCATCAGGTGATAAAGCTTTTGCTTTGCACAAAGTTACATTAGATTCCGGCATAAGTAGTATATTCACACCACCCGCAAGAGCATAATCAATTTCCTTGTTTTTTAAACTTTGGCAGGCGTAATGGATTGCGACCAACGAAGAAGAGCATGCCGTGTCAACACTGATTGATGGGCCTTTAAAATCAAAAGTGTAGGCTACTCGGCCTGGGATTAGATTGAGCACATTACCCGTGATGGAGTAAGCGCTGAGTTCTTCATTTGAAAACCCTGATTTTTCCAGTTGCGCATAATATTCATTGGGACCTACGCCCGCAAATACGCCTGTTAAGCTGCCACGCAAAGATTCCGAAGGGTAGTTGGCATTTTCCAATACTTTGTAGCAACACTCAAGAAATACTCTTTGCTGAGGTTCCATCAATTTTGCTTCTCGGGGACTAATACCAAAAAATGCAGCGTCAAAATATTTAATATTTTCGATTAATCCCAGTTTAGTGACGTAGGATTTACCAGGCACTTCCATATCGGGATCGTAATATTGGCTATTATCCCAGCGGTCATTTGGAATGTCTTTGATACCGCTTAATCCCTCTTCCAACAGTTTTTCAAAGGCAGCGATATCTGGCGCATTAGGTAATAAACAACTCATGCCTATAATCGCTATACCGTCATCAATCGACTTGGGAGCTGATTTTGGACTTTGTATCTTGACCAAGTTCTTATCAAGTTCTGATTCAATGTATTTGGCCAGCTTACTGATGGATGGATAATTAAAACCAATGGTCACGGTAACTTTAAGGAATGGTTCCAGCTTTTTCTTTAGTTCACTGGCCAATTCAGTAATCATGAGCGAGTCAAAACCCAACTCGAAAAAACCTTCGTCTTCATTTAAGTCTTCATTTTCTGTCAGTTCAAGGATTCCTGTGCAAATATCAGATACCATTGCTTTACAGGCTTTCAATCGCTCCTCTTCACTAATTTCCAGATATTGATTAAGCCATGGAGACAGATTTTTTGCCGGGCTTTGATGATGTTGTTGTGGTATTTTTTCAAGCTCCTCATCAAGTTGTCCATAAAACCCAGGTAGGGGCTTGGGTACAAAATCCAGCATAAATTTGAGGTATTCTGGAGATATGATAGTGGCGTGTTTGAATTCGTCGTTGATGAGGCATTTAATGATTACATGACCTTGTGCATTACTGATTAACGCTTGTTTTAGTCCTTCATCACGCGAGCGTTTTTGAGCCATTCCTACTTCACCCCAAGGCCCCCATTGAACAGCGGTGCCAGGTAACCCCATACGTTGGCGCTCCGCGATCAAGGCATCGAGGAAACTGTTCGTTCCACTATAAACGGATTCTTTGTTGCTTCCAAATACGGAGGAAACTGAAGAATAGACAACAAAGAAATCCAGGTTGCAATCCAGACTTAGTTCATGTAAATACCATCCACCTTTTACTTTAGCTGAAAATAAATAATCAACATCTTCATCCTGATGTTCAAGCACAGGCGCTTTAATCGCAGCACCAGCGGCATGGATGATGCCTTTTAACTGACCATTGGCATTAAGCTCTGATAATAAATTTTTTAAACTTTCCCTATCAGTAATATCTAAACTGACAACTCGGATGTTGGCGCCAGGGTAATGGGATTTAATTTTATAAATGGCTTCCTTGATCCTTGGTTTGTCGATATTTCTTGAGGTGAGAATTAATTCTCTTGCTCCAGAGGAAAGTAAGGATTGGGCAGTTACCAATCCCAAACCACCGCAGCCGCCAGTAATAAGATAGCGTCCTTTCACTCCATGCAATAATCGCCGCCTATCTTCCAGCGGAGTCTTTTTTAAACGGGAAGCCAGCCTTTCCCCACCACGGTAAGCTACTATGTGTTCATAGCGGCTTCCATGGTTATAATTGATTTCTTCTATCACTTGTGTCGGGTATTTGTCCTCTTCGATTTTATCCATATCGATGAGAATGGTTTTGAATTGTGGCAGCTCTAAAGTGAGAGTCTTGCAGAAACCAATAAGAGGGCTATTGCTTATATTGATGGGGTGTTTGTCATTCGCCAGTTCAGCAATTCCATTGCTGGTAAGAATGAGCAATTGCAAATCAATTGACTGGTTATCAAATTCTTTAATTAAGTTCAGCAGCTTTTTTAAGGTTTTCTTTTGAAAATCAATATTAGCTTCTATGTCAGGTGGTGCCTGATGCAAACTTTCGGCAAAAATGATGCCTTCCAGTTTGTCTCTAGAATACTCTTCATCTTCGTAGATAATTTCCAGGCTTTGAGCTTTGAAACCATCAGCCAGATGTCTGGGGCCAATTAAAAGCCATCTATTTCCTCTCAGCTTTCGATTGCTTTTATCACATGGTTCATTTTGCCACTGGATTTGAAAACACCAGTCCTTGGGTAGAGGCGCATCTTTCAACTTGTTTTTGTCACCAAACCAATGTTCTATACGTTCAAATTCGTATAAGGGTAATTTTACTTTTGCAAAATGATGGCCAAGGGAGCGATAAAATTCAGACCAGTTGATGGGGAATCCATCCAGGTAGGCTGTTTGCAATTCTGCAAGTGTGCCCGGTTGTTGAGTCCATTCTTTTTCTTTGGTGATATGGCAAATAGTGTATCCATTGTTTTTTATTATATTGGCCGCTTGGGCTGCATTTTGCGCTTTAATTGCTACACGATACATAAAATGACTACGACAAGTTGCTGCTGTGTAGCAGATATCGGCAAATTCTTCCCGGGTATTGGATAAATAGTTTTGGTAACTGGCCAGTAATAACTCCAGAGAGGTTTTACTTTTTGCTGATAAAACGAGCAGAGATTCTTCGGGAAGGGCGCGTGTTTCTTTTTTGTCTTCAGGAGCTTCCTGTATTATTGCATGGGCATTAGCCCCGCTAAAACCAAAAGAACTAACCCCGGCACACCTTAAGCCTTGTTTCTTGGCCCAATCGGTTTTATCAAGAGGGATTACTGTATTAATTAATTGAATGGCAGGATTAAGCTTTTTAAAGTTCAGATGCTTAAATATTGTTTTGGTTTTTAGGCTTAAAACGGTTTTGATAACACTGGCTACACCGGATGCGCTTTCCGAGTGCCCAATATTGGTTTTTACTGAACTGATATAAAGCGGGTTTTCTTTGTTGTGATGCTCACTAAAAATCTTGGTCAGCGTATTCACTTCGATAGGATCAGCTAATGGTGTGCCAGTCCCATGGGCTTCGACAAAATCAATATCACCAGGTGACAGGTTCGCTTTTGTCAATGCGCTTAGGATAACTTCTTCCTGCGCAGCACCATTAGGTACAGTGAAACCACCACTTTTACCATCGCTATTGATGGAGGTGCCTTTGATTACTGCCAGAATATTATCGTTGTCTTTAACGGCATCACTTAAACGTTTTAAAACCACCACACCACACCCTTCACTGCGACCATAGCCATCAGCGTCTTCACTGAAGGTTTTGCAGCGGCTGTCAGGTGAGAGCATTCTGGCTTTTGAAAGAGTAATGTTAGAGTCAGGGCTAAGGATGACGTTCACACCGCCAGCAAGAGCCATATTACAGTCACCGGATTGTAGACTCAGGCAGGCATTATGTATGGCCGTCATGGAGGATGAGCATGCGGTATCTATTGCTTGTATTGGACCATGAAAGTCAAAGGAATAGGCTACACGGCCGGCCAGCGCATTTAAAACATTCCCCGTCGCAAAATAAATATTCAAATCTTCTAAGGTAACGCCTTGATAAGCTAAAACTCGGGGATATTCATTAGTCCCTACTCCGACAAAAACTCCTGTATTAGTGTCTTTGACTGCATCAAGAGAAAGATTAGCATCTTCAAGTGCGTGATAACTGGTTTCCATAAAAACACGCAATTGAGGTGACATGAGCTTAGCCTCACGCGGGCTGATATTGAAAAACTCCGCGTCAAAATGGTTGACATGATCAATGAAGCCCAGTTGCTTGATGTACAGTTTTCCTAATGCATCAACATCCGAGTCATAGAATTTTTCGTTATCCCAGCGCTCTAAGGGGATATCGATCATGCCGCTTTCGCCTTTTTCCAGCAAAGACAGGAATTCATCCACATTGGCTGCTTTGGGGAAACGACAACTCATACCGATAATGGCGATAGGTTCAACATTGAGTACATTAATAGATGGTTGTCGGTAAACGACAGGCGGCATGATCATTTTTTGTAAATGTCTTGCCAGCTTATCTACGGTTAGGTAGCGTAAAGACAAGAGAGAAGGCACTTGATATTGAGGGGAAAGCATATCCTGAAGAATTTGATCCAGGGATTCCAATAAGGGTGTAGTTAGACCAAGGGTTTCCAAATCCTGATGTGGATCTATATTGTCTTTCTTTAAAAGATCTTTGATTTGAGAGGTGAGCTCTGCTTTGATGGTTTCAACTTGTTGTTCTATTGGTTGTTGATATAAAGAATCCAACCAATGATAATTCTTGACCTGTTTTCTGACTTCATGCCAGTAGGGTTTTCTGTCAAAACAGTAGAGCGGTAAATCCACTTTATTATAAACGGTATTTTTGTTATCAGTGCTGATATTAATGCCGGATAAATAAGCTTCGTAAATGGCTTTGGCATCATTCAATACCGTTCTAGGGTTGTTTTGTAGAACTACCTTTCTTATTTCATAGTCTTTCGATTCCATTTTTTTAATGAGTTCTTTTTTATCGTTTACAATGATGGCGCAGCGAAATTTGTAATGGTCTCGACAATTGATCAAGGTATGGCATATGTCGCTCAAGTTGGAAGAGGAGTTTTTCAAATAATGCTCGTAACGTGACATCAATCGTTTCAATGAGAGTTCACTATTGGCAGAAGCAACAAAACATTTTGGTTCATTGTCGTCTTGTTTTGACTCGCGTGATTCCAGCTCAGGCGCTTCTTCCAAAATGACACTTACATTCGTGCCTGTAAAGCTGAAATTAGATACCTGGATATATCTTTTTTTATTTTTGAGTTTGGGAAAAGGAATTGCTTCAACGGGTAGAAGCGCAGGGATACTTTCAGGATCAATCAAGTTGTTCGGGTTTGAATAATGTAAATTGGGGGGAATCGCTTCATTTTGCAAAGAGCAAAGTACTTTAATTAAAGAAGCAAGGCCTGATGATGAAATAGTATGGCCTATATTACTTTTCAGTGCTCCTACTATCAGGGGTTTTTCAAGTGAGTGGTAACCCTGGTGAATGCTTTGGATCGCATTAAATTCGACGGGATCACCTACTGTTGTGCCTGTTCCGTGGGTTTCAATGTAATCAATGTCACCTGCAGTTAAATGGGCATGTTCCAAAGCAGCTTGGTGCATGGCAATTTGGGCATTAGTACTAGGGGCTGCGAGGCCTGTTCCATCGCCATTTTGATTAATAACCATGCTTTTGATGAGTGCATAGATTTTGTTATTGTCTCGTATGGCGTCACTTAAGCGTTTAACAATAACTGCTGCGCAACCTTCGCTACGGACAAAGCCGTCTGCTTTACTGTCAAAGCTGCTGCATTGACCTGTTGCTGACAGCATGTTGGCTTTGGTTAATCCAATAAAACTTTCAGGGCAGAGACTCAAATGGACGCCTCCGACAATTGCTATATCGCATTGCTGGTTTCTCAATGCAGTGGCCGCTAGATAGAGTGCAGTGAAGGAAGAAGAGCATGCTGTATCAACAGCCATGCTCGGTCCTTTTAAATTCAAAAAATGGCAGAGCCTGCCAGCGGCAGCACTGTTCGCTATTCCAATGGGCGTATAGGCATTAAATTTGATATGGTCTTTATAGTTCAGTTGGCTGTATTCGTGTGTGGAAATGCCACAATAAACTCCTGTGTTAGAGTCTTTTAAAGAGTCTAGTGGGATATTGGCATCGTTCAAAGCTCGAATAGCCACTTCGAGAAAAAGGCGTTGTTGAGGATCTATTTGCTTTGCTTCGGCTGAAGATATTTTAAAATAAGCAGCATCAAATAAATGGGTATTGTCTAAAAAACCGCCTTTTTTGCTAATAATTTTATCTGCTTTTTTTCTATCAGCACTATAGTATTCTTCAATATTCCAGCGATTTTCAGGCACATCTTTGATGGGAGTTTGACCTTTAATCAGCATGTCATAAAAGACAGCAACATCTTCTATATCAGAATCAATCCCAGGAAATTGACAGTTCATCCCAATGATGGCTATGGGTTCATTCAAAAGGTCTTTGGATGTGTTTTTCATAGTTACGTTTACCACTTACAATGCTCCTGAAAGTGCCTGGCTACGCACAAAAATTATTTGTCTGGCAAAGAGTTATAATAAAAACAACCATAACAGAGAGAGAATTTGAGTATAAACAAATTAACCTGGAAGGTCTATTTACCTTAAGTATAGCCAGATTTCGCCAAGATTTTGTATGGGGATACCATATCCTCTCCCTGAAAGTCGCGGCTCGAATTATGGTTCAAACACTGAACAGCGACTGTCAGGGAGCGGATAAAAATAATCCAGCATTAATAAGCCGTCATGCATGAATACAATAATCTCTCTCCAACATGAGCTTGTTTGCCATGCATGAAAGTAAAATTATCCACAATCATGAAATCTCCTTTTTGCCAATGAAAAACACGAGTATGACGCTGAATAACCTGGTTAATTTCAGATATTTCTTTTGCAGAAAACGCCTGGCCATTACCATAATGACAGATCATGGGAAGCATATCTTTCAGGATAAGATACCGGCTTGCCCAATATTTGAATGAACGCAGTTTTTTTAATTCACCATAATTCAAATTGGAATAATAATTCAAATAAGCTGATGAATTGAACCAGGCTATTTTATCAGTTAGAGGATGCTTTAATGCTCCGGGCAAATAATTTAGTATTATCAAATCATTCCCATGATTTATCCAATCCCATACTACCTGCTTTTGAGTTAAATTTTGTTCTATTTGAGTTTTGTCTTCTGTGCCAAAATAATCAACCCAACTTCGAGCACAATGGTTTCCCAGGATTTTTCTTAATACACCATATTTTACAGATTGCCCATGAAAAAATTGCTTGTATTGGACACCGTATTCAAGAATCTTGTTCTGAATGTCTTGGGGCATATCTATCCATATTTCTTCAGCATTGGCAAAGATTGTTCCACCGCCTTCCTGAGGCGCAATGATGCAGCAAAAATAGATGTGATTAGGTGGCTTTGGTGATCGGGGTTTTTCGTGATGCAGCGGTAATGGAATATGAGCCGGCAGGTCACTTGATGTGTAAATTTCATTTGCCAGTACAGTTCTTGGCAAGTCATAATCGCTTGTCGAACATCTCGTGCCTAAGGCACATAATTTGATTGCTTTCGAAAAGCAGTTCTCTTCTTGACAGGAAAATCCTCTTAATACTATTGCTCCATACTGATTGAGCTTTTGGATTATCTCATCATGATACTCAGAAATAAAATGTAACAAAGGGGTAGGGCTTGCTTTCAAATTATCCTGGCTTGCAATGACCATAGGTATGTTCATGCCGGGAGCCATATTAAATTTTAAACGCACAGTCTTGCCTCCTGACGCTTTGGGTTATTTGATAGCCTCTAAAAATATGGGGCGAGTTTCATAATATAATTGACCATCGTATTTCCTGTCACAGATAGTTTGAAATGCTTTTAACATGTCCTCAACCAGTGTATCTGTTATTTCAGAAGGAACTCTTTTTATGAAAGGCATGGTTAGAAGTAAATTCTTATAATAATCAATGTGCGGCAAATGCACACGGCAAGTTTTTAAATCAAGTTTAATTCGTTTAAAAGGCAATCTGTTGAGAAGATTAATCACACCATAAAAATACTGTTCATTGATTGGAGAGATATATAGTTTTGTTAAATCCCTATAAAGGTTTTGTTTGGCCAATTCTTTCCAAGTTTGCAAAATGCTGTGGTCGGAAAAAGAAGACATGACAGCATACAATTTGCCTTCTCTTTTTAGAAGATGAAAAATATTTGGAAAAGAAATATGGATATTAGTCCAATGTAAACACCAAAATGAGAGCGCCAAATCAAAAGATTGCGGTTGGTGAAATTCCTCAATGTTATGAACTTCAAATGAAAGTCCTTTTCGTTCCCATTGTTGATTGGCATGTCTTATCATTTGCGCAGAGCTGTCAATTCCCAGAATTTGTCCATGTTTTATCTTGCTTGCCAACAAGCTGGTATAGTGCCCATCTCCACAACCAATATCTAAAATATTTCCAGACAGATCGATGTGAATTGTTTTTAGAAATTCTTCGTTGATTTCATTTTGAATATAGTTTCCAAGCACATAACGTTCAGGATCCCATATCACTTTATTCTCCAGTATCAATAATCATTGTAAGGGAAGATATACCCAAGAAACCAGCGATTACAAATATCTTTGGCGTGGCTGAAATCTATTCTCACATATTATGCGGGATGTGTCTTGTTTTTATGAGGATACAGCCCTCGCTGACGAGGTTGTACTTTAATCCTGCAGTGCACCGGTGTGCCAATTTAACACTTTGTCTATTTACCAGGCGTTGGCAATGTTTCATTTTGTTTCATGCGAACAAACTAAAAATCAGATATTGTCAGCTAAGCAAGTTGATCTTAATTTTCTCTTGCTGATTTTAAGCCTGAAACCATAATGTCTTCTTTATGAATAAAGTGTTTGATTAGCTGGTCTGCTTGTTCGCTTGTTAAAGGTTTAGTTAACACTCCATCCATAAAATAATCCTCAACATCGTATTTCACCACATCGGCCTGGTATGAAGTTAAGGCAATAATTGGTACATGATAATTGGTGTTTTGTTCCTTTTGGCGAATTTTTTTTGCTACTAAATAACCAGAAGTGCCTTCAAGTCCAATATCCATAAAGACCATATCGTATTTCCCTGGGTCGAAAAGGTTTAACGCCTTATCTCCTGTGTCTGCGATATCAACCTGGCATCGCAGTTCCTTAAGCAATGCCTCTTCAACTTTTTGAGCAACGAAATTGTCTTCCACCATTAATATTTTGGGTTCAGTCACTCGTTTCTTTTGAGTGCGTTTGGTATTCCTTGGGGAATGAACTTGTTGTAAATGCGCCTCTAATTTTTTTAGTCTGGTGATATCAGTTAACACAACTACTAAACCACATACTTTATTTTCCTTGTCAAATAATGGTACTCTGCGGGACTTATAGTAAATGGCTTCCTTATCTTTATTGTATACGGGTTCTTCTTCTATATCGTACTGAGATTCACCTGAAAAGAGCACTTTCATATCATCCAGTTTAAACGTTTCAATCCGTTTTTCTGACCATTTCATATGTTTTGCCATTTGGTCATAGGGAGTTCCTTTTAAATCGCCAATTTTTTGTAAGCCCAGTAACTTGATAAAATTTTGATTACAACCTTTCAGGTGACAATCTTTATCTACCCAGTAAACAATATCCGGTAAGCAATTTAGGATATCAAGGTAATGTTGGTGCATGTCCATATCTGCATCAAAAAATTCATTTCCAATTTGTTGTGACATTTACTTCCTCCTGAAGATTATACAGAAACTTCTTTGGAGCTACATTGTAATAATTATAGCAAAAATTAGACCTAAATGTAATTTAATTATCCATGAGCGGTGGTGTAAATTGCAATTGTGATTTGCCTGTTGTCTCTTTAGTTAATGCGTTATTAGAAGGGTTCACCAGGTAGGTTGATTATTATTATATGAATCAAGTTAATTTTAAATTAACCAGGTTTTTATTTTTCTCCTAATACATATTGATTGATTATATTGTGAATTAGCTCTGGAGTCACAGGTTTGGTGAACACATTGTTCATACCAGATTCCAGACATCCTTTTTCAGAGGAATCTTTAGTGTGTCCAGTCAATCCAATAATAGGAAGAAGTTTTTTAGAATGTTTTTTTTCCCATTCACGAATTTTAACAGAAAGTTCGCAACCAGATATTCCAGGCAGGCCGAGATCTGTAATGACAAGATCAAAAGACTCGGATTGAATTAATGCCAATGCTTCTTCTCCATTAGAGGCTGATTTAAAGCGATAACTCTCGTTTGATAAAATAAGCTCCAGTACTTTCAACGCAATGCTGTTGTCTTCCACTAATAATACGTATGGAGAATTTTCTTCAGCTTCTGATGACATCTTAGGAGTTAATCGGGAGTTAGATGAGGTGGAGAGCGAGGAGTCAGTTTTTTTTGAACTGTTCGTTGATTTATTGGTTTTTATTTTTTTCTGAGCGCCTGTTTGACATGGAATATCGAAATAAAAAGTGGTGCCTGTTCCTTCTTCGCTTATTAAAGCAATATGGCCCCCTAATAAGTTGACATACGATTGTGCGATATGCAAGCCAAGCCCATGTCCTTTATAAATCCCTTTATAAGATGGGCTGATTCGGAAAAAACGCTCAAATACTTTTTCTTGAAGATTGGTTGGAATACCTATCCCTGTATCGCTGACTTTAAATTGTAAATGAATGTTTTTTCCGGAAGCTTCAAGGCATGCTACTTGAATCGTAATCTGACCCTTAGGGGTGAATTTAATCGCATTGCCCAATAAATTTAAAAGAACCCTATGAATTTTTTTACGATCACTCTGGATATAACGAGGTACAGATTTGCCAATATGCACAATTAATTCCAAATGCTTCATCACTGTGGTAGGGCGTTCGAGTTTCAACAGATCTTCAATGCATTGATACAAATCAAAAGTCTCTATGCGGATGTCTTCCTTATCCATAAAGCCAGCATGAACATCATCTAGAATGTCGTTTAACATATTTAATAGTTCTTCACCGCTATCGTGAAGCATGTGCGCTTCTTCCTTTTGCTCTGGGTCTTTCACTGTGTTTTCTAACAATTCAGACATTCCAATAACCCCGGTAAGTGGTGTGCGAATATCATGACTCATATTGGCAATAAATGCTGTTTTGGCCTGGTTAGCTGCCTCAGCGGCTTCTTTGGCTTTTGTCAATTCAGTCACATCAACAGTAATTCCAACAAGCCCTACTATGTTTCCCGATAAGTTAGTTATGGGTACTTTGCTGACTAAGGTATTAGTAACCGTTCCATTACGGTCTTTGAGATCGGATGGCATTTTTAAAATAGGTTCACCAGTTGAAAATACTTGCTTATCCTGATCTTGATAATTTTTAGCGAAATCATGATCTTGAAAAAGATCAAAATCATTTTTTCCAATAATGTCTGATGTTGATTTAAAGCCAAAAAACTGTGCTGCCATTTCATTGCAACCTAAGTATTCAAAACGGGTGTTTTTCCAGTAAACATAACAAGGAATTTTATCGATAACGGAGGTGTAATAGTTGGTTATTTCTTGAATATATTCTTTTACAGAAATTTTGTTTTTAGGTGCGTATCCAATTTCACCATAGATAGCCGTCCCGATTTCTTCGAAAAGATGCGAGGTTGTTGCTGCATCTTTGTCCATTAACAAAATGTAATGTTTTTCGTTGACTATTGCGACTGTTTTTTGCCATTGGAAAGAATAATTCCCCACTTGCAACACTTTGTTAGGAATAAGATTGCCTTTTTTATTCAGGATTGGAGTTAGATTGGCTAATTCCCATAATTGGAAAAAAGATTGTCTATCGGTTGAGCTCCAATTAATTTTAAGCTTTTTCTTTGCGGTATCATTGAGATATTCCAATTCCATATTCTCGTTGATTACGAGAAATGAAATGTTAACTAATGAAAATGCTTTTCCAAAAATGGGAAAATCATTTTGAGTCAAACGAATGGTTTGTGATCTCATTCAATATCCCTGTACTCGATTAACTTTTGTGCAATAAATTGATATCCTTCACGAATGATTGTATCGTGATTTGCCTTAATAGTATGGCATATAATTTGCCCTGAGTTATATTGTCCCCATCCATTCATCGGATCATTGATGTCTAAATAGTCTTGGTTTAAATCGGTTGCTTTAAATAGCACCATGTCCTGCTTGATTTTAGTTGGCTTATGATTGAGTAGTAATTCCATTCTTTCCCATGCCAAATTGGCTAAATTCCTGTTAGCTTGCAATTCTTTTGATAGATAGGCCTCGATGAAATGATTTTTGGATTTTTGCTTGCTTGAAAAAGTACACCAGCTTTCAATCATGGCAAGCAATCCGATGTGCTCATTTTGTTGAGTGAGTAGATGAGCTACCTCATGCATTAAGCTTCCTCCAAAGGAATATCCTACTAAATAGTAGGGACCATGTGGTTGTATTTTCTTTATGGCCTGGGTATAAGCCTTTGCCATGGAAGAAATACTTTCAAAAATTAATTTTCCTGAAGAAATGCTTGGATCTTGAAGACCATATAAAGGGATCTGGTAGTCCCATGAGGATGTAAAATGGTCAAAACAATAAATCATGCCACTTGCAGGATGACAGAAGAAAAAAGGGCGTTGCTTTGAACTCGTCTTTTTTAGGGGTATTACAATATCAATTTGATTCTTAGAGTTGTTTGAACTGATTATTTCAGCAAGCTTGGCAATAGTTGGTGTTTGATATAAATGTTGAATAGATAAATTGGCTCCTAGAATAGAATTAATGTTCTCGATGAGATTTAATGCTTTTAGCGAATGACCTCCTAAAGCAAAAAAATCATCGTTTCTACCAATTTCGACAATATGAAGATTGTCTTGCCATAATTTTGCAAGACGCTTTTCAATGCTTCCCTGTGGAGCACAAAATTCGTGATTCATGCTAAACGTGTCGCGAGAGACTTTATGTTCTTCAGTATCAACAGGATTATTATCCAGTATCAATCTGGAATAGTCTTCAATACTATAGTTCGAGACAATGAGATTGGAGCAAGGGTTAGAGAGTGCTTTTAAAAATAATTCTTGTCCTTGTAATGGATTGATAGTATTTCCCCGAGCAAAAAAATCGATATCTTCCGGCCTTTGGGTTTCTACACTCATTCCTATATCACACCAGGTGTTCCAGTTTATACTAAGCAAACATTGTGTATGAAATAGATTGCTGTTTGCAAAAGCATCCAGGCAGGCATTTGCCGCACAATAATCAATTTGTCCTCTCTCTCCTGTAATCGATGCGATTGAGGACATGAAAACAATGAAATCAAGATGGAATTGATGTAATGCTTTTGCCAGGTAATAGGTACCATGAATTTTCGGTAACAAAATATTATCGGCACTTTCTTTTGTTTTCAGTTGTAACAAACCGCCACCGGCAACTCCTGCAGCATGAATGAGACCGTTAATTGTTTTAAATCTGGATTTACAAAATGTAATTAAACGGTCGACATCTTTATCATTTCCAATATTGGCTTGATAACAAACAACAGTTGCTCCATTTTTTTTTAATTTTTGTAGTTGTAATGCCTTATGGTGATAGGGATGAGTAGTATCTGTTGCTATTTTTTCCCAGTCTGATTCATCGATTACAGGCTTTCTGGAGCAAAGAATGAATGTTGGGTGTTTCGTATTTTTCAAGATGCTATGGCACAGTGATAACCCAATCCCCCCCAAGCCTCCTGTAACTAAATAGATACCATTATCTGTTAAACGTTGTAAAACAGTTTTGCTGTGATTTGAGGAATAAGAGAGCTCCCAGCGATAACTATTTCTATAGGCAGTTAATTGGCAGGGGAGATCTTTTACTACTTGTGTCGAAGAATTGATAATGTCGATAACAGCATTGGTAATATTTTGGGTTGTTTCATATAAATGAATGTCGAACAAAGCACATGAAATATTATGATGTTCCAGTGGGATGACGCGCGAAGCCCCAACCAGGCTGGCATTAATTGGAGATATTTTCTCAGCACCAATAACATTTTGTGTGCATGTAGTAATGATTGCCAAGTGAATTGGCATATTGGTTCCCAAATCATTTAAAAATGCCTGAGTCAGATAGAGGAGACTATAAAACCCGAGATTTAACCCATGTTCAATTTGCTGTGCATCAAGAAAGTCTTCCTCAGAACCATCACATGAAAAGCAATGAAAAATAATTGGGTTGCGCAGAGTATTTTTTAGCACTGAAACTAATTGATTGTAATCTGATTTTTCTCCTGGATTGATATTGATATGAGTTTTCGATAATCGCCTGAATTCCTGACTTGGTTCAATAATAATGGGCTCGATGTCATGATTTTTTAGTATATTGATTATATTCTGACCTATTCCTGATTTATCTTTGAAAATGACATAGTCAAAATTTTTAAGATGAGCAGGAATGACAAGAGCTATTTTTTCATGAGACCATACAGGTTTATAAAAAGAGCAGGTTTCATTAACAGCAATGGTTTTTTTATCCGGCTCGATCCAATATCGTTGTCTTTGAAAAGGGTAAGTAGGTAAGGGAATAAGTCTTCGATTGTCCGTTTCTACCAGAGGCTCTAAACGAATGTTTACTCCTTTTGCCCATAGTTCACCGCATGCTGTGAGCAACTGAAACCTGTCAGATGTATTCTTTTGATAACCAGGGAGTGTAAAAAGAGCATTTGCCTTTTTATGCGATATTTCTTTCACAAATCCATATAAGCTTTGTCCAGGGCCTACTTCGACAAATATGGGGTGTTTGTCTTGAAGTATGCGATTGATTCCTTGGCAAAATCGCACAGTTTCACGCAGGTGTTTATACCAATAATCCGGATTAATCGCTTCACTTGCCGAGAGCCAGTCTCCAGTTACATTGGAAATAACCGGTATTTGGGGTGCCGATAGTTTTATGTTAGTAAACATCTCTTTAAAAGGTATTTCAATGGATTCCATAAAACGGCTATGGAAGGCGTGGTTTACTTTCAATTTTTGAAATGGTTTTTTATGAGTAGCCAGATAATTTTCTAATTTCTCAATCTCAGGCTCGCTGCCTGATAAAACAAAATGATTGCTGGCATTATGTAAAGCAATATCAACATCAACCATTTTCAGGTAGCCATCCAGCTGCTCTCGTGTTGCTTCGAGAGACAACATGGCACCTTTTGGTGCCTTTGACATTAATAGCCCTCGTTCACACACCAAAGCGATCCCGTCTTCAAAAGAAAAAACATCAGCAAGGCAGGCTGCAACATATTCCCCAATGCTATGACCGATTAGCATCTCTGGTATTACACCGCACTCTATAAGGACCTTTGCCAAAGCATATTCCACTATAAATAGCGCAGGTTGAGCGTATTGAGTTTCTTTGAGTTTCTTTGAGCTGGATTCAAAGAGAATAGAAAGCAAATCATGATGTAAATAAGTTTGTACAATCTTTGATCCTAAGGTCATGTATTTTGTAAAAAGTGGCATTGTTTCAAATAACTCCATAGCCATTTGAGGATATTGCATTCCCTGTCCACTAAACATAAATGTAATGCTGTGATGAGTCTCTTCATTAAAAAATAAAGGGTTTTTCTTTTTTAATTCGATGCTTATCTCTTCTACTGTTTTACCAACAGCAAATTGACGCCATTGAAAATCTTCTCTGCCTCTTTGCAGCGTATAGGCTATATTCTCAAGATGAGAGTCATCACATTTTTTTAAATAGTTCTTGAGATTGTAAGTACTTTGCTGTAATGCCTTTTCTGTTTTTGCTGAAAGAAGTATTAATTCCTCTTTTAAGGGAGAAACCGAGGTCACTTTTTCCTCATGTTCATGTTCTGATAAAATCATATGAGTGTTGGTGCCACCTATTCCAAAAGAGCTTACTGCGGCATAGCGTTTTGAAGACGTGTTCCAATCCAAGGTTTCCGTATTAACAAAAAAGGGACTTTCGGGCAGTGCCAAATCGGGATTTGGTTTTTTATAATGAATAAGAGGTGGTATTTTCTTATGATAAAGGCAGAGAGCTGTTTTAATAATACCAGCAATACCTGCTGTTACATCAGTATGCCCAATATTTGCTTTAACCGAGCCTAAAGCACAAAACTCGGTTTTATCAGTTTGTTCTCGATAGACAGAGGTTAATGCCTTTATTTCAATCACATCACCCAATGCGGTTGCTGTTCCGTGTGCTTCAAGAAAATTGATTTCCTCTGCACTAATCTGGGCTTGTTGAAGAGCATCCCGAATGCATGAGATCTGGCCGCTCATACTCGGTGCAGTGAAACCCAACTTGTCTATTCCATCGTTATTTACTCCTCTCCCCTTGATGATGGCATAGATTGTATCGTGATTCTTTATCGCATCTTCTAACCGTTTTAGAACAATGACGCCAACGCCATTGGAAAAAACAGTACCGTTTGCTTCAGATGAAAAAGGTCTGCAGTATCCGTCGGATGAGACAATACTGCCATTTTGAAAAAAGTATCCCTGTGTTTCGGGAATGACTATAGAGCTTGCACCAGCCAGTGCAATGTCACTTTGTCCCAGTATTAAGTCTTGACAGGCATGATCTACTGTAGCTAAACCTGTAGAGCAAGCGGTATTAATATTAACACTACGCCCTTTGAAATTGAGCCGATAGGAAGTTTGGGTGCTGAGCATTCCCATACTTGTAGATATTCTTTGCTGAAATTGATCAAACTCATTACAAAACCATTGGCTTTTAAGTAAATTTTCATTGAGGTATGTGCTATCGGTCATCCCCGAGAAGACACTGATGATTTTAGAGTCCAGTTTGCTTGGGGCAATACCGGCATGTTCAAGAGCTTCCCATGCACACTCAAGAAACACCCGATGTTGCGGGTCAGTAATTTTGGCATCAATGGGACTGAAACCAAAAAAATGCGCGTCAAAATGATCGTTATTTTCCAAGACCCCTTTTACAGGTACATAGTCTTCTTGGGCCAAAAGATAGTGGGGGATAGTATTTTCGTTAAAACGAGTCAGGCAGTCTTTCCCCTGACACAAATTATGCCAGAATTCATCTATATTTCGAGCCTTGGGAAAGCGGCAACTCATACCAACAATTGCAATGTTCTGTGAAGGCGTTTTTTTTATTTTTCGCGCGAGATGTTTATCCAAATCACCTTCAAGAAAGCGGCTCAATTTGTGGATAGTCGGGTGGGTCAGCATCTCAACTATCTGTAAATCACACTGTAGCTCCTTGTTAATTTGAGCGCATGCTTCTGTAATGAGTAATGAATTTGCTCCTAATTCGAAGAGATTTTTGTGAGACTCAATACTTGAGCGGTTTAAAAGATGTCGCCAGATATTTTTTATTGTTTCTTCAATAGGGTTCGATGAAGATGTGTCGATATGAAATGATAAATCGGTATGAGCTATTTTATCTAATTTGGCTTTATCAATTTTACCCACCGCAGTTAGAGGTAACTTTTCTACCATGACGTATTTGGCGGGTAACATATAAGGCGGTAGTTTTCGGCTCAGAAAACTTCTAATTTCATCGGCATCAACAATGATGTCCTTTGATTTAAAGACCAGGTATGCAGTAAGAAATTTGTGTGCTCCACCACCGATCTCTACGTTTACAGCAGCAAGGCTTATGGCCTCATGATTCATGAGTTCTTGTTCGACTTCAGTTAAATGGATCCTGAAGCCGCCAATTTTTACCTGATCATCAACGCGACCCAAGTATAATAATTCACCAGAAGGTAGCTGACGGACTTTATCACCGGTTCTATACATTCTTGAATAGAGTTCGTTGCGTGAAAAAGGGTTCTTAACAAATTTTTCTTCTGTTTGTTCTGGGCTATTATGGTAATGCAGAGCCAAGTGTACTCCACTGACCCAAAGTTCTCCTTCCTCTGTGCGACGGCGGTTATTATCAAGAATATAGGTTTTTGTGTTGGCCGTTTTAAATCCTATACTTGCAAGTTGTTCGTCTGTATATTCTTTTTCGCTATGGATAATATTGCAGCTTGAGAAAACGGTAGCCTCTGTTGGGCCATATACGTTAACCAGTTTTATGGGGATATCTGCTTTTTTTCTACAATCAATAAAATTTTTCAATAGGTGAGCATTCACTTGCTCACCGCCAAAGGAAATAGTATGTAAAAGATCTAAGGTTTCTGGAAATGATTTCATCAGCTGATGGAAATAGCCGGTTGGAATCAGTAAGTACTTGATTTGGAATTCTTTAATAATCTTTTTTAATTGATTATGGTTTCTCCTGGCTTCATTAGGGATAATGTGCAATGCTGCGCCGTTTAAAAGGGCAACCCATGTTTCGAATACACTACCATCGAAAGCCAGGTTACAGAATTGACCTGCTTTTTCTCCTTTCTGTATCGAGATAATATTATCAATTACGGCAAGATTTACCACCGCTCTGTTAGGAACAACCACCCCTTTGGGTTTGCCGGTGGATCCTGAAGTATAAATCATATACAAAGGAGATGTTGGTATGACCGTGTTTTTAATATTTTTCTTGGATTGACTTAATGATTCTAAATGGAGTTGTTTGATCAGATAGATTTCAGTATCAACTCCTTCGAGGAGAGGTTGGTATTCATCATGGGTAATCACAACTCCAGGATTGGCGTCTATAACGATTTCATGCAAACGTGTTGATGGTGCAAGGGTGTCGAGTGGTACATAAATGGCACCAAGTTTTATGATAGCAAGGATACAAATAAAAAATTCAACGCCTGGATCTAACAAAATGCCAACAAAATCGCCTTCTTTAACCGATTTTTTTTTCAAACTTCGAGCAAATTGATTTGCTTTTTCATTTAATGCGAGGTAGCTATATGCAGTTGTCTTGTCTTTAAGCGCAAGAAAGTCTGGATTTTTTTTGACTTGTGTTTCAAAAAGGTCAATTACCGTATAATTAAAATCTTGCTTTTTTAATTCCATACTTTCGAGGCCTTAATTAAAATAAAACACATAATTTGGTGAAATTATATAGCAATTTTTCAAAAAAGGTTTCTTTAGTTCAAAAAGTATACAAAATTTAGGTAAACAGAGGAAGGATTGAGTCGTTCAAAAGGAGAGTTACATGCATTCTTTTGTCTCATAAGGATTATTAAAACAATGAGTTTGGATTGATTATTAGGTAATAGATAAGAATGCATAATGTATTATCCTTTATAGAAGAAAATTGAATCATAGTCTTTTTGATTTTAGCCTTCTATTGTGTCGATAGATTTCATTTTATTTTCGATTGTCCAGCCAGTTTTTTATATAATGGACATTTCCTTCAATTGTATTGAGGATTTGTTGATATAATGCTTCTAACAAGTCAGTATCTCCTGATTTCCAATAGCGTTCAAAATATTGACAAGCCATTTTAATTTGTACTGTACCGACATAAACGCATCCGCCTTTAATTTTATGGGCTATGTCTTGGGTTTTTCCCCAATCCCCAAAGTCATGAAACTTTTTCATTTCAGCTACTTCGTCTGGTAATGAGTGATTGAGCATCGTATGAAGCATCTCGGCAAGATTTTCTTCGGTTAATGTAAATTTAATGGCTTCCTCGATATCAAGAACTGGGTAAGATGAAAGATTGAACAAATCTTCACGCCGGGCGGGTGAATCAGAAGAATAAGTTCGTAAAGGATACTTTTGTTGATTATTTTTTCCAGAAGTTGAAGAAGTCATATATCCTCATAAGAATAATTTCTAAAGAATACAGTCTCTATTTTTAAACTATAGTCTATTTATAAAAAACTTATTGATTTTTAAAAGACAGATTTCTAAAAGACTATTTTAGTTTTAAGGCTTGGTCGATTTTCTTTTATACTTGCTCAAGCGACTAATCAAAACATAAAATAATGGTGTAAACACCAAACCAAAAAAAGTGACTCCTAACATCCCGCTGAATACAGCGACACCGAGTGCACGCCGCATTTCAGCACCTGCCCCTGTTGCGATAATCAAGGGAAAAACACCAAGAATAAATGCAAATGAGGTCATCAAAATCGGGCGCAGACGAAGTTTTGCTGCCTGAATGGCGGCTTTCCAGAGATTATAGCCCCGATTTTCAAGTTGTCTTGCAAATTCCACAATGAGGATGGCATTTTTCGATGCAAGTCCAATCAAAACCAGAAAACCAATTTGAGTCATAATATTATTTTCCATCCCGAGAATTTTAACTCCCAGCATGGAAGAAAAGAGACACATCGGTACAATTAATATGACCGCTAAGGGTAAAGACCAGCTTTCATATTGGGCGGCAAGGACAAGGAAAATGAAAATAACACCCAGAGTAAAGGCGATTGTTGCAGTATTACCTACCATTTTCTGTTGATAGGCTATTTCTGTCCACTCATAACCAATACCATCTGGAAGATTGTTCTGAGCCAGTTTTTCCATTGTGACTAATGCTTCATCAGAACTGTATCCTGGGGAAACGTCACCTTGCAAATCAATAGCAGGATACAGATTGAAACGAGGCATACGCGAAGGAGCAACGGTATTTTCTATTTGTGCAACTGAGCCTATAGGCACCATGTCTCCGTTGTTACTTTTGACTTTAATTCGTAAAATATCGTCTTCGGTATGGCGATATTCTGAATCAGCTTGCGCAATAACACGAAAAGTACGTCCCAGATAGTTGAATTCGTTAATAAAAACAGAACCCAGGTAAACCTCCAATGCTTCAACAACATTCGCATAAGGCACGTTAAGCCGCTCCACCTTTTCTCTGTCCAGTTTCAAGTGAAGTCTTGGCGTTGAATTTTCAAAAAAAGTGAATACTGATGTGGTGGCTTTTTCCTGATTGGCCGCATTAACCATTGTTGCCGCTGCTTCCATTAATACATCAAGTCCTCGGCCGCCTCTGTCTTGAAGCATCATTTTAAAACCACCCGCATTTCCAATACCGCGGACTGGTGGAGGAGGAATAACCACGATAAGGGATTCTTTTATTGTACTTAATTCCTGTCTTAAACGCTTAAGAATGTCATTATAATTTATCCCCATGCGTTGTCTCTCTTCAAATGACAGTAGAGGAGTAAAAATTGCTCCGGCATTGGAGGAGTTAGTAAATGTGGCACCAGAAAAGCCTGTAAAACTAACGGTATGAGCAATACCGGGAATCGCCAATATTTTGTTGACCGCTTTGTTGATCACGGCATCAGTCCGGCTCAGAGAGGCTCCGGCTGGCAATTGAACTGCAACGATAAAATAGCCCTGATCTTGTCTTGGGATAAATCCGCGCGGCACGTAGACAAAAAGAAGTAATGTGATGGAAATAAAAATACTGTAAGCAATAATCATTAAGGCGGTTTTACGGGTGAGGGTAGCAACCAATTTCCCATATTGATGGGAAAATCCTTCCATTAGTCGATTAAATCCATGTAAAAACCCATAAATTGGTTTTTTCCACCAGGTTAACCCTTCTTGTTTCAATGTTTCGTGATGAGCGCGAAGCAATAATACCGCCATGGTTGGGGTCAGAGTTAAAGAGACAAAAACAGAAATGGCAGTCGCGACAGCAAGCGTTGTACCGAATTGTTGATAAAAACGTCCGGAAATTCCTTCCAGAAAAATGGTAGGTAAAAATACGGCAATTAATACCAAGCCCATGGCAACCAATGCAGAGCCTACTTCTGTCATCGTTTTTCTGGCTGCATCACGGGGATTCATGCCTGCCTGGAGATTGCGTTCCATATTTTCAACAACGACAATGGCATCATCAACAACAATACCGATGGCAAGAACCAGGCCAAACAAGGTTAGGTAATTCAATGAAAATCCAATAGCCTGTATCACGGCAAAAGTTCCTATCAATGATACAGGAATAGCAACTATTGGAATGACTGATGCTCTCCAGGTTTGTAGAAAAATCAAAATCACGAGCACAACCAGGGCAATCGCTTCATAAATAGTATGAAATACAGCATTAATTGATTGTTGAACAAATAGAGTAGGATTATAGGCAATTTCATAGGTAATCCCAGGTGGGAAATCCTTGGCAATCGTTTTCATGGTTGTAATGATTTCTTGCGCGGTGGCTAATGCATTGGTTCCTGGTCGTTGATAAATAGGTAATGCAACAGCAGGGTATTTGTCTAAATAACCTTTCGTCAGGTAATTTTGTGTACCTAACTCGACGCGGCCAATGTCTTTCAGGCGAACGATACGCCCGCCTTCACCTGATTTGACAATAATATTCTCAAATTCTTCTTTTTTAACCAGGCGTCCTTTGGTTTCAATATGGTACTCGAAACCGTATTGTTTTTTCTGGGGTTGCAAATTAAGCGTACCGCTTGCGACTTGCACGTTTTGAGCTCGAACAGCCGCTAAAACATCATTCGCGGTTAAATTAAAAGTATTCATTAAATCGGGATTCAGCCAAATGCGCATAGCATATTCACTGGCTCCAAATACAAGGACATTGCCCACACCTTCAATTCGTCTGATTTTATCGCGTATATGCAAAATAGCGTAATTGCCAATATAGGTTTGATCATATTGGCCATTAGGGGAGTAGAGATTCACTACCAACATCAAATCAGGTGAATTTTTGTTAGTAGTGATTCCTAAGCGGCGGACTTCTTCAGGTAATTTGGGTTCAACAACTGCCACCCTGTTTTGCACCAGTACCTGCGCCTGATCCAGATCTGTTCCAAGCTTAAAAGTAATAGTCAGACGCATTTGGCCATCATCAGTGGATTGGGAATCCATATACAACATGTTTTCTACGCCGTTAACTTCCTGTTCAATCGGTGTTGCAACAGTTTCAGCTACTGTTTTTGCATTGGCTCCAGGATAAGAAGCTTGTACCTGAATCGTAGGCGGAACTACTTGCGGGTATTGTTCTATTGGTAAATTGAAATAGGACAATACCCCCACCATAACGATGATGATTGAGATTACTGTTGCAAATACTGGTCTATCAATAAAGAAAAGAGCTATTTTCATCCAGCAAATCCTTTTTGCATTGGCTACACTATAAAACCTTGTATGCTTTATGTGGTATTAAAATTCTATCGAATGAACAGGATTCCAATACACAATCGGTTTAATTTTCAGTTACCTCAATCATCACAGGCTTAACTTCCTGGTTTGCGCCATGAATACGTTGAATTCCATGAATGACGACTTTTTCATTCCCTTTCAATCCACTTCGAATAATGTAAAACCCACTTTCGCGCAGTGGTCCTAATTCAACATATACTCGCTTCACTTTATTTTCATTATCAACTACATATACAAATTTGCGAGCTTGATCCGTATTGATTGCTTTATCAGGGAGTAAAATTGCTTCATATTCCCCACTGCCAACTAATTTTACACGTGCAAACAAGCCAGGATAAATGACATTATCAGGATTAGGCACAAGTGCTCTGGCAAGAATAGTTCCCGTGCCTGAGTCGATCACATTATCCAAAAAATCTACTACACCTTGATGAAGATAATCCTTTTCATCAGGTAATTTAATTAAGACGGGAGTGGGTTCTTTCTCAGAACTAAGTCTTTTTCCTGAGTGTTCAAGACGTATGTATTTGAGCAAATCATTTTGACTGGTTTCAAAATAAAAATAAATGGGATCAATAGAAACTACTTTAGTCAAGACCGTGTCGTTCATGCGGATTAAATTACCCACACTCACAAAATCGCGACTTATTTTGCCACTGATGGGAGCTTTGATTTCAGTAAACTCCAGATTCAATTTTGCTTCCTGTACTCTGGTTTCAGCAACTTGTACGTCTTGAAATCGTTGATCTATCACTTCAGCTGAAATAAATTTCTCTTTTTGAAGCTTTATGGCACGTTCATATTGCGCTTTGGCTAATGCGTATTGAGCTTCTGCTCTTGCCAGAGCATATTTGAAGGGGCGTTGATCGATAACGAATAAAACATCTCCTTTTTTTACCGTTTGACCATCCTTGAACTTGATCGCCTCAAGATAACCGGTGACCCGAGCGCGAACATCGACTTCCTCTACTGCTTGAAATCGTCCAGTGTATTCATCCCATTCTACAATTTTCTTTTTGACTGGAAGCGCGACATCAACTTCCGCCAAAATTTGCCCTGCTGGCTTATTGGATTCTGAACTACAGGAAATGAGAGCAGGAATAAGAATAATTGCCAGTAATTGTAGGATCAATGCCAACATTTTGTTCATTGTTATCTATCCCTGATATTCAATATAGTAGTAAGTTATGATCCAGTGGATAAGCTTAGTTTAGCTTATAAAGACGTATTATGCGTAATGCTGGGAATATTATATCTTGCATTAGAGATCATCCGGCCCAAGCAAAATACCAGGGTGTTTTTGTTATATGGACACGTATTGACTGATCTTTATTTTTTTATGCAAAGTGACTATTATCCATCATTTTGCTCGTAAGGATATGTTCAATGTTCGGTTTTGTTTCAGATTTATTAACAGCAGCAGTCAGTTCTTTAGATGAATTATTACAAGATACTCCAGCGCATCAAATCATATTAGGTACAGCTGCTCTTTATTTTCTTTATAATCAATATCATGACCCATGGATTTCCAGATGGTATCGTAGCCGTAATAACGCCAGTATGAAGCAGCGCATTATTGATAGTGTTTACGCCTTGGCAAAAAATTTACCTGGTGTGAACCAGATCATTGAGAAAGAGCTCAATAAAGAACTTGCTTCAACAAGAGAAAAATTGAGAATTCAGCGTTCCGGTATGACTCTCAGAGATGAAATACCGGAGGAAGGGCTTTCTCCCCAAGACATTTTGAGCGCATTTGATGTGGATGTAAAAAAATGTCATTTTGATTTCTTATCCATAACCAATGACGGTCCTGAGAGGGAATTTCTTGTTGGAAGAGGTGATGGTAAAGACTCAGGAGCTTTATACGCTATTCACCCCAAGGAACTTACTGAACTTCTTAAAGAAGTTTATGGGGCAACCGCTCTCACTAATCCTTTGCACGATAAATGGCCTCGAATTAACGCAATGCAAGCAGAGGTGATTCGTTGGTGTCAAAATCTGTTTCATGGCTCAAAAGAAGGTTATGGTTTATTAACTCATGGGGGTACGACCAGCATTATTGAGGCGATGGCCGCTTATGTCATTCGCGCAAGAGCAAAAGGCATTGATTATCCTGAAATTGTCGTACCTGAAACCGCACATGCTGCATTTAAAAAAGCAGCCGAATTAACGGGAGCAATATTAATTACAGTGCCTGTCGATAAAAAAACAGGTGCGGTGAATCCCAAGGTCATGAGCTCCTATATTACCAGAAACACTGCCGTAATGGTTGGATCTGCCCCATCGTTCATGAATGGAATTCATGATCCTGTCTCAGAGCTAGGTCAATTAGCAAAGAAAAAAAATGTTCCTTTTCATGTAGATGCCTGTTTGGGTGGATTTTTAACGGCTTTTTTAGATACCTCATCCGAGCCTATGGATTTTAGAGTGCTTGGAGTGACTTCCATTTCAGCCGACTTGCATAAATATGGCTGTTGTCCTAAAGGTACCTCTGTTTGTCTTTTTAGTGAGGATTCGCCTGCTTTGTCGGTTTATGCCGCATTAAACTGGTCAGGTGGATTGTATGCTACGCCAGGAATTCTCGATGGTTCAACCAGTGGGGCTCGGGTTGCGGAAGTCTACGCTACTTTGTCTTACTATGGGAAAAATAAATATCAGGAAATTGCCAAAAGCATTATCACATTACGCAATGCTATTCAAAAAGAATTGACGGAATTACTGGAGAAAGGTAAGGGATTGACCAGTGAAGACATTTATATTTATGGTAACTCTCAATGGTCCATTCTGGGTTTTAGAAGTAACACTTGCAATGCTCATTTCATTGCCGATGAATTGGAGAAGAGGGGGTGGAAACTTAATTTGCTACAAAATCCGGATGGTTTTCACTTATGCCTGACTCATGTGCATACATTGGTGAAAGGTTTCGAAAAGCAATTTATCAAGGATTTAAGAGAGGCGGTGATTGATGTTAAAAATTATCCTCCTGGAAAGAAACCAAGCGGTAATGTCAAAGTGTATGGTGCTGTTGGTATGATGCCGATTGAGCTTCAGCGAGAAATTTGTAAACAATATCAAAAAGCCCGTCTTGATTACACTTCTGCCAGTCAAGGGAGTTTGAGGATATTTACAAATGTGCCTTCAGAAGAAGATGAAGGACTTAGAAATAGAAAAACAGGGGAATATAAAGTGTAAACCTTACTCTGAATTATTTTTACTGTAAAAATTACACGCGTTCCTGTACAGAATTTTTTCTGTCAGCTCCTCATCAAATAGATCCTGGATTATTTGAATGTCACTATCCAGAAAAGGGCGGGGAGCCCGCGTGGAGGGTAAATCAGTACCAAATAACAAGGCGTCTGGATTAATTTGCGCGATGGTTCGTAATGCGTTTTTAACATCAAAATCGACTCTCCCAAAACCTGAAGCTTTTATTTTGATGCCATGTTTCACCAGATGGAGTAATTCAGAAAACCCTGATTGCGATAATCCTAAATGATCAATACTGACAGCAGGTAATTCCAATAACAGATTAGTCAAATCGCCAAGCTCCTTTGAGTCAACATAAATCTCTATATGCCATCCTGCTATCTCATAAATACGGTGAGCAAAATATTTTAACCGATGGATGTTTTCTGAGCCGCCACGCTTGATATTGAATCGGACTGCACGAATACCTTTTTGATTTAATTGAATAATTTCTTCATCACTTACAGTTGCAGGTAATTGAGTAACTCCTACAAAATCGGGGCCTAAAATAGACAGAGTAGCTAGAAGATAACTTTGGTCAAAGGCTTGGAATGAGCCCGAAACAATGGCTCCTCCGCAAATATTCAGGGGCTTTGCACGGTGGAGATAATCTTCAACAGTAAATTTGGGAGGAAGATAGGATTGATTAGTTATTAGAGGAAAACGATAATCGATAATATGAAAATGAGCATCAAATAGTTTCAACATTTTTGAGTTAACTTATTTTGGGATTAAAATCATACTACCATATAAAGATTCCATTCTGGTATGGATGATTAGTTCATTAAAAAACAGGCAAAAAATATAAAAATGTTCTCTGATAAAGTTTCTGATTGCAAAGACTTGATATCCTGACTTTTGGGCTAGTTGACAGATAGAATACTTGTTGCTATTAAATTGTATGTTTGAGTTGTTTTTTATTATGGGCCGTTAGCTCAGTTGGTAGAGCAGGAGACTCTTAATCTCAGGGTCATAGGTTCGAATCCTATACGGCCCAATCAATTTTTAATCGCCTAATCCTCACAAATTAAAATATGTTTTATTAATTCGTGTTATTGCTAATGAGTTCGATTATAGTAATGTCATTCTTTCTCATATGACGTAAACAATGCACCAAGAGTTATTAAAGTATTTAGAAATGTATCACCCGCAAATTGCGCCATTTATGCATCTTCAGATTAATGAATGGGGCAAAGACAGACCTTTGCAAGGGGTGAAAATACTGCATCATGTGCCTTTGGTTCCCAATACACTGCTAAAAATTGCAGCTCTTGTTGCTGCAAAAGCTGAAGTGACCGTAACCAATCCAGTCTCTTTTTGTAAGGCACACCCTGATGCGATTACTTGTCTTCATAATTCTGGAATTGCTTATGTTGAAAATCTTGACCGTTTAAGAGATGAAACGTTCGATGTTTATATGGATTGTGGCGGGCAGCTTCATCAGCGTCTCGGAAGACCTTTGACGGGAGCTATTGAACTAACGGGCTCAGGGGATCAGTATTATCGTAGTCTGAAAACACTTGATTTTCCGGTTATAAGCATTGATCACACAATGACGAAACAATTGGAGACAGTATTTGGTTGTGCTGAAAGTTCTCACCAAGCGATTCAAAAACTCACTGGCGTCGATCCCATAAATAAGAATTGGTTAATCTTTGGATTTGGTAAAATAGGGCGAGGGCTCGCTTATTTTTGTGTAGAACATCGAGTACCGGTTACTGTAGTGGACAGTTCCGCCCACCAATGTGATTTAGCTTCCAGGCTTGGTATAGACGCTATTCTAACCGAGGATCGCGATAAGCTTGAAAAAGCAGTGGCTAAAGCAGATATTATATTAACTGCAACTGGTGGTAAAAATATTATGAGCAAATATCCCAGAGCCTGGTTTGATGGCAAAATCCTGGGGAATTTAGGGCTTCATGATGAGTTTGGCCCCAATTTCAACGCTCAGGATGTATTATACGATAAAAAACCTATTAATTTTTGCTTATATGATCCTACTTCAATGATTTTTATAGACCCTGAGTTTTATTTGCATAATCTGGGATGTTTATTGCTTTTACAGGGAAATTTTTCTCGGGGCATGCATGATATCCCGGAAGATATAGATTCCTCTATTATTAGAGATTGGTGCCAGTATCATAAATACTCCGAAAAAAATATTCGACGTTGGTTTCTGACTTCTCAGGATTTTTCTCTTAAAACAAACTAATGTAATCAGTTGGAATAAGACGGTTTATAGGCACTTTAATTAGTCAGGACTTATGAAAAGCCCCAATCTCTTTGTTAAAAAATGTTTTTAATTCGGTCATTTAGTTTATCTAAATTCCCTCATTAAAAACATTTTTTGCCTCGACCTTGGGGCTTTTCGTAAGTCCTGTTAGTCTCTTTAATTGAAAATTACTTTTTCAGGACCTCTGAATATCAATAAGATGTGGGGAGTTATTTAGAAGTTCTGTTTTTCAAAATAGTCCTTGTGTTTGATTTTCTTCATCAAAAAATTTCACAAAGAAGGTTTTGGAAAGCTTGGGATTGGCTTGATTGATTCGTGTAAATTCAGCCGTATATCCGCATTTTCTGTAAAATTCCGGTGCTTGAAAGGCGCTGGTACATAAATTGATATTATTAAATCCTTGCCCTTTAAAATGATTCTCAAGAGTTTGCAGTAATTTTTTGCCATATCCTTTACCACGATATGCTTTATCTACCCATAGGTCATCGATGTATATTTCCGCAAAAGCAGTAAAGGCATTAATAACGCCACAAGTTACCCCTTCTTCCGATAGTACTATCGAAAAACGCTTGTAGTTCACATCAATACCATGAGTTCTTTCATAGGCTATCAGATCTTCTGTCATCTTTTTTTCCAGAGATTTGGGGATATTATCCACGAAATCTATTGTAATAGGTTTTTTTGGAATGGAATGACAAGATTTGTTCTGCTGTTGTGTATTAAAACTTAAAATAATGCGTTGGGTTTGGTGGATATCATAATTCACTGTCTTTATCTGTTCTTTGTACCGTTCAAGAGTATAGGTCATTACTGCCTGGCACCAAAACGATAAAGCCGGTATGTTTTCCGGAATGACCGATATTTCCCATTCACCTGGATGAGTGCGCCATAGTTGATGAGCTACTGATTGGCCAATGCCTTTCCCTTGGAATTTAGCCAGGATGAAAAACTCCCCCATACTCCAATCAACAGCCTGGATTCCGAATTTATTTAATAAAGCAAAACCGGCCAGTTCATTGTTGATTTGAATAAGGAAGGCTTTTCGTTCGGGGTCGGTAAAATAAATTTTGAAATCATAACTTTCATAAAGTCCATCTGGTGGGCATGCCCATTCTTCCGAAATAAAACCGCAATAACGTGACATATCATAAACATAAAATCGCGCCATATTTTGAATAACTGGATAGTCACCAAGTGTTGCCTCAATTAACTTGGGCTGTAATAAATTATCAGTGCTCATGAATATTTATTCTCGAGATATTTTCTTAATTATTTGGATAAGGTATCAAAGTGTTCTGTGGTTTTATAGAGTGATTGTTGTTAATCTCATAATTAATCAGCTATTTTGGTAGGCTATCTAGAATAACTAAAAGAGTTTCATGAATGTATGAATTCATGCTCAAGAAATGTTTCATTTCAAAGTGATTAAATTATTCACTCATATCTTGACATTGCTTTTGATAATTATAGGTTTCTCAATGATATTTTTAACGAGGATGTTTCCATTGTCCCTCAGCAATACCCCTATAGATTACATAAGTCGATAGAATTAAAAAGATATGATAGACATCATTATCATAGCGATATTCCACAGGAATTTCATGGCCAGCAATGTAATTTTGAATATGCCTTGTGACTATCCATATCACGTTTGATATAACCACCATGACAAAGCCAATCCTGACTTTTGCTTGCGAATAATAAGCCGCAATCAAATATACAAGGATGACAGGAAAGGCAATGTAGGTGTAATTTCCATCGTGGGTCAGGAAAAGATAAGTAAATACGATGGATAGAAATACTACTATAACTCTGCACATATCGGGCATTTGCATTGATTGGACAAGCAAATAATTAAGCATGATAACAAGCAAACTAATCGCAATCCAGGCCGGCGGTAAATGCGAATGAGAAGGGTAGTAATGGACATAAACTCCCAATACCTTCAGAACAAGGATATTTAAGAAAAAAAACACAATCAAAAGTGAAAAAGTATGATCTTTTTTTAAGTAGTGGATGCAGGCACCAATTAAGTACAATAACAGGAAAAGCGCATGGGCGGCATTAGAGATGGCGTTTGTTGTCGTTGCGTCCCATACCATTCTGTATCTCCTTTTTAAAAAATACAGCTATCAGGGGTCGATGTCTCGATGTTTGTTCATTTGCTAATAGTAATTGTAGCTTGTAGCAGGTTGGGTTGTGTGATATCACTCACTTAAAAGCCATACTACAAGCTATGATTGGTCATTACTCCAATTGCCTACGTTCGTTTTAGACAAAAAACACGAAGACGATGCTCATCGGGATCAACACCAACAAATGTGTATCCAAAATCCATTTGTGTGGGAGGTTGAATAATAGAAATTTCTTTATCAGACCATTGCTTGTGTATCTCATCGACCATTTCATTACTGTTAACCTGAAAGGACAGCTACATACCTCCTCCTGTTTGGTAGGCTTGAGGCTCAATATCTTCTTTAGCCCATAATCCAAGACCAAGCCCTGTTTTCAGGACAAACATAGCGAATGTTGGTGAAGATTCGGCAGGTTGAGTGTCTAACAGATTCTTATAAAATTCTTCACTTTTTGCCGGGTTTTTCACGTAAAATAAAACCAGATTAGGATCACTGAACATATTATTTTCCTTATTTTTTATTAATCATTGCAAGTATAAACAGGGCTTATGACAGATTGTGTCAGTAGTGTTTTAAGTACCCAATATTGACCTTCTTGAGAGTAAAAACACACTAAACCGAGTTTTGGTGTTATTATGAGAACAAAATTTAGTTTATCCGGGCTCAGAAATTTTGATGAGTTTATTTTATGAACAGCCGTATTGAATCTTTCCATAAAATAGAGCGGCATTTTTTTTCACTGATTAGTACGACGCTTTTATCATTGGAGGGCTTGCTAGCTTGTAGCAGTGGAGTGCCAACTTCTGCTTTAAATCCTGTGTTTTATTCAGGTAAATCGCATTTACTTGGGACAGAGATTTATCAATGCAAACGCTTTTATGAGTCTCATTCAGTACCTTGGGCGCTGATGGTTCCTGACTATTTATCTGATACAAAAACAGATAATGTACTCGCTCAATCAGGATTTTTATCTATTGATCAAGGAGTTGCCATGTGCTTGTCAATTCGTGATCTTGGAATGCCCGGGCTTGAATCTGACTTGTTAATAAAGCGCATGGATAATGAGATGCAGACTTGGATTTTACCTACTGTCCCTGCATTTGAATCAACTGAAGAGATTGCACAGATTTACAGAGTAAGACATCAGGAGGCTATTGAGAAGTCTTCTGATATTTATCATTTTTCCGGGTTTGTTCAAGAGCAAATTGTCTGCTCATTAACGCTGACTGTTATGGGAGACAGTGCACGGATTGATGATGTGGCTACTTTTCCCAAACATCAGAGAAAAGGGTATGCAACACAATTGATTTTATCAGTACTTCAGATTTTGAAAGACACCAATATTTCCTGGTGCTTTTTAGAGGCATCTGCTGATGGTTTGAATATTTATAAAAAGATTGGTTTTCGTGAACTGTTTAAAAATCTTTATTATGAAGAGCAATGCCAATATGAGCAAAACTGAGAGACTCTTTCATCTGTTGCAAATTTTGCGGCGTTACCGTTATCCTCTTAGCGGACAATTTCTTGCCAATGAGCTTGGAGTAAGTACTCGTACCATCTATCGAGATATTGCTGCTTTACAGGCTCAAGGTGCTGACATTGAGGGGGAACCAGGATTAGGTTATGTATTAAAGCCAGGTTTTATGTTACCGCCTTTGATGTTTAGTGAAGAGGAAATTGAGGCTCTTGTTTTAGGCTCCAGATGGGTGGCTAAAAAAACGGATACTCACTTGCAACAGGCCGCACATAATGCCTTGGCTAAAATCGCTTCTGTACTTCCTGCCGATTTGCGGCAGCAATTGGAGCTATCCAGTTTATTAATAGGGCCTGGTGAAGTGATTTCAGGAGAAGATGAATCCCTGGCCTTAGTCAGGAAGGCAATACGAAAAGAACTGAAATTGTTTATTCAATACCATGACTTAAAAGGAAATGTTTCAACGCGTGCGATTTGGCCAATTGGACTTGGGTATTTTGATCAAGTAAGAGTTTTGATTGCCTGGTGTGAATTAAAAAAGGATTTTCGTCATTTTAGAGCCGATAGAATTGTAGATGTTGAAAACTTGGGGGTCTCTTATGCAAAGCGACGCTCAGTGTTGCTTCATGATTGGCGAAAGCAAAATAATATCCCAGGTTGATGACAACACGATGTTATTGGCGCGTTAACTTGAACAGGTAAAATTTAATGCCGGGAATCAAATATTACTTTCTTCCCGGATTAAGATTGCTTCTTATGCGAAAGACGAGCTGAACTCCCATTATTCCTGAGTGAGAGAACCTCGTATTTCAAACGGTTTTACATCAAATTTTGAATGGCAATGGCTGCGACCCCAACAGCAATTGCTCCCAATGTTTCTCGATTTGGCAAGTGCTCTTTAAAGAAACCATAATAATGATTTAAATTTGAAGAGAAATCACTGCCATTGGTTTCGTGTTTGATTTCTGATAGTACTTTTGTAACCGAAGGCTCTTTTTGTTCAACAGCAGTGTCCTTTTGTAGTTTTTCTTGCAGTTTTTGTTCTAACCTTTGTTCAAGTTTGTGTTCTAACTGTTTCAATTGATATTCGTTGATTTGCTTTTGATTCTTATCGCATTCAATGTGAGTTTCTTCCAGTTGTTTTTTTAATTCAGCTCGATAGGCATCCGCGGTGTCGAAGGGGTGAAATTCTTGCTTCAGCTCATGTTCAACATTAATGACTTGCTCATAGCTGGTTTTTAAATTTTTGATAAATGAATCATTAGAAAACCAGGACATGATCCAGTCGAAAAATTTTGTAAAAAACCATTTGTTATTCCATTCATTGTTTAATTTATGGTGGTTTTGCGAAAGGAGATGATAGTCTGCCAATTTCTTTGCAAGAGCATCTATTTTGACAATCAATTGATTTCTTTTATTTCTTGAATCTTCAAGGGATTTTTCAAGCTTGGCTAGCTCATCGGACAGGTTGGATTCTTTTGATTCTTTAAGCTGTTTTAACTCGATTGGTTCACTTTTTGCAGTTTTATCGGCATGAAAATTTTTGAACAATCTTGTTGTATATTCTTTTGCTGACTCGTCATTTTTCTTTATGAATTCAGATTCATTAAAGGCAATATTTTGACTTTGACAATATCGTCTAATTTCTCCCAACATCGTTTCGGCTTGAGCACGGGTCGAAATTTTCTTTTCATTAACACCATGGATTACCTTTGATCTAAACCAATTGATAGAACCTTGGTATTCGACATTTTCATAGTTCTTAAGGTGCTGATAGTAAACGATTGCAAAAATGAGGGTTTCATCGTTAGTTATTTTGGGTAAACAAAATTCATATTTTTTTTCAGGAGTAACAAATGGGACTCGATATCCGAATAATTTGGCTTTTTCGTGCAGTCGATCTCCAACCTGTTGGATTTGAGTAATCCCCAGTTGTTCTATTGTCAAGCCAATCTCAATCATAAGGTCCGCGATGTCTATTTGATTGGAGTATTCTTTGTTGTCTACAGATGAACGAAGTTGATCAATGCAATCTTTAAATTGTTGCCAATAAGTTGTTATTGAAATCATATCAGTCATTATTTAAGAAAAAAGAGTTATAAATTTACACTGGTCTTTTAAAAAAAGCTATTATTTAGTCGCGATTATCAATTACAAAAATTTTAAAGAAAGAAATTGGAAGAGATAGCTGATATTTAGGAAAAGAACTATTTAAAATTGTTTACCAAATGTAACACCAAAAACGAGTTCCTTTTCACCACCTTCAATAAAATCAAGGTCAATATTCGGGGTGATTTCTATATCTGGGGGAAAATGGATGATATATCCAATCCCCAATCGACCAACCATGCGGTTGGGTTCATCTTTTTCATATCTAATTCCAGGGCCTATGCCAAAAGTCAGGTTCCTGAATACGTTTAATGTTCCAAGGCCTATCAATTCCACTTGATTATTATATTCCACATTGACAGGTGTATGCTCAACAACCGCACTAAACCCAAAAGGCATGGAAAGGACTCGGTGGTACTCAAATCCATAGGTAAACGCTTCATCGTTTTGAGCATGATTTCCACCTACAAAAACACCAAGGAGATTTTTGTTTTTTTCCCTCACGTGCGGTTTGTTTGAGAAATCTGGAGCCGAATTTACCGGGTGTATTGAACAAAAAAGGCATGCAATCCCCAGAGTGATAGTTATTATTTTCTTACCATTTATTACCGACATGAGTTCTCAATACAGGGTTATCTATTTCTTTATTAAATCGCAAAATGGCTAATATTTAAAGAACATTTGAATCGATATGTTATATAAAAGTCTTTATTAACAATAAGATGTTGATGATGTAGTTGGCAAAAAATTTTTTAAGACATTGCCATTAATTTTTCTACCTTAATTGTTGATTATTAAGTAAACTGATGATTTTGACAGGACTTACGAAAAACTCCAAGGTCAAGGCAAAAAATGTTTTTAATGAGGGAGTTTAGATAAACTAAATGACCGAATTAAAAACATTTTTTAACATAGAGATTGCGGTTTTTCGTAAGTCCTGTTTGAATGGTAAACTGGGATCTATTTAATAAGGAGATTGGCATGTATCTTTCAAGATGTATTTCGCATGGCGCTATTGCAGGAATTATAGCAGGGATTGTTTTTACCTTTTTTTTAGTTATGGGGGGCATGCTTGAAACATTGGGAAGTATGATTAATATGCCAACAAAAGGAGGGGGGCTTTTGGTGCATGCTGCAATGAGCATTGGCAGTGGGATCGCATTTGCCCTGGTTCTGGATTGGTTGATGCACTCCTGGCTCTCAGTCATTCTCCTTGGATTATTGTTCGGTTTTGCAATGTGGGTCGGCGGCCCAATGACCGTGTTACCCTATTTCGCTTCAGGGGTGCCTTTGTTTGCAAAATGGACTATGGAAGGAATTAGAGAAAACATACCCTCTTTGGTTGGGCATCTTGTGTATGGGTTGATATTGGGTGTTACTTATTATGCTTTCAAGCGCAGGAATAAGTGACTGCATTTTTCATGCGTAACAAATTGATTTTATTTAAAGATACAGTGACATCAAAAGGTGGTGATTGCTTTTTACGGCAATCGCCACTTCAATGTAGCAAAAACAATTGTATGCCTCACAATCAAGCCCATGGACTCTTCAAAAAAATCTTGGTTTTTCAGGGGATTGTATATGACCCGTTGACTGATTGGAGTTCACTTGATCCAGAGCTTGCGCCGCCCGAAAAAATCTCTGGATGGCAGTTGCTGCCAGGTGTTTACTTTCCATCAAAACAGCATTTAATCCCTCTCCCCATGAACCATCTTGTATAATTTGAAACGCAGTAGGGTTTCCAAACTCATTTTGGCAATCTTCTATCATTTTTTGATAATCCTGTTCATTTGTATAAAGTCGTTTAACAGAACGGGATAACATAAGGGAGGCTGAATAATAGGAGCGAAGGTATTCTGCTTCCTCCGGGTTTTCTTTAATGGCATCTTGCAATGATTTCACCTGGTAAGTTTCATGCATGACTGTCAATGCTTCATTGAATACAGGCGAGTGCTTGCTTCCATAAAGTGCGGAAACAACAAAACGGTGCTTGGCAAATTCTTCGCCATAACTTGCTTTAGGTTGTGATAAGAAAGGAGTGTTTTCAGTGACTGTAGGTAATTTTTCCATAGGAACGATATCAGTATCAAAATAATACCCGCCATCATTAAAAATTTTAACTTTGCGAACGATATTCGATAAAGTGGCATAGGCTTTTTCCTGGAGAGCACGCTCCGCTTCTTTCAGCAAAAATTTTTGTCGTACATCCGTCAGGTCAAAACATTGTTTCCAGTGAATAGTATTTATTCCTGAAAGCTGGATAGAAGAAGAATGTTCATCAGTGATGAAATTGATTTGATAATCTGGGTTTAAATTATGCCATTTTTTTAAATGCTTTAAATATTTGTAGGGAAGGCGTTGTGGTCCTACCCAAATAATATTAATTTCTTTAGACATATTGTATTTACCTACAATTAGAAAAATGCCTTTTATAATAATATATTCAGAATGTCAACAAAATAAACAATTGATATGGCGCGGGAGATTCAGGTAAAGATCAAGATTTATCTTAATTTTTTCTATTTGTAACCAATGATCAGGCAAAAAGATAGGAGCATTTTATTGAAAAATAAAGAGTTAATTTTTCAATAGGATATCTTTAGGTTTGCGCTTTATTCAGAACAATATGGCCCAATTCGGAATACATATCAAACCTGGCTTTGTAAAAGTTCCTTAATTTTTTGAAATTTCTCTTTATATTTTTCTGAAGGGGATACTTTTAAAGATTTTAATATATCCTCAATGAATTGAATCACCATAGAGCGTTCTTCTTGTGATTTTAATAAGTGAGGTATTGTATTAAATGCAAGCTCAGGATCATGCTCTATCATTATGGTTTGTGAATGTACAATTTGTTTGAATCCATTTTTATCCAAATGTTTAAGTGCATTGCATTCACGTAGTTTTTGAATGATGTCAGGTAAATTGGCGCCAATGATATAACCCTGAACTTTCACTAATAATAGTAATATGCGCAAAATGGCCTCTGGTACGCCTCCATCACTAATATGTGCAATAATCGACTGAGTTATTTTTTCTTGATTATCTTTTTCAGGAGAATGCACAATCATATCTCTTCTGGGATCAAATGGAGCTAATAATTGAATGTAGCCATAGACAGCATAAAACATTATCTCCACAAAACTGTCGCGAGAGACGCTCAAGAAATCCCACAGAGAGTTTATGAACTTTGAAAAATTTAATTGCTGTGTTAAAAAAGGATTGTTTTTAGAAATTTCAATACGATTTTGACGAATAAAAGGTGATATCCATGATACAGGGTGCACTAACGGATTCATATCACTGAGTAAATACTGGTTCTGCCTTAGCGGGTGTAATTTTCGAATCAATTCTGCTGTGTACTCATTACTCATATTACGGATTATCGGAGCCATAAACAAGTCATAACTCATTGCGTTGTATTCAGATACCATACGAACAAGGTTGAAGATTGCTACATTATTCTCTTGTCCTTTCCTGATATCGTTAATAGAACGCTCTTCGATATAAGCGATGTAATGTGGAGGGGATTTGGGATTTTCTTTTATTTCTTGCAATTTTAATTCATATAAACCCGGAGCCAAATGTTCTATGTAATTTAACAAATCAATAATCTGATTATGTTCCTTTTTAGCCACCTCACTTGAGACGAAAATACCTAAATGGCCAACACTTTTGTGAATAAGATAAACAATGACTTGCCCATCTAATTTGATTTCCAGAGTATTTGAATAAAGATCAGAAATCCAGTTTAGGGCTTGTTGGGGGGGTGTAATGTTGTCACCTTCCGAGCAGAAAATAATAACAGGCACGCTAATGTCTCTTAAATCCAGGTTATTACCTGACTGCCCTATAGGGATTTTGCCATGAACCAGTTTGTTGCCAATAAACAAATTATCAACTATCCCTCTCATCTCGTTCACATTCAAAAGAGAAAATCCTCCCCACCATCGTTCAAAATTTAAAAATCGAATTTCTTCCTTATCAATATTGGCAAAGAGATTGTAATATTTGCTCCAGTAAGTCACTTTAGGATTAGCTGTTTCGAAGTTCATCACTAAATTGGCCCCGTCAAATTTACCGTTACCTAAATCACCAGCCATCTGCGCGATCCAGCTTCCTCCCAAAATTCCTCCAATATAACGCATGGGATTTTTTCCATTTTCTCCACCCCAATAGGAAAGAGGGGCGCCGTTGACTACAGCGACACCTGCTACATCTTGGTTAGCGGCCATAAGCGTTAAAATAGCCCATCCTCCCTGACAATTACCAATTAAGCAGGGTTTAGGACTTTGAGGATGACGCGAGGCTACTTCGTTTAAAAATTTTTCGTGGGCTGCCGTGACATCAACTAGAGTTTGATTGGGTTCAGGAGTGGGAAAAAAGATAATAACGTAAACGGGATGTCCTGCTCTTAAAGCAAGTCCTACTTGCGATTCATCTTTAAAACCGCTAATTCCTGCGCCATGACCAGCTCGAGGATCAACAATCACATAAGGTCTTTTTGCGGGATCAATCTGAATACCTTCAGGGGGAATTATTTCCACCAATGCATAATTGACTGGTCTCTCAAAATGTCTACCATCCATGAGCATATTATAAGAAAAAATGAGAACAGGAGGTTGTCCCTCTTGTTCATGCTTGAGATATTGATTGCCACGTTTACGCATGATGTCCCAAAACAGAATGCTTCTCTGCATGAAGTCGACGGTATATTCAATAGCATCATTTAATATATTGGGATAAGGATAAACCTGTTGCGAATTTAAGTTGATTAAAGATTGTGTTACCTTGTTTGTTTGTTCAAGGCTTTTATCAATTGATTGTAACCAAAGAGAATTCATGGATTGGGAATATTCAAAAACGTTATGAAATTGTTCTTGAATTTTGGGTATTTCAGCAAACATCTTTTTCTCCTGTGACTTCTCAATTCGGGGTCTTTACTTCCATCTGCGCTTGTTTTTAGCCTTTTTAACGCTTTCTGGCTTGTTGGTCAGGGTCAAGGGGGGGCATTGAGCATCGATCATTTAAATCCATTTGTTAATCACTTTTAAATCATTATAGACAGTTATTGTCAAAACAGTAAATGTACTTTGTTCGTTGAAGGTCGATTGTGGCGTTTCATATTTTTATCAATTTTGTCCTTAGGTTGAACGGCCAAACATTTGTTTCTGCTAACTCTTATGTTGGGTGGTTAGATATGATTTTATTCGAAAATTTCCAGGGATTATTTCATTATCCGTTTAGCCGTTGACGCCATTGTGGGGATCTGTAATAGTTTCATAGGATTGATTATGTGAGACAGTTTCAACCACTTTGCTGTTCTCAGCTAATCAATCTCTAGATTTTGCCTGGTTATCCATGCAGATGTTTTTAATCAATCTTCTTAAGGATAAAATAATGAGATATGCAGTTACCTATTGTGCAATGGATCATGAGTTTAGTGGTAATCCTTTTTGGCATAGTTGCATTTTATTATCTCAATGGGATAACAATGGAAAGATTGAGGTAGTCGATAATTGGGGTTTTTATGGGGTGCCATCTACTGTTCGTGATACGTGGTTAAGTAAACTGAAAATCAAGTTGGGTTTGGATGTTGATTTGAAGGGTAATCATGGCATGTTAAGACACGAAGAACTGCGTTATTTGGATGTTGGCTATGGTTTACATGGAGTTACTTTTGAGTTAACCAGGGAAAAATTTGATTTATTGCAGTTGAAATGCCAAACAATGTTGGAGGATCAAAAACAAGCCGTTAAGGAAGTTGTTGAATCACAGGGGATTGCTGGCAAACAAAAATACCGTATTTATGAGCATGAAGAGTATTCCCCGTTAATTTTTGCTTTGGAAAAAATCAAGGCAAAACAAAAAGGCCATAAGCCAAGGCTTAAACCATTTGAGTTAAATTTGTCATTTACACTGTGGGGGCCCGCTTTAAATCAATCCTATACTTGTAAATCACTGATGGTTGATCTGTTAAAAGGCATACTAACTCAAGAGCAAATTGCCCGAATTACTGAAGAGGGTAAACACCCTACCGTACCAAGATACAGTGGTAAATTGGAAAAAATTTATTTGCATAGCAGTGGACCATTACGTGAACATAAAAAATCTTCCGGTGCGATTGTTCATTATCGTGATTTACAAGACGAGGGAGTCAAATTACATTGGACATTGCCTCCACAAGAAATTGAAGCGTTATCCGGAGATACTGTCCAATTACTTGAAATAAGCGAGGAGTATTGTGATGAGGTAAAACAAGCGATAAGCAAACTGCAAAAATTGGAGTGGTTATTTATTGATGCCAAATTACCAGAGAAATATAAGCCTTATCAAGACGATTTGGTTGCTCGTATTCGGCAATGTTATGAGGCTTTCGCTCAGGTTGAACCTAAAAAGGCTAAGTCAACAGACATAGGCTTGATGGGATTCGCCTTTTCATTGCTCTCTTTGCCAAGAGATCTTGATGAAAAGTGTCTTTTGCAGAAATTAAATAATGCTAAATATCTGATTAACAGCCTTTACATGGCTATTGTTGATCATTGGAAAATTTATGATGATTGGCCATCTGAAAATAAAGAAGACTCTACTGACTATAATCCTCTTGAAGCTTTGGCTGCTTATTTATGTGAAGAGGATAAGAAGAAACTTTGTAAAATTATTGGACGAAATTATCTGGAACCTTCGTCAGAAGAGGAGCTTGATGATATTGAAGAGAGCGAATGGACGAGTTCAGAGTTAGGGAGCACTTCTGCCAGAACTATGTAAAAAAACTTGACTGACAGTCATCTTTTTAAACTAGCGAGTGTGGATTATGATACTGGATCATATCTGCATTTGCATCTTTATCGTTCCCATTGTGTTATTTGAGGAAACGAGCTGAAAGACTTTTTTTCTACAGGCCCCCAATCTCTTTGTTAAAAAAGAGTTTAATTTGGTCATTTAGTTTATCTAAACTCCCTCATTAAAACATTTTTTGCCTTGACCCTGGTTTTTTTTGTAAGTCCTGTTCTATTCTCATATTAATAGTACTCTTAAAAGAATATTGTGGGATGAACGCTTTAACATCATGGATAAAGGCATGGTCACAGAAATTTTTCCCCAATCAGAAAAAAAATGAGAATAAAGAGGAAGAGGCTGATTTAACCCAAGAAAAAAAGGTGAGGCCTAATTCCGATTTTTATGAAAATTATTTTTCTCTTGTAGCCGCTGGTACCAGACTTAAACTGATTGAAGCCATGTTTGGTGTCAATTTATTTTCTTTATTTGAAAATAAGGCGTGGGTTTTCGAAAAGGATATTATAGAAAAATTGCAATTAATGCCAATCAGGTCCAGGAAGTGGCTACATCTTCTTAGTTCGGAGCATTTTTTAATACAAATTAAGGTTAATGGGCAGCAAGCTTATCAATTACCCGAGGAATTCATTGAGTTAATCCACAGTGAAGAATTCCCTGCCATGGAAATGTTTTTTAAGACCTGGCTTGTTAGTGCAGAAGAAAACTTGACTGATGTATTGCGCTTTGGAAAAGTCAAGACGAGTGTTTCCTGGCCTCCGAAAACTCAGCAAGAAGCAGAGTGGCTTGAGGATTGGATGACTAGAACTGCTGATCAGCCTACCTATTGTTTATTACAATCTATCAATTTTAAAAAGGTCAAGAATTTTTTGGATGTGGGTGGTGGTGATGGAACTATGGCGTGTACTTTTGTTAAAAAATATCCACATTTAAAAGCGGCAGTCTACAATTTGCCAATGTCTGCGCAGATGGCAAGAAAAAATACTGAATCGAGGAAACTAAACCATAGAGTTCGTGTGATTGAGGGGGATTTTATTGAGGAAGATGCCTTTCCGGTAGGGTACGATCTGATTTTATTTACAAGAGTTCTGTTTGATTGGGATGATCAGGTGTGTAGAAAATTATTAAGAATGGCTTATCAGGCCTTGCCAAAAAATGGATTAGTCGGTATTTGCGAATTTTATAAAGAAGATAACAACGACATCTGCCTTGCCTCGGAATATCGTTACATTTTTCACGATGATTTTGGAGTGAATGTGATGAAAAGGGCCTCAGAATATCAGAACATGTTAGAAAAAATTGGTTTCACTATCGTTCAACCGCATAAAGTAAAGGGGATGCATTTTTATTATTGTTCTTTGATATTGGCTCGAAAGTAAAAATTCTTATCTTTATTTTTGTAAAGCTTCAATTTATTTTACAGTGTAATAATTTCCAATAGCCAAAAAGATTGACTTTTTGAGTTTCCAGCAATTTAAATTCTTTATAATTTAAAATGGAATGGATAGAAAAATTCGAGTTAAATCCTACAAAATTATCAATATGCGACAGTTGTTTTTCAAAGAAGCGCAGGATAGGTTTTTCAGAAGCAAAATGATTCACAAATATTATTTCGCCTGATGGTTTACAAACACGTGAGATTTCTTTTAGAAAAGTATCAATATCAGGGACAACAGACGCAACATACATAGCAACAACAAAATCAAAATGGCTATCTGGAAACTCCAAATTAGCGGCATCCATAATTTTTAAATCAATATGGGTTGTTAATTTTTTCTTGACGATACGTTTTTCAGCCTTTTCTAACATTTTTTCTGAAATATCGATCCCAGTTATGTTCAAATCTGTACGGTAAAAGGGTAAAGATAACCCTGTGCCAACCCCAAGCTCTAGAACAGAAGCATTCAGGCCAGCATTTTTATTAACCTTATTAGCACATAGAGAGCGGCCTTGATGAAAGATAGATCCAAAAAGGACATCATAAAAAGAAGAATAAATATTATAAATTTTTTTTACTGAAGAGAGCGACATAACCAATACTCCATTTAGAAAGACAAAACGAAAAATAAAAATCATTTACTTTTAGTGATTATAAATTCGTATATTTTAATGAAAAAGTTCACTCCTGTTGAAACTGAGGTAATTTCATCTCAAAGTTATCTTTAGTAATATCTGCGCCAACAATGCGAAATGATCTAAAGGATGAAGATATGTCTTAAATAAGTCAATGATCTAATGTAAAGATTTTGAGTTTACAAGGTCAAATTGACTCTTTTGTAAGCGATGTAGCTACCCGGGAGAATAATCAAGATCTAAACTAAATTACTGTGTCGATGGTATTGACCACATCGACTACCTTACCGCTGGATAAACTACAATTGTTTGGAATTTTGGGCATAACATTTCCTTCAAACTTTAAAATTTGTTCTACTTCATATGGCGAAGTGCTCTCAATTCATTTGCAAAAATCGATAACCAACATCGTTATCTCAATAGTATTTATTCTTTAATTCCAAGTGGATTTGTTCGATTAAGGTGGAATTTTATTGTTTTTTACATCTTGCAAATAATCTACCACACTATCGAATTCTTTCTGATTAAATGAGTAACCAAAATAACTTGAAATTTTTATCGCTAGCTCATTGAATATTTCACACATTTTGAATAATGAAGCCCACATATTCTTATAATCAGCATCAACGTAGGTTTTGAGGAATTCTTGCTGGAGCTCAAGCTCAAGGTGGTTTTCAATATATTTTCCATAAGTTCCCATCGGCCGACTAAAATTGGTTTGAATTCCTGCATACCACATGAGCATTTTAATTAACTCTTCTTTAACTATCTGCTCTGAAACGTACTTGGCGTAGATGAGTTGTTTTCTCCAGAGTCCTTTGGCAACGTAAGTGCTTACCCATAAGAATTCATTACAACAGTTAACAAAGTCTTTTTCTGTAGGGGGGCTTGGTAAGTAATCTTCATCAGTAGGTTCGCCAAAAGGTGCAATTAAATTGTCTTTATCAAGCAATAAGAGACTTTGGCTGTCTCTAGGCATAGTTTCCAGTTGATCGATGTGTAACAAGGTTAAATCAATCCTGTTCCAATCTTTAAATTGCATCAGATAAGTATATTTACCCTTAAATTTTGGCCATTGCCCATCCATTTCATCAGGTGTTTGCATGATAAGTAATTCACCAAACTGATTAATCCAGTTTTTATCATGAACAAATGATTCTATTTCAGTTACCAGATACACAATATCATAATCCTGAAAAATATCCTTTTTCGCTGAAGGGCTTGCTCGAGAGCCATTCATAATAACAATTTTAATCCTCTCATCGTCATTAGCTATTTTGATGATGAGTGCAAGCATTGTTTTTTCATCACGTCGTTTTTTCATACTTCTGGTTTATGGCCTTTTTAAATTTAAATTCTAGAATAGCTATTAGGGTTTGCTGTTAAAGTTTCAGTTCATCATGTTCTTGCTAATGGTATTTTGCATAGCTTCATTCAATTCCAGCCTCAATACAACTTTATCATGAGCTACTCTTGCTTGTCCTGTGGTAATAGAAACTCGGTCTTGTCCAGTAGAATCGCGTTTCTTAAAAAAAAGTTGGGAATTTGCCGAGGTATTTAGGCCTGAAAGAGATTTTGCTTGTGAAGATTGTTGATATGAGTCGACCAGTTTGGCATACCTTTGATAATTTAATATTTGAAAATTAAAAGCAACTTTAGCATTTATCTTTGTTATTTCCAGAAATTTTTCATGGCTATCAATTAAATCCAGACCCAATTGAGTTTGTGTCATATTATCAGCAACAGCACAGTTAATTTTAGAGAGTTCTAATAGTTTTTCATAGGAATCAACCATCATAACCCCGGATGAAGTGCCTGTGATATACTCTGCAATCGCGGGATTAATTTTTGATTTTTCCAATAACTCTCCATAAGACTTGACGCTGTCAAATCTTGTAGGGGTATTTTTTTTTACAAAATCATTTTTTAATGTTTCGATTAAATCCAAAATATAGCATGACATTATCTTTTAACCCCTTATATTTAAAGTAATTTGTGGTGGAAAAGAACGAACCTCTGGAGGCCTGGTTCCATAGACTTAATTTAACATAACAAATTAATTAGAAGGGTTTTTAGATATGAGTCAATTTTCGAATCGTTTTTCTGTGCATGCTTTTATCCAACAAGACATTATTTGGCCAATGATATGGCCAAAATGAATGAAGAATTAATATACCAGCACCATCCTCGTTTCAATTAAGAGTAGTCGGGTGCTTTTTGATGAGTAAAGACAAGTTCTATTTCCCTCGCTGTTTCTTTAATCAGCTTTCTGATTTCGTTTTTTGAAATGTTTTTGTCCATGGCATCAAGCGCTTTATGTGGATCCAGCCAGAGACGCGTAACAAAATCAGGAAGTGGTGAGGGTTCAGCAAATGAGTTAGCATTAATATCCATCTCTGAAAGTTCTTGAAGACTTTTCAGTTTGGTATGGCTTTCATCATCAGTTTTCAGCCATTCGTTGATAATTTTTTCGAGAGAGTCTTGTAACAATCTCATTACATTTTTTTTCTGGTAATCTTTAAAAAAAGTTCCAGCTGCTTTTTCGCGACTCATCATAAATCAAACTCCTTCGTTATTTTCAAACACCCATTAATACAATTTTAGAACAATTTATAATTTAATTGATTTTTATTGTTTCATTGACTAGCTTGGTCCCTTTTTATATCTGCTACTGTCCGTCATTTCTTGTTCTTTCTTATCGACATTTTTCCAAAATAAAGAGGGGCTCGATTCTGGCTTTATCTCTAATAGGCTCTCCAGGTGTTCAGTCATTGCCAATTTCGCTCTATTTCTATAATTTTCTACTTTATCTGATGGATTTTTTCCTGGATGGGTATCAATAAATTCTTGTGTTTCCTGTAAATTCTTTAATGCCAATTCAGGGTTAATTTCAGTTATTTTGAACTTTACTCGTAATGGTTGTCTTTTTTCATTAAGATGGGCGCAAAAAAATGCTTCCCGGCCTCGCTTTGAAAAAAATTCTGCATAAATATCCGAGCGTTCTTTTGTGTTTGTTGTTTTTCCCAGTAGAGCTAATTTTTCAATATACTTGTCGATGCCAATTCGCGACAGATATTCATCTTTATCGCTGACAAACCAATCCTGTAAAGTGTGTGAACCAAAGTAAGCTTGATAAGGATAGAATTGGCGTGGTGATTCACCCAGCGTTTGAGGGATATATATTATAAAAGAATGCGACCCAATCCAAAAATCGAATCTCTCTTTTTGTTCGTTAAAGATATCGACGATCTCACTTATTGCAAAATCTTCAGGTTTTTCAGGTTCTTCAAGAACAAAAGGATCACAAAGACTATATTCTGCTGAGTCTCCAATTGCGTTGAATAACTGCGTACATTTTTTTTTACCTGGTCCAAGGTTAAAAAGATTACCTATCTTGTCAAGAAAATATAATTTATTTTCTAATAGGTAAATTTTATTCCTCACAGCGGTTTCCGGATTGAAATTCTCTTTTTTTGTTTTAACCAATATAATGGGAGGGTCTTCTCTGTCAATTTCAAATCGTATTAATAGGTTAGTGCTCGATGGAGCTGTATTTTCCAAAACATTTTTTAGATTGTCTCCATCTGCTGATAATGCTTCATATTTGGTGAAATGGAATTTTTCCGCTTCAGTTTTTCCTAAAAGCAATTCACACACATCATTACTGGCTTGGCCACAACTCTGAGTGGGTTCAGTCATCATATGACATACCTTTGAAACCTCCTTTGCAATTTGTTGCTTAAGGTTCCCTGTTTTATTAATGCTGGGGATAGATCGCTCTGCCTGCATTTGTCCTAACACCTCAGCAGGGACACCAGTCATCATGACTCCATAGATTTGGGACATGCTTTTCAACTTCTTGTGTACCATGAAACCTGGCGATTCCAGTTTTATTTTTGTCATATTAATGCCACTTACAATCAATGTGATATATTATAGATCAATATCATTTGATTATAAACAGTTCAAGTGACCAATACACAAAGCCGATTCGATTTATCACTTATCACGAAGAACTAATCCGTATTGTTCATCCCAGGCTTTTTGAGCTGTTTCTGATTCAGGCTTGATTTCTGCCAGCTGCTCTGATGGTAATGTTTTAAAATACTCCACTAACTTTTCACGATCCTTTCCAGAAAGGGTATCTGCTTCTTTTGCAAGAATCTTGAGGTTTTCCATCGTAATGACTGATGAGATCATTTTATCTATTCTGCTGGTTGTATCTAAGTTTTTGCTAAAGAAAGATTGTGTGTTTTTTTCTTTATAGGAGGTTACTGATTCTTTTCGATGAGTCGGCTCTATTAGAAGTCCCATCTCAAGTTGTTTAGTCATCGCTTCTTGCGCTTTTGTTTTATAAAGTTCGCATTGAGCTTTCGCGTTTTCGCCAGGATAATTTATATCAATAAACTCTTGAACTTCTTCTAAATTTTGCAATGCTATTTCTGGATTGACTTCAGTGATTTTAAATTTGACTCGTAATGGCGAAAATTTTTCATTGATCCCAGTACAAAAAACATGTTCCTTTCCTGGAGGAGAAAATAATTCTCCATAAATATTGGAGCGCACTTTGCTGTCAGTTGTTGTGCTTAATAATGCCAATTTTTCGATATAACCATCTATGCCTAAACGGGATAATTTTTCATCTTTATCACCTGAAAACCACTGTTGCATAGTATGGCTGCTCCAATAAGCCTGGTAAGGATACAATGTGCGTGTATCCTCACTCTCTGCTTCTGGAACAAATAGGGTAAAAGAATGAGTTGTTGTCCAACAATCCATGTTTTTTATTTTAGACGAAACTATTTCACCTATCTCGCAAACAGCTGCTTCCTCTTCACCATCTTCTGGCTCAATAAACTCATCATTAAGGATATAATGTTGAAAACCAGAACTGGTAATGGCATCAAATAGTTTTTGACATGTTTCTGATGTTTGCCCTAGATCAATGATTTTTCCAAATATATCGAGATATAAAAGCTGATCTTCCAGTAGATAAATTTTATTTTTTTCAGCAGTCTTGGGATTAAACTCCTCTCTTTTTATTTTTTGGTATTTACGGGGAGCATTAAACCGATCCATTTCAACTCTAACTAGCAAATTTTTATTAGGCAGGGAATTTTTCAAATTTTTGCCATCTTTTGATAAGATTTCGTACCTTGAATTTTCGAAATCACTCGCCCCATCTTTTCCTAAAAGCAAAGCGCATATTTCATTGCTGGCTTGTCCGCAGCTGTTTGTTGGTTGGGTCATTTCAGATTTTCGAACTACTTCAGCAATATTTTCTTTCACATTCCCCATTTTTTTTACAGATTCAACTGATCTTTCTGCCTCATTTTGCCCTAATATTTCTGCAGGAATACCCGTTATCATCGTTCCATAACTCTTAACCATATGTTTGATTTTTTCATGAACATGCAAACCCGTCTTTTCAAGCTTGGAAGTTGTCATATTAACCTCACTGATAGATACCCTATAATTTAATTGTAGATTAAATTAAACTTTGTACACTTTGATTTATTTTATAGTTCATTGTATTTTTTTTATATTTTGGTTAACGATAAGATCTGAAATAGGTAGAGCGACTATTAAAGAAAAATTGCTGAGAGGGGGAATTAAACCACTAAAGCAAGTGCTGTGTTTGCTGAAAGATATTCATCTTTTTGTTGGTGATTGCAAGCAATTATCGAAACCTGGCTTTTCTAATTAGTTTAGTAAGGTCTCAAATCCTTAATGGTAGGGTTAATTGGCTATTCATATCCTGTGTTGAAAATTGCACATTGGATTGATGGCTAGCCTCGCGAAGACTGGCGTATGTTTTATAGTCAATCAGCCTTACATAGAGGAAGGAGGATGCTCTGTATGAAGGGAAAATACTAATTATTGGACAGGGATTTTAATATCGTCGGAGTCAGTCATGAACTTCGTACCCCATTAATGCTGATACTAGGTCCTCTGGGAATGTTGCTTGCAGAAAAAAAGCTTCCCTCATTTGTTCAGAATACATTAAGGTGCATACAAAATAATGCTCAAACTTTACTGAAACATGTCAATGATTTGCTGAATATATCAAAGCTGGATGCCAGGGCAAAATCATACTTTGCCCTGAATTTGCCCAATCAAGAGTTCACTTCTAAATTTATCAGACCACATAGCCTTTTTTAATTTTCCCTTCATGCTATTTTTCTGAGGATGAAGTCGAGCCAGATTGAGTGCAAACCTACGAAGCAAGGCTAGATTTTCTGCTGCATTGTCTCTGCGTATTCTTGAGTCATCTTCTTTGTAGGTCACATCCAACACCCAGTGAGCTTTGTTTTCGACTGCCCAATGCTCTCTGATAGCATCTGCAATTTGTTTAGGCTCTAAGGGCAAGGAACTGATATAGTATTGTACTTCAGTGCCGGTTTTTTCTTTTATTTCACGTGTTCGCGTTACTTCAATTACGGTTTGTAATCCTTGCCAGTCGGCGTAACCTTCAATCCATGGACTAATTACGATTTGCCGGCATGTTCTTGTTTCTATGCGTCCATGGCCTGCGTCCACTTCTTCGAAGTAATTTTGTGACCAGATTTCTCGATGGTCTCTTTCCATGATATGAAAATAATCCTTAATTTCATTCAATAGTTTTTTATGGTTGTTTTTAACACAAAGCACATAGTCTCCGCCTTTATCATGTATTTTTTTAGCTATCTTCTTTTCTGTATTCATAGCATCGGCAGTAACAATTGCTCCCTTAAGCTCCAAGAGGTCTAGCATTTCTAACACACTGGCTTTTTCGTTTGCTTTTCCATTAGAGCGCATTTGAGCTAATATCAACCCATTTCGTTTACTCCATGCAGTAATGCTATGTAAGGCTGTGGTGCGGTCACCTGTATATGAGCGGCGTAGAGTTTTTCCATCTATTGCTATTTGTTCTCGACCATCTTTCGAACGAAGTTCATTCACCCAATTTACAAAACACAACGTGAACTGCTCTGAATCAAGAGCACTAATTACACGAGCTATGGTATCATCGGCTGGTATCCCATGCTTAAAATCCCGATATTGTCTTAGCCAATCAAGCTTTTCTTCTCCAAAATCCTTTATGTCTTTCCATCCCTCAGCTCCAGACATCACCGCAGTACCTGCTAAAAATAAGATATCTAGCAGATTATGGCGCTGATTTATTTCGCTACGAGGATCTTTAAGTATGGAAAAATTTTCTACAAAACTCATTTCTTGTCATCCAAAAAATGAGTATTTGATCACAAATCACTGAAAAATCATACTAAATGATAATTACTGGTCAAAAAGGTATGATCTTGCCCTGAGCTGGATGCTGGCAAAATGATTCTTCATTATGCCAATATTGATTTGGTAAAATTAATTCAACAGACAATTGCATTGTTTGAGGCTCAGATTCCCGAACGCAAGCTTGTTTTTTCAATGGATTTGCCTGATGAATTGCAAGCACAAATAGATCTCGACAAAATCCAGCATATTTTAATCAATATTTTGTCAAATGCCATAAAATTCACACCGCAAAATGCGAAAGTAAGCATTAGATTAGTGCAAATCAATCCTGAAACATGCAGGCTTCAGATAGGAGATAATGGGACGGGTATTCCTTCTGATCTTTGTGAAACTATATTCGAGCGTTTTTTTCAGATTGAGGCACCTACAACTTGTACGGTAGGGGGAACTAGGTTGGGTTTATCGATTGCAAAAGATTTCGTTGAATTACATGGGGATTCAATTTTGGCAGGGAATGCTCATGACATCATCAATGCATTTGCCAAACCAAACTGCTGCAATTTCCGAAAAATCCGCGCTGCTTTAACGGCCAACCCGGCAATGGGCGAAATAATGAATCCTATTAGAGTAGGAAGGCAGCTAAAACTGTAAAACTTCATAATAGTTCAGGAGTGATGAGCAAAGATCAAAGATTTGTGACTGAAAAAATGAGCAGTTAAAATCTAAGAAAAGTGAGAGATCATATCCGTCCAGTTTTATGGTAAAAAGAGTAGTCAGCTGCTTCGCATTACTTTAGCATTTTAGAAGGTGGCGGGAAATTGTTATCCAAATTCTGCTCTCTCAATTCAAGTGAATTGGCTTTACATTCAATACATTTTTGACACATACATTTTGTTGTTCGCGATACGGTCAAGGGGATTGGGGTTGTTGATATTCCTCCTATAAGTGCAGATAAACCCCAATTTACCGGAAAACAGCAAGCGAATAATGAACCACCAACAGTTCCTAATATACAACACACAACCGTAAACGTTTTTTCTTCTCTGGAAATACAACTGGTTCTGTTTGCTGGATTATCTTTTAGGTCTTTTCTTTGTTGATTTATTGACTCTCTAACTTCTTTAATTGATTGTAATTCCTTCTGACGTTTTTGAGAAGCAACTAGGAATTTTGTGTATTTTTGATGTAATTGACTATAAGTTCCCTCGCAGGGTATATCCACTAAAGTAATATTAAACGTTTTACCTAGCTGATGTACTTGATAATTAATATCCTTATTAGTCCTTGCAAAACAACTTAGTGATTGAAGATCAAGGAAATACATAACATGAGCGAGGATCTCATTAGGAACGTCTGTAAAACTGCCAAGATTGGTGCTGAGATTATTGCCGACTACAGTAGAGCTATTTTTTTTAAACATGAACATAAATCAACCTTAACTCCAGTGATAGATTTTATTGATCAAACAATATTTTTTCCAAATAAATTTTTTTTTGGTATGTACAAAAACAACGAAAGGAAATTAACATATCTCAGCTTCCAATTGAAGGATAATATGATATTGAAATGGAAAAAAAACACTAAAAATCACCTGATTTAAGGCTCTGAACAAAATAACGATTATCCCAACCTGATTTACTGAGCTTGATATTGATTACTACCTTAAAGGTTTTTTCCCTTTTTAGCGCAGCTATCCCCCTGATTGAATTGATTGCCAAACCCAATCCGACTCAATTTGTAAAACCTCAAAACTCTGTCTTGTTGTTTTATACTTAGCACAAAAACACAAATGTTAGCTTTCCGCTTAGCTATTTATTTTCCAGAAATAATGCCATCCTATCAAGTGCTGGAAATACCTGTGGAACATCACTCCTTTACCTGGTAAGTGTGAACAGCTACTTAACCCATGTAGCTCGACAATGCAGTAATCCAATTTTCCTGATTGGAATAATTACACTGTGTACTTAAATCTGGTTTGCCCTCAAAGGACCGGACAAGGGCGTTCCTGCCTGAAAACCATCGCTGTTGGTATAAACATCTGATGGTCCATTAAATTGACCGCCGCTATAATAACGATAACCCGCATTGATACTCAGAGGGCTTCCTGCCGGACGAAAATTCAGTCCGGCAGACGCTTGCCACGCAAAACTGTTTTTGTTAACAGGCTCACCAATAGTTGAAAATGATTCTTTATCTTTATTATCTTTGAACTCTACACTTGTAATTATTTTTTGAGAAAAATATCGTGAGAGCTCTCTACTTATATGTTCTGCTTCTATTGAGTGTGTCAGTCTTGTTCTAGGAAAATCAACATAAGGATTTAAAAAAACCTGGGTTTTATTAGATAGTCGCCTAAATTGTGACCTGTATATTATGGAGCCGTAATCTTTTAAAAATGGGGTTCTATTACAATTATCGATAGTACATTGTGTAATCCCTTGATAAGTACACTCATCCATTTTCATCCATGATTATGATTATTAATTGAATATTAAGTCATTGCTTCACTTTTTTGCTAACTAGGATTTAATGAAAGGAGAACAGAATCAGAATAGGCAAATACAAGATACAATTGCATTTTTATATATCACAAAGAATTATTTGTATGCAAAATAACCTATAATCAAGTTAGTGTAAGTTTTGGGATGTGAAGACAGGTTATTATGATTTTGAATATTACAGCAGCGCAATTCCCTGATTTAACGCTTAATGCTATTGAATCCTGTCAAAATATCTATAGCAAAAGATTGATTTTTAATGCCCTGTTTCAGATTTATCTGATGTGGGCTCTGGATAGGGATTATATAAGAAGCAGTCAATATCCGGAGTCCGTTTGGGCTGAGGAGATGCGCAAGCATCGTCTCGAAGCCTTGGCACGAAACATTAAATTCCATACAAGGCTTTGAGACGGCATAAATGCCTCCTCAGCCCGAACGATTCAAAATAATGGCTGTCTTATCCATAACTCACGTTATCCATAAAAATCAATCTTTTTCTATTGATGCTCCCAGGCATAAATCTGGATAAGGTTTGCTGATTAATTCCTTCCTGCCATCACGCCTCCATCGACATTCATAATTTCTCCCGTGATCCAGCTTGCTTTATCAGACAAAAGAAATTCGATTGCATCAGCGATATCTGTTGCCTTACCGATTCTGCCGATAGGATGAAATTTATTAAAATCCTGTAACGACTCCTCGATTCTCTCTTCATCAATAAATGATTTATAGATAGGAGTGGCTACCACTGCTGGTGCCACGGCGTTTACTCTAATATTGTGCTCAGCAAGCTCCATAGCTAAATGTTGGGTTAGTGAATGAAGTCCGGCTTTTTGCATGGAATAAGCAGAGGAGGGAGTTGCTTTAACCGCCTGATTCGCCCACATCGAACCGATATTGACGATACTACCCCCTCCATTTTTTTTCATGTTTTTTACTACGGCCTGGGTGATAAAAAAGAACGCCTTATTAAGATTAACCTGACGATCGTAATCTTCTTCCTCATGTTCTAAAAAAGTGATGGGTTTGAAATAACCAGCGGCATTTACAAGATATTTTACTCTTCGAGTTTCATCATTCATACTACTTATAAATTGGAATACCTGCTCTTTGTCATAAAGATCAAGAACTAAAATGTCTACTTTTGCTTCCAGTTTTTGTATTTCTGCTGCAGCATTTTCAAGTTTTTGTTTATCTTTTCCGGTAATTAACAGCTCCATATTGTTACTTGAAAGTTTTTTTGCAGTTTCAAGGCCCATACCACTAGAGCCGCCAATAATAATAGCTAAATTTTGATTGAACATGTATTCTCCTGATTCATTAAAACACTGTCCAATCCAGTATGAAAGATCTACAATATTAAAAAAAGTAAGCACTTTTCAGTTCACTAAGTACTTTATGGTACAAATTATTGAAATGGATGAAAAAAAATTAATACAAAAAAAAGCTCCCATTAAGACAGCGTCAATGGTAGAGGCTATCTATGGTTGTAAGTGGTCCTTGACCATCTATTCTCTTTTACGAAATGGAATCAATCGACCAGGGGAAATGGTACGAAGCGTTGAAGGACTATCAACAAAAGTTTTAAACCAATGCCTGCGGAAGAATATTGAATTTGGGATTCTCGGCAGAAATACCTTTCATGAGATACCCCCCAGAGTTGAGTACTTTGTGACTTCTTTTGGAGAAAAGTTTTTAAAAATTCTGGATCAAATAGAAGAGTTGAACGAGCAAATCAGGGATTATCAACAAATCGAATTCGACAATAATGGTAGTTAAGATTTGTTATAAAAGACCTATTGCTAATCGACTGCAAGTGAATTATGGCTCACAATATTCACCAACGTAATGAGACATCGCTAGTCCATATCATTATTAACGCCAGAAAATATTTACAATAGGTATTCAAGTTATGGCCAGAAACGACCCCATTACCTTTCTAACAACATGGATTTCTGAGGAATTGGAAAGAGGAGCACCTAATCCACAACATGCTACATTATCTACGACAGGCAAAGATTCTATTCCCCATGGGCGTGTTATCGCTATTCGCGAAATCAATGAGCAAGGTTTATTATTTTTTACCCAACGAGGAACCAGAAAGGTTGTCGAAATGACCTATAATCCTATGGTATCTCTGACTTTTTGGTTTGAGTTATTTGAAAGAGAAGTCATGATAGACGGTTCAGCCAGGCCATTATCGGAAAGCGAAAATCAAGCATACTGGGATACCTATCCGCCTTTCGCGCAAATCAGATTTCATAGTTATGCGCCTACTTCATCACAAGTTATACCAAGCAAACAACTAATTGAAAATAAAAGAAAAATATTGAATTCCCAGTTTCACGATAAGTCATTGCCTATGAGTGAGTATTATTGTGGTTTCAGAATCATTCCCACACGCATGGTTTTTTATACTTATAGAACGGATGAATTGTCCGATGTCGTAGAATATTGTTTTATAAAAAACAATTGGGAGAAGAATCTGCTTTCTCCTTAATATCAATTTGTTTAAGCTTAATGATTGACGCAACAATGTTTTTTTATTACATCCAACACCCATTGCAGCGGTTTATGATTTGATAATCGTTTATGATAGTAAAAGTTAACTAAAAATGTCTTTTTAGGGAAAGGGAAAGGATGTAGTTCAATTTGATATCTGTCTTTGAAAGTAACAGCTAGAGTTCTCGGTACAGTTGTAATCAAATTCGTATGATAAACCACTTCCAATGCACTAATGATATTGGGCACTATCACTTTGATATTTCTTTGATGATATCCTTGTAACGCTTTATATAGTATATTTTCATTTCCCATGTAACTAAATTGTATGTCAACATGTTCAGCTTGCAAGTACATATCTTGAGTTAATTCCTGATTTGCGAGTGGATGAGATTTATGCATGACGCACAAGGCTTCCTCTTCAAACAATAATTCTCTGATGATGTTATTCCCCGTTTCAACAAAGCCTGGTCCTATTGCAAAGTCTAATTCGGACATTAATAAATACTCGAGACTCAAGTACTCTGACAGTGAAGAAATCTTTAATACAAATTTCGGAGCATTTTTAGCCAAATGAGCACATAACCTGGGTAAAATAAAATATTCTCCAGTACCTACTGATGCAGTCTTTAAAAATAAATTGTCATTTCCTGGATTGAAAGTATCTTCTTCAAAAATATCATTGGAGTAATTTAAAAATTTTTTAATTTTTGGGGCCAGATCAAGCACCTTTTGTGTTGGTTGAAGCCCGTGAGGTTTCCTAATAAACAAAGGATCATCGAATATATCACGTAATTGTTTTAATATATGACTCATTGCAGTCTGGCTCATGAAAGATTTCTCAGCCGCTTTTGATACTGAGAGCTCATTTAGCAATGTATCAAGATGCAATAACAAATTGAGATTAATTTTTCTAAGATCCATTTTTCATTAAATCCAAATTAACTTTTTATATTCCTATCCAGGGTGACTGAATAAGCCCAAAACTACAATTTGGAATTTACCGACTATATCTTTTTCTTTATCAATAGAATTATAGTTAAGGAAACAGTTTGTTTCTAACAAACAGTATTATGAATAGGAATTGTTAATAATATTTTTTGATATTTATCAAAATAAATAACTGCTCATAAAAAGACGTCAAATCATCAGTAATTCATTGAAAAATAATAGATATAACTAAATTTAATAAAACATATCAAAACAATTAATTATATTAATATTTATCAATATGCTCAAATATAAGCAGCTAATTGGCTTATAGGAGAGCGTTATGGTTTATTACATAAATTTGAAGGAACAACCTTTACCTCAAGATAAAGAAATTTTAACGCAGTTAATTAAGCAATATTTATTGTCCGGTTCCAGTCAGTCCGCATTGTTTGCTAAACATCATTACACGCTAAACGATGAAAATGGAAATGAAATAGAGTTCCTCTTGAGTCATGATATATACAAGAATCAACGTCATGATGGTATTACTGAGTTTTTAATTTTAAATGGTCCAAAGATAGGGAGCGGAACCAAAGGCGAAGTGAGACAGAGTAATCATGCTATGTATTTAATGTATGATGAATTGGTAATTTTCCCTAAAGAGAATGTACTGAAGGTTTTATATCGAAATTTTAGCAATGCCGAGGGGCTAATAAAACAGGAATCTGTCAATTATTCGATTTTATCAGGTAATTCAGCTGCAGAATTAGTCAATTTGCAAGGAGGAAGCCAAGGTTTTTTCATGCAAAAAGAAGAAGGGTGTACTTTGGAAGAGCTTCTTGAGGACATAGACTCACTTCAAAAATTGACATTTTCAGACAAAATGGAGTTAGCCATTTCATTTTTAACTGAGTTAGAAAATCTGCATAACAAAGACTTTGTCCATGGCGATTTAACTTTCAAAAATATTTTATATAACGAAGAGAGTAAGCGATTAAAAATCATTGATGCAGGAGAGATGAAAGTAGCAGATGAACGCTTTTTAGCGCAGGATATTTTAATTGCTAGGGACATGGTATCTCTTTTGTTTACAACTAATGAAACAAATCAATTTAATGCATCAAGTTATTGGTCTGATGAACCGACAGCCAGACGAATACTTTACCCAAATCTGGTCGAAGCAAAGTTAAATACAATTTTGAACAGTGAATACACTTGTATTTCAGCTTTAAAGTTGGCCATTGAAATGAATTACAATGAATATCTAAAGCACTTGAATCCTGTTTTGAAAAGAAATGAGTTTTCCAAAACAGAAAGCGAGGCTTCGAATTTACAGGCCTACAAGGATCAAATGAATAAGCAACAACTCTTGGGGGAAATTCGAGAATCTAAAGAAGTTTTTTTAAATATGAAAGAAAGCTTGCCTCTTGCAGACCAATACCGTCTTAAAGTATTTTTTGATTATCTGGATAATATCTGCTCCGCATTAAATCATGATAAAACCAATCAAAAGTTGGCCAGAGCGGCTTATGATTTTCTAACAGCACAAATCAATAAATTGTTTGAGGATAATGAGAAAAACTCACAATTAAGCTTCAAAAGCTTCTCAAAAGATGTGCAGCAATTTTTAAATCAAATTAACTTTTATGTAATGAATAATCCTTCTGCCCGCTCTAATTCTATAGCCTCCACCATTAACCTATTAAAGCAGTTGAATAATAAAAGTGATTTTAACCCAGAGCAATCTCTTAAGACTTTCTCTGGATATAAAGAAATCATGATTCAATTGTTATTAAAACCATTTGAAATATCAGTGGCTGAAATATCTAATGCACCAGTTACAGGATCTGATTTGATTGAAAAGCAATCTGGCATCAAAACAAGACTTAGGGAAATGACATCCTCTGCAAATCAAGACAAGCAACCTGTAATTAGCCCTTCATTGATGAGAGGTCCCAGCTAAAAACTGCATCAGGAAAACGTAACTGTATTATTTTACTGCTCTTGTGTAATTACATTTGCTGGGAGATACTAACAGGACTTACGAAAAACCCCAATCTCTGTGTTAAAAAATGTTTTTAATTCGGTCATTTAGTTTATCTAAATCCACTCATTAAAAACATTTCCTGCCTAAACCTTGGGTTTTTTCGTAAGTCCTAAATAAATCATACAACAATAACAAGAAGGTATTAATTGATGACTTACTTTCGAATAAAACACAGTCCATTACTCTTGATGCTTGCATCTGCCACAGATTATTTTTTCGATTCCATGTTGACTGAAGATAGATAGATTTTTTGAGCTATCGTTTATGGAATATCATCGTGTTTGGCAGTTTTCTTATGGATTAGTCCTGCTACTGCTGTATGCCTCTCTGGCAACGGCGGCGAACGCTTTGACTCTTAAAGAAGTAACCCAAATTGCTTTAGCAAACAACAAGGATTTAAAAGCCGCGCGTTACAATGTATCTATCGCAAAAGCCCGGTTGTTACAAGCAGGCTTTTGGTCTAATCCAAGCTTGAATCTTTCAAATAATGACGATCGTTTATTCACTGATGAAGGAGAGTATTCGCGCAGTGCTGGCTTTAGCCAGGCATTTCCCATATCAGGACGTATTGCAAAACAAAAGACAGTGGCACGTCTGGATGTGTTGAAAGCCATTACAGAAATCAGAGAAGCTGAGCGCCAACTCAGTGCCAAAGTGGCTAGTGCCTTTTATACGGCAGTGATTACAGAACATCGCATACAGCAAGTCAATTACTTATTACGGATTAACCAGGAGTTGGTTGACGTTATCCATAATCGATATCATGCCGCAGAAATTTCAAAATTGGATGAAAATGCGGCACGCATTGAGTATTTGCGTATTGTGCAAGAAAAACATCTTTTGCATAGCCTTAGTATTAGTCAATATGCGACACTAAATCAATTAATGGGACGTGAAGCCAACTCTTCTTTATCACTTAAAATGGATTTTGCCGCTGCAAAAAAACTCCCGGTATTAGATGCTCTAAAAACACAGGCGCTTAAAAATCGCCCTGATCGGCAATCTATTGCGTTATCGATTGAGCGTGCCAATGCTGATCGCCGTTTGGCAAAAGCCGAGCGCTTTGCAGATTGGACAGTAGGCCTTGGTATTCAGCAGGATAAAATTGTGGTGGAAGAAGGTCCTCCTCAACCAGCCGATCGTACTTTGGGTGTTACACTGTCTGTTCCTCTCCCTCTTTTAAATCGAAATCAAGGGAGAATTTTAGAAGCAAGTTATACAGGTACTCAGGCGATTATGTCATTACGCGCCCTCGATTTAAGTATTGCAACGGAGATAGCCAGTAATTATGAGCAATTCAAAGCATTACGTAAGAGTCTTGAGGAAACACAACGTGTTTCTCTTCAATTAACTATTGAAAATGTAAAATTGGCCCGTGATTCTTATGAAAATGGGCAAATTTCTTTTTTAAATGTGCTACAAGTGCAAAAACAGCAAAACGATTTGCAAACCACTTATCTCAATACGTTAGAAAAATTTTTACAAGTCTATGTGGCCTTGTGTACAGCTGTTGGTCCTGGAAAAACAGATGGGTTTTGCTCTTATTTAGAGTATCAAAGCAACGGTGATAGCAAATGAGATTGCAGCTTAAAATTAGAATGATGATCATGACTGTTTTTTTTCTTGGCTTACTTTCCCCCATGCAAGTGAGTTTTGCACACGGAGGAAACATAGAAGTAAGCGAAGGAGGCACCAAAGGGCCGGTTCATTTGACTCCGGAACAAGCCAGGATGCTTGATATCAAAGTTGTCCAGGCAACCCATCGTCCTATGGCACAATTGCTTGGTTTAAATGGTCAAATTCAATTATTACCTGATGCTCAAGCTGATGTCAGCATTCGTATTAGTGGCAGTGTGACAGCGATTGATGTGAATTTGGGAGATAGTGTCAAGGCAGGACAGCGCTTGGCTACAGTGCAATCACGATTGGTGGGAAATCCTCCACCGAGCGTTGCTGTCAATGCCCCAATTGCTGGTATCATTGATGCCAGGAACATCAATTTAGGTCAGGCTGTCGAGCCAAACACCGTTCTTTTTCATATCAGTAATCGCGATAAATTATTAGTCGTAGCTCAAGTGTATGAAGAAGATTTAGGTAAAGTGAATGTAGGGCAAGAAGTGAATGTTCATGTCTTAAGTTATCCCAAGCAGACATTCCGGGGTCAAGTCACTTTAATTGAACCCAATCTTGATCCATTGACCCGTACAGTTAATGTACGAATTACTTTGGATAACAAGGAGGGGCTACTGAAACCCGGAATGTTTGTGCGGGCCAATGTGATTTTAACTCACAATAAGGCAGCACTCACTGTGCCGAATGTTGCTCTTTTACAAGCAGATAACCAGCAATTTGTCTTTGTGCAAAATGGAAGCACTTACAAACGAGTCGATGTTAAAGTAGGCTCTGTGGAGGATGACTACTCAGAAATTATTGGTGGTCTAGTTCCTGGCGATCTCGTTGTTACTCAAGGAAATCGCGAGCTTTATACACTTTGGTTGAGTGGAGGTCGCAAACTGCAATCAGGGCAAGAGGAGCATCATTAAATGTTTACTCGCCTTATAGCCTGGTCTTTGCATAATCGTCTCTTGATTTTGGCATTAACGATTATTCTCTGTTTGCTGGGTGGTTATACTCTAAAGCAAATGCCGGTAGATGTTTTTCCTGAATTTGCCCCTCCTCAAGTTGTAGTCCAAACCCAAGCGCCAGGCATGGCAACCCAAGATGTGGAAACATTAATCACTTATCCTTTGGAAAGTGCCATCAATGGGACTCCAGGGGTAGCCAGTGTTCGCTCAAAAACCTCAGTCGGATTATCAACAATTACCGTGGTATTTGATGATAAAACGGATATCTATCTCAATCGTCAACTGGTTAATGAGCGCATTCAACAGGTAGTCAACCGTCTCCCCCCAGGCGTTTCCTCACCTGTGATGCTGCCAGTCACATCGGCAGTAGGGTGGTTGCTGAAATATGCTTTGGTGAGTCAAACAGCAAGCCCTGAAACCTTGCGCACTATTTCTGATTGGACTATTCGTCCACGTCTATTAGCTTTAGGCGGAGTTGCTTCAGTAGTTTCACTGGGTGGGGAAGTAAAGCAATATCAAGTACAGCTTGATCCCTCGCGTATGCTGGCTTATGGCATCACAGTCGAAGAAGTTCGTCAAGCGTTGGCAACAGGAAATCAAAATGTACCTGGCGCTTTCGTACATCAGGGGGGTACGGAATTTGTCGTGAGTACCATTGGTCGTATTAAGACGTTGGACGATATAAAAAAAACACTGATTGTAGTCCGCAAGGGAGTTCCTGTTACTGTTAATAATGTAGCCACAGTCGCTTTTGGCGGTGAAATTAAACGCGGTGATGCTTCTTTCAATGCAGAACATGCTGTGATTGGTACTGTTTCTAAAATTTATGGCGCTGACACATTAACCACAACACTTAAAGTGGAGCAAGCTTTAGCTGATATAAAAAAATCCTTGCCGGTAGGTATTGAATTAAATACGGAAGTATTTCGCCAAGCCAATTTCATTGAATCAGCGATTCATAATTTAACCAAAGCTCTTATTGAGGGTGCTGTTATTGTGATTGCCGTATTGTTTCTTTTTTTGATGAATTGGCGAGCCTCGTTTATTACGTTTCTCTCTATGCCCGTTTCCTTTATCGTAGGGATCTTGGTTCTTCATTATTTCGGTTTTGGTATTAACTCCATGACTTTGGGAGGAATGGCGATTGCTATTGGTGAGGTGGTGGATGATGGGATTATTACCGTAGAAAATGTTGTACATCGTTTACGACTTAATCGTTTGGCAGAGAACCCCTTGCCTGCGATTGAAATTGTTTTTGATGCGGTTTTGGAAATTCGCAGTTCAGTGGTTTATGCGACCATTATAATTAGCCTGGTATTTTTACCCATCTTCTTTTTGTCAGGAATTCCCGAGAGGATTTTTAGCCCATTAGCTATTGCTTATATTGCCTCCGTATTAGGTTCTCTTGTCGTTTCTATTACTATGGTACCAGCCCTATGCTATCTCCTTTTAGCTCGAAAGACTGAAAAGAATCTGGATGCTAAAGTGGCTGTGCATGCCTTATCTGAAGACGAGCGTTATCATTGCACACAAGAGGAAACGGTTAAGCAGGCTCAAACGGAAACGCGCTTTGTGATTTGGCTTAAAAAGCATTTTTTAACTGGTTTAAATTGGTCACTGGTCCATTGTAAAACAGTCGTAGCCATCTCAATCGCAGCCTTTGTTTTTGCTTTAAGTTTACTTCCTTTTTTTGGAACTTCTTTTTTGCCTGAATTTCATGAAGGCAACTTTATTATTGTGATGAGTACTCTTCCGGGAACTTCATTGAATGAATCCATGCGCTTGGGGAAGCAAGTCAGTAAGATTTTGTTGAAATATCCGCAAGTGATTTCTATTGCCCAAAGAGCAGGGCGCAGTGAATTGGATGAAGATGCTTTACCACCGAATATTAGTGAATTCGATGTGCATCTGAATTTTGGTAAAGATAAAACCATGTCTCCTGATGAATTGTTACAATCTATTCGAGCTGATTTAGCGAATATTCCGGGAGCGTTATTTAATGTGGGGCAGTTTATTGCCCATCGCATGGATGAAGTGTTATCAGGAGTCAGGGCGCAAGTAGCCGTGAAACTCTTTGGTGATAATCTTGCTACCCTTAATGAATTGGGTGAATCGGTAGAATCCATTTTAAAAACTGTCCCGGGAGTAGTAGATATTAATAAAGAGCAGCAAATCAATGTACCTCAGCTGGTCATTAAAATTGATAGGGAGAAAGCGGCTCGCTATGGTGTCAATATTGGTCAAATTTCTGAGGACATTCAAATCCTTCTTAATGGTGTGACGGTATCCAGTATTCTTGAAGGCCACAGGACGTTTGATTTGTATTTGCGTATGGGTGAAACAGAGCGGGATAGTGTTAAAGCTATTCAAAATATGCTGATTGATGCCCATGGTGCGGCCAATAATCAAGAAACAAAAATCCCTTTGCGCGCGGTGGCTGATATTCAGTTAGAGCCACAACCGTTTGCAATTAATCGAGAAAACGTGCAACGTGTTTTGGTTATCGGTTTTAATGTGCAAGGGAAAGATTTGGGTAGTGTGATTCAAGAAGTACAACATCAGATTAAAGAAAAAATTTCCTTACCTGGTGGTTATTTCGTTCAATATGGCGGCCAGTTTGAAAGCCAACAACAAGCATCTCGTGTGATTGTTCTTTTTGGTGCGCTGGCAGTTTTTATTATGTTGGTACTTCTTCATAAGGCTTTCGGCACATTTAGGGAAGCTCTATTGGTTATGTTCAACTTACCCTTGGCATTGATTGGTGGAGTCGTTTCTTTATTCATTGCCAGCGGTGACATGAGTGTCGCTGCCATGATTGGTTTTATTACTCTGTTTGGGATTGCAGCACGTAATGGGATTATTTTAGTGAGCCACTATAATCAATTGCGCTCTCTGGGGCGAGAACGTGAACAAGTGGTTATCCAGGGAACCCTTGATCGCCTGGTACCCGTGTTAATGACAGCAGCGACAGCGGCTTTGGCCTTAATACCCCTATTATGGGGTTCCCCTGCCGGTAAAGAACTCCAGCGCCCTTTGGCGCAGGTGCTATTAGGGGGATTATTGACTTCTACGGTTTTAAATATGCTTGTAGTACCTACAGTTTATAATGCTTTTGAAATTTGGCACGAAAAGAGAAGACAATTGAAAGAAGTCTCTTAATCAGAGCCATGATGACTCTAACAATCGGGGCTATTAAGAAGCAATTTTCACAAATTGATTAGATGCTTGCGTAGACATGTTTTTGCAATGGTGATAAGTAGCTTATTCAATTATCTGATCTTAATTTTATGGAGGTTATCTTGTAACTCTTTTTATCATGCAAAACGAGCAAGGCAATACTGGCAGATAAAAGTATATAGAATATTGGCGCAATTGTTAATTTGAATGAATATTGTAAATAATTGGCAACTAATGGCGCCGTTCCTCCAAAAATAGCCATGCTTACTCCCCATGCAACAGAAACACCGCTATATCGAATCTGAGTAGGAAAAAAATCATTCAATAGTTTAAAAATTGGTGTGCCGACCAGAGCATTGCATAATGCATAGGGAATCTGCGATAGGAGAATTAATGCAAAAGAATTGGTTTGAGGGATCAGGAAAGCAACAGGAGCCGCAATAAAATACCCCCACAAACCGGTTTTTATAATATGTCTTTCGTCAATTCGATCAGCATACATTCCTGTTAAAACAATGAATAGTACAACCAATCCTTGCCCTAAGGTAACAACGAATTTGGTTTGGGCCTCTGACAATGTAGTGTATTTTGCCAAATGAGAAGCATAATAAACATTCATAATGTAGATATAAATGCCTAATGCAGCTATTAATAACACAGCCCTAATTAATTGTTTTTTATAATTTTCAAATAAAATTTTCAGTGGATTGGATGATTTTTCTTTACTTAGTGTGAGGTAGGACGGTGATTCGCTCAGATTTTTACGAAAATACATCGCACAAAAGCAGGATAAAGTTCCTAACAGGAAAGGGATACGCCATGCCCACTCAGGCATGTGAGGTAGATAAATTAAAGTAGACATCAATCCGCCAAACATCATGCCCAATGCGGAAGCAAATCCAGTCCAGCTTCCGGCTTGGCATGGTTTTTGTGAATCATGTTCAATCAGATAGATCGCACTGCCATTAAATTCACCAGACACGGCAAAGCCTTGAACACATCGGAATATCAACAAAAGAATTGGAGCCAAGATACCAATACTATCATAAGCAGGAAGACAACCAATGCATAGTGAAGATAACCCCATCAGCATAATAGAAGATTGCAGGGCAACTCGACGTCCCATCTTGTCTCCAAGATATCCAAAAAAGAGGGCTCCTAAAGGACGGAAAAAGTAACTGAGCGCGAAAACAGAAAAGGTTGCTATCAAACCCAGATGATTTCCCAATTTTGGAAAAAACGATCCCGAGATAATATTTGCGATATAGGCATAATAAGTAAATTCAGCCCATTCCAGAAAAGTTCCGGCGGTTGCGACAACAACCCGTTTTTTCTTATTTTCCATATGCTAACTCATCAATATTTATGTCAAAAATTACTTTAATGAAGGATGGATAATCTAATCTTCTCAATCTGTAATAGTAAAGCAATTTAACGTAATGAAGAACGATTTTACCGTAGATTGATCTCATTATTCTATGCCATTAGATGGTGAGGCAAACCTTGGTAGGTAGGATATGTTTATGGTCTTAGACTATAATTAAAAAATACATCATTGTCTATATACCTTGATTAATAGATGATGTCACTTGAAAATAGATTACTAAAGGTGAATGATGAGCAATTCAGATGAACTTTGTTTTTTCGATGCAAACAAGCTTGTTCATTTAATTAGAAAAAAAGAAGTTTCTGCTCATGAAATTATGTTGGCGCATCTTGAGCAAATTAAACGAACCAATTCTTTTGTAAATGCTATTGTTATTCTGTTAAATGAAGAGGAGCTGTTAAAACAGGCAAAGTTTGCTGATAAACTTTGGAAGAAAGGAACTTGGTTAGGGCCGTTACATGGTATACCATTAACCCACAAGGATATGACACCTACCAAAAATATTCGCACTACTTATGGTTCTCCAATTTTTACAAATAATATTCCTGATTTTGATGCCTTGATTGTTGAGCGGACAGCTGCTGCTGGCTCTATACTAATAGGCAAAACAAATTCTCCTGAATTTGCTGCGGGTTCTCATACTTATAATAAAGTATTTGGAGCTACTGCCAATCCATGGGATTTAACCAAGAGTGCTGGAGGAAGCAGTGGGGGAGCCGCTGTATCCTTGGCCTGTGGTATGAATCCTTTATCATGCGGGGGAGATATGGGCGGTTCATTACGTAATCCTGCTGCCTGGAATAATGTTGTAGGATTGCGTCCTTCTCCAGGGCGAGTACCTTCTACTCCCAATAAATTACCCTGGTCAACTTTGTCAGTAGAAGGGCCGATGGCACGAAGCGTTGCCGATTTGGCTTTGCTTATGGGGGTCATTAGTGGACCCACTGATAGAACTCCAATTGCAATAGAGCAAGACCAAACTATTTTTTCCAAGTCGTTGTTACGAAATTTTAAAGGAACCCGCTTGGCAATGTTTAAAAATATCTGTGGAGAGCTGCAAGATCCAGAGATTAAAAAAATTGTCCAAAATCAAACTCAGATTTTTGAAGAACTAGGTTGTATTGTAGAGGAAATTGATCCGGATTTTCTTAATGATATTGATAATGTGTTTCGTTGTGAGCGCGCTATGATATATGGAGCCACTTATTATGATCTGATGCACAACGAGGTTCAAAAGAATCAAATCAAGCCTGAGGTTCTGGAGGAGTTTCGACTTATGCAAGGTTTTAGTGTAGATCATATTGTCCAAATGCAGCGTAAGAAAGGTCAAATTTTTGAGCAGATGCGTCAGTTTATGCAAACGTATGAATTCTATGTTCTTCCCACAACATCGATTTATCCTTTCAATATTGAATTGCCTTGGCCTGCTGAAATTAATGGAAAAAGATTAGATTCGTATCTTGATTGGATGAAAATTTGCTGGTGTATCACAATAACAGAACATCCATCATTATCGGTTCCTTGTGGTTTTGGTGAAAATAATATGCCTGTGGGAATGCAAATCGTAGGAAGATGGCATGATGATTTTGGTGTGTTACAATTAGGTTATGCTTATGAAGCGCTGACTCAATTTGCGAAGCGCAGGCCCCCTCTTTGTTATTAATTTGTCAGATTATTACCCTATGGTTTTATCTCTAGATACCCGCAATGCTATTTTCTTGGTAGTGTGTCTGGCGAGATATGCCAGATTAATGGCAAGCATAGCCTGTATTTATAGTCTCAAGATACAAATTAGCCCATCCCTTTCTTACTTTAACTTGGTTATTTCAAGGCTCTGTATAATACGAATGAATTGAAATGATGTCTATGAATCACATCATCTCAATCATAGGTATCCAGAATTTTTTTCATTTCAGAATTAGATTGTGCTAATTCCTGTCGGATTTGTCTGAAAGTCAAATCTGATTTTTTACTAAATGCATTTAGAAAATCCATGATATTTTTATTGGTATAATTTTCATTGGAATCTTCTATCTTTTCTTTAATTAGACAAATTGATCTTGCAATATCATCATCATCATCCAGATTAATATTTTCAATAATTGATTTTATTTGCCAAATGATATTTGGAATATGATCCATATCTCCCATTAGGTCCTTATTAATTAATATCGAATAAACAGCTACTATGTTAGCTTCTCTTTCATTAGCTGGAATTCTTAAAACATTTACTTTTACCTTCATGTCTTTCTGTGCTTTTACTATGTCCACCTCAATCCTCTCAGGTTATAAAAATCAAATTGATATTGAAATAATCCTTTTGAATTAATCCGGGTATAAAAAATCGTCTTACTTCTCCGACTTTAGTTACTTTCTTTTCACTATCGACATCGTATTCAGATTCAATAATTCCTTTTACAGGGTTTGTATTATTAGCTGCTTGAGCAGCAATTTGTCTTATTTTGGATTTATCGATCCCGGTTTGCTTCTGTAAAGTAAATAGTGCCTGTTGTTCATCACCGGGAAATTCGATTGATAGTCTGATACAGACAAGGGCATATGAATTCCAAACCAAGTGTATTTATATTTAAATAAAAGTATAGAACAAATACCAAGAGTTTTTATTACCAAAAAATTGATATCTGGGTTAAATCAAACAGATTCATAAAGATCAGCTTTATTAATTAGATCAAACCCTCTATTTGATCTGATAATATCGGAGGGCTAGTGTGTAATGAAGACAGCTCAATTCCCAAGATTTTAAAAGAAATCAAAGCGATTATAAAAGAAATAGACCCACAAGAATATAGCAACCAATTAGTGATGCGCTTCGCCTGATTCGCAATGTGATAAAAGATAGGACCCGAAAAGAGAGGCCTTTAGTTGCTGAAGTTCTAAAAATATTTGATGCTACTGGTAGCCTTAATTTTAGACAAATCCGCAATTCGTTAGAGCACTTACCTGGTTTAAATGCATTTTCTTTATCATTAAGACGACCACCATCAGAGCATTCTACATAAAATAAATAGGCGGTATCAAATTTCGTCTCAATTTAAATAATTAAAACCTTAGCTCCAGGATTGGCTTTTACCCAATTAGCCACATACTCAATGTAGTTGTTTTTGCCAACAGCAACACATCCACGTGTTGAGCCTGGTAAGTTGTTTAACCAACCCAACAAATTGGATGTCTGAGTTGGTCCATGGATCCCAACGTCTCTACCAGTATATCCGGCGGCTAATTGCTTTTTAGTCGGATAGAGAATTGGAATAAAGACTTTAAATTGATTGGATTTTCTTGGATGAGCTAACCCATATAAACCAATTGGAGTTTTGTTATCCCCTGCCTTTTTTTTACCAACCCCTTTGTACCCGAGCGCTACTTTAAAGGTTTTAACGACGGTACCGTTTTTACAAATATTTAAAATTCGCTTTTTAGTGAGTACATTGATTCCATTTGATAAAGGACAAGTCGCATCACTGGCAAATAAAGTAAATGGAAAAAAAATAGCGATCATGAAAAAAATTGCTCTTATTTTCATATAAATAGGTTAATATTGCTGAAGTTGGGCAATAATTATCCCACAATATTGTTTTTATTCATAGAGCTGGCAGGCTAAATCTTATGTAAATATACGTAGCTTGAAAGTTTGTTTAGGAAAAAATCAATCTCTATGGCGTGCTCTGAAGAACTCTCCCTCAGAAATCTTGGTTCGAAGCCAAGTATTTTAGTCATGACAAACTTTAAAATAAAGATTTGATGATACGTCAATATTTGATAATAGAGCCTAATACCATCTGAAACTGTCAGACTTATATAAAAATTATTGATAATTGACCTGGCAGGTAGCTCAGGTGACTGGCTCTTTTTCCATAACCAATACGACCCATACACAGAAATAAATGCGCATAAAATAACGGGTGTAGCAGCCCGTACATAATTATCATGAAATAGATCAAGTAATTCGCCAAAGAGCGGGGATAAAATCATTCCGACACAGATCTGTCCCATGTTCAAAATACCAATCCTGGTACCAATCATCAATGGCTTAACATAGTCTTTAACCAAAAAAAACCAATTGCCACTGCCCCTGTAAAAAACCAACTATGGCATAAAACATGATTGGAATGACGTTTTTTACTTTATGGGACAATACTCCAAAAAAAGGAGCGCCGACCATAGACCCCAAAGTGGAAAAGTCATTAGCAAGGGTTGCGTCTATCTGGCTAAGATGATAATGCTGTTCAAGAAAGTCAATTACTAAAATTAAGAGTTCATTTTGCTGTACTCCCAATTTTCATTAGCATGTTTTCACAAATATCCTCATGGAAACTTGAATAAAACGCTTGCTAAATCCAGTTTTCATTTGCAGTAAAGGCAATGGTTAGCCAACGTTGTGGCGTATCTTCTCCAATAGCCAACGCGATTTCATTACGAATTTTATCTAGGGTTTCAATGCTCGAAATTGGGTAATCCATAGGTACTACTATATGTATTTCAATAAATTGTGCGCGTCCTATTTTTGCAACGTAGCTTGTATAAGTCTTGAAATCATGCTGTTTAATAAGCTCATCTAAAAATTCTCTTATTCTTTCATCAAGACCCACAGGAGCCATGCGAAATATGTCTCGCATGGCATCACGGACTGCGGCCATAGGCACAAAAATCAGAAATGCAGTAAGAATTGCTAAAATAAGGGGGTCGATGTAAGGAGTAAAATATCCATAGGCCCCACCATGCAACAAGGCTGCGATGCCAAATGCCAATAGGAGAGAAGTGGAAATCAAGGCAGACATTAACCAACTTTGAATATCTAGTCGCAAGAATTCGGACTTAATTTTGCGGTTTGTTTTAACTAAATAAAAATACATGCCTGTTGATAAAAAAAACACCAAAAGTGCAAACACAAATGCCCAATCAAAATTGAGTTCATGTCCACCAGACATCAAACTGCCAATCGCGTTTACTAGTGCATAAGTACAAAGAAGTATTAAGATACTGCCATTCAAAACAAGAACCATAGGTTCAATATGCCAGTAACCATATTGAAATCTCCGATTCCCCTTACTTGTTAAAAGACGGGCAACAAAAAAAGCAAGGATTGATATAACGGTATCCACCATATTAAACATACCGTCAAAGACTATAGCCAATGAACCGGACAATAGCCCAAATAAAATACCTACCACGGCTAAGAGAAAGGTAACAGCGATTGATATTTTAAGAGCTCTTCGTTCATGAGGTCCCTTTTGTATTGTCATTTGAGTGATATCCTGATTTTAACAATGCTTTATCTACTTATACTATTGCTTCAATAGCCACTAATAAATCCATAGGCTTGTATTATTAGGGCTTTTACATAATAACTGCTTCTTTTTTCAATTGTTGCAGTAAATTTTTCACATGGTCTAGAAAAATCAATTTATTTTACCTACATTAACTTTGCGTCCTTTTAATTTTCCACTTTGTAAATATTGGTAGGCTTTATCTGCTTGGCTGTGGTGAATTGCAATATAGGAGTACATAGCGGTGATGTTAATTTTGCCAATTGTGTTGCCTGCCAATCCTGCATCTTTGGTTAATGCCCCAAGGATGTCACCAGGGCGAATTTTATCTTTTTTACCGGAAGCAATACAGAGTGTAACCATTTCTGGTACTATGTGAGCAGTGTTGTGATTTTCTAATTCATTAATGTTTCCCCAATGAATGGGGTGCGGGTAGTTATCTTCAATGGCGCAAATTCGTTGTGCATCTGCAGGCGTTACAAGGCTTAAGGCAATGCCTTTACTCCCAGCTCGTCCTGTTCGACCAATACGATGAATATGGACGTCGTGATCAAAAGCGAGATCAAAATTAATCACTGTGGAAAGTTCTTTTATATCTAGTCCTCGTGCTGCCACATCAGTGGCGACAAGAATAGAACAACTTTGGTTGGCAAAACGCAAGACAGCAAGATCACGTTCGATTTGTTCCATATCACCATTTAAAGCGATGGCACTGAAGCCTTCATTGATGAGCTGGTTTGTGACTTCTACTGTTTGTTGCTTGGTATTACAGAAGATTAACACTGAAACGGGTCGATAGTGCAACAGTAATGATTTTAATAAGGGAAATTTCTGAGTATGTCTCGAGACTTCATAAAAATGTTGTTCAATATCAATTTCTTCAGGAGGGGTTACCACATGAACTTCTTTCGGGTTCTTCATAAATTGTTTTGAAAGCCGTTTGATTTCTTCAGGATAAGTCGCAGAAAAAAGCAGGGTTTGTCGTTTTTTCGGACAAACCGAAATAATGTTTTTAATGTCATCAAAAAAACCCATATCAAGCATTCTGTCTGCCTCATCCAAAACTAAAGCTTTTACTTGAGATAAGTCTAAAGAGGCGTTTTTTAAATGCTTAAGTATTCTCCCCGGTGTTCCTACAATAATATGAGCTCCATGCCGTAATGAATCAAGCTGAGGTTTCATTGGTATACCACCAGATAAATTAATAATTTTGACATTAGGCATCAAACAGGCTAATCGACGGATAACTTGGCTTACTTGTTCCGCGAGTTCACGGGTAGGGCAAAGAACCAAGGCTTGTACTGAAAAAAAAGAAATTTTTAAATTATTTAATAAACACAAAGCAAAAGCAGCGGTCTTTCCACTCCCTGTTTTTGCTTGAGCTATCATATCTTCATTTCTAAGAATTATGGGCAGGCTTTGCATTTGGATAGTGGTCATATTTTCATAATTTGAAGAAGCAAGACTTTTTATTAATTCTTGACGAAGGGGGAATTGAGAGAATGATAGGTGTTGGTCGTTGTGTTCTGATTGAATCATGGAAAGTGCTTATTGTTATAATAGGTGAATAGCTTAGCACTTCTTAGTGCAATTTTAAATCAATTTATTTTGGGCAAGCTTAATCTGATACTTACAATTGTCTTTTCTATTTGAATCCGCGTAGATCAAAATAACATTAAAATCATCTCAAAGACATCAACAGAGAGTGATTTTAATGTTTCTATCAGATGTATTATTCTACAAAGAGATATAAGCAAAAATAATATTAGCTACTTAAATTAAAGGGGTGTTATATTTTGTGCTTGAAGACCTTTTGCTCCTTGCGTCACAATAAGTTTTTTGTGGAAGGTGATTTGCTCTGTGAGTTGAAGCGAAATGGAGAGGCATAGCTTTTAATGCATCATATAATAATTTAAATTCCACATAATCCATAAGGACCCCAAAATAATTGATGTCAAAATAACGCCAGTGAAGAGAAAGGTCATTACATTCATTTTTCCTTGTTCTGTTTGTGTGCTCAAGCGAAGGAAGCAAATGACCTGTACCAAAAATTGAATGCACGCTGAAGAAAAAATAAGTGTCAATATTTCTGTTTTAGAAAAGATTTGCGACATGACTACCCAAAATGAGAGCAGCGTCAGGAAAGAGCAACTTATAAAACCAATTAAATAAAGCCACAGTTTTTTTTGGCCTGTGCCATAATCCGGCGCCTTTATTCCATGATATTCCATGTTAAATCGTCCCCATCAGGTATACAATAGTAAATACAAAAATCCAAACAATGTCTAAAAAATTCCAAAATAACCCCAAATAGGTCATTCGGCGTCGCTTCACATGATTTAATTTAATCAAGGGAAGCTGGACAATCATGATTAAAATCCACAACAAACCAAAGCCTACATGCAGTCCATGAGTACCTACTAAAGTGAAAAACGAAGAAATTGCGCCACTCACATCCCATCGAAAACCTTCATTTGCCATATGTATAAATTCAGAGACTTCCATTGAAATAAAACCAGCGCCAAGCAAGAAGGTAATACCAAGCCAAAGTTGAACTTTGTATGATTTATCCCTATATAAATTTAAAATAGCCAAGCAAAAAGTAAAGTTAGATATTAATAAAAGAAATGTTTCAATGAGTACATCATGCAAATTAACATAATTTTTAAGCGCAGGCCCTGGGTAACCTGGATTGTTTAATACTAAAAAGGTTGCAAATAAACAACCAAATAAAATGCAATCCGTCAGTATATACATCCAAAACCCAAATACATCCGTTGAGTCGCTGTCGTGAAGATGTATGTCAGTGAGGATGGCTTTATTATGCATTACACAAGCTCCTAAAGTGGGCTAATTCAGTTCTTTTGACTGTTTCAGCATCAATATAATAATCAACGTCGTTTGAAAACGTCCGAGCAATAGCTGTAGAGACAACTCCCAGTAAACCAATAATTCCCGGAATAAGCATGTGCCAAATTAAAGCAAACCCTGTAATTCCGGAAAAAATGGCGATAATAAATCCTACCGATGTATTTTTCGGCATATGAATGGGCTCGTAATGAATTTCTTTAGGATGAATTTGGCCTTCTGCCCGATGATGCTCCTTATCTACCCAAAACTGGTCGAGTGCTTGTACTGTGGGTAATTTGGCAAAATTATATACAGGCGCAGGTGATGCAACCGACCACTCCAATGTCCTTCCATTCCATGGATCACCTGTGCGGTCATGAAGCGCATGACGATTTTTTATGCTTACAATGAGCTGAATAACCTGAAACACAATACCAGTTAAAATCAACAAGGCTCCCATCGCTGCAAAAATTAAATAGGGTTGATATATCGTATTTGCATAATGATTGGTGCGGCGCACAAATCCATCAAGGCCTAAGACATACAAGGGCATGAAGGCACAATAAAAACCGCTAACCCAAAAATAAAAAGCGCGTTTACCCCAAGTCTCATCCAAACGAAAACCAAAAGCTTTTGGAAACCAATAGGTGATTCCAGCAAATGCACCAAAAAGTACACCGCCGATTATCACATTATGAAAGTGAGCGACTAGAAAGAGGCTGTTATGGGTCTGAAAATCAACAGGGGGGACGGCCATCATCACACCAGTCATACCGCCTATTGCAAAAGTAGTAAAAAAAGCCGTGACCCAAAGCATGGGCGTTGCCATGATAATTCGGCCCTTATACATAGTAAACAACCAGTTAAATACTTTTACTCCCGTAGGAATTGCAATAATCATAGTCGCGATTCCAAAAAAGGAGTTAACATCTGCTCCTGCGCCCATAGTAAAAAAATGGTGGAGCCACACCAGGAAGGATAATAAAGTTATCATGGCTATGGCCCATACCATAGTGGTGTAACCAAATAATTTTTTTTGACTGAACGTTGCTACCACTTCAGAAAAAATACCAAATACTGGCAAAATTAAGATATACACCTCTGGGTGACCCCATACCCAGATTAAATTAATATACATCATGCTGTTTCCACCGGCGAAATCAGAAAAGAAATGCATATCAAGCATGCGATCGAGTGATAAAAGAGCAAGCGTCACAGTTAAAACGGGAAAAGCAAGAGCAACTAAAATCATGGCGCATAAAGCAGACCAAACAAAAACAGGCATTTTCATTAATGTCATGCCTTTGCATCGCATTTTCAAAATAGTTGCAATAAAATTAATTCCGGCAAGTAAGCTTCCAACCCCTGAAATTTGTAAGGACCAGATATAGTAATCCACACCTACGTCGGGACTATAATACAGCTCAGACAAAGGGGGATAAGCAAGCCAACCGGTTGAGGCAAACTGCCCCACCACCAGTGAGATATTGCACAACATTGCCCCGACAAAGGTCAACCAAAAACTAAGTGAATTTAAATAAGGATAAGCCACATCACGTGCACCAATTTGCAGAGGGACTATCATATTGAGTAAAGCAAAAACAAGCGGCATAGCAACAAAGAAAATCATAATAACGCCGTGTGCGGTAAAAATCTGATCGTAATGATCTGGTGGCAAAAACCCCACGGCATCCCCTGCGGCAACTGCTTGTTGAGCGCGCATTAACAGTGCATCTGAAAAGCCGCGTAGCAGCATTACAAAGGATAAGATTAAATACATAATCCCAATTTTTTTATGATCAACGGAAGTCACCCATTCGTTCCAGATATAGGACCATTTTTTAAATACCGTCAGTAAGGTCAGAACCCCTACAAATCCTAATACCATAAACGCCCCTGCCCCCATAGCAAAAGAATTGTGAAAAGGTATAGCGTCTAGTGTCAATTTGCCGAGTAATAAATTTTGAAGCATAACTATTCCTTATGGAATTTAACAGTATTTTCACGTGGGTGCGTCCGACCTATACTTTCCATATAAGTCATTATTACTTTGTTAAAGAGGTCATTTTGCACGCCCGAGAATAGTTTTGGTTTATCAGCTATCGATGGGTATAACAATTGATTGTAAGATGCATCTGTCAATCCATTCGGCGATTTTTTTACTTCTGTAAACCATTGTTGTAGTGTTTGAGGTTCAACGACATGGACTTCAAAATGCATGTCTGAAAACCCATTTCCATTGTATTGAGTATTTAAACCATCATAAATACCCGATTCATTAGCTAAAAGATGGAGACGGGTACGCATTCCGGCCATGGCATAAATCTGACTACCTAGCTGTGGGATAAAAAAAGCGCTCATCGGGACATTATCTGTTGTTATCCAATACTCTACCTGCTGCCCTAATGGAATTTCAAGATAATTCACTGTTGCAATGTTTTGTTCTGGATAGATAAATAGCCATTTCCACGGCAAAGCGATCACTTGGACTAATAAGGGTTTTTGAGCCTGACCTGCAATAGGTCGATAGGGATCCAATTCATGCGTCTTTTTCCATGTCATAATGGCCAAAACCAATATAATCACACAAGGAATACCCCACCATAATAATTCCAAATAAAAATTATGGCCCCAATTCGGCTTATAATCCTTGGTACGATGGGATACTTGATAATGATAGACAAAGGTAATACTCATGATGATTACGGGTAACACCACAATCAACATTAAAGCCAAAGTATCGAAAAACAATTTACGCTGCTCGAAAGCAATCATTCCCTTGGGGTTAAGCATCCCAATAAAATGCTCTTTACAACCACTTAGAGAAAGCAGTGTCAGAGAACCTAAGATGATGACTACACTTTTTAAGAGCCAACGAAAGGCATTTTTATTAATTATAGTAGTTCGCGTCCTTGCGACCATAAACACTCCTGGTTGCGGTACTTTCTATGATCCTAATATAATGATACGATTTGATATAAAATACAAAGAATTTATTGGAATAAACATTTAATTATTATGGATTGATATTATGACCTATATAATTTTTGCTCGCTGGTTTGGCCTGGTATCAGTAATACTTTCTTTAGGTATTTTATTTAATCTAGAGGATGCTCGCGATATGGCGAAACACATGGTGAAATCAGATTCAGGTTACATCATGGGTGGAGTACTTCCCACAATCTTTGGCAGTTTATCTTTAATGTTTGCTAATAGTTTTGAGTTAGGATGGACCTTAATCATTACTTTAATTGGAGCAAGTATGCTTTTGATTGGGATCTTTCGAGTCATTTTTGTTAAGCAATGGAAAGCACTATTATCACATTACATCCAAGAAATACCATTTTTGTTTAGCTTATTTGGCTTGATGTTCGGTGTGATCCTGCTCTATGTTGGTTTTATTGCAAGCGCATTTGCATTTTAGAGCGTGGGGCGTTGGTAAGAGCTCCTAAAGACTGGTTATTGTTAAGTAAGGTTGTTGCGGTAATCAAAGTGATCACTGTCATAAAAATTAGATAATAAGCGGGCGTGATAAGGCCCATATTTTCTGTCAGCAAGGTAAGAATTAATGGCGTACTGCCACCGAATAAGGCATTCCCTAAGTTATAAGAAAATGCTATGCCACTGTAGCGAACGTTCTCAGGGCAATTTTCAACAATCGCTGTTAGCGTATTTCCTTGTTCTAATGAGCTTAGAATCGTTGCTGTACCAAAAGCTAATAGCACTAATAATATAGATTTGGATTGCAGTAAATAAAAGCAAGGCAAAGCCAAAAATATAATAGCTATTGCAGTGATTGTTAGCATCTTTTTTCGGGTAAAAAAATCACCGCACATGCCTGCCAAAGGAACAGTAAACAGCATTGTAGTTAACATAATGCTCTCAATGGTTAATGCGTCACTCAATGAAAAGCCAATATAGTGTTCTAAATAAGTGGGCATATACCCAAAGAACACATAATAAAATGTTGAGCCCATGCAAGTAAGTCCTAAAATTTTCAGTAATTGGCGGGGAGCAAATTTGATAGCTGTAATAAAGGGGATGGACACAAGGCGATGTTTTTTTTGCAACTGTAAATAAACCGGTGTTTCAGATAATTTAAAACGATAGTAAATGATTAATGAGCCTGGTAGCCCTACAAGGAGAAAGGGCAGGCGCCATGCCCAATTTGTAATCGTCTCTTCGCTAAAAAACAAATGTAGAAACATTAAGGTAACTGTAGCTAATAAAAAGCCTAAATTTGCCCCTATTGCTGCAAAACTCGTGGTAAAACCCCGTTTGTTAAGTGGCGCTGATTCGGCAAGGTAGATTATTATTCCACTGTATTCCCCACCAATAGATACACCTTGTATTAAACGAAGTAAGATGAATACGATTGGGGCAGTGAATCCTATCTCTTCATAGGATGGAATAACACCAATCAAAAAAGTTGATATGGTGATGATTAAGATAGAAATTCTTAATGTTTTTGCACGGCCGCGAGTATCTCCAAAATAACCAAAAAAAATACCACCTAGTGGTCGAAAAAGAAAACCAGCGGCAAATACAATTAATGCCTCAATGGTTGCATTGCTAGCCGATGCTTGTGGAAAAAATTTAGCACCGATTATAGGTGCCATGAAAATAAAAAGTCCAAAATCAAACCATTCTATGGTATTGCCCAGACTTGAAATGAGTATTTGCTTTTTTATCAATTGATAATCGCTTCAGACTATTAGTAAATTCAATATAAATGCATCTTTGAAAAGATAAATGCTATTTTATCCAAATAAGGTGTTACCTATTAAATTTTAATTTTTAGAATGCGCCCCTTTTAATAATAAATAACCTGCAAAATTAACAGTGTCATCTATTGGACTAGACTTTTTTAATACTTCATGGGCCGCTTCAAAATCAGTCGCATCGAATAGTGCATTAGGTTGAATCTTGCTGTTTTCTCTAGCAGTAGTAAATAGAGTTTGTCCCTGAGATATTAGAGAATTAACTACTGGTTGCCCATTACCACTGCTCGCTGCAATTACTAAATAGCTCGCCATGATCTATTTTTGCCTTTTAATTTGTTATTCAACCAAATTAAGCAGTTTATCATTTAAGTTATAATTATATAACGACTTTAAAAAAGTTCCTCATTGCGCTAAATTTCTGGTAATTTAATGGCTATTATCAATAAATTGAACTCTTAATTCACTACGCAAATATTATTGCCAATGTATTAAGGACGTAATACTTAACTGAAATGTGAGTAATTAGCCTTTCTTGGGATTTTTGCATGAGGTAATATTCTTCTAAACGGTGGCTTAAATCATGAATGAAAAAAATATCCTGACCGCGCGGGTCCTCACTTATGCAGGTATTATACCTTTTTTGCTTTTGGGGATTGCAGTTGTTCTAGACTCTAGCCGCTTAGATTATAGTGTGGCTTTATTTGCATACGGAGCCGTGATTATCTCATTTATTTGCGGAATCCATTGGGGGGTATTCTTATTTTTTTCGCAAAACTGTTCTCGCAATCTCTTGTTTCAAAGTAATGCTATAAGCTTACTCGGATGGTTGTCAGTACTACTTGCTATGTCTTATTTAACTTTCACGCTTCAGATTTTATGTTTTCTATATCTGCTTATTCTTGATCTAGAACTTTATCGTAACAAAATTATTCCGTTATGGTTTTTTCACTTACGTCTTAAGGCGACAATAGTTGTTGGTTTGCTGCTTTTTATTACGGCGTGCTGCTCATGATATTTCACCCAGCCAACGTCAGTTCACAGAATAGATAGTTATCTTGTGTAGCCATAAAACTAGAGTCTATATAATTTTTGTGACAAGGGCTTTAATGTTCTCAAAGTTATTTAGTTAAGTTGCCAACTATTTTAAGGGCCAGCTTATTTGAATTAAGCCACGTATCTTCTATCCGTGACCTGCTGCACCAATCCCCGACAGATGCCAATTGTAAGACCTCATCATAATAAGGCTCATTTTTTATTTTGTCACCATTTAGCTTATCCAGCAAAGCATAGCGCCATCGATGCAAGGAAAAATATTCTGGATCGCTCATATCAAATTTTAAAACTTGTTGCAGTTCCTCACGTAAAAAACACTCTATTTTTTTCAAATCCTCATCTAAATGCGCTTGTGCCCACCTATTACTGGAATGCACAACCAATGTGGTCAGATCATGGTTACGGCCTGGCTTGGTAGAATTAACCGCAATCCATTCCAAAGGGCTATTCAAAATATTTGCAGCAATCCATGAATGACCCCATTTTTTATGAAATCCAAACATGAGAGAATAACATGCCAAAAATTTACTCTGTTTTAAGATCGAGTTCTGAGGCAAAAATTTATCAAAAAGATGAGCTGTTTGCACCGGTGGTGCTGTTGAAATAACCCAATCATAATAACCCAATCCACTTCCTTTGTTGTCAAATAATTCCCAGCCTTGCTTACTTTTTTCACTAAGAGGTGCAATATCACAATTGAGATTAATCTTTATATTTTCAGCTAGTTTTTTACAAAGATTGTTCATTCCAGGTGTGGCGACATAGTGCGGCTCGAACCATATCCGGTCAGTCATCTTCTTGCCCTTTTCAAGGGTTACAACTTTCCCTTGCCATTTTTGTACCAAACCAGAAGAGAAATGCGGGACAAGAAATTGTATAAAATGTTTGTTGCGTGCAGTAAAAAACTGTGCACCATTATCAAAATAAAACTCGTCCGCGTATCGTGTAGACATTCTTCCACCAACGCCCCTCGCTTTTTCAAAAACAGTAACTTCAGCATGGCCGCCAATAACATTTGCAATTGTTAAACCTGAAAGACCTGCACCCACTATGGCAATAGATAATTTCATAAATTAGATCCTTTGATAACAAACAATAAAAAAATATGCTTTCAAATCATTTCGTCTAAAACTAAAATATTTCCAGCGTATTATTCTCCTCGCTGTGCCCAGGATTGAATGGAGAGTAACTTGTTTAATGTATTAAGAAGAAAAATTATCGATGCGTGACTTGTGAATTTCAATAGTAGATTATCCCAAAGAAGCATCCAAATAACAAAGGCAATGTGGAAAGAGAAATCTATCTGAGCTTGCAATGATTTGTTATCAACAAATTATGTAAATCAATGCATACCAGAGATTTTGAAAGACAAAAATAAGAGGCCATGATTGATTGCAGTGTACTTAATAAAATGAACTCTTTGAGGATTTCTTCAAGCTGCCTAGCTAAGTTAAAGCCCGAATTCTAACAAATTCGGGCAGTATTTTTCAGGCGTAGTGTTCACTAAAATATTTGGTTTTTGGACCATGCCAAAATAGCTACCGAACTCATTTATACAACAACGCCATCAGAAGAGCCTATTTCTCGTTGTATGGCAATTCAAGCTTTCGTTTGGTTATCTATCTTCAAAGGCAGTACACGCCACTTCATGATGAAAGGGGTGCCATCTTATCTGTAATTAATTGCCTGTCCTTCGAATGAAGAATTATTTTTTAAGGAATCAGTTAAATCAGCAATAACTTTCCTATCGGCGGCTGAACCTTGCAATATTTTTGGCGTTTTTCCTATTATTTCTGAAGATTCATATCCAGTTAGCCTGCTGAATGCTTTATTCACATAAATGATCAATGTATCTTCACTACAATCAGTTATTATGATTGAGTCGTAACTATTTTCTAATAAGATTTTAAGGAAGCTCAGGCTGAACTGCTCATCATTTAAAATTTTTTCCAAGGAAAGTTCCATTGGATTCGTGCCTCCATTTTTTATCAAAGGTAAATGTGACAGCTTATTTTCTGATTGTTAAACAGCTTTGTAGCGTAGTCCGCCGCGCTTAATTGCTCACTGAAGTTTAAGCGGATCATTAGATTGCTGGTATTCCCAACCAGGCCATTTTATTGATAACCCCACAAGAAAGCATTACAAAAAACTCTGATTAAAAGAGTATGTTAGGCGTCATAGGTAGTTGTTTCGCGAAAAATGAAGTAAATATAAGTTAAGTCTTGTATCAAAATGGCGCTCCTAAATGAGCGCCGTCTTTAATGGGTTACTCTTTGGGAAGCAATACTTGATTCACAACATGAATAACACCATTTGAAGCCTTAACATCTGCTTTTACAACTTCAGCATTATTGACATATACTTTTCCATCTTTAACAGTAATATCGACATCCTGCCCACTAAGTGTTTTAACCATACCGGGTTTAATTTTATCAGAGGTAATGTCTCCACTAACCACATGATAGAGCAATACAGCCTTTAATTTTTCGGGATTAGCTAAAAGTGCGTCTAGATCGGCCTGAGGAACAGCTGCAAATGCCTCATTAGTGGGAGCAAAAACTGTAAAAGGACCAGCCTCTTCTAAAGCTTTAACTAAATCAGCTTTTTTCAATAAAGAAACAAGGGTTGAAAAGTCCTTATTGCCGACGGCTATGTCAACTACAGTAGTACCTGCATTTGCCACCAAGCTAAATAAGGAAACCATTGCTACTAAAAATAACTTTCTAAAAGTGTTCATTTTACTATCCTTATAATTAAAAACAATTTTAACAATATACCGTTGTAATGACTTGGTCAAGCAAATTTGCACACCCCAGTTAAGCCACTTTTTTCATTAACCTCCATTACCGATTTTCAAATTGATTCGGACTTAGATAATCCAAAAACGAATGCAATCTTTGATTGTTATAAAACATAGTAATGTAATCTGAATATCTTGTTTTGCCTCCCGTCTGGTTTGATAATTACCCCAATGCACTCGCTCGTCTTTCAAGCGGTTGAAAAAATTTTCAGCAACGCTATTGTCCCAGCAGTCCCTTTTTTGCTCATGCTGCCCATAAGGCCTCGTTGATTGAGAAGTGGTAGGGAAGGAACGAGTCATAGTAGTCTGTATGGATTTAATCATTACCTACCGAGCCATTGTTAAAAAACATTTTCTCAATGCAAAAATAATGGCCGACCGCTTTCATGTTATTCGCTTGCTTCAACATCAATGTATGATGACCTGACGTGAGCTATCTGGAAAAATAAAAAGTTCCATCGTAAGATGAAGCTCATTCAACGACGTGCTTATGGATTTAGAAATTTTGAAAATTATAGGTTAAGGGTTAAAGTTTTGTGTTCTTGATTAGTGCCCCCGGATTTGGGCTGTCTCTTGATCACATCTCCATCAACTCGTTAGCTATCCTAAGCCCTTCTACTCGTTCCTGTAATCGGAACCATCCTTTCCAGATAGTAGACCAAGCTGCTTTCCCAGTTCTTTTGGAATCAGTCCAACCGCCCAACTTGGCTATTGCTTTATAAGCCCAAGCAGCAGTAGGTATTTTTTCAGGTAATGATTTTCTTTCAACACTATTCCATAAGACTTTCCATTCAGCATCAGTGAGCAATTCATCGCAAGAAGTACTGCTATCATTGATAACTAGAGTAGTCGGGTATTCAAAATACTCTTTTAATTGGAGTAATCGAATTGCTACAAATGAGAGAATGACAATCATTTTCTCTAAATTTTCAATTGATTGCATACGCTGCTCTTCAGCACCAACCCCCGATTTCCATGCTTTATGAAAATCCTCAATGCGCCATCTCATTTCATAATATCGCGTTATTTTTCGGGTACACTCTAATGTTGTTGTGGCTTCTGTTGTTAATAGAATCCATTCAAGGCAATCGCTTTCAGATGGATTTTTCTCTTTAGCGATTACTACGTTTAAAGTGATTGGTTTTAATTCACGTGCTTTAGCTCTTCGTTCAGAAGGTGAGAAAGTAACAGATGTTGTTTTTAACTCAAGAGTCACTTGGCGTTTCTTTCTATTTGCTTTTTGAGCCACTTTAATTGTATAAGTACCCAAGTTTACTGCTGAAGGTAACATTTGAAATAAATAACAGTTACTTCCTTCTAGTTTTCGATTATGGCTCGCTCGAACAATAAAACGTTGAGCATGGTCTAACTTGTACTGAATGTATTCAAAAATATCAGCTTCTCTATCGCAAACAGAAATCACATCAGACATTTTAGAACCCAATCGGTTCTCTAATGCCCGAGTATTCTTTTCCCATTTATAGCTTTCTTTCTCTGTATATAACCTTACTCGTCGATGATTTTTTTTGCCCCTTTCTTTGATATCTCGACACCAACGTTCTTGCGCAATTAATCCTATTGTTTTCTCTTGCTCTGCATCCATGAGCATAGTTGTATGAACATGAAAACCTCGATTGCTTTTTTCTTTAGGACCGCCTAAATCACCTAATGATTCTTTTACTTGATGGGTATAGGAGAGCGTGGTTGTATCTTCAATGGCTAAAAGCGTGGGGATTGACTGAGATAACCAGCTTGTTACTTGATAACCACCCTCTGCAATTTGATTCGCTGTGACTCGTTTGTTTCGTAAAAAACGATAACTACCTTCTATAAGCGCATCCTGCCCTCCACAACTTCCTGAAAGAGAACCACCAGGCGTCGATGATAATTGTTTGCCTATTTGAATTAACCGACGAGTAAGTCGTTTATCCCCTAAAGCAACTGAACCAAAAATAGCTTCCGACCATGCTGTAGTATCTTCAACTGCTAAGTCCATACATACCTCAAAAAGAGGTGATTTGATCATGTTTGTTTGGAATAAACAAGATGTGTAGAAGATTCAGCGGATTTGGGGAGGAGCCTGTTCTTGATTAGTGCCCCCGGATTTGGGGAAGAGCCTCTCTTTTGAGTTATACATCGCAACCCATTGATTTTAAAACGATTAAATGGCGCGCTCGGAGGGACTCGAACCCCCGACACCTTGGTTCGAAGCCTGATACTCAATAATAGAAAACATTATAAATCAACAACTTACGATGCATCAAATCATCGAATTACTGCCTAGAACTGCCACAAATACACTACAAACGGTCACTGTTACGGCACGATTTCGTCACTGTTGTGTCAGGCAGCGCTAGGCAGTCCCAATCAATATTTCCCTGTGCGACATACAGCCACATTAGAGTCCTATTGTTGATTATTAGTATTTTGATTAGACTGACTCTGAATGGTATAATCTCTTATTACCTGAGTTAATAAAAATACAAAACGCGTATTTGAATTTGAGAGTGGTTGCGCTATAATATAATTAACCATGCCCGTCACGCCTCTCAATGATGCGCACCACGACGGGTTATTTTTTTATGGCTGAAAAGAGTTATACGAAACCTGCACTTACTGTTAGTCAACAGCTGGAGTTTTTATTTTCTCAGGGTTTGCAGATTGAGGATCAAAAACTAGCTATTCGTGCATTGGAAACAGTAAGTTATTATCGCTTATCATCCTATCTTTTGCCTTTTAAGCAATCCCACAATGCAAAGAACCCTCGCCAGTTTAAAGAAAACGCTACATTTGAACAAGTTTGGCAGCTTTATCAATTTGACAGAGAGCTAAGGTTACTTGTTGCTGATGCAATTGAAAAAATAGAGGTGGCATTTCGAGCGGCATTAACCAATGTGACAAGTATCCGATTTAATCCTTTTTGGTATGTAGAACGAAATTATTTTAAGGCTAAAGCTGGTGCAAATAGAGAAAGAGATTTTTTTGATGATTATCTAAAAACAATTAAAACGATTAGTACCAATAAGCAGGAACTATTTATTCAACATTATCATAAGAATTATGATAAACCATATTTTCCACCAATTTGGATGATGGTTGAGGCACTCTCCTTTGGTGTCTGTTCTAAGATGTTTAATAATATCCAGTCGAAAGATGTGCGTAATGAGATTGCTTCTTTTTTAGGTCAGCATACAACTGTAATTGAATCTTGGATAAAAAGTTTAACCTATACAAGGAACCTCTGTGCTCATCATTCAAGATTATGGAATAGATGGCTTGTTATTCCTCCGCTAATACCTAAGAATGCGCCTATTAAAACCCATATTGATGGTAACTATCGTTTTCAATTAATCGCTTTTATCATAGATCAATTATTAGAAACAATTGCACCTGAATCTAATTGGAAAATAAAGCTCTTTGAGCTATTTGAAAGAAATGAGCAGTTTTCAGGAATTGAAATGGGATTTATAAATAATTGGCGGGATGATCCAATATGGCATTGTTGAATAAATCAAAATTAGGCAACATTTCACCTAACCGAATTGGTTTTACTTCACTTTCACAGAGACTGGCATACCCAGTGAAGTGATTCGTTTAAAGCACGCGTAGCAATCCCACATTCTGTTTTTTGCTGAGGTAATTCCCTTGCTTTCATGGCTGTCCCCATGACTTTTTTGTAACGCAAAATAGCTAACTCTATATGGCTGCGCAAACCATAATTGTTTTTCTTTTGCCATACCATATCCCCCTCGTCCTGCAAAAGGCGAATATGATCGTCGCGCTGAGTGTTCGCTTTCCAGCTAATCACTGCAACTGATGGAGGAGGAATGACGATCTTTGCATCAGGCTGTTTCGTCAGTATAGCCTTATTAAAAGCAAAGCTTATTAAAAGCAAAGCTTGCTTCTTTAATTGCTTTTCCAGGAGAATTATGAAATTCAGCATTATCTACAATAAAGCTCTCGTCTGTTCCTTGAAATCGACCCGCTTGAATCCATGCATCTGGAAATATTTTGGCTCTGTCCTTACCAAATAATATTAACCCTGAACTGTAGGTACTTTTTTGCCTTGATAATCCATTAAGATAACGACCGTTTCTAGATCTTTCTTATCGATCTTCCTAATTTTTTCGAATTGCTCTAAAGCAGCTCTGAAGTCTATCGCTTCGGAGTTCAATGCAGTTAAGGGTTGCTCATCAAAAGTTTGATTGCTGACTATGCGATTTAACTCTTTAATCATTTCTGTGTCAGCTTTTCTATTTGTGGTTCCAGCACGAATATATACTCCTTCTTCTGGTCCTGATTTTTTTATAATAATGATGTCTAGTCTAGCTTGGAAAGACACGAACAATTAAAAGATAAATATCCCGCCATAGAATAGTATCTATTTCGGGAAAAATGTGTGGGGCAATTGATCGCTAATAAGAATGGCAACTTTTTCTCTGATGTTTTTTGTTCTAAAATAAAAACGTAGATACCAAAAAGCTTGTCCATTGAGTCAATTGGTATTTCGAGATCTCTGGATCTTCCAGTTCAACCGCTGTAAATCGACGTTCTATAAAGTCAAGAATAAAAACTTGAGGATTGAATCTTAGGGTGGTTTGTATTTGGGGCAAAATATAATTTGGATTTTCTATTAAGGAGGTGGTTTTTAAGCCACCCCTTAGAATAATTTATGATGCAGTACGTCCTTTATGGGTATCAACGACAGGGAAGTCGATGTCCGTCTTGAATGCTTCGTTGAAGTAGTTAGTGAAAGTGTTCATCGCTACATGCGCTAAAATTTCAACCATTTCTTCATCACTAAATCCAGCTTCACGGACAGTCTTGATGTCGAACTCACTCACCCCACCACGACGTTCAATCAGTTGAGTAGCAAAATTGAGAGCCACTTGTGTTTTCTTATCAGACGATTTTCCTGAGAGGTTTTCTTTAAGTTCATCTTTATTAATCCCTGCTTTTTCTCCAAGATAGGTATGAGCGGATGCGCAGTAGTTACAGCCATTATAACCTGCTGAGACCAATGCGATTTGTTCGCGTAGTTTAGGGTTAAGAGCACCTTTGCTAAGAGAGGTCATAATCCCAATGTAGGCTTCCAGTGCCGCTGGTGAGTTGGCAAGTGTGCTGAATAGATTTAATTCAGTGCCCATAGCTTTTTTTGTGCCTTCGAGTAGCTCTTTAGCTTTGCCTTGTGCGTTAGCGATAGAGATTTTTTTAATACGTTGCATGATACCTCTCCTTATTTTTGGATAGATTGGAATACGACAGTATCCTCTTGCCCTTTATATTTGTAGCAGACCATATAACTTACGTCAAGGAAATTGACAGTTGTTCGGAATTCTGTTGTTCGGAATTCTGACTATACTTAAGAATAGAGCATTAATCAGTGAGAAACCACCATGAAGAGTATTATCAAAGGTTTGTTATTTTTTTTCATGAGTGTTGCCTCTTTGACAGCCTATGCAGAACAAGCCTATAAACGACCTTCAGATGCTGTCATCAAACAAAAATTATCAACAATTCAATATAATGTTACTCAACAACAGGGTACAGAATCCCCGTTTAATAATGCTTATTGGAATAATGAAGAGCAAGGTATTTATGTTGATGTTGTTACCGGTGAACCATTATTTATTTCGCTCGATAAATATGACTCTAAGACTGGCTGGCCGAGTTTTACCAAACCGCTAGAACCTGGAAACATAATATATAAAGATGATAGCAGCATGTTTACTAGTCGGACTGAAGTGATTTCCAAACATGGAAAATCACATTTGGGGCATGTTTTTGGTGACGGCCCTCCGCCCACCAATAAACGTTTTTGCATGAATTCTGCGGCGCTGGAATTTATTCCAGTCAAGGATCTGCAGAAAAGAGGTTATGGTAAGTATTTGCCACTATTCAAAAATGCAGGAAAATAACGTGAAGTAATATGCCATGTTTATGGCTCACAACAAGATTTGCCTTTGATAAACAGAGCTTAGGCAGTTGAGTGGTTTTGCCTGGTTTTTGCAATTTATCAATTAATCAGCTACCTTTAAGCTGGATAATATTATCAACAGGGAGCTTAAACCTGACATGAAGTTTTATCTTCATCCATCTTGTCATTTATTATCAATGCATTGGAACAGTTTTGACCTCATTAAAGCATCAAGAGATGGTTACAAGCATCCTCCTCGTCCTAAAAAAATGGCTCATTCACAATCTTTAGTCATTTGGCGCCGCCAACTTCAAATAAGATATTATCTAATGGATAAGTTAGAGCAAAATATGTTAAGCCAATCCAAAACAAGGCTTCTTTCATAGAAATTTGTGAACAATTAAGCTATGAAATGAAGGATGAGAAAGCGGCAAGCTATTTGGTAAAAAAATTGTATGTTTGGCTTGAGGAACAATTGTTTGTCCATCAATTGAATCCTTTTGTCTAAAACACTATTATGCCTCGTTTCTAGTCATTCATTAAAATCATTGGTTTTTTCTATCTGTATTTCTTTTTCTTAATGGAGGTAATAAGTAAATTATTTGCTCTAAAAGTAAAAAAGGACCATACTCAATCGGACAGCACAGAGAATTTATTTCGTGCTCCTACAAGGAAGGATACATGGACAACTCCTCAAAACCACCAGGCAAGCGCTCCATAAAAGCTGAAATGATTTAATTCAACTATTGATGCTTTTCTAATAATGGTCGCCAGGCTGCCTAAATGTGTGTAATTAAAAGTAGCATTGGATGGTTTATTATAAACAAGAGCCGCAATTTTTTTGGCAACAAAAGCGCCGCTTTGTTATGCGGCAGGTGCAAGTCCAGGGAAAGATTTTCCGTACCACTTCAATGTAAAAAGATTTAAATATGGTTAACAATTTTATAAGGATAGCAGCGATGAAAAAAATTAAATCATTGTATATACCGCAATTAATATTTATTTTTATGATGCCAGTTCTTGCCTGGGCTTCAGATATTTCCTACAGTTTGGTGGGTATTCAGGGGTATGATCCTGTGTCTTATTTTCAACAAGGTGGGCCTGTACGTGGTAGCGGAAACTACACGGGATATTATGAAGGTGTGAGTTATATTTTTTCTAATCAAGAGAACAAAAAAACATTTCTTGCAAATCCTGAAAAATATCTTCCCGCTTATGGAGGATATTGCGCGTATGGCGTATCCGTTGGGAGCAAAATAGTGAGTGATCCTTTAGCTTGGAGAATTGTGGATGGAACACTCTATCTAAATTTAAACAGCAAAACACAAGATGTTTGGGCAAAAAATATACCTGGCAACATAAAGAAGGCAAATATTAATTGGCCAAAAATTAAAGGCATCGACCCTAAAGACTTATAATAAGTTGCACTGTTTTAATATAATTCTCCTTCCCACTTAGTTTGCATCCGGATTTGTTTTGCGGTTCGAATTAAGAAGTTTGGAAGGGGAAATGATGTAATGAGTATGTATTCATTAAGTAAAGATTCGGGAAATTGTGGTGATTAATACAGACTCTATAGCCTTTAAACAGACTACCGTCAGCGGTAAGCCAGTAATCGTGGCTGGGAAAGCCTTGACATCTTTTAATATTCACCTAAACTTTTCATTAAAACGTTGAGCTTAATATATCGATAATATCATGTTCATTAGCTGAAGAAGGAATATGAAAGAAAAAAAAAGGAGTAAAACAAGTAAATACCTAAGTAATTTAGTTTTAATTCTTGCTCTCTCCATGATGGTTAGCTCAGCTGTGATTTCATATTTCTTTATCAGACAAAATGAGCTGCTTATATCTTCTTTGAAAATGCAAGCGCAGAACAAACAAATTCTCATTAAAGATGTATGGAACAATATAGTAAAAAAAGAAACCAGAGCTGATATCGCGATACTTCTGTCTGTTTTACCTGTAAAAGATGAGGTCGAAGTTCAGGCCATTAAAAAAGACTATTTGAGAGACTTTTCTGAGTTAACAGGAACATCAAGTACAGCGGATATTGTCAAAGAGGTTAAAAAGGAAATTGAGCGTTATGGTGAATATATTGATAATTTATATCTTGATCAAGTGACTATTCAAAATAAAGCAACTGCAATCGAAGGTAGTAATAAATTGTATTCTGAAATAGCGTTTTTTCTACAAATATTTAGCGTTGTATTGATTATTTTAAGGAAGGATTTTACAGAATAATAATAGTCTCAACGATGGATCTTAATCCCAAGTTACTCCTTAACACGAAAGTTTATAAACTTGTTTAACCTTGACAGCGAATTGATCGGTGCTATATTTAAAAGATAACATATCGGATAGTCCTGAAATAATATGATTGTTTTCCAATACCATGTTATGTAACTGTTATATTAATCAAGGGGCATTAAAATGATAAAAAACGGAATTTTTACAGCAGTTGCAGCAGCGATAACTTTAACAACTAGTGTTGCATTTGCTGAAGGTGAAATGGAGAAATGTAGCGTTGTTAAAGATGGCAAGGGATTAATTAAGGAAAACAAAGCAGATTGCAAAGGTTCTTCCCACTCCTGTGCTGGACAAAATAAAGCAGGTGATTCTGAATCGTGGATCTTAGTACCAAAAGGTCAATGTGATAAAATAAATGCGGGTGATTTTAGCGCTGTTGGGCAAGACATTAAAGATAAAATCGAAGTTTCAAATTAATCGATTCGTATATTATGACTTTGAACCCGCTAATAGGTATTGGACTTCGGTACCCTCATTACACACAAGTTCTAGAGGAGCGACCTTCGATTGGCTGGTTTGAAGTTCATAGCGAAAATTTCTTCTCCAACGGCGGAAATGAGATAAAAGCTCTTTTAAATATTTCCGAATATTATCCGATAAGCCTTCATGGTGTTGGGCTATCTTTGGGTTCATCCGATGGTATCTCCAAAGTCCATTTGGATCGCCTATCGAATCTTGTTCATCAGGTGCAGCCTAAATTTGTTTCTGAGCATCTTTCATGGGGACATGTTGGTGGCATACACATGCCTGATTTACTTCCAGTGCCTTATACAGAAGAAAGTTTTAACACCTTTAAGCGCAGTATATCGATAGCACAGGATTTTTTAAAACGAGAAATTCTTATTGAGAACCCATCTTCCTATATAGAATATAAGTCATCCAGGCTCCATGAATCCTATTTTTTGGTGGAGCTTTGCAATCAAACAGGTGCCAAGATTCTGCTCGATGTGAATAACCTATTCATCTCATCCTGGAATCACGGATGGAATACCAAAGAGTACATTGATTCTATTCCATTTAATTTAGTAAAAGAAATTCATATTGCTGGTCATTCCATAAAAGAATTGTCAAACGATAGTACTCTGCGTATAGATACTCACAATAATTATGTGTGTGATGAGGTGTGGGCTCTATACGATTATACTGTTCAAAGATTTGGCCCTATACCAACTTTACTTGAATGGGATGCAGACATCCCTTCTCTCAATGTTTTAATTGAGGAAGCTTCAAAATGCGAGTCATACCTCTCGTCTTACAAAGTCAATAGGGGGGTAGCAAATGCATGAATTACTTAAATTACAAGAGTCCTTTTATCGAAATATCTTTAAAAAAGACGTTGATTTAAGTTTTATAAGCTCGGATTTCTCCCAAGAACGGCTAGATGTTTATCGTCAGACTATTTTTGAAAATATGATCAATGCTTTGAGGATTACTTATCCAGGCGTTTGGAAATTAATCGGCAATGAGTGTGCCAATAGTGTTGCCTATACTTATTGCAAAAAGGATAAGTACTTACCAAAGACAGGCTGGCTTGATGATTTTGGTGGAGATTTCCCTGACTTTCTTTCCACATTACAGCAACTGTCTGAGTTGCCCTATTTAAGTGATTATGCCCACTATGAATGGCTCAAACATTTGGCGTATGGGGCTGTAGACTCTAAGTCCATTTCCCCTCAAGATTTAATGACCATCCCCGAAGAGGAAATAGATCATATCAAACTGAATTTTTGTCCTTCAGTTTGTATTTTTCAGTCCAAATACCCGTTGTTTGATATTCATGATACCATTGAGAATTGTAGTTCAAAAGCAATTACCCTTAAGACAGAAGCAGCTTATGGTGTTATTGGCTGTAAGGAAAACGAAATACATACCTATTGGATTGCCGAAGATCAGTGGCATTTCATAAAGAAATTATTTGAAGGTGCAAAGCTTTTAGAGAGCGTCCAGTATGCACAAACAATCAATCAAAATTTTGACTTAACTTCAGCAGTTGCTTTTGTGTTACAGGAGCAGCTGGTCGACAATATCATTAAAACCGGAGGCAATAATGCTCAATAATTCGGTAGAAACTTCTATAAATAAGCCGTTCATTTCTAAAATTATTCAAATTTATCTATCAGTTACAAAGGTTTTGGAGAAAATTGCCCTTCCTGTGCTTGTTTTATTCATGCGCTTATGGATGGCTAAAATCTTCTGGTATTCTGGCATGACTAAAATATCAAACTGGCAGTCGACCGTCTTCTTGTTTAGGGAAGAATATAAAGTTCCTTTTGTGCCTCCAGAAATTACTGCTTGTCTTGCAACCTCTTTTGAGCTCGCTTGCCCTGTACTTCTTATCTTTGGGTTTGCAACAAGACTTGCAACATTGCCTTTACTGGCTATGACCGCTGTCATTCAGTTTACCTATCTCGATTTAATAGACCATCGTTACTGGGCTATGCTGCTTGCTTTGATTTTATTTTATGGCCCGGGTTCACTATCTCTTGACCACTTAATTTCTAAGAAATTTGGATTATTGGCATCTTCGCGTGGCGATGTTGCCTAAATCAAATTTGGTGTGCATAATGCTTCTGAGTATAATAAGTCCAGCGATCTCAATAATTCTTTTTCTAATAGATTGCCCGCTCAGAAAAAGTAAATACTTTGAACAGATTTATGCAGGGTAAAAAAATAATTGTTTTATCACCCGAGTTTAAAAAGTATTAAACTAATGTTCAACACCGCAAGGAAAAAAGTGCAGAAAACGTCAGAACCATTCCCCGCACACGAAATTTGAAATGCTTTTTATTATAAATAAAAGCATAAGCATGAAGAATTCTTCCCAGAATAAAATATAAGGCCAAGATGAATAGAATTACCCAATGGGCTTGATTTGCTTCAGTGCAAAGCATCAATATCAATGCAACCCGTATTTAGGCGAACGCTTACGTATATCTGCCTGTATTTAAAACTTATATGGGACACGACTCTTTTCACGAAAGGGCCTATTACCTTCGTATGACGATCGATGTGTTTCCCGATATAAAGTTGAAAATGGAGACTAGGTACCCAGGAATAATCCCTGATTTGCAAGGCGATAACGATGAAACCAACTGATTTTGCAGAATATTTTACTGAATTTCTTACTGTTTATTTACCCAAACAAAAAAATGTAAGCAAGAACACCATTTACTCTTACAGAGACACATTGAAAATAGAAAAATATTTTCAGTCCAACAACTACCACTAATTTAAGAGAAAAATGATTACTATGAATAAAGATAATTATAATTGGATTGACTTGAGCCATTTTTATAGGCAAGTTTATAGAAACAATTCACGAGCCTTTTAAACTAATGTCTGAGATCAATTACAGTACAGTACAATATTACTTAGTACTCATTCTTATTTTTATTTATTTGTCATTGTTTGTTTTAGAGAAAAAGTGGCCTTTAAGAAAAGCAACTCGCCCATTATTGCCGCGATTAGCAATTAATTTCACCTTTACCCTCTTGGTTTATGTCATCGCAAGTCTGTTTATTAGCCCCTTAGCAAAAGCCACCGTCCTTTTCACCTTTAGCCATGATTTCGGCCTTCTATCTATGCTTCCCTTTAATCAATGGGTAGTGTTTATACTTGGGTTTTTGTTAATGGATTTAAGCTTTTACTACTGGCATGCTCTAAATCATAAACTTCCGTTGTTGTGGCGATTCCATGTCGTGCATCACGCTGATCCTGACTTAGATGTTTCAACCGCCATGCGTTTTCATTGTGTGGAAATTATGTATTCGAGTCTCTTTAGGTTGGTGCAATTAGGGTTGATTGGAGTGAGTCCCTTACTCTTTTTTTGCTATGAATTTTTTTTTCAAGCACATACTTTTTTTCAACACAGCAATATCAAATTGCCTTTTCGCTTTGAACGGCTAATTAATAAAATTATCGTTACTCCAAGAATGCATGGCATTCATCATTCCAATTATCTCAATGAAACCAATAGTAATTATGGGGTTGTATTTTCATTTTGGGATAGGTTGCATCAAACAATCAAATTAGATATTCCCCAACAAGCTATAATAATTGGTGTACCTGGGTATTCCAAGCCATCAGATAATAGTCTTATACGGTTACTTTTGATGCCAATTAAAGCTCAACGCCACTATTGGCAAATAAAAAAGGATTTTCATTTTAGTCGAAAGTCAAAAACTTCTGATAAGAAAGTAAGAACGTTATGTGAATAATGAAAAGGGCATCATCTTATGAAAATTAGTGCAATAAAAACTTGGCTGCCCTTATTAATTATAATAGTTTTATTAGGTCTTTTTTTGGGTTTAGGCTTAAATAAATACGTAAGTTTTGCCAGTTTACGAGACAATCATGAATGGCTTATAGCCATAACAAAATCACATTTTTATCTGGTCTCTTTCGTTTTTATAATAATTTATACAGTGGCTGTAGCACTCTCTATCCCAGGTGCTATCTTTTTGACTTTAATAGGCGGCTTCTTATTTGGAATACTTTGGGGAACTTTTTTGGTGGTTCTAAGTGCCACTTTAGGTGCAACGATTCTTTTTTTTGCAGTCCAATCGTCCTTAGGCGAAGTGTTTTCCAAGCGTGCTTCAGGTTGGGTTAAGCGGATGCGTTCTGGGTTTAAAGACAATGCATTTTCTTATTTGCTCACCTTGCGACTTATCCCATTATTTCCTTTCTGGGTGATTAATATCGTTTCTGCCGTATTGGGTGTGAGCGCTTCTACTTTTATCATAGCCACTTTTATAGGAATTATTCCTGGCTCTATTGTCTATGTGTCTGTTGGTAATGGATTGGGCGAACTATTTGCAGCAAGCCTTCAGCCTAATCTGGGGATTATTTTTGAACCCAAATTTATTCTACCTTTATTAGGATTAGCCGCTCTTTCTTTGATTCCTGTTTTTTACAAAAAAAAGGGTAAACAGGGTACTGAAAAAATGAAAGATAAAGATTTATTTTGTGATTTGGCCATTATTGGCGGGGGTTCTGCAGGCTTAAGTATCGCTGCAGGTTGCTCTCAATTGGGATTACAAGTGGTATTGGTTGAACCAAACAAAATGGGAGGTGATTGTTTAAATTACGGTTGTATCCCTTCTAAAACGCTATTGAACACTGCCAAAATCTTTTATCAAACCAAACATTCGACTGTTTTAGGTATTCAGGCAAAATCGGTGAAAATTGATTTTTTGCAAGTGATGCAGCAGGTGCATAATGTGATAGCGTGTATTGCAAAAAATGATTCGGTGGAACGTTTTACCTCTCTAGGTGTTCAGGTTATTCAAGAAGCAGGGCATTTTATAGGGCCAAAACAGTTTAAATTAAAAAGGAAAATTATTCGGGCCAAACATTTTGTGATTGCTACAGGCTCATCTCCAGCCATCCCTCCTATCCAGAACTTAAACAAGGTCTCTTATTTAACTAATGAAACCATCTTTAACCTAAAAGTACAACCTGAGCATTTGATTGTTATCGGCGGAGGTCCTATAGGCTGTGAATTAGCTCAGGCTTTCGCAATGCTTGGGTCTAAAGTCACTATTTTAGAAGCCTTTACTATTCTTCCTAAGGATGATGCCGATTGCGTGGCTATTATTCGAAGTCAACTTGAGTCGATGCAGATAGCACTTTATGAGCAAATTAAAATTAACAAAATAGAAGAGAGTGCTGATAAGACCATTAGTGTTCATTTGGAAAACCAGGACAACCCAATTACTATCACAGGCTCGCATTTGTTGGTATCAACAGGTCGTGTGGCTAATGTGGACGGGCTCGGTTTGGAAAAAGCAGGCGTTCAATACACCACCAGAGGGATAAACACGAATGCCAGACTTCAAACCACTAATAAAAAAATCTATGCCATAGGCGATGTGACAGGGCCTTATCAATTTACGCACATGGCTAGTTATCAAGCGGGTATTGCATTGAGAAATATTGCTTTTAAATGGCCTGCAAAAGTAGATTACAAAGCGGTGCCTTGGGTGACTTATACTGAGCCCGAATTAGCCCACGTGGGCCTATTGGCGAGTGAGGCCTTAAAAGATCCTACATTAAAAATCACAGAATTTGCCTTCGCCGAGGTGGACAGAGCCCAAGCGGAAAATAAGGTAAATGGCAAAATAAAAATCATAACCGGTAAAAAAGCTAAAATTTTGGGTGTGAGCATAGTGGGCGCTCATGCGGGTGAATTAATTTTACCTTGGGTTATAGCCGTTAAAGAACGGAAAAGTTTGCGAACTTTTACCGATGCGATTGCAGCGTACCCCACTTTTAGTGAAATTAGTAAGCGAGTTGCGGGAGAGTATTATAAGCCGTTTATATTTTCTTCTAAAATTCGAACTTTCGTTCGTTGGCTAAATAAATTAGGATAAATCTATGATAGAACAACACCTTAGGCCACTGTATCAACGCCTTTGTGTCAATCCAATTACTCCTGTGTTGATAGAGCGAGTGACCCCAAATCAAGTCACCTTCTTTTCTGGCGTATTGGGTCTTTTAGTGATACCCGCACTGTGGCTAAATCTACCCTATCTGGCCATTAGTTTACTATTACTGTCTGGATATTGTGATACCCTCGATGGTACTATTGCTCGTCTAACTAACCATAGCTCTGACTGGGGTAGTGTATTGGATATTATGACTGATCGCGTGGTTGAGGTGGGTGTTGTGTTTGCCTTATGGGCTATTAATCCAAATGAGCGGGGTCTTGGGTCTTTGTTAATGATGGCGAGTATACTACTTTGTATCACGAGTTTTCTTGTTGTGGGTATTTTTAAGACTAATGATTCAGAAAAAAGTTTTCATTACAGCCCAGGATTAATAGAAAGAGCTGAAGCCTTTGTTTTTTTTATAGCCATGATGCTTTGGCCAAACCACTTCCTAAGTTTAGCAATGATCTTTTCTTTGTTAGTGATAGGGACAGCGATGCACAGGCTTTATGAATTTCATAAGCAATCTATTTAAAAAGAGTTAAATACTCTTCATAGCCTTCTTTGCTCATTTGATCTTTTGGGATAAATCGCAATGCCGCCGAATTCATGCAATATCGTTCACCGGTGGGTTTTGGGCCGTCATTAAATACATGCCCTAAATGAGATTGCGCATTTTTAGAAAGCACTTCAGTTTGCACAAAAAACAAATAGTGTCTCGCGGGTTTTAAAATAACATTTGCGGTATTTATGGGTTTTGTAAAACTAGGCCAACCGGTTCCTGAGTCGTATTTATCCAGAGAACTAAACAGAGGCTCTCCTGAAACTATGTCCACATAAATTCCGGCTTGTTCATTATTCCAATAGGGATTATCAAAAGGTTTTTCTGTAGCAGCCTTTTGAGTCACTTGGTATTGTAGAGGCGTAAGCTGTTTTAGTTTTTCGGATTTGTTAAATTCAGGCGTGTAAGCCAGGGCAGTATTTAGCATAAATACGCTTACAATAAAACTAACTAGACTTTTCATCCCATAACTCCTTGATACGAGCATCACGACCACAATTGTAACGGTAATATTTGTAACGAATTGGATTTTTTTGATAATAATCTTGATGATATTCTTCTGCAGGATAAAACGTTGTAGAGGGAATTACCTCTGTATATACCTTAGGAAATCGTTTTTTTATTTCATCAATACTAGCTAAAGCTGCCTTTTTTTGATCGTCATTTAAATAGAAAATGACGCTGCGATATTGCTTACCAACATCGCAAAATTGCTGGTTTTGTACTGTTGGGTCGATATGACGCCAATAAAAATCTAGTAATTCTTGATAGGTCACTTTATCGCTATCAAAGACAACACGCACAACCTCTACATAAGCAGTTTTACCCGATGAGACCAATGCATAACCAGGCCTAGGCTCAGTACCACCATCATAGCCTGAAATAGTCTCTAAAACCCCAGGAACTTTATCAAAATCGGCTTCAACACACCAAAAACAACCACCAGCAAAGATGGCTTCGGATGGTTTAGCAAAAAGTGGTTGGGATAGAAGAGCTATCAAAATAAAGAGGTAGCGCATACCTAACCTTGGAAGACAGTTTGTATTTTAAGTGTAGCAGAAAATTACTTTAAGGTTTTAGCTCAAATACTCATGTTACCCACGATCAATTTTAAGCAGCCATATTTTTAAGCCCCTGCCAGGCAATTTGGTTCGCTCTAACAATTAGTTTGTACTTAATGGCAAAGTGATTTAATTGGGTTTTTATCTTCAGCATTTCGAGCTTGCAGTAAGCAATAATAGACGCATAAATATGATTGCACTGTGTTATGACGATTCGAGCTGGGGACTTGGTTAAGCTTGCATTTTGCTTAATTGACTTGTGATACTCTTCAATCCGCCAGGGTACACTTCATAAAGACGTTCGGCACTACTTTGCATGTCATTTGAAACAAGATAGAGAATTCCTGTTGAGCCATTTTCGTTTTTGAAAACCTTTTTCAGGAGCCTCACGGGGAGGTCTAGGCCTTTAAGCCAGTATATCCTCTTCAAGTTCTAATGCTCTTACTTGTTGGTACCGCCCGTTTTTGGCATCGTTTTCAGATAAGGCTAATGTTAGGTTAGACTTGATTCCAATGATAAACGACTTTTGAAGGTCTTTATGGATGTGAACCATATTGGCCTTCGAGCCAAACCAGTTGTCAGCTAGCACATAATCAAACATCACCTTATTGGTAATAGCCTGTGCAATCAAGCTTTGAAATAATTGATTCTTGTTCACTGATGATTTTCTTCTGGTTTGTCTGGTTTTAATATCACAATAAGCGATATCTTTTTTAATCACCTTATATCCTATGGATACACTGAAGTCAGCGTAACGAACCATGCAATACAAGATGTTTATCCCTTTGAGTACAGCCCCTTTAGCATGAGAGTAATACCAGCAATTCACTTCATTCTCATCAGAGTAGGGCTTCTCTTCGATGGAATCATCAAGTATCAATACTCCTCCTACTGTTTCTTGTGACCTAACTGGCTTTTTGACATAGTGCCAAAGTGATTTTGAACCAAAATGTTCAAAACGAAGAAATCGTGTTACTTTGTTATGAGCAAATGCTCCATCAACCAAATCAGATAACCCGGTAGCAGTCGCATATTTGTTTTGGAAAATTAAATAATCACAATAAAGATCAAGCATATCCATTGAATTCACTCCCTAAAATTAAGGGCAAAATTCTAATGCTTTTTATTCAAACTGCAAGTTCACGTGCGTAACATGAGTGGTTTATAAAAAATCTCAGAACTATCCGTTAACATTTCACTGGTAAATCGAATTAATTAGGTTAAATGTATTAGTATCTCCCTGTATACCTCACAACACACACAATAACGCCGATAATTATAGCGTCAGTTACTTTATCAATTTTTATATTCCCCCAATTATCATTTTCGGCCCGCAATTCAAATGGATTAAATTCTTTTGATAAGGTTAGTTGTTTATATCTACGCACGATAACCTCATTTTCTTCGTTAAGCTGTGCTGCAACTAAACTTCCTGGATGCAGTTCAGAATTGGGATCAATAATCAAAATATCATTAACTCTTAATTCAGGGTGCATACTCTCATCTTTCATTTTTAGAGCAAATGCATTTTCTCCAAGACGAGTACTAAGCTCAGAAGAAATCGGTATAAAGCTTATTTCATCTGAATTATGTTCGTTCCTAACCCTTTGAATGAATCCTTTAGGATCGCAGGCTTGTTGATGATCGAGCAGTGGAACCAATGACCCTAATCCTGGAATTTTTTTTGGACGTTTCTCATCGGTTAGGCACATCAAATAAGCAGGTGAAATATCTAGTGCTCTAGCAAGTTGTTTTATTTCTTCAGGCCCTGGAGTTCTATCACCTCGCTCCCAATTGCTAATTCTTGATTGTTTAAGATCATCAGTTAACTCCTCAAGGGCCTTTCTAGTTAATCCTTTTGCTATCCGTTCTTCTTGAATTCTTTGACCAATTTTTTCTTTTATATTCATATTAACCAACCCAATTAATCCCATATTGTGAAAATATATATTGACAATGCACCAAATAGTGGTAAATTAAAATAATTATTTACACGAATCGTACGACTCAAGTAGTAGTTAATAGTAAATATACCATATAAAAAAAATAATAACGAATTTGTACACGGATTGAGAGTGAATAGTGGATTTTTTAATTAATGACAAAGAACTTGCTGCTTTATGTGGGATGCCACACCTTCAGCAACTGGCTTACCTAAGAGGGATAAGGCCATATATGGATGTCAAAACAGGATTAGTCGGCATAAAGCGCGGAATCAGCTATCAATCGATAGCAGAGCAACTTTATATTGAGCCGCATCAAGGCATTAAAAGCGGGAGCTATTCACGCATGCAAATACGCCGTGCCTTATCTGCTTTGGGGCGAGCAGGGCTTATTACACCACAATCCGAAGGTTTAAAATTAATTTTAAGATGCGAATTAGCTACAATGGGTTATTCCGTCCAAAATAAACTAGACCTAAACCAGACACAGCAACTAGACCCAGCTAAAAATCAGCAACGCCTTATAAATACTGGCTTATCAAAGACAGACCCACTAAAAGCCGGCATAGATAAATCTCCAAAAGCCGACACACCTCTAAAAGAAGATAATTATTATATTTTTTTATTATCACAATTCGAAAAATTTTGGGATTTGTACCCGCTAAAAAAATCAAAGCAAAAAGCATGGGAAGCATTTCAAGCGCTTAATCTCACACCTGAGTTGCCAATACAAATTTATTCGGCTTTACAACAACAAATCCAGTTTTATCAACAACAGCATAGCCAAGGCCAATGGGTTGCTGCTTGGAAATATCCTGCCAATTGGTTAGCACAACATTGTTGGGAAGATGAAATTCAAAGTGATACGTGTCAGGAGACAAATAATGCAGTCCATGAAACAAATTATAAGAAACAACCCATTAGAGACAGCTTCTGGGAGTCATGTAAATCAGGCATTGAAGAAGAAACCGATGACAACATCATCGACCTTAGCGCCTACCGAGGAAGGTCGCAAGCGCATTGATCGATTATTTTTGAGGTTTGCAGCTATGTACGGACAGGTTTGGCGTAGTCAATTTAAAAGCGATGAGTTTTTAGTTTTTGTTAAAGGTGAATGGCAACAAGGACTATTTACCTATGCGGATAACATTCTTGATATGGCAATTGATTTATGTCGAAAAAATAAGGAACTACCGCCAACCTTACCCCAATTTATTGATTTTTGTAAAAATTGTTCCAAGAGAAGTTCATTTTTTGTACCTGATGCAGCTCCCAAAAACAATAACCCTGAAGTGGCTAAAACCCAATTACTGAAAATGAAACACATTTTAAATATGAAAGTTAACTAAAAAGGAGAAGAAGATGTTGAGTTTAACTAGAAGAGTCGGTGAAAGCATTGTTATTGGAGAAGATATATTTATCACAGTTCTATGTTGTAAAGGGAATCAGGTACGCATTGGGTTTAATGCACCCAATTCAGTAGCCATCCACCGTTATGAAATTTATCAAAAAATTCAATCTGAAAAGCACGATGGTTTGGCTGATCCAACAAAGAAATTTTGCCCATCAATGCAGCAATCAATCCTCAATCACCATTAAAAAGGAGGGATAACATGTCTTTATTAAATCAGTTCAGAAGTAACGTGTTAAGCAGTATTAATGCTCACATTGGAAAGATTTTCATACTTATTTGCTTGCTAATAATGGCTCAAGGAACCTTTGCAGCGGATGCTTTATCCGCTGCAGAAGAAGTAGTTAAGGATACCTACAATGGTTCGATAAAAACCTATCTTTATGTCGGAGAAGCTGTAGCGGCTGTTGTTACCTTGATGTTTACTCGAAATATTAAAACGCTTGGCGGCGTTGGGGCGATGGCTATTTTTCTAAATGTCGTTGCAATGCTAGCAGGGGTTTAAGATGGAAGATCCGAGAAAATACAAAACACCCCAATATCTTAATGAGCCTTATCGATTGATTATTTTTACACTCGATGAGGTCATGGTAGGAGCACTAACTCTCTACGTATTTGGGGCTGTTTGTGGTTTTTTTGTTACCTCATTGATTCTAACCTGTGCGTTTCTATTTCTTATGAAACGCATGAAGGGTAATGAAGGTCCCTATTTTTATATCCACCTTTTTTATTGGTTCTTTTCTCTATCACCTAAGTTACGGGCAACACCACCGTCATGGATTAGAGCGTTTTTGGGGTAACAGATGAAAATAGAACAAAAAAAATCAGAATTAATGAAGGAAAAAAAGATTAGGGTTTTATTCATAGGTATTAGTAGTGTGCTGCTAGCTATGACATTCATGCAATCAATTACCATTGTGGTCTTATTGCATTATGCTCATAGCAAACATGAAACCCATTTCATCCCACCTAAAATATCTCAAGAATTTACACTTTCTGGAACAGGTGTTTCGGAAGGTTATTTAAGAGACATGACCAATTTCTTAACGCAACTTCGTTTTAATATCACTTCAAGTTCAGCCACTTACCAATTTAATGCGCTCTTAGGCTATGTAGCTCCCTCACTGTATGGGGACATCAGGGCGCAATTGGTTAAGGAAGTCGAACAAATTAATCACGAACATTTATCCAGCGTGTTTTATCCATCGACCTTTGAAATTGATATCAAACACTTGAGCGTAAAAGTAATGGGACAGATGAAGCGTTTTGTTGGCGCGGATTTGATGTCTGATGTACGGGAGACTTTTTTGATTAGGTATTCCTATGAGTATGGCCTGTTGAAACTAACGAATCTTGAGAAGGTGTAATCATGAAACAAATGGCAATGATATTCAGCTTAGGCTTATTAATAGCAACAGCAGAAGGTGCTCAAATAAAAACAGTCAGAAATTATGAAGATATTTTCATTAATGCCTCAATTAAAGAACCCAATAATCTTATGTTAGAGGATGATCGCATTCAGCAAATAAAAGCACCTGGCAACACCCTGGTTGATGCATGCAATGGGAAGGCGAATTGCAAATTAATTGATGATACGACGGGTATTCTTACTTTTTTGCCATCGCCTCTATACCACACACGAGCTTTTACTATCAATTTGCTGACTGAAAAAGGTCTTTTTTACAACGTGCGTGTAGAACCAAAGCCCATTGCGTCACAAACAATCGTTTTTAAATCCTACAGAAATCCTGTAATTCGTGCCCGCGCTCCACATACATCAAGTTATGAAAAGGTGATGGTTGGTTTTTTACGAGCGCTTGTTAATGGGTATTTGCCAGAAGGTTTTACCCAAACAATACCCAAAAATCCTTCAGTCTATAAAGCACAAAAAACACAACTAAAACGCTTATTGACAGTTAATGGCAATCGTATGCGGGGTGAAATTTTTGAGTTAAAAAACGTAACCAACCAGCCTATTGATGCCAAGGAATCCTGGTTTAATTGGCCTGGAACCAAAGGGGTGGCGCTTGCTAAAACCCATTTAGCGCCGTTTGAAACTACTCGATTGTACAGGATTAGCTAACATGTCTATTCAACTTAAAAAACAACAACAGATCTTTTTAGGGATTGTTATCGGCGTTATAGTGTTGGTGATTGCGTGCTTTGCCTTATTGGGAAACAAGACAGTTAAATCCAGAGAGGTTGATAAACCCGCTTATAAAAAACACAGCTTAGCCAGCCCGATATCTACTGCCACTAATGAATCCCATTGGATTGAGAAAACACAAAATGCCTGGCGAGCTGAGCTTGCAAAATCAGAGCTCTTTGATAAAAACCTCAAGGCATTAGGTGATGAAAAAGACAAGCAAAGCAAGCTCATTACCTCGCAAAAAGATGAACTATCTGAAATGAAATCCACACTTTCTGAATTAAAGCATCAAATAGTTAAGCTACAAATGGAGCGTACTACCCCAATAGATGGGACATTAAAAAACAATGAGCCTCAAAATGGGTTGTTACCCCGAGCAGATGAAGCGGCAGCGAGCAACTCCATGGAGATGGATTCGGGATTTATTCAATACACAGCCAAGTTAAATAAAAAATCCAAGCCACGAATCAAAACACCCAATAATTATGTCTTCTCCAACACCTTTGCTAAAGCAGTTGTTTTACAAGGTGCAGATGCATCTGCGGGAGTTTTAAGCCAAGCAAATCCCGACATTATGATATTTCAAATTGTCGATGATGGAGTGATGCCGAATAAATACAGGGCACCACTTAAAGGCTGTATGGTAAGTGCTTCTGTAATTGGCGATATTTCCAGTGAGCGAGGAAAGTTTCGTACCGAACGATTAAGTTGCATTCATTCCAATGGCACCAATATCGACATCCAGGTTACAGGCATCATTTCAGATTCTAAAAACGGAATTCGTGGGCGTGCGGTATGGCGTGATGAACCGATGGTGAAAAAAGCTTTTTGGGGGAACTTCTGGGAAAGCATGGGCAATATTGGCCAGCAATATTCCACTGATTACAGCACCTCGCCTCTAGGAAGTGTATCAACCATTCAAGCAGGAAAAATTCCTCTCGCGGCTGTTTCTAGTGGCGGATCGGGCGCTGCAAAAATGTATGCGCAATACAACATCAAGCGTGCTGAAATGTACCACCCGATTATTCAATTGCCTCCAATCGTTACAGTAGATGTAACTTTTCTTAAGGGTTTTTGGCTTGATGGGGGAACGGACACTAATGCCCCTGAACAACCAGAAGAAAGCCAAAATTCCAAAGTAGCTTTTGAAGCCCCTGCCGAGTCTGAGACTGCTGAAGAAAAAGCTGCCAACCAATTTTTCTATAAAAACCACTCTTTCTAAGGATATATAGATCATGAAAATTTTAACTACTTTATTACTGTTGCCCTGTGTTGTTTTGACCGGTTGCGCCAAATTGAATGAGGACTTTGATTGCCCAGCTCCCAATGGAGGAACGTGCAAACGTATGGATCAGGTTTATGACATGGTGAATGGTAAGGGCAAATCCCTGGCTGTAACCCCCAGCCGAAATCCTTTGGTGATGGATGGGCGACCTGGTCAGCCTGTGCGTTATGGAGAAGGGGTGATGCCTCTTTGGATAGCACCTTATGAAGACACTGATGGCAATTATCATCAAGCCAATCGAGTGTACAGCGTTGTTAAGGAAGGACAGTGGATGCAGCAGTCACAATTGGCTTTAAAATAAGGGGAGCCATTATGTTGTCAACTATAAAAAAAGCGCGTCTTGCAGTTAAAAAAACAAGCACTATTTTAAGTCATGCAACAGGCTCGCTATTGGAAACATTGCGAGAAGAGCTTGGCATGACTGATGCGCATCATAAAAAGCAAATCGAAGCGCTGTTGGATACTTATTGCTTAGCACCTTATTTACCTGACGAGGTTTACGATTCAGAAGCTGATATTTATCCTTACAAACAGGCATCTCATATGATGTTTGAATGCTCGACACTGATTGGTGCCAGTGAAGAAACAGTGACTATTCTCACCAGTATATTAACGGATATTTTGCCACCGGAAAGTTGTTTTCATGCTTTGTTTTGGGCATCGCCTAAAATTGGCCACATGATTGATGAAATGGAACATCAACGCAATCAAGGCAGTGAGGTTTTAAAAGCCCTGGCACACCGACGAGCTGAATTTTACCGCAAAGGGGTGTACAGCTCATTAACTAAAGAAAGCAATTTTGTCTTGCGTGATTTTCGTTTATTTTTATGTATTTCAATTCCGCGCAAATCCATAGAAGACGATCGCTTGTTGCTTGGTAGTTTGCGCGAAGACATCAGCAACAATCTAAAGTCAGTCAATATTATTTGTAAAGAACTGTCTATTGAAGAAGTGATTAGCTTAAAGCGGGAGTGGCTCTTTCCAACCGACAGCTTGTATGAAGAAAAAACCAATTACGATACCAATACTGAAATTCGTTTTCAACTGACTGACATTGAAGCGAGTATGCGGGTTAAATCCAATCAAATAGAGATTGAGCGAGAAGAAGATACGAGGGTGATTAAATGCTTGTCCGTTAGGCAATATCCTAAATCCCCTGTGCAATGGCAACTGGGTGATTTATTTGGAAAAATGTTTAATACCTCTTTGCAAATAAGTTGTCCCTTTCTTTTTAGTTTTGCAATACGAATTAAAGATAAAGACAAGGTGATGGCGGCATTAGATGCCAAGTATGCTGATGAAGGGCAAAATGCCAAACAACCTTTTATTGCCAAATGGGTCAAAAATTTTAACAAAAAATACGCAGAAATTGAGGAGTTAAGAGAGCGGCTCAGTGGCGATGATTCTTTGGTTGATTCCTATTATAACGTTTTATTGTTTACAACACCTGCCAATGTCCGTCGCGATGTACGACGTGCCAAGGATGTATTTCGTGGTAACCAATTTGATTTACGCACGCCAACAGGTTTGCAGTTACAAACACTTCTAGCCTCCATGCCCTTTGCACCTGCTGAAGGTATGTTTGATGATTACAAATCATTTGGACGGGTAAGACCTTTAACCAGTTTTAATACGGTTAACTTATTACCTATCCAGGGGGAATGGAAAGGGGCAGGACGATTTGCTCAGGTCTATCCACAAAGACGAGGGCAATTTACCGCTATTTATTTTTTTGACAACGTAGTCAGAAACTATAATGTCGCTATTGTAGCTCCTCCTGGAAAAGGAAAATCCTTTTTAATGAATGACTACATTCAAAGTCTGTTATCCCAGGGGGGCTTTGTTTATATCATTGATGTGGGCGGTTCATACGCTAAATCTTGTGAGATGTTGAACGGACAGCTTATTGATTTTAATCATGACACTGAAATTAGCCTAAACCTCTTTTCTACAATTGATGCACAAGCCAAAAATGATACTGCATTTAAAGACGTTCACAATCAGCTAATACAACTTGTAGGTATGATGGCAAGACCATCAGGTAACGTCAGTGATGAAGAACGAAGTCATATTGAGAAAGCCATTGAGGCGATGTGGCGACAACATCACAATGCTACAACTATTACTCTTATTGCTCATCACTTAGAAAGTAGTAACGATCCTATTTCTCAAAATATTGGGCGCCTGTTGTATAGCTATACTAAAAACGGTCGTTATGGCAGTTATTTTGAACCGCCTTGTTCGCTCGATTTTAAAAGAAATTTAGTCATTTTAGAGTTGGGTGGTCTTGATGGAAATAAGGATTTGCAGCGCATTGTATTGAAAATCTTAATGTATCAAATCACCAATGCGATGTATTACACGCCAAAGCACATTCCCAAAAGCTGCTTGATTGATGAATCCTACGAATTACTTTCAGACAATGGTACGGGTGGCAGTGCTAACTTTGTTAACGAGGGCTATAGGCGTGCGCCTAAATACGGTGGTAATTTTATTACAGTGACTCATGGCTTAGATGATTATGAAAACAATCCAACTGCCAAAATGTGTTACGACAACGCCTATTATAAAATCTTTTTAGGTGCCTCCAAAAGTACGATTGACACTTTAAAAACGAGTAATCAGTTGGATGCTTATGGCGAGCGTTTAATCCGAAGCCTTAAAATAACTAATGAATACTCTGAGTTTTTAATGATGTGTGAAGAGAATTCAACAGTGCATCGTTTGATTGTCGATCCATTTTCACGCGTCTTAAACACTACACGTGGTCCTGAAGTCGAGGCCTTGAAACGATTAATGGCAACAGGTTTGCCATTGGCTGATGCCATTTCCAAAGTTGCCCTGGAGGTGTATGGCTATGTTTAAGACAACTCAAGTATCTCTTTTGACCGCACTCATCACCAGTATCTTAGTTAATGGGATTTTTTTTAGTGCTTTGAGGCGGCCAGATATTGCAACCATTGATATCTTGTCAATCACCTCCCAATTTATCAAAGAGGAAGCGCAAAAAAATCATTCCAACCTTGAGAAAGAAGCAGAAATTAAAGCATTTTCGCATCGTTTGGAATCAGCGTTACAAGACTTGTCCCATTCCAAATCGTTGGTGTTATTACCAAGAGAAGCGGTCATTAAAGGCAGCACTGATTATACAGCCACCCTCATGACGATGATCAAATTGGAGCATAAATCGTGAAAAAGCTTCTGTTGATTATTTGCATGCTCTATCTCCCTTTTGCAGAGGCTAAAGACTATGGTGTCTTTGGCAAAACCTTTGAAATTGCTGAAATAGATTTTTTAGAGTACATCCAGCAAAAAATGAAGGGGATGCAGGTTAATGGGGAATGGAAGACCGTACAATCTGAGTTTAAAAAACGGGTAAAAGAACATGTGGCACGCCCAACACCTATTCGTTTGCCGAGAGCAGAAGACAATAGAACGTGGTTTTTTAATCCATCACTTGCTGTGCCTTACGATGTGAAGGACAGTCACGGCCAAGTGATTGTTAAACAAGGCACTGTAATTAACCCCCTGGATAGAGTGGGCTTGAGTAGCACTCTCCTGTTTTTTGACGGGGATGATGAGGCACAGGTTGCATGGGTTACCCAGGAATTAACGCAGCACCAAAAAGTAAAATTAATCCTCACCTCAGGCTCTGTAAAGGAAGTTGCGAATCAATTAAAGCAAGCTATTTATTTTGATTTAAATGGATTTTTGGTTGCCAAATTTCAAATAAAGTATTTGCCGGCGCGGGTTTTTCAAGCAGGGAAGCGGTTGCAAATTAATGAGGTGACTGTATGAAAGCCTTTTTTATTCTTATTGCTTTTTTAGCTTCTGGGTTGACCCAAGCAGGATCTTGTCATGGTCGTTTTGTAAATCCCATTACTGATGTCTGTTGGTCGTGTTTGTTCCCGTTCAGTTTAGGGCAAGCTAATCTCGTTTCCTCCAATCATTTGCCAGACACTAAAAATCCCAAACTGCCTGTTTGTGAATGCCCAGGAAATCCTATACCGAGATTGGGATTAACAATGGGTTATTGGGAGCCTGTTAACTTAGTGGATGTAACCAGAACCCCATTTTGCTTAGTTAATTTAGGGGGAATTTCTTTAAATTTTGGCAAGTATTACCGCAAAGGTGCGGTGGAAACAGATAGTAATTTATCCAATCAATCATTTTACCACGTGCACTGGTACAAGTTCCCATTGATGTATTGGTTGAATGTGTTAACTGATGGGATTTGTGTTGAAAAAGGAGACTTTGACATTGCTTATCCGAGTGAATTGGATGTGATGTGGAATGACGATGAGCTGGGTTTCGTCATTAATCCTGAGGCGGTATTGTTTGGTAGTTTACCCGCACAAGCGGCTTGCGCTGCTGATTCAAGTACCGCTTTATTGGGCAGTGCCATTGACAAACTCTTTTGGTGCGCAGGAGCTCAGGGAAGCATGTACCCTTTAACGGGGCATGTGCAAGAACATGTTGGCGGGGTTCAGGCATCAGTCTTACTGTCTGAGCGTATGAATTTTAAACTGCACCGCCAGGGACTATTGGAAGACACAGTAGGACTTGACGATTCGACAAGCAGCGCAAAATCCATTTGTCATACTCATTATTCCCCTATTTTGCCCAAATCACGTTACCGCTATCAAATGGTCAATCCTTTACCGACTACTAATGCCTGTTATCCCCTTGGGCGTGCTACGACCCTATGGGAGGCAGGGCACGAATATCCGTTTAAGGGCGAGGATTTTGGGTATCTGATCTGGCGCAAACGCAATTGTTGCGCCTTTTAACGATTAGGAGATGTGATGAAAACAATACGAATGAACACTTCTTTCTTGGTTGCATTATTTTTGTTGTCATTTCCTGCACTTGCAGAAGATGAAGCCTATATTGCGTCTATTGAGGCGAATACAAAAAATCGCGCCAATGCTTTTACAAATGAAATAAAGCAAATCAGTAAGTCTCTTGAGACTTCAGAAAAATCGGGTCAAATTGCAGAATTTACCGGCGAGATGCATCAAGTCATAAAAACACAGGAGCCCATTGTAACCCACTTAAAAAAAGTCAGTCAGGTACTCGTGTTCTTATCGTTTTCAATGCCAGAAAAAAGTCTAAAAGCCTGGCTTTTACAATGTAAAAAAAGTGGAGCAACACCTGTGATTCGGGGACTAATTCATAATTCGTTTAAAGAAACGATGACGGCTATTCAAACGCTCAGTAAAAAAACAGGAATTGGGATGCAGCTTGATCCTATTCTTTTTAAAACCTTTGATATCGCTATGGTTCCTGCAGTGGTTTATGTGAAAGACACCCCTGCTTGTCCTGCCAATATGGATTGCAAACCGGTGAGTTACGACAGTCTTTATGGTGATGTATCGCTGGACTATGCTTTGGAAAAAATGAGGGGAGATGAGCAGTCAGAAGACCCCGTGTTGGATCAAATGATTCTTCGGTTAAGAGGGGAATTAATCTAATGAAAGGCTTCGTTTTAGTTTTTTTAATCCTTTGTTCACAGGTTTTTGCACTTGATTTGAATCAGGCGTATCAAGAAGGCGTTCAGACCGGAACAAGCCATACCAATCAATCCATTGATTTATTAAAAGCACTGGATCTGAGCCAGTTTCCTGGCTATCAAGCCAATCTGCCGCAAGAACATTATTATAGTGGCGTCACGCAGGCAAGCACAGGTCTTGAAGCCGATTCGCAAACTGCCGTGGCTCAGAATGATGCAGGAAAGGCAGTAGGCGAAAGTTTTAATCATCGCCCCTTGTATCAAGTAAATCCTGCCTCGGAATCAATGCAAAAGTTAAATCAAATCGCGGAAAATGGAGATGCGATTATGCATGGTCAAAATACCGATAAAACCACCTGCTCTTTAAAACCCAAAGAATGCCATTACTCATGGCAGGAAAAAACATGCCTGTCTAGCAAGGTATTAGGTGTATTGCATTGTGCAAGACACTTAAGGTTAGATGTTTCCCCCTACAAAACAGAAAGTTACAGTCTATACCTGCGAAAAGGAGGTATGAGGAATACCCCTTTTAAAGTCTCAGTTAATCTGGCACAAGCGGATACCTGCCAACAAGGCAAAACTCCTTGCTATACGATTTATAAGGATTTAGCACCAGCACCAGCGATTCTATTGCCTGCCAATTGCGCCATGGTGAAGGTCAGTTTCCTTGATGAAAAGAAATTAGTGGTTGTTGAGCAAACAGCTACATGCGCCAATCCCACCCTATCATTGTCTGTTGGCAATTGTCGATTCGGTCGCTGCACAGTGCCCTATGTTCACTCCGTTTCGATGACGGTAGAAATTTATGAAAGCAAAGAGTATTGGGACGACCAATGCCAACATTTGCAAAACAAAGAAAAAGAGGGGTTGTGTCATATTACTGAGCCTCTAACATGCACTGAGCCCAATCAAACACGGATTATTGGCGATGTTCCATTGACCCGCCCTTGCTGGAAAGAGAGAGCATCCTACACCTGTGGTGGTAGTCAGGAGCAAAATACGTGCGATAACCTAGTTAATCAAGGATGTGAGCAGACTGCTTCAACTTGTGTGAAAGAAGAAGCAGGACTTTGCACAACCCATCAGCAAACGTATCAATGCCCGATAAACCAATGTACTGACAACCAACTGTTGTGTGGCGAGGATGCTTTTTGTTTGGATGGTAATTGCGCGAAACATGAACTAACCCCAGCCAATGAAGACGATTTTAAAAAAGCAATGTCCACCTTATCCGCCGCCTCGGATGCCTCAAAAGACTTTGATGGCAATGCCAATTTTATTTTCAAAGGTCAATTGCTTGAATGTTCAACAACAATGCTCCATTTTAAAAATTGTTGCAGTGATAAGGGGTGGGGTCTGGATCTTGAGCTGGCACAGTGTAGTGATGCTGAGAAAAAACTGGGAAAAGCTCGAGAAAACAAACTGGTAGTACCTACGGGTGAATATTGTTTTAAACGCAAAAAACTCCCTATTGGCTCGGTCTGTGTCGATCATCACCAGACTTACTGTGTCTTCCAATCTAAATTAGCCCGTATGGTTCAAGTACAAGGAAGACGTGATCAGTTACATATTGGTTTTGGCCAAAATAAATATTCAAATTGCTCGGGTATTACGCCTGAGCAATTGCAATTAATTCACTTCGAAGCCATTGATTTTTCAGAATTTTATGAGGAGGTAAAAAATAAACAAAAACAACCGGATTACCAACAGACTGCCAATGGAATAAGCCAGCGCCTTAATCAATTTTACAATCAAGGAGACATCAATGGCTAGATGGTTTTTTGTTTTGTTGGTTAGCGTGAGTCCTTTTTTGTACGCCGAGCAGCCTTATCTTAATGAGCATGAGGAAGGTTGGTATTGGCATAAGGATCCCAAAGAGGAAGTCAAGAATAAACCACAAACCGAGTCAGTGGCACCTTCACATGTAAGTAAACCTGCCGATCCTGATAAAACATGGAAATTGATTGGTAATAGAGTGCAACAGGCTCGCGCACAAGCTATTTTAAATCCAACTCCTGAAAATATTGCTCGTGCAAGACGATTACAACGATTGATTGTGGCACAGGCTAATCTGTTTTCTGAGAAATGGATGCTCGATCTGCTAATAAACCCCGATCAGGATGAAAGTCTTATTAATCCGAGCAGTAGTGCAGCACGTGATATCTACAACCAGCAAAACAGCATGCAAAAGGAAAAGGCGATTACTCAAATTAGTCAAACATCTGGTTTGTTGTATTTCTATGAAGGTGGTGAACCATTTAGCGAGCGCATGGCCCAAGTAGTGAGTGATTTTGCGAACAGTTATCACATGACTGTTATTCCAATTGCCATGACCAATCGCATCTCCCCGATGTTACCTAACTCACGAGTTGATTCCGGTCAGGCAACTCAGATGGGTGTTAAACACATTCCTGCGGTTTTTGCTCTTAATCCAGTATCTAAAAAAACCATGCCAGTTGCTTATGGCTTAGTCAGCCAGTCGGAATTGAAGGAAAACATTTTAATGGCAAGCAACGCTTTTCAATCGGGAGATTACAATGCGCAATAAATTAGCTATTTTTCTAATATTAGGAACGTTATTTTCATCAAGCCTATACGCCGATATTGATAATGCACCGCTTCATGCCCTTGCCAAACATCAAGGATTTTTCTTTTTTTTCAGTTCGAGTTGTCCTCATTGTCAACGCTTTGCACCCACGCTCAAACGCTTGAGTCAACACTATGGCTTTAGCGTAGTTGCTATTTCTGTTGATGGAGGCTTTTTACCATCCTTTCCTGATGCGGTGATGAATGAAGGACAAACGAAGGTATTTCAAGTCAGTGTTTATCCTTCTCTTTTTTTGATTAACCCAAAGAGCCAAGTGGCGAGTCTTGTTACTGAAGGCACTATTGATGAAGGCGAACTAACCAATCGGTTACTAAAAATTAGCCAGATACATGACAAAGAGGTGCCTTTATGAAAAAAATTCTTCTGTCTTGTGGGTTAATCGGTGCACTTGGCATCGGACAAGTGTACAGCAAATCAATAGGTGAGGATTTAACTGGTTATTTTAAAGCTCTTAATATGGGCGCGAATGTAACAGAGCCGCATGCTTACCAAGCGCAGCGTGCTGGTTTTTATACTGGCGGTAATTTATACGCTAGAAGCAGCGTACGTAATCTGCAAATCATGCGTTTGAGCTGGCCTAAAGTGTCCGCAGGCTGTGGCGGCATAGATGCCACGTTAGGTGGGTTTTCTCACATCAAAGGTAAAGAATTTGTCGATTTTACCAAGAATATATTGAACAACTCACAAGGTCTTGCCTTCCAATTGGCCCTAGAGCAAGCAACTCCTCTTTTAGGTAATGTGGCAACCAAATTACAAAACGTGGCTACCTGGGTGAACCAAACCAATATCAGCTCGTGCGCAACCGCGGAAAGTGCCGTACTGGGTTTAGCCCCACGCACCCGTATTGCACAACAACATGCCTGCCAATCCATCGGTCAATCCAAAAATCTCTTTTCAGACTGGGCCGAGGCACGACAAGGCTGTGGTAAAGGCTCCAGTAATTATGATTACGACAGAGTGATTAATGAAAACAGCAGCAATGAGCAGGTAGTTGATAATACCAATGTGGCGTGGAATGCGTTAAAGAAAAACGGCTTATTTGCAGATGATATCGAATTAGCTCAACTCATGATGACCTTATCAGGCACCTTAATTCTGACTCGCGATGCAGAAGGGGTGCATGTCCAACGCCTGTCTTCCTTAGTAAGTAATAACAATTTAATCAGCGCTCTTTTACGCGGTGGCGAGGTAAAAATCTATCAATGTGATGAAAAGGTCAAATGCTTACAACCCACCTTAACCAGTAAAAACATTGATATCAGTCATGGTCTTGAATCAAAAGTTCGTGATCTGATTTTGGATATGGCAAGCAAGATTAAAGACAATGTGGAGCAAAGTGAGGCCGCTAAAGGATTAATTGAGTCCACACAATATCCGGTGATGAAAATGGTCAGCGTTCAAATGGCCTTTATGAAGGACAGTGCAGTGATTGACACTACACGTTACTCAGAAGCCATTGCCATCGATATTTTATTTCAATATTTGAATGAAAACCTGCAACTCGTTAAACAAGCAGCAGGAGCTCTGCAATATCCAGAAGCAATAATGAAAGAGTTTCAAACTGATCTCACCCAGGCTCGTCGCGACTTGGTTCAAATGGAAGGTAGCGCGCATCAGCGAATGAGCATGGCGATGCAGATGATTCAAGAAACTCAAACCATCGAGCAAATGCTTGTAGGCGAATTTTCATCAGAGCTCACTCAGTCTTTGAGTTGGGCTAATCAAATGAGGTGAGTGAAATGGCTGTTACGATGCAAATTTATACGATTACCGGTGGTGAGTTACTTAAGGCGTTTTATAACGCCACCGCAGCTATGTTTCACTATGATGGAATACTTGGGATTTTTAGAACAGCACTGATTATTGGTGGGGTTTGGACTGTTGGCCAATTTATTGTAAAACGTGATGTGCGCAGTATGTTCTTCTTTATTTTAAAATATGCTTTTGTTATTTCATTTATTCTAACACCTACCTGCAATTTGCAAATCCACGATAGAACTGATCCTCTGCGACCAGATTTAACGGTTGATAACGTGCCCTTAGTTTTGGGTGTTGTAGGAGGATTAAGCAGTCAGCTAAGTGATAAAATAACCCGGCTTTTTGAATTCTTCTTTCATTCACCTAACGATATGGATTACAGCCAAACAGGCATGATCATGGGTGCGAAGCTCTTTTTATCAGCAAGTAATATAAAAATAACCGATCCGTTGTTTAATGCAAACATGCAAAAGTTCATGCAGCAATGCGTGTTCTATGATGTGATGTATGGACGATATGGCTTAAAAGACATTAATCAAGCAAGAGATATTTGGGAATTGGTTAAATCCAATGCCTCTGTTGCTCGTGGGTTTATTTACGATGGTTCATTTAAATCGTGTATGGAAGCCGCTAGTTTATTAGACAGTGCCTGGAGTGGCGTGATTGAAGATGCCAAATCTAAGTATGCAGGTTTTGCTTTTGGCAATCATTCAGATGCCCTAGCTAATTTCGAAAAATACTTACCTCAAGCTTATAATCATTTAACCGCCATGTCAGGTGATGCCGCAGCACTTATTCGGCAAAATATGATGGCCAACGCCATTCGCGATGGCGTGTTTTCTATGGGCGCACGTGTGAATTCAAAAGCGGCCATAGACAGTTTTTCAGCCAGTCGAGCACAGGATAAAATACCCGCGGCACTCAGCAACATTGGACTAATGTCCGCCTATTGGTTGCCCATGTTGCAAAGTCTTTTATTTTGCATTGTTATAGGGTGTTTTATTTTTGTCTTGTTTTTTTTCCCCTTTCCCTCCGGCATTTCTTTTTTTCAATTTTACGCAACACTGTATGTCTGGCTTGCCCTATGGGCACCGATGTTTACTGTTATTAACTACATCATGACTATTTTGGCGCAGTTTTCATTGTCCTTTGTGTCAACAGGGGCGACTACTTTGGCCTACCAAACAGGCATGAATCAAGTCTATGAAAATATGGCTGCCTTGGGAGGCTACTTAGTCTTGGCGACAACCACATTGAGTTATATGTTAATCAGTCGACACGTGGGTAGTTTTGTATCACTCACGCAACAACCAACAGGTATTGTTCAAAATGCCGCCTCCTCTGCGGCAGAAGAAGCACAAATGGGAAATTACAGCTACGGAAATACCAGTTTTGCTAATCATAATGGGTTTAATAGCAGTTCTTTTCATAACGATCAAAACGCCAGAATATCATTGGGTGGTATTGAAACAAGCCTTGATAGTGGTTCAATTGCGCGAATATCGCGTGATGGCAGTGAAACACTGACGATGGCAACTGCGACCTCGCATACCCCGCTTAATATTCAATTAGGAGAAAGCACGCGATCTGCATTTTCTGAATTATCCGACAGTGCTAAAAGTGCTGGGTTCAATAAATCAATTGCTTCATCAGAGCACTATGCGGCATCACTCAGAAGCCTGGCAGAGCTTGGTGAAACGCAATCACATGGGGAACAAAGTGGGCAGGGACACCAAATATCCACTTCAGCAGGCTTTAATGCGGCGGCATCAAAAATATCCAATCTCATTGATACCTTTGCTCACGATCATAATATTTCTCGGGATGACGCGACTAAAGTTTTAAGTGCTGCCAGTATTAATTTAGGAGGATCGTTTGGTTTTGGAACCGGTTCTGCAGTACCTGGGGCAAAGGGTAATATTGAGATTGGGGGAAATGTGCGTCATGAACGGGACAAATCAGAATCCCATCAAGACGCACGCTTGATGAATGAAGCGCGGCGCTTTAGTGAGGAACACCATTTTACAGATGTGGTGAATGAGGCAAGACAAGCCACCAAGGACGATCATTTCCGCACTTCTGATGATTTTAGTGGACGCTTGGCTAATAACTTTTCAGCAGGCTTTGATAAATCTATGCAGTATCGAGATGAAGCTGTGGCGAGTTTTTCCGAATCAGAGAGTTATCACCGACAAGCAACTACTTCCAGCGAACAAACAGCATCTATTAATCTTGATGCTCAAACAGGATTTATTGATTGGTTATCACATCATCGTGCACCTAATAGTCAGGGCACTATTGGGTTGCAACAGGCAGAATGGCTAATTCGTCACGATCCTGAATTAGCTCAGTCTTATGCAAGACAATTTGTTGGTGAAAAAACCGCGCAATCAATCAGCCAATTTCAAAAAAATCATCCTATTAACGAAAGTCAAGTGCACCAAAAAAATGAAGGATTTAAAAGTCGTATTGCAGGTAGTGCGGGGGTTGATCATGCCCTTGGGGATTATACCAATACGTTCAATGACCGAGCAAAGAACATCAATGCAGGAAGCGTCAATAAAGATTCGGTTAGTGCAGTTGATAAGGATTTTGCACGCGCCAAGTCAGAGATGTCCAAGAATGTTGAGGGCATAGTGCAAGACGGGTCGCAAGTCATGCAGGATGTCATCGTTGCCCAGGCAAACAAGGACGTAAAATGATGCTTACCAGGATCGGGTTCCATAAGGGTTTCCAGAGGTATCCATACCACTGCTTCCTGACATCGGCCGACCTGAGCTTGGGTTTATGCTCACAGAAGAGCCGTAGTGGTTTGAACGATGGTAATTGGGCGACTCATGTGAGGAAAACGGCTGGTTTAGTGATGAACCACCGTAGGATCCAAAAGAAAATGCAAAGCCTAGATCTGAGAGCATCAAATCAAAGCCAAAAGAGGCACCAAGCCCAAAAGCCGCTAAAGGTGACACAAGGAATAAGAGCCAATCGGTGCAGTAAAAAAATAAGGAGTCTTTGTTACTTGGGAAATCACCAAAACAAAGAAATAGTAACACCACAATTAAAAGAACAAGAGAACCGATTCCCATTGATGCCAAACGCAGTTTTTTTCTTTGTTCAGGGGACAATTCATCAAGTGAGCTTATCATCACTTGCCCTTTATAGTTCTTCTCCATTGGATTTTCTCCTTTTTATTCATTGTAGCCTGATTTTCACTTTTTTTATATCGATTCGGAGTCAATGATGGCGGTAAATCCTACAAAATTATTTATTCGCGGCGGTCAAATCTTTTTGCACAATGTCCGCATGTTCACACAGGTAGGTAAGAAAGTAAGCCTTGCTATGCTGATAGTTTTTTTTATTTTCTCAGTCATCGCTTTTTATTTTAATACCAGTGCGTATCAACGTTATATTGGCCAGCAATGGGTTAAAGCCCAGGCAATGACTTTAATACAGAGCAAAGCCAAGCAAGTGGTTCGCATGCCAACGGGTGAATCTTATCCAGTGTATTCAGCGCAAATTGTAAAAGCTCCCATGGTCATCGGCATTGTTAATCAATTAAAACAAGCTCTACTTAAGAGCATGATAGAGGCACTATTTGCCTCTGTCATGATGTTAATTGTCATGGTTAAGTGGTTGCAAAAAAGAGGGGAAAATCAAAGTAAAGCTAAGATCATTCGCGGCAGTGAGTTAGTTGATGAAAACACGTTACAAAAGTGCATCAAAAAGACAAGCAGGATTTCTCCTTATCGGATTGGTGGTGTATCTCTGCCCTTTGGTTCTGAAACCCAGCATATACAAATAGTCGGAACCACCGGATCTGGTAAAACTGTTGCTATTCGTGATCTATTGACGACAATACAAGCTAGGGGTGAGCGCGCGATTATTTATGATAAAGGAGGAACTTATTTATCCCGTTTTTATCGTGAACATCAAGATGTAATTTTAAATCCCTTAGATACGAGAGGCCATTCCTGGAATGTCTGGGCAGAATGCGAAGACAAAGCAGATCTTGAAGCACTTGCTGAGGCCATCATGCCGATGCCCATCAATAACACCATGGATCCCTTTTGGATTAAAGCCGCGCGTATGATTTTCGTCTCGACTGCCAATGAGCTAAAAAATGATCCTAAACGCTCCAATCTGATGTTATTGCAATATTTGCTCACAGCAGACTTAGGTCGAATTCATCATTTACTGCGTCATACTGAATCAGAATCTCTGGTATCCGATAAAGTACAAAAGACTGCTTTAAATGTGAAAACCGTAATGGCTACTTATTTAAAATCCTTACTGTATTTGAAAGATGATGGGGACATCTTTTCGATTCGCGACTGGATTTTGAATGAGCAGAATAATTCCTGTTTGTTTGTCAGTTCTGATGGGCGCAAACACCCAACCATCAGACCACTAATTTCGGCCTGGATTAATACTGCTACCAAAGAACTCTTAAGTTTAGCGCCTGATGATAACCGCCGTGTTTGGTTTATTTTGGATGAGCTGGCTACCTTGCATGCCTTACCTTTTTTAGCCGCAGTTAAATCAGAAAGTCGCAAATTTGGTGGTTGCTTCTTATTAGGTCATCACGGTGCATCCCAGTTGCGTACCATTTATGGTAACGATGGTGCCGCGTCCCTTTCAAATCTGTGTTCGACTCGATTGTTCCTACGCTTACCCGAACATACTGATGCGGAGCACGCCTCCCGCAATATTGGTACATACGAAATTGAAGAGGTGAATGAGTCCATCAGTTATGGGGCAAACACCATGCGTGATGGGATTTCAGTTTCTCGTCAAACTAAAGAAAAACAATTGGTTTTACCAACCCAAATTCAGGTAATCAATGATCTACAAGGATATTTGCGCGTCAAAGGGGAATTTCCTGCGGCAAAAATAAAGCTTAATTACGTTGATTATCCTCTCATTCATGAAGAATTTATTGCACGAGACATTGATCCTGATCCACTTCGTCAAAAAGTAGAGCAATTGGTGGACACCTACAGCGATCCCATCCTTGCCGCATCCCATGATGATGCTTTAGAGGCTGCAACTTCAACAAAAAAAGATATCACAAAACCAATTGCAAGAGAAAAAAAGCTTGAGGAAGAAAAAGAGCTTGTTGAGTTTTTATAAGAACAAATTGGGGGGTAAGCATGTTAAGTCTTCAGCCATTAGACAGTGCCGATGGAGCCGCAGCCTACTATCTAGATGTCGTCAATTATTATGAAAACGATTCTAAAAGTGTTCGTTGGTTAGGAGATGGAGCGAAAATTCTTGGGATCCACGGGCAAGCAGTAGAAAAAGAACAGATGATTGCCCTTCTGAAAGGCATATTACCTGATGGTACTCAACTCGGTCGAATCGATAAGGATGGTATTCATCATCGCCCCGGTTTTGATATGACCCTTACTGCCCCAAAGTCTTTTTCAATTTTACTTGAAAGTGGTGCTGATCCAAGGCTTGGAGAGGTGTTTGATAAGGCCGTAGAATGGTTCGTTGAAGAAATGGAAAAGGAGTTTGCACAAGCCAGGCAACTTGTTGACGGCAAAATTGAATATATTGATACCAGAAATTTAGTCATTGCAGCATTTCGTCAACCAAGCTCTCGTGCCAATGATCCTAATTCACATACGCACCTTGTAGTTCAAAATATGACCCACTGCCCAGATGGGAAGTGGCGCTCGCTTGCCAGTGACATGGATGGTCAAAAAGGCGTGGTTGAACAAATCATGAAGCACCATATCTATGGCGGGCTTAAATTTCGTAACAAATTAGCGAATTTAACCAAAGAACTTGGCTATCAGCTGGCATCTGATGGTGATGGTTTGTGGGAAATCCAGGGTGCACCTGAGCAGGTATTAACTCATTTTTCAAAAAGAAGGGAATCCATCGAAGCATTACTTGACGAAAAAGGCTGGAGTGGTGCTAAAGCATCCTCGATTGCGGCTCAAAAAACAAAATTGGATAAAGAAATCATTGATTATGAGAAATGGAAAGAAGACATCATCAAAGAATGCCAGGAAATGGGCTTTGATCCACATCAACTAGTGGCTTCATCGTATAAGCCTCAGAAAAATCTCTTTCAAACTTTAAAGGAAAACATTGTTGAGCGCTTTTATGGTAAGGATAACATCGAAATGACTCATGCCAGAGAGTCTGTGTATGTGGCCATTGAATCAATCAGTCAACAGCATGCGGTGTTTGAGGAAAGGGAACTTAAAAAAGAAGCGCTAAAATATGTAATCGCCAGCAATAAGATAATCGATGAAACCTTAATTAATAAAGCCATTGATGAAAACATTGCAAATCAAAACCTGTATACGGCAAGACACCCCTTCACACAAAAGCCTTTATTGACAACGCCCTGGCAACTAACACTTGAGAGCGAGGCCATCCAGCGTATTGAAAATGGTAAAGGTGCTGTTTCTGCTATTTGTTCGAAACAAAAAGTCAGTGAGTTTATAAAAGCAAAAGAACAGGAGATGGCATTTGCTTTATCCCCTTCACAGAAAAAAGCTATGACAACCTTCCTAACCTCAACAGACCGATTTATTGCCATTCAAGGGTATGCAGGAACTGGTAAAACCACGATGCTACGTTTGACTCGTGAATTAGCATCTCTTCAGGGCTATGAAATTCGTGGTATTACCGCAGGCTCGGCAGCCGCCAATGAACTGCGCCATAAAGGAGGGTTAAATGCTTCTACCTTTGCAAGAGAGTTAGGGAGATTGCAAAATCAGAAACAGGACTTAAGTAAAACCATATTTGTGGTGGACGAAGCCTCTATGTTATCTAATCCACAAGGACATAAAATCATCAAACTGGCAGAACAGTTTAATACCCAGTTAAAGATCATTGGCGATAAAGCCCAGCTTCCTTCCCCATCCAGCGGGAAATTATTCTCTGTCATTCAAGATTATGGGATTAAAACCGTTGCCATGACGGATAATCTTCGCCAGAAAGACTCAGAATTAAGGGAATCAGCAATTCATGCTGGTAGAGGTGAAATCTATGATGCCGTTGATAAGTTAACTCATGTGGAAACGCTTGATACTTATTTAAAACGGGTTGATTATATTTCAAGTAAATGGTTGTCATTAACACCAGAAGAACGCCAAAACACACTATGCTTTGCCCCAACGCACAGAAATCGCCAGGATATAACTCAGATTTTACGAAACGCTTTAATTCAAGAAGGGACACTAACCGGACAAGAGCATCTGCAACCCATATTAAAAGAACGCAATTTAACTGGAATTAAGCTCAGAAATGCAGCTTATTATAGTCAAAACGATATCATTCGTTTTAATCATACTATTCAGCGGTATAACATCAAAGCAGGAGATTATTTAACTGTTGGGCAGGTCACTAACAAAAACAAGCATAATAATACACTGATTCTTAAGCATGAAAATGGTCAAGCCATAAAATTTAAATTGTCCTCACTACCTGAATTTAGAACTGAAAACAAAGATTTGGAACGGCCTGTTGAAGTATATCGGCGAGAACAATTGAGTCTAATGGCCGGTGATCAAATTCAATGGAAACGTAATTCTGAACACAATGGTATTCGCAACTCTGAATTGGCAACCATCAGACAAATCAACAATGAGGGAATAACAATCATAACGGAAGACAATCAAACCCTACACTTACCTCACGGAGCAAAAGAACTACGACATCTTGATCATGGCTATGTACTCACGACCTATGCTACCCAGGGAAAAGATAAAAAAAGAGGTCTTGGCCTTATTGAAAGCCAAAACCGATTTGCATCAACCATCCAAAACTATTACGTGGAAACAACCCGTGGTATTTGGGAAATGATAGTAGTCACGGACGATAAAGATCATCTGGTTAAAGCCATTACCACCAATAACAGTGACAAGTACTCCTCAATGGATATGGTTGATTCAGATACTCTGAAAGCTCATGAAGCACGTTTTAAAGAGCACAAAAACAGCATAGTCTTACAAAATGCCATTGAAAAAAAATTATCGAAAGAACAGGACTGGAAGGGCTTGGAACAGACAGTAGAAACCTATGTTCAATGCAAACAACAAGGGGAAGATCGAAAAGCGGCAAAATTAGCATTTGCCATTGTGAATGATCCCAAATTGTATCGCCTTGCCAAAGAACGCTTGGGTTTTGGTGTTAGTACCTATCGGCGTGAAGCCCTGCGTTTCCAAACCTCGAAGTTATTACATTCACTACCCAAATCAGAAAGGCAGGATTTTTCTACTGTCAGGCAGTACGTGTTTTTAAACCAACAAATCCTTAAACGAAGTCAGCATATCAATGCCCAATCGTTGGATAATGGAATTTCAAATCAGAATAAACAAGCTCTGCAACAACAGTCCGCTAAACGCAATGCAGTAGCTTTTGTAATTAGTAGGGATCTGGAGCGTTATAAACCTTATTTGCAGCATTTTTCCATCGGAGAACTAAACCGAATTGGATTGCCACAGCATGAATATGGCAAGGAATTTAAAAAAGCACAGATGCGCCTGGAATCACTTGGCAAGCAGGCAACAAGGGACTTAATACGTACCAATATTTCGCTTTATTTAAACGCACAAGGCGAAGAGAAAGAAAGGCTTGCAGTCCAAATTAAAAGAGAATCCAAGTTATCACATTCTTTTGTTTTAACCCATGCAAAAGAATTGAATCAAAAGCCTGAATCATTATGGCAATCCATACATAAAGATGCGCGTTTGCATAGCGATAAATTGTTTCGAAATGGATTAAGTGCTGAGGGAAGATTGGCGTTCGATAACATCAAAGCCTATAAAGCATTACAGCTTGAGCTTAGAGAAAATTGGTCAGCAAGTTTAAAAGAAGCGGGAAACAGTGAAGGGAAGAGTAGTAATCCAAAATCTATTGAGTTACTCACCCGCCGCAATGAGTTAGCTCACGAATTGATGCAAAACAAAGCCATGCCTGAAATAGCCTCTTATTTCAAGCTGGATTTGGCAAAGTTAGCAGTACAAACAGAAAAACAGCAGTATCGGGAAAACATCAAGCAATTTACGGCAAGTAAGTCTAATTTCAAAACACGTCTTGCAGTAATTAATGAGATTAAAAATGATATCACTGGCCATTATCCCTTTATTAAAGAAGCAAATATTGAATCTAAAACCCTTAGTAAATATCTACGAGTTACCGACAGAAAGGAACGATTATCTAATATTTCTTCACCTGAGAAAAAAGACTATCAATGTTTCCTGACTTACAAAAAAGCCAGTATGCAAACTTACAGGCTTTGGCAGCAGGCGCACCTTAATAAAGCTGATGGCAATGTACAAAATAACAAGCTGATATCAGCAGCAATCAGTCAGTCATCAAAACGTGATGCATTGGCTCATCAATTAAAAGGCTCAAAGTACCTTGATTCAATTTTATCCTATGAAAAAGGCAACAAAGAAAAGCTGTTAGCCCAGGCTAGCAACCACCAAATAAAATTGCGTGAAATTAAGGAGCTAAATGAAGTCGTACACACACTATCAATGCAGTTCCCTAGCGTCACAAACTCTAATTCTGCAAAAGAAATATCAGCCTGGAAAAAGAACTGGTTATCTCTTTCCAGTCATATGAAGCAAATTGAAAAGGGCAGCGGTTATCAATTAGCTTTGCAAGAATATCCATTGAATGTGTCATCTGTAAATACAATTAATAAGGAATTAGAAAATAACTACGATTTTAAGCCAGAAACGATCACCCAAAAATCATTGCAATCAACCAATCCGGTCTTACAAAAAATCCAACAATCTGCACAATTTTTGGATGCCAGAATTATTAATGAAGCTCTGATGGCCGACCCAGAAACTACCTATAAAACAATCTGGGGTGAGCCAAAAACACAAAACTCCAGAGAGTTACGTTATTCTGGTGGCTTAATTGTAAGCTTGAAAGGCAAGGACAAAGGCTTATGGCATGATTTCAGTGACGGAATAGGAGGCGCGCCGATTCAAGCGATTATTGCTAGAGATAAGCTGTCCTTTAAAGAAGCACTCTCTCAAGCTGCGTCCATGGTAGGCATAAATCAATTAGAAAACCTTTCCATATTCATAAAAGCCCCCATTTCCAGTAAAAATGAATTACAAAAATTAAATGACCTTGAAAAGAAGAACAAAGTAATTTCTGCAAAAAGTATCTGGGATGGTTCTATTCTTGCAAAGGGAACATTGGCCGAAAAATATTTAAAACAACATCGGGGCATAGAATCCATTGATAAAATGGATATACGTTTCTGGCCCACTGGATCTCAATGGAAAAACTGCAATGAACAAGGATTATTGGAAGATAAAGTTAATAAAATCCCAGCATTAATCATTGCTGCAAGAAATGAAAAAAATGAACTAACAGGCGTTCAACGAATTTATCTGGACAAGCAAACAGCCAGTAAAAATAAATTCATGGACAACCCAAAGCTATCCAAAGGAATCATAGACGGCAGTTGTGGCGTTATTCAAAAAGGAATGCAAGGATCCCGCCTTTATATCGCCGAAGGTTTTGAAACAGGTGCTTCCATCGCTCTCGCGGACAGCAAAGCCACAGTTTTATGCTCCTTTGGCGTTTCAAACATGAAGAACTTAAGCCCAATCATCAAAAAATTCCATTCAAAAGAAGTTGTTATTGCAGGAGATAATGATGGAGAGTTCGCTAAATCACAACAAGCCATCGAAAAAACAATTAATGCCTTTAAACAAGATAACTTAAGTGCCAGAGCAGTATTTCCCGATGGGTTGCAGGGAAAAGCAAAAACAGACTGGAACGATATTCATTTAAGCAAAGGGATTGCAGAAATCCAAAAGCAACTAATGAGAAAGGATATAGGAGCCATTTCCTCAATCGTTGATAAGCCAATTGAACTACCAAAAACAATTGCCGATTTTGTACAAATAAAGTCCATGAAGTTAAGCGGCAGCCAAATCATTTCCATTAGAGACAATGCTGCAACCATTGACAATAAAAGAGACTTAAATCAATTAGTCGCAGCTTACAACAAAAGTCAACAAGCATTAGAAAAATCTGGCTCCTTCACTCCTGAAAAAACACTGCCCACAAAAACAAGGAGTGAAATAGAAATGGATCGTTAGATACACCAACCATAGCATAGCGTATGCTCACACTGAAAATATCTGCCATTGATACTAAATCAGGTGTTCATATTATTTTTCTGTTTTAAACACATAATCTTAGAGAACCCCCAAAGGATATTGGGACAATCAAGGGACATAACCACTTCGGTAATTCAGTGCCTCAGACTCAAAAAATACCCGTTTGAACTATAATTAAACACATCGGGTCTTATTTATAGAGGGCAAAGGATGGCCAAACTAAATCCAATTTCGTTTGAAGAAGCATTAGAGAATTCAACCAACAAAAATAGATCCATATTGTTGGGTAATGGCTTCAGTATTAGTTTATGTGAAAATTTTGATTATAAATATCTATACAAACAAGCACAAAAGTTAGCAGATGAAGGGGAGATATCCATAAGTAAGAGCATCAAAAATCTATTTGATGACATCAATACCTGCGATTTTGAGAAAGTGTTGGACCATTTAAATATAACTATAGAAACCATAAAACATTATCCTAAAGCGGAATTACTCAACAGAACTCTCAATAAGGATAAGGATAATCTAATTGCCGCTTTCTACAATACAATAAACTCTGTTCATCCCAAATTCCAAAGCGACATTTCTCCTGGTACTTTCATAGCATGTTTAAAAATATTATCAAACTTTAACAAAATATTTACTACAAACTATGATCTTTTACTGTATTGGATAATTATGAATAGGACTAATCAACATTTAGACCTGTTCAATTTACATGATTTTGACTTTTCATCATTACCACATGACGATGGATTTACGCGTGATATGAATACCAATGATTTTCCAAAATGGAATAATAATCTTTCAAGGGGTCCGCAAGATGTTTTTTACTTACATGGAAGCTTATTCATTATTAATGCTATAGAAAATTTTATTAAGATTAATAACGATAGCAAAGACGGGCGCATTTTAGAACAGATAGATAAATGGTTGAAGGATGACCAGCAACCATTAATTGTTTTAGAGGGTAATTATAAAGATAAGGCTAAAAAAATTTATAGACACTCATACCTTCGATGTTGTCTAAATGCTTTATCTACTTTAAAGGGTGATCTATTTTTAATCGGCTTTTCAATAAACGATGAAACGGACAAACACATCATTGAAAGCATTCAAGAATCTGTGATTGAAAGGGTTTATGTTGGGTACTATAAAGAATTAGATAAAGATTTTGAAAAAAGAATAAAACAATTATCGTATACAAATGACCCAAGCAGAGAAAGAGAACTATTTATTTTCAATACAAATGAAGCAATACAATGGAAAGCTATTAAGCTAGTTACTAAAGGTAAATAGTTATCTACAACTGTCCCATATGTGTCCCATAATCCGGATGGTGATTTTGAAAACAACCTATAACCATTGGTATACCTGGTGCCGCTGCGCGGAATCGAACCGCGAACCTTTTGAATATTAATCAGAAGAATTGAGTTCATATATATATGATAAAACTCAATATTTGAGTTTGTATTATATATTCAGGGGCAATTATGGGGTACTGCATTTTTGTCTGTAAGCAAAAACAAACTTATTTGTTTGATTTTTTGCCTCATTATTTTACTTTTAGCGAATCGAAATGGGTGGCGCAAATGCCTTTAGTAGAGTTTACCTACTAGGAGGTGACCGCCAGTAAGACCGAACATAAATGGGATCGCTGTATAGCTTTCTCCAATGTTGCCTTACAAAAACGGTTTTTTTGCTATGTAGCATCAAGTACTCCTTCAGTTACTTCCCTAGTAAATCCTAGGTTTTGAGCTTTATTGCCCTGTTCCAATAGCAATTTTCTCAAAGTGAAATAACATAAGGCGGAGCGCCACTGTTTAATTATAGAGCATAAATGAGTCCTAATTTTCTAAACTAGGCTAAAATTAGATAAAAAGGATAAATAATGATAAAAAATAGTGAAAAGGAATCAATAATCCGCATTAGACCATTTTTAAAATGGGCCGGCGGTAAGTTCCAGATAATAAATAAAATTCGTGCGAGCCTACCTAAAGGGGCTCGTTTGATTGAACCGTTTGTAGGTTCAGGAGCAGTTTTTTTAAATACGAACTATAACAAGTTTATACTCGCTGATATTAATGCTGATCTAATTAACTTGTTTGAACATTTGAAGTTTGAAAAGCATGATTTTATCCATTTTTGTAAGCAATTTTTTACTGCTGAATTTAATAAAAAATCAACCTTCCTATCATTGCGTACAGAATTTAATTCAACTACAGATAGCCACTTGAAGGCTGCACTATTTATTTATCTCAATCGTCATGCTTTTAATGGCCTCATGAGGTACAACAGTTCTGGCATGTTTAACACGGCTTTTGGGGATTATAAAAAACCTTATTTTCCAGAAAATGAAATGTTGGTTTTTATTCAAAAAGCGGAAAAAGCAGAATTTAAATGTGCTGATTATAGCGTAATTATGGGAGAAGCTATTAAAGGAGATGTAGTTTATTGCGACCCCCCATATGTTCCATTATCTGCATCAGCCAATTTTACAAAATATCATTCCACAGCTTTTGGACAAGAAGACCAGAGACGATTAGTTGAGTTAGCTAAAGAACTGGCTGCGAAGGGGATTCCTGTAATTTTATCTAATCATGATACGGCTTTTACTCAGAATTTATATCAAGGATCAAGCATTATCAGTTTTGAGGTGCAACGGAATATCAGTTGTAACGGGAGCACAAGGGGACGAGCACGTGAAATGCTTGCCCTATTTAATTAGGGGTGTTGCCATGAAGCAGGGTGGTTCATATGCAAATAGTAGCGGAAAGGTTCTTGAGGGATTAGTAGAGTTCGCTCTAACAAAAAAGGGCTTTACTGTAACTCGTTATAAGGATTGGAAATTAAACCCTTCGAATTTTGGCGAAGAGCTATTATTAAAAAATGTGCCATATGAAGGAATTTATAAACATGCCAGTACCACCGAGTTTGTCTTAATATCTAAGGCATATAACTTAAATACAAGAATTGAATGTAAATGGCAACAAGTTTCTGGGAGTGCTGATGAAAAACTACCTTATTTGTTTTTGAATTGTTCTGAAAAAATGTTTGAGCCCCATATTATTATTTTACTTGACGGGGGTGGTTCAAAGACTGGAGCAGTAAATTGGCTACGTGAGGAGTGTGATAAATTTAATTTAAGCCAGTCAAATGCTTCAAAACGGCAAATAGACTTAATGGATATGACCGATTTTGTTAAATGGGTTAATACAGTTTTTAAATAGAGATGAGAATATTGAATAAGAGAGTTTCCATGCAATATCAGCCAATTATGAAGCAAATAAGAGCGGCCATCTCCAAAAATGATGCTGATCAATTATTGAATATTACTTCAGCAGATTGGGTAATGGTTTATTTATATACAGATCATATTTTCCTAAACTCATTTACCGTTGAGCAAGAAAATTTTGATTTATATGATTCAGATGAGATTTTGTCCTTAGATTTTCCTTTAAAAGAGTCTTCGATTTCTTGCTTCAAGCATAGCGAAGATGATGGTTATAGTAGTTCAATGGAAGTTTCACACGAGTTTGGTTTAGATAATAGCTTAATGTGGCCACTTTTCTTCAGTCGTGCAAACTATAAAGATGGGAAATTAATTACCCAATATGAATTATTACAACATTTTGTTCATGCTAATGGTTTGTATTTGGATAATGAAAAGGGTACTTTCAATTTAATAAACGAGGATGGTGATGTAGAACCAAGGGCATTAATAATAGTTGAGCAGAATTTTAATTTAATACTTTTTGAAAGAAAAGCATTAGATTATTACTTGGGTTATGCAAATCATTTTTTAGTACGTTTTTTTGAGTTAAAAGAATTAGAGAGTCCTCTGCAATGGAGTATTAGTAGTTTACAAACTTCAAGAATCAAACGAAGAATTTATGAATATGAAGATATACCACGGTTTAAAGGTGCAGAGGTAATCCAAACAGTCTATTCAATTGAGCAGATTGAAAAAGGCGATCCTAAGAAATACGAGAATTTTATTATTACTGATTTTAAAAATAGTAAAATAGTCGAATGGTCTTGTGCTCCAGAAATGCTTGATAATTACTATAAAGATACTGGTAAACCTTTTCAGACAAGCCCAGCATTTTTTAATCCAGAAGTATTGTCTAAATATAAAAATAATCATGAGAAATATGAGGTCAGAGATCGGGGAATTCATTGCTATGGAAGTTGGAGTTTGAAGTCTTACTCAATAAATGATGAAGGACAGGTGCACGCTTATATTTATTGTTTAGGGCAATTACCCCATAAAGAACAGCTTCATTGGAAGCAGTATAATGAAGAGCCAAAAGCGGGGATTTCAAAAGTCGCTTATAACACGGATTTTTTAGCTGAATTCGATGAAGAAGAAAGTTCTCTTAGAGCGATAAAACAAAAATTAGCCAATTTTCCTCCTTATTCTTTAGATAAGGAAAAATTTGTATTATGGGCTCCTAAAGGGGGTGATATTGATATGCTATTAAAGCAGATTCACCCAGTTATTACTGATATCAAAAAAGAGTATTTAGATTATTTGTTGAATTTGACTATTTTAGTTATTGATGGATTACAGGAAAAGGTCATTCGTAGATTAGTAAATGCTGAAGAGAATAAGAGGAGCCTTGAGTGTTTGGAGATACTTTTGAAAAACTGGGGTTCTCCAAATGCAGATAAGATAATGAAAGCACTAAGGTGCTTGCAAGCTAAAAGAAGTAAATATGCTGGCCATGGTGGTGGTAAAATTGATTTTGATATTAAAGAGGATTCTTTGGCAATTACTTATGAAATTAATGAGGCTATACACTTGTTAAGTGAGGAAATTGATAAAAATAGCAGGTAAAGGAATTTATTTTAAATGCCCCATGTTATTGGGATGAGTTGCTATTTGTTATTTCTGAGTGCCCCATCAGTGCCCCTCAGACCGTTTCAGTTTTTACTACTCGTAACTACTTGATTTTATTGGTGGGCCCACTAGGACTTGAACCTAGGACCAACGGATTATGAGGAGTATGTTAAAAGTCTAAGGGCAAGATAAAGCTATAGTGATTCCTGTTGAATACCTTTTAATTTATTAAATTTGTTTAAGGTATCTTTGGTTATTTGAACGATTTTATCATCATCAAAATTAAATTTATCAACGGCAATTTCTTTGATGATGCCATTAATTTGAATAATGAGTTTTTGGCAATACTCTTCAATGTTTGTAGTCTTCTGCTCATCTTTATTATCAGACTTACTGTTCATCACCATCAGTCCAATTTCAACAAGCCGTGTTGTCGTATAAGAGAGTGAATCATTCTCCTTACCGGCTATTTTAATTATTTGTTTATGAAGATTGTCAGGTAAGGTCACGGTGATTCTAGCCATAATATAACCTCTTTTTCGATTGTGTTGGATGTCTGGCTGATGCATCCATGCACGCCACCCCTAATTACAATTAGATCATATTAGGCTATATATTTCAACTGGTTACGAGTGTCAGTATGCAGATCTGCATCAGATAAATCTGACAAAATATTTAAAAGTGATGCACATTTGCATACTGGTTTTTGATTGCTATTTAGCAAATATTTAGTGTTTCGTAGCCGATTCTTGCAAATATGATTTTATATTGAATAAATACAATGAGTTACACACACAGCAACCAGTTGCGAAAGGTGTGGTGCGACAAGATAAGTCGCTGTTTTGAGTTGTTAATCGGAAGGAATTTCGAAAACCATTTGTATCGTCAGATGAACCTACGGGAGTTAATAAAGCCTCCCTGACAATGTAGTGAAACTACAGCTGAAGGGCTGATAGTGAGATGTTAACATCCGAAAGGAAGTAAATCTACCTGATAGCCAAAATCGGGATAGCTACTAGGTAGCTGGTATGGTGAACATAAGTGAATCTGTGATAAAGGTCGTAACTCGCAACAAGCGCAATTGGCTGAATCGCTTGAACCAAAAGGTACGAAAGGTAGCTGGGGAAATCACACGAACCCCACACGATTACGAAACTTTCCGGCCGAGAGCAGACACCTAACCCGGCATTACTTGAACAGCGGAACTTGGAAACCCTATATTTCTCTTCGTAAGAAGACAGTAGCCTGCAAAGGCTGCCTATGGAAGTGTAGGCTTGGGATATCGGAAAAAGCGAAGGCCAATTTGTAATGAGTTGGATACGGGTTTCAATGTCACCCGGTCTGAAAAGAAGCCCACGTCCGATTGGTCTTTCATTGCGAAAGAATTTGCAGAATTTGTAGAAGTGAGGAAAGCAAATGACGGATAATTTATTATCTGGTGCGCCTGACGCATTCATCTTAAATACAAAGTGGGATCAGCTCGACTGGCCTAGTATTGAGAAAAATGTATACAGACTTCAAGTGCGTATCGCAAAGGCAGTGAGTAATAAACAGCACGGAAAAGTGAAGTCATTGCAATGGCTGCTGGTTAATTCCATCAGCGCAAAACTTCTTGCAGTGAGACGAGTAACGACAGCAAAAGGAAGCAAGACGCCTGGTATTGATGGTGTTGTTTGGACAACATCAGAAGAAAAATGCGAGGCGGTGCGCAACCTAAAAGCAAGAGGGTATAAGGCAACTCCGCTTCGAAGGATTTACATCCCGAAGAAGAATGGAAAAGAGCGTCCACTAAGCATACCCACTTTGAAAGATCGGGCAATGCAAGCACTCTATTTGTTAGCATTAGAACCCGTTGGAGAGACTACAGCTGATCTAAATTCCTATGGATTTAGACCAAAGCGAAGTACTCATGACGCGATATACCAGTGCTATGCAACCTTGGCACGGAAAAATTGCGCTCAATGGATTTTAGAAGGCGACATTAAGGCCTGTTTTGATGAAATTGATCATGGATGGCTCAAAAGTAATATCATAATAGATCAACGAGTGCTAACACAGTGGTTGCAGGCAGGCTACATGGAAAAGAATCAATTATTTGAAACAGCACGAGGTACTCCGCAAGGTGGTCCAGCCTCACCACTGCTCGCAAATATGGTTCTAGACGGACTTGAGAGGGAAATTCACTCCGGCTGTGGGCAAGGCAATAAAATAAATTATATTCGTTTTGCCGATGATTTCATCGTAACTGCAAACAGTCCTGATATCCTCAAAGAAAAAGTGATGCCGATAATTTCAAACTTTCTTGCACAACGAGGTCTTTCATTGTCACAGGAAAAAACCAAAATTGTGCATATCGAGGAAGGCTTTGATTTTCTCGGATTTAATGTCAGGAAATATAAGGGTAAGTTCTTAACTACGCCCTCAAAAGACAGCATTAAATCCGTACAAATGAAAATCAAAGAGACCGTCAAGAAAGGATATGGTTGGAAAGGCTCGGAGCTTATCTCAGCGCTGAATCCTATCATAAAAGGATGGGCTAACTATCATCGAAAAGTCGTCTCAAAAGCAACATTTTCCGAACTGGATAATTACATATATCAAGAAACATTCCGTTGGACGATGAGGAAGTTTAGTGGTCATAATCGCTATAAAGCAATGGATCGTTATTTTCGAAATCGTAGCCTTACAAGGCGCTGGATTTTTAGTGACGTGGTTAAGGCCAAGGACGGTACGAAGAAGTATGTTTGTATTAACAAAATGATGGATATAAAAATACAACGACACGTCAAAATTAGGTCGAGCGCCAACCCCTATCTACCCGAGTATGTTAAATACTTTGAAGATAGAAAAAAATGGGCTAAAGACTGCTCCTTTGTTCAACGAATAAAGGACAAACAATTGAATGTTATTGGTAGCGAATACCTGCTGGGTGAATAGCTTCAGAAAGGCTTGAGCGTAGTGCGGTGAAAGTCGCATGCTGCGTTCTTAGGCTTACTATTACCCATAACTAAGAAAGAGCAAGATTCCAACCTTCCGCAAGGTCGACTAATCTTTTCCATCCTCTCCACAATGTTATAGGACCAGGTTCCCCATCGTTTTTACGGGCTAAAAAGCCGCCTAGCTGAGCTATCCATTTCACGGCTTCTTTTATTGTGGGTGGTGTTTCAGGATAGTGTTTTGTATGATGTATTTTGGTATACAAGACGTTCCATTCCTCATTAGCCAATAAGAACGAACAAGGAAGATCGGGGCTTTCTCTAGCAACTAGTGTGATAAAAAAAATTCGCCATGCAATGACACTCATTATTGTAAGAAAGCGAACTAATCTATCGGCTGCACCGAGCCTGCATTCTTCAACTTTAAAACCAGATTTTAAGATTTTGTGAAAAATTTCTATCCTCCATCTTAAGCAATACCATTGTATTTTTTCTACTGCCTCTTCAAAATTATTAATGTCTATGTTGGTCAACAACATCCAATTCATAGGCTCTTCGCCCAGAGGAGGAGATTGTTCTATGACATACACTGCATTTAGTTTTAAATCAGGGAGTGTTCTGGTTTTACGTTTCACGTTATTTTTAGGAGGGTTCATCACAAAATGATCAAACCTTACTTCTAATGTTGCTGTTCTTTTAGGCTTATTATCTCGAGCAGGAATAGTGACTTGAATTTCCCCCCGACAAGGCGAACCACTCACCAAATCCCATAATTTTTCACCACTTTTTTTAGAGTAAATTGATGTCTTATTTACTGTTCTATCTTGACGTGCCCTCACTACAAAAGGACATTGATTTGTCGATGCTACTTCAAATAAATCATAAATATCTGCCTCTCTATCACAAACAGTAACCACCTTAGCATTTTTTAAATCCGGATAATTATTAGAGTGTTCGAGAGACTCGATCCAACGCATACTTTCTTTTTCCTCTATAGGAAGAGCGATATTATGACTTCTTTTTTTCAACTCCTTTACTGTCTCATCTAAAAGCGGTCTAGAACTAATTTTTTGATCCAGTAATCCTATAGGCAGGCCTTCTGTAGTTACTGCAAATGTGGTATGCATTACCAATCCATGAGTTTGAAAATTAGTTGTTTTAGAGCGAACTCTAGCTGCTATAATTCCTAATCCTTCAGTCTTTTTATGATTTTTATAAGAAATATAACTCGTATCCTGGATGGCTAAAATAGTTGGATAGTTCTTGGCTCTTTCAATAGTTTTAGTGATATGACTATCAAGGATTTTTCTTTCCGATACAGCATCATTTTGAAAAAATCTATAAGCTGCTTTACTTTGATGCCAATCGTCACATGCTCGATTTATTGAACATTCAGGGGAGTTGGCAAAGCTATCTGCTATTTTTAGAAGTCTTTTACTTAATCGTTTATCACCAAAATTAACTATTCCGAACTCACTCTCTGCCCATCCAGAAGATGAGTTATTTTGATTCCCTTTTATCATTTGCTCTCATTATCAGTCAAAATACTGCCCTTATTTATAACAGAGAGTTAAATTAAAGAAAAAGTTTTTCTTATAATTTATAGACTTATGGGTAATAGTAAGGTTCTTAGGGGACGGGATCGGGGCAACTCGATCCTGTTACCCGACCTGTCTTCTTTTTATAGGTTGATTTTATTCATTAATTTTGTACGGAAATTTATGCGAGCATGAAAATATTTTATCAAGCGCAGGACAATTGCGCGTTTGTGATTTTATGCTGAATCTACATTTCGGCTACCCAATTTACAAGTCATGCTCACCCAGCGTTAACCTACTCTGCTCTTTGCTTGTTTCCAGATAGACATCAACTCATCAAAAGTTTGTCCTTCCAAATTAATGAGTTTCATTTCATGAGCAATCATTTTGACAGCGCGGAGCCGCCGCTCAAATTTTTCCACGGTTTGTTGCAGTGTATCTTTGAGATCTAATTTACAAAATACACACAGTGAAAACACGGCATGCAATAGGTCACCTATTTCTTCCTGCAAAGCAGATGAGTTATCATTAATTCCTGCTTTTAAATGCTCATCGACTTCAATACACTCACTTTGGATTTGAGTCATAATCTGATCGGTCGTTTCCCACTGAAAACCAAATTCAGTAGCTTCATTTTCTAATGCTGCAATTTTTTCTAATAGATTCATTAATTATTTCCACGTTATTCTTGTCTACCACGTAAATATAAAACTTTTGTGTTCGATCCAGGATTGACTCGTTCTTCCGTTTCAAAAATCTCCGGTTTTCCCTTAACCAAATCACTCAGCTTTTTGAAACCATAAAGCCTGGAATCAAAGTCTGGTTTTAACTTAGTTAAATAGCCACCAAATGTTCCTATGTATGCCCAACCAGTATCATCGTATGAGTTATTTAATGCTTCTAGAATAAATTCTTTTGGAAATTCTTGTGCTGAGGGTTCATTAGCTTTTGCTTGTTTAACAGGCTGCTTTCTCTTTTTTGACTGGCTAATTAATTGATCAGGTGGTGCTACAGGGCGTAGTACTTCAGTGAAAATAAATTTATTGCAGGCATTACGAAATGCCTCTGGTGTTTTTTTTTCTCCAAATCCAAAAACTTGCAACCCTTCTTCACGAATACGGTTAGCAAGACTTGTAAAATCACTATCACTTGACACGATACAAAAACCACCAAAACGATGCGTATAAAGTAGATCCATAGCATCAATAATAAGTGCACTATCTGTTGCATTTTTTCCAGAAGTAAAAGCAAACTGCTGTACTGGTTTTATAGCGTATTTATGCAATACCTTTTTCCATTGTGCGCTAGATGGTAAGGTGAAATCGCCATAAATTCTCCTTACGATAGCATCTCCATAACCAGCAATCTCAGTTAAAAGACCATCAATAATAACTGCTCGAGCATTATCAGCATCAATAAGTACAGCTAATTTTAACGCGGCTTCATCTGTTGTAATTTTTGTCATGCTAATTGACCTGTTTTATAAATTATTTATTTTTGGAACGATAAAATTTACACTCAACACCATGACCAAGTTCATCTTTATAATATTCCATACCACACTTCTCCATTACTCGATGTGATGCACTATGTTTGAGTGGCGCAAAAGCAATAATATAATCAGAATTGATATTTATTTTACTCCATTCAAGAAGTGCCTCTAGTGCTTCAGATGCATAACCCATACCCCAAAATTTTCTTACAATAAGGTATCCAACTTCAATTTCCCCTGTTTCAATTGGCCCAAATCCACATCGTCCAATGAATTCATGAGTCACCTTATTGAATATAACAAAACCAGGCAATCCTTTATCTCCATAAAGGTTCATAATCTGTTTTATTCTTCGCTTAGTCTGCTCGCGATCTTGTGTTCCATCAGGAAAGAATTTTCTAACTTCTCGGTCTGCATGAAGCTGAGCAACTTGATCTAAGTCCTCATCCTTAATTAAACGCAAAAGCATCCTTGGTGTTTCAATTTTAATGGTCATATTGGTTCACTTATAATCCTATATTTTCTATATATTGAATTTCTTCTTGTGTAAGCTCAAAGTCATATATGTTTAAATCATTATCCATGTGTTGTTGATTTGTAGTGCCGGTTAAAGGCAATATCCCCACTTGGTTTGCAAAGCGAAATATAATTTGCGGGATGGTTTTATCATATTTTACAGCAAGTGATTGCATGTGAGGGTTTAATAAATACCGCTGATTCGCAGTGAGCAAAGAAAATCCTTGATAGATAATCTTGTTTTTTTGACTAAATGTCCTAACGTCTTGATCCCATTGTGTTATGGCGAAACATCTATTTTGTATAAACGACGGCTTTATAGAGACTTTTCTATATAGTTCTTCAACTTGTACCATATTAACGTTAGAAATGCCGAGAAACTTTACCTTTCTACTACACACCAGCTCTTCCATGGCCTGCCAAATTTCTAAATCTGCATCGATTATTCCATGAGATAGTGAAGGGCCATGAAGTATATAGGCGTCAATGTAGTCTGTCTGTAAATGTTCTAGTGAGCTTGCAAAGGATTGCTTGACCTGGTTGGTCAATGAATCAAATTCATCATAAGGTTTTCTATGATCTTGGCCATGTACAGAGGTAAATTTTGTTTGTAGAAATAAATCACTGCGTGTTTTTTGACTAGTTGTTAAAAATTGATCAATTGCATCACCCACGGCTTCTTCAAAATAATGCCTACGTTGATTGGCAGTATCAATCCCTCGAAATCCTGAGTTGAGTGCCTGGAGCACCAAACGTTTTGTGTCATCTTCTTTCCATGCTGTACCATATAAAATAGGGGGAGTGGTTGATGTGTCGTTTTGTTTTATATTCATAATGCCGCCTCCATTGGTGTCACAGCATAACCAAGCATTATCCTCCTCAAAATATAGAGGTATTTTTCGGAGGATAATGAGCTAAGGAACAAAGCCATTAATAGACCCTGTGTCAATTTTATTTTGACTTTGAGCTTTCCACAATTGAGCATAGGCACCATTTTGATTTAGTAGTTCATTGTGGGTACCTTGCTCAATAATCACACCTTTAGCGAGTACCAGAATATTATCTGCATGCGTTACTGTAGAAAGTCTATGTGCAATAATAAGTGTTGTTGTGTTGATCGATATCTGTTTGAGACAGGTCTGAATGTCTTTCTCTGTTTTCATATCCAGTGAAGATGTTGCTTCATCAAAAATAAAAATTTTAGGTTTTTTAAGCAGCATTCTAGCGATGGCCACTCGCTGTTTTTCGCCACCAGACAATTTTAATCCGCGCTCACCAACTCTGGTTTCTAACCCATCAGGCAGTTTTGCCACGAACCTGTCAAGATGTACTGCTTGTATTGCATCCGCCAATTCATCATGAGTGACATGCGGATTTCCATATATCAGGTTATTTCTTAAGGTATCATTGAATAAAGCAGTTTCCTGAGGAACAATACCGAGTATTGCTCTGAGTGATGCATGTTGGATATTGCTAATATTTTGCCCATCAATCTGAATACTCCCCGAATTCAAATCGTAAAGCCGAAAGATTAATCTTGCGAGAGTGGATTTGCCGGATCCTGAGGATCCAACGATTGCAGTAGTGGTACCGGGTTCAACTATAAAGCTAACGTCATCAAGAATTTTTCGATGTTCATTATAAGTAAAATGGACGTGATCAAATTGGATTTTTCCTTCTTTGTACTTAAGTGTTCTGGCATTGGGTTGGTCTTGAATATCGATAGGAATTTTCAGCAACTGAATCGCGGTTTGAAAACGAGCTAAATCATCTCGGGTAACACGAATTCGATAGCCTAGCATGGATAATGGCAGCATGAACATGAATAAATAGCCATGGACCAGTACAAAATCTCCGACATTCATGCTCCCTGCAATGACTCGGCTGCCAGCAAGTAAGAGCATAATAATAACACACATACCGACAATGACATTTTGCATAAGATGAATTTTTGCATCGGCATTTAATGCTCGAGTATCTGCACAGGCCTTTTCTTGTAATTTTTGAGCAGCTGTATTGATTTCATCCTGTTGGGTATTAAAATATTTCACGGTATCCGCATGCAACAGGCTTTCCACCAGATAGGCGTTTGCAGATGCATCTTCATTGTTTTGCTTCATTCTGCATTTTACAATCCATTGAGCGGTGTAATAGCTTAGCAAGATATAAGAAACCAGCATCAACAATAGAACCAATCCAAAAAAAAGATCATAAAAATAGCTCAAAAAAATCATAGCAAAAATTATTTCTATAAGAACCGGCAATATCATCACAATAGGTCGACCAATAAGATCAACAGCAGACGAGTGTGAACGTTCTATGATTGTAAGAATTTCGCCTGATTTACGTTCTCTATGAAATTTTGTGGAAAGCGCTTGTACGTGATCAAAAAGTTCTAAACAAAATTTTCTCGCCCCTTCTAATTCTACAGGAAAAGCTATTACTTGACTGAGGGTGATACAAGCTTTGGATGCACCCCAAACCGATGCATAAGTCAGAATGATGACTAAAGGGGTGCTGTTTAAAAATAGGGCATGTCCAGAGAGTGCATTAATGGCTTCTTTTAAAAAAATGGGGACACACAAATTTAGTGCAATGGAAATCAATATAAATAAGAGAGCCAAGACAACGTGAATTTTTCCTCTTAGGCTGTTCTTTGTCCAAACGCAAGGCCAAAGATAGTAGATAGTTTCTTTAATGCTGGGTAAACTTTCATTCATCATGATGCACTCTTTTGCTGCTGGCTATTCCACATGGAGTAATATAATCCCTTTTTCTCGATTAATTCTTGATGCGTTCCAGCTTCTACGATTTCTCCGTCTTGTAAAACAAGAATGTTGTCAGCATGAATAATCGTACTCAAACGATGTGCAATGACTATACTGGTGGTATGTTTTGTAACTTCCTCAATATTTTCCTGGATATTTTTTTCAGTCTGCGTGTCGAGCGATGCGGTTGCTTCATCAAATAACAAAATACTCGGGTTGCGTAATAAACATCTTGCTATTCCAATCCTCTGGCGTTCTCCTCCTGATAATTTAAAACCCCCTTCACCGATGTTGGTTTCAATTCCTTTGGGGAGGTTTTTTACCATCTCTTCCAAGTGCGCCAGTTGGATTACGTTATTGATTTCACGCTCGGAGATATTTAGAGCACCGTAGCAGAGATTAAACCTCAACGTATTGTTGAAGAGTAGAACTTCTTGTGGAACAATTCCGATTTGTTGGCGTAATGAATGCTTGCTCACAGCAGTAATATCCTGGTCATCTATGAGTATTTGTCCCTGAGTGACTTCAAATAATCCCAGCAATAATCGTGCAATCGTTGATTTACCCGATCCGCTGGGTCCCACAATAGCTGTCATCTTTGCGGGTGGAACTTCGAAGCTTACATTTTTTAAAATGGGGTGTTCTGGTTGGTAACCGAAAGTGACGTTTTTAAAGTGAACATGCGGGCCGGTAATGAATAAAGGTTTTGCATCAGGATGGTCTTGTTCAACTTCATCGGTTTGATCTAATAAATAGGCTGAATATTCTATTTTGGATAAATCATTTTTGGTATCTCGCCAACGCACACTAGCTTCGCTTAAAGGTTCAAATAACTGTAATAAATAGCCATTAATCAGGACAAAGTCACCAATTTTTAACTGTCCAATTAAAATTTGGTACCCTACTTTATAGGACAAAAAGGCAAGACCCCCCGCAATAATGAGTGTTTGTATCACCAAAAATGTACCGTTTCCACTAAATAATGCTGTATTTGCATGAACGCTTTCTTGTAAAAATTGGTCTATTTTTTTATGTTCTACGGTTTGACTGTTGTAGTATTTTACAGTTTCTGTGTTGAGTAGGCTGTCGGTAATTGCGGAACTTACATTTAATTCAGCAATGCTACAATTTTTTTGCAGGACTGTGGATTTTTTTTGAGTGAGTCCATTAAAAACAAGATAGATTCCCAAAATAATAATTAGATAGAGGCCATAGCTTAAGCCATAGAAGTGCCAAATGATTAAAAAAGCGAAGAGAATTTCTAAAAAAACAGGCACAATCCGAAACAATATGTTCGAGATAAGCATCGCGATTGCAAGCTGTGCGCGACTGATAGCGCTGGTTATTTTTCCGGTTTCCTTATCCAGATGAAATTTGTAATTTAAAGCATGAAGGTGTGCAAAGACATGAGTACTATAATCCGCAATTGTTGTACTTATGTTTACAAAAGAAAGCATCTCGCGAATTTTTTCACTGCATCTTGCCAGCATCCAGAGTAATCCATAACAGCAGATCAGCGAGATAATCATCATGCTCGATGTCCTTATCGTACCGGATAATGCAGTTACTATATCTTTAAAAAAAATGGGTACAATTAAATTTAAGGCGAGTGTTGTGAAAACCAAAAATAATGAAAATATGACCCGAAACTTTTTTTTAAAATTATTTTTCGGCCAAAAAAATGGAAAAAAATGGGATATTATCTGTAAACTCGTCAAATAGAGTCCTTATTGATTATTATCATATGATTGAGGAGGATAACATTAAATAATTTAGGAAGTAAAAAAACCGTAGACATTGAGGCAAGCGCAAAATAATTTGTGTTCAAAAAAACATACATTTGTGGAATAATATGAGTCAATCCGTAATGATATTCTATGCACGGACATGTTATTTGAAATAAAAGATTTCTTGATAATGATTGATTTTTGATAGGATAATGATTTAAATTTTTATAAAATAAATAGTGCAAAATTTTGATTGCCAAATTTTGGAGGGACTATGGAATTATTAGATGCAGTTGAGGCATTGGTGAAAAATCCACTCCTTGATACAGTGGCTTTAGAGGATTGGGTTTTAAGTAAAAGCTTGGTTGAATCATATAAAAACTCAGATACACATAAGATCAGGGAGTTAATCACTGATAAAAAGAATTTTTCGGATATGAGCCATGTGATCCCGTATCCGGATATGAGCCATGTTTTTCCAGTGACCAAATAAGGATTTAAGTGAAAGTTGTAGCGTTAGTTGGTACTGGAATTAAAACAATAGCTCATATTACAGAAGAAGCAAAAGGATATATTTCTACTTGTGATAAGGTAATCTACTTAGTTAATGAACCCTTGCTAGAGCGCTATATTCGTAAATTAGCGAAATCATCAGAGTCACTGGATGAAATATACTTTAACTCTAAATCAAGAGAAAGTGCTTATAATAATATTGCACAATATATTTATAGCGCGATAGAAGATGTACGATCATTATGTGTTGTTATATATGGTCATCCATGTGTGTTTGCTACTCCTGGCTTGCTCGCTTTGTCTATGCTTGATGATAGCATTAAAACAGTGGTGTGCCCTGGTATTTCAACTCAAGATTGTTTATATGCCGATCTTAGGTTTGATCCCGCATCTGGAGGTATCCAATCCTTTGATGCTACGGAATATCTTCTATATGATAAAGTAGTAGATCCTTCTTCTCATGTAGTAATTTACCAGATTGGTATGGTTGGAAATCTGGGTTTACCAACAAATAAAATCAATTTTGAGGCTCTTAATTTTATTAAAAAAAAATTAATCGAACTCTATAAAAAAGAAAAAAAAGCGGTTATTTACGAAGCCGCTCTTTATCCTGGTACTCATCCAAAGATATCTGAATTTGATTTAGAGCAACTTGATAGGCAAGAGTTAACAACACTGTCTACTTTGTATATTCCTCCCGATAAAATACAACGAATGCCGAGTTCTGATGCATTAAGGTTATTAAATCAAGTGGCATAGTTTAGTGGATGTATCTAATTTTTATTTAATGTGAGGGATTACAATGAGCTCAACAGTCAGCTCTTCTAAAGTAGGGTTCTCTTTTAGTGATTTACCAGTCACTTGTAAATTATTATTGGCTCTTTCTTTTATAGAGGCTATTGGAGGCGGCCTATCTTACCATATTGCGTATTTTTTTAGTGTAAGCACCAATTTTAATAAATTAAATATAGGCTTCTTAGGCTTTTCAATGGGGATTGGAGCTATTTTGGGCAGTATATGTGGTGGATACGTTACGGGAAAAGCACAAGCAAAGGGTATAATTGGGGCAAGTTTCTTACTCATGGGCGTCGCATTTGTTATTCTAGCAAAAGTGAGTTCTTTTCATTTATCTGTTGTCTTTGTATTGTTAATGGGATTTGGGATCAACTTGTTCATCACTTGCAGTAACTCATCTTTCTTGCAGATTTCAAAAAATACCAATCACAGTTTAACGATTGCCCAATCCTATAAAAATGCACTGGAAAATACTGGTGGTATTGTGGCAATGGTTTTGATAATGCTTTTAGCGCAAAATCATTTTAAATTAGCAATGACTTTGGTCGGCGTTACTTTGATATTGTTTTCAATAGTTATTTTTCTAAAATTAGAAATCAGTAATCAGGATGTGGCCGCAAAACCCAGTAATAAAGAAGAAATTGAGTCAGTCTATAGCTCGCTTATTCCAATGTTATTTTCAGTATTTTGCATCGGTTTAACTTATGGGATACAAAAAACAGTACTAGGCATTCACTTAAACGAAACAATAGGAAATTCTTTAATCATTGGATTTTTTTTCGCAACTGATCCCATTTTAATCGCATTATTTCAAGTAAAATTATCAAAAAGGATTGAGCGATTCAATAAACATATAGTTGCTTGTATCGGCTGTATTTTATTAGGGGTGTCAACGTTTGCTATGGGCCTGTCTTCTACAATACAAGGAATGTTTTGTTCGCTTTTAGTATTTACTCTTGGTGAAATGTTGTTTATGGCGTACTCCGTTGCATTATGTCATCAATATGGAAGCTCTAACCACAGTGGCCTAGGTATAGGGGCGTGGCGCAGCGCATATGCATTAGGCATGATGATTGGCCCTCTCATATCAGGAGTAGCAATGTATTATTTCAATGCCCAAAGTGCTTGGACAATATCTTCTTTGCTTTGTTTCATGAGTGCCTTCTTAGTATTTAATTCTAAAAGAGCACAGCGATTAGAAGCTGTTTATTGAGATGCATCCTTTAAAAAAAGGCGCATCTTGACAAAAAGTGTCATTGCTTAAATGATGCACTCCAGAATCATTTTTTAATAAATGATGAATGTCCGAAAGCCAATTTTTTTTATTCTCAAACCCATGGTAATAAACAAATTGAGCTTTTTTGGCTTTTTCTTCAAGAATTGTACCAGCCCATTCTTCATGATTAGAGGAAAATAGTTCTTTATATTTATTTGTAACGATTTTCATATTTTCAAGCTCAGAAATTAGAGTCGCTCTTTTTCTGGACAACCCTTGATATGGTCGAAAAATAGGATGTTGAAGCGAAAAATATACTGGATTTTTTTCAACATGTTTTTTAGGTATTAATATAGACGGTTCTGTTTTTAGCTTATAAATGTCTTTTAAAACGTAGCCTATCCATGATGCAGGCAAGAACTCATCGGTATTGGTAAACGAAAACCCATATTTTTCACCTATGAGAATTTCAAAGATATATTTAGCGGTATCTTGAATAAAAAAATCTCGTTCTAAATTTGACTTATCAAAAGCAACCCTAAAAATATGTTGATAATAGTCCCCATAGTAGGTGTAAGCATAATAATGTAGATAATACTTAAAGAAATATTTATTAATATTGATCCACTCAGGATTATTAACAATGTTATCTATCCATTTTTCAGAGAAGTAAACAATAGAGGCCCTCCATTTACTTTCAGCAGGGCAAGATTGGTAAATTCGTTTAAAAAATTCACTGTGATCATGGTATGAATTGGGGATGGTGCAATCAATTCCAGATCGAATAAGACGATTATGGCTTCTTTTGCATCCAATATTTTGTATTACAAGAGTGGTTTGTGCCCCAGCTTTTACAGACAGTATGCCATTAGGCAAGTATCGTTTAAGTGGTTTTATCTGGGTTACATGTCCAATGTTAAAAAAATCCCCTTTCTTATCTATGTAAACAGGATGCGTTTCATTTTCTGAATCACCTCTTAAGTACCATTCAAAGCACTTATCTAATACAAGACCTAATGGACAACTGTGAAATCCATAAAAGAGGTCTTTAGTAATTGGTTCTTGAGATGAAAAATTATTAAGAGTTTGAAGCTTTCCTTGGTGCGGAATATAAAAGGTTTCAGAATCACCAATTAAATCACCATATCCAAAGTTAAAAACATATAGTGGGAAATCTTTTCCTGGCGCAATTTCATCAACTAAGAAAAAAAACTCAGGATTAGAGCGTTTTACTTCCTCTCTAATTTCATCCCAACAAACTCTAGTAAAATTCCTACAAAATTCCATATTAGTCTTTTTGTTAATTAATTTGCTTTTTATTTTGAATTAAAATGCGTATTTGCCAAAGATTTTAGTGATATAAATGACAAACATATTATGCTCTAATCAAATCAAGCTTGTCAAATAAGTAAAGTACGTTGTTGTTGTCGTAATAAGGATTTTAATCATGAAGATTGTAAGTGAACAGGTTATTAATGGAGAGCGTATTGCGACTCAGGTTATTGATACAATCTTAAGCAGTACAGAACACAATCTTGTTACATTATCCGATATATTTGGGATATCTTTAAATAAGCTTGTTCTGAAAAAGGGGTTTTCAAATGATGAGATCTTAATGATTGTAAAGATAGGAAATTCTTTATTCATTAATTAATAAAATACTTTAGCCCCATTCTTTACCCAACCTATTATTTGAAACATTGATGCTGATTCAAATCGAATTTGTGGCCAGTCCGGATTGATAGGTGAGCATATAAACGTATTGTCTTCTGAGCTTATTTTTCTAAATAAGTTCTCTTCTGTAGCGTTAATATGAATCAGTACTAAATCGCAGTGGTTCTGTTTTTCTTTACAGAAAGTAACTAGGTCACCTGCATTATAAATAGGAGACATACTTTTATCGTGCACAATAAAAGCAAAATCATCATGCGTTATGTTGTCTTGAATTGATGAAGGTATTGGGAGGTAACCTTCAATTTTAGATGAGGCATTGATTATAGGGATCGTTTGGAAGGGATGATCCTTCATAGGTTTGTGGTCAATATCTAAAAATAATAACCATGTTGGAGAAACACCCAATGCACTACCGAGTATTTCTGCATCTTTAAACCTGGGCGTTCTTGTTCCTCGTTCCCAATTACTAATTCGTTGCGCTGAAAAACCAGTGACTTCAGCCAACTGCACTGCAGTGAATTTTTTGTTTTTTCGCGACTCTTTAATTCTTAACCCTATTTTTAATTTTATATCCATATAAATACCTTGCAAAATAAACATAATTGTTTATTATAAACGTTATCGTTTATATTTGTGTGTATTGTTTACCTAGCGTTTATTATACACATAAGTTGAATGAACAGTAACAAATAAACAAACCGATTTAGATAAAAAAATATGTTTAGGCGTTTTCTGTAGCTATCTACAGAATAAGTTGAAAAGGAGTATTCGTTGTGGAAAATAACTTTAGGCTACAAATCTGTAAGAACATCATTAATTATCTATTAGAGTCAACTAACTATACTCTAAAAGACATTGCTGCTTTACTAAATTGCTCAATAAGACAATTACGTTCTATTTATTTCGATGAGTTAATGCCAACTAATCTATATTGCGAACGGGATCTTGTGAGGCTTTATCATTTAATTCTTGAACTCAATACTAATAAATATGTGCACCAGGGTTATAAATGGGGTTGCTTATGAATACTTTTAATATTGAAGAGGCTTCAAAGTTTCTAGGCGCCCACAGGGAAACTATCCGACGAATGGCTGCATCAGGTGAACTACCTGGAGTAAAGATAGGGCGAGGTTGGCGTTTTATAGAACAAGATCTTGCGATGTATATGCGAAACAAGTACTCTACTTGCGATGCATCGTGGGGTGTCGATATAGGAGATAATAAATGGCACTCACGAAAAAAAATGGGTTTTGGTGGATCGACGTCACCTTCGGTGACAAGCGTATACGCAGAAGCACTAGGACTAAAGTAAAACAACAAGCGCAACAATTCCATGATAATTTTCTACAAGATCTATGGAGTAACAAGCATACCAAATTACCCCAACAGAAATCGTGGGTAGATGCTGTTGTGCGATGGTTAGAGGAATCAGCGCATAAACGAAGTTTAGTTACGGATAAATTTCATTTGGCCTTTCTGGACCCTTATCTTGGCCAGAAAACGTTAGATGAAATTAACGCCGAATTAATTGAATTTATTGCGCAAGAAAAAGAGCGGACTAATGTTACTCCAACGACGGTCAACCGAATGTTGGAAATTATACGTGCTATTTTAAACAAAGCTCATAAGGAATGGCAGTGGATAAACACCATGCCATTATTCAGAATGAGAAAAGTTGAAAATAAACGTATACGTTGGTTGAGTAGGGGACAGGCTAATAAATTGATTCAGGAGCTACCAAATCATTTGAAAGATATGGCAGCTTTTACTTTGGCAACTGGTTTACGCCAATCTAATGTTACTCAATTGCAGTGGAGTGAAGTGGATTTAATTAGAAAACATGCACTCATTCACCCTGATCAATCTAAAACAAAGAAGGCTATCCCTGTTCCTTTAAACTCTCAGGCAATTGTCATTATAGAAAAACAAGTGGGCTTACATCCCACATTTGTATTTACCTATTTTGGTAAGCCTGTTACGCGATGTAATAATCATGCTTGGCAAAAAGCGTTGATTCGGGCAGGAATCAAAGATTTTCGCTGGCATGACTTGCGTCACACTTGGGCAAGTTGGCATGTGCAAAATGGTACCTCATTGCAAGAATTACAGCAATTAGGTGGATGGTCAGAATATGAAATGGTGTTACGTTACGCGCATCTTTCAAGTGACCATTTAAAGGTGGCAGCGGAAAGAATTACAAAAAATTCTGGCACGTTTTCGTCACTGTAACTTGGTTTTTACGGCACGTTTCGATCCAGGCAACCGTTAACTACCTGATTTTAAAGGGTTTAAATGGTGCGCTCGGAGGGACTCGAACCCCCGACACCTTGGTTCGAAGCCAAGTACTCTATCCAGCTGAGCTACGAGCGCAATGGGGTGTGTCTGATCATTTTATATTTCTGGTCTTTTTATTCAGGAGGGAGACCAGAATGGTGGGCCGTATAGGATTCGAACCTATGACACAGAGGTTAAAAGCCTCCTGCTCTACCACCTGAGCTAACGGCCCTTTCAGGGTATAACCAGCAAAATACAATAGTTGATGGTATAGGTTTATTAAAAACTGGTGGGCCGTATAGGATTCGAACCTATGACACAGAGGTTAAAAGCCTCCTGCTCTACCACCTGAGCTAACGGCCCTAAAGAGGCTGAAATCATACCGGATTAGAGCAGAATTTCAAGTCTTTTTAGAGATTATTTTTTGTTTAACAAACAAGATGTGTTATTTATATACTTTTTTCAAACAAGGAATTATTATTCCTGACAGTTAGATTACCTTCAGTAGCTAAAATTAACCAGTTTCGATCTTGAACTTTATCTTTGAGAGATTGTAAGTCTCTTTTATCAGTAAGAATTAACAAAGTATCAGCCCCTAAAGCACCACAGCCTTTTATTGCCAAGGTTTCCGGATAAGATTTTATAGACTGAATAAGAGGCAGACTATGTTGACTCACCAGATTTAATTCTGTCAATTTTTGAGCATATAAGTTAATACATTGGATTAAATGGTGGCTATGAGCTAAATCAAAAGCTTCTTTTGCTTTGATAACCAAAGAGGCTAGGTAATCTATTTGAGATGGTAGGGCGACTTCTTGAAGATGATGATGCGTCGCCAATTTGTTGCCAGTGTGAATGATCAAGAAGGATAAATCTTTGAATGGCCAGGAGAACGAATTAACCTGATTTTTTTGTTTATCAATGTAAACACAACCTTGCTGTGACTGAGCAATCACATCATAACCACTGGGTCTTAAGCCCAACCCCGACCAGGACGATTGGTAATAAGCTTCAAGCATATGGTTTAATCGAGGGGTAATCTCTTGCAGTGAACAAGTTGCCAAATAACAGGCTAAAAATTGCGCGCTGGATGCGCCCAAACCGCCTTGGCCATGATAAGGGTCTTGCCAGGATAGACCAAAGGGATGGCATTGATTTTTTTGCCACCATAATCCAGCAGGTGACTCCGGATGAATTCCTTCTAATTTTGCATTTTCAGTTAATGTAAGAGTAAAGCAAGGGCTTGTCGTTAATAGGATAGCTGGTTCTCCCGCAATAGCAGCGTATTCTCCTAATAAAAATGTTTTAGCGGGAATTTGCCATTTCATACTGCAACAGGAGCTTGTCGGATTTCAGCTAATAGGTCATAAGCGTTATTCAAGCTGACTCGTTTGTTCATGTTAAGCCATTCTTGCAATTTTTCTTTGAGCACGGGCATTTCATTTTCATTAGCCCCTGCAACTAATAGCAAATTATCAATATGCAATTTCATATGGCCTTGAATGATCCCGTCAGTGCATAAAGCTTTGAGTGCGCCAAGATTTTGCACTAGTCCAACTGCTGCGATCACCTGGGAGAGTTGATTGGCAGAAGTGATATCCATCATTCGTAAACACATTTTAGCCGTGGGGTGTAAAGAGGTTACGCCTCCAACAGTACCTACTATGATAGGAGCAGTTAACTCTCCTGTGAGTATTTCATTTTGATACCGCCAGCGAGTAATCGCTTTGTATTGTCCCGAACGTGCCGCATAGGCGTGTATTCCAGCTTCCACAGCTCGCCAATCATTCCCTGTAGCAATTAAAACCGGATCAATTCCATTCATAACCCCTTTATTATGGGTAGCAGCGCGATAGGGATCTATTTCTGCAAAGAGTGAGGCCTCTTGCAATTTTTGACCTAGGATGGGGTCAATATTACGAATGATGACTTGAGCGGTCGTTAATTTTTGATCGTTTAAATTGGATAAAATACACATGGTGACTTCTTCACCAGTTATTTGTTCTATGGGTTGTTTTAAATATTCAAGTACTTGATTGATGATATTGGCACCCATAGCATCGCAGCTATTCATCGTTAAATGAATTACTGCCATATCTTGCCCATCTTCTCTCTTTAAATGACGTACTTGCAAATCGGTAACACCGCCGCCTCGTTTGACCATATTGGCGGCAACGTCTTTATTCGCTATTTCTATAAAATATTGACGATTTTTATTAAAGAGGTCAGAGAATCTTTGAAAGTCCTTTACTTTTGCCAGTTGAATTTGCCCAAGAATACATTCTCCGTGAACCCAGGTATTGATTTCACCATGCTGCCTAATCCATTTCGCTGATTTGGAAAGAGCAGCAATAATAGAGGTTTCTTCAACTGCCAAAGGTATTACATAATCACGTCCATCAATATTAAAATTAGTAGCTACGCCTAATGGAAGCTGAAAATATCCAATCACATTTTCAATCAATTTGTCGGCCAGATTTAAATCTTTAATACTGCCTTGTTTAAGAAATGTTATGTCTTCATGAGTCAAGGCACCTAAAGCGCATAATCTTTGAAAGCGCTCTTCACGTGATAATTTTGAGAATCCGAGAAATAATTCACCGGCATTAGCAGCTATGGACATGCCTTCTCCTTTAAATCATCAAGAACTCGGCTGCCAGTACAAAACATAGCAGTTTTCAATTCATATTCAATTGTATTCATTTGGGTCAGCACTTGCCCGGTTGAGTCCAAAGCCGCTTCAAGCATGGGTTTCGCGAAGCCGACTGTGCTTGCACCGAGTGCAAACAGTTTTGCAGCATCCAAGCCATTTCTTACGCCGCCAGAACCCCAAGTTTCGAAAGAGGGATTAAGACTAATGGCGTTACGAATGCTTTGTAAAGTATCTATGCCCCAATTTCGAAAAGTATCAGCAGTTCGGTGTCTTATCGGATCCTTATTTGCCCGATGTCCTTCAATTCGCCCCCAATGCGTCCCCCCCACACCACTGACGTCAACAGCGGCAACACCTATATTATTTAAGCGGAGCAGCGTATTTTTTGAAAAACCACAACCAGTTTCTTTTATTATAACTGGAGAAGTAATCTTTTTGACTAATGCCTCCAATGCCGCCCAGCATCCTTGAAAATTAGTTGTTCCTTCCGGTTGAATGCACTCCTGTAATGGATTGCAATGAATAATCAATGCTTCAGCTTGTAATGTATCAATTAAGCGCTCGATTGCAGAAATTGGAGTGTCAATTAACTGGGCGATTCCCAGATTACTGAACAGGCTGACCATGGGGAAATCACGACGGAGTGGCGCCCACTCAAATGCGGCTTGTTTATCGGTTAATTCTCTGCGTTGTGAGCCAACGCCCATTGCCCATTTTGTTTTTGAGCACGCTTCCATTAATCGATAGTTAATTTCTAAAGCGTTGGAATGGCCTGCTGTCATTGAACTGATAATAAATGGTTTTTCAACCGGTTTTTTAAACCGGATGCTTTGTATAGAAATGTCTTTAAAATCAAGGTCAGGTAAGGCTTCATGCACCAAAGAAAAATGATCAAAGGGATTTAATTCGCTGCTTTGATTGGCTGGCATTAAGGCCAGTTCTATGTGATCGCGCTTACGCTGTTCAAATTGGCTGTATTCGTTTTGCATGCCTGAATTTACCTTTGAAAAATAGCGTAGATTTTAGCATAAAATCATGAAATAGACCATTGCGTTTCTTTTCGACATAGTGATTTATTTAGTATCATTGATTTAACCATGAGTTAAGTAATTTTTTCGTTTAGTTGGCTTCTTGGTAACAAATTAAGGTAATTATCATGAAATCCAAACTTGAATACCATTTCTCTGCAAATGCGGATGGCGATGAATCCTGTATTGAAGATGTTGATGGAAATAAATTTACTCCAAATGGTTCACCATCACATGGATGGACTGCATGGACTAGATTTTTTGGCCATCAAAACCAGTCTCCTAAATATGTTGTTAAACAACCTAGACCAGATAAAGTCCGTTCCTCTTCAGATCTTAGAGATAAAAAACTTAATAATGAATGGAACAGAACACGCTATCAGCATGAACTAGATATATGGAATTTGGTTTATCCAGATAATAAAGCCTATTTGTTTACAGATAACGGAATTCGATTGGTTCTCCCTTATTTACCCGGTAAAACTCTATTTTCTTTTACTAGTAGGGAAGAAGATCAGTTAACCTGGTGTCAACTAAACCATGCAGTATTTTGTGAGTTTAAGCGCTTTACTGAACTTGGATTGAAGCACTGCGATTTAAAATATGACAATTTTTTGATAGAAAGAAAGCAAGATGGTACCTTTAAAGCCTACATAATTGATCTCGATTCAGTGGGTACACTAAAGCCTAATGATCAGGATTATGATTGGAATATTGTCCTGGCATCTCTATTCGACGATACCGGACTAAAAAGTCCAGATGTTTGCCCACCCGGCTATATTGCTTTGAAATCAATCGATATTCCAGCAGAAAATGAGAATGAAGCACGATCAAAACTGGATGGAATAAAAAAAGAACTATCCCTCAAAAAACCTACCTTGATAAGAATCAAGAATTGTCTGAAAAATGAGTTGGATTATTATTTTGTATACGGATGCTTGTATAATGGGCAATGGGGCTTTACTAAACTCGATGGAAGTATCATTAGTTCAGTGAATCTATCTAATTTTTCCGGTGTTTTAGTCGAACCCGTAGCTGCTGCTGCTATTGGCAATCATATTAAATCAAAACAAGGTCATATTAGTTACAGACTTGACCTTCATATCAATTGCCTGAATGAGAAAATAACGGAACTCACTCTACTCAAATCTCAAAGCGCATCTAAGCAGCAATATATCCAATTATAAATGTATCCTGTTGCTATCATGGCGGTATTGATGCCTACAGCTTTGTCTGTACGACTGTAAGCCTATGATGATAGGCTTACAGAATATTATCACTTACCAGCGATAATAGTAATAAGGTCTGTAATAAGGTCGATAATAAGGTCTATAATAAGGATAACCCCAACGATAGTAATATGGTCTGTAATAGTACCCTCTGTAACCAGGACCCCAATATCTATAGCGTACCCAGTAAGCGATTTGAGTCGGATTCGCTTTATTAATTATCGGATTGATATCTCTGTTAACAGCTTTTGCATTTGCAGGAGTGACTAAAATTAAAGCTCCAATCAAAAGAGTAAAAGCCAGCACCAGTTTTAGTAAAGAGGTCCCTTTAAAGATAAAACGTTCCATTATTTTACTCCTTAAAGCGTATTCTCTTTAAGTATAGACTACAAGGGTTTTTTTGGTTGCTTTTTGAACACAATTACTACTGGAAATGAGCATAAATTTTATTGAGGCAGTAAGTGATTTATCAGGACTAATGATTAAAAAAATGCCCGAGCCTTTTGGCCGCAGCTCGTTCCTCAAGGCGCTCGATCTTATTGCGTTCCAAGGTTGTTTTGAATAGTCGTTGCGATTCCGGATGAAAGTTCATATTGCGAATAACGTGTTCTGGTTTAAGCAAGGTATCAGGTAATTGATAACTCAATTGATTCTTTTTCTGTAACTGTTGATAAAGAGAGTTGCTTAAGCCTAAGCCATGTTGTAGTGCCTGGTAGAATCGGGATATGGGCCCTTGCAATCCGGCAATATGGTCATAAACTATGCCTGGTTGCGGAGCTCCGGCAATGTTTTCAAGAGCCAGCTTTAATTCATCAAGTTTTGCCATAAATAATTTTTGTTTATTCAAAACCTTAACTAGGGTATCTATCGGTTTGAATTGCTTGGTCTGTTGCAGTGATTTCTTTTTGTCCTGAGACTCTTTAAGTTGCTTTTGGGCAATAACACGTAACAACGAATCTACCAAATGATTAAGCATAGCCAGAATTTGTTTTAATTCGTCTGTTCCCAAAGCAAAGGCCAATCGCTCAATATTGAACTCAAAAGAATGCTTGGCTTCTATCCCCAATAACTGAAGCAGGTATTGTTGTAAATGACCTAACTGGCTTAAGGCATTTTGTGTATCCAGCCTGTATTGCAAAACCAGAATGAGGGATTTGAGTGAGTCCAGCTCATCCGACTCGAATTCTTCGGGTAGTTCTTCTTTCTGTTGTAAAGACTCCAGCAGCTGATTAGATTGAGTGAGTTCTGCTTCAGCTTGTTTGATGAGGTTAGATTGGGTTTCAATTAACTTTTCATTCATGAAGATAACCTGGATATAAAAGAGCACTATCTATATTATTATGATACCATGAATCGTAAATTTTTGCGGTCTTGTGGTATTTTGTATTATTCTAGGAAAATTCAATAAAAAGAAATAAATATGGAACAGACTAGCGCACAGATTGTTTTCGAACAAAAGAATGCAACATACCAGTGTTGTGGTTCCTGGTCTGTTTTGAGCCTTGATGGATTACCTAAAAAATTTAGCACAAGTCCATTACCTGATTCACAACAAATAACCATAAGCGGTGAAAAAATCAGTGCTTTTGATAGTGCCGGGGCTCTGGCATTAAAGAAATGCATAGATGAGCTTAAAAAAAGAAATAACCAGATTGAATTAGTCAATTTTTCTGATAGCCAACATCAAATGCTGGAGCTCATAGAGTCCAAACAAGATATTCTTTCCTATCAATTACCTGCTGTTTCCAAAGAAGGTGTTCTTTATCAGATTGGTAAAGAGTCAGAAAATAAATTGCATCAGGTTGATGGTTTGATTATTTTGATAGGAGATTTAAGCACAAGGCTTTTCGAAGCGTTTGCATATTGGCGGCGATTTCATTTGCCCAGCATTGTTTCTGTTATAGATTCTGCCGGGCTAAAAGCGTTACCTATCATTGGCTTGCTGTCTTTTTTGATAGGGGTCGTTTTAGCTTATCAAATGGGTTTGCAATTAGAAACTTATGGTGCCAATATTTTTATTGCCTATTTATCTGGCATGGCAATTTTTCGTGAATTTGGACCTTTAATTACAGCAATCATTGTAGCGGGGCGCACCAGCTCATCATTCACAGCTCAGATTGGCAGCATGAAGATTAATGAAGAGGTAGATGCCATCTTGACCATGGGCCTTTCTCCCACTGAATTATTAGTTTTACCCAAAGTCTTGGGTTTATTAATAGTGTTCCCTTTGTTAATTTTTTGGGCAGATGTCTTTAGCATTTGGGGGGCAATGATCATGTCCAAAAATATGTTAAACATTGGTTTCGAAGATTTTTTAAGCCGCTTGAGAGATTCCGTAGGACTTAACCAAATGATGCTGGGTTTGTATAAAGCCCCTGCCTTCTCGATATTAATTGCTTTAGTGGGTTGTTTTCAGGGGTTTAGAGTAGAATCAAGTGCTGATAGTATAGGAAGCCAAACAACCAAAAGTGTTGTGCAAGCTTTATTTTTAATTATTATTGCTGACGCTGCTTTCTCCATAGCTTATAGCTGGATGAGTTTGTAAATGAGTGAACCAGTTATTGAAATCAAGGGAATGAAAAATTGTCTTGGCGGTCAATGGGTGCACACCGATGTTAATCTCACCGTAGAAAGGGGAGAAATCCTGGCTATTATAGGGGGCTCTGGAAGTGGTAAAACGACCATATTACGCAGTTTGCTGATGTTATTGAAACCTTCTACGGGTAGTATTAAAGTATTCGGTGAAGAAATTTATAATCTTGATACGGAGCAAGCTTTCAGGCTTAGGCGCCGATGGGGCATGTTATTTCAGCACAGTGCTTTATTTTCAGCTATGACCGTTCTGGAGAATGTGATGTTTCCAATGAGGGAATTCACTACTTTAGATCAGGAGTTTATGCAAGAACTGGCACTTTTAAAAATAACTTTGGTAGGCTTATCTAAGGAAGCAGCTGTGAAATATCCCTCCGAGTTAAGTGGGGGAATGCAAAGAAGAGCTGCCGCGGCAAGAGCCATTGCAATGGATCCAGAGCTATTATTTCTGGATGAACCAACAACAGGATTGGATCCTAGGGGAGCCAGGCTTTTTGATGATTTGGTTGTTTTTTTAAGAGATGCGTTAAATTTAACCATAGTCATGGTTAGTCATGATATAGAGTCCTTAAAAAGAACAACAGATCGTGTTGCATTTGTAGGTGATGGGAAAATTCTCAGTGTTGAGCCCATTAATGAATTGATGAAAAATAAAAACCCGCTAATCGCTGAATACTTTAGCAAATTCTAAGAAACACTATAACAGAGGGGATAACTTACTTGGAATCTAAAACCAACTACACCATAGTAGGCCTCATCGTACTTATTCTGACAGCTGGCCTATTATCTGCCGGTTTATGGCTCTCTGTCGGGTTTAACCAGAAAGAGTATACTTCTTATACTGTGTATCTCAAGGAGTCTGTTTCTGGTCTCAGTGTCGAATCGCCTGTTAAATTCAATGGGGTGCAGGTTGGTTATGTCAAGGAAATTAAACTAAATAAAAATGATCCCAGGCAAGTGGAATTATTGTTAAATATCGAAAAGAGTACGCCAATAACAACCAGTACTTCCGCAACCTTAATTACACAGGGTATTACAGGAGTTACTTATGTTGGGTTATCTGCTGGATCTTCCGAGCTGACTCCTTTACGAAAAATGCCGGGGGAGCCCTATCCTGTAATTCCTTCCAAACCATCTCTTCTGAATCAGTTGGATGCTGTTTTAAAAGAGGTTGCTGAGAATGTAGGTGCGGTGAGTGAAAAGGCTCAACTTATCTTTAATGAAGAAAACGCTGATAATGTAAGAAAATCATTGGCTAATATAGAGCGTATTACAGAAATAATCGCTGATAAAGGTCAAACAATTGATAGTTCTTTAAATAATATTGACGTGTTTGTAGCCAATATGGCGAAGGCAAGCAAACAATTTCCTCAGTTGATAAAAGATTTAAAAACAGGTATTTCAAAATTCAAATCTTTAGCTGACAATATGAGTGCTGCGGGTAAGGATGTTTCAAAAACGATGATAGCGGGCAAGAATACTATCAATCAAATTTCCCAACAGGCTATACCTCCAGCAGTCATTTTATTGCGACGCTTGAATGCCATTTCAGCAAACCTTGAAAAGGTCAGCAATGAAATGAGGCAAAATCCTTCTGTGATTATTCGAGGTACGAAAGCACCTAAACTTGGGCCAGGGGAATAAAATATGAGAGTTCTCAGTAGTGTTTGTTTTATACTAGGAATATTAACACTGATGAGTTGTTCACCTGTTAAAGTCTCAGTGACCAACGAATATCAATTAACAGCATACAGTACCAAACAATTGACCAGGAAGCCCAGGCCCATAACAATACAAGTTACAGTGCCTGAAGCGGTAGCAGGATATCAGACCGAAGAAATGCTTTACATGAAGAAACCTTTTAAATTGGAACCATTTGTAAAAAACGCCTGGACCTCACCTCCCGCGGATATGCTTTTTCCTTTATTAGTACAAAGCCTGCAGAGTTCAGGGTATTTTTATGCCGTCACATCGAGTCCCTATAGTGAAGAAGCAGATTATCGATTGGATACTCAATTATTGAAATTAGAGCAAAATTTTATCAAGAAACCTAGTGTTCTTGTATTTTCTGCAAAAATAGTACTAACCCATATTAGTGATAATCAAATTATAGGCTCGCGAATTGTTAGTTTACAAATACCTTGTTCACAAGATACTCCTTATGGCGGAGTTATGGCGGCAAATCAGGCTACGTTTCGATTTACTGCAACAGCAACAGACTTTGTTGTATCGCATATTAAACGTGATTAGGAATAGCCAAAAAATAAAAAGAATTGTACAATGGCTCTCCATGATTATCATGTGTAGTTTCTAAAAAATAATAAGAAGAGTTTAAGGAGATTGTGGAATGAAAGCCGGATCGTTTTATAAACTGGGACTGCTTGTAGCAAGCGCTGTATTGGTTGCAGCCTGTTCTAAAACCCCAGGCAGTGCAGATGGTGGGGCTGCGGTAGGTGATGGTGATGCTACTGCCCAAGGTTTGGGGCAAATGACTCACTTTGCTGGACAAGAGCCTGGTGAGTCCTATACAACGCAGGCACCGCATAATCAATTGTATTTGTTTGCTTATGATGACACCACTTTGGCATCAAAATATTTACCTTCAGTTAACGCGCAGGCTGAATATTTAAAAACCCACCCAGGTGCTCGAGTGATGATAGCTGGACATACTGATGAACGTGGTAGTCGTGAATATAACGTTGCTCTTGGCGAACGCCGTGCTGATACTGTAGCTGAAATTCTGCGTATGGCAGGTGTTAGCAGACAACAAATTCGAGTAGTTAGCTACGGCAAAGAGCGCCCGGCTAATTATGGCCATGATGAAGCGTCGCATGCGCAGAATCGACGCGTAGAGTTTATTTATGAGGCAACAAGATGATTAATTGCAAAAAATCCATTATCACCCTATGTGTTGTAATGATGCTTCCTTTCGCCTCATGGGCAGAAGCGCCAGTAATAGATGATAGTGAAAATTTTGCAATGATTGACAGGCAAGAGGAGTATGATGCTCCTCTTGTCAATCCCAAGTACGATGAACCTCAAATTGAGAATGCTGAGTTGGATGGGTCTCAAAATGATAACTACTCAACCGATACCTCTCAATCCTATGATGAACCCGCACTTGTCAAAGAAGACCGAAGTACTATCAGTGACAATGCAAAGTTAATTGATAAAATTCAGCAGCTTCAAAAGGAAATACAAGAGTTACGAGGCCAGCTTGAAGTACAGGCACACGATTTGAAATTATTACAGCAGCAGCAAGTCGCTTTCTACAAGGATCTGGATTCTCGATTATCCAATTCTTCAACTTCAGCAAAAACTGTTCAAAATGATAAACCAGCAACAGATATTTCATTGGGATCTAATTCGCCAGAGACTTTAAAAGTAGCTTCTCCTCAAATCAAAGCAGGATCATCTAATAGTAAACCTCAGCCTGTTGTTGCTGTTTCAAGGGCTAATCCTGCTGATGAACAAATAAGCTACCTGGCTGCATACGAGTTAGTTAAAAATAAACGCTATGATGAAGCGATTAAGTCTATGCAGATTTTTGTGCAAAAATATCCCAGAGGTGGTTACACCGCGAATGCAGAGTACTGGCTAGGTGAATTATATCTTGTTAAAAAAGACTATTCTAAAGCAATAGAACATTTTGAGATTGTTTTACAGCAATATCCTTCATCAAGCAAGGCTGCAGCCAGTTTGTTAAAATCTGGTTATGCTTATGCCGAGAAAGGTGACAAGCAAGAAGCTAAAAAGCGTTTTCAACAAGTTGTTAAAACATATCCTGATACACCAACAGCACAACTGGCCAGCTCTAAATTGGAAGCAATTAATGCTTTATGAAACGATTTAATGAACAATTAAGAATTACGGAGATTTTTCATTCATTGCAAGGAGAATCAGTAACTGTAGGCTTGCCTACTGTATTTGTTCGCCTGACAGGCTGCCCATTGCGATGTCAGTATTGTGATACGGCTTATGCTTTTTCAGGTGGTGAAGTTGTTGAAATAGATGATATTTTGAATAAAGTAGCTTCATATCAATGTCTGCATGTTTGTGTTACTGGTGGAGAACCACTTGCTCAACCTGGCTGTGTTCCTTTATTAAGCAAACTTTGTGATGCAGGGTACTCTGTCTCTTTGGAAACCAGTGGCGCCAGAGATATAGCCTCCGTGGATCAACGAGTTATGATCGTTATGGATTTAAAAACTCCTGATTCCAGGGAAGCAGATAAAAACTTGCTGTCCAATTTGAGTTTTCTGAAGCCCACTGATCAGATTAAATTTGTACTATGCAGCCGAAATGATTATGAATGGGCATGTAGTATGCTAAGTGAATATCAGTTGGCTGAACGGGTACAACTCTTATTTTCTCCGAGTTGGAATCAGCTAAATCCCACTGTTCTTGCAAATTGGATAATTCAGGATAAATTACCAGTTCGCTTTCAACTACAATTACATAAAATTTTATGGAATGATGCACCTGGCCATTGACCTCAAGGAGACTAACTATGCATTGGTTTGCTCAGGCACCTGCTAATATTGCTTTGATCAAATATATGGGTAAAAAGGATGAAAATTCCAATTTACCTGATAATTCTTCTCTATCTTACACCTTGAGTAATTTATTAAGTTCCGTGAAATTAGAGAAGTTGCCGACTAAAAAAGACATTTGGGAGCCACTTAGTATTCCTGGAGCACCAGAATTTAACCTGTCAGTTGAAGCGCAAAAACGGTTTATTGATCATTTAGTACGATTGAAAGAGTACTTTGGATATGTCGGTGGGTTTTTAATTCAATCCAGTAATAATTTCCCTCATAGCAGCGGTTTAGCGAGTTCTGCCTCCAGCTTTGCTGCCTTGACAAAGTGTGCATCAATTGCATTAAGTGAACTCACTCAAAAACCTTTGCCTTCTATTGATGAGCAAGCACAACTGAGTCGATTAGGTTCAGGTTCATCATGCCGTTCTTTTTACGCACCATGGGCATTATGGACGGGCGATAAAGTCTCTGCAATCGATTTGCCTTATAAAGATCTATTACACCAAGTCATAGTAATTAGCAGTCAGGAAAAAGAAATACCATCAAGGGTAGCGCATAAGCTGGTTAAAACAAGTCCTTTTTATGAAACGCGAAGCGAAAGGGCCGAGGCAAATTTGAAGTTGTTACTGAACGCTTTTGAAAACAAAGATTGGACGAGTATATACCAAATTTGCTGGCATGAATTTCTCGACATGCATCAATTATTTAAAACCTGTGAAAAACCATTTTCTTACATTACAGATAATACTTTGCATATATTGAGCGTTATTGAAAAATTTTGGAACGAGAAAGGTGACGGCCCCATAGTTACTATGGATGCTGGTCCTAATGTTCATTTGCTTTATAGATCAGATCAAACAGATCTCGCACGACAATTTAAATCGGATCATTTGGTAGGAAACTATGATGTTTTATGATTTTGAAACCACCACTTTCGGCAAGTGGATTTTAGCAGGTGAACACGCGGTAGTAAGGGGACATGAAGCTTTAGTATTTCCTATTAAAGAAAGGCAATTAACTTTGAAATATAACCCTTCCTCACCGTCCTTGAGCGCAGAATTTCAAGGCATTAATGGTTCTGATATGCATTTATTATTTTGGAGCGTATTAGAGCGTGGAATGCATTTGTTGGGGCGTTCACTGAATGAATTAGGCGGTCATTTTTATTTGGAAACCAATATTCCCGTTGGGGTTGGCATGGGTGCTTCGGCAGCGCTTTGTGTTGCCATGAGTCGGTGGTACTGTGCGCAGCAAATGGTACAAGATAGTCAATGCGGTGAATTTGCCAAACAGTTAGAACATCTGTTTCATGGTAAAAGTAGTGGTTTGGATGTAGCTGGTGTGGCCTCTGATACCGGAGTATATTTTAAGTCCGGGCTTTGCACTCCCATAAGACAATCCATCTATCCCTATTGGTATTTATCCTCTTGTAACCAAATTGGTATTACTTCTCGTTGTATACAGCAAGTAGAATATTTATGGGATAAGAATCCAGTACTTGCCGATCATGTAGATAAGCAAATGGTCGAGGCGGTTCAGGAATCAAAGGCTGCCTTGGAAGAAGGTGGTGTTGATGCTTTAGATCGCTTGGCAAAAGCGATAAATAAAGCAGCAGATTGTTTTTTACAATGGGGCTTGGTTAGTGAAAGTTTACAACAACATATGAATCATTTGTTCGCTGATGGTGCAATAGCAGTTAAGCCAACTGGTTCAGGAGGTGGAGGGTTTGTATTAAGCTTATGGGACAAGATTCCTTCATCACACCCAGAGTTGATTCCGGTCTAACTTCTTCAAATCTAATCGTAAAAGGTCAGCCCCTATAAATTTTGAATGAAAATTTATAGGTGTAATCATAAAATTCAATCTAAATAGAAAAAATCAGCAAAAGATCAAATGCCCATAAGAAATATCTGATCGAGTACAACACAAAAAGACCTTAAGATAGTAAGCAAATAGGTTAAAATAAACATAGTTAAATGAGTATCCAATTACCTGAAACGATAGACGGCTCTCATGAGCTGATAAAACGGCTTGTAGAAATAACAGATACTTTAGTTGTTCGTATAGAAGAATTAGAGCAAGAAAATAGAGAGCTCAAAGAGCGCTTAAATAATAACTCATCAAACTCCTCAAAACCGCCATCTCAAGATTTTAAAAAGAAGAAACCAAAGAAGCCGAATCCAAATAAAGGAGGAGGTGTTAAAGGGTATCAAGGTCACTTTCGTAAATTATTGAACATAGAAGAAGTGAATGAAATAGTATCTTGTAAATTACCAGGCACCTGTTTTTGTGGGTGGCAAATCACAGTACAAGAAGATGTATTAAGACATCAAGTTGATGAATTACCTCGAATAAAGCTGCATGTTACAGAATATCAATTAGAAAAAAGAACATGTAACTGCTGTGGTAAGAAGCAAATAGCATCGTTACCTGAAGGGATTAGATGCGGAATTACAGGTCCTCGTTTAACAGGCCTGATGTCACACTGTCTACAAGAAGAAAATATACAAAGGAATTTAAATTGGATGCGATTAGTTTAGTAACTGAGCAAGGATACACATGTCCAGAAGCAGCAAGAAGTTTGGGAATTAATTCGAATATTTTGAGTCGCTGGATTCGAGAAGCAGGGGAGAATAATGAAAATGTTTTTCGTGGAAATGGAAAATTGAGGTAAGAGCAGCCTTTTTTTAAGATTTCCTTTTCCATTTTCAAGCGTTTATTTTCTCCATTTAAGTACATTATCTCTTAACTGGGGTGTCAAAATCTATTAGACCACGTCAGTTTTTTGTGGTAGCCGCTTGCAGTATAGAGCTCATTTAATATCGTGCTCTTTTCTTTCCAGGTAGCAGCATGATAACGCCTAATGTTATTGTCTAAATAAAGATCTATTGAAAGCTTCCCCCATTTCGATGTCTTTTTTTCTTTGGTAACATTATTTATGAGGTAATTCGAAATTTTTTGTACACATTGTAAACAATATGTACAAAATGCTATAATGAAATAAATATATAAACTTGGATTATAATGAGCACAGGAAAGATAGAGTTAATAACACCGCCAAAAGACAAGTACAGCATTGAGCTAGCAAAAATAATTATTGCGTGTCATGAAAAAAAAGCAATATTTACAGGACAACCAGACTCAGATCTTACTCATTTAATCAGTAAAAAAGATGCAAATGGTTTGGCTTATTGGCTGCATTTTAACTCATTTATCAAGTATCAATTGCTCAAAAAAATTAAATCAAACAACAATAATGCTAACAATAGCGAAGACTCTGTTGACGAATTTATTATCAACGTACATCTTGTTTTAACTAAATACTTAAGAGAACTGCAAAACAAGAAAAAAACAGCAGGCTATCAATCAAGTGATTTTTTAATCGATGAATACATGTCATTAAAAAAGGTTTATGATTCCGTGAGGTACAAAAAAAACCAAGGAGCTATGGAAGCCGAAGACTTAGCACCCATATTAAGTGCCAAAAATCGTCGCATGCGTGAAATGGGGCGCTTTGGCCAAATAATCCCCATTCGCTGTACTGATTATGCCTCACGCTCCACTGCAAGAAAACTAGCCAAAGCCATTGCAGGCTTGGGTTTGGGAGATAGAAAACAGTATCTGTACAACCATCTCAATGGCAAGCATACGATTGGTTTTGATGTAGAAAGAGACTGCTCAGGAGTCTATAAAATATTTTGCTTTGAATCGGCTGGCGATCCTAACCAGATGGAGGCACTGGATTTATTGTATAAAGAGCTGACTAAACAAGGATTAAAATTCGAAATCAAATCCTGCCAGTCTAAACTGCAAAAAGACAACTACAACTGCTCAGTATACACTTTAGCGACTCTTAGCGAGCTCAGTAAATACGAGCATGTTTTTGATTATTTGCCTGAACAATCAGAGGAAGAGTTATCACTAAAGGCAAAAAAAGAAATTGAGATAGAGGAAAGCTACGTAAAAAAGAGAAAAGTGAAACTGGAAAACATCAATAAAATCACTTGGGTGAAGCTATCTGATATGCCCACCAAAGTGATTGCGATGAGTCAATCTTATGAAGCCATGAAAGAGAATCTGACGGCATGCAAAGACTTTGACCTTGACCCTGCTGTTTTTATTCAATTACATAAAGAGAAATACCATTTCGACCAGTCTCAAGAACAATCAACCAAATACGTTAATCAACGACGAAAACACATAATAGATAGACTGGATGCCTCAATAAAACCAATGCTTGAAAAATCCCACTCGAAACTTTTAAAAGAATTACCATTGTTGGGTTTAATCGATGAGGGTACGGTTCCTGATTTTCATAAAGAAATCACTGAAAACAAGGCCATGACACTTGATGAAAAAATGGCTTATATTGAAAAATTATTTTTTGTCATCACTGATAAATATAAAATTGGTAGAACTTTTAATTCTTTTGAGGAGATTGCAAAGGTACCATCTCATTATTTAAAGTCGTTACTTTTACTACGAAATGAGTATTTAATTCTTTTAGCATCACAAGGAGCAGACAAATACGAGAAGTTTTTTAAAAATAAACTTAAAGAATCACTCTTAGGCTACATGCTTGAAGAGCATTGCAGAAAAATTACCTCTGTAAGAGGTGTGCAATCATTATCGAGTCTCTTTAGAGAAGTTTTCCCTAAAAATTTTTTGGAGCAGTTTTATAAGGCTCATCCTTCAGAAGTAAGGGATCTAGAAATAGAAAACCCGCTTACCGAGTTTTTTCAAGCGAATACTCCCCTTAACTCCAAAGAAATCAGTAAAAGATTAACTGCCCTTGAAAAAGAATATGGAGGCAGTGATGATTTAAATTTATTTATTCACTCTAAAATCATTGATTTTCTACAGGAAGGAATACGTCGCTCAGTTTACCGTATGCCTGATATTCGATTAATGAAAGTCAAATCAGGAATTGATGAAGAAACCTTGCTTGGACTGATTGAGTCAAAGAGTAGAGCATCCTGTGCTTACGTTTTTTCTGAAGACAATAAATTTTATTTTTACCATGAAGACGATGAGCCAAAACTCAAAGAAGTTCCTATCGACAAAAACGCGATTAAAAAAATCTTAGACATTGCCATACTTAACATAGAAAAAAGGGAATGTGATGATGTGCTCTTTGTGGGTGGCTGCAAATTGCATTTGATGAATGACTTTCCCAAGGACATTTCAACATACGAAGACAGCTATGTATTTACTCTAGAGAAGGGTACTAGAAGACTGCACTACATTAAGCCGGGTGCATCAATCGAGTGTTACCTCTATTCGATGTCTCAATTACCAAAAAGTCTTGAACGATACAAAAACAGTTATATACTTATCGAAGTGAACAATGCTCAGGAACTTTATTATATTAAGCCTGACGGGGAATCTGAAAAAGTAAAAATCGATGATGTCAATTTATTTAAGAAAAAAATAAACGACCTTAATAAACGGAATTTAAAGATTTTACATCTCAGTGAGAAGCAAATTGAAGAAATTGTAACATCAAACGGAGGCCATACCCCCGAAAAAAAATATGAAGAAGTGAAAATTCTTGATTTCAATACGTTCGAAAATCAAATAGATAACCTCCGTTCTAAGGGTGAAACTGAGTTTAATCTCAGTGAAGAGCAAATTAGAAATATTATAACATCAAACGGTGGTCACACCCCTTTTCCACTGGGTGGAAAAAAAATTAGTCAAGTCAGGAGTGAGCTGACAAAGTCTGAATTGAAGTCGATTTACACGCTTTCTGAGCATGCGCCTTATTCATCAAAAGAGTTAAGAGATAAATCCAATTTGCTTGTTTTAAGGAATTTTTTTTTAGAGTATTTGTCTAAGATTCAATCTCAAGATAAAACTTTGGTCAAAAAACCGTGGGGCGAGTGGCGAAGAGTTATATTGAGTATTTTAGATGGTGGACAAAAAGAAATCCCTCTATCTTCTGAAGAACAAGAGGCAATAAACAGACTTGATGCTGCTGTAGAGCATCAAGTTAAGACTTCTACACACGCTCAAAAACTCTCGAGTGCTCCAACTAGTATTTTAAAGGGTATCTATTCATTTTTTAAATCAGCCAATCTCCAAGAGATTGTTAGTGCTTACTTTTCAAAAGAGCCTGAAGAGCAAGACAAAGGGACTTATGCGCAAGAAAATCATAACGCCCTTGGTTTTAAACTGTCAATGTTTCACTTTCTCAGTGGAGCAAGTGACCGTTGGATACGATACGAGCGAACTAAACCTCCCATCAATGAAATTGATGAGTTTGACTGGAAATTTAACTTATCCATTCATAAAGACGACGTATCAAGAGCCTTTCCTATTATTGCAGAAGTGGCAAACCAAATGAATCTTGGTCTATTTAAAATCATGTGTCAAGCGCAGGCCAATCGGGTGCAAAATAATGACTTAAAAACCATGATAGGCCGAGAGCTTGTGATTTATCGTAACGCAAACCCTGAGCTCAGTGCCGCACAATGGATAGACATCCTTATTAAGATTGAAGAACGCTTCAAAGAAGCAGGTATTAGAACCTCTACTGACACATGTCCAGCTTCCAATAGAAAACTTGGTAAGTACGTAAGCTATACTCACGGCGCCTGGACAGATGGAAGAATGGATGTCCCATTTGCTGAGGGAATTAAGGAAACTGCCCTAGAAGATGAGGACCTTTTCGCTGACTATGGATACGATGAGGCCACGAAAGCCCCTACAAAAAAGTCGTATCCCAAAAAACCGCGTTAATGAGATCAAATATATCGCAGTATTACCGACATGAGGAAATTGAATACTATTGATTTGATATGATAAGCTTGCTCAATCTTTTTTATCGTTCGTTTATATTGCTGCCACCGCCCTTTGGTTAAAATGAATGTCGACAGAGCCTAATCAAATTATCTCTTAACTGGAGTGTCTAAATCAATTGAACCAGATCATTTATTTTTAACGAAAATATAGAGCTGACCAATAATCATGCTGAACAATGCTTAAGACCAGCTGTTATTTGGAGGAAAAAATATTTTGGAACTCGGGCGGATTATGGTTTTCACTTCATTGCCAGAACCATGTCTCTTATTACTTCTTGCAGATCACATTCCATGAGTACTTTCGAAGCTATTTCTCAAATCTTAACTTCACATTTTTCTGAGCAAAAATCTTTGATTTTTTGCTAATCCCACCTGGCCTTTTACATCTAATCTACAAATTGATAATATACTTCATTTTGCTTAATCATGCCGAGTTCATATCGAGCTTGTTCTTCAAGAGCCTGATCACCACTTTTTAACTCTTTGATATCTGCTTCCAACGCTTTATTTCTGGCAGCTAATTTATCGTTTTGATTTTTATGAGCCTCCAATTTTTTTTCGAGTTTAATCCATTGGATGATATTTCCATCACCTAGCCATAGCTTATGTTGTAAAGCAACTAAAGCGACAATTAAGATAATGAATATGGGGCGCATAGAATTTTCTATTGAAGAATGTATCTAATTACTATTGTAGTATCTTATTACCACGAGGGGCAATATGTGTCCAGGGTATATAGTATTAAATTTTTTATCGAACTGATTTTAAATTGTATTTTATTTATATTCCCTTTGATTTAAATTAGAGCTGATGCTCAGTTTTACTCAGCACTCAACATCACCCCAACTTAAACATTAATAGTGCTGAAAGCTTGAACTCATCTCTTTAGAATGTTTTTTCCAGCATAGGGTAAAGACGCCAATTCATTGATTCTTAGTAGTTGATTATATTTCGCAGTCCTGTCTGTTCGACACAAAGATCCGGTTTTTATTTGGCCACAACCACTGGCCACTGCAAGATCAGCAATGAAGGTATCTTCTGTTTCTCCTGAACGATGGGACATGACACATCGGTATCCATTGTCGTATGCGAGTTTTATAGCTTGCCTGGTTTCGCTTAAAGTACCTATTTGATTGACTTTAATTAATATGGCATTAGCAATTCCCTGAGCAATTCCTTCTCGCAGAATTTTCGGATTAGTTACAAATAAATCATCTCCAACGAGCTGAACTTTATTTCCCAAATGGGTGGTTAATTGCTTCCATCCTGACCAGTCTTTTTCGTCCAGCCCATCTTCAATACTGACTATGGGATAACTGGAAATAAGATTTGCATAATATTCTATGAGTTGGTGAGAATCAAATTTTTGATTTTCAGAATACATATGATAAAAGCCCTCATTAAAAAGCTCAGAAGCCGCAACATCCAGGGCAAATACAATGTCTTCCCCTAATCGAAAGCCTGCTTTTTCAATTGCTTCGCTAAGGAGATCCAGCGCTTGGCGATTGGATTGAATGTTAGGAGCAAAACCACCTTCATCACCAACAGCGGTATTTAATCCTTGCTTTTTTAACACAGATTTCAGTACATGAAAAATTTCAGTTCCCATTTGCAATGCAACTGGAAAATCAGGAGCTCCGATTGGCATGATCATAAATTCTTGAATATCGACATTATTATCAGCATGAGCGCCTCCATTCAGAATATTCATCATAGGAACAGGCATGGTCATCATATCACCCTGATTAAGGATCATATACAATGGCTGATTAAGAGACAATGCTCTTGCTCTGGCACATGCCAGAGAAGTAGCGAGGATAGCATTAGCTCCCAGATGGGATTTGTTTTCTGTATTATCCAATTGGCATAAAATGCGATCCAAGTTCTCCTGATCCTCAACCGACAATCCTTGTAATGCCTGATCTATCTCGTTATTAACGTGTTTAACTGCTTTTTGTACACCCTTGCCAGCGTATCGTTTTGGATCATTGTCTCTAAGTTCACAAGCTTCCCTGCTTCCTGTGGAAGCACCTGAAGGAACGCTGGCTCTTCCAATAATGCCAGTTGTGAGAATAACGTCTGCCTCAATAGTTGGATTACCGCGAGAATCTAATATTTCACGTGCCTGAATTTTATGTATGTGCATGGTCTTTCCTAATCTTTTTATATTTATTAACCTAAATACCTACCACCTTAAGGTTTACAAGCGCATTAACTAATGGCATTAGTGGCAAACCAAGAATAGTATCTTCGCTTCCTTGTACTTCCTTAAATAACCACTTGCCTAGACCTTCATATTGATAAGCACCACAACTCTGATAAGGTTTTTCCGCTTGTAAATAGGCTTCAATTGTTTTTTCACTTAGATGATGCAGAGTCAGTGTGGCTGTTTCATAGTATTGCCAAAGTATTTTGCTCTCTTTAACAATGCACAGGCAAGCAATTTGTTGATGTTGCTTCCCGCTTAACTCTCTCAAATGGCTTACAGCTGTTTGATGATTCAGTGGTTTGTTAAATACTCTTTTATCAGCGACGCATAATTGATCTGCTGCAATGATATAATGCTCTGGATAATGTTGGCTTACATCCAACGCTTTAATTTGAGCCAGGGTAATCCCTAACTCAACTAGTTCGTCGGAGTTATGCCTTGTTTTAATTTCCTCTTCATTACAATTCGACGGTACAACTAGGAAATCCAAGCCAAGTGATTTCATGAGTTTATGTCTTATAGTCGAAGAGGAGGCGAGAATAATCGGTTTTTGTTGTAAAAATTTAGACATAGATGGCCACCGATGCCATGAGTAAAAAGCCTATGATTACAAAGCTGAAATCACTTAAATTACAACAACGTTCTACCATGACACAGCGCTCCAGTCCGTGTAAAGTTCCCAAATAGAGAAATGTACCCGCAGATGCCGCGATTAATATAGGGTCGAATAAAGAGTGAGTTTCTACTCCATGACCAAAATACCAACCAAAATAAATGCCTAAAGGTGTCATAAGGCTAAAAAAGAAAAAAAATACCATACTTTTTCGAGTGCTCATCGAGCTTTTATTTAATTGAATTGCTATAGCCAAACTTTCCGCCCACTTATGAGTGATGATCGCTAAAAATAGCATAATGATCATGGAATTGTATTGGGTAAAACCTAAAGCAGCTCCAAGCATAAGCGAGTGGACAGAAAGCATGGCCCAGGCGAGTATTGCGAAAGCAGGATGTTCTGCATCGTGATGGTGGTATAGTTCCTTTCCCAAATGTTCAAACCACAAGAAAATAAGGAATACTACTCCGGTAATAATAAACGCAAACGGATAGTTATAACCCATTTCTTTAAATAAGGTGTTTGATTCAGGTAACATGTGAAGAAGTGCTGCACCCAGAAAAACACCTGTAGCCAAAGTTTCACCTATGGGAAAATCAATGTGTTTATCGTCTTTAAGTCGCTTTTTAAATGGGTACCAGCCTGCAATGAGAATGACTATAAATATCGAAACAGCAAAAATGATTTTTAAACTGGTTGCGGACAACATGAAGTCTTCCTACTTTAAAAATGCGTATATATTATCCTGAAATGATTAATCGAATCTACAGGGCACAGCAGTATTACATTGTTAAAATTTAGCAATTCTTGCATGCCTTCTGAATCTTAGTTTGATGGATGATGCATCTCTTCATGCAAGCCAAAGAGACGCACTTCTTTTATATCGATTTGTGATTTCAGGGTTGATATTACTCGATTATGCAATTTTTTCCATTGATTAAAATCATTTGAGCAAAAAATATCCAAACTCATTTTTCCATTTAAATAATGTATATTCCAAAATAAAATCTGGGGAAAATCATGGCAAATGTCATTAAAAACTTTTTCCTGGAGTATTGCCCTGTTTGGTAAATGCAAGGAGGGACATGAAATTTCATCGTCTTCAGGGTCAACATGGACAATCACATCTTTGACGCAATCAATTTCTTTTACCAGAGTATGATGCACATGTTGGGCGATATAGTGCCCCTCGGAAACGGATATTTTGGGTGAAACCAGAATATGGACATCAATAAGCACATCACTACCCATAAACCGGCTTCTCAATTGATGAATACGCTTTACTCCATCAATGCTTTGTATAACTCGTTCAATTTGAGAAAATAATTCTGCATCAACAGCTGTGTCTACCAACTCTTTGACACTGTTCCAGCCATAGCTCCAGCCCATTTTGATAATCATCAGGCTTACGATGACGGCGGCAATGGCATCCAGGTAAACAAGTCCTGCCAAGCTGCCAATTAATCCAATCAGCACAACTATGGATGAAGCAGCATCTGATCGATGATGCCAGGCATTGGCGGTGATTAATTGGGAGCTAATTTTTTTTCCTACATGGCGGGTGTAGTGAAATAATGCTTCGTTTGCAATGATTGAGAAGCATACTATAGGAATCGATAACCAGTTTGGCATAGTATGGTCTGATTTAAGCAATTCATCAAGTGCATCCCAGGCAATCCCACAGCCTGCGAGGATTAGTAAAAGGGAAAGCAATAAAGTTGCTGCCGTTTCAATTCTTTGATGGCCATATGGATGAGAGTCATCAGCGCTAACGCTCCCATATTTTGAAGCAAATACAACCATCACATCAGTAATTAAATCAGAAATGGAGTGGACTCCATCCGCGATGAGAGCATGAGAATGATATAAAAAACCACCAATCATTTTGACAACACCAAGTAAGGCATTAATAAAAGCACCGATGAGGGTTACTTTTTTGGCTTGCCAATACCTGTCATAGGGGTACATTGTTGTTCCTTTTTCAATCACAAAAATAATTTGGATTTTTGTAAATAAAAATTAGAGTGGAAACTATAGCATGTTATATCGTGAGTTCCTATTTATCTTGGGTTATCACCAGGGCAAGATCATACCTTTTTGACCAGTAATTATCATTTAGTATGATTTTTCAGTGATTTGTGATCAAATACTCATTTTTTGGATGACAAGAAATGAGTTTTGTAGAAAATTTTTCCATACTTAAAGATCCTCGTAGCGAAATAAATCAGCGCCATAATCTGCTAGATATCTTATTTTTAGCAGGTACTGCGGTGATGTCTGGAGCTGAGGGATGGAAAGACATAAAGGATTTTGGAGAAGAAAAGCTTGATTGGCTAAGACAATATCGGGATTTTAAGCATGGGATACCAGCCGATGATACCATAGCTCGTGTAATTAGTGCTCTTGATTCAGAGCAGTTCACGTTGTGTTTTGTAAATTGGGTGAATGAACTTCGTTCGAAAGATGGTCGAGAACAAATAGCAATAGATGGAAAAACTCTACGCCGCTCATATACAGGTGACCGCACCACAGCCTTACATAGCATTACTGCATGGAGTAAACGAAATGGGTTGATATTAGCTCAAATGCGCTCTAATGGAAAAGCAAACGAAAAAGCCAGTGTGTTAGAAATGCTAGACCTCTTGGAGCTTAAGGGAGCAATTGTTACTGCCGATGCTATGAATACAGAAAAGAAGATAGCTAAAAAAATACATGATAAAGGCGGAGACTATGTGCTTTGTGTTAAAAACAACCATAAAAAACTATTGAATGAAATTAAGGATTATTTTCATATCATGGAAAGAGACCATCGAGAAATCTGGTCACAAAATTACTTCGAAGAAGTGGACGCAGGCCATGGACGCATAGAAACAAGAACATGCCGGCAAATCGTAATTAGTCCATGGATTGAAGGTTACGCCGACTGGCAAGGATTACAAACCGTAATTGAAGTAACGCGAACACGTGAAATAAAAGAAAAAACCGGCACTGAAGTACAATACTATATCAGTTCCTTGCCCTTAGAGCCTAAACAAATTGCAGATGCTATCAGAGAGCATTGGGCAGTCGAAAACAAAGCTCACTGGGTGTTGGATGTGACCTACAAAGAAGATGACTCAAGAATACGCAGAGACAATGCAGCAGAAAATCTAGCCTTGCTTCGTAGGTTTGCACTCAATCTGGCTCGACTTCATCCTCAGAAAAATAGCATGAAGGGAAAATTAAAAAAGGCTATGTGGTCTGATAAATTTAGAAGTGAACTCTTGATTGGGCAAATTCAGGGCAAAGTATGATTTTGCCCTGGGGTTATCACCAGGGCAAGAATCAAAAAGTTTGCAATGGATTTAAAATTACTGTTATTATAAGTGACAAAAACTACACAGGAAGTATATTAAATGATGAGGTTTTTCAAAAAAAACAATGCAATAATTATTAAAAAAGTTGAAAAAAACGTATTATACCAATCAATAGAATCATCCTTGGATGAGATGAAAAGTAATGATAGAAATTCAACCTTACTCAAACAAGGCCAAAAGGTAGTTGGTTTTACCAAACATAGAATCCCCAAAAACGAAAATGATTCCGTCAGTGTTTATACACCAAATATTCTCTACTCCCAAAAAATGGAAGATATTCGGGAGGAAATGAGGGAGCGGGGCTGTGGTTTTGGTTTATTCAAGGTACAAAAACAATTAACTTGCCCATCTATAGATATATCAGAATTAAATGACTCACCCGAAGCCAAAAAAATTTTAGAACATAAGATAGATTATCACCTTTTAGAGCCCATCAAATTACTTGAGGATACTCCTCCGCCCAATCTAATGTCGAAATTTTATTAAAATTCATATTTGCATCTCAATATAACACTACCTTAACTGTCAAATTTAAGTAGAATTTTAGTAAGTAGTTCGTTCTTAACAACGGCAACAGCAGAATTTAGTCACGCTATGGATAAATTCTGCTATTCGAGTAAACACTTGTGCTAGCTATTACGAATTTTTATTATCAATTATCCTCTAAAAACAGGGTAAGCTTCACCATTAGGAGTCACTTCTATAGTAGAGTGGGCTTTTTTAATGTCTCCACCTAAATCAATGATAAATCCTTCTTCACCAGCTTGACCATTATGACCCTTAAACTTAAACTCAACAATTACACCGTCATCATTACGACCCGCTGTTTTAATGCCATGCTGATTATTTGTTTGATAAATAATTTTGGTAACATTTTGGTGCAAAATCCCCATAATCTCGGGACTTACATATACTTGTATTACCCCACCACAACCAATATCAAATTCTTTGTCAGTACCATTGGTAAGAGTCATTGTGTGCTTGGAGTTTGCCTTGACCTCAGAAACTGCTAATGGAATTTCATCTAACCAATCTGGGATTTTAAAAAGTCCTGTAGTTTCTCTTAGATTTCGTTTAATATCCCCAGTATGTAGGCATCTAGTAGGCGCTACTTGGGTAAAGTGACCATAGTGTTTCCATTCTTTATTGGATAAATATTCTGGATGGATCAGCCCTGTTTTAAGTGAGTTAGGTGATGCAAAATATAAACTCGCTCCTTTAGGGAATTGACCATTCATATATAAAATGCCGAGATAGTGCAAATCGTGAACTGTGATCTCATTTAGTGGCTTATTTAGCGCGGTAATTAAGCTATTAGAACCATTTACTAAAGATTGCACAACAATATTAATTCCATTTTTCTTAAAAATTTGTCCAAAGGTGGCCATGCCCCAGTCATCAGGCTTATATCCACCATCTTTCTGTTGTTTAGCTACTTGCTTATCTAAATCTTTTGATTTGGTATGAAGATAATCAATAACTTCCTGTTTTGGCTTGTGCGATTTATGACTCGTATGGTATTGACGAGTTCCCGCTACAGTTTTAGATTCTGGTCTTTTGTGTTCGGTATAATTCTTATTGAAAAATTGATTGGGGTTAGGCATATTATTATCAAGGGTTTCAACAGCCTTAATTGGTTTTGGTTTCGTCTTCTCTTCTTTGTTTTTTTTTGTTTTTTTATGTATTAATTGGCTCATCGATGTATCATAATTTTTTAAGCAGGCTCCGATTGTATTTTTTATTTTACCCTTTATTTTATTATAAGATTTCTTTTCATGTTTAGACTTCATCTGCATCACCTATAGTTTCACGGAACAAATTGAGAGCAAATGATACCAGATGATTATTAATAAAACATTAAATGTCCTAAACAATCTTAAACCTCCGAATGTATCTCTGAGTAATTGTTCATGACGAGGGTAAAATAATAATGAAAGGCTTTAATATTCTGTTAAATTCTTCTTTGCCCTTATTGGATAGACTATGTCAAATATCTGTTGAACTGTCTTCGTATGTGAAGGCTTTTTTGAGTAGCCTGGCAGGGAATGTGAGGTTTTTGAGATAGATACTACTACAATCACTTTCCTTCCAGTCAATGTTGATGTTTTGCATGAGAATAATGCCAGCAATTCACTGTATTTTCATCGGTGTAGGCTTTCTCGGAAATCGTATCATCAAAAGCAATACCCATCTAGTAGCTTGCTCGTGACGACGTATATCTTCTTTTAAATAATGCCATAGTGTCTTTGAATCATGATCATCCGCGCCAAAAAACCACTGACCTGATCATGGCTTATTTCTTCTTTTAAAAGAGACGATAATCCTGTGGCCGTTACATGACTTCCCTAGCTGATAAATAATCGCTATAAATGTCTAAGAGTTCCTTATTTATCCTTTGTCCTTTTCTTAAATTTGCGGACAAAAACCATCTCTTTCTAGAAACAAATCAAGGATTTTACTGCGTAAGGGGAGTATATTAGTTTTAGGGTTCACAGGATTAAATCCGATAGAATAATGAGAAAGATATTTGTTGATTTCACCCGGGAGCAAATTGGAAAGTTCTGAATCAGTTAGAAAATAGACTGATTTTACAAGGTGTTTTGCATTCTGTGCACAGGATTATCCACAGATTTTGTGGATAAATATATTTGAGTGAATTAAAGCAAAAAGCGGGATAACCTATGCATGGAAAGGATTATAGAAATTTCAACAGTAGAATTAGAAAGAGTTTGTGCAATTAATTTTAAAGGTTATCCACAGGAATAAGAGGAAATGAATTTTATTATTGCCTTTTTTATGCTAGCAAAGAAAAAAATAAAAAACAGTCTTGACTTCAATAATTTTAATTATTTTTTTAACTTTGCAAAAAATGTTCAAAATTGCCCAGCCATCGTTGTGTAATTTGTCTGGCGATTGCTGTTTTTTCCAGCACCAGCTGTTTTGCAATTGGACGTAAAATAGCGAAGAGGGTTTTATCGCGTTGTAAGTTAGCTATTTTAAATTGTCTAAAGCCAGTCTGTCTGGTTCCTAATATTTCTCCTGAGCCTCTTAACTCCAAATCCTTTTCGGAGATTAGAAAACCGTCTGTTGTTGAACGCATGATCTTGAGACGTTCAGCACCTTGCTGTGATAGAGGAGATTGATAAAGTAATAGACAATGAGATTGATTATTACCTCTGCCGACGCGCCCGCGTAATTGATGCAACTGCGACAAGCCAAGTCGCTCCGCATTTTCAATGATCATTAAACTGGCATTAGGAACATCTACACCAACTTCAATAACTGTAGTTGCCACCAATAAATCAATCTCGCCTTGTTTAAAGGCCGCCATAGTAGCTTCTTTTTCAAGCGCTTTCATTCTACCATGAACAAGACCAACACGCGCGAAAGAGAGCTGTTCTTGTAATTTTTTTGAGGTATCTGTTGCTGCTATGCATTGTAATTTTTCAGATTCTTCTATAAGGGTACAGACCCAGTAAGCTTGTTTGCCATTGGCGATTGCTGCTTGCAAACGTTCGATAATAAGTTCACGCTTATCCTGGTTCAATACCGCTGTTGTAATTGGCATACGGCCAGGTGGTAGTTCATCGATGACCGATATATCCAAATGAGCAAAATGAGACATTGACAGGGTTCTTGGAATAGGGGTGGCTGTCATTAATAACTGATGAGGAATTAATTGGTTTAATTGCCCTTTTTGTTGCAGAAGGAGCCGTTGTTCTACTCCAAATCGGTGTTGTTCGTCAATAATGACCAAACCCAAACGAGCGAATTCGACTTGCTCCTGAAATAAGGCATGAGTTCCAACAATGAGCTGACAGCTATTGTCCTGCAGGGCTGCAAGCGCATTTTTTCGTTCTGTGGTTTTCATTTTACCGCTCAGTCTTAATACATTAATACCGATAGGCTCTAACCATTTACTGAGGCTATTTGTATGTTGTTCACTTAATAAATCGGTTGGTGCCATAAAAGCAACCTGAAATCCTTGTGAAATAGCTTGAAGGGCGGCTAGTGCCGCGATAATGGTTTTACCTGCCCCAACATCTCCTTGCAGCAAACGAAGCATGGGTTTGCTTTGAGCCAGATCAACGCTGATTTCTTTAAAAACCCGTTGTTGTGCGCTTGTAAGACTGAATGGCAATGATTCGATAAAACGTTTATGAATTGCATTATCGAAAAGTATAGCGGGAGCTTGGAGTTTGCTACGTGACTGTCTGGCAAATTGCATACTGAGCTGTTGTGCCAGTAATTCATCAAATATTAACCGCTTGAGAGCCGGATGTTCGCCGGCTTCGAGGTTGGAGAGGGAGATATCTGGCGGAGGGTTATGTAGTAATTTAATGGCTTCGCCCAAATCATAAAAATTGTTTTCCTGTAATTGTTTTTCACTCATCCATTCCAGTTGATGAAGTTCGTGTTCAGATTGTTCCAGGGCTATTTTAACTAACTGCCTTAATCGGGTTTGAGTCAAGCCTTGAGTCGATGGATAAATTGGCGTAAGCGTTTCTTCCACGTGGAAATCTGATTCTTGGTCAATTAATTGATATTCTGGATGAATAATCTCCAACTGGTTGTTAAATCCGCGGACTTCGCCAAAAGCTCGAATCAAGGTGCTATTATTCAAAGCCTGAATTTGCTGCTTATTGAAATGAAAAAAACGAAGGTTAACTACTCCTGTTTTATCTTCCACATAACAATTCAACATCATCCTTTTGCCGTATTTTATTTCAGTTTTGCATACATGCCCCGCGATAACGCACCATTCATTGGAGCGCAAATCCTGAATTGGTGTTATCCTGGTTCTGTCTTGATATTTATAAGGCAGGTGGAAAAGCAAGTCTTGTATCGTGAAAATTCCACATTTAGCAAGTTTTGCTGCAATGGTTGGGCCGACGCCAGTTAAATATTCACAAGAGTTACTCAGCACGGTATTATTTAAGATTAAAAATTTAATAATAACAGGAAAATATATTCGTTGCGACTTGAGTCATCATTCTGGCAATTTTGCCCAAATCATTACTAAGTTACTTGTTGCTTGCGAGTATCTATTCATCAAAGATGGAGTGTAATTGGATGAATCGTATTATAACGTTCACAGCGGGTTTGATACTGGTTTGGATAACAGGTTATTTATTAATCGCAGGAAGAGGACTATTAATTCCAATTGTTATATCCATTTTTGTCTGGCACCTGTTGAATACCATTAATAGCGGTGTTCAGAAAATTCCTTTCATCGGCACACATCTCCCATCCTGGATAAGGATGATTTTATCTTTGTTTGTTGTTGTGTGCCTCGTAATGGTTCTTATTAACATCATTACCAATAATGTCAGTGATGTGATAGCCGCTTCTCCCAGGTATCAGGAAAATTTACTGCACATATTTAACAGCCTGGATCAACGATTTCATGTTAAGGGTATTTTTGATTTCGACAGTTTAATTCAAGGGTTAAGCATTCAGAGTATGCTTGTTAATATTTATGGGGTTTTTACGACAATAACCAGTTCCGCTGTACTGATTTCCTTATATGTTGTGTTTCTGTTTGTCGAGCAGCATTATTTTACTCAAAAGATGGATGCCTTTTTCCCTCAGGCAGAGCACAGGAAGCTGGTTAAAAACATTATCTCCCATATTACAAAAGATACTCAAACTTATCTGGGTATTAAAACTTTGTTGAGCCTACTCACTGCCACGTTGAGTTGGTTTATTATGAAATGGGTTGGATTGGATTTTGCCGAGTTTTGGGCATTATTAATTTTCTTTTTAAATTATATCCCCAATATAGGAGCTATTGTAGCAACAGCTTTTCCAGCTGCGCTTGCTTTGATCCAATTTGAAAGCTGGTGGCCGTTTTTGGAAGTGACTTCCGGGATAGTGGCTATACAGTTTTTCGTGGGTAATTTTCTAGAGCCTCGTCTCTTAGGTAAATCACTAAACTTAAGTCCCTTAGTGATATTGTTTGCCTTAGCGCTATGGGGTGCCATTTGGGGGGTACTAGGCATGTTTTTATCTGTGCCTATCACTGTAATGATGATGATTATTTTTGCGCACTTTGATGTGACAAGACCCATAGCAATTCTGCTGTCTCAAGATGGATATATTCACAAATCCTATGAATCTCTTGAAAATTAATGAGCTATTGCTGTTTCTATTGTTGTAGTGATGGTGCTTCTGGGTTGAGAGCCTTTCCATATGGTATGAAAAAGAGCATAATATCGGTATTTTTGACGGATAAATGAGAAGTATGAAAGCTATAATCGAATATCTTTTGAAACAGGCATTAATTAATCTGCAACAATCAGGCGAAATGCCAATTGACTTGGAGATTGAAATAAAAGTTGAGAATGCCAAAGATCCAGCTCATGGTGATTATGCGACTAATTTGGCACTGGTATTAGCTAAACCATGCCGACAAGCACCTAAAGTATTAGCCGAGCGATTGGTTGCAGTAATCCCCGCAGATCCGTCTGTAGAGAAAATTGAGATAGCTGGCGCAGGATTTATTAATTTTTTCATGCGCAGCACGGCACGCTCGCTCATCATTTCTGAAATTTTGAATAAAGGCAAGGAGTTTGGCCGAGGTAATTTAGGACAGAGTCAAAAAGTATTGATTGAATTTGTTTCTGCTAATCCAACAGGGCCTTTACATGTAGGACATGGAAGAGGAGCTGCTTTCGGAGCAACTTTGGGTAATGTTTTAAAAGCTGCTGGTTACGATGTGACTTTGGAATATTATGTCAATGATGCGGGCAGGCAAATGAATATTCTCGCTGTGAGTGTGTGGCTGCGCTACCTAGAATTGGCAGGTGAGCCAATTGTTTTTCCGACGAATGGCTATAAAGGTCAATATGTTTATGAGATTGCACAAGAGATGTGGTCAGAGCAGGGTAATCAATTCGTGCATCCATGGATTTCGGTAGTAGACAATTTACCTGCTGATGAACCCGAAGGTGGAGATAAAGAGACTTATATCGATGCGATCATCGCGCGAGCGCAATCCTTACTAGGCAAGGATGGGTTTGCTAACTTCCATCAACATGCTTTAAAAACGGTATTGGATGATATAAAAGATGATTTGCAGGCGTTTGGTGTTCGTTTTGACAGTTGGTTTTCTGAGCAATCGTTATTTGAAGATGGTTCTATTGAGAAAGGTATTCAGGCCTTGAAAGATAGAGGCCACACTTATGAAAGAGAAGGCGCTTTATGGTTTAGGGCAACTGATTTTGGTGATGAAAAAGATAGAGTATTAGTCCGGGCTAATGGGCAAACAACATATTTCGCTTCTGATGTTGCTTATCACTGGAATAAATATGATAGAGGTTTTGATCGAGTCATTGATATTTTTGGTGCTGATCATCATGGTTATGTCACGAGAATTAAAACAGCTGTTAAGGCATTAGGACATGATGAAAGTGCATTGGATATCATTTTGGTGCAGTTTGCCATTCTGTATCGAGGTGGTGACAGGGTGCAAATGTCTACTCGCAGTGGTTCATTTGTTACTTTGAGAGAGCTAAGAGAAGAAGTAGGAAATGATGCGGCTCGTTATTTTTATGTGGCAAGAAAACCTGAACAACACATGGATTTTGACCTGGACCTGGCAAAGTCCGAATCTAGTGACAATCCTGTGTATTATATTCAATATGCACATGCCCGTATCTGCAGTGTATTGAGACAGTTAAAAGAAAGGGGGTTGAAGTGGGATAAGGATATGGGACTTAAAAACCTTGATTTATTGGAGCAACAACATGAGACTGCATTAATTTCTCTGATTGCCCGATATCCCGAAGTCATTCAATCTGCCGCCGCTTCTTGCGAGCCGCATCAGCTTGCTTACTATTTAAGAGAGCTAGCCAATGGGTTACACAGTTATTATAATGCGATTCAGCTATTATGCGAACAAGAACAATTGCGATGTGCCCGTTTGTGTTTGCTGGAGTCGGTTCGACAGGTTTTAAATAATGGTTTGGCTATATTAGGCGTATCAGCTCCTGAGAGTATGTGATGGCAAAAGATTATGGAAATAGGCGTGCTGCACGTCGCAACAGAGGACCGCACCAGTTTTTGGTTATTATTGTGACTTTTTTGTTTGGATATATAACCGCTTCGTTTCTCGATGTACAAACGATAAGTCAATGGGTGAATACACAGGTTTTAGCTCAACATGATGATGAAAAAGCGCCAACTAAAGTGGCGCAAGAACATAAACAAGTGCCTCCTAAGCCTAAATTTGAGTTTTATACATTATTAGCGAATGAAAGGGGGCCGGCATCTCAGGCACCTAGTCAGCAAAATACAGACAATCATGCGGCAGATAAGACATCAACTCCAATACAAAAGACTGCAAATACTGTCACTGCTGCTGTAAATAACTCAGTGAAATCAACGATAGCTAATCCAACACAGCAAATCCCAGTGAAGGTAGCGGAGGCAAAACCAACAACTATGCAACAACCTAGTAAAGGAGCATATTTGGTTCAAGTAGCATCTTTTAAAGCGCGTCAGGATGCAGAACAAATGAAAGGGATGCTAATCCTTAAGGGTTTTGATGTCAGCGTGGTTCCAGTCACCCAAGCACAGGGAAATTGGTTCAGGGTAGTGGTGGGCCCCTATCCAAATAAGGCCTTGGCTCAAAAAGCTCAAATGAACCTTGCCAAAACAGAGCACCTGAACGGCATGGTGCGCAGCGTTGGCGGATAAGGAGTAATCATTTAATCAAAGAAGATTGTTTCTTTCAGATTATCTGTTTACAACTACTTGGATTCCCGCAGCGTTTTTTACAGCATGGGGTTTTGTAACAGCGACGGAAACCTTACTAACAGGATACTTTTGCTTGATTAATTGTGCAATTTGTTCCGCTACCGTTTCAATTAATTGAAACGAAGTTGACTCTACAAATTGGGTTACTGTCTGGCACAAATCAGCGTAATCCAGTGTATTAGACAAATTATCCTTGCAATCTTTAAAGTCAAAGGGAATAGATATATCAATTAATAATCGTTGATTAATACGCTGCTCCCACCCATAAACACCAATTTTTGTTTCAACACTGAGAGCTGTAATATTTAAAGTATCCATTTGATATCCATTAATAATTTATCAGGGCTTACGAAAAATCCTTAATCTTTTTGTTTAAAATTTTTTAACTCAGTCATTTAATTTATCTAAATTTTCTCATGAAAACATTGTTTGCCTTGAGCTTGGAGTTTTTCGTGTGTCCTGTTTATATTGTTAAGTATCGATTGCTATTTATACCACTGTATTGATTACCTTAACATGATACTATAAACACTTTTTATTGTGATAGTGATTAAATGATGTTTGATTTGAACCAATCCCTTTTTCTTCGAGCTTTGAGACGACAACCTGTGGAGAGAACTCCAATCTGGATTATGCGCCAGGCTGGGCGTTATTTGCCTGAATATAGAAAAGTAAGAGAGCATGCTGGTGATTTTTTAAATCTTTGCAAGAATCCGGAACTCGCCTGTGAAGTAACCTTGCAACCGTTGCGTCGCTATGCTTTGGATGCAGCTATTTTATTTTCCGATATTTTAACAATACCTGATGCTATGGGGCTAGGGCTCTATTTTGCTGAAGGAGAAGGGCCTTGTTTCACAAATCCTTTACACGATACCAAGGCAATTCATGCCCTGAAAATTCCTTCCATTCTTGAATCTTTATCCTATGTCTTTGATGCTGCGCGCTTAATCCGCCAGGAAATGCCTAAAGAATTGCCTTTGATTGGATTTTCTGGTAGCCCATGGACTTTAGCTTGTTACATGGTTGAGGGCAGGAGCAGTAGAGATTTTAAGCGAATTTTAAATTTAATATACACTGAAAAAGAAGCAGCGCACCTGTTATTAAATAAATTGGCTATCTCTGTGACTGCCTATTTAATTGAGCAAATAAAGGCGGGGGTTAATGCAGTTATGATCTTTGATACGTGGGGGGGAGTTTTAACTCCACAAAATTATAAGGATTTTTCTTTGGCATATATGCATCAAATTGTTCAGCAATTGAAAAAAGAATACCCTGATATCCCTGTAATTTTATTTACCAAGAATGGTGGGCAATGGTTAGAATGGATGGCAGAAACTGGTTGTGATGCATTAGGAATTGACTGGACGTGTGATTTGGCTTCTGCGCGCAAGAGAGTAGGCGGAAAGGTTGCTTTACAAGGAAATCTGGATCCTGCTGTTTTACTAACTACAAAAAATTGCATACGAAGAGAGGTTGGGAGTGTACTGGCATCATATGGTTATGGAGCAGGGCATATCTTTAATTTGGGCCATGGCATTACTCCGGATGTACCCCCTGAGAATGTTGCAATAATGATTGAGGCGGTGCATGAAATAAGTCCTCAATATCATTTGTAGCCTGTGCGAGGCAAATTATTGTTTCAAAATAGTGAAATGCCTCAAGAATAAGACAATCGTAACTGTACACGGGGTATGCAAGTTTTTCTGTTTATAAGCCTATTTATTTGAGTTGTCTTTCCCGCGCAGGCGGGAATCTATCCATAAAGCTAGCACATAGATTGATTTTTAGTTAGATTCCCGCCTGCGCGGGAAAGACAGAGCGCTTAATATTCCTTAATTACATACCCTGTGAAGAGTTACAGACAATCGGCTTTTGGCGTAGATACTGGCCTTCATTCAAGACGTTATGAGTTTCATTAAGGTTCACTTCTGAATTGATGGCTTAATTGGATGGCCATTTCCAGAGATTGTTCATAGTTTAATCTTGGATCAACCAGGCTGTGATAAGCAGTTTTGAGGTCATGAGGAGCTAATCCACGAGCGCCCCCGATACACTCTGTTACATTGTCACCAGTTAGCTCAAAATGGACACCTCCGAGGTAGCTACCCATGCTGCGATGAATTTCCAAAGCTTGTTTTAATTCCGATAAAATGTTATCGAAGTGACGTGTTTTAGTTCCGTCTTCTGTTGTTTCGGTATTGCCATGCATAGGGTCACATGACCACGTGACTGGAATTTTGCTTTTCCTTACTGTGTCAATCAGTGGAGGTAACAACCGGTCGATAAGTTTTGCTCCCAGGCGAGTATAAAGTAAAACTCGTCCTTCTTCTTTTTGCGGATTGGCTACGCTTAATACCTCCGATAACCATTCTGGTGTAGCTGCTGGGCCTATCTTAATGCCTATGGGATTTTGTACCCCTCGTAGAAACTCAAGATGTGCACTGTCCGCTTGTGCCGTACGCATTCCAATCCAGGGTAAATGAGTTGAAAGATTGTACCATTTTCCATCTTTCAACTGTCTTGTTAATGCTTGCTCATAATGTAAATGCAACGCTTCGTGAGAGGTGTAAAAATCAACTTTACTTATGCTACTAGAATGTATTCCATCTATGGCATTCAAAAAATCGAGGGCGTCTTCAATAGAGTCTACAATATGTTGGTATTCATTCTTCTGAGGGGAGTGTTCAACAAAACCTAAATCCCAGCGTTGAGGGTGATGCAGATCAGCAAAACCACCATCCAGCAGCGCACGGATAAAATTTAAAGTCATGGCAGAACAACTGTATGCCTGAAGTAATAATTTAGGATTAGGCTCCCTGGCAGAGGCAGTAAATTCAGGTGAATTAACGATATCTCCACGATAACTGGGTAAAGTAACTCCATTTATGGTTTCGTAATCTGAGGAGCGTGGTTTTGCATATTGTCCAGCTATTCTTCCGATACGAATAATTGGTTTACGCAAGCCATATAATAAGATTAGGCTCATTTGAAGAATGATTTTTAATTTGTTGCTTATGACTTCTGAACGACAGTCATTAAAAGATTCAGCACAATCACCACCCTGCAGAATAAAAGCATTACCCCGGCCAGCTTGGGCAATTTCATTTTTTAAATGTTTGATTTCACCGCTGGTAACCAATGGGGGTAGCAAACTTAATTGTTCTACCACTTTATTTAATTGCTCTTCATCAGCGTATGAAGCTGCCTGCAAATACGAATATTTCTGCCATGTAGTTGGCGACCATTCTTGCATAATTTACCCAAGTTTTTTTTGCTTTAGTTGTCGTTTAGACTTAATTTAACTCAAAGGATTATTAAATACTTTGTTTTTTTACCTAAATGAGAATTAAGACAGATTTTTTAGCTACCTAAGTATGGAATAAATGGACAATTACTGCAAGCCATGATTTGAGAAGTTTCAATCAGTTAATGACCTGAATTTTAAACCAAGATTTAAAATCCTAACAGGGGCTTGAAAATTGCAAATACAATCCCCATTTGTAGGAATCGAGTTAGTCAGGAGCGATTTTGATGAGTAAACAAAATAAAAAAGATTGGAAAAAATTTAAAGACGAACACAAAGAAGAACACAAGGTAGAAAATGAAATTCTGGAAGAAGAAACTGATGCAGAATCACAACATCAAGAACCTGCTTTAGGACATCCCACCTATACTGCCTTGGAAGAGCAACTGACATTGGCGGAACAAAAAGCACATGAAAATTGGGAAAAATCTGTACGAGCCCTTGCAGAATTGGATAACGTTCGTCGTCGTATGGAACGAGAAGTTGCCAATGCTCATAAATATGGCGTAGAAAAACTGATTTCAGCTTTATTGCCAGTAGTAGACAGTCTTGAGCAAGCATTGCAATTAGCAGATAAGAACAGTGATCCATCTATGCATGAAGGGCTTGAGTTAACCATGAAACTCTTTCTTGACGCATTACAGAAGTTTGATGTGGAACAAATTGATCCTCTTGGACACACATTTGACCCTCAACAACATGAGGCCATGTCAATGCAACCTGCTCCAGGAGCGCCACCCAATTCTGTAATTACTGTATTCCAAAAAGGTTATAAATTGAGCGATCGAGTAATTCGACCGGCTCGGGTGATAGTTTCCACCAAGTAATCCGGTGTTTCAATTGAGGTGTTTTTAAACAAATTTTTAGTTGCAGTGTATTCAGCTTTTTTTAGGGTGGTGGCTTGAAATCATCATGATACACCCCATATGTGGAATATTGCATGAGAAAATATTAATTTGGAGCAAAATAGAATGGCTAAAATTATAGGTATAGACCTGGGTACTACAAACTCTTGTGTGGCTGTCATGGAAGGTGACAAACCGAAGGTAATTGAAAATAGTGAAGGTCACAGAACAACTCCTTCTATCGTAGCATTTACCGATGACAATGAAATATTGGTAGGCCAATCAGCCAAGCGTCAATCCGTGACTAACCCAGAGAAAACACTGTTCGCGATTAAACGATTAATTGGGCGTCGATTTGATGATCCTATTGTGCAAAAAGATATTAAGATGGTTCCCTACAAAATTATGAAAGCGGACAATGGCGATGCTTGGGTTAGAGTCAAGGATCAAGATAAGGCACCACCACAAATTTCTGCTGAAGTGCTAAGAAAAATGAAAAAAACAGCAGAAGATTATTTGGGTGAAGAAGTAAAAGAAGCAGTGATTACTGTACCTGCCTATTTCAACGATTCGCAACGCCAGGCAACCAAAGATGCTGGCCGTATTGCTGGCCTGGAAGTAAAACGAATCATTAATGAGCCTACCGCTGCTGCACTGGCTTATGGTATGGATAAAAAACGAGGTGATTCGGTTATTGCGGTATATGATTTAGGGGGAGGAACTTTTGATATTTCAATTATCGAAATTGCCGAAGTAGACGGAGAACATCAATTTGAAGTACTTGCAACCAATGGTGATACCTTCCTTGGTGGAGAAGATTTTGATTTGGCTTTAATTGAGTATTTAGCTTCCGAGTTCAAGAAAGACACTGGTATTGATTTGCATAATGATCCTCTGGCACTGCAACGCTTGAAAGAGGCTGCCGAGAAAGCAAAAATTGAATTGTCATCTGCACAACAAACTGATGTCAATTTGCCTTACATTACAGCAGATGCTTCTGGACCAAAACATTTAAATATCAAATTGACTCGCGCAAAACTGGAATCTTTAGTGGAGAAACTGGTTGAGAGAACTATTGAGCCATGTAAAACAGCTTTAAAAGATGCAGGGCTTACTGTCTCACAAATCAACGAAGTTATTCTGGTCGGTGGGCAAACTCGTATGCCTCTGGTACAAAAGACCGTGGAAGAATTCTTTGGCAAAGAACCTCGTAAGGATGTAAACCCTGATGAGGCTGTGGCAGTAGGTGCTGCAATTCAGGCAGCAGTATTGTCCGGTGAAGTGAAAGACATTCTTTTACTCGATGTCACTCCTTTGTCTCTCGGTATAGAAACCATGGGTGGTGTAATGACCAAACTCATTGAAAAAAACACAACTATTCCTACAAAGGCTACACAAGTGTTTTCAACAGCCGATGATAATCAGACAGCAGTGACTGTGCATGTATTGCAGGGTGAAAGAGAACAGGCTTCAGCAAACAAATCACTCGGCCGGTTTGATTTGCGTGATATCCCGCCTGCTCCTCGTGGTGTTCCGCAAATTGAAGTAACTTTTGATATCGATGCCAATGGTATCTTGAATGTTTCTGCTAAAGACAAGGCAACTGGCAAGGCACAATCGATTGTCATCAAAGCGTCCAGCGGTTTAAGTGAAGAAGAGGTTGCTGCTATGGTGAAAGATGCCCAATCGCATGCTGAAGAAGATAAGAAATTCAAAGAAATGGCAGAACTGCGCAATCAGGCAGATAGTTTGATCCATAGCTGTGAAAAATCCATGAAAGATTTGGCAGATGAGTTGTCTGAAGATGAGAAAAAAGGCATCGAAACAGCAATTTCTGAGCTGAAAGAGGCGGTGCAAGGAACTGACAAAGCTCGTATTGAAGACAAGCTGAAAGTATTGACAGATGCTTCCGCAAAAATGGCTGAACGTATTTATGCTAAAAAATCGTCTGAAGGTCAGGCAGCTCAGGGGCAAACACAATCTCAGGAATCTACAAAACGCGCGGAAGAGGGAGTTGTTGATGCTGAGTTTGAAGAAGTTAAAGAAGAGGATAAAAAGTAATTTAATATTACTCTGGCCCTCTGATTTAAGAGGGCGGAAGAAGGATTCATCGGGTTATAATAAATAAATTTTGGGTCGGGGCGACATTATCGTCCCGTTTGTCTATTGAATAGCACTTAAGATAATTTAGAGTCTTCATACGACTGAGAGAATTATAATTAAGTGATTGTTATAAATTGTGAGCAGTTATGGAACAGCGGGATTATTATGAACTTTTAGAAGTAAGTCGAAATGCGAGTGATGCAGAGATTAAAAAAGCATATCGCAGGCTGGCAATGAAATACCATCCCGATCGGAATCCAGGTGATACCTCTGCCGAAGAAAAATTTAAAGAAATTCAAAAAGCCTATAATATCTTGTCCGATAAGCAAAAACGCGCCGCTTATGATCAATTCGGCCATGCCGGAGTCGATCCTTCAATGAGTGGCGGCCCAGGTGGTTTTGGCGGATTTGGAGGATTTGGTGACGTTTTTGAAGATATTTTTGAGAATATTTTTTCAGGGGGGCGTGGGCATGGGCGTCAATCACGTGGACAAAGAGGCGCTGATTTGCAATTTAATGTGCAATTGACCCTTGAAGAAGCGGCTATAGGAAAAGAAGTTGAAATTACCGTTCCAAGACATGGTACTTGTACTGTTTGTGAGGGATCGGGGGCCAAAAAAGGCACAAGCCCAAAAACTTGTGAAACATGCCAGGGCATGGGGCAAGTCAGAATTCAACAAGGTTTTTTTTCCATACAACAAACCTGCCCCACTTGTCATGGTGAGGGAAAAATAATTTCTGATCCTTGTGCCAGTTGTCATGGTCAAGGAAGAGTTAGAGAAAGTAAAAAAATAAATGTCAAAATCCCGGCTGGAGTCGATAATGGTGATCGGGTCCGTTTAAGCGGAGAAGGTGAAGCAGGGGTGCATGGTGGTGGTTCAGGAGATTTATATGTTCAAATTAGCTTGAAAAAACATGCTATTTTTGAGCGCCATGAAAATGATTTGCATTGTGAAGTACCTATTAGTTTTGCAACTGCGGCGTTAGGAGGCTCAATCGAGGTACCCACTTTGGAAGGCCGGGTCACTTTAAAAATTCCAGCGGAAACTCAAACAGGCAAACTGTTCCGTTTGAGAAGTAAAGGGATGAAATCTGTCAGAGGATATGGACAAGGTGATTTGCTATGCAAGGTAGTTGTAGAAACACCAGTCAATTTATCTCGAGAGCAAAAAGAACTGTTAAATAAGTTACAGGATTCATTAGAGAATGCCAAGGGAACGCACTCACCTAAAACAAGCTCCTGGTTTGCTGGTGTGAAAAAATTCTTCGAAGACATGAAATTTTGACTTAATTAAGTTACAATTGGAAGATTTGTCGTTTTCAGCATGGATTGCCTATTTTACGCTGGATAAGCATACTTTGAACATAATTGAGTATATTCATGATTAATAAATCAGCAATTTTAGTTTTAGCTGATGGCACTGTTTATGAGGGCCTGTCAGTAGGGGCCACTGGTGATTCTGTTGGTGAGTTGGTTTTTAACACGTCAATGACTGGCTATCAGGAAATGCTTACTGATCCTTCGTATGCCAGACAAATAATTACCTTAACTACTGCTCATGTGGGAAATACGGGTTGTAACATGGAGGACATGGAGTCCACAAAAGTCTGGGCAGCCGGCCTCGTCATGAGAAACTGCACCGCAACCCCTAGCAATTACAGAGCTGAACAATCCTTCCCAGACTGGTTAAGTAAAAATGGAGTAGTTGCAATTTCTGGCATTGATACGCGCGCGCTTACACTGAAATTGCGTGAGAAGGGTTCTATCGGAGCTTGTATTAGCACCAATGTGGAGAAACCTGAAATTGCTGTGGCAAAGGCTAAATCCTTTGCTGGGCTTCAGGGTGCGGATTTGGCTTTAGAGGTTACGAGACAAACGATAGAGCGTTGGCATGAAGGTCGGGGAATGTGGAGTCTAGACAAACAGCCTCAACAGCTTCATGTTGTTGCCTATGATTTTGGTGTGAAACATAATATTTTACGTATCTTACATGATAAGGGATGCCATATTACTATAGTCCCTGCCAAAACTTCAGCAGAAGAGGTTTTAGCCATGAATCCTAATGGTGTCTTTTTATCCAATGGACCGGGTGATCCCCAAGCATGCGATTATGCCATCAAAGCAACACAGTTATTTTTAGACAATAATATTCCTCTATTTGGTATATGCCTTGGGTTTCAGATTTTGGCTTTGGCATGTGGTGGTATTACTAAAAAAATGAAATTTGGACATCATGGTTCCAATCATCCTGTAGTTGAAACAACTGGCAAAAAACGTGTTTTTATAACAAGCCAAAATCATGGTTTTGCTGTAGATGAGGATTCATTGCCCAATTGCCTGGAAGTTACGCATCGTTCACTATTTGATAACAGTTTACAGGGAATAAGGCACAAAACAAAACCGGCATTTGGTTTTCAAGGCCATCCAGAAGCAAGCCCTGGGCCACATGATATAGATATTTTATTTAATGAATTTGTAAATCTGATGAAATAGATTTTTAGCTTCAGAATTATTATTTTGGTAAGTGTGGCTTGTTTTAAGCCTGCTTACAATGATTGTAATACCCCTAAATGCTATCCATGGCTATTAAAGATTAGTAAAATGACATGGATTTACCAAAACAATGACTTTAACTTGTTTTGTGTACCAAGAAGAGATAAAGATTAGGGATACTAAAAAATAGAAAATACAGAGGGTATATAATGAATGAAGTCTATGTTTTTACCTCAGAGTCTGTTTCCGAGGGCCATCCTGATAAGATAGCTGATCAAATTTCAGATGCCATTTTGGATGCTATTTTAGCACAAGACCCAAAAGCACGAGTGGCTTGTGAGGTATTGGTTAAAACCGGTATGGTTTTAGTTGGTGGAGAAATTACGACGAAGGCTTGGGTTGATGTTGAAGAAATAACTCGTCATGTTATCAAGGACATTGGCTATAATAGTTCCCAGATGGGGTTTGATTGGGAATCTTGTGCAGTGCTTTCAGCGATTGGCAAACAATCACCAGACATAGCTCAAGGTGTCGATAATCAGCAAACTAAAACTCTGGGTGCCGGCGATCAGGGACTTATGTTTGGTTATGCCAGCCGTGAAACAGATGTTTTTATGCCTGCCCCTATTGCCTATGCGCATCGTTTGATGGAGAAATTAGCTAAAGCTCGTAAATCAGGCCAATTGCCCTGGTTAAGACCTGATGCAAAGTGTCAACTTACTTTGAAATATGAACAAGGGATACCGGTTGAAGTGGATACTGTTGTTTTTTCTACGCAGCATTCACCTGATATTGAGCATAAAGATTTGGTTGAGGCGATCCGTGAAGAAATTATTAAATCAGTTCTTCCTGCTGAATGGCTCAATAATAAGACCCGGTATTTCATTAATCCAACAGGACGCTTCGTAATTGGTGGTCCTTTGGGCGATTGTGGCTTAACCGGCCGTAAAATCATTGTTGATACTTATGGTGGTATGGCAAGACACGGCGGAGGCTGTTTTTCAGGTAAAGATCCTTCGAAGGTAGATCGCTCCGCAGCATACGCCGCAAGACATGTTGCCAAGAATATTGTGGCGGCTGGTTTGGCGGATAAATGCGAGTTACAGATTTCCTATGCTATTGGTGTTGCTGAACCTACATCTATTTTTGTTGATACTTTTGGTACTGGACGACTAAAAAACAGCGAAATAATTGATTTAATTCATACGCATTTTGATTTAACACCGCAAGGTATTATTAATCAACACGATTTGCTTCGTCCTATTTATAGGCAGACGGCAACTTATGGGCACTATGGCAGGGAGAATTTTCCATGGGAGCGATTGGACAAAGTAGCTGAATTAAGCAAGGCATTATAATTTTTTAAGGATAATCTAATGGAACTGGTAGAAGAAGGAGTACAGAAAATCAATACATTACAAGATTATAAAGTAGCAGATATTTCATTAGCGGACTGGGGGCGAAAAGAAATAGCGATAGCTGAAACCGAAATGCCGGGTTTAATAGCTTTACGCGAGGAATTTTCTGCGAGAAAACCACTTCAAGGCGCTCGGATTGCAGGTTGTCTGCATATGACGATTCAAACCGCAGTATTGATTGAGACCCTGGTTGCATTGGGTGCTGAAGTACGCTGGTCTTCCTGCAATATTTTTTCTACTCAGGATCATGCAGCTTCCGCTATTGCTACAAAAGGAATCCCTGTCTTTGCCTGGAAGGGCGAAACAGAAGAAGAATATTGGTGGTGTGTTGAGCAAACTTTAAGTGGCCCCAATGGTTGGACACCTAATTTATTATTAGATGATGGTGGGGATCTGACACAAGTTGTTCACCAGAAACATCCTAAATTACTGACTGCAATTAAGGGAGTATCTGAGGAAACCACTACAGGTGTAGCCAGGTTGTACGAAATGGCGAAACATGGACAATTAAAAATTCCAGCCATTAACGTTAATAATGCGGTGACCAAATCGAAATTTGATAATTTGTATGGATGTCGGGAATCCTTGCTTGATGGGTTAAAACGTGCAACAGATGTTATGATAGCTGGTAAGGTTGCCTTGATTCTAGGCTACGGTGACGTAGGGAAAGGTTGCGCCCAGGCCTTGCGTGGACAGGGAGCCACAGTACTTGTCGCAGAAATTGATCCTATTTGCGCACTTCAGGCAGCAATGGAAGGCTACAGAGTCGTCACTCTGGATGATGTTGCTGAACAAGTGGATATTGTAGTTACAGCTACTGGCAATTACCACGTTGTAACTCACGATCACATGAAACGTATGCGTAATCAGGCGATATTGTGCAACATAGGCCATTTTGATTCGGAAATTGATATTCAAAGCTTAAAACAGTATCAATGGGAAAATATCAAGCCGCAGGTTGATCATGTGATTTTTCCTGATGGAAAGCGGATTATTATCCTGGCTGAAGGGCGTTTAGTGAATTTGGGCTGCGCTACAGGCCATCCAAGTTTTGTTATGTCTGCTTCCTTTACCAATCAAGTATTGGCGCAGATCGAGCTCTTCCAAAACTCTAGCCAATACCAGAATCAAGTATATGTACTTCCAAAAGTTTTGGATGAAAAAGTAGCCCGTTTGCATTTGGGGCGTATTGGTGCAAAGTTAACTCAATTAAGTAATGAGCAGGCTAATTATATCGGCGTCGATAAAAATGGACCTTACAAGCCGGATCATTATCGTTATTAAACTAATTTTATTCAAGATTTAGTCAAGACAACTAAATCTTGAATTTTTTTACATTATTGGATCTTATACTCTAATATAGATTAGAATTAATTCACTTCTCACTTAAAAAAGAAAAGCCTGTTGATGGATCTGGTTATAGCGGCAAATTATCTTTCTACTCTGGAAAAATGTCTTGAACAATTTGGGATTAACCATTTTTTAGAAAAAATTGGCTTTGATCTGATAAGAGTACATGATCCTGATGCCTACTTAACTCAGGATGAATTTAACCAGGTTATTTTGGAAGCTTATAAATTAAGCAATTGCCCAGAATTGGGTTTGGTTTTTGGTCAAAACTTATCTATAGTCAATCACGGTTTTCTTGGGTATGCAGCAATGAGTAGTCCTACATTTGGAACTGCTATACAGACTATGCTCAGTTACCTTAATATACGAACCAATTTGTTGTCTCTGGAGTTACGCCAGTTTAATAATGAAAACAGTGCTTATATCAAGTTATTACCACACACAAAAGAAATGGTTTTATCACGTTTTATAACTGAATTGGCAATTACTCATCTTATTAAAATGAGAAATTTTTTGATTAGTTGTAATGGCCCGTTGCTCAAGATTGAGTTAAATTACGATGAACCTCCTTATGCAAAATATTATCAAACAATTTTTCAGACTAAAATTGTTTTTAATACAGAGGCTACTCGCGTTTGGTTTAAAGCGGAGGAACTGAATTATCCCATCCATTTTGCTGACGATGTCAGTTATCAGCTGGCAAAAAGGCAATTGCAAGAACTTGAAAAAAAAATGTCATTAAAAGAGGATATGGCAAGCAAGATTAAATCTATTTTAATCAATCAGAATTTAAATCATGTCAGCATGGATGAGATAGCCAGCCAATTATGTATGACTTCTCGTACTCTAAGACGTCATTTGCAGAGATTGGATGTGACTTATCAAGAGTTGCTTGATGAGGTAAGAGAGCAAAAGGCGAAGACGTTTTTGCTCAATAATAATATTTCTATGACTGAGATCAGTTTTTTATTGGGCTTTCATGATACATCCAATTTTTCAAAAGCATTCAAGCGATGGACAGGAATTACTCCCACAGAATATAGGGAAAAACATGGAATTCATTGATTGCTATGTCTTAATTTAACTCCATGGCTTGTTGATTCTTGAGTTGATATATATTCTCCTGCATACTGAGGAAGTTTTTTCATTTTAAAAAATTGGTCAAGGTTACCGATTGACTTTAAAAAGGAGATTGAAGTATGGGTTTGAAATCAGGAATATTCGGATTAAGTCTTTTATCGCTTGCTTGTGGCAGTTTTGCTATGACTGAAACTGAAACAATCAGGGTTATCATTAAATATAAACAGCAACCCGCCACTATTGCTTCACTAAAATCACAGGTCATTAAATCTGTTCAAATACCCGTTAAAGAAATGAAGCCTATGGCCAATGGCGCTTATTCGCTTATTTTTGATACATCGAATTCCGATGCTATTGTCAAGGTTAAAGAAGAAGATGTTACAGCCAAAGTTTTAGAACGTTTGCGCAAAAATCCTAATGTACTTTATGCAGTTAAAGACAGAATAGGACATTTTAAGCCTCTACCTGATCCAGTAATAAACCAGGACTTAAGTCAATTGTTATCCCATGAGAGTCAATGGGATGAATTCGAAAGGCCAGCGGGAATTCGTCTGGAATCCAAGCCTGGTTTAAGAGATGGTGCATGGGCATATACTACAGGAAAGTCCAGGAAGCCGATAGTTGTTGCGGTTTTAGATACTGGGATTGCATTGAATGACAGTTTGGTGAATAACCTTGTAAAAGATAATGAAGGTAATGTATTTGGATGGAATTTTGCCGGGAATAATAATGATTTATCTGATGAAACCAGATCCTACCATGGCACCCATGTTGCCGGTACCATTGCCGGTTATGGCGATGTCATGAACGGAGTTGGTGAGGATTTAAAAATTCTGACTGTTAAAATTCCTGCCGAGAATGGTATGTTTTATGAAAGCGCCGTGGTGAATAGTATCTATTGGGCTGTTGGAGGTGATGTTCCGGGAGTTCCTAAAAATATACATCCAGCCAAGGTATTAAATATGAGTTTTGGTGTCGATTTAGAGCCTGGGAAAGAAATTGATTATTGTGACGAAGCTTTGCAAGAGGCTTTATTCTTTGCTCGCAAAAAAGGGGCTGTAGTCGCGGTTGCTGCCGGAAATGATAATGTTTGGGAACATTATAATGCGCCTGCTGTGTGCAATGGAGCGATCAAGGTTGCATCCACCGGACCCGAAGGCTTGCGTTCATATTTTTCAAATTATGGGCCCAGTATAACCCTTGCAGCACCGGGAGGTGATAAGCGTTATGGCACTTCGGGAGGTATTTTATCTACCGTAAACCCGGGAGGTGGCTACAATTCATCAGGTTTTGATTTTTATCAAGGGACGAGCATGGCTTCGCCTCATGTAGCCGGGGTAGCAGGTTTAATTTTTGCTGTCAGTAATAAGATTTTGAAACCTGAACAAGTAGAACAAATTTTATATGTTACTACGCATGAATTTGGACAAAGCAATGACGCCAATAAATCTTGTGTCGGCAAAAAACCTTGTGGGCATGGAATATTGGATGCGGATAATGCTGTGCAGGCAGCATTAAATAGTTATGATGTCTTATTCTCAGCGCCTAAAATGACTGATCTGGCAATGCATGAATGTGGCGAGAATAGATTAAAACCTGGTAAAAATATCATTAATGACAGTAGTGCGACCTGGATTCAAGCTAAGTCAAGCTGTGAAACTGGTGCAAGCTACCAGAGTCCGCGTATTGAAAAAGCCAAGGATGGAAAGATTTATGCTTATTATGGATCCGTAAGCTATGAATTGGATCAATCAGCTTATAGAGAATGTCGTGTCGTTGGATATGATGGTGTAGGCTGTTATTTGTAATATCAAATGAAAATCGATTCTCAGTGTTATAGAGTTTTTGATGAGTGAAGTATTCAGAGCCAATTTACTGGTTATTTATGGAATCCTTCTCTCATCAAATGAAAAACTACGCATTCGCTCAGGCATTAAAGTATTAATAAAGATATCTGAAAATTACTCAAGCCAATTATTTAATATGTCAACAATTTTTTTGGCTTGTTCAGTACTCGAAATATTGAATTTGGATTTTTGCCAATATTGATTGTTACGTTTCTGATAACGCCGTATAGAGTATTTTACAGGACCGTAATCATTTTTTGTGTTATCCCAATCCTGGTATTTAAACATAATAGTAGTCCATGCTCCTTTGGATAGGATTTGTTTATCGAGTTCCCTGGTTGTTTCCACTCCATTTTCGTTAAAAGCAATTGTTATATCATCTATGGTTTCAGCCATTTGTTATACTTCCTCAATTATTTCCGATGGATTGTAATTTGCCGTCGACAAAAGTCAAGGAAAAGGCTGGTTGATATGGCCCTGGTTTATAAATCCAGATTTGTGGTTTTGTGGCTGTAGGAACCACTTGATTAATGTAAGTATTATTGACCAGATTTGGACTACCGCAAGCACCATAAACTTTAGTGGCAGGATCTCCGATTTGAATGCTTGCGTCGCCACACAAGGAAAAAGCGTTAGTATTACCGCCATTCACTCGAATATCCTGGACTTTATTATTGAGAATATCAACTTCCAATTGCACTCCACTACTACCTGTAGGTATATTCCATACGTCATAAAAAGCGGTACCTTGCGGTATATTTAATGATCCTGAATACAGGCCATCTGAGTTTCCCAGATTATTATAAATTAGTTGCTGCACAGGGATTTTTTGCAAAATAGGTTGATCAGATTCTTGTTTACTTAGCGGTTGTCCGCATGCAGCAATCACTTGCTCCATGCTCATACCAATATTGATATAACCATGATTCTGAGGGCAATACAAAGATTGTGCGCTCATTAAACGGAATGGCATAATTAGCAATAATAAACTCATAAGTAATATCGATTTCATAGCTTTTTCCATTAATCCGTATCAACTAATAGTATAGTTCTGTTTGTTTATTTTTGCTTTTATAATAACTTCCAGGGCAAAGAAGCGCTTAGGAACAGGGTAATAATTTTTAATATCACCATGATAATAAAGGGTGAGAAATCAAAACCTGAAATGTCCGGGACTATAATTCTGCCTAGTCGTAAAATTGGTGTTGTTATTACGCGCAAGAAATCACCAAGCGGATGTTGCCATTTGGGATTAACATAACTCATTATTACTCGAATCAGAACAGCAAAAAATAATATTTCGCAAGGTTGAATTATCAAATCAACAAGTATGTAGAGAAAAATAAAGAGAAATGGAATGATTGCATGATACATCAGTAAACTCAGTGAAATTATTTTAAAAAATTCCACCAGGATTAAAACCCCAAATGCTATCCAGTCGTATTTTTGTCCTGGTTGCAATGGATTTTTTATAATCCAATACAAGGGTTTCACTAGAGGATCAGTAATGGCATGGATTAATTGAGAGAATGGATTAATAGCACTGATACGAAAAAATCGTATAGCAATTCTAAGCCACAAACTGAAAATAACGATAGTAAATAATAAGGATAATAAAAAATACCCGACAGCAGTTAAACCAGCCATTGTTTTACCTCTTTAGATTGTATTCATTAATAAAGCCAGCAAATTTATTCATATGGTTTAGAAATGAATTGCTTAAGCAGTTTATTAACCTTCTATCATAACTCGAGCAAACCTTGTTCCACAATGATTGTTTGCTTGAACAGTTCAAGAATTAATACTAACGGAATGTGCCCAATATCTTCCTTAAAAAGTATTTTTAATTCAGTCGTTTAGTTTATCTTAATTCCCTCATTAAAAACATTTTTTGCCTTGACCTTGGGGTTTTTGTAAATCCTGACTGACATTAAAATAAAAGAAATCAATAGAGGACTTCTTGCGATAGAATTTTTCTTAACTCAAAAGAGTTATTCAACTTTTCCTAATTCATGAGCTTTCTGTTTCGCAGCTTTCATAGCAGAATAAATCAGTTCATCGAAATCTCCATGCAGGACTTGCAGAGCTGCGGCTGTTGTACCCCCGGGAGAAGTTACTTTTTTTCTCAGTTCGGTCAAACTTAACTGGCTATGTTGAGCTAATTGAAGTGATCCTGCAAATGTCTGTACGGCAAAGTGTTTGGCAGTCCTTTCTTCCAGGCCCAATTGGACCCCTGCATTAATCATCGCTTCAAGAAACAAAAATACGTAAGCAGGGCCACTGCCAGAAAGGGCTGTCAGAGTGTCCATGTCTTCTTCATCTTTAACCCAATCAGTAATCCCGATGCTTGAAAATAATTGTTCTGCCCATTTTTTTTGTTTCTTGTTTACAAATTCATTTGCAATCATTGATGTTGCTGCAAATCCAACTATAGCCGGGGTATTAGGCATGGTTCTTACGACCGCTTGTCCTTTTTTACAATATTTGGCAAACCAGGTCAGGGACAATCCCGCTGCCACTGAGATTAGAAGGCAACCTGATGAAATAAAAGGGTTAATCTCATTGACTACCTCACGCATTTGTGTGGGTTTTACTGCCAATATAATGACGTCTGCGTCTTTAGCCACTTCTTTATTATCGTAATGGGTGCGAATATTTTCTTTACTAATGCCTGCGGATAAGGATGGTGAGGCAGCTGACAAAGCGTATTTATTTTGCTTTTGTAAGTTGCGGGCAATTGCTTTCGCCATATTCCCATAGCCAATAAAACTGATATTCATCATAATTTACCTTTTCGTTCGCCAAAAATTGCTCGTCCAATTCGAACTATGGTCGAACCTGCTTTAATTGCCGGAACCAAATCATCACTCATACCCATTGATAACGTATCCATTTTTAAATGAAGTGTCTTATTGATGGATTCCTTGAGTTGATTGAGTTTAAGGAATAAATCGTACTGTGTTTGCATGTTGTTTTGCTGAGGAGGGATTGTCATCAGTCCCCTTAGTTGCAAATTAGGCAATTGCTTTACTTCGAGAGCAAGGTCGATGGCATGTTCTGGAGGAATGCCTGATTTTGTAGTTTCTCCAGCCAAATTAATTTGTAAACAGACATTGAGCGGTGGTAGTTGCTCAGATCTGAACTGGTTAAGAAGTTTGGCTGTTTTATTGCGGTCAATGCTGTGGACCCAATTAAAATATTTCGCTATTCCTTTGGTTTTATTACTTTGAATAGGTCCTATATAATGCCAAGAGATAGGCAGATCTTTTAATGCCAATATTTTTTCATGGGCCTCCTGAAAATAGTTTTCTCCAAAGTGTCTTATCCCTTGTTGGAATGCCTCTCTAATTAATTCGGGGCTTTGTTCCTTACTAACGGCCAATAATAAGACGCTGTTTGGTTGCCTGTTACTGGATAACTCTGTCTGGGTTATCAGTTCTCTTACTTTTTTTATGTTCTGACTAATACTCATATTAATCCTGGCTAATCAAAAGATGAGGCGTTTTGTTTTATTATAAAAAGAAGTATTAATTATGCATGAAGTGTAATGGTACTACAAAAAGATATCCATCATTGCTGGTAATCATTTCATGAGTTAATCTACAATATATAATGAAAAAATTGGCAGGGATTGTAGATTATGGATATTGCGGAATTGTTGGCATTTTCAGTTAAAAACAAGTCATCAGATTTGCATATTTCAGCTGGCATGCCTCCTATGATTCGTGTTGATGGCGATTTACGCAAAATTAATTTACCTCCATTAGAGCATAAAGACGTCATAAAGATTATTTATGACATAATGAATGACAGGCAAAGAAAAGAATATGAAGAATTTCTTGAAACAGATTTTTCCTTTGAAATAGCCAATCTGGCACGGTTCAGGGTTAATGCTTTCAATCAATCGCGCGGTGCCGCTGCTGTTTTCAGAACTATTCCTTCTGAAATTCTTAGCATGGAGGATTTAGGATTACCCCCAATTTTTAAAGAAATGGCCAGTTTTTCCAGGGGTCTGGTTCTGGTTACTGGCCCAACTGGATCAGGAAAAAGTACCACGCTTGCAGCAGTCATCGATTATATTAATTCAAGTCGTTATGAGCATATTTTGACAGTTGAAGATCCCATTGAGTTTGTTCATCAAAGCAAAAAATGTCTGGTCAACCAACGCGAAGTACACAAAGACACATTGAGCTTTAATGCCGCTTTGAGATCAGCGTTACGTGAAGATCCGGATATTATATTGGTGGGTGAATTACGCGATTTGGAAACTATACGCTTGGCAATGACTGCAGCAGAAACCGGGCATTTGGTTTTTGGAACATTGCATACCAATTCTGCAACAAAAACAATAAACAGGATAATTGATGTATTTCCCGCTGAAGAAAAATCGATGGTACGCTCCATGCTTTCTGAATCATTGCAAGCTGTCGTTGCTCAAAGTTTATTAAAAAAGAATAAAGGTGGTCGCGTTGCGGCGCTTGAAATTATGATGTGTACCGGGGCTATTCGTAATTTAATTCGTGAGGATAAGATAGCGCAAATGTATTCGTCAATTCAAACTGGTCAAGCCAAAGGAATGCAAACATTGGATCAACATTTGACTGAATTGGTTAGTAAAAATATTATTTCGAAACACACCGCTCATGAGGCTGCCCTCAACAAGTCATTATTTTAAATAGACTAGGCTCGCGAAAAAACCAAGGCCGAGACAGAAAATATTTTGGATAAGAAAGTTTAGATAAACTAAATGACCAAATTTAAGACATTATTTAACAAAGAGATTAGGGCGCAAGTCCAGATAGATTTCACTACAGTGTTCGTATTTACAGGAATTGAGCACAGGCAAGTTCCAGAACTGCTCAAAAACTTTGAAGATAGCAGTGCTAATAACTGCAATGAGATCTCTTCAGTTAGCTCAAAGCATTCCTGCAGAGATCTTTTGTTCAGGTTTGAAGTATTAATTTCTATAGCGAGCAACTGTTTATGCCAGGCTATTGTCAGGCATTTTTTTGGATTTCAATCAATTGAGGAATACCAATTTCAGCCAATGACAACATGCTGTTCAGTTGTTCTCGGTTAAAGGAGTTATCTTCAGCAGTGCCTTGAACTTCAATAAAATGTCCTTGTTCATTCATAACCACATTCATATCTGTTTCAGCAAGTACATCTTCTGCATAATCCAAATCCAGCACGGGTTGACCCCTATAAATACCTACAGATACGGCAGCTACATAATTAAAAGTTGGCATCTTCTTTATTTTTTCACGTTGAACCATCCAGTGAATGGCATCTCGCATAGCCACACAGCTGCCAGTTATAGCTGCTGTTCTGGTTCCCCCATCCGCTTGAATAACATCACAATCAAGAGTAATAGTATTTTCGCTCAATACCTTTAAATCGATACATGCTCTCAATGAGCGGCCTATGAGGCGTTGAATTTCCAATGTTCTGCCGCCTTGCTTACCTTTACTGGCTTCTCTTTCGGTACGGCTATGAGTTGCACGTGGGAGCATGCCATATTCAGCTGTTATCCACCCTTGGTTTTTACCTTTTAAAAACCGGGGAACTCCTTCGACGATTGATGCGTTACAAATCACTTTTGTCTGACCAAATTCGACTAATACAGAGCCTTCGGCATAATTGGTAAAATTACGTGTTATTGTAACGGGACGAAGTTGATCATGTTCACGATTACTGGGACGCATTAGAGATACTCCTCTGTAAAATGCCCAAGTATAACTCTTTAATACTTGAGTTGCACCCTAAATACATACGCTATTTGTACATTCTTTTCTCTTTTTTGTTAAATAATATTTTTAATCAAACCATTCGAACTGTTGCCATTCTTTGCGTTAGAAACAGTTGTTTTAAGTTTCAAGTTTGGTTTAAGGCCTGACTTTCAGGGACTGATGAGCAAGTTGTAGAGATTAATTGATGAGCAATACCTGTGCAATTCTTTTAATTTCAGGTATATTCGCGCAAGGTTAAAAAGTAGGTATTCTTTATGATTCATAGTATGACGGCTTTTTCTCGAATACAAAAGCAGTTTGATGTAGGTGATTTTTGTTGGGAAATCAGGTCTGTTAACCATCGCTATCTCGATGTCTCTTTTCGTTTGCCGGAGTCTTTTCGATTTCTTGAAGCAGAATTAAGATCCTTGCTTAGGGATAAGATACATCGGGGTAAACTGGAGTGCCATCTAAAGTACAAGGATACAAGTTGTGATAATCGGTCTATGCTTATAAATATAGGTACGATTAATGCATTAGTTGATTTAAGCAGTAAATTATCTGCCTCTCATCATCTGGCTAATGATATGACTGTCAGTCAAGTGCTTTCATGGCCAGGCGTTGTGGAGGCTAATCCGCTGGATATGGAGGAATTGTCTCAAATTGCTTTGGAGTTATTTCAGAAAAGTATCGATAAATTGTGTGAAGTCAGAGCTGGGGAAGGCAGGTCATTACAGGCATATGTTGAAGACCGATTGCAGGCTTTGCGCCAAGAAGTAATGAAATCCAAAAGCATTGTGGTTTCAATGAGTGCCAAGACTAAAGATAAATTACTTACGCGTTTGCATGAATTGAAAATGGACGTTCCAGAGACACGTATAGAGCAAGAAATGGCCTTGCTATTAGCCAAACTTGATGTGAGTGAAGAGTTGGACAGGTTAGAGACTCATATAGCGGAAGTAAGCCGCACTTTGAATGCAGAAAAGGTGACGGGTAGAAGACTGGATTTTTTAATGCAAGAATTAAATAGAGAGGCTAATACCCTAAGCTCAAAATCGGATTCAGCAGAGCTAACTTTATGTGCTGTTGAAATGAAAGTATTGATTGAGCAGATGCGTGAACAAATTCAGAATTTTGAGTAAATGATATGGTTAGTGATAATTCAGGAAATTTATACATTGTTGCAGCACCCTCCGGAGGAGGGAAAACAAGTTTGGTGAAAAAACTCATTGAAATGGTGGGGGAGATTGAAGTGTCAGTTTCTCATACGACCAGACCTATGAGACCTGGAGAACAAGAAGGAGTCGATTATTTTTTCGTTGATGAAGAACAATTTGTTTCTATGGTGAATGAAGGGGCGTTTATTGAGCATGCCAAAGTATTTAATCATTGGTATGGTACCTCAGTTGCTCAAATTAACAAACGGTTACAATTTGGAATTGACGTCGTTCTTGATATTGATTGGCAAGGAGCGGAACAAATTAGACATGCCTATCCGGACGCAGTAAGTGTTTTTATCATTCCTCCTTCTTTGGATGCATTAAAAGAACGCTTGATGAACAGGCGACAAGATAAGGATAATGTGATTAGTGAGAGAATGACCAAAGCACAGGATGAACTTGGTCATTATCCTGAATTTGATTATCTGATTGTTAATGATGATTTTGAAAAGGCAGCAATGGAATTACGGTCGATAGTAATTGCCAATAGGCTTCGAATTGAAAAACAGGTAAATAAACAAGCCAAATTGCTTTCTTTCCTGTTGTCATCGCAGTAAAATAAAAGATTTGAGCTAGTATTTGTTCTAATAACCCAGAGGTGGATTTTATGGCACGAGTAACAGTTGAAGATTGTTTGGAACATGTTAAAAACCGGTTTGAGCTGGTTATGGTTGCTACCAAACGAGCAAGGCAAATTGCAGTTCGAGGTGATCAACCCATGGTTGAATGGGAAAATGATAAACCTACTGTAGTTGCGCTAAGGGAAATTGCGGAAGGTTATGTTACAGCGGATATTTTGGATGAAGATTAAAATTAGTTATTGACTTTGCCTTGGGAATATTAGTCATTCTATAAAAATATACCTCTTGTTAATCAAGTTATGGTATTTAAGCAAAGCAAAGGGAACTAGGGCGAGGCATAAAACCGTATTTTGAGTTATGAGGTATAAATAGCCATGTTGGATACTAGGGAGTACTGCGTGAGCTACTTTAAAGAGCTCGATGAAGAGCTTAAATGCTATCTTGAGCAGGCGCAAATTGAAAAATGTTATCAAGCTTATTTGGTGGCTGAAAAAGCACATCATGGTCAAATGCGTCGTTCAGGTGAGCCTTATATTACGCACCCTGTAGCAGCTGCCCTCATTCTGGCAAGAATGAGGCTGGATTATCAAACTATCATGGCCACCCTGCTTCATGATGTCGTCGAAGATACCTCCATCAGTAAAGAAGAGTTAGTCAAACAATTTGGCGAAGAAGTCACTGCCCTTGTTGATGGCGTCACCAAGCTGACCAAAATTAAATTTGAATCAAAGGCTGAAGCTCAAGCGGAAAATTTTCGCAAGATGGTTTTGGCTATGGTTAAGGACATTCGCGTTATTATCGTTAAGTTGGCTGATCGCTTACATAATATGCGCACTTTAGGAGCAATGCCTGCAGGCAAGCGCAGACGAATTGCAATTGAAACGCTCGAGATTTATGCCCCTATTGCTAATCGTTTGGGTATGCATTCTATTTACATCGGCCTTGAGGATTTGGGTTTTCAAGCTTTATATCCTATGCGTTACAGGGCAATTAAGTCTGCTGTTGAAAAATCTCGGGGAAATCGAAGAGAGTTGACACAGACTATAGAGAAAGATTTGCAACACGCCTTATCGCAATTGAACATTCCCTATGAACAAGTATTTGGCAGGCAAAAGCATTTATACAGTATTTATAGAAAAATGAAGCAGAAAAAAGCATCCTTTACAGAAATTACGGATGTGTTCGCATTTCGCATCATTACAGAAGACATTGACTCCTGTTATAGAATTTTGGGAGCTTTGCACTGTACTTATAAACCTGTCCCACAACGATTTAAAGATTATATCGGAATTCCCAAAGCCAATGGTTATCAGTCATTGCATACCACTTTGTTTGGGCCTTTTGGTGTTCCTCTTGAGGTTCAAATACGCACAAGAGAAATGGATAAAGTAGCTGATAATGGTGTAGCAGCGCACTGGATCTATAAATCTTCCGGATTGGAAGTCAATGAAGCCCAACTTCGTGCCAGAGAGTGGGTTCAAAGTTTGCTAGAAATGCAAAGGAGCACAGGCAGTTCTCTTGAATTTATCGAAAACGTTAAAATAGATTTATTTCCTGATGAAGTATATGTTTTTACTCCTAAAGGGCACATTATGGAGTTGCCGAAAGGAGCCACTCCGGTAGATTTTGCTTACACCGTACACTCCGGGGTAGGAAACAGTTGTGTTGCAGCGAAAGTGAACAGGCGTTTGGTCCCTTTAAGCATTCCTTTATCCAATGGTCAAACCGTAGAGATTATTACAGCCCCGGGAGCACACCCTAACCCGGCTTGGCTGAATTTTGTTGTGACTGGAAAGGCAAGATCAAATATTCGTCATTTTCTGAAAAGCCAACAACACGCTGAGTCTATTGTTTTAGGCAAACGATTATTGGAGCAATCCCTTGCTGAATTATCCAGTGATTACGCAAAAGTACCTCCGGAAACATTGCAGGCATTGCTCAGCGATTTACACTATAAAACGGTTGATGACTTATTGTATGCGATAGGAATAGGCAATCAGATGGCAATGGTTATTGCCAAGCGGTTGGTGGTTTCGCAAGATGCCAATGAATCGGATAAGGGCAATAAAAAGCCTTTGGCCATTAAAGGCACTGAAGGAATGGTTGTGCATTTTGGTGAATGCTGCCAACCAATACCTGGAGATAATATAGTTGGTAAATTTCAACAAGGCAGAGGCATTATTGTTCATGCCAGTGACTGCACTACACTAAAAACAACTCGTAGTAATCCGGAACAGTTTATTGCTTTGCGTTGGGATGAGCAGGTTCAGGGTGAATATTGGGTAGACATTACTGTAGATGTAGCCAACGAAAGAGGTGTATTGGCTGCTTTAGCAACCGCTATTTCAGAAGCAGACTCTAATATAGGGAATATTAATGTGGATCCCAGAGATGGCCGTCATAATGCGGTCACTTTTTCCATCAGTGTTCGTGACAGAACCCATTTGGCTCGAGTCATGCGTCGATTAAGGGCAAATAAAGTAGTTATGCGGTTATATCGAAAAAAACAAGGGGAGATTTAATGCAACCAATCAATACAAAATTGGCGCCAAAAGCGATAGGCACGTACAGTCAAGCGATAAAAAGTGGTGAGATCGTTTTTCTTTCAGGGCAGATCCCATTAGATCCTGAAACAATGCAAATCTGCAGCGATGATATTAAATTACAAATTACTCAAGTCCTGGAAAATTTATCAGCTGTATGTGAAGAGGCTGGTGGTAGTCTGGCCAATATTGTCAAATTAAACGTCTATCTCACTGATTTAACTCATTTTCCCTTAATTAACGAAGCGATGAGTCGATATTTTTCAGAGCCTTATCCTGCAAGAGCGGCAATCGAAGTCTCCGCATTACCTAAGGGTGCCAAGGTTGAAATGGATGGGATTCTGGTTTTGTCTGCATCCGCATAATCATGAGTGATGATCAATACGCTCGCACAGGGCGTCTGATGTTCTTATTTGTTTGGATTATATTTTTTATAGGGATGTTTTTATTCTTTTACTATTACGATAAACAAGAAAGTACCATTTTTGTAGCTAGTCGTACTGAGTATGTATTAAGCGCTGATAATAAAGGACATTATTGGATAAAAGGCAAGATTAATGAATATCCTGTAGAGTTTTTAGTGGATACTGGCGCTACTTTGGTAGCAATACCGCAAGGACTGGCTAAGGATTTAAAAATTACCGGTCGATATCCTGTTACCATAGAAACCGCCAATGGAAAGGTAACTGGATTTTTAACTCGTTTGCAACATTTGTCATTTGGAGAGTTTCACTTACAGAATGTCAAAGCGGTCATAATCCCTGAAAATGATGATAATACGGTGTTATTAGGAATGAATGTCTTATCACAATTTCATATGATTCAGCAGAGCAAACAATTGATATTAAAAAGACAGTAAACTGACAGTATGTTTTCAATAAAATGAGATCAAACAGATTTATTTAAATAGAGAGTTTTGATGAGTATAGTTTCCCTTAACGGTGCGTCTTTAATCTTGGCCGGCAATTGTATTCTGGACCGTGCAGATTTACAGATTCAGCCGCAGGATAGAATTGCTCTTGTTGGACGCAATGGCGCTGGAAAATCAACATTGCTGAAGATACTACAAGGGGAGTTGGTGCTTGATAGTGGACAAATTCAACGCTCATCCGGTTTGCGTATTTCTGGTTTAGTTCAGGAAGTCCCAGGTGCTGAGGGAGAGTCAGTGTACCATTTTCTTGTTAAAAGCTTAGGTGAAACAGGGGAAGTATTGTCCCAGTTTCATGAGTTTACGAAACAAGGAGATATGGATAAATTGGCCAAGTGTCAGCAGCGAATGGACAACTTGAATGCATGGCATTTATTACCTGAAATTGAAACAATGGCAAGCCGATTGGGAATAGATATTCATGAGCAGATGTCTAATCTCTCAGGCGGTATGAAACGACGCGTATTATTAGGTGCGGCACTGCTTGCGAAACCTGATTTATTGTTACTGGATGAACCTACCAACCACTTGGATGTCGAAGCAATTGAATGGCTAGAGAATTATTTAAAATCCTTTTCTGGCGCTGTAATGGTAGTAACTCACGACAGGGAATTCTTAAGCCAGATAGCGACAATCATCCTTGAAATCGATCGTGGAAAATTGTATCTACACCATTGCAATTATGAAATTTACCTTGACAGGCGTGAATCGATAAGGCTTAGAGAACAAAAACAAAATGATTTGTTTGACAAACGGCTTGCAGAAGAAGAAGCCTGGATACGTACAGGTATCAAGGCAAGACGCACTCGTAATGAGGGCAGAGTCAGGGCATTAAAGGCAATGAGAGAGCAGTACAAAGCACGTCGTAATCAGTTAGGAACAGTGAAATCCTTAAATTTGGATGTAAGCCGTTCTGGTGCTCTTGTAGTAGAAGCAGACAAAGTGAGTTATGCAATTAACGACAAACCCATTATAAAAGATTTTTCTTTATTAATGACAAGAGGAGACAAGCTTGGGATTATCGGCCCCAATGGTTGTGGCAAAACTACTTTAGTTCGATTAATGCTGGGAGAAATTAAACCTGATGCTGGAACTATAAAATTAGGGACAGGGCTTCAGGTAGCCTATTTTGATCAGTTACGCCGACATTTGCTTGAAGATCAAACAGTCATGTTTAATGTGGGGGAAGGGGCTGATTATGTAACAATTAATGGTAAGCAAAAACATGTTGCCAGTTATTTGAAAGAGTTTTTATTTTCCTCTGATCGATTTAATCAGCCAGTATCTTCCTTGTCTGGAGGGGAAAGAAACAGATTATTACTGGCAAAACTTTTTGCCAAACCGGTTAATTTACTCGTAATGGATGAACCAACTAATGATTTGGATATAGAAACTCTGGAACTTCTTGAAGCTGTATTAGCTGATTATCCTGGTACTTTAATACTAATCAGTCATGATAGAGCGTTTATTAATCAAGTAGTTACCAGTGTGTTGGTTTATGAAGGAAATGGTAAGTTTAATGAATTTGTTGGTGGTTATGACGATTATAAAAAACATCAATTAACACGAAATGAGCAGCAAACGAAATCCCCAGTTTCAAAACGGAGTAGCCCAGAGAAAGCCAAAAATTTATCTTTTAATGAACAACGTGAGTTATCGAAGTTGCCGCAACAGATTGAAACCGTAGAGAAAAAAATTGAAGCACTGCATTCACAAATGGCCTCACCTGAATTTTATCAGCAAGATGCCAAGATTATTTCAGAGGTAACTCAGCTGCTAGCCAAGGAAGAGGCATTGTTAAATCGATATTTTGCTCGTTGGGAAGAGCTGGAAGAGAAAAAATAAAAAAGTATTTGGTTAATTGATAAGTTTAAGTGAAAAACAATAAAAAGATATCTTTAAATAAAATTAAAAATAGGATTTAAAATGCTTTTAACCTTGGCTTTGGTTATTTTATTTGCAACAATTATGGTTTTCTTCTCTCAAGAATTCATTAGAACCTTTAAAAAAATTTTGGCAATCAGAGGGGCTAAATTACTCGTTCCTTTAGGCATCGCTTCTTGGCTAATTTATAATTTTGATTATTTATTTATCTGGGTAATTTATTATATTCGAGAAGTATTGCAAGCTGTGTTAGCTTTTTTGACGCGGATTATGCCTTTTAAGCCATATTCCACATCGATAGCACTCATTATACTACTCACTACTGTTTCAGTGGGACCTGTATTATTACTGGACCTGATCTATCGCAAACGAACTTACAAGGGTTATGCTTATCCCTATTTAACAAGTACCCTGATTTTAATTTTCTGTACGCTGATCTTGCTCGTAGTCTCTTAAACAGATAATAAAACGAATGATGTTAATTTTCTAAGAAAATGAATAAATTCCTGATAATTGATTTTAAGACTAAAGTTCGGTGTATAATTGCACCAATTTGTTTTTAGGTTGTTTTATGAATAAGCAAGATTTTTATTTTGATTTGCCTTCCGAATTAATAGCCCAATATCCTCTAGCGAATAGAAGTGATTCACGGCTTTTAATTTATAATCGACAGACAGAAGAATATGGCCATTATCAATTCCGGGAAATTGCAGATTTCTTACAACCAGGGGACTTATTGGTAATGAATGACAGTAAAGTGATACCTGCACGCTTATACGGCCACAAAGCCACTGGCGGCAAGGTTGAACTGTTAGTAGAGAGGATAACTGGCGATTTTACCTTCCTGGTCCATATCAAAGCAAGCAAATCATTAAAATCAAATGATCTCATTTATCTTAATGCTGGTAAGCGGCTTGAAGTATTACAGAAGCAGGATGATTTATTTCTTTGTAAGGCGAGCGAAAATATTTTAGATCTTTTAAATGATCTCGGACATATTCCTTTACCACCTTATATTGCCAGAGAAGATGAATCACTGGATAAGGAGAGATATCAAACCGTCTATGCGAAGTGCGCGGGGTCTGTTGCTGCGCCTACAGCAGGATTGCATTTTGATGATGCTGTTTTATCCAGTATTAGAGCGCGAGGAGTTAATATTGCTTATGTCACTCTTCATGTAGGGGCAGGAACATTCAGGCCGGTTCGCTGTGAACGCATTCAGGATCATAAAATGCATAGTGAGTGGTTTACGGTTAGTCCTGATCTGTGTGCTGCAGTGAAGGCTGCCAAATCTATGGGAAATAGAGTAATTGCTGTTGGAACTACTGCATTACGCAGCCTTGAAAGCGCTGCTATGGGAGGAGAGCTAATTCCATGTAGTCGTGATACCGATATTTTCATTTATCCTGGCTATCAGTTTAAAGTTTGTGATGGATTAATAACTAATTTTCATTTGCCGGAATCAACTCTGGTGATGCTGGTGTCGGCTTTTATTGGACACCAGGAGTGTATGGCTCTTTATCAAGAAGCAATCGATAAGAGGTATCGTTTTTTTAGTTATGGAGATGCCAGTTTATTGTTATAAAGTTTTCTGGAATGTAATAATGGTGGCTACAGTTAGAGGGTAGCGGATGTTGAGCACAAATCAAAATTTTGTTCCTGTTTTAAATACTGAAGCAGGACTATGTCTTACTGCGGCCAATTGGCAAGAAATTAAGATTACAATTGCATCTTGTTATCTGGATTTATTGTTATTAAAGCCAGGATATTCATTATTGAAGAATATTACTGATTTCACCAAATATCTAGGGTGGTCAGGTCATCTCATCCTCAATGCGAGCCGACTTGTATCAGATAAAAACGGGATGGTGATATTAATTTCACCTTATGACGGAAGTCGAATCAAATTAACTAACACAGAGTTAGTGCATTTGATTTTGCATATTAAGCCCGCCGCAGTGCTTTTACCTGAAACGCTTATGAGTCGTTTTTCCGGGCTATGGGAGCAATGGGATGATACTATATTGCCTTTTTTGTCAACGAGGCAACTTGAAACCTTGCAGGTGCCTAGAAAACATGGTTTGTATTTCAATTTCAGTGAAGCAAAATATCATGATGATTTCTTGAGTCAATTGCAAAAATGGTCTGAATTACCTCTTTATGTCTCTGGTCCTATCGGTCCTGATTTAATCGAGGATTTAAACAGGAAGAAATCGATTTTAATCGAATCGGATGAGCCTGCAAAAAATGCCATGCGGGGCATTGTTTACGGCCGCCAAGGGAATGTTGATTTAACGGATGAAAGCCAGGCTTTCAATTTTCAGCTGATTGATGAGAATTGCTCATGTCCTACTTGTTCAGCACAGTTGACAAGAGCTTATCTGCATCATTTGTTAGCTAATACCCCATTACTATGTCAGAGATTCTTGACTCAACATAATGCGTATTACGTTCAAGGTAATTAACTATTCATTTACCTTCGAGTAAATTCGCTATATGATGTCACGCTGGTAATCCATACAAGAGTTCTTAGAACTATCTTTTGAAATTGGTTTATCGACCATCTTCGAAAGAAAACCAGGAAATTAATACCCGATTTGAGGAGATTTTATGAGTTTTTTTATTAGTGATGCATTAGCTGCAGCAGGAAATGCGCCAGCTGCTCAAACTGATGGAACTTTTTCACTGATTATGATCGTTGCGATTTTTGTCTTGTTTTATTTTATGATAATAAGGCCGCAAAGCAAAAGAGCCAAAGAGCATAGAGAATTGATAAATCGCTTAAAAAAGGGGGATGAAATAGTAACATCCGGAGGGATTTTGGCAAAAGTTGTGAGCCTGGATGATCAATACATCAAAGTAAGCCCAGCAGAAGGTATAGAAATTAATTTGCAAAAAGGCGCAGTTACTGCAGTATTACCAAAAGGCACTATCAAATCACTTTAAGTTAGGCATAGGGAATCAGAAATGCAAAATAAATATCCTCTATGGAAAAATCTAATGCTGATAGTGATTGCAGTCATTGGATTTATTTACGCTATACCGAATTTGTATACGGAAAATCCCGTTGTTCAAATTTCTGCGGGTACAGATGAAGATACAGAGACAATAAAAAATCAGGTAGAGTCCATATTAAAAAATGCCAATATGGATTATAAATCCCTGGTTGTGGAGAGGGATGGGGTGGAGGTAGTGTTTTCTTCTACTGATTCTCAATTATTAGCTCGTGATGCTATCAAGAATAGCCTGGGATCTGATTACACAGTGGCTTTGAATTTAGCGCCTTCCACACCGGCTTGGCTTGAAGCAATTCATGCTGACCCTATGAAGCAAGGGTTGGACTTAAGAGGCGGTGTTCATTTTCTTCTTGAAGTGGATGTCGAGAGTGTTATAAGTCGGCGTTATGAAGGAATAATGAAAAATATTGGCCAAGAATTACGTGAAGCAGGTATTCGTTATTCAGGCATACGTTCTTTATCAGATAAAGGAATTGAATTGCGTTTCAGAGATTCTGACTCAATGGAAAATGCTTTAGTTGAGTTAAGACAAAAAATATCTGATGTGGTTTTTGTTAAAACTAAAACACAAAATTCAATTTTAGGCGCCATTTCCCCAGCAGAATTAAATTCCATAAGACAAAATACTATTGAGCAGACAATGAGTATCTTGAGAAATCGTGTCAACGAGCTCGGAGTTGGTGAAGCTGTCGTACAACAACAAGGGGCAACTCGAGTCGCCGTTGATTTGCCAGGCATTCAAGACGCGGCGAGAGCAAAACAAATACTTGGTGGTACTGCTACTTTGGAATTTCATTTGGTTGATCAGGAAAATGACCCTTTCATTGCAAAGCAAACCGGCGTAGTTCCTGTCAATGATAAGCTGTATATGATGGATGGTCATCCTATCTTATTAAAGAGACAGGTGGTTTTAAGTGGTGACTCTATTACGTCAGCAGTGTCCAGTTTTGATCAACAAACGGCTTCTCCATCTGTTCAAATTCAATTGGGTGGTGGGGGCGAGAGCTTGTTTACTAAAGTTACGCGTGAAAATATCGGTAAGCGCATGGCGATCGTTTTTGTGGAAACCAAAACGACTACACAAACAATTAATGGCGAGGAAAAACGAGTAACAAAGAAAGAAGAGCGAGTTATTAGTGCGCCAGTGATTCAAAATGCTTTAGGCAGCAATTTCCAGATTACCGGACTGACTGATAGCAAAGAAGCAAGCAATCTGGCTTTATTATTAAGAGCTGGTGCTTTACCTGCTGCAATCTATCCTGTTGAAGAGCGTACCGTTGGCCCAACTCTTGGAAAGGAAAATATTCGCCGAGGACTTATTTCCCTGGAAGTTGGTATGGGTTTAATTTTGGTACTAATGCTCGTGTATTACCATTTTTTTGGTTTAATTGCTGATATTGCATTGATGCTGAATTTAGTTTTTCTTTGCGCATTGTTATCCATAATTGATGCGACCCTGACTTTACCGGGAATTGCGGGGATTGTTTTGACCGTGGGCATGGCTGTTGATGCCAATGTCTTGATTTATGAGCGGATTAGAGAGGAGTTGCGCAATGGACTGTCTCCTCAAGCTGCTATTCATGCAGGATATGAGCGAGCATTTTCAACTATATTGGATGCCAACGTGACTACTTTAATTGTAGCTATCATTTTATTCGCGGTGGGCACAGGACCGGTGCGCGGGTTTGCGGTTGTCCTTTCTCTAGGTTTGTTAACTTCTATGTTAACTGGTATTACTTACACCAGAGCTATTGTGAATTGGTATTATGGTGGGCGTAATGTCAAAAAATTATCTATAGGCATATAAGGCGAGACTCAGATGGAATTTTTTAATCCAAATTCAAAAATAGATTTTATGGGCGCGCGCCGTTGGACTGCATTGTTTTCTATATTAATTTTTGTAGTGTCTATTGGCGCATTGATGATTAATGGTTTGAAATGGGGATTGGATTTTACTGGTGGAACGCAAATTGAAATCAGTTATTCCAAAGCGGCTGATTTACCTTTAATTAGAGAAAATCTGAATAAAGCGGGTTTTAAAGAAGCTCAAGTGGTTAGTTATGGTACATCAAAAGATGTACTTATCAGCATTGCACCGAGAGCGGATAAACAGCAGAGCATGCTGGTAGACCAGGTGATGGAAGTGTTGCCTGGGGCAGTAAAACAACGAGTTGATTTTGTTGGCCCGCAAGTTGGACAAGAATTAGCAACGAAAGGGGCTCTTGCGATTATTGTGTCCTTATTAGCTACGATGATCTATATCGCTATGCGGTTTGAATATAAACTCGCTGTAAGTTCAGCAGTGGCTTTGATTCATGATCCGGTGTTAATTCTGGGTGTGTTTGCCTTGTTCGGAATTGAATTTGATCTGAAGGCTCTTGCTGGATTGTTGGCCGTTATTGGTTATTCCTTGAATGATACCATTGTTGTCTTTGATCGTGTTCGAGAAAATTTTGTAAAAATTCGCCGAACAAGTCCAATAGATATTATGAATATTTCAATCAATCAAACTCTCTCAAGAACGATCATGACATCTGTGTTGACGCTGTTTGTTGTGGTTGCGCTTTTTGTCTATGGGGGTGAGGCGATATATGGGTTTTCATTGGCATTGATTATAGGAATAGTAATAGGTACTTACTCTTCAATTTATGTTGCTGGCGCTTTAGCAGTAGCCATGGGTTTGGATAACAAGGATTTTCTACCCAGTCATCGCAGGGAGGTGGATGATAGACCTTGAGGTGGGGAGCTTATTTTCCATGCATTATCCGCTCCCTGACGGTCGCGGCTCGGTTTCGTCCATAATCCGATGTGATTCGGAGTAAACTATGATCCGAGCCGCGACCGTCAGGGAGCGGATAATAAACAATTACAAAATTTTGTTAAAATGTATCTTCTTAAAAAGAGTCAATAATTTTTTAATCAACCAGTAACTTATCTATTTTTGCTGCACAAATAAAATCATTATGAGTTAAACCATTAAGTGCATGCGTCATAAATTGAACACGGCAATAATTGTAGCCGACTTCTAAATCAGGGTGATGATTTTCAATATTTGCTATCCAGGCAATCGCATTGACAAAAGCCATCGTTTCATAAAAATTTTTAAATGAAAAAGCACGCTTGATAATTCGGTTGTCCTCTGTTACTTCCCATTTTATGTTTAATTGAGGTAGTAAATTTTTGATTTGCTCGGAGTTGAGCGCAGCGCCAATTCCCTCGCAAGATTCACAATGCTTACTACTTAAATCACTAGTCATTTTGATTCCTTAATTTTATTTTTAATTTAAAAAGAGTTACAAATAAAAATTTTTCAGTGCTGTTAGAAATCTGGAATTTTGTTCTTTGGTCCCAATAGTTACCCTGATGAAATTATTCATCTTATAAGCATGCAGAGGTCTTACTATTATGCCATTATCCAATAGATCATTATAAAGAGTCATACTATCCTCTTCGCAGTCAAAAGTAAGGAAATTACAGGAAGAGGGTAAGTATTTTATGTTTAATTCATTAAAGCCTGCCTGTAGCTGCGACATCCCTTCATTAGTCATTTTGAGGCTAGACTGGATGAAGTCATCATCATCGATGGCAGCATAGGCTGCTGCAAGAGCAACTTGATTGACTATAAATGGCAATTGTACTCGTTTTAAAATATTAATAATGGATGGGTTGGCAATAGCATAACCTAAACGCAAACCTGCCATACCATAGATTTTTGAAAACGTACGAGTAACAACCAAATTAGGATGTTCTTCAAGCCAATCCAAACTATTGACAGTCAATTGGCTAGCAGCAAATTCATAATAGGCTTCATCTAAAACTAACAAAGTACTTTTCGGAATTTGTTCCAATAAATATTTAATTTCTTCTTGTTGGATTAGCACCCCAGTTGGATTATTTGGGTTAGCTATAAAAATAATTCCTGTTTGTTGATTGCAAGCATTAACGATATCAGTGATATTAACCTCCCAGTTGTGACCAATAGGCACACTATTTATTGGTATTTGCAGGGAATTGGCTTGGATGGCATAAGTGCTAAAAGCGTAATCATGAGTAAGGATATGTCTGTCGGTATGAAGAGCGAAACAATTTAATAAAATATTAAACAGGTAATCAGACCCATTGCTTAGAAACAATTGCTCAGGTTTTACTTTTAAGTAACTTGCAAGTTTGGACATTAAAGGATGGTTCCAGGGCGATGGGTAGGTTGCTATGTAATGCGATGACATAGTCTGAATGGCGGAAAGGGCTAATGGGCTGCATCCCAATGGGTTTTCATTACTAGCCAGCTTGATAATATCAGTTATTCCCTTTTCTTTTGCCAATTCTTCGATGGATTTACCTGGTACATAAGGAATTAAAGAACGTATTCCGGCATGAGGTAATTGTTGAAAATCAATAGACATAACTCTATTCCTAGACAGAAAAATGTTTTTATATTACCTAAGCATATGCCAGCTGTCACGAATGAATTTATTTTTTAGAATTTATAAATCGTTATATTGAATTTATATAAACGAACAGTTAACCTTCATGGGCAGTCCAACCTCAGGAAGAGATTTATTATGAGCAAGCACCAGGGTTTCACTCTAATGGAAGTACTTGTGTCATTAATGCTAATGACAACGGTAGTTCTGATGTTAGTGGAACAACAGCTGAAAACCAGAGATATAATCAATCATCTTATTTGGCGAATTCAAGGTTCCCAATATCTAGATCAAGTAGATGAAGCATTATATATTAGTGAGAATAAACTCCCTCTGCCGCCTTCAAATTATCATTTTGATATCAGGCGATCTCAAAAGAAAATCATTTTGAATGTTACGTGGTTTAAAAAAAGCCAGTCAATTATTCGCTCCTATGATCTGGATGCTAATTGAAATGGGAAGACAAACAGGATTTAGTTTATCTGAGATGCTAATTAGTCTTTTTCTGGCAAGTATTATAACGATAACCCTTACCCAGTTTTATACAAGAAGCAAGCCTCAATACCTAAAGGCACAAGAACGGTTAGAAATTAATTTTGATTTGCTGTGGATTGGTGATTTACTAAGCGACAGTATTAGAAAGGCTGGATTTACTCCATGCGTAAGTGTCGAAAAATTAAAAACTTTTGATTCTCGACATGCAGAGAGGAAAATAATTAATTTTCAAATTGAAAATATGCCACAAGTCCAACTTCGTATTAACAGAATGAGTGATGTTTATACCGAAGTGGCAAATTTTATGAGCCCAACACAAATAGTGATTGAAGAGTCAGTAATATCAAATATAAAACACCCATTAATTATTTCTGATTGCCGGCAAGGAGAAGTACATACAGTTTCAAAAATAGATAAACTAAGCAATGGATATAAAATTACTTTAAAAAAACCACTGCAGTTCCGGTACGACGAAATTGCTTACTTGGGAGAGTGGCTTGAAGAAACATGGTTTACTAAACAAAATGAAAAGGGTGAAAAGACATTACATTACAAACTGTTTCAAACAGAAGAATTAAGTCCATTCATTCATGAATTTTATGTTACCAGACGCCTTATCAAACAGAGGTCAGTATTGGATTTTTCAATTGGTAGCGATAAGGAAACGCTACGTAAAATCAGTGTTTCGGTACGAAATTTATGAAAAAAACCGACTCTGGTTTCATTCTTTTAATGACGCTTTGTATAACTTTCTTGATGAGCTTATTGGTTTTGGCAAGCCTCCAACAGATATTCTTGCAATACAAAGCACTCAATTCACAGGAGACATTTCATCAAAATTTCTATCAGTTGGAACATTGGATGATGCGACTCGCTCGTTCACCGTTATTGTATGCAGGTATGGATTGTTATGTGCAAAAGGATTATGGAGCTAATAAAATAGCAAACGAGTTGGTTAACAATAAAGGATGTTTGCTCATATTAAATCAGAAAAAATACAGATATTTTATTGAGGACCTGAACGAATTTTCTTGTTTGGTTCTTAATAAGGATGGGCAAAAATATGCTTCTCACCATTTTAGATTCACCGTATTACAAGACGAGGAGCATGGCGAATTTTCTATCATGCAATTAAGGTTTATCAAATTGGGTAGCAATTTGTCCTCTTGTCCAGAGGAGGAAATACAGGTGAAGGAAGGGGTAATCAGCTGGAGATACTTGCCAGATTATAAAAATTTTAAAATATTAACTGGTTGAAATTATTGGAAAAAAGCTATTATAACCGGATGTTTTTTGTAGTAAGATGGACTAATAGCAATAACTTTTAGTTGCATTTTTCTCCATCACGTGTAAAAATTGACCTTCTATGAAATCGAAATTAATTTATCTGACAGTAGCCTTGGCTGCAATTATCTTAAGCGCAGCAGTATGGTGGTGGTTGCAATCTCCCAAGCCAACTTTCAGGCAGGTAAGCTTTAAACATTTACCTGGGTGGGAGAATGCACAACTTAAAAAATCGTTAGAAACTTTTCAAACATCTTGTCGAGCCTTTCTAAAACAAAATCCTGAACGTGTTGTGGGCACAGAGGAGATTGATTTACAGGCAAAAGATTGGCATCCAACCTGTCGTGCTGCTTTAAAAATAAATCCTGTTGATGAACAATCAGCAAAATTATTTTTTGAGAAGTGGTTTGCCCCTGTGGAGTTCTATGATGATAAACCAGTGAAAGGTTTATTTACGGGCTATTATATGCCTTTAATTAAAGGCAGTTATACTAAATCAGATGAATTTAGTGTTCCTATTTATGAATTACCCAGTAACTTAGTGACTGTTGACTTGGGTTTATTTCTTCCTAATTTAAAAAATAAGAAAATTATTGGACGAATTGCGGGTAATAAAGTTGTACCATTTTATACTCGAGAGGAAATTAACAAAGGAGCAATTAAAAACACAGCACGTGTTTTGGTGTGGATCCATAGCCCTGTGGACAGGTTGTTTTTAGAAATTCAGGGCTCAGGAATCATTGAGCTTGAAGATGGCAAACGAATTTTTATAGGCTATGACGGTCAAAATGGTGCCCCCTATACTGCCATTGCTGGAGTACTAATTAAAAAGGGTATTATGACCAAGCACAATGCTTCCATGCAAAGGATTAAAAAGTATCTGGAAGCTCATCCCAAGCAAATGGATAAAATAATCAATCAAAATAAATCATTTGTTTTTTTCCGCAAGTTGTCATTAGAAGCGGCTTTGGGTTCACAGGGAGTGGCATTAACACCCGGTTATTCTCTTGCTATTGATAAACAATGGATACCAATGGGAGCGCCTCTGTGGTTAAACACTACAAGACCAGATAGTAAAAATCCTGACGTCAATAAACCTATGCAACGTTTGATGATAGCTCAGGACACTGGTGGGGCTATCCGTGGTAAAGTAAGAGGTGATGTATTTTGGGGCGGTGGTGACAAAGCCACTTTGATTGCTGGACATATGAAGAACGAGGGTCATTATTGGCTTCTTCTGCCGGCACATGCATTATCGCGCTTGGCGCAGTTGAAGTAGGGGCGAAAGTCCTGTCTTTGCAATTTTTTATTTGGCTATTGGGATTCACCAGTCCTGTGACAATGAATGCCCGATAGCATTGTAAATCATTTGTTTCAAGAAATAACTCTATACTTTTTAAGATTGAGGCTCATTAATTTCTTTCTTTTCGGTTTCCGATTTCAAAGCTTCAGTTGGTGATGAATCATTAATTGGAGTCGCTGTATTCCCTTTTAGAGCCTCTTGCAGAGTAATGAATTTATAACCGTTGCTTCTATACATTTCAATGATATCAGCTAAACACAAACTATTAATCAGATTCGCATGGATGAGTAAAATATGTTTAACAGGCTGTCCTTCTACTTTCTTGACTTTTTTTTCTGCTCTCAGGGTCTGTTGCCAGATAAAAGCAAGATAGCGTTTTTTAAATTGAGCTAAACGTTGTGGTCTTTGTCTATATGGTATTCTATAAAATTGTGCATTGAATTCATAATCTTTGCTATCTATAGTGACAGGAGCAATCGTGTATTGATGGGCAGCCAGCCACTCATGCACTTTTTGCTTCTTTTCTCCACTGCCTTCAGCAAGATAAGGATAACGGAAATATTTTGGCTCAGTCATGACAGGGGATAGAACGGTATCCGCTTTTTCGATATCAGCAATATAATTTTCTGCAGTCATTGAATTTAAACTTCGATGCTTATAGGTATGGTTGCCAATTGAAAAACCTTGATTACGAAAAATTTCCAGAAGCTCCCATTCATTTTTCGCTATAGCCCCTCCTATTGCAAAACCTGTGGCAGGAACCTGATTGTCAACCAAAGTGTTCACTATGGCCATAAATCTTTCCTGGGTTCGCTTCAGATTTCCTGGAGTGCTTGTTCCAGAGCCCACAAAAGGTAAGTCGTCAATAGTAATGGCAATTTCATGATCTTCAGCGAAGCATTGATGGTTCAATATTAAAAATAATGATGCTACACCGAGTAGATGTTTTAACATATTTTCTCCTCTTTTCAATTTGGAAAAATTCTTATTATTTTAGGCATTTAATTTAACTATAGACGATAAATTAAATTTCTACCTGTTTGGAAATATGTATGTATTTTGGGAGGGTTTAGGTACAATCTGATAAATTGAAAGGATACTATCTTACCCGGAATTTTGTTAAACAGGAGTTAATAATGACAAAAGAAAAATCTGAATCAGGAAATTCACCATCAAATTCAGAAGAACATGGTACTTTAGGCCCAGATGTTTATGAGAATGCAAGAAAGCTAAATATTCAATTGGCAACAAGAGGGCCTGCCATACTGTATGCATTAGGTAAAGCCAGTGAGCAAGTAACTAATGGAAATGTTGTAACGGCGGTTGGTGGCATGGTTATTGGGGCGATAGGTTTTTTTGGTAATCGTTTTTATCGAAACAAGGGTGATGATTCCGCGTATACTTATATGGGACAAATTGTTGGTGCGGTGCAATTTACTGCCGGATTTACACTGTTGGCATTACAGGCATTTGAGGCGTATACAGATACTGGAGAGACAAGTCCTTTACTCAATGTTGTTAAACTAAGCGGGGTTGCGTTAACATTAACCGAGAGCGCTTTAATTTTAATCAACTCGTATTTATATGGGGATGGATCAGCCAAAACAACATCAATAACAAGCCCTAAGATTGATTGAATACAATAAAAAGGCTAGTAGGGTTGAGGTATAAGGCAGCTCAAATCAATGACTTTGATTTTACAATAAGGGACTATTTATGACTTATTCTTTTTCCAAACCAGTGTCTTGGGTGTTTTTGTTTACCGCAGTCATTTATTTGGTCAGTCTCTCGTTTATCCAATATCCTGCTACTACTGTTTTAAAACCTATTCCAATAGTTTGTCTAATTGTTGGGGTATTCAGAACTTTTCTCCCCTCATTGGTTAAAATTTTCCTAATCTTGGCACTTGTATTTTCCTTGGCAGGGGATGTGGTATTGACTTTACCTGTTGCATTACAATTAGAATTAGGGATAGGTTGCTTCTTGTTAGCGCATTGTTTTTATATCGCTTTGTTTTTAAAATCATTTCAATTTAATAAATTACATTTTTTCTATTATATTCTCATTCTTCTATTAATGGGGTTTATAGCATTTACCATAATCCCGTATCTTGGTGATTTATTAATTCCAGTGATGATTTACTTCTGTGTTCTGATGCTTATGGTATTTAGTGCTTTCCAAGTAAAAAAGGAAACTTTAACGATTGGGAGTGGCGCTTTGTTCTTTTTAATTTCTGATTTAACCCTGGCACTTAACTTGTTTGTTTATACCCAAGCTGATGTAAGAATTTTTGTTATGTTTACTTATTATGTTGCTCAATTCTTATTAACTTTTGGGCTCGTCAGATTATATGAAAAGGAGGGTTGATGAATTTATTATTCAGATAACATAAAAAAGTGTTCATCAAGTTAAATACTTTTTTACTACTCTTGTAGTCTTTATTAAAAGAATCACTTATGAATTATATAAACCAATTTGCTAAATAAAATAATTGCTTTAAACAATCAAATTGAAAAATTAAGTGCCAATCTGTTGTTTGTATTATATTATTAGGGCATTTTTAATTCTTTAAAGTTTGGGGTTTTAGTGGCTTACACAAAATTTTTTGCTATCAATCCGCATGATAAGAAAAGTATGAGTATTTACCAATCGGTTAAGAAAGAATTCGAGAAGGATTTAAACCATATCGAGTCCTCTTATAGTGAACTACTCAAAAATAAAGATTTCAATTCGGCGTTGCTAGTAGAAATGAAAGAACTGGAGATCAGGTTAAAGTATGTCCTTTTTAATTGGTTCTTCTTATTCAAAAAGGATAAGCAAGATTTGAGCAAGCAAATTTGTCAGTTAAAAGTAGATGTATTGAGATTAAAAACAAAATTTATGATAAGCCATCTTCTGTTGAATCATGATAAATACAACCTTGAGTACTACAAATTTGTGGTTAAGCATTTACATAATTACCTGGAAGATCTCAATGATAAGATAGGCCTGATTAAACGTATTGACGTTGATATTTACAACGATCTGTTCAGCGAGATGTATGAATGGTTTGAGCAAGTTTATTCTCTATTAAACAATCGATATGATGAGTTTAAAGAGGAGTTTTCTATAGGCGATAAATGGGATGATTGGAGCTATGACAATAGTAGTAGCGAGGATGATTGGGACGATAATGAGCCCCTGGTTTTCTTAAACAATATGATTCCTTAATGAATTAATATGTCGTGATGCGGCTCAATGAGAATTATTCAGTAGGGTAAGGCTTCTGTAGCAGGCGTAAGTCAATATGTATTTGATGAGTATCTCCATTGTTTCATCCGCACATTATAGGGGCAAATCGCCAAAAACCTAAAATCATATAAATTATTATATAACGATATATAGTATCGTCGCTTTACTTACATTAAAAATCGCTAAAATTCCCATGATAATGAACGTTGTTGCAACCGAATAAATGCGAAATTTAAATTGTTTTTTTGCTTCTTTTTTGATTAAACCATAAGCATGTCCCAAGCGTGCCAGAATTAGAGCAAACATTAAAACAGTTAATAATAAAGGGGGGATTTGGAGTATAATAGACATCCCCATAAGGATTAAGGTGAGCGGAACGTATTCAGCAAAGTTGGCATGCGCGCGAAAGCGGGCAATAAATGCGTTATCATCATTGGTTAAATAGAGCACATGATATTTACGACGTTGGATAATCACTAGGTAACTTAAATAAAGATAAATAAAGAATAAAATGCTGCTGCCCCAAGCATAGATCAAATAGCGAATGTCCATTTCTTATCCTGTTACTGGTAAATTGGCACTATACCATCATAACATAGCAATTGCATGCTACATTACAATTACAGAGTAAATAGGACTAAAGTATCTGGCTATTCACCAATCTGGTATTTAATTTGGACAAAGCCGCCTGGATAGCTAGTAGTTAACCGCTGTGTGAGTTTGATATCATTCTTAAGAGAGCCAAATAAAGAGCGGCCTGAACCAATCAAAACGGGTATTACTGTAATGGTCATCTCATTAATAAGATTATTTTGAAGAAATCCCTGGATAGCAATACCTCCATCCAAGTATACATGCTGAATGCCATGGAGGGATAATTCGCTAACTAAATCAGGAGGACTTTGGTTAGACACTGTAATGATATGCTGCAAGTGTTCTGGTATCTGTATGGGTTTTGAGCTCATTACTATTACCGGTATGGAACCATATGGCCATTCATCAAATGTAATAACTTTTTCATAGGAATATCGACCCATAATTATCGTATCTATGGTAGCAATAAATGATCGATATCCACAATCCTCTCCTGGAGAGGCGAGAGAATTTGCTTCTATAAGCCAATCTATTGAGCCATCCTTTCTTGCAATATAACCGTCGAGACTTGTTGCAATAAATACTGAAATTTTAGGTTTCATTACAAGCTTTTCTTATCTGTTATTTCAAATGAGTCTACACTTTAATAAATTAGCTAATGAATTAAAAGGGTGAGATGAAAATTTATCTTGTTCAACATGGTGACAGTTTGGATAAAGATATTGATCCTGAAAGACCTTTGAGTGATCAGGGTCAGAAAGATATTCAATTGTTAAGCAACTTCCTTGCCCCGCTTAAAATCGAAGTGTCCTGTGTATACCACAGTGGAAAATTAAGAGCACAACAAACAGCAGAGAGTTTGTCTAGTCATGTTTTGAGCAAAAATGGCGTTGAGTCCAGAGCAGGGCTTGAGCCGTTTGATGATGTCATACCATTGGCAAAAGAGATTAATCAATTAAAACAAAACATGATGTTTGTAGGGCATTTGCCGTTTATGAATAAACTGGTCAGCCAACTTGTTGCGGAAGAGGAACATCACATTTTGGTTTCATTTAAACCTGGCAGTCTTGTTTGCCTCGATAAAGCAGATGGGATTGATTGGTGTATTGCCTGGATGATTTGTCCTGAATTATTAAGAGAATGAAGAATACTGTTCTCATCTTCATAGCTCGCTGCCTATGTTTTATCCATGATTTACATCAGAGACAATTATAATTTGATATAAGATAAGTCACTTCTATTTTTTACCAGCAATTGCAAATCATTTGATTGATTTATATTCATTTTGTGTTGTTTTTTAATATTTCCTTAAGCTAAATATGCCAAAATTTTCACTTCATCAGGACTTACGAAAAATCCCAATCTCTATGTTAAAAAATGTTTTTAATTCGGTCATTTAGTTTATCTAAACTCCCTCATTAAAAACATTTTCTGCCTCGACCTTGGGTTTTTCCGTAAGTCCTGTTCATTTAAGTGAGGTGATAGGTATGGGCAAGACAACAACTCCAGAAATTAATCAATTGAATAAATATATTACTGATAAAAAAAGCATTAAATTAGCCAATGATTTATGGATAAGAAGCGTACCTTTAAAAGACACCCCTGCTGAAAAGTATATCGTAGGAACTCGAAAAATCCCGATAGACGTGGCCGAAAAATTACAGATACGAAGCTTAAAAGGCCCTATTGGTATTCCAGAGTTTGATAAAAATAAACCTTATAAAGATTATGTGGTTGTCCCTGTTTACAATCTGGATGATGAACTTGTTGGTCTGCAGATAATACAAATTGACACTGCTGGTAACAAAGCGACAAATCCTGAAAATTCAGATTTTTTTTGCAAGAAATATTTAGGACCGACTAAACCTCTGCGAGAAGGTAATGCCGCTGTTATTAATAAAACAGATAATGTCAATGTTGTTTTTATTGCCGAAGGAGTTGAAACAGCGGCAAGTGTGGCTAGTTTGCATGAGGTCAGAAATAACTATTCTGTGTTAGCATCAATGGGCGTATCTGAACTGCCTGCTAGCTTGGCCTATGTCAAAACTCACTATCCCCCTGGAGCAACGGTTGTTTTACTAAAAGATCATGACGATCCTGTGGAGAATCCTTTCGCTAATTCAGAATTTGGCAAGGCTAAGAAAGCATTCGTTGACGCCGGTTATCGCGTCATTGTCAAAGAACCTCCAACTGTCAAGGAGGATTGGAATGACGTTTTAGCCAAAAGGGGAGTAAATGAACTGGAGCGCCAGCTCAATCTTAATGACCCGATTTTGTGTTTACCGGATATTCCTGCCAGAAATAGCAAGGTATCACCTCATTTCAAATCCTTATACGTTGATCTTTTAAAGAATGAAAAATTGGCAGAAGAACAAGCGATTTGTGGTCTTTTGGATAAAGTAATTGGGCAGTTGATTGATAAATTGGAGAAAACTCAATCGAGCGATGATTTGCACAAGACCATTAAAGAGATTGATGAAGTGGTTAGAATAACAGGAGTAATTCGTGCGCTTTTATCTAGACCTGACAACAACATACCTAAAATCCCGTGCCAATTGAGAGGGTTGCGCAGGGCACTAAAAGAACTCAAATTACTTGAGGACAGACGTCGCGATAGTTTACGGGATAATGAAGATATTGATTTCTCGACTGATCCGCAAACCAATAGTAATGGTGATTTATTTAAAGCCTATTCTTATGTTATGAGTCATTATCTTAAGCACCTTGGAACTTTAAAACCAAGCGATGTTTTTGATTTGGAAAAGCATAGCCAAATCCTAGGGTTTTATGAGAAAAGATTGAAAGCTATTGATAATGAAATCAAAAGAATTCCGCAGCTAATTTCTGAATTTGACAGTAATGACGAAATCGTAATTAAGCAACTGAAAAATAAACTTAAAAGTCTGAAACTAGAAAGAAAACTTTACGCCCAGGAATTTCATGAAATGAAACAACAACTCCGTCTTCTGAGGGGCGCACATCCGAAAGGCAATACTCCTTATGTAAACTATTATGAACAGTTTGTTGAGGAAGTGAACTCTATCATGATGAAAGGCAAGACCCAAACAAAGGTTATTAGGGAGGAACTAACAGGTATCTGGGCTAACAGAAAGCAGGAGCTACAAGAGTACTATAAAAAACGAATCGAAGCAGCCAGGCAGAATTTTGCCAGCGAAAGAAAAAGGACAATTCCACCCTTGATTGAATATCTGGAAGGATTAAGAGCCATTGTGAAAAAGAGAAGTGAGGAAATAGACAAAAAAGCCCTGCTTCCCGAATCTCGTAATTATCAAGTGCGATATTTACAAGCTATGGAAGATTTGAGTCAATCTGAAGGAGTGGATAAAATATTGCAAGACTGGTTGAATAGTCTTGAAAATTTCAAGACTGTATCTCCATTGATTTATTATTCTCCTAAAGAGGGTGAAATCGTAGATGGGGTGGAGTTGATTGACTATGATTCTGATGGAGAAGAAACCTTACAGGAATTGTACAGGGAAATCTTTGACGATAAGGAGCGTTTATTAGAAACGCCAATGAATGATCGTGACAAAGGAAAGGAAAAATGGGAAGGAAAAGAAGGTGATTCTGATCCTGAGGCGCCTGTTAGCACAGAGGTTTTAAGTGGTTCAAGTCACCTTGCTGAGGGTTTGGTGCAATCTATTCAACCTTCTAGCCTGAAAACCAGCGATCCGCAGTTGTATTTGACTATCAAGGATTTTTCCGAGCGGTTGGCAGTGAGTCTTTACAAATCCTTTGAGGTTATTTCTCCAAAAAGTGGTGAAAGACAGGAATTTGATGGTCTTGCTTTACGGAAAAAACGACTAACCATTATTGAGCGTAAAACAAATGATGGTACAGGTCCAGGGCTCTTTCAACGCAATTTTTGTCAGCAAAAAATTGTCTCCAAGCATGATTATGTCTTGAAAAATATTTTTGCGGAATTACAAGAGCAATCTCACCCTGAAAAATTTATTGATATAGATGTGCCAGAACTTTTGGATTGGTACAGTGAGAATTTTACTCCCGAAATGCAAGAGCGATTGGTTAATGCTGCCAAATCAACAGTTATTAAAGCATTGCAGAGCTTGACTTTTGAATTCAATGTCAATAGACCTAAAGCCTACTCAACAACAGATTACTGCGGATTGTTCTTTAATCGCGGTTTAATCCCGGGTGGCGTTTCACTGCGTTTTTCCAGCCTTGGCAAAGGAAATGAAGAGGTAGCTCATGAGCATATGGACAAAATTTCAAAAGAAAGAACAGCTGCGCGAGAAAGCGAGATTTATTTTATATGAGAGTTAAATAAAAACTCATTGCTTCAATAACTCAAGTTGTTAATCTTACAAAAGAGCTCTCTCTTACCCAAGTGGAAAAGAAAGAGCTCTTTTTACTATGATATTTTTTAGCCCAAATTTCAGTTAGTCCAAGAGGTTGTCTATACTTTTTGATAGTAAGAAATAAATCTCAGGATATGAATTGAATAGCATTCCTCATCTAATTTTAGGGGATATTATCACTCCTACGCAAACTGGCCAAAGTCTTCTTATCAAGAAAGGTTATGTCTTGATCGATGGTGATAGCATTATTGAGGTGGGTGAGCAGGCCCATTTAAATCAAGAAATATCATATACAGTGTCAAATTATCCTGATCATTTAATCCTCCCAGGCCTAATTGATACACATAGCCATCTTTCCCAGTACGCTATTAGTGGATCTGGTGATTTGCCATTGATGGATTGGTTAAATGCTTTGGTTTTTCCTGCAGAAGCAGCTTTCGCAAATGACCTGAAAAGATGTCAACGCCACGCGGAGCTTTTTATGCATACTTGTTTGGGTTCTGGCACAACGACTATCAACACTATGGTAACCAGCAATCGAGAAGCAACAGAAGTAGTTTGCGATGTGGCTGCGCGCATGGGTATCAGAGCGTTTATTGGATTGGTGTTGATGGATAGAAATGCACCTGATAGTTTACTGGTTGATAGTGATCAAGCATTTAAAGATCTGACCTTTTTAAAAGACAATTACCATGGTAAAAATAATATAGATATCACTGTTTCTCCCCGGTTTGCAGTGACTTGTTCTGCGGCTATGTTGAAGCAGGCAGGTGAGTTCGCCCGTGCAAACAAGCTGATATTGCATACACATCTTGACAAGGATGAGGGGTTTGATGAATTGATTCAAAGCTTGTTTAGCACAGCTCATGATTATTTTGACGTATTTGAATCCACACAATGTATTGCTGATAAGACTGTGTTTGCACATGGCACTTTGTTATCACTTCACGAAATGAAACGCATGGGTGACTATGCTGGGCAAGTTGGAATTAGCCATTGTCCCTCCAGTAATTTTTCTTTTGCTATGGGAATGGCGCCGGTTTCTTTTTTTAAAGACTTGGGGATTGAGGTTGGATTGGGCTCAGACAGTGGTGGAGGGGACAGTCTTTCTCTTTTTGATGAAATGCGTTTAGCGAGTTTTACTAATAAAGCATTATGGAGGCTTGATAATAAGACGGCTCTGATTGATGCAAAAAGCTGGCTATATCATGCCACTCTTGGCGGAGCGAAATTGCTGGGGTTAGAGAAGCAAATTGGCAGCATTGAAGCAGGTAAAAAGGCGGATTTGATTATCCTGGATGACAGGAATAACTATCCTCTAGCAGAGCTTTCTTCTTTGTCACAAGAGTTAGCCCTTGATGAACTTCAATATCGTCTGGCAAGAGTGATTGCTAGATCCCGCGAAAACAAATTAGTTGCTGTTTATATTGATGGAAAGAAAGTTTATCAGTAACCACTAGGCATAATGAGATTTGAGATAAAATCAAAATGATTAATTCTCCAAAATTTTTGAATACGTTTTTATCGTGGAAGTATCGGGTGACCGATAAACATATTTGCTTTGGGAAATTTTGGAGTCTACCAGAAATTTTGCAAAATAAATTCCTGTAGGCAGGGGCTCAATAATGGTGATGTGTAAGCCTTTTTCCTCTAAACCTTTTTGAATAACTTCACGATAACCAATCAAGCGCCCTGACCCGAAAATAAGTGTATCAGCATGCTTTTTTATCACGGCATCCGCACATTGCTCAACTAAGCCATGGATTGTTTTTTCTGAGCGATAATCGTCATGCGGATCCAATTGTATGCCTTGGATACATGCCAACCGATCATATAACCCGTAACTACGGACCAAATTTTCCTGAATGGGCGTCAGTTCATCTGTTGTATTGATAATCGCAAAATTATTGCCCATCATGGCTGCAACATGTGTTGCTGTTTCAGCAAGACTGACGACAGGAATTGTCACTGCCTCGCGCAGTGCACGCATTGCCACATCTGCCATCATATCAATCACTATGGCATGAACCTTTTCTTGCTCGGCTTTTATTACTTTTTTTATGAGATAAGGTGCTATCAAGGCAATATCAAATTCTCGCCTTACCGCATCAACCGCAATGTCAGCATAATCAACACTTAACTCCAAGTCAGGGCTTTCAAATAGTTTCAACATGTCCTTGTTTAAAACTTTAGTATTGTACCCGGGTAGTATTACACGTATATGAGTCATCCTTAATCACTCCAGAAAATTAGTCCAGTAAGGCCATCATGCGACGGGCGTTGTTATACACTTTTGCTATGTTACGAGCTTCAAGCTTTTCAAAAGGTATTTGTGGAAAAACACGCTGTATTAAATAATCGTATAAAGCATATTGAAATCCGAGTCGCCATTGTGTTGCATCAATCGCCTGTTTTGTTGTTTCGCCAAGTTTTATTCGGTGTCTCTCTATATAATTACCTAATACCTTACTATCGAAATTTTCAGGTAAGACATAAGACAAAAACTCAACAATATCGCGCTGTGGTATATGAATAGTTGCAATTTCCCAATCATAAACCAAAACTTTTTTTGTCCCATTTTGATTACATAATGCAATATTTTTCGGTACACAGTCATTTTGTACCAATGTTTTAGCCATAGTATCAATTTTGATATGCCATTGCGGTATAGTTTCAATAAGATGGATATGGAATAAATAATCTTCCTTTGTAAGAAAAGGCAAGTTTGATGTTTTAACCGCCTTTGCCAAGGCATTCCAATAGGGCATCAAGCGTTGCATTTGGTCGATATTTAATGGATTTTTGAAGCCTTTGATCTCGGCAATCGCTTTCTCTTTTCTATACCAGACGGCGTGCACTGAGGCAATTGCATCAATCAATGCTTCAATTGCTGTTTGATCCCATTTCGAGGTATCATAAGGATCAAGGGATAGCCATTCTTCATCAAGGCATTCTAAAATTAATACACAAATTTCTTCTTGCTCGTCTAAATAAGACCCATAGCATAATGGCATAGCATGTCGAAAGGCATCAAACGAATCTTGCATATAGTAAATAGTGATTTCTTTCCTGTTTAAATTGGAAAATTCCAGTTGCGACAAATAATCAGACATGGGTATTTCCGTTTGAATACCACATTTTGCAAAAGCATTCGATATAATCTGGAGATATTGCTTATCGCTAATTTTAGATTTGGCGATGACATGACGGGTTTGTATTTTACCGTTTTTTTTAAAGCTTATTTTGTAGCGCTGGACTCCTATGGGATGATCCCACTGTTTAGGGTGTTTGACAGACCACGCCATTTTATCACTGGCAGAAGGAGAATATTCTGCTGATAAAACTTCTAATGCAGGATCAGAAAAATATTTTTTTAAATTATCTTCGAAAAAAAGCTCTGAAAATCCTAATCCATAGGGTGTTGTTTTAATATATCCCTTATTTAGCATTTTCACTCCCTCCATCAATCCTATTTTAATTAAGAATAGCAGCATTGAGCTTTATTGAAAATTTATTGGGGAAGAGAGTCATAATGATCAGGCTTGTTCATTGTCAGATAGATTTTTATCCATTAATGACCAAGCCAGGCATTTTTATAATGTTACCAATTTAAAGCTAAATAAATTCGATTTTATTGACTTCTTCTTGTGGGGGAGGAAGTTTTTTCTCGATATTTACAATTTTGGTCTGAATCTGCTTAACAAAAGCCGCATTATTCACACCTGAGTTTTCCTTTATTAGCTCATATGTTTCTTTCAGATCTTTCAATGCCTCATCCAGCTCTTTTCTTTGTGTCTTGACATCAAAAACATTACTTAGTTCAACGAGGGCTGAGGCTTTTCGGAATAATAATTTGAAAAGCATGTCTTTATCCTCTATTTTTATTTCCGCATAAGCCTTGATGCCTTCATTTGCCAGATTTATGCATTGTCCATACTCTTTTAACTTCAGGCAGGTTTGGCAGGCATTGGAATGCAATGTCACAAAATCCATTGTTAGCGGCATGGCTTTCTCAAAGGATTGATACAAATGGATGGCAGTAAGATAGCATTCCAAAGCACTTTCATAATTAGGTTTCTTGAAAAGCTCATTGCCTAAAAGCTTTAGTTCGCTAGCAATGGTGGCAACATCTTCGATTTCTTTAACTGACCCGCAAGCGGAGCAAAAAATTTTCTTTGCTTGTTCAAGTGAAGAGCCATTAATGTTATCTACTCTTTCCAGATAAAACTGTTCGATCAGTTTGCCATGATAACCTACATATCTGGCTACTTGTTGGTAATAATTATCAAACAGGAACTCCAGTCCTTTGCTTGTAAGTTGAGCAGTATCAAATAGAAAATTGGCACGTTTAATTCCACTCTCTATGCCAATTCCTTTACGATAATCGGGTTCAATTTGACAATCCCCGCCCGCAAGAACAGCAGGTGCTCCTTCCCCCAGATAAAATGGCTTATCGACATACTTGGGGCAAACAGGGAAGTGTCCAAACGAATGAATTGTAAAATCAATATTTTCAAAACCGTATTTCAATTTGAGTAAATCTTTAAGAAATTCAATTTGTACAATCGTGTCTTTCCCTTTCAAATTATCGGGTACTTCATAATAAATAAAATAATTAACGCCACCTTCTTCATTTTTTGCAGAGCGTATGTCGACCACTGGAAATGAAAAATTTGGCCAATCATATTTCTGTCGTAATTTGCATAGTTGTTTCGCCTGGAGCAAGGGATCTATTTCGTCTGGGATGAGTAGTTTCTTTGCTTCTTCAGTACTTAATGACATATAGCAAGAAAAATGATTGGTATGTGGGTTTTTTCCCAATGTCTTGATTTCAAATACTTCTTTTCCCAATAAGCGATTAGTTTCTTTGAGAACCATACGATTAGAACCAGAACAATCAACTACCATGTCACATTTAACTGTAAGGATGTTTTCCTTAGTATCTATATACGAAACCAAATTGTCGCTCAGGCCGGAGAATGTCCCTTTTTTAAATTTTACACCCTTACTTTCGCAATATTTGTATAGTGATTTTTCAAAGTCCCTGATATACATGGCCTCACTTGGGATCCCTTTGCCGGACGGCATGCTAATTGAGAATTGAGAGCTTATCGATTTGATTGCTTCATTGGATACTATCCTTTCTCGATTGTAATTGCCAGCCCTAGGGTCGATAACTACGATATTGATAGGTAATTGCCAACTTTCTTTTATTTGTGCAAGTCTTGCAGCCCAATATAAGCCTATTGGCCCAGCCCCAACAATGACAAAATCTTTCATTTGATATCCTCACTCAAAGGTTATATTGAGTAATTATAATGTAAGAATATTAATCAAACCTTAAGAGGATAATTTGATTGCTTTGTGAGCATTGCTTTGGGCTATTTTATTTTATAAATGATGCTGTCTGTTTGAAATCGAGATCGTTCATTCAAACTATTTGCAACTCCCAGATAGCGTTGGTTGTTCACTGAAAAAACGGCTGCATCAACTCCTCCTGATGTAGTGATGTTTTGAACCACCTTAAATTTACCATTTATCCTTTGATACAGTTGGGATGACAGTTTTGTTTTCGGTTTTATTCGTGAACCAGTAATAAAATTGATTCGGAGCAGATAATGTTTACCATGGCTGGAAAAATAGACAAAATTTCGTCCTCCCAATCCCTCTAAAGGTTGATATTCCATGAATTGGTTACCTGCCCACTGATAAATATTAGAAGGGTTAAGGAGATTGGCATAAGCCAGGTAAAATTTTCCATCTATAGTAAAATGTGAAAATGCACGCCCGCCAGTTTTTGAAAAGCTCTGGAATAAAATAAATTTTTTCCATAAAAAGCGGCCCCTTCGTTACCATGCCCCAGGATTTTTTGATATAAATGGAACTTCCCATTAACCCACCTAAAAATGAGTACATCAACTTTGGCTTTGCCGCTGTTGATATTAGCAGGAGTATCAGACTCATCTTTCGACAACGGAGGTATAGCAAGGTATTGAGCCCCATCGAGCGTAAAAGGTGTTATATCTCGTGCTCCCGATGTTTTTAAATATTGATAGGGGACAAGTACCATTTTGGATTGTCCTAAAATAGGAAATATGAGCAATAAAATGGCACTTGCGAGTAATTTTTTTATCATCGCTGAATTACAGGATTATTGTTCGGATAGGTGGATATGCCTTGTGGGAAACCAGTAGTAATACCCGGGATGCTGATTTTATTGTAATTCCATTTTTTTTCGGCAAGTTCACCAGCCATCCAAAACCCAACAGTATTGGATAACATCTCAGTTGGTTCTGCCAATGAAAACTTTAAGCGCATTAGAAAATCTTCGATTTTAGGTTGTTTGGAATAAGTATAATCACCGGGTATAGCAGGGCGATCAGGTAAGAAGATGCTCGTAATGTTGGTAAATACTTCATTGGCGATTATTGTACGGTTATGTCTTGCGCCCCATACCGTATTATTATAATAGTTGTAATCGGTTTGTGTTAACTCTTGAGCACCTAACGATGGTTTTGCTGCAGCATAAGGCGTGATATAAATTCTATCTGCAGCTAATGTATTATTGGATAGTGCTTGAACAAATGGGACCAACCAATTGCTGCCTTTAGTCACGCCAGCTGAAACATTAGATCCTGCGACAAAACGGATAATTACCTTCGCATGAGGCCAATCTATTTTTAATTGGCTTATTTTACTATGAAGCTGATCCATGCTTTGCAAGGCGGTTAACATAAAAGTGCCGATCATGACGTTATTATAAGGGATAGGATACGTTTTATTGCCATTAAGAAAGTCGTTTTGTAAAGAGGCCATATCAAACGATAATTTTTCGTTCAATACATCACTCATATAATTGCCTGCCATAGAACAGGCATAATCAATCATATTATGGATTGTAGTGAGATGAGGCTTCCAGGCTGGCGCATTGACTTGCTCCAGCCAATTATTGGGTATTTGTGCATTGATTACTTTTACTGCCTGGATATCCTTAAGTAAATTTTCCATTTGTGATTTCCAGCTTGCATCGCCATTTTCTTTAATTTTTGCGAGATACATCAGAGCTGGACCAATATGTGATATCGCAGTCATCTCAGTGAATCCTGAATTTGGCGCAGTACGCATCAATTGTTTTAGCTCAAGCTGACGGTCACTATTATAAATATACAGTGTTGAGTTGATAAACAGGATTAATTGGCCTTCATTTTGCTGCGCCAAGCTGCTGTTTTTTTTCATTTCTGACTGAAATAAGGTTTGGGAAATATTAATTTTACCTTTGGGATATCCTGGAGTTTGATCTCCGGTGAAATCAAAATATAAATTCCAAAAAGCCTGAGGTGTGACATAAATGTTATTGGGTACGTTGCTGCCCACACTGTTGTTAGCCGAGGCTGATAAAACTTGATTATTGGTATTATTAGTATGAGCAAAAACAATAGGCTTAAAAGGCTGTGAAAATAATATTATGAGGGAGAAAATGCAGGTCATTAAGGTCTTCATGATTCAATCCTTGGTGGTTTGGGCTGTGTTCCTAGCAAATTAAAGCCACAAATTTACCGGAAAATTATATTGATAATCGTTACGGAAATCCATCGACACTCATGGGTTAGGACCTGGGAAATCGGCTTGTAGTTATTCTTTATTTCTTAATCGCTCTCGTTAGGTTCTGGCTATTCTTAACAGGCATGTACTATGAGTTTTATTCTTATGATGCTCATCCGGGCTTAATATCAGTCTGTATAAAATGTATTCATATCCAGGTTGGAGAATTGATATGAAGACAGAAAATTTACCACAGACTGGTCAAGAGGCTCAAATTGACAAAAAAATTCATTTTATATGGGTTGGTCATATTATGCCTCAAAAAAACATCCAGGTTGTCTCCGAATGGGCTGAAAAGAACCCTGGCTATGAAACGATTGTTTGGGTAGATAAAAAAATCGCTCCTTCCAAAGAACTTGAACTGTTTATTCAAGACATGAAATCCAAAGGCATCACGGTAAAAGATATTAATGATGAAGGTGTGTGCCGGGATAGTATACGTCACGAACTCGATCAGGAATCTCCTAATTATGGGATGGCGAGTGATATGTTGCGATTAAACATCTTGGCTGCAGAGGGAGGGATTTATCTGGATTCAGATATCTTATGTTCCACGCCTTTCCCTGATGAAATTCACGCGCCTTTTGGTTTTTTATTGTCTCCCTGGTCTCAGGGAGCAAATAATGCTCTTTGCAATGACATCATTTTATGTAGCAAAGGAAATCAAATAATCCAGCAATTAGCAGATGCGATCGAGCAATCTTATATTGCGAGAGATTCTTTTGAGTTCACTCATGAATATGCATCAATGAAGGAAACAAAAGGGGAGAGAGTTGCTAAAACATTAGGCGTAACTGGCCCAGGATTTTTGTTTCATCAGTTAAAAAAAATGGGAGTTTTGAATGACAAAAGTGAACTTAGTGCGGTTCATTGGGAATTACAAGATCAACGTTATTTAATCAATGGGAGTGTGGAGGCGCCAGATTATTTTTATGTACCACAGAACAATAAAAATGACGCCAGTTGGGTTCCCAGTATCAAAAGGCCGGGGATAGAAAACATGAGTTTTCAAGAAAGACTTGAAAATGCAGTCCAACTGATAGCCTTTAATATTCAAAAGACTGGTTTATTTAATTTGGATCATTATGCCAATGAACTAAAAGTGAAACAAAACAGCTGGTGTATTGCTGCAGAAACACCCTCTGAGTTAAAAACGGATTCCTATTTGTTGATTAGACCCAGGGATAAAACTGGGGAATGGGCTCTATATTATGTTGATGAGGATAAAAAATTAAATCCTGTGACATTACCAGTTATTAAAGGAGCTATTAAACTTTCAGAACTCTCAGATCCTCTCAGAAAATTTCATATAGTATTAAGTCAGGTTTCTGACCCTGTAAATCCAACAACTCATGAATTAAAGCAAATTGGAAGAGCCTTAATGGACCTTAAGCCTAAGCAAAATGAATGGCAATGCAAAAACAAATGGCCTGGTGTTGAGGAGATTGCGCAGGAGCTTTGGCAAAGAGTTACTTCAAATGAAACGTTAAGAGCACAAATTAAACAATGCTCCACTCAATTTGAATCATTAAAACCAAGGGTAGCTGAGTTAGGTTTAACAAGAGTCTCTGAAGCGGAAACAGAAGTTGAAGAGCATGAGTCTACTGTTAAAGAACAAGAAATTATCTCGCAGAAAACTGTTGTAGAGGAAGGTACTCAAGAAAAGAGTTCTTCTCAAACAGCTTCTGAAAACCCATCTGAGGAGAAGATTAAAAACGCTCATGATTTAATTGATGAAATTATTCAGGATGTGATTCAGCTAGATGGAAAATTAGGTCTATTGGGTGGAAATACACGCCAGCTGGAAAATGGGAAGGTTATTAATATACCTAATGGCGCAGCTATGATATTTGATGATTATAAAAAATATAAGCAAGGAGAGTTAACAGCTGAAGGTGCGTTAGAATCTATGATAAAAATCGCAAAACTGTCTAATAAACTTAATCGGCATACTTTTTTTAATCAAAGGCAACCAGAAACTGGGCAATTCTATAAAAAAGTGGCTGCAATTGATTTACAAACAACCATTGCAGCGGAATACGATAACAATCATGGGTTAAGAATGTACTTTTTATATAAACAGTGAATTGGTTTCAACTTAATCTGATTGCCCATAGCCAATAATTTTGCAAAATGATTATTCCTCATTTTGCAAGATATGAAGAAATTCTCTCATCCAGGGGCATTTCCTAGCCATGTTGCTCCCGTAACCAATTTACCATCAACCACAACACCATCCATCCCTGTGTCGATAAAATGTCCTCCTGCTTTTCGAACATCCGGTTTACATTTATCAGAACAGATATAAGTAAGAGAGTGGTTTGGTTGTGGGATTGGTTCTTTTCTTCCGGAAAAATAATGAGATGCTGGAGCTCCATTTTTCTCTATGGAAACAAATTAAATTTCATAGCAAATTACATGGCGAGAATTTACTAATTTTCATCAGATTGTTTATTGCATTTCTGTCTTGTCTCGGTGGAAAGAACAGGGCTGGGTTGGTCATCAGGGATGATTTTTTGGCGATTTTTTGTGGAGCAAGTCCCAATTCACCGTCTGAATTACACCCACATAAAGCAAGAATCGTCTGATTTTTCATGTTCCGCCCACAAATAACAGTATGATAGGTGCCTGCTTCAATATAATCGACAGTTGTAATATCCTCGGGAATCCTTATGGGGGTTAAGCAGAGCCGGTTCTCTTCATCGCCTGTACCCAGCTGCCCATAACCGTTGTGCCCACAGGTTGCAACCACAGGCTTGCTATTTATGTCTTTGCCCACAACGACGGTATGTTTCACTCCAGTGGCGACCATTTCTACTGATTTCATATTTTCTGGAAGTTTGACGGGAGTCAATATGTTTTTATTATCTTTATCCCCGCTTCCCAATTGGCCATCAGAGTTATAACCACAGCTTGCAACGATAGGGTATCCATTTTTATCAAGCCCAGTGGCAATGGTGTGAAAAAATCTGGTTTGGATTTTATGGAGTGTATGCATTTCAGGGGGAAGCTTTGCCAGGGTGGGAGTATCTCGGTTTTCCCAATCCCCTGTACCTAATTGACCATCGCAGTTTTTTCCAAAGCTAGCAATTTGAGGCCGGTTGTGTTGATCATAGCCTGCAATGACGGTATGCCACACCCCTGAGTTTATTTTTGTTACTGTTTTGAACGTTTCAGGCAATGGAATGGGCAACTGGCAGTCTCTATCCTCAATTGTGGTTTCCAATGGAGCCTTGCTATTTATTTTATGTAATTGAAGACTCAATTGCCCTGCTACATTGCGGGATAAGAGAAAAATAGGGTTAAAAATATAGTTCTCTTCATTATTCCCGACAGATACCAGAGAAATGTTATTGTTGCGTAATGGAAGGGGAATCAGCTGATTGTGGCTGGTTTCTTGTTTTGCATAATCCTGATTGATTTTATTTGTTACCACTATAATTTGGTTGTGATTATCACGACCTACAACAACAGTGTGTTTGAATGTTGATTGAATGGATTCAATAAAAGAGATGTTCTCTGGCAGTGAGATGGGCATTAATAGTGGGGTTATGTTATCGCTATCCACTGCACTCCTAAATAATCTTTGTTTGCCATTGAGGCGCGCAAACAGGAAGGTGGAACTGTGTCCTGTAAATACTTTCAGAATTCCCAATGTTTTTTTTCGGTTCAATTGCTCAGATTGAGTATGCTGAGTTGTGAAAAGTCGGTTCAGGCGATTGTTGACTTCAGACAGATTAACAACATCCTGTGGTTGAAGATAATTGATAAGAATGTCAAGCCAGATGTCATCTGGAATCTGGTTTGCATCAGGTTTGCCGAGAACATCAGGCATGTTTATTTTTATAAACGGCTGGTGACAGATGGTTTCATTATAACCCACGATCTTTGGAATGGAAAAGAATTATGCATCGGGCAGAATCAGCAGCTTATTGCGTTTCCTATAGCCTAAGTAGCAAATCACGAATGTGATTCTTCAATTTAAGCTCATTTTCTTTAAGCAGTAATCGGTGCTTAAACAGTTCCTGGTAATGGAAGTTTGCATCATTTTTACTTAAGAAACAGAGTTCTTCGTGAGTAATTCCAAAGTAATCCTGAATTAAGGCTGTCCAGGATGGCTTAACACCAAAAAATCCAAGATCATGTTTTGATACGATTGACATTTTTCCAATGGTTTCGAGGTTGAGATGCTTGCATATCAAATGACTTCGCAGGTCAGCTGTAAGAGTCTTGTCAGACAGGGGGTATTTTTGCAACTGGGCATCACATGATCCTTATCACGATTGTTTTTTGCAATAGTGTTTGTTTGATATAAATTGAAATGCTTTTACCAAATTTTATTTTAGATGGCTACTATTACAAGTAAGTCTGGAGAGGATAACTAATTTAATTAAACAGAGAGGAATAAAAAACCCGTATTAGCCTATGTCAATACGGGTTTTTTGCATACTGCTGCTTGATCATTATTAGATTAGCAACATGGTTTTGAATCTTTGTTAGACATTGCCAACGTATTTTAAGCCTATGTAGGGGCCAGATGCAGAGAAGTCGGTTTCCAATGAAGCCCCTAATCCAACATTCACGGCAGCAGTATTATGTAATGCATTGAAGTAATTAAACCACATGTAACCAACGTCCAGAGTCAAATCGCCTTGGGCCATTGCATAGGTATAATCTGCTCCCAGCTTCATTTCAACTTCTGGCACAATTGCATTTTTGGAACCATAAGAATATCCACAGACAGTACAGTTATCCAGGAATTTACTTGTACCAACCAAGATAGCAACAGCTGATTTTGCATAAATACCAAACCCGTTACCGAATACATAATTCATATCAAGACCGGTACGGGGACCAAATCCATTGAATTTCGAATTGAAGTTATCTAAAAAGAAGCCGTTTAAATGACGATTAACGTCTGTTTTGATGTAGGCATACTGAACACCGCCATGGAAGCGCATTTTTTTGTTCGCACTAAAATCGACAAATTGGCCCAGTTCAGCATTCACAGCATCCCAGGTAATATCGTAGGCGTGCAATTGATCAACAAACGCCCAATGATCGGTGTCGGCATCCAAATGGTACCAATTGACATTGATGTCGTTGCCTGTGTTGAAGTGATAAGAGCCTTCTAGTTTAAAGCCCCAATCCCATTCTAAATCAACGTCATGCCAATTTCTCCAGCCACCAACATCAGTAAAACCATTATAGCCCCAATCAGCATCATAAACTGGCTGCAGATAGAGCGCGGTAATACCAACATCCCATGCTGTTCTCTCGCAAGGAACAGTTACGTTGCCTGGAGTACATACTGGTCCCATCGTACCGGCAAACAAAGCACTGCTTCCTAGAGCAAGTACAGCCGCAGTTGTTTTTTTCAAACTAAACATATCCTGTTCTCCACTGATTTATTATTGTTATTCCTTTGAACATCTAGGATAAACCAATTCTAACAGAATCAATTTGATTCTTCATCAAATAATAGAGGTAATTTTATTAAATTAAGATTATCTAACTCATTGATTTAAGCATTAAATATAGGATTTGATCAGTATGTGCCGTTGTTGATTTATACTTCAACAATTAGCCTGCTTTTCCCTTGGACTTTGAAGTAACGGGTGGAGAAGCACATGATGTCAGGGAGTTTACAATGATAGACAAAAGCCATGATAGCGGAGAGATTTAAGATATCATTCGAAAAAATCATTAAATCCTGTCATTTCAGGAAAATGCTATTTTAAAAATTGGCAACATAAATATGGATTAGTGCCTTTTTAAATACAGAGATCCTGAGTCAAGTCTGTAGAGTACTGCGGACAAAGCCGCAGTAGGTCAGCTGTCGGAAAAATGTCAACAGCCTCTAGTGCTTTGTTTTTTTCTTAATGCCGCCTACTAGCCAATCCTTATTCACCTCAAGTTCATCGGCAATTTTTTGTATTGAGTTGGCATCAATAGCAATGACACCATTCAATAAGGCTTCCATTTTGAATTTAGGCAAATTAAATAGTTTGGAACAAACTTGCACGCGCTCGGTCATTAGACATGGAACACCAAGTTCATCCAGCTCATTATTCAAGCGTTCAGTTAATATTTTATTAGTCATGGTATTCTCCTTCTCGTTTTATATCAGTGTAAAACACTAAAGCTTAAGGATTGATTAACAAATTAATTTTTGTCAGATAATTAATTGAAAGCCTAATCCCTGTCTCTGAAAATAGAAAAAATTCAATGGCGAATTGTTTGATGATTTGAAATGGATGTCTGTTTGAGTAGATAAAACAGAGTCTATTATCTTTTAGGCCAAACACTGCGTCTGGTTGTTATCTATTTTCAAACAAGCTGAGAATCAGCGAATGCTGTCTTCATGAAGTATATCTGCAGCGCCATTTTTGAGAAATAACTGAAATTATTTTAGGGCATTTTTAGTTTAAAGCACTTTCTTTGAATGCGGAAAGCAAAGCTCCAATCTGGATTGTCAGTATTTTCAGATTATTTTTCTAAGTGACATTATTTACTGATGAGATGTATTGAAATTGTATGATTTAAAAGGACAGGATTGATTAACTTTGAATAAAAATATCATAGTTCCACTGCAAATTAGCTTGACTTTACTGGGTTCCTCCTTTTTCTATTCATAGACTGCCTTTGGTTTACCAAGAAATTTCTTGAAGGCCAGGACGTAAGCAACGTGCTCATGTTGGTTTTATTTTACTGCATATCCTGTTGCCTCATAAATAAATGTTACCGAAAGGGTAAAAACTCCACTCCTTAAAATATCTGCGCTTTGTCCTAAAATAACTTTAGTTTATGCAAAAGGTCTATTCTATCAATGTTAATTCAATTCATTATGCCATCTTTTGTCCTTATTGATTTTTTTAAGCTCTAATAGTTTTAATGCGATCACAAAAGATCAAATATTTACTGTTTGGTTTTATTTTTATATAATCAAAGCCCTTTATTTTCCAAAATGTGAGCTAACTAATGAAAAGACTGATTATCTGTAATGGCAATAAATTAACAGTATGTACACAAGCGATTTCTTCTGGTGATATAGTTGAGAAATATACACCCATTTTCAGTCTTACAAAAGAATCCGACAATGAGCACACATTAGAATTGTCTGGAATTGCTAGAGGATATTATATTATTCCTTCGGACTTAAGTTCTTCTCAGGAAAAAGCAGCACATCTTATTACACTTCTTACTCGTGCAGAAGAATCTCAAGTTACGGATATGCATAAAATACTTAACTCGTTTGTTTCGGGAAAAATCACGTCAAGCAGCATGTTTAATTTTGAAAATGATGGTTCATTTAAGAGAGAACCTGAAGAAGCTTATAACTTAATAAACAAAATTTGATAAGCTTTCTAATAAGCCAGGGATGGCTCTATATTTTCTGAATTATTGAGACTGATTATCTCAATTTGTAAATAATTTAAGAGTTTGTATCGTCTTTTCCTTGCTTATCATGGCTGTTTTCTTTCCAGGCACGAATTAAAGTGAGGCATGAAATTTCTTCCTTTCTGTTTGACAAACAGCAAAATACTAAATAATTTTAATTTCTTACCATTTTAAGGAATATAAAATTATGAAAGCATTGTATACAACAATTGCCAAGACCCATGGTGGACGAAACGGCCATGTAGAAACTACAGATGGGCTATTAAAACTTGATTTGGCAATGCCGAGAGAGCTAGGGGGGGAGGGTGGTGCCACTAATCCAGAGCAATTATTTGCCGCGGGATATGCTGCTTGTTTTGAGAGTGCCATTCGTCATGTTGCCAATGTGCAAAAAATTTCTTTAGAGGATGTTTCCATGACTTCCGAGGTTTCTTTATATGCTACCCCAGAGAAGGGTTTTAAACTTGGAGTTGCATTACACGCCTATATAACAGGCCTAAATCAGAATGAGGCTGAAGCATTAGTTGCAAAAGCGCATGGGGTTTGTCCTTATTCCAATGCAATAAGTGGTAATGTTGAAGTGAAATTGAGTGTTAGTATCAAGTGATAGATAACTTCCATCAATTAATAAGGATATCTTAATGTATACACTTTATTCATTTGGGACGCCCAACGGATTTAAACCCACTATTATGTTGGAAGAGTTGGCACAGTCTTACACCATAAAACTGATTGATATTACTCAGGGTGAACAATTTAATCCTGATTTTTTAAAAATTTCACCAAACAATAAGATACCGGTTTTGCATGATCAAACCAATGATTTTTACCTAATGGAAAGTGTTGCTATTTTGCAATATTTGGCTGAAAAACATAGACAGTTTTTGCCTGAAACGACAAAGGAGAAATATGCCATTATCCAATGGTGTTATTTCCAGGCAGCACACATAGGCCCTATGTTAGGGCAATTTGGTCATTTTCATCGTTATGCTCAAGAGCAAGTACCCTATGCCATGAAGCGATATGCTGATGAATCCATGCGACTTCTAAGGGTCATGGAAAAGCAACTGGCCAAAACGTCATTCATTGGCGGATCAAATTATACTATTGCCGATATGGCTATCTGGCCCTGGATTTGGTGTTTTCAATTCATATATGAACAGACTATTGATGCGAAACTGTTTCCCAGTTTAATGTCCTGGTATCAACGAGTTAGTGAAAGGCCTGCTGTTAAAGCGACTCTAGCCGCCTATGGGCGACTATGATTATTGGAACCTATCGATAAATTAATTGCTCCCAATTGCCATAATGCTGGCAATTGGGATGTTTTACCTTGTTATTGCCTCAATAAATTGTGACATTAGAAAAATTGAGATTATGCAGCTGTCAATCAAATAATCTCTATTGTCTTTCATATCTATTTAAAACTAAGTTTATTCTCTAACTCTGTTATTTTGATAAGTCTTAACAATTCCTTAACAATCTCTTAACAATTCCTTAACATTTGTCTGCCATAATGCCCTCAGTTTAAACAAAAGAATAAAATAAAGGAGGATTTATCACACTGCTTTGAATAGAACTAGGAAATGTAATCTGTATTTTCAGGGGGAGCAAATTTCTTCTGCATCATGCAGCGATTCACATTAACAGTTTCAATAAACGAGTTCGTTAATAATATAATTACTGAGGAGTCACGAGTCATGGCGTTATCAGAAATCATTATCAATGATGTAGTTCAATATCAAACTAACGCAGTCATTGGCGAATCAAATTACCATATTCTTCGCCAATATCTCCTGGAGAGAAAGCCTTTATCAAGAGTACTCAATCCAATCAATTCTCTGCTTTCTGAGCATTGTGATAAGGATAAACAAGCAATAATAAACCACTTAACTCAACTGGCCTGTGAATCTCAAAGAAATTATGATATTCAAGAGGCAATAAGTGATGAACAAGAGACAGTCAATGAAAACTCTTTAATGATTAATTACAGGAGCGAGCTGCTTACCCTGGAAAATACATTGAAGCAACTGGATACAAAATGCTTTCAACAACAACGCCAATACAATCAAGTGAGCAGGCAATTTAATGAACTTAAAGTCAATCTGACCCACATTAATCAAAGTATTGATAGAATCCGATATGAACGCCAATTGCTTGACCAACAGCTAAATCATCCTTACTCGGATGGTAATGTGTATACTAATCCTCCTACTACCACACGTATCTATCCCGATCTTTCACTACCCCAGGCTCCGCTTGCGCGAGACCGACTGCTGCAAGAAGAAAATAGATTGATTGAGGAGCGCCAGCGGCTGATGCATCTTGTCAATTCAAAAGAGGCTGAAAAAGACAAAGAAGAACAAAATTTAAATAGACTTCATAAGGAGAAAAAAGAGACTGAAGGGCGTTATAGTGAAGTAAAACATCAAATCGATATTGCTTTGCCAAATAGTGAACAACAACGCCAAATCAGAAATCAAGAGCGTCTTGCTCGAGAACAGGCCAGAGCAAGTTATGATCCGCACCTATTGCAACTATCACATAAAAATCTTGAAGCATTGAAGCATGAGATTGAAATACAGACTCGAGAACTGGATGAGCGGCGAAATCAGTTAATGAGCGAAGCGAAAGAAATGAGTTATAAAATTTATCTAACTCAATTGGAACAGGTTCTTCAGGAATCAGAAAATGGGCCTCAAATCACGTTCAATGAAAATAATGCCTTAAAGATGATTTTAGCCATGATGAAAAATATGGAGGAAATGGCGGAAAAAGAGAAAGATATAACAAGCTCAATTGAAAAAGAGCGACATAATCTTCGTTCATTGCAAAAAAGCCTTGTAGCCTACACTAGGCAACTAGAGCAGTATCTGACGGCAGATCCCCATTTGGTGAAACAAAACAAGGCTCTTACTGAAGAAAATGCGCAGTTACAGCAGTATAGTGAATCAGCTGCCAGCTGGAGAACGAAAGCATTCTATGCGTCTCTTTTCAGTATTGGGGGTAGCTTAATAAGTACCGGAATATTGAATACATTCATCATTAGTCCTGTATTTTTTGCGATTCCCGGCGCTCTTGCTACGCTTGGTGTAGTTTCCATTGTTGTCGTTGTAGTCTCTCATTGCCAGAAGTACTTTAGTGATGTGCAAATGGAAATAAATGACCAAAAGATTGAGAAAAATGAATTAGTACTAATGAAGCAATGGAAAAAGGCTAATGAATTAAGTTTGTCTACTATTCCAGGCCTGAACGCTAAAATAGAAAAATCAGAGAAAGAGCTGTATGCGCTTGAACAAAAATTACAAGATCAGCAGCACGCAATGGATCTGCTGTTGAATAAAGCGCAAAATATTACCAGCAATTATTACAGAAGCAGCAATTTCTTTGGTAACACTACTGGTAATGTGCTCTATTTACCTTCTGCCCCTCTACATGAGGACTCTCCACTTTATCCTGAGATTGAAGGTGAAAGAGTAAATTACGGCTACTAATAAACTAAAATGACTGGTCTTTAATTTGGTTTCAATTTGAAGACCAGTATCTCTGATTATTCAAATTCTGAATTGCTCTTTAGAATCTGCTTTGTAAAAATATTTTGATCATACTGGATTTAAAATGAAGTTAAGGCTGGGTGGTTTATGAGGGCTGGAGCTGATTTCAGGACTTACGAAAAATCCCAATCTCTTTGTTAAAAAAATTTTTAATTCAGTCATTTAGTTTATCTAAACTCCCTCATTAAAAACATTTTTTGCCTTGATCTTGGGATTTTTCATAAGTCCTGTTAAAGGCGGTATTTTTATTGCAGCCTCATTAATGTGCTAAAATTGTACACATGGGTAACCTGATATCATTGCTTGAATGCTAAATTACATTCCCTTATTGAAAAGGATTTCCATATGAAAACAGTCCTAATATTAATTATTTTTTTATGTTCTTTTCAAATACAGGCGGCATGCAAATGCAACTGTGACCCGACAGACAATAAGATGTGTGCCAGTCAGAATGATCTGGAGCATCCTTGCCCTTCAGTTTGTGCTTCGCCAGCACCTGGTATGGCGCCTTCGTTTACAGCATGCCCTGTATCAAGGGTTACTGATCCAGTCACAGGAGTTACCAGATGGGTCAATATGTGTAATTAATATCAAATAATCCATTATTTTCAGGAAAGAATTTTATCTTTAATTTACCTGACTGATTAGATGTTGGTTATCACTTTCAGGCTTTTAATGTGGGGTAAGACGCCTTTTTCCCATCCATTTTTAATCAAGAGTTCAGAGTGATTTTTTAAAGATAGTGCGACTTTTCCTGAAAAATGAGCTTTCTGACCAGACTCATCTGAGAACGCATCAAAAATAGCAAATGTGTTGTCATTCAGCTGTAAAGCAAACCAGAAAGCTGTTTGAGGCTCAGTTTTATCAACGATCTCGGCGGCATTGCTTAATAACGCAGCAAGTTGCTCTGATTTACCATCGTTGGCAGTGAATTCAATGTAGTTGGCAAGAGTTACTTGAACTGATCTTGCAGGTAATTTAGAGGCGAGCACTTTACTGTTTACAATATTTTTTAATACGCCATTTTCCCAACCTTCAAGAACCAATTGTTCAGAATTGTTTTTAAGAGCATTGGCAACTTGACCGGCAAAATGGGCTTCTCTTCCTTTAGAGTCATAAAATGCATCAAAGATCATCAAGGAATTATCATTACCCTTAAGGGCAAACCATACTTTTGTATCAGGTTCAGTTTGCTTTACCAGTTGACCGCCAGATTTCAAAAATTTTTCAAATTCAGAGGAATTTGGTAATTTGCTTTTCATTTTTATCATGGTTGCTGCATTTGTTTGATGATATTGATTCATAGGTGTTTCTCCTTTTGCATGTATATTGATCGATGTTAAAAACAACATTATTGTTGTAAAAGCTATAATTTTTGCTTTGACTTTATTCATATAATGTTTCCCCATAAAATTCTATCTACTAATAGATAGTTTTGAGTGTTAAAAAAAATCACTTTATTGTTTGATCAATAAAGCGCCGAACTCCTTCCAGGAAGGTTTCATCTCCATATAATCTTGCTAATAATAACCCGCCTTCAATCAAGGAAATAATTTGTTTTGCGATAGATAATGAGGATTCATTATCATAACCATTTGCTTTAAGAACTCCTTTAAGCCATTCAATGATAAGTTCAAAAAATTTTTTTGCCTGATTTTGAATTGAAACGGGTAATGATTGAAAATCAGAAGCAAACATACCTCCGAGGCACATTTTGTTTTCAGCGTTATAGGTGATTGTTAAAATGGCATCAAAGAATTTTTGAATTTTTTCCTTGGCTGATAACGACGAATTATTGCTTATGTCAGATAACACAGCAGCAATTTTATCGGCATGCCAGGATATAACTGCCACACCAAGATCTTCTTTTGAAGGAAAATGATAATGGATGCTGGCAGTTTTAATATTGATGGCTGTTGCAATATCTTTGAAACTAAAGGCGTTATATCCGTCTTTTTGGATCAATGCTTCTGCAACTGCTAATATCCGTTCTTTCGTATTACTTATATTCATAGGGACGAATTTTACCTACTCATAGATAGATTGTCAAACTTTTTATAGTTTTCTATATCAAATTAAAATAACACTTGTTTATCTAAATAGAAGTGGATGGTGGACTGCTCATTCATTAATTCATTCTGATCTTTATTGGGTTGATTTATCGGATCAATATTTTGGTACATCGGCATGTTAATTGGCCTTAAAGACTTTATGTTTTTATTGATCTCGAAAAAAACGGGAGGTAATATGTGTGCATAAGTTCACAATAGAGGTCATTATGTTTTTTAAAAGATCAAACCCTCACGTAACACCACAAGATTTACAAAAAGTGATTCAAAATTTAAATGCACAACGTGAATTAACAGAGCGTCAATTGAAAGAGGGTTCTATATCGCAAAAAACAGGGCAAGAAGAGACGCAACGTTTATCAAGCCTGATTGGAGCATATCAGAATAATCTGATGGCAGCATTAGACGATCAGCAAAAAACTAATTGCCCTAAGTAGCTAATTTTTTTGAGATATAAAAGGGCAGTCATTTTGATTAATGGCATAATCCACTCATAATCTGAATGGTCATTTACGTGTTGACAGGATTTTGAGTACGCTCTGCTATTCTATGTACCAAGAAAACAGGGATGTTATTTACTGCCCTATCAATGTATCCGAAGGCTTTCCCAGACCTTTACTTTAAATGATGTTCATGAGTCTATTTAAGGGATTGGAAATAAAATAGATTATTGAAATTTATGAATAATTAACCCAGAAAGTACTTGCTTTATTCAATATGTACAGGTATTTCTATTCAATCAAAGCCCATTCTATTGAGTAAGAGAGTATTAAATGATAAGGGACATTCTCAATACAATAGCCAGTCTTATTGAGGAAAACGCAGAGGTATTTGCCGGTGAATCTGAAAAACAACTTGTACAGAAGGTTAAAGTTGATCTTGAATCGTTTAAGCCTATTAATTTTTATGCGTTGGATGCAGAAAAACAAATAGCAGACTTGCTTTTACTAATAGAAAGCTATTACATTGAAATGAGCAGAAAATTAGATGAATTAAATCATCAATATCCAATCTCTTTAGTCAATAAAAAATTGATTAGCAAAATAGAAAATATTTTAACTGAATTAAAGAACAAACAAAACAAAATAACCCAGTTACGAGACAAAATTCCAGAAGGCATACTTGATATCAAGCGAGCATTATATATTGCAGAAAGTTCCTTTCTTAGCGAATCACAAGCTGAGGAAACAGAAATTACATCAAAGTTTAAGCTCATTAAAAAATTCATGAGTAACTTAGATAGAGAGTATCTTGATTTAATTAAAAAAGGGGGATTGTTAAACTCTATTTTACTGGATACCACAACTCTATATTGGATTAAGTTACGCGAATATTCTGTGTTACTAAAAGAGTGTTGTATTAGCTTACAAAAATCACATCAACTCACTGAAGAAGGACGATTAGCACTTCGTTGTTTTAATAGGGCTATTCAAAAAATGCCATCACAGAAACACATTATTAATGCATTAAAAATATTGAGCAAGCCAGGTAACAAGACAGAAGCGATTGAAAGAATAGGTTTTTTTTCGCCTAATGGTAGAGAAGCCTGTATCCAACTAAGTCATTGGGGGAAAAAATTTTTTTACATACCCCGAAGTGAGGAAATGTATCATTTTGATTATGATCCTAAAGAGGATTTGAATGATACTGGCGGTAATTGCTTTGGTGAATCAATGATGTTTATTCATTTTTTATCTAAGGGGGTAATTAGATGGTTGTGTCCCGAAGCGGGGTTAATTAATTTTCAGTTAGATCAGACAAGAAATTTAAAGTTTAAAAAAACAATTCTAGGTGAAGGGGAAACGGTGGTATCGGAGAGTAGCCCCCATGACTCTATACAATGGGAAGATATGGTGCATCTGCTTTTGGATAACCCTTACTTTAAACCAGACAGTCTTTGTGGTGTCATATTTTCGATGAATGATTATACAAAAGCACAAAGAGAGTTTACCGCAGGGCACATTATAGTGCTTGCCAAGCTGGATACCAAGTTAAATCCTTACAAATACATTGTCTGTGAAAAAGATTTTGGAGCATTTGGATTAGCAGACGATGAGTCCTTGGAGTATCTAATCAATAAACAAATATTACCACTCTATAGAGGTTTGAATTACTCAAAAGTTAAATTGGTTAAATATGGTAAAGCTTCAACTGATACCTATGATCTTTTAAATGAAATTAAGCCTCAGACAGGTATTCCACAAAAAGAGTCGACAGCCAGTAATTCTATAAATCCCCATTTTGATAATGCATTTTTTAAATTATCTAAGGAAACCAATAAAGAGAATGAAAGTGATCAAGCCAATGAAACTAATGCAGTCAGGTCTCGATGTAATTGAAGCAAAAGGTTAATGAGGAAATGCTAAAACCTCAGAGAATAAATAAAATGTCTTGTCAAAGCTGTTCTGTCGAGGAGCCAGTTCATTAATTCGAATTGCATGCAAGCTACATTTTTGATGTATGGCAATATAGAAATCCTTTCTTACAATACCGATTATTACAAGAACTGGCTGCATATTTATCTTTGAATGGTAATGTTTTCAATGACTACAGGCGATATTGGCTTATCTTGCGGATCAGTAGGCATCTTGCTAATTTTATCAACAACTTCTTGTCCAGAAATGACTTGACCAAAAATATTGTAGTTGCCCTGCAGTTCAGGTGTTGGCGCAACGGTAATAAAAAATTGGCTGCCATTCGTATTGGGGCCTGCATTAGCCATTGCAAGTACGCCAGGTTTGTTAAAACTGGCATTAGTATTTTCATTATCAAATGTGTAACCTGGCCCACCGGTCCCATTTCCAAGCGGGTCTCCGCCTTGAATCATAAAACCAGCAATCACACGATGAAAGGTTAAGCCATTGTAAAAAGGGCGTTTAACCATTTTGCCAGTTTTTATGTCTTTAAATTCTTTTGTTCCAGTTGCCAGCCCTACAAAATTTGCAACGGTATTGGGAGCTTCTTTTGTAAATAATTCGCAGGTTATGTTGCCCTCTGAAGTTTTAATAATTGCAGTTTCTGCATACGCCGACATGATGCCTACTGCTAACAATAAGTTGCTGAGTAAACAAATAATTTTATTCATAAGAGGCTCTCCATAGAATGGCTAAGATCAGTATAACAGTATTATGTCTTATTAAAATGGTTTTTAAATGAAACTCACAATTTCGGCTTAAGCTGAATTAGATTGGATTTGTACTATAATTAAACAATATTAAGTTATTATAGGAGAGTTTCATGAACGATTCTGAATCTGATAGCGATTCTGAATCTGAATATGAGCTCCGTACGCTACCATCAAAAATACATTTTGTTTGGGTTGGAGGCCCTATTCGAGCTCAATATTTACGCACTATTATGGATGTTGCTGCAGTAGCACTAAAAAGTGGTTTTGAGGTTAATTTATGGGTTGATAATGAAATGAATTACATTAAAACATCAACTCAAGAAGGAATAGACATACCTAATTTAAGAATAAGGAATATTCATGAATTAGAAGAAGGGATGAGAAATGATCCTTTTTACGAAGGGGACAGGTACAAAAAATTTTGGGAATATGTCAATAGAGAAAGAGTCGGTTTCAGAAATCTTGCTGCAGCTGCAGATTTTTTTCGTTTTGAAATTTTAAGGCAAGAGGGCGGTTATTACTTTGATACCGATACCGTTTTTAATTTGGATGAAAACTCATACTTTGTAGCGGATGAGGTTGCTTTTGGTATAAAAGCCCACGTAGATTTGTACACAGGATCATGGAGGGAACCACGTGGAGGAGGACCTACTACCCATTATGTCACTACTTTAGGGGATGTCAATAACGATATTATTGCTGCGATTCCTGATCATGAGGTCATGGAGGATGCAATCTTAAATGCTATGCAACGCCATGAAGAGTATGACTCATCGCCTTTGCCCCGGGAATCTCTTAAAAAAAGATTCGGTCCATACGGCAATCTGATGGATGCTAAACGCACACCTTATCAATTGGAGGGACCAATGGATTTTAGAAAACATCAAACCATTGCAGCTGGTCCCGGTGCTTTACACGAGGCATTGCGTGATTACATGAAAGGTGTTGAGGTAGAAGATTCCAACTTATTAATGACCTTAAAGGTTGGCAATCAAAGCTCGAGAGTAGCAAATGATAAGGATAAAAAACCGATCATGGGAATCGAAGTGGTTAGTAAGTGTGATAAAACATGGCTCACTAACACAAGAAAAGCTAAAAAAAGAAAAGCCAGGCAAAAAGCTTTTGATACCGATTCGTTAGCTATAGAGCCAGCACTCTCAAAGGACTCTGGGCAGACAGCAAGTAAGAGAGAGGCCAACTCTGATGAAGAAAGCGAGTATGATGGTGAGTTTACAAAAGAAACCGAATTCCAGGGCAACTTACGTAAAGAACAATTTATTAATGAATTGAAAGATTACATTATCATAAAAAAAGAAGAAGCAAGGCAGGCTTTGGAAGTGAAAGAGAATGAAGAAGGCCATGATTCTGAGGAAAAAATTCTAAGTAAGCATTTTAAAACACGTCACATAGAGATAACCAAAGGGTTCTCTGTTGAACAGAAAATTGCTGCCGTAGAGAAGCTTATTAGTTTACTGCAGGAAAAAGATGGAGCGGAACTGCTTAATGCAATTGATTATGCAGCGCTTACCAGTTCTCGCCTGGGTAAGTTAGTCGAAAGATACTATGATTTGATACTTAAAGAATATGTTTTGCCTAATGAGTACGGGGAAAAACCATACTGAATTCAAATGGATTGAATTGAATTAGTTCAAACTTATTTTGATTTTGGCATGAGAATATTTTCAATTTTCTCATGTTTTTCATAATGTTCTGGCGGATTTTCCAGTTTTTTTTGTAATTTTTCCTTGTTTTCTTCTGTTTTGCCTTTTTCAGTTCTTTTTTTTATTACCTCTCTTAACACAGGAAAAATTTGATTCTCGTCGTTTTGAATATGATCGGAAAGCCATTCCGGGGATCTGGAGTCTATCTCTCCTAATTTATCGATAAGTACATCCCAACAAGTAAAAGGATAATTAGGATTCGAAGAATCTTGGTGCCCTAGTTTTTTATAAATTCGGCCACAAATCTCACTAGTAGATATGTTTTCAAGAAAACTGCTGTCTTTCTTTTGTTTCAATATGATTAAACACCATTGAATGGCATGGGTCAGCTCACCATGGGATGATGCTCTTAGGCTGCTGTCCTTTAACATAAATCCTGACGATACTAAAAACATAAAATCTTCTTTTTTTAATGGCTTATTCCCTATTGTTTGTAACATTCCCGCTCTAAAGCCAGCCTCGGTTAGTATTTCCTGTATTAGTGTTCTTAACTGCTTTGTTGCTCCTTTTTCGCCGAGTTTGAGTCCTTTTTCCTTTAACCTCATTGTCAGTTGTTCGTTTAATTCAATAAGTTGCTCGTTTACAGCTTCGGTATCCATCAAGTAGTTTTCTATTTTTGTACATAGTTGTATAAAGGTCTCATCTTGTAATAATTCACCTTGAAGAGCTCTTTTTATTGGATTTTTTTCATCTTTAGAGAAAAACATATTACCTCCAACGCGCTAATTTTTTTAAGTATAGATTATTTTTAATAAATATTGTTTATAAATATTTATTATTGTCTACCTATTAGTTGATTTGAGTATTTATTGGCACATTGTTTAAGCACATTTACATTAATCTTGCCATTCAGTATCAACGATAGCCCAATTAGTGGGGTCAATGAATTCATTAAATGGATACCCTATGATTATTTATCATATCTTGATTATTTTGTTCAGACGAACTCTTGAAAATTAGTTGAAGTAGTTCGCTTCTTAACAGCGCATTTATAGGTTCATTTAAATCAGCTAATTGAGTAGCAGATAAACGATCGGCCATGTAAGAAATAAAAAACTGATTGGTTTTCATATCATTTAAAAGCAAAGCCAAATGATTAGAAAATTGCGATAAATTAGAATGCATTGATGGGTGGTTTCCATAAATTTGTTTTAAAGCATCAACTATAAGGTGACTAGAGTATGGTTTGATTGAATCAAGCAAATGGGCATGTATTTTTGGTGATTGTTTAAAAAAACCTCTAATGAACTGACTGATAGGTAACTTATTTCTGGTTGTAAGGGTGTAAAGTTTTTTACTGTGTAAATCTACAGGGCGATTAGTGATGGTATTTTCCATCAATTTCTCGTTGTTTATTAGCTGGAGGCATTGATCAAAGCAGTTAAATAATTGAAGAAAAATCTTTTGCATCTCGGCTGAAAAAACAGCTTGACCAGCAGCATGCAAACAATGCTCACATAAATTTTTCAAGATCGTTTTTCTCTGTTTTCTTTTATCTTTTACGGCTGCCCGCATGTCATTTTCGGGGTGTACAATGATGTCTGTAAAGAATGGTTTTTTTGAGGTTGCTATTTTTTCTCCCTTGGCTTGTAAAATCAAAAGATCTTCTTCAGGGATCATCCGCACAAGCTTTGCGAAATCAATATTTGTTTTTGTTAAAAATAGACCCAATTGAACTAAAATAAATAACAATAAAAAAAGGAGAATGAGCAAGTATGGCATTAAACCAGAATAATATTTGTAACCTGGAAGCAATCTCGAGCAATCTTGTCCGTTTGAGCGTGAAAAATCTCTGGCTCTCGAGAGTGTTTTAAAGTCTACGAAATTGATGTACTTTTGAGAGAATCTGTCAACGATTAACTTAAATGGGATTTTCTGATGGGATAGCGTATGGGCCGCTAAAATCATATGTGCAGCCCCGCCACACATTCCATACAGTACAATTTTTTTGTTTTTTTGTCTGAAATGGTTTGCGAAAGCGATCACATCCCTGGCTATCTCTTCAGTACTGTTGGCAAATTTATTGGACCGATTGGAATAATTTCTATGATTTATAAGCACTAATTCTGTGCCAAAAAGCTCCTGGAACTCATGAAAGCTGGTATTAAGATAATGATGTTCTGTTTGGAAATGTCCAATTAACGCTAAAACAACGGTATTGTTTGTTTTTTTTCTTTCCTTAACGGAAAGCCCCTCAAGTACAGTACCATCCCAGGCTGGTATTAATAATTTATGAGTAATATGCTTGTCGGTTGTTGGCTTTATGTAGTGTGGGAAAAAAAGTTCCTTGCTAAAATTTTGCGTAATTAGCTTATTGATAGCGACACCTATATTGAACGGATTAACTTTCATTAAACTGGTGACATCGTTAGATACTTGTGCTGCTGCCAATCCATCTGGCGGCCCATTTTGAGTACGCGATAATTCAGCTAGGCACGTATTCTGAGTCAGTTCAAGGATTTTTCGTTGAGAAATATCTTCACATACCTTGCTGTCAATTTTTGTAAGAATATTGGCAAAGAAAGAAAATAGCGTTTGGGGATTCTGGGTTAATAACGGATAGTTTTCATTATAATGTTGAGTTATTTCGAATAAGGTTTTTTGCAGGATCTTATAAGCAACTGTATTTTGCTTTAACAAGCTCATTTGTTTATCCAAAACCAAAATGCACGAGTAACCGAAATCAATAAAAGCTTTACATTTCATGTGTAAAGGGTGTTTGATAATTTTTTCGCGAGTGATGTTTGAACCCAACCAAAACGCCAAAACCCATTTGTAAAAGAAATTGTTATCGCTATCAGATGACAAATCCAATTGTTTGATTAAATTATTCCTGTCGTTGAAATGACTTAATGCTGGCTCGAGAATTCTGGTAGAAATTAACATAAGTTCAAAAACGTAATAAAAGAAAATTCATTTAAGTTCTATCTCGATCAAAATGGATAGATGTCATCTTTGGGTTGCTATGAAAAAATTGTGCTCAGTATTTCCTGTCGTTTTGGCCCAATAAGATCCGGCCGCAGTTTTATAAAAACTGGCATTGGCCAGATCAAGCTTAAATTAAAACAAATTATTTCTCCTGCTGTTTTTTCCCTCTCAGTAATTTGTTGTTTGCATTTGGCCTGCCTATTTAATTCAGGCTCATTTTTTATCAAAACATCGCAACAAATTCTGCGTTCTTTGATGATGTTTTACCATCTTTCTGGAGAGCAGCATTAATAAGCTTTTCGCAGTCAATTTCTTCGCATTTAATCACTGGAATTTTATTGTCAGCTCGTCGTGCCACGGTGATTTTGGCTACTTTGAGCGCTTCCAATTCAGAGGCGATTTCTTTGGCTTTTTCCATATCGGGAAGTTCCAGCCAAGTGACCAATCCTTTTTTTGCGTTGGTTTTCCAGCCAGCCAGACCAGATATTTTTTCCAGGCTTTTTATCACGGCATTTATTTGTGTGCTATCCAACACGGCTGTTGAAAACAATGTTGGTTTCTTTTGTTTTGAGAGGTCTAATTCTTTTGCTATTAGAGATAATTTATTGATACTCATTGACAGGACAAAAATGGATGCTTCAGTCTCATCAGCCATTTGCATTGCAAACAACGTCTCGGGAGAAGAAAACACCTGTTTCTGGAATGCAAGTAGATTAAACTGAGGATGTTTAGACTTGGTTTCTTGTAACAAGTCACTTAAAGCGACTCGCAATACGATCAGTTTTTTTAGTTTTTCATTTTCAAAAGCTTTTTCTTGAGCTTCGTTGACACGAGTATAAATCAGATCAATTAACGGAACTATAGAGGAATCAATTTCAGCGAATGCTTTTTGATATCGACTGTCTTTATTTTCTCTTTCCCCAGGGTGACGAAGCACTATGCTAGGATAGCCAAATGCGCGAAGGAAAGTATTAATAAGACAGGTTGCTGTTCTTCCATTAGCATTGGCAAAAGGATGCACTTCTGTAAGCTGATAAAAAGTGGTTGCCAGGAATTGAGAAACATTTTTCAAATCCCTTGAATCACAAACGTGTAATTGTGCAGCGGTTTCTCGCGCCCATCGATTCATGGCTTCAGGAATCAGAGGAGGGAACATACAAATTTTTAAAATCTTATTGACAGTAATTTTCTCACTCTCTGTCAATTGGTTGAGGTTATATGCACTCGCTAATTTATTTTGAACAAGAATTCCCTTTATCGCAGGACTGGAATAATCGATATAGGGTTGCTGTGATTCGTGGATTGTATATTTTTTATCTTTGGCGATTTTCTCTAACAGAGCAATAAAATCCAAAGCAGACTGATAATCCATATCAAATTGTTTATTTAAATATCTTGCAAGTTGTTGTGGGGATTTGCACTCATGGAGACCTGACAAATACAAAGTAAAATGAACCCCCAGTTCGGCACCCAGGTGCCATCGGAAAATAATTTCATTAGTATATTCACCTGATTTTCTATCGTAAGCCTGCATTAGAGATTTTCCGATAAAGCCATGTATGGCTTTAACCCACTCAATTAACATCTCTGGGGTAGTATGAGATAAACCTGTTTTTTTAATTTGCGTAAGAATTGTTTCTTGTGCATAAAGATAGGCATTTAACATATCTTGATGTTGGCCTGCCTCTGGAAAAAGAGCGTCTTCAAATGTTTCTGAGCCTGCCAAACGTGCAGGGCTTGACTCTGGTTCAAACCCATACACTAAAGCATGATTAAATTCAGTCAGTTTTGCTAAATCAAACATGGTTGTTTTTGTAATTAACTAAAAGGGGAGCAATCGTAGCAGAGAACGCAATAAATATCCACCGTGTTCTTTAATTGTTCTTTTATCGAGGTTTAAGTATTCGCTTATAGAAGCTTTTGCATTTTTTAGGTCTATCTCAGTAGCTATTTGTCAGTCCTTTCATAAAGACTATAAAAGTCGGTTCGCTTGTTTTTATAGAGAGATTCTATTTCCATCAGTACCGGCAATCCGCTTCATCCATTTTTCTCTCTCCGCGAATATCGGAGCTAATGGCATAAATATTTTAAAGCTTAAGAGTTTAAAATATCTTCCCGGGTGATGAACTCCGGCAAATCAGCCGCAGGTTGCTGTTCAAGAGGGGTCAATACATTGTCCACAAAATCATTGTAGAATTTTTGTATATTCCTTGTTTCAACATCTTAAGTCCTAAAATATTTTTCATTTAAGTCTGGTATATAGTGATTTGTTTCCCATGTTTTCAACTGCAGCATCAAACGGTGGTAATTTCTGCTAATTTGTTCAGGTTTGTGGGAGCTGGATTTGTTGAGTTTAAAAAGCATGAGCGTCTCCAGGTTAATATAAATGGGTAGATTTTGGGTATGATAAGAAAGTTGGATGATAACAAAAGACAGTTGTTTTTGAATATATGAAATCCGTATCTGTTTTTGGTGTTCGTCATAAATAGTTGGTTCATTTTATTGAGTTGATTCAAGAATAGAAAAAGGGATGTATTGGAGCAGGATATCAAGTTAATATTATTTTATGAGAGGTATAATTTAAAAACATGTTTTGCCAAATGAACTCTTAATACCCTAATATCTCATTAGGGTTACCCTGCAAACAATAAATGAACAGGTGCTTGTTTGAATATTAAAGAAATCCATATCGCAGAACTAACTATTCCATTAAGTCGTCCGTTTATTACAGCGGTGAGGCGTACAGAATGCGTTGATGATGTCGTGATATTAATAAAAACGGATTGCGGAAAGATTGGTTATGGTTCAGCTGCATCAACACCTGCAATAACTGGGGATAGCAAGGAATCCATTATTGATGATATTAAAAGCGCCTTAGGACCCCTTCTTATCGGACGTGATATTTCTGCATTCAATTTATTACTTCAAATGAATGATCGGGCAATAGAAGGTAACTCCTCAGCCAAGGCCGCAATTGATATCGCTTTGCATGATTTATTTGCCCAATATTGTGGCTTGCCTCTTTATAAGCAATTGGGAGGAAATTCCAATTGCATCAACTCGTGTATTACGATAAGCGTTAAAGAAGTTGAGGAGATGGTGAGTGATGCGATTGATTTAATTCAGCGAGGGCACAAAACCCTGAAAATCAAATTGGGATTAGATCCAGTCGACGACATCAATCGAATTCGAGCTATTCGTCAGGCAGTAGGCAATGACATTACTCTGCTAGCAGATGCAAATCAGGGATGGTCTTACGAAGAGGCATTAATAGCCATTACTGCGTTCAAAAAAGAGAATTTGAATGTTCTTCTGGTGGAGCAACCGGTTAGTGCTCTAAATCTGCCTGATTTAAAGACGATTACTGATCAGGTTGATTGTGCAATTATCGCTGACGAAGCGTGTTTTTCACCAGAAGATGCATTGAATATCGCAAAGATTAATGCTTGTGATGGAGTCAATATAAAGTTGATGAAATCAGGAGGCATTGAGAAAGCTCAATCTATTTACCATATTGCTCAAGCGGCCAAAATGCAAATAATGGTTGGATGTATGCTGGAGTCGCCGATTGGAGTTGCTGCAATAGCCAGTTTTGCATTAAGTAAGCCCGATATTTCTTATGCAGATCTCGATCCTATTTTTTTGATCCGCGAGAATTATATTCTTGGTGGGGCACAAAGTATCAGCAATAAAATTATCCTGGCAGACAAACCTGGATTAGGGATTGAAGGCATCACACAAGGACTGAATCTAATTGGGGTGATCCGCTAATGTCTTTCTACATTCAGCTAGCCAGTTTATTTATTATTATTCTTTATGTTTTACTTTTATTTCGTAACGTTGATCCATTAGTAGCGACAGCTGTTTGTGTTGGGCTAGGTTTTTTTTGGAATGTAAGCAGTCCCATTGACATAGGGAATGCTATGGCTGATGCCTTGGGTTCATTTATGGCTTTGGTTGGTTTTATCATCATGTTAGGTCGAGGGTTGGGCGAAGTTTTAACGCATACCCAGGTAAGTCATACTTTAGTGCACCAAATTGTTTATGGAGTTGGGGTTAATACTCAGCGACGCGCTAAAATTGGTATAGTCCTCTCATCCTTTATTATTGTTGGTTTGCTTGGAACATTAGCGGGAGGTTTAGCTATCCTGGCCCCCAGTTTGCGTCCTATTGCAGGGTCAGTAGGCTTGTCACGCCCCAGTTTGGCAGTACTCATGCAAGCTTCAGCTGAAGAGGCTTTAATTCTAGGGCCTTTTGCTCCCCCAGTTGTAACCTTGCTTGGTGTCACTGGATTAAGTTATGGGACAGTATTTCTTTACGCTTCGCTCCCAATTGCTGTAGTGACTTTAATTACCACCTGGCTTATGGCTTCACGATTACAAAAACTATGCATCAATGAGCCCTGCGAAGACGAGAACAGCACTGAGCCTTTTACTCCCAATAGACAACAAAAAAGGGCTACATTAATTTTTCTGATTTCCTTTTTGTTTTGTGTTGTCTATGGTTTATTTACTCAAGCGAAAACCTCTTATGTGATCTTTGTTATGTTATTTCTGGCGCTAATTACCGGATTATCCTGTCGACTCGGTTTGAAACAAATTTTTAACCTGTTATTTGAAGGAATGCAAAAAAGCTTGCATCTCTTCTTTTTGTTTATTTTATTTGATCCTTTTATGGCGCTAATCCATCAAGCAGGAGGATTTAATGCATTAACTGAATTATTAACACCGTTAATTAAGCTGGGAGGGAAACCAGTATTATCGATCTTAATTGGCTTTACCGGCGCTTTTGGTATGCCAGGCGCTGCAGAAGCAACCATCAAAATGCTTCACCAGCTCTTTAGCCCCTCTGTCATCCAGATGCAATTGCCTCTGATCACTTTTGCTTTGTGCATGCTCTTTGCAACTCGCGTCACAAATTATGCTTACCCTGGCGCCAATATGTTCGCGGCAATGGGTTTTTCTGGAAGTGAGAATGTCAAAGCCATGATACAAAATGGCCTTGTAGTGACTGGCGTCCAGGTTGCGTTTTTAATTGTTTATAGTTTATTCATACCCTGATGTTTGTGATCGCTTTAATCCCTTAATTCAATGAGTTTGTACCACACAGGGCTATGCTTAGGGCTTATACAGATACAGAGGCTGGTAAAGAATAGTGCTTAAAAATTTCTGCCAAAGCTTAATTAAGCAAGTCAAATTTGTATTTGTTACAACTCTATGAAAATCCGAGATATTGATTACACCAATTCTCCGGAAAATAATGGTTGAGCGGCATTCCTGACACAAAAAATATGGTTTGCACCGTTAAAAATACTGGGCTTACGACTAGAAAAGCCATGCTTAATAGTATGAACTCTCACGTTGTAACAACTTATGTCATGCCTGCTCCAAATTGCAGTCTATGGATAGCTCCTCCGGTTGAAGATTTTCCTACAGAAGCATAATTTACACTAATTAAATGAGTTCTTTTCCTGATAAGCCACTTAATAGTAAGGCATCATAAGCACCTGTAGGTTAATTTACCTTTACTAACTTGTGTATGTCTATGAGACGCATTTTGAAACTTCAAGTGGTTAAATAAAAAACAGCTTCCATACTTATTTTGTTTAGTAAAATATAGTATTAGTGTTAGTTATGGTATTTATAGGTAACCTTGTTTTAGGGTACTATCAGTTTTTCTTGGTTTTGTTCAAGGTTTGTACTTTCATCAAAACCGTGAACGCTCACTTTTTCAAGCAATGGTGTCAGATTAGGTTTGAACTACTACATTAAGCTAATCTTTTATAAATTATTATTTGTTATAACTCGTACTACTTTCATTTTTTCTAGTCACTGTATCCTCGTTTATATCATAGTCAGTATTAAGCGTTCTTTTTGCAGATGTTGAAGTTTCTTTTTGTTCAGCGTTTGGCGTTCTGAACATACTCCCGTTAAGTACAGTATTTTTATTGGTCGAAATGGATTTTTTCTGGTTATCATATGCTTTTATTAAATCACCTACCTCATAATCATACGTCGCTTTAAAATTTTTTACTGGCGATGAAAAACTAGCTGCTACTTTTGCTGCCAAATCGATTGACTCTTTGCTTTGTCCAGGTTGTATTATTACTCTCGGTTGTTCTCCAAATAGCCATTTTGAAAATATATTCGGAGTATAAACCTGTATAGTAGTTTGAGCCGATGTTTGCTGATTCGTTAACGTTATTGTTCCCTTATATCCGGTAAAAAAACTTAACCATGATTTTGGTTGATCTACAGTTGCTATAACATTACCACCTATTCCTGGAAAAATAGTATTGATGTTTACATTCGTTGAATGCAGCAAGGAGCCCAATTTTTTAAAAGTAGAATCTTTATTGAGAGTGGTTGAAGTAAGTTCATATCCTGGACTGGTTTTAACGAAATTCAATTCAAAAGGTTTAGTTTTAATCTCACTGTATAGTTCCTCTAAAAATTTGGCATCAAAATCTCCACCATTATTACCTCCTCTGAGATTTCTTTTGAGTCCATCCATTGTCATTTTATTTTTCTCAGGGATACTTGGGTTATGTAAATCAGTATTAAGCATGATAGTTTGAAATGCTAAAAGATAGGCAGCATCCGCATTGGAAACCACATCAGGATTTTGCTGGGAATAGGCACCACTAAAGCTTTGCACTAACCTGTCAATTTTTTGAGCTTCGCCTGGTAATTTAAATGTTTTCAAAAAGGTTCTTAAACCCTCAACAAACTCTGTCCATTGAAATCCATTTGACTGGTAAAAGCTTTTAATACTTGCTGGTTTTCTGCTTCTGGCCCACTCAAATAATCGCCAACCGCCTCTAAATCTAAATTTTTTCTTTGTTGATGAAAGAACGCGGCAATCTCTGCATTTGGAGAAATTTTATATTTCTCACATATTTCTTTTATTTTTTCTATCCCATTTTTAGGTTTGGCGTTAAAAGCTTCAATAATCTCTCTTTGTGCCCTTTCAATTTCTGGATGCATAAGCTGCTCCTTTTGTCTAATGAACTGATGAATTCTGCTTAAATAAAAAAATTAATCAGCATTATGTTTAAATAGCGATTGTATTTGTTTATATTATAAACCAATTGATCTATATTTTCCTTTTATGGACAGGAAATACTTGCAGATTTTAGCTCTTACTGATTATAAAAACATCCCAGTGTGCTTTATAGGTTCTATACTAGTTAATATATAATCAGATTGAAGATAAGCGGCTATGGAAGATGAGTCTAAAGTCAAAAAAGGGTTAAAAGAAGAAAAAAAGCAACTTAATCAAAAGTGGCTTGAGCAATTATTGAATAACCCACGCTGGGGTCCTTCCGTGGTTAAGTTAGCTATGGCAAGAAAAAAAGAAAATCGGAATAAACGTGGTGAGGCATTTAACTGTTTTGTGCTGAGTAGACCACAAAATGCGTTTGAGGAAGATGAATACCGAAAATTTCTGGATAAGTTAAAAAATAACATTAACGATTTTAGTGGAACGACCAGATTTCAAATCGCTCTTTTTACTGCAGATAACCACCACTGGACAGCATTTGATTTTTTTATCGTTGATGGAAAGCTTCATGTTTTTTGTTTAGATGCGGCTAATGATAGTGCAGGAGATGCCGCGCTTGATGAAATCATGAGCCGATTTCCTGATTGCGATGCTTACCGGTTAGAGCCTGATAGAGATCCAAAGGCGAAGGATTTAAAACATTTTCGTTTGATTCAAACTGATCGGGAAAATTGTTCACGAATGACCATTGAGCATATTTTGCTATTGTCAAAAAAGAAATTTTTATTTAATGAAAGTTTCGCCAACTACAAAGTGGTTAATGGGGTGAAGCTGATTAATCCTGACGCACTATTCAGGCAATCTCCAGATCTGTATCGTATGACTCAAATCGATTCTATTCTAGATAGCCTTATGATTGATTCACCAAAAGAGGCGCAGCGACTAGTCAGTAAGAAAGGTTTGAATTCAGAGCAGTACAGGGATTTGTTTGGACATACATCAGGTAAACAATCCAAATCATCAAAAAATACAACCATCGATTACAAGAGACAGAGGGTGGAGAAAAACCTTTTATCTTTTTTGGCCAAGAGTGAGCAGAAGCATCTGGAAGAAATTATTGATAACTCTGAAAAACAATGGTCTGAGTTTTTAGAAATGTCTCAGTCAGAACGCAGCCAATTTTTATTGGGTAACATCAGAGAGAAGCCTTTTAAAGAAATTGTCGGGAATATTCTAGGCAAAGGCATAAAAGACAGACTGGATCATAAAAAATACATTGAAAACGATGTGATCAAAAAAAGTTCGTTTACTCTTTTTAGAAGAATTGATAAGCATTTTGAAGTTAAGAAAATTAAAGCAGAAATTAATGAACTGGAAAAAGCCTTGAAAATAGTAAATCAATTATCTAATGACACAAGTGCTGATGAAGTATTATTGCATTTACAAAAACAAAAATTACCCCTGGAGATAAAAGCAGAATTGGTGGGGGCGCTAGATATATATACTCTATTAGACAAAGAAAAATCAGCTCTACAGTCTCATAAAATAAATTGAATTAGTTTTAGATTATATGTCTGGTCATAACCCAGACTGCGCTTTATTTGTCTGAAATAGTTTTGACTTAATCTCCAACATGCGCAATTAAATTGGAAATTAAATCAGCCTTGAAACTTACACCCCAACCGGTTAATAATCCACGCTCAAAATGATCATTCATTGGAGGATGGGGCTAATATGGGTTCCTGAAATATCATTTGGCATATAAGCCTCCCTCATTACATGCTGTACGACAATAAAAATATATATGGATTAACAGAGTGTGAGCATGAATGTGTGTTTTTATTAATAAGGGTAAAATCCGCAAAATAAATAAGGGCTTTGCTTTCTCTATCCAAACGAACTGTAGAGTCCTACATAGAAAATATTAAGAATAAAATGGATTGCAGAAATAAGGCTGAAATACTGGTAAAAGCAGTGTTAAATGGTTATCACAATCACATCTCAGAAAGACTAAATCAAGCGGCTGTTATAAAGTCACTTTAATCATTATGATGTTGAAGTTCTAGCATATAAATACGGTGATTAAACCAAGGTTGAATACGGTATTATTTTACAAACTGACCCAAATTATTTGAAAGGAAATCTTCATGCGCCAGTTATTCATTACCATGTTTATTTTTTTATTATCTCATGCAGGATATAGTGCGCCTGCCTTTGAAATTCTTCCCCTTGGAGTCTATGGGGGGTTGAAAGATGGAAATTTATCAGCTTATTTAATAAAGGCTATCAAAAGTAAAAATTATACGGCTCTTGATGGGGGCACTTTGGTGCGTGGGCTTGAAGTCGCGGTCGATAAAAAGTCACTGCGTAATAAAAAGGTTGACGATTTGCTGCAAAAACATATTCCAGCCTACCTTATTTCTCATGCCCATCTTGATCATGTTATGGGGCTTGTGATGGCGCAACCCGAATTGCGAGAAAAGCAAACCATTATGGCACGTGAAGAAACCATGCAGGTATTGCAAGACAATATTTTTAATTGGTCTGTCTGGGGGAATTTTGGAGATAGCGGAGAAATTCCTCATTTGAATTTTCAGCATTATCAAACTCTGCCATTACTCCAGTGGGCTGCTATTCCTGATACTGATCTGCACGTTAAAGCATTCCCTTTGAGCCATGGTGGAATGGCTTCAAGCGCTTTTTTAATACGTTATAAAACCGAATATGCCCTCTATTTTGGTGATACTGGCGCTGATCACATTGAAAAATCAACAAACCTGGAGAATATTTGGAAAGAAATTGCGCCACTCATAAGAAATAAACAGCTGCATGCCATCATGTTAGAGTGCTCATTTTTAAATTCACAGCCAGATGACAAATTATTTGGCCATTTAAAACCAAACTTGTTTATGTCAGAATTGCGGCACTTGGCATCGATTGTTGATCCTTTCGACTCAAGAAACTCACTACGAGGTTTACCCGTTGTTGTTACACACATCAAACCCAGATTAGCTGACTTTTCGAATACTAATGAAGATACAGAAAAACAGATTATAAACGAATTGTTCGAGGAAAATGATATTGGCGTAGAATTAATTAAACCTGAGCAAGGTATAACCTTAAGTTTATGATTGATGAAGAGTCACAACAGCCGCCAGAACCAACCTTAATAAATCATTTATGGTATTTGTGTATCAGGGGCTGTTGCGAAAAATCCGAACCAGAATAAAAAAACCTTAGCATAGAGAAGTTGCTACTCCTGCAACTTTGCATGCTATGACAGCAGCGATGTAATAGTGGATGCAGCAGAGTTCAAATTAACTGATTCAACTGAAAATTATTTTTGGCATCTTTGTATCCTGAGTTAATACGTCTTTGTATCGCTTTGCGGGAAAAATCAAAAGAAGCGGTTGCGTTTTCTTCATCTGAGCTTTCTATATAAATTATATCCTGAATATATTTATAATTAAGCAGTCGTTTATAGCCGGGAAGCTGCCTTATCAAGCTATTTTCAGGAATCACCTTTTCAATTTCCTGTATTGTTTCAATGTACTCATTAATTTTTTCGGTTAATTCGGTATTAAAACGGATTTTATTGGAAAAAATGATTTCAAACACTCTGTCAAAAACTTCAGGCATATTAGTCGGTATTTTTCCCCGGCTGGGGAAAAGATTAATCACAATAATTTGCTTTTCAACGTTTGGATCGGGATTAAGTTTATCTATAACCGGAGAGAGAGGAGTGTTGGAAAATAGGCCTCCGTCCCAATAATGAGTATTCCTAATGAGCGTCATGGGAAAACCAGGAGGCAAACTGCCACTTGCTAACACATGCAAAGGGCTGATTTCTGTGCGGTTATTACCCTGATTCTCAAAAACAGTACTTTTACCTGTTGTAACATCAGTCGCTGTCAGAATTAAATGGATTGGACTGTTATTCAGCTTATCGAAATCAATGTATTTTAATAATAATTGCTGAAGTGGTGTTGTGGTATAAAAATTGGTCCAATAAGGCATAGACCAGTAATCAGTACGCAAATGATAAAAAGCAGCATTGCCAAAGAGTGACAGATAAGGTTCGGTATTTTCAGGAAACATCTGGGCAGAAAAAACAGTCAATTCGTCCCATATTGCTTCCAGGGTCTGGACAGGATCGCCTTTCGCCCCAATCAGTGTCGCTGCATTGATAGCCCCAATAGAAACACCTGAAATTATGTTTGGCGAAAAACTGTCTGACGCATAGAGGTATTTTAATACGCCTAACTCATAAGCTCCCAGCGCCCCTCCTCCCTGGAGTACAATGGCCGTTTGCTTCATGGATGTCCTTATCATTTCACTCTGCATGAAGTATAGCAGGTAATTATAATGAAAAGGATGTGATGCGAGTCCTGGATTGTCACAAGCAAGGTATATTACTGTCCAGTTAAATTAGGTCTGACTTTGATAGGGTAGGGCGCAAAAGATGGCTCCAAACCGGTTTTAAGCATTTGTTAAGTATTTTGACTTTCCTGGAAAAAATATTATTATGAATAATTCTATTAGGGATTAAATGGCCTGTTTTTTTAAAGCGGCGATAACTCCAGACATACAAAGCCTTGCTTACACGATGTGTATTGTTGTAATGAATCGGGGTAATCAGATAAATGCTCTCTAAAGCATGATGATACCTGCATCTGAATAAGATTATTCTTATAAAACAGGAAGATTTGATGGAAGTTGAACGCATTAAAAATGAAGTAAAACTATTTTTACTCAATTCTTTTCGAATTAAGGATATTGGTTATTCGGATAATATTTTTGACACAGGTGCAATGCACTCTTTATTTTTCATTCAATTATTAGTTTTTATAGAGAAGAAATATAAAATTGATCTGGAGGTCGGTGAATTTGATCCGAACCAGTTAACCAGTATTGATGCTATCGCTCTTTTTATTTCCAGTAAACTATAATGGTAATAGGTCAGGCTCCCTATGTTGGATTTTGCACAAACGGTCAGAGCTGAGCTTTTATCTGTAATTCAATACAAATAACTGTGGTAAGGTTTGGTGGACTAACGACATGAAACAAACAAAACTTACTCTTCTTGGCGCGGGAACAATGGGTTCAGGTATCGCACAGCTTTTTGCACAATGCGGATTTCATGTCACTTTAATCGATAACATCCAATCTCAATTGGATAAAGCAAAAGCCACTATAGCTAAAAATTTACACTATCTGGCATTAACCCAAAATTTCGCTTCGACACAGTCTATTGAAACTATACTGGCATCAATTACCTTTACAACACAATTAGATGAGCTCAATCAATCGGAATATATTATAGAAAGTATCACTGAGAATTGGGAGCTAAAAAAAGCACTGTATCAGCTATTAAATGAACAATGCAGTTCCGCCTGCATTTTTGGGGTAAACACGTCTTCTATACCCATTACTAAAATCGCATCACTTGTTGATCACCCTCAACGTGTTATAGGGGTTCACTTTATGAACCCGGCACCGATGATGCCTATGGTTGAGGTGATTAAGGGATATCATACTGACGAATTGACAATAGAAAAAACCAGATCGTTACTTGAACAAGTCCATAAAAAAATGATCGTTGTTAAGGACTCCGTTGGTTTTGTGAGTAACCGTGCCATGATGATTTTTATTAACGAAGCTATTTTTATGGTACAGGAAAACATTGCATCAATCGAAGACATCGATGTTTTATTTAAACAATGCTTTGGGCATAAAATGGGGCCGCTGCATACTGCTGATTTAATTGGGTTGGATACGGTTCTTTATTCTTTAGAAACAATCTATTCAGAGCTGAACGATCCGAAGTATCGACCATGCTGGTTATTAAGAAATATGGTGGATGCAGGGCTTCTTGGACAAAAAACAAAAAAAGGATTTTATCAATATGAGTAGAATTGCAAACAGGCACTAAGGAGAGGAATTTTGCCCAACTATCAGCCTCGACAAGTGAAACAACAACGGTTCTTTAATCAATTCATAGAAAATTACCTTCACCCCTATGCAAAAAATTTTGATAAAGAACAAAATATTCCGCGGGATTTTTTTTATACCTTAGCCCAAAATGGCTTTTTGGGCGCTTGCATTCCTAAACAATTTGGCGGGCAGCAATGGGATGAATTGACCATTGGTATCATGCATGAATCCTTTGCTAAAGAACTTTGTTCTTTGGCAAATATCCTAACAGTATTGGGCATGGTGAGTAAGTCACTTTTGCAATTTGGTTCAAAAGCTCAGAAGCAAAGGTGGTTACCGCGGATTGCCTCAGGTGAAACTTTGGCTGCATTGGCTTTAACTGAATCTAATATCGGTAGCGATTTGGAGCATGTTGAAACTCAGTTGCTGGATGCAGGTGATGAATTCATTCTAAAAGGAAGTAAAAAATACATTACCTTAGGGCAAATAGCTGATTTGTTTTTGGTTTTAGCAAATTGCCAGGGCCAACTTACTGCGGTTTTAGTTGAAAAGGACACACCGGGCTTAATTATTGCACCCATGTCTAATTTTTTAGGATTACGTTCTAATATGTTGGCTGAGATCTTTTTTGATAATTGCCGAATTCCTAAAACAAATCTGTTGGGTAGTATTGGTATCGGTTTTAACTGTGTTATTCAAACTGCTTTAGATGAAGGACGTTATACAACAGCGTATGGATGTGTTGGTTTAGGACAAGCTTGCCTGGATGCGGCTCTTGGCTATACTCAAAAAAGAAAACAATTCGATCGCAGATTAGACGAACATCAGCTCATTCAAAAAATGATAACTGAAATGGTGGTGCAGGTTAAAGCCGCCCGGGAATTGTGTTTTTATGCCGGAGAACTTAGACAGCAAAAAAATCCAGCATACATAGCTGAAACATTAATTGCAAAATACGCGGCTTCAAAAATGGTCGTTTTTGTATCTAATCATGCTTTACAAATATTTGGTGCAGCTGGATTTGAAGAAACTTATCCTGTTGAGCGATATTACAGAGATGCCAAGGTAATGGAGATCATTGAGGGCACCTCACAAATGCACGAGATACTCATTTCAAAGCTTTGCAACAATAAATAGAGGATATTATTAAACAATGCGTTCCCCTGATCAGTACACGACAATTTGCTCCTTATTTGAGGAGAAGGTAAAGCAATACCCGGAAAATACAGCGGTTTATCTGGAAGATCGCCAAATTTCGTTCGATGTCTTTAATAAACAAGCCAATCAATACGCGCGGTATCTGCAAAGAAAAGGGCTGCCATTAAATGGAATTGTCGGTATTCAACTCGCGCGCTCTTTTGAAATGCTGGTGGCTATTTTTGCAGTATTAAAGGCAGGTGGTGCCTATTTACCGATAGATCCCATAGCTCCTGTTCTAAGAAATCAAACCATCCTTGAAGACAGCCAAATCAAATTTCTAATTGTCAGTGATCATTCATTATTGACGGCAACCCCGGGTTTGCAAGTGTTAAGCATTCATGCCAATGTGAGCGATGAAGATTACCATAATTTAAACCTGCCCAGGAAAAAACAGGATTTAGCGTATGTGATGTATACTTCAGGCACTACTGGCAAGCCGAAAGGAGTCTTGATTTCACATCAAGCTTTGCTTAATCGTATTTTATGGATGCAAAACACATTTCCCTTGCAAAGTCGTGATGTAGTATTTCATAAAACACACATTTGTTTTGACATCTCTGTCTGGGAGACCTTTTGGTGGTCTATCGCGGGCGCCGGAGTAGTACTTTTACCGCCAAGAAAAGAACATGACATCAAGCTGTTTATTCAAATGATTGAGCAATATCAAATCAATGTTATTCATTTTGTACCCTCCGTATTACGAATATTTTTAAGTTACATCGAACAGGATTTTTCGATAAATCGCTTAAGCTCTTTAAAGTACGTATTTTCAAGTGGAGAGGCGCTGGATGCCAAAAGTGTTAATCTATTCAACCAGTTATTTCAAGATCAAAAAACAATATTAGTCAATTTATATGGGCCCACAGAGGCCACAATAGATGTTTCCTGTTTTATTTGTGAAAAGCACAAACGTTTTGACACTGTACCCATTGGAAAGCCTATCCAAAATACTCAATTTTTTGTGTTAGACGAGCAGTTAAATTCAACCGGCTTCGAACCTGGAGAGCTTTATATTTCCGGAGTTGGATTAGCTCAGGGTTATTTAAATAATCCAGTGCTGACTCAGGCATCGTTTATAGACAATCCTTACTTGCCTGGAGAGAAAATGTATCGTACTGGAGATATAGTGCGTTGGAATGAAAATCATGAATTGTTATTTTTAGGCCGCAGGGATGATCAGGTCAAAGTACATGGCATACGTATTGAATTAGGAGAAATACAATATCATTTACTAGAACATCCCAACATCCAGGATGCCGTCGTGGTCTGTGAGAAAGCAGATGGTCTAGATCATAGAATGGTTGTATTCCTGATTGCTAATAAGAAACAAACAAAGATTGGCAGCGCAGAACTGAAATCCTTTTTAAAAAACAGGCTCCCGGATTATATGGTACCAGAGCATTATTTATGGTTAAGTGCATTTCCAATAAAAGAAAATGGAAAAATAGACAAAGAGAAACTATTGAGTTTCATTTAGCATGAGCAATGCCCGAGAAATAAAAATAATCAGGGAAAATGACTTATACTTAATTAAAAGCTGGTTGTAGAAATAATATAAACTATGTTTTATGTTATGAACCCGTTATACGTCGTCTAGTTAGTGTTTATTAAATTCTTGGTGCGGCCAAAGAAATGGAGCCATAAATTATGAGTGACAATAACTACTCAAACAAAATTGCTATTGTTGGTATGGCTGTAAAATTTCCTGGGGCTAATGATCTTGATGAGTATTGGGATTTATTGAAGTTTGGTAAAGAAGCAGTCACTAAATTTTCCGCAGAGCAATTACAGCGCTCGGGTATTTCAGAGCAATTAATCGCTAATCCCAATTACAAACCATACAGAGGGATATTAGATGACCTGGAGTCATTCGATGCTGCTCCGTTTGAAAATACCACCAAAAATTTTGAATTGTTGGGTGTGCAAGGCAAAGTGATGTCGCATTTAACTTATCGAGCTCTGAGCAACATGAGAAGTCAGGAACATCATGTAAATAACTACATAAAAAATACAGCTGTTTATATTGGTGCAAATAATCAACCCGCCTCCCATTTCCTGGGAGCCGCCTACTACCAGTCGATTGATACTCAAAAAGCGATAGAAAGGTATTATTCAAAAGTCATTGCACCATATATTTCTTATCAATTTGGATTTCAGGGTAGTTCTATTGATTTATATACAGCTTGCTCGTCTTCTCTGACAGCCGTGATCCAAAGCTGTAGAGAATTAAACAGTCATCAATGTGATATGGCAATTGCGGGTGCGTGCTTAATCGATTTACCACAGGAAGTTGGATATCTTTATGAAGAGAATGGCTTGTTTTCCTCCGACGGGCATTGCCGTTCTTTTGATGCTTCAGCATGTGGGACTTTATATTCAAACGGTGCTGGATTGGTTGTTCTAAAGCGGCTTGAAGATGCCATTGCGGATAATGATCTAATCCATGCTGTGATTATCGGATCGGCTATGAATAATGATGGTAATTCTTCAAAAGAAGGATTTATGGCACCAGGCGTTCATGGCCAATATACTTGCTTGCAGTCTGCTTGGCGAAATGCAGAGGTTGAGCCAGGTGATCTGGATTATATTGCAGCTCATGGATCCTCAACCAAACTGGGTGACGCAACTGAAATATATGCCCTGAAAAAAGCATTCAAAGACGTTAAAAAGACACACAGTTGCCCAATAAGTTCAGTAATAAGTAACCTGGGTCATACAGGCATCGTGTCCGGTATGGCTTCAATCATCAAAACAGTACTTATGCTCAAAAATAAGGCTATTGTTCCTTCAATTAATTTTGAAACTCCTAATCCAGATTTTATGTTGGAAGACTCTCCTATATACATTGCCACTGAATTTCAAGATTTCCCTACAGAAAAAAAACTCTATTTGGCTGGTGTTTCCAGCTATGGCGCAGGAGGCAGTAATACGCACTTGGTTTTGCGTAGCTATGATGAAAATTAGGGTTCTGTTGATATTTCGTTTTTATTCCTGTTAAAAGTTAACCTGCTGCGGTTTGCTTGTTAATAGCCACATACAATTTAAGCAGCAAGGAACATGTCATTTTGGGTTACGTTCGGCCTGAGGAGTGGCGAAAGCCACGTCTCGAAGGCCATCCCTTATAGGCTTGGAGACTTGCAGATGGGAATTGGGCTAAACAGATCTTGGTATCTAAATTGTTTGAGATTTCCTCATCGACAAACCACAGTAAATCAAGGGGGCGGTTAACAGTACTTTCAGCTTGGTGTTTTACTATAGAGAAAATTATTCCTGTTACCGGGATTCATCAGTGGAGTTCAATGGTATAAAACGATTCAGCTTACCCGAATACAAATATTTAATTTCAGGTACCTCAGTGATATTTATTTGGGCATCCATCAAACCCACCTTGCTTAATCGTAAGCGTATATTCTTTTGCAATTGGTTCTTGTTTATAAAACCGGTTGTTACAACCCTGATATTAGCCCCATCGATTGTTTGTTCGACCTGGTATTCCTGAATATTTTTTTCTGGTAGAAGTGCTCCTAAGAAAAGCGAATGATGTACAAAAATATTACCAGGATAATTAAAATCACATCCAGGCCGACCTTTAGGAGTTTGTATAAGCTGATGCTGGATGCCGCAATCACAGGTTTTATTTAAAAATAATATTTCATCCGAATTTTCATAGCGGATTAATGGCAAAGTGTAATTATATAAGTTAGTTATATACATTTTGGAAACCATGATTCCTTTGTCAACAGGGCGATTTTGTTCATCCAGAGGTTCAATAATGCATTGATCATCATTCAAATGCATCTCATCCACATTCGCTCGGCAATTTAGCCCAACCATCCCTTCAGTACAACCAAATACATTAAAAATGTCCACTTTAGGCCAGGTTTTTTTGATTAAAGTTAGGGTCTGCTCGAAAAGTGGTTCTCCTCCGACAAAAAGAATTTTGGGATCAATTTTTATTTGTCCTTTTTGAACTAGTTGACACACTTTATGAACATATGAAGGACCAGCAGTTAAAATATCAGGTTGAATTTGATTGAGCCGTGTAATCACTATGTTTAATGGGGTTACAGCCATAGGTAGAAAATACATATTTTCATCACGACGCCCAAAGGTTTTTGCTAAAGAGTAGGCAGCAATTGCCGTGTTTGTTACAAACAGGCTGACAATTCTTGAGTTTGTATTTAGCTTTGTGGTTACTATTTGCGTGCGTTTATAATTGTATAGTGGGTAGCGGATAAATGCCGTATGAAATGTAATCCATTCATCCCAATCATAAATAAATACACCTCGTTTCCCGCTACTTCCTCCAGTTGACACGACCTGATAGCGGGAGAATAAATATAATGTATCAATGCTATCATTTTTTTTACTCAGATGTTTTTCAACCAGGTTTAATGAAAGCTTGGGGTTAGTGACAATTGCATCCCAATTTTCCATTAAAATGGTTTTATTTATAGTAGGGAGTTCACCTAATCGTTCTCTGGTAAAGTTCTCTATGTTGATTTTTGCCAGTGTTTTTTTATACCAGGGAGACTTTGATTTTGCGTGAAGTAATATTGCTCTCAGTCTTTTATTGATAAGATCTTCGAGTATTTCTTTGGAATAATAGATGGCTTCTTGATTTTTTTGAAACTGTTTCTCGTAGTCTTGAATATGCTGCCATATCAGTTGATCTGGGGTTGATGAATTATAATTCCTCTCATAGATTCGGTTAATCAAGTGATTGATTTCTCTTATTAAGAGGTGAAAAAAAGACATATTACTCCTTTTCCCAGTGGCTATCCTGACACTATAAGTTATGAGCTATGAGCGAGCTCATGTAAAGGGGTGATATTTCCTAAAAGGGATTTTAATCAAGCGATAGCCTGGACTAATTTTTGATTGGCAGTCATCAGGAAGATTAAAATACCTAAGAAAATTATAGCTTAAAACTTGCCTGCATATTTTATTATAAAGGTAGCGCAAACATGAATTATTTTCAGCGTAAGTCAATTACTTATCGAATTGCAATGGGTTCTCGTCAAGGTTAGAAATTATTAATGTTCAAGTTGATGCCATCCGGAGATGAGTTGGATGATTCAGTAGAGATTCTTTGGGAGAATCTGGTGGATTTTCATTGCATGACGTAGGGCAGTACCTATACTATTTAATACAACTATTCTCAAAGATGATGCGGTAATTTTTGTAATATAGGTGAAACATAGGGAACCACTTATAGAATCAGGAAGAACCTACACTCTGAAAGTCTGATAGTACACCTCAGGATTGTGAGTGAGAAATTTTATGGCCTATCATCAAATTAGCTATGCTTTTTTGAATCATCAAAAATTACCTTTAGTTATTCAGCCTCAAGCTAAATTAGAAGGTAATGTTCATGTTTTAAAGCAATTTCTTGAAGAAGACAATGCCTTGTTTAAGGAGAAGCTCCTCAAATATGGCGCCATTATCTTGCGTGGGTTTCATGTTCATACGGCTGAGCAATTTTTAGAAGTGATCCAGTCAAGCAATTTGGGGCCAAATTATTCTTATGATTTTTGCCCAATTCCTCGAACACGTATTACAGATAATATTTATACCTCGATAAATATTCATCCAAGCTTTAATCTTGCTTTACATAATGAAAAATCATATGACCAGGATTTTCCCAGCCACATTTTTTTTAACTGCATTCATGCTCCGGATACAGGTGGAGCTACTGTATTGGCTGATGGAAACAAGGTATGGTTTTCCTTACCAACGTTTTTGCAAAAAAAATTGCAGTCTAAAGGGATATTATATCGAAGGCATTATTACGGTACCGGAATACAATACAAAATGATTCGTTCAATAGGTAAAAACTCTGGATGCTTGACATGGATGGAACGATTCCAAACCGATGACAAAAGTCAAGTAGAAGTGATGCTTCAGCAAATGGGGACGCAATTTCAATGGATTCAGGGAAATGGGCTAATCACCGAACAGTTGCTTCCTGCGTGCCGGAATCATCCAATCAGCGGAAAATTAGTCTGGTTTAATCAAAGTAACCATGCTAACCGTTATTATAATGGAACCAGTGATTACATAAAAAGCAAGATTACTAGTTCTTTTATTCGTTTTATCTTGTTACACAATTACTTTCATCCTTATACTGCTTTTTATGGTGATGGCGAACATTTATCGAAACAAGAAGCAGATTGTATCAACTCCGCAATACAAAAAAATACAGTATCAACGGCCTGGCAGCCAGGGGACGTGATGATAGTTGATAATTATTCCTGCTTGCATGGGAAAACACCCCATACAGGAAATCGCTTGATCCTGGTTGGATTGACAAAATATTTTGATTAAAGGGACAAGAATCAATGCCTGATGACATTTCACGAAAACGATTTAGTGTTGGAGACTTGTATTTTATTAATGAATTTGAAGTCAGTAGTTTGATTTATGAGATTTTCCATCAGAAGAGTTATTTGTCGGATTTTCTTACTTTAAGTGCCGGTGCAGTTGTTTTTGATGTCGGGGCGAATATTGGTATTTTTTCCTTATTTGCTTTAAAACAATGCCATTATGATACTGAAATATATAGCTTTGAGCCTATCCCTGCTACTTTTAAGTGTTTAAAAAAGAATTTGGCGAGGTTTAAGCATAACGTGCATGTTTACAATGCCGGGATAGGAAATGTTCCAAAAGATTGTAGTATCGATTTTACTCTCTTTGGGGAAAGCTCTGTTACTGCCACTTACAAACCAACAGATAAAATCATCTCCAATTATCAACCATTGTTAAACTATGAAACATTGTTAACGCTTTCTTCTTTTCAAAATAAACCACTTTATTATCAATTAAAATATTTACCTTTTTTGCGTAATTATCTCATTAAAAAGAACTATAAACGTCAGACCTTAGAAACCAAAGTAAGATGTCACCTGATTTCATTAGGGCGTTTTATTGAAAAAAACCGGATCACTCGCATTGATTTACTAAAAATTGATGTGGAAGGTGCAGAGCTTGATGTAATAAACAGCATCAAGCCAGAGCAGTTTTCGTTTATTAAACAATTGAGCATCGAAGTTCATGATATTGATAATCGGGTTGAAAAAATCGTCTCCTATTTACAAAAGCAAGGTTATATTACTTATGTTGACAGAAACCCAATTTTTGCAGAGTTGGGTTTTAATCATCATATGATCTATGCCAAATTGCCTGAGCCGGTAATTGTTGCACAAAGTGAAGAGTCAAATAATCCTGAGAATTATATTGAAGCGCGTCAGTATTTTTATGGACTCCTTGCAGGCGGGGTGAGAATTAAACTGCTGGAGTCTATGTTTGATCTTGACTTGTTTCGTTTATTCGATGGCAAACCTTATTTATTGGAAAATGACATTATGAAAACGCTTGAACTGAAACCTGTTCGAGCAAAAAAATGGTTACATTTACTTTGCTGTGAAAATTTTTTAAAAAAGATTTCGGTTGGTTCACAAGTAGGGTATCAATTGGCAAAAAGCCAAGTGATGTTAGGGGATGGATATTGGGGATTTAAACAATATTATGATTTTTATTGGCAGAGGATGGCAAACGAAAAATTAAGTAATATATTGCGTTTTACTGATCCAAAGTTCAATGTTTCCTGGCCACCGAAAAATGCGGAGGAAGCAAGTTTCCTTGAAACATGGATGACAAAAACAGTAACACCACTTATACAAACTTTATTGGCTTATCTTGATTTCAATCAATATCGCTCCGTGTTGGATGTTGGGGGCGGTGATGGCACTATTGCTTGTGCACTGGCTAAGGCCTATCCGCATTTAAAAATTACTGTTTACAATTTACCCGAATCAGCAAAAATAGCTCAAAAAAACATAGATGCAATGGGATTACAGAAGCGAATAAGTGTATTTGCGGGTGATTTTATTAACGATGAACAATTTCCTGCGGGATTTGATTTGATTTTATTCGTGCGTGTTTTGTGGGATTGGGATAATTCCAGAAAAAGGAAATTATTAAATATGGCGTATCATGCTTTAAAAAGGAATGGCCATGTTGCTATCTGTGAAGGTTTTAAAGAACTTTGCTATGATCTTTGTCTGACATGGGAATACAGCTATATTTTTGCAGATGGATTTGATGCGGAAGTTTTTAAAACCTCAGATGAGTACAAAATCATGCTGCAGCAAATAGGCTTTAATCCTATTCCCGTCAAAGCTATTTCTCCCTCTGATCCAGTGCCTGGAACGGTAATATTGGCAGAAAAATAATTTTCATCGATTATATGGATTGGTTTAGACTCATTTAACACAACTTGATATGCTTAAAATTTGAACTAATAAAAATACAGACATAAATTGTTAGGAGGTAGTCTGGGCAATGTGCTATTTTACCGGGACAATTTTGGCATATGAATTCATTTTTTTAGCTTAAGTGAGGGTACTTTTATAATCCTCGCTCCATTTAAGCAAGATTTCAGGTGCAAGAGGTTAATATCTGTAAATGATCTCATCCTTTATAATAGAACAAATTTAATCAATTTGTGTCATCTAGCGTAGCCTGACTTGTAAACAGGCCACTCTTGCTTTTGAGTTGTGGTTTTTACCATGATGTCATTTTGAAAGGAGATGGGTTGAAGATTTCCTGTTCTTCCTCATTTTTTTCAATGTTCTCTCCTTGAGTAGAAGGGGAAATTTTGGGTTCCATTGAAAGTGGAGTTGAAGCAACACTTTGATTTTTCTTGATTTTGTCTTTTGCTTGTATTGTAGGCGCTAAATTATTTGCTAGCCGTTGGATAAATACATCGTATAGGACTAATGTGGGCATGTTAATACGAAGAGAAAGTATATTTCCTTCCTCATCTTGATTTATTTGCATACAATCAGTGGAAAGATGATTTTCTTCTTTAAATTTATTGAATACTGTGATAATCGCTTCTATAAATTTTTTTAATTCTTCTTTTTGCTCTTCAGTTAAGGAATTAGGCTCACAAAGCAATTTAATATTAAGCTTCATTAATTCACGATCATTATCAATCAGTAATAATCCTTTGTTGATTAACTCAGCAATGATTTCTGGATTAAAACTTTTTTTGTCTAAAGACCTTGAATCAAATTCACCTATCCATTCGTCCGTAGTCTCAACTGTTTTTCGTGGTTTAGTTAGAGAGTTCTCTTTCCCAGGGCTAACTTTTTTCTCAGATGTCTTATCTGAAGTAGCACTATCACTTTCACCAGCACCACTTCCATGTCCAGAACAAAGGCGCTTAGGCGCGATTTCTTTAAAACAAACCGGACAGCGTGTTTTTGCAGCTTCCAGAGCAGCTTCTTTTTTTTCTGTTTCCTTTCTAAATAGTTGTAGAGCCAATGCTATAGAAGAGGTTTGGGGTTCGCCTGCCGTCATAGATTCAGGAAAAGACTGATGTTTTTCTTTGGATTTTTTCATGAGAATACTCCAATGCAAGTTCATAATGATTTCATCTGAATAAAGATTTACTTATCTGTTATTATACCGGGTTAAAAAAGAGCAATTGTATGTAAATTGTACGGATGGGGCGTGTGTTTGCTTCTATCTTTATATATATGTAACACTTAACTGAAACATCATTTCAGACTGAATTTGTTTGTATGTTTTTTATTTTCAAAGAGGACTTGGAAGAACAAATGAAAGATAAATCAATATTGCTTGTAGAAGATAACGTTAAGCTAGCAAATTACCTCAAAGAAAGCTTACAAGAAGCAGGTTATGATGTATCTATTGAAAAACGTGGTGATAGGGCTGTTTATCGCATTATTCGTGAGCAACCTTCCCTGGTCATATTAGATATAATGCTTCCTGGTATGAATGGAGATCAAATATGTCACACCATTAGAGAGGACTATTTAGGTAAAATACTTATGTTAACAGCAGTTAATGATATTGAAAGTGAAGTATCTTCTTTAAATTTAGGAGCAGATGACTACTTAACCAAACCTGTTGCAGACGAGGTCTTAAAAGCAAGAATAGAGGCATTGTTGCGTCGACCTAATTTAGTTAATAATCAAAATCAATTTCAATTTGGCAATTTTTCTATCAATTTTAGTACTAAGAGTGTTCATCTCTTTGATGAAGAAATTTCAATAAGTACTAGTGACTTTGAAATGCTTGCTTTGTTGGTTAAGAACCATGATAGGTTACTTAGTAGAGATAGCATTATGTATGCACTTTCTGGGCACGAATACGATGGGGTTGACAGAAGCATCGATTTAAAAATATCTCGTTTAAGAAAAGCATTGAATGATAATAATAAAAAGCCTTATCGTATAAAAACAATCCATAAAAAAGGATATGTATTTGTATCTGAAGCTTGGGAATAAATACAGACCACAGCCATCAATTTTATGTAGGACTTACCAAAAATATTAAAAAATTCTTTTGTCTCGACCTTGGGATTTTTCGTAAATCCTGTTACGAGAGCCTCACAAACTATATCGCAAATTTATACTCATATCCCTCGATAAAGTATCATTTTAAAAGGAGATTGTTTGTACAATATATATACATTTAAACTGGTTGTTTTTGATAAAATCAACCTATTATCTGAAATAATATTGTCGAGTTGAGCCATGAAAGATGCTGCAATAGAAATCTTAATATATAAGCCAGATCCAGATCACCCAGTGCCTGAAGAGCAAAGAGGAGTGGTGGTAAACCCTTATCTAAAACAACGGTTTAAGCACTTTCTTCCAATTGGCGTTTATTTAGAAGGCTCCGATTTGAGATATTATTTTTTCGAGCAGTGTGATAAAGCCCCGAAAATCTATAGTAACTGGGATGAACTCAAACGAGACTTACCTGATGAATTAAACAATATATTCGAAGAAAACCCGAAATTATTTATTATGGGGCATGGTAATGGTGGCTATTATGGCTTAGGTAATTGCCATGGGCCAAGTGAGCAGTTATATGATGCGAATTTTGATAAATTATTATCTGGCTTTAAACAAGCATTGCCCGCACATCATGGTGAAGTTTTTGTGACTTTAGAAGGCTGCAATACAGACAGTCAGCTTGATGCTGCAGCGAACAAACAGGAAAAAACATTTTTAGAAAGAGTCTCAGTGAAACATCCGGAAATCACGTTTGGTGGGACTGGGCCATGGGATACTCAAGATGCACAAACCGGCTTCCGATCTCTTTCGCCGGCATCCCCTATCACATCGATGTCGGGAAATATTTGGAAGGCTGGAAACAGTGTTATTTTTCATCATGGTGAATATCAAATTGCCGTTCGAAAATCTTTATTTGCCTCAACCCATACGGCTAAAGAATTAAAAGTTAACACCATAGAATATGCCCGTACAATTCTAGGTAAAGACGCCAGCGATGAACTGATAGCAAAGTTAGCTTTAAATCGAGATATTCTAAATATTAAAGATTTAAAGAAAATTGATGGTTTTCCAGAATTGCGATTTGAAGGCGAAGATGTTGCAAAGTTTGTTGAACAGGAAAATCAAATATTAGGTAAAGAGCAAGAAAATTATTTAACACGTGTCCGTGATATCTTAGGTCGGGCGGACCCTATAGAACAACTGACAGATAGAGATGTACTAGAGCTTCTCTTGGGTTTAAAAGAGCCTTCTGTATTTAAAGGTCATGAAGACTTGCTGGAGTCAATTCTAGCTAATAAAGCTTTGTTAAACTTGGCAATAGTAAGTTGTGGAAAAGTCCTTATTGGAGGCCCAAGTAATGATAGCGTCATTGATTTATTATTAAAACAAGGCGCTGATATTAATAGTGCTGATAAAAAAGGCATGACGGCTTTGCACTATGCGGTACAGAATTTTTACAATTATAGAAAAGAGCCACTTAATCTCATTAAAAAATTATTAGAGTGTGGGGCTAGTCTTGAAATGCAAAATAAGAAAGGACAGACTCTCATCGAAACAGCACAAGAACATAGTAAAGATAGAAGGGTAACTGCTAGTGATAAACTTCTAGCATCTTTAAACTACGGCAATTCGCCACCAACTCCCTTAGAACTAAAACAATCCATTAAACAAATATTTCAAATGAGTCAACACAAGGCAGATGAGCTCCTTTCATTACCTATTGAGAAACGTGAATATAGAAAATGCAATGAAGGCTCTCTTTATATTCCAGAAAATGTAGTGGAAAAACTGCATGGAGTCCTGCAATCTGCAAAGGGCAATTATGAACTATTATCGGAGTTTGAATCAGAGCTTGATAGAATTACCAGCGCTCTTGAAAGAGGCCTTGGAACTGGAGAGGTGATTGATGGTGAGGAAGATGAATTTATCCCTAAATGTTTTGATGATGCAAAATTCAAGTTAGCAGTGGTTATGAACGCACTGGTTGAGCTAAAGCAGGAAGTGGCTACTTCAAAAGATGCTAAAATTGAGGACGAATTTCCAAAACCAAAATCTTAATCATTAAGAATATCGTGGAAGTACTATGGTGAATCGAGCGCCTTTTAATATCGGTGATTGTGTAGCCATGACTTTTCCTGCATGGAGGTTAACAATTTTCTTAACAATAGCTAATCCTAACCCAATGTGTTTATCTCCAATTTCGGCGTCTTCGGCAATTGCATATTCAGAAAACATGTCATCCATGCCATCATTCGGTAAGCCTGGGCCATCATCGTCTACGTGAATTAAAATATGGCTATCATCCAGCGAAATGGTTAGAGAAATACAGTGTTCAGCAAATTTCATGGCATTTGTAATCAAATTAGTAATCGCATGTTTTAAAATATTTTCATCGATGTACGCACTCAAAGAATTTAACTCATTAGCATGAAATGTAATTTCGAATATCGATGAAGAATAAGGCTCTAATAACTTTTTTAGCCATACTATTATCTCTGTCTTGGACTTTTTGAATTTTAATTCGCTTGAATGCATTTTTGAGTAAATCAAAAAAGTGCTGACGATGCGATTCATGTTTGCAATATCTTCCTGGATGCTGTTCATCTGTTTATTGAGTAATACATTTTCCGGCTTTTTCCTTTTGATACTATCCGTCGCCATTTGTATGGTTGACAAAGGAGTTCTAATTTCATGCGCTACAAATCGACACATTTGTTTATGGGATTCAATCAGTTCTTTTAATCGCTCACCCATGTGGATAATATTTATATAAAGGCCATACAAAACAGAGGTACTAGCTATTTTCAGATGAAAGTCGAAGTTCCCTTGACTAAAATTTTTAGTTATCTGATATACCTTCTTCATATTTCGCACAAAAAGCAGTGAGAGAAATGTAATAAGACAAAGGGATAAGACAAAGAAAGCTAATATGAAATAATACATGACATCACTGATTCTTGTCGTAACTGGTAGATAGCTAAGCGGGCCAATTTTGAGTATTCCGCCACTAAAACCATAATAGAGAATAACAATTTGTGACGAGTTTTTATTGGTTTCAAATGCCAGACGCTTGGTTGATAACGAATTCGTTATATTACTTGGCAAGTGCTTGCTCTTGGTTTTATAAACATAAAGTGGGAAGCCATATATTTTTTCCAGCTTAGCTAGTTCCTCATTCCACGTATTTGGGGGCTTTAATAATAAATGCGCAATGATTTGTTTTAAAGCAGGGTTCATATAATGAAAAATAATTTGGCCTGGATCTGAAAAATAATAAGCTAATGCGTATGGCGTATTACCAATTTTTTTATACGCAGCATGTTGTACAATGACCAGGTTGAGAAATTGATAGGTTTCACCTGACGAGAAAATTATCTCCCCCTTATTTAATTGGTTATTCTGTGTCGGAGTAAGTTTTAGACTGTCGATTGCAATAAGATCCACAACATTATTGGTCCTTTTTTTTATTATTGCATCCCAATTTGATTTCGGGTTGTTAATTAACTCATTTTCTAAACTAATTAAAAGTCCTTGTGACATCGTTTGCCCTGCATTAATAACTATCTCTGCCTCAACTGACTTTAAATACTTAAAAAATGCCAAAACAAAAATTAAGAAAATTACAAAGAACGCAGCCAAAATTTTAATATATATATTAAATTTCATTACTATGCATCCTAAATAGATACCCTTTCACAGGGCTTTTATTTTATAGTCTTCTAATTTCCTCTAAGAATAGTGATTATTGGATCAATCCTCAAATCTATGCAATCATGAGCTCTAATTGAATCATTGATACTTCAAAATATTATTTGATAGATCCGAGAAAAACTACGCTCAAAGTGACCGAATTCTCAGGGGTCTCTTTCTATGATTTAAGGTGAACTTTTGCTACGACTGCAGAAAGCCTTGATCTGCCAGCTTATGCATTGAAACGTTTACTTAACCATAAGATGAACACTGATGTAACGGCAGGATACATTGTGCGGGATGTAGAGCGATTGAGAAAACCTATGCAACGGATCAGTGATTTTTTAGTGAGGCAGATGTCTTGTGATCTAGGCAATAATGGATAGCTTTCTGTGGAGCAACCATTGACAATTACTCTACAGTTCTACAGTTCTACAGTTCTACAGTTCTACAGTTCTACAGTTCTACAGTTCTTTAGAAGTAATTTGATGGTTAATAAATACATGCGTATAATTATGTTACTACTTCCCCTAGGACTCAGCTCCTAGGGCACAGAGCCTCTTCGGAGGCTCTTGTTTTTTTAGATATACACTATTTTTATTGAACATCATCTTTCTTTGTATCCGACTTGATAAACAAACTTATTGGTAAGGCGAATAATTTAATTTCATTATTAGAGAAAGGTAATATTTCTTTGCCAGAATAAAAAATGACACCATATTGGAATTTTGAAGGATTAAACTCTGCCAATTTTATTAATCCTTTAAAGTCATGCATGTTTACAGTTGCTGACGCTTTGATTTCAACTCCAATGATCTGATGATTATCCCTTTCCATGACGATGTCCACTTCATTTTGGTATTTATCCCGGAAATGTAATAATTCTACCTTTTCTTCTGACCAACTGTTTTGTTTGAGCAACTCCATATAAATTAAATTTTCTAATAGCCCTCCATAATGAGGGCTATTAAGTAATTGCCCTTCATTTTTTATACCTAAAAGGCTGCAGGCAAGTCCTGTATCTATTGTCTGCAGTTTGGGTATTGTAATAGCTTGTCGTTTTGCTTTATTTTTTAAATAAGCAGGGACTCTCTTGATGATAAACATCAACTCTAAAACTTCGATATATGCTTTGACCAGTTTATCATCTTCGCCTAAGTTGTTTGAAATATTTGAATATTTAAGTAGATTGCCCGAGATTCCCGCTAAATAAGGAATAAGGGCTTCAAGTTTAGAACGATAGTCACCTTTAGCATGATATAGAGTCTCGAAATCTTTAAAAAGACGACCTTCTATATAAGATTTGTACCATATTTGTTTTGCTCTTGAGCTTTTATCTTGAACCTCGGGATATCCACCTTTGAGAATAAAATTGGCTAAGTCGGCGCGGGTAAGTAGCGTTAGGTTATTTAAGTTTAAATTTTCATTACATAATAGATCGACAATATTATAATCAGTTTTGTATTGTTCTGATAATGATAGTGGATATAGTTCTAATCTCGCCATATGTCCAGGTAAAGCTTCTTGTGTTTTCCCTGATCGAAAAATATCTGCTGATCCAGTTAATAGGAATTTTCCTTTCACATTAGGTGGCAGGTTATCTGATGCTTGCTTTATGGCCGGAATTAATTCAGGTATATATTGAAACTCATCCAAAACGACCTTTTTATTATGCAAAGAATTTATAAAACCAATCGGATCGTTTTGAGCTGATTGGAGAATTGTTTGATTATCAAAGGAAATATATTCAAGGCCATTATTTCGGGCAATTATTTTTGTTAAAGTTGTTTTGCCTGCTTGCCGTGGTCCGGTTAAATAAACAATTCTGAATTCAGCTAGTAACTCAGTAATAATAGGGGTTAATTTTCTTTCAAACATCGGGATTCATATAATAGGTAACATGTTTTCAATATATCACATCTCTTAAAAAATAGCCAATAAAAACCCGAATTATCCATTATAAAAATCCGAATTATCCAATATGATAACCCGAGAAATACAAGGTGATATTCCGCATAATCCATATGGGAATCTTTATTGTTGAGCTTAAAATTAGATTAAATTTTATTTAACCCTTATTCCGCAGTAAATTTTTAATTTAGAATCCATCTAAAAATTGGTTGCCTCAAATTAATGAGCAACTGTAGCGCCCAGGCTGAAAGCTTAATATTAAATCCACATGTATATAAAATAATCAATTTACGTTGTATAATGTCAACCCTATTTAATTGCGTCGAGAAATAATTATGCAAGAACAATTTGAATTTCCCTTTGATGAATTACCCAAAGACATAAGGGAAACAGAAATTGGTCAGTATTTAAAGTTACCTGATTTTGCCCATCTTATCCAAAGCTCAAAGGCTAACCAAACTCTATTTAAACCCCTGCTGGATGAGCAAAAACTACCTACATTTCTGCACAGGGCAGTCCGACGAGAAGATGATGCGGTCCAAAAGATACTGATAAATGACCCCACTTTACTCTCTAAAAGAGGAAAAGTCACCGACTGTTCAGGTCGAACTTTCGAGAACATCAGTGCTTTTGAATACATGCTTTGGGCCTTGGATAAGCATGGTTGGACGATGCTTCTTGAGTGTATTCCTAAAACCAAGAATAACGAGGAACTCGTTAAAGAATTATTAGCACAATACAACAAGGTGAAAAATGAAGGAGTGACCTATACACTCAACGGAATAAAAATCACGGAACAGCATTTTGATTTTAAAAATACCATTATTAAAGAACTGCAAGACCAAGTGGATGCGAGTAATGTGCCCAACCCCAATTGGGATTCCATTGATAAACAATGGAGAGAAGGGGTGGGCGGCGCGCAAAAGCTTTTTCCTATGCATGTCGTTTATGAATACTGCTCGGACGAGCCGTTTAACCCTATACCGAAATTTAATTCAAAACCCAAGTCATCCAGCCAGTTTTATAATTGGATAACTAATAAGCTTGAAAGTTGGTTCTCTTCTGATTCGTTGTTGGGGGGTGAGTTTGCAATATATAAGGCTACTGCCGAGCGGGCAGGGGGGGCCGGGGCGGGCGTGCCTCGCACCGTGCGTTGGCTTGGGTGCACGTGCGATTTACTCGCCATGAAGGCGTTATGCGAAATAAGAACAAGCGATTTTATCGTACTCAAATCAACACTCGAAAATTTACTTAAGCTGACTATTAAACCGGAACACAAGAATAATAATCAAGGGTGCATAATTTTTTAATGTGCGCTGCATGAAGCTGTGTGGCATACGCTGCCCCATCAGCGTCCCAGCAGGCCTCTAAAAACCATAAAAGTACGTCTGGATACAACCAGTGTTTTGATGTTCTTACCCACCACAAACACCAACGATGCAAGTAGCTGATGATACGTCGGGGAGAAACCCCATCTTTGACCATCCACTTGACTTGCTCGCGTGCTTTGCGCAAAGTTCTTGGATGAGGAACGATGCATGTATACAAAAGAGGCTGACCATTTGGATGACACATTGCATCTACCCTCCCCCGCATTGGAAGGTATTTGCTCATTTGATGCCTGGTCACTGACTAAGTCGGTCTTTGTGTTTGTGGTGTTATCCAAAGGGTGCGTCTTTGGATAAATGAAGGCTACTATGGTTATTGGAGCACCTCAACGTATGGTGGGCTAGAACAAAAATGGCTATTAGCCAAAAGCACTAAAGCCAAAGCCCGCGAGGAGAATACTCTTAATAAAGCAATTGCAAAAAGTACAGAAGCTGCTCTGAAAAGCTTTCATCGTTTATGTCGAAAAACCTTTGATTGTGCCACCGATGCGGAGATTGCTCTTCAGGAGTAGAAATCATCTCAAGAGTTTATAGTGCTTTGTGATACAGAGATTATTGAAGAAAAGAAATATACCAAACGAGGTAGACCAAACTCTGAAGACAAGCCCCAATCCTTTTTTTATTGCTACTTCCTTGCATTGTAAGGCACAAGCCCAAGAAACCAAGGGTTTATTCATTATTGCAACGAATGATTGCTCTGAAAATCTTTCCATGCAATTTATTTTGGATGAATATAAATCTCAGCAGGCTGTAGAGCGTGGCTTTCGCTTCCTGAAAAGCCCAGACTTTCTTACCTCCTCATTTTTCTTAAAAAAACCAGAGCGCATTGAAGCATTCTTAATGGTAATGACCTGTTGCTTAATGATCTATGCCAGCGTCGAACAACTTATTAGAAAGACCTTACAAGATAATGATGCCTCCTTCCCTGATACCAAGAAAAAACCAACTAAGAGGCCAACTGCCAAGTGGGTATTTTTTTGCTTTCAGGGGATCTCACTTTTAACGATAGATAAACAGCACCAGGTAGTAACCAATATGATGGATAGGCAGGAAATCTTGCTTAATTGTATGGGTAAAATGTACTGGGAGTTTTATTTATGAAAATAAGCATGAAGGTTGTTGCAAATTTTATACAATATGTGATTTTAATAAATTCTGAAAATTACTGCGGGATCTAGGATTTAAAGCACTTTACAAAAAATTAGGTGGAATATTCGGGACAGTTGGGACAACCGCATAGTCACTCGGTTTTCTGTGTCCCAATATCAATTTTTCACTTGGGACAAATGGGACAAATTTTTCTGGCAAAATTTTTTTAGTAACAATGAATATCATTTAATAACAATCAGATCACAGGGCTTTAAAGCGCTTGACACCCTTTTAAATTGCAAGCAATACTTCTTGTATAAAGGAAAGAATAAAAATAAAGAGAGTCAAGAGAGCATTATCGATAAATTGGTTAAAGATGTACCTGAAAGAATAAGAGGATATTGTAAAGAATTACATGAAACTTGATTACTATGAACTTCTTAAAATTATTATTAACAGTAAATTAGAAAATAAAGAGATAGACATTCAGAATTTAAATGAAACAGATAAAAGGTCTTTGAATTTATTTCTGGAATATAAAAGACCCTAAATCCCGAAATCATAAACTGTCTACATTGCGTCTACATGGAATATTTGAATTTTTTGGATTTTTATCTAAATCATTGATTCTAATGGTGGCCAGAGGCAGAATCGAACTGCCGACACGAGGATTTTCAGTCCTCTGCTCTACCGACTGAGCTATCTGGCCACTCAAGGCTTGCTATTAAACTCCGAGATCGACTTTGAGTCAAGTGTTGATTAAGTTTTTTTTGAAAATAATTTTTTTTGGTAGGCTATGGCAATCTCTGCTCCTAGAAAAGCGTTGTTTTTGATAAGCTCAATATTAGCTTCCAGACTCTTGCCTGCAGTTAATTCAGCAATACGCTTTAACAGGAAGGGGGTTAATGATTTTCCGCTCATGTGTTTGGCTTCTTCATGAGCCTGTTTTATGTATGGACTGATTTCCTCATCAGATAGTTCCGCTGATACTGGAATGGGGTTTGCGACGACTATTCCGTTTTTCATGTTCAATTTCTGTTGAATTGACATGAGATTTGCTACTTCCTCGGCCGAGTTTAAGCGTTGTGGAACTGGTATTCCACTCGATCTGCTGTAAAAAGCGGGGAATTCGTCTGTGGCATAACCTATGACTGGCACCCCAAACGTTTCAAGAACTTCCAATGTTTTTGGTAAGTCGAGAATCGATTTTGCGCCAGAACAGACTACGGTAACTGGCGTATTGGATAGCTCTATAAGATCAGCTGAAATATCAAAACTCATCGTCACGTCTTGATGAACACCACCTATACCTCCGGTGACAAATAGGGGGAGCTTAGCCATATGGGCACAAAACATGGTTGCTGCTACCGTCGTGCTGGCAGTCACTTTACGAGATAATACAAAAGAAATGTCTCTGCGAGAGGCTTTTATTACTTCTTTTTGCAGCGCGAGATGCTCCATGACTTCTTGAGTTAAACCAATACGGATTTTCCCTTGGTGCATCGCTATAGTAGCCGGAATGGTACCATGTTTGCGAATAATATTTTCAACCTCAATGGCTGTAGTTAAATTATCGGGGTAGGGCATTCCATGAGAGATGATGGTCGATTCAAGGGCAACAACCGGTTTTTTGTCATTAATGGCATCCAGTACTTCTTCGTTAAATTCCAACAAGTCATGAAACATAAATTAATCCTTTATTTTATTTCTTTATAGCCAGAGGGTTTTTCTGAACCTTCGCCAAAAAAATATTTTTGCATTTCTTCTTTCAAAAACTCACGAGCCCTGGCTTCAATCAAATTCAGGCGGTATTCGTTGATTAACATGGTTTGATGGGAAAGCCACATATTCCATGCTTGCTTTGATACTTCATTAAAAATTTTCTTACCCAATTCACCAGGGAAGGGTTGTTTTTCCAAGCCTTCTGCTTCTTGCTTTAATTTGTAGCAAAATACTGTTCTGCTCATGGATATAACCTCTTTATTTTGATATAAAGTCTCATTATCCTAGAAAAAACAGTTCCAATCCACAGCATGTCTATCTTAATCAGCACGGCTTTTTATTTGAGCTTGTAAAATATGTTGTGAAAGTAACTGCTCTTGCTCGCTGGTCAAATTACAGAAAGCCACCGCTGTGCGGTAATGCGTCTCACTTTGATATTGACTATAAACTACTACGGCATCAACAATAATGGGTATCATTTTGGGTTTCGTGTACAGGATGATTTTTAGATTGGTTTTTTCTTTAATCTGTTCTGCTGTTTTAAATGCCATGCCGCCTAGGCTGATGTTGACTTTACGTAGTTGAACTTTACTCGACATTAACATTTGTCGAGATAAATAATCAATTTTGGCATTCAAAAGATTAAGGTAATGCGCCAAAGCAGGTTCTTTTACCGCCATTACCTGAGTTAGTTCGGCCAACTCATAATCAATTCCCTGAAAATATTGCGCTGCTTCCATGTACTTTTGCCCATTTTCACCTAGTAACTGATTAGTGATTTCTGTATCGGAACAAAATTCACCCGGTGCAAGAATTCGATAATCAAAATAGATATGATCATCAATACGAAAATGTTGACGCCTTTCATGTACTGGCATAGTCACTCCATTATTCCAAGTTTAAACATCTCTCTTTTCATTTGCTGCATTACAGAAAGTTTTAAAAGAAATCTATTAAACTTTTACTGTCATTCCATTTCCAATCATTTCTTCTTTCATAACAGCCTGATGTAAATCCATAGTGGTCATTGATTCTGTATCTGGTTTCTCGAAATCAAGCTGTAAGTCATTTTCAAGATTGGCTAACCCATCCGTATCTAATTCAGCCTGTGAATACACTTGCCCTCCTAGTTTGACAATTAAAGGAACTACAGGCGATTTTAGATGATTTATAATTCGCTCAGACTCGATTAATAGGGCTCTGCTTGCTTTTTGTGCGTCTTTATAATTTGTGGCAAGAGTTTCCATTTTGATGCAGTTTGTCAAAAAAGTTACAAACCGAGGGTCGCTCACTTTATTTTGGACAATAGCTTCTCTCACAACCTTGTTGAATTCTGATACTCTGTCCAGTCTAAGAGCTGCGGCAAAGGCTTGATCAATGTTATGGGGCAACACTTCTGGATTAATTAATTTTTGGAGTCGTTGTTGCGCATCAAAATAGAATTTTTTAAGAATGTGCATCCCCAAGCCTTTGTCATTTGCCAATTCTATCAGCACTTTGATTTTCGCTTCAGTTTGGGCAAGGCATTCTATTTTGTTATGGAAGCTTACCTGTTCATTATTCATAAGGACACGGTATTCTGCAATAGTATTTAAAATTTTGGTTCTATTACCTATACGATAAGCCATTTTTATAATACAGAGGTCTTTATCATCTAAATAATCAGTATTAAGAGATAATTCAGGGGAATGCTCAGGATGCAACATATTTTCTCTAAGGCCATCCAGATGGGCTTTGCTAATCGTTATCACTTTAGGAGAGCTAATAGTCAGAGAATCTCCGCCGCCATGGCGTTTGATAAAATCGACCATTTCTTCTGGAATATTGAATTTAAAACTAATTTGTATTTTTCCATTTTTTAAATCATTAATCGTTTGTACTGTATTCGCTTGTCGTGTCGTCCATGGGTTTTTATAAGGTCTTCCATCATCAGAGTAGAGAACCGGGTTGTGTAGTAATTTCTCTAGAATTAAACATTGCCGGATGACATCGGAGCCAACGGTCCCAGTCGTTTGAGGTAGCACTTCGGTTATTTTATTGATACGAATTAGAATTTGGCTTTTTATTTGCTCAGCGTCTTTTTCCAAAATTTCAACATCATTTAACTCTTCTGTTAATCGTGCGCGTTCGTCTTTTGCTAGTTCTTCTTGCAATTGTTTTTTAATGACTTGAGTACGATTATGATGCAGCCATGAAATATGATCACAGTATTGGGTAATAATGCGTTTTAACTCTTTAAGTCGCACGAGGCTTGCGTATTTGGTAACTAGGGAAGAATCCTCGATTAAGGTTCTGTTTCTCCCTTGCCCATGACGGGTATGTTTCATAATGAACTGATCGGGTTGAAGACTGATTCGTGAATCAAGGATAAATTTGTCTGTGTCCGTAATGACCTGATCAAAAATATACAGGCTAGTGTAGTTTCTTAATGCTTTGTTTTTACAATATCCACCTATAGCATCTGTATCACAACATAAATAAAGTAATGCCAGAGCATGACCAAAATCCTTGATATAAAGATCGGCCTGGATTCCTTCACCTAATGGTTTAATTGTGGAGTAATGGGTATAACTTTGCCCGCTTAACCCCATGCCTACTTTATAAATTTTACCTGAAGAAAATTCATTTAATAGATTGATGTTGTCAAAAGGAATAAACAAGGCGGGATGACCATTATAGCTTACTGTTGTTAAAGAAGTAGTGTCTAAACCCATTAATCTTGAGATGTTAAGGGCTATGGCTTCACGTTGTACTTCTTTTATGTCGCCATGCTTGGGTAATTTGAGTATACCTTCTATACCAAGTTTATAATATTGCTCTCTTGACTCACTATAACTATCCAAATCAAGCTCTTTTTGAGCGCAAAGATGTCTCAATTGCTCTTTCACTTTGGCAAGTGTTATTAAAGGTATTTTCTCAGTAACTCCTTCAATAGTCTCTGCTAGCGTACAATAACTCAAGTTAGAACCATTGTCCTGGGGAATATTGAGCCTCTCGAGTTGATTAATTTTGTTTAAATCTGTTAGTACGTTGAGTTTTTTTTGTAAAAGAGTTATTTGAGGATTATTATTCAGTTTTTCTTTAATCGAAGAGATTTGGTTGGTTACCTGGATAATATTTGCTGGATTAAAAGAACTGACTTCTGGAAAAGTTTGCGCTATCTTATATAATTTGGCTCTGCTTTCTGTAATCAGCTGATCAAATTCTTCATCTGCTTCTTCGGATAAGGTGACTGAACGAGTATAATGGTTGTCTCTTGGCAGTGCTTCAATCGTTCTCGTATTTAGCCAATATTGCAAACCAAATTGAGCTTTGCGTTCACTGGTATCGATTAAAGCAGGGGGAGAGCCTGGTGAGTAGGTTGCGGAATAGTTAAGTATATCCACATATTGTTTCCATTGCTTTTCATCAGATTCCAATGTTGTGAAGTCAAACAATCCATTGTTATGTAGAGAAATATAATCCAATAGCTTATCCAGCCTGGCATAGGCTGTTAGATCTTGATCATTGAGATTGACGTCCTCTGGCGTGACACTTTTTTCTTTTAAATAACGTTTTAAAATCCTTATCTTTTGGCTAACGTCCATTGCCTATTTCCTTATAGTATCAATCAGACTTATTTCCATGTTTATAAAAATGCTTTTCCTATTCAATGTTTTCCTTCAAATTTTTAGTTATTTTTACTTAACTTCCCAGTCAAAAATAAGTCATTATTTTGACTCTGATTTTTGTATATTCTTTTCTATAAATATAGACATAGTTTTATGCTGTTGTTAAAAACATATGCAATTATTTAACAAAAAGAGAAAATAAAGTTTCAAAACCCACCACCACATTTGTTAAGTTAGCCACCCTGTAAAATCAGGGTGGCTGCAGAAAATTCAAGAAGCAAGCCTCTGTTTGCTATTGTAGATTAGGTTTTGGCGGCTTCCAAGCTATTTCAGATAACCTGGGTCTTTGTTCTTTGATTTTCTGCCTATTGCTGCCATCTCCTCTGAAAAGGGTAGATCTGACGCTATCTATCCTGCAGACATTTTTTCTCTTCGCGGGAGGCGTTTCGTCAACAGCAGGAGAGGCATTTTCTTCCTCCTTGGATTTGGGTTTTTTAGCCTCATCAAAGAAGTGTACAGAACGCTTTGTTTTTGGCTTGGGGGCATCATCGGTTATCTTCTTTTTAGGATGCTCATCAAGCTCTGGAGTTGATACATTTCCTTCAGGACTATTGGCCTTAGTTGGATTATTTTGTTTTGCTCCATCCTGATCTTTTTTCTGCGGTTTCGCTTCGGTGGGATTTGGTTCGTTTGCAATTATAATTGTATCTACGTTACCCGCATTTAAATGGATTTCACTTTCGCTATCAGAGGGTTCGCTAGTACTATTTCTTTCTGATGAATTGCTGTTATTATGCGAGAGTATTTCTTGAAGATTGGCAAAGATAAAACACTCCAGATGTTCACCCTCTTTTTCACCAATGCTTTCAAAATCTTTGGAAGGTAAAAATTCAAGCTGCGGGAAGTGCATCTGAAATTCTTCTCCTTTTAAATCAACAGGAATTTGGACTGAAGGAGTTTCCGTTTCTCTTTTTTCTCTTTCCTTTTCGATATAACCTAGAAGAAATTCAGCTGTTTCGCTGTCTTTGGAGGTAAACATATTTTTGATTTCTTCAGAGGGTAAAAATAAGAGTTGCGAAAAATAAATCTGAAATTCTTTACCTTTTGTATGCTCTGGTATTTGCAAGGATGATATTTCCGTTACGTTATCGACTCTGAAGTATCCAAAGGTTAACCAATGCAGTGCCTTTCTATACCAGGGAGCTTGTTCCCAATCCTGGTTTAATAATTCTTCGTCAATCAATAAAGGCAGTTGACGTGTAAAATAGTTTTTTGACGATTCATCAAAACATTGAGTCGCTAATTGTTTTAAAAGCTCTGTTAATTGGGGTATTTCAGGCTGTCTTTCAAAGAGTTTCATAAAAATGGAGCTGGCTTTCTTTAAAAGCTCTTTTCTACTGGATGGAGGATTTAATAGCTGCCTGATTTCATCAACATCTTTTTCAATCGCTAATTCAATTAAACCAGACAGTTTCTGAAAATAAGGTTTTGACACGTCGTTAAAACATCGAATTGCCAATTTTTCGGCTAGACGGGTCAATCGGGTTTCTTTAGGATCATATTTCGATAGTTTAGTGAAAACAGGATTAGCTTGTTTCAGAAGCGCTTCACCTTTTAAATCGCTGTTCAATAATTTATTAAGAGCCTCAATATCTTCTGCAATCCCTAATTGGGAAGAGGGGAAAACTTCTTCCACTTTCTGGTAAAAGGCATCAGGCGGTAAATTTTTGAAGTTAAGCAAATTCTGGAATTGTTTAATAGTCATTCGTTTATCAGGATCACGGCGAGTCAATTCCTGAACCAGAAGAGAAAGATTAATGATTTGTCTGGATGGTGTTTTGAAATGAGATACGGCACTGTGATCGGGATTTCTAAAATTATCTGGCAACTCGTCCAATTGCGTTAAAATCAGGAATTGTTTTAAAGCCATTCCCAGTTGATAGGCCATGAATTGAGGCATGTTCATGCGTTTCCAAAGGGCGTTGCCATTATAGCCTACAGGGTCGCCTTCTTTGTTAAATAGTAGGCATTTTAAAAATTCATCTGGGGCAAATAAAGGACTGCTTAGAGTTTCACTGGCTAAAGGATTGTCACTCGTTGTGAACGTTTTTCTATCACTGACCAGTACTCTGTTATTGTGAACCAGAAAATTATTTAACTTAATGTCAGGGTGATAGTTATGAGTTTCTATTAACTTTAGACAAAAGTCAGTTAACTGGACAAAGTAATATCCAATTCGCGGAGCGATATTTTTGGGGCTACCATCTTTTAACTGTTTGGCGATTTCTTCCAGATTATTTTGATTGGCGAATTGGCTGAGGATAACTGGTTTGTAAATAGTAGAACCATCTTCCGCTTTAAATCGCATCATAAAAACAGAGTAATCTTCAATAAAGTACTTGGATAAACCATAGGAATGAAGCTCTTGTTCTTTTCCTAACTCATGTCTGTCTTCTACACGAAATACAAAAGGGGCATCCCATCCACTCATTGTGAATTTGAAGTTAAAATTATTCACATGATTGCCAAGTTCTTTGGTTTCATAAGCAGGTAAAACCGGCAAATTGTCTATGGATTCACCCTTAATTGCTTTTATTTTTGGGGCTACAAGCCTAAGGATTTCTGTTTGTCTTTCTACAATTTCTTTTGTTTTTTTATCATGTAGAGCTAATTCATTCAGGAGAAAATTAATTTCAATATAGCGAGCAGCGCATTTTTCAAACTCATGTTCCTTTAACAGTTTATCGCGTTCTTGCATGAGCTGGTATATGTTAGTCTCAGAACCGTTGATTTCAGGTTTATTTTTTATTTCTTCAGAAACAGCTTTGGCAAATTGCATTCCTTTTAGAAAAAAGGATGCGTTTGGATTGATTGAAAATTTAGCTAACTCCTTTAACCAACCCCCTTCTTCCGCATCGTTTATCCAATCAAACAACTCATCATCCAGCTGAGTTTTGTTCAGTAAGTAATTGATTTTTTGCAAATAAAATAACTTTTGAATCTTGTCATCTTCAGATGCATTATTGTAAGCGATCACTAAGGGCGTTATATCTTTAAACGATTTAGGCGGTAAATTCAAAGGCATGAAGTACTCCGAGGTATCTAAATTACATGGGCTGCGTATTAAACTATTGAACAAAGTAGATTTAAATTGAGCAAATTTAGCATCTTTTTATCGAGACTTCAAGCACATTTTATGATCAGCAAGAATGTATCTGATATCGTTGGTTTTGGATTTATGATTTCAGGTTAGTTCTATGTAACGTATGGGCTTCAAAGGATATAAAAATATCATGCTCCTCTATCATCAGGAGGGTATTTTATGCTTTAATATGAGTCATTTCTTAAAGATACATTTTTAAGGTTTGCTATGACTTTTGTAGTAACGGAAAGTTGTATACGATGCAAGTATACTGATTGTGTAGAAGTGTGCCCTGTGGATTGTTTTTATGAGGGGCCTAATTTTCTGGTGATTCACCCCGATGAATGCATTGATTGTGCCCTTTGTGAACCAGAATGTCCAGTTAATGCTATTGTTTCAGAAGATGATTTAACAGACGAACAACAACAATTCAAACAGTTAAATGCCGAGTTATCCAAAACCTGGCCTAATATTACTGCTAAAAAAGATGCTCCGTCTGATGCCAAGGATTGGGAAGAAGTCAAGGATAAACTTCAATATTTGCAAAAAGAGTGGAAGAAATAACCACCTTCGCTGAAGATTGTCGGCGAATTCTCATTGAGAAGGGAAGATTATCCACCGCAATTCCTGGCTTTGTGTCAAGGGCGCCACAAGCCGATTTGGCAGTGGCCATAGCCAATACCATTGTTGAGCAATCGATTTTGGTGGCAGAAGCAGGAACGGGAACAGGTAAGACCTTTGCTTATTTGTTACCATGCTTGTTAAGTGGTAAAAAAGCACTTATCTCCACAGCAACCAAAACGCTTCAGGATCAGCTTTTTCAAAAAGATTTGCCAACCTTGATTAGAGCTTTGGGCTTATCAGTACGGATCCAGAATTTAAAAGGTCGTTCCAATTATATTTGTCAATATCGAGTTGAGACGCATGCTGAGGAAGGGCAGTTTCAAAGCCCTCAATGCGCACATGAAATACTCCATGTCAGAGATAAATTGTCGCAAATGAAAGAGGGTGTTCGGTCCGAATTGCCTGAACTTAATGAAGATTCCCCAGTATGGCATTATGTCACATCCACTACCGACAACTGCCTTGGTGCAGAATGTCCCAATCATGAAACCTGTTTTTTGGTGAAAGCGCGTAAGCGAGCTATGGAGGCAGATATTGTCGTTATCAATCACCATCTTTTTTTTGCTGATTCTCAGTTAAAAAAAGAAGGCTTTAGTGAACTATTACCTGGTGTTGATGTCGTAGTGTTTGACGAGGCCCATCAGCTTGCAGACATCGCCTCGAATTTCAATGGGGAGCGCTTTGGAACACGTCAATTCAAAGACTTGGTCGATGACATGCTTAATGAATGGCCAATCCTGGATTTAGCCAATCAACCTCTAAAGTCTATAAGTCATAAAGCAGACAAACTGGTGGATCAACTGCTCAATGCTTTGCCGACTCGTGAGGAACGAATCAGTTGGGATTTGGTTAAACGAAATAAGGAGTTTATGGATGCGTGGAATACCTGGTTATCTTTAAAGGATGAGTTGATACAATGCATGGAATCAAAGGATACTGCTGATATTCCCGGGTTAAAAAGATGCAAAGAGCGCCTTTTGGATTTGGAAACTGTCTTGCTTTCCTTTACTGAGGAAAATAATCATAAAATTCGTTGGTTGGAGCGTTTTAAACACACTCTTGTTTTTCATGCCACCCCGTATGATGTTGCTGAATCATTTAGTCAATTATTAAGAGACCAATCATGTGCCTATATTTTTACATCAGCTACACTGACTATGGCATCGGCTTTTGATAGTTTTTGTAAACCTCTGGGATTGGATAAAGTACAAACTTTGTTATTATCCAGCCCATTTGATTATCAGCAACAGGCTCTGCTTTATTTACCTCGAGGAATACCCGATCCTAAAGATGCTCATTATTATGAAGCTTTGCTGGAAAAGGCTTTACCAGTTATAGAAGCTTGCGGCGGCCGTTGCTTTTTCCTTTTTACCAGTCATAAAGCAGTAAAATTGGTTGCTCAAATGCTGAGCAATACTTTAAAATATCCGCTTTTGATTCAAGGTGATGAAGCAAAACCTATTCTCCTGTCTCGATTCCGGCAATTGGGCAATGCTGTGCTTTTAGGTACTTCTACTTTTTGGGAAGGTGTTGATGTCAAAGGAGAGGCACTCTCTTGTGTTATTATAGATAAATTACCCTTTGCTAACCCCGTTGATCCTGTAATTCGTGGCAGAATGTCTTATTTAAAGAAAAAAGGGCTTTCCGGTTTTGATGAATTATCCTTGCCAAACGCCGTGATTGCATTAAAACAGGGAGTAGGGCGATTGATTCGTGACATCACCGATAAAGGTGTATTAATGATAGGAGATCCACGTTTGACTGGTAGAGAGTATGGTCGAACCATTTTGGCAAGTTTACCTGGACTTCCGAAAACCCGGGATGAAGAAAAAGTACTGCATTTTATTAAAGAGTTGGCTTTAAATGATGAAACTGTTAGCAATTGATACCTCAACTGAACTGGCCAGTGTTGCCATCCTTCTAGGTGACGAAATCATAAGCAGAGAGCAGGATAGTCAAAGAATCCATGCTCAATTGATTTTACCTATGATTGATGAATTGATAGCCCAAGCCGGATTGGGTCTTAATCAATTGGATGGAATAATTTTTGGATGTGGTCCTGGAAGTTTTACAGGATTGAGAATCGCGTGTAGCATTGCAAAAGGGTTGGCTTATGCCAATGATTTGCCCCTTGTTCCTGTGAGCAGTTTAGCCGCAATTGCCTGGACAGCTCGGGAAATAAAAGAGGATTTTAATCAGCCTGTATTGTCTGTTTTGGATGCCCGTATGCATGAAATGTATTGGAGTTGCTTTTTGGAGCAGCAATTCTTAGCTCAGGACAGAATTAATGCAGTAAAAGATATTCAGCTGCCAGCCAATCAATCCTATATTTTGGCCGGAGTTGGGATTGATTTGTACTGGATGGATTTTCCAGAAGAGATCAAATCACAAACTAGTGAAGTATTAACTGTTTTTCCGACAGCGTCTGCTATGATACGTTTGGCACAGAAAGCAAATATCAAGGCAGTTTCTGTGGCGCAGGCACAACCAGTGTATGTGCGCAATCAGGTTACTCAAGGAGATTCGCGTGGATAAAAAATTATTGGAAATATTGGTTTGTCCTTTATGTAAAGGAAAATTGCTGTTTAAAAAACAGGAACTGATCTGCAAATTTGATAGGCTGGCATTTCCTGTTCGTGATGATATTCCTGTCATGCTGGAACAAGAAGCGCGTTTGATTCCTCTGGAAGAGAAAGATAAATTATGAGTCGTAATTTTCATGTGATTATACCAGCCAGATATCACTCCAGTCGTTTTCCAGGTAAATTACTTCAAGAAATTAACGGCATTGCCGTGATTGAACGAGTTTACAGGCAAGCACTTCTGGCAGAACCAAAGTCGGTGATTATTGCCACTGATCATGATGAGATAGCTGATCGTGCAATCCAATTTGGAGCGGAGGTTGTAATCACTTCACATACGCACCAAACTGGAACCGATCGAATTGCAGAGGTTGTCGCCAAGGGTAGCTTTGCTCCTGATGACGTCATTGTCAATGTGCAAGGTGATGAGCCATTTATCCGACCCAAATTGATTCAACAAGTTGCTTCCTCTTTAACAAAGACAAAGGCGCCTGTGTCTACTTTATGCTGGCCTATTAGTAGTCTTGAAATATTAAATAACCCTAATGTGGTTAAAGTGGTATGCACTCGAGATAACCACGCTCTTTATTTTTCAAGAAGCGCGATACCTTTTCACAGAGATGATAAAAACGCTTATTCGAATACCTTCAGGCATATCGGTTTATATGCTTATCGCGCTGCCTTTTTACTAGAATTCGTTAGCTGGCCGCCCTGTACCTTGGAACAAATAGAGTGTTTGGAGCAATTGCGCATCCTATGGTCTGGTTTCTCTATCCGGGTTGATGAGGCCTGTGAAGAACCTTTACAGGATATTAATACAAAAGAAGATTTGATTTTGGCTCAGCAATATTTTCTTGATACTTTTAATGTATAACTCGTTGTAATTTATCGTTTTTTCTATGAGGGAATGATTTTATTCACTTCATATGGTCGCCACTCAATTTTCATCATAATGGAGTGACGATCTTGACTATTTTTCAGCGCATCGAAATGACATCTTTTTGTAATATTTTTGAAAAATTAATGATTATACTGTTCAAATATTGTAGTTTTGTGGTTAAATAATGAGCTTTTAACCAACTTAACAATAACTTTATGGTTATTTTAATGAGGAAAAGCGCATGAAAATATTTAAGTTTAGCAGTTGGCTTCTGCTGTTCGTATTCACCCTGGATGCGAATGCCTATTATACCAGTCAAGGCAGTATCTATGACAAAAGTGGGAATAGGGTGACCATCAATGGAGTATCCTGGTCAGGATTTCAGGACACCAATGTTTTTCAGGGATTGCAGAGCAATCCTTTCTATAATATCACCATGCCTCAATCCAAACCTCGGAATGGATTAATGGATTTATTGGTTCACCCCTGGTCTATGGCAGACTCTGGCGTAAACAGCAGCACAGCGGTAGAGTTCAAGACCGTACGTTTGCCTATACAGCCAGGTGTTCTTTATGATGACAGTGGGGAAGTCGATCTAAACAAATGGCTTTCTGACAAAACACAACCTGAGACCGGTAATGGTCTTTTTTGCAAAACCTGGCAATCCAATGGCCAATCGTGTGAAAAAGCGGTGAGTCCGAAGCGGGCTTTCTGGACGGTACTTGCTGAAATGAAAAAACATAATATCAATGTGATGATTGATTTTCACCACCGTTATGGTTATGGCGATGGAATGAGGGATGGCACTGTTTATAGCATGACTGAATATGAGAAGGATTTAGTTCTGCTAGCTCAGGAAATTAAACAGCGCGGGTTAGATAATGTCATAGGCATTGATATTTTTAATGAACCTTATCAATTGAGCTGGTTTAAAGCCAGAAATGGTCAGGTTTCATGGATTAAAGTGATAGGCACCGCTGCCAAGGCAGTGCATCAGGTCAATCCTGATTTGTTGCTTTTTGTTGAGGGACCTGGAGGCGGAAATGATGATATGGACAATCCTACAATTTGTGTGCCAAAAGCCAATATTAAAGAGGATTCTGGCTATGCACACTGGCGTGACCCAGGGCAGTGTGGTAATGATCAAGAGGTTGTAGCATTCAAAGGGAACTGGGGGGAAGATTTTAAACCCCTTCTGGATAAGAATTTGGCTAAACAAAACATAGCGCAATTTGATGTACAAAAATTTAGTAATGAATTGCAACTGGCTGTTCCGGGTATTGACACAGAAACACTCGGTTGGCTGTTGGGTGATGATAATATGGGAAATAATGGCCATCTGGTTTTCTCACCTCATGTTTACCCAAAAGAAGTGGCTGGTTGGGAAACAGCCCCTGGTGATGCAAGTAATCTGCGTTTCGATTGGAGTTGGGGTTTCCTGTACAAAGCTGGGTATCCTATTGTTTTAGGGGAAGCCTCCTGGAAATCTTTTGAAGGAAAAAACTTTTTTACCCAGGCATTGATGCCTTATCTTACCCAAAGCGGCATCGGGTCCAATAATTTATATTTCTGGGCGATAGGGTATTTAGGTGATACGGTTAGTGCTATCAATCCGAATACTGGCGAATTAAATCTCGATGTACAACAAACATTGAAGCCTTATTTTAATTAATACATCTCGTTTTAGGAGTGGCTCGTATTTATGGCCACTCCTGATAATATATACGGTTCCTAATTATTGTTAGGTTACAATCATCCTATCGGTCTATCGGTTACTTAAACAGGTGCATTAAGCGCTTTGGATTTGGTAATGTGGCGTTTACGCAAATAGATCAAGGCCGCAGGTAGCAGCATTAAGAGGATGCCTAATGAAAAGACCATACGGTAATGGGCTGTTCCTCCGATATTAATGCTTTCCGTTGGAGGAATAAAACCTACCCATAAAGTGACAGTACAGCCTATTAATCCTAACAGGCATGTCAGGTAATAACCGGGTTTGCCTCCTGGAATAGCAAAAGGTCTTTCCATGTCTGAGAATTTACTCTTCAAATGCCAGGCTGCAATAAACATCATCACATACATCATCATATACAACTCTGTACTAAGAGCAGTAAATAACCAATAAATAGCATTCACTGTAGGGAATAAGAGAAAGCCGCTACATAATACTGTCACCAGAATGGCTTGCAGTATCAAAATTTTTGCTGGCATGCCATGTTTATTCACATGACATAGCGAAGCAGGCAGAAAATCATGTTTGGCTGCCATCAGCAGGCCCTTGGCTGGAGAAATAATCCAGTTGATCATGCTGCCTAAGGTACCCAGCAATAACAAGAGTATTAATACAGGCATTAGCCAATTCAAATCATAAACTTGCAAGAAATTACTAAATGCTCTCATAACCCCATCTACCAAACTGATTTTGTCTTTAGGCAGAATGAACGCAATGGCCAGTGAGCCTAAAATCATGGTGAACAGGATGAGAATGACTGAAAAAAACATCGCTTTGGGAAAACTCTTCTGCGGGTTCTTGACATTACGCACGTGAACTGCAGCAAGCTCCATCCCTAGAAAAGAAGTCATAATCGCTGTTAGAGAAACCCAGGATTGTGTGTTTTTCCACTGCGGTAGCAAATTGGAGAGGCTCAGATCAATGGCAATAGGGTGGCCATGAATTAACCAAATAAAAGCTAGAAGGATGATAAATCCCATAGGCACTATCATTCCAACTATTGCGCAGAAGCCAGCAAAGGTGGCAGAAGCACGCAGTCCTGATAGGCCTATCAAAGTTAATGACCAGAAAATAATCAGAATAACGCTGATAAGATAGTATTTGTTTTGTGCAAGTTCTGGATTAATTAAATAAGAGATTGTGCCTGCTATAAAAGACAAAATAGTCGGATACCATACCAGAGTATTTATCCATTGCAGCCAAATGGCGAAAAAGGCGATGTTTTCACCAAAGGCATGCTTGACCCAACTGTAAATGCCACCTTCCTCGTCTGACCAGGTTGAGGAAAGTTCAGCAGCGACTAACGCAACCGGGATCAAAAAGATAATCGCTGAAAAAATAAAGAAAAAAATCAAAGTAGAACCAAAGAGCGCTGTACCTGGCAAATTTCTAATGCTGTCAATTGCTCCAGTAATGAGCAGCACTAAAGCAAGAACGGATATTTTTTCAGAGGACCATGATTTCATTGATTTTTCTATTTGATAAAAAGATAGACATTATAAAATAAATCAAGCTTGGAGGTGAACTTTTTTCATTAAAATTATTTGTTTTTATAGCCATCTCTGCAAGCAGGGGATTTGAGTACCGATTGCTTTTGAGTGGTCCATTCATCAGCAGTATATAAATGCATGCTTAATGCATGCAGCCCCAGAGTAAACTCTTCTTTAAGAAGCTGATTAACTAATTTATGACGATTAATGCGAGTCAGATCATTAAAATGATTTGAAACGGCGATTATTTTAAAATGTGTTTCAGCGCCTTGAGGAACGTGATGGTTCATGGACTCGTCTTCAACACTTAAAAAGAGGGGGGAAAATGCGGAGATTAGTTTTTCTTCCATGCGGAGTTTACGCGTCATGATTTGCTCGACTCTGTTTTTGCAAAATAAGGAGTATATACATTTGAAGCATAGTTGTCACATTAATTAAACACAATTGTCATAATGTGACAAAAATTGTCATTTTATTATTATATAATAATAAATAGTTTATTTTATGAAATATTATATCTATTCATTTCACTGAATTTTTAGCACAAAAAATGGTGTTTTTTACATGAAATGATTATTTAACATGTAAAATAATATAGGTTTAGAATATTGGCTGGTAGTTGGCATTATGCTTGCATTATACTAATGGATAGTTAACTATGGAGATGGTCATGAGACAAAAGGGTTTTACTTTAATTGAATTGATGATAGTCGTAGCGATTATCGGTATTTTGGCAGCAATCGCTATACCAGCCTATCAAGATTACACAATACGAGCTCGTGTTACTGAAGGTCTGACCTTGGCAGATTCTGCAAAACTTGCCGTGTCTGAAACGGCTATTACCAACAACGCGTTACCAGCTACTCAGGCTGCAACGGGCTATGTGTCTCCTGCTGCTACGCCCAATGTAGCATCAATTGCTATTGGTGCAAACGGTGTGATTACCATCACGTATACTGCTGCAGCAGGTGGAGGTACCATAGTTATGACCCCAACCTTACAAGCTAACGGTGATGTAACCTGGACTTGTACGGGTGGTACTTTGCTGTCTAAATATCGACCTGCCAGCTGCAGACCATAATAGGATAAAGCAACTATAAAAACCGCCTTTCAATGGCGGTTTTTTATTTGGCTAAGTTCTATAAGCTATTTGCCTGACAGGAATATTTTGAGAAGAAAGCTTGTCAAGCTATTTAGTCAGCAGAAGATTTTTAAATCATAAAGTTGGCATTGAATTTGCGTGATATCAGTTAGATGCAATGCCAGGTGACGTTATGAGAGCGAAAGGATTTACTTTAATCGAGCTGATGATCGTTGCCGCTATCCTTGGGATTCTGGTTGCCATCGCAATTCCAGCCTATCAGGACTATACCATCAGAGCACGGGTGGTCGAAGGATTGGAAATGGCTTCGGCCGCTAAATTAGCTGTTGTTGAAACAAGTTTAATTGATAACACTTTGCCAGCAAATCAGGCAGATACGGGTTATACCAGTCCTGCCCCAACAATTAATGTAGCCTCTATAGCCATTGGTAATCAAGGCATTATTACCATTACCTACACTGCAAACGCAGGTAATGGTACCATTACAATGGTTCCCACAATAGATGCCACTAACAGAGTACTCACTTGGGATTGCACTGGTGGTACCCTGATTAGTAAATATCGTCCAGCCTACTGCCGCCCTTAGTCTTGATTGATTTTTTTAGCCACTAACTGGTTTTTTAGTCGGACATAATCTGGCAATCCATTTTTGTAATTTGGATAAGCTTCACCTTGAATCAAAGGGGACAAGTAACGTTTGCATGCGTCCGTAATTCCCATGCCATCTTCAGCTATATACTCTGGTGGCATAGCTTTTTCCTGGTTAGCTACCTCAGCCAGAGGGACTTGACCTATAGACCATTGATAGGGTTCGTCTTGTTCACGAATGACAATAGGCATAATCGCATTATATCCTTTAACGGCATATTCCACAGCAGCTTTGCCTAGAGCGTAAGCTTGATCCAAATCAACTTGCGAGGCTATGTGCCGGGCTGCCCGTTGAAGATAATCTGCAACTGCCCAATGGTATTTAAAACCCAGTTCAGATTTAATTAATTGAGCGATGACAGGTGCAACACCACCTAATTGAGCATGTCCGAATGCATCACGTAATCCTGCTTCACTGAGAAATTTTCCTTCCTTATTGCGGATACCTTCTGAAACAACAATCACACAATAACCATATGAATTGACACAGTCTTTCACTTTTTTTAGAAAACGAGTTGGCTCAAAAGGAACCTCAGGTAACAGAATAATGTGTGGCGGTTCGCCTGGATTTTGCTCGGCCAGCCCACTAGCTGCAGCTATCCAGCCTGCATGCCTTCCCATCACTTCAAGAATAAACACTTTCGTGGATGAAGCCGCCATGGACGCGACATCAAAACCAGCTTCCTTCGTTGAAATGGCAATGTATTTCGCGACTGATCCAAACCCCGGGCAATTGTCTGTAAAAGGCAGATCGTTATCTACTGTTTTAGGGATACCTATGCAGGTAATAGGATAGCCCATGGTTTTACCTAACTGGGATACTTTAAGGGCAGTATCTTGTGAGTCCCCGCCGCCATTGTAAAAGAAATAGCCTATGTTGTGAGCCTTGAATACAGCGATTAAGCGTTGATACTCTTCCCCGTTGTTTTTTAATTTGTAGCGGCAGGAGCCAAAAGCTCCGGAAGGAGTTTGCATCAATTTGGCAATGTCTTCTTCACTTTCCAATGAAGTATCGATTAATTCCTCGTTTAAGGCACCGATAATGCCATTTTTTGCAGCATAAACTTTATCAATTTGCTCTGGAAATAGTTTGGCGGTTTGGATGACACCACAAGCTGATGCATTAATTACAGCGGTCACACCACCAGACTGGGCGTAAATTGCATTTTTAACTGACATTTTGTCTCCATAACTAGAATGATTTTATTAAGTTGATACAGATTTTTACTTTGGTTTTCATACAAGAGAGTTTTTATGGCCTTATTTCATTAAATATTATTGTGAATACTGATTTTCATATTCACTAATCACTGCATCAATACTTTGTATTAAATCGGTAAAGGCTTCGGTTAAATTATCAGCATTAGCTGTTCGTCTTGCAAGCTTCTCTAATTGAGCTACTCTCTTTTGTAAAATAGGTACACCACAAAAACAACAGGCGCCATGTAATTTATGAGCCAAATCAGCCAGGCCCTTGACGTTTTTTTGATGCATTAACTCAATAAACTCTTCACGATTCTTATATAATTCTTCTATGAATTTGGCGAGGAACTCTTCAGCAAGCGCTTGATTACCTGAAACTTTCTGAACGCATAATTGCCAATCGATGGCAGCATGTTTTGTTCTATCAACGATGCGAAGAATTTGGATTAACAATTGCTTTTCATCTATAGGTTTTTGAAAACAAAAATCAACTCCAGATTTTTTCATATCGATGGAGCTCAGATCACTGCTACTGGCGGTAATGAGAACGATAGGGGAGTGTTTATTCATTAGGGATTTTTGACGTATCATTTTGGCTGCTTCCAAACCATTAAGTTTTGGCATATGCAGATCAAGTAAAATCATGTCAAATTTTTTATCCTCACAAGCAGTAACGGCCATTTCGCCATCGTCAACCGTTGTTATATTGGCATTATTGTTTAATAGGGATGTTAATAGCATTTTATTGACAGGGTTGTCTTCTGCAATCAGTATCTCTGGATGAAGAAAACGAAGCTGTTCGCGTAAAGTATCCAGTTCCTGGTTCGTATTTTTCTCGGTTTGGTTTTCATTGGCTATCGATTCAATCAGATCCTGAAGTTTTTGTATACTAATAGGTTTGTAAAGAAAACCCCTGGCACCAAGTGCTGCAAAACCATTAATAGGCCATTTGGAAATTAACACGAAAGGGATTTGCTTATGTTTGGCAATGAGTTCAGCAGCGTGTCGCTCACATCCCTGATTGACGTTAATAAAGGCAATTTTGCAATCTTTATGTTTTGCCAATATTCGGGAAAGTTTATTAAATGAGTCAACGCGAATAGCTTCTATACCCCAAAATCCCAAGCCATTACCTATTGCTTCCAAATGGAGGGGATTGTCATCAAAGCAAATGATTTTTAAATGGGCGAAACGATGAGTTTGATTTTTTTCAATCTCATAAGCAACAAGTTTTTCAACTTTAATGCGTGCGCTAAAAGTAGAGCCTTTGTTGATTTCACTGGTTAGACTAATACGTCCTTGCATTTCTTCACATAGTTTTTTACATATAACCAAGCCTAATCCTGAGCCACCGTAACGGCGTGTGATGCTGGTGTCTGCCTGATTGAAGGCAGTAAACAGTTTCGTTTGATCCTCTGGTGAAATACCTATTCCCGTATCCGTAATGTCAAATAGCAAGGTATAATCTTTATCTGTTTCTTGCTCGATTTTAGTGCGTATAAGAACGTATCCATGATCTGTAAATTTTACCGCATTGGTCACCAGATTACTGATGATTTGTTTGATTCTTAAAGGGTCACCCAATACCATTTTGGGCACATTAATGTCTGTAATCGGGATTAAATCGATTCCTTTTTTGTGCGCATTGGGGCTTGCCAAGGATAAAACCTCATCAACGCAACCTCTTATGTCTAGCGGGATGCAATCAAGATTTAATTTGCCCGCATCAATTTTAGAAAAATCCAGAATATCATTGATGATACTTAACAAATCCTGCGCTGATGATTTGATCGTTTTAACGTAGTCCAGTTGTAAAGGGTCCAGCTTGCTTTCCAATAAAACGTTTGTAAAACCAATCACGCCATTCATTGGGGTGCGAATTTCATGACTCATGTTGGCAATAAATTCTGATTTTTGTCGACTTTTTTCTTCAGTTTTTTTCTTTTCCAGTGATAGCTCAATGTTTTTTTCTTCCAGAAGTTCTAGACTTTGTTGCAGATCTGCTGTGGCGATTTCAATGTGGTGATTCAAATCACGAACTGTATTTAAATATTGTCGTTGTAAATGAGCGCAACCTTTTTCAATTATTCCTAATTCTCCTGGACTTGAAACACGAATTTCAGTTTCAAATTCATTACTTAAAATTTGTTTCATACTTCGACGCAATCGAGCAATAGGTATGTAAATTCGTTTAGACAAGAAGTAATGAATTGTTAAACCCATCAGTAAACCGAATAGGGTAATAAAAATGGTAACGATGAGCATTTGATAGCGTTTTATAAGTAGTGATTGTGTGTCAATGTCAATGGATAACCAGCCTAATATATCGTCAGCCTGGAATATTTTAGGCGTAGAAAGCTCTTTGAACTCTGTGCTGGAGTACAAATTGAACTTTGGGATAGTAATCGGTGCTATAAAATTAATGGTGAATGGATTAATTTGCTTACTTTCAATGTAGTCACCTGTATAGTCAGGTGGATTGAATGGTTTATGAATAGAATGCTTGCCACCACGATAAGCAATTAATCGACCATCAGCATTATAAAATGCCAAAGCTTTTACCTCCGGGTTAATGGTTGAGGCATTGATTAAACCCTGCAATGTACGGTAATCATTGCGAAGCATGGCATACTGGGCTGCTGGAAGTAATTGCCTAATATAGGCTTCACCCAGTCTGGACATATGCTGCTTTAGATCTTTACCAAATAGGCCATTATAAAAAAAAGCAAAAAGCAAGGCGACTAAAAAGGCAGGAATAAGGGTAGTGATTCTTAGCTGATATTTAATACCAATACTTTTCAACATAGCTCCTTTTAGTCTTAATTCAGCAGTTGAATCTTTGCGTTCATGGTAAACTCGGCTATTATAACTTGATTATTTTATTCCTTACAATGGAAGATATTATGACTGTTAGAACCCGATTTGCCCCAAGCCCTACAGGTTTTTTACACGTTGGTGGGGTACGGACTGCATTATTTTCATGGCTATATGCAAAACATCACAACGGGCAATTTATACTGCGTATAGAAGATACGGATAGAGAGCGTTCAACTCAAGAATCTGTACAGGCTATTTTAGACGGAATGGCCTGGTTAGGGCTTAACTTCGATGAAGGTCCCTATTATCAGACTGAGCGATATGCTCGTTATCAACAAGTAGCGCAGCAACTTTTGAAAGAAGGAAAAGCTTATCGCTGTCAATGCAGTAAGGAGAGACTGGAAGCTTTAAGAGAGGCTCAATTAGCCGCCAAGGAAAAGCCACGCTATGACGGGCATTGCAGAAACCAAACTCTTCCTGATAGTGGAGTTCCTTATGTTATTCGCTTTAGAAATCCTGATGCGGGTATAGTGTCTTTCCACGATGAGGTTTATGGTGACATTCATGTCGATAATAGCGAACTGGATGATTTGATTTTGGTTCGCTCTGATGGGCACCCCACCTATAATTTTGCTGTAGTTATTGATGATTGGGATATGAAAATAACCCATGTTATTCGGGGGGATGATCATATCAACAATACTCCGAGACAAATTAATTTATTCAAGGCATTGGATGCGCCGGTACCTGTTTTTGCCCATTTGCCCATGATTTTGGGTGAAGATGGCAAGCGGCTGTCAAAGCGACATGGTGCAGTAAGTGTCTTGCAGTTCAAGGAGCTGGGTGTATTGCCTCATGCTTTATTGAATTATTTAGTTCGTTTAGGATGGTCTCATGGCGATCAGGAAATTTTTAGTGTACAAGAAATGATAACCAGCTTTGACTTGAAAAATGTCAGTCGAGGCGTCTCAAGTTTCAATTATGATAAGTTGTATTGGTTGAATCAGCATTATCAAAAAAGTGACTCTCCAGAGTCAGTTGCCAATGCGTTGCAATGGCATTTTGAGCAGGCCGGAATTGATTTGAATCAAGGTCCCAATTTGAAGGATTTGGTCGCAGTCCAGGCAGAGAGATGTAAGTCATTAGCAGAAATGTGTCAAATTAGTCAGTATTTTTATACAGATACCATTGAATATAATGAAGATGCTGTTAAAAAACACTTGCGACCAGTTGTTCTGGAGCCTTTAATGGTATTGCATGAGCGCCTAAAAGCGCTTGACGAATGGAAAAATGATAAAATTCAAGAATGCATTAATGATGTCAGCCTGCAATTTGATTTGAATTTAGGCAAAATCGCTCAACCGTTGCGTGTCGCCGTAACCGGATCCGGAACATCTCCTTCCATTGACATGACATTAGCTTTGTTAGGTAAAAACAAATCAATCAAACGTCTTGAAGACGCTTTGGAGAAAATACGAGCCAGAGCCAGTGCTGTTTAGAATCTAAATATTTATTAATTTTAAGCTGAATGCAAAAAGATCTGTATTTGGAGAAGTATTCCTATTTCAAGTGGGCAATGAAAACTACAATTTCGCTGGATTTCATTGCTCCTGGCCGAAGAGAATGTGAATAGGCGTGTCCGTATATTCAACAGAACATCTCCTGTTTTTTTATTTTATGGATCTATTTGAGTCTATCAGGTTAAAATGGCCAATTTTCTACTTAACTTGATGTATTTTTCGCCATGAAAATAAATAACTTAGTTGGTTTTCTGCTTGCCTTCTGCCTGGCTTCTTTATCTTATAATATCAGCGCAGCTGAATCTCCTGTTGTATCTCATCATAAAATTCAAAAGGAAATGAGCAAGTACTTCAAGGTTTATCATAACAAAGAAAAATTTACTGCCACTGCTGTCTCAGTGTTTATTCCTCAAGAGAAAAATAAGGATGTATTGGATGTTGCCACTTTTGTCAAAGGAACTATGGGATATCCTCCACTGTCTCAGGAAATTACCCCATTGAATTTGTTTGATATTGGAAGCATTACCAAATCATTCACTTCATTGATTTTGCTTCAATTGCAGACTGAGGGCAAATTGTCACTGGATGATCCTTTGGGTAAATGGCTGCCTCAATACAAAGAGTGGAAAGATGTAAAATTAAGAGAATTATTGAATATGACCAGTGGCATCCCCAATTATTCCGAAGATCCTGAATTTGCAAAAAAGATGGAGGATAATTTTGCGGCAATCTGGGGTGATGAGGAGTTGTTAGGTTATGCTCATCCAGAAAATCCAATAGAAACCGACAGAGCAAACAGGTATGAGTATTCCAATTCTAATTATATTCTTGCTGGAATGGTTATTGAAAAAGTGACTCAAGATACTTTCGAAAATCAGTTAAAGCAAAGGATTATTAATACAAACAATGGATTAAACAATTCATTTTATCCTGCAGGACCACATGGTCCAGAAGTCGAAAAATCAATCCGGGATAGACGAGTCCATGGTTATTTTTACGATGAGGACAACAAAAAGCTAATTGATACTATAAGCAATGATTTATCCTGGGCTGGCGCAGCAGGTGCTGTCATCGCAAATACTGAAGACGTCGGCCGTTGGGTGCAGCTGCTATACCATGGGTTACTGATTGAACCTGCTTTTAGAGACGAGGCTTTATCCGAATTGGAGTCAGTGGTTTCAATAAAAACAGGGTTACCTATCCCTTCAGTAACAGAAGATGAGCCCTACGGTTTTGGATTGGGAGTTGGTTTTTATTATGATAAAAATTCCAGGCAGCGCTTTTGGACTTACCAGGGCAGTACTTTAGGTTACAGGGTGATGTATTTGTGGAATCCTTGTAATAATGTAACGGTTGTTGTGGCTTTGAATGGGAAAGGTGGCTCAGGCAATGAGAAATCAAAAATGGGTAACCACATCCATGAGCTTTGTTTGAATATACATAAAGTTATCGTTAAAAACCATCCACACTTACAATGTGCAAGCTAATTTATTATTTATCATTATTGGTTGTTAAGGACTGAATCACATGGCAATCTGTATTAATAAAGAAACAGATCACTTTTTTATTTCGATAGGTAAAATCAATCAGCACTCATTTATTATGCTAGGTGTGTATGATGACTTCCAGGTATCTCATCTACTGTGCAGAGTAGGGAAAATCTTTGATCTGCCTAATCAAACCAAGGGTATTAAAAGGTGTCTTAGCATTTATAGTGCTTTAGGTGGGGCAATTTTTGCGAGTAGCAAAGCAAAGATAGAGGATGAAGGAATTACAAGAAAACGAAAAGGATCTGTACCTATTTCTTATCAAGCCTATGATATTAGTTATGAGCAGTATTGTGAATTTGTTCATTATCTTGAGTCTATTCAAACTGAGAGCAATCAATTTGAATGTTTTAAACCGCTTGTTCAAAATGGAAATGCAGTCTATTTTTCGCAAACCAGTTCTCGTGTTTTCGCAACTGGTTCCCATTGGAAGGAGCTTAATGAGGAAATTCATGAAATCAATACATGCAATACTTGTCGACATTCAGCAATAAAATTAATTGAGGCGGCTACAAAAACATCTGTCCCCTCATCGATATCCTCTTGTTTCTTTATAAACCTGCCGTATAAAACTCAATTGGACTATGGCAAACCGAGTCAAAATATTCCCTTTTATGTTTTACCCCCACCTCCACCTTCTATCCATCCAGGATTTAATAAAGAAAAATGCTTAATAGCCAAAAAACTCTATCATAGAATAGAGCAGTTGCCTGTGCTCGAGCCTAATTCACCAATGACAAAACGAAAATTTAATAGCTTAAAAAATTTATATTTGCAAATCATTGGTTCACAGAAAAACCAATCTATTGATGAGTTGCTGTTTGGTATACAGCAATGGAAGGAAAAAAATCGATTTGATTTGCAAACATTAAGAAGAACTTATTTTTGGGATTCTTTTATTGTCAGGGAATCAGCTACTATGAAATTAATCAATGAAATTGAGAAAGATCTCAAATGCGCCAAGTGCCCATATTAAATATTGTTATGATAATATCAGGGTTAGAGCATATCGAATCTTTGCTTCTTGATAGAGCCTGATTAAAAGTGGTCTGATTACATAAACTGCATGCAAGATTATCCTTTTTTCACTGTATGGTTTTTTACATTTCAAGTTTTTTGCTGCATTTTATGCTAACTTAGCTATTATTATTTAAACATCATCAAAGGAGTGAACATGAAATTATATTATTGCAGAGGGGCTTGTTCATTAGTAGTTCGTATTATACTCAATGAGTTAGGGTTAAACTTCCAGGATGAAGAGGTCGATTTAAAAGTCAAAAAAACAGCAGGTGGCGATGATTTCTTTAAAATTAATCCTAAAGGAGCGGTCCCAACCCTGGTTCTTGATAACGGCGATGTCCTGACTGAAAATCAGGTTATTCTACAGTATCTGGCAGATACTACTCCAGGACAAAAATTGTTGGCTGCTGTTGGAGAGAGTAAAAGATACCATACTCTGGAATGGTTAAATTATATTTCTACAGAGCTTCATAAGTCGCTTGGTATGTTTTTTAATCCTACTGTTTCAGAGGAAATAAAATCCAAAATTTTGACACCTTTGGTCATGACCCGTTTTGCTTATACCAATACTCGTTTGGCAAAAGGATCTTATTTGATGGGAAATGAATTTAGTTTACCTGATGCCTATCTGTTTGTTATGGTAAGCTGGGCAAAATATTTCAAACTGGATTTGTCTCAGTTTGAGCATTTGACAAAATTTATCGATCTTATGCTGGCTCGCCCTTTAGTTGCCAAGTCACTACAGCAAGAAAAATTATAGCGCGGGCTGCGTTATTAATTCATTGCAACCCAATTTGCTTCTTCTATATAGTACTTTTTAAAAGGGGGAGTAAGATTCATTATATCCAATGCCTTGAAGTATGGGGGTTTAACTTTCTTGTTAGACAGCCCATCTTTTTGGGCAAAATAAACCCTTTAGGTTTAAGTTATTAGCAATAATCTTTGTTATTGTGCTAAAATTCCAACTTTTGATTGATAGTAATATACAGTTACTTGGTTTTTAAATGAATCGCTTAGCAGTCTGCGAGCCAGTGATTGTAACTGTCTTGTATAAACAAGCTACTTAGAGGTTTTTTATGGTTAGGGAGTGTACAAGTTTTAAAGGTGGTTTGAATTTAAATTTTATTGAGAATGCTGAGTTCGAATCTAGAAAAAACATACCTCCTGAAGAGCAAAGGGCCGTTCTTATTCGTAATACTTTGCGATTGTTAATGATGGGTTGGAATACCTCATGGACAGAACTCTTTTCCTGGGAAACTGTTAAGGCTATTTACCTTCAAAGAGATCCTCTGTTGCTGAAGGAATTTCGATTAGCCTTTCAGAAGGGTTTCGATGCGCTATTTACCCAATTAAGTGGCAGGCAATTTAATTCGCAACAAAATGAACAAATACAACTTTACCTTAGTAACTGTCTTGGTTATTTGCCTTTATTTGATTTAAATCCTTACGAGTCGATTAAAGTTCCCCAGAGAATTAATGATCAATGGGTTATGGTTGACTATTACATCAAGCCCATAGAACTTACAAATCATCGTGGAAAAAATGATCTGATTTTGCGAGATGATGATAGGGTTTTTGCTTATGGACTTGAGCCAATAGATAATCCAAATGCCCAGCCTCATTTAATTTTTATGGGAACCACTTATCCTGCAGGTCAAGGCTTTATTTCCCAATTAAATACTGATTTGAAAGGATTTGAAACGGTTGGCTATTCTTTATATAAAAATGGAAGAGATAGAATTAAAGACTGGATTTTAAAACAAAACAGTAAAATTCATGTGTGTGGTATAAGCCTTGGAGGTTCTTTAAGTCTGCTTTTGGCTATTGATATGGGAAAATACCTTTCCAGAGTGGATGCCTTAAACCCTGCAGGACTTCATGATACTGATAATAAAGTGAAGTACGATAAATGGGATAAAATCAAAAAGAAACCTTTGATTGTTGTCCAACAGCAAGGTAATGATCCGGTATCTTTTTTTGGAGTTTGGAAAAAAGAGTGGAACATTTTACATGTCAAGCCTCCAAAAGATAAACAAGGCCCCAATCTTTTTTGTGATCATTTTCTGAATTATGCCGGATTTGCTGAAACAGAATTTACTTATGTTTCCGCTGAGCAACAAAATGCCAAAAGGAAAGCAAGGAATTTCTGGCTTTACTCTTTAGGGAGAGGGATTCTTTATTATTTTGGCCTGGCTCCCTATACCTACTTAATCAGACCAGTAATACACTATATTGCAGAGCAATGGCCGTTAATCGTATTCGGTATTATTCCTTTACTGACTATTGGTACTCTTATAGGGTTAAGTACCGCAGGAATTATTCCCGCTATTGCTTCAATAGGTACTCTTGCTGCTTTTGCAATATCCAGTGGAATTTTTTATTTGTCTTTTGGCTTAAGTAGTAATGAAGAAGACAAAAACACTTGGGCAGGGATGTTTGATTTCATTTTAAAAGGTAACGAAAAGGTACCGGATGAGAATGAGATAAAACCGGCCAAACTTCATCATCCATCTACACCCAGAAATCCTGAAATGGACATCTATAAGAACGAAACTGCGATCGATTTAACTTATAAGCAAATTAATACCTATTATCAGGTAACTCGTTGTCTTCTGAAACAAAAAGAGTTTCTTCCTCTTAAGGATAAACCCGAGAAATGTTTTGGAGGGCTATCTAAAAAAGAAGCCTTACTAGCAAGCATGAATCCTGCCTCGCATGACGAAGTCATTTCTCTTCAGATACCCAAGGCAAAGGCTGTGCATATCAAGCATTCTTTAACTTTGGCAGCTAAAATAGGTATGGAAAATGAAATAGAATTAAAATCTGCTTTGAAAAAAGAGTATAATCAGTATCAGATAGGTAAGCATCAAAGGTTTTGCTAGGTAACGATTCGTGCATCACGTAGAAGATCTAATTAGTATTTTTAATTATTGCTTTGAGAATGACTACAATACCCGTCTGGTTAGAGGGGGAGATGAGCCTATTTATCTTCCTGCAGATGACCAGAGGCCTTATCATGAGCTATTTTTCGCACATGGATTTTTTAGCAGTGCTTTGCATGAATGTGCTCATTGGCTTATTGCTGGAGAAGAAAGAAGAAAACTGGTCGATTTTGGCTATTGGTATGCTCCTGATGGACGCAATGAGGAACAACAAACTCTGTTTCAGAGGGTGGAAGTGAAGCCACAGGCTTTAGAGTGGATTCTTTCTATGGCCGCGGGACATAAATTTAGGATAAGTATTGATAATTTAAATGGGGCTGAAGTAGACACGGAGGCCTTTAAACAGTCAATCTATAAGCAGGTTTTTCATTATTGTACCCAGGGGTTACCACAGCGTGCACTACATTTTCGTAATGCTTTATGTGCTTTTTACCGTCAACCTTCTCCCCTGAGAATTGATGATTTTTCAATCGATGAATTGTAATGCTTCAAGCGCGGTGAAGCACGACTCCAATTGTCCAATCGAGATTTTGTTCTGGCGGAATATAATGGATGGTTTGATTGGGGTTAATGCCATAACCATCAACCATTAATGCGTAGTAATAAGAGGACAAAAGACAATATTGGTAGAGGTACTCATCGTCAGGATACTGGCCATTAAGTATATCCCATTGCTGATGGCAAATTTGGTTGTCCCCTTGTTGCAGCAAACTTTGATTAGTAAGTTCGCTGTTTTCAAAATGAAATAATTGGCTGCTGGCAAGATTGGAAATACCACCAATACTGTACCATTCATTCACGGGATTTAAAGCAAGCAAAGGTTGTATTTGTTGATTTACCTTATGGACACTATTCATTAATGAGGTTACTTCTTCCTTGCATGATGGAGCATTGCCCTGTCCTGACTCCCCATCCGGCAAAGGATAGTCGTTTGCAAAGCAAGAGGGGGAGTTAAGGAATTGATGTGACATTTCTGTTTGGCCTAACCCCAGGAAACTGTGAACATACAGATTGATATTCTGCCCATAGATATTGAGTTCTACCTGGTTATGTTTGCTAATCTCCGCATTTTTAGGCATTGGAAAGACAATTTGAACGGAAGCGCCGCCCATATCCATGACGCCAACTGATTTATTTTGGACTGATTTTAATGTATCAAGTTTATAATTTACAGCAAGCCAGTCAAACAATGCTTCGTCGTTCCCAGTGATGGTTTTTGCCTCGACCAACTGCCATTGCGATTGTTGTCTAAACCAGTACTCCAATTCATCATAGTATTTTTTTTGTTGTGATTGGGGGAGTAGTCGCATACCAGCTGTTGCGTAAAAGTAAACAGGTATATTATGAATTGGTGCATCAGCCAATAGCATTGTCAGGTAGGCCTCAATTGTTACAGAATTAGGCTGTATGTTTGCGAATCCAGGTTTGATTTTTTTATTCCAAATTTCCTCAATATGAATTGGAGTATTGGTGTCATCCATATCATAGGAGTAGATATGTAGCCTGGAACCAGTACTTCCGGCATCAATGACAGCTATACAAGAGTGTTTTTCACAGGGATTAGTGTCAGCAATAGCGTTTGGCGTCAAAATTACTAGGCAAGAAAGAAAAATCAAAACTCGAAACATTAGTTGATATAGAGCCAAAATTGAAGTTTTCGAATGGTACATTGTGTATATTTTGTTGTCAATAGACTGTGTTTAAATAAACTGTACAAAACATTGTGGGATATCAGTTTGTCGAGTGATGAATAGTCGCTATTTTATGGATTAGAAATTAACAATTTGATTTAAATTTAAATTATTGATTTTCAAAATAGAATAAAAGTAGTAAAATAATACTTTTTATTTGTTATATCATACCTCTTATTTCGAGTAACTCAATCATGAACTCCCAAGAACAACGTGGATCCTTTTATGCTATTTTATCCGGATTTCTTTATGGATTTATTGGTTATTTTGGGATTAGTGCTATCCATGGTGATTTATCAGCAAGCAATATGTTGTTTTGGCGATTTTTTATTTCCAGTATTTTTATTTTGATTGTTTTGATTCCTCAATTAAAAAATATCAATGATACCTATAAATCCATGTTTACCGCTTTTTTAAGTGGTGTCCTCTATTATGGTTTATCGACATTACTGTACTTTTATGCTTCCCTCTATATAGGCTCTGGATTATCGATGGTGATATTTTTTACTTATCCAGTGATTATTATGGTGTTCAATTATTTTTTCTATAGCCAAACAATACCAAAGATATACTATTTGGCCATATCTGTTATCCTGATAGGAATGGCGTTGTTAATTGATGTAAATGAAATCGCATTTGATTTATGGGGTATATTTCTGGGCTTAGCTTCAGCTTTTTTTTATGCATGTTATATTGTTTCAAGTAAAAACAATGAAATTTCTCCAAATGTCTCAACCCTGATGGTATGTTTGGGCTGTATGACAACCAGTTTGATTGTAGCTTGCCTCGACCAGACCTTTAAAGTCCCAACATCATTCCCTGTTTGGCTGAATTTATTTGGCATAGGCCTTGTTGCAACGGTTATACCGATTTTGTTAATGCTGCACAGCTTGAAGTTCATCAGTTCGGAAAAGGCATCTATCTTATCCGTTTTAGAACCTGTTTTTGTGGTGATCTTTGGCGTTGTGCTGCTCGGTGAGGAACTCAAGCCTTGGCATGCGTTGGGTGTCGTCTTGGTTTTGGCAGGCGCTTTGATTACCTTGTTTAGTCATAGAATTAATTTAAATCAATGGCTAAGCGCAATATACAAGTCCTGATAATAAAGATGCGGCATTTCTTTTGTGGTTTATTGATGAGTGGCAAGCCAATCTTCAATTCTTTGGTGAACACTCAGATTCAATAGAGCTGGTGCGTGTCCTGCATTTTCTACTTCATAAACTTCAGTTAAAGCATGAGTTTTTTTCATTTGTGTGATTATCTCCGAAGTCAATATATCAGAATTCACACCATGAATAACTAAAACTGGACACTTAATCTGTTTCCAAATTGACCACAGATTAATGTCATAAAAAATTCCTTCCAGTGCTTTATGGGGATGACGAAAAAAATCTGAAATGATTTGTAAAATTGATTTTGATTTTTTTATTGCCGGATCCATTTTGGTGACATAAAGATTAGGGCCTCGTTGTTCTACACTGTTTTTAGTGAAAATGTCCCACTGCTTCTCATTTGTAATTCCAAAATCAGCATAGCTGGCTTTGAAATGTTGCTTGGCTTCCTCCAGGCTTTTAAAATCAGGGTCTTTACCTGCATATTTAGCGATTCTTCTCAACCCATGAATAGGTATTTGAGGCCCTATATCATTGAGAACAAGTTTATTAATTGGGGAGTTGGCCATTGCTGCTAAAATCATGCCAATGATGCCGCCCATTGATGTCCCAATCCAATCTATTTGATGAGCATTTGTTCTTGCCATAAGTACTGTCATATCTTTTACATACTGGGTAAAATTATAATGGCGGGGATTTTTAAACCAGGAACTATCACCACGACCTGCAATATCCGGGCAGAATACATGACGTCCCTTGGAGCTAAGATAATTGGCTAATTCATCGAAATCCCTGGAATTGCGAGTATACCCATGCACACAAATAACTGTAGGTAACTCAGGTTCAAAGATACCCCATTCAGTATAAGCAATATGGTGAAACCCTTCTTCCGAGAGGGCAAGCAAGCTGTTTTTTTTCATATTTCAGACTATTGGCTTTTATAATTGTAAATCAATACCAAATACCAGAATAATTTTGTACACCACAACATCCAGTATTATAGCTGCAACATGAATTGCTGGCACCGCAGCATCCACTTCCACAGCCACTCAATAATACAGCAGCAGAAATAACAACTACGGCCAATATTATTTTTTTCATTGCCTATCCTTGTTTGGTCCATGTATATTAAATATACTATATGAATTTAAAATTATCCAATTGATTGTATTGATTGTGTTTTTTGGTATTTTTGGTTGCTAAATGTCTGGTTTAAGAGAGAAGTCTGTACTGCTTTAACTGGGATAAACTGTTAATTACAGATTTGAGTTTCTACGAGTTGACTTCAATTATTTTGAGCGGAATATTGTTGGATAGGCACTACTGTCTTTTCAAAATTAATATCTACAGTCCTGCAATAGCCAATTAACCTAAAACGCTGATGCATTGCCTATTATTATTTACCAAAGTCACCTTACTGTCTTGATTTAAGGTCATAGAACCACAAGAGATATCTTTTCCAAAAATGGAATCTTTCTTATATCCAAATTGATACTCCTTATTTTTAGGTCCATGTCCAGAATAGGAGCTGCCCAAACCTCCATATTGGTTTCCATTGACTGAGTAACCTATAGCAATGGCATTTTTTTCCTTGGTATTCACTGTAATCTTAATAGTGTCAGAGGCAAAAATGTTGAAACAAATTAGAGATAACAATACAGTACTTAAACATATTCTGGAAAAGCGCGCCATTTTTTATCCTATATATCCATATAATAATGATCTAATAAACTAATTAGAAAACTTTATTTTGTCTACCTATTGAGGGTGAATTTTATTCAAGTTATTTATAAATCAAATCATTGATCATGAGAAATTTGTAACCATTGTAATTTCCACAATTCATAGAGGAAGAGTTGATTAGTCTTATGGCTTAAATAAGGTTTTAACTCTTTTAGAGACAGAAATCGATTATTAGCAACAAGACTGAGTAAGTTTGTTGAAACCCCACGGCTGTTCCATTCTTTCCCATTGACATAAAAATGGCACTGGGATTCTTGGTCAGACATGATATAAGCAAAACGACATGAGGCATCCCTAACTATTTCCTGATAATTAGCTAATTCTTTAATAAATTCGTCCAAACCGAGTAATTCATCTTCTTCTAAAGGAGGGGGTAAATATTGTTCTGCTGATTGATCAAGGCTTGTAGCAAAACAACCGAACCAGGATTGCATAAGGTGATCATTTTCCAGGACTTGCCTTAGCAATTGTCTTGCATTGTCCCATGCATTGGGCGTTATTTCTGATGTATTTTTAAGAGTGGACCAATCCGGATCCTGATAGAGGGATTTGAACAAACCATGTTCAGACAAATGATCACCCAGACTATCCCATAACTCTTGTCCTTGGTAACTTCTATAACCAAAAGAGTAAGTCATGCATTCTTTAGATTGAGCGATGCCATAATGTCCTATATGGGGGGGTAAATAGAGCATGTCGCCTTCTTCCAGGATAAATTGCTCTTCTACCTCAAATTCTTTCATGATTCGTAGTTCAAGACCTTTTATAAAATTGTTGGTGTGGCATTTTTTTGAGGTTAATGACCATAGTCTCCGACCTTTAGCCTGATACAAGAAAACATCATAATTATCGTAATGTGGGCCCACACTTCCATGTAGAGTGGCATAGCTAATCATCACGTCATCAACTCGCCATTGAGGGATAAAATTGAAATGCTCAAGTAACTCATAGACATCAGGAACAATACGGTCTACTCCTTGTACTAATAGAGTCCAGTGAGTTTTAGGCAAGCCTATCAAATCAGATTCCTTAAACGGGCCTCTTTTTAAATTCCACTGCGGGGAATGATTGGGCGTTTCATAGACCAGACGACTTTCTATTTCTTCCTCAAGGGCAAGTCCTGCCAACTCATCTGGTGTGAGTGGATTAGTAAAATCAGGTAAAGCCTGACGAATTATCAATGGTTTTTTTTGCCAATAGTCTTTTAAAAAAGTTTGGACAGTCATTTTTTGAAAGTGAACCATTATTAAAAATCATAGTTTGATAAATGTTATCTATTTAATCACTTTGAGACTCAAGAATGCAACCGATAAATCCCGTCAAATTTAGATTTTTACCTGTTTTAATATTCGTCGCAGCTTTTTAAACAACAAAAGCGTTTGTTTTTTATTTTCTTTAGTTTTGGTAATGCGATGTCGCAAACGCAGTTTTTCATAGTGAGAAAGAAAGGTAGTGATGGTTTCTTCCAGATTGGGAATTTTATTGATTAGTATTTTACACTGTTTATTCAGCGTGGTGGGTGGTTGAGTTGCAATATCGAAGCGACAAAACTCTTTTTGTAAAAGATGGTATTCACGCAATAAGGGGTCTAATGTCCTTTTTTGCCGCCATTGATAACAGGCGCCCAAGAGAATGATAAATAAAACCAGAGACAATATGGCAATTTGCAATAGCGTGGAGGCATTCCAATGCTTTAATCCGATTTGTTCTAATAACTCATACTGAGTATCCTGATTGTAAAATAACAGCCAACGCTCGATAAAAAAACGGGTTGACTCCATATATAATTTGATTTTCTTAATCCAGTTTAAGTTTGATGGATCAATTATTAATTGTTGATTGGTGCGCGCCGCTCGCATGGCAAGAACAGAAGGATCGATACGCGAGGTGGAAATAAATGCAGTGGGATCCAGTTGCTTCCAGCCGAAATCTTTTTGCCAATACTCTACCCAGGCATGTGCATCATATTGTTTTATAGTTAAATATTTTGCCAGTGGATTCCATTCACCTCCTTGATAGCCAACAATAACCCGGGCAGGAATACCAACAGCGCGTAATACAACAGTGACTGCGCTTGCATAATGCTCACAAAATCCTTTTCTGGAATCAAACCAGAAATAATCCATTTGGTCATTTTCATTATCCAGTTTTGGAGGAGTTAGGGTATACCAGAAGGATTCCCTTTTTATGTAATTCTGGATGAATTGAATAAAGGCTTGGGGGGCATAATTTACTTCGGCAAATTGTTTTTTTGCCCAGAACGTAATTCTGGGATTTGAATATTTAGGTAATTGAGTATTAAGTTTCCAATCTTTCTGCGTCAATGAGGAGTGAGGGGAAGAGCTAATTCGCAAAGCATAAGCAAAACGTTGGGCAATTATATCTTTATTATGACTAACCAAACCAAAATTCGGAGAAAATAAGAGTTGAGGGTAAGCCGCATTGGGGTAACCAAGATAAAACAACCACTTTTTTTGGTGGGGCTCCATAATGACCTCATAATCCCCGTCATCATAAGTAGTTAATTCCTTTAATGGAGAGAAGGTTGATGAGTCATGCCAGGCAGGATTCCAGCTTATCCCATTGTATCTACTTAAAGTTAATCCTCGCCAATAGCCATTTAGAATGGCTTTTCTTTTAAATATAATTCGTAAAGCAGTCCTGTCATCATTTAGAAGATTTGCGACCGACCCTGGTTTCATCCATTCGCTAAATCCAGTGTGACTTATCCCAAGGGAAGGTACTTGCCAAAGGGGATTGGCTATGCGGGGGAAAAAGTAGAAAAGAAAGACAGTTAATGGTGTTGCAATCAGTAATAATTTCATACTACGGCCGCTAATTTGTCTTAGTGAGGCTTGAGGAGCAGTTAATTTTAACATCAGAGTGAAATTAGTCAGAATTGCTATTAATAAATAAGGTATGATCCATAGTTCTTGCACCACAATTAATGAGGCAAAGATAAGATAAAAATTGCACAGTATTAGTATTCTTATATCTCTATCATTATGAATTTCAATAGTTTTTAATCCAATAAATGCCAGTAAAAAACCGATAAAAAAACCACTGGAGATAATGCTGCCATATTGAATTTTTAATAGAAAAAGACAGATGATAACCACAATAAAGCGTATCTTGCTGTCAATAAGTGGATAGGCAAAGTAATCGGATATTAACTTGTAACATAGCGTTGTCAAGATGAAGACAGTAAGCCACAAAGGGCATGTTAAAAAATGAGGAAAGTAGCATATCAACATGACCAAAAGAGAGTATCGGGTTGTTATCAGAAAAATATTTTGTTTGGGAAAAAAGTCCATCAATACACCGCCAATTGACGTAAGCAATATCGAAGATATTCTTCCCCATGGGAAAATTTATCTGGATCGTTTCCCAACTCGAGTTTGTAAAACTGGCCTTGTGATTCGGCAGTAACCAACCAATAGCTTAAGTGTTTTAATTTTTCTTCGAGTGCTTCAATAGGTAAATCATTTAATCTAAAAAGCCAATACATTTCTTCAGCGCGGTCCAGCGTTTTCAAGTACCAACCTTGTCCTTTTGCTGCAATTTTCCATGCAATAAGATTAGGTTGAATCCAGGGATTGTCTACCTGCTTTAAGTCATAGTATTCATTATCTCCATGAGAGTCTGTTTTCCTTTTATTCTGATGATAGAAGGGTATGGGCCAAAAGCCAGGATTGGCGGGTTGAGGATAGACATAATAATTGCTATCAAAATTGGCATATCCCCATACCTGAAACAAGCCAAAAGGAAAAAAACTGGAAATGGTGATTTTGGGCAGGGTATAACATCCTCTTCGAGTTGTTGCCAGAGGTAAAATAAATCGCAAACCTTGCGGAGGAATTTTTTCTAATCGAGTGACTGATTGATTATTAAGGCGAAAATCTAGTCCAAAACGCATTCTATTATTTGATTGAATCAATAAGCTAACTTGGGCTGGCGTTCCTTCATAGGTATCCTCAACCGATACCAATTTAATAGATAATCCTTTAAGATTGGCATGAGCTTCCCAAGCACTTATAAAACCTACAATTGCTAAAATGAAACTCATTAAAAAAACAGTGCTAACTTGGTAGTTGATTGCTCCAGAAAACAGGGACAGTACAACCACACTATAGGCCCATCCAAATCCAGAGGGCATAATATAAATATTTTGTGAACCAAGAATTTGGGGATTGGTTTTAGAGATTCGTTTGGCAATCCATTCTTCCCAATAAGCCATAACTTTTATTTTGATTTGCCTTATCACACGGGAACCTCAATTTCACTCATTAATAATTCGGCGGCAGAGAGTTGAGTTTGCGATTTTTTTATGATTAAGCGGTGATTCACAACAGCTGGGATGACTGCCTGAATATCATCAGGTCGAACAAAATCTCTATCATCAGTTCTGGCAAAGGCTTGAGCGGCGTGCACTAATCCCATTCCTGCTCTTGGGCTTAATCCATGATTAAACCATCCCTGGTTTCTACTGGCGTCCAGTAGAGATTGAACATAATCAAGAACCAATTCAGAGACTAGAACTTTTTGACTCTCTCTTTGTAAAATTTGTAATTGCTGTGGATTAATAATAGGGCTTAGCTCCTTTAATTGAGCATTCAAGTTTGATGATTTTAAAAGCATACGTTCCGCATCTGGCGGTGGGTAGCCAATGACCAGGCGCATCAGAAATCGATCCAATTGCGATTCAGGCAAAGGATAAGTTCCAGTATGGCAAGACGGATTTTGAGTAGCAATAACAAAAAATGGTTGGGGGAGAGCTTCTGTGCCTATATCAGTAGTGACTTGCCTCTCTTCCATTGCCTCTAATAAGGCGCTTTGAGTCTTAGGTGTGGCTCTGTTTATTTCGTCAGCGAGAATGAATTGAGAGAATATAGGACCCTTATGAAATTGAAAGACATTGCGTTGATGATCATAAATAGATACTCCCAAAAGATCACTGGGCAAAAGGTCACTGGTAAATTGTATTCGCCTATATTGCATACCAGTCAGTTGAGCCAACGCATGGCTAAATGTTGTTTTCCCCATACCTGGGTTGTCTTCAAGAAGCAGGTGCCCATTGGCTAATAAACAGGTAATACCCAATCTGATGACTTCTTCTTTTCCTAAAAGAACATCACTTAATGCCTGTTGTAATTGTTTTATCATAATGAAAGCCATTTCAAGATGATTATATGCAAGTATAGACCTTTATGATTTGATTATGGATTATTATTTTGCAGAATACGTTCTAATTCTCCTTTTGCCTGACGTGAGAAATTGATGAGACTGGCTTCTTCCTCAAAAAAATCAAAAGATTTAATTAATGTTTCTTCATCATGTTTTTGGAAAGCATTGGCTTTTTTCTCAATTTCTTCAGGTTTATAACCAAGAAATTTCAAAATTTCCTTGGTCATGGTTAACGAAGAATCAAATAATTCTCTTTTGAAATAATGAACTCCTGCTTTATGTAACTCATAGGCATGTCGTCTATTTCTTGCTCGGGCAAAAATTTTCAATTGAGGAAATTCTTCTTTAGCTAATTTCACAATTTCCAAATTGGTGTCGGGATTCCCGACTGTGACTATGAGCAACTGAGCATGGGCTGCTCCAGCGCTTTTTAGCAGGTCCAGACGATTCGCATCACCAAAATATCCGGTGTAGCCAAATTTTCTTAATAATTCGACTTGCTCCGGATTTTTTTCCAAAACGGTTACCTTGATGTTTTCACCACTAAGAAATCGACCAATTATCTGACCAAATCGACCGTAACCAGCGATAATAATATTATTTTTTTCATGAATAGAGTCGTATTCACGTTCTGGTAATTTGCTTATTAATTTCGGCATCATAAAACGATGGTACAAAAGCATTAAAAAGGGTGTAGCTAACATGGACAGAGCGACTACTAGAGTGAAAAAACCGCTTATTTCCGGGCTGATTACTTTTAATGTGCTGGAGTATTGAAAAAGAACGAAGGCAAATTCCCCACCTTGCGATAAACCAAGGGCGAATCCGAGCGCCTGTATTTTAGTGAGTTGAAATATCTTGCCGAGTGTAAAGAGAATCAATGCTTTAATGGTAATCAAACCGAGTACAATAGGGATGATTACAGCCATTTGACTGAAGAGTAGATTGAAGTTGATACCCATTCCGACTGAGATGAAAAATAATCCAAGAAGCAGTCCTTTGAAAGGTTGAATATCAGCTTCTACAGTCCGTTTATATTGAGAGTTAGCTAAAACCATACCTGCGATAAAGGCTCCCAAAGCCGGAGACACCCCAATTGTTTCCATTAACAAGGTAATTCCAACGACCAGGGATAAGGAGAATGCTGTAAATACTTCACGGATATTGGTTTTTGCAATGACTAGGAACAAGTATCTGGACAAGTAGTGTCCCGCCAAAACAATGCTACCGATAATGCCGGCAACGACAATAGCGTGAAGCCACTTGGGTAATTGAGCAATAGAGGCAGCCGTATGAGGGTTAATAGCCACATTAATTCCATGATGATTACCCAATAAAGGCAAAATCACCAAGATTGGTATGACCGCAATATCCTGGAATAAGAGAACAGCAAAAGAAGTTTCACCCTCCGCGGTTTTCAAAAGATTTTTCTCCTGGAGCATTTGCAAGACTAAAGCGGTTGAAGATAGGGCAAGTGCCATACTGACCGCTACACTGGCTCGCAAATTGTATCCCATCATAACAGCTGCTGAAGACAGAGCGACTGTTGTTAACAACACTTGCAAGCCACCTAAGCCAACTATTAATTTTCTCAGCTTCCAAAGCATGATTGGTTCTAATTCCAAACCAATCAAGAATAACATCATGACTACTCCAAATTCTGCAAAATGCATAATTTGTTCGGCATTGCCTATTAGCTTAAGTCCAAAAGGTCCGATGAGCATCCCCACGGTAAGATAACCAATGACAGAACCAAGTCTAAATCGGCTTGCCAGTGGAACCATGATGCTTGCAGCAGCAAGGAAAATGAAAACATTGAGGAGTAAGTGACCGTTCATCTGCTACCTTGAGTTTAATTCATTTATCATGACAGTTTTTAAATTTTTTACCGCTTCCACAGGGGCATGGGCTATTGCGGCCTATCTTTTGCTTATCTTGTTTATTTTGTAACTGTTTAGCTTCCCCATCCACATAAAACCAAACGGAATTATCCTTTTGAAACTCACTTAATTCATGAATATTTTTCAACTGATTTCCAACAAGAAAGGTTGCTATAAATTCAACAAATCCTTTATCCGGCCTCTCCATGTAGCTTTTAATGATTTTCAAACCCAGCCAGGAGACATTTTGAGCCCACTGCTTTGCTTCTGATTCGTTGAAAGCAAGTAGTGGTTTGCCTTTCATGGTCTGTTTAATATAATCGATCTTTGCAAGAGAATATGCAGTGTATCTCGAACGCATTAATTGTTCTGGTGTTTCAGGAGCTTTCTTGCTTTCCAGATAAATCCCGCAACATTGCTCATATTTATTTTGTGAACCACAGGGGCAAAGAGTCATTTAGTTACCTGTAAAAACTGGTTTATGGGTAAATTTACAATCCATTATATTAACTAATCCTGGATTATATTCTATATGGCATTCCATTATTTCTAAACAGTTTTATTGCATTGGATTTTTTTTATAAAAACAGAGACAAAGTGTGATTCATTATTAATCCACACAGCGATTTTAAAATGGGTAATAAAAAAATGACCAAGTGCTATCGGAGTAAATTAGGTTATAAGTGATTGGTTGTGTTTCATTTAACAATGAACCTGAATCTTATTGAAAAGGATTGCCTCGGCTCTCATATTCTTGCAGTTTATAGTTTCCCGGTATTCTATCCACCAGAGTTTGGCTTGCCTTATCTAAGGTATCGTAGATAACTCCCTGGATAATTTCCTTTACAGGCACTGATTTGCATTTTTCCAATTCTGAAATCTGTATAGTCAATTTTTCGATTTCTCTTTCGCCAAATAGAGAATGAATTGGAGTATTTTTTCTTATCTTAAACAGGCGTTGAATTTCGTGCTCAATTTTATCTAATTCCTCTTTATAAGCATCATACATTGCTTTTTCCATGCAATTGATGATTGATTCTATTGGTTCTGAATAATGAGTGACCAGGGCAACAAAAATTTTTGATAAGGACTCAATTTCTTCATAATAGGGTGTGTGATTCCCTCGTTTCAGAAGATTCATTGCATTGATGCTGTACCCAGGTAATAAAGCGAAACACTCTTCTCTGGAAATAAGTGGTATTTTTCGAGTAAATTTCTTAGGCATAGTGAACATCCTTTTCATCAGGTCTACATTGTAAGTATAGCACCCAGATGATTTGTTTTGATCAATATGCCCATACATTTGCCATATTCTGGCTAATTACAAACAATCATACTTTATATTTAATATAATAGTTCTTGGTTAACTGGCACATACCTATAGAGCCGGAAACAGCAAGCATGATAGGGATAAGAAAGATAAAATTAATCCGGGTGAATTCGAAAATTAAGATAATGGCAGTTAAAGGCATTTTTTGTGCCGCAGCAAGAAAAGCCGTGGCACCAATAAGCGCGAAGGCATGGATGGGAGCGGGTGGTAAATACAAATTCCAAATTCCACCAAGAATAGCTCCTAATAAGGCGCCGTTAGCCAGTGAGGGTGTTAGCAAGCCCCCTTGAGCTCCTACACGCAAGCTTGACCATACGAATACATTCCTCAACATAAATAATATAATACTTAAACCTATTCCTACTGATTGATCAAACTCCATTTCTGCCGGACTTTTGCCGTTACCTAGTAAAGAAGGAAAATAAATTGCGAATAAGCCAATGATTAAAAAATTAATTAAACAAGCCAATATCATTTGCCAGTTATGCATTGCTTTGCTGCGTTGTATTGTAGCAATTTGAATAAACCAAAAAGCAAAAAAGCCTAACACCGGGCTGGCAAGAATTGACCAAATAATTAAAGGCGCACTTAATGAAAATTCAGGGAGTTGATAAATCGATTCATTTCCCAAACCCCACCAAGACACCAGAACTGCTATAGCAGAAGAAGATAATGCTGGAAGCAAGACAGTCCAGTTGGAAGTGCATAACAACACTTCCAAAACAAAAACAGCACCGCCTAAAGGCACATTATAAACTGCAGCAAGCCCCGCGCCTGCTCCACATGCCAACATGATCTTGCTTTCCTCAGGAGTTAATCCTGCTTTGCTAGATAGCCAGTAAGCAAAGACAGAGCTTACCTCACGAGGAGCCACCTCTCGTCCCAGAGGTGAACCCAATGCAATTGTTATGATTTGTAAAAAAGCATGAATGAATGTACTGAGAGCTGGCATGGGTTTACCCGATTTTATTGCCGACGCAATACTGACTAATGGTTTACCAAAGCGATAAAGTGCCCACCATCCCATGCCTGCAATTAAGCCACAAAGGAATAGTATGCTTATTCTCCGCTCAGATGAAGAGGCTCTAACTCCCTCCAGAAAAGTTTCATTACTGATGATGTGAAGGGGGCTGTAACCATAGGCAATATGTTGAAGATAATGCAATAACATAGCCAGGCACATGCCTAGAAAACCTGAACCGATTCCCACCAGAACAGTAACCAGAGCAAGACTTACTTTGGAACTTTTAAATAGTTGGTTCTCGGTTGTAGTTAACTCCATTCCCTGGATTCCTTTAAGGTAACTTCTCATCAATTTGCTTATAGGGGTAAGAATTTTATTATTTGTGTATGTAGATTTTTTTGCAAGTGAAACAGATTAATAAATGTAGCCGTAATAACAAAATTTAAAAAAATATCCATTGTCTGTTTGCGATCTTGACAGCACATTGCCTAAAAAGTTAACATTAAACATTCTTTTAATTTCCAGTTTTTTATGAATATAAGACGACAATTAATAAGCAGAAAGTCTTGTTCCCAAAGCTGTAACAGACAGCCTGTTAGATTGTTGCCTATTATTTTAAACTCTCTCATCTCAATTGTCGTCGTGGTGGTGGTCAGCTTTACCCTTTCTTCTGCTCTGAGACGGCTTCTCTCCTGACTTATCTGCCCCGCCTCAGGGCGATAACAGCAGCAGATAAGACCTGGCGGTTTTTGAAATTTTATCTCTAACCTGAAGCAAATAAGTTAGGAGTTATTGTGAACATATTGTCATTCAAGCATCCATTGCTGGCTAAAACTTATCTTTGGATTATATGGACCATCGCGGCATGTTTTTTCTTTTATAAATATTTGATTCAGGTTTCTCCCAGTGTTATGACAGCTGACTTGATGAAGGCATTTCAGGTTAATGCGGCTGGTCTTGGGAATTTGTCAGCTTTTTATTTTTATTCCTATTTATTTATGCAGATTCCTGTGGGCCTTATGTTAGACAGGTACAGTCCAAGACTGCTGACAACTCTTGCTATTTTTGTCTGCAGTATCAGTACTTATATTTTTTCTCAAACCAATACTCTATGGTTAGCTTGCTTAAGTCGAGCATTGATGGGGGCGGGAGCTGCTTTTGCTGCTGTGTCTTGTTTTAAGTTAGCCGCTGTCTGGTTTTCTCCAAAACGATTTGCTTTAGTATCAGGTATGTTTATGACAGCAGCTATGCTGGGTGCTGTGGGAGGACAGATGCCTTTGGCATTCTTGGTCCAACATGAAGGTTGGCGCAAAGCGCTTGAATTAGTTAGTGTGATGGGAATTATCCTGGGGGTTGTGTATTTTCTCGTTTTAAGAGATAAGCCTGCACAAACGCAGCCCACGAAAAATAGCAAGGAACCTGTTGTTCAATTGTTAAGACGTATTATCGTTAATAAGCAGGCCTGGGCTTTGTCTTTATATAGCGGATTAGCATTTGCTCCTGTTTCGGTTTTTGGTGGATTGTGGGGAGTTCCTTTTTTGGAAAAGGCCTATCTCTTATCTCGTACTGATGCAGCCCTTGCGATTTCATTTATTTTTGTCGGTTTTGCGGCAGGCGCACCATTTTGGGGATGGTTTTCTGATTTTATCAGAAGGAGAAAGCCTGTTTTGTTTACAGGAACGTGTTCTGCTCTATTGTGTTTATTGGTAGTTATTTATAGCTCAAACCAAAATTTGCTTACTTTAATTATTCTTTTATTTCTCTTTGGTTTTGGAGCGAGTGGATTTTTTACCAGCTTTGCAATGATCAGGGAATTATTTCCTTTGGTACTTGTGGCCACAGTACTTGGTATTATGAATACGTTTAATTCGGTGTTTGAGGCTTTGTTTGAGCCACTGGTTGGTGCTTTGCTGGATTGGACATGGGAGGGGACCATGGTGGATGGTATTCATCAATTTACTATACACGGGTACTATTTTTCTCTTTTATTGTTGCCTCTGTCTTTAATTTTAGCCTTATTGACCTTGTTATTGATTGATGAAACATATTGCCGAACAAAGGAGGAGGTAGAGTAAACCTCCTCGTTATTGATTGCAGGTTATTTTTTGAGGGAGGAAACCATATGGGCCTTTTGCGTTTTGATTAAAAATCACAGTACATCCTTTTGTTTTTTGAGACAATTGTTGTGTCAGTTCAATTCCTGTTTGATTGTAATGACACACAATGTAAATGGTATCATGAGAAGAAAACTTCCATTCGGCTTTTTTCTTATTGATGCGGTTTGGTTTTAAGCTGGCTTGACCTTTGGGGTGGCCGGAATAAAAGGAAACATTACCCAGATAATTGTTTTTAATCCCGCTCAGGGTTTCCCATCCATCCGGAGATGTCTGTATACGTTCAAGCGTATTGATTTCTTTAGGGCATTGAGGGATATAGGTTTTTGCTTGTAAAAAAGCAGAAAATCCCATTAATGCCAAGCCAATTATCCTGTTCCAATTGCACAAGGAAGACCCCTTATTGAGTAAACAGGTATCATATCATTAAATGATGAAAATGATTATCTGGTTGCCTTCAAATTAATCCTTGCAAGTATTGTGAACTCTGGATCATTTTTTAATAACTCAAATATTCTGTATAAATTTAAAGGCAATAAAACCGAATGCAAAATAAATATAGGATGTAAATGATAACCCAAACCGTAAGTAATGAACGCAACATTACTACAAACGGCTATGAGTCTTAATGTCAGAATTTTTTTGACATAAAATGTTGCAAAGACTAAAGAAGAAGCTACATATCCAACCAAATCAATCATTGATTCCATTTTAACCTCCACTTCCAAATCCCTTTCATTCAACATAACACTGACCAGAGGAGATTAGCAAGTTTTTTAATCAATTCTTATGGTTTTCTTAAGCGTTGAAATGTATAATCTATGATCTTTGAGTTAAATATATTACCAAACAGGAATTTTTTGTTTATATTTGGAGACAATATGCCTCTTACTTCGTTAAAAAAATTTTTAAAAGATATTAGAAAGGAAAATATAAAACAGCATCAGGTAAAACTTGTTTTAAAGACATCTCAGGATATTCAATTATTTTTAAATGCTTTGCGAGATTCGAGAAACCACGGAATCTCGTCCTTATCTGAACTTGATCTAAGTGATACTCGCTTTACTAATCAAGAGTTGAGTGATTTAGTCACTGCTCTTAATAATATACCTGGAATTAAATCTTTACGCTTGGATTCTTGTGGTCTTAAGGATAGTAACACAGTGGGGCTTTCCAAATTAGCTCACATCAAAAAATTATCATTGAAAAGTAATTACTTAAAGAACCGCCCTATGTTTAATTCTATGCTTGAAGCATTGTATTTGGATTATAATACAGAACTTAGCGCAAGTTATGTGTTATTTAGTTTAAGTCGTAATGCTGCTGCTTTAAAAAAACTATCCTTGCGTAATTGTGGTGTTACTGATGGTAATTTAGAGTATTTGACTCGGCCTGAGTCCAGGTTAAAAAGTCTGACACACTTTAATTTGCGAAGAAATAATATCACTTACCAAGGAGTGGATAGCATTGCTCATCTTCAATCGTTGACTACTATTGATTTAAGTCAAAATACTGGAATTGGTGATGAAGGTGTATCCAGGCTTGTGCTTTTAAAGCAGCTAAGAACCCTGTATTTGGATAATTGTGGAATAGGGGCAGAGGGAATTAAGGCAATTGCCAAAATGAATTTGCAGACTGTTGATTTGAGTTTCAATCCCGGGTTAAAAAAAGAATGGGGATTGGATGACATTCGACCTAATCATACCATTCGAACATTATTGTTAACATTTTGCAGCTTAAATGATAATCATGCCAAGCTTATTGTTTCGAAGTTTCCAGCGGCTACCGATTTAAATGTTGCGAATAACAATATGACCAGGGTAGGGGTAAAGGCTTTATTGAGTAACCCGATTATAGAAAATTTGGATGTCAGTACCCAATCGCTTTATGCAAAATCAACAGGAGCTTCTGGCACTGGTATGATCTCTCCCCGAATAATGATGAAGAAAAAGGAAATAAAACAACAGGAAAAAGAAAAAGCGCAGGATTTGCTAGATACTATTTGTAATACAATCACATTAAAGAGTATTAATCTGGAACATACAGGCATAACCTCCAGGATGTTATTAAGTTTAATTCCAGATGAAACAGATCACAAACGGTATCTTAAGAAAATTAATGGTGTATCCTGTAAAGAACTTAAGCCAAAATTAGAACAACAAATTGCCTTGAGAAAAGCTGAAAAACAAAGTTCTCCTCCTGTAATCATTGCAGTGGAAGATTCCAAACCAAGTAATTTAATGATTAAATCTGGCAGTAGTTCCAAGACTGAGTCGCAAACCAGGGAAGATGGATTGATAGCCAGTCCTGATGAAAAAATAAAAGCTCTGGAGCTAGAGAATCAAAAATTAAAAGATGAATTGGCAACAGCTCGTAAAAGAATTTTTGAATTGGAAAATCAGTCTTTATCTGGATCCAAAACAAGAAAAAAAATCTCAATACCACCATTGACAATCCCGGTGATGTTTCAGGATTTTGCAAAACCAGGAAAAAATGAAACAGATGACAACACCAGCAACGCAATAACGGCAATCCCCAAATAGCACAATTATTGTAAATGTATTCAGCATGACTAACATCCACTTGGATGTTAGTCATGTATTGCTTTACTTTTTCTTGCCAAAAATGTGAGTTAAGTGATCAATAATGGTTTCAACGGCATTTCGGCATGCCGGTGTTTCAGAGAGATCATTGAGCATCAGGAAATCATGGATTGTGCCCAGATGACGAACAGCAGTCACTGTCACACCCGCTGCGTTGAGTTTATGGGCATAGGCTTCGCCCTCATCACGCAAAACATCACACTCTCCAGTGATGACCAATGCTGGTGGTAGGCCTTTAAGTTGTTCAAGAGAGGCTTGCAGCGGACTTGCTGTAATTTCCTTTCTTTTTTCTTTATTGGGCAAATACTTATCCCAAAACCACTCCATCGCCTTTTTGGTTAGCCAGGGACCTTCAGCAAATTCTTTATAGGAAGCGTTATCAAAATTGGCATCAGTTACTGGATAAATAAGTACTTGATAATCAATTTTGGGGCCACCACGTTCTTTAGCAAGAAGAGTCATGACGCTGGTCATATTACCACCAACACTGTCGCCTGCAACGACAAATCGTGAAGTATCCAGATTAAATTGCTTGCCATGTTCTACTATATATTTCATGGCAGCGTAAGATTCTTCTATTTGTGTCGGGTACTGAGCTTCCGGAGCTAAAGTGTATTTAACAAACACGACTGCGGCATGAGTACCCACTGCTATTTCTCGTACGAGACGACCATGAGTTTGATAGTCGCCAAAAACCCAGCCAGCACCATGAAAAAACATAATGACAGGTAAGGCTTCTTTTGCACCTTTAGGGCGAACAATGCGAATGTCAACCTTACCGCCAGGCCCTACTGGCAAAGTTTTATCCTCAACATCGACATCAGGTTTCTCATTAGGCAAGGCTTGTAGTTGATCAAATATTGCCCTACCTTCTGCAACCGGTATGTCATAAATCGGTTTTCCACCCGCATTTTGTATTTTTTCAACAAATGACCAAGTTTTTGGTTCTATTCTTTTGCTTAAATCCATTTTGATTTTCCTTAATTTATAAATAGGGAAGACTTCTTATGTATAGTATATTGAATTGAAAAATCAAGGAAATTTGAGTTTGTTTGTAGATAACAATAACTGGTGGATGGTGTGTGATTGGGTATACAATGAATTAAATTTTGTTTTGAATCGCTCAAATTAATTTGCAAAAATATTAAATCAATTCAATGATATAAATTAGGTAATAAATTAATTTATGAGTGAATCATGCTCCAATTTTTTGAGAAAGGTTTGCAATATTCAGGAGAAAATATTTCCGCCGATTCTTATTTAATGAGAAAAATAATTGAAGCAGCAATTCCCTCTGCTGATAAGGGAACTGTTTCTGCTGAAAAAATGCTTGGCATGGTGAATCCAAATCAGATAGAAATAGTATCGGGTAGTGAGAACGCATATCGTTTAATAGTTCATAAAATTAAAGAGGCTAAAAAGCAAATACTTATTCAGGCTTTTGTATGGGAACCAGGAACTCAGGTTGTCAAAGATATCCGAAATGCGCTTTGTGACATCAAACATGAAGTCGATGTATTTCTTCTGGTCGATCAGTGGGATCGTTGGGCACAAGTTTTTTATCATGGCGAAATACTTCCTAAAAAACCAAAACATGATCCAGCCTGTTTGGGTTTAGATAATTTACCTCAGAATATTAACTTGCATATAGGTACTCATGTTCATAATTCCATCGCGTCCGATCATAATAAAGCCATCTGGATTGATGGGGATGTCATTTTGACAGGGGCCAATTTTCAGCAGGAAAATTATGGTCCTAATGGGTTTCATGATGCCGCCATGTTTATTCGTGGCGGATTTTATTAATAATAGAAATGGTCATGTCTATCTATTGATGGGAAAGGGATTCAATGATTTTAGCGAGAGATTCTATGGCGGTACAAATCAGAGTTCGATAGATTATTTTAGTTCACTACTTGATGAGGACAGGCAAAATAACTTGCAAGTTCGTCGGTTTCATCGTGTGAATGACAATGAAATTTCTATCAAAAAAGAGGTTATTCATATGAAATTTATGTCAATTGATGGGCAGGTGGTTATTTATGGTTCATCGAATCTTGATTTGTTAAGCTTACATAATAGCCATGAAACAAATATTGTAATTGATAATGCTGATTTTGCACAAAGAGCAATAGAACAATTATATCTACCCGTCTTTGAAACGAGTATACCAGTATTGATATCGCCTAAAAGAACCTGTTTTGTTTGTTCTAGATTTTAAGTTGTTTTGATCAAGCCAATATTAATTATAATCCTGATACATGAGTTCGACATAAAAAATAATTCCATTTTTATACAAACTCATGCAAATTACCATCAATGTCTTTATGTTTTAGATGAATAAGCATTGTCAATGCTCAAGTCCACACAGAAGAAGTTATATAAATTCAAACAACCTATTGGTTAGCTTTTTGTAATGCTTGCTGCTGTACTTGTTTAATCTGCTCCTGTAGGGTTGCTTGTATTTGTTTAATCTGATCTTGCGTTTGAGAATTGACTGTTTGAATTTGTTCTTGTAATTGAGATTGAACTTGTTTAATTTGATTTTGTAATTGGGAATTTAAAGCATCCAGTTGTTGCTGTTGTTTTGTTTGTATTTCCTGTAATTGAGATTGAATCTGGGCGTTTAATTGCTGAATCTGTTCAGCTGGTGTGCCGGTCAATTGAGCAGGGGTTTCATCAGCATAGGCTGGGGAAAACAAGATTGCCAACATCAAAGATGGAAGTGCATACAATATCACTTTTTTCATTTTTTATCTCCATTATTGAAAAAGTCCAAATTATCTAATTTATTTTGCTTTAATAATAATGCTAATTTAACTATAGCAGAATCAGAGTGAAAACAGGTTATACAATGTCTAATGCAATGAAGTAACTGACATTTTTACGATAGGTGGAAAAGAATCATGACCAAGGAATTATGTATGCGTTGTTATATTTCAGGAAGAGTTCAAGGGGTATGGTTTAGGGCTTTTGCTAAAAAATTGGCTGAACAATTGATGATAAGTGGATGGGCTCGGAATTTAGAAGATGGTCGTGTTGAGGTTTTTGCATGTGGAAAAGAAGATAAGCTAGAAGAATTTTATACCTGGTTGCAAAAAGGACCTCTTAATGCAAGAGTTGATGAATGTACACGAGAGAATTTACCTTGGGAAGATTATATAAGTTTTGATGTGTTATAAAAAATTAACGCGCTCTATTATGGGGTAAATTTTGTAGTTTGTTCAAAAAGTTGAGCATTCCAATTGCTGAAAATCAACATTTCAGTGAAAATGAGAGACAAAATTGTGAAAAATATCGTGAATCGATATTTTGGTTGCTCTTGGGACATCATTTGCGATTATTCAATAATGTATGATTTTTGACGCATTTGGATTAATGTTTGTGTTCTAATTTTCTATGATTTGTCTGTTAAGTATCTGGCTATACTCTTATCTCTCAACACCATGCTGAAAAAATAAATTAGTTTAATCGAACTACTTTCAAGTTTTATGTCAATTTATACCAGCCCTGCTTCCAATGGATACAAGCTATACTTAATAAAGAAGGTGCAGTTTATGAAATTAAAAAGACAGTGTATTAATGGGGTAGCATGTGTTTTTTTATCTTTATTAGCGGCGTTAACCTACCCACTCTTTGCAGAAGATAACCGGCAGTTTGTTACAGGTCAATCCCAGTTATCAGCTGCACAAGATCCGGCAGACAGTAGTTGGCTTCCTGATATTATTGGCTTGCCCAATGAAGAGCAAGTTGAAAATCTTACCAGACATGTTGCTGAGGTAATGACAGAAGAGGAAGATAAGAATTGTACTGCAATAGACTATAATCTCAGGATGCTTGTTTTTCAAAATTTTGTAATTTATCAGCATATGGCGAATGCACAGCACTACTATTTTAAAGAAAAAATGGCACTGAAATACGCTCATGCTCTTGCCATGATTCTAAAAGAAAGTAGCGGTGATCCAACTAATGTAACAGACATGAATGGCCGATCAATGTCTACAAGCAAACCTGGCACTAATTTGCAGCGCTGGAGCAATTTATTAAAACTAACAATGCAAAATGGAATTAAATTTAATTATCAAACCAATTTTGGACTGACTCAACTGTCTGCAGACAGGTTATTTCTTGCTTTTAAATTGGCTAATGGAGCGAGTCATAGCAAAGATTTTCTGGAAGGGAAGAATGGAGATGAAACTCCTAACAGAGTAGACATGGATTCGGCTATTGCCATTCGCAGATTGATTTGGTTTTATCAGGATATTGCTCAAGGGCGATTAAAGCAAAAAGATGAATGTATTAATGAGGAGGATATCTATAAACCTGAATTTAATGAAAGATACCAAGCTGGCTTAAGAATGGCTCTTTTATATTGTGGTACAAAATTTTTGTTTTGGATTGATAATGAACCTGTTCGGGTAAATTAAAATTCGACCTTTGAAAAGGCAATGGCTTCTATTGCCTATTGCAAACTGGGCAATTCAAAAACAGGGTATGGTACCGATGAAATGGATGAGCAGTGTTTTGCTGAATGGGTAACCTTATGTCCAGCTTTGAATGTGAATATAGCACTGCTTACTCCGCTTAGTTATTTTCAAACCAGAAAAACAAACCAATTTGTACTAATACATTTAATCGTTTGCTGAATAAAGAACCAAAAAATTGATGGCCTTTGTCTTATCACTTTGAATATTTAAAATCCTATCGTTACTTGCTGGTTACCTATTAATCAAATTAACAGTTTTGATGATTAGAGAACCTAAGTGGAGGGAAATTTGTTCTCAATCCTGTAAAAAAGATAATGCGCATTGATATGCTACATTTTCCACTACTAATCACAGTTTTGGCTTTGAATGCAATTTCCCTCTGAATCACATTGCTGGACTGTCTGGCAGTTATACCCCGTATTGCTTATTATATATGTTGGCGTAGCATACACTGGAGCAACCCAGCCATAACCTGGGTGATAATTACCCGCGCCTATAACATCATGATTGTAATAATCTGGATGATACCATCCCACATAACCTGCATTTGTATGAATTCCACCAACGAAATGAGCTGCAGCACAAATCATAGAAGCAAATAATGCAATGACACAGATAACTGTGCGAGAAATGGATAAATTCCATTTGGGTATGCTCATAGCTCTCTCCTTTTCAAAGAATCATTTCACTGATGACAGTGAATATTCTAAAAGTATAGTTCTTTTATTATTCTCTGTGGGTTTGTGTTTATAAAGTAAAAAAATTAACTGATTTAATATAAATTGATTATGGGCAATAGATCTAAAGTAGCTCATTAATAGAGCAATTATGCTGTCTTCGAATTGCTTTAGTTTGAACCTATTTATGCTCAGTATATAATTGGTGATCTGTTTTAAAATAAATTTCATTGAACTGATTAGTTTTTGGATAACCGCACGTGATAAGCAATCGATGTGCCATAGCACATCGATTTAAAAATATCTAACCTGTGAGAGTTTGAGTTGGGATTGTATTTTCTTCTGACGAAACGGGCGTTGGAGACTCTTTTTCCTCAGTAGCCATAATACCTAATTTACCAAGTACTTTTGCATTACTATACGGCGTAGGCTTGCGGGAAAGTTGGAGTTGTTCCAAACGTTTAACTACTTCTTCTTGACGTTCCAATAGTTCCTGATAACGTTTGTTACTAAAGTTTAATTCTTCTTTAACAAGACATAGCTCATGTTCGGCTTCACATATACGTTGAGCAACATCATTGAAACTTTGTTCTTTATTAGAGAGAAAATCATTCAATTTATTTTGAAACGATTCCCTATGATTATGATCTGTAATAGCAGTTTGAGACAGTTTTTCTACAGTATTTTTTAATACTTGAGTAACAGTTTCGGCTTTTTCAATTTCTACTGACATTTCTTTCTTAACTTGATCCAGCTCAGAAATTTTTTCAGATAATTCAATTTCATTTTTTGCAATTTCTTCCCTGATTCTGCATAATTCTTCCTGATTTATCTTTAGTAATTCGGTTTGAACTTGTACTTTTTCATCCAGAGTTTCTGATGTTTTTTCCAATTCCTCTCTAACTTTACGCAAAGTTTGTTCGGTTTTTTGTAATTGCTCAGCTTGTTTTATTAATCGCATAATATGATCACTCAGTTGAGTAACGTTGAGGTTTAATCTATCATTTTCTTTATGAAAATACTCAATTTGTTCAGCAATTTGCTTGCGGAGAGGCTCAAAAGACTCGATAACTTTTCCCAGGTTATCTGCCAAACCTATCATTTCTTCTTTTAAACGATCAGTAATATGCTCTTCTTTTTGAACATGATTTTCAAGAAGCAGGGCACTACCAACATAAGTCACCAGAGTCAGGACACTAGCTACAATAAGAGAGGCCACTTGAATTGCAATTCCAAGTGTCAAGGTGGGAACAACCAATACTATTCCAAGAGTAATTTTCAACCATAACTGCATTTCTCCCCAGTAGGCAGCCACACGACCAAAAAAACTGCGATTTTTTGCCAAGGAATCTATAACCGCAGCAATATGTTTTTTGATTTGATCAAAATTTTCTTGGGTGGTTTCCAATACTTTCAGCTTTTTTACCAATATTTCCGTGTTTTCTTCAGGGAGGGGCTGGTCTTTGGGGGTATCCTCTTTAATTTCATCAACGCATAGATTAGCTTTTGGAGTATCTGTCATGATTCATATTCCTTTATTTCCATTTTGACTACATTCAACCCGAAAGAGCTTGCAATCTACTTCTTTCTGGTTCAATCCCATGAGTTCCCTGAATAGGTCAAACTTTCCTGATTCTATCGAATAATTTTAAGCCAGTCATTATTTTTTTAGAGCGAGACTCTGTACATAACAGGTTTTTGTCATGTGCAGAGTGAGTGAAATCAGAGAAAGAGGCTATTTAATTTTCAGATTTTTAAATCAATCAGGGTGTTGGAGGTTTTTCCTGACGGGCTGATCCATCAACCGATTGGTTAATGCAATGGCCAGGGCTGAAACAATTAAAGTTAAATGAATCACAACCTGCCACATAATAGAATAATTGCTAAGTTTTGCAGGGTCTATAAAAGTTCTTAACAGATGAATCGAGGAGATACCTATCAGTGAAAGAGCCAATTTGATTTTCATGGCTCCTGCATCAAAATGGTCAAGCCATTCAGGTTGATCAGGGTGAGAATCCAATTGCAAATGGGATACAAAGGTTTCATAGCCGCCCATAACTACCATAATCAGAAGATTCGCAATCATGACGACGTCAATAAGATCCAATACTCCAAGCATGATATGGGTATCATCCAGGCCTTTAAGATGAAAAATGAGTTCAAATAATTCAATGATGAAGCGATAAACATATCCGGCCAGTATTAAGATCAAACCAAGATACAAGGGAAGTTGAAGCCATCTTCCCATAAAAATAAGATTACTGATGCCTAATTTGATTCGATTCATTTTGTCGATTCACTACAAAATATAACTTATTGAATGACCTTATGATAAGCTTTCCTGAAGGTTTTGTTAATACTTATTATACTCATACTATGCATAATATGATCATATTTAAATCATTCTTAAATGTTATACTCTTCAGAGAATTAACAAAAGAGAATTAACAAAAGAGAATTAACAAAGCCTATTTGCTACCGCATGATGGTTATTTAAACTAAGTTTCTGATTAATAAAAAATAATTTTCTATAGTTAAGGATAATAGATGAAATATTTACATACCATGGTTAGAGTTTCGAATTTAGAACAATCACTCGATTTTTATTGTAATAAATTGGGTTTGATAGAAGTAAAACGAACTGAAAATGCCAAAGGCCGTTTTACCTTGGTATTTTTAGCTGCTCCTGCTGATATAGAGCAAGTTCAAACTTCTTATGGACCAATGCTAGAGTTGACTTATAACTGGGATCCGGAGGATTACACTGAGGGAAGAAATTTTGGCCATTTGGCATATCATGTGGATGATATCTATAAAATCTGCCAACATTTACAGGAATGTGGTGTCGTAATTAATAGGCCACCCAGAGATGGCCACATGGCTTTTATTCGTTCTCCTGATAATATTTCTATCGAATTATTGCAAAAGGGTGAGCCTTTGCCAAAGCAGGAACCTTGGTTATCTGCACCCAATATTGGACATTGGTAACCGGACAATTGCATTCTGGTAGTGAATAGTGGAAATAATTTAATCATACTAAAATAGTATTTCGGGCCAAATGGCAATGTTGAATCAATCGATGCAAATTTTAAAATCACTATCAGAGGGTATGGGAACAGCAGGGGGGGTGGCATGGACTACCTTTGGACTGCTATTTGGTTCTTTTGGACTAACTGTTGGCAATTCGGCACTGACTATTTCATTGGGCGTCATTTCTGCCAGTTTATTCCTATTAGTCGCAATACCTGTTACTTATTGGTCTTATTGTAATTCGCATAAAGAAAATGATGAATTACGACATGCTATTGAAGAACAGGAAAATCAAATCTTTCATTATTTGACGGAATATTTATTGGCAATCAGGCAAGAATGTTTGCTTAAAAATCCTCAAAAATATCGTAATCATTATGATAAGTCTGTGCTGGCCGAAGATCTTGAAAATCGATTATTAAAAACCAGATCAAAACGGCCTGTTTCGTTTACGACAGCACAATTTCTAGACTGTCTATTAGATGACAATCATAAAAATTCTATTTTGGGTATGTTAACAGATGCCTGCACGATGGATAAGTTGGTATTGAAAAAGAAACTATTGGCTATTTATCGTGATAGCGTTTTTCTTCAGCTTGAAGAACTTTCCCTATTTGCCAAATTAAAAACTGGATTTATTGCGTTTTGTGCCGGATTTGGGTCGCTAGCTGGTTGTTCCAGTGGTTCATTGGGTTTGTTTGCAGCCCTAGGTATTTTCCCCGGTTTTGCAGCAGTTCCTTTGGTTGGGTTAGCAATTATGGGTATCGCTTGTGTTTTTGGTTTCTTTCTGTCTGGAATGAGTATTGATATCGCGATCCAAAGGAGTAAAGAAAAACAGTTATTTGTCCAAAGTGAAGCAATCCATCATGATTTAAAAAACTTGGCCACGTTGAAAACTGAATCTGTTAAGGCCGAATTAAAAGCACAAACCAAATATCAAATTAGAGCTAAAGAGAGATTGACAGGGAAATTAGCAAGGCCGAAGCTGCTGAAGCGATCTTCTTCATTTGATAGTTATTTTTATAGAAACCATCCCTTATGGAATATTTCTCATAACCCTCCAGAGGCTTCGAAATGCAGCTTCGAAACCACGGGTTCTCCTTTTTCACTTTGAATAACCTGTCTCTTTCATTATATTGCTGTGTTGTAAACTTTTTCTGGTACTCAGCCTTAAAACAAAAAACCAGGTTATGTAAAGATTTATTACAACCTTTGTTTTCGTGCTGGTCAAATATTTTTTGGATTAGACTCTTACGGTCATAAATTTTTGCTGCAATGATGCTTTTACTCATGTCCATTTCTATTGATATAATTAACGCTGCGATTTGGATTTATTTATGATTTTGATGTAAAAAAAGGTTGTCTTATAAAAGACTTGCATTAAAATAGAAAAACCACTTGACAGTATTAATGCGTCTAATTAAACTGCACACCTTATTTTGGGGTTATAGCTCAGCTGGGAGAGCGCTTGCATGGCATGCAAGAGGTCGGCGGTTCGATCCCGCCTAGCTCCACCATCAACATCGTTGTATGTTGATGGTAAAAAAAGTACTAGGTCCCCATCGTCTAGAGGCCTAGGACATCGCCCTTTCACGGCGGTAACGGGGGTTCGAATCCCCCTGGGGACGCCATTATTTGGCATTTAAGCAGTGTAGTAGTGTGTTAATGTAATCTTAATAAGATCCAGGTCCCCATCGTCTAGAGGCCTAGGACATCGCCCTTTCACGGCGGTAACGGGGGTTCGAATCCCCCTGGGGACGCCATTATTTTGAATGGCGACTATTTTTAGGTCTTTCTTGCTATCTAAAGCCTTTCAAAAATTGTTCTTGTATTGAATCCGAATAATCTCTCATGCATTCGATAAGCATACTCGTCAGTCATGTTTGCTAAATAATCACAAACGACTCTATAAGCAGCGACCTCATCTGGAGCTTGCGAAAATAACACTCGATTTTTATTATCAAGCAAGCTGGCTGGATTGGAGCTGATGGCATCAAATAGGCGGAGTACTACCGTTTGACCTCCATACTCAAAGGTACGAGCTTCTTGGGAGTCAATAACATTATTATAGATACATTGCATTAAATAGCAGAGGAGGGCATGGGCTTCTGGGATAAGTGCAATATTATGTTTTAATAAACTGTTTTCAAATTCTTCATTGGTTACAATGATTTGAGTTGAGGTAATAAAATAATTGACCATTTCTCCGATAGCTTGTTTTCTTAAACAAATTTCTGGAGAAAATAGAGAATTAAGCAAACGCTCCTGATGTGGCGAGAGGGTTGTTTCACTGATTAATTGCCTGAACTCAGGAATATCAAGATGTGAACGGTTAATTAATCTTAAGTGAATTGCATCTTCCAGGTCATGGACTCCATAGGCAATATCGTCCGCTGTGTCCATAATAGAGCAATCAAAATTATGATAGGCTGCTTTACCTGTTTGGGTACCATTAGGCTTTACGGAGAGAGACTGAAATAATTCTCTGTCATTATCTGATAAAGGCGATAATAACCAATCGACTTCTGGCTGCTCGCAATCAAAATAAGCTTTAGGAGGCAGCCAGTCATTGATTTTGATTGTTTTATGAATCGATTCATGAATAGGGGGTTGTTTGGGAGCTACCACCTTAGCTCGTTTTACCGGGTATTTTAAAATACCTAGCAGCGCACGACGAGTTAGATCCAGGCCAAAACCACCGTAACTATTTTCAACTTTTGTCAGTAAGCGAAGAGTTTGTCCATTGCCTTCAAATCCTCCATAATGTCGCATCATATAATTCAATGCGACTTCTCCTCCATGTCCGAAGGGCGGATGGCCAATGTCATGAAGCAAACAAATCACGCTGATGAGATCATCATTTGGCAAAAGGCTGGACAATAACAGCTGGTGTTCCTGATTGGTCATCAAGTTGCGAACGATACTTCTACCTATAGAATCTACTTCCAGGGAATGGGTTAGACGGGTTCTATGAAAATCGCCCTCATCTGTTCCGAGAATTTGTGTTTTTCTTTGTAGTCTTCTAAATGCTGGACAGTGAATTACTCTTGTCCTATCTCGCTCATAGGGATCTCTATGATCTTGAGAGCCTCTTTGATTGGTTTGACCAGAACGTCTATGAGTCCACATATCTTTTGCCCTTATTCCACAAACTAATTACTTTATTCTATACCATGTTGGGAAACAATAGATTCTTTGCATAGTCTCTGGAAAATGACGATTGTTTATAATGGTTTTATTTTTTGATGCACGCAGAATAACGGAAATTTTTTTCGGACGATGGCTTGAATAGAAGTCCAATAACGCTGAATCAACTCATAAAATATTTTCCTAAAGTTTTCCTTATTTTTGTAGATAACAACAAATAAGAGTAAAAGTAAGAGTTAAAATCAGGGGGGTGTTATGATGGGTATTAGCATCAGGTACATCATTCTAGGTATCGGCGTAATGAATATTTCTTCTTGCATGGTTTATGAGGATACATACACTACCCGCTATCAAATTTATACCTATGATTATGGTCAGTTATATCCTCAAGCAGATTATCATGCTCGTGATTACAATTATGGTAATCAATCTGGTCAAAGTGTTGTGGTTCCTGATTCATATCATGTTGGAGAGTATCATTCTCCTGTATCCTTTAAGGACAGAGATAGAAATTGGGTAAACAGTCAAAATCCCCAAGGCTATACGATTCAGATTGCTGATGACGAAAAGGCTTCTTATGTGGCCCAAAAACTCTACAAAGCACCTAAAAATGATAGAATGGCTCAAGTGAAATATTATCAAAATGGCAAAACCCATTATAAGGGTTTATATGGTACTTATGATAGTCAAGAAGCAGCTCAAAAAGCATTGGAATCATTACCTCCTGAAATTAAACAGGGTGCTGGAATTAAAGATTGGGGGAGTGTTCAAGGAAATTTGAATGAATAGGTTATCTTGAGAAACTATATGTATTTTAAAAAATACTTTGATATTCTGTACCTTATTATTCTAAGGTCAGTGCTTATAGTCTTGAATAATACATAATAGCAATTCTAACTTGTAGAGAGTATGATCATCAGTCGGGTTACTCCCGTTGTTGAGGTTTTCTCCACATCAAATTGTTTTATATTGATAGAATAGACTTCGTTGATTTTTGCAAGCCATTGTATAAAGTTTTGAAAAGGGACTGCGTCAAAGGTTAATTGAACATCCCCCGAGCCTGTTTGTTGTAATTGATAGGGGAATTTGAGTGTTTTATTATTTTTAAGTTGGGAAGCAAGAATAGTTAACAATTGGCTGTTATCTACAGATTCCTTTCTTTTGGCAGAGCGTTTTTGCATTCTTACTTGCTTCATCCATTCCAATGTTTCAGTTTTTTCAATTAATTGAGTGGATTTTTGATTTACCTGGTTGCTCAGAGGGGCGTAAAGTAATAAATAGTAGCCATAAATAAAAAGTGATACTCCAGCCACTATAACCATCCACTTTTCTCGATCATTCAGCGTGTTTAAATAGGTTTTCACGTTAACTCCAGAGTTGCAACCACTTGTTGATCTTTCGTTGAGGCTTGAGTTTGTTTCACTTTGAGTTGTGATTGTTTTAGTTTATTTTCAATTTTTTGTAAGCTTTCAAAATCAGAACTTACCAATGTGATTGATATTGTTTTGTTTTGATACCTTAATTGCTCTACTGTGATACCACTATCTTTTATGGCTCTAGATAATTGATTTAATATAAACCAAAATCGAGTTTGATTTTCTGCAGTACTCCCCCCAAGAAGCTGACTTATTCGAAACTTAGGACTGATGACCTGTTTGGCATCAGGAAAAAACTCACGATAAATAACCGCAGTTTGCCGGTCAATTTCATCTATTTGTCTATTGAGCCAATGTAAAGAAAGCCAATTAACAAAAAGAATAGAAATTAACCAGAAGCCGCATAATCCGCCAACCAATAGGTATCCTTTTTTAACCCAATCGGTTGTTTTTCCATGTTGTATTTCACCTTGACAAAGATTGAGTGGTTTTGATTTTATCAATCTTTTACTAATCCAGGTGTATGAGTGTTCTTCATTTTGGCTTGCTGGAGAGGCGACAGGTATTTTGCTGTCTTGAAACAGATGAGCGGGAGTGTGTGGATGATTTTTCAGGTAAGTTTGAGCCAAATCACCTGAGAGGACACCTTTAAAATCTTCGTTATTGATCAATAGCTCGGATTCACTAATGATCAATTCTTGAGATGCTAGCGCAAACCAGTCAAGAGTTACTGCATCAAACTCTATCCCATGCTCATCAAAAACTTGAATTAACTTTCTCATTCGTTGTTTATCAATCACAACAACGAGATATTGGTTATTCTGATAATAAAATTTATCAAAGGCAAAATGAAGTTCTTCGACTGGTTGAGTTACTTTATCCTCAAGTGCATAGGGAATTGCAATTCTGGCTTTTCTTTCAGGTAGCCATGGAAGTGCAAGACCAAGAAGTATTGCTCTGGTACAGGTTTCTACAATAATTGTACTGGATTCTTTTTGTAAATCTTTTATTTGCGAGAAATTACGAAACTCAGGGGGAGCAATGAGCTCACCCAAGTCAGATATTTTCAGGCATACACAACCATTATCATCGAGATGTTTGCTAAAAATAAAACACTTATCCATGAGTCAAACTCTGTATTGTTATGGCTGTCAATTTTTCAGTATATACCAGTAATTATTATTATTTCCAGCTGGCATTAAGCATAAGCCCTGCGCCTTTTAGTGGCACTAGTATACCAATGTTGCTTCAATTGCTGGGATAATAAATAAACCGCCAGAGCATATTGAGGGCTAGAATTATAGCGGGTAATTACAAAAAAATTGGGATAGGCAATCCAGTATTCTTTACCCTTTCTTGTAACTAACTCAATGACTCCTGCACGAGGAGGATGATTTTGTGACGCTGTAATTGGTTTTACTCCATAGCTTATAAGTTGTGAGTATCGGTAATTTGCTGTTTTAGGGTTTATACGAAGTTGTTTGTATCGCCATCCGGAGATTTTGGCCGGTTGAGCGATGCCTTGATTTAAGTTCCAACCATGCTTATGCAAATAATTGGCGATGCTGGCAATAGAGTCACCATTGTCATTGACTAAGTCTCTTCGACCATTGTTATTAAAGTCCACTGCATAATATCGATAACTGCTTGGCATAAATTGAGGTTTTCCTATGGCACCTGCGTAAGACCCTTTGTATTGAGTTGGGGATACGTGCTGTTCTCGGCACAGGAGGAAAAACTCCTTTAATTCTTTAGTAAAGAATGCAGAACGTTTGGGGTAGTTGAAAGCCAGTGTAGCCAGAGTATCCAAGACTCTGTATTCACCCTGACGCTCACCATACATTGTCTCTACTCCTAAAATAGCTATAATGATCTCCGGAGACACCCCATACCTTCTCTGAATTTTTTCCAATGTTTTTTGATTTTCAGCCCAAAATTGCAATCCGCTTTTTAATCTTTTCTGAGTAAGAAATAGTTCTCGGTAGACATCCCAGTTTTTCTTTTCATAGGGCTTCTCCATAGATTCGATGACTTGAGGTTGAAGTTTAACTTGGTTCATTACTGTAGTTAACTGGTTACGATTAAAGTGATAATTCGTTACCATCATGTTAATAAACGATTGTACGTCTTTACGTTTTGTAAATGTTGTGTCGGAATAGGTAGTGAAAGATAAAAGGAAGAGTGAAATGAAACCTAGCCAGATGATTTGTCGCATCATGTACCCTGTATCGTTGCAAAGCACGAATTTTAGTAAAAATAAAGGCTCATAGCAAATTTTTGACCTTTGTTTATCTTAAATACAGTGCATGAAATTGGTAAATGAATAGTCAATTTTCTTACTCTTAAGAATATAAAAACGACTGAATTTGCTTTGCCTACTTTCTGCATGCGAACATTTAAGATAGACTTATGCTATTTGCAAGAAGGTTAGAACAGTTGAAAGATTTAAACCGAATTCGAAATTTTTCAATAATTGCCCATATTGATCATGGCAAATCTACGTTGGCTGATCGATTTATCCAAATTTGCGGCGGATTGACTGAGCGTGAAATGAGCTCGCAAGTTCTTGATTCTATGGATATTGAACGTGAGCGAGGTATTACCATCAAAGCGCAATGTGTTTCTTTAAATTATACAGCTAAAGATGGAAAGACCTATTTATTGAATTTTATCGATACGCCAGGGCATGTTGATTTTAGTTACGAGGTATCTCGTTCTCTTGCCGCTTGTGAAGGTGCTATTCTGGTTGTTGATGCAGCACAGGGAGTTGAAGCGCAAACTTTAGCGGTTTGTTATACAGCAATTGATCAGTCTCTTACCGTATTGCCAGTACTGAATAAAATTGATTTGCCGCAGGCAGAACCTGAGCGAGTTATTTCCGAGATCGAAGATATTATTGGTCTCGATGCTCAAGATGCGATTAGAGTGAGTGCTAAAAGTGGCTTGGGTGTTAATGATGTTTTAGAGGCATTAGTTGCGAATATTCCCCCTCCGAAAGGCGATGTTCATGCCCCATTACAAGCACTTATTATTGACTCCTGGTTTGATAGTTATTTAGGAGTTGTGTCACTGGTTCGTATTGTTAATGGCGCCATACGAAAAGGGGATAAAATGCGAGTGATGTCCACAGGCAGGGCTTATGAAGTGGATCAAGTTGGTATTTTTACCCCCAAACGGACTAAACTGGATGCTTTATATGCTGGTGAAGTGGGTTATGTTGTTGCTGGTATAAAGGAAATTCAGGGCGCTCCAGTTGGTGATACTTTAACTCTGGATAGAAATCCAGCTGATAAAGTTCTTCCAGGGTTTCAACGCGTTAAGCCCCAAGTTTATGCTGGTTTGTTTCCAGTCAGCTCGGATGATTTTGAGGCATTTAGAGAGGCTTTGGCTAAATTGAGTTTAAATGATGCTTCTTTATTTTATGAGCCGGAATCTTCAGAGGCTTTGGGATTTGGTTTTCGTTGCGGATTTTTAGGCATGCTGCATATGGAAATCATTCAGGAGAGATTGGAAAGAGAATATAACCTTGATTTGATTTCTACGGCACCCACTGTTGTTTATCAGATTGTAACTCAGAAAGGGGAAACTTTATTAATTGACAATCCTTCGCATTTGCCCCCAACCCCGCAAATAAAAGAGATGTATGAGCCAATTGTCAGAGCAAATATTCTAGTGCCACAAGATTATTTGGGGCCTATCATTACCTTATGTGTTGAAAGACGTGGTGTTCAAGTCAGTATGACCTATAGTGGTCGTCATGTTTCTGTTGTTTATGATATTCCCATGAGCGAAGTAGTCTCTGATTTCTTTGATAGATTAAAATCAGTTAGTAGAGGTTATGCCTCTTTGGATTATAACTTCCAAAGATTCCAGATTGCTGATTTGGTCAAGATGGATATATTAATAAATAGCGAACGTGTTGATGCTCTTGCTCTGATTGTTCATAGAGATTCCGCTCATAGCCGCGGAAAATTAATTGCGGAGAAGATGCAACAGCTTATTCCAAGACAGATGTTTGATGTGGCTATTCAGGCTGCTATAGGGAGCCATATTATCGCTAGGCAAACAGTGAAAGCATTGCGCAAAAACGTTACAGCAAAGTGTTATGGTGGTGATGTGACGCGTAAGCGGAAATTGCTGGAAAAACAAAAAGCTGGCAAGAAAAGAATGAAACAGGTGGGGCATGTAGAAATACCTCAAGAAGCATTTATGGCCGTGTTTCAAACAGATAAAAAAAAGTAGAGCCGCTCATTTAATAATAAGGATGTGTTGACCTTTTCGTCAGCATCTGGACATAAGTCAAATCATGATTAAATTGTCTTTTGCTTAAAATTGAGGATATTGAATTTATGAATTTTGCTTTAATATTGGTCATATTATCCGCTGTAACAGGATTGATTGCTTTATTGGATTGGTTGATTTGGTCTAAAAAACGTTTGCCTGAACAAAAGCCAGGTCGAATCATTGAGTATTCACGTTCTTTTTTTCCTGTATTTTTTATTGTTCTGCTATTGCGCTCTTTTTTAGTTGAACCTTTTCGTATTCCATCAGGCTCACTCGAGCCTACTTTGTTGGTTGGTGATTTTGTAGCAGTTAATAAATTTTCTTATGGACTGAGACTTCCAGTATGGGAGAAAAAAATAGTGCCAATTGCTAATCCCAAAACGGGAGAAATTGCAGTATTTCGCTGGCCACCTGAACCATCTTATGACTATATTAAAAGAGTTATTGGAGTGCCTGGGGATAAAATTTCATATCATGATAAAAAACTAACTATTAACGGCAAAGAGGTGAAACAGACCTTTGTTGAGTATACTACCGATGAAAGCTCTGGCAAGGCTGTGACAAAGTATAAAGAAGATTTAAACGGTGTGGTGCACGACATATTTGTCAGACCTGATGCGCCATCCGTAGATTTTGATATAGTTGTTCCTGAGGGGAATTACTTTATGATGGGAGATAATAGGGATGATAGCGCCGATAGTCGTTTCTGGGGATTTGTACCTGATAGCTATTTAAGAGGAAAAGCATTTCTGGTCTGGATGAGTTGGAATGGCAAAACAGATAATGTACGCTGGTCAAGGATAGGCAGATTAATTCATTGAGGGAATAGGGCATGAGAAAACAACAGGGAATGACATTGATTGCTATGCTGTTTACGGCTGTTGTGGTGATAATGGCTGGTATACTTGTTATGCGGGCAGCGCCAGTTTATATTCAACATTATTCGATTTTGCATTCAATCAAAGCATTAAATTCAACACCTGTTTCTTCTTTGTCGGGGGATCCCTTGACCGATGTTACAACTTTAAGGGAAAGTGTGACTAAACGATTAGATATCAATGGGGTAGAGGACTTAAAACCAGGAGAGCTGGTTATTACTCCTTCAGGCCCCAATAAATTTAAAATTAAGTTAAAATATCAAGTCATCAAACCTCTAATTTATAATATGAGCTTATTATTTAATTTTGAAGATAATTTTGAGGTAATAACAGGTAGTGAAAATTAATTTAGAAAGATTGTGCAGACGTTTAAACTATCATTTTAATAACATAGCCTATTTGAAGCAGGCTTTGACGCATTGCAGTGCTGGTAGCGATAATTATGAACGCTTTGAGTTTCTTGGAGACTCGATATTAAGTTTTGTTATTGCCAATGAGCTATTCAATCGTTTTCCACTTCACAGCGAAGGGCAATTAAGTCGATTGCGCTCTTTTCTTGTTAAAGGTGAAATGTTAGCAGAAATAGCCAGAGAAATAGGTTTGGGTGATTATCTATTTCTTGGGCAAGGTGAGTTAAGGAGCGGTGGATTTCGCCGCACATCTATATTAGCAGATGCCCTTGAGGCTATATTGGCAGCTATTTATTTGGATGGAGGAATGACTGCTGCAAAACAGATTATATTAATGCTTTATAGTTCACGATTGGATGATCAGGATTTAAATCATTGTTTAAAGGATGCAAAAACACAATTACAGGAGTTTTTGCAAGCATCAAAATTCGCTTTACCTGAATATGTCCTAACCAAGATTGAGGGGGATGAGCACGCTCAAATCTTCCATGTAACATGCACAATTGAGGGAGTAAGTCAGGTAGCTTATGGCACAGGGCCTAATAGAAGAAAAGCTGAGCAGTTGGCAGCAAAAGCCATGTTGGAACAGTTACAAGGTTGAATGGTATTGATCAGCAGAACCTATTACTTACTCCAGGTTTTCCAGGGCATTACATATTTCTAACCACTCTTCTTCTGTCTTCGTTAAAGCGGAATGAGCGATATCTCGTTCTATCAATAGATTATCCAATTTACTTTTCTGCTTTGTGTCTTCATACAGAGAAACGTCCGCTAACTGCTTATCAAGAAGGCGCAATTGATTATGATAGTGCTCAATGAGTTGCTCCAGCTTTTTTAATTTGTTTTGATAGCTTTTTCTTTCTTTATATTCATTTGGGGAAGTAGCTAATTTGGATTCCTTTTCTGAATTTCTGGTTTGTAGCCAGAGATAGTAATCATCAAGATCCCCTTCAAATGGTTGTACTTTTCCTTGATAGATAAGATAAAAATTGTCCACACTTGATTTTAACAAATGGCGGTCATGCGAAATCAAAATTAAGGCGCCCTCATAAGTTTGCAGCGCTAATTCAATTGCTGAGCGCATTCCAAGATCCAAATGGTTTGTTGGCTCATCCAGCAAAAGAAGGTTGGGTTTTAGCCAAACCAGTCTTGCTAATGCCAGGCGGGCTTTTTCACCACCTGAAAAGTGCTGAATGGATTGTACCGCCATATCCCCTCTGAAATTAAATCCACCTAAAAAATCCCGTATGGTTTGTTCTCTTACCTCTGGCGAGAGAGTTTGCAGTGTTTCTACCGGGCTTAATTTACAGTCTAATTGCTCAAGTTGATGCTGAGCATAGTAGCCTATTTGTAAATGCGGGGAACGATGGATATCTCCACTTAATACGGACAAATCTGCCGTAAGCGTTTTAATCAAGGTTGATTTTCCTTCACCGTTAGGTCCTAGTAGCGCAATTCTATCGCCGGGATTAAGAGAGAGTTTGATTTTTTTCAAAATCGGGGGATGATTGATATATCCTGCATCAACTTGATTGCATTGAATTAAAGGATTTCCTGCCCGAGGACAAGGGAAAAAATCAAAAGAAAAAGGGGAGTCAGCTTGGGCTGCTGCGATTATTTCCATCTTTTCTATAGCTTTCATTCGACTTTGCGCTTGTTTGGCCTTGGTTGCTTTCGCTTTAAAACGAGTTACAAAAGTCATCATATGCTTGATTTTGGTTTGTTGCTTTTCATGCATTGCTTGTTGTAGAGCCAATTGTTGTGCATGAATTTTTTCAAAGCTGCTGTAGTTTCCTGAATAAAGTGTCAGATTACGATTTTCTATATTTAATATATGAGTAACAAAGGCATCAAGAAATTCTCTATCGTGTGAAATAAGGATAATAGTACTTGAGCTTTGTTTTAAATAGCGTTCCAGCCAGAAGATGGCTTCCATGTCTAAATGGTTTGTGGGTTCATCAAGCAGGAGTAAATCGGCGGGTTTCATTAAGCACCGAGCAAGATTTAAGCGCATTCTCCAGCCACCAGAAAAGCTATTAACGGGCTCTTGCTGTTGATTTTCACTAAATCCTAAGCCAGACATAATAACCGCTGCTTGCGCGGGCTTACTGTAACCACCAGTATGGGAGAGTTCCTCGTGACATTGCAAAACTTCTGCATCATCGCCGGTTTTTTCAGCTTCTGAAAGGCGTTTTAGCAATTTAATATATTTTTGATCTCCGGCAAGAACAAACTCCAAGGCTTTTTCATTGCTATCAGGTATGTGTTGAGACAAATGACTGATGCTGAGTTGTGGATTAATTAGATATTCTCCAGTATCAGGAGATAATTGACCTAAAAGAAAATCAAATAATGTTGATTTTCCACATCCATTATGACCGATAAGGCCAATTTTTTGTTTTTCATAAAGACTGACATTGACCTTATCGAGTAAAATTTTATCTCCTCTGGATAAAGTAATTTGACGCAATGTAAGCATGTTAGACCGTAAGCTTGAACTAATCAGACATTTTATCATAAATTAGCTTAAGCTTCCTATTGATCATGTAAGCGAGTTGGATATTTGCATAAGTTCAAAACCGGATTTTCTTTAAAAATAAATTATTCGCTGGGCTGAATTATTTTCTTTCGTGCCGATTGATAACGTGCTTGCTTTTCTATATCAATATACCTGTCCGTTGTAGCGCTTGAACTGTGCCCGGCATCATCTCTCACATGCTCTCTTGGCCTGATTTTTACATCTTCTGATATACCAGTATGCCGCAGCCAATGCACCGTGGCAGCGGATAGATTATCCGCTTCCTCTGATAAACCATTAAGTCGCAGTTGTTCTTCTGCCAAGTCAAAACAGTGCTGAACAATTCTCCTTATAGGAGCAGTGTTACTCATTGGACCATGACCACGCAGCTTAGGTAGTAAAGGCGAATTATCAGCTGGTGATGGAAGTGGGGTAAGTCCAAGAAATAATCGCCAGCGGGTAAGGCTTTCCAGCATAGCGTCGCTTACCGCAATTTGTCGTTCCTTATTTCCTTTGCCTACGGTGGTAAACCACCAGTGGGCATTACTGTCCTTGGCAAAATCATTCATACTGGGTACCCATCTCTCACTGGCAGCAAGTTCTGATATACGAAGATACATGCCAAATAACAGACTTAAAATAAAACGAGTGCGTTCATGTTTTTCAGGGGAATCTTCAGCCAAACTTTCAGCTGCACTCAGGACTGCCTCCCATTGAACCAGACTTAATCGTCTAACAGGCGCGTTATGCTGTCTTTTGCGAATAAATTTGCTTTTTTGCCTAATAAGGGCAACTGGATTGGATATCAGATATTCTTCAGCAATTAGAAAGTTGAATAGAGTACTTAAGATGGCGAATATTTCTTGCACGGCTCCCTGAGATAACTTGAATTGATCTATTGATGCAAGATGCCCATTTTTCCTGGAAACCTTACTTAGTGTCACTACAAAAGGTCGCCACTCTTCATTAGGTATCCGTTTACCATTTTTTTCTATAAATCGTGGAACTTTTTTTAGACTAATCCATGTTTTAGGCGGGTTTTGACAGAAATGGATGTATTGTTCAATATCGTCACGCCTTAAAGAATCAATAGTTGAGTTTTTGACAAGCCATGACCACTGTAACAAACGTTCTGTTTCTCTTCTGTAACTGTTGAATGTGCCTTCGCTTCCTATATAGCTTTTTAAAAAACTTAAGCAATAAATGAAATCATTCTGAAATCGCGCATCAGGTAATATCACATTTTCATGATTTTTATGGATGTGATTGAGATTATCAAACAAGGGTAATAGTTTTGTTTTCATGATCATAATTTATCTGCTGATATGTCATTATGCTAACCTAATTGCTGATTTAAGTCATGGGGTTGATAGTGCATTAGCATATGGGCCATGCGTTATTGTAAATAATAGTGTTGATGCAGCTATGTAAGTGCATGTAAAGGGCAATAAATTGACTAAAAGTACGGAAGAAATTCAGATTAGAATTCAGACTATATAATAAATAAAAATTATATGCTAAAGGATATTGACCTTCGTGATAGCACCTAGTATTATCTGCGCTCTGTCCTTGGGACGGGTATCGGGGTGTAGCGCAGTCTGGTAGCGCGCCTGCTTTGGGAGCAGGATGTCGGGGGTTCAAATCCCTCCTCCCCGACCATTTAAGCGCCCGTAGCTCATCTGGATAGAGCATCGGCCTTCTAAGCCGAGGGTAGCAGGTTCGAATCCTGCCGGGCGCGCCAGCCGCCTTGCTTTTGCAGTATTATTGCTGGAACAGGGCTTACAAAACCCTCCATAGTTGCATAATTTTTAATAAAAACCTATTTTGTGCAAGTAGCTATATTGAAAATTTATGAACGTATAATTTGGGAAGTTTCGTAAGCACTGTTAAGAGTAATTTTGGTGAGCGTAGCTCAGTTGGTAGAGCCCCGGGTTGTGATCCCGGTTGTCGTGGGTTCGAGTCCCATCGTTCACCCCATTTGTAACAGATATAATTTTAAGTCTACCGCTAAAGATTCCAGCTGAGTCTTTACAAGACTGAATTACTGATTGATAATCCAACCTGATTGCGAAAGTGGCGGAATTGGTAGACGCACTGGATTTAGGTTCCAGCGGGGCGACCCGTGAGAGTTCGAGTCTCTCCTTTCGCACCATTTCATGATAACTTCCGAGAGGTGAATTAATGCAAGTTTCTGTTGAGACCCTAGAAGGTTTGGAGCGTAAGGTTACAGTTTCTGTACCTACAGAAAAAGTTGAGGAAGAGGTGAGCTCGCGTCTCAGAAATCTTGCTCGCAAAGTGAAAATAGATGGTTTTCGTCCAGGCAAAGTCCCTTTTAATGTTGTAAAAAGCCGTTTCTCTGATAGTGTGCGTGAAGAAGTTGCCCGGGAAATGGTCCAATCTACCTTATATGAAGCCTTACAAAAAAATGAATTGGTTCCAGCAGGTTATCCTCAAGTTGAGCCTTTGGAAATCGAACCAGGTAAGGATTTTAAATACACTGCTGTATTTGAAGTTATGCCCGTTTTTGAAATTGTCGAACTCAATCAAGCTCCAGTGGAATTAATTCGATCTGAAGTCACTGATAAAGATGTTGACAACATGATTGAAAAATTACGAGAACAAAATAAAGAGTGGCATGAAGTAACTCATGCGGTCAAAAAAGGTGATAAAGTTGTTATTGATTTTCAGGGATTTTTGGATGATAAACCATTCCAGGGCGGCAGTGCTGAAGGATATGAGCTAGTAATTGGTTCTGGTTCGATGATTCCCGGATTTGAAGATGGGATTATTGGTGGGAAAATTGATAAACCGTTCGATATAAAAGTGAGTTTCCCGGAAGATTATGGCCATAAAGATTTGGCTGGTAAGGAAGCAACGTTCAAAATCACTATCAATAAGATTATGGAAGGCAAGTTGCCTGCTTTGGATGAGGCATTTGCGGAGAAATTTAATATAAAAGAAGGTGGTATAGAGTCTCTTAAAAAGGATATTAGAGAAAATATGGCGCGTGAATTGGAACGTCGCGTCAACATGATGAACAGAGAGAAATTATTTGATTCATTAATGTCTGTGAATCATGTTGAGTTGCCAATAGCTTTGATAGATAAAGAAATTGAGCATTTAAAGCATGATATGTATCATAGATTGTTTGGCCACGAACATAAAGACGATGAAAAAATTCCTGATTTCCCAAGGGAGCTATTTGAAGAACAAGCCAAGCGACGTGTACACCTGGGCTTACTTTTTGCTGAGTATGTAAAAAAACACGAAATTGTTGCAGACAACGATAAAGTTAATGCTATGATTGATAAATTTGCCAGTGCTTACGAAAGTCCTGATGAGCTTCGCGCGTGGTATCAAAGCAGCAAAGAACATATGGCTGAAGTTGAAGCATTAGTTATGGAAGATATGGTTGCTGATAAAATAGCAGAAGATGCCAAACTTAAATATAAAAATATGGATTATGATTCAGTGATGAATCCCAAAAAGGGCACTGAGAAAAAAGGAGAGTAACCATGCCAGGCTATTCAGATAATATTATCCGTAATGCAAGCGGATTAATACCAATGGTAATTGAGCAAACCTCGCGAGGTGAGCGTTCCTATGATATTTACTCAAGATTATTAAAAGAAAGAATTATTTTTCTCTTGGGTGAAGTAGAAGATCATATGGCTAACTTGGTTGTGGCTCAGTTATTATTTCTGGAGTCTGAAAATCCAGAGAAAGATATATCTCTGTATATTAATTCTCCCGGTGGAGTTGTTACTGCAGGTCTTGCTATTTACGACACCATGCAATTTATTAAGCCAGATGTAAGCACATTATGCATAGGCCAGGCAGCAAGTGCAGCTGCCTTGCTACTTTGTGCCGGTGCTGAAGGCAAACGATTCTGCTTACCTAACTCAAGAGTTATGATACATCAGCCATTGGGTGGCTATAGAGGCCAAGCAACAGACATAGAAATTCATGCTCGAGAGACCTTGGCAGTTAGGGAGCGTTTGAATAATATTATGGCTAAACACACTAAAAAAACACCTGATCAAATCATGCGCGATACAGAAAGAGATAACTTTATGAGCGCTACTCAGGCTATGGAGTATGGTCTAATTGATAAAGTTCTCTATGACAGACAAGTTGCTGGACATTCTACAGACTTATAACTTTGCTAGATACTCTTAGCTTATCTTAGTATAATATAAGTTGGTTTGATAGTAATGTGGTGGCGCAATATTATCTGATTGTCTAAAATTTTACATGTAATTACTATTAATTAGTAATAGCTGTAAGAAGGGGTTTGGTTATGAGTAAATCCGGTAACGGAAATGGAGATAAGGTCTTATATTGCTCTTTTTGTGGCAAGAGTCAACATGAGGTAAAAAAATTAATTGCTGGACCTTCTGTGTTTGTTTGTGATGAATGTGTAGAGCTATGCAATGATATTATTCGAGAAGAAACACATGAAACCCATGAAGAAACTGAGGCACGTCTACCGACACCAAAAGAAATTTCTAACTTTCTTGATGAATATGTAATAGGGCAACAACATGCCAAAAAGGTTTTATCAGTAGCAGTATACAATCACTATAAGAGATTACAACATAAAAGCGAGGATGGTGTTGAACTCGGCAAAAGTAATATACTACTTATAGGACCTACTGGCAGTGGTAAGACTCTTTTAGCTCAAACCCTGGCGCGGATTCTTAATGTTCCTTTTGCCATGGCAGATGCCACAACCCTTACTGAAGCTGGATATGTTGGTGAAGACGTTGAAAATATCATCCAGAAGTTATTACAGAAGTGTGACTATGACGTAGATAAGGCACAGCAAGGCATTGTCTATATCGACGAAATCGATAAGATTTCCCGCAAATCAGACAATCCATCTATCACCAGAGATGTTTCAGGAGAAGGTGTTCAACAAGCTTTACTGAAATTAATTGAAGGTACTGTTGCATCTGTTCCACCGCAAGGTGGGCGAAAGCATCCACAGCAGGAATTTTTGCAAGTAGATACATCAAATATTTTATTTATCTGTGGTGGAGCTTTTGCAGGTTTGGACAAAGTAATACGTGAGCGCAGCGATAAATCAAGCATAGGTTTTTCTGCTCAATTAAAAAGCAAAAAAAACAGTAATGACGAAGTTTCAAAAGTTTTAGGGCAATTGGAATCAGATGATTTAATTAAATATGGGTTGATTCCCGAGTTTGTTGGACGCTTGCCTGTTATAACCACTTTGCAGGAACTTGATGAAGCGGCATTGATTGATATATTAACGAGACCGAAGAATGCTTTAACAAAGCAATTTCAATCACTTTTCAAAATGGAAGGCTCTGAACTTGAGTTTAGAGACGAAGCTTTGATTGCTATCGCTAAAAAGGCGCTCGAAAGAAAAATGGGCGCAAGAGGTTTACGATCAATACTTGAAAATATTCTTTTAGACACCATGTATGACTTACCTTCCTTGGAAGGCGTGAATATGGTTGTTATTGATGAGAGTGTTGTAAATGGACTATCTAAACCGATTCTTATTTATGAACAGGATGAGAAGAAAAGTGCGTCTGGCAGTAAAGATTAAGTAAGATGCTGATTTCTGCAATAATTTAAATTGTTGCAGAAGTCATTTCATCTTTTATTCACAAAATAGATTTAAAACTGACTTTGTAGTTTAAAATAACAAATTTAGTCATCTAAATAGCAATAGATTAACTCTCACATTACGAATTGTTCACCAGCACCAATATCTGTATACTCGTAAGTAATAGTATAAGAAACTATAACCAAGAAATTTTCCTTTGAATAAGGGTCATTATGTCTAGTGAAAATGAAATAATATCAAATGGGACTGTGAAATCTTCTGCTTTGCCTGTATTACCATTGAGGGACGTTGTCGTCTATCCGCATATGGTGATACCTCTCTTTGTTGGGCGTGGCAAGTCAATTAAGGCTCTTGAAGCAGCGATGATTGATAATAAACAAATTTTTTTAGTCGCGCAGCGTAAATCGGCGCATGATGATCCCGGCCCAGAAGATATCTATGAAGTGGGAACTGTATCCAGTGTTTTGCAATTGTTAAAGTTACCTGACGGAACTGTAAAAGTTCTTGTTGAAGGTGAGCAGCGTGCACGTGTCAAGGAGTATACTCAGGATAAAGGTTACCTCGAAGCGACACTTGAATACATTGAGGAAGTTGGCTCAACAATTCAAGAGCAAGAAATTGGAATTCTAATGCGGTCCTTGATGTCGCAATTTGAACAATATATAAAGCTTAATAAGAAAATTCCACCAGAGGTCTTGTCACCATTGGCAGGAATAGAAGAGCCAGGTCGCTTGGCCGATACCATTGCCGCACATTTAACGCTTAAAGTAGATGATAAGCAAGAGTTGCTTGAAACTATGGATGTAGGAACTCGACTTGAGAAATTAATGGCGGCGATAGAAAATGAAATTGATCTGTTACATGTGGAAAAACGTGTAAGAGGTCGAGTCAAACGTCAAATGGAAAAAAGCCAGAGAGAATACTACCTAAACGAACAAATCAAAGCTATTCAGAAAGAATTAGGGGAAATGGGTGAGGAAGGCAATGAGATTGAACAATTGGAAAATTCAATCAAAAAGGCCGGAATGCCGAAAGAAGCTAAAGAGAAATCATTAGCAGAGTTACATAAATTAAAAATGATGTCTCCGATGTCTGCTGAAGCAACTGTTATTCGTAATTATCTTGATTGGATGCTGATGGTCCCATGGAAGAAGCGAACCAAAATTCAGTTTGATTTACTAAAAGCAGAAAAGCTGCTCGATAAGGAGCATCATGGGCTGGAGCAGGTTAAAGAGCGTATCATCGAATATCTTGCTGTACAACAACGAGTAAAAAGATTGAAAGGACCGATATTGTGTCTAGTAGGTCCTCCGGGAGTAGGTAAAACTTCTCTTGGACAATCTATCGCCAATGCTACTGGAAGAACTTTCATACGAATCGCTCTGGGTGGGGTAAGAGATGAAGCAGAAATTCGTGGTCATCGAAGAACATATATAGGTTCCATGCCAGGTAAAATTATCCAAAAATTATGCAAGGCAGGAGTTAAAAATCCTCTTATCATGCTGGATGAAGTAGATAAGATGGCAATGGATTTTCGCGGTGATCCAGCATCGGCTTTACTGGAAGTATTGGATCCTGAACAGAACCATACATTTAGTGATCATTACTTGGAAGTTGACTATGACTTGAGTGATGTTATGTTTATTGCAACTGCCAATTCGCTAGAAATTCCAGCCCCGTTATTGGATAGAATGGAAGTTATTCGCTTGCCTGGATATACTGAGGACGAAAAAGTCAGTATTGCTGAAAAATATTTGGTCCCCAAACAAATACTGTTAAATGGTTTAACCAATGAAGAAATCCATATTAGCGAAGGGGCTATTCGAGATATTATCCGTTATTATACGCGAGAGGCTGGAGTACGTAATCTTGAAAGGGATATAGCGAGTATATGCAGAAAAGTTGTTAAAGAAATACTCTCAAGCAAAAAGGGAAAAAAAGGAAAAACAATCAGTATAACTGTTAGCAACATTACTAAGTATTTGGGCGTTAAAAAATATCGTTATGGATTAGCTGAACAATACGATCAGATCGGTCAAGTCACTGGCTTAGCCTGGACAAGTGTTGGAGGAGAACTTCTGACTATTGAAGCATCCATTATGCCAGGTAAGGGTAAAGTTACTCATACCGGTCAACTTGGTGAGGTAATGCAAGAATCTATCCATGCAGCTATGACGGTAGTAAGAAGCCGTGCTAAAGCTTTTGGTTTGCCAGATGATTTTTATGAGAAACATGATTTTCATGTTCATGTACCAGAAGGTGCAACACCCAAAGATGGCCCAAGTGCTGGTATAGGAATGTGCACGGTGCTAGTCTCCATAGTAACACAAATCCCAGTTAAGGCAGATGTCGCCATGACAGGTGAAATTACTCTGCGTGGGCAAGTTTTACCAATTGGAGGATTAAAAGAAAAATTGCTGGCTGCACATCGTGGTGGAATCAAGCATGTTATTATCCCCGAGGAGAATGTAAAAGACCTTGAGGAAATCCCTGATAATGTGCTACGCAAGCTGACAATTCACCCCGTTAACACCATTGAACAGGTTTTGGAACTGGCTTTGCAACGCAATCCATGGGTGGAAGAGCCAACAAATATACAACCTGGCACTATATTGAATAAAAGATCAAAAAAAATTAAAAATAATGATTTACACGCACATTAATACAGAGTATATTTCTCTTCGTGGCCCGCTACTGGCGGGCTCTGCAAGGATGTACGAACTTGACTGGAGCAGTTGAATCTGTTTAAATCAGCTCCGGAATATGGATGATTAACTGTAAAGGGGAAAAGATGAATAAGAGTGAATTAGTTGATGCTATAGCAAGCGGTTCAGGTTTGACCAAAGCTGACGCAAGCAGAGTTCTTGAAACTTTTATGGCTACTGTAACTGATGTCTTAAAGAAAGGCGATCAAGTTGTAATACCTGGTTTTGGTTCTTTTTCAACAGGTAATCGTTCAGCACGTACTGGCAGAAACCCACAGACTGGAAAAACAATCCAAATTAAAGCGTCACGGGTTGCCAAATTTAAAGCAGGTAAAAACCTGAAAGAAGCGGTACAACAAGCTTAAGTTTTCAGGGTGCTTAGCTCAGCTGGGAGAGCATCGCCCTTACAAGGCGAGGGTCGTAGGTTCGATCCCTACAGCACCCACCAAGAAATGGAGTGGTAGTTCAGTTGGTCAGAATACCGGCCTGTCACGCCGGGGGTCGCGGGTTCGAGCCCCGTCCACTCCGCCAGATAAACGCGCTGAAAGGCGCGTTTTTTTTATCAGCTTATGGTAAAATCGTTTTCATCAAGCATTGTTAATATAAAAATGGATCTCGGGACATGTTGCAGAAGTTAAATGAACACATTCAGGGTGTAGTAGCGTGGTTAGTTATTATATTAATTGCTATTACCTTTACACTTTTTGGTGTTGATTATTATTTTCAATCTCGACAAATATCCGATGCAAAGGTAATAGTTAATGATAAACCAATTACCATGCAAGCGTTTGAAACGAACTACAGACGTACTCGTGCTCAGCAAGATTTACCACAGATGACTGCCGCTGATGAAAAAAATCTGCAAAATCAAGTATTAAATCAAATGATAACGAATGAGGTGAGTATTCAAGCTGCCAGGAAATATGGATTTGAGGTTAGTCCAGATCAAGCCAATGCGGCCATAGTGCAAATTCCTCAATTCCAGGAGGATGGGCATTTTTCTGCACAACGATATCAACAAGCTTTGAGTGGAGCTTTATTTACTCCAGAGACTTTCCAGAATGAAGTAAGGCAAGGCATGTTGCTTAATCAACAACGTTTTGCGTTTATGGGAACATCATTTGCTTTATCAGATGAAATAAAGCGTTTTGTCAGATTGTACATGCAGACCAGGGATTATGATTATTTGACGGTACCTTCTGATCGCTTTGAACAACAGGCGAAGATTTCAGAAGATGATATCAAGAGTTATTATAACCAACATCATAAAAAATTTATGACTTCAGAGCAAGTTACATTGGATTATGTGCTTTTGTCTATGCATGATATCAAGTCGCAAATAAAGATATCACCCGACGAAATTAAAAGCTATTATGAAGAAAACAAAAGTAACTACCTAACTCCTGCTCAATGGCGAGTTGCACATATTTTATTTGCAGTTCCAGAAAATGCCACCAAAGAAGAACAAGATTCAATTAAGCAAAAAGCCGATGAGGTTTATAGCGATTTAAAAAAGCATCCACAGCAATTTGATAAATATGTTGCTTCCAAATCTGATGACAAGTTATCTATAGCCAATAAGGGTATTCTTCCCTGGATTACTGGCGGGCAAAATGAATATGACAGAGTACTTTCCAATTTAACTAAACCAGGGCAAATTTCTATGCCAGTACAAACAAAATATGGTTATGAAATTTTTAAGCTGATTGCTTACAAGCCAGTTACAACTAAATCTTTGCAAGAAGTTGAAAACATTATAAAGGATCAACTAACCACTGATATGGCCCAGGCAAAATATGCTCAAGTTTTAGAGCAATTAACAGATTTAAGTTATCAAACACCTGATTCACTTGATCCGGTTTTGGATTCATTACAGCTGAAAATTCAACATACAGAGCCTTTTTCTCGTGATGGTGGCAAGCAAGCTATTACCAAAAATAAGCAGGTTATCCATGCGGCATTCAGCACTGATGTTTTAGAACTAGGGAACAATAGCGAGCCTATACAGATTGATAATGACTCTGTAATAGTTTTACGAGTGAAAAAACATATACCTTCAAGAGAACAAACCTTGGATGAAGTGCGAGATCAGATTAAAAAAATACTTGCAAAACAATATGGGGATGCTAAAGCAAAAAAAATTGGTAGTAGTTTGCTTAACCCCGTTGAAGATAAGCAACAGCAGGAATTAATCGCTAACAATCAATTCGAATGGCATTCTGTAGAGAATGCTTCCAGGGATAGTGATAAAGCAAATTCTTTAATTAATGATTTAGCATTTAATTTATTACGTCCAGAAAGCCGAGACGGAGTAATTTTAGACAACGGCGACTATGTTGTTGTTAAATTAAAACGAATTAATGATGGAAAATTAAGCTCTCTGGATCAAGAGCAAAGAGATAGCTTGATACAGCAAATAGAAGCTAGCTATGGAATGATGGATTATGATTTATATGTTAATAACTTGTTTCATCATGCGAAAATAGAAAGGAAATAGAACAAAAATATTTTTTCTGTTCTAACAATCAGGACTTACGAAATTTTATAATATTCTAGTTTAAAATTTTTTTAATTTGTAACTTTCGTATATTTAAACCATGTCATTAAGAACATTTTTTTCCATGACTTTGGTTTTTTCGCAAACATTTTAGGTATAACATCCCCTGCATCAAAAAATAACTTCAACTTTAAAATCAATGGCTTGCATTGAGGCTATTTTCCAGGCATTCTAATTAAAAGATAGCTTCAGACTATTGTCTTTTCTCTAGATTTTTTGGAACTTAATTCACTTTCTTGAGACTAAATTTTTAAGATTATTTTGAATCTAGCATGACTTACATTTGTCCAGGATTTCCTACTTTAGTGTAATGAGTTATTTCAATTTGATAATATTAGACTTTTTTGTGTAACTTGTAGACCTTACTTTAACATAAGGTGCGAAGAGACTTGAAATAGCTTCAGCTTACATGGAGTCAATGAGTACCGGATAAACCTTCAGTGATGAAGCAATAAAGTAAAAGATCAAGTCATACAATCTATTTCTATGAAAATTGCTTTCGAAGAATTAAGCCGAAGGCAGTCTAGATAAACTGATCATGCTTAGGAGAGCCTTTAATCTTGATGCTAATCGTCAAGATGTTATGAGTACGTATCTAACAAATAATCAAATTTCAATATTTTATTTGCTGTGGATATGAGTAAATACTGAATTTTATGTATAATATAAGTACTATAAGATTTTTAATTGGGCTAAAATGACTAAGAGAATATCTAAAAGTGTTTTTGGTGGTCAATATGTTTACTATTACGATTTTCCAACTGAAGTTGAGTTAGATTTCAGCCCACTTGCTCCAGAAGACAGGCTACCTATTCTTATCGCAGAGGATGACAGTTATACCATTGAAACTAATCGTTTCTTAGATTACGTAAAAAAAATCAAAGTTGAATGCGACGATAAAATGGCATGGGTGATCGGTGCAGTTCGTGATGAATTTGGAACATTAGAAGATGTTATTTCTACAAGGCAATTATGCGAGTATTGTAATACCAGTGATTATTGGAAAAAGGGTGGTGAATGGCCTCAAGAGGTAAATGATGAGCAATTAAGTTCTTTTAACATGCAGGTTTTTAGAAATTGGCTTTTCCAGAAAACGGTTCGTTATTTTTATTCACATAATCCAGATGCTCTTCCCGGTATCACTGAATATAAACGACAACTACAGATTAATCTTAAGCAATTCAAGCAAGAAATATTCGCATTAAATGCACTTCAATTAATCGAATCAGAACCTGAGACATACATCGCTACTCTTTGGGAGAGCGTTACCTCGAATAAGATCCCCGATCGATTCAATGTCATTAATATTTCCTCTATCAAAGAAATAATTAAGGAATACGAGTTAATTCCAGATGGTATGCCACTTTGTATTCATCCTGATGATTTTGAATATTGGCAACAAATCCATCGAAAAGCAATTGATGAATTAACCATCATAATAAATGGTTCTATTATGGATGGGTTAAAGAAAAAAAGTGCGGAGCTTTGTTCTGATATCTCCTTTGAACAGTTATACGCAACTTACTGGCCTAATACCAAACGTTTTGATGATAATACCTTACCGCTACGCTCTGTCGCTGAAATAAATGAATTTATGGAAAAAATATCACTTCTAGGACAGCAAAGAAGCATAATGATTGAGCAAAAAAGAAAAGAATGGAAAGGCTCACCAACAGGTTTTGATGTTGCATTAGAGCGAGCTCAGTCTGCATTGGGTTCACAAAAGGTAAATAGTCAAGAATTTATTCAACTTCTTGCGGAGGAATTAAAAAAAGTTGCAGAAGAAGATGACGCTCTGGAATCACTTTCATTGGTGAATACAAACCCTACTCAAGTAGTAGCACAGATACTTAATCAAGAAGGTGTTGACAATGTAGTCCAATTAGCGCCAGTAATAGTTAGAGATATTCAACATGTTATTGAGCATATGGGAGACAAGCTAACATTAGCTGATCACTCGAAGAATGCTGAGACGTTGGATCAGTTTGTAGTGAATGTTCGTTCAGCATGTAATCGTGAAGCTCTTATAGATCTTTATGAGCGTTTGGAGAAGAGCACTAGTAAAGAAATGGCTGAAAAAATAATCAGTAACTGGGATATAATTGGAACTGATATTCGCGATAGTGTTCGAATGATGACGGAATCTGATAAAAATCGGATTATTGCCTATGCCGAAGGGAAAATGACAAAAGAAAGATATCAGCAGGAAATGGCCAAATTAAATGTAAAACTTAATCAAGGTGAGATAACAGCCCAAGAAGAAGTAGTAATTAAAATGTTTCCTAAGCTCAAGCAAGCGTTGATGAGGTTGCCTAAAGAGTATTTTGAAGACTTCTCTCTTGTTTTAAAGCGTGCCTTTGTTCATCAGCAAATTACTCACCCTGAAAAATTCTTACAAAACCCTCATGAAGTGGCTGTCTTCTCAGCTTTTGGTTTGGACCCTAGTAAAGTTAAGGCAAATAAAGAGCTTGTCCAGCAAAAAATTAAACATGTGATTCAAAATGCTGTTCTTAATGGTCAAGCAGAAAATGAGATTCCTACATTGAAAGAGCTGCAGCATCAGATTGAACTTATGGCTTTGAAGGAAAAGATTATTGCTGCAGGTGGTGAATCCTCTTTAGCCCCCGTGATTTATACACTAACCAAAGCAAGACAGGAAATAATTAAATTAGCCACTAATTTATTAGAACAAGAATATGAAAAATGTAAAAAGAAACTCATTGAATCCAATGAAAATATTCCTCAACATATTGATAGATCTTTAAGAAACTCAAAAAATAAAGTATTGAGCTCGCTTTATCGTTTCATCGATAAAAAAATTAAAGAAAACAAAGATAGGCTCCTCTTATCAGCTAATGAATTTGATAAAGTAAAAGACATGATTTCTCCACTCGATGAGAAAGCTTCCAGTAAAATGAAAAAAATCATGTTAGATAGTGTTCAAAAAGATATTGAGTTTTTTAAGCTGTGGGGTAATCCAATTCAATATGAAAATATTCAGGGATTTATTGGTGGAGAGGGCGAGGTATTAGGAAATGGAGTTTGCCAAGCGAATACCTATCGAATAATTACTCGAGAAATGACTAGCTTAGCTAGAAATCAACCACTCTCCAATTCACAATGGGGAACGGAAGTCAAAATTTCACTCCAGGATCGCTTCAACCAGGCTTTATACCAAGTAGATACAATGGAAAAAAATAATAACAATGGTTTGCCACAAGCCGTATTAAAACGACTTCATCTTAAAAAAATTCAGCCCCTGCATAACATTTGGCGCTTTGCGGATGAATCTGCATTTGCTTCTAATGATATCTATCAGGCGCTTGAGAAAGCGGTTGGTTTGCAACATAAATCTAAATTAAAAAATTACGGAATTATAAAACTATCTATTGGGCATCACCCAATTAAAAAAGATAAAACCCAAGATACAGCTCACGAACCATGGGGACACGCTATCTATTTCCGTTATGATCCAGAAAGAAAAATTGCCTATTTTTATGATCCTAATCATGGGCGTAGTATTAATTTTTATAATTGGAAAAAATTAGAGGCTGATAGTGATTTTAAAAAGATGAGGAAGCATGAGCAGGATGAGGCAGTTCTAAATTACATGCTTTTGTGTTTTTCTCAAATGATCGCTAATGATTTTGATGATATCAACGATATCAGTTGTTATGAAATGGAAATGAATTTTAATGCTCTTGATAAACTGGTTTCTGCTGGTAATAAAATCATCGGAGGGTTAAATAATTTCTTCAAAAAACCAAAAGAAAAAGAGGCAGATATTAAGATAGAGCCTATGAGAGAGGAGATTAAGAGGCCTCTAAAATGAAAAAGATAGGCTACTAAGAATAGTCTATGTTCTTAGATTTACTGTATATAAATTGAATTAGTTACGGCGTAAGGAAGAGATAGTTTCTTCTTAGGGAAACCAATCTCAGTCAACTACAGTGTTTACTAATAGAAAAATTTTTTGGAAAATCTTATTTGGCAGAATGCCGCCTTGGTGAAGGCGGCGTACTTTTTTTATCTTGGAGAAATTTTTATATTATTCTCTTGGGCATCTTGGATAGACATTGGTTCAGTAAATCCATTACCCTCTTTTTTCATTTTAGCTAGAGTTATTTCATTTTCTAAAGTAACTTGTCCAAGATGAGGTGTTTCCATAGTCATATCGTATTCATTCTTTTTTGTTTGTTGTTCTATATAACGTTGGGCATCCTCTTTTTTGCTAAAAAATGTAGTTTTTGAGTTGAATGACTTCTTAATATCATTATCAGATACTTTTACTACTTTGCCGTAAAAGACATCTGCACCATTAAAAATAAGAGATTTAGCCGGCTTTCGATGCACTACATCATCGCCAACAGCAAACAAATTACTTCCCTTGGGAAGGGCTAAAACACCCAATTCCTTTGCATTGGGATTATTGCCGAGGAATTGATTGACCAGGCTATGCAATTCTGTCGAGCTGAGTCGCAAATTCAAGAGTGACTTTAAATCAAGAAATGGCAATAATTCTTTTTGAAAAATGTCTGGGCTAATGTTTGATGTTAACTCACCGTTATTAGATTTACTTACTGGAATTACTTGTTTACTTTTTTTACTGTCTACGGTTTTACCGTTTTCTACTTTGCTAATTGACTTAAGAAGATTTAACATACCTCACCCTTTTGATTTAATAAAGATAATTATGGAAAATTATTATACAAAAAAAATATAAATAATGCAATATGTAAAATAATAAATTAAAAAATTGCTACAATATACCTATGATAAATAATTATATGTACGAGAGTTTATGCCGTGACTACAGAAGAGAAATCCTCAATAGAGCTGTCAAAATAATTATTGCGTGTTATGAAAGAAAAGCAATGTTTACAGGACAACCAGGGTCGGAGCTTGTTACTTTAATCAGTAAATAAGATGAAAAGAATCTGGCTTATTGGCTCTATTTTAACTCATTTATAAAGTATCTAAATTAAAAAAAACCTGAAGCTTAATATGAGCTCCCTAGAGCATATGATAACTGATTATTAAGAAAAATATAGAATATTTCATTCCTGTAGAATAAATCATGTTAGTTAACTCATAAGTAAATTCTACATCAAAAAGATTTTGTTTAATACAATTTGATCATTAATAGATGATATGCTATCTTTTCAATTATATTCATATTGGCCATAAATCTTGGTTGGTTCATTAACTTAGGAGTTCGAAATGCAAACCAATTTCGAATTAAATGGAGAAAAAGCTCAATTATTATCAATGGTCTTGGCAAAGCTCGTTTTATCCAGTTATAACGGGAAATTAAATTTTAAATTTCCCCATTCAAAGAATTTAGAGACTGAGGAGGAGAATCTAGCTTACTGGCTTAATTATAAGTCCTTCTTAAAATACAAAATACAACAACTTGCGAGCAAGTACCAAATTACTGATGCAGATAATTTTCCGGAAAACCTAAAAACTGAAGTTAGACAACTTTTAGATAAATATTTTGAATTAAAAGAGATGAAAAAAGAACTTCCAAAGTTAATTCTCGACGACTATGAAGTCACTAACTACTTAGAGTTAAGAAGTAAAAAAGAAAAAACAATGTCTTTTACAGTCACACCTGAATTGACCAGAGCCTTACTGAAAGGCCTCAATCGGATAAGAAAAGCAATAGGCAACCGTATTGTTCTGGAGGAAATTACCACAAAAGAGTATGCACCCCAGGGCACCGTTTATAAATTAGCGCGAAGGATAAAAGACCTAAAGCCTGGCGAAAGAAAACAATTTGTATACTATCATACAAATAAACAGCATGCAGTGGCATTCGATGTTGAAAATCGAGGGGGAACTCTAAAAATATTTTGTTTTGACTCTTCGAAAGATGAGACTCAGCTGGAAGCAATTGATTTACTCATTGATAAATTGCAAAAGGATAAGGTCAAGTTTGAGATTAAAGCCTGCCAAGCAGGTATTCAGAAGGATGAAACAAATTGTTCGATTTTTAGTATTCTTGCTTTAAAAGAATTTGCTAAATACGACCATGTATTCGACTATTTACCAGAAAAATGTGAGGAAGATGAACATCTTAAAAAGCAAAGTAAGGCAACTGTGAGTACAGGGTTATCTAAAGACCGAGAGGTCACGCTTCATAATATGTATAAAGTTGGATGGATAAAGATTAAGGATATGCCTACGCGAATCATCTCGATGGATCAATCATACACGGAAATGGAGAGCATTCTAAGAGTATCAAACCAGTTTGATCTTGATGCGAAAAAATTTTCTCAGGCTCACAAAGATTACATGGATATATCAGAAGACTCTGAAAATAATAAAAAACTTGTTAATGTTAAAAGAAAATTATTGGATCAACGTTCTAAATCAGTATTATCCGAAGCTGAAACAAAGCTATTTGAGAAGCATTTGGAAAGTATACCTGCACTTTCTTTTATGAAAGAAAAACAAGATTTAAATATCAAGGAAATATTGCAAAATGAAAAGACTATCGAGGAAAAATTAGAGCTTATCAGAACAGTATTTTTAGCAATCGTTGATATTTATAAAATTGCTCCTTATAACAATTTGACTAACCATTCTATGCCAGATCATGTTGCAAGGGCGCTTCTAAATTTAAGAAATGAATTTTTGATTCTGGTTTGTAGGTCAGATGAAGAGGTTAAACAGAAATACCTGTTTACTCGCCCAAAAAAACCACCTTTAAATTTTAAGGCTGACTCCATTTTAGACAAACCAGGATTTGAGCGGGGTAATATTCACAAAGCGTTTGATATTCTGCTGAGTAATCTTAACGATAAAATGGAAAGAAGAAAATTCTTTAAAAGGTTTGCTTCTGACGAATTAGAAATGCCATCCTTGGTTTTGGGTGATTCAATTGAGGAGTCAAAAGTTCGTGAGCAGATAGAGAGATTAGAAAATGAATTCGGATATGACAAAAATGCAAAAGACGATGCGTTTGATCAGGCTGAATTTATGTTAAAAAAAATATCAGGATATAGCTCTAGGAATTGTTTTGAGCTAATAAATTATAAAACTCCTATGACCCCAATATTTATTGCTAAAGAGGCAGAAGTACAAGTTCGCTCGAATTCAAATAATTCAAATATGATACAGAAACTGGAAAAAGAGAAAAATCTTCCCGCCTATGTATATACCGAAGAGGGAAATTTATATTATCTTGATCGATGGAATAGTCAGGATTTTCTATCAAAGATACCAATCAACGGATCGCAACAAAAAACAATTATAGAGTTATTAGGGAATGACGTTTCGGCTAATAATAAACTAGGAAAACCAAAATATATTCAAAATACTCAAGCCATAAAGTTATTGAATCATGACTCATATACCGTAGCGGGTTCAAGAAAAGAAGCGCTCAAAACGCTAGCGTTTATGCTCAATTTTGAGCTGGAATATCTGGGTATTATGTATGAAAAAGATAAAGATAAGGCTATTACTCATTTTGACAATTATTATTATAGCCTTTTTAAAATTATCCCACGTAAAACTTTGGAAGAAAGCGTATTGAGTCAATTGAGTGACACAAAACAACAACTTTTTTTTACACTTATTAAACATCGCGAAGATGTAATGAATAGGCTGAGTGAATCATATTCAAGTTCTGGCCCTAGAGAGCCTAGCCCAAGTAAACCTTCTTTAATAAGCACGTTTCTTTCTTTTTTTTCTATATCAAGTAATGATCTCAATGAAAGCCATACCACAAACAATGGTCTCAAGGAGGGAGATGACAACAGCATTGTAGACTACTATAAAAATGCCAAAACCGACTCAGAATGTGGGCGCAAATCATTTATGAATTTTTCAATGTCCACGTTCGATAATAATTGGGTAGCTTATACAAAATCGAATCTTGGTGGGGTTGATATAAACAAACCTGATTGGAAAATAAATTTATCTATTCACCAGGATGACATAGTCAAAGCATTGCCTATTATTGCAAAAATTGCTTTAGATAATGATCTGGGCTCATTTAAAGTAATGACTAAAAAGTACGCAGAGCAATGCCAAAATAAGAAGACCATGAAAGGCCGAGAATTTGTCATTTTTAACAGTGCGAACCCAGATTTCGATGCGCAAAAATTTATTCAAATTTTATCTAAAATAGAAGAATCTCTTAAAAAAGCACAAGTAAGGAACTCGACTGATAACCCACCGCGCTCAAATAGAAAATTGGGCTATTATTCGAGCTACACCCACGATGCATGGACAAACGAAGGGGGTAGAATGAATCAGAATATAGCTAATTTCATATAAATTGAATATAATCAATTATTTATGACTTATTCCTTAGATTTTAGGCGCCATATATTAAAGATAAAAGCAGAAGAACAGTTAAGTTATGATGAAACCTCATTACGATTTAAAATAAGCAAATCCAGTTTAGTTCGCTGGAATAAGGGACTAGAGCCAAAAAGGACACGTAATAAGCCTGCAACAAAGATCGATATGGATGCCTTAAAAGCGGATGTAAGCATCTACCCTGATAGTTATTATCATGAACGAGCCAAGCGACTTGGAGCCAGTAAGACAGGAATATATTGGGCATTGAAACGTCTAGGTGTCACCTATAAAAAAAACATTGTCCCATCCAAAAGCAGACGCCGAAAAGCGATTATTGTTCCAGAATAAGATTCAAAGATACCAGTTAACTTCCCGTCCACTGGTTTATCTGGATGAAAGTGGATTTGCGCATGATATGCCCAGAACACATGGATACTCTTTCAAAGGAGAGCGTTGTCATGGTACTCAAGATTGGGGAGCTCGTGGACGCACTAATGCTATAGGTGCATTACTTGATAATTCGCTACTCAGTGTGAGTCTTTTTGATGGGACAATAAATAGTGATGTATTTGAAGGATGGGTTGAGCAAGATTTATTACCTAAGCTTCCTCCGCACAGTGTTATCATTATGGATAATGCAGCTTTTCATAAAAAAGCATCAACAAAGCAACTAATCGACAATGCAGGACATACTCTGGAGTTTCTTCCTCCCTATTCTCCAGATCTCAATCCCATAGAGCATAAGTGGGCCCAGGCTAAAGCAATTAGAAGACAGCACCAGTGTTCTATAAATGAACTTTTTCAGAAATATTGTACATGAGCATTTTATATGGAATTAGCTATATATCTTTTGAAGAAGCATTAGAGGAAACTGGTCTTATAGACTATGATCCTTTTGTGGGCTATTGTTACGATAACGACACTAAATCAATTACCAGTATGGGATCAAATCAGCAGATTGCACCGGGAGTATAATTTTAATCGTCGACTCACGTTGTAAAAGGGGTTTCATTTTTTGATAAATTGCAGCTCTATCTTAGACAAGCTGAATTTTATAAATATATTCTATATCGCAAAAAACATGATCATATGACACATTTTTAATGTGTTTTATTTAACCTTAGAGGATGCTGTGGCATGTTCGGATACTATTTGAGATTCATTGACTACTCGCAACAACGAATAGGCATGTAAGCGTTGCCCAATGTTTTACCAGATGGACTTTTATTTTAAATGCAGAATAGAGTCAACAAATAATCATTCGAAGCAGCCCTAGATCATCAATGTCATTTTATGGAAAAAATTTTGGCATATGCTCGTATTGTGGTTCTGATTTCTTGTCCAGAACCATCTCACTTAGTGTTTCTTGCAGATTATAAGAAGTTAGTGCTTTTTAGGTATTTTATCAGATTCAATAAAAAATTCATCTTTGCTAATACCAATTGACCTGTTGCAATACAGCAATAAAGTAGATTAGCTTCTTAAAGCTGATTAATATTTATCTATCCCAATTCACTCATTGCGGAAACTGCATGATATCCTGCATCAACATGTAGCACTTCACCAGTAATCCCGGATGCCAGATCAGAGCATAAGAAGGCAGCAGTATTGCCTACTTCATCAGCAGTAACATTTCTTTGTAATGGAGTAATGTTTGCATAAGCAGCATGAATTTTACGAAAATCTTTAATTCCAGCAGCGGCAAGAGTTTTAATTGGTCCAGCTGATATGGCATTAATTCTTAATCCTCTGGATCCTAAGCTGGCTGCCAGATAGCGCACAGAGGCTTCCAAGCTTGCCTTCGCAACACCCATAACGTTATAGTTTGGTACGGCTTTTTCTGCTCCATAATAACTTAAGGTTAAAATTGAACCCTGAGTATCAAGCATCATAGGCAATGCGGCTTGAGACAAACCTATGAGGCTATAGGCACTAATATCATGAGCTATTCTAAATCCTTCTCTATTTGCGCATTCCACAAAATCACCACTGATCTGATCAGCAGGAGCATAAGCTACAGAGTGGACCAGGATATCTAATTTATCCCAGTGATTGCGTAAATTATCAAACACGGCTTTTATTTCTTCATCACTTGCAACATCACAAGGAAAAACTAGAGTTGAATTAAATTCCGATGCCATTGTTTCAACACGCGACTGTAATTTTTCGTTTTGGTAAGTAAAAGCCAACTCAGCGCCTTGATTATGGAATGCTTTAGCAATGCCATATGCAATCGATCTGTTGCTTGCTAATCCAACAATAAGTGCTTTTTTTCCAGTTAAAAATCCCACAATAGTATCTCCTCCCATTATTCTTGATTTAGCAGGGCGAAGTGAGTGTTACTTCGATCCTGGACTAAAACCACAATATCAATTAGGTTGCTCTTAAACAGACTAATAAAACATCAACTGCCTCGAGTATGTGAAGCTAATAATTCCCGCATTTTGGCTTGAATCATCTCTATAGCGATTCTGTTTTCACCACCGCGAGGTACTATTATATCAGCGTATCGGCTTGAAGGCTCAATAAATTGCATGTACATAGGGCGAACTGTAGTCTCATATTGATGAATAACCGATTCAAATGATCGATGCCTTTCTACTACATCTCTTTTTAAGCGCCGTGTTAAACAGACGTCAAGAGGAGTCGACATGAATATGCGTATATCCATAATTTCGCGTAGAGCTTTATCACTGAAAAGCAGTATTCCTTCGAGTACAATAATGGCATGTTGACCCACTGCTCTGGTTTCAGGTAAACGCAGATGTTTGGAATGAGAATAAATAGGAATTTGTACTGTATTTCCAACTCGTAGCTGACGAAGATGCTCATAAAGTAGAGCATGATCAAAGGAGTCAGGATGATCGTAATTTATTTTTTCTCTCTCTGCAAAGGGTAGATGCCCATTATCTTTATAGTAGGCATCTTCAGAGATAACGACAACCTGCTCGGATCCTAATTCATTGACTATAGTATTTGCTAATAAACTTTTTCCAGATGCTGATGGGCCGGAAATCCCAATAATAATTGCTTGCTTTGTCATAATGTTTTCATTAAAAATTTTGTACGAATAGTAAAGTTTTTTCGGTTGGAATTCAATCATTCTCTCCAGTCTTATGAAAAGCATTGACTACTTCAACCAAAGGCTGTCCCACTGCTGCGGCAGGGGGTTTAATCAATAATAAGGAAGATAATGTTGGTGCAATATCCGTTGTGTGTACTTGCCTGAATATACGTTTTGGTTTGAAGTCAGGGTGTACAAACAGTAGCGGCACATAAGTATCATATTGCCAGGGACTGCCATGAGCAACTCGATCTTCACTTTTTGCACCGTGGCTTTGATATGGCGGTTGAACAATGTAAACATCGCCTGCACGGTAAGCGTAAGACATGCGGTCAACTTTTGCGCTTAACCAATCTTTTTCAATATCACGAATAGGTAAGGGGTAGGCTTTGAATATCCCTGGAAGATGACTGATTTCTTCTGCCAGGTAAAAACTGACCTCTGCAATATCCAAATTTTTCTCTTTTATAATTTGGTGATCAAGGTATATAAAAGGAGGATTAATTGACATCAAAGCTTGCGCAGGCAGGTTGAAACGTTTCAATAATAAATTCTCGATGTGTTTTCCTGTTGCTTCTATATTAACAGGTTTAATTTCAGGTATTTTATGTGCTTTAAGGTAAGAAGGACCATCGCTGACACCATGATCTGCGGTGAGTATAATTAAGGTATTATTAAGACCAACCTCTTTATCAATGGTTTTAAAAAGTTGGCTTAGGGTGTCATCAAGGGTGATCAAATTATCTTCTGCTTCCAGACTATTAGGCCCAAATTGGTGACCAATAGCATCTACAGCAGAAAAACTGATTGCAAGATAATCTGTTTGGCCTGTTGTTTTTCCCAATTTTTCATTAACCAGTAGTTGTTTGGCAAAATCAGCTGTTAATTCATCTGCCTTTGGTGTTCTGGAAAGCGATTTGAAATATTCTTCAGATGGAGGATTGGTTACATGATGGGGAAATGTTTGACCAAAGCTGCCATAGTTATGACGAAATGGAAGAGTATTTGCATTCTGATAGAATGATTTAGGATGAGAAAGATTCCAGTCGTAGGCTTTGGGTTGATAGTGTTTATTCCAGTTTTCTACCCATAATGGATAACTGGAATAGTAGTAATTGCTTGTAATAAATCCACCATTCGTTTTGTCAAACCAAAACGCTTTTCCTGCGTGACCAGCTAAAGTGATAGCTGCCCTGTCTTTTAATGATACACCAAAGGCTTTCCCTTTATTTGCTAAAATAATTTCATCGCTTAATGTGGATGGTTTTAGGTTTCGCGGTGAGCGTCCTGAAATTTCGATATGGGTGTGTACAGTGGGTAAAATTTTGACTTGTAAATCCTCCATACAGTACTTTAGTTTTCTTGTTTTTCTATCATACCAATCATTATCAACTATGCCGTGTAAAGAGGGGTAGCTTCCTGTTGCAATAGTGCTATGACCTGCACAGGTCGTTGTATTGGCATGTGGATGATGTGCGTTATGATAATCCAAACCATGAGCAAGTAAATAATTGAAACCAGAAGGTCCAAACTGTTTATGATGACGGTAAATCAGATCTCCGCGTAATTGGTCAACAACTATTTGTAAAATTAATTTAGGTTGACCTGAATCGGCATGGGCAATTAAGGAGTTGATCAAAAGAAGAATACTGCAGCTTATTTTTTTCATTTTTATGACCATCATATATTGCAAATTGACGCGTAAATTAAATCAAATGTTTTATAAAAACAATAAATAGCTTATTTAAATTTCTTCTAATTTTTATTGTGTCTGACTGATTGAGCAAAAAATATCTTGATTTAATTGATCTGAGCTGACTCTTAAAGCGACGATATCAAGGCTTAAAAATACTCTCCAGAAGTCTATTTATTTGATGAACTAACAAGGAAATTGCAAATTTTTCATTAAAATCAATAGATTGAAAATTAATTAGATAGTAAAAAGAAAAAACATGACGAAAAGAGGGAATTGGTTTAAACTGGCCTACAGTGAAAGCATTTCACTAGTCCTGTTCATGGAGTATAAGGAGAAAATAAGATGTCATTTGAATTGGTCGCATATGAAAAATTAAAAGGAAGCATCAGGGAAAGTATCATTACTTTAATCAAGTCCCATAATGAGAAAGCCAAAATTATTGAGGACAAATTAGAGGACTCAGTAAAAGAAGTTTCAAGAGAAAGGCAACCACAAGTACATGTCTTGCTAAAAACTATCGAACTGCTGGATAACTCATCCAAAGAGCCAGAAGATAAGGCACGCGTATTAAATGCATTGGCCTATTACATTCGTGATCAGATTGCTGCAACTTATAAATACACCTCTCCCGACAACAGTGATTTTTATAAATCTCTTACCATATCGCTTGATTTGAATAAGGATAATAATCCTAATCGGGAAGATTTGGTTGATATGTACAGTGCTTTGGAAAAATTCCTTCGTTGCCATGTTTATAAAAATTCTGACCCAAGAAAAGGGTATTTGGATAAACAACCTTTCGCAATCAAGCATTATTCCGTTGTTGATGATATTCTTGAATTATCTGATAGAGTGCATAAATTAAGACGTGAGATTATTATCGCCGCCCGAGATTTGCATTTACTGCAACAAAAACCAAAGAGCTCTCAAGGCGGTCTTTTTAGTGTTCCATCAGTAAAAGAAAAAGTCACCGATACTAATGAGGTTGTAAATCATCGTCTTTAAGCAACTCATTATCTTTTCTCTCACCTCTTCACTCAGGAAGGGGTGTAAGACTCCTGTTTTACCGGGTAACCACTCATTGCCCAAGCCATAATTCCACCATCCACAGAATAGACTTCGCAATATCCCAAATCCATTAAGCATTGAGCCGCATACAGTGATCTGACGCCACTTCGGCAATGTAAATAGATAGTTTGTTCTTTATTGGGTATTTGGTTTTGTATTTCAATAGAGATGCGATCTTTAGGAATATGAAGTGCTCCTGGAATATGCATCATTTCCCATTCTTCCAGTTCACGTACATCAATCAAACTCAAATTGGCTTGATTGTCCATTTGGTGTTTTAGTTCATGAACGTCTATTGTTTTGATCTTATGCTTTGTCATAACGAATTTCTCTCATAGTGGGTCTGGTTAATGTGGAGTGATGAAGCAGCCAGTATATAGTTGCCGTGATGACTCCTCCAATTAAAGTCGCAAATGCCCAGGTAGGGGCCGATACTAAAACAGGTTTTTGACCTAGCCTATAGAGATTACCTGCGTCTCGAGCCACTGCTCCGGCAAAGATAAAATGTAGAAGACCATTAATTAACATAATTAAATAGAAAAAGGTTTGGATTTGTGTGCTAAATTGTTTTGCTAATTCACTGAGCATAAATCAGATTCCTTGAGTCTGTTTCGATTGTCTCCATGATAACAGAAAAATGGCGGAAACCACCAAAGCTATTGCCATGCCCTGTATAGATGAAGGCTTCTCATCAAAAGCCAAGTACCCCCAAAACAACCCGGTTATTGCAACGACTCCACCAGTTAAACTATAAAAAACAGGTCCTGCCATACGAATGAGAATAAAGAAAAGTAAATATCCTAAACTGGATAAAATTATTTCTAGGATAACGATTTGTTGCACGAGAGTTAATGGAGCTGAAAGAGAATAAAATGCGTGCTGCTTGAGGACAACAGGGGTAAGAAGAAGAGACGCCGCCAGTAACATTCCATTAGCAGCTTGCAGGGCGTTAATTTCTTTTGGCTGTTTGGCTCCTATATAAATCGAGCAAAAAGCAAAGCCAAGAGGGCTAAGCATAGCTAATATAGTCCAGCTTGAGTAAAGTCCTGCGGAGTTTATTCCTATAATTGCAAGTATGCCGGACATACCAAGTAACAAGGCAAAAAATCGCCACCCATCCGGGTTTTCCTGGCCCGCCATGAGAGCTAAAGGGTAAACCAGTAAAGGAACAGTATTAACTAGCACTGCCAATAAACCTGCTGGGATATGGCTGGCAATAAAATACATGTTGGTATTAGGAATAGCGATACCTATCAATCCACATATAAAAAAATAAGGCCAATAAACAGGGTGTAGCAAGCGAGTTTGTTTTGTAAAGAAGCTCACTAAAGTTAATAGTAGGGCTGGCCCTAATGATTGCCAAAAAGCGTAGCCGAGTGGGTTAACTCCATTAGTCATTGCAAATTTGGCAAGAGTATAGCCTGATCCCCAGATGAATCCTAAAACAATTAGAAGAAGGATTGATTGTATGGTTTTTAAATGGAGCATAAAAGGTAGGATAAATAGTATAATTTTGGATAATTATGCCATTGAAAGTAGAAAATAACGATATTCTTGTGAGGCCTTTAAATTTTGCTCAATAAAACAGTTTTTTTAATCCCTGCAAATGCTGAATTATTATTCTATATGATTGCAGTACATTTTGCCAAAAATCCTGGTCAAGAGTATGAAGAATCGATGATGGAATAAATAATTCTATATTCACAATATGTTGTTGTGAAACACGACTATTATATAAATGCCTCTCTTTTCTATATATCTTGTCATCATGAAAACTGTAGTAATAATGTATTAAGAATGATAAATACTTTTATTTTATGAATAACCTAGGTAACATCGATCCATTTTAAAAAATAGGGAGTATGAATGAATAAGCATGAAATCCCCGTTCCACATCTGACTACTGCTCATTCAGGTCCTTTGTATCATGTGGAAAAAATAATATTAAATAAACTTGCTGAAATAGAATCCTGGTTCAGAAAAAAGTGGCAGGAGACACCGGCACCTCTAACGTCATCTGTTGATTTGCGACATGCTGGCTTTAAATTGGCTCCCGTCGATACCAATTTATTTCCAGCTGGTTTTAATAATTTGAACCCGGAGTTCCTTCCTCTGTGTATACAAGCTGCTCAATCTGCCCTTATAGAGTACATCCCTGATTGTACTAAAATTTTGCTTCTTCCAGAAAGCCATACTCGGAATAAGTATTATTTACAGAGTTTGAATGTATTAAAAACAATTTTTGTAAAAGCTGGTTTTATAGTTCGAATAGGCAGTTTAGATCCAGACATTAAAGAACCTACAGAAATAATACTCGAACAAGGTGAAACTTTATTAATTGAACCATTACAAAGACAAGGTGATAAGGTGGGACTGGATAACTTCAGCCCTTGCCTTTTGTTATTGAATAACGATTTGTCTTCAGGCGTTCCTGAAATATTACAGGATGTGCAACAGCGAATTAGACCTACAGCCAAATTAGGATGGGCTTCTCGATTAAAATCGAGTCATTTTCAATTTTTTGAAGAAGTAGCTATTGAGTTTGCTGAATTAGTCGGTATTGATCCGTGGTTAATTAATCCCTATTTTAGCGCTATAGAGGGGGTCGATTTTATGGCTCAGGAAGGGATTGAAACCTTAGCTCAAGAAGTCGATAAGATATTATCGTTAATAAACGATAAATACACTACTTACGGAATAGAAAATAAACCGTTCGCAGTAGTAAAGGCAGATAATGGTACTTATGGCATGAGCGTTATGATGGTTCATAATGGAGATGAAATTCGACAATTGAATAGAAAGCAGCGTACCAGGATGTCTACCAGTAAAGGAAGCAGGAAGGTAGACAGAGTCATTATTCAGGAAGGTGTTTATACTTTTGAAACGATGCCTGATGGTTCTGTTGCTGAACCTGTAGTTTATATGATTGGTCAATTTGTTGTTGGTGGATTTTATCGCGTTCATAAAGGCAGAGGAATTGATGAGAACCTCAATGCTCCAGGCATGCATTTTGAGCCGTTAGCTTTCGCACAGGCTTGTAATATGCCCTGTGATGATTTAGAGGTAGTTGACTGCCCAAATCGTTTTTATGTTTATGGGGTTATAGCTCGTTTGGCTGCACTGGCTGCAGCTCGAGAAATTGCTGCAATTGGAGGCGAATGATGAAACTTGCGGTGCTTATGGATCCATTGGATCAAATAAAACCCTATAAAGACTCTACAGTAGCTATGATTAAAAGCGCACAAGGATTGGGATGGTCTTGCGCCTACTTTACCCAGAATGACTTATATTGTTGTGATGGGAGCGCTTATGCACGAGTCCATGAAATTCACATTGGAGATATAGAGAGTCTGAGTTGGGTTAAAACCATAGATTTGGGTAATAAGCCATTGAGAGATTTTGATGTTATTTTGATGCGTAAGGATCCTCCGTTTGATATGGAGTATATTTATGCAACTTACGCTTTGGATTTAGCGGAACAAGAAGGGGTGTTGGTTGCAAATAAACCGCAAAGTTTACGTGACGCGAATGAGAAATTTTTTACCCTAAATTTTCCTCATTGCTGTCCCCCTACTTTTGTATCCAGAGATGCTCGGCAATTAAAAGAGTTCTGGCAAATTCATCAGCAAGTTATTTTTAAACCTCTTGAAGGAATGGGAGGTAATTCCGTTTTTTATGTTGACAAAGAGGGTAAAAATTTATCGGTCATTTTGGAGGTATTAACCAAAGGGCAGACAAAATGTATTATGGCTCAACGTTATATCCCGGATATTACAGTAAGCGGAGACAAACGTATTTTATTGATCAATGGCGAACCCGTTCCTTTTGCTTTGGCTCGCATTCCTGCAAAAGGAGATTTGCGGGGAAATTTGGCCGCAGGAGCCAGGGGAGAAGTGGTCGCTATTACTGAAAGAGACAAATGGATATGTGAACAGATAGCTCCAGCTTTGAGAGAAAAAGGTCTGTATTTTGTGGGTATCGACGTGATAGGTGATTATCTAACAGAGATTAATGTGACTAGTCCCACTTGTATTCGGGAAATTAGCACTGAAACTGGTTTGGATATCGCAGGTGAATATATGCGTTGCCTTGAAAAGTTACATACTTCTTTATCAAAATAAAGAACAGTCATTATTTTGATTTTGAAGTTCAGAGCTTAAAGAGGGTTGGTTTTGCATTTGGCTCAACACCAACCCTTATCATGACCTGGCAAGTCTCAATTAATCATTTTATTCATCAACATAGTCAGAACCTAGTTGGTTATTTGAAGCGGTTGATTCTTGCATTGCAGTTTTGTTAGCTTTCTTATCCTCAACGAAGGACGTGCCTGTATCTTGCTCAGTCCCTGCAATAAGATAATTTCTATGTTGCAGGTAAGCGTCTCTGATGAATGTGTATTTGTCTAATGCTTCATTCAGTAAAGGCTCAGAGTCGAAAAATTGTGTTCGTAAATCAATATAGCGTAATCCAATTAAACCATAAACCAGACCAGCATCATCAATATATACATAAGGACTCCAGAGTGCAAACTGGAACAGCCAGCCGGCTCCATCACGAAGAGTACTGGGGCCTAAAAAGGGTATTACAAGGTAAGGCGATTTTTTATCGCCCCATTTGGCGAGTGTTAGGCCCAGATCATTGTAATGCGGTGGCAAGCCAAATTTTTCTGCTACATCAAACAGACCAGCAACCCCAATAGTGGAGTTAATGAAGAGTCGCCAACTGTCTTTGATTACCCATTTTCCTTCAGCTTGCAGTATATCGCTGGCTATTGTAGGGAACAAATCCAGATTATTGAATGCATTATTCACACCTTTTCTTACCAATTTTGGTACGACAGCCTGATATAATTTTGCTGGTGGTCTTAATACGGTAGCATCAAATGCCATATTAAAATTGTGCACTTTACGATTAAAGGGTTCGAATGGATCGATCGGGTTTGATCCTTTACTTGCACAGCTCGCTAAAATAACGGATCCCATGATGCTAGCAAACATTAAGATTAGTCGCATAATTATTCTATTTATTAAATACTTAAAATGATGTTACACCAGTTTTTGGTTCTTGCAAACAAATGCTTTGATGTAAAGAATAGGTCTTTTAAATTGCTGCTTTTTAACTGAAACAAACATGCTTTTTTTTGACCGGAATGAATTCCAATAATGAATCTTGATTATACTTCGCTCTACAATTCAGGTTATACAAAAATTTAATACAGTAAAAACCAATTAAAATTGTAACAGAAAAGTCACAGGCCCATCATTACATAAATAAACTTGCATGTTCGCTCCAAAACAACCACTTTGAGTATTTTGGTGGCATTTCTGAGCAAGAGTTAATAAGTTATCAAAAAGCTGACGCCCGAGTTCTGGAGAAGCTGCATTTGAAAAACTTGGACGTAATCCTTTTTGGGTATCTGCCATGAGAGTAAATTGTGGTACTAATAGCAAACCGCCATTTACATCCTTTAAACTCAGGTTCATTTTGCCGATCGGGTCTTCAAAAATGCGATAATTAATACATTTATCCAGCATTCGTTTAATATTTTCTAGCGAATCCCTAGGTTCAAAACCACAAAGTATCAGCAAGCCATAATTTATTTTGCCAACTGTTTGACCATTAATATCAACCCTGGCTTCCTTTACTCTTTGTAATACAGTTAACATGCATCAAGACCCTGCTTTGAGATGTCCTTACTGGCATAAATAAGTGCATCAATAATTCCCGATTCTCTATCAGAGTGACCAGCATCTCTGACAATTCTTAGATTGGAAGCGGGGATCGCTTGATGAAGTTCCCATGCGCTGGATAAAGGGCTTACCAAGTCAAAACGGCCATGAACAATATAGGTAGGAATGTGCCTTATTTTATGGGCATTAGCTATAACCTGATTTTCTTCAATAAAATAATGATTAATAATGTAATAGGATTCCAGAGTTGCTAATGCTAATGCGAAATGTGGGTCGCTATACTGATCAATAACATATAAGTGTGGCTGTAAACTACTGCATCTGGCTTGCCAAAGAGCCCAGTTTTTCGCAGCAGCCATTCGCGCTAGCTCATTAGGGCCTTGTAGACATTCCGCATAATATTTGGGGATATCATCAAGTTTGTTTTCGGGGACTGTGTTGGTAAACTCTTCCCAGTAATCAGGATAAACAAGACTGGCTCCATGCTTATAAAACCAATCGATGTCTTTTTGTCGACCTAAAAAAATTTGGTGGAGTAGTAATGCTTTCACCTGTTGAGGAAATTTTTGCGCATACAATAATGCTAACAGAGAACCCCATCCACCCCCAAATAACACAAATTCCCTTAAGCCCAGGAAATCTCTAATGGAGTCGATATCTTCCATGAGAAGCTGGGTATTATTTTCACTTATTTCCAAATGTCGAATTGAACGACCACAACCTCGCTGATCAAAAAGAATAATGCGATATCGTTGAGGATCAAAAAAACGTCTTAGATGTGGGTCAGCTTCTCCACCTGGGCCATGGTGCAATACAATAACAGGTATGCCTTCAGGATTTCCGGTTTCTTCCAAATAAAGTGTATGCAGTTTACTAACCTTCAATTCGTGTTGCGTGTAAGGTTTAATTGCTGGGTAGAGGGTATGCATTTTAGTCCTTTATGATAACGTCATTGTATTATAATACTATCTAGTAGCTACTTTAAACGAACAGTATTTTGCGCTCTGATTGATCAGAAAGCAATACTTGTATGGGTTTTATCGATATATATCCAGGAGAATTTTTAGATTTTTTACCGCATCGATTATATCTTTGCTTTAGCAATTAAATTGAAGATAATACTTGCACTTTTTCTGTTGGAAATATTCTATGACCATAGCAGCACTTCTCAAGGGATTAAACGAAAAGCAACGTGACGCTGTAACCTCTCCATTAGGTAATATGCTGGTTTTAGCAGGTGCAGGCAGTGGTAAAACAAAAGTCTTGGTGAGCCGAATTGCCTGGTTAATTGAAGAACAGCATCTCTCTCCCCACGCTATATTAGCAGTAACATTTACGAATAAAGCGGCTGGTGAAATGAGATCGAGACTTAGCAGTATGTTGTCTACACCAACGTTGGGTTTATGGGTTGGTACTTTTCATGGATTATGCCATCGTTTATTGCGTCGCCACTACAAGGAGGCTAACCTTCCAGAACAGTTTCATATTCTGGACTCGGAAGACCAGGGACGAGTTATCAAGCGAGTCATTCTTTCACTTAATCTTGATCCTGAGCAATGGCAAGTCAAGCAAGCGCAAGCATTTATTAATAGTAAAAAGGATGAAGGCTTGCGCCCACAGCATATTAATGCACTGAATTATGGTCCTACCAAGACTTTGGTTTCAATTTATAAAGCGTATGAAGACGTTTGCCAAACCTCAGGGGTAATCGATTTCGCTGAACTATTATTACGAACTCATGAATTGCTACGAGATAATGAAGAGATTCTTGCTCATTACCGTGAACGCTTCCAAGCTATTTTAGTTGATGAATTTCAGGATACCAATACGATTCAATATGCATGGATCCGTTTGCTTGCTGGTGATCATACAGCGGTATTGGCTGTAGGAGATGATGATCAGTCAATTTATGGTTGGCGTGGAGCCAAAGTGGAAAATATTCAACAATTTGTTCATGATTTTAAGAATACCCAAATCATAAGACTTGAACAAAATTACAGGTCAACTGCAATGATATTAAATGCAGCAAATGCATTGATTCACAACAACAGTACTCGTATGGGTAAAGAATTGTGGACTGCTGGTAGTGAAGGAGAAAAAATTCTTGTATACAGTGCATTCAATGAATTGGATGAGGCACGTTTTGTTACTGAACGAATTGGCATGGAATTGAATCAGGGCGCCAGTGCGGATGAGATTGCAGTGTTGTATCGTTCGAATGCCCAATCCCGTGTTTTGGAAGAAGCTTTGTTACGTGCAGGTATAGCCTACAGGATATATGGAGGAGTCCGTTTCTTTGACAGGGCAGAAATTAAAGATACTTTGGCTTACTTACGATTGTTAGTTAATCCAAATGACGATACTGCGTTTGAAAGAGTGGTTAATTTTCCTAGTCGAGGAATAGGAGAAAAAACATTGGATGAGGTTCGCCAGTACGCCAGAGCAGAACAGTGTTCGTTGTGGGACGCTTCCAAGGGCATACTTCAATCTACAGGATTAGGGCAACGGGGGAGTTTAGCATTAGCTAAGTTTATTGATTTGATCGAAAAACTACAAGTTGTGGTTGCTAATAAGGAGTTGGATGAGCAGATCTCTGATGTAATACAGCATAGTGGTTTATACGCCCACTTTAGCAAAATCAAAGGTGATAAATCAGAATCACGTGTAGATAACCTGCAAGAATTAATTAATGCTGCTAAACAATTTCGATATGAATACGATGAAGAGGAGGAGTTACCGTTGGTCAATTCCTTCCTTGCTCATGCTTCATTAGAATCGGGGGAATTGCAGGCTGATGAACATGAACGCTCCGTTCACTTGATGACCTTACATGCAGCCAAAGGGCTTGAGTTTCCGATTGTGTTTTTGGTTGGTATGGAAGAAGGAATATTTCCAGGCAGACAATCGATTGAAGAGCCTGGTCGCTTGGAGGAAGAGCGTCGATTATGTTATGTCGGTATGACTCGTGCCATGCGTAAATTGGTTTTATCCTATGCTGAGGTCAGAAGACAATATGGTCGTGAAGAGTATCACAGATCATCAAGATTTTTGCGTGAAATTCCTCAACAATTTCTTGATGAAGTACGAGTTAAATCACGTTCTCAGTGGCCTGGAACTACAAAAAGCAAATTGCCAGTGGCTGACGAGGTGTCGGGCATTACAATTGGGCAAAATGTGCAGCATGCCAAATTTGGACAGGGTGTCGTTCTTGCTATTGAGGGCAGCGGGGCCCATACAAGAGTTCAAGTAAAATTCAGTGAACATGGTGTAAAATGGTTGGTTTTGGCCTATGCTAACTTGACTGAATGCCTGTAGTTATTGCATTTAATTTTTATAAAATATCTGAGGTACTCTGACTTGCAGTTTGCTGTTGTAATATTGAATTTTTTTTTCATGAATGCTAGGGTGCGTTAGGCAACAGAAATTTGTTATACTTTGCTGTTTTACGCAGATCAATTAACGATAAAGTTATCTGCGAGATGTAATTTGCGTCATTGATTAATTATAAGTAAGGGGAATTACGTGAAATTTACAAGTTTATTAGCAGCTGGAGCATTAGCTTCTACATTAGTATCACCTGCAATAATGGCGGCTGATACGGCTAGCGCTTCTTTATCAGATGCCCAAAAAAAGGAAATTGAAAAAGTCATTCATGATTATCTGATTAATAACCCGGAAGTTTTATTGGAGGCTTCGCAAGCATTACAACAAAAACAGCAGCAAAATATGCAACAGCAAGCTCAAGCTGCAATTCAGGAAAATGCTGAACAAGTTTTTCAAGGCAAATTAACTACTGTAGGTAATCCTAAAGGGAATGTAACACTGGTTGAGTTTTTTGATTATCAATGCATTCATTGCAAAAAAATGGCATCTACCATTGAAAATCTGGTTAAAAAAGACAGCGGATTACGAGTTATATACAAAGAATTTCCAATCTTTGGCAAGACTTCTGATCTGGCTTCCAGAGTTGCTCTGGCGGCTGGCATGCAAGGCAAATATCAGGCTATGCATAATGCTTTGATTACGATAGACAAACGTTTGGATGAAAAAACAGTGATGGATGCCGCCAAATCCATAGGTCTGGATATGCAAAAACTGAAAAAGGATATGGATAGTCAGGAAGTGACCGATATCCTGGATGCAAATCGCCAACTGGCTGAAAAATTACATTTGATGGGTACACCAGCCTTTATAATTGGCTCAACACCAGATGGTCAATATAAAAAGGGCAGTGAAATATCATTTATACCAGGCGCCACAAGCGAGCAATCACTACGTGAGTTAATTAAAAAGGCGGCTGGCAATTAAGTATTTATCTAAATACTTGGATTAAATTCATATGTCCCAGTTGTCCTCAACTGGGATAGTATTTTAGTGTTGTGGCGTTGAGTTCAATCAACCCTGGCACCCAACAATCCAATAATGTATTGGACTGAATAATTAATTCTCTAAATGAAAGATAGGTTTTATGGGATATATCCTGGATAAAAGGATTAATAACCAACCTATATTTAAAGATCATATTTGTTTTTTGAGATTTTCATGACTAAACCTACTACTTTTCAGGAAATTATACTGACCTTGCAAAAATATTGGTCAGATCTTGGATGTGTTATTTTGCAACCCTTGGATCTGGAAGTTGGCGCGGGTACCTTTCATCCAGCTACTTTTTTAAGAGCGATTGGACCTGAGCCATGGTCAGCAGCTTATGTTCAGCCATCTAGAAGGCCGACGGATGGTCGTTATGGAGAAAATCCAAACCGGGTTCAGCATTATTATCAATTTCAGGTGGTATTAAAACCATCCCCATTGGATATACAAGACAGATACTTAGATTCTTTACGCGCACTTGGAGTAGATCCCTTATTGGATGATATCCGTTTTGTCGAAGACAATTGGGAGTCACCAACTCTAGGCGCATGGGGCTTAGGTTGGGAGGTTTGGCAAAATGGAATGGAGGTGTCTCAGTTTACTTATTTTCAACAAGTGGGTGGACTTGTATGTAAACCAATCACTGGTGAATTAACCTATGGTTTGGAACGTATCGCAATGTTTGTTTTAGGGGTAGATAACTTATTTGATTTGCCTTGGTGTAAAACAGCTAATGGTATAGTTACATATGGGGATGTATTCCATCAAAATGAAGTAGAGATGTCAGCTTATAATTTTGAACATGCCAATGTTGAAGAATTATTTAAGCAATTTGATTATTATGAAGGAGAGGCACAAAAATTGATAGCTTTGCAATTACCTCTTCCTGCTTACGAAATGGTAATAAAAGCTTCTCACACTTTTAACTTACTGGATGCACGTAAAGCAATTTCTGTGACAGAGCGGCAAAGGTATATATTACGTGTAAGACATCTATCAAGAGCAGTAGCTCAAGCTTACTATCAAGCGCGCGAGGCGTTAGGTTTCCCTATGCAAAAGGTGTGTAATGGTCAATGATTTTATTTTTGAATTAGGATGTGAAGAGCTGCCTTCTGGTGCTGTTTGGCCTTTGGCAAATGAGTTTTCTACTCGATTGTTAGCCGCATTAGATAAGGCGCACTTAAGTTATGGTGAAGTCAAGAGATTCGCTACACCAAGACGCCTGGCTATTGTGATTCATGACTTACAAACTGAACAGGAAAGCCAAAAAGTCATGCGACGCGGTCCTGCAGCAATAGCAGCATACGATAGTGCAGGTAACCCGACTCCTGCTTTGTTAGGATTTGCAAAATCATGTGGTGTTACGCTAGATGCGCTCACCAAGATTCAAACTGACAAAGGTGAATGGATTGTTTTTGAAACTCAGAGTGAGGGTACTAAAACAAAAGATCTCTTGCCTGGATTGGTTAGTCAATCTTTAGAGTCTTTACCTATCGCAAAACCCATGAGATGGGGAGAAGGAGACGACGAATTTGCCCGACCTGTCCATTGGGCCGTGATGCTTTATGGAAGTGAGACACTTAATCATAAAATTTTAGGCGTTACAAGTGGATGTCATAGCAGGGGACATCGTTTTCATCATCCGCAGGAAATAAGAATAAATTCAGCTGCAAGCTATGAAGATCAGATGAAAGATGCTTTTGTAATTGCCAATTTTGCTACTAGGCGACAAGCTATTATCCATCAGGTACAAGAATTGGCGGCACCTTTAGGTGCTTCAGTGGTTATGCCTGAAGAATTGGTTGATGAAGTCACCTCAATAGTCGAATGGCCTAAAGCGCTCATTGCAAATTTTGAACAGGAGTTTTTAGAGGTTCCTGCTGAAGCCCTTATTGCTTCCATGCAATCTCATCAGAAGTGTTTTGCACTAAAAAATAAGCATGGTGAGCTGCTACCTTATTTTATTACGGTATCAAATATCGCCAGTTCTAATCCAAAACAAGTGGTTTTAGGAAATGAGAAGGTAATGAGAGCAAGATTAAGTGATGCTGCCTTTTTCTTTAAACAAGATAAAAAACAGCCGCTAAGCTCGCATATACCCTCTACAGAGCAGGTTATTTTTCAAGTAAAGCTGGGAAGCATGTATGATAAGGTACAACGAATAAAGGCAATGATGGATCATTTAAGCCAGTCTCTCAATTTATCCTCTCACCTGGCTGAGCGAGCTACATTATTAAGCAAGTGTGATTTGATGTCAGGTATGGTAGGCGAATTTCCTGAATTGCAAGGGATTATGGGATATTATTATGCTCTTAATGATGGCGAAGAAGCTGTTGTTGCTACCGCTTTAAATGAGCAATACATGCCTAGATTTTCTGGTGATGATTTACCATCGACTGATTTGGGTAAGGCACTTTCCCTGGCGGATCGTATAGATACTCTGGGGGGGATTTTTGCGATTGGCCAAAAGCCAACTGGAGTAAAAGATCCTTTTAAATTAAGACGCCACGCTTTGGCTGTAGTCCGTTTACTCATCTCAATATCAGCACCGCTTAATTTATCAACTTTGATTAAAGAAACCTTGGCTAATTATGGTGATCGACTCCCTCAAGACAAGAATTTAGTGGCTGAATTAAAACCATTTATTCTTGAGAGACTTCAATCTTATTATCAAAATCAAGGTATCAGCGCTGATTTGGTTCATGCTGTCCGTGCTCGTCAGGATGATTGGTTATATGATTTAGACAAGCGTCTATTCGCTTTAAAGTCATTTATTTCTATGCCAGAGGCGACATCATTATCAGCTGCCTGTAAGCGTGTTGGCAATATCTTGGCTCAGGCAGCAAATGCGGATAAAAAAGTAGATATTAAGGAAGAGCTTATAGAGGAAGGCGCTGAAAAAGCATTATTTGATCATCTTAATAAAATTACTAAAACAGTAGAAACTTTATACATTGCCGGAGATTACCAAGCATTACTTAAGCTTCTGGCTAGTCTTAAAGAGCCAGTAGACGCTTTTTTTGATCATGTGATGGTTATGGTTGAAGAGGAATCATTGAAACAGAACAGGCTTGCGCTCCTGCAGCGATTACAAGAGTTATTGCAGGGTGTAGCTGACATTTCAATGTTGTAGCACTTATGAATAGAATTATATTGCTTGATAGAGATGGAGTAATTAACACTGACTCAGTCAATTATATCAAGAATGTTGATGAACTTATTATTATACCCGATAGCATTACTGCGATAGCTCGTTTAAGTGCTGCCAGATATAAAATCGGTGTTGCAACCAATCAATCTGGAGTTTCAAGAGGGCTATACTCTGAGGATGATTTATCTGCCATTCATTGTAAGTTGAGGGAGGTGCTTGCAGAAGCAGGGGGGCAAATTAACGCCTTAGAGTATTGTATCCATTTACCTGAAGACAACTGTTTTTGCCGAAAACCCCAGCCAGGAATGCTAAAGGCTCTGGCAGAAAAGTTAAATTGTTCGCTGGATAGCGTGCCTTTTGTCGGGGATAGAGTTTCAGATATACAAGCAGCATTGGCAGTTGGTGCCCAGCCTATTATTGTACTTTCTAATATGACTGATATGTCCGAGTTGGCACAATATCCTGAAGTACCAATTTATAATTCCCTGTTACAGTATGTCAATCAATTATTATTGCAAGAATGAATAGAATAAAAGCAGTTGGTTATGAAAATAATGAACTCAAAGAAAAAGCACAATTGTTAGCTTATCAATTGAATTTACAGTTAGATCAAAATGCTGATACCTGCCTTTTTGTTACTCCTGAAAAATTAACTTTAAAAATACGAAATTTTTCTCTTATGTTTGCTGATTTCAGCGTTATGACCTGGAGTAAAAGAAGAGGAGAGGGTAAAAGACAGGGTTTGATCAGGGCTTGCAAGCCAACAAAAGGCATTAAAATTTTGGACGCTACAGCAGGTTGGGGAAAAGATGCTGCTATTTTAGCAACTTTTGGTGCCGATGTGCTTATGTTGGAACGTCATCCGGTCATGGTTGCACTGCTTACCGATGCACTATCTCGTAGAAACGAAGCAGACATTCAAAAAATGTGTATGTCTTTGATTGCAAGTGACGCTATTTCATTCCTGCATAGTTTGCAAGAAAAGGATTATCCCGATATTATTTACATTGATCCCATGCACCCAGAACGAAACAAATCGGCTTTGGTTAAGAAAGAGATGCAAGTTTTGCAGCAATTAATTGGAACGGATCATGATGCAATGGAGTTAATCAAGTTGTCTTTATCTCATGTTAAGTCAAGAGTTGTAGTCAAGTGGCCGCAAAAGGTAAAACCATTACTCCCGCCAGATGCCTCAATTGATGGTAAGACCGTAAGGTTTGACATTTATATGCCTCAATTTTCTTCTAACTAACCAAACTCTTCCAGTTCTTCTCTTAACCGCTTTTCCTCCAATAGATCTTCTATTTTTCTACGTCTTTCCAATTTTGTTGAAGGGCTTGCCTCAGGTATAACAGGTTCAGCATCACTAAAATCATCCATTTCATTGTCAAATTCATCAAAGCGACGAGTACTCATAGCTTTCTCCTTAGCTAACCCGTTGAATTCCATATCTATTCTCAATGATACCAAAATACCTGGAATAGTTATACTGGCACTTTATTTTTAAATGCCTCCTCAAATAGCCTTATTGACACAGTTTATCCAAGGTAACCGGTCCGTTTTATGGATACTTCTAATAAGTGTCGGTACAGAGAATCTGTCATTTAAAATTCAAGTGTCTAGAATGGATAAAGTATCAGAAATTGATGGTTTGAGGTAGTGAAATTTTTTGAGCAAATTTCGGGGAGGATAATGAATTTGTTAAATTTGGATTAGACAATCCAAATTCAACTTATAAGTCAATTATTGGGGGTCATGCCATGTCGTTGTTCATCAACAGGTTGTGTTTGAGCTCGTTCTTCTTGCTGCTGTTTGGCGCGTAATGTGGCGATTTCCTGTTTGACGGCGACGGTGTTTACTGGAGCAGTTGATGTTTTGGGCGCTTTGATGTCCTCGTAATCTTTCGAGATTTTTGAGGCTCTTGACATAATATCCTGATATGTTTTCGGATGTTCTTTAAACAATTCGTCCGCCTTCATAGGTTTGCCGTTAACATTAATGGTGATCTTGTCAACAGGAAAGCCTGCTTCAATACAGGCGGCAAAAGCTTGCCTGCCCCTTTCCATCGCTACCTTTTCACTATTTGGAAAATTACAATTCATTTCAATAGAGTCATAACCTGAGGCTTTTATAGCCTGAGCAATGAGCATCATGTCTGTTTTGACATTTTGCCTTGGATCCTGATAGTAGAATGGGTTTATCATCGGCATCTGGATTGCAAAACTGCCATCCGGTTGTTGATGAATCTCTCTCCCTGTAATACTTTTAATGACAGGAATATCTTTGAGTTTGATTCCATTGAGATCAACTTTGTTTTCTGATATACCTACTTGAACTGTTGTAGATTCAGGAGGAAGCCCTTTTCTTTGGCGTTCTTTGGCATATAACTTTTCAAGCGTTTGACGCATTTCCTTATTGTTTTCATACAGATTGGCAAGAAACAGATACTCTGATGATTCACTCGCAGAGGCTTTATGCAGTTGGTTTAACGAGTCGCTTGTGGATTTATCGAATTCACCCAGTTGTTTTTTATGGGTTTCTTCCAATTCCTTAATCAAGTCTTCTGAAACTTTCTTAACTTCGTCATTATCCTTAAGACCTAGAGCTTTTTTAAAATCGGATACATAATTACCAGCTTGTCCTTCTTTCTGGGGATCCAATTTTTCTTTCAACATTTGTATTTCATGCGCTTGCTGTTCTATTATCGCTTTACGAGCATCATCAGTCAGTTCCTTCATGGTGCCAACAAGATCCTGGGCTCGGAATTTGCTTGGAATTAATTTGGTGAGCTCTTTAAATGTAGAAGTTGATTCTGTAAAATTTTTTTGTGCTGTTTTAAATTTTTCAGTTGGTGCCAAGACTGTTTTACTTAAGACATCCCGGATGTTTTCACCTTCGGCAGTATTGGCTTCCTTCAGTTTATCATGAAACAGCAATCCCCCGGGTAAGTTGGTTTTTGGAAAAGCCCGGAAATCATCTACTCTGGAGCTGACAAGCTTATCGAATGCGTCAGAACTAAAGTTTGAGTTTTCTGGCAAACCGATGTGATCTCTGTATTCTCTCTCTAGCCTTTTAAATTCTTCAGAAGTGTAGTTTTTTGCGCGGCTCTCTGATTTTAAATGTTTACCAATTAAAGGGATAGAATTATAAAAAGCCATATCAAATACCTCAATAAGGTTATCTAGATAAAGTATAACAGTTTTTTATTAAGTAAAAATTAAGCTAAATTATTAATAATTACCAGGCTGGTATTGCATCTTCTCCAAACAGTTTTTTTGCTTTCTCTTTTACTTCTTCTGAATTCAATGCCTTCACAAACAATTCCAGCTGTGTCCTTTTTTCAGTGTCACGGCGTATCACAATGATATTGGCATAAGGTGAATCCTTGCCTTCAGTAAACAAAGCATCTTTTGATGGGCTTAATCCCGCAGGCAAGGCAAACGTCGTGTTAATTACTGCGGCGTCAACATCAGGGAGTACTCTGGGTAATTGAGCGGCGTCTATCTCTTTGAATTTGAATTGTTTGGGGTTGCTTTCGATATCTTGAATACCGCTATTCGTTGTATTTTTAAGAGTAATCAAATGAGCTTTCTCCAATAATAAGAAGGCGCGCATCTCATTACTAGGGTCATTAGGGACTGCAATTATTCCATTTTCAGGTAATTCACTGAGTGTTTTATATTTCTTCGAATAAATACCCATTGGGTAAACGAAGGTTCTGCCGATTGCCTGCAAATCATAACCATGGGACAGTATAGCGGCTTTTAAATAAGGTAAATGTTGGTAAACATTAGCATCTAGACTGCCATCTTGTAGTGCTTCATTGGGCAAATTATAATCATTGAATTCAACAATTTTTATGTTGAGCCCATATTCTTTTTCAGCGACTTGTTTTGCTGTTTCAATGAGTTCTGTTTCAGGGCCTGCAATTGTACCTATGACCAGAGTATTGGGGGCTGGTTTACTGCTGCAAGCTACCAGGCTAATGATTAAAAACAAACAACTTAAAATTCTCATCGAACCTCCCAATTAATAATGTCTGCTACGTTTAGCTAAGTAGTCTCCAACCATTTGTATTAGTTGGACCAAAATGATTAATACAATTACAGTGGCTATCATAATGCCAGCGTTAAAGCGTTGATAACCATAATTAATTGCTAACGTACCTAATCCTCCGGCACCTACAGCTCCTGCCATGGCTGAATAATTAATCAGAGTTATCGCTGTCACTGTAATGGAATGGATTAATCCTGATTGTGCCTCAGGTAATATGATATGTAAAATAATTTGGCGTGTGTTAGCTCCCATAGAATACCCGGTTTCAATAAGACCAAGGGGTAGCGATTGGAGAATATTATCAACCAGCCTTGCAAAAAAAGGGGTCGCACCTACTGTTAATGGGACGATTGCGGCATTGATCCCTATGCTGGTACCAACAATTAGCCTAGTGAATGGAATAATTGCAACAAGTAAAATGATAAAAGGGATGGAACGGAAAATATTAATCAGAGCAGATAAAATTTTATTCAATTTAATGTTTGGTTTTATTCGAGATGATGAGTACAGTAATATACCTAAGGGCAAGCCAAGGAGTACTGCAAATAGAGTACTAAAAAACACCATATAAAGTGTTTCTCCTGTTGCGCTAAGTAAATCATAAACCATCTGGTAGGACATAGCCTAAAACCTCCACAGTAATACCAGCTTGTTCGCAACGATTGATAAACGCTTCAAGCAATAAAGGATTCGCTGTTAACTCAACAACCAAAACACCACAAGTCACTCCATCGAAACGATCAATATTTGCCAGTAGAATATTGATGTCCATGTTTAATTCTCTGCTGGTTTGGCTAATAAAAGGTACCGTTGCTTCCTCGCCCTGAAAAAATAATCTCACGAGAGGTTTTTCAGTAGCATAGTCTGCCAGCCTGCGAGTAAGGCAGGTTGGGAGTTCAGGGCTAATTTGTGCATAAAGCATTTTGCGAGCGAAACTCTCTGGCTTATTGAAAATATTAGATAAAGCAGTAGTTTCAACAATCTTGCCATCGACCATGACAGACAGTCTTTGGCATATACGTTTTACGACATCCATTTCGTGAGTAATCAAGACAATGGTAATTCCATACAATTCATTGATTTTTTTTAGTAGTGATAATATGGCGTCTGTAGTTGCAGGATCGAGGGCTGAAGTGGCTTCATCACATAATAGAACTTTGGGAGAACAACTTAGTGCTCGCGCAATTGCTACTCTTTGTTTTTGCCCACCACTAAGTTGTGAGGGGAAAGCATCTTTCTTATCTGTTAACTCGACAACAGGAAGCAGCTCTTCAATTTTCTGTTTGATCGACTCTTCGTCTATACCTTGAATTCTCATCGGAAGGGCTATGTTATCAAAAACAGTTTTTGAATTTAGCAAATTAAAGTGTTGGAAGATCATGGCAATTTTATGACGTGCCAAGGCTAAATCTTTTCTGGAAAGGCTCATCAGAGTCTGTCCATCAATAATGACTTCACCTTCGTCAGGTTTTTCCAATATATTGATGCAACGCAGTAATGTTGATTTTCCTGCCCCGCTTTTCCCTATAACTCCAAAAATTTCACCTTCCTGAATAAATAAATTAATATCGTTTAAGGCGAGTTTACCAGAGAAAGATTTTTTTAGCCCACATAATTCAATCATTACTATAACCTGGGAATATCGCTTGCGGGGCATAAAGTTGGGATTAGAAAGCAACCGCTTTAGCCGTATTTTCAAAAGATATCTGAAGCATTGAAAAACAATAATTCTTAATAAAAAGCAATAATTGCATTTTACCTCGATTTTAGAGTTTTCATGTTCTTAAACATGAGGAATAAATCTTTTGAGCGTCCGCAAGCTGTGTTTCAAATCGACGCTATGCACAAGTATACACAAACTGGCTTCATAAACAAAGAAAAATCTTAACTCTGTTGAGGTACCTCGATTTTTTTTTAATGATTATGGGTTGGCTTTTGGTTTATATAAAAAGAGGTAATTCGCATTAACCAGATACGCGTTGTCATTCGGTCTGAAAATAATTATTTTGGTTGAGGATTGACAAGATAAATTCTTATTGGCAACCTTAAGCCGGTTTTAATACAAGGAACATTATTCATGAAAAAGATTTTTTTAGCAGTTTTTACCTTGTGCTCATTCACAGCGCAGGCAGCAGTAGAATTAAAAACTTTTCAAAATATAGTAGATGCCATAGCTGAAGGAAAGCGAATCACTTTTGTAATTAACTTAAAAAAATGTACCTCGGAAATGCCATTGAATTCTGCAATAGTTTCAGTTACTCCGAATGCAGTTATGGTAGTCGGTGATAACCGTGTTACAGCCTCAGATAGGCATTTTACTCTTGATGATCCGGTAGCTCGCGGTACACCTATGTTTGATTACAGTAAATTTAATTTAGATTCTGAGGGTGATGCTTCAATTAAAACCACTGTGCTGAATGCAAGTAGTTATGAGCGATTAGGAAGTTATCAAATGAATTGTAAATTAGGGGATGGTTTTAAAGTATTCGGGTAAATGAGTTTTCCTCAAATTATGAGGATTATTAAATTTTTTTCATTCAAATAATATTTAAATAATAAGTATTGACATGAAAGGGCAACTCTTGCAGTTGCCCTTTCTATTGGTTGATACGAGATGAATTTTAATGTGAATTCGTGCTGGAAATAGCTATTTTCACGCAATTTTAGCCTTTCAATTCGTCCCTGTCTTTAAAATATTCTAATGCTTGTGGGTTTGCCAAAGACTGTAAGTTACTTACTGATTGACCATGAACAACTTGCCTGACAGCGAGCTCCACAACTTTCCCGCTAAGGGTTTTAGGAATGTCTGGGACTTGTAGTATTTTAGCTGGCACATGCCGTGGTGAGGCATTTTTTCTAATGGTTGTTTTAATGAGATTGATTAATTCATCGTCCAATTTTTTTCCCTCACGCAACTTAACGAATAAAACCACTCGTACATCATCCTGCCAATCTTGCCCAATGACTATGCTATCAACAACATCATCTACTTTTTCAACTTGCCTGTAAATTTCAGCTGTTCCTATACGCACTCCTCCCGGATTTAATATAGCGTCGGAACGTCCATGGATAATTAATCCATTGTGGGCAGTTATTTCAGCGAAATCGCCATGTGCCCACACCCCTGGGAAGCGCTCAAAATAAGCATGTTTATATGCTTGTCTATCCTTATCATTCCAAAAACAGACTGGCATGGAAGGGAAAGGTTTGGTGCAAACCAACTCACCACGTTTTTGTTTGATTGAATGGCCTTGCTCATCATACACTGCAACTTCCATACCTAATCCAATGCATTGCAATTCACCCCTATAAACCGGGAGAATAGGATTTCCCAATGCAAAACAAGAAATAATATCTGTTCCTCCTGAAATAGAACTTAATTGCAGATCTTTTTTAATATGTTCATAGACGAAATCATAGTTTTTAGGTAGAAGAGGGGAGCCGGTAGACAAGATGCAGCGCAACTCGGATAATTGAAATTCACTTTTTGGTTTTACCCCGGCTTTTTCAATAGCGGATATGAACTTGGCGCTAGTTCCAAATACAGTGACTTTTTCTTCATCTATCAGTCGAAACATTCTATTATCTGTGGGGTAGGTTGGAGAACCTTCATATAGAGTGATGGTAGCTCCTAATGCCAACGCAGAAACAGTCCAGTTCCACATCATCCAGCCACACGTTGTATAAAAACATAAATTGTCTGTGGATTTAATATCTGAATGAAGACCTAATTCTTTCAGATGCTGAATTAAAGTACCTCCCGCGCCATGAACGATACATTTAGGCTTACCCGTTGTTCCCGAAGAAAACAAAATATAAACTGGATGATCAAAAGGCAGAGAAATGAAATCACATTCTTTTTCCGGTTTTATAAAATCACTCCAATACGACGCGTTAGGCAGTTGTTCGAGATTAATTTCCTCATTAATATTCGGGCAAATTACTACCTGTCTTAGAGAAGTAATTGCAGCAGTAAGTTGTACGACCTTTTCAGAGCTGCTGTGTTTCTTACCTTGATATTGATGACCATCACAAATAAAGAGTACTTTAGGTTCAATTTGTCCTATCCTGTCAAGTGCAGCCTGGGTACCAAAGTCAGGTGAGCAGGATGACCAGATTGCCCCTAAAGAAGTTGTTGCCAGCATGGCAATGATTGTGTAAGAAGTATTAGGCATCACTGCCGCCACTCGGTCGCCAGTGGCGACACCAACTGCTTTAAGACCTGCAGCGCATTGGGCTACTTTTTCATATAATTCAGCGTAGCTAATGACACTTTTGCAGTCATTTTCATCAAGGCTTATTAGGGCAGGGTGATTATCTCTACGGGTTAATAATTTTTCAGCGAAATTGAAGCGAGCTCCTGAAAACCAGCGGGCTTCAATCATCTCAGAATAATAATTCAGAATTTGGTGTGGTGTTGTATCAAAGTTCAATTTAAAGAAAAGGCAAAGAGTTTCCCAGAATGATTCAGGATGCTTTACTGACCAGGTATGTAAGTCTTGATAATTTTCAAAAACCTGACAATGCCTTTTAGCGGCAAAATCCATAAATTGCCACATTCTTGTTTGTTCAGGGTTTTTAGGTGTCCATACTTTGTCGTTCATGAAAATTTCTCTCACAGTTCTGTTTTGAATGTTGGGTTTTACACTGGAAAATTTCATCAGTAATTTGTTTATAAGTATAGGCTAGCACAAAACTGGGCACTTCTCTTTAAGTTTCCGATTTTTAGTACTTATCAAAGTCAATAATGATGGAACTTCCTAATTACATGGATTGGCTAGCATGGCATTAGCTACTTTGGATTGGTTTTTTCGTCCTAATGCTTTGCAAATCATATCTCCGGCAGCAACAATTTTGAATATATCTATCCCTGTATCAATACCCAATCCATGCATCAAATAAAGTACATCTTCTGTTGCAACATTGCCACTGGCACCTCGAGCATATGGACAACCTCCAAGACCCGCAAGAGAGCTGTCAAAGCGGTTAACTCCATATTCAAGGGAGGCATAAATGTTTGCTACGGCTTGTCCATAAGTATCGTGGAAATGCATGGCTAATTGTGTGATTGGAAGTATGGGTAGTATGGCATCAAGAAGCAACTGAGTTTGCCTCGGAGTTCCCACGCCAATAGTATCTCCCAACGAAATTTCGTGTACGCCCAGATCAAGAAGCATTTTAGTGACACTAACAACCTGACTCGGTTGTATATATCCCTCATAGGGGCAGCCCAATACGCAGGAGATATAGCCTCTCACTCTAATTTGATTAGTTTTTGCTAATGCTAAAACAGGTTTAAAGCGTTCTATACTTTCTTTAATAGAACAATTAATATTGCGTTGATTGAATAATTCACTTGCTGCAGTGAATACTGCAATATTTTGTACTCCCATTTCCAAAGCTTTAAGCATTCCACGTTCGTTTGGAACCAGGGCAGAGTAGTTGATGGAGGGAGTCTTATTAATAGATTGAAATACTTCTTCATTGTCAGCTAGCTGTGGAATTGCTTTTGCAGAAACAAAACTGGTAACTTCTATCTCTTTCAGCCCTGTCTGACTGAGTAAATTGATTAATTCAATTTTTTTATCACTGGGGAGAAAAGATGGCTCATTTTGTAAGCCATCTCTAGGACCTACTTCGATTATTGTCACATGCTGAGGATAGTCCATAAATATTCTCTTAAGTATCCGATTCGCTAAGTGCTAACAGTTCTGCTCCCTCACTCACTTGGGAACCTACAGAATAAAAAATATCTGATAATATACCATCGATTGGAGCGTGAATGGTGTGTTCCATTTTCATTGCCTCAAGTACAATTAAGCTTTCACCGGCTTTTACCTGTTCACCAATATTTTTTAAAATAGCAACGACAGTGGCAGGCATTGGCGCGGTTAATTGGCCTTTATGGGCAGAAGTTTGAGCATCCAGTTTACTCCAGTAGAAGCGTTCGATTGAAAGTTGGCCTTTGTCAGTATAGAAGATCAAACGGTAATCTTTGTTTTCTACTCTAGCTTTCACTGATTTTTGATCAATTTCAATAATAAGCTGGTCAATGTCATATCTGGCATGGATGACCATTTCCTTGTTTTCAATTTTTACTTTAAATTTTTTATTATCTATAGGTGTAATCTGAGCTTCAATTATCGTGGAGCTCAATTGATAACGCCATACCCAATGGCTAGAAAGATGCATTTGCCAGCCAAATGCATCTTGCAATAAGGGATCCATAGTTCGATTAACCATGCCTAAATAATCACAACTTATGGCCAGGAGTATACCTAACTCATTATCTGGTTTAGGCAGATTTATGTTTTCTTTCTCTAAAAAATCAGTACTTAATTTTGCCTCTTTAAATTTTACATGTCGGCAAATGGCTCTTAGAAACGGTATATTTGTTTTTACCCCGCCAATGTCATAGTGAGACAGGCCACGCTCCAACCTCTGTAATGCTTCTTCACGATTGTGTCCCCAGGCAATTAGCTTGGCTATCATGGGATCATAATACCTTGTTATTTCTGAAGACAAAGTAACACCTGTATCAATGCGTATGCCATCGCCAGAGGGTTCTTTTAAGAATTGAAGTTGACCAATAGAGGGTATAAAACCCTGATAGGGATCTTCGGCGTAAATACGGCACTCGATTGCATGGCCTTGAGCTTGAATTTGATTTTGAAGCAAAGGTAATGTGTCATTCGCTGCAACTCTTATCTGCCAAGCGACAAGATCGAGTCCTGTAATCATTTCTGTGACAGGATGTTCTACTTGAAGTCTTGTATTCATTTCCATAAAGTAGAATTTATCTTCACCGTCTACCAAAAACTCTACTGTTCCAGCTCCTCTGTAGTTGATGGAGCGGGCTACTTCGCAGGCTGCTTCTGCCAGCCTTTGCCGAAGCATGGGCAATAAATTGGGAGCAGGGGCCTCTTCGATAATTTTTTGATGTCTGCGCTGAATTGAACAATCTCTCTCAAACAAATGTACAACATTTCCATGATTATCCGCCATGATCTGTACTTCAACATGACGAGGATTAAGAACTAATCGTTCAATTATCATAGTATCATCCGCAAAGGAGGCCATAGATTCTCTTTTGGCTCCTGCTAATGCATCATGAAACTCTTTTTCATCATGTACTGCTCGCATTCCTTTTCCACCACCACCATTAGCGGCCTTAATCAGTACTGGAAATCCAATTTTTTTAGCTTCGCTCAACAGTTTTTCTTCAGACTGTTCAACACCATGATAGCCAGGTGTAAGTGGTACTTTTGTTTTTTCAAGAAGTTGTTTAGCTAATTGTTTGGATGCCATCGCTTCCATCGCTTTAATGGAGGGACCGATGAAAACAATACCTGCTTGTTCACAGGCTTTGGCAAAATCAGGATTTTCAGATAAAAATCCATAGCCAGGATGGATGGCTTGTGCTCCACTTTCTTTAGCTGCCCCAATAATATGGTCAATATTCAGATAACTCTCTTTAGCTGGCGCTTCTCCAATATAATAAGCGCTATCAGCTAATCGCACATGAAGGCTGTTTCTATCTGCTGCTGAATAAACGGCAATAGCCTGAATACCCATAGAATGTGCTGTTTTAATGATTCGACAGGCTATTTCGCCTCGATTAGCAATTAATATTTTATTAAACATGTCCAGAACCTTTATTCCAGTTGGGTATTTCTTTATTGAGAAATGCTTTAAGCCCTTCTTGCCCCTCATCAGATACTCTTTTATGAGCAATCAGAGAAGCAGTGTAGCGAACCAGTTCTTCATCTATTTTTTTATTAGCGACGTATTGTGCCAGTTGTTTTGAGTTTTTAACCGCTTCTGGAGCATTATTACTGATTTGCGAGGCGTATTTGAGAGTAAACTCCAACAACGTATCATCAGGGACGCAGTGCTGAACTAAATTAAGAGAATATGCACGTGTGGCATCAAAAACTTCAGCGCTCATGAATAACATTTTTGCCGCTCGTTCACCTATTGCTCTAACTACATAGGGACTAATTACTGCTGGAATAAGACCTAATTTCACTTCAGAAAAACAAAAACGTGCTGAAGTAGATGCAATGGCGATATCACATGCTGCTGCCAATCCAGCTCCACCACCAAAAGCGGCACCTTGAACCATGGCGATAGTAGGTTTTGGGCTTTGACTGAGGCTATACATTAAATTACCTAATACCAGACTGTCTTCCAGGTTTTCTTCTTCAGTAAAGTTAGCCATGCTTTGCATCCAGGTCAAATCAGCACCAGCTGAAAAATGCTTTCCATTCGCTTTAAGTACTATGACGCGAACGTTAGTATCATTTATTGCGGAGTCAAGTCGTATTCTCATTTCAGTCAGCAGTTGATTATCGAACGCATTATGCTTGCTAATTCGATTCATAGTAAGTAAACCTACTTTATCTTGAATTTCATATAATAAATCACTCATGCCTATTGTTCCTTTCCTTTTACATGCGAAATACACCGAAACGAGTATCCTCAATCGGTGCGTTTAAGGCTGCAGATAATCCAAGTCCGAGTATTTTGCGTGTATCCTGAGGCGCGATGACCCCATCATCCCAAAGCCTGGCACTGGCATAGTAAGGATTTCCCTGAGTTTCATACTGACTTCTCATTTGAGTTTTAAATTGTTCTTCTTCTTCGAGTGACCATTCTTTTCCTTGCTTTGCATATTTCTCTCTGGTGATTTGCGCGAGAACATTCGCTGCTTGTTCACCGCCCATAACTGAGATGCGTGCATTAGGCCAGGCCCATAGGAAACGAGGAGCATATGCCCGGCCACACATGGCATAATTACCTGCTCCAAAACTTCCACCAACAATGATGGTAAATTTGGGTACATTAGCATTGGCAACTGCTGTCACCATTTTGGCTCCATGTTTTGCAATACCTGATGCTTCGTATTTGGAGCCCACCATAAATCCTGTAATATTTTGCAGGAATACAAGTGGTATTTTACGTTGACAGCACAGCTCTATGAAATGGCTGCCCTTTTGCGCACTTTCACTAAAAAGTATGCCATTATTAGCAATAATCCCTATAGGATATCCATATAGGCGAGCAAAACCGCAAACCAGGGTTGTTCCAAAAAGTGCTTTGAATTCATCAAACTCTGAACCATCTACCACTCGAGCAATAATTTCTCTTATATCAAAAGGCTTTCTAGGGTCAGTGGGAATTATTCCGGTAAGATCTTCGCTATCATAAAGAGGAGGAACTGTATCCACTCTATGAATGGAATCTGGTTTTTTACGATTTAAATTGCTAATGGCGACTCGCGCTAAATAAAGCGCGTGAGCGTCATTTTCCGCATAATGATCAGATACTCCTGAGTGGCGACAGTGAACTTCGGCTCCTCCTAATTCTTCCGCACTGATTACTTCTCCTGTTGCTGCTTTAACGAGAGGAGGGCCTCCAAGGAATATGGTTGCCTGATTCTTGACCATAATAGATTCATCAGCCATGGCTGGTACATAGGCTCCTCCCGCCGTACAAGATCCCATAACCACGGCTATTTGAGGAATATTTAATGCTGACATTTGCGCTTGATTATAAAAAACACGTCCAAAATGTTCTTTATCGGCAAAGACCTGATCTTGAAGCGGTAGAAAGGCACCTCCTGAATCCACCAGATAGATGCATGGAAGATGGTTTATCAATGCAATTTCTTGTGCCCTTAAGTGTTTTTTTACGGTCAGAGGATAATATGTTCCACCTTTAACAGTGGCATCGTTGACCACAATCACACATTCGTTTCCTGCCACTCTTCCAATGCCAGTGATTATTCCTGCAGCGGGTATTGTGTCTTCATAGACTTGGTAGGCAGCAAGTTGAGATAGCTCAAGAAAAGGACTACCTGGATCCAGCAACTGGTGTAAGCGTTCTCTCGGAAGTAGTTTGCCTTGTTGTTGATGTTTGGTACGTGCTTTTTCATCTCCACCCAGAGAGATTTGATGTATTTTTTCTCTTAAATCAGTAACCAATGCTTGCATATTCGCCTGATTATTTTTGAATTCCTGACTGCTGGTATTGATTTGAGTAGTTAACTTAGCCATTTTTTATCCTTACCGAATCAAAATATCACTCAAGACTATGATGGTCCATATTATCCAGACAATCGCAATAAAATGGGGCATGTCTTTTCCTTTGAGTGCCCGGTAAATTAGCGCTGGGATTCCTGCGATGATTATGGGTAATAACATAAGGACTAGAATTTTCCTGATAATCAGTCCCCAACCTGTTTGGCTGAATATAGGTGTTAATTTTAAATTAACGTAAGTGAAAAACATATCGATGTAAACTACGATAAGATGGGCATATTTTGCAAATACGACAATAAGAATACTTAGTAGAAGGTAAATGAGACTATGTCTTAGCATGTACATCCTTTATTATTGTTATAACCAAGTTGGTTTTGATAGGTAAAACATTATCTGGTCGCAAATAAAAATAGCAACCAGTTTTAATATAAAAACCTGGGTAAAAATAAAGGTTTTACCCAGGTCATCTTTAACCGTTAAATTAGCTCAATTGCCATAGCTGTTGCTTCACCACCGCCTATACATAAAGAAGCTATTCCGCGTTTTTTACCCTGGTGTTTTAGCGCATGCATTAAAGTAACCAGAATGCGAGCTCCCGAAGCACCAATGGGATGCCCTAAAGCGCATGCCCCGCCATGTATATTGACTTGTTCCGGGTTCAATTCAAGCTGAGTAATTGCTGCCATCGCTACTACTGCAAACGCTTCATTAATCTCAAAAAGATCCACATCATCTTGTTTCCATGACGCTTTGTTCATTACCTTACGGATTGCATCAACAGGAGCGGTTGTGAACCATTGTGGGGCTTGGGAATGGCTGGCATGTGCTATGATTTTTGCCAAGGGCTTAATGCCACGTTTTTCTGCGTTTGAGGCACTCATTAAAATTAAACTGGCCGCGCCATCTGAAATAGAACTTGAATTGGCTGCTGTGACTGTACCATCTGCTTGAAAGGCTGGTTTTAACTGAGGTATTTTGGCAAGTTTGGCTGTCTCAGGCCCTTCATCGACGTCAACCGTGATATCTCCTTTGCGGGTAGTTAAGGTGACAGGCGCGATTTCTTCTCGAAAGGCACCATTCTCTATTGCTTTTAGCGCTTTGGTCATTGAGCGTAAGGCATATTCGTCTTGTTGTTCTCTGCTGAAATTAAAGTGTTTTGCAGTTGTTTCAGCGAAACACCCCATTAATTGTCCTTTATCATAGGCATCTTCTAATCCATCAAGGAACATATGATCTTTCAGTTCACCATGACCCAGTCTATATCCTGCTCGTGCTTTGGATAATAAATAGGGGGCATTGCTCATACTTTCCATACCGCTAGCCAAAATTACATTAGCTGTACCTGCCTTAATTAAATCATGCGCAAGCATCACAGCCTTCATGCCCGAACCACACATTTTATTAATGGTCGTGGCTCCTGTCGAATTAGGTATGCCTGCTTTTATTGCTGCCTGTCTGGCAGGAGCTTGACCAATACCAGCTTGTAATACACAACCACTGATCACTTCATCGATTTCTGCCGGAGCAATACCTGATTGAGACAACGCTGCCATATGCGCTACTGCCCCTAACTCTGGGGAGGAAAGTGCAGATAAATTGCCTAGCATAGCTCCCATTGGTGTTCTTTTTGCTGCGACTATCACGACATCATTATGTTCCATTGTCTCATTCCTTATGCTGTTTCTTTAAAAAGTTCACGACCAATTAGCATTCTTCTTATTTCAGAAGTGCCTGCCCCAATTTCATACAACTTCGCATCCCTTAATAAACGTCCTGTAGGATATTCATTAATATAACCATTTCCTCCAAGAATCTGTATTGACTGTAAAGCCATTTGTGTTGCTTTTTCTGCAGTATATAAAATAACTCCTGCAGCATCTTTACGACTAACCCTACCGTTGTCACAAGCCTTGGCAACGGCATACAGATAAGCTCTGCAAGCATTCAAATCAGTGTACATATCAGCAAGTTTGCCTTGAATAAATTGAAACTCACCTATCGCCTGATTAAATTGCTTGCGTTCATGGACATAGGGTAATACAACATCCATACAAGCTTGCATAATTCCAACTGGTCCGGCAGCAAGGATTGTGCGTTCATAATCCAAGCCGCTCATTAATACCTTGACCCCTTGATTTACTGTTCCCAGAACATTTTCAGAAGGCACTTCACATTGATCAAATACCAATTCACATGTGTTTGACCCACGCATACCAAGCTTGTCTAGTTTTTGTGCTGTTTTAAATCCGGACATTCCTTTTTCGATAATAAAGGCAGTAATCCCTTTGCTTCCAGCCTGCTTGTCTGTTTTAGCATAGACAACCAAAACATTCGCGTCAGGACCATTGGTTATCCACATTTTTGTGCCGTCAAGAATATATTTGTCTCCAGCAGTACGGGCTTGTAATTGCATACTGACTACATCGGACCCTGAGTTGGACTCACTCATTGCCAAAGCACCAATATATTCACCGCTTATAAGTTTAGGCAAATATTTTTGCTTTTGCTCATTATTTCCGTTTAAAAAGATTTGATTGACACACAAATTAGAGTGCGCGCCATAACTTAAACCAACTGATGCAGAGGCTCTGGAAATTTCTTCCATTGCTATGGCATGCGCGAGGTATCCCATATTGGCACCACCATATTCTTCACTTACTGTGATGCCAAGTAATCCCATTTCTCCCAGTTTTCTCCAGAGATGGTTAGGAAAAGTATTTTTCTCATCGATTTGTGCAGCTAAAGGAGCTATTTCAGTTTGGGCAAATTGGTTGACGCTGTCTCGTAACATGTCATACGTTTCGCCCAGTTGAAAGTCTAAGCCTGTGTACATGAGTGACATCCTGTTATGTTGATAAATACGCTAGACTATACCCAAATGAAGCGTACTTGTCACCTTCCTGTTTATTTCCAAGACAATCTTTTTAACCCACTGATACATTTGATAATATACGGATGTCTTATTGCGAAAAATTGAAAGAATTTGAATGGTAAATATTCATTTGTTCAATCGCAAGGTGGCTTTTCTCTCCAAACTTTTTAAATTTTTGTCTTAAAAACACCTTTAGCCCGGCCAGTGGTTAAAATGATTCTTTACCTGGGTAAAAAAATCACCTAATCTTTAGCCATAGTGTAATCCAAATGGATTTAGAAGAGGAGTATTTCTAATGAGAAAACTGGTATTATGGGGGCATGGAATTGAAGACTATCGTGAGATGTTTGATTTACCCCAGGGAGTAGAGAATTTACGACTATTAGAATACGGTTGCGGTCCTAGCGCTGTTAATTACCAGCAAACTCAAGTGAAAAAAAAAGGAGTAGTGAGTTGTGACCCTTTATTCGTATTGGATAAAGATACGCTGCTTGCCAAAGCAAAAATGATTTTTGCGAATATGGCTGAAGAGGTTAGGCAGCATCAGGATCAATTTGACTTTAGCCGTAATGGTAGTTTGGACAAATTGCTTCAGGAAAGACAAGAAGGAATGAAGCAGTTTTTTGCGGATTATGAACAAGGCAAGGCTGATGGAAGGTACCTCGGGCTTACCGATTATCATTTACCGTTTGCCGATTTTACCTTTGATTTTGCTCTGAGTTCTCATTATTTTTTTGCAGATCTTGACGATCAAACGGTTGATTTTCACCTGATTGCAATTCGTGAATTAGCAAGGGTAGCTAAAGAAGTAAGAATTTTTCCATTGATTGATAGAGAAGGTAACACTTCACAATTTCTAGGGCCGGTTTTATTAGGCTTGCAACAGGAGAACTATGGAGTGGAGGTTAGGGAGGCTGCTTTTCATTTGCATAAATCAGGTAATGCAATGCTCAGAGTTTGGGCGCAACAATGTGTTGTTTAATTGAGACTTTTTTAAAGTAAGTGACAGGTATACAGGGAGGAAAAAATGGCAGTATCAAACAAGAAAAACAGTGAGTTTACACCTTCCTTAAGATCTCACATGATTGCTGCGTTATTAAGTGTGGGAGCAGCTGCAATTATCTTATGGTTGGCCTCGGGGATGACATTAGCTGCTGTTATCGTTGACTCCTTCAGTTTGGGTTTTTACATAGGGTTTATGCTCCTTATGAGCGCCGCCCCGGCTGTGTTGACTTCACCAGTTATTTTACCTGGTTTACTGCTTGTTGTATCAGGGTTGTTTCTTGGAGGGGTTGCTGCAACGTTTGCACATCGGTTAAAAAATAATCCCAGTTTGCCACAAAACAATAATGGAAATGGTCTGATCAATGAATTAACAAAAGATAAATCTGAGTTGCTGATTAGCCATGATGATTTACGGTGTCAATCCAACTCTTTGGAAGGTGGAAACACTTTATCACAACAGAATGAGGATAATGTTCCCGGGAAAAAATTTGGTTTCATGAAATTTTGGGGGAGCTTGGGTTTGACTTCGTTTGCTAGTTCAGGAGCGACTGCTTTATTGGGTTGGTTTGCTACAGATTTTGTAGTTTCTCTCTCTATAATTCCTGTGTTTTTGCTAGGAATGACTCTAGCCATCGTTTTAGTTCCATTGTCAATTGGATTATCCGGGATTTTTGCGTTACCTGCGGCTACTGCGCTTATGTTTGCATTGGGAGGCTTTGCTACAGGAGTGTTTGCTGCTACCCTGGCTGCATATGTTATATCTGATAATCAGGTGCAAGATCATCCTGTTGAGCCAATAATCGGAAGCTCGATGGAGAAGCAATGCGAAGATCAGGGTTCTCATCAAAAAATTCTAAATGGATTAAAAAAAGATAAATTGAGTGCTAATGAAGAAGTGACTAATTCTGATTTAAACGATCAAAAATCAAGAGGCCCAAAAATATCAAAGAGTGATACTGGTGTTAAGGAAGAACATATTAATACAGCAGAGGAATACAGTTTTTGTGGTTTAAGATTCTAACTTTATTATGATTGAACCAATGATTAATAGAGACGCGCCTATGATTTTCCCTTTTAGACAGGGAGAATAGCCTATCAGCAGAATAATCTCGTTTATGTAACAGGACTATTTGCAATCGTAATGAGCAAGTCATTTCGCTATTTATCTGGGCAGATGCATAAAAAATTATTTGAATTAATTTTATTTCGCTTCCTATTAATCGTCACTACGAAAGTCACCGCGAAAAATGTTATCATACCTCAATTGTTCTTTATTAATGTTTCTCCCTGCTTTAGGAGTAATTTTATGTATTCACTGCTGCGCCCTTTACTTTTCAGATTGGATGCAGAAAAAGCCCATTCATTAACATTATCCTTGTTGCATTACCTCCCTGATTTTTATTTTCGGAAAATGGCCGGCCAACCTGTTCATGCTATGGGTCTTGTATTCCCTCATCAAGTTGGACTGGCTGCTGGTTTAGATAAAAATGGCGAACATTTGGATGCATTAGCCAAATTGGGATTTTCATTCATTGAATTAGGGACAGTAACACCTAGGGGGCAAGCAGGTAATCCCAAACCAAGGCTTTTTCGTATTGCAGAGGCAAATGCGATTATCAACAGGATGGGTTTTAACAATTCGGGAGTTGATGTACTGGTAGAAAATGTAAAAAGTGCAAATTATAAAGGAATATTAGGGATAAATATTGGAAAAAATAAAGAAACTAATTTAAATCAAGCTGCAGAGGACTATCTTTATTGCTTCCGTAAAGTATATGCTCATGCTTCCTATGTCACTATCAATATTTCCTCTCCCAATACCCCTGATTTACGCCAGTTACAACAAGGAGATTATTTTGCTGAATTACTCACCCAGTTACAAAAAGAACAGATAAAATTAGCAGATCAATATGGACGCCATGTGCCTTTAGTGGTGAAAGTATCTCCGGATGAAACAGATGAAACACTAAAACAAATGACAGATATCATTTTACAGTATGGAATCGAGGGTATTATTGCAACGAATACCACCTGTTCTCGGGAAATGGTAAAAAATTTGCCTTGTTCTGAAGAACAGGGCGGATTAAGTGGTAGGCCACTGATGGAGTTATCTACTCGCTGCTTGCGCTTGTTGAAACAATATGTTGGTAATGATGTGACATTGATAGGAGTGGGTGGTATTGACAGTTTGGAGAGTGCCAAAGACAAGATCAATGCAGGAGCTTCGTTATTACAAGTATACAGTGGTTTAGTTTATAAGGGACCGGAGTTGATTCACGATATTGTTTCAGGTTTAAATGCTATCTGATCCTGGTGGTGAGGAAATCGATGTATATTACTAAGGAATTGGCTGTTCGCATGGAAGGGTGTATCAAGCAGAGTCACATTGAGGTGACAAAGCGGTACTCACAAGGAAAAATTCTGGAAATCAACGGCGGAGCAGCTTGTTTTTCTGGTTTTGAGTCATTTCTATCCCAGGTAGTAGGCTGGGGATTTAAAACAGAGCCTAACCAATATAAAGCTGAAATAGAAGCTATAGAAAATTTTTATAAATCGTTAGGCCATAATCGTGTCGATATTGAGTTATGTCCTTTTGTGGGAAATCATTTAATTAATTTTTTAAGCCAAAGAGGTTACTACATAACTGAGTTAAATAATGTTTCAGTTCTTGATTTAAAGAGTTACCATCTGGTTGCTCACTCCAAGGATGATGGGTTTATTATAAGAGAAGTGAAGCAGTCTGAATTGGAAGAGTGGGCAAAAAGAGTAGCTATTGGATTTGGTTTTCTTGAGGCTCAGGAACAATTTTACCAATATGCCAGTGCAAAAGGAGTTTTAGCATTTGCAGCATATGATCATGGTAATTTGGTTGCTGGCGCCACAATAGCAATTCATGGTGATGCTTGTGATTTGGGCGTTACCAGCACATTACCTCTTTATCGAGGGAAAGGCCTTCAGAAAAAATTATTGTTTGCTCGTCTGAATCTGGCCAAGCAGTATGGTTTGGAATTCGCCACCGTAACTACTCAACCAGGTACAGTTTCAGATTTGAACGTTCAAAAGGCTGGATTTCGTTGTGCCTACACCAGAATAAAACTAACTATGGAATAGGTGGACTTCATGATAGAACATTGGCGCTTAGACAGAATAAGAGTTACAATTCATAACATTTGCGTACAAGATTAACTTCTAAATTAATGAAAAATAACCTCCCTATTAAATCCCGTCTGCTATACAAACGCTTGTTAAGCTATGTAAAACCTTTTTGGCCAGTTTTATTATTAGGAGTATTGGCGAATATCCTATATTCGGGCATTGACGCCGGCTTTACCTATATGACCAAGCTTTTTTTGGATAAAAGCTTTATTACTATTGATCTGAATTTTGTTAAACAAATCCCGCTGATTGTTTTAATCGGTATTACTCTGAGAGGATTGGTCAGTTCTTTAGGCAGTTATTGTATGACATGGGTGGCTCGCTCAGTAGTTAAAGTATTAAGGCAGACCGTATTTTCTCATATTATTCACTTACCGGCGGATTATTATGACGAAGCCACATCAGGTCAGCTTCTTTCAAAAATTTTGTACGATGTTGAGCAAGTGGCACAAGTCAGTGCGGATGCCCTAACAGATTTTATTCAAAATATATGTCTGGTCATCGGTTTGCTGACCGTTATGATGGTTATATGTTGGCAGCTGTCTTTGATGTTTTTATTAACTATCCCCTTTGTGGGAATCATTGTTAATTATACTAATAAAAGAGTAAGACGAATTAGTCACAAAGTCCAAAAAACCATGGGCGAAGTCACAGAAATTGCCAGTGAGGCAATCGAGGGTTATCGAGTGGTTCGCATCTTTGGTGGTGAACGGTATGAAATAACAAAATTTAATAAAGCAACAGAATATTCACGCAAAAACGATATGAAAGTTGCCATAAGCAAGGCGATTAATGTTTCAGGCGTTCAATTGGTGATCGCTATCGGGATTGCCACGATTATTATGGCTGCCATTCATTTATCTACTGTCATTACTATCAGTGCCGGTTCTTTTTTGGCAATTATCGCAGCCATGTTGCAATTAATAAAACCTATGAAAACTCTGACTACTCTTAACGCAACCATACAAAGAGGCTTGGCTGGTGCAGAAAGTGTATTTAATTTGCTTGATTTGCCTTTGGAAAGAAACAATGGTTTGATATTAAAAGAAAAGATACGTGGTGAAATTGAGTTTAAGCATGTATACCACGCATACCGACAGGGTCAAAATATTTTACATGATGTCAATTTTGTAATTGAAGCAGGAACGTCTGTTGCTCTGGTTGGGCATTCAGGAAGTGGTAAAACGACCATAGCCAGTTTATTACCCCGCTTTTATGAATTGAGTCAAGGTATGATTACTTTAGATGGCATGCCCATTCAACAGCTTAGTCTGGAAAGTTTACGCAAGCAGATGTCCTTGGTCAGTCAAAACGTGACACTTTTTAATGATACTTTGGCTAACAACATAGCCTATGGTCGTTTTGATGCGAGCCGAGAGCAAATTATTACTGCGGCTAAACTGGCCTATGCTGATGAGTTTATTAAGCAATTACCTGATGGCTATGATACCAGGGTCGGAGAAAATGGGGTGTTGTTGTCAGGCGGACAAAGGCAAAGAATAGCGATAGCCAGGGCAATTTTGAAAGATGCTCCAATTTTAATACTCGATGAGGCGACTTCAGCTCTGGATAGTGAGTCTGAGCATTATATTCAGGCGGCTTTGGAGCAAGTGATGAAAGGTAGAACTACTTTAATCATTGCGCACCGATTGTCGACTATTAAGCATGCTCACAAGATTATCGTATTGCAACATGGTCGTATTGTTGAGCAAGGTAGTCATCAAGAATTACTTGATATGGATGGTCATTACGCTCAGTTGTATAAAGTGCAACAATTTGGCAGGATTAATGAGGAAGTGGTAGCTTAATGTCATTTTTTGTGAACAGGATATGGTATGGTAACCATTTTTTACAGTGGATACTGGTTCCATTTTCCTGGTTATACAGAATTGTTATACGAACCAGACGATGGTATTTACAGCGTTTCTGCCAACAGCTGTACCCTATACCAATTATTGTAGTGGGAAACGTGACCGTAGGAGGAGTAGGCAAGACGCCTCTGGTCATTGAAATTGCTAAAAAAATACAGCAAAAAGGCTTAAAAGTAGGGATTGTAAGCCGTGGTTACAAAGCAGCAATAAAACATTTTCCATACGAAGTAAAATTAAATGATTCAGCTGAATTAGTAGGCGATGAGCCGCTCATGATGGCAAGAAAAATTAATTGCCCAGTGGTTATTGCGCCTAAGCGCAATGAAGCAGTAAGGTACCTTTTAGACAAGCACTCGGTTGAAATTATTATCAGTGATGATGGCTTGCAACATTATAAAATGGGGCGATCTATTGAAATTGTAGTAATAGATGGGATGCGAAAACTGGGTAATGGTTTTTGTCTACCCGCTGGACCATTAAGGGAACCTGATTCACGATTAAAACAAGTTGATTTTGTTATTGTTAATCAAGGTGCTGCAGAAGGTACTTATTCTATGGAATTAATTCCTAAAAACATAGTTCGATTGTCAACTCAGGAAGAAGTCAGTAATGATTTGTTTACTTCTGAAGTAGCAGCTGTAGCAGGAATTGGTAACCCGCAACGATTCTATTCTACTTTAAGTCAATTAGGTATAAAATTTAATCCATATTCTTATCCCGATCATCATCAATTTAAACCTCATGATTTAAATGATATCGATCTACCAGTTATAATGACAGAAAAGGATGCTGTAAAATGTTATTCATTTAGTTCAGATAAATTATATTATTTACCCGTTGAAGCAAAGTTGAATGATTCCTTTTGGGAAGCATTTTGGTCACATCAACAATTACAAGGTTATTACTAATATGATGCCAAAACGAATTTGGTTATTGCTATTATCCATGTTTTTATTTTTAAGTGGCAGTGTTTTTGCAGTGGAAGAGCCAGAGGAAGACAAAGTAGCCCAAACGAATGAACCAACCGTTGGAAGTTGGGTATTTACAGGTATGGTCACCAATGAAAGCGGTGATCGATACGGCTATTTTTTTCAGATGCAAAGGCAAGGTACTGATTTTTATGCTAAAACCGCATTAATTGACGGCCAAACCAACCAGTTAATTCTGTTTTATGAGGCCAACGAAAAAATAGATAGCTCCACTCAGTTGAACTGGCAAGTTGGGCGCTCATTTTTGCGCTACAATCCGATCAATGACAGTTGGATTTTTGGCGTGAAAGTCGAAAATGCAAAAGGATTTAATTTTAAAGTAGATATGTTAAAACAGGATAATAAAGATGTTGAAACACAGGTATTAAGACCTGGGGTAGAGTTGCAAGCGGTACAGACCAGTCGATTAAATGGGCACGTGCAAACGGGAGTAGATAATAAAGAACAGTTTGTAACAGGTAATAAGGCATGGTTCAGCAAATTATGGTTTAGCAAGGATCAAAATTCCCCTCATGATATAAGCACTATTTTTTGCAGATTAAGTAATGATAATGGTTTTTATTCTGCAAATCTCAAGGAACCTGATGCAACGGGGGCTGCGGTAGCAGGTTGGCGAGACCCTTCAGGAAATAATGTCAAAATGTCTCAATTTGTTTCCATTAAAACCCTAACCGATAATCAATGTTTACTTAGCGTGGGTTTGCCCAGGTTGAAGTTAAAATTAGTCAATACCATAAAACAAGAGGATGATTTTCCTCTAACAGTTGCAGGCTTTTCTGAAGAAAATCCAAAAGGATTTTGTTTTATATCCAAACAAACTTTTAAGCAAATCAAGGAGTCAGCAGTACAAGCGGTTACTAATTTGGGATAGTCTAATTTGATTTTTCTGGCAGGAGGCAAGTAAATAAGCTTGCCAATAGCATGGCAAAAGGAACAATCAAAAGGGCCAGTTGGTAGTCAGCCAGGCTGTATTGGCTTTTATGGTTACTGAGTACATCTAAAAAAAATCCAACGAGTGGTTGAAGTAAGGGAGCCGAGAGCATTGCCAAGGTATTGGTGAAGCCAGTACAAGTGGACAAGAATTCAGGTGGGGCCAATTCATTAGAAATTGAATAGGCTAGCATATAAGCACCACAGGTTAACCCCATAGAAAACATTAAAATACCTATCAATAGCTTATTTTGAGTTGGTAAATATAAAACAAGTATTAATAATAACGCAGTTGACAGACAAGAAGCATGAATCAGCGGTTTTCGTCTATTGAGATGTACCGAAATTTGACCCAATAAAGGACAGCTTAAGCCAGCACCCAGTAAGACCATTGAAGTTAGTATACTGGCTGTTTTGATAGTGCAATCCAGTTTTAATTGTAAAAAAGGAACAGCCCACATGGCGGCAAAGACAGTAATGACTGAGAATTCCAGACAAACAAAAAGGCCATTAAACCAGGCTAATTTATTTTTTAGAATGGGGATAATTTGTTGTTTATATTGATGTGGAAAAGAAACGACTGGCTTGCTATTGGGGATACACAACCAGCATAAACTGGCGATCAGGAATCCAATGATTCCTGCTATGTTAATAAAATAACGCCATCCAAAATGGCTGATCACAGAACCCATGCCAATCATTCCTAATACTGTAACAGTAAATCCCAACGTTTCTGATAGGCCTATCATAAAAGCGTATTGTTTTAAGGGAAAATGTTGGCGTAACAAATGGCTTAAACCAATAAAGGCAAAGGCTGAGCCAGCGCCAATAATTAACCGCCCAAGGAAAAGAGTCGGGAGGTTATGTCCCGAGGCAAATACAAAACATCCGATGGCACAAAGAGTTGCATTGACCGATAACAAATATCGGGTATTGTAGCGATCAAAAAGAATCCCGACAGGAATTTGAAAAGAAGTATAGACATAGTAAAAGGCGCTACTTAAAAGTCCTGCGCTGAGTGCGGAAATATGTTCTTCGTGCATTATTGCGCCTACAATGATCCCCGAGGATAGTTGCAAGAAGAATTGGAATAATAAAAAAAATACTCCTACCAACCAAATGGTGATTTTTGATTTCTTAATAGCCGATAAATTGTTCAAAGTAGTTTGTATTATGTTGAAATTGATGGAATATATAGCATTGTTATGTTTGTGTAAATTTATAATCTGCAATACCTTTTATTTCTTCATGAATTATATTTGCTATTACATTGGAATCAATAATTCTGTATGTATTTTGTAAAATTTGAAAAATGATTTCTATACTGCAGATTTGTAATTTATGTCACAATAGATTTTTTATTATTGAGAAATTATGAATTTAAGAGATTTACATTATTTTGTCATCCTGGCAGATGTAAAGCATTTTGGTGAAGCCGCTAAGAGGTGTTTTGTAAGTCAACCCACTTTGAGTATGCAAATAAAAAAGCTGGAAGAAGAATTAGGTGTTGTGTTATTTGAGCGTACCAACAAACAGGTTTTACTGACTGATCAAGGCTCCAAATTATTAGATCGAACTAGAAAAATATTAATCCTGATTGATGAAATGAAAGAACTTGCTCGTCAGTCGGAAGATCTATTTACAGGTGAATTGCGTTTGGGGGTTATACCTACCGTATCGCCTTACATGTTGCCCTTGGTAATGCCCGAACTTAAAAATGAGTACCCTCGCCTGAAAGTTTGGTTAATAGAGGATCAAACTCATAGGCTAATTACTAAATTGGAGCAAGGAGAACTGGATGTTGCTATCATGGCACTTCCAATAGATAAGCGTTTTTCATGTCAAACTTTATATGAAGAAAAGTTCTATTTTGCTTGCGCAAATACTCATCCTTTGGCCCAAGCCAAATCAGTTAATATCAATGATTTAAAAAATCAGCCGATTATGTTGCTAGAAGAAGGGCATTGCCTGAGGGAGCAAGCCATGGCCGTATGCCAATCAGCGAAAGCTGACGACATTGCAGATTTTACTGCCACCAGTTTGGAAACCTTGAGATTAATGGTACAAGCTGGAATGGGCGTCACTTTACTGCCCGCTTTGTCTACACTAACTGCCTCAACTAATCATTTAAAATGTATTCCTTTTTCTGAGCCGGCACCCTCTCGTATCTTGGGGTTATTTTGGCGAGCAGGAACGCCGCGACAAGTTTGTTTTAATGCAATTGCTGAATTAATAACAAAAAATGTTCAATCCAAATTAGCATAGAAATTATTATAAATTATACGTAAATTCCTGCTTAGCTGGATGAGCTTTCATGAAGCTATTTTATGAATTTTAACTAGCATTCCTAACTGAGGATGATCAAGATAATAAATTGTGCTTCCTTTTAAGCGTTGTTTTTGCGAAACAGTAAAAGAAGTCTCCTGATTACCTGGAGACAAACACTGCAGGTCAGCATCAAATAGATAGTAATTACTTTGACGCACTTTGAGGGTACCTTGAATTTGCCATCCATTATGGTTGATTTTAGGTAGCGCAACCAAACTGTCACTTTTCGCTGGTTGTCTCCAGGAATAATGACCCAGGATTTGAAATTGGGATTTACGGCTTAAAAGATAATGTTGATCACTTAGTTTTGATTGCGATCGCGGTAGAAGAGTGTAAGGCATATGTTTTTTATTATTATCCGAATGCAGTTGAATAGCATTTGGACTGACAGGAATGAGGGGAACAGGCGAATCTGATTTTATGCTTTTAACACCGTTTTGTGGTTGTGCAAAGAGTATTAAATCAATTTGGTAACTTGATTTGGCTATCGTAAGTCCCGAACATAATACACTGATTGTTATTATTAATAATCTAATCATGACATTTTTATTTTTGTTTTTTGTGAGCTTGGTTATCTTTGAGGTGGCAAACTCAATTTTTATGTATTATATACTCATCTGAAGGGAATAATACATAGTAGAGAAGCTATTACTTCTATTCCACAACTATCTTTGGAAATCTGTCAGCATAGTTTATGGGTTTCTTGCTGAGCTCAATTGCAGTTCGCATCGCTGTTTTAATAAAGGTGTCAGTTAATTGATTTGATGAATGTGTTGCCGTGGGAACTCCCTCATCGCAATGTCTACGTACATGGCTGTCCAGCGGCAGTTGACCTAATAATGTACATTGATATGCGTCACACAGCGCAGCTGCACCACCTCTACCAAAGATTGCTTCTTGATGACCACAATGGCTACAAATGTGGGTGGACATATTTTCTATTATTCCAAGTACGTCAATGCCTGTTCTGGAAAACATGGTTATTGCCTTTTGGGCATCTAAAGTTGCGACATTTTGAGGAGTAGTAACTACTATGGCAGAGGTTAAAGGAATTTTTTGTACCAAAGTGAGTTGAATATCTCCAGTGCCAGGTGGTAGATCTATGAATAAATAATCCAATTCATTCCAAAGAGTGATGTCTAACATTTGGATTAAAGACTTGGCGAGCATAGGACCTCTCCAAATTAATGCCTGGTTTGTATCGGTCAAGTAGCCAATAGACATGGCCTGCATGCCATGAGCTTCAACCGGTATGTAGCAATTATCTTTTACTTGTACAGGTTTTGTTTCACCAAGCATCAATGGTATGCTTGGTCCATAAATATCCGCATCCAAAATGCCGACTCGAGCGCCCAGTTTTGCCAATGCTGCTGCAAGATTTACTGTGACAGTAGACTTTCCGACCCCTCCTTTGCCAGAGGCCACTGCGATAGTATTCTTTACTCCTCGCAGGGCTTTGCCTGTCAACTGAGTTTTATGCGCTTTTATGAACTGCTGAATAGAAATAGTAACTTGGTAATTGGGGAATTCATCTTGAACTATTTTCTGTACTATTGGTTTATAGCTCGTTTCTAACAAAGAGGTAGGATATCCGGCAGTCAAGACAACATGCATAGCCTGGTTGCTAGTTGTTATTTTGTACTGTAGATTCATTTCTTTGCCAGTAAGATCAAGCAAAGGATCCTTTAATGAGCCAATTAACTTAATTACTGTATCTTCAATAGTCATTTTTTAGCCTGGTATGAAAATAAATAGGTAATGATAACTTAGGTCTCGGCTAATCACTAGTACCATTACTATTCGTTTTTGCTGGGTTGATGAATGCATCTACTTGAGAGAAATGTATTTTGGGTATAGCTTTTCTGATGAGTAAGACGAATAGCTTAAGATAATGTCATTTGATTTTATTGGGCAATTGCATAGCTGCTGTGTTTTTAAGCGCTCATTTTATACTGCCAATCAATCCAATGTCCATTTGCAAGATAATACAATCCACATCGAATTGGGAATTTTGTGCAATCTGACAGATAGCGCCCGTACTCATTTAATTGTTGGCGATGCTTCTGTAAGGTGTTTATATCTTCTTTCCCGGTTTTAAAATCAATGATCCATTGTGTGCCATTTTCAGTAAAAGTACGATCGATAATACGGGTAACCAATTTATTTTCATACTCAACCAGAAGCTCATATTCATTTTGTTCATTTTCATGTCTGGATAAAATCCAGAGGCCAATTTTATTTTCATACATTTGAGAAATTTGGATTTTTATCATTGATAGAGCAGTTTGTTGGGCTTCCTGGTTTAATCCTAATGCTTTAAGTTCATTATGTACCAAGTTCCATGGCACATGATTAATTGTTTGGGGATGGTTATCACAAATCCATTGTAATAGTTGATGGGACACAATGCCTATTAGCCGAGGAATACCCGAAGATATCTCTGGGCATGAACTCTCTTGAGATTGAACTAAACTGGGAATCTGTTTTTGATAATACTCTATAGGTAGTTTGACTAATTTCGGCAGAGGGAATTCTTGTTCTTCATGTTGGGCTTCGTCAGGATCTGCAATGAATTCCTGGTATTTTAATAAGTTTCGAAAGGAAGATTTATAGGATTTTGCCGAATGATCAAGCAAATATAATCTTGATTTTGCCCGGGTAACAGCAACATAAAGTAATCTTTGCGCCTCATAGGCGGATTTTTCTTCATCCAATTGATCCAGATAATCGTACAAAGGGCAATTATCCTGGTTTGCACTTTTTATGGGTGATACCAGTAACAAGTTGCCATGGTCTTGGGTAGGCAGCTTAAGCCAGCGCAACATGGGAGATTCACCACGATTTGCTTGTGACCCAAGGCCAGGTAGAATAACCGTATCGAATTCCAGTCCTTTGGATTTATGAATAGTCATGATTTGTAACCGGGAAGGGGTGGTTTGTTGGGCATACAATTTATTGAATTCATTTAAAAATTCGTTCATATCAGGAATTCGACCTTCTTTTTCATATTGGTCTAATAACATCCATAATTGCTCCAGATCATTTAACTGAGCTTTATCAAGGATCTTTTCTACATGAAGATTTTTTAAGGTATCCGCTATCCAATCAGATAGACGACTATGTGATCGACATAACAAAGCCTGGTTCATGATTTGAATAAAAAAATTGGCTCTAATCCTGCCTTCTTCACTTATATCCTGAATTTTATCTAAATGGAGCAAATTGTGATAAATTGATTTTCTTGAATTATATTGGGCTATGCAGTGGATGTCAGATAATCCCAATCCAACATAAGGGCTGTGGAGTATCGATAACCAGGACAATCGATTTCCTGGGAAAAGCAGGGCATGAGCAAGTGACCAGACGTCACGTAAATGCACTAAATTGGCTAGTAAATCGATGTCTGTTCCCTGATAAGGGATATTATTTTGGCGAAGTAGGCTAATGATTTCAGGGAGTTGCGTTCTTGTCCTCACTAAAACTGCGATAGTTTGTTCAGGGTTGCGGTTTAATTCACTATTAATTATTTCAATTAAATGCCTTGCTTCCTGTTCACGATTTTTAAATTGCACGGCCTGAATAGTGCTTGATTCATTCTTCTCGATGACATGAACAGAAGGATGGAAAGATACTGCTCCTGATTCGATATCAACTTGTTGAGAAAATATTTTACTGAAATGATCATTTACCCAATTAACTATTGTTTCTGTCGAACGGAAATTACATCTTAGTTCCAATGATTTGAGGCGAACTGGTCCTATGCCATGCTCTTTCGCCTGAAAAAACAATCCAACTTCAGCCTGTCTGAAACGGTAGATGGATTGCATAGGATCGCCTACAAGGAATAAGGTTTTTCCCTCTCCAGGTAACCATCCTTGGACTAACTTGGTAAGTAATTCAAATTGTGTAATGGAGGTATCTTGAAACTCATCTATTAGAAGATGATGAATTGAATGATCCAGATAGAGTGCCAAATCAGTCGGATTATCCAAATCACCCAAAGCTGCCAAGGCTTGTTGAGAGATGGCAGTAAAATCAACTTCGTTATGTTCACCAAATGAAACTTGTAAATGTCCAACCAATAATGGCAGTAACAAAAAGAGTGCTTGCAAAACGTCCCATTGCTCTTTGTCGTATTCAGGAGTTGGTAATTGATTGACCTTAAGGAGCGCGTCCAGGAAATCAGGACAATCTTGAAGTTTAGCAAACAAATCTGAACTGGCTGTTTTTATTCTGGTAAATTCATTTGGTGCACAATTTTTTTTAACTAATCCCACATGATGATCAAACGATTTACGCAATTGATTGTCACTAGTTAAGAGTAATTTGCTTAAAGCACCTGCAATTTGCTGATCGCATTTTTGAAACTCATACCATTCTCTTAATATAAATCGTGGTGAATCAGGTTTGTTTTCTATAACGGCTAATTCACGCGACAAAAGCACTAGTTCTTGAGCCAAGTCCGATGGCAGGCTATTTCTTAGACGAGAGAGTTCATGCTGTTCAATAAGGCGTAAAGCTTGCTCAAAAGTTGACTTTTCTTGTTCACGTGCCAGAAATAATGTCGGCAACCATTGATCTCTTTGGCTAAGAAGTGCCTGGAATAATTGAATTAATCGTTCCTGTTTATTATCAACATGAAGAAGCAAGGTTTTAATTGCTTCCTGGTACTCTGGCGTAGCAATAGCATACTGGATACAACAACGTGCAGCACTAATATAATGAGAATCGGGTGTCTCGGAAATGTCTGGATAAGCCACCTGTTTTTCCAATAAAGGAATTGCCCTGTTAATGCTTTGGCACAATGAATCAATGGTTATGATTTTTAAGCGATTTGGTTGCTCAAGTAAATCCCACTGATATTGATTATTTCGCTGTAAAGCCTGTTTTGCAAAATTTAAAGTGCTTTGTTGATGAGCGCTGACAGCCGGTTGATTTGACGCGGCCATATGTAATGCCTGAACGATTCGTTCTCTCATTTCACTTGCTGCTTTGCGGGTAAAAGTCAAGGCGATAATTTGTTCAGGAGACTGCACAGTGCTTAGCAAACGTAAAAAGCGTTGGGTAAGAATCTCTGTTTTTCCTGACCCGGCAGGAGCCTGGACTATAAATGATTCAGCAGGATCTGTCGCTTGGCTCCTTTGTTCACTATCAATTAACCGCATGCCATTATTCCAGAACTATTTCCTGAGCAGGTGGTCTTAAATTGTAGTGTGAACTCATACAGTGACCATAGGCTCCAGTGTTTGCAATTAATATCACATCGCCTTCTCTGGTAACTGGTAATAAGCGGTCATAACCCAATGTATCTCCCGACTCACAGATTGGGCCAACTATATGAGCAAACCCGGCCTTTTCTTCATGTAGTCGAGTTAAATTGACAATTTCATGATACGCACCATATAAGGAAGGCCTTATCAATGAGTTCATTCCTGTTTCAATACCAATAAATTTTACTTTTCCTTTTTCTTTGCATTGCGTTACTTTGGCAAGAATGACACCACTTTCAGCTACAAAGAAGCGACCTGGTTCAAGCCAGATTGCTAATCCTGGATATTGAGATTTTACTGCCATTAATTGCGCGTCAAGCGCAGCAAAATCAATGGGATGTTGGCCCGGTTTTTCTACAATACCTAGACCGCCACCTAAATTAATTGAACGCACTTCAGGAAATTGATCGGTTAGGGAGGCAAGCATCACGGCAGTTTGTTGCCATAAATCCGTTGAGAGTATGCCGCTACCAGAATGAGCATGTAAGCCTATGACCTTAATGTGGTTGACTTTGGTAAGTGATAGAATCTTGCTTATGTCATTTTGTGTTATACCAAATTTGGATTCATTTCCACCAGTAGAAACGTGCTTGTGATGGCCAGCTCCTGTACCAGGATCTATGCGAACGATTACTTCGCGGTCTTTAAACAAGTCAGGCCAATTTTCCAAAGGGTATAAGCTATCAATAGTCACATAACAGCCCGTTTGCAAAGCAAATTCATACTCGGATTTGGGAGCGAAATTGGGTGTGAATAAAATTCTTTCTTTTTTAATATTGGGAAACAGTTTTAACACCAATTCCAATTCCTGAATAGAAACGCATTCAAAACCTATCCCTTCTTTTTCCAGAGTTTTTAAAATGGTTGGGAATGGATTCGCTTTAATAGCGTAAAACAAGCTATCAATTGATTCCAGAGCAGATAATTGTCTTGCACGAGTTGCCTGGGTGGGACTATGGTAAACATAACAAGGAGAATGTATTGCGCTGGTTGTAAGCAAGCGGTCTCTTTCAATTTCCCACCAAGGTGTTGGGCGAACATTGGGTTTGCCAAATTCTTCATGCCAGCTTTTGGAGTAATAAAAGATTTGAGGATTACTTTCGATTAGTAGATGATGCAATCTTTGGCATAATTTATCGGCATGTGATTCATCAACAACAAAAGTCAAATTAAGGTCATTCGAGGCCAGAGACATCAGGTATACTTGTTTTGCCTCAAATACTTCCAAAGCCGGGCCAAGATGAGGTAATACAGTTCGGATGTGATGTCCTACCAAACTGACAGCACTACAGGGTTCTATCAGTTTGGCGCGTCCAAATTGGTTTAAATCGTCGAGCAAGGCATTAATTGCTGGTCTATCATGTATTTTGGCATTAACATCCAGGGATAGGGTGACATTGAATTCAGAAGAAGAAAGCAAATCAACTGAAAACCCATGCTTTTTAAAGGCGGCAAATACATCAGCCAGAAATCCTACTTGTTGCCACATATTCAAAGTGTCTATAGAAATTAGCAGTATGCTGTGCTTAACCTGGATGGATTTTATTAAGGGTGCCGATTCATCAATGTCTTTGGTAATCAATGTTCCTGAATGTTCAGGCAGGTGAGTGTATTTGACTACCATAGGGATATTGGCTTTTCGAACAGGTGGTATGCAATTGGGGTGTAAAACTTTGGCCCCCATTGAGGCAATTTCCTGAGCTTCATCATAATTTAATTGCTTTAATAATCGGGCGTGGGGTAATTGATGCGGGTTGGCGGTATAAATGCCTGGGACATCAGTCCATATTTCACAAGAAGCGGCCTGTAGTTTTCCCGCAAGTAGTGCTGCTGAAGTATCAGAGCCTCCTCGACCAAGCAAAACGGTTTCACCATGAGGATTGGCAGCAAAAAAACCTTGGGTAATAATGGCTTGAGCCCCACTGGAGAGAAATTTTTCTACCAATGCCGAGTCGTATTCACTCTCACAACGGGCAGAGAGATAGTTCATTGTTTCTCCACCAAGGGTTGGTGTGCTTGTTAACAATTCTCTGGCATCATACCATTTTACTTTAATCCCTTGTTTTTCAAGAAAGGCATGGCCCAGGCGGGTCATCATCAGCTCACCCAAACTTAAAATTTGCGCATGTGTTTTTGCAGGTGCTTGTTTGAGTAAGGAGATCCCGGTTAGCCATTGCTGTAATTGGTGCAAATCATTAGCAATTAATTGATGGTTTACTTCTAATTGTTCTGCCAGATTCAGGTGACTGCTCTGAATGTCATTGAAAAGGCTATGATGCTCGTCAAGAAGGGCTGCCTCTATGGCTTTTTCAAGTTTGTTGGAAATTTGAGTTAAAGCAGAACAGACTATAACGGGCTGAACACCTGTGTTCAGATGTTTTTGGGTAATTGCAGCAATATTATTCCAAGTGGCTCTGGTTGAAACACTAGTGCCGCCAAATTTGATGACTACTTGTTGCATGATTAGTATTCCGCTCAAAATTAATACACCTTAGCATGGACTAAAGTATTTGTACAAGTAGATTAAGCCCCAATTTAAAAAAGATTTTTCTCAAGACAACCCAAGTCACGAGTTGAGTCTACAAAGCATGGGTTGGGAAAGGTAGGCTCGAATAAAAATTTATCATATGCCTTTGATTTTACCATAATTAACTTGATTAACTCATTATGATTAAAACTTTTATAAAAATTTAAGAAAATAGGAAATAATTTTTTTTTACCGTTTTAAATCATTATAAATTCATTTATTATCATTTTTATTACCATGAATTGGGATGTTATTAAACGAAAGGAGTGTGGAGTGAAAATTAGGCACAAACCCTTAAGAACGCTAGTGAGTACTGCTGTTCTCGGAGTTCTAGCTACTGGTACATTAAACGCAGGTGGATTTTCTTTGTATACCGAAGGAGCTGGATATACAACAGGTAACTTCGCTGCCGGTGTGGCTGCTGAAGCAGCGGATGCTTCTACAGGTTGGTATAATCCAGCAGGTTTGGTATTAATCCGCGATCAGCAAGCTGTATTTGCAGGTGTCGGTGTATTCCCAACTGCCAAGTTAAGCGGAGTTAGTACTTACTCAACAATTAATCCGCCCCCTTTCCCTTCTTTTGTTTATTCTGAGGTTTTCAATAATATCAATGGGGCTGAGGATGCTTTTGTGCCCTCGTTTCATTATGCCTTGCCATTGGGTGAAAATGCTACGTTTGGGTTAAGTGTTGTATCACCATTTGGATTGGCAACAGATTGGGGCCCAGATTCTCCAGTGCGCTATCAAGCCACTTTTACTGAGTTAATTACCACCAATATATCACCCGAAATTGGTGGTAGATTAACAGAGCACGTTGCTTTGGGGGCTGGTTTGGATTTGCAATATGCTAGAGTTAAATACAATCGTATACTTGGAGTACCTAACATACTGAATGTTTTGCCACCTTTTAACCCCATGTTAGCCGATTCACTGACTTACAATAAAGGACACTCTTTTGGAGTAGGTTTTCATGTGGGTGTTCTGGGCATGTTTAACGATAATCATACTCGTCTCGGTGCAAACTATCAGTCATCAATGCGGCATGAATTCTATGGCTACAGTCGTCTAACAGGGCCATTGGCAAGTCCAGGTAATATATTAGCGCCATTTTTGTTCCCGGCACCTGGCATATTTCAAAGCGATGATTTATTTAGTAACTCAATTGATTTTCCTGATGTAGTGACTATTAGTGCTTATCATGATGTCAATGACAAACTTGCACTGTTAGGCTCTTTAGTTTATACTGCATGGAGTAGTTATAAAACAGTACAACTCTCTAATGCAGCTGCCGGAAGACCAGCGGATAATGGAAATGTTTCCCAAGCCAAGGCGATAAGCATATCACCGCAGAATTATAACGATACTTTGCGGGTAGCGATTGGTGCCAATTATCATGTTAATGATAAATTAATGCTTCGTGTGGGCGGTGGTTATGATCCAACACCTACGAACAATATTGACAGAGACGTGCGTTTACCGGATACAGATCGTTGGGCTTTATCTGCTGGCGCTCATTATCAGGCAACGAATAATATCGGTCTCGATATCGGATATACCCATTTATTTACTTCAAGTGATCCAGTTATTAACAGGACTGATGCGTTTACTGCAACAACCAGATATAACGTTACAGCATCTGGAACTGCAGGTGCCAATTTAGTAGGTGTGCAAGCAACTTGGACTATTGATAAAGAACCTCCAGCACCGACTAAATAAAGCTTTCTCTTGACCTTGTTAGAAGCCACGTGATATGCGTGGCTTTTTTATTAGTCAGAACTTATGAAAAATCCCAATCTCTTCGCTAAAATTAGGAAATATTTTTTGCACTGACCTTGGGGTTTTGTATAAGCCCTGTTAGTTTTATGTGTGTCGGGATAAATAACGTTTAGATAATCGTGTGCTGAGATAATTAATCTTAATTAAGATAAACGTAAGTATTTACATGTATTGATTATGTAGGTTGTATTAGCGTTCAACCTACATAAGCTATTCAAAACAAATGGAGACAATTGACTAGTTTTTAGTAATTTCAGCCTCTCCAGGTCCTATTACTCTCAGCGAATAGCCTTTAGCCGATAGCGTCTTGGGAGTAATATCGCCAGTATTCAGATCCATGGTAACGTATCCGATATCAATTGGGTTAGCTGTATTGGTTGCCATTTTAATTAAGGCAGGGCATTGACCATTAGTTGTATGTCCATAGCAAGCCAATCTCACTAAATTCCAATACACTTGATTGGTAGAGTAAGCTGCTGTTGGGTAAAGAGAGGGGATGCTGCCTGCTATGTAGGCATTGGATTCTTCACCAGTTCTGTTATGGGTTGTTAAATAAGCTGGAGCTGCAAAAGTTGTTGCAGCACCGAGACTAATTGCTAAGGCCGATAAACCTTTAAGCATTAAATTCATTGATTTCTCCTTCTAGATTGTAGTTGATTAGGCAATGCCAATCCCATTTACTATATGAGATTTGTTATAGATGAGGCAAGTCTTTCTCTTTATATAGTCGTTTTATAGTTCTTGATTTGATTTATTTGACTCATAATTAAATAAAATTTTGAGAGTTTAATAACTCAGCCATGCCTTTAGCAAAATAAGAAATAATAAAATCAGCGCCAGCACGTTTAATCGCAATGAGACTTTCAGTCATTGCTTGTTCTTCATTGATTAGATTATTTTTTGCTGCATTTTTTATCATCGAATATTCACCGCTGACCTGATAGGCACAAAGCGGTACATCAGCAAAATGTTGTTTAAGTTTATAAATAATATCAAGATAAAAACCGGCTGGTTTAACCATAATCATATCTGCGCCTTCTTCCAGATCTAATCGGGTTTCCCTTACAGCTTCCTCACTATTTGCCGGATCCATTTGATACGCTTTCCTATCGCCAAACTGTGGTGCACCCTGCGCTGCCTCTCTAAAAGGCCCATAAAGGCACGAGCAATATTTGGCACTGTAACTTAAAATAGGAATATCATGAAATGAGGCAGTATCCAATGCCTGGCGTATAGCCAAAACCATTCCGTCTGTCATGCCACTGGGAGCAACCCAGTCAGCACCTGCTTCAGCATGACTTACCGCTTGTTTTCCTAATAATTCTAAGGTAGCAGCAATATTAATTTGAGTACCATCCAGAATCCCGCAATGACCATGATCGGTATATTCGCAAAAACAAAGATCAGTAATCACTAACATGTCACTATTCACTGATTTAATTTTTTTAATAGCTTGTTGGATGATTCCATTATTATTCATTGATTCACTGCCACAAGCATCTTTTTGCTTAGGGATGCCGAATAAGAGGACTGCAGGGATGCCTAATTTTGATAAAGCTTCAATTTCCTCAGGTATACAATTGAGGCCTAGTTGAAATTGGCCTGGCATAGCGCTGATTTCTTTTGCTTCAGTTAAATATTCGCTAATAAACAATGGAGCAATTAGTTGTTGTGTATGCAGCCTCGTCTCTCTTACTAATGCTCTTGACATGGCATTTTTTCTTAAACGAGATAATCTTAAAGGCAAATTATATTCATTCATTTATTACATCCTTCGACAGTATGGATTAAGATTTTATTTGTCAGGTTTTGCTTTTTCTGGTGATGATGTGCTTTTAGTATATAGAATATCGACGCCATTACCCGAATCACTGCTGCTTACCTGAATGCTTAAAAATTTATTTAGTATATATTTTAATGTTAATACGTTAGGGTCAGTTTGAGACAAACCGACGTTATAACTTAAATAAATTCGATCTGAAAGAGATTTTCCAACCACAACACCAGTTGATTCACTAATTTTATTGGTTTGTTGATTAAAATTAGTGGTTGTCTGTACGTTAAAATCGAATCCTAATTTTTGCTTTAATTGCTCCAACAGTTGGGTTCCATTAGTTCCTGTACCTAAATTCATCGAGGAGATAGCTGTTAAAAGTAATTGGCCTTTTGCCTTATCTGCTTGATTGGCTGGGCGGCCTATTACAAGAAAAGATAGGATATCTGCTTGAGAAAGTGTTGGAGGATTAGAGAATAATTGAATTTTAGGTGATTGTAATCGTCCAGTTACTTCGACTCCAACATTAAAATTGTTACCAACGTTGAGGTTATTATAATTGTTAAAATTAAACAGTTCGGATGAGCCTGATACACTCCCAAATGAATTGGATATGTTCTTGGATGCCTTTAAATTAATTCCAGGATTATCAATTCGGCCGCCTGTAAAAATTAATTGTCCTTGTTCAATAGATAAATCTTGCCCATAGGCTTTATATTCTCCTTTTTTGACGGTTAACTCACCATTTGCCGTTATGGGTCCTTGTGATAATTGATTGATTGTAACTATACCCGCCAAATAAGCATGCAATCCTTTAAAGGTCAGCTCAACTTCTTCTCCCATTTCAACTCGTACTGACATATTGGTATTAAATAAGGGGGTTATAGGTTGGGCATTCTTACTCGCAAATACAATATCATCTGTAGCCACAAGACTATTGGTAAATGTTTGGGGTTTTATATGAGCATTAGGAATTTGGATAATTCCAGTGATTTGACATAGCGATGGAGTGAAGCGCACCTGTAACTGTGGAGATATATTAACCTGGAATTCCTTATTATTTGCAATGGGAAAATTGGAACCTTCTATTGAAACAGTCCCACCAAGCTCTTTATTGAAAATCCCTTGTCCTTTTAAGGTCAGTTTTTTTTCAGATGAATGAATAGAGCCAGTCGCTTCCCATCCATCTTTTTTGCTAAAAACCGCTAATACCATATCAGTTATATTGAGACCTAAAGCGGGGATATTAAATGAGCCTTTGTTTAAAGCGAGTTTACTTTCAATTATTGGTTTATTTAAAGTGCCCTTTGCATGAATGGAGGCGAGAAATTGTCCCTTGGGATTTATTAAATAAGGACTGGCATTTTGCAAAAAATCCAGAGAGTTAAAAAGAATGGATAGTTTCGCATCAATTGTTTGTTGTGCTATATCTTGGTAGACATTAAACTCCGGGAATTTAAAATTAAAATTCACTTTTTTATATGCATCCAGAAAGAGAACTCCTTGTCCACTGAATTGTTTTTGGGAAAGAGAGCCTTTAATATTGCCGCCAGTAAACTGAATTAACGGCATCAGATTGTTTTCTGTTATTTGATAATGACCTGGAGCAATGGTGATCAGAAAGTCGGCATGATGGTCATTTTGAGTTTCCATTTTCAAAGCAAATTTTGTATATAAACCATCAAGTTTTGATGAGAAATCTAATGGTTGAGAGAACGTAGCATCGACATTCCATTGCCAAGGCAGCTTGCCCTTAATCGAAGCGTTCATTTGCCAATTTTTTAATTGATCTATGTCAAGTTTGGATTTTAAGTCGATAGCTAAATTTGGAATTGTTCCCGATACTTCAATTCTTCCTTGCGAGCTTTTTAAATTGTTATTTTTATTGTCTTGCCAATGTAAGTCGCGCCATTTTATGACTTGCTTTATTTGTTTTAACTGTTGAAGACTGCCGTTAATTGTTATTTTTCCAGGACCTTCAAATTCTCCTCCCCATTGAATTTGATTCCGATTACCACCAATGTCTATCCCTCCTGAGAATATATTCTTATTTGTAGAATGTGGGTTTAAACGAATTTTTCCTGAAAATACATGAGGAAATGAGTTGCTAAGTTCTAATTGGCTGGTAATCAATTGATTCCAATAATTAAATTGCAGTGTATTCAGTTTAATTGATTGTTGATTTAAATAACCGCTTAATTTGATATTTTTTAGTATCAGCATGGGCGTCTTTTGATTTATTTCAATCATTTCAGCACTCATGCTATCAATAGGCAATTTTTTGTGAAGCAATGAGCTGAAACGCCAGTTAACCGCCAGGTTAAAAATTTTTATTTTAGTGCCTTGATGTTGATATTCCATTTCACCAATAGAAAATTGATCAAGTAATTGTCCTTTAAGATGGTGTATTTTAAGAGTGCCAGGAAGATATAAATGAGTTAATTTAATTACTGCATATAGCCCCGGGGTAGTTGAAATCAAAAAGATAACCAAACTAACCAGACATATTGCTGTTATTAAGCAGTAGTAAAATCCTTTTTTGATAAATTTTAATATCATCATAAGTCTGGTCCCATACTGATAACCAATCTTGGATTGTGTCCTATTCTCTCCATCTTATTATCGACTGATTGGGCTAATCCAACTTTAATTGGCCCAATAGGGGAAACCCACATCAGACCGCCTCCAATATCGTATTGAATGTTTTTAACGGATGGATTGTAAACATCTCCAGCATCGTAAAATCCAACAAGATACCAGTTTTTTTTGAATTCTTTTTGAATTTCAAAGCCACCATAAGTGATAATTTTTCCTGGTCCGATAGAGTTAAAACTATAGGCTTTAAGGTTGTCAGTTCCTCCCAGAAGTAATGCCAGGGAAAGCGGTAATTCATTGATATCATTGATTGCTGTAATACCTTGGATGGTATGCCCATACAGGCGCAAATGCAGTGAATCCAATGTGAGCGCGGCTTTGGCATCCAGTGAAAGTTGTCCAAAGTTCAGATGGGAGAGGACAGCCTTATTCGCCCCAAGCGCGTTAAAAGTAATATTATACCCTGATGGCGAAAACAAGAGATTTTTAGTTTTACTGAAAGTGATATTGGCTTTGGGGTAGAGCAAAAACTGATCCGTATTGGGTTGTAGAGAGTAATGAAAACTTTCATACAGAGCATTCAGTGAAAGCGCTCTTTGAAATTGATTCACATTATGCAATTGGCTCAGGGATAAGAGAGTAGCATTACTATAACCTGCATTATAGTTTAAATTTGAAAAATTACCGGTCAAGGCATATTGATCGGTAACAGGGTTTTTTCCGGGGATTACATATTGGGCTTGTAAGGCGTTTTGCCTGAAAGAGCCTTGCGCTACGGCATTAAACTTATGTCCTTGGCGATTGACTGGAATCACATGAAGAGCTGCTTTTCCACGCACTCCTGTGTCTGTTCCATAGCCAAGGCCAAATGAATAGGAATATTTAGGTACAGGTTGCAAATGAACAATGACCGGTACTGTTTGGGCGTCAGTAATTTGGGGTTTTACCAGTACAGAACTAAAGTAACCGCTGTTCGATAAATAATCATTCAATTTCAAAACTTGATCTGTGGCATAAGGTTGGCCAGGATCAAATGGTACGAAACGATGTAATAGCTGAGGAGAAATATAGGTTGGGTCAAATTGCACCTGGCCAAAATAGTATTGGGGCCCCGTATCAAAAATCAGGGTGATTTGAGCCGATTTTTTGTGTTCATCTATCAATATTTCAGCTTTTTTAAATACGCCGTGTAAATATCCCATATTTTCTGCGGTATTTATAATATTTTGTTTTGCTTTTTCGTATTGTTCTGAAAACAGAGGATCTCCAATATGCAGAGGTAACTCTTTCAGAGTTTTTCGTAATAATGGATTTTGTGCTCCCTCTCCTGTTAGCATCGCTTTAATGGAGGCAATACGAATTTGAGACCCAGGTTGAACTTTTATTATTATTTTATTGTTGAGGTTATTAATACTGGTTTCCGCATTGAAATATCCAAATGGTTGAATGGCTTTATTAATTTGGTCTTGAAGTTCAGTTGGGGTAAATTGGCTTAAAGGTTTAATTTGGCTCAATTCACCTAAACGAGTTTCCACATTAGCAAGAACTTTTCCTTTTATACCATCAATCTCAAGCAGCCCGGCCTTTTTGTCCTGAGCAAACAATGGAAAATACAAAATGATTAGTATGATTAAATATGCAAACCTATTCATGTAATAACTACATCAATTGATGCTCTCGGCACACTCCAGGTGTTTTAACTTATAAATTAAATCCAACGCTTCTTTGGCAGTTAATCTATCTGGATCAATTTTTTTTAGTTCAGTTAAAACTGGAGATGTGGGAGGCTTTATAATTTGAGTCTGGACCAGGATAGATTGAGTATCTTGTATCTGATTCAGATGTTCATGAGCCAGCTTTAGCACTTCTTTAGGTATGCCAGCTAATTCTGCGACTTCTAATCCGTAACTACGATTTGCGCAACCTTCTTCGACACGGTACAAGAAAACAATTTGTCCTGTCTTGATGGATGCTTGCAAATGCACGTTGCGAATACAAGAGAATTCTTTGGGTAATTCAGTCAACTCCAGGTAATGAGTAGAAAACAAAGTATAGGCTTTTATTGTTGACGCAAGAAAGGCACAGCTTGCATAAGCTAATGCCATTCCATCATAGGTACTGGTACCACGACCAATTTCATCGATTAATACGAGGCTTTGGCTGGTTGCCTGCCTTAATATTTGAGCTGTTTCAGTCATTTCCACCATAAAAGTGGAACGTCCAGAGGATAAATCATCACTGGCCCCAATGCGAGTAAAGATTCGGTCTAATGGACCTAATGTCACTTTATCAGCAGGTACAAAACTTCCAATATGTGCCAACAGAACGATTAAGGCGGTTTGCCTCATGTAGGTCGATTTGCCGCCCATGTTGGGCCCAGTGATTAGTAACATATTTTGATTTGGTTTAAGTTCCAAATCATTAGCGATAAACCGTTCTTGTAATAATGGCTCAATGACAGGATGTCGTCCGGCTTGTATCATAATGCCTGATTCAGGAACGAGATTCGGGCAATTCCAATTTAAACTTTGTGCTCTTTCAGCAAGAGTGACCAATACGTCCAATTGCGCCAGAGATTTTGCAAGATCCGATAACTCAGGTATGTATTGCTGAATTTCTTCAAGCAAATTGTCATATAGCCATTTTTCGCGAGCCAATGCTTTGGATTGAGCTGAAAGCACCTTGTCTTCGAACAGCTTTAGTTCGGGAGTAATATAACGTTCCACATTTTTTAAAGTTTGCTTTCTGTGAAAATGGGGCGGCGCATTTTGAGCTTGTGCCTTTGACAGTTCAATATAAAATCCCTGAACGCTATTGTAACCTAGTTTTAGAGTGGATAATCCTGTGCGATTTTTTTCTTCCTGTTCAAGTTTTACTAATGTTTCATGAGCATTGCTACTTAAATTACGCAACTCATCCAGTTCTTCATCAAATCCTGGAGCAATGACTCCACCATCCCTAATTAGCATTGGCGGGTTGTCTATAATGGCTGTTTCAAGCAGTTGCTGCAGCAGTGGGAGAGGGCTTATTTCTTTCTTGATTTCATTGATTAACAAGCTCTTGTTTTCTTGTAATTCGTCATGGATTGCTGGAAGCAGTGTCAGAGTTTGCAATAAGGAAACCAAATCACGTGGGCGCGCTGATTTTAAAGCAATACGTGATACTATGCGCTCCACATCGGCGCATTGTTTAATCAGCTGATGAAGTGAAACGTCTTGTTGAAGAAAAATAATTTCCTTAATGGCTTGTTGTCTTGTTTGAATGATTGCATGTTGTTTTAATGGTTTTCCCAGCCAACGTTTGAGTAAACGGCTTCCCATCGCACAAGCTGTTTTATCTAATATGGAAAGCAAACAGTGCTCACCACCACCATGTATATTTTCAAAAAGCTCCAAGTGCTTTTGAGTCGATGCGTCCAGTTGCAGGTAATCCTCGGATTGCTCAAGAGTAAGTGTTGTAAGATGTGGTAATGACTGTTTTTGAGTGGTTTTTAAATAAGCTAATAAAGCGCCTGCTGCAATCAAGGCAGTGGGGTAATTTTGTTCGCCAAAGGCCGAAAGATCAGTCACGGAGAATTGTTCACACAATAATTTATGTGCGTTGCTTGCATCAAACTCCCATCCTGGTCTGAATTTAACAGCAAAGTTAGAACAAAATGAAGGAAGCGGCGTGGATTCTTTGCAGAGGAGTTCTGCTGGTTGCAGGCGCACTAACTCTGCATTTAACTGATGTTCTTCTGTTAATTCCTGCAAATGAAAACGACCGCCACCTAAATCAACCCATGCAATACCAATTTTTTGTTTTTGGGTGTGTATGGCCAACAAAATATTATCTTTTCTGGCATCTAATAATGCTTCATCTGTTACTGTACCAGGAGTAATGATTCGCGTTACTTGTCTTTCTACTGGTCCTTTGCTGGTAGCTGGATCTCCGATTTGTTCACAGATGGCTACGGATTCCCCTTTTTTTAATAATCGTGCCAAATAGTTTTCTACCGCATGATAAGGAACGCCGGCCATGGGAATAGGTTTGTCAGCAGATTGTCCTCTATGTGTCAGAGTTAAATCCAAAAGTTGTGACGCGCGTTTGGCATCATCAAAAAACAACTCATAAAAATCACCCATGCGATAAAATAAGAGCATGTCGGGATAGTCTGTTTTAATGCGCAAATATTGCTGCATCATTGGTGTGTGAGAGCTAGACATAGTGATTGAGCCGATTGAAATGCCTCAATTTTAACAAAAGTGTTGTGTGAAGTCAGTAAGGCATGTTGGTGGTATTGGTTTTTATGAAAACAATAAAGACAATGTGATCAAAAAACCTTAAGTATAACCTTGATGTGTCTAAAAAATAAGTATGATTTTTAAAATCTGCAAATTACTATAGAATTTGCCAAAATGATTACTAAGGCATGGTTTATGTCATTTAATTTAACATACTGCAATAAAATATAAATTTTATTTTTTAAGTTCAGGAGATAAGTTCTTCACTTAATGAGAATATTTGCTAGAATTAACGTGATATTACAAAAAATAAATAGGGAGAGTGATTATGAATCGTTTAGCTATGATTGCTGCTGCTAGTTGTCTAGCGTTATTTTTAACTGGATGCGGTGAGGGCTCGAAGCCTGCAGATACAAAGACTGATCAACAACAGCAGCAACAACAACCAACTGATCAGCAACAACAAGGTGGTGAAAATACTGGAAATAACCAAGCCCAACCTTCTACTGAAGGCCAAGGCCAGTAAGATTAATTTCAGTGTTATTTATAAATTATCAAAAAACCCCATAGATGTTTTATGGGGTTTTTTATAGGTGAAAGGTATGGGTCATTTCTCAATACTGGTTGAAGAAATAGCTGCCTATTTAAAAAAAGCAAAATGGCAATTAGTGACTGCGGAATCTTGTACAGGAGGTTTAATTGCTGCTTGCCTTACGGAAATACCTGGAAGCTCAAATTGGTTTGAGCGTGGTTTTGTTACTTATAGTAATTTAGCTAAAGAGGAAATGCTTTCTGTTGCTCACGAGCTAATACAAACTCATGGGGCAGTCAGTGAAGAAGTGGCTTTGGCTATGGCTGCTGGTGCGTTACAACATAGTATGGGTAATATCGCTGTATCAGTTACTGGCATCGCAGGTCCAGAAGGAGGCAGTATTGAAAAACCAGTAGGTACTGTATGCTTTGCCTGGGCAGTTCACCATCAATTTCAACAAACATCAAGACAACAATTCACTGGAAGTCGGCAAGAAATACGTTTGTCTGCCTGTCAATATGCTTTAAATGGAGTTCTTTCTACTCTTAAAAAAGTCTGTGGCTAACCGAATGGTTTTTTAAAAACATAGTTTAATAAAACATCAATAGTCTATATTTTTTCAATTCTATTATTTGGTCTCAAATTCTTGTTTTTACCACTCAGCTAATAAAAATTACAATAAACCTCTTGCATAAACAGTGTCTTTTGTTTTATAGCTGTAACGCAAATAGTTCGTAGAATGGATTTATACAATGAAAATCTACGGATCCTCGAAAATGTGTTTCTTGTTTTAAACTGAATAACAAAAGTTGCACAAGAAGTATAATAATTTATTTGATTTAAAAAATAGGAAAAAATATGAGTCAATATACAAGGTTGTTTGAGTTTTTATGTGATCTGATTGATATCCAGATTAAAAAATATGTTGAGCTCGCAAAACTTAAAGTAGGTGAAGATGCGATAATAAACGCCGCTCTCATATACGAAGAAGTGAATGAATTATTAGGATTCGCGGAGAAGTTATTAAAGGAAATAGAAGCCAATTCAAAATCTGACTCAATGGATATGACCATTTTTGATCATGTTTTTGAGCAAGTAAAATTTTATGTGGAGCAAGAATATCTGAGATCCTATGCAGAATGGCTGCTTATTGAAAATAACTCTAAAGACACAGTCTACAATAGAACAAAAGAGCAATTACTCAGGCTTTCAGAAATTAAGAGTTTTGATGATAAAGGTTTTTCACAACCAAGCACTGAAATTCAACAGCAATGTCAACATGATAGTGTTCAGATAGTTTATTCCATTTTAAATTTGGCAAGAGAGGTAAGAAAAAATCCGGATATGGGGTTTGATGATAGCATCCCACATAACAAGCTCAATGTATTAAGAAGAAATGCAACTACCAGATATGTTGAATTCGGAAATGAAATAGACAAATTGCATCAGCATAGTGAAGAATTTTTGCAACAGTCGAGTCTTGGAGTTTTCGACGCCGAATTAGCCTATGAATCGGCACTATCAAAGGCAAAAGACCATGATCTTAAATTAAATACTTTGTTTGGTCGTTATAAAGAAAATAAGGAAACCGCTTCTGTTCCTCAATCTCTCTCTTTGGTCAATAAGGTAGATGAGGAAAATATTATGACAGAAAAAAAACCTTCAACTGAAGTGTCTGATAATAAGACCCCTTTCTTTTCAACAAGCAATTTATTATTTTTCGGTGGTATAGTTTTAGCTGCTGTTATTTTTGTTCCCAGGTTGCTTACTCATCTCAAGGTCAATAAATTATGACACAGCATTATGAGTAGTTAACATTTTCGTTATTTTGATTGTAAAACCTTGGTTTTTATGTCGGATTGTCTATATATTTTTATATTGCCCCGTTATCAAGCTAAAAATCAAGGTTTGAAGTTCAAACTGACAACACCTTCACTTTTGAACAAATGGTTATTCCACGTAGCTTATAATAAAAGACTAATCATCAGCCACCGTATGCTACTTTTATTTAGTAATACACTAAGATTACTGTTTGCTGCTCGCTCACATCTGTGTGATAATTTTGTTCTTGCACACATTATAATCTGGAATAAATTATGGAAGAGAATAAACAAAAAGCACTATCAGCGGCGCTTTCGCAAATTGAACGCCAATTTGGTAAAGGGTCTGTAATGCGTATGGGAGATAGCACGGTATCACGGGATATTGAAGCAATCTCTACAGGTTCATTAGGTCTTGATATTGCCTTAGGGATAGGCGGTTTGCCAAAAGGCCGTATTGTTGAAATTTATGGCCCTGAGTCTTCTGGTAAAACCACGCTCACTCTTCAAGTGATCGCTGAATGTCAAAAAATGGGTGGTACAGCAGCATTTATCGATGCGGAACATGCTCTGGATCCAAGCTATGCTCAGAAACTTGGTGTGAAGGTGGATGAGCTTTTGGTTTCTCAGCCGGATACAGGCGAGCAAGCTCTGGAAATTACTGATATGCTGGTGCGTTCTGCAGCAGTTGATGTCGTAATAATTGACTCGGTTGCTGCCTTGACTCCCAAAGCAGAAATTGAGGGAGAAATGGGCGATTCCCATGTTGGTTTACAGGCAAGATTGATGTCGCAAGCCCTGCGTAAATTGACCGCTAACATTAAACGCTCGAACACACTGGTTATTTTTATTAATCAAATACGTATGAAAATTGGCGTGATGTTTGGTAGCCCTGAAACCACTACAGGGGGTAATGCTTTGAAATTTTATGCTTCGGTTCGTTTGGATATTCGCCGTATTGGTTCAATTAAAAAGGGCGAAGAAATATTAGGCAGTGAAACCCGAGTTAAAGTAGTTAAAAATAAGGTGGCGCCACCGTTTAAAATGACTGAGTTTGATATTTTATATAACGAGGGTATATCTCGTGAGAGTGAAATTATTAATCTGGGTGTTCAATTGAATTTAATTGAAAAATCAGGTGCCTGGTATAGCTACAAACAGGAAAAAATCGGGCAGGGCAAAGAAAATGTCAGATTATATTTGAAAGAAAATCCCCAAGTCGCTGCAGAGCTTGAACAACAAATCCGTACTGAGCTCTTGGAAAAAAAGTTGTCTGTGTTGGCTAGTTCATCAGAAGATCTTTTTGAGACTATAGATGACTAAAGCATTCGATAGCGCCTTGCGTCTGTTAACCAGGCGCGAGTATAGCGCTATGGAGTTATGTGATAAACTGAAGCAGAAAGGATTTAGCACCAATGATGTTCAAAATGCTTTGTATGAATGCCAACGTCTTGGGTATCAAAGCGATGTGCGTTTTGTAGAAAATTATATCAGAGTACGAATTCATCAAGGCTATGGCCCTTTAAAGATCAGGCAGGAATTAAAAAACAAGGGAATAGATCCAGATCTCATTCAAAGTGTGCTGCATCAAGAAAAAGACAATTGGGTCAATTATGCTTTGCGGGCATGGGAGAAAAAATTTAAGAGACAGGATGATTTCTCTTATAGTGAAATACAAAAACAGCAACGGTTTTTGCTGTATCGAGGGTTTGATAGGGATGTTATTTCAAAGGTATTTAAAGAGGTTAAATCTTCTTACTTAATTTAACTGGTAAATATTAAAAAATGAAAAGTTCTGAAATTAGACAAGCATTCCTTAACTATTTTGTTCAACGCGGTCATCAAATAGTAGCTTCTAGCTCATTGGTCCCTTCAAATGATCCCACTTTACTATTTACCAATGCAGGTATGGTGCAATTCAAGGATCTTTTTTTAGGTCTTGAAACTCGTTCATATCAGCGTGCTGCTACAGCACAGCGCTGTGTGCGTGCAGGTGGTAAACATAATGATCTGGAAAATGTTGGTTATACGGCGAGACATCATACATTTTTTGAAATGTTGGGTAATTTTAGTTTTGGTGATTATTTTAAACGCGAAGCTATTCAATATGCTTGGGAATTCCTAACAGAAGTTTTACACATACCGGCAGAACGGCTATGGGTTACTGTCTATAAAGAGGATTTGGAAGCAGAAGACATATGGCTAAAGGAAATGAAGGTATCTCCCGAGCGATTCTCTCGATGTGGGGAAAAAGATAATTTCTGGTCAATGGGGGATACGGGTCCATGTGGTCCTTGCACAGAAATTTTTTATGATCATGGTCCTGAAGTAGCAGGCGGTCCCCCGGGCAGTCCAGATGAAGATGGAGATCGTTATATAGAAATATGGAATCTGGTATTCATGCAGTTTAACAGGGACAGAGAGGGACATTTACACCTCTTGCCAAAGCCTTCTGTGGATACCGGTATGGGATTGGAACGATTAGCCGCGGTTATCCAAGGTGTCCATAGTAATTATGAAATTGATAGTTTTCAGTATTTGATTAAAGCAATAGCACAATTGGGCCAGAATATTGATTTAAATCATACTTCCTTAAAAGTGATCGCAGATCATATTCGTTCCTGCTCTTTTTTGATAGTTGATGGAGTTTTGCCTAGTAATGAAGGCAGAGGATATGTATTAAGAAGGATTATCCGCAGAGCAGTCAGGCATGGGAATAAATTAGGTTTACCCAGTCCATTTTTTTTCAAACTTGTTCAGCCTTTGATTGATGTCATGGGAGATGCTTATCCCGAGCTAATCAATTCGAAAGCGCATATCGAAAGGATCTTGCAACAAGAAGAAAATCAGTTTACCCGTACTTTGGAACAAGGATTGCGTTTATTACAAGATCATATTAAAAATTTGAAAGGCCAGGAACTATCAGGAGAAGTGGCATTCAAGTTGTATGATACTTATGGTTTCCCTATCGATTTGACAGCAGACATCATTCGTGAACAAGGTTTACATATTGATATGGAAGCATTTAATCAATTGATGCAACAGCAAAGAGAACAGTCTCAAGCCGCCAGTCAGTTTACTACAGATTATCATGCCGTGTCTCAATTGGATCATCAGTCTGAATTTCATGGGTATGAAAAAGAATCCATGGAAGCAAAGATTATTGGATTACTTCAAGAAGGTAATGAAGTGAAATCTATTAATAAGGGAGCAAAAGGGGCTGTAATTCTTGACCATACCCCATTTTATGCTGAAAGTGGTGGTCAGGTAGGAGATAAAGGATTACTCATAGGAAAAAACTGTTCTTTTCAAGTTGATGATACACAAAAAGTAGGGCAAGCCGTCGTACATTATGGAGAAGTAATTAAAGGTGAGCTCACTTTAGATTTATCAATCCATGCGCAGGTAGATCACATAAGACGGGATGCAATTCGACTGAATCATACCGCAACTCATTTGTTACATGCTGCTCTTAAAAAAATTGTAGGACAACATGTTCAACAGCGAGGATCTCTGGTGGATGCTGAACGGGCACGTTTTGACTTTTCTCATTTCGAGGCATTGAATCCTCAACAAATCCAGCAAATTGAAGAGGTAGTTAATGCACAGATCCGGGCTAATAATGAAGTAATAACTCAAGTAATGGACATTGAATCAGCCAAGCAAAGTGGTGCTGTTGCTTTATTCGGGGAAAAATACTCCGACGCAGTACGCGTATTATCCATGGGCGATTTTTCCAAGGAGCTTTGTGGAGGAACTCATGCACGACGTACTGGTGATATAGGTCTTTTCAAAATCGTAGCAGAATATGGTATTGCTAGCGGTATTAGGCGGATTGAGATGGTTACGGGTCGTTATGCGTTAGCCTGGGTCAATGAACAGCTGGGATTTATGAATAATCTGGCAGCTACCCTTAAAACAACACCTAATAGTCTACAGGAAAAAATTTCTCAATTATTGCTTGATAATAAAAATCAAGAAAAAATGATTGCAAAACTTTTAAGTGAAAAAGCACAAAAATCTGGAGCAGATATTCTTGGTGAGATCGAGGAGATCAAGGGTATTAATTTATTGATTAAGCAGTTAGAGGGTATGGATAGCCAAACCATGCGCCATACCATGGATCAATTAAAATCAAGAATTGATTCAGCGGTGATCATATTATTTACTATTGAACAGAATAAAATGAATGTCATTGCCGGGGTAAGTAAGAATATTATTGGCAAAACGCCAAGTGCTGCTCAATTAGTAAGACATCTTTGTGGTAAAGGAGGTGGCCGAGATGATATGGCTCAAGGTGGTGGGAACGTTCCTGAAGATTTGAACAGTAAGATCAAAGAAATAAGGGAAATGATTGAAAAAATTTAATATTTCCAGATTTTTCTTTTCGACTGCAGAAAAGCAAGTTGTTTTTGGATTTGCTATAATATAGACACTGGTTTACTAATGAGCACTATTATGAATGACTTGCTGAATTTAATCGCAGTGATAGTGGTTTTTGGTGTAGGCCTATGGTTAATTAATGTCTTTATACCTATGCCCGGGGCTATTAAAAGTCTGTTAAATGTATTGGTATTAATTATTTTAATCATTTATATTTTGCAATTTTTTGGGGTAATAAAAACAATATTGCCAATGATTAAAATTTTAAAGTGATTTTTGCTTCCTCAAATTAATCAGGAACGGCCTATTCTATTAGGCCGTTCCTGATTAGACAATCATGATTTTATTCTGGAACATAAATTTCATCGCAAGTAACACTTGAGATGAATTCAATTAATCCAAAAGACATTAATGTGGCTGGAAAAATTCAGGTTCGTATTTCATTAACAATAATTGATTTAGTTTTGATCCCATGATATTTTGTTCAAAATTTAATCGGGGAATTTGTTATGCCACCACCATATAGTACTCATGTGATTGTCAATGTATTTCGATGTGTTGCCCAATTAGTGTCACAAAACCCAGAGCTATTAAACTGGCCAGGAGTATTTCGACTGGCCGGATCAAGAGAAGAATCTGAAAAGTTGCTTGAGAAAATCATTGATGAGAATTTTAATGTACAGAATTTGGCGGATTATATCGTAGAAGATCGCCAGATAAATAATTTACATCTGAATAATGTTTTGGGAATGTTACCTCTAGTTCTTAAAGAAAGTGTATTGTTGAAAACCGGAGATCCATTGCTCAAGCATTTTACGACAGAATTAAAAAATCTATTGGGTTCTGACAAGAGTGATGTTGAAAATACTGATGTAATAGTACAGTTGCTGGATAATTTTATTGATTCTTTATTACTTTCAAAAATACTTGACCATCAACGGGTTGGAGAAATTCTTTATCATTATTGTTACCTAATGCATACGGCAGGAGGCTTTCATGAAACCAATCTAATGACATGGGAAAATCTTGCAATTATTATGGCTCCTCATTTCACCAACGAGTTTGGTTTATACCCTGCAGAAGATTTGTTGGGATTAATACAATTTACTAATCAGTTGAAACCCATCCTGGAATGTTTTATTGCGCATCCTGATAGCGGAGTTCCTTTTAAAGAAAGGCATGCTGACAAGTTAGAGCACTTGGCTAATACTCGACATAATATCATTGAAAAATTAACGCATATGGGAAGTGAATCCAGAAGAATAGTTGTCGTTCCTATGAAAAGTTTGATGCTGCAAGCATCTATGTTGAGATCTCAGATTGATGCTGTAGAAACTCAATTGAAGGACTCCTCTCTTAAAAAGAAGAATAAAAAAGAATTAAATAAACAGTTAGGGGAATTAACAGAAGAATTAGAAAAACTGAACATAGAAATTTCTGAATTAACAAGCAAAATTAAAAAAATGAACCATGGTCATGCGAAGCTAAAAGAAGAAATTAGAGTAATATCGCGCTCTGAAGATGCTGTAAGTACTCATGCTACCCGACTATCAGGAGCATCATCAAGCAGCAGTAACTCAGTCAGAATTCAGTTAGGAATTTTTGGTAACAATAGTTCTTCATCTGCCTATTTGAAAGAGGAACAGGGAGAAGGCGAAGTTACTGAAAATGAATACAGTGACTTAGATAGACCAATATTTAGCAGTAACTGAGGCTTTTTTTATCTGTGCCAGTACTGCTAATTAACTCATGGCTCAGATAAACCATCTGCCGAACATAAGACAATAATTGTTCTCCTTTATCAGTTAGCTCAGTCCTTAATCCTGAAGAAATAAAAAGTTGGGTATTCCACTCCGACTCAAGTTTTCTAATTCTTTTACTTAAAGCAGGCTGAGTAATATGCAATTTTTTGGCAGCTAAAGAGATAGAGTGGAGTTCTAAAACTGCAAGAAAAGATTGCAAATCGGCAATATTCATTATTTTAAAACCAATCATAATATTACTTAAATTAATACTAGGATAGTTTTTATCATAATACAAAAGCCTATAACCGTGCGTTATAACGTATAAAAACAAATCATTGCGATAATAATACTTATATTTTTCCCATTCTTTTATAAATAAAAAAAGGGAGTTTTGTAATAATAGCCATGACCACTCTCCAGAAATAAGGATAGTAAAATAATCTTTTATTATGATTTATTTTTTCCCAACATGCCTTTGCACAGTCTTGAGGTTGAGCTGCGTAAAAAACTCCAGGTAGTCCATACGTTTGTTTTGTATCAATGTATCCAAGGCGAACGATTAAGATATGTTGATGTGGAGTTGCTTTTTGTTGCAGACCTTCGAGAAATATTTCAATTGCTGCTTTACTGGCACCATAAAGACTATTTTTGGCACGGCCGCGGCAGGAAGCAACGGAGCTTAAATAAACGATACGATGTTTTTCTTGTTGTGATTGTAAATAGGTATTAATCAGGATTACTGTAGATGAGATATTGGTATCAATTAAATGTTTAATCGATTGCGGATTTAAATGGTTATTATCGGTAAAATCACAATGCGCAATAAATAAATCCAATTCTCTTTCTCTGGTTTCTAAAATGGTAAGCAATTGCTCGTTAGACTCGGATAAATTGATAGTTATCGCGTCACAAGGGATTTTATATCGCAATTGAATATCTTTTGAGATTAAGGCTAATTGTTCGGAATTGCGTGCTACCAAACATAAATGGTTACCGGCATGCGCAGCAAGATGTGCGAATTGTTCGGCAATAACTGAAGTAGCTCCTAAAACAACCCATTTCCTCTGCATCATTTTATGATTCCTAAACGTGTCGCAAGATCTGAACGCATGGGGCATCGATATTTTGTAAGTATTTGAGCAAATTTCGATTGATTTTTGTACATTGTAAAATATTGTTCTGGATTTAGTAATAAATCCTTAGCCAAATAAACACATCCATCGTTTTCTGAAATGAATTGATTCATCGCGCTTATTGCTTTTTTGGCGTGAGGATTATTAATAAAATCAATAGCCAGAGTAAATCCAGGCCGACAAAACGAAAGCAAACCTAATCCAGGCTGTGTAAATACTTTAAGGACAGTGAGGGTTGGAGTAGCACTATGAGCCCTAATAATCTCCAATATATGATTAATAATTTGCCTGGCCTTATCTTTATCAAATACGGCTTGAAACTGTATTAGTCCTCTAGGTCCGTAGAGTCGGTTCCAATGTGATATTTTATCCAGAGGGTTATTGTATTGGGTGAGACTCATCATTTCATTTTCTTTTTGTCTGGAATAAAAATATTGATTAAATACTTTCATGTTCCATTTTTTGATAAGTCCAAATGGTAATTTAGGCAGGCTATCAATTTTTAATTTTTTATCAGGATAGTTTGGAGATTCACAATAATTTGCTGTTGATAAAATGGCTCTGGGTTCTGAGTATAACAAGTCTAACCAGGCTACTTGGTAATCTTGCTGAAGACCATAAGTCGCCATTTCAGCAATTAATTCCTGGATAGATGGAAATGGTTTATTTTTTATTGTCAGATGGCGTGGTGCTTTTTTAAGACGAATAGCGACTTGTGTAATAATGCCTGTTAAACCTAAACCCGCTATAGTTGCGAAAAATAGATCACTGTTTTTTTCGCGGCTACAATGCATGATTTGATCACCTATCAATAAATCAAACCAAGAAATATGATGTCCAAAGCTTCCCGCTGAATGGTTATTTTTACCATGAACATCATGGGCTACTCCACCTGCTACAGTGGCAAATGCTGTGCCTGGGAGAACTGGGGGAATGAATTCATCATGAAGTAAAAACAGATCCTTAAATGGTGTTCCACCCTGACATACTACGATGCCTGTTTCGGCATCAAAATCGATGAAATGATTAAAGCGACTAGTATCAATTACCAGGCCGTCTTGATTTAGACAGCTATCACTGTAACTCAATCCTGCACCCCTGGTTAGCATGTTTTTAGGCTGATTTTGTGCAATATAGTGAATAAGTTCTTTTTCTGTGTCTGGCCTTATACAACAGGACTCACTATAAATTGCACGGGTAAAATTAGTTAATAAGATTCTTTTGCTACGCATATCAGAAATTTTTAAATAGACAGATGAGTGAGTGTCGCATGATTTTTTTATTATGGAAACAGGAACAAAGGCTATAGGATGTCTATAATTAAATCAAATATCAATGGAAGGTATTCTAATGAACAAAACATTCAATCTTGCCAGCATAGCCTGCTTTTTATTTTTTTCCTTGGTAGCATTTGCCGCGGATATTCCTGGTCTGGATGATGGTACTGATAAATTAAACTTGGAAGAATGTGTTGGGGAAAATTATCAGCAATGTCTGGATGATGTGTGTTTAACCTCTGATGAAATAGATTGTAACTCTAATTGTCAAAGTTTAGCAGAAGATAAATGCGAGCAACAAGCAGTAGATTAAATGGGAGATTTTCTAAGCATTTGTTTTTGAAGTGATTACACTACCATTAAGGAATACTCACAATTTCAGATATTGTGCACAAGACTTACGAAAAATCCCAATCTCTATGTTAAAAAATGTTTTTAATTCAGTTAGTTAGTTAGTTTATCTAAATTCCCTCACCAAAACATTTTTTACCTCGACCTTGGAGTTTTTCGTAAGCCCTATCAATATAAACCGTATGATTTTTTATGCCAAAACATTGACAGAGTCGAATTAAAAGAGCTAATCAATGGTTGATTATTACACTATCTATTTGATTTATTCATATATTTCCTGGATGGCACGGGCTTTGCATAAACATAACCATTCTATAGTTGTTACTGATTAATTGGTCTAATTTTAAACTAATCAACACTTCAATTTTAAAATAACTTTGAAAATCTGGTTGAGATGCGAATGGATTGCTTATGACTGAGAAAGATGTGTTATCACAAGAAGAGATCGATGCATTACTGGATTCAGTAGATGAGTCAATTGATGATGAAACGAATGATGAAGAATTGAATTCAAGGGAGCAGCCAGCTCGTAAAAAACCAGAAGATACTACCAGCCAGGAATTAAACTCCACTTTTGATTCTGATAAAAATGTAGCGGAAGAAAGAGTCAAAACACTTAATTTTACCGGACAAGAGCGTATTGTTAAAGGACAGCTTCCGGTATTAGACAAAATTTATGACAGGGCAGTTCGTCTGTTTGCAGCAGATATTTATCATTTAACGGCTAGAGATTTTGAAATTAAACAAGATCCGCTACTTATTACAAAGCATAAGGAGTTTATGAAGAGTTTACCTAATCCTAGCCTGATAGGTATCTACAAATTCAAACCTCTTCGTGGTAAAGGAATTATTTTGTTTGATAGTACCTTTGTGTATGACTTGGTCGATTATTATTTTGGCGGAAATAGCCAATTTGGTGCTCAAAAGGATAAAACAGATTTTACTGCAACTGAACTTCGTGTTATGGAAGTCGTCACTAAAAAACTGGTAGCTAATTTAATCCATGCCTGGGAACCAATAATTCAACTGGATATAACAAAATTCAATGACGAAACAAACCCCCAATTAGTTAATATTGCTGAGCCAGAAGAAATGTTGCTTGTGGCGCAGTTCATCTTGAATTTTGGTAAGGAAACAGGGGCTTTTTACTTTATTTTACCATACTCCATGCTTGAACCTATCAAGCAGCAATTGGAGCTAGGGGCATCAAGACCTGATGATGAAATTGATCCTAACTGGATTAATTCTCTGAAAGAAGAGCTCATGGATGTTGAATTGTCAGTGAGTGCTTCAATGGCGGAAACAGTCAGTACTCTGGGTCAGGTAATGTCATGGAAAGTAGGAGATTTTGTGCCTTTGGAAATAAATGAAGAAGTAACCTTGGACATAGAAGGGACACCAAGCTTTACTGCAACCTTAGGCAGTACCAATGAAAAGCGAGCTTTGAAAATTATTAAAATAATACGTTATTAGGGGATAAGGATGACTCAAGTGAACGAAACCAGCGCAGAGCAATTAAATCAAAATCAAGGGAATCCACAGAATCCAGACTCTGGCAATGAGAAACTGGAGTTAATTTTAGATATTCCTGTGTCAGTTACTGTTGAAATCGGTCGTACCAAAATGACTATTCGTAATTTACTGCAATTAAATCAGGGAGGAATCGTAGCTCTTGATAGGCTGGCTGGTGATCCCCTTGATGTGCTAGTCAATGGTACTTTAGTCGCACATGGTGAAGTCGTTGTAGTTAACGATAAATTTGGTGTCAGATTAACTGATATCGTTAGCAAGGCTGAACGAATAAAACGTCTCAAATGAAAAGCAAAGTACTCTGTCTGGCATTTTTGGGTCTTTCTCTAATCAGTTCGGTCGGTTGGTCATCTACTTTAAGCCCAAACGCGATCAGCCATGGCGAACTAATTAGAATCATTTCGGGACTCTTATTTGTATTATTCATTATTATTTTTTTATCTTGGATAGTGAAACGTATGCATAGAGTAAGCTTTACTGTATCTAAAGGATTCCAAACTGTTGCAAGTATTATTTTAGGTCCAAAGGAAAAGATTGTATTGCTGAAAATTGGGGAAAGATATTTATTAGTAGGTGTAGGGTCATATTCCATTAATCTCATATGTGATTTTGGCAATCAACTTCCTGAAGGGTTTGATGCTGATCAAAAATCGTCTTTTGCTGATGTGCTGAAATCAGCAATAGGGAAGTCATAAATGAAAATTAAAAGTTGGTTACTGATTTTGATATTACTTCTTTTATTACCCGTTGCAGGTTACACAGACCCTTTATCTTTTCCCGTTGTTACAATGCAACCTGGAACTAATGGTTCGCAATCTTATAGCATCAATCTGCAAATTTTAATTTTTATGACTTTATTGACCGTATTGCCAGGGTTGCTGATGGCAATGACGTCATTTACAAGGATAATTATTGTTCTGTCAATTTTACGGCAGGCAATAGGGATGGCTCAGACGCCTACCAATCAAATATTAATAGGAATTGCTCTATTTATGACTTATTTTGTTATGTCACCTGTATTCAACAAAATTAATGAAACAGCAATACAGCCCTATATGAATGAAAGGATTGATTTTTCTCTGGCATTATCCAATGCGCAAAAGCCGCTTCGTCAGTTTATGCTAAATCAAACGAGAAAAAATGATTTATCTTTATTTGAAAAATTTGCTCACAATGTACCAAAAACTTTAGATGAGATTCCTATGAGTGTTCTCATTCCGGCTTTCATTACTAGCGAGTTAAAAACCGCATTTCAAATAGGCTTTATTCTTTTTTTACCCTTTTTAATTATTGATCTTGTTGTGTCCAGCCTTTTGATGGCTATGGGGATGATGATGCTTTCACCCTTGATTATTTCACTACCTTTTAAAATCATGTTGTTTGTGATGGTTGATGGATGGACTTTGGTTTTGGGTTCACTTGCTTCAAGTTTTGCTCTTGCCTAGGAGGCTATATGACCCCTGAATCAGTCGTTTCGTTGTTTAGTGATAGTGTTTATATCATTCTGCTATTACTGTCAGTGTTGATATTGCCGGGATTAATTGTTGGACTAATTATATCGATGTTTCAGGCTGCGACTCAAATTAATGAGGCAAGTTTAAGTTTTATACCCAAGTTATTCGTTACCTTTTTGGTTCTAATTTTAGCAGGGCCTTGGTTATTAAAGACATTGATAAATTATACAGATACTTTGATAAACAATATTCCTTATTTGATTGGATAAAAAATGAGTCTCGATTATCAAACTATGATTCGCTTAATGAGCCAATTTATTTGGCCCATGGTGCGTATTGGTGGTTTGATGCTTACGGTGCCAGTTTTATCGTCAGCACTATTGCCAGCTCGCATTAAAATTCTCTTTGTTTTTACTTTAAGCTGTGTGTGTTTTACCTATGTGCCTTATAACTTGTCTTTCGAAAATTTTAATGGTCTTTATCCTGTTTATCTCGTACAAGAATTATTATTGGGTTTGTTAATGGGATTTGTGTTGCAAATAGTATTTCAAGTATTCATTCTTGGGGGGCAAATTATATCCATGCAGGCGGGTTTGGGATTTGCAGTAATGGTTGATCCAACCAGCAATGCCAGTGTGCCTTTAATCAGTCAATTGTATTTAATGGTGACCACATTAATATTTTTGGCATTGAATGGCCATTTAGCTATTCTTGAAACTCTAATCGAGAGTTTTAGAATAATGCCAATCGGTAAATCTTCTCTGGATCCATCAATTGTCTGGAGTACGATTATGTTTTCAGGTTGGATGTTCAAAGAAGCGGTATTGATTTCAATTCCTGCGATTTTATCTTTGCTTATTGTAAGCTTGTCTTTTGGAGTTATGGCTCGGGTTGCTCCGCAATTAAACCTTTTCTCTTTAGGTTTTCCGATTACGCTATTGATGGGGTTTGTCATCATTAAAATAGGTTTGCCCACTGTCGGGACAGAAATGGTAGAGAGCATTAAGCATGGAATCCAATTTATAACAGGAATATTGCGCTAATGGCCGATGAAGAACAATCACAAGAAAAAACGGAACAGCCTTCTTCCAAGCGATTAAAAGAATCACGAAAAAAAGGGCAGGTTGCACGTTCTAAAGATTTTAATGCAACGGTCATTTTATTATTTACCGGACTTGGTTTCTTTATTTTTGGGAAACAATTATCACTGCAAATTACCAGTATAATGCAACAGGCGTTTGATTTCGATCGTGACATTCTTGTTACCGGGAATAATTCTTTAGAAAATTTGTTTCAATTGACAAAATCCGGGCTTTGGTCTGTTGTTCCACTTTTGCTCGTTATTTTTATTTTATCTTTGCTAGCACCATTGCTTATGGGGGGATGGGTTTTTAGTGGACAGTCTATACAGCCAAAATTTTCTCGATTAAATATACTTAAAGGTTTTAAGCGCATGATTTCTCTCAAAGGATTTGTTGAGATGCTTAAGGCTTTTTTAAAATTTGTCCTGGTGGCGAGCGCATCTATTCTAGTGCTTAGATCGCAAGTACCCTTGTTGCTTGAATTGGGGAAAGCACCATTAGAAATAGCAATCACTAGTGGGGTAATGATCCTTTTAAAATCTTTTGTGCTGATTACTGCGAGTCTGATATTAATTGCGGCAATAGATGTTCCATTCCAATTATATGAACATAGCAAATCGATTAAGATGACTAAACAGGAATTAAAAGATGAATACAAAGAGACGGAAGGCAAACCTGAGGTAAAAAGTGCTATACGTCGCGCACAGCTGGAGGTTGCAAGACGACGGATGATGAGTGAAGTACCTAAAGCCGACGTTATATTGACTAATCCTACGCACTATGCAGTTGCTCTTAGTTACCAAAAGAAAGGAAAAAAGGCTCCAGTGGTGATTGCCAAGGGTAAAAACCTGGTTGCTTTTCAGATATCCAAGGTTGCTAAAGAATATAAGATCCCTATTATTTCAGTTCCTGCGTTAGCTCGCGCTATTTATTTTTCAACAAAACTGAATGCAGAAATTCCCAGAGGGTTATATGTTGCTGTGGCTCAGGTGCTAGCCTATATTTTTCAGCTACGTGACAGGCAACGTTATGATTATAAGCCTGAAATTTTACAAAATGTCCCTATTCCACCTGAACTGGCTCGCGAAGCAGAGGAGGAGATTGAATGAACAATGTTATGAATTATATAGAATATTGGATGCGCCAAGGGTTTGGTACTCCATTAATACTGATTGTCATGATCAGCATGATGATGTTACCTCTGCCTCCTTTCCTACTGGATATATTTTTTACTTTTAATATCGCTCTTTCTTTAGTTGTTTTGTTGGCAGTTATTTATAGTGAAAGACCCCTGGATTTTGCGGTGTTTCCCACAGTGATACTTGTGGCAACTTTGTTAAGATTAGCCCTCAATGTAGCTTCTACACGAGTAGTCTTACTCAATGGTCATAATGGTACAGATGCTGCCGGTCAGGTCATAAAATCTTTTGGTGAAGTGGTGATTGGAGGTAATTACACAGTAGGTATAGTGGTATTTATTATCCTTGTCGTTATTAACTTTGTTGTAGTGACAAAAGGGGCGGGGAGAGTATCTGAAGTAAGTGCGCGGTTTACTTTGGATGCTTTACCCGGAAAGCAAATGGCTATAGATGCTGATCTCAATGCAGGTCTAATCAATCAGGAACAGGCAATCAAGCGTCGAACAGAAGTAGCTCAGGAAGCGGATTTTTACGGTTCAATGGATGGTGCCAGCAAATTCGTCCGAGGAGATGCGATAGCAGGAATTTTGGTTTTAATCATTAACATCGTTGGTGGATTAATAATAGGCATATTTCAATATAATATGAATTTTAATGACGCAGTTCATAATTATATTTTATTGACAGTCGGGGATGGTTTGGTCGCTCAAGTTCCTTCTCTCTTATTGTCTACTGCAGCGGCAATCATTGTGACCCGAGTTTCTAGTGCTCAAAATATGGGGCAGGCAGTTATTTCTCAAGTATTTGCAAAACCAAGATCACTTGTCATTGCAGCAGCTATTATTGGTCTAATAGGCATAATTCCTGGTATGCCTCATATTGCATTTATTCTATTATCAGCAGGGTTAGCTGGCATTGCTTATTTATTTATCAATCAGGAAAAAGTTAAGCGTGAAAAGAAGGATGAAGAGCAAAATGAATTTTCGCAAACGAGTGACTCTAAACAGAGTGAGTTATCATGGGATGATGTTAATCCTGTCGATGTCATTGGTTTGGAAGTAGGTTACCGATTGATCCCTATGGTCGATAATGCTCAGGGTGGAATATTACTGTCACGAATTAAAGGTGTCCGAAAGAAAATATCGCAAGAATTGGGTTTCTTAATTCCATCCGTTCATGTTCGTGACAACCTGGATTTAAAGCCTAATCATTACCGATTAAGTTTGGCTGGGGTGATTATGGGAGAATCAATGATTCATCCTGATAAATGGTTAGCGATAAACCCCGGACAGATATTTGGTAATTTAGAGGGAATCCCAACAAGAGATCCGGCTTTTGGAATGGATGCTGTGTGGATAAATGAAAATCAAAAGGAGAAAGCACACACTTTAGGTTATACAGTAGTTGATGCATCAACAGTAGTTGCTACTCATTTAAGCATGATCCTGGAACAAAACAGCCAGCAATTACTTGGCTATGAGGAAACGCAGCAGCTATTGGATAAGTTGGCTATAAGTTCCCCTAAACTGGTTAAAGAGCTTGTACCTGATGGACTTACTTTAGGTATGGTTAGCAAAGTGTTGCAGGGATTATTATCAGAACATATTCCATTAACAGACATACGCACTATAGTCGAAACTTTGGCGGAATATGCGTCAAAATCAAAAGATACTGAATATTTGATTAGCCAAGTGAGAATTGCCTTATCACGATTGATAACTCAGAAAATCAGTGGATTAAACGAGGAATTGCCCATTATTACATTAAAACCAGAGTTGGAACAATTGTTGCACAATACTATACAAAACAGTGGACATGGCGGAGTTAGCTTTGAGCCAGGAATGGCAGATAAAATCCAACAAGCACTGATCCAGTTCGCTGCACAACAACAGGCAAAGCAGGAGAGCTCAGTTTTGGTAGTTCAACCAAGTATACGAACGGTTTTGGCACGATTTGTGCGTACTATATCCAGTGACTTTCATGTTTTGTCTTATCAGGAAATACCTGATAACAAACAAATAAGAATAATTGGAACTGTAGGTTAGTTTTTGGGGTTGCATAGGTGTGTTGAAGGCAGGAGGCATTATGAAATTAAAACGCTTTGTCGCTGCAGATACTCGCAGTGCCATGCAGCAAATAAAGGCTGCTTTTGGCCCTGATGCTGTTATTTTGTCAAGTCATAACATAAAAGATGGTGTTGAAATAGTTGCTGCTATTGATTTTGACGAAACAGTGATATCAACTCAAGCCGCTGTAGCTATAGCAGAACCCCCAAGCCGAACAGAAAAATATTCAGCACAAACGCCATTAGACGACATGCGGCAAGAAATTTTGACACTGAGAGGAATGCTTGAAGCACAGCTGCGTGGAAATGTTGGTATTCATGAGCCTTTACATACAGTTATGCTGCAAAAACTCTTGTATTTAGGTGTTAGTCCCAATACGGCGACAATTTGGGCTCGCTCAGTAAAGCCTGATTTGAATCAACAAAGAGCCTGGCAATTCATTTTGTCACAAATGACAGAGCAATTGCCAATTCGCGATTCTAGTAGAATAGAAGAAGGTGGTATCTACGCGTTTGTTGGTCCAACTGGAGTTGGTAAGACAACAACTCTAGCAAAAATTGCAGCACGCTTTGCTTTACGTTTTGGCGCTGACAAGTTGGGTTTGGTCACTATGGATACCTACCGAATAGCAGCTCAGGAACAGCTAATTCTCTATGGGAAGATTTTGGGAGTTAAAGTATGTATTGCGCAGGATGAAGTCTCCTTGGCAAGAGTATTGCGTCAATTAAATGACAAAAAATTAATTTTGATTGATACAGCCGGAATGAATCCTTCTGATGAACGTGTAACCAAACAAATGACTGTTTTAAGTAATTATCTGCAATCTATAGAAAAAGTATTGGTATTACCAGCTACCAGTCATTACCAGGTATTAATCGATGCGATTAAGCGTTACCAGGCAAATCGTGTGGATCAATGCATTATTACGAAATTGGATGAATCTCTTGCAGTAGGTGGAGCCATAAGTGCTGTTATTGAATCAAATTTAGCTTTGGGTTATTTAACCGATGGACAACGAGTCCCTGAGGATATCAAAATTGCTACGCGTCACCAGCTTGTTGAGTTATTTGCGCAACAAGAACTTCAGTTATTTCAGGAGGCAAGGGACATCAGCAAAATAAATCCGAATGTTAGGAGAGAGAATTATGTCGAAGCTTAGCAAAGGTATAAAAGATCAGGCTTCTGGTCTTAGGAGTTTGTCCCGAAACAAACCTGTTAAAGTGATTGCTGTTTCGGCAGGGAAAGGTGGTGTAGGCAAAAGTAATATCTCGGTCAATTTAGCTATAGCGTTATCTCAACTAAATTATAGTGTCATGCTTCTGGATGCCGATTTAGGATTGGCAAATGTGGATATTATGCTGGGGTTGCATACCAAATACAATTTATCTCATGTTCTTCAGGGCATATGTCATTTAAGTGATATTATTTTACATGGCCCCGCTGGCGTCAGGGTTATTCCTGCTGCTTCCGGAACAGAGTTTATGACGCAATTGAGTCCTGCGGAACATGCGGGAATCATTGATTCATTTAACGAACTAACTGATGATTTGGACTATATGATTATCGATACCGCAGCAGGGATTTCCGAGACCGTATTGAGTTTTACTCGTTCATCGCAAGAGTTGATTGTTGTTGTCTGTGATGAACCTACCTCTTTGACAGATGCTTATGCACTAATTAAAGTGATGAGCAAACGTTATGAGTGGACGCATTTCCACATTCTGGCTAATATGGTTAGAAATGTTAAGGATGGTCGTGACTTGTTTAATAAACTGTTTCGGGTCTCAGGACAGTTTCTGGATGTGCAGCTAGATTACCTTGGCGCGATTCCTTTTGACGAAAACATCCATAAATCAGTAAAAAAACAAAATCCTATTTTAATCGCTTATCCCGACTCACCTGCTGCTAAAGCCTTGAGAGAATTAGCTGAATCGGTGAGTAATTGGTCATTTAAACCGTCTTTAGGTGGAAACACCAGTTTCTTTTTGGAGCGTTTGGTTGCGGGACAATTTTAAATTATTCGCTATACTTAAAATTAGCTGTACTCTGTTTGTTTTAGATTTACCAAATTACTAATAACTACAATCTGCTGTTATGGTAAGGAGAGTATCGTGGATGCTTTGGCTGCATACAGCAAAGTAAATCAACAAACCCAGGAAGCTCTGGTAAAAACACATGCCACATTGGTAAAACGCATTGCATATCATCTGCTCGGGCGATTACCGCAGAGTGTACAACTGGATGACTTAATACAATCAGGGATGCTTGGTCTGCTTGAAGCAGCAAGGCATTATGATTCATCCAAGGGGGCATCCTTTGAAACTTATGCAGGAATACGTATAAGGGGACATATGCTTGATGAAGTAAGACGTAACGATTGGGTGCCACGTTCTGTTTATCGCAATTCCAGAATGATTTCTGATGCTGTGCGCATATTGGAGCATAAGTTTGGGCGTGAGGCTAAGGATAATGAAATTGCTGAAGAGCTAGGTGTGTCATTAGATGATTATCATGATATGTTGCAAGACTCCATTAGCAGTCATTTATATGGTTTTGATGACTTGGGAATAACCGATGATGTCTTATTTGATCATGAAGGGAATGGCTCAACTGAACCGCACAGGAATGTTATGCGAAGTGATATGATGAATCGATTAACCCAAGTGATTGATAGTCTCCCTCGTAAAGAGAGGCTGGTGCTTTCTTTGTATTATGAGCAGGATTTGAATTTGAAGGAAATCGGGGAAATACTGGAGGTTAGTGAGTCACGAATTTCACAGATTTTAAGTCAAGCAACGCACCGTATTAGATCAAGATTACCGGAATAAAAAATAAGTATGGATACTTTGACATTAATAGGATTGTTGACAGGTTTTCTCGCCATTATCGTAGGCCAAATTTTTGAGGGGGGAGATTTAAATTCCTTACTTAATTTTCCGGCCTTACTGATTGTCATGGGTGGAACATTAGGGGCTGTTATGGTGCAAACTCCTTTAACCACTTTTAAAAGGGCGTTTAGAATATTGCCTTGGGTAGTGAAACCTCCTCATCATAATTTTGAAGAATGCAGAACGACTCTCATAGAGTTATCTAGAAAAGCTCGCCAACTTGGCCTTCTCTCCCTAGAAGATCGTTTGGATGTCGAAACCAATCCTTTAATTTATAAGGGGTTGGAATTACTGGTTACAGGAGTGGACAAGCTTACCTTACGACAAGTTTTGGAAGCAGAAATAGATCGAACGGAGCATCAGGATTTGCGTGCTGCGCATGTCTTTGAAAGCATGGGCGGCTATAGCCCCACCATAGGAATTTTAGGTGCGGTGTTGGGTTTAATTCAAGTCATGAGGAATCTCGCTGATCCCAGTCAATTAGGTTTAGGCATTGCGGTTGCTTTTGTTGCAACTATTTATGGTGTTGGGTTCGCGAATCTGTTTTTTTTACCTGTTGCTAATAAATTAAAAAGTTGTATTTCTCATAAGGTGCATTTTGATGAAATGGTCGTTGAAGGCCTGGTCGCCATGGCGAGTGGTGAGAGTCCCAATATGCTGCAGTTAAAGTTAAACAACTATGGGCAACACAAGCAAGATGAAATCAAGACAAAAGAAAACTGAAGAACATCAGGATAGTCATCGATGGGTCGTATCTTATGCTGATTTCATTACCTTATTATTTGCTTTTTTTGTTGTGATGTATGCTATTTCTTCAGTAAATGTTTCAAAATATAAATCTCTTTCTGAAGGAATGAAGTCGGCATTTAATCAAAAGGATCAAAATAAAGCGACTCAATCGACAGATAACATTAAAGATGGTCCTGAAGAAAAGAAGACCAAGGGAACTTTTAAAGATGGTTTGGATGAACTGAATAAATCACTATCTGAACTTGAAGATGGTGATTTCAAATTAAACAGACAAGAGGGATGGGTTGAGATAGATATAAAAGCAGGCTCATTATTTGATTCTGGTAGTGCTGATATTAAACCAGAAGCATTGATTAAACTAATGAAGCTGGCGGAGAAAATTAAGAATCTACCTTTTACAGTGGTTGTTGAGGGATACACTGATAATGTGCCTATTGAAACGCCCCAATACCCTTCAAATTGGGAATTATCAGCTGCAAGAGCAGCTACTGTTGGTCGCATTTTAAATGGTTTTGGAATTGCCAATCATCGTATTTTGGTTACAGGATATGGTGATCAATACCCCATAACGGACAATTACACTGAAGCTGGAAGAAGCCAGAATCGAAGAGTGAATATTCTTATCACTAAAAATAGAAAAGTGGACAGAATTCTCAATCCAGATTTAAGTAGAGTCCATTTTAGTGTTATAAGTAATACAAATTCAGTAGAGTTAAATAAAAAGGATACTAAAATTAAGGATAAAAAATGACACATATCTTTCTGTATTTGCATGCGATAATTTTTTTACTCTTGGGTAATTATTTATTAAATCAACGAAAAAACATCAATAAATTACAGAACAAAATAGATTCTTTGGAAAAATTGGCTACTCAAGTAGTAAAAGATCATCCTATGCTGATCAATGCGGATTTATTATTTGCGAAACAACTTAATGAAATTAATCAGCAATTAATTAGTATTGAGACTCAATTGCAAGAATTGGAAAACATAAGACATAACGATGGCAGTTATCAACATGCCTTGAGAATCCTGGAAATGGGTGGCACTCGTGAGGAAATTATCAGTAGTTGTCATTTATCAAATGCTGAAGCAGAGTTACTAATGAATCTTCAGGCGTATAGAACCGCATTAAAACATCAGAATTAGTATAGATAGAATCTTACTTTCGCTGTAAAATCTCCTATTTATTTTTAAAAGAGACACTGATGCTAGAAGTGAATCAAATTAATTTAAGTTTAATCGATCTTAATGAGCGCATAGAATCGCTTAGGGGGTATCTTTGACTTCGAAGGTAAAAGTGAGCGCTTGGAAGAAGTAATTCGCGAATTGGAATCATCCAATGTGTGGGACAATCCGGAACAGGCTCAGGCATTGGGACGTGAAAGAACTCAGCTGGAAACTATAGTCCACTCATTAAGCCAATTAAGCCAATCAATTAGTGATCAGAGAGAACTGTTTGAATTGGCTCGAGAAGAAGATGATGAGCAAACCATCATCGACATTGGTGATGAATTAAAATCAATTGAGCAACAAGTCGCCAGTTTGGAATTTAGAAGAATGTTTTCTGGCAAAATGGACCACTCCAATGCTTATCTTGATATTCAAGCAGGTTCTGGCGGCACTGAAGCGCAAGATTGGGCTGAAATGTTATTACGAATGTATTTACGTTGGGGAGAACATCACGGATTTACCACCGAGTTGATAGAATGCTCTCCTGGTGAAGTGGCAGGAATTAAAAGTGCGACTATTCATTTTACAGGTGAATATGCGTTTGGTTGGTTAAGGACTGAAACAGGTGTCCATCGTTTAGTGAGAAAGTCGCCATTTGATTCTGGCAACAGGAGACACACTTCGTTTGCAGCTGTTTTTGTCTCTCCTGAAATTGACGATGATATCGAAATTGAAATTAATCCAGCTGATTTGCGGATTGATACTTACAGAGCTTCCGGGGCTGGCGGGCAGCATGTTAACCGTACTGATTCTGCCGTAAGGATTACACATATCCCTAGTGGGATAGTCGTTCAATGCCAGAATGATCGAAGCCAGCATAAAAACAAAGACCAGGCAATGAAGCAATTGAGGGCGAAGCTTTATGAGTTGGAAATGCAAAAGAAAAATGCAGAGCAGCAAGCATTGGAAGCTACCAAATCTGACATTGGTTGGGGATCACAAATTCGTTCTTACGTATTAGACCAATCTCGTATAAAAGATTTGCGCACCGGTGTTGAAACCAGTAATACTCAGGCAGTATTGGATGGTTCATTAGATCAATTTATTGAAGCCAGTTTAAAGGCAGGAGTAGGGCAAGCATGAGTGAAGAACATGTACATTTAGATGAAAGTGAAGTTTATCATATTCGCAAACAAAAATTAGCGGAATTGCGCACAAGCGGGTTTAATTTTCCAAATACCTTTCGCCGCGAACATTTAGCCGATGCTTTGCTGAAGCAATACTCCGAAACTGAAAAACAAACATTAGAACAAAAGCATGTGAAAGTATCTGTTGCAGGCCGAATCGTTCTGAGAAGAATTATGGGTAAAGCCAGTTTTTTTCATATTCAGGATGTATCAGGTCGGATACAAGTTTATCTTCGTTCAAATGATCTTCCTGACGTTTATGAACAGTTTAAACATTGGGATTTAGGAGATATTGTTGGTGTACAGGGTGAGTTATTTAAAACAAACACTGGTGAACTGACCATTAATGCAGAATATGTTGAGTTATTAACCAAATCTTTAAGGCCGCTTCCTGATAAATTCCATGGTTTGGCTGATCAGGAATTGAAATATCGTAAACGTTATGTTGACTTGATTGCAAATGAAGACAGTCGAAAAACTTTTTTAATACGTTCACATTTAATCAAAGCCTTCAGAGAATTTATGGATGATAATCATTTTCTGGAAGTAGAAACACCAATGATGCATCCAATTCCTGGAGGTGCTTTGGCTCGTCCTTTCGTAACTCATCACAATACATTGGATATGACCATGTATTTGAGGATAGCCCCCGAGTTGTACTTAAAACGCTTGGTTGTTGGTGGTTTTGAGAGAGTATATGAAATTAATAGAAATTTCCGTAACGAAGGAATTTCTACTCGTCATAATCCAGAGTTTACGATGCTGGAATTTTACCAGGCTTATGCCGATTACAATGATTTGATGAATTTCACTGAACAATTGTTTCATTATCTATGCGATAAAGTATTAGCTACTCGGCAAATAGAATATCAAGGTCAAGTCATTGATTTCAATAAACCTTTTGAACGGTTGAGCGTAAAAGAAGCTATATTAAAATATCATCCTGATATTAAGGCGCAGCAGTTAGAAACGTTAGAGGGATGCAGAACACTTCTGAATGATTTAGGTCTGCCTTATAAAGAAACTGATGGCCTGGGTAAACTACAAATTATTCTTTTTGAGGAGACAGTAGAGCACCAATTATTTCAGCCCACTTTTATTACGGAATACCCTACAGAAATATCTCCTTTAGCGAGACGTTCTGATACCAATCCGGAAGTCACCGATCGATTTGAGTTTTTTATTGCTGGTCGTGAGATTGCGAATGGATTCTCTGAATTAAACGATGCCGAGGATCAAGCTGAGCGCTTTCGAAAGCAAGTTGAAGAAAAGGATGCAGGTGATTTAGAGGCAATGCATTTTGATAGTGATTATATTGAAGCATTGGAATATGGCTTGCCGCCTACAGCTGGTGAAGGGATTGGAATCGATCGCTTGGTGATGTTATTTACTAATTCGCAATCAATCAGAGACGTTATTTTATTTCCGCATTTGAGACAGTAAAGTACAGCGATTTTTAGATAGCAATGGTTCTAAACAAACCATTGCTATGTCAAGCAATACATAAAATACACTTGGTTTAGATAAAATTATCTGTGTCCATGAACATTACTTGGAGTAGCATGGACGTGAACATTATTACCATGTGTATGTACTGGATTAGAATGGGTATGAACGGTTCCTGAGTGATGAGTGTGGTAAGTACCGCCATTGTTATAAACAGGATGCGAATGAAAAGTTGGGTTATAGCCTGTATACCATGCACTGCTCCAAGGTCTGTAAGCTGGTGAGCTTGATACGGTATATACACTACGGCTACTGCCACAGCAGAGCAATAATGGAAGGCAGCAGATACCCACAGCAGCTAGTAATGCTCCTCCTACAACTAATAATGGAGATAGAGCTGCTCCTGCGGTTGCAACACCAAAACCTACGGCTGCTGTCGCAGTGGCTTTGATTACCACAGCGGTTACTATTGCTGCTGTAGCAAGTGCTGCTGTAGCAGCAGCCATACATTTTAATAGAAAGCTGTAATTTGTATTGTCTTCTTTTTTGTGTATTTTAGACTGCATAACTTACCTCATCTTGATTTTCAGTTAATAGAATGCATTGTTCTGAGTGTGTTATATCTTTTAGCGATGTTGTTATTATTTTGCTGGCATAGCATTATTTCTATGCGCTTGGGATTTTACCTGATCATACTAAAATGTCACCATAAATTTGGATTTAGAGGTTGATTTGTTCAAAATTAAATCAAAAATAATGGAAATACGTAGAATATTATTAAGTTTGGTTAAGTTAAAGGCTGGGGCATGACTTTTTCACAAAGTAAGGGATTTCTCTAAATGAACTCCCTTACTTTGCTCAAGGTAACATGATTAAATTTTATTCATCATCCCAGCTTAAAGTACCACCAGCCTGATATTCAATAACACGAGTTTCAAAAAAGTTTTTCTCTTTTTTGAGATCCAGCATTTCACTCATCCAGGGGAATGGGTTTTCAGCACCAGGGTATTGATCCGGCAGACCTATTTGATTTAAGCGACGGTTTGCAATAAAGTGCAAATATTCTTCAAACATCTCGGCGTTCATTCCGAGAATGCCATGAGGCATAGTGTCTCTGGCATATTGGTATTCGAGCTCAACGCCTTCTCTGATGAGTTGAATTATTTCATTCTTAAATTCAGGTGTCCATAAATGAGGATTTTCGATTTTGATTTGATTAATCACATCAATACCGAAATTCATATGCATGGACTCATCGCGCAGTATATATTGGAACTGTTCTGATGTTCCTACCATTTTGTTACGACGTCCCATGGACAGAATTTGAGTAAATCCGACATAAAAGAAAATACCCTCAAACACGACATAAAATGCAATTAAATCGCGTAGCAGGCGTTGATCATTTTCCGGAGTGCCTGTATGGAAGGTCTCATCACCTAAGCTTTGAGTAAATGGCAATGCCCAAACCGCTTTTCTGGATACAGAAGGTATTTCTCTATACATATTAAATACTTCCGCTTCATCCAGCCCCAAACTCTCTATAATGTATTGATAAGCATGAGTGTGTAACGCTTCTTCAAAAGCTTGCCTTAAAAGATATTGACGACACTCAGGGTTAGTAATATGTCTGTAAACAGCAAGAACCAGATTATTCGCAACGAGTGAATCAGCGGTTGAAAAAAATCCCAAATTACGCTTAATGATTAAACGCTCATCTTCTGTAAGACCATAAGGATCTTTCCATAAGGCGACATCGGCACTCATACTGATTTCATTGGGCATCCAATGATTAGCACAGGCTGTCAAGTATTTATCCCAAGCCCATTTGTATTTGAAAGGCACCAATTGATTTAAGTCAGCACGGCAATTAATGATTTGCTTGTCATCGACATGAATGCGTGCAGCCCCCATTTCTAAAGTTTCGAGCCCTGTCGCGCCCATAAGAGGAGTTACGACAATTTCTTGAGTATCATTGAAGTTCATAAATTTCTCCTGATTATTGGCAAGCCTCGCAGTCTGGATCAGTAATAGAACAAGCCTTTGGTTCGGTATCTATTAATTTGACTGCGTTAAGTGCCCCGTCGGTAACAGTGGATTTTTCAGCATTACTTGCACCTAAACTACGTAAGTAGTAAGTAGTTTTTAATCCACGAATCCATGCATGCATATAAAGCTGATCCAGTTTTTTACCAGAAGGTTGGGCCATATAGATGTTCAAGGATTGGGCTTGATCTATCCATTTTTGACGGCGTGACGCGGCTTCAACCAACCACATGGGGTCAATTTCAAAAGAAGTGGCATAACGTCTTTTCAGCTCCTCTGGAATTCGACTGATAGGTTGTACACTGCCATTAAAATATTTTAGATCATTGACCATGACTTCATCCCAAAGGTTCAGAGTTTTTAAATCGGCCACCAAATAGGGATTCACCACGGTAAATTCGCCTGACAAGTTGGATTTGACGTAAAGGTTCTGATAAGTTGGCTCAATAGATTGTGATACACCGCAGATGTTGGATATTGTGGCTGTAGGTGCAATAGCCATTACATTTGAGTTACGCATGCCTTGTGTGCGAACTTTAACTCGTAATGGTTCCCAATCCAGTTTTTGTGACCTGTCTTGCTCCAGATATTTATTACGGGATTGTTGCAAGAGGTTAATTGAATCGATAGGCAATATGCCTTTGCTCCATAGAGAACCCTCATAGGTTGAGTAACTGCCCCGCTCTTTAGCCAGGTCACAAGAAGCTTCGATAGCATAGTAACTAATTAGTTCCATGGAAGAGTCAGCAAATTCAATGGCTTCTTTGGATGCATAATCCATTTTTAATTCGTATAGCGCATCCTGAAAGCCCATGATACCTAGACCAATTGGCCGATGTTGCAAGTTGGAGTTACGAGCTTGAGGTACAGAATAATAATTAATATCAATGACATTATCCAACATACGGACAGCTGTTGATATTGTGCGCTTGAGTTTTTGCTCATCCAGTTTACCGTTTTTAATATGCGCTGGAAGATTGACACTGCCTAAATTGCACACAGCAATTTCTTCTTCAGAAGTATTTAGAGTAATCTCTGTACATAAATTAGAACTGTGTATTACTCCAGCATGTTGCTGAGGTGATCGTAAATTGCAGGGATCTTTGAATGTTAGCCATGGATGACCAGTTTCAAAAAGCATGGAAAGCATTCTACGCCATAGTTTGACAGCTGAAATGGTTTTTGTATTCCTAATAATACCTTGTCGAGCTTTTTCTTCATATTCAACATAGAGAGCCTCAAATGCTTTACCATATTGATCATGTAAATCGGGTACTTCATCAGGTGAAAATAAAGTCCAATTACCATCTTCACGAACACGCTTCATAAACAAATCAGGTACCCAAAGGGCAGTATTCATGTCGTGAGTACGGCGGCGATCATCGCCAGTATTTTTTCTTAACTCCAGAAATTCCTCTACATCTCTGTGCCAGCATTCCAGGTACGCGCAGACAGCTCCCTTGCGTTTCCCCCCCTGATTTACTGCTACAGCAGTAGCATCGGCAACATTCAGGAAAGGAACTACACCTTGAGATTTACCATTAGTCCCTTTGATATGAGCACCCATAGCTCGTACTGGAGTCCAGTCATTGCCTAGTCCTCCAGCATATTTAGAGAGAAGGGCATTGTCTTTTATAGCGCTATAAATACCATCCAAATGATCGGGTACTGTTGTTAAATAGCAACTGGATAACTGCGGCCTTACTGTTCCGGAATTAAATAATGTTGGAGTGGAAGACATATAATCAAATGAAGAGAGTAACTGATAAAACTCTATGGCTTTCTCTTCCTTATGTTGTTCACGAAGAGCAAGGCCCATGGCTACTCGCATGAAAAAAGCTTGAGGAAGCTCATATCTTACCCCGCGCTCATGAATAAAATAACGATCATATAAAGTTTGTAAACTTAAATAGGTGAACTTCATATCTCGTTCGGGAAGAAGAGCTTGGCTAAGTTTGTCCAGATCGAAGTCAGCCATCTTAGGGTCAAGCATACCTTGGGCAATACCTTGCTCTATGTAAGATTTGAAATAAACTGGATAGATTTGAGCCATTTCATCAAATGTAGCTTCTGATTTGATATTGAGTTTAGTCAGTGCTTCAGAACGTAAGCTGTCTAGCAACAAACGCGCGCTGACATAAGTGTAATTAGGTTCTTTTTCAACCAACGCACGCGCTGACATAATCAAAGCTTTGTGGACATCTTCATATTTGGCTTGGTTATAAAGATTACGCAAGGCATCTTTAATAACAGGTTCTGCTTTGACGTTGCTGAGGTCACGACATGATTCTTTGACGATAGTATTGACCCTGTCCATATCTAATGGTTGTACTTCTCCATTAGGCATAGTTATTAATAAATGCTTACTGTCTTTTGTTTGTTTTTGTTTCGATTCTGATTCTCGTGCTTTTCGACGTTCTTCTCTATATAAAACATAGGAGCGAGCTACTTTATAGTGTCCGCTGCGCATAAGAGCGAGTTCAACTTGATCCTGGATCTCTTCAATATGAATAGCGCCACCACTAGGTAAACGGCGTTTAAATACCTGGGTGATTTGTCTGGTTAGCTCTTCGATTTGCTGGTGAATTCGATCAGAAGTTGGGGCTGTACCACCTTCGTCGGCAATAAAGGCTTTGGTAATAGCAATTTTGATTTTAGTATCATCATAAATGACTACCTTGCCATTTCGTTTTATTGTTTTAAGCATGCCTGGGACATTAGCAGTCAATTCCAGTTGATTTGTTAGCGGTATATCCTTTACCGGCTCAAGAATTTCGGACATTTTTCCTCCACGAAATATATTTTGGCAATTCATTGTTTCAGTGAATCCAACATGTTTTACGAACTTGTTTAAAAGGCAATCCTAGTTTCGTTGAAACTAAGACTTGCTCCTGTTTTTACGACCGTCAAGAGAAGCTTTTGTTTACTGTTACCATAATTATAGCAAAAAACCCAAGATATAGGGTGTTTTAGGGGTTTTAATAACAAGATAATGTGTTTTTTTACTTTGGTCAATAGAATAATCTGGGATTATTCTGTGGATAAGTTGTGGGTTAAAATACTCTGCGGGGGTTAAATTTATGAGAAATAATGTTTAATAGGCTAATTATAGGCAGCATGAATAGAAATAAAATTTTTTCTATTATTTTAAACGTGATTTTAGAGACTCCTGTTGATAATGCATAGCGACGGCTGAATTTCTCAAAAAAAGGCCATCTATAAATTTTAAAACCGGATTCTTCTTTATACCCCAAAAAAAAATTGCCGGTAAAATATCCATAATATTGGAAAAATTTGTTAGGATAAAACACATAAGTAGCGGCAGATGACGCATCAAGATACTCTGTGTAATGCCAACAATTTCTAGGCATGAATAACATATCGCCTTTCTCAAGTAGAACCTGATATCCTTCAGCCTGATTCAGTCTGGGGTATTGTTGAATTAAAACATCCAGGGGTTGAGTGAAGTCAATCAAAGAATCCCCAATAAAGGGGAGTTTGTAAAGGTTGTCACTTTGTTTTCTGGTAAACAGCAATACTTGTTTTTTCCCACTCAAACATAAATGAAGATTGCAGCAATGTTCTCGGTCAAAATGCATTTCTGAGACAGCGCCTTTACCTCCAAAAAAATAAGCCACTTTTTTGGTTTCTCTAAAATACCTTGGCCTGAAAGGAATTTTTTGCCAAAGTGGCACATGCTTTTCTATTTCCTTAGAGCGTTCTCTAGACAAAATTTGCCCAAAAATACGAATGGGTTTGTTGCTTTTTATTTGTTGGATGACTTCAGCAAAATTGCCCGCTTGGAAATCAACACATCGCTTGTTTTCAAAGGTACAATAAGTGGTTTTGGCCTGAGTGAGTTGTTCAAAATAATCGAGTGAAAATTGGCTGGTAAAATCAGGTATTTTAATTAAGATAGGTTCTTTGGATTCATACAAGATATGCTTAAGGATTTCTTCCTCACCATAGTTGTAGATGATTGTTCTGATTTCTTTTAATTTCATTAAATTACCTGTTGAATGGAGTAATTTATAAATATTTTTCATCTCAATAATCTATATTATATCATTAAAAAAATCATGACTTGATTGTGATTTATGTATACGAATGATATAGCAGATTCGGGATTACGGATCTCGCGAAAACAAAGGTGGAATTTGAAAAGGAGATTCTGCACGTGGCTGGAACGCATGAATTAAGTACTATAAGGGGTTTGAATCCAATCAATGATAAGGGGCTTGACTCGAATGCCCCTAAATTTTCTTAACTATGATCGCATCACTGACATTAGAAAAACCATGTACATTGAGCTGAAAGCTGTCAATCTTGGCATATAATTGGCTGGAACTTCCACCATCCAAATTGATTGCGTCACTACAGGATAATGGAGGCGACCTCATAATTTGAGCTAATTGTCTGGTTGACATGGCGGCATTTGTTGTAACCAATATAATCACTTTGCCATCGTCCGTGATCCCCAATGCTGTTCTGTCAGCAACCCCGGCTTTAAGAGAAGGGATGTTTCCTCTGATTAATAATCTGGGGCCGCTTTGAATAGCAAAATCAATGTTACTGTCATAATGAAAATTGCGTATGTTAGTAATACGAGGTTTATTATCCTTAACATAAAAAATGCCCCACCAGCTAATGCGTTTTAATGGATTTTCCTGTTTTTTGTTGTTAATCCTAAGCCCCAGAGGATTGAATTCATGATCAAAAAATCCGCCATTTATGCTAAGTAAAGCTTTGCTGTGTTCAGCAAATTGATCAACGGATGCATTTTTTTGAGCAAGGTTTTTGGCTGTCACCAATGCCATCTGATTTTTATTAAGATCGATACGAAATACATGAATATGAGACCATGGATTTAACAAGCCTCCTTCTAGATCCTGATATTCAATACCTGGAGTAAGTTCTTGCCAATCACTGGCAGAGTAGGACGTCATAGGGATGAAAATGGCGAGTGCTAAAATAAGCAAGGGCCATAAATTCAATTTGTTTGCAGGATAAACATTGGTTTGCGAAGACATGTTATTGTATCCTTATGTACATCATTCAACACCACGGAATCTCATATGCAAATTAAACCGCAAAATAACAATAGTGAAGTATATAAGTCAACAACAGATTTAAATCGAGTGATAAAAGATGTCTTGGAACTTGCCAAAAAAGAAGGTGCCACTGATGCAGCAGTGGCTGTAAATTATGATCGAGGTTTTTCAGTCGATGTGAGAATGGGGGAAGTGGAGACAGTCGCTTTTAGCGAAGATAAAGGAGTTGGTTTAACTGTATACATTGGGCAGCGCAAAGGGGGAGCAAGCAGTACAGACACATCTCCTGAAGCATTACAGTCTTTGGTTAAAGCAGCCTGTGAGATAGCAAAGGTTAGTGCTGAAGAACCATGCTTTGGATTAGCTGATAAGGAATTGATGACAAAGAATCATCCAGATCTTGATTTGTATCACTCCTGGGACATTACCCCACAACAAGCTATAGATTTGGCTTTAAAATGCGAATCACATGCCTTGTCTTTAGATAAACGGATTACTAATTCAGATGGTGTTAATGTTTCTTCCTATGAATCTCATCACGGTTATGCCAATACCCATGGTGGAGAGGGGTTTATTCATAGTACTCGACATAGTATAAGTTGCTCGGTAATCGCCAAAGAAGGTGATGAAATGCAAAGAGACTATGATTATACGACGGCCAGAAATGCGGAAAATTTAGTCTCAGCTGATTTGATAGCAGCTAAAGCTGTCGAAAGGGCATTAAGTCGTCTGGGATCAAAACAAATTAAGACACAAATGACACCGGTTATTTTTTCTTCAAGAGTTTCCAGTGGATTATTGGGTAGCTTTGTGAGCGCTATTAGTGGTTCAAATTTATACAGAAAAAATTCCTTTTTGCTTGATTCCATTGGACAACAATTGTTTCCGGAGTTTGTTCATATTTACGAACAGCCACATTTAAAAGGTGCTTTGGGGAGCGCCCCTTTTGATGGGGAAGGTGTGCCTACGCGACCCAATGTATTAGTTGAAAAGGGGCGTTTGCTTCAATATGTTCTTGGCAGTTATTCGGCGCGAAAAATGGGTTTAAAGACAACAGCAAATAGTGATGGCGTTCATAATTTAACCATTGATCCTACTTGCGGGGATCTTGGTGACCTTTTGAAAATGATGCGGAAAGGGTTGCTGGTTACAGAACTAATGGGCCAGGGTGTGAATGGTATTACCGGAGATTATTCACGTGGGGCAAGTGGATACTGGGTTGAGGATGGGGTCATACAATATCCGGTTGATCAAATTACTATTGCAGGAAATCTTAAAGAAATGTACCGGATGATATTGGCAGTAGGCAGTGACATTAATCCGAATATTTCCATGCGCTGTGGCTCTATTTTAATAGAAAATATGATGGTTGCCGGGAAATAAAATACCCCAAACCATCGAGGTTAACCACTTGCTCTGTAATCTTGGTGATAGTTCTCTGGAACATTAGCTATATACCTGGCTGCTTGCAGCCAGCTTTTTCTATATTCCGTCAGATTTTCTTTAATGAAACAGAGAACAGCTATAGAAATTGGATGAAACGCATTTAGCCTTTATCGCGAAAAATGATACGACCCTTTGAAAGATCGTAAGGAGTCAGCTCTACCTTAACCTTATCCCCAGTCAGAATTCTGATATAATTTTTCCTCATCCGACCTGAAATGTGAGCCGTAACGATATGTCCATTTTCCAACTCAACGCGAAACATGGTGTTGGGTAGTGTATCTATGACAGTACCAGCCATTTCAATGTGATCTTCTTTTGCCATATGTCTCTCAAATGATGTATCAAATTTTTAAAAGTGAAATAGTGCACTAAATTGCGGAAAATGGCAATCCAGTCTTGCAATTACATTGTTCAAAGATATAGCCCAAGGCTCAATTATTGGGAGATATTCAATTATTTTACCAGGCTGTATCCAGCATCTAGCCATCCTTGCAATCCAGTATCCAGAGAATATACATTGGTATATCTCATTTTTTGTAGACTATCGGCTACCAAAGCGCAGCGATAACCCCCGCTGCAATAAACTACAATATTGCTTTGATTATCTGTGATAATTTTTTCAATGTCACGCTCAATAATCCCTTTACTTAAATGAATTGCGTTCGGGATTTTACCTGTTTCCCATTCATTTGTTTCACGAACATCTATTATAATTAACTTTTCATTGTTATCGATTTTACTTTTTAAAATTTGAGGACTAATCTCGTTTATACGTTTTTTTGCTTCCGCTACCAGTTTTAAAAAACCTTGTGAATGCTGCTTCATGCTTATTCTCACTCTATTTAGTTTTAAAAGATAAACGGTTATTGATAAAAAGATTTAATTAATTTAATCAACAGACCAATTTCCCTTCTTGTCAGGGTATTTTAAAGTTTCTTGTAACATATGAAGAAATTCTTTTCGACTTATTATTTTTGCGCCAAGGCGCATTAAATGTAAGGTTGGCAACTGGCAATCAATAAAATCAAAATTCCATGATTGCATAATGCTACATAAAAAATGCAAGGCGACTTTGGAGGCATCGGTTATTGTATGAAACATCGATTCACCAAAAAAAGCATGTCCAAGGCTGATTCCGTAAAGTCCACCTACAAGTTCGGAACCGTCCCAGATTTCAAAGGAATGCGCATATCCCATCTCATGTAATTGGGTGTATGTTTCTATCATTTCACGAGTGATCCAGGTCTTATTAGTCCTGTCTGAACAAGTTGCACAGTATGAAATGACTCGTTGAAAAGCAGTATCGACAGTCAGTTTAAAAGGTTTTTTCAGAGTTTTTTTTAAACTTCTGGATATTTTAAATTCGTTAGGTATTAAGATCAGGCGCGGATTAGGTGACCACCAAAGAACAGGGTTACCGGGCTCATACCAAGGGAAAATTCCTTGGGAGTAGGCTTGCAAAACTCGCTTGGGGGTCAAAACACCCCCAATTGCTAATAAACCCTGTTTATCACTGGTTTCCGGGTCAGGAAAAGTATAGTCGCTATCGTAAGCCAATTTTATATTGAATCCAGGTACTTTTCAGCATCCAGGGCTGCCATGCACCCAAATCCTGCTGATGTAATGGCCTGACGATAAACATGATCAGCAACGTCGCCACAAGCAAATACTCCAGGAACAGAGGTGCTTGTTGCCATTCCATCAAGTCCTGACTTAATCAAGATATAACCGTCTCTCATAGCCAGCTGATCTTGAAATATTGCAGTATTTGGTGTGTGTCCAATGGCTATAAAAATACCATCCATTGCCAGTTGATCAGTTTCGCCAGTTTTAAGGTTACGAATCATGGCTCCTGTAACTTTTTTCTCATCGCCCAGTACTTCGTCAAGGGTTGAGTTCCATACTATTTTGATGTTACCGGAATGCGCTTTCTCAAAGAGTTTATTTTGCAATATCTTTTCTGCACGTAAGCTGTCTCGTCTATGAATCAGAGTAACGGAAGATGCCAAATTTGATAAATAAAGTGCTTCTTCAACGGCAGTATTGCCTCCTCCAATAACGCAAACACTTTTATTGCGATAAAAAAATCCATCGCAAGTAGCACATGCTGAGACACCTCGCCCCTGGTAGGCCGTTTCTGAGGGTAATCCCAAATAACGAGCAGAGGCTCCGGTTGCAATAATCAAGGCATCGCAGGTGTAAGTAGCACTATCCCCTTGTAGTGTAAAGGGAGCTTGCGCTAAATCAGCTTTGACAATATGATCGAATATGACTTGAGTATCAAAGCGTTCCGCGTGTTTTTGCATACGCTCCATTAGAGCGGGGCCTTGTAATCCTTCAATATCTCCGGGCCAGTTGTCTACATCAGTCGTGGTCGTTAATTGTCCACCAGGCTGCATTCCGGTGATCAAAACGGGATTCAGATTGGCTCTTGCGGCATAGACTGCAGCAGTGTAACCTGCAGGACCTGAACCGAGTATGATTAAGCGATGGTGATTGCTTATGCTCATTGTCTCTGCCTTCCTTATTTTTTGTGTTAAGATGGCAAATATTATGACAAAAATAAAAACATTAAAATACCTATGGCAAAACAACATTCGGGAAAACAGGCTGGAATCCCTAAAAAATCCATGCCGAGCTTTATAATAAAACGCTTGTGTGAGGGGAGTTTTATATTGATTTTGACAGGAGCTCTTTTTGTTCTCTTGTCTTTATTTACCTATTCAACCAATGATCCAGGCTGGTCTCATGCCTCCCGTTCTGGTATGTCCGTTTCAAACTCAGGGGGACAAGTTGGTGCGTATATTGCCGATGCGCTTTATTTTGCATTTGGATATTTTGCTTTCTTATTACCAATAGCATTTGTTTACATTGCCTGGGCCATTTTGAAAGATTTTCGCTCTTTTAAAGAGCTGGATAGAATGGTTCTGTTACTGAGAACAGTTGGTTTTATCCTCATGGTTTCTGGTGGTTGTGGCTTATTGAGTATAAATCATCGCTTTGAAGCAGTAGATACCATTCACAGCTCAGGAGGTATTATCGGACAAACAGTTGGAAATGGTTGGTGTCAAATGCTTAACATGGAAGGAGCCACTTTACTTTTATTAGCAATGTTTCTTGTGGGAACAACCTGGCTGACTGGATTATCCTGGATAAAGGCAATTGAGTTAATCGGGTATTACACATTAAATCTTTTCACATTTCTTGATAAATTCATCAGAAAAGGAATGCAAATTATTTCTGAAAATTTTAACAAAGAGAAATTAAAAACACCATTGATCAAGACCGAACAACTCCCTAAACCTGATAATGAAAAAAAGAAATCTGTTCCTAAATTATTCCAGGACAAGAAAGATAAAGAGCAAGAAAAAGCAACACCTGTTTTAATTGCAAGTGAAGAAAAACCTGAAATTGTCAAATCTACCAATGAGTTCAAGGAAATTCGTCCTCCTAAAACAATAACCCCTGGATCTCTTCCCAGTCTGTCGTTGTTAGATAAAGGTCAACCAGGGAAGCCGATGGGAGGTTATACACATGAGGAATTGGAAAGTCTTTCAAGAGATGTAGAACAACACTTGCTTGATTTTGGTATCCAGGCAGATGTTGTAGCCGTTCACCCAGGGCCGGTGGTAACCCGATTTGAATTGCAATTGGCAGCAGGGGTCAAAGTGAGCAAACTGACCGCTTTGGCAAAGGATTTGGCCCGTTCATTATCAGTTATTTCTGTTCGAGTTGTAGAGGTTATTCCTGGTAAAACTGTTGTGGGCCTTGAATTACCTAATCATTCACGTCAAGTGGTCAGGCTATCTGATGTTTTATCTGCAGATGTGTATCAGCAAGCTCATTCTCCCTTATCTTTAGCCTTGGGAGTTGATATTGGTGGGCACCCTATGGTGGTTGATTTGGCAAAAATGCCTCATCTACTGGTTGCAGGAACAACTGGTTCTGGTAAATCAGTTGGTATTAATGCCATGATTTTAAGTATTCTTTTTAAAGCAAGTCCAGAGCAAGTGCGTTTAATTATGGTTGATCCCAAAATGTTGGAATTATCAGTTTATGATGGGATTCCACATTTGCTGACTCCTGTTGTTACCGACATGAAGGAGGCAGCGAGCGCACTGCGTTGGTGTGTAGAGGAAATGGAAAGGCGTTATAGGTTAATGGCCGCATTGGGTGTTAGGAATTTGGCAGGGTATAACACCAAAATTACGGAAGCGGCAGTTAATGGCCAGCCATTGTTAAATCCATTATGGAAACCCGTCGACTCTATGGATGAAACAGCACCAGAGTTGCAAGCACTGCCTTATGTAGTTGTTGTAATTGATGAACTTGCTGACATGATGATGGTTGTTGGCAAGAAAGTGGAGCAATTGATTGCTCGTATTGCACAAAAAGCAAGAGCAGCAGGAATCCATATGATTCTTGCGACACAAAGACCTTCAGTGGATGTATTAACAGGTTTAATTAAATCCAATATTCCAACAAGAATATCATTTCAGGTGTCTTCAAAAATTGACTCACGCACTATACTTGACCAACAAGGAGCCGAACAATTGCTCGGCCATGGTGATATGTTATATCTGGCGCCTGGAAGTGGAGCTCCTTTACGTGTGCACGGTGCTTTTGTCGATGATAAGGAAGTTCATCGTATTGCTGATGACTGGCGGTCAAGGGGTGAACCTGATTATGTTGATGACATCCTTAAAATGGTAAATGAAAATGGGGATGGCGCTTTCGATGATGACAATGGAGGGCAATCCGTAGAAGACGATGATCCTCTTTATGATCAGGCGGTAGAGTTTGTAATTCAGACACGCAAAGCTAGTATTTCTGCGGTACAGAGAAGATTAAAAATCGGTTATAATCGCGCTGCCAGAATGATAGAGGAAATGGAGAGGACAGGAATAGTCGGTCCATTGGATGGTGGTTATCGTGACGTATTAGTAACATCAGTGACTGAGGACTGAATATGAATAAATTGTTTCTCATTTTGTTGCTCATTTTTTCGCATGAAGTGTTTAGTCAAACTTCTGCTGAAGTACTGCAGAGTAAGTTAAATGCTATACAAACCATGACTGCAAATTTTAGTCAAATTGTAAAGGCAAAGAATCATGAAGTGTCACGTTCTTCAGGTTCCATGGCATTGCAACGTCCCGGACGATTTCGCTGGCAAACAAAAGATCCATTGGAACAATTAATTGTTGCTGACGGCCAAAAAATGTGGATTTATGATGTGGACCTTGAACAAGTCACAGTCAAAAATCAGGAAAAGGGACTAGGTGGTACTGCTGCATTGTTTTTGAGCGGCTATGATGAAACCCTTACCCATGATTTCGATGTCAGTGAAAAACAAAAAGGGAAATTGACCGTTTTTGATTTGAAATCCAAATCTGCAAAAGAAAATTTTCAAAGAATTAAGTTAATTTTTAGTCAAAGTGCTTTGATTGGTCTGGAGTTATATGATCAGCTAGGCCAAATTACTGATGTTAAATTAGTGCAGATTAAGTCAAATCCTAAATTACCTGCCAAATTGTTCCAATTCAAGCCCCCTAAAGGTGTGGATGTGGTAAAACAATAATTTTAATGTTGATTTATGAGCCTATTCAATAAAGAACCTGATCCACCATTGGCTGAAAGTTTAAGACCTAAGCATATCGATGAGGTCATAGGTCAAAGTCATTTGCTTGGAGAGGGTAAACCCCTAAGACTTTGTTTTATGGGCTCCAAATTGCATTCTATGATCTTATGGGGGCCACCAGGGGTCGGTAAGACTACTATAGCAAGATTAACCGCACAGGCTTTTGATTGTGAATGGATAGCATTATCAGCTGTGTTTTCGGGTGTTAAGGATATTCGCGCTGCGATTGAGAAAGCGCAGGAATATTTAATTCATGATAAACAGACTATCTTGTTTATCGATGAAATTCATAGATTCAATAAAGCCCAGCAAGATGCCTTATTACCTTATACAGAATCAGGTTTAATCACTTTCATTGGGGCAACTACAGAAAATCCGTCTTTTGAGGTTAATCCAGCGTTATTATCACGGGCGCAAGTTTATGTTTTAAAACTGTTATCGGAGCAGGAGTTAAAACTCTTATTTCTTAGGGCTCACCAAAGAGCTTTATCTTCTCTGCAATTTACCGAGGAAGCCATGGATTTTTTAATTTCTTGTGCTGATGGAGATGCCAGACGATTACTCAATTTACTTGAGCAAACAAAAACAGCCTGCCTAACAATTAAAACAGCAGTTGTTGATGTAGAGCTTTTGCATAATATGATAGTACAAAGTGGTCGACGTTTTGATAAAGGTGGAGAAGCGTTTTACGATCAGATTTCTGCTTTACATAAGTCGGTACGAGGCTCTAATCCTGATGCGGCATTATATTGGCTATGTCGAATGCTGGATGGTGGTGTGGATCCATATTATTTAGCCAGACGTATTATTAGAATGTCATGGGAAGACATTGGGTTAGCAGATCCGAAAGCAATTCAAATCGCTAATGATGCTGCTGCAACTTATGAGAGGCTTGGCTCACCCGAGGGCGAGCTTGCTTTGGCACAAGCTGTAATTTATTTGTCTGTTGCTGCCAAGAGCAATGCGGGATATGTCGCATTTAATCAAGCTATGGAATTTATAAAAAGAGACAAGTCCAGAGAAGTACCCATTCACTTGAGGAACGCTCCTACTCAATTAATGAAAAAACTAGGTTATGGTCATGAATATCGATATGCTCATGATGAACCACACGGCTATGCGGCTGGTGAATGTTATTTACCTGAAGGAATGCCAGAAGTAAATTGGTATAACCCGGTGCAAAGAGGTTTAGAAACTAAAATTGCAGAAAAGCTCGCTTTTCTGCGCCAATTAGATAAAGATGTGAAAAAGAAAGTTTGATTTGTTCTCTGTTTAAGCCAGGTTAGGTTTGTCTCCCAATTTATACTAAAGAAGAAGTCCAATCGACATTGGTATCCGGTGAAGTATAAAGAGTATGTCAAAATTCTGACTGTAGGAAGCATGGATGATTCTTTAAAATCTCCTTAACCCCATTTACAATGATTTAAAAATTACAAATTGTTTATATTTTTAAATACATTCAAAAAAATTTGGTTTTCAATTGGTTAATTAATTGATTTCAAATACATTTTAATTTTGGCCTGAACTTTGCTAGAGACATTTCATAATAATAATTAAAATGAATGACATGCATTATTCAAATTATCAAACTTGTGCAGTCAAACCACAGATAGAATTATCTGAATGGGACATTTTGTCCAGTTTGCCTACCGCCTTGGTAATTTTGAATGCCCAAGGCAAAGTGGTGTGGTTAAATCCTTCAGCTGAAGCGATGCTTGGTTATGGACTGATTGGTTCACTATGGGTAGATGTGATTCAAAAAGCATTTGTTCCAAGAGCTGATGATGGGCATGAAGTGTCTCTGGCTGATGGAAGGCGTGTGCACGTAGCCATTTCGTCTTTAGAGAGTTTACCCGGTATATTGATTACTTTGTCTGACATTACTGCAAGCAGGGATTATGAAGAAGCCAAAGAAAATGAAAAGCGATTGGTTTCTATTGGTACAATGACCGCACAATTAGCTCATCAGATTAGAACTCCTTTGTCTTCTGCCATATTGTATACCGAGCATTTAAATAATCTCCCAAGTTTGGATCATCGCATTAAAAACTGGATTCACAGATTGCAAGAATGTCATGCCAGTATAGAGCAACAAATTCAGGATTTATTATTATTTGCCAGAGGAACCTCCATAGAGCCAAAGTATATCGATATGGAATTTTGGTGCTCTCAATTAATGCAAAGAGCTCAGCCATACATCGAGTCTTATGCAGCTGTATTACATGTTAATAACCATCTTATTGCTCGTGAATCCTCCATACATGGAGAGTCTTTGATTGGAGCAATTTTAAATCTGATAATCAACGCGCTGCAATCTGAGGCAACCCAAATTGATTTAACACTTGCATCCATGGATGATTCAGGTATACAAATATCAGTAGAGGATAATGGAAACGGAATGTCTGAAGAAGTCAGGGCACAAGCATTTTCGCCATTCTATACAACAAAAGCACAAGGTACCGGCCTTGGATTGGCGGTGGTTTTTGCTGTAGTAAAAGCGCATGGCGGTCGAGTGACTCTTGAGTCGACTGAAGGGATAGGAACACAGGTAACTATTTATTTACCTTGCCTGAACAGAAACGTAGGGTAACTTTATCAAACAAAGGATTTTCTATGAGTCATGTTTTAATAGTTGAAGATGATTCAGTATTAAGAGAAGCGTTGGCTGAGACTATGACGATCTCAGGCCATACCTATATCACTGCTAAAGACGGTAAAGAGGCATTAGCACTTCTTGAATTACATAATCCAAGTGTCGTACTCACTGACATAAGAATGGATAAATTAGATGGAAATCAGTTATTAAATGAAATACAAAAAAAGAGGCCTGGTTTGCCGGTTATTCTAATGACAGCTTATGGTTCTGTAGAGGATGCGGTTACAGCGATTCGCAATGGCGCTGTTGATTATTTGCAAAAGCCCTTCAGCGCGCAAGTCTTAATTGAAAAAATAAAGCAGTATATAAAAACTGATCTGAGTGAAGAGGATAATGATCCTATTGCACGGGATCCTAAAAGCCAAGCCTTACTGACAATGGCTTTGAGAGTTGCACAATCCGATGTGGGAGTAATGATCAGTGGAGAAAGCGGTACTGGAAAGGAAGTGCTCGCACATTTTATCCATGATCATTCTTATCGAAGCAAACAACCTTTTATTGCAATTAATTGTGCTGCAATTCCTGAACAAATGCTGGAAGCAACCCTGTTTGGTTATGAAAAAGGTGCTTTTACCGGAGCATACAAATCAACCCCTGGCAAGTTTGAGCAAGCCCAGGGTGGAACTTTACTTTTAGATGAAGTGAGTGAAATGTCCTTAGGTTTGCAGGCAAAATTACTTAGAGTTTTACAGGAAAAAGAAGTAGAAAGGATTGGTTCAAACAAAATAATAAACCTTGATGTGCGCATTATTGCGACGACAAACAGGCAATTAAAGGAAGAGGTTCTGGCAGGGCGTTTTAGAGAGGACCTTTACTATCGATTGAATGTTTTTCCTCTGCAATGGCACCCACTAAGAGAGAGAACAAGTGATATTATTCCATTAGCGAATTATTTAATCCGTAAACATTGTCAGCATAAACAACCAATAGTTCCAGTCATTAGCCCGGATGCACAAAAGGCAATGTTGTCCTATTCATGGCCAGGGAATGCGAGAGAGCTGGATAATGTTATACAAAGAGCTCTGGTGTTACAAACTCAAGGTATCATCGAAGAAGAGCATTTGCAGATTACGAATTCAACTACCATGCCTTCGGAAGCGAAGACAAAGGGTACGAGTAAAAATTTACAGATACATGAATATGAATTAATAGAAAAAACATTATTAGAAAATGAAGGAAACAGACAAAAAGTCGCTGCGTTATTGGGGGTTAGCGAAAGGACTTTACGCTATAAACTCGCAAAAATGCGTGAAGAAGGATATGTCGTTTAACAGGGGCTGAGAAAATGAGTGATATTAATACAGTAAATTTAATTAATCAAATGAAAACTCTGGCTGCCCAGGCTGAGGGGATAAAACTGGATTCTGGTTTAAATCACACTTCTTTCAGTTCGGTTTTTCAACAGGCATTGAATCAAGTCAATGAATTATCACAAACAGCAGATAGTTTAAAGACCCGCTTTGAAATAGGTGATCCTAATGTGTCCTTGGGAGAAGTAATGATAGCAAGTCAAAAATCCAATTTAGGGTTTGAGGCAACATTAAGAGTTAGAAACAAATTGGTACAAGCATACCAGGATATTATGAACATGCCAGTTTAGTACAATGTTTGGGTAGTAGAACTTTTCAACAGCAGATAAACATGATCAAACTCAATAACAGGTTTTTATGGGGTTTTTGAATACCATAATGAGTTTGCAAATGTTCTCAGTAAAGTTTTAAGCTCATAGTGAAGTATTCTGGAAAAAAGGATAAAAATTACAGGAGTAAATCATGGCATTGGCTGATAATGCTTCAGTAGCAGCTACAAAATTTGCAAGCTTATCTATACCACGCCAAATTGGAGTGTTGTTTGGATTGGCGGCCAGTATTGCAATAGGTGTGGCAGTGGTTCTATGGTCTCGTGATCCAAGCTATGTTCCTTTATATAGTCAGCTCAACGCGCAGGACTCATCAGAGATTATGACTATTTTAGAGCGCAATAGTATTGATTTCAAAATTGACAAGAATAATGGCTTGTTGATGGTGCCTGCTGATGAGCTGCAAAGCGCGCGTTTGAAATTAGCCGCACAAGGATTGCCTCGCGATACTGCCATAGGTCATGATCTTTTAGGTAGCAGTGGTGGTGTGTTTAATACCAGCCAATTTATGGAAAACGCCCGATATAAGCAAGCTCTTGAGGCTGAATTAGCACGTACGATCAGTAAATTTAATAATATTAAATCGGCCAGAGTACACTTGGCAATTCCAAGAGAGTCAGCCTTTGTAAGAGACTCACAAGAGCCTAGTGCTTCTGTATTTATTGATGTGTATTCAGGATTTGAAATAAAGAAACATACCATTGCAGCAATTGTCAATTTAGTAGCATCAAGTATTCCGAATTTAAGCGCAGGAAGAGTAACAGTAGTTGATCAAGACGGACAATTGCTAAATGAGGGTAGCGGATATAACCTCTTTTCGGAGACCGAGCGTTTTCTTGATTACAGACAAAACCTGGAACATCAATACGCTCAAAAAATTCAGGATATCTTAACCCCAATATTGGGATACGGCCGTGTCAGGGCCAAAGTATCTGCAGATATTGACTTTACCAGCTATGAACAAACTCAAGAATTGTTCAATCCGGAGCTCTCCGCTTTACGCAGCGAACAAACTATGCAAGAGAGTCGTAATGCGTCAAATGAAGCAAGCGGGGTTCCTGGGACATTATCAAATACTCCTCAACCAAATAGTTCTCTTGGGCAAAAAAATAATCCTCAACAAAATGCAACGCCAAATAACTTACCTCAACAAACATCGTCAGATCAAATGCAGGCAAAGGATGTTCGCATGCAAACCACTAAAAATTTCGAATTGGACAAAACAATAAGTCATACTAAAAATCAGCCAGGAACAATAAAACGCTTGTCGGTTGCGGTATTGGTAGATAATCGACCTGTAATGAATGATAAAACCAAGAAACTGGAGAAGAAACCGCTAACTAAAGAAGAAATTGAACAAATAAAGTTATTGGTTTCTGATGCCATAGGATTGAATGTTAAGAGGGGAGATAGCTTGAATGTGATCAACAGCAGTTTTGTAAAGCCAGATCCTATAGAAGCAATTCCAGAAGAACATTTCTGGCAAAAAGACAGTTTTTGGTCTGTGATTAAGCAGATTGGCGGGGCTCTTTTTATATTGGCAATCCTATTTGGTGTATTAAGACCTATGTTAAAAACATTGGCAAGTAATAAAGACATAGATCAAGCCACTGATAATCAGGATACAGGAGACTTTACATTAGATGGAAAAATATCATTCAGAGATGTTCAGGATTATGAAACTCAGCTGAGTTTGCTTCGTCAAGTGGTTGATAAAGAGCCCAAACGCGTCGCACAAGTAGTGAAATCATGGGTTGATCGGGGGTAATTATGGACGGAATAGAGCGAGCAGCTATTTTATTGTTAAGCATGGGAGAAAAAAATGCTTCAGAAGTATTAAAGCATTTAGAGCCCAGGCAAGTACAAAAAGTTGGAATGGCTATGTCAACGATGAATAGCGTCAGTAAGGCGAAAATGCAGAATGTTCTGATTGACTTTATCAGCGCAATCGAAGATCAAACCAGCTTAACCGTTGATACAGAGCATTACCTCAGAACCGTTCTCATTGAGGCATTGGGTGAAGAAAAGGCAATTCCATTTATTGATAGAATATTGGTATCAAATAAAGACAGTGGTTTGAATAAGCTGAAATGGTTGGATGGACGTCTGATAGCTGAAGTGATTCGTAATGAACATCCCCAAATCATTGCCACTATATTAATTCATCTGGACAGTGAGCAGTCCGCTGAAGTGGTGAGTTACTTTAGCGCAGAAAAAAGAGCAGAAGTGTTATTACGAATGTGTAATATTGATACAGTAAAACCTGAAGCAATTTCTGAACTTGGACATGTGATTGAAAAGCAGCTAAGTGGTCAAACCACAGGTAAATCATCTTCTGTCGGCGGAATTAAAACCGTAGCAGATGTGATTAATTTTTTGGATGGTGCTATGGAAGAAGAGGTACTGGAGAGGATTAAGGATTGGGATGAGGAGTTAAGTGAAAAGATAAGAGATAAGATGTTTGTTTTTGAAAACATCAAAGACATGGATGATAGAAGTGTACAAACTTTATTGCGAGAGGTGACATCTGATCAATTAAAATTAGCATTGAAGGGTACTACTGAAACAACGAAAGAAAAAATCTATTCGAATATGTCTAAGCGAGCCGCTGATCTCCTCAGAGATGATATCGAGGTGCAGGGACCTGTAAGAGTCAGTGATGTGGAGCGTGCCCAGCGAGATATTTTAGCCATAGCAAGAAATCTGGCTGAAGATGGCAAGATTAGCCTGGGAGCAAAGGGGGGAGATGAATTAATCTAGTTCCTTTTCCCAGGATGAGTTTTAGACTTTTTATGAAAATAGTAAAAATCATTAAGCAAGAGTCCGTATTGGAATTGTATTTTATTTGTCCTAAGTGGTAATTTTTGGTATGATTTGAGCCCGGGATAAGGTTGGATAACTATGTCAAATGAATTTGAGCCGTATAATAAAGAGGTAAAAAAAATTGAATTTACCACTTGGAAGTATCAGGTTTCCAACGATGCTGAAAATTCGCCGTCTGATGAAGAAGAGTTGATTAATGAATTGGAGGTAGTTAAGCAGGAAGCTTTTCAAAAAGGTTATGCAGATGGATTTCAACAAGCACAAGAAGAAATTAATGCAATTAAAGCGGAGCTCTCCAAATGGCTGGATTTAATTCAAAAGCCCGTTCAAATTTTAGATGAGCAATTGACGCAGGAAATCATTCAAACCATCATTTGGTTAAGTCAACACTGTGTTGCTGTTGAGCTTTCTGTTAATCCAGATAAGCTAAATGATTTATTAAATAAAATAAAAGGTGAGTTACCTTCTTTAACTGGCAAGAAGTCTATAAGCATGCATCCTGATGATGTGCGATGGATTAAAGAAGTATTTTCTGAAAGTAATATCCCCGGTCTTCATGAGTTATTGGTGGCTGATCCAGCATTAAATCGAGGAGATTTTTATTTACAAGGTGAACACAGCGAGTTAGATGGTCGAATTCAAACGCGTTTAACTACCTTATTCAATGAATATATTAATAAAGAGAATATAATCCCAATGGGCGTTTCTCAGGAATAGTGATGGCCATTTACCAAACACAACTCCATAAAATTTTGTCAGGAACAAGGAATAAACATCATTCTGGACTGTTACATTGTGGTAGAATCAGCAGAGCAATAGGTTTAACCATAGAAGCAAAGGGATTTAATCAGCCTGTAGGAGCGCGTTGCCTGGTTAAAATCAATGATGAACATTCTGTTCAGGCAGAAGTTGTTGGTTTTAGTAATGAAAGTGTTTATTTAATGTCTATTGGTGATATACAAGGTATAGCCCCTGGAATGAAAATTATTCCTACCGGACGCATTGCTCAAGTAAGTGTTGGCCATCAATTGTTAGGAAGAATATTAAATGGTTCGGGAATGTTTATAGACGATGGACCTCCTAGTGAAATGGTTGAGACTTATCCATTGATAGGGCAAGTGATCAATCCTTTAAAAAGAGCCCCTATTGAAGTTCCATTGGATGTTGGGATTCGTGCTATTAATGGCTTATTAACTGTTGGCCGCGGACAACGGATAGGATTGTTCGCTGGAAGTGGAGTTGGCAAATCAGTTTTGCTTGGGATGATGACGCGTTTTACTGAAGCTGATGTTGTTGTGGTTGGATTAATTGGAGAACGTGGGCGCGAGGTAAAAGAATTTATTGAGTGCAATTTGGGTCTGCAAGGTTTGAAGCGAGCGGTTGTAGTTGCCGCTCCAGCGGATGAAAGCCCTTTGATGCGTTTGCACGGCGCGAAGGTTGCAACAAGCATTGCTGAGTATTTTCGGGATCAAGGTAAACATGTTCTCTTGCTGATTGATTCTTTAACCCGTTTTGCCCAGGCACAAAGAGAAATCGCGTTATCGATTGGTGAGGCTCCTGCTACAAAAGGATATCCGCCATCGGTATTTGCCAAATTGCCTAAATTGGTTGAAAGAGCTGGAAATGGGACTTCGGGGGGTGGTTCAATTACGGCATTTTATACTGTCTTGACTGAGGGAGATGATTTGCAAGATCCCATAGCAGATGCGGCACGAGCTATTTTGGATGGTCATGTTGTATTAAGCAGAGCGCTTGCAGAGCAAGGGCAGTATCCTGCAATAGATCTTGAAGCTTCTATTAGCCGAGTTATGCAGGGCGTTGTCTCTGAACAACATATGAAAGATATGTTATTGTTTAAAAAATACTTGTCTGTTTATGAAAAAAACAAGGATTTAATTTTATTAGGAGCCTATGCAAAAGGAAGCGATCCCCTGGTGGATAAAGCGATATTAGCAGTGAATAAACTCAAAGATTACCTAGCGCAAGGAATGGATGAACAAGTAGGCTACGATGAGAGTTTATTATCGTTATCCAAACTGATTTCAACTTTGGTAGGGAATGACCAATGAGTGACAGATTAGATCGTTTGATTCAGTTATTAAAAATTAAACAGGAAGCGACTCAACAGGCCTATATAGAGTTAGTGAAAGCAAGAGAGCAATTTAATCAAAATAAAGCAAGGCATGAACAATTAGTTGGTTACAGACAAGATTATTTACAACAACTGGAAGTATTGGGGCAACAAGGAAGTTACGTAGGGCCTTTACGCAACCGAATTAATTTTATTAATCATTTGGATACTGCTTTGGTACAATTAAACTCCTATTTGAGTCAACTTGCAAAAAACAGGATGAAGGCGGATTTAAATTATAAGCAAGCAAAAACTTCAGAAGAAGGAATAAATAAGTTAATTGAACGCGTAAAAAGAACTGAACTGAAGCAATTACAGCGTATTGAGCAAAAGGAAACTGATGAATATGCGCAAAAGCAATGGTATAGTAGTTTAAAACATGACCGATAATAACCTTTTGGCAAATAAATTTTTTAAAAAAATTTGGATGGGATTGGCCGTCCTTATAATTGTTGCAGCTGTCTTTTCCAGTGTATTTCGCGCTCTTACTCCCTGGGCTAAACAATATAAAGGGGAGGTAGAAGAGCATTTGACTTCACTTTTGGGGCAACCGGTTACTGTTCAAACTATGGAAACAGGGTGGTACTGGTTTGAACCAGTAGTCAAATTAAAACATATAAGAATTCATGATGGTCATAATAAGTCAATTTATCTCGATAGGTTAATTGTCGGTGTTAATTTATTTAAATCCCTATGGAATTGGCGCATTCAACCTGGCGTACTTTATATCGATGATATGCATTTAGTTTTTCGTGAAAAAGACGGGCATTGGCGTATTGAGGGAATTTCACGTAATGCAATGAAAGACACTGATATTACACCTGAAAAAACCAGGGAAATATTAGATTGGCTTGCTCAGCAGGAAAAATTAATTGTACGGCATGTTTCCGCTCACTTACATTTTAATGACGGGTCATTAATCCCTGTTAATGAATTAAACCTGTCGATAGTGAATAAGGGGGGAAATTATAAGATAAAGGGGGAAGCAAGACTCGAACAAACGAATGCAACCGTTTTCCAACTGCTAGGGAATGTACAATTCGATCCTTCTCAAATTGAGAACACCAATGGACGCTTCTATTTTTCAGCTATTAATGTTTTACCCGCACAATGGCAAAATTTATTGCCAAAATCCTCAATGCAACTGGAGGGAGGTAAAGGAAACGTTTCATTATGGGTTGATTTGGAGAAAGGGAATATTTCATCAATTCAGGCAGAATTGAGACTTAAGCGTCTGGCATGGAAATTATTAAATAAAAAAAATAGTAAGTTGATCCAATCATTTTATGCCAACATGGGCTGGAAACTGGATAAACAAGGGTGGCAGTTCCAGGCAGACCATATGAAACTAAGAGTAGCAGGGGTCACTTGGCCAGAGAACCAATTGTCAATTCGTTTTAATAAAAATCAGAATACCTATCAAATCTTTACAAAATCCCTTATTGTAGAGTCACTATTATCCGAAGCGATTAATTGGCCGCCGGCTATTCAAAATGTACTGCAGTTAAAACCGCATGGAATATTGAGTGATGTTCAGGTATTGATCAAAGAAAATCAAATTAATTATATTTTAACTCGATTTGATCAATTAGGATGGAGAGCAAAGGATAATATTCCTGGAGTGAGTAATTTATCCGGCGTTTTAAATTGGCAGTCTATGGAAGGACGCCTTGAGTTAGATTCCGAGAATTCAACTTTCGATATCAAAGGTTACCCTACCCAAAAACTGGCGATTTTCAATGGTGCTTTTGATTGGAAAGAGCTAAATGATGGGTTGCGGTTGAGTATTGAACGCTTGGTCGCAAGTCAACCCGAATTGACCATTAGTCTGGAAGGCGCTTTTGATCAGCTGACCCAAAATTCTGTAGGCAATATTCGTTTAGCGGGTAATTTTTCTGGGAAAAATTTACAGAAGTGGATGCCTTATTTGCCTAAAAAACACATGAAAGCCAAGTTATTTGCTTGGTTAAATAATGACATCAAACGTTTAGGGCAAGCAACAGGCAAGATAACTATTAATGGAATGGCGAAGGATTTTCCATTTGATAATGGCAATGGGGAGTTTTCTATAGTAAGCCATGTTGTCGGTGGAGATATTTTAATTACTCCAGAATGGCGATTGATTAAAGACTTGGAAGGTTATATTAAACTAAAAAATAGAAATCTTGACATTGATATTATTGATGGTGATGCTCAAGGAACTCCGCTTAAACAAATGAATTTGCGTATTGATGATATTGGCAAAGATAGGGAAACCTTATTAATTCATGGAATTGTGCATGGGAAAGCACAACAAATGCTCAATTTTGTTATGAATTCCCCATTAAAGAAAAAATTATCTGCTTTAAAAATATTATTAATAAAGGGGATGCTATCACTCAATTTGCGTTTGGAAATACCTCTTTATCCAGAGAATGATGATAATCTGGCCCGAGGTGAATTAACCTTTGAAAATAATATAATCAACATCAAGCATCAGATGGGAGATTTTTCTGTAAGGGATGTTACTGGAAATTTACTGTTTAATGAAAAAGGCATCCAGGATAGTGCCTTAACTGCTAGGGCATTCGGCTACCCCCTGAATATTAAAATTCAATCGGAAAAATCTCCACAACCATTAACCGCAATATCAATTGAAGGTGAATGCACTGTAGAATCGCTAAAGAAAAAATTGCACTTACCTATTTTTTCTGTACTCAAAGGGAATATTTTAGCTAAGGCATTATTAAAAATTACCGACGATCCTAATGATTTGGATAATATGAAGTTGAGTTCCGATTTGATTGGATTGGCAGTTGATCTTCCAGTACCTTTAGGAAAAACATATAAAGAAAAAAACCCCTTACAGGTTAATCTGGACTTTAATCCACAAAAGACTCTTCGTTTAAGAGTTAATTACAATGGACGACTAAGTACGGATCTATTGATGCAAAAGCAAAAAGGCATGTTTAAGTTAAAATCAGGTCAAATACGTTTAGGTAGTGCGCAAGCTGTAAATCAGGACCATCCTGGCCTCGGTATAGCTGGTACTTTAGACGGCTTTGATTTGCAGGCATGGAAAGAGGTAATAAACAGATTCTCTAAAGAGAATGTGAACCCCTCACTCTTGAGTTTGGTTAATATTATTGATGTAAAAATGAGTAAACTAAACTTTTTGAATCAGCAGTTTGATAACATGTCTTTGTATGCGAAAAAACGCCCTGATAATGATTGGTCAGTCAATTTAAAACAGAAAAAAGTCGATGCGGATTTAACCTACCATTCGGCAACCAATTCTCTGAGTGGCTTTGTCAAATACTTACATTTATCTGAAATCGGATCTTCAAAAAATAATAAAGATACTCCTTCACATGCTACTCCTGGACAAATCCCCAATTTGAATTTAAGAGTTGATAATTTTTCAATTGGAAAAATTCAAATTGGGAATATCACCCTTAAAAGTCATTCTACATCAGAACAGTGGAAGATTGATTATTGCAGGATAGACTCACCTTATTATCAAGCTAATTTTGAAGGGGAATGGCTTCAGAAAGGGAAGTTTAATCAAACAAAGCTACAGTCTAAAATGTATTTGAAAGATTTGGCCAAGAGTCTTGATCGTTGGGCGATTAATCCAGCGGTGGATGCAGGGAAGGGATATATAGAATTTCATGGGGGTTGGCAAGGTTCCTTATATGATTTTTCTCTGTCCAAGTTGAATGGTTCCATGTATTTACAGTTGAAAAATGGCCGCATTACTCATTTGAGCCCGGAGACTGAAGAGAAACTTGGTTTAGGGAAATTATTAAGCATATTGAGTTTGCAAACTATTCCAAGACGGTTAAAACTTGATTTTAGTGATCTCTCAAATGATGGCTACAGTTTTGATATATTTAAAGGCAACTTTAATGTCAATAATGGCATTATGAGCACCAATAACAGTTACATTGATGGCCCAGTAGCTTATGCTAGTATGAAAGGGGATCTGGATTTGGTAAGACGATTATATGATTTGGATTTAAACATTTCACCGCATATCACTGCCAGCTTACCCGTTGTAGCTACGATAGCCGGAGGTCCGATTGCTGGTCTTGCTGCATGGATTGCAAATAAAATTATTAATCAAAGCATGCAAAAAATTGCGGGATATAGTTATAAAATTTCTGGCCCTTGGGATCAGCCTATTGTGCAACAGCTTAATATAGTGAAGAAATTGCCTTAACTAAAGGAAGACAAGATTATTTAGTAAACAGTTATGAAGTCACTTAGGGCCCATGGAGGAATATAAAATATTCTGCTTTGTTCAGAGAGCGCTTAAGCCTCAAGAAAATAATCAAAAAATAATTATGAATACATTAAAATTACTATTTTCTTATTACTGGCGTCTTAGCCTATTGAAGGAAACCCCGGAGAATTCTCCTTATTCCGTTTTTCTTCTTATAGTAATGAGTGTTCTGTTCTCTATTATAATGCTGATTCAATGGGATATCGCCGAACTTGATTTTTCCCGCGATTGGTCATTAAGCTTAATGATGGCTACGAGCCTGATTTTGTCTTTTATATTCTATACCTATGTTATTTTAAAGTTTCAAAATCTTGCGTCCAGGCTTGTACAAACATCAACATGTTTATTGAGTGCCTATATTATTATACATGTTTTGGCGACACCATTGTTCTTAATTGACACTTATTTGTCTGCGGAGAATCTTAAAACCCCCATTTTTTTATTTATAGGTATGATATATTTGTTCATTACTTTGGGGCTTTCTATTTGGCAATTTGTAATTACAGCCCATATTTATAAATTTGCTTTAGGCACTACACCGGTAAAATCAGTTTTAGCTGCTTTTGGTTTAGTCGCTGTTAATATTTTAACTATTTCTTTTTGGCGATGACATGATGACACATTTGCATATACTAGGAGTAAGTGGAACCTTTATGAGTGCCTTGGCTTTACTCGCTCGCGACGCGGGATATAGAGTGACAGGCAGCGATGCCAATTGCTATCCACCTATCAGTGATTTGCTTGCTGCCAAAGGCATTTCATGGATTGAGGGCTACGATGATTCCACTTTAGCATTGCAATCTGACATGGTTATAGTCGGTAATGCTATTAAGCGGGGAATGCCGGTTCTTGAAGCAGTTATGGAGTCGGGAAAACCATATATGTCAGGCCCTCAATGGCTTGCCGAAAATATTTTATCAAAATATCAGGTGATTGCGGTAGCTGGAACTCATGGCAAAACGACTACCACTTCAATGATTGCCTGGATTTTGGATCAAGCTGGAATGAATCCGGGATTTCTCATTGGGGGCGTCTCTAGTGATTTTAATACCAGTGCCTGCCTTGGCAAAGGGAGATGGTTTGTCATAGAGGCAGATGAGTACGATAGTGCTTTTTTTGATAAACGACCTAAATTTATGCATTATCGACCAAATATTGCAGTATTAAATAATTTAGAATTTGATCATGCCGATATTTATCCGGACTTGGCAGCTATTCAACAACAATTTCATTATTTATTAAGAACAATTCCCAAAAGTGGTGTGGCTATCAAACCTCGAGATGATAAGGCTCTGAATGAAGTTCTATCACGAGGTCAATTTTCGCGTATTGAAACATTAGCACTATCTGGAGAGGCCGAATGGGTTGCCGAACTGATTGACGATAGTGGTTCACAATTTAAAATACTCCATAATGGGGGAGTGGTTGCTGAAGTATCTTGGCCGTTGATAGGGCAGTTCAATGTAGAAAATGGTTTGGCTGCAATTGCTGCTACCTGGAATGCTGGAGTAAATCCTGTGGTTGCAGCCAAGGCTTTAGAACAGTTTTCTCCAGTGAAACGAAGGCTTGAAGTTCGTTCCAATCGACATGGAGTAACCGTTTATGATGATTTTGCCCACCATCCAACCGCAATTACTAAAACTATTGATGCTTTAAAAAGAAGTGGACGACATCAACGTATTTTTGCTGTTATGGAGTTTGCTTCATATACTATGAGAACGGGTGTACATGCCGGAGAAATGGCTCATGCTTTAGCTCCTGTTGATGGTGCCTATGTCCTGGAGCCTCAGGATTTTAATTTAAAAGATTTTGTTAGCTCCTGGACTTGCCCGTATAAAATTTGCAAAAACAATGGAGAGATAGTTAAAGAAATTATCAAAACAGTAAGAGAGGGCGATGCTGTATTGGTAATGAGTAATAGAGGATTTAATGGAATTCATCAACAATTGATCGATTCTATAGATAAACTTTTTATGTAACGATTCATTTTTATTCTGAAATGTCTTGAGAACATATAATGATATTGAGAAGCAGGTGAAATAAAAGTCATGTCCTATTATTTGCAAAGCCCCAACACAAAAAGATCATCACAGTAAAAGGTATCTCTTGAGTTTAGAATAACCTACGGAAAAATATATTTATTTTCTTCATCCAAATAAAATTGGCGATTTGAAATATTTGTTGGCAAATAGTTAAATTAATAGTTGCAATATTATGTGTAGGTTGATATAAAAATTAAAAGAGTCTTGATCATCAAAGGCGTATTACTCGCTGCGGTTCTTGCGGGTGGGCCCTTGTGGGAGGGAAACCATGCTAGAGTTTGCAGAATTTCAGCAAAATGCATTGAAATTAACAGATCAATTAAAGAAACGCAGCATACCATCCTTAGGCTGTTTTTGTTTTTTTTCAGTGATATTACCCAATACTGCGGCCATTGAAGATACTCATACGATTAAATTGGTTGCTTATAGCCTGGATAGCGAGAATGACGATGACTTAATCGCTTATCTTAAGGGTGTCACAAGATACTCTGCTGTAACTCCAAAAAATATTAACGAATTCAAAAAAAAGGTACTAACTGGAATTTATTTAATGATGTGGTCACATTATAGCTCTACTGTTTCGAATTTAATGAATAGCACTTTGGTTGAGCTATTTCAAAGAGATTTGCAAGTGAGCTCCCCACAAAAGATGAGTGACACTTTGTTTGATGCCAGTTTAGAGGCTTTAAGTCAATATTGTTCATTTGCCTATCAAAACCGTAATGAACGCATTTATGACAACTTAATTCGCCGTTTAGGTAAGACGGTGCAAGCAGATATTCATGCCTTACGTCATTCCAGGGAGAAACAGGAAACTTCATTCTATGATATTTATAAAGGAATTATGCGTACTTTAGGACTTAATAGCGTGTTTTAGACAGGAGACACTATGACTTTTACTCCGCCCGAGTTCAAAATATTAAGTGTAAATACTCGTAACTTAGAGACAGTATTCTCTACCTTGCTAGGCAGGTATAAAATTATTACTGATCCTCCTGTATCTGAAGCGGTATCGAGTGGTGAAATAATTAGCAATACTTTGGAAACATTATTAGCTCGGACCCATAAGGTTGTGATTTGCAAAACAGATAGAGAAACTGCCAGAGATGTTTTTAAACAATTAAGTAATGAATTGCGAGAAGTTTTAAAAGAAAATAATGAGGAAAAAAACAAGCAAGCCATCCTGTTTTTGTTAGGTGCTTTGCTGCATCGCTATTTTAGACTGATTAAGGAGTATGATAACTTTAATTCTTACATTCCCGTCCCATCATTTTTTTTTAAATATAAACCGCCATCTGATGTAAAGGATTGTCGATTGTTTCAAGCAATAAGACTCGCTTTAGGTTTACCTGAGGTGATGGAGAAAAATTATAGAATAAACGACTTGAAAATTCTTGATGTAACAACGATTGTAACTGCTTTGGAAACATTTCGTGATAATATGCAATTGATTATAGGGAAGGATGAGGGGAAAATGCCCCGCTATAAAAGCTATCCTCATTTTGCAGCAGACAAGAATTTTGAAACCTATTTACAAGAAATTATTGATGAACACAAAAGACGTAACCCTGTTGTTTTAAATCAATTCAAGGCCATAAATTTCATTCAATCCTTGGTAAAACAAATTGAAGAAGAGCAACATCAAATTGAAGAGGCTTTGACTCATTTAGGCAAACTCTTGCCAAAAACCTGTTCCGATTTTAAAACCATATCCTTGGAACTGATGGAAGAGCAAATAAAAGCTCAAATTGAATCGAACGTTTTACAGGAAAAAATTATTGATCTGTTGTATACCGGACATATTCAGGAAAATTTTAGCACGATGGATTGTGGTTCGTTTATTGAAGCAATGAAAAATTGTAATAACAGTCTTGCAAGATATCGGGCTTTGGGTGGTTATTGTTTGTTATTACAAAACGAGGGCGTAAAGGAGCAATTACGGTTTTGCATTCACCAGGCTCTGGGTGTGGAAATAAATCCCAATGAGTTGACTGATAAGGATATGCTGGACGCAATCAGGCTTCTTAAAACATATTTTGAAGCTAATCCTAAAGTTGAGCTTAATTTTGATTTTTTTGGTGGAAAAGGATCAATGAATACATTTATTCTTCAAACAGAATTGGCTTTAGCTAAAAAAGTTCAAACAGTAAACAAAGCTCAGGAAGATAATTCAGAGACTCGCACTACGTCTTTATTTGTTTGATGTGTTTACCCAGCTTGGTCTTGAAACGTTGCCTCGTAATTTTGGAGTCCTGGATAAGGACTCCAGCGTTGTTATCCAATGATAAGCATACTCATTGCTTGGAAAATTCCATTACTCCGTCTTTATAAGATACAATAATGGTATCCCCTGATTTAAATTTTCCAGTCAATAATGATTGAGCTAGGGGATTCTCTAATTTTTGCTGAATAGTACGTTTTAGAGGGCGGGCACCATAGACCGGATCAAATCCTGCTTCAGCCAAATGAGATAAAGCCTCACTTGTGACTTCAAGAGTGATGTTTTGTTGTTTCAGCCGATGATGTAAATAGTTAATCTGGATTGCTGCAATTTTTGCAATTTGTTCTTTTGTCAGGGAATGGAATACCACCGATTCATCAATTCTGTTGATAAATTCAGGTCTGAAATGTTGGCTGACTAAATCCATTACCGCAGCCTTAATCTCATCGTAATTAAATTTGCTGCTCATTTCCTGAATGAGTTGAGATCCCAGATTAGAGGTCATAACAATAACGGTATTCCTAAAGTCAACAGTACGTCCCTGACCATCTGTTAGACGGCCATCATCCATAACTTGAAGCAGAATATTAAATACATCTGTATGAGCTTTTTCTACCTCATCAAGTAAGATAACAGAATAGGGCTTGCGTCTGACTGCTTCAGTTAAATAGCCACCCTCCTCATATCCTACATAGCCAGGAGGCGCTCCGATTAAGCGCGCGACAGAGTGTTTTTCCATAAATTCAGACATATCAATGCGCACCATCGCTTCTTCCGTATCAAAAAGAAAAGAAGCAAGTGCTTTACATAGTTCAGTTTTTCCCACACCAGTTGGCCCCAGAAAAAGAAATGAACCAATTGGACGATTAGGATCAGACAGGCCTGCGCGCGACCGTCTTATGGCATTAGAAACAGCATCCACCGCTTCATTCTGGCCAATGAGTCTACTGTGCAAAGCTTCTTCCATTTTCAGCAGTTTTTCCTTTTCTCCTTCCATCATTTTAGATACTGGGATTCCTGTCCATTTTGAAACAACTTCTGCGATCTCATCTTCGGTGACTTTATTGCGTACCAACTTTGTTTCCATAGCATCGACGGAAGAGACCTGGCTTAATCTTTTTTCCAGCTCGGGTATACGTCCATATTGTAATTCGGACATGCGACTTAAATCTCCTGCTCTTCTTGCAGTTTCCATTTCCAGTTTGGCTTGCTCAAGTGCTTCTTTAATTTGAGTCGATCCTTGCATGGTCGCTTTTTCAGCTTTCCAAATTTCTTCTAAGTCTGAATAATTTTGCTCTAATTCATCGATACTTTTTTGTAAATCAACAAGTCTTTTTTTAGACGCTTCATCATTTTCCTTTTTCAATGCTTCACGCTCGATTTTTAGCTGAATCAAACGTCGTTCCAGTTTATCCATACTTTCTGGTTTTGAATCAATTTCCATCCGGATTAAGCTGGCGGCTTCATCAATTAAATCAATGGCTTTATCAGGTAGCTGACGGTCGCTGATGTAACGATGGGATAGCATTGCTGCAGCAACCAAAGCGGGATCTGTAATTTCAACTCCATGGTGAACTTCATAACGTTCTTTAAGTCCCCTTAATATAGCGATAGTGTCTTCCACACTGGGTTCATCGACCAGTACTTTTTGAAAGCGTCGTTCAAGGGCAGCATCCTTTTCAATGTATTGTCGGTATTCGTCTAATGTCGTAGCCCCAATGCAATGCAATTCACCTCTAGCCAATGCTGGCTTGAGCATATTCCCGGCATCCATAGCTCCTTCAGCCTTGCCAGCGCCAACCATAGTGTGTAATTCATCAATAAATAATATGATTTGACCCTCTTGTTTTGCCAAATCATTAAGCACACCTTTTAAACGTTCTTCAAACTCTCCACGATATTTTGCACCCGCGATCAAGGCACCCATGTCCAGTGCCAGTAAGCGTTTATTCTTTAATCCTTCAGGTACTTCACCATTAATAATTCGTTGTGCCAAACCTTCTACTATGGCTGTTTTACCAACACCAGGTTCACCTATTAATACAGGGTTATTTTTGGTTCTTCTTTGCAATACCTGGATGGTGCGTCTGATTTCATCATCTCGCCCAATCACTGGGTCCAATTTTCCTTGCTCGGCACGTTCAGTCAGATCCAGTGTATATTTTTCAAGGGCTTGTCGCTGTTCCTCTGCATTTGGATCATTAACCGTTTCTCCACCTCTTAACTCATCAATCGCTTTTTCAATTGCTTTGTTGTCACCCCCGGCTTGTTTGAGTATTTTTGCAAGGTTACTATCCTCATTTATCGCTGCTAATACAAAAAGCTCGCTTGAAATAAAGTTATCTTTTCTTTGTTGCGATAATTTGTCAGTCAGGTTAAGTAGTCTATTCAATGCATTAGATATATGAATATCTCCTCCGGTGCCTGATACTTTAGGGAGTTTATCCAGAGCTTGGTCAATTAAAGTTCTTAATAGTGGTATATTAACACCCGCTTTACTGAGAAGAGGTCTGCAACTTCCGCCTTGCTGATCAAGCAAGGCTTTCATTAAATGTTCTGGTTCTATAAATCCATTGTCTCTACCTAAAGCCAGGGATTGGGCATCTGCAAGAGCCATTTGAAACTTTGATGTTAGTTTGTCCATTCGCATAGGAACACCTTTCTAGTTATTTTAGGGTATTAATTCTAGTTTACATGCCATAAAATGGGTATTATTTACATTTTTTCAAGAGTTTTTTATGAATAATGAGTCATCTTCTAATTCTAATTTGGATTCACAAGCTTTGCTTAATCAATTGGTAATTGACTATCTCCAAGAAAGGAAAAGAAAGCGTCGATGGAAATGGATTATAAGAGCTATTATCCTGGTCGTATTAGTTTATTCATCTTATAAGATTGTTTCAGTCGCCAAAACCACGGAAGCATCTAAGGATAAAGAGCATATTGGACTAATTGATATTAACGGTGAAATTGCTGATTCCAGTTCAGCAAGTGCTGATAATTTCACTAAAGGAATTGAGAAGGCTTATAAAAGTAAAGGATTAAAAGCATTAATTGTACGGATAAATAGCCCTGGAGGCAGTCCTGTACAGGCGGAATATATTTATAATGTTTTACAATATTATAAAAGTCTAAAACCAAACATTAAAACTTACGCTGTTTGTGTCGATATGTGTGCTTCTGCTGCCTATTATGTTGCAGTTGGAGCAGATGAAATCTATGCAAGTCCTGCAAGCATGGTCGGCTCAATAGGTGTTTTATATAATGGCTTTGGTTTTGTTGATGCATTGCAGAAGCTTGGTATTTCACGCAGATTACAAACTTCAGGAGTCAATAAAGCTTTCCTGGACCCTTTTTCCCCAACGACTGAATTTCAGAAAGAAAAGCTACAAACCATGCTTGATATAGTTCATAAGCAATTTATTACTCGTGTCAAAGAAGGAAGAGGAAATAGATTACATGTTGATGATGAGACTTTTTCCGGGTTATTTTGGACTGGCGAGCAAGCGTTGGCTAATGGTTTAATTGATGGTTATGCCAGTAGCGGGCAGTTGGCGCGAGAGGTAATTAAAATTACTGATATAGTTGACTATACTTACAAGCAAAATGTCTTTGACCGCCTAACTAAAAATTTGGGCACGGCGATGGCAGATGAGTTGCCAGTAATTTTAGGAATGAAGCCAGGATTAAGATAAGAGTGGAGAGGAGTATTTATCCGCTTTCTCAGCTTCGAGAGAGCGGATATTCGAAAATAATTTAAAATCGATAAGCCTAAATGAACGTCTTAAATGAGCTTAAATTGACAACTTATTTTAAAACGGGTGATATGGTTTGCAAAAGTGACTTAAATACTTTAGGAGTTCCTGCTACTACGTCGCCATAATTTAGGAAATCTTCTCCACCCTGGACATCACTTATTAATCCTCCGGCCTCTCGAACCAGCAGAGCTCCCGCAGCAATATCCCACGGGCGTAACCCAAACTCCCAGAAGCCATCCAGACGACCGCTTGCAACATAAGCCAAGTCGAGAGCAGCAGAACCTGTTCTTCTAACTCCAGCGCATTTTCCAATCAATGCTTCAAAGGTTGGTAAATATCGCTGGGCAAGAGTTGCATCTCGAAAATGAAAACCTGTGCCTAACAGAGAGGCATTGAGTTGAGTTTGCTTGGACACACGGATTCTTCTATCGTTTAGCCTTGCCCCGCGCCCTCTGCTTGCAGCAAAACACTCATGTCGCAGGGGATCGTAAATAACACCATGCTCCAGACGATTTTTAATTTTCAGGGCTATGGATACAGAATAAAAAGGGAATCCATGAAGATAATTTGAGGTGCCATCCAATGGATCAATGATCCAGACTGTATCACTATCGCTTTGCTGAATGCCGCTTTCTTCAGCAAGAATTCCATGCTCTGGATAGGCTTTATGTATCGTATTAATGATAACTTGCTCCGCTTTAATGTCCACTTCACTAAAATATTCATGGCTGTTTTTGGGAGTTATTTTTAAACGATCAACTTGCTCTACATAACGATTAATGATTTCACCAGCCTGTCGCGCAGCATTGACAGCAATATTTAAAAGTGGTTCCATGGATATACTCTTTAGCTATAAAATCAGCAATTCTAACACATTTTTTTTAAACAAAGAGAAGTTCAATTAATAAATCCTATGATATAGTTATCTATTGTATTTGGAATAATTTTTTATGAAGTTAAGTTCTATTCGAATCGTTTTGGTTTCAACTTCCCATCCTGGCAATATAGGCTCTACTGCAAGAGCTATGAAAACCATGGGGCTAAGTACACTGTACCTGGTTAATCCAAAGTCATTTCCTGATCTCAAAGCAAAAGAAATGGCTGCTGGAGCTGATGATGTTCTGGATGCAGCAGTTGTTACAAATACCCTGGACGAAGCTTTAATTGGATGTCAGTTGATTTTAGGGACGAGTGCCAGACCCCGTGGACTGTCATTACCTGGATTAATTCCAGCTTCCTGTGCAGAATTGATAAATCAACAATCAGATAATACTCAAGTGGCCATTGTATTTGGTAGAGAACACGCAGGCCTTACTAATGAAGAGCTGTTAAAATGTCACTATCATATCAATATCCCAAGCAATCCTGAGTACAGTTCATTAAATTTGGCTCAGGCAGTACAAATTATCGCTTATGAACTTCGTATGAAGTTATTATCACCAAGTGCTCAAGTAGCTCTGCGCAATGAAGAACCGGCTACAGCTGATGAAATAGAGCAATTTTATGAGCATTTGAAAGAAGTTTTTATTGAAATTAATTTTTTAAAGCCCTCTAATCCAAGGAGATTAATGCAAAGAGTGAGGCGACTGTTTAATAGAATCAACCTTGAAAAAATGGAAGTTAGTATTTTAAGAGGTATGCTTAGCCAGGTTCAGAAATCATTGGAGTGGGCAAGGAAAGACAATAGGAGCAATAAAATTGGCAATAAAACCGATTTATTTTGATTATATGGCAACAACACCCGTTGATCCTCGCGTTGTTGAGCAAATGATAAAATATTTAGGCCCTGAAGGGGATTTTGGTAATCCTGCATCAGCAACTCATGAGTATGGGAGAGTTGCCTCCATGGCAGTTGAGCAGGCACGCTCTCAAATTGCAGAAACTATTAATGCCTCACCCCAAGAAATAGTGTTTACATCAGGAGCTACAGAAGCAGATAATTTGGCAATTTTAGGAGCTGCCCGGTTTTATAAAAACAAAGGAATGCATCTGGTTACTATGAGCACTGAACACAAAGCTGTGCTTGACAGTTTTCACCAACTGGAAAAAGAAGGTTTTCAAGTCACCTATCTTAATCCGGAATCAGATGGTTTGTTGGATCTTGGAAAACTGGAATCTGCTCTTAGGTCAGATACTATTCTGGTTTCTGTCATGCATGTTAATAATGAAATTGGTGTCATCCAAGATATTGCATCTATTGGTGAGCTATTACGAAACAGGGGAATTATATTTCATGTTGACGCGGCTCAAAGTGCTGGTAAATTGCCAATCGATTTGAGCCAGCTTTCAGTTGATTTGATGTCATTCTCTGCTCATAAAAATTATGGGCCTAAAGGTGTAGGGGCTCTGTATGTCAGGCATAAGCCAAGGATTCGTTTACAGCCTTTAAGTTACGGTGGCGGGCATGAGGGTGGATTGCGCTCAGGAACATTACCTACCCATCAAATTGTCGGCATGGGTGAGGCTTTTGCTATTGCGGAGGCTGATAGAATTCCTGAACAGACGCGTATTCTAAATTTACGCAAACAACTATGGGACGGAATACGACATTTACCTGCTATTAAACTGAATGGACATGAGCACAGGCGTATCGCTGGAAATCTGAATGTGAGTTTTGTTGGATTAAATGGAGATTCATTGCTGTTTGCTTTAAGTGAGTTAGCGATATCAACTACTTCTGCCTGTTCTTCTGCCAGTATTCAACCATCTTATGTTTTAAGGGCAATTGGTTTGACTGATACAGAGGCGCAATCAACTATTCGTTTATCCATAGGACGCTTCACTTCTGAGGTGCAAATAAAGAAGGCAATTGATATAATTTGCATACAAGTGAGTCGGCTGCACGAATTATCGCCTTTATGATGTATAATAAAATTGTACAGGATTATTTTTTTCAGCCACAACATATTGGTAAGCTGGATTTAAATGATCCTTTTGTAATAGGTGTACAAAGTCAACCGATTAATCAACTGAATACAGTACATTTTTATATAAAATGTGACGGAGATAAACTCATATCCAAAGCCAGATTTAAAACGAATGGTAGCCCTTATGTTATTGCGGCAATGGAATGGATATGTTGTCAGATTGAAGGTAAGACTTTGGAATCACTTCCATTAATAGATTTTCAGATTTTAATTAATGTATTACAAATAACAAATAATCAGTATCCTGTAGCAGTCCAGGTAGAGGACATATATAAAGAAGCATTGACTTTGATGCGTAAGAAATTTGAGAGGTAAAGCAATGAGTGTAGAAATACAACAAGCGAGCAGTACGAACCCCAACATCGCTTTCAGTGAATCGGCAATAAAGCACCTGGTCACCTATCTGGAGAAAAACCCAGGAAACAAGGGGGTAAGATTGTCTGTAAAAAAGACGGGTTGCTCGGGATTATCTTATGTAGTGGATTATGTAAAAGAACCTTCAGAAGGAGATATGATAGCTTCTTTATCTAAAGATTATCTGGTATGCATTGATAAAACAAGTTATCCATTTCTTAAAAATATGCAAGTTGATTATGTGAAACAAGGTTTAAATTATAAATTTATTTTTAATAATCCCAATCAGACAGGGCAATGTGGTTGTGGAGAGAGCTTTACTGTAAGTCAGTAAAATAAGCAGAAAGTCTACGATGCTTTTTTAATATTATCAATAAGCGGCTGGCTTGAAGAGCAGTCGCAATATACAGCCTCATGGTTTTATATTCTTTTTACTAGTTAAATTATTAATCCCCGAAAAATTTCTAATTATAAAAGCAGTGATTACTTCTTTCATGTTTAATAGTTATTATTTCAAAAGTAAATTTTTAGAAAAATAAATGCAATTATTTTTACAAACCTAACTAAAATGATACAATAATGACTTAATAATTCCTTAATAAATGAATATCATTAAAACAATGTTTACACTCTTTGGGATATTTGGTATTATATCGGTCATGGTGTTAGAGCCAAATTAATGTGCTGGACATGATTTATGTTCATTAAATTTGTATTAGGAGATTAAAATGAGTGCAGTTATGCAACAAGTGACACAAGGTAACGATGCCTTGTCACATCAAGTGATTAGTGCAGTTAAAGGTTATTTAACAAGTGTCGGTAGTAAGGATGCTAATTTAAACTTATATCAATTGATTGTTGAGGAAGTAGAAGCCCCTTTATTCCGGACTGTTATGGAATTAACTCGCTATAATCAATCAAAAGCTGCTCGAGTGCTTGGTGTAAGTCGTGGTACTTTGCGCACTAAACTAAAGCGTTATTTTGATGATGAATTCATTGGTACTCGTGACTTTTAATTCAGTGGTATAGCTAATACTTTCCAAGTTCAGTTATTTTTCGCGGTATTCTAATAGAAATTCATCGTTAATTATGGCCTTTGCCTGGGCACTCTGCTAATATTGAATTCAGAGTCGGTCAGGCAATCGCTCTTTGCCTAAGAGCAAGGGGAGGAAAGTCCGGGCTCCATAGGGCAGAGTGCCAGGTAACTCCTGGGAGGTGTGAACCTACGGAAAGTGCCACAGAAAATATACCGCCTGTTTTTCCTTTGGGAATCGTGGGTAAGGGTGAAATGGTGCGGTAAGAGCGCACCGCGCGATTGGTAACAGTCGTGGCAGGGAAAACCCCACTCGGAGCAAGACCAAATAGGAATCCATTTGACTGCAAAGTCATAACGTATGGCCCATACGGGATTCGGGTAGGTCGCTTGAGGTATGCGGTGACGCATGTCCCAGATGAATGGTTGTCCACGACAGAACCCGGCTTATCGACCGACTCTTTGTTTTAATCATAATCCCAATTTTCAGGCCAATGATTAAAATTCAAAGTATCCTTATCAATTTTCAGTGTGAACATATCTTCAAGAGGGAAATCCGGATTTAAATGTACTGTCCATTCTTTTCCATCTACATAAGTAACAAATAGGGAATGTTCTTTACTTTCCCATGTAATCTTTTGATGCAACACTTCAGTGTTTATTGACATATTGAGTCCTTTTTTAATTTAAATTAAAAATTCACTTAGCTATTTTCTGGACCCTCTTTGGGTGGATCTTTTTTGTATAATTCTAAAACTTGATTTACATTACGCTTTTTCTGTGCTGATTCAGACGGGTTTACTTTCTTGATTAACTCGCTATGAGGTGCTCCCATAAAATCACCATGTTTATTTTTTTCAGTTGCATGGATTTTATTAAGATATTCCCTTCCTTCCTCAAAATTATTTTGACGATCTCTAGCAGAACCTTTCATAAGTGTTCTTACCGTTATTGCAAGCTGGTTTTGTAATTCTTCTATTGATACTTCATTGTTGCCCTTATTTTTCGAAATGGTTTCACTCGTAATCTCTGCTACCTCTTTATGAAATTCTTGACCCCATTGCGCACATTGTTTAAGTCGCTCTTCAGAAACAAACTCTTTCATAACAGGTTCTTGAGCACATTTTGGATCATACATAACTCGAATTTCATAAGCATTTTGGGCGCGACTAAAATACTTTTCTGTAATTTGATTTATTAGAATAGAAAAGTCTAAATGTGCATTAACATAAGTTAATCGATCTTCCTTAATAGAATAACTCTTGAAATACCTAAATGCATCAAAATTTGAACCCGTTGCGTGATAACCTCTAGCAGGAGAAAATCCTAGCCCACCCACCTTATTTATTTTGTCTTTCATATGATTTAAAAAAACAAATTAGCATAGTATAATTATGATCCATGTTGATCATTTGTCAAGCTTATGCTTTTACTTTGGTTTTCATAGAATTGTAATAATATAGGTTTATATAGATATAAGTCATTTCCGATTTTTATTGGTTAACAATAAGTCAAAATAAATATTATATAGTCAACTTATGATTTTACCCTGATCTATTCGATAAATTATTTGTCAAATAAAGATATTTTGTCTATATAATATAGACTTTTTATTACTTAGGAGTTAATTGAAATGTTTTCAAAACTTTTTTCACCTCATTTTTTTGCTTCTAGCACGAGACCTACTATAAGATATTATTCTCAGGAATTTCTAAGGGAAGCTAATCAGTTTAAAAGTACATTATTCAACCAAAACAATAAATTCATCTGGGAAAAAATAAAGAATGAAAAAGATGCTAGTGCCCTCTATAAAACCAACGTGAATGGTAACCCAGTGTATATAAAATTGAATTCCGATTGGCCTTTAGTGCCTCGCTATAGGGTTGTAAAAGAAGGCGAGGAAGAGGGTATTGATCTTGAAGCAATACCCAAAAAATGGACGATGAAATAGTATTTCCAGGGTTCTGAACTTTTTGACGCATGAAAATCTGTAGGGATAACCCTATTGCACCGACTAATATTCATGCTAATAATCTTTGAGGCTTGCAGTTATGTAGCGAAAAATATTTTTCGAACTCACTCGGCTTAAAGTTCTGGCTGCGTTGCCAGAACCATGTTCTTAATTACACTTCGACTTGCCCCTCCCGCGATAGGAACTTTGGTAGTATGATGATGCCTTTCGCTGGAGAGGGGGCGGGGCGAAGTGAAAGTGAAAAATATGTGCTCATTTCACGATTAAATCTTGTCTAAAAAAGCCTCAGGGACGTTGCCTAGAACATTTGAGGTATTTTCTAAGATTTTAACATCTCATTTTGCTAATACTACTAGCCCTATTATCAATCAACCGTGTATTTTCAGTTTTTATTGGATTATCCTGATCTAATAATACCATATTTAAAAATTTTCATGTAAGCTGTTGTTTTAATAGCTTATTAATTTGCTCGGGATTTGCCTTCCCTTTGGTTTGTTTCATCGCTTGTCCGATAAAAAAAGCTAATAATTTCTCTTTACCGGCTTTGTATTCTATAACTTGTTTGGGATATTGTTTGATTATTTGCTCAACTATTTCTTCCAGTGCCGAGTTGTCATTCTGTTGCTGGTAGCCTTCGCGTTCAATAATCGCATCAATATCTTCTTCACCTGCGCAAAGCATACTGAAAATATTTTTAGCAATACTGGAAGATATACGTTTCTCTTGAATTTTGCTAAGGAAAGCAGCCATGGTTTTAGCTGAAATTGGTGGTGTTTCAAAGGTCAGGTTGTGTTCATTAAGAAAGGCGGCATATTGGCCTTTTAACCAGTTGATAATTGTTTTATCAGCAGCTGGGCAAAGGGATTTAATTTTTTTGTAATATTGATAAGTGTCCGGTGATGATAATATGAAATTAATGTCTTCATCATTTAGGGACGGAGTGTTTTTTAACTCTTTGTAAATTGCTTCAGGCAAGTCCGGCAGGTTATTTTTAATCTCTTCAATTTGTTCTTTGTCAATATGAATTGGTAATAAATCAGGATCAGGAAAATAACGGTAGTCATTTTCATTTTCCTTGCCTCTCATCGCCTGAGTTGTGTTATTGTCAGGATTGTAAAGGCGAGTCTCCTGGATGACTGACAGACCGCTTTCCAATATATCCTGATGTCTTGCTTGTTCAAAAACAATGGCTTTTTCTATAAAACGAAATGAATTCAGATTCTTAAGCTCTGTTCGTGTGCCTAAAACTGAGCTGCCTTTAGGTTTTATAGACAGATTGACGTCACACCGAAAAGAACCTTCTTGCATATTGCCATCGCATATTCCAAGGAATCTTACTAATTGATGCAGAGTTTTTAAATAATTAATCGCCTCTTCAGCGGAGTACAAGCAAGGGGTTGTGACTATTTCCAATAATGGGGTACCTGCTCTGTTGAGGTCGATCCCGCTGTAATCAGTATGGGCATCGTGTAAGGATTTGCCAGCATCTTCTTCTAAATGAGCGCGTGCAATATGGACTGTTTTTTCCAGGTTATTACCAAACTGTATATTTAAATAGCCATTAGTAACAATGGGTTTTTGATACTGACTGATTTGATAGCCTTTGGGCAAGTCAGGATAAAAATAATTTTTACGCTCAAAAACAGATAGCTCATTAATGGTTCCATGAATTGCCAAACCAAATTGGATAGCCATTATGATGGCTTGTTCATTTAATACAGGGAGAACACCAGGCAAACCAGCATCGATAAAACTCGTTTGCGAGTTAGGGGTGGCACCAAAAGCAGTAGATGCTCCTGAAAATAATTTTGATTTGGTTTTTAATTGAGCATGTACCTCAAGACCAATGACGGTATCCCATTCCATATATCACCCTTGCTTGTTAGGATTGGCTAAATGCCAGTTGGTGTGTTGCTGATAATGATGTGCTATTGCAAGCAAGCGGCTTTCACTAAAGTGCTTGCCCATTAATTGCAAACCAATTGGTAGTTTATTTTCAAAACCTGTTGGTATAGAAATAGCTGGTAGGCCTGCAAGATTGGCTGCTACAGTAAATACATCTGCCAAATAATTTTGTATGGGATCATTTATTTTTTCACCCAATTTAAAAGCGGTGGTAGGAGTTGTTGGCCCAAGTATAACATCTACTGAATTTAAAATTGTAATTAACTCATCTCGAATCAAACGCCTCACTTTTTGTGCATGCAAATAATAGGCATCAAAAAAACCGGATGAGAGCACATGAGTTCCAGTTAGAATTCGACGTTTTACCTCGTTACCAAAACCTTCACTTCGAGAGTTAGTGATTAATTCAATTAAGGTTGATGCGGATTTGCTTCGGTAGCCAAATCTTATGCCATCATAACGCGAAAGATTTGATGAAGCTTCTGCGCAAGCTATAACATAGTAACATGGCACCCAAAGTGGCTGAAGTTTCAAGTCGATTTCAATTATTTCAGCCCCGAGACTCTCAAATAATTTCACAGCATCACGTATGGCATCCTGGATGCCCTTTTCGACTTGAGGTTGAAAAAAGCAAGAAGGAAGTCCTATGCGTATTTTGTCTACTGGTTTTTTAATTTCTGCTGAATAATCAGGTATAACTCTATCAACTGACGTGGAATCTTTACTATCAAACCCCGCAATACAGCGAAGTATCATGGCCAGATCTTCAGCTGACTTCGCAAATGGTCCCGCTTGATCAAGGCTTGAGGCAAAGGCAACCATTCCGTATCGAGAGACTAATCCATAAGTGGGTTTTATCCCGCTAATCCCGCAAAAGGCTGCTGGCTGACGAATTGATCCACCGGTGTCAGAGCCAATTGCAAAAGGTACCAGATTTCCAGCAACCGCTGCTGCCGAACCGCCTGATGATCCACCTGGCACTCTTTCTCTATCCCACGGGTTTTTTACCGAACCGAAGTAACTGTTTTCATTAGAGGATCCCATGGCAAACTCATCCATATTGGTTTTTCCAATAATTATTGCGCCATTTTGTTTAAATTTTGTGACGATAGTGGCATCATAGGGGGCTTGAAAATTAGCCAGCATTTTTGAAGCACAAGTTGTATTTAATCGCTTTGTACAAAACAAATCCTTGAGAGCCATGGGGATCCCAGTCAGTGGTTTTCCCTCTCCATTTTTTAGTACCAAATCAGCCGATTGCGCTTCTTTAAGAGCCTGGTCTTCATCAAGGCTGATGAAAGCATTCAAGTCTTTATTGCTTTGAATTTTGTTAATGCAGTGTTGTGTTAATTCAACACTTGAAAATTCTCGATTATGAAGAGCCTTTGATAATTGAGCCAGTGAGTAATGTTCCATTATTATTTATCCGATGATATCACCTTGGGAACCAAATATAAGCCATCCTCAAATAATGGCGCCATGGCTTCTAATTCAGCAAGACATTCCGCTTCAGTTACTTCATCTGGTCTTAAGCGTTGATTTAGTGCCAAGGGATGAAAAAGAGGTGCTATTTGGCTTGTATCTATTGTTTTGAGTTGGTCAACAAAATCCATGATCGCACTTACTTCTTGAGTCAATTTTGTAGAATGCTCAGAGTCTTCATCTAAATAAGCCAATTTTGAAATATTTTCAAGATCCTTAGCAGAGAGAGTCATGGTCATATCCAAATATAAGGGTTATACATTATAGCGGTATTGTTCTAAAAATGAAGTATTAGTTTAATTATCTTTTAGTCTGTTGAGCCAAGTTGCTTTCCTAGAGCCATGTTTAATCATGACTGCAATCATGTCTTTCTTGAAGCAAGTTTTGTAATCACTTCTGAAGACATAAATAAGCAATGATATTGAAATGTTACAAGATTCTTGCAGAACAGTGGTTTTACAGTAGAATGAATATTTGTACGAATCAAATGGTAGAGAATGGTATTCATGTTACAACAATATAAAACTCTCGGTGGTGTTCATGTTGAGTTTTCTCAACAAGAGTTGAATTATCAACAAGGCATAGATTTTTTGCTTGAGAGCCTTGATTCTCAACGTGGAGCAGTATTTGCTTCGAGCTTTGAATATCCAGGACGCTATACTTGTTGGGACATGGGTTTTTATAATCCCCCATTAGTTATCATCTGCCAAAGTAATACCATCTGTTTTGAGGCATTAAATCAACGAGGCGAGATATTATTATCTTTTCTCTATCCGTTATTAAATACAACAGATCTCTGGGAGGTAATCAACCAAACGACCTCATTTTGTCAGTTAAAAATTAAATCATCAGACAAAGTATTTAGTGAGGAGGAGCGGAGCCATCAACCGTCAGTATTCAGTGCAATTCGCCTCTTATTGAATTTTTTTAAAACAGAAGAAGATTCATACTTGGGTTTATATGGCGCTTTTGGGTTTGACCTGATTTATCAATTTGAACAGTTGGAGCGGGGTAAACCAAGAAATGAAACACAGAAAGATATGGTCCTCTATCTACCTGATGAAATTTATATAGTAAATCATCGTAAGGAAGAAGCCTTTGTTAGACGCTATGATTTTCAATATCAGGGGCGATCGACTCAATCTTTATCCAGAGAAGGAAAGTATTTACCATATCAACCTATCCATAAACCGGAAAAAAACTGTGATCACGAGCCAGGTGAATATGCCGAAGTGGTCAAAAAAGCCAAAGAAAAATTTTCCTGTGGTGATTTATTTGAAGTGGTTCCCAGCCAAACTTTCTATACTCACTTTGCTGAAAAGCCGTCAATATTATTTCGCCAAATGCGAGTAATAAATCCATCGCCATATGGTTTTTTTATTAATTTGGGCGATGAAGAATATCTGGTAGGTGCCTCACCTGAAATGTATGTTCGTGTCCAAGGTAAAAGAGTAGAAACTTGCCCTATCTCAGGCACTATCAAACGGGGAGCAGATGCTATTGAGGATGCTCACAATATTCAAACACTTCTAGATTCAGAGAAAGAAGAATCAGAACTAACCATGTGTACCGATGTGGATAGAAATGATAAGTCAAGAATATGTGAAGCAGGGAGTGTGAAAGTCATTGGGCGTCGCCAAATCGAAATGTATTCCCGATTGATTCATACAGTGGATCATGTGGAGGGTATTTTAAGAGATGGATTTGATGCAGTAGATGCTTTTTTAACTCATATGTGGGTTGTTACTGTAACTGGAGCGCCTAAAATTTGGGCTATGAATTTTATTGAACAACATGAGAAATCTCCACGTAAATGGTATGCAGGAGCTGTAGGATGGTTTGGTTTTGATGGAAACTTGAATACGGGATTGGTCTTAAGAACTGTGCGAATAGAAAAAGGCGTTGCGGAAATTAGAGTTGGCGCCACTTTACTGTATGACTCTATCCCTGAAGCAGAGGAAGAGGAGACAAGATTAAAGGCTTCTGCATTTTTAGACATTTTACAAAAGCCATTGCAAAAGGCGAAAAAGAAAACAGAGGATATCCCTCTGGTAGGGAAAAATAAAAAAGTTTTACTTATCGATCATCAAGATTCCTTTGTCCATACTTTGGCAAACTATTTAAGGCAAACAGGAGCTGAAGTTACTACGGTTCGTTATGACAAGGCAATTGGCTATTTACAAAATAATCATTTTGATTTGATCGTATTATCGCCTGGCCCAGGCAAACCAATTGATTTTAAGCTTTCAGAAACAATCGAGGTGATACTCTCAAAGAAAATACCATTATTTGGTGTTTGTTTGGGTCTACAAGGTATCGTTGAGTATTTTGGAGGGGTTCTGGATGTTCTTGATTATCCGATGCATGGAAAGTCCTCTTTAATTAGGGTACTAAATACCAAGGGTTTGTTCTCAGGTTTAGGCGATTGTTTTAAAGCCGGAAGATACCATTCGCTCTATGCCAGATCAGCTGCTTTACCCAATGAATTATTAGTTACAGCTGTAAGTGAAGATGATGTCATTATGGCAGTATCTCATGAGTATTTACCTGTGCATGCGGTTCAGTTTCATCCAGAAACAATTTTATCCTTATCGGATCAAGTGGGCTTAAAAATAATCATCAATTTGATGAACATGGTGAAGGGCAATGGGTAAAAAAATACTGATTTTATATTTTGTATCAGTTTTATTAGGGATATTAACAGGTGCAATTGCCTCTTTATTCCAACTGACTATTCAACAAGTAGATCATCTGTTGGAGCTATTATTTCATATCTCAGAAAGTTATGGGCTGCCTGTAGGCATCGTTTCCGCCTTGGTATCCATGATGATGTTATTTATCGCCTGGATGATGGTGAAATACATCGCGCCAGAAGCGGCAGGAAGTGGTGTGCAAGAAATTGAAGGTACTTTACTTCATGTGAGACCAATATTTTGGAAGCGCTTGATACCCGTAAAATTTTTTGGGGGTGTGTTAGCTATATCGGCAAAAATGGTTATGGGAAGAGAAGGGCCTACTATCCAGATGGGTGGTAATCTCGGACAAATGCTTGGAGAGTTGTTTCGGCTTACACGCCGTCGCCGAGATACTTTAATAGCCGCTGGTTCTGCAGCTGGTTTAGCTGCAGCATTTAATGCGCCTCTGGCTGGTGTACTGTTTGTCATGGAGGAAATGCGTAACCAGTTTAATTATTCATTTACCAATTTTAAAATGGTGGTTATTTGCTGTGTCATGGCAACGATTGTTTTGCATCTTATTATAGGCTCACAACCAGCTATTCAAATGGAAGTTTTTGAACTACCTACACTGGGCTCTTTGTGGCTATTCTTTGTTTTTGGAATATTAATGGGGTTAATTGGCTTATTATTCAATGTCACGCTTATGAGAACTGTTGGATGGTTGGATAAACAAAATACCAAACACAAAAAATATTATATTTTAGCTGTTGGATTGTTAGTTGGTTATCTGGCTTATTCCTATCCAGATACTGTCGGAGGTGGCTATGTTATTATCAGTGAAGCACTGACTATGTCACCTGCGTTTAGTGTATTATGCAGTCTTATTGTAATCAGGTTTATAATGACGATGTTATCCTACTCAAGCGGTGTACCTGGGGGGATTTTTGCCCCAATGCTGGCTTTGGGAACACTATTTGGATTAGGTTTTTTCCATTTGTTCCAATGGTTGAGTATGGATTTTTCAATTGAGCCTGGAATGTTTGCCGTTGCTGGTATGGGGGCGCTTTTTGCAGCCGCAGTACGATCACCAATTACTGCTGTAGTACTGGTTGTTGAAATGACTAAAAATTACTCTCTAATTCTTCCTCTTATGATCTCCTGTATTACTGCAACGATTGTGGTGCAATTAGCGCGTAATGAGCCAATTTATACTCAATTATTAGAGCGAACTATGAGGCTCAATGCAAAATGAGTCTGAATATCTCAAGATGTATTGATGGTTTAGCTATGAGTAATAAGAATAAAGAATAAGAAGGATTCTTGTCTTATCTACAAAACGCACGAACTCATTCGACATTGCCAAGTCAGTTTTGAAAGAGTCAGTGTGTGTAATATTGAGCTCATCAGAGATTGATGGTGATTAAAGTTACTTATCTACGCGAATGACTATTTTCCCGAAATGAGAACCTTGTTGCATGCGTTGCAGAGCTGTTTCTATTTGATTTAGATCAAATTCCGAGTCAATTACTGGTTTTATCTTGTCATTTTCAAATGCATTAAACCAATGATCATGAGCCAATTTCCAAAGCCTTGCTTTTTCTTTGATGCTTTGCGATCTGAGTACAAATCCAATGATGTGCAACCTTTTTTGCATAAGCAACGCCAGACTGCATTCTACTTTGCTTCCTTTGAGGCAAGCAATTTGGATTAATTTACCCCTAGGCTTCAGCAAATGTAAGTGTTTGTTAAAATAATCACCGCCGACAAAATCGACGATCAAATCAACAGAATTGTCCTCAATTAATAATTCAAAATCTTGTTCTTTGTAATGAATAACTTGATCAGCGCCCAGGGCAAAAGCCTTTTCTATCTTACTGGAATCACCGACTGTCGTTATCACTTTAGTAGTTGTTAATTTAGCCATTTGTATGGCTAATGAAGCTATTCCGCTTCCAGCACCATGGATCACTAATGTTTGTCCAGCACTTAAGGCACCTAAATCGTACAACGTAGCATAGACTGTCGTTAATGCTTCCGGGAGTGCTGCGGCTAATGAATAATTCCAATGAGAAGGAATATGATGAGCTAAAGAAGCGTCTACTGGACAGATTTCAGCATAACCTCCACTCCCGACAAGTCCGTAAATTTTATCACCCGGTTTAAATTGTTTTACCTTGGAACCAGTTACGATTACTTCTCCTGCCACTTCCAGTCCGGGTATGTCGGATTCTCCTGGAGGAGGAGGGTATTTACCATATTTTTGCATCAAATCAGCTCTATTCAAGGCTGTGGCTTTGACACGCACAAGAATTTGAGATTCATTAAAACCAGGATTTGGACCTTCGACAAGGGTTAATTCACTATTAGGTCCTGGATTATTAATCTGTATGTAATGCAAGATAAGATCCTTTTTAAGGTAAGAATGCATAGTATGATAATTTACTATATTATATCTTTTACAACTCGCATAATGATTTAAAATCGATATAATATTATTTTAAACTATTGCGATGATAATTATCATTTTAACAACTACATGGTTAGTTAATGCCTAAATTTAATCATCAGCGTTTGTTTGCCTGGCTATTTATAGTCCCTCAGCTAATTGTCACTATTATTTTTTTTATTTGGCCTGCTTGCAGCGCATTATTGCAATCCTTTTTTTATACTGATGCATTTGGTTTGCATAAGAATTTTGCCGGATTGACCAATTTTTTTGACTTATTCCTTGATCCCGGCTATGCAAAAGCCATATGGGTTACTTTTGTAATTGCGATTAGTGTGACGCTTATTACTATGAGTTTAGGGCTTTTAATGGCCACTTTAATAAATTACAGAGGAAAAAGCCAAGGAGTTTATAAGACTTTATTGATATGGCCTTATGCAATAGCCCCTGCCGTTGCTGCAATACTTTGGCGATTTTTATGTCATCCAACTTTAGGATGGTTGACTCAGGTACTTGAGTTTTTGGGAATTCATTTTAATTATGTCAACGATGCAAATCAGGCTTTGCTGGTTGTTATTTTAACCGCCAGTTGGCAGCAGTTTAGTTACAATTTTTTATTTTATTTTGCTGCGCTTAAAGCAGTTCCTCAGACATTAATTGATGCAGCAATCATGGATGGGGCCAATGCATGGCAACGATTCTGGCAAATAATTTTCCCAATCCTGTCGCCCACTACCTTTTTTCTGTTAATAATGAACCTGATTTATGGTTTTTTTGATACATTTGGAATTATTCAAGTCATGACACACGGAGGTCCTGGTAATAGCACAACTAATTTAATCTATAAGGTGTATGAAGACGGTTTTGAGGGAATGGATTTGGGAAGTTCATCAGCCCAATCTGTATTATTGATGCTTATTGTAATTGCAGTTTCCTTGTTACAATTTAAATACCTTGAGAAAAAGGTTCATTACGAATGAGACAATTTAAACGTTTTGGGTCGCATGGGTTAATACTGTTATTTATAGGATTAATGATGGCTCCTTTGTATTTGGCTGTAGTTGCTGCAAGTCATGAAGGAACGGTCATGATGCATTCTCAGTTGCCATTGATTCCAGGAACCTCATTTTTCAAAAATATTAAAAGTGTACTGACTGAAGGTTTAGCTGTCACTGGGGGTGAGCCTATCACTTCCATGCTTGTAAATAGTTTATTCATGGCATTTATCATTGCAGTGGGTAAGATCATTTTGGCTCTGGGATCTGCTTTTGCATTGGTATATTTTGATTTTCCTTTTAAAAAGTCTTGTTTTGCCCTGATATTTGCAACGATGATGTTACCAGTGGAAGTAAGAATAGTCCCTACTTTTCAAGTGGTTGCTTCATTTGGCCTATTGAACTCATTTTCTGGTCTAACCCTGCCATTATTGGCATCAGCTACTGGAACATTTTTATTTCGTCAGTTTTTTAAAACCATATCTAAAGAACTGGTTGATGCTGCTAAATTAGATGGCGCAGGTCCATTAAGATTTTTTATTGATATCGTGTTACCCTTGTCAAGAATTCAAATTTCCGCCTTGTTTGTAATCTTGTTTGTCTATGGGTGGAATCAATACTTATGGCCTTTGGTCATCACGACAGAAACTAAAATGACAACTATTGTGATGGGAATTCGGTATTTGGCAGGTGTAGCGGATCAAGTACCTGAGTGGCACTATATTATGGCCGTCGCATTGATAGCTCTTGTGCCGCCTTGTATGGTGGTTATGGTGATGCAACGTTGGTTCGAAAAGGGATTGAAATAATGGCAACACTGAATTTGATCGAGGTGTCAAAACAGGTTGGAGAAACAACCATTTTGAATCGAATTAACGTTGATATAAAGAAGGGCGAATTCATGGTTGTTGTTGGCCCATCAGGTTGTGGCAAATCTACTTTGTTACGATTGATAGCAGGTCTTGATGTTTTAAGCTCAGGTAAAATACTTATTAATAATCAATGCGTTAATGATACCGAAGCCGCAAAAAGGGACATGGCGATGGTGTTTCAAAATTATGCCCTTTATCCTCATATGACGGTCTTTGATAATATGGCTTATGGTTTAAAATTGAGGCGCTTCAGTAAAGCAGACATTAATCAAAGAGTGGCTGAAGTAGCTAATTTATTGCATTTGATTCCTTATCTGGACAGAAAGCCGCAAGCACTGTCTGGTGGACAAAAGCAGAGAGTGGCAATGGGTAGGGCTATTGTGCGGTCTCCAGCAGTATATTTATTTGATGAACCATTATCAAATCTGGATGCAAAATTAAGAACTGAAATGCGACATGAAATTAAACGATTGCATCAACAATTTAATACGACCAGTTTATACGTTACTCATGATCAAACCGAAGCGATGACTATGGCTGATAGAATTCTGGTGCTTAATCAGGGGGAAGTTGAGCAAATTGGAACGCCACAAGAACTGTATCAAAGTCCGGCTACGCAGTTTGTAGCTGGTTTTACCGGGCACTATCCTATTAATTTTATTTCTGGCAAATACGATAAGAAAACGGATTGTATTCAAACCAACATAGGGATAGCTTACTCAGCCCCCAATTGGCTTCATTCCATTGAAGATAATGCGGATCTTAATTTGGCAATTCGTCCCGAACACATTCAACTATGTTCCAGTCAGAGTAAAGAGGCTGTTGAACTTCATGTGGAATTTGTTGATGATATGGGTGCTGATAAATTGATTCAGGCAAAATGTGTAAAAAATAGTGAACAGATTAACTTGAGGATTTCAGCGGAGCAGGTGGTTTCAAACAGACAATTACATGTAGAGCTACCTAAATTGAAGTTGCATGTATTTGATCAGAGAACAGGAAAACGTGTGGGAGAGTGGCGTGGCTAAAGAAAAAAATAAACTAAAACCAATTGATGCTCCTATCTTTAGTTATTGGCAAGCACTGTATATGTCTTTTTATTCAAAGAGACTTTTTGTTGATGTTGGAAAACATTGGCGTGGAATTGGTTTGATTTATCTATTATTGGTTATTGCTATTTGTTCAATACCGTTTTCTATACGAATTGCTTCTGATTTTAATAAAACGTTTAATCAGCAAATTATTGAACCTTTGCTGCAACTGCCAACTGTTTATGTACAAAATGGTAATGTTATTTTTGATAAACCAATGCCCTATTTAATCAGAAATGATAAAAATCAAGTGGTAATAATTATAGACACAACAGGTAAAGTGGCTGATTTCACAGAGGAGTATCCTTACCTTAATATTCTGATTAAGAAAAATAGTATTAATTTCTTATTGCCAACACCAGAATTATTGGGTAGCAGCCCAGTAAATGAACAGAAAGGAGTTCCTATTGTTCAGCCATTAGATAAAGACATGAATATGGTATTTGATGGCAAAAAAATTATTCAGGATAATGCGATTAATGGTTTGAAATATGCTTCTCAATTGATGATATATCCAATAGTGGTTGCTATCTTATATTCGATTATGGTGACTGTTCTATTGGTCATTGCGTTTTTAGGACAAGTATTTTCCAAAATCTTTTTTTCGTTCACTATATCCTTTAAAAAATCCAGCCGGCTGTTAATGGTCGCATCAACGCCAATGTTAGTAGTTTTGGTAATCATGTTATCACTTCATTTTATTTTTCCAGGATTTGGAGTGATTTTGCTGATATTAATGGCAGCCTATTACAGTTACGGTGTTTATGGTCTCCGAGATGAAAGCAGGAAAATGGTGCTCAAATGAGAGATTTAATCCATTTTGCTCATGGCAATGGATTCCCGTCACTATGTTACAAACAGTTACTAGAGCAGCTGGAAACTCGTTTTGACTGTTGTTTTATAGATAGAATTGGCCATGATCCTGATTATCCCGTAGGAGAAAACTGGCATAACCTGATTACTGAGATCATTGCAAGCATTAAACGACAAGCAGAGCAGCCAGTGATTGCAGTTGGTCATTCTTTGGGAGGTGTTTTGAGTTTGCTTGCTGCGATAGAGCAGCCGAAATTATTTAAAGCGGTCATTATGCTAGACTCGCCTCTCATTGGTGCTTTTAAATCAAGCATGGTGAGATTAGCTAAGGCTTTAGGTATCATAGACAGAGTAACTCCAGCTTTTAAAACAAAGAAAAGGCGTGAGCATTGGCAAAACTATGAACAATTAATTTCCTATTTAAAAACCAGGGATTTATTTAAAACATTTACAGAAGAATGTTTGAATGACTATATTAAATATGGTTTAGAATATAAAGAGGATGGATACTATTTGCGTTTTGACAGGCATATTGAATATCAAATATATAGAACAATTCCGCATGTTATTCCTCGCTATAAAGGTAAACTTATAGTTCCCGCCGCATTAATCTATGGCAACAAGAGTACTGTGGTTGGTAGAATGGACATTCGGTATATGAAAAATCATTTTAATGTAAAATGTTTTAAAACTATGGGTACACATTTATTTCCAATGGAGCACCCTGAAGCTGTAGGTAAGCAAATTATAGAAGTTGTTGATGCTATAATTTGATTAGACGTCTTGACAGGTTTGCAGATTTTGTTATCGAACAAGAAGTCTATTAAATTCTTTAGTTTGGATTAGCCTATAATAAGGAGAATGTTGTGTCAGAACTCATATTAATACTAGCAACAATTGGTGCGGCTGGAATTCTATTAACCCGACAGGCATCAATATCTGTATGGGCTATTAGTTATACCATTTTTCTTGGCTTGGTTTTGCAATTCGGCTCTCCTGGCCTATTGTCGCAAATCGTATTATGGGCAATTGAGGCGGTATTAATTCTAGGCTCCATTAAGCCTTTAAGAAGTGAAGTATTATCAAAACATTTATTTCAGATAATCAAAAAAAACATGCCTTCTATGTCTACTACGGAACGAGAGGCCTTGGAAGCGGGTACAGTGAGTTGGGAAGGAGATTTATTTAGTGGCAATCCTAATTTTTCTCTATTAAGGAATGCGCCAACTGTTGCATTAACTGAAGAAGAACAGGCTTTTATAGATGGTCCTGTGAATACACTCTGTGAAATGTTAGATGATTGGGATATTACTCATAGTAGAACGGATCTTCCTCCTGAGGTTTGGCAATTTATAAAAGAGAATCGTTTTCTGGGAATGATAATTCCAAAGCAGTATGGCGGACTTGGATTTTCTGCTACTGCCCAGATGTCAATTTTGGTAAAAATTTACGGTCGTTCTATTACTGCTGCTACAACTATTTCGGTACCTAATTCACTGGGGCCTGGTGAATTACTTTTAAAGTATGGGACAGAAGAACAAAAAAATTATTATTTGCCAAGATTGGCCGATGGGAGGGAGATCCCATGCTTTGCCTTGACAGGACCTAATGCTGGTTCGGATGCGGCCTCTATACCTGATAAAGGTGTTGTTTGTCGGCAGGAGTTCAATGGTGAGCTCATATTGGGAGTTCTTCTGAATTGGGACAAACGATATATTACCTTGTGCCCGGTGGCGACAGTTATTGGTTTGGCATTTAGAATGTTTGATCCGGACAATTTGCTAGGCAAAGGTGAAGACATTGGTATTACTTGTGCGCTTATTCCTGCAACTATTCCGGGGATCACAAAAGGGCGCAGACACTTCCCTTTAAATACAGGGTTTATGAATGGTCCAACTCAAGGCAAAGATGTTTTTATTCCTCTTGATTATTTGATCGGTGGTGCTTCTATGGCTGGTCAAGGGTGGCGAATGTTAATGGAGTGTTTAAGCGCGGGTCGTGCAATCTCTTTGCCATCAAGCGCCAGTGGAGGTGCACAAGCCGTTGCGTTAGCATCTGGCGCCTATGCCAGAATCCGTAAACAATTCAATCAACCAATCGGCAAGTTCGAGGGGATAGAAGAACCTCTTGCCAGAATAGCCTCAGCTGCTTACATCATTGATTCTTCTTTAACTATGGCAGCAGCGGCTATAGATCATGGGGCAAAACCTTCTGTTGCAGGGGCTATTTTAAAGTATCATACTACTGAAAGAGCGAGACAACTGGCATTGGATGGAATGGATATACATGGTGGTAAAGGGATATGCCTTGGCCCAAATAATTATATTGGAAGAGGATATCAAGGTTCTCCTATTGGCATTACGGTGGAAGGGGCTAATATTTTAACCAGAAGCTTAATTATATTCGGGCAAGGCGCGATACGTTGTCATCCTTATGTTTTCAAGGAGCTAGAAAGTATTAGAAATAATGATTTAGTTGCGTTTGATGATTCCTTTTTTGCCCATGTGGGTTTTGTTATTACTAATTTTACAAAGTCACTTATTTTTGGATGGACCGATGCTCGTTTTAGCAAGTCTCCAGCCAGTTCTGTAAAAAGGTATTATCAATTAATTCATAAGTACAGTTCCAATCTGGCTTTTTTAGCAGATTTTTCAATGATTGTCTTAGGTGGTGAGTTAAAGCGAAAAGAAAAATTATCGGCACGCTTAGGTGACATGCTGAGTTGTTTGTACATGGCATCCGCTGTTTTAAAACGATTTTACGAAGACGGGGAACCTCGTGCCGATTTACCTGTTGTTCATTGGAGTTGTCAGCAGTTATTGCATGAGTGTGAAACAGCTATGCATGGGGTAATCATTAATTTTCCAGCACGCTGGGCAAGAATTGTTTTATCGTTAATTCTAAAACCTCTTGGCAACAGAAGGCATAAACCGGATGATAAATTGGGTCATAAGGTAGCAAGAATACTGATAGAGCCTAATGAAACTAGAAATCGAATCACGAGATTGGTTTATAAGAAGCCAGGAGATAATTGTCCTTTAGGAAGGATGGAGGAAGCATTTCATAAGATTTGTGCAGTTGAAGAGCTAGAGCGCAAAGTGATGAAAGCTGTTAAAGACAATATCGTTCATTCATTGACTTTTCAGGAGCAAATATTGGAAGCGCTTGAGCATCAAATATTGACTCCAGTTGAAGCGAAACAACTAGAGGAGGCTGAGAAGGCCAGACAAGATGTTATAAGGGTAGACGATTTTTCTGATGAAGAACTGCGTCGTCCCTCGTCATTTGGTGAGAAGGTAAAGTCAGAAAAAAAGATTACGGCCAGGGATGACATGGAAACTGAAACAGCTTAATTTTATACTAGATTCTTTTCTATAATACTGAATAGGGTTACATGATGTAATCCTATTCAGTAATTAGAGTCAGGCTAATCATTCCTATATGTTTTTATCAATTTTGGTTTTTAATCAATTGATCTTTACAGACAGAGCCATTAAGAATGGGTTTTACTCCTATGTGTGTAATGCTTAACTCATTATTAGGTATTTTATTTAAAGTTTTTTGAAATAGACTTGAAGGAGAGAATGTTTTAATGCGTATGTTAAGCAGGCAGGTAAACTACATTATTTGATAGTGTAATAATACCTATAAGTATAAAAAACTTAATAGAATTATGAGTTGCTGTCTTCCAATGCTTTATCTGGCATTGTAATGTTAAGCTCAAGAACAGCACTATCTTCCATGCGCTCCAGATTAACACTCACTTGATCTCGGCTTATATTTACGTATTTTGCTATAACTGCAAGAATTTCTTCTTGCAGTTTAGGCAAATAGTCTGGTGTATTGCGTTGAGAACGCTCATGAGAAATGATGATTTGTAAGCGCTCTTTAGCAACAGAAGCGGTAGAGGCTCTTCTGCGTAAGTAATTGAATATACTCATATTGTCACTTCCTCCTTGTTTTTACTGAATAAGCGACGAAATAGTCCTTTTTTATCAATACTTATAAATCGCATTGGTCTTTCTTCGCCCAAAAAGCGTGCTATGGCGTCTTGATAAGCAATGCCCGCATCGCTTGATTCATCCAGAATAACTGGCGTACCAGTATTGGATGCTTTAAGAACCGATTTGGACTCAGGTATAACACCAATTAGAGGAATAGCTAATATTTCCTTTACATCAGTTACAGACAACATTTCACCTCGTTCTACTCGCTCAGGATCATATCGTGTCAATAACAAGTGTTCTTGAACAGGTGCTTTATTTTCTATAGCTCTTTTTGTTTTGCTGGCCAGTATTCCCAGAATTCTATCTGAATCTCTAACAGAAGAGACTTCAGGATTAGTAACAACAATGGCATGATCAGCAAAATACATTGCCATAAGTGCTCCAGTTTCAATTCCAGCAGGGGAGTCACAAATAATGAAATCAAAATCTTTTGCTAGCTCATTGAGAGTTTTTTCTACTCCTTCCAGAGTTAGTGCGTCTTTATCACGAGTTTGTGATGCGGGCAGTATGCAAAGGTTAGGGATCCGTTTGTCTTTGATGAGAGCTTGGTTTAAGTTGGCTTCACCATTGATGACGTTGATGAAGTCATAAACTACACGTCTTTCGCAGCCCATAATGATATCCAGGTTTCTTAAACCGATATCAAAATCAATAACAACAGTTTTATGCCCTAAGAGTGCAAGTCCCGAAGAAATCGCTGCTGATGAAGTAGTTTTACCTACTCCGCCTTTCCCAGATGTAATTACTATTATTTTAGCCAACGCTGAACCCTTCCTATTTTTTTCGATTCAACACAATATTTAACCAACAGTTTACACGTTATTCATTCATTAATTCAAGTTATCCAAAGCTTAATTGTTATAAAAACTAATTAAAAGGTTGTAGTGATATATTTATACAATAAATGTTTAAATTTTTTAAAGTTTGTAGTAAACTATTTGGTTATTTAATTACTGGAGTGAGATAAAAATGCCTCTATCCATTGTGCAACAATCATTAACCTTTGACGATGTTTTGCTTGTCCCTGCCCACTCAACTATTTTACCCAAAGACGTTTCATTGAAAACCAAATTAACCCGTGCAATCCACCTTAATATGCCTTTAATTTCGGCGGCAATGGATACAGTAACCGAAGCGAGGTTAGCTATCGCTTTAGCACAGGAAGGTGGTTTGGGGATTATTCATAAGAATATGAGTATCGCTGATCAAGCAGAGGAAGTCAGAAGAGTAAAAAAATTTGAAAGCGGTATGGTGAAAGATCCTATTTCAGTAACTCCTGACTTGACGGTTAAAGAATTGCTTGCGGTCATGACAAAATATAATTTTTCAGGGGTGCCAGTAGTCGATGGTAAGCTTTTGGTAGGCATAGTAACCAGTCGAGATATTCGTTTTGAAACAAATATGGATTTAACTGTGGCACAAGTAATGACTCCCAAAGGGCGTTTGGTTACTGTGAGAGAAGGAGCAAGCAGGGAAGAAGTCAGAAGCTTGCTCCATAAGCACCGGATAGAAAAATTATTGGTGGTGAATGAGAGTTTTGAGTTACGTGGACTCATTACAGTAAAAGACATACAAAAAGCAAAAGACAATCCCTATGCTTGTAAAGACAGTTTTGAACAGCTAAGAGTTGGAGCGGCTGTTGGTGTTGGTGAAGGCACCGATGAGCGAGTTGCAGCTCTGGTTGAAGCTGGAGTTGATGTTATAGTGGTTGATACAGCACACGGACATTCTCAAGGTGTATTAAATCGTGTGAAATGGATTAAAAAGAATTATCCTGATGTACAAGTCATAGGTGGTAATATTGCAACCGCTGCCGCCGCAAGAGATTTATATGAGGCGGGTGCTGATGCAGTAAAAGTTGGAATTGGGCCAGGATCAATTTGTACCACTCGCATAGTGACCGGTGTTGGTATCCCGCAAATTAGCGCTATAGCAAATGTGGCACAAGAACTTAAAGGGATAATTCCTGTGATAGCTGATGGTGGGATACGTTTTTCAGGTGACGTTTGTAAAGCGTTGGCCGCAGGTGCTGATACTGTAATGCTTGGTAGTATGTTTGCAGGTACGGAAGAATCTCCTGGTGAAATTGAATTATATCAGGGGCGTACTTATAAAAATTACAGAGGTATGGGATCTATTGGAGCCATGTCATTAGCTCAGGGGTCAAGTGACCGCTATTTTCAGGATGCTTCTCTTGGTACAGAAAAGCTGGTTCCTGAAGGTATTGAGGGGAGAGTACCTTATAAAGGACCGGTTCAAACAATTATTCATCAATTATTAGGTGGTTTACGCTCCTGTATGGGCTATACCGGTTGCGCTACTATTGAGGAGTTGCATTCTAAAACTGAATTTGTGCAAGTGACCAATGCTGGTATGCGTGAGTCACATGTGCATGATGTGAGTATTACTAAGCAAGCCCCCAATTATCAGGTGGATAATTAATAATGAATGATTTGAAAAAAAGCCCATTATTAATATTAGATTTTGGTTCTCAATACACCCAATTAATTGCAAGACGCGTTCGAGAAATAGGGGTTTATTGTGAAATTTATCCTTATCATATTAATCATGAACAATTTAAAAAATTAAATCCTTGTGGTGTGATTTTATCAGGAGGTCCTTCCACAGTAACGCATGACGCTAATCCTAGAGCTCCTCAATGGCTGTTTGAGAGTGATTTGCCATTGCTGGGTATATGCTATGGTATGCAAACCATGGCTGTACAACTCGGTGGCCAAGTGCATTCATCGGCGTTAAGAGAATTTGGATATGCTGAGTTGCGTTTGCATGGCCATAGTCAATTATTAAGTAATATCGAAGATCGTACTGCGGTGGATGGCAGTGCTCTACTGGATGTATGGATGAGTCATGGTGATAAAGTCACTGAGTTACCGCCAGGTTTTAAAGTGATATGTGAAACACGCAATGCGCCAATTGCAGGTATGGCTGATGAAAGTCGTCAAATGTATGGTTTGCAATTTCATCCAGAAGTTACTCATACCTTGCAAGGTTTAAGAATTTTACAACGTTTTGTCGTAGATATTTGTAAAGCATCAACAGACTGGACTCCTGAACATATTATTGATGAGGCCATTAATAAAATCAGGGAACAGGTAGGAAATGAAAAAGTTTTGCTAGGCTTATCAGGAGGAGTTGATTCTTCTGTTGTAGCGGCCTTGCTGCATAGAGCCATTGGAGAGCAACTGGTTTGTGTTTTCGTTGATACGGGTTTACTCAGACTTAATGAGGCGGAGCAAGTGCTGAGCATGTTCGGTCGGCATATGGGAATACGCATTATTGCAGTCAATGCCGAAGATAAATTTTTAACTGCTTTGAAGGGCGTAACTTGCCCAGAGGAAAAGAGAAAAATTATTGGGCGTACATTTATCGAAGTCTTTGATGAGGAAGCGCAGAAACTGACTGATATAAAGTGGCTGGCTCAGGGCACAATCTATCCCGATGTCATCGAGTCTGCAGCAACAAGTACTAATGATGCGGCTGTGGTCATAAAGTCTCATCATAATGTCGGTGGCTTACCAGATACATTAAATCTTAAACTGCTGGAGCCTATTCGTGAGCTCTTTAAAGATGAAGTACGTCAAGTAGGTCTGGAATTGGGACTCCCGCATGATATGGTCTATCGGCATCCCTTTCCTGGACCTGGATTGGGTGTAAGAATTTTAGCGGAAGTAAAAAAAGAATATGCGGACATATTACGTAAAGCCGATGCTATTTTTATTGAAGAACTGCATAACGCGCAGCTTTATCATAAAATCAGCCAGGCATTTGCTGTTTTTTTACCAGTAAAGAGCGTGGGTGTGATGGGGGATGGGCGCCGATATGATTACGTAATTTGTTTAAGAGCTGTCGAGACAGTTGATTTTATGACAGCACATTGGTCCCAATTGCCCTGGGATTTTTTAGGAAAAGTATCCAATCGAATTATTAATGAAGTAGAGGGAGTATCACGTGTCACTTACGATATTTCTGGCAAGCCACCTGCTACCATTGAATGGGAATGATTGATAAATTTTGGATGCAACTGGCTTATGAGCAAGCGGTTATAGCTCGTAATGAAGGAGAGGTTCCTGTTGGGGCTGTGTTGGTTAGCAAAGACAATCAATTATTAGGCGTTGGCAGAAATGTCATTGAAAAAAGTCATGATCCTTCCGATCATGCTGAAATCAGGGCAATACGACAAGCCTCGAGAAAGTTAAATAATCATAGATTATTGGATACAACGCTTTATGTTACTCTTGAACCGTGTGTGATGTGTGCGGGACTTATGGTTCACGCACGCATCAAACGACTGGTATTTGCTACCCGAGATTTTAAAGCAGGGGCAGCTGGCTCAATTTTTAATGTTTTACATGCTCTAAACCATTCGGTATTAATAGACGAAGGCATTATGCAGGCTGAGTGTTCTCAATTGCTGTCAGCTTTTTTCAGAAACCTTCGCTAGTAATTTATCTTGGCATATTTCTTAATACTTGCTTTTAGAAATTTCCAAAATTAATTTTTCTTTTAAAATTATTTTTTCCTCATGATTCAGGGAATAACCAGTCTGGTTGGAGATGTAAAACATATCTTCTACCCGTTCACCAGCCGTAGCAATTTTTGCATTATGTAAATGAATGTTTAGTGTAAGAAACACACGGCTTATAGTCGCCAAAAGTCCAGGCCTGTCATTGGTAACGAGAAATAGTTGGGTTTGATGATTTGTATTGTCATCAATAAAGTTAATTTGTGTTTTGACATTAAAATGGGTCAATGCTCTGGATAATCTTCTGCGAGAAACAGCAGGGAGGCGTCCTGTATTGGCAAGATGATCACATAGACTTTTTTGGATGTCTCTAGCACGTTGTTCATTCAAAAAAGCCTGATTGTTTTCATCTAAAATAATATAAGTATCCAGATCAAATTGATTATCACAAGTAATAATTGCTGCTTCCTGTATAGTAACATGATGATTGCTTAATACTGAAGTGGTGATAGTAAATCTCTCATCTTTATGTGGCATGTAGATAAATACTTCGGTTCCACCCTGACTGTGATGCGGCATAATTATTACCACTGGAAATTGTTTGCTGTTCAGTATGGCCTTGGTGTGTCTGGCTATCACTTCAGGAGATTCATGAAGAAAATATTTTCCCTTAAATTGACTCCATAAATCCTGTATGACTCTGGAGGATATCCCATCTGAAATTAATATATCCATAGCGTATTGTTTACGAATGGATATCAGAGCCGCTTCATCGAGCAACTCTTGTTGTTTATGAAGTCTTGTTTTTGCTGCATGATATAATTCTTTAAGCAATGAATCTTTCCAGGCATTCCAAAGAGTAGGATTTGTACCGCAAATATCTGCTACTGTGAGTAAATAAAGATAATCCAAATACCTTGCATGAGGCAGAAGTTGGCAGAATTGCTCAATGGTTTTAGGATCATAAATATCTTTACGCTGAGCAGTTTGTGACATGAGTAAATGGTAGCGAACAAGCCATACAATCAATTTGCTATCTTCTGCCTCCATATAGTGGCGTTGTGTAAATTGTTGTGCCTCAATTGCTCCTAATTCAGAATGATCTCCTCCCCGACCCTTGGCAATGTCATGGAATAAAGCGCCGAGATACAAAATTTCGGGTTTCTCTAAAGCAGTAATGATTTTGGCGCATAAAGGAAATTGCTTTGCGTATTCGTTCTTTTTAAAGCGAGATATATTACGGATCACAAACAAGGTATGCTGATCAACAGTATAGGCATGGAATAAATCATACTGCATTTGTCCAGTGACTGTAGCAAAACAATCAAGATAGTGTGCTAGAACACCATATCTATTCATTCTTTGTAATGCATCGTAGGGATCATTACCAGTTCTGAATATGTTGACAAATATATTAGCGGTTTCTTTTGATTCTCTAAAGCGTTTGCCCATTAAAAATAATGATTCTCTTATTAGTCTGATTGTGCTTGCCCTTACTCCTTCTATGTCAGGGCGTTTAACAAGCCAATAGAATAGTTTCAATATAGATTGCGGATTTTGTTTAAATACACGGTTATTGCGTACTTCAATGAATTGGTTTGACAGTTGAAATTCATCATCCAGACGAATAATTTTTTGCTTTTGATGATAGACTATGGTTTCATTGAACCATTGCAAGAGCATTTCATTCAGCTCTCTATTGCGTTTGATGACTTTAAAGTAGTCTTTCATAAATTGCTCTATGGCCAAGATATGAGACTGATCTTGATATCCAAAAAATTGAGCTAATTTAACCTGATAATCAAATGACAAGCGCTCCTCAGGCTTTCCTGCTAACATATGCAAAGCAAACCGAACGCGCCAAAGAAAGTTCTGGCAGTATTTTAATTCTTCATACTCTTTATCAGTAATAAAGCCGTAACCAATTCCCTCGGCTAATTTTTTAATTTTAAAATGGCGTTTGCTGATGCTTAGCAAAATTTGCAGGTCTCTTAATCCACCTGGACCATTTTTAATATTAGGTTCAAGGTTGTAGGCTGTTTCTCCATACTTTGCATAACGATTTTGCTGTTCCTGAAGTTTGGCAAAGAAGTATTGATGGCTAGGCCACATGTGCAAGCTGTGTGTTTGGTATATTAATTCCTCCATTAAGGCACCATGCCCACACAGTAAGAACATATCCATAATGGTAGAAATTACGCTCAAATCCTGACTGGCCAAATTGGCACATGAAGAAACAGTGGTAATTTGATGGCTTACCTCCAGCCCCACATCCCAACAATCTTGGATAAATTTTTGTGCGCGTTGTAATTGGATATTGCTTACTTTTTCAGTGTGCAATATTAACAAGTCAATATCTGAGTGGAGTTGAAGCTCTCTACGCCCGTAGCTTCCAAGAGCCAGGAGACAAAAAATATCTCCAAAGTGTAACTTATTTTTAATAAATAATTGAATTAAAATAGTATCAATAAATACAGCAAGCTTGCGTGTGATAGAGGTAATATTAGCTTTTTGGCTAAAGTCCTTGCACAGCTTCTCCTTGAACTGTTTAATCGTATTCTTAATGATGCGATTATCGTTCTTCATTACGTAAAGTCAGAATTTCAACACCTGTATCAGTTACCAAAAGTGTGTGCTCCCATTGAGCTGAAAGACTATGATCTTTGGTAACGACAGTCCACTGATCTGGTAATAACCGAGTATGATGTTTCCCTATATTAACCATCGGCTCTATAGTAAAAGTCATCCCTGGTTCTAATTTCATCCCTGTCCCGGGAACACCATAGTGAAGCACTTGTGGATCCTCATGAAATACACGGCCAATTCCATGTCCGCAGTAATCACGCACCACAGAGCAACGATTTTTTTCTGCATGTTGCTGAATGGCATGCCCTATATCACCTAGCTGGACACCGGGTTTAACCATATCAATTCCAATATACAAGCACTCATGTGCTATCTGCACTACATGCTTGGCCTTGACAGAAGGTGTGCCTATAATAAACATTTTACTTGTATCACCATGGTATTCATTTTTTATAACAGTGACATCAATATTGATGATGTCTCCATCTTTTAAAGTTTTTTTCCCTGGTATTCCATGACATACCACATGATTAATTGAGGTGCAAATTGATTTGGGGAAACCGTTATAATTTAAAGGAGCGGGAATAGCCTTTTGTACATTAACAATATAATCATGGCAAATAGTGTTTAATTCATCAGTGGTAATGCCAACTTGAACATAAGGGCCGATCATCTCAAGTACTTCGGCTGCCAGTCTGCCAGCGACACGCATTTTTTCAATTTCATCAGGAGTTTTAATTGTAACGCCCATTATGGTTTTTCCAAAATCATAAATGTTAGCACATGGGTAAGAGGAGCAACAATACTCTTCAATCAGCAAAATAATAGATTTTCAATGAAAATCACACGCAAAACAGAGTAAAAAAAAATCTAATAGAGTATAATATGCCATCTATGGTTATTTTATATGATTTTTTACAAGAGAGCAGTGTTATGCCAAGAAGCAATAATGATAGCAAACTTAAAAAGAAAAGTGCCCTTCAGTCAAAGTTTAAAGAACAGCAATTGAATCATGGTAGTAAAGAGCACAAATCTAAATTTAAATTTTCTCAAAGAAAGGTTAATAAAAAAAGAGCTGGAATGTCACATCTCCCAGGTAATATTTACACACTGTTTACTCCTGTCAATGGACCGAAAAGTAAGGATGAATGGATTGACACGAGCAAGATTATGGTTGATTTGCATATTGATAACATGTCAAGCAATGATTACATTCCGTCTGCAATAGACAGAACCGATCTCGTTATTGTTCAACCTGTCCATTTACTCAGAAAAACTGGTGGGCGAGGTTTATTTGCCAGAGAAGATATCCCAAAGGGAACTTGCATAGGTATTTACACAGGAGAAGCGTATACTGAACAAGAGTTTGAACAATATCTAATCGAACATGCTGGTTCTGATAAAAGTTATGCGATGTACGTTGGGGGCCGGGTAGTCGATGCAGCAAGAAAAGGTAATTTGACTCGTTATATCAATTTCTCCGATAGTCAGGATAATGCGGAGTTTGTTGAAGAGACATTGAATCGCAAGAAAGTTGTAAAAGTTATAACTACCAAAAACATCAAGGCAGGACAACAAATATTAATCAACTACAATACTTACGAAGAGCAAGCTTCCAAGTATTATTCCTTTCTTAATCCTGGCGATGGTTGGCTATCGGCACAGGAATTTTATCAAGCTCACCGATCGCAATACCGATTAGAACAAATGCCCTATAATTTGGAAGGATTTGATCTTAAAGCAGGGGATAGAGTTTTAATGACTCAAATAGGACGGATAATTTTTGCTAACTATTCTCTTGCAAAAGAACAAGAATTAAATGCCTCAGATATCGATTTGCCATTTTTAAAAGTGGGTTCTGACGAAAAAATATTAGATTTTGATGAAGCAGATTCATTCACCCCCTTGATGGCCGCCTGTTATCTTGGACAAGTTGAAAATGTAAAATGGCTTATTGAACATGGTGCTAATATCGATCAACAGCAAAGTCATTCTGGTCATTGTCCTTTGAGTTTGACATTGAAAGGATATTCTTTAATGAAGGATACCCAAAAATACATTGATATCATTCAGTTATTGATTAAAAATCAGGTTAATCTTTTAGTGCATGACCGATCAGACAAGACTTTTTTACATAATGCCGCATTAGTATTGAATAACCTTGATTTTCAATCTGTTGTAAAATTTTTAATAGGACAAAATCCTATTGATATTAATGAATACTTTACATACATCGATGAGAATGATTTCGATATCGTCATGCATTGTTATAACAATAAATTATTTGATAAAGCTCTTGTTTTATTAGCTTTTTATCCGGATTATTTTAAAAGAAATTATATGAGTGATAATGAAGGCCATAATCAATTTAATATTGATGCTTTTAGAAAAGCGATAAAAGATTTTAATTCAAATGAGCGTAATGTTTTATTAATGCAACTCAGGGAGAGCGGTTTGCATTTGCCTGAAGACTTGTTAGAGCAATTAGGTATTATGGATTCAAGTATCACACTTGAAAGCAAGTTTTTTTGATTTGATATTTCCTGTTTACATATCGTATATCAGAAATTCCGAGCTCTCTATTAACTCGTGTTATATGAGAGCTTATACAGTCCAAATTGAACCTGATTGGGGCTGTTTGGACTATGAATAGAAAAACAACAATAAATAAGAAATTGATACATATCTTTGCATAATGTTAACATTATGAACTTTGCTTAATATTGTTTAGCAAAATTTCGATGTGTCTTCTCTATAAGGATTGCCTAGAGGACTGGCTATTTCTAGTTTCATGAGGAAACGGGTGCGTCGCTATGAAGAAAGTATCACTTTACTCAAGGCGATGTTCCGACTTCCATGTTTGAAATTTTCTCCTTAATTAAAGTGACAGTGGTTATGCAATCTTTTTGAGAGGAAAATAAAATGCCAGTTCGTTATTCAGGTTTTGATTATGATGGTTGCGTCGGTGTTACTAATCTAATAAATATCGTTGCACAAAATCCAAAGCTTGTCCAAAGAATTCGAGAAACTTCAAACTACTATACTAAAGAAGTCGCGTTAATTGCTTCGAATCGGCAAAGTGATCGCGATGATAAGCGTAATGCTCGCTCCAATGGCAATGGTTCTTGTTTTATCCAGATTCAAAAACTGTGCACCGACTTAGTCATGGAATTTGATCCGTTTTTATTAGCCGATGCATACAATTTGGTGCCAGCAGGTACTAGTCTCCATGAGGCAACGAATCCTGCAAATGGCGCAAAAATTCAAAACGGCTGGTTACATGATAAATCGAAAACTTCGCTTGTGTATGCACACATGCAAAGAGCTTCTTCCTTGGAAGCTAGAGAGCAGATTGATTATTTTTTTTATGATGATTGAGAAGATATACTTGAAGGCTTATATCAATTTTTCTCATCAAATCCAGAGCTTATTCCATCTAACGTTACAATGCATTTAGTTAAATATGCCAGCCGTGAAAATGTCCATACCATGGACAATTACAAAATTCCTGTTCAGGGAAAGGGCTTTACTAATCCTGACTATGTCAAAACAATCAAAGCATTTGGTGATAAAGCTGTTGAGAATGCAAGAGATGTTTATGACATAGATGGAAAAGAAATTAATGCTGTAGGAGTTCGTCAGGCAAAATACAATTGTAATTTTGAATTTGAAGCTAATAAGTTACAACCAATGAAGTTTGTTAATAATTTTAATTCCCCGCTGAATTAATTAAAGCACATGAACAGGCTATAGAGAAAATAAAGCTTGATGCATTTGAATTGTATAAAGCAAAAATCAACGTTATCACTACGTTATCAAATGAACAAAAAGTCTTTTTAATCAGAGCGAAAGCCCAGCAATGGAGTGTCCTGTGTGATGAAGGACAATGGAACAATCCAATTTTTACTTTGCAGGGGATAATGGCCGAGAAAAGCGATCGCTTTTTTTTATCCCAATATGCTTTTACTGCGAAAATGTTAATCAAACACTATCAAGAAGCTAGAGAAAACAGGAAGGATGGCAGCCGTTTTTGGGGGCAGATTAATGCGTTTATTAAAAGTATGAATGCTTTAAAGGATCCAATGAGAAATGCTCAATCTATTTTCGAAATATTTAAGAAAAACAGTTATTCCGTTAAAGCTGTAGATTGGTTTGTAAAAAAAGTTGTCGAAGTGATGAATGCTTTGATGGACAAATATCCTCAACGCAGCACAACAGAAATGGTAGCATGTATGCGTATTCTTGAGTCAAATTTGCAAAATATGGTTAATTTCTTCTCTCTTGTCGATCGTCTAATTACTATCTATCGGGGTTGCACTACTGCTGGTCCAAATTTTAATAAAATTCTGACTGTTGTACGGGAGGCTCTTGAAGAAATGAAAATGATAACAGACAGTGGTGATAATTACTCTACCACCTTGATTGATTTAGACAAAGTGATAACCGCAGCAAATAATCGGCTGGAAGGCCTCACTTATGCTAAAGAATACTCAACAAAAGATTTCTATTCACCAGAGTCTTATAAAGTAGTAGGAGCCTATTTGACCATGCAAAGTAAATTCACTCATCAATTAGATAACAAAGCCTCTGCTGCATTTGCTATTTAATCTAATTAAAAAAGGTATGCATCCTGTGCATACCTTTTTATTTATGTTGGGTTTGGACTATTCCCTGTATGCCTACGATTTTCTCGTTGTTCACTTCGCTTGGCAAGCACTTCATCCATTCTGCTTTCGGATAGTTGTACTTTTTGAAACCAAAAAGTGCCATATGAGGTTGCAGGAGCTTTATTTCTAATAAATTCTTTACCATTCACCAGACTTACAGATTCTTTTGTAAAATATTTACCATTATGATCTGGATTATACTGAAGAAAGAGTTCAGCTTTATAAGGCGGTTTGTGTCTATAAATAGTAAAATCAGACAGAGCAATTTCCTTTTTTCGACCTTTGTTATATTGCAGAGCGTCTTTAACTAAAGCCTGAATATCAATTCGTGGTAACTTTCCATTCGGATCAACAAAATAGTCGTTCGTATTGTCTTTTTCTGTAATTTGCTTAAATTCCATCCCTTTAGGAATACTTAAAAAAATCATATGTCCTCTCATAATTGGGTTTTTTATTCTGCAACAACAATATTGCTCATCGCCGATATAGGTTGTTCTAAATTGGTTCATAAGTCAATAATTATAGCAAGTGTTTTGAACTGAATTTGTAGTAAAGCTCCATGCTATTCTGTGCAAGGGCAATCCATATGTGGGTCTAGCTATGCGTAAAATTTGAACTATAATTTAAATGAAATATCAATCAGGATAACCGTCATTCCAGGATTTGTTATGAAACCCAAAACAAAGAAGAATATGGCGAGAACTATAATATTTGCACTTTGCATCATTGCCAGTGCAGCTGCTGCAGCATACTATGGGTTAGCATACTGAGCGAAATATAATCTGTTTTTTAATGGTAGAGAGAAAATTCGCCCATTTTTTGTGTTCAGAAAATATTGTTCAGGAAGCAACAGTGAGAAAGATCATAATTACAGCAATGATTATATCTGAAGTGTTGGGATAGATTGGTACCGAATTTTTTGTTATCGGTACCAATCAAGTTTTACATATTCTTTTTGTATTGTGATTTTTGTTCGTTTGTTAGCTGATTGTAAATTTGATTTTTCATCATTACACGATTTTTTAGCATAGTCCCTGTTATTTTATTTCTTTGATTGATTAAACTATCCAGCTTGGCTTCATCAAGCTTCTCATTTGCAATGAGGGCATTGATTTGTTCTTTAATCGCTTTAAGTTGTCTATAATTTTCTTTGATTGATTTTTGAGCTTGTATTTTGATTGTTTTGATTTTGGTTTTTTGTTCTTGAGTTAAATTAAGCTGACTGAGTATTTTTTTGTGATCATGGCAATGACAAGGCTTTGTTTGTGTAGCTTCGCTTGAGTTCGCAAAGACAGGTTGACCAAAGGTAAATATCAAAGCGAGCGTGGCTAAACAGATAGATTTTTTACTCATTATCGTTTCCTCTTAAATGTTATCGTTAATAGGATTCTCCTGAGTACAACATTTTTAAAACTTCCATGCTGATAGCAGTATAAATCAAAATATACAAATTAATATAGACTTATTTCCTAATAGGCTTTGTCTAATTACTGTGGTCATACATAATGCTTTATGCATGACATATTTTTGTCATGTACAGAGAGCGATGTTAATTTCATTGCTGAATTGGCACGAATATGTTATAAATACCGCGCTTTAAATACACACACGTTTCGTCACATGCGATAGGGTCCCTCGGTGGGTTTCGTATGGGAGGCGTGGAGGCTTAACCCTGGAGAGATATATATGAACAATGTTAGTATGCGTGAATTGCTCGAAGCAGGTGCTCATTTTGGGCACAGAACACGTTTCTGGAATCCAAAAATGAGTGAATACATTTTTGGCTCAAGAAATAAAATCCATATCATTAACCTTGAAAAAACATTACCCATGCTGAATGACGTAACGAATTATGTTAGTCGATTGGCAGCAAACAAGGCAAAAATTCTTTTTGTAGGCACTAAAAGAGCAGCTCAAGAAAGCATTCGAGAGCATGCAAAACGATGCGGAATGCCTTATGTAGACCATAGATGGTTAGGAGGCATGCTGACCAACTATAAAACAGTCCGTCAATCAATATTCCGTTTAAAAGAATTAAAAGAAATGAAGGAAAAGGGATTGTTCAATGACATGATTAAGAAAGAAGCGCTAATGCTGACAAGAGAGCTTGAAAAGCTGGAGCGTAGTCTTGGTGGAATCGAGAACATGGGCGGCCTACCTGATGCGTTATTTGTGGTTGATGTTGGTTTTGAACATATTGCTGTTGAAGAAGCGCGTCGATTAAGAATTCCGGTAATTGGTGTTGTTGATACCAATAATAGCCCTGACAACATTGATTATGTTATACCAGGCAATGATGATTCTATGCGTGCTGTGGACATTTATGTTCGCTGTGTCGCTGATGCTATTTTAGATGGTAAAAATAGCAATACTGTAGGAAGAGTATCATCTGATTCAGAATTTGTTGAGGTCACTTCAAATTCTAATGAAGAAGAAAAATCCGGAGAATAATTACTATTTGAATAAAGGGGGCGTTAATTTAATAAGCCCCCTTTTTGCTATGTGGAGAAATCAAAATGTCAACAATTAGTGCTGCATTAGTAATGCAATTGCGTGAGCGCACAGGCGCAGGTATGATGGAATGTAAAAAATTTCTAATAGCTACTAACGGTGATATCGAGCAAGCAATCATTGAAATGCGTAAAGCTGGCCAGGCAAAAGCAGACAAAAAGGCAGATAGAGTTGCAGCAGAAGGTATAATCGTTATTGCACGTTCTTCTGATGAACGTACAGCGGTAATGCTTGAGATTAATAGTGAAACAGACTTTGTTGCACGAGATGAGAATTTCACTAATTTTGCCAATGCTGTTGCCGATGCTGCATTAACCAACCTTCCAAAAAATATAGAAGACTTATCCAATCAGGCATTATCATCTGGTACTACTGTTGAGCAAGCAAGACAAGAACTGGTTGCTAAAATTGGTGAAAATATTAAATTACGCCGATTGGAAAGAATGCATTGTGACGGCGTCATTGGGTATTATTTGCATGGTTCGCGTATTGGAGTTATGGTCGCATTAAAAAATGGAAGTGAAGCATTGGCTAAAGATATTGCCATGCATGTTGCTGCCAGCAAACCGATGGTGGTTAGTCGCGATCAGGTGCCAGCCGAAGCGATTGAAAACGAAAGAGAAATATTTACTGCTCAAGCGAAAGAGAGTGGTAAGCCGCAAGAGATCATTGATAAGATGATTGATGGACGAATCAATAAGTTTATTGATGAGGTAAGCTTGTTAGGACAACCTTATGTAAAAGATCCTAACATTAAAGTGGGTCAACTTCTAAAAGAGAAAAATGCTGAAGTAATATCCTTTGTTCGTTATGAAGTAGGGGAAGGAATAGAGAAAAAAGAAGACAATTTTGTTGAAGAAGTGATGGCCCAGGTTCGTACATGATGAATGAAAGTCAACCTAAATTAAAATACAAACGCATTTTGCTTAAATTTAGTGGCGAAGCGCTGATGGGGAAATCTCAATTTGGGATTGATCCTTCTGTTCTTGATACATTAGCTCGAGATATAGCAGAATTGATTCATATGGGCGTGGAAGTTGGTTTGGTTTTAGGTGGAGGTAATCTGTTCAGAGGGAAAGCGCTCTCTCAGGCGGGTGTAGGACGAGTGACAGGAGACCATATGGGGATGCTGGCCACTCTTATGAATGCTTTAGCACTCCGTGATGCTTTGGAACGAATTGATCTGCCCGCTCGTATTATGTCAGCTATTCCAATGCTTGGGGTAGTTGACCCATACCATAGACGAAAAGCTATCACTCACTTGCGCAATGGTCAGGTGGTGATTTTTGCAGCTGGAACAGGAAATCCCTTTTTTACAACAGATACTGCTGCTTGTTTGAGGGCAATTGAGATAGGCGCAGATATTGTTTTAAAAGCAACAAAGGTGGATGGAGTTTATTCTGCTGACCCACTTAAAAATCCTGATGCAAAGCGTTATGATTATTTGACTTACAAAGAAGTTTTAACCAAAGGTTTGGAAGTGATGGATTCCACTGCAATTTGTTTGTGCCAAGATCAAGGAATGCCTTTACAGGTGTTTGACATGGCAGCTCCTAAAGCATTGAAACGAATTGTAACTGGAGAACAAGTAGGAACTATAGTCGGAGCTAATCATGATCAATGAGATTAAGCAAGATTCAGAAAAACGCATGAAAAAGACTATTGAGGCTTTGCACTCGGATATGTCAAAAATCCGCACCGGAAGGGCGAATGCCAGTCTTTTAGATCATGTCATGGTTGATTATTATGGAAGTCCTACACCTTTAAGCCAGGTTGCCAATATTACTACCAGTGATTCCCGAACTATTTTAGTTACGCCTTGGGAAAAATCTATGGTCGCAGCTATAGAAAAAGCTATACTAAACTCTGATTTGGGTTTAAATCCTGCAACTGCTGGAACAGCCATTCGAGTTCCGATGCCACCTTTAACAGAGGAGCGCAGAAAGGAGTTGATTAAAGTTGTTCGTCATGAAGGGGAACAAGGAAGAGTATCAATTCGAAATATCAGAAGGGATGCCAATAATCAGTTAAAGGAACTTGTTAAGGAAAAGGCAATTTCTGAAGACGATGAACGACGTGCAGCAGAAGCAATCCAAAAGCTAACTGATAGATATATTTCTGAAGTTGATGCAGTATTAGCCGAGAAAGAAAAAGATTTAATGGAAATTTAAGGTGTAGACGTTACTCTTTTATATAATAGAGCTATAGATCTTGTTTTTAGTAAACAAAAAAATATACTCAAATTTATAAAGTATAACGGGGCATAATCGACTAAAATTGGAATGATCTTGCCTTGACTTTCAGCATATTTGTTTCATTTTTGGTTAGCTCTCTTCAGTACCAATAAATTGGTTAGGGTATTTCTATAATTAAGCATTAAGATAATGGTCTATACGCTTTAATTAAAAAATCTCCGTACATGACAGAGTTTTTTGTCATGTACGGAGTTAAAAAGTAAAAAACTATTTCAATTGGCAAAATATCTCATATAATCCTAAGATTGCTTTAGCAATAATAATTTGGGGATGTGATGAAAAGGAATGCATTGATTATAATGTTGGTTTATTTAACAAGTAATCCAGTTTTTGCTAAAAATTTAGGAAAATATACTTACGAAATTGCCTGTAAAAATTGCCATGCCCCTAATTTAGCCCAGGCTATAAAAGCTCCTCCAGCTTTTGATAAAAAGGCATGGAAGTTGCGATTTAAACAAGCAAAAATAGAAGCAAAAAATAATCCTTCACTATTTGAAAATGCAATGGATTACCTGCTGTACAATGTCAAGGTGGGTAAAGGGTTGATGCATCATGGCGGTTTATGTAAAGAGGCAGATGTCCCTAATACCGATTGTTCTGATGAGGCATTAATTGCAGCGATTAATTACATGCGGAAATAAGATAAAATATTTAAATACATACCAGATTTTGGCTGGGTTTCATTTGTAAATAAACTATTGTTTCCTTTCAATTAACATTAATATTCAGCAACATAACCCCAGTCTTTTACCCATGTAATTTTTTTTATTTCATTAGTATTCCTGACTTGTTTAATAAACAAGTCTTTGTTGTCATTTTTGGATGCAATGACAACAATATTGGCACATTTTTTTATTGGAATAATGATATTAGATGGAAATTGTTTCTTGATTAATTGAACCAGAGCCCATTGTTCTTGGGAATTTGCTAAGTTAGCAGCTAAAAATCCATCGTTAGTTAGTTGCTTTTTACAATGAATGAAGAAATCCATAGAATGACACTCATCGGGAAAATGTGTTGCGTCATATAGATCAAGAAGCATGTGCTGAAAAGTCTTTTTGTTTTCGCGTACAAAATCTCGGGCGTTTTGGTGAGTAATGGTGAAATGAGGAATTAAATCTGTCATGAAAAATTTTTTGGCAATTTGAATCACTTCTTCACTACTTTCCACGGCAACGATAGAGCGTATGGTTTTTTGTGCACCCAGCAGGTGAGCGATTCCTGCTCCTCCAAGTCCTAATAAACAACAATCATTAGGAAATTTTCGCGCCATAAGTGTCAGCATTTGCAGATAATGTAAACCAGGCCTGTGAGGTATATAACGGTTAATTACAGTTTGCCATGCTTCGCTACCTAAAGTAAGCCAACGGTACAACAAATTTTGATAGACTTTATATCCTGACGGTGAAATATAAATACATTTGCCGAATTTTGTTTTCCACATGACTCCGATACTCAAGATTGAAAGGGATATATTGAGCCTAATTTCAAGATCTGAGTTAATTCATCCAATGCATCCAAACATTCATATAATAGTTGCGGATCAGCTAAATCGGCGATTTTCAGTTCAGTTCGGTAATATTTTAAAACCCATTTATCTAAAATATCTAACAAATCATTATCAATTAGAATACCTTGGTGCATTGCTTTAAGCTCGTAGTCATTCAAAGGAACTCGCAAGCGTAAACAGGCTGGTCCTCCGCCATTACGCATGCTTTGTTTCAGATCCAGGTAATACACTGAGTTAATAGGGTTTTGAGGATCAGCGACTAATCCATCAATACAAGTTTTTACTTTAAGGTTTGCCTGACATTCAGCAGGGGCTATTAAAATCATATTCTTCTGATCAGGCAGGGTAATCAATTGAGAATTGAAAAGATAGGTATCAACTGCTTCACTAACGCTGATTTCTTCTTTTGAGATCTGAATTATTACTAAAGGAAAATCGGCTTTTTCTCTCAATTGATCCAAAACATAAGCCTGATTATAAAAAGCTTCTTCATGAACCAGAAATACACGTTCATTAGCAACTGAGATGACATCATTATGAAATACACCTTGATCTATTGCTAATGGATTTTGATAGGCAAAAATTACTCGTTCAGGATTTAATAAATGGTTGCGAGCGATGGCTTCTGACGCTTCTTTAGTTTGCCGAGCAGGGTATTTTATTGGGCTCTGTTCGAATTGATGATTTCCCAGCACTTTTTTACCATATACAAAAAGGTTAATCCCTGATTGCGCATGACTTTGACATAAGCGATTATGATTAGCTGCTCCCTCATCGCTTGTGCCCATTGATTTGGGCAACAGGGGGTGATGATTAAAATAATCAGAATTGGAAAAGATAAATTCCAATAATTTTTTTGAAAAATCAGCTTCCTGGTGACGATGCAAATTGCTGATTAAATTGGCAGCAGTAAAATGTACTTTGTTGTCTTCAGTATCCACGCTTGCAGAAACAGTTGCTGCATTAGCTGTCCACATACTTGAAGCAGAGTAGCAGGCACTAAGCAATTCGGGCGCTGTTATATACGCTTTGTTTATCTGCTCACTGGGAGTGCCTTTAAATCCCAGTTGATACAGTAAATTCAAATTAGGTCGTTGATGTGGGGGCAATAGGCCTTGCTTTAGCCCCATGTTATAAAGTTGCCGCATTTTTTCCAAACCTTGTCTTGCTGCAGCTTGAGGGTTGGAAATAGATAAAGCATTATTTGTAGAAGCTATATTACCCGAGGAGAGTCCTGCGTAATGATGAGTTTGACCCACAAGCCCATCCATATTCAATTCATAAACATTCATAATAATTACTCCAATACCAGACCTGGTAATCGTTGCGCCGGAGTTGTTAACAGAGGTTGCTCCATGCTTGCTACAGGATAAGCACAATAATCAGCAGCAAAATAGGCGCTTGGTCTGTGATTTCCACTGCATCCAACACCACCAAATGGAAGGCTACTGGCAGCACCTGTGGTTGGTCTGTTCCAATTAATTAGTCCAGCACGAATATGTTGATAAAACTGCAGATAGTGGTCTTTATTATCGCTGAGTAAGCCTGCTGACAAACCATAACGTGTCTGATTTGCTAATTGAATTGCCTCATCAAAGTGATTATAACGGTAAATTTGTGCAAATGGCGCAAAAATCTCTTCATCTGGCGGGTTCTTGGCGCGAGTCATATCAATAATGCCAGGAGAAATGAGTCCCGTGTACTCAACAAGAAGCGACATCGGGAGAATGATTTCACCCCCCATTTCGATTAGTTTCTTCTGCGCGTGCAGATGTTTTAATGCTTGAACATGGCTAATAACAGGCCCAATAAAAGGCTCTGGCTGGCTATCAAAGGATCCAATTCGCATTAATTTACAAGCCTTGGCAAAGCGTTCTAAAAATAGATCGCCTGTCTGGGTGTCAGGAATTATAATTCGTCTTGCACATGTGCAACGTTGTCCTGCAGTGATCATAGTTGAAAGCATTGTGTGGTATATAGCTGCATCAATGTCTTTCACTTCATCGATGACTAAAGGGTTATTTCCGCCCATTTCCAAAGCTAAAATAATTTCGGGTCTATTACAGAATTGTTGGTGTATACGCAGCCCTGTTGCATAACTCCCGGTAAAATAAACGCCTTGAATGTCTTGAGACAATAGGGTATTTCCACAATTTGCATTACCCTGTAGACAATTGATAACTCCGGGAGGTAAGCCGCTATCGTGCCAACATTGGATGATCAATTCTGCTACTGCTGGAGTATGTTCACTTGGTTTATACAATATAGTGTTCCCTGCAAGGAGGGCAGGGACAATGTGTCCATTGCTTAAATGGGCAGGGAAATTAAACGCGCCTAATACTACAACCACACCATGTGGTTTAAAACGGAGGCAGGCATTGGCTTCTGCAGTTTCAGTTTGTTTTGGCCAGGTTCTTTCTTGATAAGCCTGAATAGACAAATTTACTTTGCCAATTACTGAGCTGACTTCAGTCTGAGATTCCCATAATGGTTTTCCTGTTTCTAATGAAATAAGTCGCGCTAGTTGGTCCCGATTTTTTTCTACTTGTTCTGCAAATGCTATAGTGTAACGAGCCCTTTCCTCAAAACTGGTATTAGCCCAGGATTTCAGTGCGCAATGCGCAATGTAACAAGCGTGTGTAATTTCTTCATCTCTAGCATTATTTCCTTGCCAAAGCAAAGTTCCAGAGGCGGGGTTTGTAGACTCGAGAATTAGACCATTTCCCTTTATCCATTCTCCATTAATATATTGGCCTTTACTCTGTATGATTTGTAATTTAGACATCATTATTCCTTGGTTACAATGGTGGAGTATCTTCTGTACGTATGGGTGATATACGTAGACTGTCTCCTTGTTTTACATCAAGCAATTTTGCTGTTTCCTTGCTAATAATGCAGTTGCTTTCTCGTTCATTAAAAACAGCGTGGCTAATTGTTGCTCGAAAATCCATTTGGGTATTGGAGAGTAAATAACGACTGCTACTGCTCGCTTCATCACTGATGTTTTTAATAACCATGATCCGGCTTAAAGAAATAGTTTTAATTTCTAATAATGGTGATTCGATTGTAGGTCCGGCATCAAAAATATCAACGTAGTTGTTATAACGAAAACCTTCTTTTAAGAGAATATTCATGGCCGGGATAGTCGATTGATGAGGCTTGCCAATGACTGCTTGTGCCTCTGGCGAAAGGAGTTTGACATAGATAGGATTGCGAGGCATTAAATCGGCGATAAATTGTTTGTTCGTGGCTAGTGTCAGACGATCCGCTTCTACAAAAGGCATATGAAAAAAATTAGCTCCAACATTATCCCAGAATGGCGAGTTGCCTTTGTCGTCAGAGATCCCTCGCATTTCGGCAATGACAATTGGGGCGAATCGATGAGGATATTGTGCCATAAATAAAAAGCGCCCTTTCGAAAGCAATAGGCCATTGTTATTTTTTCTGTAATCAGGATGAAGAAACAGAGTACATATTTCTGTGCGACCTTGATTGTCATTAACCAAACTTAATACTTCATAATCACTGCGTATGTTGAGTGTGTGACAGACTCTGGTTCTTTTAGAGAGTTTATAAGAATAAAAAGGTATTTCATAACCTGTTCTTGCTTCTATAGCAGAGGTACCGACAATTGTATTATTTTTTTGTTCTTCCAGGACAAAAAAATAATATTCACAGCCCGGGTTAGTGGCATTTCTTTGATAGGATTCGCAAGACCATTCCAAGCGTTTTTTTAATAACTCTTTATCTTTAGGGAGCGTTGTCATCCCAACACCACTAATTTCTGCCAGTTGATGGATCGCATCCAAGTCAGAGTCGCGGGCACTACGAAATAACATCATTTTATTAAATCCTCTAAACCACCCTGTGCCAAATCTATCAGAAGTAGTGCGCTAAGTGCGGCGCGTTCTGATAAGCTATCAAGCAATATATATTCATCTGAACTATGTATATTACCTCCCCGAACACCTAGAGTATCAAGAACAGCCAAGCCATAGTGAGCCAAATTATTACCGTCGCAACAACCTCCACTGTCTTTCCAGTCAATAGTTAAGCCAAGCGCCTCTCCAATTTTTTGAATCCGATGAAAAAGTCGTTCTGTTCCTGCGCAGATACGCTTCACAGGCCGTCCAAAAGTGCCATGCACATTTAGAGAATAATCAGGTCGCTCTAGCTGTCTGATGATTTTATCCAATTCATTCCTTACCCAAATTTCATCTTCTGGCAGACTAATTCGGATATCCAGTTGTGCTACTGCCTTATCAGGAACAACATTCAGTGCCTCTCCACCAGCGATTTTACCTACATTGATTGTTACTCCATTTCTTTGCCCATTTAAGGCATGAACAATTGTAACTGCTTCAGCAAGATAGCATATGGCGTTTCTTCCTTCATCAAATGCCCGACCAGCATGGGCAGCCCTTCCTGTTGCTATCAGTGTTAATTTTCCACTGCCTTTGCGGTTTTTTGCCAAAGTACCTTTAGGTGTCATTGCTGGCTCATAAACCAAAGCGGCTTGATAGCGATGTGCCAGTTTTTTGAATAAGGAACCTGATGCAGGTGAACCAATTTCTTCATCTGAATTAATTAACACATCCCAACCCATATCTTCCGCAAATCTGGTGTTTTCAAAGGCCGCTAATGCATGCAAGATGACGATTAGTCCACCTTTCATATCTGCGACACCTGGACCATTGATCTGATTAGGGTCCAGGTAGCTTAGTTTTTGAAAAGGGTTGCTGGCGGAATAAACCGTATCCATATGTCCACTTAGCAGAATTCGGCGTTTTAAATGAGGACGTTTGCTAATGAACAATACATCCCCACAGGATTGCATAACTGTGTTTCCGGTCATGTCAATCACAGACAAAGGCGGTAATGTTATTAATTCTGTGGTATCAGCGATGGGTTTGAATGCTGAACACAACGTTTCAGCCATGATGGCCAATCCTGTCAAGTTAGTTGTTCCAGAATTGATTTCACAAAATTGATGGAGTTGCTCCACCATAGTGGCCTGATGATTATCTATTGAATTGATTATTTCCTTATATAATTTAACCATGGCTCTTTAGTCTTACACTAAATCCCCAACAATAACGTAATTTGAGTATTGGCGTCAATTCAGTATAGTCGTCATATGAAATTCTCATTATTGTCGGAACTTTACAATGGGCTATTTTAAAATTAAACTTGAATTTTGATTCTAAATTCAAGTTTGGGGGAGTATATGTCTCATGGTGGTGCACGAGCAGGCGCTGGACGCCCTCGTGGGCAAGGTAAATATGGAGAATCAACCAAATCAGTCCGTATACCTGAATCTCGTATACAGGATGTGATGAAATATCTTCAAGGAGAAAAGGAGTTCACAGCGATTCCTTTATATACCAGTTCTGTAAGAGCTGGTTTTCCTTCTCCGGGTGATGACTATATTGAATCCATGCTGGATTTGAATGAGTACCTGATTAAGCATCCTGCATCCACATTTTTTGTACGAGCTTCTGGAGAATCCATGATAAATGCCGGCATTTACTCCGGTGATATTTTAATCGTTGATCGTGGCATAGAGGCTACTCATGGAAAAATTGTAATCGTTGCCCTGAATGGCGAATTGACAGTAAAACGTTTATCCCGTCAACATGGGCAAGTTAAGTTGCTGGCTGAAAACCCTGATTTTCCTCCCATAGATATTACAGAGGAATACGATATGGTGATTTGGGGAGTCGTCACTCATGTTATTCATACGGTATTGTGATGTTTGCGCTGGTCGATTGTAATAATTTTTATGTCTCGTGTGAGCGTTTATTTAAACCAGCCTTAGCGAATAAACCCATTTTGGTCTTGTCTAATAATGATGGTTGTGTGATTGCGCGATCTAATGAAGTAAAAGCTTTGGGTGTTCAAATGGGAGTGCCTTATTTTGCAGTCAAAGCATTATGTAAGCAGCATAAAGTGCATGTGTTTTCATCCAATTACACATTGTATGCTGATATGTCACGCCGGGTTATGTCAGTTCTTGAAGACAATTGGCCAGCAATAGAGATTTACTCCATTGATGAAGCTTTTCTTGATTTGAATACTTTGCCCCAATCTGAACATGATGAGTTTTGCCGCAAGTTACAAAAAATTGTTTTGCGCCATACCGGTATTCCCGTATCCATAGGCATAGGGGCAACCAAAACCCTGGCTAAACTCGCAAACCATATTGCGAAAAAGGAATTAAGAACCCCTGTGTTTAACATTGAAAATCAATATCATTGGCTAGCTAAAATAGTTGTTGGCGAGGTATGGGGGATAGGACGGCAATGGGGTAAAAAGTTAGTACAACAGGGGATTTATACAGCTCATGACTTGGCTGGTATGGATTTGCAATTAATTAAAAAATTATTTAGTGTTGTATTGCAACGAACAGTGCTTGAGTTGCGTGGGGTTTCATGTGGCAGTTTACAGGATTTTGAGTCAAGAAAAAGCATAATATCTTCCAAATCCTTTGGTTCTATGCAAACAGAGTATTCTGCTCTTGCTCAGGCCATCAGTAGCCATTGTGCCAGAGCTTGGGAAAAATTACGCCATCAAAAATTGATGGCATGCCATCTTTCCATATTTATCAAAACCAATCGATTCCGTTTGGATTTGCCACAATATCAACAAACTATAGGGTTTAAGTTGATTAATCCAACTGATGATCTGCGACATTTGATTCGTTGTGCCAAATTGTGCTTGCGTAAAATATTTCGCTCCGGATTCCATTACCAAAAGGTAGGTGTTTATTTAGGAGATTTAATTGAAAAAAACTGTTTGCAGTTAGATTTGTTTAACCAAATTTCAGAAAAGGAATTGAATCAGACAGAGCGATTGATGTCGGTATTAGATGAAGTCAATACGAAATATGGCCGTCATACCTTACGTTTGGCAGCAGAAGGGTATGTGAAGCCTTGGGCTATGCGGGCACAGTCACGTTCCCCCTGTTATACCACTTCCTGGTCTGAATTGCCTGTGGTAATTATTTAAAGAGAAACTGATAGCTACAATGTTATCCGGGAAATCAATTTAAGTCATCCCGGATGACAGCCTGGCTTAATAACCCAGGCTGGAAATTAATGTCGAATGGTAGGATAGAGGGGATCGAGCGGGGGAGCGCTAGGGGTTACTATACCATTGTCTACAGAAGGATGTTGATGAACAGCAACTTCGGAGTTAAAAAATGGCCTATATGGGTAGGCATGTGGCTCTACTTCTTTCGCCTGCTTTAATGCTTGCTCAGCCAAGCTTTCAAAATAATGTAATTCATCAGTTAGGCGATTTTGAATTCCTTCATTTTGTAATAGCTCTTTTTTAAGATTAGGAATTGTTTGATTTTCCAGGGTGTAAATTTCCTTTTGGTTTGTTCCCATTTGCCGCCTATTACTCTCTATTTTTTCCTTGTTGGATTCAATCGTAGAATTATTGAAGTAAGCTTTCGCAGCATAAGTGATTGTGGCAATACCGACACCAAGTCCAGCAAGCAATAACAGTGCAGGGGGAGCAATAACCAAAGTTAACAATACAGCTGGTGGAATACCATAAGGGATGATCCCAGTTAGAGTTAATATCAATGGAATAGAAAAGAGCAAGGACAATCCAGATAAAACGAGAGTCGGGAAAAACAGTTTATTTCGTGTTTTTATATGGCTATTATACGATTCAAGGAGTTCTCTGTTTTGTTCTTCCAGACGCTCATTCCTCCTTGTTAAATCAGGATTAGCAAGCTGTAAGGAACTCAATTGAGAATTAAGTCTCGTTAATCTTTTTAAATTTTCACCAATAGTAAGCACTGTATTATCTAATCGGGATTGAATCGATGCCGATTTTTCTTTGTAATTTAAATGCCCTTTCATCCTTTTTACAATCGTTTGCAATGCGTCTACTTCTTGAAAAGGACTTTGCATAATTTGCAAAGACAATTCAAATTGCTCAAGAAAGATGGAGTAATTTAATTGATCTGCTTTCAGAAGCAAGGAGGAATGTTGTTGTGTGAGTGATTTTTTTTCTTTCTCAATATTGGATAACAGTTTTTTCTGATTGTCAGGAGATAGAGTGTTGACAACACCTGCTGTTTTTTGAACATAATTAAGGCGTGCTTGAAGGCGTTTTTCTCTATCGCCTCTGCGAATTTCTCTTGCATTATTTCTTGAGTCGAGAATTTCCATTTCTTTATTTATCTCTGAAATTCTTCTGTTAATTCTCTGAATACTCAGCCCAATATCCTGGCTATTTAAAGTGGCTTCAAGATGAGTGTGTACGTGAGTATTAGGGTTTAGCAAGGATGCAGATATTGGTTGAGAAGGATGTTGATGAACGACCGGAGTGTCCGGATGAGTATGGACATTGGGTACTGTATTGCGGATGAGCAACTCTCTTTCATATTGCTCTTTGCGGACTCGCAAGATCTCGAGTTGTCTTGTCAAATGATTCCTTTGGAGAAGATCTTGGCGTAACTCTTCAACATCTCGATTTTTTTCATCGTCATCTTCTTTCATTTGTTGTTCGTAAGCGCTTTTTTCTAACCGCGCAATCATAGCTATTTCGTCTGATTTTTTAATTTGAGATAACTGATCAACTATTTGATTATGGATCCATGGAATGGTTTTTTTATCGGTTAATAAATTTTTTAATTCAGAAAATTGATGATCAATAGAGAAAAAATTCTGGGTAAGCTTGACGAGTTCCTGTTTTACATCATAAGTAGCAAGTGACATAGATTGCTCCCAATAATCAATTTGTCGCATTTTAGATCATAAAGACTAATTTATCAATATTGGGACTAGCAGTTTTATTACAGGGGGTTAATACTCAGTCTTGCTCCATTGAAATTTTATTGACAGAAAGGCAATTTACGCTATCTCATTAACTGTTTCTTCTTCCAGCGCTTGCAGAGAGTCATTCGAGTCATTTAGCCCTTCGTCGCTCTCTTCTGAATGCGTGGATAATGATGGATCACTGGATTGGGTATTGCCGGAATTTAAAAGTGAAGAGGTAGCATAGGATAGGCACTCTACCTCTTTTGCTTTCTGGAATGCCTGGGCAGCTTGACGTTGCTGTTTTTGTAAAGAAAGCATTAATTGATCTCTTAAATTTTCATCTTTTTTGATTTGCATATCCAGAGTGGGGATGGTAAGCGTTTCCAATGATTTTAAATTTTGGGAATTTCGGCTCATTTGATTAGAGTTTGTTTCAATCGTTTGCAAATTGGATTTAATAGCTGATTCATTGGAATGCATTTTGAAGCTGAAAACGATAGCTGCTATGCCAACACCAAGAGTTGATAGCAGCAAGATGGTTGGAGGCGCTGAGACCAAAATATAAAGCAACGCAGGCGCAATGAAAAAAGGAATTACTCCGCTTATGGTTAAAATAAGAGGAATTGAAAATAGAAAAGTTAATCCAAATAAAAGTAATGCGGGTGTGCCCAAGCGATGACGTAGGTCAGCATGATGCTCTTTCATGGCCGTTAATTCCAAATTACGTGAAACTAATTCTTCATTTGCCGCTGTCAAATTGGGGTTATTGTTTTTTAAGGTTTTTAGTTTATTTTGTAATTCTCGTAATTTTACAATCTGGGAACTGATGGATTGCTTTTTAATATGGAGACTGGATTGTGTATTGATTACCTCATGCTCAAATTCCAAGTGTTGCTTTATATATTTTATAACAGACTTTAATGCATCGACCTCTTGAGAAGATAAAGTATGCTTTTTTTTATTTAAATACTTTTGAAGTTCCTCAAGAAATAATGGGTAATTAATCTGATCAGCTTCCTGAATGAGATCACTGCATTTTTTTTCAAGAGCATGATGTTGTTTTTGAATACTGCGCAACAAAATGGATTGATTTTTCCCTGATAATGTACTGAGAATATCCTCTCCAGTACTATTGTATCCAATTCTTGCCTGAGCGCGTTTAACCCTTTTAGTGTGATGTTGTGAGCGTACACTGGCACGCTTTTCAATTTCGTTTAATTTTATCTTGTTGTTAACTTCCTGTTCAAAAAGTGATTGAATTTTAATCTCACGCTCATTAATAGATCTTTGCAGGCGCTCAATCGACGCAGAGTGACTGGAGGACGGCTTTATCTTTTTCATAGGAGAATCAGCATGTTGAGTCATATCGACTTTAGTTTGGCTTTCAAAGAGTCGCTCTAGTTTATAATGAAGTAATCTGAGTTCCGTTTGCTGTTCACTGATTTGAGTTGGGATGTGGTTTAATTCACGAGTTAAAACTTCCTTTAATTTTTTATCTTTTAATGCTTCAGCATCATCCTGCTCTTTTTGAATCTTGTCTTCAGCCAGTTGAGCTTTATAAGATTGTTGTTCAAGGTTTTTTTTTAATTCTGTTTTATCAGAGTCTCTGGATTTAAGCAGAGTGGCTGTTACAGAGGAGTGAATCCAGGGAATTGGGGCTTTACTCAGAATTAAATCTTTTAAGCCAGAGAAAGACAACTCTTCATCCGCTAGAAATTGTTTTATATCTTCTGTAACTAATTCCTCGATATTGCAGTTGGCCAAAAACATAATCACTCCAGATTATCATTTTTAAATGATGTTAGTGTAATTTGAATATTCAGGCAACACACCACGATGGATATGGCAAGAAAATCGCTGCAATCAACAGATAAGCTATTGGCCAACGTGGGGTTTATTTCCAGATGTTAAAATAAGACAATTTCTCATGGTCTAAGAATAGTGTTAAAGTGGCTGAAAACCTGGTTTAAAAACATAGGTAATTATCAAAATACCTCAATTTGAAAATTTAATTATCATGACGGAAGGGTAAAAATTAAGATGTATGAGAATTTATTGGTTGGATGCCATGAGGAATGGAAAGAGATTCTGATGAAAGCATTGAATACAATGGATAGTGATTACTTAAAACAAATACAAGAGGATAGCCATTGGTTACCTGGGCTAAATCAACTGTTTTCTGCTTTTAGCCTGCCTTTGAGCCAGACACAATATATTCTTTTAGGCGAGTCTCCATACCCACGCAAAATTTCTGCTAATGGGTATGCTTTTTGGGATAATTCTGTAGGTTTATTGTGGAGCTCCACAGGACTAAGTAAGGAGGTTAATCGAGCAACCTCACTGCGCAACTGGATTAAAACGTTATTGATCGCTCGGGGTGATTTGCATGGAAATACCTCGCAAGAAGCGATCGCCAAAATAAATAAATCATGTCTGGTACAAACTGCGGAAGATTTTTTTAAAGGAATGATGAAAAAGGGAATTTTATTATTGAACGCTTCCCTGATATACAGTAAAGGTAAGGTTCCGTATCACGCGCGTCATTGGAAGCCATTTATGCAAAATTTATTTGAGCAATTGGCTATCAGGAAGCCTGATGTGCAATTAATCTTATTTGGTAAAATTGCTGAGAAAATACCCGCAAATAAATTATTGATAGGACTGGTTTCAGAACACCCATATAATGTAAGCTTTATTACTAATCAACGTGTTATAGAATTCTTTAAACCAATGGATTTATTGTCTTATGAATCAAATTGAATCGACTATTGCTATTGAAGAAGTACATAAATTTGCCCAACTTGCAAATGATTGGTGGGATACTAATGGTCCTCTCAGAACTTTGCATGATATCAATGGCGCTCGTTTTGAGTTTATTTCAGAGCACATTAATCTAAAGGGGCTGAGGGTGTTGGATGTCGGTTGCGGTGGCGGGATACTCTGTGAATCTATGGCCAAGGCAGGAGCTTATGTGAGTGGATTAGATGCAGAACCAGAAGCTATTCAAATTGCCAAAGAACATGCTCATAAAAACCAGTTGCAGATTGATTATTTTTGCAATCCTATTGAAGAGTATGAGGAGCAAGGTTTTGATGTAATAACTTGTATGGAGTTATTGGAACACGTACAAAACCCTGAGTTGGTTTTACAACATTGCAGGCGTTTATTAAAACCAAATGGGCTATTATTTTTATCAACTATTAGCAGAACGTTAAAAGCTTATCTCGGCGCTATTATTGCTGCGGAGTATGTGCTTAATTTGTTACCCAGGCAAACACACGATTATGATAAATTCATTAAACCCAGTGAGTTAGTTAAAATGGCACGCCTTTACGATTTAAATCTCATTGATATGAAAGGCCTATGCTATAATCCTTTCCTTAGGAAGACCACTCTGGTTTCTGATGTAAGCATTAATTACATTATGGTCCTAAAATAAAACAAATCCAAATGTGGCTTTTCCGCGCTATTTTAACTCTTGGCTTTTTTTATTGCCATAGCGCTCCTGATAACGCTGATAAGCATACTTGGCCTGCTCTGGCGTAACTACATCGACTTCATTACCATAAATATCTACACGTGCTGTATCAGGTTTTTGACAGCTTAAGTAAGCTGGAGAAGCACTGTAATAGCTTAATGCTTCTCTTAACGATTTTTTACTAAAAGGCGGAGTATCCAGTCGCTCATAAAAATCAATTAGATCATCAAATATTCCAATTTTGAGCGGTTTGACCTGGTTTCCTTTTTTAAAAAATGCATTAGGAAAATTTTCAATAAGCCAATCGATTACTTGAAGCTTATCTTTCTTGGTTGCATTTAGTTGTTGGTTCATAATCATACCCCGCTACATTTCATCGTAAATAAACTACCATATCTTATGACATAATCAAGCAGCATATTGCTCTAAAAAGATAAAATGACGTAATTTAAGCTGTAATTGATGTAAGAAATTTCTCAATTCCATAGAAGAAATTATTCTGTTTACCTGGCAATAATTCTTACATAAGCAGGTAAGTTATTGATTATTAATAAAATAAATATATAAGACTATTTCTGATCTGAAAATAGTATTGAGTGAAGGTGTGATTTAACACCTTGCGCTTCCCCTATTCAATTGCTAAATTTTAATCAAGACTTATATGGATATGAGTCGTGCAAATGGATTTGCAATTAGATGGATCTGATTTGTCAGGATGACAATAAGAACGCAAGTTCTTATACGGATGACTGCGAAAAGCCAGGGCTGAGTCCCTGGCTTACTTTTTTATGCTACAAGATAACCTGAGTGAGATAAAAACTTTTTATCAGGGTAATAAGCAAAAACAACCGAACCATTTTTAATGGTATTTATCACCGGTTTTGCCAAGGTTTGTGCTATAGCCGGGCAGCCCCAGGATAAACCAGCGCGACCTGCCTTTTTAATAAATTCAGGTTCAACATACCACGCGCCATGTATCACAACACGTCTATTGTATGCATTATCATTAAAGCCTCTATCCAGGCCTTGGAGGTTCAAGGAGTAGCCTTTGTGTCCGATATAGGTGTTTTTTGTGATATAGGTACCTAAGCTGGATTGTTTGCTGGACTCTCTGTTAGAAAAACTCCGTGCAACATTAACTCCCGAATTTTTACCATGGGCTACGTACGTATTGTATAATAGACGTTCATTACGAAGATCGAATACCCACATACGTTGCTTATTTGAAGGCAAGGAATAATCAATTACTGTGAGGACAGGCTTTTTAACTGCTCCTCTCTTACTCGCATTTTTATAGGCCGTTAAAGCAAGCTTTAATACTTTCTTGTTTAATTGAGGGGCCTTGTGGCTAAGATGTTGTACCTGGGTGTTAATGTCTGTTCCAGGCTTGGCAAATAATGGAGTGCTGGATGTGATATTACTTGTTAGTAGTACAGTTGAGATTAGAGTAAATAATGTATTCATACTGCTCCTTTCTTCTTGTTAAATCACCATTATTGGTTATTACAAAAGATGGTGATTATATTAACAAATAAGTTAATTGTAAATTTATAAGGGTTTAAGTTGCCCATTAGGTAAAAATATTAATCATATCATGAGGTTAATTACAGGCTGAAAAAGAAATTTGATAAAAATATATACAATATGTTTGCTAACAAATCTATATGTATAATCAAAAAAACATCTTTTTGATTGCAATTAGATCTTTTTGTTTAAATTCAATTCTGTTTTTCTGCGTTAAAAAGCATGTTTTTGCTTTGTCGAACAGGATTGTCGTCATATAATATGCCACAAAAAGGGGGGTGATGCATTGATTTTATATAGCCCAATTTTTTGCTCGATACTATGATTTATATTTGAAATATTGCCTTGTAGTAGAGAGGGGCATGGCAAATAAGTCAGTGTAAGATATCATAACCGGATTTTTTCATTGTTATAATAATGAATTTAATTTTTGTGTTATATGGTAAAAATTTAATAACTATTTTTTTCAATTACCAATTTAGCCTTGGAGAACATTATGCTGGAAAAGCAGTCCATTCATTTACCGGAAGGATTAAGAGCTGCTATTAATAAAGCTTATCGCATGGATGAGCTTTCTTTAATTACAGAGCTTAGTGAACAGGCAGCACTTGATCCTCAGCAAATGATGGCAATTAAAACCAGTGCTACAAAATTGGTTCAATCAGTTCGGAGTGAGAGAAAGAAAAGCACCGGAATAGATTCTTTTTTAACGGAGTATGCCTTATCAAGTGATGAGGGAATTGCCTTAATGTGTCTGGCAGAAGCATTATTACGCGTCCCTGATAATGCCACCATAGATAACTTGATTAAAGATAAATTAGCTGGTGGTGATTGGAGGGCACATCGTGGACAGAGTGAATCATTTTTTGTAAATGCTACTACTTGGGCTTTAATGCTAACTGGTAAAGTTTTAACTCCTGAAAAAGCTGAAAATACATTAACCAAAGCTTTACTAAAATTGGTTAATCGAAGTAGTGAGGCTGTTGTTAGAAAAGCAGTGGATAAAGCCATGCGGATTATGAGCAAACAATTTGTGATGGGACGTACCATTAATGAAGCGTTAGCTCGAGCGAAAAAAAAGGAAGACAGGGGATACAGATATTCTTACGATATGCTTGGTGAAGCTGCCTTAACATCTGCTGATGCTGCAAGATATTTTGAAGCCTACAAGGAAGCAATCATTTCAATTGGAGAGAAAGCTGATAAACATTCAGATGTATATAGACGCCCTGGTATTTCCATCAAACTTTCTGCCTTACATCCACGATATAGCGAGTTTCAGTATGAGCGTGTCATGGCAGAATTACCCCCCAAATTATTAGCCTTGTCTCGTTTAGCAAAAGATTATGGTATTGCTTTGACAATTGACGCCGAGGAGTCAGAGCGTTTAGATCTTTCACTTGATGTGATAGAGAAAGTGTTTACTGATGAGAGTTTACAGGGATGGAATGGGTTCGGTTTGGCCGTTCAATCCTATCAAAAAAGAGCTTTTTATGTCTTGGATTGGGTTGCTGCTTTAGCAAGAAGTAAGCAGCGGCGTATTATGGTCAGATTGATTAAAGGAGCCTATTGGGATAGTGAAATCAAAAAAACGCAAATGCAAGGCTTTTCTGAATACCCGGTTTTTACCCGTAAAGTATTTACTGATGTGTCATTTCAGGCTTGCGCAAAAAAAATCCTGACTATGACCGATGCCATTTATCCACAATTTGCCACACATAATGCTTATTCTGTAGCAATGATTCTTAATTTGGTAGGAGGTTATAGAGATTTTGAATTTCAATGTCTGCATGGTATGGGTAATGAACTTTATGAACAGATTGTTCCAGCAAATTGTTATGGTATTCCATGCCGTATTTATGCACCAGTTGGTAGCCATGAGGATTTATTACCGTATTTAGTTCGACGATTACTGGAAAATGGAGCAAACTCATCTTTTGTCAATCGCATAGTTGATGATAAGGCACCTATTAGCGAGTTAGTGGAGGATCCGGTAGCTAAATCAAAATCGTTACTTGATAAAATAAATAAAAATATATCATTGCCAGAGGATATCTTTTTGCCCGTACGAAAAAATTCTAAAGGCCTTGACTTTACAAATCGACTTGAACGCGCCTTATTGCAGCAGGAAATGGCAAAAATTGAATCAAAAGAATGGCAGGCAAGTCCTATGATTGCCGGTCGAAAATTATCCATGGACTTACTGCAAACAGTTATGTCCCCACAGCAGCCGGCATATGCTATTGGCTCAGTGCAGCAAGCCACACTTGATGATGTAGAGGTGGCATTAAATCAAGCAAAATTGGCTTTTGAATCGTGGAGCAAGAAAGCGGTAGAAGAACGCGCTTCTTGTCTAAACCGATTTGCAGATTTATTACAGGCCAATATGTCAGAGCTCATGGTATTGACTTGTCGGGAAGCTGGTAAAACCTGGAGTGATGGCATTGCTGAAGTAAGAGAGGCTATTGATTTTTGTCGATACTATGCCAAGAAAGCTCAAGAGCTTATGAGTAGCCCTCAACGCTTTAATGGATACACTGGGGAATTAAATGAATTGAGTTTGCATCCTCGCGGGACAATATTGTGTATCAGTCCCTGGAATTTTCCATTGGCTATATTTACGGGACAAGTCGTAGCCGGGCTGGTTACAGGCAATTGTGTTATTGCGAAACCGGCAGAACAAACGCCACTAATTGCAGCCTATGCTGTGAAGTTAATGCATCAGGCCGGTATCCCTGAAGGAGTAATTCAATTAATTCCAGGCGCTGGAGAGACTATTGGCGCTGCTTTGGTCGCAGATAAACGAATTAAAGCAGTATTATTTACAGGCTCGACTGACACGGCGAATTTGATTAATCGGACGCTAGCTACTCGAGGTGGTGAAATCATTCCTCTAATTGCTGAAACAGGTGGTCAAAATGCAATGATTGTCGATTCTTCGGCATTATTGGAACAAGTGGTTGTTGATGCTGTCACTTCTGCCTTTGGCAGCGCGGGGCAGCGATGCTCGGCACTTAGGGTATTGTATGTGCAAGAGGAAGTGTATCCAAGAACTGTAGAGCTATTAAAAGGTGCCATGGCTGAGCTAGTCGTAGGGGATCCTCAATGGTTATCAACCGATGTTGGCCCTGTTATAGACAAGGAAGCATTATCTATATTGAAAAATCATGTCGAAAACATGAGAAAACATCATGAAATATTATATCAATGCACTGTTGACGATGAAGCTTTATCAGGATATTTCATGCCGCCAACAGCTATTGCAATTGATAGTATCAGCGCTTTGGAAAAAGAAGTATTTGGGCCAATTTTGCATGTGATTCAGTTTAAGAGAAAAGATCTGGATAAGGTAATTAATCAAATCAATCAAACTGGCTATGGTTTAACACTGGGAATACACAGCCGAATTAATGAAACAGTTGACTACATTAGGCAAAGGGTTCACGCAGGGAACTGTTATGTAAATCGTAATATGATTGGCGCAGTAGTAGGTCTACAGCCTTTTGGTGGTGAAGGGTTATCTGGTACAGGACCCAAGGCTGGAGGCCCTAACTATTTGATTCGACTTTGCCATGAGCGTACCTATACAGTTGATACAACTGCGGCAGGAGGTAATGCCAGTTTAATGTCTATCCCGGAAGAGGGTTAGCAGTATTAGAAATTCACTTAAGAGAATAATAAAATCTTAAGTGCATTTATTACAGGAGATCTGCCCCTGTCTGGAACGGCAATATTTGGTCGATCTTGTATGAGGGCTGATCTATTACAATTGATTAATAACTCTTAAGAATCATCTTGAAAAGCCCAACAAAATTTTTTGTGGGCTTACATTTCTTGCTCAATTATTCTTCACTACATAATTGCTCGTCGTGTTTTTTAGCAAATAACCAGGGAATGAAAACAAATAGAATAAGGCCGCCAATCAGAAAACATTCAAAGAGAAAAACATTCTTTATAGGGATTTGTGAAGGGGGGATAAATCCGACAATCATAGCTGCTATGCAGCAGATAATCCCAATTCCAGAGATAAGAGACATTACCAGATTCCCACCAGGAATAGTATAGCCACGCGGCTGTTCGGGCTTGCTGTATCGCAATTTAATTGCTGCAGCGAACATCATGATATATACCAACAATGCCATTTGAGCACTTAAATCGCTTAATACCCAGTACGCAGCATTAATTGAATCGAGTAAAATAAAGACTGTGCTTAATACAGTAAATATAACGCCTTGAGTGAGCAGTATGGCTACCGGCGAGCCGTATTTATTGACACGGGAAAACAGTGCAGGTAAGGAACCATCGCGTGCAGACACTAGTAATCCTTTGGTTGGACCTATTATCCAGGCTGAAACGCCACTGAGGCCTCCTAAAATAATTAACACGGCAATCACTGATGTCATCCACGGCATATTATAGGAATTAAAAAATATGGCGTAGGCATCAACAAGGCCTGACACAACACTTAAACTATCGTTTGGTACTACAATAACAATTGCCAAAGAACCTAATGATAAGGTGGATATAATTAAAAGAGCCGAATAAAAAAGTGCTTTTGGATAATCTCTTTGCGGGTTTTTTACTTCTTCAGCATGAACAGCAGACATTTCCATTCCTATAAGGCCAAATAAAACCGCTGAAAATAAAGACAGATTTCCTAAAGAACTAAAATCAGGTAACCATGTTGTGGGGTAATTGACTGCTACAGGTCTATCTTGAAATATCCAAACTGCGCCCAGGACAATAATCACTATCATAGGAAGTAGTGTGCCTATGGAGGCGCCGATAATACTTACAATGCTGGATAGTTTCATGCCAAAGCAATTTAAAAAAGTAAACACCCAAAACAAGGTAAGTGCTGTGCCTAATAAATAAAATTTGTTATTCCCCAAATGAGGAGCGATTAAATAGGATAACGTGGCGGCGATAAAAGCTAACATAGTTGGATACCAAACCACGTTATAGATCCATTGCAGCCAAATAGTGATAAATCCTGCCCGTCTCCCGAATGCTTCCCTGACCCAGACATAAATTCCACCGGTGTTAGGATAGGCGGTAGCGAGCTCTGCAGCAACCAATGCTACTGGAATAAAAAAGGTAAGGGCTGCAAAAATATAATAAAAGACCAGAGAAAATCCAAGTTTTGCGCTAATAGGCAAGGTCCTCAAACTATCTACAGCAATGACGTTGATCATAACTAAAGAAAAAACGTTCAGAACCTTTTTTGAATGATTCATTATTTATCCTTTATGAGTGCAATAAACCCGGGTATTGAATGGGGTATAAATGGTATTATGATAAGTTAACAGAGTAAAGAAAAGTTTATCTGTACAGTTTAATTACTGCTTAATATTTATAAGTTGTTGGGTTTCTCCTGATTATGGTATCAATTTTTACTGATATTCTGATTTCAGCTGCCTAGTGATGCAGTGTTCATGCGTCTCTAGATATTTTGTGAACCCAACACTCTAAGGGAGAAGGGCACGCAATGTGCCCAATTGTTAAGAGCTTATTTTGCGCAATACATACTGAAGTATTCCGCCATTTTTATAGTATTCGAGCTCGTCAGCAGTATCAATTCTACAAAGAGTTTCTATCTTCTCAACGTCCCCATCTTGCCTTTCTATAGTTACAGGTACCATCGCGCCCGGGGTTAATTTATCAGAGATTTCAATACTGATGCGTTCGCTACCATCCAATTTTAATGTTTTACGAGTAGTACCCTCTTTAAATTGCAATGGCAATATACCCATGCCAATTAAATTGGAACGATGGATTCGCTCAAAGCTTTCAGTAATCACTGCTTTAACACCAAGCAAATTAGTGCCTTTTGCTGCCCAATCGCGAGAAGAGCCTGTTCCATATTCTTTACCAGCAATGATAACCAAGTCTTGTTGATTTTCCTGATAACGCATGGCTGCATCATAAATCGACATGGTTTCTCCAGTAGGAACATAACGAGTGACGCCACCTTCTTGTCCAGGAGTCATTTCATTACGAATGCGTATATTGGCAAAAGTGCCTCGCATCATGACCTCGTGGTTACCGCGGCGTGATCCATAGGAGTTAAAATCTTTCTCATCTACCCCTTTGGATTTTAAATATAAGCCTGCTGGAGAGCTGGCTTTTATTGAACCTGCAGGTGAAATATGATCCGTTGTAATTGAATCGCCGAATAGGGCTAAAACATAAGCCTGCTTGATGGGTTTGAGAGGTTCTGGTTTCAGACTTAAATTTTCAAAAAATGGGGGGTGTTGTATGTATGTAGAATCAGGATTCCATTCATAAGTTTGTCCTGAGCTTGTTTGAATGGCTTGCCAATGAGCATCTCCTTTAAATACTTCAGCATACTCTTTACGGAACATGGTACCGCTTACTTTAGCGACTTCAGCAGCAATCTCTTCATTAGATGGCCAGATATCCTTGAGATAAACATCATTTCCTTCTTTGTCTTGCCCAATGGGTTCCCTGCTTAAGTCGCTGCAAGTTGTACCGCATAGAGCATAAGCGACTACCAATGGGGGAGAAGCCAGCCAGTTGGCTCTGACTTGCGGGTGAACACGCCCTTCGAAATTTCTATTACCAGACAGTACGGATGAAACAACAAGATCATGCTCTGCAACACAGTGGGAAATATCATCAGGCAAAGGACCCGAATTACCTATACAAGTGGTACAGCCGTAACCAACCAGATTAAAACCCAGTTGATCCAGGTAGGTTTGTAGGCCGGCATGCCTTAAATAGTCAGTAACTACTTTAGAGCCAGGTGCCAATGAAGACTTAACCCAGGGTTTGCGCTGTAATCCTTTCTCAATCGCTTTTTTTGCTACCAGTCCTGCTGCCATCAGTACACTTGGATTAGAGGTGTTAGTACAGCTGGTTATCGCTGCAATGACTACATGACCATGTTTCATTTGAAAATCTTTGTTTTTAACAGCAAAGGTTTTTTCTTTCTCTTTTTCTTTACCAACTTCCATTAAAAAATTGTTAAATTCTACAGGTAATGAACTGAGATTGACTTTATCTTGGGGGCGTTTGGGGCCAGCCAGAGAGGGTTCAACGCTGCTTAAATCCAGATGTAAAGAGTCAGTAAACACAGGTTCTTCATTGTCTTTGTCATACCACATACCTTGTGCTTTTGCATAAGCTTCAACAAGGGCAATGGTATGCTTGTCACGACCAGTCAATTCCAAGTACTTTATTGTTTCCTTGTCTACCGGAAAGAAGCCACATGTTGCGCCATACTCGGGGGCCATATTGGAAATTGTCGCTCTGTCTGCCAAAGGTAAATCATTAAGTCCAGGACCATAAAATTCAACAAATTTACCAACAACCCCTTTTTTTCGCAGCATTTGAGTAACGGTAAGGACCAAATCAGTTGCAGTAATGCCTTCTTTAAGTTTACCTGATAATCTAAAACCGATTACTTCGGGGATTAGCATGGATACAGGTTGCCCTAGCATAGCTGCTTCTGCCTCTATACCACCGACTCCCCAGCCCAGAACACCTAGTCCATTAATCATGGTCGTGTGAGAATCTGTGCCGACCAAAGTGTCCGGATAGGCATACAACTGACCATCATTTTCACTATTCCAAACAGTTTTCCCTAAATACTCCAGGTTGACCTGATGACAAATCCCTGTTCCGGGTGGGACGACCTGAAAGTTGGAAAAAGCTTTTTGTCCCCAGCGTAAAAACTCATAGCGCTCCTGATTTCTTTCTATCTCGATTTTGGTATTCACTTCAAGGGCATCAGCTGAAGCAAATTTATCTACCATGACTGAGTGGTCTATGACCAAATCGACAGGCGAAAGAGGAGAAATTTTGTCTGCATTACCTCCCATTTTTACTATGGCAGTACGCATGGCAGCCAAATCTACTACTGCGGGAACACCAGTGAAATCTTGCATCAGGACTCTAGTTGGTCTAAATGCTATTTCATGCTGGGATGTTTTATTATGGAGCCAGTCGGCAATTGCCTTGATGTCTTTGGTCGTTACTGTATTGCCATCCTCAAAACGTAATAAATTCTCGAGAAGTACTTTCAAGGAGTAGGGGAGGCGATTAATTCCTTTAAAATGTTTATTTTCTGCTTCTTTCAAACTATAGTAATTATAGGTTTTTCCATCAACTGTTAACTGTGATTTTGTTGATAGACTGTCTTGACCCACTTTCATAAAGTACTCCCAAAATCATTATTATTAATAATCTCTAGGAATAATAGCTCAATTTCTGGAAGTTTTCATTCAGTATCAACAAAATCATGTTTTGATTAATGATGCGGAGAGGTCAGGCTGTTCATCAAATTCTTCGATTCTAACATAAGGATTAATGATTTTTGCACCTTCCATAAAAATCCTTTTTTCTTCTTCTTTTTTGCTTGTTGTATCTGGAGAATCTGGGATTAGTAGATAAAATCCACTTGGTAACAGCAATGTCACCGCTAGTGATACCATGATAACACCAAAGAGTGGGTTAAAAATGAATGTTGGTATTGAACCTAAAAGCAAAGCAAGGCTGACTCCAAGAGTAGCTATAGCTGCATTTTCTATAGTGGGATCGGGTTTAATTTTATCGTGAATAGCAACAGGATAATAAAATCCTTTATGGTAATTGTGTATTGCAGAGGATGTTCGTTCAGGTTGCTTTACGCAAATGAGCAAAGTTTTTGCAAATCTTTCATACTGGATAAGTATCTGTTGTTTATTAATAGTATTTGAGGCCTCTGATTTAAGTGCGTTTTGAAATTCGGCAACACGGACAGTCAACAAATTTAAAAAGTATGCCTTTTGTTCCATTTCCACATGATTTAGTAATTGTTTTACTTGTTCAATCAAGCCATCTATAGATTCCTGAGATTTATGGCAGCTGAATAAATAGTGATACATAATAAATTTCTCTCCCTATAAAATATGTCAAAAAACTAGCATTATTTTTTTAGGGGTTATAGTGAGTATTAAGAGGTTTTACATGCATGCAATATTTTTTAACTAACCCTTAATTATTTTTTCAGTAAGCTTGCAGATGCTATTAGTTTTGCTATATGTTAATCATAACACAGGGAGTGTGATATGTCTGATCTGAAAAACCTTATACTCAATTCGTCTATCTTATTGGATACCTCTTCAACGGTTCAAAATGATCTAAACCCTGAGCAATTGATTAATTTTCATGAAGATTCTGATGGCGACAGTGATTTATTAACTCCTGAATCTTTTATACTGCTAATGGCCGAAATGTTATCAATAAACATTTCAGATACAATATGCGAATATGAACATCAAAATTCAGCAGATAATAAAGTTTTGCAAAATTTGCAATTTAAAGAGGTGGAGGAAGACGAACAAATTCAAGGATTCAATCAGCAAAAAAAATCATTAGATAATCCATTGTGGCATGACGTTGATTTACCTGTTATTAATGAAATATCAGGTAATCAATGTGAAGGGCAGTTTGAATCAACATTAGAAAAAAATGTGGCTTTGACATGGATTAATTCTGAAAATTTCCAACCACCAATAGTTAAACCTGAAAGTCAGACAGATGAGACTTATAAAATTTGGGACTCAGAAATCACTTCTATTGAATCTGGCAAACTGAAACCGGGTTTTCCAAAAGCAGATTATGATGGAAATAATATTAGCCCTTATCAAAAAGGAGCAATCAATCAACCGGGGAATGATTCATCGAAAAATCATCAATTAATCAAAGGGAATGATTCTTTCCTGATATTAGAAGACATTAAAACGAATGCTGAACCAGGAACTGAAGCAATAAGATCTGAAATAGAGGTAACTAAAGTGGGCACTGAAATACCTGGTAGTTCCTTTCAAATGAACCAAAAAGCTGGTTCAGATATTCAACCTTCAGCTGTTCCCAATTATTACGTACCTAAAAATTTTTCAATTCCAATTCATGTAAATCATTCACAATGGTCAGAGCAATTATCTGAACATATTGTTTGGCTTGGTCATCAAGATGTAAAAAGTGCCTTAATTAAAATTCATCCTGAAGAATTGGGGCCTTTGGAAATTAATGTAAAAGTTGTAAAAGATAATGCCTCTGTTAACATATCTACTCACAGTGTTTATGTAAAAGAAATTGTTGATCAAGCGATTCCCAGATTAAGAGAGATGATGGCTCAGCAAGGTATAAACTTATCTGAAGTGCATATTGGAACTGATACAAGATCCCGCCAAGGTTCTCAGAAAAACCATCATGTTGAAATAGATCTTATCCAATCAGCAGAAGACAAAAATAAAATCACTTCATTAACTAAGCATCTACCCAAAGGATTGGTCGACTACTTTGCTTAGTTTAACAAATCAATTGTTGGTAAGGAGTTTACAAGAGTGTCCCATAATTATTTTCGTACCTGTCTGACGACAAAGAACAATCAGTTTTTTTGGCAAAAACCTTTGGCATCAGAACGGTTTGACAAGCTAATTGCTGATAGAAAATTTCAAAAATCAATAGCTCACAGCAGGAAAAATCAATTAATGTATAGTTTTATAGAGTCTAAAATTGCCTCAGATTACGCACTATTGATTGATACTAAATTAAGAGAGCAATTGAAACAGCTTACTCTGGATGATTTTAATGATATTTCAGGATTTGAACGAAAAGAAAAATCGAATTCCAGGCAACAAAGCTATTTCAAGTTAAGGCAAGAGCTGGAATTTTTTCTTAAAAATGACATTCAACAGCATAAATTTTGCCCTGACGCTCAATTAAATGCATTCAGACGCTGGATAAATATATCGGATTTACTCTTAAGACATCATTGTTATGAAGGCTTTCTTTTGGTATTTGTTAATTTGCAATTAATTGCAGACAAACAGTTAATCGATGGCTTACCTGTTAGCGTAAGAAATAATTATAATCAACTATGTCAATTAAGTTCACCAATAGGGAATCATGGCACTTTGCGCCATTTTATGAATACGCATCAGGGTGAAAGTGATTTTACTCCTTTATTTTTTACCTATCATGCAATTGGAGCTTTAGATGAATCACTTGAATCCTTAAAGGACAAGGAAGTTCTTTTAAAAAAGCAATTAAAACATCTGAATAAAAAAATTAGTGATTTAAGAACAGAAGCCACTCCAGGAGCGATTGATGTCATTTCTGAATTATTGAAAAATAAGCAACAAATACCAAAAAAAATGATGGAGCGTAGAGGATATCTGATACAGCTGATGGAGGAGGTTAGATTCACTGGAAAACAATTAAAACAAATACAAGTTAACATGCGAAACCAACTTGAGCAACGCGCTAATTTGGTAGGATTGATAGTCAAAGAACAAAAAGCAACGCCAAGAACGCTCCCTGAGTATCTCGAAAAAACCTATAGTATTATCAAGTACAGATTCAATAGGCAGTCTATTGCTACAGTCAAACGCTTTCAGCTTCCAGAATTAACAGCAAGCAGAACTCCAAGTTCCTCAAGTTTGTACAAAAGTAAATTGCTCCCGTATTTTTGGAATAGACATGGAAAATCTTCCTCGAATTACTGGGAAGAGGTATTCACGCCAAGTTGTTTGAACAATAGATGAGAGAATTATATGAGCTCAGCTTCATACAAGCCCTGCTTATGTGAACTCGGTTAAAAACAACGTTTGGCACAGCGAATGACTCGACCACTCCATCGGTCTATCAGGCAGCTTTTCTGGCAACCGTAGCCAATATATCTCCATTTTGTCCAGTAAGCGTTTTTATAATATACAGGACCGCGCCAGTAGTAGTTACCAGGGTAGCTATGAATCCCAATAAAGTAAGCAAGTTTAGTATTTCCGGAATGATATTGATCAGTATTAGTGTTGCTGGCACTTGCTACATTGCTAAATGATATAGTAATGAACAATAGAAAAGTTAAGTTAATTATAGCGAATGATCTCGGGACATAAGCGTTTACCATTTTCATGATAAATTCCTTTTATCGCAAATGACATTAAAATTATAGCTCAATAATAAATCAGTTGGTTCCTATTATTACTATAAACATTTTTTTTAATTAATATTGCTACCAAATGAGTTTTTATAGTGGTAGTAATTGGATAAAGAGCTTAGTACGATAGTTAAAAATTAGGCATAGGTCATGGCGATGAATACAAAAGTTATTTTGATCACAGGATGCTCCAGTGGGATAGGTTTTGATGCTGTTTTTGCTTTGAAAAAAAGAGGACATAGAGTGATTGCATCCTGCAGAAAAACAGAGGATGTCCAAAAATTACTAAACAAAGGAGTTGAGGCTCTGTTGCTGGATGTAAGTAACCCTATTTCAATCCAAAGTGCATTCGCGCAGTTGTTAATTATGACATCGGGTCATCTGGATGTATTGATTAATAATGCAGGATACGGTCAGGTAGGTGCTCTTGAAGATATTTCTCGTGATATTCTTCGCCAACAATTTGAAACGAATGTATTTGGTTTGCAAGATTTGACCAATTTGGTTATTCCAGTTATGAGGGAACAAGGTGGGGGACGCATAATCAATATCAGCTCTATACTTGGCTTAGTTAGCATGCCATTTCGAGGTGCTTATAATGCTTCCAAATATGCATTGGAGGGCTTAAGTGACACACTTCGACTGGAATTGTCTGGTTCAGGTATTAATGTCATAACAATAGAGCCTGGCCCTATAAATAGTCGATTTCGTGATAATGCGGTGGACTTAACTTTACAACAAATACCAATGGAAAAAAGTTATTTCAAGAATCAATACAGAAATATGCTGAGCAATTTTAAACAGAAGAAGGCAGACTCGTTTTTCACTCGGGATACTGATGCAGTGATAAAAAAACTGGTTCATGCCGTGGAGTCAAGGAAACCAAAACCCAAGTACCCTGTAACTTTTCCAGCTTATTTTTTAATTGGTTTAAAACGATTTTTTACTACCCGTTTATTAGATAGGTTTATTTTATTTTTATCCAGGAAAGAGCTAGATTAAAGCAACTTATTGGTAATATTATAAAATAGTCATAAGTTGGTGTTGATAGTTAGCAACTACTGTACAGACCTCTTTTAAAAAGATACTATAGCTATTATGAAGCTTAAATACAGAGTAATTCATTACCTGATACTATGCAGCGTGGTTTTGTTGATGATAAAACCAGCAGTGTTTCATAACAATAATCAGCAAACTCAGAGTAATACACAATATATACATTCTATAACGGAATGTGCTCAGAGGACGGCATTGATGAATTATTGCTCGTCCAGTGCCTATTATATTATTTCTGAAGAGGAATTATCTCTCGGTAATGTCTTATCCTTGCTGACATTTATCCTTTATTTTTTAGTTATTCAATCAAAATACAAATCGCCTGTATCCCCAATTTTTAAACCACCGATTGCCCACTAGAGTAAATTTGTCAACTTTCTCAGTAGGCTTCTTGCTAGTACTGGCTATGCAAGAAGTCCAGTGTAGATTACTTGTATTCTGATACAAGTATCTATCGTTGTTATTTATTACTTATTGGGACATTAAAATGAGAAAATTAATTGATTCGTTCATGATTTTATTACTGATATTTTTTACTCAGGCGGCGTGGTCATATACTCCTGGCTTTGAAAGTTCTAACCCGGATACTGTGATGCATTTTATTACAGGAAATAGTGCTTTTGTTTATTTGAGTGCTTTTTTCGGATTAGGTATTTTGTTGGCTTTTACGCCCTGTGTTCTACCGATGGTTCCTATTTTATCAGGAATTATTGTAGGACAAAATTCTATTTCTACAGTAAAAGCCTTTAAATTATCACTGAGTTATGTGACTGGAATGGCTATCACTTATGCAGGAGCAGGGATGCTTGCCGGGTATATGGGAAGTACAATCCAAACTGTGATGCAACGTCCAGTAGTAATCACTTTATTCAGTGTTGTGTTTGTAGCTATGGCTCTTTCAATGTTTGGCTTTTTTGAATTGAAATTTCCTGCAAGCCTTGGGAATCGGTTAAATAAAAACAATCAATTAGGGAAGCAGAGAAGTTATCTTTCTGTTGGAATAATGGGAGTTTTATCCACTTTAATTGTTTCTCCTTGTGTTACCGCTCCTTTAATTGGTGTTTTAAGTTATATTGGTCAAAATGGCCAGGTCATAATGGGCGGATTGATTTTATTTGTTATGGCATTGGGGATGGGGGTTCCTCTGCTGATTGTTGGTGCGGGTTATGGTGCCTTACTCCCAAAAGCAGGTTCCTGGATGCTTAAAATAAAACAATTGTTTGGTTTTATCATGTTGGGAATTGCCATATGGATGTTATCCCGGATTCTGAATCAGACCATTACGCACATTTTGTGGGCTGGATTACTCATGGTCGCCAGTATCAGTTTAGGCGCTTTAAAATCACAAAACAATTGGCGTGGTTATTTGGCTCAGGGATTGTGTATTCTTGCTTTGATTTCAGGAGGTATTATTTTTTACAACACCGCAATACCTTCAGTAAAAATAAAACAAGCGTCTGTAGAAAATAACCCATTTATCAAGATTAATACCTTAAATGCTCTTCAACTACAATTGGAGCAGGCTAAAAAAGTTAGAAAAGCAGTATTTCTTGATTTCTCAGCGGATTGGTGCAGTGACTGTCAGGAAATGGATACCAAAGTATTCAATCAACCAGAAATTCAAAAGGCCATGTCTGATTGGGTTAGCATTAAAGTGGATATCAGTGATAAGAATGCAGAGGTTGATTCTATAAAAAAAGCTTTTGGTATTTATGGAACGCCAACGATGATATTTTTTAATACATCGGGAGAGCCTATTACTCAAATGACTTCGGTTGGTTTGATTTCGCTATCAAAAATGCTTCAATTGCTTGAGCAAGCGCGCCATTTGGGTTGAAATAATAGACAATTTGCTACCGAAATTTGTTCTTAATAATTTGGGTATGGTTAATATTTGATAAATAAATCAAATTCAAACTGTACCCAAAATATTGAAAAGTATGAATTTGATTTTTTGCTCTTAGAGTTGCTTGTATAAGCAAGAATTTATCAAACCTGTGTTTATAGGTATATAAAAAATCAATTTTATTAAAAAATAATCAATTAATTTTTGTGAAAAAAGAAGAAAAATTTTGATTTGTTTGCTAATATCTTAATGGGTAAATAAAAAATCCATTAACTATCAAGGAAGTAATACTATGAAAAAATCAACAATGGCAGTAGCCACTCTGTTAGCTGCTTTATCAACAGCACCTATGGTTTCCGTAGCTTATGCTGATGATACTTCAAATACAACAACTTCTAGCTGTACTGGTTGTAAAGGATGCAAGGGCTGCAACGGTTGCAAAGGCTGTGGCGGTTGTGGTGGCTGCGGTGGTTGCAGTGGTGATTAATAAGTAATATTTTCTATAAAGAGGTAGTGTTAACTACCTCTTTTTATTACGGTTTATTTTTTAAGTAATTATGAATAGTCAATCAGATTTTAACTTACCCATATTGTCCAGCTGGTATAAAAAGAAATTTCTTGGTTATGCTTCACAAGTTCTTGAAGCCCAACAAAAAATGACATCCAGTAAAGGTAAAAATATTCTGCACTACACGCTTAGAAAAAAACGAAAGCATGAACGCATGAGTCACTATCCTAAGGGAGACAGGATTGATCGTAGTACTGGCTCACAATATTTTTATCATTGCCATAGAGAAAATTTCGAAAGTAATGAACACGGTCATTTTCATTGTTTTTTGCGATATAAACATATACCGAAGCGTATTAAACCAGCTCCATTAGAGGATTGGGATAAATACATAGATAATCCCATGACTCACCTTGTTGCGATAGGTATGAATCAGTTTGGGCAACCGATACGATTATTTACAGTCAATCGTTGGGTAACATCAGAAATTTGGTATGGTGCTGAGCATATTCCATATTTCCTGAAATCTTACAAGATGACATTAATAGACGATCCTTATTGGCAAGTATTAGATCAGTGGGTGGAAGGCATGCTCCATTTGTTTGCTCCCCAAATTGCCTGGCTTCATCAGGAGCGAGACAAACGCATTCAGCTTCACCAACTGAATAGCCCAAATGATAACCCATACACTAACCATGAGCTGGAAGAGCTTTCTGAGATAAATATTGATTTGAAAAAGCAGATTGAGTGGGTAATAAGTTAAATTCCAAAATTAGAACCACAACTTAATTTATCTTAATTATTGGTTTTTCATTGCTTATACCCCGTGTAAAAATATACAATATCTACTGCTTTGGGGAGAGATTAGTCCTTTACTGATCAATCAGAGATTAATTCTATCTGGTATAGAGATTCATGCAAAATCTTACTGAAACCCTTGATTTTTCTTCTTTGAATCGTGGAGAAATTGAAAAATTACTGCGCGATTATAATTTAAATCTTTCTGTAGATGAGGCGTTGACTATACAGAATGAATTCCTCAAAAGACCCCCGACTATTTCAGAGTGTGTACTTTGGTCTATTCAAGGATCAGAACATTGTTCTTATAAAAGCAGCCGTATTCATTTAAAGCAATTCAATACCTCAGGCCCTCACGTGATACTGGGCGCCAAGGAGGATGCAGGTATAGTATCTGTAGCCCAAGATAAAAATGGTTATAGATATGGCGTTATTGTCAGTCATGAATCACATAATCACCCATCTCAAATTGTTCCCTATGAAGGCGCAGCTACTGGAGTTGGTGGTAATGTCCGTGATGTCTGTTGTATGGGTGGGGAAGTTATAGCAGTAGCAGACAGTTTGCGTTTCGGAGATATCAAACGTGCACGTACTCACTGGATACAGGAAGGGGTGGTTTCAGGTATTGCCGGGTATGGCAATCCTTTGGGAATACCGAATATAGCTGGTGATGTGTACTATGATCCGGCCTACAATGAAAATTGTTTGGTTACTGTAGTCACTCTGGGGATAGTAAGAGAGGATCATATTATACATTCTTATGCTCCGCCCGAAGCTGAGAACTATGTTTTTATTTTAGTAGGTAAGCCAACTGATAATAGTGGGTTTGGCGGCGCAAGCTTTGCCTCAACAGTATTGGAAGAAGATTCACAAGAAAAGAATAAGGGAGCTGTTCAAGAGCCCAATGCTTTTTTACAGAGACATCTCCTTAAAGCTAATTATTCATTATTTCAATTACTAAGAGAAAAGAATTTAATTGACAGGGTAGGCTTTAAAGATTTAGGAGCAGGTGGCGTGGCCTGCGCAAGTATCGAGTTGGCTGAAGCCGGCGGTTCTTATGGCGCCGAAATTGATCTGGACAAGGTACCCTCAGGAATGCCAGGATTAATGCCTTCAGTCATTCTATGCTCTGAAACTCAGGAGCGTTTTATGTGGGTTGTTCCCCCTGATTTAGTAGATACTATCCTGAAACACTATAATGAAACCTTCGCGTTACCACAGGTTTCTGAAGGGGCATGCGCTGCAGTTATCGGCAAAATTCGTACCGATGGATTATACGTGGTGAATTACAAAGGGCGAGAGCTTGTGAGAGCTAAAGTCCCTGATGTCACGAAAGGCATTGTTTATAACAGGCCACATGCCTCTTCGCAGAAGCAAAACACAGAACCAGTTTTTCTCCCACCAGATGATTATAATCAAATTTTGTTGCAGTTATTGGCCCATGAGAATATAGCGAGCAAGGAACCTATTTTTGAAATGTATGACAAGCAAGTGCAGGGTCGCACCCTCATACAAGCAGGATGGGCTGATGCTGGAGTATTACAACCATTTAATGAATCGAAGTATCCTGAGGAAATTCGTAAAACAGGTATTGCCTTGTCTTTAGATCAAAATCCTCGCTATAACAAAATTGATGCCTATTGGGGAGCTGTTAACGCGGTTGTCGAATCGGTGCGGAACATCACTGCAGTTGGAGCTACTCCAGTCGCAATAACAGATTGCTTGTGTTTTGGTAATCCAGAAAAGCCAGAACAAATGCGCGAATTTGTTGATTCTGTGCGAGGAATTAGTGATGCCTGTGCCGCTGTTCATCTGAAAGATCATCCCCAATCAACTTTGCCTGTCATTGCCGGGAATGTCTCATTGTATAATGAATCAGTGAAAGGGGCTATTCCTCCCAGCCCCATGATTAGTTGCCTGGGAACGCTTCCTGATATTGGTTTTGCTATTACCTTTGATTTTAAGAAAAGTGATAGCCTATTGATATTGATTGGAGAGCGTAAAGACGAATGTGGTGGTAGCGTTTATTATCAACTCCATAATGAATTGGGTTCTAATGTTCCAAAACCGGATTTAAGCTTGTTTAATAAAGAAATCCATGCTGTTTCATCGGCAATTCAGCATGGGTTGGTTAACGCTGCTCATGATGTCTCAGAGGGAGGGGTTGCTGTTGCTCTTGCTGAGATGAGTTTTAAGAACTCCCTGGGAGTTGCTGTACAGATTAATGGAGAGTTATCTGCGGACAAACTTTTATTTGGAGAGACAGGCGGTTTTATTCTTGAAATCGATAAACAACATAAAGCCGCTTTTGACAAACTGGTTACTCAATATCAAGTCCCTTACATGGTTATCGGACATACTACAGAGCAGCCAGTTTTACAGATGAATTCGGTTATCAACTTGCCTGTCGAAGAAGCGAGACAGGCTTGGGAAAATGGCTTAAGAGAGAGGCTATTATAATGTCTACTATCAATTACAAATCAGCGGGTGTCGATATCGAGGCGGGAAATGAAGCTGTCGCACGCATTAAACGTAATGTTGAAAAAACATTTTCGCCTCAAGTCCTGACAGGAATCGGTAGTTTTGGCGCAATGTATGATTTGAAGCCTTTTATGGAAAAATTCAAACACCCCGTCATGGTTCAAAGCATTGATGGCTTAGGCACGAAGACAATAGTTGCTCGGATGATGCAAAAATTTGATACAATAGGAATTGATTTGGTCAGTGCGACCACCAACGATATTATTGTGTTGGGTGCAAGGCCATTAACACTTTTGGACTATATAGCAACTGATCGATTGAAACCTGAATATATTGAAGAAATTATTATTGGCATGACGCAAGCTTGCCTCGAAAATAATATTTCCCTGGTCGGTGGTGAGACGGCTGAAATGCCTGATACCTATCTGAAGGGAGAGCATGATTTGGTAGGTATTATCACTGGTGTAGTGGAAAAGGATGAAGCCATACTAGGAAAAGATATAATTCCAGGCGATTCAGTCTTGGCATTTCCTTCCAGTGGCTTACATACCAATGGATACTCACTCGCCAGAAAACTTTTGTTTGAACTAGGTGGATATACTGTAGAATCCCAACTTGAAGAGTTGGATGCTACAGTTGGTGAGGCTTTACTGGTACCTCATATCAATTATACAAATCCTGTTCTACACCTGTTGAATAACAAAATCCCTATCAAGGGAATGGCTCATATTACTGGCGGAGGTGTACTGGAAAACATTCCGCGAGTATTACCTAATCATTGTTCCGTTGAAATCAATAAGAATTCATGTCCGGTGTTGCCGATCTTTAATGTGCTAAAAGCATTGGGGAAACTGGATGATCAGGAAATGTATCGTACTTTTAATATGGGAATAGGATTAGTAATGATAGCTTCCCCTGGTATTGTTTCTGAAATTCATACAGCGCTAAAAGAATTCCCTAATTTCCCTGTTTATGAAGTAGGAAAAGTCGTATCAGGAAAACCAGAAGTGAGATTATTGTGATGAAGATTGCAGTTGTTCAGTTTCCAGGCTCCAATTGCGAACGTGAGACAATGCTTGCGGTGCAACGAGCAGGTATGACTCCAGTTGAGTTTCTGTGGAATGATTCATCACAAAAACTGCGAGAAATGGATGGTTATATTATTATTGGTGGTTTTTCATATGAGGATAGATCAAGAGCAGGAATTATTGCAGCCCTTGATCCGGTAATGAAAGAAATAAAATTGCAGAGTGAATTGGGAAAACCTGTTCTTGGCATTTGCAATGGAGCACAGATCCTTGTTGAAACAGGCCTCGTTCCTGGTTTAAAAAACTATCAAATTGGTATGGCTCTGACTGAGAATAAGCGAATTCAGGATGGAAAAATTTTAGGAACAGGATTTTATAACAGCTGGATTCATATGCGAACCGGTGACCGAGTGAGGCAAAATGCATTCACCCGCTATTTATCAAAGGATTCTGTATTATCAATTCCTGCTGCCCATGCTGAAGGGCGTTTTGTGATGCCTGTTAAATTATTGCAAGAAATTGAAGAAGAAGGTTTAAATGCGTTTCAATATTGTGATGCGCAGGGAAACAGAGATGATAATTTCCCCGTTAATCCTAATGGTTCTCTACGGAATATTGCCGCTATTATCAATAAAGCGGGTAATGTCATGGCCATAATGCCTCACCCTGAACGTACATTTGCGGGAGATCCTATATTCCATTCAATGAAGGAATATATTAAGGAGAAAAAAACATTCAAGCAGCAAACATTATCTTATCAACCGGAGCCAGTTAAAATAATTCCTTATGATAAAAAAGAAAATGCCCATGAGTTGATTGTTAAATTGATTATTACCGATAATGCTGCTTTAACAGTACAAAATACGCTAAGACAGTTAGGTATACCAGTCACAGTGAATCGTATGATGCATTGGCATGTCGATACAAATTTTCCTGAAGCAATCGAAAAAATAAAGCAAACAGGGGTTTTATATAATGATCGGAAAGAGTATTTAGTAACGCCTGAGCAAATATTTTCATCAGCAGCCAAGGCTTTTTTGGTTATATCAAAAGACGATATGATCGGGCAACAGAAGCTGCAAATGCTTCGGGATCATTTCTCAATTGATGGCGTTGATGCCATACACCATGGTGTTTTATGGATATTTAGCTGTGAAAATGTTAAAATACAAGAATTGGCAGAATCCATTTTAGCTACTAATATTATCTTTAACCCTAATGCTCATATCTGCTATGAATACCAATGTCCCTAGTCAAGAGGATCTTCTTGCTGCGTTGCCTTTTTGCTTAACCGAAACCTCTTTACCTTTCGGCAAAAAGTATAAGGGGAAAGTAAGGGATACCTATGATCTCGGCGATCAATTGATTTTGGTAACTACAGATAGACAAAGTGCCTTTGATCGATGCCTTGCTGCTGTACCTTACAAAGGACAAGTATTGAATTTGACTTCAGTATGGTGGTTTAAAAACACTCAATCGATTGTACCTAACCATTTAATTGCCGTACCTGATCCCAATGTGGCGATAGCCAAAAAATGCAAAATATTCCCTATTGAATTTGTTGTTCGTGGGTATATTTCGGGGAGTACAAGTACGTCTTTATGGACGCAATACCAAAAAGGAGTTCGTGAGTACTGTGGTATAACGTTTCCTGATGGATTAAGAAAAAATCAAAAACTTGAGAGCCCAGTGATAACCCCCACTACTAAAGAGACGCTCCATGACAGGCCGATTAGCCCACACGAAATCGTCGCAGAAGGCTGGATGACCCAAGAAGACTGGGATGAAACCAGCAGTTATGCTTTAAGGTTATTTCAACATGGAATGGAAGTAGCCCAGCAACATGGTTTGATTTTGGTGGATACCAAATATGAATTTGGCCGTGATGCGGAAGGAAGAATTGTATTAGTGGATGAAATTCATACTCCAGATTCCAGTCGTTATTGGTTATTTAACGGCTATCAAGAGCGATTTGATGCGGGTAAGGAGCCGGAGAATATAGATAAAGAGTTTTTGCGCTTGTGGTTTGTTGATCACTGCGATCCTTATAAGGATGAAGTATTACCTCAAGCACCACAGGAGTTAATTGTTACTTTAGCATCAAGATATATCCAATTATATGAAATGATTACAGGTGAATCGTTTGTGTATGATAGTAATCCTGGGCCAGTAAATGATAGGATTTTGCATAATATACAACGTTGGTTAGGTTAATTTTTAGCCGGGGGAAAGGCTTATGTGTGGCATTGTAGGAATTTACAGTCATGAACCCGTTGCTGCTGAGCTTTATGATAGCTTGATTCATTTACAGCACCGGGGGCAAGATGCCTCAGGTATTTTAACCGGAGCTGATCGTTTTTACTTCAAACATGGACTTGGACTGGTCAGAGAGTCCATTTTCTCTGAAGATATTCTTAAACTGAAGGGGAATATTGGCATTGCTCATGTGCGTTATCCCACGGCCGGAGGTTATAGTGAAGCGGATGTTCAGCCTCTTTGGATAGGGAGCCCTCGCGGGATAGCTCTGGCTCATAATGGAAATTTAGTGAATTATGGAGAGTTGGTTGATGATTTATGCGGAAAACAGCATAGGCATTTAAACTCTACTCTTGATTCTGAGGCACTTTTATTACTTTTGGCAGACTATTTAGCCAAGGGATCTTATTCCGATCATGATGAAGAGCAATTCTTTCAATTACTATGTATGGCAGTTAATGAAATACATCAACGAGTTCAAGGTTCCTATTCTGTTGTGAGTTTAGTAATTGGCAAAGGTTTGGTTGCATTTAGGGACCCGCATGGTATCCGTCCTTTAGTTTGGGGTGAGCGAGTTCATGAAGATGGTAGTAAGGATTATATTTTTGCTTCAGAAACCACGCCTTTTTATGCTTTAGGTTTTGAGCCCAAGGGTGATTTGCTGCCCGGTGAAGTTGCTTACGTGAATCAGCAAGGACAATTGTACAGAAAAGTGCTTTCATCAAAAAAATTTACCCCTTGTATATTTGAATACGTTTACTTCGCCAGACCAGATGCCACATTAGACGATGTGAGCGTTTATCGAGCCAGATTACGTATGGGGCAAAATTTAGCCAAAAGCTGGAAAAAAAGATTTCCCGATACACTACCTGATGTGGTGATTCCAGCCCCTTCAACAGCAAATACTGCCGCATTAGCTTTTGCAAATGAGTTGGGAATACGTTATTCCGAAGGTTTATATAAAAATCCTTTTATTGGACGTACTTTTATTATGCCTAATCAGGAGTCGCGATCAAGACAGGTTCGTTATAAATTAACTCCTCAGAAAACGGAAATTAATAAAAAAAAGGTATTAATCGTTGATGATAGTATCGTAAGGGGAACTACCTCACGCGAAATAGTCAGAATGATACGAGAATATGGAGCATCAGAAATATATTTTGTATCAACCTGTCCACCGATTAAAAACCCTTGTTTCTACGGGATTGATATCCCATCGCGTAAAAAATTGATAGCAGCCCATAAAACGGAAGAGGAAATCCGTCAATTTCTAGGGGTGGATAAATTATTATACCAAACTCAGGAAAACCTTATAGAGGCTGTGTCTCGCAGGGGGCAATATGACATGAGCAAGCCTTGTATGGCTTGTATGGATGGCAAATACATTTGTGGACAGATTACTGAAGAAAAAATTAAATTGTTGGAGAAAAAAAGATTAACCGAGAATGACCAAGAAACAGAGATAGGAGAGATGTCTTGATCAATATCCTTATTGTTGGTTCAGGTGCGCGTGAGCATGCAATAGCTACAGCATTGAGTAAATCAGAGAATAAACCAAAGATTTATTGCTTTGGAACAACTCGTAATCCTGGTATCCAAAGACTCACCTCAGATTATTGGGTAGGTGATATTACAGACCCTGAGCAAGTTAACCAGCAAGCAAAAGAGTGGGAAATTAATTTGGCTATTATTGGTCCAGAAGCTCCTTTGGAGCATGCTGTAGCTGATGCTTTATGGGATTGTGGAATCCCTGTTATAGGGCCCAGGAAAAATTTGGCCAAAATTGAAACCAGTAAAGCATTCGCCAGAGAGTTGATGGAAAAATACGGTATTCCAGGTTTGCCTAAATATAAAGTATTTACAAGTATAGAAGGAATAAGAGAGTTTTTATCAGAGTTAGGTGAAAATAATTACGTTGTTAAGGCCAATGGATTAATGGCGGGCAAGGGTGTAAGAGTAGGAGGGGAACATCTGTTGTCATTTGAAGAGGCTTTACACTATTGTAAAGAGATTTTTGATCATAATCAGTCTTTAGTTATTGAAGAAAAATTAATAGGTCAAGAGTTTTCATTTATGTGCTTTTCTGATGGCATCTCATTAATTCCAATGCCTATTGTGCAAGATCATAAACGAGCTTATGAGAATGATGAGGGTCCTAATACAGGTGGTATGGGGAGTTATTCAGCGGCAGATCACAGTTTGCCATTTTTATCTCCAGAGGATGTTCGTACTGCTTTTGAAATTAATCAATCAGTAATCAATGCGCTTATGGCGGAAATGTCTGATAAATATATAGGGATACTTTATGGTGGATTTATGGCTACCGCACACGGGGTGTACGTGATTGAGTTTAATGCTCGCTTTGGAGATCCTGAGGCTCTTAATGTGCTTAGCTTGTTGGAGTCTGATTTTGTCAGATTATGTATTGCGATGGCTAACGGCAATTTACAAAAAGAATCTATTCGCTTTTTGAACCAAGCCACAGTTTGTAAATACGCTGTCCCTGATGGTTATCCCGATAATCCATTGCGCCATGTTGAAATTGATATTTCTGCTGTCGAACCTAAAGATACTCTATATTTGGCTGCAGTGAATTTTAAGGATGGCAAACTCTATGCCACAGGTTCGAGGACAGCCGCTTATGTCGGTATAGCGAATACTATCAGTGAGGCAGAAGAAATTGCTGAACAACAGATAAAAAATATAAAAGGCCCTTTATTTCACAGAAAAGATATTGGCACATCGCCTTTAATTAATACACGCGTTGAAGTAATGCGTAGGTTGCGTGCCTTATGATTCGTTTAGGAATATTAGGATCTACGCGTGGAACCAATATGTTGGCTCTTGTTGATGCAATCAATGAGGGAACTCTTAAGGCAAAGATAGAGCTTGTTATTAGTAATAAACCTGATGCCATTATTCTGGAAAGAGCCAAATCGTTGGGTTTGAATGCACAGTTTGTCAATCCTGAGGGATTAAACAGAATTGATTTTGATAAAAAAGTAAGTGACATACTGATCAACCATCAGATTGATTTGATTGTTTTGATTGGGTACATGAGAATTTTGTCGGCGGATTTCGTAAATAAATGGAATAATCAGGTAATTAATGTACATCCCTCTTTATTGCCAGCATTTGCAGGGAAAATGGATATAGATGTACATCAAGCCGTTCTTGATTCCGGCCTAAAGGAAACAGGTTGTACTATCCATTTTGTCACTGAAGAGGTGGATGCTGGTCCTGTTATTTTGCAAAAAAAATGCCTTGTCTTAGAAGGAGATACTGCTCAAACGTTAAAAGCAAGGGTGCAGCAGTTGGAAGGAATGGCTTTGGTAGCTGCAATTAACCTGATTGCATCGAAAGGTCTTTAATACTAGATTGTATTTCCACTCAGAGCAGTATGGTCTTCATTTCCATGAGAATAGTTTTTTTCTTTTTCAATTGTAAAAAAAGTGTTTAACGAAGTTTCTTTAAACTCAAATAAATGGATTCCATTCAGTTTAATACTGGTGTCTGTATGGACTCGATTATTTAAAGCGGATTTTAAAACATGTGAATATAATTTTTCACGTAAGCTATCGCAAACACTCGGTTTATTTTTAGAAAAATATTGATTACAATAGCTTTTGGCAATTAATTGAAAATCTTCTTTAGTTAATGTTTGTCGTTTTTCCTGTTCAAGGTTAACAACAACAATATCAATTGGAGCACTTAATTCATTACCATTTTTTCTTACTATAATAATGAGATGCGGTTTTCCAGTGAGTCGAACCAACTCACTGGAGAATCCGGGTAGTGATGCAGGTAGTGTTTTTAATAATGTATTTAATTGTTTGATAAATAGAAAATTATTCTGTAATCCAAGCCATCCATTTTCGTGGGTTCTTGGATTCTCTAAAAAATCTTGAGATGTGAAACCTATATTTAAACTTTCACTGGCAAGTAGCCTGGAAAATTTTTCTTGTACATGATCTATGCCGGCATTTATTTGGTGTTTAATATTATCAATATGAGATACTAAAAGACGTTTTTGCATTTCAGGAAAACTTGATAAACTTCGGTAAAGTTCCTGCATCCACTTATTTTCCGAGTTTTCTATGAAGAAATTCTCTTCTGCCATTTTTTCTAAAATTTTGTGAGCAATAACTGGTTTTTCACTAAAAATACGATGTTCACGTTGTGGGTAATAAGATTTATCAACAGCACCTTTTCTCTGAAATACTGTTTTTGCAGTGATATCGCATGTTTCATCACCAGATAATAAAAACCATCCGCCACTGGCTGTAAGAGCGGATAAAGCCAGTTTTTCTAATACCAGAGTTTTAAATTCTTGTGCTGTTTCATCTTTATTATCTTCCAACTCCTTTTTGATTTGATCAACATAAGAGTAAAGTAAGGTTGTTTTCAAAGGCTCCTTGAGTTCATGTGGTTTTTCTTGCTCGGCGTTAAACTTAAAGTACAAGTCTTGATAGGAAGACATTAAGTCATTATAAAAAGTGTCAGATTTCAGTCTTTTTTTGGCCATTTGAAATAAAATAGTCATCGCCAATGAACGATAGTCGTGATTCCCACAAAAATTAATGCAGCCCCCCTTCGTGTTTTCACGCCATGTCCCATCTTTTTGTTGGAAGACTACACTGGCCTTTAACTGCTCTTCCAATGTTATTTCATAAGGCAGATAAGCGCTGGCAAGATCAAATTCAACATTATAAGCTTCTGTAGTGATGTGAGTTGGGCCTATGCCAGGTAATTTCAAATAATTTACTTCATCTGCAAGTGGTCGTTTACTAAATAAAGCTTCATCAAGGATAACCGGCTTGGGTTTACTATATTCAGCAGCAAGAGAGTGAATATAGGCATATATTTCACTTCTTACTGCAGGATGTACATAACCTACAGCATCGACTCGAACACCATCAAAACCGTACTCGATCATGTAACGTTTGATATAAGGTTGCCAAAATTCGGTTATTATTTCTTTTCTTATGCTTTCATCATCGTAATTGAAGCCGCGAACATCTTTGAAGTCTTCATGAACTCCTTTGAACCAATGAGGCTTATCCTGACACAAGGGAGAATCAATGGCGACATGATTTAAAACCAGATCAAACATTGGGACTATTCCGAGGTTCCTTGCATTTTGAGTGAATAACTGTAAAGCTTCTGAGTTTAATCGTTGGGTTGTCTCCATGGAGTCTTCAGGGGAGCCCAAACTGAATTGAGGATTAAATAATAACGGGTGACTCATGGCATATAAGCTTCTAGTGACCTCATTTCCTGTTTTTATACCATTATTTTTATCCGTTTTAAAAAAGCCGCTAATGTCACCGGGCATTTGCATGGGATTAATCCATAAGGCATTAAACTCCATCTGCTTTAAGACAGGCAAATAATTAATCATGTCCTTAATAGAATGAAACTGAGTTGGGTACATGTCATAACATGCAATAATCCCATTTCCTTCTGTTAAAAAATGATATCCCATAGAATCGATCACCGTAGAAAATTATTAAACTACAAAACTGAGAAAAATCGAATTGTTGGTTACAACTCCACTTTTATAAGTCGAATCGCTTGCTATTATAGCGTTAAATAGACAAAGTAGGAGTTACTTCATTTTCCAATTTTTCTTCTTCTGGCATATCTTTTACTTCGACTGCGAATTCATCCAATATCCCTTTGGCTTTTTCAGATGCTTTATCATAAATTTTATTAAACAAAGTAGAGGGGATTTTGCCTTTGGCAATAGTTTCTGATATTGCTTTATCCCAAGACTCTATCTGCGTTTTATTGCCATGAATCAGGCCCTTGCCAAAGTAGGCATTATTGATAGCACTTATTGAATATTGATGCTCAGATAATTTTCTGGCAATCAAGATCGCTTCTAATGCTTCCTGGTAAGATAAAGAAGGGGCGTTCGATAAAATGGCTAAATTTAAACAAGTCTTATAAAATAATAAATATCCTGGAGTCCAATGATATTGACTGGCCTTTTGAGCATAGTTCAAGGTTAACAAAGAATAATCATTCAAACCCATTTTGTATTTTTCATAAGCCCAGGTCGATAAAGAGTTATAAGCATAAAAACAGTGTTGATGAGCGCTCTTCTTAAGAAATTCCAATTCATTATCACCAAATGGTTTACCTTCTTCTTCCCGGCATTCAGCTGCTTGTCCATAAAAATAGATCCCTTTTACTAATTGGGACACTGTGAGTGGGGGGTATTCTTCAAACGAAAAATGTTCTTCGTTAAAATTTTGCAGATGAGTCCGCCAAATATCAGCTTGCTCTGCTTCTTCACAAAAATCTGTAATTGTTTTACTTAATTCGGTGTATTTAATGAGGGTAGTGAGATCAAGATTATTTAAGAGCATTTTCGCCTTGGCAAAATTGTTTTCTTTTATCAGATTTTCGATGATGTTTATTTTCTTTAATTCGCTATATGACAACTTCAGCCAATCATTATAGGAGCTACCCATAAATCCTCCACAAAATTTTTAAGTTCAAGACATGTTAGAGGTTAAAGTCTAAGTCTTGACACCAACATTCGTTAATAATTGGTGATATAAATATGGTAATATTTTAACACAACTTGATTTATTTAAAAACTACCAATATCTATTTAGCCGCTCAATAACCTTCAAAAATGAGAAAAATTACAAGATAACTTTCCCTATTGATTATACAACGGCTATTTTTGCTTGATTTTTAAGCTCAAGAGGCATAATCCTGAGATATGTACTATATTTTATCTAAAAGATAATGATATGGGCATATTATTATGGCAGAATCAAAATTAGACATAGTCAATAAAACAGAGCGTGAAGAAAGTGTAATACTGGATGGTAATGGAATTTTACGTTGTTATAACATGTTTCCTACTCAATTTGGAAGCATAGAGGAGATGGTTGACTATCTTCCTCAATTGCAGGCCATGGGATTTAATGCTGTATGGATAAATCCTGTACAAACAGCAGGGGATGTTCAGGGTTTATTTAAGCGTGATAAGACAATTGGCGTCAGAGCTTATAATGAGGTGACAAGAAGTCTATATGCTATGACAGATTGTGATCTGATAAGTCCTTATTTTAACCCGCTCCCTCCCAATGTTGATCCTAAGTTGAAAAAGCAGCTGGATATGGAAGCAATGCAGAAGTTCACTTCAGAAGCCCGCAATAATGGTTTGGTACCGATGTTTGATTTGGTTTTAAATCACGTTGCCGCCGATTCACGGCACAGAAAAGAACATCCTGAATGGTTTCAAAATGATGTGCATCCTGATTTTAAGGATGCTATCGCGTTTAACTACAGTGACCCCCAAATCCGAGATGAAATTATTGAACAATTTTGGAAGCCTTATATTTATAAGTACATGATTGATTATGGCTTTGAGGGTGTTCGCATTGATGCTGTAGGCTATTTAAATCCAGAATTACGCAAACAAATTTATGCTTATATTTATGATCTTGCGGAGAAGTTTAATAAACCTAAACCCGTTATATTGGATGAACTTCTTTTCAGTGGGAGTCAGAAGCTTACCGATGTGGTTGATGGATTATTGCTTCCAGAAAAAGGGCCAACCCATATTACTCGAGGTACCTATTATGCGCAAAGAGATGGTTATGGTGGTTTACCCGGGTGGTGTAAGGAAGAGGAGGGAGTTAAGGCTCAAGTAGTATTCCTGGATAAACAAAAGAAATTGCATTCCCATGCCAAAGGCGGATGTATTGCTTTCTCTGGTAATCATGATCATAATTCCTTAGCCATGACAATATTGGAAGAAATGGCAGAACACCGTTTGGCAAATCATCACACTTTGCACGGTGCGCAAGAAAAATTTAAACATGATAGGAGCTATGATTATGACGAAGCTTTAGAGTCAGTCCTGCGCTATTCTTTTGTGAAAGATATTCAAAATGAGATTCTAAACGGTAATGAATCAACAATCAAAGAAGTAGAAACAAGAATGCGTGAAAAAATAGCTTTCTGTGCTTTAACATCAAGCGGCGGGTGGTATGCTCTATCAGGTGATGAAACAGGCGATTTATTGGCAAAACCTGTATTCAGAAGGGCCCATGCTCTGGAACAAACCTATTATGCACAACGCATTCATATAATCTTTGATAAAAAATATCCTGACAACAAAGCAGCTATGGAGGTATTAACCGAAATGGCTATAGAGAATATCCAAAAAGAAAAAGCTGGAAGCATCTATAACAGTTTAGAGCATGATAAACATTCGCAAGAGCGATTACTCGTTCCATATCTGGAGACTTTGCAAAATCAAATTAATTGTGGCGATACAGTTGTTTGCAACGCATTTCGAGAAAAACTTGCTCAGAAAAATATAGCGATTGGTTTTACAGACGAAAGTTATACTCCTGCTCCCAGAACACCTCAAAATGGTTGGAATGGCCAACATGATATGAGAAAATTTATGTTTGAAATCAATAGTATATTAAGTTCCTTGCCGAGTTCCAATATGGGATTTTGGAGTGAAGTTATCCCAATCCAGTCAAAATCAGGGTTGCTTGCAGTAGTACGTAAGAATGGGCTAGGCTTGAGTTCTGAAACTGATATTGCAATCGTTAATGTGGATCCAAGTCAAAAAGTTGAGTTAACCAGAGACGATATTCATCAATTAGCCTGTAATTTCCAGAAACGAGTAATTCCTGAATATACTTACTACAATGATGGTAAAGACAAACAGTATAATTGGCATACAAATAATCCTGATTTTAATATGGCTTATCATACAGTGATGTTCTGTATCGAAGCCAAAAGGATACATGTTGATGATTCGATCAAAACTAATTTCCCTGTTCATTCAGCAAATCCCTATGGTATGTTTAGCAAAAAGCAATCATCGAAAATGAATATAGCCAAGATAGCAAAAATGTCCGGGGAAGATACCACTTTAATTGAAAAAGGTACTAATGATACTGAGGGTATCATACACGATGGTGAGCAAATTCAACCCACAATAACTGTAGAAAACAAAAAATAAAGAAGTACTATAATAAAAGTTGTTTCAACTTGGCGACAGGGTATTATTTTGATAAATTGGATACCCTGCAATATAACTAATTACAAATACCGTATAACAATAGGGAATTCTGAATACTGCTCGGCCATAATAAGCGGTAAGATACAGGACTTACGAAAAACCCCAATCTCTATGTTAAAAAATGTTTTTAATTCGGTCATTTAGTTTATCTAAACTCCCTCATTAAAAGCATTTTTTGCCTTGACCTTGGAGTTTTTCGTAAGTCCTGAGATAGTAAGTTTAGGTTAATATGATTATTTTCTAAGTCATACCTATTTCATCTAACAACTACGGGCTGTAAATCTGTTGTTGTTTTTCCTCATTTGTATTGCTAGGAGGGGGAATTAGTTTGCTGATTCTCTGTTCTAATTCTGATTGGTAGGATTCACTTGAGCTTTCGGAAATAGCAAAAGCGTTAGTTAGTAGGATTCCTCTTACAGCATTAGTAAACCAATAATCCTCTTCTTTGTTTTCTGTTACACATTTATCCAAAACTGTTCTAATATTTTCAAGGCTAGTAACTTTTTTTGATTCAAATTGATCAAGTAATGAGTTGATGGCGATATTAGGTCCTGAGCCAAATTTTTTATCATAATATTCTTTATAAATGCTGGATGCTAGATCTTCTAAATAAGCTAAAAATAAACCTTGTAAATGTGCGCGCTGGTCTTCGGAAATTTTACCCCATAGAAATTTTACACCTGCTCGAGAAATAATAACATCATCAAGCTTAGCATCCTGAAATTGATTTCTAAATACAGGCTCACGGAACAGGTCCTTTTCTGCTTGATAATAAAGATTTAACATTTTTTCTCTTAAGCCTGAAAAAGGGTTATCACTAGCCATAACTAGCCTCTAATCTATAAATTGATGTATGTCTAAATTATAGATCATTATTATGAGAAACAAATTTTAAGGTCAGTTCAATTAAATTCAGCATTTTGAATGCTTACACTGATAAGAAATATAAGTCATTATGTTTTTGACTTGATATGTTTTGACTACTGATAGTCCATATGACTAATACACTAGTCTTTTCAATCAGTTCATGCTAATTATAAAGAATGTCAAGGACGACAAACATTGGTAAAATATCAACCAATATTATAAATACTCAAGGATTGCTATGAAAAAAATAGCCATTATTTTATCATTATTTCCTTTTTTGATTTGTTGCGGCTTGGCAAACGCAACTGTTTCACAAAAACGGTTTCCAGGAGAATCTTATCAGGATGCAATGAAACGTATCATAAATAGCAAACCACAAAATGAACTGAAGATGTTAATTGCCAGGGGAACTCCTTATTCAAAGAAAGTCTCTTTACAGAAAATAGATTACTCCACCGTGCCGAAGGTTAGCAGCTATGACGAGTTGACGAACATGTTTAACCTGATACGAGATACTCGTTTTTTGAATTCACCTGATAAACCTGATTTTCAAAGAAGAATCAGTTGGCTTTATCCTGATGATGGTTGCTTTGCCAGAGCAGCACTATCCAGAATTAAACTGGATACTGAGCATTTTGTTATTCCAGCAAAAATTTTTGCTTTTGGTGATTTGGAAATGCAAACACCATACTCTTCTGAGGGAACAGTAAGTTGGTGGTATCATGTGTCAGCTGTTGTCAACTACATGGGTACCATTTATGTGCTCGATCCCGCTGCCAAACCAGAAGGTCCAATGTTGATTGATGATTGGTACAACAAAATTGGGATAATCGATAAAATGGAGGCGGTAGTTTGCAATCCCTATACCTACGATCCTTTTGATCGTTGCTATGATGCAACAAATAAAACAGATAACAAAGCGTTAAATGATCAATTGAAATATTTGGATAAAGAGTGGGTTAGAATCGAATCATTAGGTTTTGATCCGTCTGTTTTATTAGGTGATAATCCTCCATGGATAGGTGACATGGGTAATTCTACTCTTTTGTCTTATAAATCATGATTTTTGTGAGTCGTTGTTACGATACCCAATAATTAATACGCTTTCGTTCAATCTGGCGAAATATCAAGTTCGATAGATAAAAGAGTATTCGTTAAACTCGGTTAACATTTGTAGGAAAATCTACAAGTTAGTATGGGATAGTAGTTCTGGAATACAAGGAGGTCACACCCATGATAAGATTTTTTATCATTTGCTTTATTTTTTTGGTTTCCCATCAGGCATACGCTAATCCCTATTGGGACCGCTATAAAGTGCCCAGAGACAGTCATTACCCAAATTTAAAGTTTCATTACATCAATCCTGATTCTTTGAAGATTGTGCAGGAAAATGTAGGGATTGATGTATTAAGAATTCAAACCGATTGGTTTGAAGAAACAGATTCTTATCAGGTTGGTACAGTAATAATAGAGTCCTCTGGAACACCGGCATTATTATCACGAAGTATTCACAAACCCAAATGGGGGAGTTATTTGGGGGTTTTAAAAAGCAGATTCGGTGGTGATACGGCATATTATGATGCGATTGGTACTGGTAAGGAATATCGCAAGCTGGCACGTGCTATTAATTTGCGTTTTCCCGTTCCTTCCCATGATATGATCTTTGAACTTTATGCAGAAAACCCGCAAACAGGTTTAATGGAAAAGGTTGTTGAGAAAAATATCATTGCTAGTGAATTAACAAGAGATAATCGTCATTTCAATGATTTGGAAGTGAGGCAACTATTATCCGCAGTGAAAACTCCCTCTTTAAGAGTGAATATATATGCTGAAGGGTATACTCAAAGTGAGAAGTTGAAATTTTGGAATCGAGCGATTAAAACTGTGCAGGCATTACAAAGTCAACAGTTTCCTGGTATCGATTATATGGATTTTTATGCAGTCTTTAATCCATCTCATAAGCGTTTGGGAGTCGCTGAAGATTTAGGTTTACCAGTACCAGAATTTGATTCTTTTCTGGGTTTATATTATCCATACTGGGATAATTTTGGACGTTGGTATCATATAGTATATCCTACACGAGAGAACAAGTTTCGTCAGGGATTGGCGTCAGCACCTTATGATTATCCAATAGTATTGGTTAATAACAGTCAGTACTGGGGTGTAGGTAATTACAAATCACACACCGCAATACCTGCTGATAATTCAACTTATTTTACCTACATTCTGATACATGAATTGGGTCATTTTTTTGGACTCAATGAAGAATATGAGGGTGGTGGACGGACTGAGTTGGAATTTGCCCCTGAGATGAAGGAACCGTGGTCACAAAACATCACTTTTCTGACTACTCCAAGCTATTCGGGATTAAAATGGAATGAATTAGTCAATCCACAAATGTCTATTCCTACTCCCTATAGTGACTGGCAGTCAACCCCTCCGCAATATGGGGCATATCGTGGCGGCTATGGAGATTCACCATCTCATCAGGGTGCAAGTCATAAGCCAGGCTTGAATTGTGTTATGGAATCTCACGCATCATTTTGCGATATTTGTCAAAAAGGAATTATGGATGTAATTCGTTTCGATTTGGGAACCTAAATTAGGGGTTTCAGGTTGGAACCCCCAGATCAGAGTTTAGAAAAATTAATAATCAACATGCTACTCTTCCTATACAAAAAGAGAGTCTACCTGAGTTTTGTCCTGAACAGCGGGGCATTGGCAATAGAAATGCTCACCTAATAATTTCTTAACAATTAAATGCTAAAATTTGTCATTTATTTTAAGTAGTAGAGTCCAACTTATGGGAAAGAAAGTATATATCATTGGCATGGGGCCGGCTGGCTTGGCTAGTGCTCTCGCATTATTAGCTAAAGGGTATTCCGTTGAATTAATTGACCGCCGATCCGAAGATGATGTTTTTAGTCGCAAACAAGGGGTATTCTTAAAGGATGATACGATCAGAGATTTTTTTGCTCTAAGTCAACTGGCAAGCAAAGGATATTCCTTGGAATTCAAAGATAATTTTATCTGTAAATTAATCCGTCCCATTGATGAATCCAACTTGAAATTGAGTGCAGAAGATCAATTGGATTTAGCTTTCTTTGAATTAATTGAAAAAGAGCGCACTGTAATTCCTATCGCAGAGTTGCAGCGTTATCAGTATAGTAAATTGAAATATATTTATGCCAAAGGTGGCTTTACTTTTCAGGACGAAGAAGATCCTTATACTGTAAAATTCAATAATGCAGAGCAGCAGCTCATTTTTCACTTGGGAGACACGCAAATTGCCAAGGTTGATGCTGAGAATCAGGAGTTAACCTTGGATCATAATGGTAGCATACAAAATCACAGTTTTGATTTGCTAGTTGACGCATCCGGAAAAACATCAAAATCATTTACTCAGTTGTGGAATGCGCAAAATCCAGAGTTCGCAATTGGTTATGAAAAGTTAGATAATCCTGATCACAATGCTTTTGGTGTGATGTATCTGTCGATCAATAATCCGCCTTTGGCAATGATAGCTAATCCGGTGTTAAGTCCAATTGAGGGGACCAGCTTCATCCCTTTAGATAAGATTACTCCGTTAAAGGCCATGGGCTGGACGCATGATTATCCACCTTTAATTTATTTGAAATATTCAAAAAAGAATGGAGCTGTTTATCTCACTGGAGAAATTCCTGAATCGATTCTCAAGGATAATAATAAAAAAGAGTTAAAACAATGGTTTGACTTGGTATTGCAATTGTTATTTAACAATACGAATTTTAAAACGAGCGCCCCTGGTTTAGCTTCTGTTTTTAAAACAGATATTGAAATTGCTGATAAATTCGCTTTGCCCCTTCCTAAGGGGGGTGTGTTTTGCTTGGTTGGAGATGCTTTGATGTCTGCTAATTTTTTATTGGGTTGTGGCATTAGCAATGCTTTGGATGATGCTAATCAGTTACCAGATATGGTTGATAACCAATTTAGCCAAAGTGAAGCTGAAGCCTATCGTAATCTTCGCTATTTAGATTATAAAGATGATTGGTTGTTTTTTAGGGAGCATATTGCTCTCAGGCTAAAGTCTCTACAGCTTGAACAGCAGTTGGATTTAAGTAGGCAGGAACTGGAATTGAAGCAACGAGAGTTGGAGAATATCCAGCAACAATATTCATTTTATTAGTCTTTTTATCCTCCCTGCGACAAGGCAAAACCATACTTTAACTATATGATGCAAAACTTAAGTCATTCCTGCGCAGGGGCTGAGAAATCTATCCTTTCTTATATTATACCAAATGCTGGAAAATCAAAATGTGGTTCTCATGCTTGGAATCCAGAGGATTTAATTTTGAAGCAACTCACATTAGCGCTGTCGGAATGAGTAAATATGAGGGCAATTAATAGTTGTTTTTTAGCAAGCAAATTCAAGAGTTAAAATCTGACTTTGCTTGCCAGCAATTAATCTTCTTCTCGGGACACAGTAATGACTGATGCTGAACCTCTTGCCTTCGTATTTGGGTTATACATTGCTTCTGCATAGGGCGGCGGAACTATGTATTTGCCAACGTTCGTTGCTTTTATTTTATAAACTAACTCTTTTGCAGTTAAATCTACCCAGCCAAAGAAGTTAACCCTGTCTTCCCGGACATCGGCATAATCCATATTGTCCGTTTTTACTGAATCTCTAACGACCTCAAATCCGCCTGGCAAGAGATCCTCAATGGCAATGTTGCTCAGATAATTATTATCTAATGACCGGACTTGCAGGTGTACTTCAATTTCTTCACCCAAAGTCGCTGAATCAATGACATTACCTTTCTCATCCCGGTATTCTCTGAAAATTTCTATACCTTGTTTTAAAGGTTCTGTCGGGATTACTTTATCAAACCCTGATTGAACAAGTTGATAAAAGAATGTTTGTTTGTCAGGATTATTAAAGCGGATTGTTTTGACTGTTTCATCAATATTTAATTTTTGATAATTATTTTGATCGGTAGGGATGTTTCTCTGCTGATTGTTTGCCAGTACTTCTGTTATGGACAGCTTATCAGATAGCTCTATTGATTCATTTTGTGAGTAAGCACCCAAAGCCAGACTGGAAAAACCTGATAAGACTGTATTGATTTCATCATTATTTATTGCTTGTACCAAATTCATGAGTATATTGTCGCTTACTTGAGGCAGTAAATTAGGAAAATGTTTTGCAACAAGATAGAGATATTGTGCATCTGCGATATTGCGATCATAAAAATCAGTCGTAAATGCATTATTTGTTGGTGGTTGATATTGGCCAATCAATTGATTCGCTTCACTATAACTTTTTAATAATTGATAGGTGGCTGCAATGTAAACTGCTGTGATGTCTTTTAGCCAGTTTTTTGAAGAATCTTGCTGTAAATACAATTGCAAATTGGCTAAATAATTTGTAGTGACTAATTCATTACGGGTTAAAATATAGATGGCGTAGGCTTGAATTCTTGCTGAGTCTGCATCTGTGGGATTGCGACTAGCCAATTCTTTAAGGTAATTAATGCCATTGTAGAACATCTCTCCGGGGACGTTGAATCCTTGTGCTCTTGCTTCAGTTAAGAAATGCATGGCATAAACTGATGCAAAACTATTCGCTGAATTGTCACTTAGACCAGGCCAATAGCTAAACCCACCATTAGACATTTGTCTTTGGCTTAACATTTGAATTGTGGTATTAATTTTTTCGTGAATTGGGCCACTTTCCGAACTGAACCAGGGTAAACTGTTCATAACCAGCCAGGGCAGGGCCTTGCTTGTCAATTGCTCCGTACAACCATATGGGAAATTATCCAAATATCTTTGTAATCCAAAGATTAGAACTAATGGACTGGTCGATATAGTCGCTTCTACCTTGCGATGCTCCGGATATAAAGTCTGGATAACCTCTAACGATTTTTGAGAATCTTGTGATTTGCCACTATTAATATATGTTGTGAAAGGATTGGCAGGCCTGACGCTGAGCGTGCTATCCATCTTGCTTGTTTTATCTCCTGATTTGGCAGTGATAGCAATCCTTGCTGATCCCAACAGTGATTTAGCGCGCAATTTAAAATACACAGTTTGCTCATTGCCTTCGCTGATTTCCAGAGACTCTTTCGCACTACCGATTATTTCTAGCTCTGGTGATGCGGTAAGTTCTACTGCAACTTGAGCGTGTTCTCCTGAATCTTTAATATTATTTGCCACAGTGGTTGATATTTCAAATTCATCTCCGGGTGCAACGAAAGTAGGCACATTTGGACTTATAATAAAATCACCGCGAACCTCTGCTGAAACTTCGCGAGATCCCACTGAGTCATTAGCAACTGCCACAGCGATTACCCGAATGGATCCGTTAAAATAATCAGGTATTTGATAAGTTAATTGCCTGTCAGTACTGTCTGTGTCAAGAATACCGGACCAGTAAACAACTGGTAAGTCAGTCTTTCTTTTGAATGGATTGAGGCGACTTGCTAAAGCCGCTTCACCTTCATCACCTCCAACAGCAGATATTTCTCTATCCTGGATAAACTTGGGTAGAATTTGATCAACTGTTTGTTGGGTTAATACTTCTAATGCTCGTTTCTGGAAAAAGAAGCTAAGTGGATCGGGTTTAGTATAATTGGCAACCTGCAATATTCCTTCATCCACTGCAAATACGATGATCTTACCGGGTTTGTCTGTGTGATAATCAATCGTAAAAGATTCTCCGGGACGGGCTAATTCAGGTGTTTTTAGTCCAATTCTTATATCGTGCTTATCATGGTTCACATTGAATGGAGCAACGCTATAACTTAACGGGCTAATGAAGAGTTCAGGAGATTCCCAATCACGAATAAACGCCACATTCACATATCCATTACCCTGAAAATCAGCAGGTATGTGGATGGTTTGTACAGAGTTTTGGGTTTCCGTCTTAAACCAATGCACAGCATAGACTTTGTCTCTCTCAATAGTGATCAAGCCTGAGCCAGTATAAGGAGCAGTGATTTGGATTTCTATATCTTCATTGGCTTGATATTCCTCTTTATTAAGTTTGATAGATAGTTCGGCATTTTTAGCGAGAGGAGCCTGGCTGGTACCAACTACGCTAAATTGCAGCTGGCTAAGAATACTATCATCCTTATCTAATACGTTGAGGGAGTAATCACCAATAGTATTCGTTGGCAGGCTGTAGTTAATGCCAGATTCTTTAATTTCGAATGGATTGGTATTGATGACTGTTGATTGTATTGTGGATTGATATTGATAAGTGCCGTCAGCTTTTTTAACCAGAGTTGTGACGGGGCGCAGGGAAATTAATTGTATCTTTAAATTTTTTACGTCTTCTTTACCCAACTGTGGATTAATTGCAATGTAATTAACATTTCTGACGCTGTTCTGTTTAATAAAATGCAAGTCGCCATCAGCTTTATAGCCAATGAAATAGGGTAAAGGGCTGACCAATGTTCTAGTTTGTGTAGTAACACTTCTCCCACTACCAGGCTCAAAGCCTTTAGCAAAAAAAGTTAATTGATAAGTTGCCTTTTCAAAACGTTCAAGATTCAGGCTAAATTCAGCCTGCCCATTCTCGTTAGTTGTTGCTTCTGCCAGGTTTTCTGTAAAAACTTTTGGGGGCTTTTTCGGATCATACAGTGGATCCGCAAAAATATAATCAGGATAGTTGTCAAATTGCACTCGCTGAGGAGTTAATAAAATTTTGCCGCTTACCCTTCTATTGGCAGCTGGGGCACCATACAAGTTCCAAAGATCTACCTTTGCTTTCAGATCAGTGGGTGAGCTCCAGCCATCAAAAGGTTTGGGTTCAAAGCTGGAAGTAATGCGCATTCTGTCGGGTTGGAATTCGGAAATACGGACACTGGTTGAACCGAGAAGATTTTGCGGGTGGTTATCTTTTACCAAGTATAAATAAACTATATACTGACCAGTGGGAGAATTGGCACTGGTAGTAAAATCAAGCTCCATATAACCGGTGTCATTTAATGTCACTTTTTGGTCTTTGATAGTAGTTCCCCTGGCATCTACTACAGTGGCTTGTAATGGCAGACCAGAAGGTTGTGGTTCTGCAAAGGCTCGTTTTACAATCATTCCAACATGCACTGTGTCTCCGGGCCTATATATTCCTCTATCAGAAAATAAATAAGCTGTTAAGTTCTGCAAATCCTGATCATTGGTATAGATTCCTCCAATATCAAATTTTGAAAAATTCAATTGCCTGTTGTAGTTATTGAATGGAATAAAAGACACATCATTATTCAGGTTTGCCAAATACACGGTTGGTTCTCTGTCTTCAATAAAATCTTTCAGAGTAGGAAAATTTGATCGCCCTTGTTCATCTGTAACACGAGATAAAATGGGCAAGCCATTTTTACCTAAAATCGTAACTGTTGCCCCTGCAACTGGGAGTCCTTGTGTAATGGAGCTAATAAAGACATCATGACTCCCGTCATTATTGTCTTTTACCACCATCCCCAAATCCGTAATCAATATCAAACGACTGGCCTTAACATCGAGAGCATATTGATTAGCTACATCCCAACCTGTTGCTTGTAATAAGAACAATCCTTGCGGTCCTGAGGCATTGGCTTCAGATGCTAAATATTTTCCCAGATCCAGGGATGTGTATTGCTGTCTGGTTAAATCAGTGGAGTCATATTGCTGGATTTCCGAGAAAATTTGACTGATGTTTTGTTGATTAAAAGAGGGATTAATAAAATAAGGATTGCTGAAATCGCCTTGGGTTTGCGTAACCAGCTGATTGACATTATCAGGCAACACACGCGCGAATTCATACTTAACTGCAGGCACTCCGCGTATCAGAACTGACAGTTTTTTCTCGCCACTCAGTGCTAACAAAGAGCCTTTATGCAAAAAACTGATTTCTTTGGGGTATTCTGGTACTGGCACGACAGCGGTGTAATCATTGCTTAATTTAAAACCACCAAAACCCTTCATTCCTTTATCAATCTTGATATACAGGTATCTAGGAGTTTGAGCTTTAAATTTGAAGCCATGCAACGTAGTATAATTTTGCTCAGAAGGGATTACCTCTTTGGGTAATGGAGTCGACAGAGACAAAATGTTATTCGTTACTTCACCTGGATTTCGCCATTCGTAATTGGATTTTTCTGGTTCTGCAGCAGTAGCAGGATAATTCTTAGGGAGCAAATAGACATGTACTGATTTATTAAATTCACTTTCATTAACACCCAAACTGGTCTCAATACTAAGTACCTGTTCGGGCCTGTCTTTATCATTACGGACTATATTAGCCGATGTTGAAACTATTTTTAGAAAGTTACTTGCATCGGGTATCAGCAAATTTTTACTAATTGATTGCCCAAGAATTGCTGAATCAGTTGAAGAACTAACGTTTTTATCCAAAGTTAAAAGTAAATAACGCGATACATTTTCTATTTTGATATTTGCCGAATGAAGATAGGCAATTCGTTTATTATTATCATAAGTATAAGAAAAAGGAACGGATTCTGCAGTGAGGTCTGCTTTTCCATTTTTAATGGTTTGGAATACAACGGAAGTATTTTTTTCAAGATTTTTTGGATTTACAGGATAGTTGAACTCTATAGTGGCTACAGCATGCCTTGTTTCTGTATTCACGGGATCTTGATAAAATTTGAACTCGCGGATTGTGGCCTGAAAGGGCTTTGTTGTAAAGGATAAATCATAACTTTCAATATTCGCATTGGGTGCAAAGAAATTTTTTGCAAAATGAATAGTATATTTTTGCCCTGCAGGCCAATCTTCAGCGGGAATAAAAATTAATTGGCTATCACTATTCCAGCTCCATTTACCCGCAATTTGTGGAGCCATTTCTATCCCTTCATCAATTTCTTTGCCAATTAAATTAATGGGGGCAACTGATTGTGGGATAAATTCATTACTTCTAATGCCGAAATCAATAATGAGATTATTGGGAACAAGGTTTTCCTCATTAGGTGTGATGTCTGGTATTGTGATGGATGCAGTAGTATAAGTTGGTTTTGGCAAATTATTATACCAATAAGCACCATATGCTCCTGCGCCCAATAACACGATAAATAATAGAGTTGTTCCCCAAAATATTTGGGGAGAATTTTTTGATTTGTGTTTTAAATAAACTAACCAGGTTGGGTGATTCCATTTTATTTTTCCGAATAGAGTTGAAAATATTGAACACAATACATTCATAATTAGGGAGAATGGGTTTTTGTTCATGGTAATATGGAGTCCTGGTTGGTCTAAGTTTATTTTAGGATCTGGTAATGAGGGTGCGGTAAAGCATACACCCCCCGCAATAAATTATTAATTTATAATTATTAGTCTATCCTTTGCCAATTCTAATGCATTTCAATATTAATTTGAATATAATTTAACCTTTATATCATCCCTGTTGTGGGCAATGAGAAAAGTAATAAAATATCTTAGCATAATCCTGGGTTCGTTATTTGTCAGTGGGTTTTTATTATTATTTTTTTCTCCCAAACCTTCTTTATTAGAAGAATTCAATTTTTCTAAAGCGGTATATGATGATAATCAACAATTATTAAGATTAATTTTAAGTGACGATGACAAATACAGACTTTATGTACCGTTATCTCAAATACCCAAAGAGTTAATCGAGGCTACACTTTTACAAGAAGATCAGTATTTTCGCTGGCATAAAGGAGTGAACCCTTTTTCCATGGTGAAAGCCATTTGGCAAACTTATGTGGTTAAATCGCGCAGAATCGGGGCTTCAACAATCACAATGCAGGTGGCGCGAATTCGTTTTGGAATTAACTCCAAGAAAATTTCTGGAAAATTATGGCAAATTATTAGGGCGTTACAAATAGAGCGTCATTATGATAAAGATAAAATTCTTGAGGCTTATTTCAATTTGGCGCCTTATGGTGGAAATATAGAGGGAGTAGGGGCGGCGAGCTTAATTTATTTTAATAAGCCTGTTAGTAAACTTGGTTTACCAGAGGCACTAACTTTAAGCATTATCCCTCAAAATCCAGTAAAAAGGACATCAAAAAACAGTGAATTAAAAAAAATAAGAAATCGTTTATTTGCCAGATGGCTGAATCAACATCCGCAGGACCAGGAGAAGCAGCCTCTGTTTGGACTGCCTTTAGTTATGCAAACCAATCAAAACCTACCCTTCCTGGCTCCTCATTTTGTAAATATGGTACTGAAGGAAAATCCTGGTTTATCACAAAGTATTTCAACAACTTTGGATTACAGGCTTCAGTTAATAGTTGAGCGAATTACAAGGCATTATTTAGCAAGAAAAAAAATGTTTGGTGTTCACAACGCGGCGGTATTACTTGTGGATAGCCGTACTATGAGTATTAAAGCGTTGATGGGATCTGCTGATTTTTTTAATAACAAGATAAGTGGACAAATCAATGGTGTAGAAACCAAAAGGTCACCTGGCTCAACTCTGAAACCATTTATTTATGGATTAGCCCTTGATCAAGGTTTAATTCACCCCAATACAGTTTTAAAGGATGTACCACAGAGTTTTAATGGTTATAATCCGGAAAACTTCGATTATGATTTTATGGGACCCATCAAAGCAAAAGATGCTTTGATACTTAGTCGTAATATCCCGGCCATCGAGCTTTCCAATCAATTAACTAATCCAACATTACATAAATTACTTGAACAGGCGCATGTAACTCAGTTGCGTTCCGAATCATATTATGGCTTGTCTCTTAATTTGGGTGGTGTTGAACTCACTATGAAAGAGTTAGTCGGTTTATATGCTATGCTGATTAATGATGGGGTCTGGTATCCAATCAATTCATTAAAAGGGGTTCCGCGACAAAAAGGTCGACGCTTGCTTAGCACAGAAGCAAGCTTTTTAGTTTTCGATATGCTAAAAAATACTCCAATGAAAGAGTCGAATAATGAGGGCAGCTCACAATTACCAATTGCCTGGAAAACAGGAACTTCCTCAGGATACAGAGATGCCTGGACAGTTGGAGTTTTTGGTCCTTATGTATTGGCAGTTTGGATAGGAAATTTTGATAATCAGGCAAATCCGGCTTTTATAGGTAAAGAAATTGCTGCGCCTTTATTTTTTGAATTGATTGATGCAATAAAACATGAAAGAGGACCAATAGCTCGAGTTGAAAAATACCCTGAACACATGCATTTGGAAAAAATAGAAGTATGCAAAGCCTCAGGTATGCTTCCTGGTAAATATTGTACGGATACAGAATGGACCTGGTTTATTCCAGGTAAATCCCCTATTAAAACCGATACAATTTTTCGAGAGGTGGCAATTAACGGTAAGACGGGGCTTCGTACTTGTCACATCGATGAAAATACTCGTTTTGAAGTGTATGAGTTTTGGCCCTCCGATTTATTAAGAATATTCAGGAGGGCAGGGATTCAACGCCATACCCCACCATTTTTTGAACCGGGTTGCGCTTTGTCGGGAAATAGTGGTATTAGCCCCCAAATTACATCTCCCCAGGCAGGGGTAAGTTATCTTGTCCATGCTAATACCCAATCAAACAAGATAATCCCATTAACAGCGGTAACAGATGCTGGAATTGCACATTTATACTGGTTTATCAATGAAAGTTTTGTAGCTGAAACAAAATCAGATGAACCTTATCTCTGGCAGGCGAAACCTGGTAAATATGTGGTAAGGGTGGTAGATGACCGTGGTTTATCTGATGCGCGGGATATTACTATTCAGATGGTTAGTTGACGCATATTTGATGATGTATAAGTGATCCCTTGTCCTAATCGGAGCAAGGGATTTAAAATTAAACTGAGGCCGAGTTTCTTGACTCTTCATCTTCGTTCTCTTCTTCAGATTCAGCATCAGATTCCGCTTTGTCTTCTGATACAACTTTAGGCTCAGCATAGGGATCCTTGGAAAATTCACTAGGAGCCCAGCCCACTAGCAAGGTTCCTCTGTATATTAATTGTAATAGAAATATTGCCTTGCATAGATCAGCATCCGTATATTGCTCACACTCTGTTCCAGTAAAAAGCAAGGCGATGCCAAGACCCATTTGTGTTGCCGCTATACTACCTTGCAAAAGATGGATCAGTTTTTCAGAAACATGAGTATCAAATCTGAATAGGGAATAAATTGAGATTAAAGTTTGAGCGAGTTTTGTTGGAATTGATGCGGCAGGATCAAATGTTTCAAGCGTTGTGCTCAATACTTCGGATCCGGCATTAGCGCGTTGCGCGTTGCGATGTCCCGGTGTCGAGGCATACGGAGCTCGCATAGAAATAGCAGACAAACATTTTCGAAAAGATTCAAACATAATCATATCCTTATAACAATTTAATACGTGATATCTTTAATAAAAGCGGACATTAACAGACAAGTTATTTTGATTCCAGTATTTCTTGATGAATTTAGCATCAATCTACATCAAAAAATGTTCATTTGATTTGACAATTCAACATCGCTTTCAGATTTTAAAATTAATTTTTAGCCAAATTAGGATTTCTAAAACGCCTGATAATTTTGGGGTGTTCGATAAAGATGAGCTTACTGACATAAATAGTTGCTATAAATTGAATACATCCCATGATGATAAACAAAACATCAAATGATGTTTTGGCAATAATTAGACCACCACATAACAAGGCGATCCCAGTGTAAATACTTGACAACCCATTGGCCAAACCCCAAGTAAGTCCTTCATGCGTTTTATCTTCATAGCGGGCATACAGAGCATACCAGGTTGTAGTAGAGAGTCCACCTGATATTCCAAGGCCAATTTGCAATAAAGCCAGTTGCTTTTTGCTTGTTATAAAGATGTAACAAAAGGTAAATATGGTTTGGAGTGCATACCCCGCAACCAGCAATTTTTCTTTATGGATAAAATCTGAAATATAACCCAAGCCAATTACTACAATTCCAACTGAAATTAAATACAAAGACCATACCCATGATATGTCTAAGGGAGACGAGTTGAACCTTTCGCAAAAAATACCGAAGAGCGGGCCTAACATTCCTTCTGACAAGTACCACAAATTATTGGCAAATAATAATGTACGTTCTTTTTTACTAAACATTAATTCAACTTCAAGTTAAGTCAATCATGACTAACATACAAGTTTAAAAGAGATTTTCATATAGATTTTAGAAATTTAATTTTTATTTTTGATATTACAATTTGCCATTCGTGGTAAGATAATGGGGCTCAGTTTTTTATAAATCCATTTTAAATAGCGCATGAATACTGTTCCCTTAAAACCCCAACGCCTTTTATCCCTTGATGTATTTCGCGGGATGACCATTGTATTGATGATTTTCGTTAATGGTCAGGCAGCTATTGATCCCTATCCGATTTTTGAGCATGTGGACTGGAATGGTTGTACTTTGGCGGATTTGGTTTTCCCATTTTTCTTGTTTATCGTCGGCTTAACGAGTGTTATAAGCCTGAAAAACCAAATGGAACGAAAAACAAAAACCTCATTATATTCTCCCATCATAGAGAGAAGTGTTGTTTTGTTTCTTCTAGGATTATTTTTGAATGTTTTTCCCCATCCTATTGAATTTGATAGCATAAGGATATATGGGATTCTGCAGCGAATCGCTGTTTGTTATTTAATTTCCGCTTTCATTTATCTGAATACTTCAATTAAAACTCAATTTTTTATTTTTCTTGTTCTTTTATTAGGATATTGGATTATTATGACTCAGGTACCTGTCCCAGGATATGGAGCAAATCAATTAACCAAAGACGGAAGTTGGGTTTCATACTTTGACCAGTTATTTTTTTCAGCCTCCCACTTGTATGAAAAAACGTATGATCCCGAAGGTTTTTTAAGTACTTTTACATCTATTGCCACTACTTTATCAGGTATCCTGGCCGGTAGTTTACTAATCAATCCATGCAATCAATTCAAGAAATTTTATCTATTAGCAGGGGTTGGCTTGCTATTTTTGTTATTGGGATGGTTATGGAATATGAGTTTTCCTATTAATAAAAATTTATGGACTAGTTCTTACGTACTCTGGACCAGCGGCCTGGCTCTGCTTGCCTTTGCTTTTTGCTATTTGCTGATTGATAGACTTGGGGTTAAAAAATGGTCCGTTTTTTTTAAAATATTTGGCATGAATGCATTATTTGCTTTTGTATTTCATGTCCTTCTTTTAAAACTGCAATATGCTTTTAAAATAACAACACCTGATGGCTCTAAAATGGCATTGATATCCTATCTCAAAGATTATTTTTTTGGAGGATTCAGTAATCACAATGCAGCATTGCTGTATTCTATGTGTTTTCTTTTCCTGAATTTTCTGGTTGTTTTGATTTTATATAAACGTAATGTATTTATTCGAATATAAAGAAGTAAGGTAGGTTGGGCCTCGCAGATTGCTCAGCGCCAACTGTGTACATCGCCAGTGAGAAATTATAATAGAGTGCAATGTGTGTTGTCCCTAATGGAGATGGACACTATGACTCGGTAAAGAAGAAAGTTCATTTTTATTCTCTTCTTGCCGACTCTTTGGGGAAATAAAAAATAATGGAGCACTTTTGCTAGTCGGATCCGTATTCAAAGTATTTGGGGCTTTTTCTTCTTTAGGATTGTCACTTGAAAACTCATTTTCATTCAAATCACTGGAATTATTTTTTCCAAGAATTCCCTCAAGAATATTCTGATTTCTAAAATTGAAATCAATGTATTCTAGTGTTTTGTTAGAGTTCAGAGCATGTTGCAGCATAAGGTACTGTGCCAAAGTAATATCCTGGTTAAATTTTAGTTCTTTTAATTGACATCCAGGATCACGTAATAAATCACATAGACTGTGAATTATTTCGTTAGAAGGTGTATATCGACAGGTGTTTGAAATGGATAGAGACGTTATATTTTTATTGGTTTTTACCAGATCGATGATGGCTTGTAGTCCCTCATTTTCAATATAGTTATCATCCAGCACCAATGTTTCAATATGAGCATTGAAAGTTAACGCTTTGGCAATCTTTATCGCATCGTCACCCATATAAGCATTTTTGGACAGATCCAGTTTTTTCAAAGCCTGGAGATTATTCGCTAATAATTCGCATAAACTATCCACATTAAGCCTGCTTAGATTATTGTCAATGAGTATAAGACTATTTAAATTGGGGCATGCACTGAGCCAGGTGAGTACGTCTGGCGAATTGACTTGTCCAAGATTAGTTTTACCAAGGATTAAAGCAACCAGTGACGAGTTGGATTTCATAATATTAGTCAGCAATTTCAAATCATGTTCTTCGAATTGCATGTCATCAATAGCTAACATTTTTAAGGCTGCTGTTTGGGGTAAATATTTCAAGGTATTTCTACCTGAATTAAAACCACGAAGGATTAGGAACTCAAGAGTTTGATTCGGTTCTTTCGTCTTAAATAGCGGTATTTGTGTTTCTTTGGTCACTGAAAGGCCCAAATTCAAATAATTAAGCGGGATTTTATTGATAGATCGTGCTAACTGGTTGAGATGTTTATTGTGAAAAGGAGTTTCCATCGCTAAAAAGTCTATAGTTAACTTATTTAGAGCAGGTTTGTTTTTTAGCATGTTAACCAATGCCTCATGGAGTGGCGCCGCTATTTTTTTTAACCGATAATCGTCTATAAAATCTAACCAACCAATTGGCAGGTTATGTTTAAAATAGAAATCGAAGTCCAGTTGCACTTCAAATGTTAGTTTTTGTAGCAATGAATTTTTAGCAATAACCTGACTTAAATCCCATAGCGCTTTAGAGTTTTCCCTGGTGATGGTCATTGACAAGTCAAGATCTGTTACGGATGTGACTTTTATATATTCAGCTAAAAATAATACATCTTCATAAGATAGAGGGCCTAATAAATCCAAATCTTTGATGGCAAATGCCCCATTCTTTGTTGCATTAATACATTTGGCAAGTGATAAAGTTAACATAATTACTCCTCAAGTCCTTTTGAAAGAAAATAATGATGAACTCATCTATCTTCTACTTCAGGTACTTGAAAGTAAAGAGTTACCTGCAATTTATCTAAAGAGTAATAGAATGTGATAGGACGAGAGAAAATATTTCATTAATCCATACTGTCCCTTGCTTCCAATAAGTCTCTTAATGGTTTGGGAAGTATGGACCGGAGCTCTTTAGTAAGTTTCGCTTCATTTCTTTGCCAGATTATTCCTAAATAAATGATACCAAAACCTATGGCAGTCAAAGCAACAGGGAAAAGCATACTGAATTTAAACACCTGGAATGCCAGATGCCCCAGATAATAAGAACATCCTAACGCACCAAAAATAACGAATACTTTTCTGTTTAAAATGACTCCGGTCAGAATCATGAAGAGGTTAATGCACATATAGATAAATTTGGATATTTCACTGTCGGAGGATTGGCAACTTAAACCCAACCAAAAAGCCATGACACCGAATATATACAGCCAAAAAGCATAATCTGCTGATTGACTGGATCGAACATCAACCCAAAAGGCAATCAATACAGTAATTAAGCCAAAGTACATTGAAACCATTGCCCTTAGCTCAAAATCAAATTGACCGTCACCCAACATGGCTGCTATATCCATGGACATATACCAAAGAGTGACCGCAATTGGCATAATCATAAAAGGGTAGCGATATATCCAGGCCAGGATAATACCTACCATTAGCGTACCCAACTCCATGAAGATCCAATGCCATTTGATATAAACATGATAGTCATGATAAACGCTGTCATCTGGCCACCAGCCCATTCCTTTTTGTAAGCCATAGATTGCCAAAGGAGTAAGGCAAATGACAAAAGTAGCGCAAATGCCAGCAGGAATGACATATCCTTTCCCATTGAATTGACTGCAAAGGCCTAGGCCGAGTAGGGCATAACAAACTGACAAATAGAAAATACCCCAGCCTCCAAACAGTTCCCATCCAAGATTCATAAACAAAGTCATTGCACCAATAGCTATAAGTCCTCCAAAATAATAAAGGACATTGGTTAGGTTAAATCCTGGAGTTTGTTCGGGAAGGTTTTTTATGAATTCAATGAGGTTCTTGGCCTGTTCTTCTGTAATTATTTTAGCCTGGACAGCCTGAGCAATCATATTCCGTGTCAATTTCATCATCATCTCCGATGAGTACTGAATTCCTGCTAAAATTTAACCTGATTTTACAATAACTAATGATTAATATTTCAATTATAGCTGAGAGTACGAAACTTGCGTTTGAATTTGCAAAGCAGGATTGGATATTTCTTTTTATGTAAGAACTTTAGGTCTCCTCCAAATAGGAATCAAGGTCATTATGACCAGGAAAATTGCGCCAAGCAATGCATAAATCAATTTGGAGCTAATGGCGAGTGATGGCGGTGGCGTCAAACTTACAATTAAAGTAATGCTACTGCCTGCCAACCCTAGGTAAGCGAAAATCATTATATTTAGCTTACTTAAAATCGGTTTTGAGGAAACTATTTTGATAGCGCTAATAAAGAGCAAGAGGTACATTAATAAATTGATCTGTGTCGCTGCATTCAACATGATCCAGTAAGATGCATTAATCGAAGGTACGATAAGAAATAAAGCACTAATAATCGATACACAGAAAGCTTGTGCGACTAACAATCTGAAAGGTGCGTTATGTTTATTCACTTGACTGAGTTGCCTATTTAAGAACCCTTCGGTTATTGCAAATTCCAATCCTTTTATAGGTGCAATGAGCCAGTTATTTGCTGCACCTATACAGCCTATTGCGATCAAACCATTAATAATAAAGGCAAAATATCCATAACCAATTTTATTAAAAAATAATTGTATGAGCTGGGGAATGCTGCTGATAAAATTTAATTGTTCTGGGGGAATGATCATAGCCAATACGATCGAACCAAATAACATCGTCAGAAAGATTGTAATAACTGAAATAGCTATGGCTTTAGGGAAAGCCCCTTGTTTACTATCCCGTGCGTGAACCGCGGCTAATTCAATACCGCAAAATGACAAAATAATTGCAGTAAGCGAAGTCCAGGAATAAGATTCGGCTGGTGGTAGAACTGTGGTACCAGGTTTAACCTGCGTAATCCACCAGTACAACCCCACGAACAGGATAATAATAAAAGGAAGAATTAATCCCGTTATGGAGCAATAAGAGTTAAAACGACTTGAGAGATGAATTCCTTTTAAATTAATCCAGGTTAAACTCCAAATTAAAAAAATAATAATTAGAAAAAGCATACTTTTGTTTTGAACTAAATCAGGGGAGATGCTGTAGAGCAGGGTGCCAGCAATAAAACTCAATAGGGTAGGGTAAATTAAAACATTTTGAATACATTGAAACCAAATGGCAGTGAATGCCCACTGACTCCCTAGACCCTGTTTTACCCACCCATACACACCTTGTTCTGATTGCCTTGAGAACCAAACTGCAACAATGGCGCAAGGGAGAAGAAAGAAGAGTAAGGCCAATGCAAAGTAATAAAACAGCTGGTTCCCCGCTAAAGCAGCTGCTGGAAGGTTTCTAATACTATCAACCGAGCAAACAGTGATTAAGGCAAGGCTTAAAACAGATAAGCGGCTTTTCATTAAAATCTCAACGACAAGCAGCTTAAACCACCATCCAGCTTTTTAAATTCGCTCATATCCAATTCAATAATTGAAAACCCCAGTTCAGATAAATGATGGCTTATTTTAGGACACCCTTTGGGTAATAACACAGTCTCATTAATCATAATACAATTAGCGGCGTACGCTTCTTCAGGACTTACTACTATTTGTTTTAAATGACCAAATGCTTGATGATTGATTAATTCTCCACTCACCAATACGTAATCATTATTCAGGTAACTTACTCCTGTTTTAAGATGCAGAAATTTTTTTAGCTGAATTACTGAGGCTGTATAGCCATGCTGATTCAGTAAATAAATTAGTTGCTCAGCCCCCTCTTTGTTAGTTCTTTCCGAGAGGCCAATAAAAAAATGATTGTCTATTCTGAGCACATCTCCAGCCTCAAGTCTGCCAGGTGGGCTTATTCTGAAAATCCTGTCTTTAAAGAATGCTTGAATGCTGGGTTCAATTTCCTGAACTTCGTCTCGCCTGGACTCTGCGCCAGGGCATGTCAAGACAGCAAATTGTTCAGTTAATAATGACACGTCTTCTACAAAACAAGCATCCGGAAATTGTGCAAGAGCCGGAAGTACAGTTACTTCAAGATCACATTTTGATAAGGCATTAACGTAATTTTGGTGCTGTATTAATGCAAGCTCATAATTAGGTTTTCCCAAATCAGCCGATGTAGTTAGTCCATTGATCAGTGTAGAAGATGGTGTTCTTACTATAGCATTTTTAAACATTCATCATGTCCTTAAATAAGTGATTTCCAATAAACATACAACCAGAGATTAAACAAAGAGTCTTCAAAATGCAATCATTGTTAATTTGATTAAATTAGCTGGTTGATTTGCGATGGGGTATATAGATTTAGTTTAAAAAGATAAGTATTCTTGTATCATTTGATACGGATTGTTTCTATCATGACCTCTAACAAGTGCGATATTGTCTTACTAACGCAGAAGGATTTTATAGACCCGGCCGATATTACTCCCTACATTCAAAATGTGCTAACAGAAGATCGATTATTAACCGAAGCTCTGGAGCAAAAGGGATTAAAAGTTAAACGAACTCATTGGGACAATCGACAATATAATTGGTCAGAGACTAGATATGCCCTGTTTCGTGCCACCTGGGATTATTTTCATCGTTATGGCGAGTTTCATCTCTGGTTACATGATTGCTCAAAAAGAATTCAATTTATAAATCCGATTTCTATTATTCAGTGGAATATTGATAAACATTATTTGAGTGATATACAGCAAAAAGGAATTAATATCCCTCCTACTTTATTTTTAAAAAAGGGGGAACTAAATATCTTAAATAGTTTAATGAAGGAATCGAGATGGGAGAAAGCGATATTAAAGCCTGCAATTGCAGGCGGAGCACGCCATACTTATTTATTTGATCAGGATTCCGCGGATCATTATCAAGATGTATTTGAATCGCTAATTAGCAATGAGTCGATGTTACTCCAGGAATTTCAGGAGAACATTGTAAATAAAGGAGAAGTGTCTTTTATGGTGTTTGGGGGTAGATATAGCCATTCTATACTAAAAAAAGCAAAATCAGGTGATTTTAGAGTACAGGATGATTTCGGTGGGACTGTGCATCCTTATGAGGCATCTCAAGAAGAAAGGGAGTTTGTTGAGAATGTCATAGCTCAATGCGATGAGTTACCTGTTTATGCGCGTGTTGATGTCATGTGGGATAACAATAATAAATTGTGTTTGAGTGAGTTGGAAATGATAGAACCTGAACTTTGGTTCAGGGAATGCAGTCAATCCGCGTCTGCTATGGCTGATGCAATATGCGATCACATATCAGGAGTCAGTGAATATCGATAAACGCTGAAAGACACAACAATAGTCAAAGACAGGGAAAAAATATGAAAACACGGATAGTTTCATTATTAGTTTTTTCTATGGCAAGCGCTAATTTGCAAGCTGCTTCAGAAAATATTATTTGGCAGGCGGGCGAAAACAATTTAAAAAAATACAATTTTAGTATCTTGCAAAATAAAAAAGGATTTAAATCAATTACTAATAAAATCACGCCGTTAAATTATCAACTGAAACCTGTTGATCATGAGAGCAATCCTGATTCTAACGATATTCGTTACCAGGTTTATTATAGAAATATTCCTGTTTGGGGTCATGAGCTAATCCTTCATAAGGCCAGCAAGTCAAAAGTTTTTCTGACTGGTGTCGATGTGTCTGAAATTGAAAAGGATGTTCATCAGACTGATGGGAAATTAAGTGCTGCTGATATTGAAAGCCAGATAATAAAATATAATAACAATTCGATCATTTACAAAAATATAAAAAAAATCATTTATCTGGATTCACATAAGAAAGCTTATCTAGCTTATCACTTATCGATGTATACAAATGATCCATTACATTTTGTCTCTGCTCCGAATTATATTATTGATGCCAATTCTGGTGAGATTTTAAAAAACTGGGATGATTTAACTCATAAGAAAGTTGGTCAGGGCTTGGGTGGTAATGTATTCATTCTTCCCTATCGGTCGGGATTGTTTCAACATGGTGATTCAATGAAGGATATTCCTTCTCTCGGCAAATTTGAGGTAACGATCAAAGGGAAAAATTGTGTTGTAGAAAGCCCTGAGGTAAGGGTCATTAATGCTGCGTATACTGATTTGGACAAGAGATCTTTCCCCGTTCTAAGTATCGTGGAAATTTATAAAAATATACCAGCATTTTCCTACCCCTGTAGCAAAGAATCACAATATATCAATATTAATGATGGAGATACATCACCTGCAAACTACAGTTTTTCTTCAGTTAATGATGCTATGTATTTTGCCGGAGTCACACTGGGAATGTACAAAGAGTATTATGGCGTGGAAAAACCTTTAGGTGACGATTTGCCTTTACGAGCCTATACACATATTAAAAGTTTTGATAATGCCTTTGCTGTGCCTTCTATTAAAATAAAAGGATTGTACTTAATGCATCAACAAATTGTGATTGGTGATGGGGATACTCAATTAACAGCACCGGCACAGAGCACTCTATCGCATGAGTTGTCTCATAATTTTACCAGATTGCATTCTAACTTGGTCTATAATGGGCAATCCGGAGGAATCAATGAAGCCTTCTCGGATATGGCATCGATTGCTATGCAGGATTACTTACGTAAAGATTTTCCATGGTATTGGGATGGTAAAGATTGGTCTATAGGACGTGAGGCTACTATTAGTGGTGAGCCAATTCGTTATATGGACTATCCAACGAAAGATGGTCATTCTATTGAGCATTTCGATGATTATCATGATGACTTGGATGTTCATCTGACCAGCGGGATCTTTAACAGAGCTTTTTATCTTTTAGCTCATCAACCCAACTGGTCGGTGAGAAAAGCATTTCAAGTGATGGTAGATGCCAATATAAAATATTGGACATCAGGGACTTCATTTGAAGCAGCCTCTTGTGGTGTTATCCAAGCAGCAATTGACAGGCAATATAATAAGCAGGATGTCATCAATGCTTTTAAAGAGGTAGGAGTAATTTGTCCTGTTATTGCTTTGGTCAATTAACCACTGTCATTCGACTAAAAAATTCCCTTCATTAATGGAGGGGATTCTACCCAACACCATCATATCATCTGTGAGGGGAAATTCTTACTTTATGTTTGATGCCAAATCCTGGCGATTTGAGGTATCTCATTTTATAAATGAATTTGGAGTATCTGAATATAATAGCGAGTAAATAATAATTTACACTTTGATATTTTTCTTGCAACCTGACCGTGATAACATCATGCACGAACAGAATTTTCATTAGGGACAGATAGTTACATGAACAAGGGAATGAACGCATTTGTATTCCTGATCGCGATAATTGCCGGATTTGGCGGTTTTTTATTCGGATTTGATTCCAGCGTCATTGCTGATGTGAAAGATCAGGTTATCTCCCAATTGGCACTAACGGACTGGCAATGGGCGCAAGTTGTCAGTAGTAGTTTATTGGGATGTATATTGGGAATACCCATAAGTGGTCTTGTCGCAGATAAGTTAAGCAGGCGATCCTTATTAAAAATAGTAGCTTTAGGCTTTATGCTGGGGAGTAGTTTGTGTGCTTTGGCTCCCGGCTTCATTTCTATATTACTCGGCCGATTTATTATCGGCATTTGCATAGGTATTGCCTCCTATATCGCTCCTTTATTCATTGCAGAAATCGCACCACCTCATCAGAGGGGAACTTTAGTATTGATTAATGGACTAACCATCACGTTTGGTCAGGCTATCGCCTATTTAATTGGCTATTTTCTCCATGACTATTCTTTAATGAGTTGGAGATATTTATTTTGGATAGGGAGTCTACCTGCTCTCGTTTTATTTTCAGGAATGTATTTTGTCCCTCATTCGCCCCGCTGGATAATGATGAAATATGGAGCTGATGCTACTTTAAAGATCTTAAAGCAAATTAGACCAGTTGGATATAATATTCAGCAGGAATTGACTGAAATTAGTAATAATTTAGTTAATCCTGCACCAGCCTATATCCAGATGTTTAAAAAACCAATTGTTTTTGTTCTCTTATTAGGAGTTGGTTTAGGACTATTCCAGCAATTTTCCGGGATCAATGCCTTGATGTATTATGGACCTGTTGTCTTTGAATCATTTGGGTTTTCTCCAGTTAAAAATGCAATTCTCGCTACTTTTTTTTTGGGTCTGGTCAATTTTATTTTTACAGTGGTTACCCTTTTTTATGTTGATAAATTAGGCAGAAGGTTTTTGTTAATCAGTGGTACTTTGATCGCATCTATTAGCTTATATTTTGTTAGCTTACTATCGTGCAACCCTTTATTTGTCAATAAATTCTGGATTTTAGGAGGCTTATCATTTTATGTGATGGGGTATTGCATTAGCCTGGGGTCTCTGTTCTGGGTTTTAATATCCGAAATATATCCCTTATCAGTGCGTGGTTTGGCAATGAGCATTGCCACAGTGTTTCAATGGGGCGCTAATTTTGTTGTATCACTTTTGTTTCTTCCCATTTATCAATTCTCAGGTCAAACAGTTACCTTTGCTATATTCGCTACCTTTTGCATGCTGGCATGCTGGTTTATTTATTATTTTGTCCCGGAAACCACGTCAGTATCGTTGGAAAAACTGGAAGAAAATTTAAGCTCTGGAAAAAAAATAAGAGATATAGGTCAACCAGTATCGAAAAATATAAAAATAGCAAAATTTAATTTAATTATGGATTAATCATGAAAAAGAAAATATGTCGAATTGGGATAGTAGGTGCGGGAAGAATTGGTAAACTGCACGCAGAAAATATTCTATTTCATTTACCGCAATTTGAATTAGTAGCCATAGCTGATCCTCAGATCGATAGGAATTGGGCAGAAAAATTAGGGATTGCAATCGTGTCTACTCAATCAGAAGATGTGCTATGCCATCCTGATTTGGATGCTATCTTGATTGCTTCACCATCTCATTTACATCTCGAACAAATTATTACAGCGAGCATTCATGAGAAAGCAATTTTTTGTGAAAAACCGATTGGTTTGAATGAAGAAGAGATAGAGAAAACATTAAACATAATCAAAAACAATAATACTTTATTGCAACTTGGATTCAATCGTCGATTTGACCCAAGTTTTGCCAACATTCAGAAAAGAGTACAGTTTGGTGAAATTGGCACTCCCCATATTCTTCGAATTACTTCTCGTGATCCGGCTTGTCCATCCAAAGAGTATTGCGCGACCTCTGGTGGAATATTTATGGACATGTCTATTCATGATTTTGATATGGCACGTTTTTTAATGCAATCCGAGGTTGTGGAGGTTTATGCAACAGGGGCTGTCCTAATTAATCCTGATTTTGAGCAGTTCGATGATGTAGATACAGTAATCATTCAACTACGGTTCGCTAATGGCGCATTTGGTGTCATAGATAACAGCCGTCAAGCAATCTATGGGTATGATCAAAGGATAGAAGTATTCGGTTCTGGGGGTATGTTATTGGCTGAAAATCAGTTGGAGCATACGGTATCTCGATACTCGGCTAATGGAACGGATGGAGCAAAACCTCAATATTTTTTCCTTGAGCGTTATCATCAAGCTTATCTGGCAGAGCTGAATGCGTTTTATAGTGCCTGGAATGATAATCAAATAAGTCCCGTTTCAGGATTGGATGGACTACAAGCCTTGCGCATCGCAAAAGCAGCGAAACAATCTTTAGAAACGCATCTCCCAGTTGTATTGAGTTGAGGCTGCTATGAAACAGTTTCCCGGATTTTATTTTGATAAGAATAGAGCGATCGATTTGATTTGTATGGGACGCGTAGCAGTTGATCTCTACGCGGAGCAAATAGGATTGGATTTGAAGGATGTTGCAAGCTTTAAAAAATATTTGGGTGGTTGTGCAGGAAATATTGCCGTTGGAGCTGCCCGATTAGGATTAAAAAGCCAGATGTTTTCCTGTGTTGGCTCAGATGAGTTAGGTAAGTTTCTGAAAGAAGAATTGGAACGTGAGGGAGTTAATATTGAGTTATTATCGGAAACAGATAATCATTTAACTGGCCTTGTACTTTTGGGTATTAAGCCTCCCTCCAATTTCCCTCTGCTTTTTTACCGCAATGATTGCGCAGATATGCAGATTAAATCAGATCAAATTAGTTTTACTGATTTAAAAAATGCAAAGGCATTATTGATAACTGGCACTGGTTTATCCACAGAATCAATGAAAAATACTACCCTGGAAGTAGTTCATTTAGCCAGAAAAGCAGAAACAACAATAGTTTTTGATCTCGATTATAGACCTGTCCTTTGGCGGTTAACTGTTATTGGCAATGGGGAAAGTCGTTATTGCCAGAATGAATATGTAACTCAAGTGTATCAACAAGTTTTGCCTTTATGCGATTTGATTGTTGGGACTGAAGAGGAAATATGTATTGCAGGCGGTTCGAATGATATTGAAGTTTCATTAATCAATATCAGGCAGCGAACCGATGCGCCAATAGTTGTTAAATTAGGAGAGAAGGGTGCCCGTGTGCATTTTGGAGCAGACAAAAGTCTATTACAGGCAAAGTCTTTTCCTGTTGAAGTATTGAATGTTTTGGGAGCAGGTGATGGTTTTATGTCCGGGCTTTTAGCTGGTTTGCTGCAAGGAAAATCATGGGAGCAAGCAGTAACCTATGCTAATGCATGTGGCGCCTTGGTCGTGACTCGTCATGGTTGTGCTCCTGCAATTCCATACAAGGAAGAATTGGACTATTTTATTCAAGAATATGAGCATGATCCTGAAATATGGAGCAGCTCCCAGTTAACACAACTGCATGAGAAATTAAGTAAAAATCAAAGGATACAGTTGCTTATTAAAAATCCATGTGGATTTGCCGATGGTTTAAATTCGATTGTAACGATGCAAGATTCACCTACAGCAATGAGTTTTAGTTCCCTTAAATTAAATAAGGGGCAAAGCCATCAATTTAACTCGAGTTATGAGTTTGCCGCCCTCTTAATGACAGGAAAAGTTGTTTTCCAGTATGGCTCTTATAGCCAGGAGGTTGAACGTACAGATTATTTTTCTCAATCGCCCTATGTCTTGCACTGCTCAAAGAATGAAGTAAGTTCAGTAATCGCTCTGACTGATTGTGAAATTTTATTAATGGAAACGGAAAACGAAAATTTATTTTCTCCGATTTTATTTGACGCATCTAATATGCTTGAGTTAGACAATAGGGGAGAAGGAATTCTTGAAAATACTTCATATCGACTTGTCAGAACGGTATTTGATAAACGAAACAGACCCGAATCTAATTTGGTAGTTGGGGAAATTATTACGTTTCAAGGACGTTGGTCAAGTTATCCTTCGCATTATCATCAACAACCTGAAATTTACCATTACAGGTTTTCAGAGCCCCAAGGCTATGCTTTTGGCGAAAATGGTAAAGAGGTGATGCGAATTGAACACTATGATACCTACCAGATTGCCAATAATCAGGAGCATGCACATTGTGCAGCGCCCGGTTATGCACTTTATACACTGTGGTTTATCCGGCATTTAAATAATAACGCATATACCTTGCCTACCTTCACAAAAGACCATGAATGGGCAAGGACAAGCAGGGCAAATTTAAGAGCATGGCAACAGAAACAGTAGTAATCCTTATCTGCAGTATGATTTTGAGAGTCAAATAAATGAAGATTAAATTAACTATGGCTCAGGCCTTATTAAGATTTTTAGCTAATCAGTATGTCGTTCTGGATAATAATGAATACCGTTTCATCAATGGTGTATTTGGAATATTTGGCCATGGTAATGTAACCGGATTAGGTGAGGCATTGGAATACGATGCTCAGGGTTTAATTTATTATCAGGGACATAATGAACAAGGAATGGCTCACGCAGCAACCGCCTATGCCAAACAAAAAAATCGGCTAGGGATAATGGCTTGTACTTCATCAATTGGTCCTGGCGCTACTAATATGATTACTGCAGCGGCGACAGCGACAACCAATAGAATTCCATTACTGTTGTTGCCAGGTGATGTATTCAGTTGCAGGCAGCCAGATCCGGTTCTCCAACAATTGGAGGTGCCACATGACTACACCATATCTGTTAATGATTGCTTTAAGCCAGTAAGTAAGTTTTGGGACAGGATAACCAGACCTGAACAGTTAATTACAGCGTGTATGCATGCCATGAGGGTATTAACCGATCCAGTTGAAACAGGTACTGTTACTTTGTGTTTGCCTCAAGATGTTCAGTCTGAAGCTTATGAATATGAGGAATCCTTTTTTAAAAAGCGCTTATGGCGTATTGAGAGAGAGAGGATAAGTGATGCAATGTTGGTAGAGGCCATATGGCATATCAGAAAGGCTAAGCAACCATTAATCATTGCAGGTGGTGGTGTGCATTATTCACTGGCTTCGGAGACTTTATCAGAGTTTGCATTAAAACATCGCATTCCTGTTGCTGAAACCCAAGCAGGAAAAAGTAGCCTGGCAGCGAAACACCCCATGAACGTTGGTGGAATAGGTGTTACTGGATCTGAAATAGCAAATTCTCTGGCAGCTCAGGCTGACGTCATTTTGGTTATCGGGTCTCGATTACAGGATTTTACGACAGCTTCCAAATGGGCTTTTAAAAACCAGGACTGCCAAATCATTCATCTTAATGTATCACGTCTTGATGCCATGAAAATGAATGGAGTTATGTTAAAAGGAGATGCTAAAACTGGTTTGGAGCAATTGGGGAAAGAGCTGGCAGATTATCAAACCTCTCTCTCTTACCAGCAGTTAATACGTCATTATCAAAATGAATGGGCCCAAGAGTTAGATAAATTGACTCAGTCTTATTCTACAGAGCAGGCTGGGTTACACCAAACTACTGTTTTGGGACTACTCAATCAGTATGTTACTGAAGAGGATGTGATAATTAGTGCAGCAGGGAGTTTGCCAGGTGATTTGCATCGAATTTGGCAATCCAAAAAGGCAAAGGATTATCATTTAGAGTACGCTTATTCCTGTATGGGATATGAGGTTGCAGCGGGTCTAGGAGTACGTATTGCAAAAGAAAATCAGGAAGGAGAGGTCTACGTTTTAGTTGGGGATGGCAGTTTTATCATGATGCATTCAGAGCTTTTAACCGCCATTCAGGAACGCAAGAAAATTACAATTCTCATTTTTGATAATCATGGATTTCAGTGCATTAGAAATTTACAGGAAGGGAATGGTAGTCTGGGTTTTGGTAATGAATTTCGTTATAGGGAGCCAACTACTAATGCTTTAAATGGCGATTATTTACCCATAGATTTTTGTAAGTACGCAGAGGGATTGGGGGCAGCCACTTATTTTGTTAAATCCTATGAGCAATTCCGGACTACTTTAGACTCAGCAAAAAAACAGGAAAATACTACGGTTATTGTTCTTCCTGTATTACCCAAGACCATGAGTCAAGGATATAAAACTTGGTGGCGGGTTGGAGTTGCTGAGGTGTCTCAATCAGAATCAGTGAGTAAAGCTTACCAAATGATGCGAGAGCAAATTGAAACAGTTAGACAATATTGAAGATGGAAGTGAAGATGGGTATTCAAGTTGGTATCGCACCAATTAATTGGTGTAATGATGATGATCCGAATTTAGGTAAAGACATTAGTTTTGAGCAATGTATTAACGAAATGGCTATGGCAGGTTATTCTGGCACTGAGCTGGGGAATAAATACCCACGAGATGTAACAACGTTAAAGGCTGCTTTGGAACAACGAGGTTTACAATTATCCAGTTCATGGTTTAGCACTTATTTTACTGAGGCCAATGCTTTTGAAAAAACCGTATCAAGATTTCTTGAACACTTAAGTTTTATGCGCGCATTAGGTGCGTCGTATATCAATGTTTGTGAATGCGGTCATGCTATTCAAGGCACTGATTTACCAATATTAAGTGCTTATATCCCTCAATTTACTCAAGAGCAATGGAGTTTATTGATTCAAGGGCTGCATACCTTAGGCCGAATTGCTTACGACTTCAATATGAAGATTGTTTACCATTATCATGCAGGGACTGGGGTATTTTGGGAGAAAGATATTGATTTTTTAATGACCAATACCAGTCCAAAATTGGTTTCTCTACTACTTGATACAGGACATGCTGTCTTTTCAGGAATAGATCCGGTTAATTTAATAGATAAGTACGGTGATCGCATTTTGTATGTTCATCTTAAAGACATCCGCCCTGAGGTCTTGAGACGAGTTGAAATAGAGAGACTCAGCTTTATGGATGCAGTAAGAAGAGGGGTATTTACTGTGCCCGGTGATGGAGCAATTGATTTCATACCTATATGGGCAGGGCTGCAAAAACATCGCTATAATGGATGGATGATAGTGGAGGCAGAGCAGGATCCGGAAAAAGCGCATCCTTTGGAGTACGCCAAAAAAGCATATGATTATTTGCATTCATTTATTCATTAAAGAAAGACTAACGATTGAAGATTTAATAAAATTTACTTTATTAAAAATGCCAGGGAAGCTTAAGAGACATCTGTTTATAGGCTGAGATCTGGTTAAGTTCACTATAATAAGGAGATTATCCATGTCAATGAAGGATAAATTGATACAATCTACCATAAGTGCTTTTTTAGTTCTCATTGCATCAAACACAGCAATAGCAGAGGATTTGACTAAGGAGAAATGTTATGGTGTGGTTAAAAAAGGGATGAATGATTGTTCAACAGCAACTTCAGATTGCGCTGGGTCTTCAACCAAGGATAGCCAAAAAGATGCTTTTATTTTATTGCCCAAAGGGATTTGCGAAAAACTTGTTGGTGGATCATTGGATATGGGTAAATAAAACATTAATTTAATTTGGGAGTTGAATATGAAACGGATTTACAGGCATTTTATTGCTCCGATATTGGCAGTCTTTGCATTGTCATCTTATGTCTACGCAGAACCACAAACCTTGACCTTAGATAATCAGCATACTTATGTATTATGGAAGGTAAAGCATTTAGGCTTCTCAACTCAAGCTGGAAAATGGTATGCAAGCGGTCAACTTGTTCTTGATAAGGATAACCCGCAGCAGAGTAAAGTGAATGTTACTATCAAGGTCGATGATATCGTCACAGGTATACCCGAGTTGGATAAGCATTTGAAAGGTAAATTATTTTTTGATACCAAACAGTTTCCAACAGCAACTTTTGTTAGTGACAGAGTGGAAGTAACGGGAAAGAATAAAGCAAAAGTGTATGGGATGCTTACTTTGCATGGCGTCACAAAACCCATCATATTGAACGTGATATTGAATAAAGCAGGAATTAATTTATTAAATGACAGAGAAACAGCTGGGTTTAGTGCTACCACTTCATTAAAGCGTTCTGATTATGGAATAAAAGCTTTAATACCAGAAATAGGAGATGATGTTGAAATAGAAATAGAAGCAGAAGCCTATCTTGATAAGAAATATGGATAATCTATGCAATTAAAAAATACTTCAACCAGCTTTGGTCTGGTTGCGATTTTTTTCCATTGGATTATAGCCGCTTTAATTATTGGGCTATTGGGAGTGGGTTTATACATGGTCAGGATCCCTATTAGTCTTGAGAAATTAAAATTATATGGTTGGCATAAGGAGTACGGATTTCTGGTATTGTTTTTGGCTTTTTTCAGATTGATTTGGCGTTTGACTAATCAATTACCGGAATTAGCTATTCCCCTGTTAGAGAAAATTGCAGCTCGCAGCATGCACTGGGCTTTTTATTTTTTCATGTTTGCTATGCCCATCAGTGGATGGCTAATTACCTCGGCTGCAGGATTGCCTGCTTCTTTTTTTGGTTTATTTGTTTTACCTGAGCTTGTTGCGCCCGATGAGAATAGAAGAATTTTGTTCCAATTGATTCATGAATGGTTGGGTTATGCATTAATTATCGCCATAATCCTGCATGCAGCGGCGGCATTAAAACATCATTTTATTAATAAGGATGATATATTACGGAGAATGTTATAGTGAATGTCTATATTAAATCTTCCCTTTGGGTATTGATATTTTTTCTAAATACATTGATTTACGCCAGTAAACTCCCTGAATGGGAAATCGTGCCAGCACAAAGTGAGATTACTTTTACTGGTACTCAAAATGGTGCCCCGGTTACAGGGCGATTTAAGAAATTTACTGGTCAAATTTTTGCTGACCCTTCAAACTACAAGACAGCGTCAATTGATATCACTATTGATATGAATTCGATTGCAGCACCTTTTGAGGACATCGTAACGACATTGGCTTCCCCTGACTGGTTCAACGTCAAGACATTCCCTAATGCAGAGTTTAAAGCTTCAAAATTTAATCAATTGGATGATAAAACCTATGAAGCCGAAGGTATTCTAACTATAAGAGATAAATCAGCTCCAGTTACTCTGAAGTTTGTTGTGGATCAAATTTCTAACTATCAGGCTTTAGTTGAAGGTAGCTCAACAATCAAACGCAGTACATTCGGGGTAGGTCAAGGTGAATGGGCTAGTACTGATGAAATACAAGATGAAGTGATCGTACGCTTTAAAATAACTGCGACACGAAAAAAATAAACTCTAGGCTAACATATAATCAATAAATGAGTAGTCTATTATTTTAGATTTTAAAGCATTATCTGACCTGGCATTATGCACATGGAAGAGTTTTATCATGAAAATATAGAGTTTTAGTAACAAGATACGTAGAATTATTATTTTTATCGTTGATGCAAAAAGGAATTGTTCGTGTATTTAGGTTTCCCTGTTCAATCAATCTTGTTGTTTTTGTTTTTCAGCTTTGCTCCTTTGTTTGTTTTGGCGGCTGAAAAATCACCTCTGAATTTTTTTCTAAGACCCGATACGTATTTTGGATTTTCAGTTATTAGAGACACAGCTGATTACAATTTTAAAAGGAATGAAACCAGCCTAGAGCTCAATTTTACTGACTTTGATCATTTTGACTGGTATGGATCGGGACTTGGAGGAGAAATTTATTTAGGCTATGAAAAACTTTTCCGGACACATTATTATTTTGGTTTAGAAGGTTTTTTTAACCGCAGTTCCAATGAAGGAAAAATCTATTTTTTTGATTCTAACGAACTTTACTCAAGAATATTAAAGGGTTCATTTAAACAAAAATGGCAGTCTGGTTTAGCTGTACACCCTGGTATTTATTTGCCTTCTGTGGGAATCATCTATGGACGAGTAGGCTGGATTATCAGTGATGTCAACCTAAGTGGAAGCATTACTCAGAGTGGTCCTTTTGGTTCATTCAGTGGTAGATTTTCAAATACCAAAAAAAAGAATGGAGTTCAATTAGGTACAGGCCTCGAGTTGGAGTTAACTCAAAATTGGCGTTGCCGTGTAGAGTGGGATTGGAATCGGTTACAAGATTTTACCTTTGATACACAGGGTAAGGACTCTAATAATCACAGGTATCAAACGACCAGAATCGCCAAGCATCCAATTTTAGAACAATTCAAATTGGGTTTGAATTGGCGTTTTTCCTGATGCCATTCACGTCAATCTTAATAAATTTCTAAAAAATAAACTAAACTTCCATTATCTTCTAAATTAGATTGAATTAAATATTGCTGTGAGCAATATACCGTGAAGCAATAGTTGTCTTTGAAAGTGATTTATTGGTTGCCAATATTTCATCAGAAGGTGCAAAGGCTGCAGATGAAAATTAGAATAAAGAGTACGAGAGGACAATGTGTCTCCACAATAGACGAAGCGATACTGTCAGGCCTGGCAGGGGATGGCGGGTTATTTGTACCTGACAGGTTTCCTAATTTAACAATAAAAAAATTTTATGAATACGGTAATTTAATCGACTTTTCAGCTCATTTACTCTCGCCATTTTTTTCAGATAGTAAAATTGATGTAAATAATGCTTTTTTTCAAAAATTCCTCAACTTCTCCTTTCCGTTACATCATCTTTTTAAGAAAAGTTATGTACTGGAGTTGTTTCATGGCCCAACCCTGTCTTTCAAAGATTTAGGAACTCAATTTTTCAGTGAATGTTTATTGCATCTGATAGAAAACAAGAGCGCCAAAGTCCTGGTCGCAACATCTGGTGATACTGGCGCTGCGATTGGTCATGCTTTGCATGGGAAAAGCGATCTGGAAGGAATCATTTTATTTCCCAAAGATAAACTTACTTTCAGACAACAATCTCAAATTACTTGTTGGGGAGAGAATATTCGTGCATTGGCTGTTAATGGCAGCTTTGACCAATGTCAACAGCTGGTGAAGCTGGTATTTGCTAAAAGAGAACATAAAGGAATATTGACTACAGCCAATAGCATGAATATAGCCAGATTATTACCACAGATTATTTTCTATACTTTTACCAGCATTCAACTGGCATTAAGGCATAATCATTCTGTTAATTTTATAGTTCCAGGCGGAAACCTGGGTAGTGTTACGGCTTGTTATTGGGCAAAAATGCTAGGTTTTCCGATTGAGCAAATTTTAATAGCTAATAATACTAATAGTGCACTGAGCGAATTTTTGTTAACGGGAGCTTATCAAGCCAAATCGGTTACTAAAACATTGGCAACATCAATGGATGTAGGTGAGCCAAGCAATTTAGAGCGTTTATTCGTTTTATTTAATAATTATTCTGAATGTAAAAAACAGATGAATGCAGAATCTGTTAGTGATGAGCAAATTAAGCAAGCTATCCTACATTGTTACAATAAATATCATTATATAATTTGCCCTCATACCGCCACAGCTTATCATCGTCTAAGTACAATCAATCAGGACAAACCCTGGGTTATTGTGGCACCAGGGCACCCGGCCAAATTTGAAGAGGTATTAGAGCCACTATTGAAAAAAGAAATTCCTGTCCCGGAACAGCTGAAGGTCCTTTTAGGCAGAAAACAACATTATTCAATCATAGAGCCAAACTATCATTCTTTGTATCATTTCTTAGTTGAATGAAGGCCATTACATAAGTAAATTATTGTGATGGCATATAATAGCATCGGTTAATTATCACCATTGTAATTGATTGGCTCAAACTCATAAGCTTAGTCAGCATAATGATAGAATATTGAGCGATCACGCATCCTTTACTTATTTTTACTTCACAGATTAGGACATTTTTTTAAGTTTATAATATTCAGCTTAAGGTTAAATTAATATTAACTGTATATAATACGAACAATTTTATGTAAACAGGATTGAACTCATGGCTAAAATTTATAATGCACCAAAACCTAAATATAGTGGTTGGGAATGGTTTAAATTTATTGCAATTCGAACGGTTTTCCCCCCTGTTTTATTATGGGATTTAATAAAAATTGGGGCAAATAAACTGCTTGGTGAATGGGTTAGTGGTTTAGTGCTGCCAGCACAAAATGAAAATTTTGATGATTTAGCGGTTAGTGATGATACTGTAAGTAATTATAATGAAGACGATCTGATTTGTGAGAAACATGATGTAATTACTCATGATGGAGCGCATTTAGATACATTTGAAGTAAGGCATAGGTCACAAGAAAGTATCGATCCCAAATACCAAAAATATATTATCAATTTGGTAGGGAATGGTATGTGTTATGAACATATCATTGATGATATAAAAGAAGATTCGAAGGCTCTTAAGGCCAATGTTATTGGTTTTAATCTTCGTGGTGTTGGTCAAAGTACAGGCAAAGCCAAATCAAGTGAGGATTTGGTTGCAGATGGTATTGCACAAGTGCAAAGACTATTAGATCAAGGTGTTTCGCCACAAAATATTACCCTGAAAGGTCATTCTCTTGGTGCAGGCGTGGCTTCTTTGGTAGCGCAACATTTTCATCAACTTGGACAGCCAATTAATCTATTTAATAGCCGTTCTTTCTCTACTATTACTAATTTCTTAGTAGGGAATATGCGTTTAGAGCGTGATGAAATTGGTCGAGCAATAGGTCATAAAGACAGCACAGTAGGGACAATACTTGGATGGTTGGTTAAGCCCTTCATTAAATTCGGTGTTGCTTTAGCTAAATGGGAAATTAATGCAGGCAGTGCATTCAAGAGTGTTCCTGAAGCATATAAAGATTACATAGTGGTTAGGTCAAGAAAAGAGATAAGGGGTGAGCGTATCGATGATGCTGTGATTCCACATTATGCATCTATCCATAAAGAATTGACTTCTGAGCGGCATAAGAAAAAGGCGGAGATTGATGAAGAAATTGCAAATCTGGATGGTATCATTCGAAAAGCTGATCCTCTTGCGAAACCAGGGTTGGCTAATGCAAGAGACGCTTTAGTTCAAGCTAGGGAAAAAATCAAAAGTGACAGAAAAATGGAGACTGATGTACAATATGCAAATGGTCATAATTCAGACTGGAATGCATTGCATAATCGATCAGGTAAGAGCGCGCAGACTTTCTTTAGAGAGTTTGTTCAAAGAACAGAAGCGGATCATGCCGTAAAAAGTATACCAGAAATAAATTAGAAGCTTTTTATGATCCTCGTTGAACAGACGGGGATTTCTTTATTTCTGAAGAGTTTCAGCTACGATTCTAAATCAATGGCACCAGACTGTATTTATTCCACTCAAAATTTGTTTGCTGATTGCAGGTAAAATCATATATAACAAATTTATTCTATACTTTTTAAGGCACTATAAGTCTCTGATTTTTCAGCATAATAAGGATGATTGTCATGAAGGGAGTATGTCTGAGTCTAATTATTTGTCTTGTTGTATATCATGATGGATGGGCTGGGAAGCGTTTGCCAGAGCTTGATGATCTTTATCGTATACAAGATATCAGCGAGCCAGATTTGTCACCAGATGGAAAATGGGTTGCCTATACTGTATCCCAATTAAGCGCCAAAGATAACATTTCCACTACTGAGGTATGGAAAGTATCAGTGGATAGTAAATCCAGTCAACGAATTACCTTTGCAGAAGATTCATCAAGCTCGCTACCCAAATGGAGTCCTAATGGTAAATGGTTAGCTTATTTATCCGATGGCGGAAAAGTGGGTACGACACAAATTTGGATAGCATCTGTCCAGGATAATAAAGAACATCAATTAACTCATATTGATGGCGAAGTGAGCGATTTTACATGGTCCCCAGATTCTAACAGGATTGCATTTATAGCTCAGAAGAGTGATCCATCTGATGAGGAAGAACAACCCATAGTTGTAGATAGATATCAATTTAAGGTTGATGGTGTCGGTTATCTTGGTAAGGGAAGAGATCATTTATATTTGGTTGAACTTAAGAGTAAGGCTATTACTAAACTGACTGATGGGAATCATGATGAATATTTACCGGCCTGGTCACCTGATGGAAAATACATCGCGTTTGTCACAAAGCGTGGTAAAGATCCGGATAGGCATTTTAATTATGATATTTATTTGATCGAACCCAAGTCTGGGGCAAAAGAGCGGCAACTCACTCATTTCCCCGGTAGTGATATGAATCCTGATTATGATTCAAATCTTTCGTGGAGCCCGGATAGTTCAAAAATAGCTTATCTTCGCAGTAATGAACATCAATGGACCTATTACTCTCCCAATCAATTGGCAATTATTGATATCAATACTAAAGATGAAAAAATCATTGCACCTCGGGATAATTGGTATTACAAGCCAAAATGGTCTCAAGATGGCAAATTTATTTATGCATTAATAGAAGAAAGTAGAAACACCTATTTGAATCGCATAGACATTCATTCCGGCCAGGTAAAAAAATTGACAGGCGGCTTGCGCTATGACATGGATTATTCGCTTGCCAAAGAGAAAATTATTTTGTTAACAACAGATGATACACATCCCTCTGAATTATTTATTTTGAATTCTGGATTAATTCCTTTAACACAACATAATAAAAAGCTATTGGATGAAGTTAAATTTCAACCCGCAGAAGACATACAGTGCAATAGCTTTGATGGAACAAGAGTTGATGGATTATTAATGAAGCCAGCTGAATACCAGTCGGGTATTTTATTTCCTGGTTTTGTCTATCTGCATGGAGGACCAGTCTATCAATTTAGCCATGAATTTAACTTTGATATGCAGTGGATAGCAGCCAATAATTATGCCGTCATTGCTCCTAATCCAAGAGGGAGTTCCGGAAGAGGGTTTCATTATGCAAAAGCAATTTTTGCAGATTGGGGTAATTTGGATGTAAAAGACATATTGGCTTCTGTTGATTATGTCATAGGGAAGGGAATGGTCGATCCGAATCGTTTGGGAATAGGAGGATGGAGCTACGGAGGAATGCTAACCAATTATGTCATAGCTACAGATAGCCGTTTCAAGGCGGCTATATCAGGTGCTGGAGCAGCGAATATTTTAGCTGGTTATGGTGTCGATCAATACACCCCGGAATACGAGCTGGAATTAGGAAAACCCTGGGCCAATCCTGAATTGTATCTAAAATTAAGCTACCCTTTTCTTAAAGCGAATAATATAAAAACACCTACATTATTTTTGTGTAGTGGCCTGGATTTTAATGTACCTTGTGTTGGGTCAGAACAATTATACCAAGCTTTGAAATCACTCGATGTGCCCACACAGCTGGTTATTTACCCCAATGAATACCATACTTTGGAGAAACCAAGCTTTGTCATCGACAGATTAAAAAGATATACCAACTGGCTAGATGCTTATGTTAAATAACAATCCTGCATAGTCGGTCAAAACAGAATGGTAATGAGTCCAATAATTAAAAAAGCGCATGCAGCTACAGCATGAATTATTTTCATGGGAATTTTATGGGAAAATAAATTTCCAAAATAAACAGCTGGTAAATCAGCAAGTAGCATTCCAAGGGTTGAACCGGCAATAACCAGAAGCGGTGAACCATAGTGTGCTGCCAGTGCAATGGTTGCAATTTGCGTTTTATCTCCTGTTTCTGACAGAAAAAAAGTGATAAACGTTGCTCCAAAAACACCTAGATATTTGGAAATTTTTTTTTCATCCTGTTCAATTTTATCGGGTATCAGCGTCCATATTGCCATCAGAATAAACGATATGCCAAGTATCCAGCGCAGGACATTCGGCTTTAATAAAGTGGTAATCCAGACCCCGATAAGTCCAGCCAAAGAATGATTTATCAAAGTAGCAGTCAATATTCCAAAAATAATGGGCAATGGCTTTTTAAATTGTGCTGCCAGAAGGAAGGCGAGTAATTGTGTTTTATCACCAATTTCTGCAAGGGTAATCACCCCAATTGATACGATTAAAGCTTCCATTGGAAAGTATGTAAGGAATCTAAATGAATCATTATACCTCTATTTTGCAATGAAAGAGAGGAAACAGTTATTAATTCAAATAAAAACTCATTGGCAGGTATATACTTAAAATATTACGTGCCGGTGAGTCAAATTGGGGAGAACATGATGATTAATCCAATTGAATACCATCCCAAAGGAGATAAAGTCAATTCAGACTATTTTAATGAATATAAAACCAAGATTTATGAAAGGCGCTTGTCATCCGGACTTGAGGATTTATATGGTGATATGTGTGGGGTAGTTGTTCAGGTACAAACGGGAGATGCTATTCCATATATTAAAGAACTCTATTCAATGACTCCTTATCGATATTCTCGAAGTTATATAAGTGATACACATAAAATTTATTGTTTACTCAATACCAAAAATTCTCCTGCCTTTTTGGTGCTTGAGCCCCTGGATCATAATTTTAAAGACGATATCACAAGATTAAATAAGATGTATCCCAACTCAAGAGCCAAATTTAATGCTCGTTATGTAGGTGAGATTTATAAATGCAAGGATAAGGATGAGACGCGTAACATATTAGTTTCTCATGATTTTAATTTTCATAATCCTGATATGACTGAAAACAAGTTCTATTGTAATAAGCATATTCATTTTACCCGGTTATCGGATTTTACCTATAACTGTGTTGGGTATACCGACGATAATATTTATGATTTTGACTGTCTGGAATTGGGACAACGATTTTATTTAACCAAAGAACAAGAGGCGATGCTGGATGCGAAAGATCAGGAAAGCCACGATAATGGGATCAAGGACTTGATCAAAGGCATTGACCATATGGCTACTCGAATCCTGGCTGGTGAGCGTGAGGATGCTATTTTAGAGTTTTTATGTTTATCCAAATATTATTTTTGGGGTGCTTATAATATCTATGATATGAACTCCTCTACCAATGTAAATAGAAATCCACACGGACATGACATCAAGTCGCCGGCAAAAGTGTTTACTGCTAACAACACTCCGTTCATGGTGAATTCCTTTGAAAATCTCCCTATGCCCACAGAAACCTTTGTGCGTAACTACGGAAGAAGAATGCATCATATTGCTTATGAAGTAAAAGACGGGGATCACTCTTCTGGTAAAAAGAATATTGATTTTGTCGTTGAAACTCTTCGAGATAAATTAAATATTGAATTTTTAGCTAAAGTATTTGGGGCTTGCTCGGATTCGCCTGATTTAAAGCAAATTTTCTCCAAACACTCCATTTATTCCATATTAATTACTGAATATGTTGAAAGATGTCACAATTTTGATGGATTTTTTACCAAGGAAAATGTAGCCGCATTAACGGAAGCGGCCAGTTTGGATGAGACTACCAAGCAACAACATAAAAAGGCCTCTATTATTGGAGATTAGTAAAGTGGTTAATTACTTTGAATGATAATTCCAAAATTTAGGCAAGGTATAGCAACATACAGTCACTCCTATAATACATAAAATACCGCCAGATATTAATGCAGCAGGTATGCCTAAACCTGCTGCAACAAAGCCTGCTCTGGTATCACCCAGTCTTGGGCCGCTCAAATAACTAATCATTTCAATTCCAGACAGGCGGCCTCTCAATTCTTGCGGGATGGTATGATTCCATAAGCTGCTTCTGAAAATACCACTAATGGCATCAAATGCTCCTGCAAGAGCAAGAAACAAGAGAGATAACCACAAAGAAGTGGTGAGACCAAATCCGATAATTGCCACTCCCCACAAAGCAGCAGCAATTGCGATCGCTTTTCCATCATGAGTAATTTTTGCGGTCCAGCCACTAACAAAAGAAATAATCAGCGACCCTATAGCTGGAGCAGCATAAAGCAGTCCTAGTGTTTTAGCTCCTCCAAATTGTTGGGCAATAGCGGGCAACAATGCATTTGGCATAGCAAAAACCATCGCAAAGAAATCAACGAAATAACTACCCATCAGCTCTTGTCGGCGCAAAGCAAACCCTATACCCTCTTTCAAAGAAACTATAATGGAGGGATGCTCTTTTGCTAAAGGCTTGGGTATGGTGTGCATTAAGCTCAAATTGAGAAGTGAAATGATAAAGGTTAATAAATCAATGAGATAAGTGATTACAATACCATATTGCGCAATAATCAGGCCAGCAGCAGCTGGTCCAATAATCATACAAAAGCTGAATTTGAAGCTGCCAAGAGCACCTACTTTCTTGTAATCCTCTGGTTTCACGATTTGTTGTATCACGCTATCAAACGCAGGCCTATGTAAACCTGTAATGGCGGACATTAATGAGGCTATTATAAATATCAAGCTAACATTTGGATTAACCAGTTTGGAATTGAAAGCCAGAAAAAGACAACCAACAGCAAGTAATAATTCACTAATGATTAGCAATCCGCGTCGGCTATATCGATCAGCAAACACTCCACCAAGCAATGCAGTAATCAGTAGAGGCAGTAATTGTGCCAAGCTGAGTAATCCTACCATCATGGTCGATTCGGTCAAATGATAAATTTGATAGGGAAGGGCGACACTGGTAATCATTGTGCCTATGAATGAAATGAATTGGCCCAAATAAAGCAAAGTAAAGTCGCGATTTTTTTTAAGGATGGATAAATCTAGCAAATGACTCATATTGGCAATCTGTAAATTATAGTGGGGTGAATTATAAAGATTTTGAGATATGAATTTTAAGCTCTTTTGATGAAACAGTACAGAAATTAATAAGATCAGAGTATAAGAGCATTGAGCAGAACTTATGAAAAACCTCACGATCAAGGCAAAAAATGTTTTTAACGGAGAGTCTTAGATAAGCTAAACGACTGAATTAAAAACATTTCCTGACAATGAGATTGGGTATTTCATAAATCCTGCTTAATCTGGGTGTGCTTGGTTAACCAGTACAGTGCAATATCTATTCTCTTTGCTATCCATATATTTTGAAATTGTCGAATATAGCTTAGAAATTCATTAAGAGCATGGCAACGATCAGGTTTGCCGCTTAAACGCGGATGTAAACCAATAGTCATGATAGATAATCGACCTTCTTGATAAAGGTAATCAAAAGTATTTTTAAGGCGTTGATAGAAATCCTGTGCTGTGACAAAGCCGGGAGAAATTGTGAAACGAAAATCATTACAGTCTAATGAGTATGGGATTACAAGATGCTTGTTAATGAAATAGGGGAGTTCATCGGCGTAACTATCTGAATCATAAACAAACCCACCAATTTGAGTTAGCAGATCGCGGGTAAATGGACTTCTTCTTCCAGTATACCAGCCCAATGGCCTTTGTCCAGTAAGTTCCTGCAAGGTATCAATACAGCGAGAGATGTGTTTTTTTTCCGTTGCCTTACTTTCTTTTGAATAATCTATCCATCGCCATCCATGTCCAGCAACTTCATGGTTATGACTTGCAAGATAGCTTGAGAATTCAGGATTTAATATTAAGGCATAACCTGTTACGAAAAAAGTCAAGGGGATGGAATGCTTGTCAAAAAGACGGATTAAACGCCAGATCCCAACTCGACTTCCGTATTCATAAATAGATTCGATACTATAATTCCTTTCTGAATTTCCTTTAGGAACGAAAGGAAAATCACTTCCGTAAAATTCAGCTTTTGTATCACCGTTAAGTGGAGTTAACTCTGCTCCTTCTTCGTAATTAATAACAAAATTAATAGCGATTTTAGCCTTATTGGGCCAGGTCAAATTAATTTGTTCTGATCCATATCCAGTGAGATCTCGGGTCATGGTTTATCCCAATTCAAAAGTAGTAATTCCATAAATGCTTTCTTTTTTAACCAGGGGTTCTCCTTTTAAATACATACGTGCTGTAGCGAATACCTTCTCCATTTGATATTGACTGGCCAGCTCAATTGCTAAAGGGTTATTCTCTGGAATATCCAGAAATATCAATTGACCCTTAGCATATGGGACCAAATTAGTGAAAAGTTGGTTTGCAATTTTCGGAGTGTCCGCAAATAGTGGTCCAATCTTAAATCCTTTATGACAGGTTCTGATAACACCATAACCCTTAATTTGGCCATCAATTAAATAAGCCAGAGCCAAACTTTGTGGCTGATTTATCCAGCATTTTAAAAATTGAGGACGAGGTGCTGGAAAATGTAAGCGGTCATAGGATGATAATTGCGAAAAATCGATTTGATTTAATGGAACAATATGAGGTTCAGCTGATATTGGTTTTATTGTCTTATTAAGACAATATCTGGCGTTATTATGTACTAATTGATAACCAATGCGGGCATATTTATCCAGCATGTTGATCACACCATCAATTCCCGCGTTTCTGTTACCAATATAAGCTAGTCTTGCTTTGGTTAATTCCAAGCCATAACCTTGATCCCTATAGGACTTATCAACAATATAGAAACCACAAAAAGCAAAAAAATCATCATAGATAACAGCAGAACCAATGGCTATCGTTTTTCCATTCAGCTTACCTGCAAAAAAACCATGAGGATCAGTTTGATAAAAGCATGTCGCATCATGAATTCCTGGATTCCATCCTTCCCGGGCAGCCCAGGTTATAGCAAGATTCACTTCATCCTGATTCATTGTTTCTATAAGATAATCTTTTATCATGACGATCCCTGTATTCTTTAAAAATAATTATAGTTATAAGTAAGCGTTTTTTCTTACCTAGTCAGACTTCGTGATATCAGTTCCCTTATCTTATTGGTGGCTTCTACTCCATGAACGGGTAGTTTATCTGAATTGAGTAAACCGAGTTGTACAAGAACAGATGCCTGATCCCAATAAATATGTTCGCTTATGATTTTTCTATTATGAAATCTGGCAATCGCAATTAGAGGAATTTCTACACGTTCTCCATTAGGCTCGATGCCATTTAATATCCAATCCATCCTGATATTATGAGTAAATTTAAAAATGAGTTCATCTACAATTTGATGAGTACCTACTGTTCTTGAAATCAGTTCAACCTCAGTATCATCCGGTTTTTGGGGTATAAACAATTGGCTGTAAACTTGTTTGACTTCTTCTTGTCCAAATCCGACTGCCATGGTAGGTATGTTATTGACATAGGGATTGTCTTCCATGGTTTTCATAGTATCTGCAACATTTTTAGTGTCAAATTCATAATGAGTATGATTTTCCCATACTTGAACCATGTATTTTTGTTCTTCAGTCAGAGAATCTTCTGTTATTGTGTTCATATCGTTTTAATCCTTTAAAAAGATGTCTGTATCCTTAATTTAGACTAAAAAGACTATTTTTTCTGATTGAATGGTAGTCGTCTTTATGATTTAGCCCTAATTATCTGGTAGTCTATAATGAGAAGATTAATGGAGGAAAAGCTAGGAAAAATTATGATGCCGCGTTTGACCTCTTCCACTGCAACACCCAGAAAAATCAGGTTATTTTTACAGCAACTTGAGAAAATACCCGATTTTCATGGTGAGATTGATGAAGCTTTAAGTAGCCGAATTGTTTTATCAACGGATAATAGTGTTTATCAAATTATTCCTGAAGCCATTATTTTCCCTAAAAGCGAAAATGATATATCTCATATTTTTAAATTAGCCAGTAGCGAGCAATTTCGTGACTTAACTTTCACCCCCAGGGGTGGCGGCACTGGAACTAATGGCCAATCATTAAATGCTGGAATAATCATCGATTGTTCTCGTTTCATGAATCATATTGTGGAGATAAATCCGGAGGAAGACTGGGTTTTGGTCGAGCCTGGAGTAGTTCTTGATCAATTAAATGAATATCTGAAACCTTATAACAAATTCTTTGCGCCTTCTTTATCTCCGAGTAATCGCGCTACCATTGGAGGTATGGTCAATACAGATGCCAGCGGCAAAGGCTCAAGATTGTATGGAAAAACCAGTCAACACGTACTTGCGTTGACAGCAGTATATCTTGGAGGAGAAGTCCATACCAGTGAAGAGATAGATATCAGTCTTCTTGATAATATGAAAAAATTACCAGGGCAGGTAGGGCAGTTTTATAAGCAATTGGATAAGACTGCCCAGGAACATCGAGGGGCGATTGACAGGCAATTACCTAAATTGCATCGGTTTGTCACTGGCTATAATTTAGCAAAAATTTATTCGGATGATGGAAAGCGATTCAATGCCAATTATATTCTGAATGGTTCTGAAGGCACTTTAGCCTATGTCACTAAAATCAAATTAAAATTAACGAATATACCCAAATACAAATGTCTGTTTGTTGTTTTGTATCCTTCATTTAGCGACGCTCTTGAACATGCAAAGCATTTGGTGGCATTTGAGCCAGAAGCCATTGAAACAATGGATGGAACGATTTTAAACCTGGCCAAGACAGATATTATTTATCATTCTCTGAAATCCTTTCTGTGCTCTGGAAGCAACGCCCCAGTCGATGCAATCAATTTAATTGAGTTTGTGGCAAATGATGAAAAAGTATTATCACAACATGCGCAATTATTGAAGAACACTTTAAAAGGTACTGATTTTCACTTTATCACTAATCATGAGGATATTATCAATCTTTGGGAGCTTAGAAAACGCACTGTAGGACTTTTAGGTAAAGTAAAGGGTGTAAGAAAGCCCATATCAGGGGTTGAAGATACTGTGGTTCCTCCTGAGCGTTTGGCTGACTACGTCAAGGAATTTCGTGCCTTACTTGATTCTCATGGGGTTAGTTATGGGATGTTTGGTCATATTGATGTAGGGTGTTTACATGTTCGACCTGAATTGAACTTGATGAATGCAAAAGATAGGGAAATCTATTACGAAATAATAGAAAAGGTAGCGCAACTTGCCCATAAATACGGTGGGGTATTGTGGGGCGAGCACGGTAAAGGATTTCGAAGTGAATTCGTGCCTGCATTTTTTGGAGAGGAACTCTACAATGAACTCAGGAAAATTAAATCAAGCTGTGATCCTTTCAACCAATTAAATCCAGGAAAAATTGCCGTCCCCTTAGGTAGCCATGATTCACTTGCCAGCATCCGTTCAGAAAAAACCAGAGCAGATGTGGACAGTCAAATTAACTACCAGTTCAGAGATTCTTATCAATTACCTTTAAACTGCAATGGAAATGGAGCGTGTTTCGATTATAAATTACAAGATGTGATATGCCCTTCTTATAAAATAAGCAGGGATAGAATTCATTCTCCTAAAGGAAGAGCCAGCTTGGTTAGGGAATGGTTAAGGCAATTAAGTGCTTTGACAGGAAAGCGTGAATTAACATGGCCGTTGAAAAAGCAATTAAATGCTTACAAAAGGAATCACGGCCAATATGATTTTTCCCATGAAGTTTATACTGCGCTAGAAGGATGCCTGGGATGCCAGGCATGTCGTTCTCAATGTCCGGTTAATATCAATGTTCCTTCGTTTAAAGCAAAATTTTTGCAAACCTATCACACACGATATTCTCGCTCAATAAAAGATTATCTTATTGCTTACAGCGAACGTGTTGGATATTTTCAAAGCCTGTTTCCAGAATTAACTAATTTCTGTCTCTCAAGTAAATTAGTGAAATATTGTTTACATAAATACGCAGAGTTGGTTGATCTCCCTTTGTTTAGTAGTCCAAATCTGAAGACACTCTTAAAGGCAAATAATATTCCATGGCTTGATTTAAACCATTTACCTGTCAGTGAGAAAACTATAATTTATATACAGGATTGGGTGACCAGTTTTTATGAAGCTGAACTTGTGCTGAAAGCTTGTCAGTTAATAAAAAAACTGGGGTTCCAGGTTTATTTATTACCTTGGTTTGAAAATGGTAAAACTCTGCACGATAATGGAATGCTTCAGTCATTTGCAAAAATTACCAGAAAAAATGCTTTAATGCTTAAAAAGATATCAGATCATGGATTGACCATGGTAGGACTTGATCCTGCCATGGTATTAACCTATCGATATGAATATTCTGAATATTTGCACGAAAACTACAATAGCAAAATCCTGTTGATTCAAGAGTGGCTCTCGCAAATACTGGGTAATGAAAAAATCAACGAGTTACCAATAAAAGCTAATGAAAAGCTTAATCAGTATTTATTGCTAAGTCATTGTATAGAACAGGCAAATTGCAGTGAAGCTTTAATACAGTGGCAGAAAGTCTTTCAATTTTTTGGATTGACTCTAGTTGCTGAAAAAACAGGGTGTTGTGGTATGGCTGGAGCTTATGGACATGAGTCAATCCATCAACTTAATTCCCATGGCTTGTTTGATTTATCATGGAAGAATTATTTTGAAGACAGTACTGGTTTATCTAATATTTTAGTCGATGGCTATTCATGTCGAGCACAAGTCAAACGATTAACTGGTTTAAAAGCTTCTCATCCTGCTGAAATATTACTGGGATTATTTGAATAGGTATAAGCTGGAATTGATTATTTCAGCCAAATATTTACTGAATTACTTTCTCATGCGGGCTAATCCTACAGTATGGCGCAACTGTTATCAATTTCCGGTAGATGATGTAAGTTCTGATTTTAGCCGTTGATAATCTGATGCAAACAGAAATTGGCTTATATGAAATATTCCATAAGTAATAAATGGGGCTGCAAAGACATCAATACTATAATGAATATGACCAATCAGCACCGTATAAGCGAAAAAAACTGCAGCAGCAAGGCAAATATAACGTAATGTTGTCTTATTCCAAAAGATAAGCATCATTAAAAAAGGGCCTCCGACATGTCCAGAAAAAAATAAATCTCCATCAAATAAAACAAGAGATGAAAAATTATCTGGAATAGCCAGTTGATTAGGAGGTGCACCGAGATGGGTCATACTAATAAAGGCACAACGTATCAATATAAACAGCGCGGCACTTTTAGTAATAAAAGGAATGAAGGCTGGATTTAACAAGGTATAAATAGTAAAAATTGTCCAAAAGATAATAGCTGCATTAACATGAAAAACAGTTACATCACGTAGAGGTAAATTATCAAGAATTAAATCATTTACCGGATTACCGGCCATAAGTGAAGCATATTTTCCTGCAAAATTCATAATGAGAAAACTTATAAAAAGCAAAAAAAAGCCACTAAGCAGACTTCTTATGAATACTTTTTCCTGACAAAGAACATGGTAGCGATTTGCGACTGCTTTCATAAACTCACCATCGATTGATAGAGTGTTTCATATTGTTCGATAGTTCGTTTGATATCATGCTCTTGAGATAATTTTCTGCTCTCTCTTCCCATTTGTTCACTGAAAGTACGATCACTAAGAATCTTGACCATATAATAAGACAATGTCTCAACGTCATTAGGGTCAAAGAGATAACCATTTACTCCTTCTTTGACAAGTTCAGGCAAAGCCATCGCTTTTGCAGCCAAAAGAGGCAATCCAGAAGCAATTGCTTCCAAGGCAACAATACTTTGTAATTCAGCAGTTCCCGGGTTTACAAAACAATTTGCTAAACTATATACCAGCGGATATTCCGCGTCTGATAGATATCCTGTAAAAGTGACATGCTCAGTGAGATTCAGTGTCTGAACCAGTTTTTTTAATCTTTGTAATTCTGCGCCACGACCGGTTAAAATAAAATGAGCATCAATGGATTGTCTTGCTTTATAAAATGCTTTTATTGCTATTGATAAATTTTTTTCTTTATCCAAACGACCAGCATACAATAGAATTGGCTTATCAGGGATTTTATAACGTTGTCTAATGAGATTGGCATTTTGTTTTGGTTGAAATTTTTGTAGATCTACTCCACAAGAAACAACATGAATTTCTTTTTGTACGTGTACTTCTTTAAGTAAGTTAGCTGCAGTGTGGGTAGGAGTAGTGACTATCTTTACATGATTTAGCATGTCAATCACAATATTCCATGTGGTGCGATGAAACCATTTTTCAAAATACTTGGGAAGATGAGTATAATGGAAAAAGTTTTCTGGCATGAAATGATTAGTGGCTATTAACGGGATACCCTTTTTACGACAGGCTCGATAGCAAATTCCACCTAAGAAAAATTTTCCCTGCAAATGAACAACATCGGGATTAAAGTCTGTTATTGCTTTTAAAATACCCTTCTTGATGAAGAAAGGCCAGCAAACACGAAAGTTTTTGTAACCAAGGGCTGGCCATGATCGTACTCCATAAAGATTGACTCCCTCATAGCTTGTATAACCTTGCTTCAGGCTTCGAGAGGGGCATATCACAAGAACTTCATGCCCTTTGGCTTGTAAGAATTTTGCCAAACGGTGAGTAAAATAAGCACCACCATTTAAGTTGGGAGGATAGCTGTCCAGTACAGTCAGGATTTTCATGCATATTTTAGATAACATATAAGATTAGATAGATTATCATTTATACAAATACACGGCAATTATTTGCCTACCAACCTTTAAAAAGTTCTCTTTGACTATAATAAGCCTTATAGTACAATAATTGCTCCATCCTTTAACAAGTCAGTTCTATGTCGTCAGCAAAAATCATTGGAATGGGAAAATATTTACCCGCAAACATAGTGTTTTCATCTGATCTGGATAATAAACTTAATCTTCCTGAAGGCAGTGTTCAGAAGAAGTCCGGATTAGTTTCCAGGCATTTTGCCAGAGTCAGTGAAACAACCTCCTATATGGCAAGTCAAGCTGCATTACACGCTGTGGAACAAGCAGGAATTACTTTAGCTGAGATTGATGCCATTATTGGGGCTTGTGGAGCAGGAGAACAACCTATACCATGTACGGCGGTTCTGGTTCAAAAACAATTGGGATTAGATAATTCAGGAATCGCCTGTTTTGATATTAACAGTACCTGTCTTAGTTTTCTCACTGCACTCGATGCGGCATCATATATGCTCTCAGGGGGCAGATTTAATCGTATACTTATTGTATCAAGTGATATCCCTTCATTTGGCCTGGATTGGAGCGACTTGGAAACCTGTACGATTTTTGGTGATGGGGCAGCTGCTTGTGTTGTTGAAAGAAGCAATGACTCCAGTCGAATTCTTGCTGCTCATATGAAAACATACAGTTTGGGTGCTGCCTTTTGCCAGGTCCAGGCTGGAGGAACATTCATGCCGCCTGCGAGTGAGTACGATAAGAAATACGGTTTATTTAAAATGGATGGAAAGCGTGTATTCAAACTGGCCAGCCAAATGATCGGGCCCATGCAAGAGGAGTTATTTGCTAAAGCTAGTATAACTCTAAATGATGTTGATTGGGTTGTTCCACATCAAGCCAGCTTGCTTGCTATGCATCATATACGTAAAAAGCTTGGCATCCCTGGTGAAAAATTTGTTGATATTTACACAACGCATGGTAATCAAATGGCTGCTTCTCTGCCTTCTGCATTGTGTCATTTGATCCATAATCATAATTTAGAACGTGGGCATTTGGTTTATTTATTAGGTACGGGCGCTGGATTGTCAGCTGCTGGAATGATACTGGAGTATTAGTATGATTTCAGTTGTAACCGGCGCTACAGGATGTTTAGGTTTAAATCTTACAAGACGCTTGATTAAGGAAGGCCATGCAGTCATTGCATTAGGACGCAATTTGCAGTTGGGAGAAATAATAAGCAAAATGGGAGCAACGTTTGTTCCACTCGATCTAAAGGATCTGGAGTCTTTGTCTTTGATAAGTCAAAATGCGGATTTCATATTTCATTGCGCGGCTTTATCAAGCCCCTGGGGAAAATATAAAGATTTTTATCAGGCTAATGTCATAGGGACTCACAATGTCGTTCAGGCAACTCCCAGTCAGGCTCGACTTGTTTATGTCTCCACTCCCAGTATTTATTTTGATTTTACCGAGAAGCGCAATATTAAAGAAAATGCTCCTTTACCAGCAAAAACAGTCAATTATTATGTGCAAACCAAATTAATTGCTGAATCCATCGTAGATAAAGCTCAACTGGAACATGATCTGGATGTGATTACCTTACGACCCAGAGGAATTTTTGGACCATATGATCGCGCTATTTTCCCTCGCTTATTGAAAGCAGAGCGCCATGGGGTGCTTCCAATCATTGGTTCAGGTAATCATTTGATTGATATTACTTTTGTAGAAAATGTAGTGGAGAGCCTGATCCTGGCTGCTTTGGCAGATAAATGTTATGCAGGGAAAAAATACAATATCACCAATGATGAGCCAAGGACCTTTATTGATATTATTTCAATGATATTTTCTGCCCTTAATAAACCGTTAAAAACCAAAAGTATTCCTTATAATCAAGCAAGATTTGTCGCAAAGTTTCTTGAGTTTTTGCATCGGGTGCTCTATCTGAAAACAGAACCAAAGATTACAGAGTATGGTGTCGGAGTGTTAGCTTTCGGACAAACATTAAATATTGAAGAGGCAAAAAAAGATTTAAAGTATAAGCCAATTTATAGCATTGATGAGGGTATAATGAAATTTGCTGAATGGTATTGTTCATGAATATAGAGTATCAGTTATTTGAAGCTGGCTATTGCAAACATTGCGAACGCATGACTTTAAAAAATGGGAAAATCAGACAGCGTGAATATCCATCCTTCTGTGCTCTTATAAAACACCCAAGTCATGGATATATTTTATTTGACACAGGATATTCTGACCGTTTTACCCGCTTAACCCAAAAATTTCCAGCCTCTATATATCGTCGTTTAACTCCTATGACACTAGTAAAATCTCTAAAAGAACAGTTGTTAGAAATTCATATAAAACCCGAAGATATCAATTATATTGTGATTTCGCATTTTCATGCTGATCACATTGGAGGATTACGTGATTTTCCTAATGCTCATTTTATATGTCATTCTGATGCGATAGACGATATTCAGCATAAAAAAGGGTTGAAAGCGTTATTAAATGGTTTTTTACCTGGACTGCTACCTGAAGATTTCTTTGAGCGTTTATTGCCACTTCAAAAAACAATCCAACTTGACGAACATCTTTTACCTTTTTCTGATGGTTTTGATGTATTGGGTGATAACTCATTGATTGCCATTTCTTTACCGGGACACGCTAAAGGACAAATCGGCTTATATTTTAAAGCACCTGGCGACATTTTCCTGGTTGCGGACAGTTGCTGGCACCAGGAAACTTTTAAAGAACTCATTTATCCGAGCGCTTTGACCTATTTGATTCATCATAACAAGCGTGCCTATTTAAAGACAATTCAAAAATTGCACGAACTGTATCAGAGAAACAAGACTATTGAAATTATTCCTTCTCACTGCCAACAATTGCGCTCGAGAATTGGGAACCCATGATGTTAGCACGTATTCTATTTCATTATTTTAATACACTTTATCTTAATAAAACTATTACTACTCCGGAAAAATTAAAGACTCATCAAGCAAAACAATTTAAAAAACTTATAAAAAATTGTTTGCATCAATCCGCATTCTATAGAGATTATCTAAAAACTCCTTTGGAACAATGGCCAATTGTTAATAAAAAAATCATGATGGAACACTTTGATGATGTTAATACAGTAAATGTCAAAAAAACTGAGGCATTGGAAATTGCTTTACGTGCTGAGCATACACGTGATTTTTCCCCAATGATAAATAATATTGCTATTGGTTTATCTTCAGGGACTTCAGGGAGCAGAGGCTTGTTTTTAGTAAGTGAGCAGGAACGTGATGCCTGGGCCGGAATAATCCTTGCCAAGGCTATGCCGAACGGTTTGCGTTCACGAGAACGAATTGCTTTTTTTCTAAGAGCAAATAACCAGTTGTATACCACTTTAAATAAAAGCAGAACAATACAATTCCATTTTTTTGATCTTTTTGCTGATTTTGATACTCATATCCAGAGATTAAATGCCATTCAACCGACTATTATTTCAGCTCCAGCCAGTGTGCTTTTAATGCTTGCTAGTCATCAAGATATTTTAAAAATTACACCAAAAAAAATATTTTCTGTGGCCGAAGTACTGGAACCAAAGGAAGAAGAGATTTTAACTAAAGCATTTGGTTGTACCATATCGCAAATTTATCAATGTACAGAAGGTTTTCTGGCTATTAGTGAACGTAAAACCAATCGTTTATTGATGAATGAAGAGTTTCTTATTATTGAAAAGGAATGGTTGGATGAAGAGCGATTCGTGCCAATTATTACTGACCTGTACAGATCTACTCAGCCAATTATTCGTTACCGTCTTGATGATATTTTGGTGGTTGAAAGATCGAATGGCGTATTTACTGAGTTAAAGAATATTGAAGGCCGTTTAGGTGATGTTTGTTATGGAAAAAGAGGGCAAGAAATAGTTCCCATTTTTGCAGATGTTATTCGACAGCATATGATTAGCAGTGGTGTAAATTTTGAAGATTATTTAATTTGCCAGCAGACATTAACCCAATTTACAATTCAGATATCACCCGAAATAAGCAATAAAAATCAATTCATTGAACATTTGAATCAACTTTTTATCTATAAAAATTGCGAATTACCCCAATGGAATTGGGAGCTCTATGATAAAAATAAACCTGGTGTGAAACGCAGAAGGGTCCGCTCACTATATTGCCCTAAAACAGAATGAGCGGGTACAAAGAACTGGTTTGCTCTGCACAACACGAGCCAGGAGCTTACAATAATATTTGCGTCTGTAAAAGACAGGTTCTTAATTTAGTCGTTAAGCATTTTTTACTGTGAATGCAAATGGTGCGTAGAGTACTTTCCCATCAATTTGCACCTGGGCAAACATTTTAATGAAACCTGCTTTATTAGGCTCAATATGGAACTGTAATTGAGGTCCTCCACGTTCAGTGCTATTTGCAGGCTCTTTGCCCATGGGGTGGACATGGATAACGGTTTTAAAATCTTCATTAAAGCCGACAATGTGTGCATAGGCCCCCATAATTGGTTCTAGTGTACGGACTGGATGCCCTTTAGAATCAGTCACATCGATTTCACCCATAGCAGGTTTACCTGCTAGTAGAGGCATTTTATTGAAGGTTAATTTGAATTGATATCCATTCACTGTACTCTCTAATACTGTTCGATGATGTACAGGATTCATTGTTCTCGTTATTGTCTGGGGAGATGTTAGATCTGCAGTGGCATACTCCTGTTTATTGGTATTGGTTGGTAATAGATCAGCCCATGCCCGATAGGTGGCATTCTTGAAATTGGGTTGCCATTCAAATTGATAAATCCCCGGAGTAGCAGTTTCTGCGGGATGAACATGACTATAGTCAATGAGATGATTATCAATGATCAGTAAATGAAATTTTTTTGTATGTATCTCAGTAAGATCATTGAAAGTAATTGGTTTATTCGATTTTATATCAGTGAGTTTGACAAATACCAGTTTCTTATCCTTTTTATCAATTATCTTCTGGACTTCCAATTGTATTGTGGGTGTATTCTCCAATTTGGAGGAAGACGTTGAAAGATGTTTCACCGTGTGATGATGGGAATTATCGGCATAGAGCAAATGATGATAGGTGTTTATGAATAATAAGCCAATTAGCGTGATGAGAAATTTTTTCACAATACAATGATCTCCGTAATTTTTATTGCCAAGCTAAATTTTTCTTCTGTCAACGATGAATTATAATTGAAAGTAGCTGATTCTTACAGGGTAAAAAATGCATTATTTATTATGACCTTGTAGATATAAACCAGTACAACAGGGTATCATGAGCTAATTTAAATGGTTATAAATTCCAGGCAGAATAAAACTACGGATAGGTGAATAATGGCACACAACCACCATGAAGGTCATTCCCATGTTCATAATGAACACCTTTGCTGCCACAAGAAAGATAATGCACATAAACCGCAAATTATTTCAGATGCAACAATTTTCTATACTTGCCCCATGCATCCCGAAGTTCGCCAGGCTACCCCCGGGATTTGTCCACTTTGTGGAATGGCATTAGAACCAGAAGCAATTTCCATTGGTGAAGCAACAAATCCGGAATATCTTGATATGAAGCACCGATTTTGGGTGGCGTTGATATTGACTTTGCCCTTAGTAATCTTGGAAATGGCAGGGCATGGATTCCAGCATTTTGTTTCGACAAGTATTTCAAATTGGATTCAATTGTTGTTCGCAACACCTGTGGTGCTATGGTGCGGTCGGCCTTTTTTCCTGCGTGGTTGGCAGTCACTCAAAACACGCCAATTAAATATGTTTACTTTGATAGCGATGGGTATTGGTGTCTCATGGATTTATAGTGTGGTGGCGGTTTTTTTCCCCGGATTATTCCCCGCTGCGTTTCGAAGTCAGGAAGGGGTGGTCTCTGTGTATTTTGAAGCCGCCGCAGTGATAGCCACACTTGTACTGCTGGGGCAAGTACTTGAATTAAAGGCACGAGAGCAAACAGGTAGTGCCATTCGTGCTTTACTGAAATTAGCACCAGAAAATGCGCATCGCATCAAGGAAGACGGTAGCGAAGAGGAAATAGCACTCAATCAAGTAGAAGTTGGTGATTCGCTGCGTGTACGGCCAGGTGAAAAAATACCTGTGGACGGTGAAATACAAGAAGGACGTAGTTTTATAGATGAATCTATGGTAACGGGTGAACCTATGCCTGTTGCTAAAGAAATTGGAGACAAGGTTATTGGAGCTACAATTAACCAAACGGGTAGCTTCATTATGAAAGCATTGCATGTTGGTGCAGATACCATGCTGGCACGTATTGTTCAAATGGTGAGTGACGCTCAACGAAGCCGTGCTCCAATTCAGCGTGTCGCGGATACTGTCTCGGCCTGGTTTGTTCCCGCAGTGATTTTGGTAGCGGTACTGTCTTTTATTATATGGGGGCTATTAGGTCCCCAGCCATCTCTTGGTTACGGCTTAATTGCTGCTGTATCAGTTCTCATTATTGCTTGCCCATGCGCATTGGGTTTGGCAACACCAATGTCTATCATGGTAGGTGTGGGGAAAGGCGCGCAAAATGGAGTATTAATCAAAAACGCTGAAGCGCTTGAGCGAATGGAAAAGGTAAATACGCTCATTGTAGATAAAACGGGCACACTTACGGAAGGACACCCGAAACTTACCCATATTGAAACCAGCGAAGATTGGGATGAGAGACAAGCATTGCTATTAGCTGCTTCTCTGGAATTTCACAGTGAACATCCCCTGGCTAGCGCTATTGTGAAAGCAGCACAAGAAATGCAAATAGCTTTCAGCTCAGTTCAAAATTTTGAAGCGCCAACCGGGAGGGGGGTAGTAGGTAGAGTAAATAGTCATCATGTAGCTATCGGTAATGCAAAATTAATGCATGAGTATGGAAGCGACGATGTTTCTCTTTTTGAAAAAGCTGATAAATTTCGGGCAAAAGGTTCTTCTGTTATGTTTATGGCAGTTGACGGTAAAACAGTAGCGTTTTTAGTTGTAGAAGATCCAATTAAATCTACTACCGCAGAAACCATTCATGCACTTCAGAAAAAGGGTATTGAGATTTACATGCTGACTGGGGATAGCAAAAAAACCGCAGAAGCTGTTGCAGCTACTCTGGGTATAAAAAAAGTTATAGCAGAAATAATGCCTGAAGATAAGGGTCGTATTGTCAGCGAATTAAAAGAAAATGGTTTGGTTGTCGCAATGGCAGGCGATGGAGTAAATGATGCTCCTGCATTGGCGAAAGCAGATGTTGGTATTGCTATGGGTACAGGCACTGATGTTGCTATTGAGAGCGCTGGCGTTACCTTGCTACATGGAGATTTACGTGGTATTGCCAAAGCTCGATATTTATCAGAATACACAATGAATAACATACGACAAAATCTCTTCTTCGCTTTTATTTATAATATGTTGGGTGTCCCCATTGCCGCAGGTATTTTCTATCCATTAACAGGTCTGCTCTTAAATCCAGTCATTGCAGCAGCAGCTATGGCACTTTCTTCTGTATCAGTTATCGTTAATGCTCTGAGGCTGCGACAAGTTACACTGTGAATCGGTAGTAAAGTGTATTAAATCTTCTGTAATGACTCCTGATTATATACTAATCAGAAATATATTTTTTAATAAACAACAATTTACAGTCTGATATGGAATTTCATCGATCAACTCGGTTTCATCTGAGTTTCCAAATAGGCGCAACTTTTAAAATATCTTTTGAGTTCATATTTTCTTAAGTATTTATTGCTAATATTGTTTAAATTTTGGTTGGTTATAGAGAGGTTTGTATGCAAAATGAGAAAGAAGTGAAAGAACTCATTCAATCAGATAAGAAAAAAAGAGTTACTTGGAATGATAATCAGACCGAAGGGCAGATCGAGGAAAAATTTCTGAAAATTGGCACTGCTTCAACACTTTATAAAAACAAATTGGATGAGAGTATTGCCCAATTGATGGAAGATGGTTATTCAGAAGTTGAAGCAACATCAATTACAGGAAAACCAATAACACCGAGTGGTGAGGTTATTTTGAATAACCCAATTTTTTATAATTCTAAGGAAAGTATAGATACAGAAAAAGCGAATCGTTATAATTTTTTCTCAATAAGAAATATTGGATTAGGCGTAGTGGCTATAGCAGCAGCTGCTGCAACAGTCGGGCTGGTTGTATCAAAAAATAGCTAAACGTATTACATTCCCATTGATTTTTTAAGATAAATAATCTAGCAAAAATTCAGGAATGCGCTGTTCAAGCCAATACACAGGTTGGCTTGAGCGTTTTCCAGTCCCGGCAATAAAGCCTACATGCCCGCCATACTCGCTTAATTCCAAAGTGGTTTGAGAAGATAATTCTTCCAATGTTGGGATAACATCTGGTGTCATGAAAGGATCATCCTGCGCATGAATAATTAAAGTTGGCGTACTGATATTCTTAAGGTATTGTCTGGAGCTTGCTTTTTGGTAATATTCATGTGCACTTTTAAAACCATTGATTGGTGCTGTAATTTGCTCATCAAAATCCCAGAAAGTTTTTAAGGAAAGTAAATCATTTTTTGAAAATGGTGAATTATTTAAGTGATTTAGTTTTTTTAGAAAAATACGGCGCAGTCGACTTAATAAGTAAGCTTGATACAGGCGAGAAAAACCCTGATTCATTCTGTCAGCGACTGAACTTAATTGGAATGGTACGGAAACAGCAACAGCTGCATCTGCCCATAAAGGTGATGCTGTTTCGCCCAACCATTTCAGTAGAACGTTGCCTCCCAAGGATATGCCGACAACCGCTTTTTTTGTCGCAGGTTCTCTCTTTGCCAAAATTTCAAGAAAATAGGCAAAATCAGCCGTGTCACCGGAATGATAGGTACGTAAAATACGGTTGGGTTCTTCACTGGCTCCGCGAAAATGCATTAAAACACAACGAAATCCCGCATCTGCGAATGCTTGCATTAATCCACTGACATAGATGGAGTTAATTCCTCCACCCAAACCATGCAGTAATATGACTAAGGGTGTATTTTTATTTAATTCATTAACAGACCAGGCCAGATCAATAAAATCACCATCAGGTAATTCCAGTCGCTCATGAAAATCAATTCGCGGTTTTAACCGCTTTTTTACTAAAGTAGGATACAAGGTTTGTGCATGCCTGTTACTTAGCCACCACAGTGGCCTAAATGAACTGTTTACAATCATATATAACCTGAAAATAAAAAATTTAATTCTAACTGGATAACGCAGACCATGATCAGAAATTGCAAAAGAAAATATCTATTTAAATTATAGTCAATCAAGAATTTAAACTAATTTTTGTTGGTAATCTTGAATCATAATGTTTTATAGTCCCTATATCAAATGACAAACGATAGTTAAGATAGGTATTTTGCGAAGAGATGCATTATCTCAACCAATAAGTTCTGTATCTCTGTGAGCTTATAGTGAATTTGTGGATTTAGTTTAGAACCCTTTTTTGTTGAAGGAGATCTTGATGTACTCTTTGGATTGGCCACGAGCCTATGGCATGCCAAACTCTACAGCTACTTTTAAGTCGTTGCCGGAAGATTTTCAAGTGAATGAATTGTTTGAAGGACAATTTAGTGGTGAAGGAGAGCACATAGTTCTTAAAATTGAAAAAAGAGGATTAACTACCGAAGAAGTTGTTAAATCATTAGCTAGGTTAATTAATAAACCCATAAAACTTATAAGTCATGCTGGATTAAAGGATAAACAGGCATTAACAACTCAATGGCTCAGTGTTCATGCACCCGGGGAGATAATCGATGGCATAGAAAAACTGGAAGCGCCAGGTTGGAGAATACTGGAATGTACACGTCATAACAAAAAACTCAAACCAGGTTTTTTATCGGGCAATCATTTTATAATCACTTTAAGAAATGTCTCTGATGAGAGTGATCTAGTACATCGTATTGAGCAAATTAAATTAAAAGGTGTTCCAAATTATTTCGGTGAGCAGCGTTTTGGTCGAGATGGTGGAAATTTAACAAAAGCAGAGGAATTACTAGTACACGGTCGCAAAGTAAAAGATAAATTTTTACAAGGAATGTATTTTTCCGCAGCTCGATCATGGTTGTATAATTTGGTCTTGTCCCGGCGTGTCAAGGAATCATCGTGGAATTTGCCTTTATTGGGGGATGTCATACAGCTTAGGGGATCAAACAGTATCTTTGTCACTGATAAAAATATAGATGAGCAATTATTAATACGTATCAGTGAAAAAGATGTTTCTCCTGCAAGTCCTCTGCCCGGGAAGAGTAAGTATCTGGTAAAAGGGCCAGCCTTGCAAATTATAAATGAAGTTTATTCAGAATGGTCTGCTTGGCTGAAAGGGTTAGAAAAAAATGGTTTGGAAGAGGCCTGGCGTGCGAATATCCTTTATGCGGAGCAGATTGAATATAGGATAAATCAAAACACAGTAGAGCTTTCATTTGCCTTGCCGGCTGGTGCATACGCGACAGTGGTATTACGTGAATTGGTTCAATATTAAGCTTTGTTAGCACTTGAACAGCATTTTATTCGATGTGGAATAATTATTTTTTAATTGGATTGATGAATTAATTACTATATTTGAAGTTATGCCATAATAAAGAGAAATGTTTATTTAATAGAAGGACGCATTCATGAATCTGGTTCAAAGGGTGAACCCTTTTTTTTGGCTAGTGATCCTGGCTATTTATTCTACTCCATCCATGGCATTGAGTGTCGAGCTTATCGAAACCAGTCCTAAATCTCCTATTACATTAAACCAGGATGAGGCTTTGTATGTGCTTATTCGATATAAGAGTGACCAACCTTTGCGATTCCAGGCTATTGGGGAAAATCTGCGGCAAAAAATAATGGATAGTGCCAGGTTTAACCCATCACAAGCGTACCCAGCTGGAGAAGGTGAGGCTATTGCCTGGGTAGCTTACGATAATACCACAGAAATTGATTCCATTACTGTCACAATCTATGATGCCAATTGGAGGACTTTGCAAGCCAAATCAATTCCTGTGTCTGCAGTCTGGCAAAATGAGAATGGCATAAACAATCAAGCAGCAGCTCCCTGGGTTCAAAGACTGAATCAACAACAGCAATCCAGTGTGTTTCCTCAGTCACAAACTCCCGTTTCCTCTGGTAATGTCCTGTTTGTTCAACTCCTTTTTTTACTAATTCTTTTGTATTGGTTTTTGCAAATTATTGTTATTTTTAATTGGACGGGGAGATGGAAGAAATTGGCGTGTTTCCCTTTATTATTTAGCGTACCTTTGCTGTTGTATACGCTTTACGCGTTATATGCGGGCTCTAATTTATGGCCTTTGATGATGTTATTTGTGACACCATTTATCTTGGCACTTTTATTGATCATTATCGGGTATAAAAAAGCCTATTCCAGATGATAAGATGCATCCAATTTAATCTATTATTATATTTTATCTCTTAATACTTGCTTAATAATGATTCTTTATGATCAAAAATCAATTTAATTATCTCAAATAACAAAGTGATAGATTAAATTATGTACACAAAAAGGATAAAAAAGTAATATCACTTCAATAAAGAGTAGAAAATGCAGTTGATGTTTCGGGGGCTTTTGATAACTGCTTTTTCCATAATTTTGCACTTTACCTGTTAACGAATAATTTACCACTTCCTGATGATTTATTTTACTTCAAATCAATCATTAATAGAAATAGTAAGGCAGAACAATTATTTGAATTTTTTCATAACCCGGAATCATTGAATTTATTTTCTATATTAGATAAGAAAAATGATGTTTTTAAACCGTCTGGTTATCTCTTTGAAAAGAGCTTGATTTTAGGATTTCTGCTTAGGGAATGGTTCCCAACTCAACTTGTTAATAATTCAGTAATTAAAACAGAAAAGCTGGAAGGTGAGAAAGGAGTATTCAGTGCTTTTAAAAATTATAAAGAGTATCGCTCATTTATGCCGAAGGAAGAATTAAAAACAACGGAATTTGGTGTGTTATATGAAGCGAACGAGGCTTTTTTAGAGTATTTTTATAATCGCTCTGAAAGTACTTTAATAAATAAGGATTCACCTTTTGAAAAATATTTTGTTGACTCGTCATCGGATGAAGAAGCAATCAAAAATTATTGGGACGCAGAAGGGTATACATTATATTGTCAACATTTGGCAAAACCTCAGGTTAAATTATCATATATTGAAATTATGACCATGATGAAGGCCATTAATCAGCCACTTACAATATATGATCGTTCTACTTCCTCAGTTGTAGCCGAATATGTGAACCCAAAGGTCAATTTACCTGATTTTGAAGTGGCAATTGATGCTCTTCAAGGGCATTATTTTCTTTTAAAAACTGAGGATACGGAAAAAGAGTTAGAAGAATATGAAAGAAGTTATGCCCAGTATAAAAGAGATAGAAGCGAAATCCTTGCACACTCCGATAAGCCTGTTTCTTCCTTATTGGTTCGAGCTACTTGCCCCAAAGGTCATTTGGATGAAGATCCTTTTGTTTCATTAATTGAAAGCCTATCCGAAATAAACAGCCTTAGCCAAATTGATACAAATTTGAAAAACCAGAATACAGATACCCCCAATTGCAACTTCCTTTTAAAGGCAGGTGCTTCTGTAGGTGGTACCTCTTCTGCACTAATAACTTTAATGGGGATAGCCATATTATCTGGCCAATATGATCCCGGAAACAGTCTGGCTGAAGAGGCATTAGCTACTACTGTTGTATCCAGTATTGTTGGTTTAGGTTATGGGCTTTATAGCTTCTTTAGTTCTAGCCCTAAGGTATCAGAGCTTGATTCTACCAATGGATTATCGCAAAAACTTATAATGAACTAACCTCCTGAATTAGTAAATATTGTCTGTAAGCCGATCGTGTTGATATTAGGTATCAACACGATTGCGCCATTCAAGTAAACCGTTCTCGCGTGTAGAGAAGTATTTTTCCCATGACTATTTCAACTCTACTATTTTTATAGTAGAGTACTACTATAAAAATAGTAGAGACTTATGTGGTTATTGGAGAGAAACATGTCGGCAAAAAAAAATTCGATAGCTCATGATCGACTTCTTACAGAAGTAGAACTTGAATTAATGAATATTATCTGGAGCCTTGATAAGGTAACTATTAAGGAGGTTGTTTCACATCTGCCTAAAGAAAGGCCTTTGGCTTATACAACCGTGGCAACAGTACTAAAAGTGCTGGAACAAAAGGGATTTCTTGAGTGTCAAAAAAATTCCTATGCTCATGTTTTTATGCCCATAGTTACAAAGTCAGATTATGAAAACACTTGTATTGATCATATGGTTGTCAATGTTTTTGATGGAGAACCCCGAGCGCTTGTCCAAAGACTTTTGATGGCCAGAAAGTTACAACATGATGACATTCAAGCAATTGAAGAGGCACTTAAGAAATTAACAGATGGTGAAAAGCAGGCTGAGGTTTTGTAATGTTATTGATAGAAATTTTATTAAGTATTCATTGTTTGCTTCTCATCAGCTCACTATTTATAGGGCGTCATTGGTTAGCGGATAGACCATCTTTTAAACTGAAACTAGTACGCTTTTTATTAGTTAGCTGTATCATATCTCCATTAGCAGTGCACTGCATAAATCCTGATCAAAAACCTGAACGACTAAACTATGCATCATTTGATGCTCTGCAAGAGTATGTAAAACAACCCATCTTTAAAGAAGAACCTTCAAAACTCAATCATGAGTCGCTTTCTAGCTTTACATTGATCAATATAAGTTATTTTCAGCTTTTTTGTGTAGTGTTTTGTTTGTTGGTCTTGTTTCGTGGTTATCACCTGTTATCAGGTTTAAGCCACTTGAAATTGATGTTGACTGAAGCAATTCTTTATCGAACTTCCGGTAAATTAATTATTAAGGTTTCTCACCGATGTCATGTCCCTTTCTCAGTATTGCTGTTTAATAAAGCTTACATTGTATTACCAGTCTCTTTGCTTTCTTCTTCCAGGAATGTGAGGATTGCGATTGCTCATGAAGGACAACATCATCGTAATGGAGATTGTTTATGGGCTTATTTCATCGAAATCATACGCATTATCTTCTTCTGGAACCCGGGTGTTACTCAATGGTGTCGTGTTTTAAGAGACTTACAAGAACTTTCATGTGATGAAGTATTGGTTGGCCACCAAAAAATTTCGGCACATGACTATGGCCGCTGTCTGTTTAATGTTGTAAAGACAGTATCTCAATGTTCTCTGTCATCTAACCGAAAATTTGCATGCACGGTAGGTATGGCTTTGGGCAAACAAAACGAAGACTGTACTTTTATCATCAGGAGAATTTCAATGTTATCAACTTATCCACCCAACTCCCCTAAATCCTTGTTATTAAGGATAGCATTTACAGGGTTTTCTATTTTAATGCCAATATGTGTTGCCTATTCAGCAGCTGGAACCTTGAGCGGCACCAAGGCAAAAGTTGTCGATACTTCTCACTTGGATCCTATAATGCAAAACATTGCCGAGAGAGAAATTGCAGCTGCGGTCAAGCGCTATCACGCAAAATCAGGGGTTATTGCGATAGCTAATCCTAATACTGGCAATATTATTGCATTTGCTGAATCAAGCCAGAATAAAGAACAAAACAGTTGGAAGTCACGTGTTTTTTCACCTGGGTCTACCATTAAACCTTTTATTGCAGCTGCTGCAATTGATTCAGGGAATAGCTATGAAACAAAGAGCTATGATTGTCATTCACCTTATTATATAGAAGACAAAACATTTACTAACTATAACCCCAATGTTGGATCAGCTTCTTTAGCAGAGGCTATCGCAAAATCTATCAATGTGTGCCTAATCAAGGTTTCTCAAGAGGCTGGAGCACCAGTAATCCGTAAAAAACTCTCTGAATTTGGTTTTGACATGAACAGTTGGTGGCAAGCGGATCAAAGTGACGATTTACAACTGGCAATGGCGTCACTTGGAGAGAATATTCCTGTCACAATCGAATCGCTAGTACAATCTTATGCCATCCTTGCTCACAATGGACACCAATTTGATAGAGGAAATAGAGCCATTATTTCAGAAACAAGCACTAACTCAATAAATCATATGCTAGAGAATGCTGTTACTAATGGCACTGGAAAACTCGCAGCTATCCCTAGTGTTTCTGTGGCTGGCAAGACAGGAACTGTTATTGAAAATAATGATAAACATCTCGCATTGTTTGCCGGGTATGTGCCAGCAGATAATCCGCGTTATGTTGTGTTAGTCGTGATTGAACAAGGTTATTCAAGAAAAAATGGAGAGACATTAACTTCGGGAGGGGAATTGGCTGCTCCAGTATTCCGAAATGTCGCGATGGATGCTCTTGGTAGTACAAATCGATAAGTAGCTTATGGGTGTGGTATCTATTTTCACACCCGGATATTCAAGAATGTTGGGGTTGTTATGAAGAAAATAATTGTGTTTTTGTGTATGGGATTATTATTTTGTGTCTCTACTTGGGCTCAAGGTACCTGTTTTTTGGCAAAAGAAAATCAAACTGTTTTAAAACGCGAGGGCAATGATTGTGATCAACACTATTCGCCAGCATCAACTTTTAAAATTGCACTGAGCCTTATGGGTTTTGATTCTGGTATATTAAAGGATGAGCTTCATCCTGAATGGCCATACAAAAAGGAATACGAACTTTATTTGAATGTATGGAAATACCCTCATAACCCGCATACCTGGATCAGAGACTCCTGTGTTTGGTATTCACAGGCATTAACTCGGCAATTGGGCATGAAACGGTTTAAAGGGTATGTCGACGCATTTCACTACGGTAATCAGGATGTTTCGGGAGACGAAGGTCAAAATAACGGTTTAACCCATGCCTGGCTTTCAAGCTCACTTTCTATCTCACCCACAGAGCAAATTCAATTTCTACAAAAAATAATCTATAAGAAACTACCGGTGAGTCAAAAAGCTTATACTATGACTAAAAATATCATGTACATCCAGGAGTTGCCTGGTGGGTGGAAGCTTTATGGAAAAACAGGTACTGGTCGGCAGTTAACAAAAGATAAAAGTCAAAAATTGCCTTTGCAACATGGATGGTTCGTAGGTTGGATTGAAAAGGATGATCGTGTAATTACTTTTGCAAAGCATATTGCAGATAGTAAGGAGAATAACACTTTTGCCAGTTTTAGAGCGAAAAATGATGCTCTGATTCAATTGTTTAACCTCATTAATGAGTTGGAGAAATAATCTAAAAAATTATCGGATCAGGGCTCTTCTGATCCGTTTACCTAAATCTGCGAACTATATGTACGCATATTTCAGAAATTGTTGCTGCTTGTCAATGGTAGCTACAAAGTCCTGAACTATATCCCTAGTCATTAATTTCGCATTTTAGTTTGGATGATTGTCCGCTAACCCAGTTTAAAAATTCAATGAGATCATTAATTTCTTCCGGGGGAAGGTTTTTGCCTATCGGCGGCATGTATCCTCTGCCATTCTTTACAAGCTTACTGATATCAGAAGGTGTTAAGTAGCTTGTCACCATGCCTAAGTCCGGTGCGCGTCCTTGAGCTCCCTTGTAAAATAGAGAGTGGCAAGTGGAGCATATATTATTAAAAATATGATGACCATTTTTTATAGACTCTGATTCTTGCAAAGGATTTAAGAAAAGAGAAAAAGCCAGGTCTTTTTTATTCACTATTTGCATCGAAATAACCTGGTATGGCCAACTGGCAGGGTAGGTGCTTGTATTATCCCATACAATATAGAAAGGACCGGGATTATCTTTTTTACCGTGTTGATTAATGTAACTCCAACGACCATCTTTGGTGATGTTATTGCCAGAAATTGTTTCGGGTGCTTCTTGATAAGCAAGATAGGCTTGACCTTTTGTCGTAAAATACAACAGAGGGGTTTGAGACATATAGTTATCTGCTGTTTGAGCTAATAATACCTGGTCTACATTGTTCTTTTGTAAATCTACTGCCAACAATTTTGTTAAAATCTGATTCATATCAAAAGCATAATATACTTTTTTCACATTGTTATAAGCAGGATTAAAGGGGATGCTTACACGTATGGTTTTAAACTGTTTTTTAAGATCTGACAGCGTATATGCCTTATCAGCAATAATTATTTTAAGTTGTTTTTCTATTGAATTGGGTTCCCCAAAACAACAAGCTGAAAGTAATACAAGGTTAATTGCATAAACCAGCAGAAACATTAATTTTAGGTTCTTATCCATAAGTTCTTCTTGTTTTTTGAAAACAATTCAGATTTTTTCTATCCTGTCACTAGTTATTATGGTTTATAATAGAAGCACTTCCAAGTGATATTTCCCGGTAGGTAAAGTCATTTATATATAGAGTATAAAAGGAAAAGATAATCAGGAAAAAATAATTTTGAATATAATATTGACATCTTCAACTATTTTAATTTATTGTTGAAAGAGTTATTATTTTATCACATAAAAGGTAGGTTTAAAGAGTCATGAAAATTACATCTTAAGTACGCCCAACTATAGGGCAAAGTGAACAAAGTCCTTTGTGACTTTTAGTTTTTACTGTCCTGGCAGACATGCTTAAGAGTAAATCATGAACCATAAACCGATTCAATTTAAAGACCTCAGTCTTATCTATCCGCATAAAACCTGTTTTCAAGACTTTAGTGGTGAAATCCATTTTGCTGATCGCATTGCACTGATTGGCCGTAATGGCTCAGGAAAATCAACGCTACTCAAGATGCTTTATGGTCTTTTTTTAGCCCCTGCGGGCGAAATTAAAATACCCCATGATGTTCGCTTTGGTCATTTACCTCAAGTGCTTGAGGATTGTCCTGATTTAAGTGGGGGGCAACGATTAAACCAGGTATTGAGCAAGATACTGTCCGATAAGCCTAATGTTTTATTGTTAGATGAACCTACGAATCATCTGGACAGCCGTAATCGTCGTTCTTTAATGCGCATGCTTAAGTATTATCCCGGAACGTTGATCATCGCCTCTCATGATACAGAACTTATCAATACAGTCACAAATACTCTATGGCATATTGATTTAGGTCAAGTGATTGTATTTAGAGGAACTTATTTTGATTATCAACAAATGCTTGAGGACAAAAAAGCATCGATTAAGCAGGAATTATCAAGGATTGCAAAACAGAAAAAGGAATCACATCTTGCTTTAATGAGAGAACAAGAGCGCAATAAACGCTCGCGTGTTCAGGGCGAAAAGAAGATAGCTCAACGCAAATGGCCAACGATTCGGTCTCATACCAGGCTTGGCTCAGCAATTACAACGGGCAATAAACGATTAAGTGACATTTGCCACAAAAAACAACAATTGATCGAGGAGCTTTCCTCTCTAAACCTTACAGAGGTGATTCAGCCCAAATTTAAATTAAAGGGACTTGAGCATCATAAATCCTTAATCAGAATTCAAGACGCTTCGATTGCCTACGAATCTAGCATGATTCTTAAAGATATTTATTTTCACTTGAGTGGTTGCGAACGAGTGGCATTACACGGAAACAATGCTTCAGGTAAGTCGACCTTTGTCAAAGCGATCTTGGGGGATAGTCAAATTAAGAGGACGGGAGAGTGGGCTGTGCCTAATTACAATACAATAGGCTATCTCGATCAGCATTATCAACATTTGAACTTCAATGAAACAGTCCTGGATTTAATGAGCTCTAAGATGCCTCATGCAACTTATGCAGAAATTCGTGCTCATTTAAATGATTTTTTATTTCGCAAAAACGAAGAAGTAGAAATTAAGGTCAAAAGTCTTTCTGGTGGTGAAAAGGCAAGGCTTTCTTTAGCATTGATTGCGGCTCAACCACCTAAACTACTTATTTTAGATGAGATCACTAACAATGTGGATTTGGAAACACGTACTCATATCATTGAGGTTCTAAGTGAATTTCCAGGCGCAATGCTGGTTATTTCTCATGACCATGACTTTTTAGAATCCATTCACATTGAAACCAAGTATCAGATTCATCAAGGAAAATTATATGGTTTCAATGATGCCTATTTAGAGGGAATCCATCATGACTAATCGTTTGCCCAATCACTTGGGTTCTTTTGTGTGGCATTTTTTAAAACCATATCGAAGCATCGTGATGTTATTTATCCTGTTTGCTCTATTGGCTGGTTTTTGGGGACCGTTTAATAGTTTATTGGTTAAATTTTTCATTAATACTTTAGCTGCAAAGGCAAGTAAGGACCTGTCTTCTTTGTATTGGATTGCTGGATTATTGGTATTGAACTTTGTTGTTTTTGACAATATAACCTGGCGCACCCTTGGGTACTTGAACTATAAATATGAAGCCGTGATTAAAAACCAGATTATTAGCCAAACGTTTGAGTATGTGTTGGGGGGTAGTACGCAATTTTTTCAGGATAATCTCTCCGGACGGATTGCCGATCAAATTACGACACTTGCAGATAATCTTGAGATTATTTTACATCGCGTGTCTGTAGATTTTCTTCGTGGTGCTTCATTATTGGTGGTTTCATTTATTACAGCCTATTTTGTTAATGTTTTGTTTTTCTATATTTTATTTCTCTGGTTCATTGCCTTTGCCTCATTTAGTATTTGGATGTCAGCACGATTAGTCCAATTGTCTGATGATCATGCAAGCTCTGAATCACAGCTTTCCGGGCAATTGGTAGATAGTCTGGCGAATCAATCCAACATTCGTATCTTTTCAAGAAAAATCTACGAAGTGGAACGTATGAACGCTTTCTTTCGTATGGTACAACGGGCTTTTCAAAGAAAAGAGCTGTTTATTGTTTTGTTATGTTGCGCACAAGGTGGAATGATTGCAGTGATGATGGGTTTTGCATCGATTACTTTAATCCATTTATATGGCAAGGGTCTTGTAAGCATAGGTGATTTTGCCTTAATTCTTGGACTTTCCATGGAGTTGGGCCATATGATGTGGTACACCATGTATCAAGTGGATCAATTTAACCAAGCCTTAGGCAAAGCAAAACAAAGTTTAAATGCATTGGTGATACCCCACGAGATTAAGGATAAAAGCAATGCATCTCAATTAGTCGTTACTCAAGGACAAATTGAATTTTCCAGGGTGAAATTTCATTACCAAGGCGGTTATTCTCTGTTCCAGAATAAATCTGTAGCGATTAAAGCAGGTCAAAAAGTGGGTTTAGTAGGTTATTCAGGCAGTGGTAAATCGACTTTTGTGAATCTGATTTTACGACTTTATGAGGTTGTGGAGGGGCAGATTCTTATTGATGGTCAAAACCTATCTGAAGTCACTCAAGAGAGTTTAAGGCAAGCCATTGCCATGATTCCTCAAGATCCAACACTTTTTCATCGAAGCTTAATGGACAATATATGCTATGGCAGGACGGATGCAACGGATGAAGAAGTTATATTAGCCTCCAGGAAAGCACATGCTCATGAATTCATAAGTCTTTTGCCAGAAGGCTATAAAACCCTGGTAGGAGAACGTGGGGTTAAACTTTCAGGTGGTCAGCGTCAGCGTATTGCGATTGCACGGGCTATCTTGAAAAATGCCCCGATTTTAATACTGGATGAAGCCACGTCCCAGCTTGACTCCATTACAGAATCCAATATTCAAGAGAGTCTCTGGGAGTTAATGCAAGGAAAGACAACCCTGGTTATTGCGCATCGCCTGTCTACTCTCCTGCATATGGACAGAATTTTAGTCTTTGATAAAGGCCATATTGTTGAAGATGGGAATCATGATGAACTATTGAAGCGTGGTGGTTTGTACAAAACCTTGTGGAATGCGCAGGTTGGTGGTTTTTTGCCAGATCAACAGAATGAGAAAGGAGATTAAGTTATGTTAGTCAAGCAAGAACAGCATCTCATCAAAGTAGTACCTTATGATTCGAGTTGGTCTATGCAATTTGAACAGGAAGCAGAACAGATAAAAAAAGCGTTAGGTAATAATTGCATTGATATTCATTATATCGGTTCCACCTCAGTACCTGGTTTGGCTGCAAAACCAGTCATCGATATGATTCCAGTTGTTTTGGACCTAAGCAAAGTAGATAGTGTCAATACTGCCATGCGAACACTTGGTTATGAAGCAAAAGGAGAATACGGTATTCCCTTTCGCCGCTATTTCCAAAAGGGTGATAATCAACGAACACATCATGCTCATGTTTTTGAGCTTGGAAACTTCGAAATTGAGCGCCACTTAAAGTTTAGGGATTGGATGAGATCTCACCCGGAAGATAGAGAGGCTTATGCGCGTTTAAAACAAGAGTTGGCACGCCAATATTCTGATGACATTACCGCCTATTGCTTGGGTAAAGAAGATTTTATTGTAATCATTGATAAAAAAGCAGGGTTTAATGGATTAAGAATGGTTAAGGCATTAACACCTCGTGAATGGGATAAAGTACGCAATTTCAGACAATTTTATTTTTTTGACAAGGCCGGTCTTTCTGATCCTTATACCTGGACTTTTGAGCATGATGCGCATGTTCATTTTGTTTTATTTCAAGGAAGCGAAATCATTGGCTATACTCATTTGCAATTATGGCCTAATAACAGAGCAGCACTACGTATTATCGTTATCGATGAGCTTAAAAGAAACCATCAATACGGTAACCGTTTTTTGACATTATGTGAAAAATGGCTCAAAAGTCATGGCTATCAAAGTTTGCATATCGAGTCGTCACCAGATGCTCTAAGATTTTATCGAAATAATGGTTATATCGATATGTCTTTTGATGATCCCTATGGCTATGAAGGTGATGCCCGAGATACTGCAGTAGGGAAAATATTATGATTCAAATAGAAAAAATAACAGGGGAATTAGCTCACGCTTTGTGTTCGACAATTACAAAGGATTTACCAGAATATTTTGGTTTGCCAGAAGTAAATGAGCACTATGCAATAGGTGTGAAAACACGCACTAATTTTGCAGCAAAAAAAGGGAATGACGTTATCGGGCTTATTTCAATTGATTTTCCTTATCCTAATAATGCCAATATTTATTGGATGGCTGTCAGACGAGATTTTCATCGCCAAGGTGTAGGTAAGCAATTAATTGAAGCGGCCTGTTATTTTGCTAAAACGCAGAGGGCTATAACCATAACAGTTGAAACGCTAAGCCCTTCAGAGTCAGAAGACAATTACCTTAAAACGTATCAATTCTATCAATCAGTTGGCTTTCACTCTCTTTTTGATTTAAAACCCAAAAGCTATGAGTGGAGTATGGTGTATATGGTAAAAGAGCTTGGCATTCCAATTGAGCCTCAACAAGCTAATGTCATTATTAAGGTACTTGAATTATCCGAAATCCCCATTCTGGTCAATGCGTTTCAGAAAGCAAATTGGCAAAAACCTGCTTCATTGTTTGAAGCATATTACCAAGAACAGCAGAAGTTTCTTCGGGTGGTATGGGTGGCATATTTTCGAGAACAAATTGCTGGCTATGTTACTCTAAAATGGATATCACAATACCAGTCGTTTGCTCATCAAAAAATTCCGGAAATTATAGACTTAAATGTGCTGCCCTCTTTTCGTAAACAGGGAGTGGGAACTGCTCTACTGCAGGCTGCTGAAGAAAAAGCGGCAAGTGAAAGTGATGTCGTAGGTATTGGCGTTGGTTTATATGGCGGCCATGATGGAGGATATGGACAAGCTCAACGGCTTTATGTCAATAGGGGTTATATCCCTGATGGTTTAGGTGTCACTTATGGTTATAAGCCAACTGTTCCGGGGCAGGTCTATCCTTTAGATGATGATTTTATTTTATGGTTTACAAAAAAATTAAGATGAAATGCTTGACCCTTACGTTACGTGAGCACTTATCTTTAAATGGAATCATTTGAGAGGATAGTTTAATAATGGCTTATACGGTAAAACAATTAGCAAAAATATCGAATGTCAGTGTGCGCACTTTACATTGGTATGATGAAATAGGTTTATTAAAACCAGCCTATCAAGGTGCTAATGGCTATCGTTATTATGAAGAAAAACAGTGCTTAAAATTACAGCAAATTTTATGAGCAGCAGCATCCTGCTCTACTCGAGTTTATTATTGAAGGAATGCTATTTTATGCAAATAAAAACCTTTGATTGAGATGATAGAAGGGCTGGCCTTATCAGCCCTAAATGACATTGGATTGAGAGTATTATGCGTGTTAGCAAAAAAAATTGTGATTTATACAAATCAAATTATTACGATACCCTCAAAAAAAGGGAGTTGTATCACGCTATTTTTACTTCCCAGCAAGAGCAAATACCTTATTCCGAGGCTGGTTGTGGCGTTGCCTCCTTGCTCATGTTACTTAAACTCATTCAGTTTTATCCTCTGCCAACATGGAAAGAACTTTGTGAAGCATTAAGACTTGATGAACAATTTAAAAAGCATTATACCGGCATTGCTTGTCAAATTTTAAAGAAGGAACTCTTTTGAAGTTTTCTTGCTTAATAATTCATCTCTTAGTAAGTTGGGAAAATAATTACTCAAGAAATTTTAAAAACTGCTTGACCCTATTGTTGCTATAGGCCTTACCTTTGTCTTGAAGGGGGAAACACAATGACACAATGGTTCGTAAAAGATTTAAGCCAATTAACGGATGTATCGGTACAAACGTTACATCACTATGATCGTATAGGATTGCTAAAGCCTTCATTACGACTTACCAATGGGTACCGTGTTTACTCTGAGAAGGATTTATTGAAATTACAACAGATTATTGCTTTGAAGTTTTTCGGTTTTGAGTTGTCACAAATCAAAACCTTGCTCGCTGAAGAAAGTAATGCGCTCAACCATTTTAACAGCCAAGCTCGGGTGTTAGAACAAAAAGCATCCACTTTACTTGAGGGAGCTAAAACTTTGAGACGTATCATTGACTCTGTTGACATAAATCAATCTATCCCTTGGGAAACCATTATTCAACTTATAGAGGTATATAAAATGACAGAACATCTTGAGCATGGCTGGGTAAAGGAAATATTCACGCCGGATGAATTAAAACAGTACGCTGAGTTTGAAAAAGAAATGAAAGCCAATGCCACGCCTGAGCAAAAAGCGGCTATGGAAAACAATTGGTCTCAGTTAGTTGATGAGGTAAAAAATAATCTGAAGCAAGAACCAGACTCAAAAATAGGAATTTATTTGGGAAAGAAGATTATGGATTGGGTAAATGGGGTCTATGGTAAAAAATATGCTCATTTAAGGACTAAAAAATTTGAACAGGGTTTTGGGGAAGGAAAAGGTCTTGATGAGGTTGGATTAACACCTGAAATCGTATCCTGGATGGATAAAGCGATGGATGCTTACTGGCGAGACAGAATCTATGGGATTCTTGATCAAGTAGGAAAAGTTCCTTCAGCAAGCGTATTAGCTCTTTGGAATGAGATGCTGGTTGATATGTATGGTGAGGAAACATCACGTAAAAACGCCATATATGAAATTGCTTTAAATGACGATCAGGTTAGTCCTGAGGCAAAAGCCTGGCTTAGAAATATTTTAGATTCCTAAAAATATGAATAACACTGTTGGATCGGTATTGTTTTACCGATCCATTCAACTCGATTTGATACCTTCAATTATTAATTGATTTAGCATCTTAGGCAGACCAATCGTCTCTAAATAAATTTAATTGCTATAGACACAATAAACCATGATTTTCAAACTTCTGCTTAATGACATAATTTAATATTTTAAGGAAAAGTTATAAATGAAGTATCAATTAGAACTTGTTGCAGATCTTGTAATGCCCTTAATAAACCTTAGTTTGAATCTGGTGTGGTCACGTTTGAAGGTGAACTAAAATGGTATATACCCATAGCGATAAAAAAACATGGTTTTTGCCCAGAATAAGTATTATGGGATCTTTATGATTATTGGAAAGACAAATTTAAAGCATACTGATATTCTTGATATAAAGAAAAGCTTGTTTAGAAATATGAAATGAAAATTATAATAAAAGTCGGAACACAAAGTATTTTATCGGTCGACGGAAGTCCAATCTATTCCGTACACCGGAGGGAGTATGTTTTGAAAAAATAAAAAAATTAAATAAAAATCAATATATTATAAATAAAGAAAAAATGTTTTATTGGGATATGATGTTACATGAATTAAAGGTCATATCTTTTCCGTTATTAAAAGAAAAAAGTTAGAGAAATTTCAAAAATGAGCTTCAATTAAAAGATAATCACGATGCCAGCTCGCAAGATTTAAGAATAATAACATCTTATACGGGTCATACCTCTAGATTATCTCTATCTTTTTTTGTGGCTGAAAATATAACAAAATGGAACAATCCTAAAAGTGGCGGTCATAATAAGCAGACTTCATTAAGCCTCTATAAATAAATTATTCAATGTTTTGGAGGGCTGAAATCCAGAATTAAATAGCCTATTAGGTGTGAGGTTTTTCAATTTTTTCATAATCAAATCATTATGATAATTAGCTATTTGAATGCCTCATTGTCTATTTTATAGCTATTACTAACTTCTTCGGAGTTACGATTGAAAGTTGTGTACGGGAGTAATTGAAAAACAGGTTGGGTGGTGTAACCTCATTAACTATCAAAGGTTAATGGAAAAATCCAAAGAGGAGACACCACGATGGGAAACGATACCGTTGTTTCATTGAAAAAACCAGTAGTTATTGATGATTTGTTGACAGAAACCCTTCGTGCCGGAGCGAGGCAATTATTGGCGGTAGCGATTGAAGCAGAAGTTGCGGAGTTTCTGGAGAATTATAATGGAGCGGGAGAACAAGCGCGCTTTGTAAGGAATGATTATTTGCCGGAACGAGAGATTCAGACAGGAATAGGCCAAGTGGCGGTTAAAGTTCCACGGGTGGGGGACCGTTCTAAGTCATCGGATGGGATTGGTTATGTTTCGAATCTGGTTCCCAAGTATTTAAGGCGAAGCAAAAGCCTAAATGACTTTTTGCCGTTACTTTATCTCAAAGGGATTTCCACGAATGATTTTGTAGATGTTTTAAAATCATTGATTGGCAGTGAAGGAAAAAATTTATCTCCTGGAGTCATTAGCCGCCTAAAAGCGACATGGGAGCAAGAATATAGGGCATGGCGAAAACGGGAGATGACTGACAAACATTATGTGTACTTCTGGGTAGATAGGATTTATTTGCAGGCCAGAATGGAAGAAAGCAAGGAATGTGTTCTGGTGATAATTGGTGTTGATGAGCGCGGTCAAAAAGACTTGATAGCCATGGAAGCCGGTTACAGGGAAAGTAAAGAGTCCTGGCTTTCGGTGTTACGCGATTTGAAAGCACGCGGACTCGACAAGGCACCCAAACTGGCTGTTGGCGATGGGGCACTGGGTTTCTGGGGTGCTATCGATGAAATCTATCCTGAAACTCGCCATCAGTGTTGTTGGTTTCACAAGATGGGCAATGTGCTGGACAAATTGCCAAAATCGCTACTCTCCAAAGCGAAACAACAACTGCAAGCCATTTGGATGGCTCCAACACGGGAGCAAGCTTATAAGGCATTTGGCCGATTCATCGAAAGTTATCAAGCTAAATATCCCAAAGCGACGGAGTGTCTGCAAAAAGACAAAGATGATTTATTAGCCTTTTATGATTTCCCGGCAGAATACTGGGTTCATCTGCGCACCACCAATCCGATTGAATCGACCTTTGCCAGTGTCAGGCACCGCACTTATAAATCCAAAGGCGCGTTCTCTCGAACAACTATTTTGACAATGGTTTTCAAGCTATGTGACAATGCCAAACATCATTGGCGTAAACTGCGGGGCTTCAAGATGCTCGCTGAAGTGATTCGCGGCGTTAAATTCGTCAATGGTATAAGAGAAATTAAACAAAATGGTTCAGTGGATGAGGGGAAAGCTACCTGATCTTTTTTGACCATACACAACTTTTTACCGTAGCTCTTATCTATTATGGATCCTCCACTTTTTTAAATGAATTTAAACAATCTCATTCTGGCTCATTACAAGACCTTGTTAAAGTGGCAGGATCCATACTATTACGTCAGTTCGTGGGCTAAAAATAATTTAGTTAAAAAACCTTACTTAAGTGATAAAAATGCTTGCTCTGGCTTTTTAATATAATTCAATGCAAGCTCAAAATCAGGTCCATAATTTTTTGAAGGGTCAATGTCAGGTGATTTAGCTGGATGAGCTGCCGCAAATAGACTGATTTTTGCTAGAATAGTTTTAGGAAGAACTGGTAAATGCGGTGGTTTTTTAGACAAAGTATCAGCTAAATTGCTTGCAAAATATCCAATACGCTTTTCGTCATCTTTTGCTTTTTCCTCTATATCTTCCTTAATGGTTTTATAAACATCTTTTATAATATTTTTTGCAGTAATAATACCGGCAACAGGAAGACTGAGAAGGGTTCCTGCCAATGAAAAAGGTAATGCTATCGCCCATATCGGATTTGAATGTTCTATCATAGCTACAGGGGTTACCCATAATAACATATTAAGATTCGTCATGGCTCTGCCGGTTTGCTCCAGATCATCACTAATGCAATTTTTTAGATTAGCAGTTTTTTTTCGAAATTTTTCCAATGCTGTTATTTGATTACGCCTGGAAGGATAAGTTTTCATCGATTTTTTTTTGTAATGCACTGTTAGGAATCCTTGTTTTGGTTAAATTAGGATCCAATTATATTAAATTAATTCATAAAATTCAAATTTTTTTCAAAAACGAATTGGTCGCGAATTGCCTCAAATTACCTGTTGCCGAAGCTATGTCCAAATAAGTATAGTGTTTTGATTTTAAAAAGTGAGTATACTAACACAACTTATAAGTCAATTTAAAATCAAAACACTATACCTGACCAATGCTCAAACGGCTATTGCCATTTGGGTAAGAGAGCCTATAAACAAAGATGACATACTTTAATACTTTACTGTGCTAAATATTATAGAAGGAATCAATAACACTGTTTACTTCTATTATCCTGTTGTCAACATACCACAAGAAATGCCTGTGACTGTTTTTCTTAAAAGAGGTAAGTCTTTCCTTTTCATAGCTTCAATCTGAATAAGATTTAAAGGATGAATCAATGTTGATCGTAATTGAATACTTTCCCCAAGCCAGGGTTGGTGAAAACAGAAATCTTTCTCATCGGTTATTTGATAGAAGAACTGAATAGTTGACTCTAGTTCTGATTGAAAAGGCTTTAGGTATTCAATAGAGCCAGTCAATTGAAGCAAGTACTGTTCCCAGACGGGTAGATAAACCTTGGAGAGTGTTACACCTAATTGCTTTACAAAAGCAGCAAAAAGAGCATTTTCTTTATAAAGAGCCTTAAGTCTGTTTTTTTCAATGCCATTTAGCTCTGACCAAGTGGAACCTATACCCCACCAGGTTGGAAAAAGAAGCCGTGTTTGAGTCCAGCACAGAATCCATGGGATGGCGCGAAGCTTTCGTTGATCAGGGCCTGATTTTCGTTTGGTTGGACGAGAGCCAATTTTCAATTCTTTCAGAAAATGATAAGGGGAGGCTTGTTCTACTATTTGCCAAAACCAGTCACTTTGGATAAGTGTTTTATATTTCTGGCTAACTCTTGTCGAAAACAAGGACAACTCTTCCGGATAATCATTGTCATTGCTTTTGCCTTTCTGCGAATAGATATCAAGAAATTTGTCAATCTGGCTTTTGAGTATGGAACTGGAACCAAAGAGTCTTGCAACCATTTCTCCCTGGACAGTCACTTTATAATTAGACATTATTTCCTTCGACCAGGAGGCTGTTTGTTCTTTGATATCCCCGCCTCCTCGCTCAATACTACCGCCCGAACCATGAAAAAAGATGGGCCGAAGGTTTTTATTTTCCAGGGTAGACTGAATGTTTTTTAAACTTTTCGCAATCATAAGCCGAGAGGGCAGTACGCCATTTTCTTTGGACGAGTCGGAGTAACCCAACATGACTTCATAGTTTCCATCCCACTGTTTGAGATGCTTCTGTCTGATATCCTCAGTGATTGAATTATTTAATATTGTATCTGCGTCAGTGAGGGCAAGTTGATTTTCAAACAAAGGCACAACTGGCAGGGCATAGCTTTTAAAAACTTTTTTAACCAGATTAATTCCATTTTTTATATCCTCAGCTGATTCAACCATACTAAGGATAAAACCGCGTATATAGTTTTTAGGATCAGTTCCATGAGTTATAGAGTGTACCTGTTCAAGCATTTTAGTAATTGTTGTTTTTTTTATGCTTGTTAAACTCTCTTTTACAACGGCTGAGTCCTCTCTAAGCTCTATAGGCATGACCAAAGCGGGATACAGATGAAAAATACTGGAGATGATGGAGAATTGCTCAGGTTCGAAATTTAAAAATTTTAGGGTATTTATCTGTGTAGCAGTCAATTCATTTTTGAATATCGATATTTTTTCATGTTCTTTTGATTGTATCTTTTTAAGACCATAGGCTTTTTTAACAAGCTGATTAATCTGATCTGCCAAGGGTTTATTTTTATCTAATGAAGTTGAAAGCTTAATGATTTCCAGCACTTCTCTTAAGCATTCCTGAATGTAGGCAATAAAAAAAGAACGAGAAAGTTCTAGGCTTTTAAGCATGATTTTTTCATTAACACCAGAGTGCCCATCCTTATCACCTCCTACCCAGGTGCGTAATTGAATAGGGACGCCTTTTGCTAAAAATGAATGATACAGTTTGATGTTAAGTGGATGGAGTGCGTACTGATAGATGTATTGAGCCTCGTCTTCCACGCTTGGTTTTTCATGATAGGAAATATTAATTTGAAGTGAGATTTTAAGCATTTGATCAAGATGAGATTCATTCATCAGATAGGGGGATTTAAGAACTTCTATAAGATAGTCACGAATTTCTTTGAAAAGTTTTAAAAACTCATTGGTACGAGCCTCTGTTGGGTGTGCTGTCAATACATAATGAATACCTTGAGGCATATCAGAATAAACTTGTTCTTTTCTTTGGTTGATACGAAAAATGCGGTAGGCATTTTCACAGGTATTAATCAGCTCCATCATAAGGGAAAAACCATGAGCTATTTGATATAACTGTTTTTTCTCAAGTTTGGAAAGCTCGATTTGAAGACTATGAAGAGATTTTCCAAGTGAAAAAGACTCACTTCCGATCGTGTCTTGCATGGATAGTCGAATTTGCTCGATTCTTTCATATGTTTCTTTTCCATAGACTTCTGCAATGGCTTTCTTTAAACAGGTAAGTGACCAGAAAACCATACGGCTGAGCTCTCTTGGCAGGTGGGACACATTTTCTTTCATCGAAAACTCCATTTTATCCGAATGGTTTATTCTGTAGAGGAACGCTGTCTGTTCGTTATCTAACTCTGATGCAGTAAATACTTCATTGTCTACTTCTCTCGTTGATCCTCAAAGGATTTTGGCACAACTATTCAAGAATACTTTGGCATGCAATTTTAATATACTTAATTTGTGTTGGAAAATATTTTTATTTTTCAAGGCAGACCAAAATCAATGTCCTATAAAGAATACTACTATTCATTTCAGTTTTTCCAATAAAATAATATCTGTACCACGGATATGCGATATTTTTGTTGCTGTTACTGATGTTTCCTGCAGGATTTTTTGTATATCAGAAAATAAATCAAGACCATGGTGTTTTAATGGACGTAATAAAAAATAAGCTTTACCTCTGTTTGCAAGTGAATTGCCCAGCGCTTGAATATAACTCTGAAAGGAGCTATCTAAATAAAATCTGCACCGATTTTTAAATTTTGAAGGGGAAAGTATTCCGTGACCTGGTTGGAAATAGGGTGGATTACTGATAATCAAATCGAATTTTTCTTCCCATTTTTTTTTATGTAGTTCATCATAATTTAAGAGATGCCAGCGAAATTGCAGCTCAGGTCGATTAACGTTAGCTATGTTTTGATAAAAATATTCAGTATAAATATCCTGGATCTCAATAAAATCAATCTGCCGGATTGCTTGAAGATACCATGACAGTTCAATTCCAATTACTCCACAGCCTGCGCAGAGATCTAATACTCTTAATGAACCAAGATCTGGATAGGATTCCAATTGTATTGCAACAAACTTAGCCAGATGAATTGAATCAAGACTGAAACGGTAGTCGTCAGGTTGTTTGTAATTATAAGTAAAATTTATTTTTGGTTCGCTCTGTATTGTATCAATCATATTGAAATTATTTTCGCTCAACTATGGTTTTAAAGCGCCTTATTCCCTTGCTTCTTGCACTGTTAATTAATTTTTGAAATTTATTTCATATTCTGCATGTCAGATCAATGTATTTTTCATTAAATGAGCATTTAATTCACTTAACATGTCTTTTTATAGACAAATGTCTCTTTGGAGACTATAATATAGTGGAAAGCAGCCAGGAGTTTAGTATGCAAACTAATACAAGGTCTTTACAAAGCATACCAGATGAGGTGGTATGGAAGTCTTTAACCAATCTTGTAGAACGTTTTGATTTAAAAGAAAGTGAAGCCCGTATTTTGATGGGGGATATGCCACGCTCTACGTACACTTCCCATAAAGCGAAACTAAACAGGGATCAAAAAGAACGAGTCTCCTATCTTTTAGGAATTTATAAATCTTTACGTATATTGTTTGAAGATGGGGAACAAGCCAGAACTTGGATTAATCGTAAAAACGACTTACCTCCGTTTAAAGGTTTAACACCCAAAGAATATATGCTGGAAGGGGGGATGGTTCGTCTTGCAGATGTAAGGAAATTTCTGGACTTTTGGCGAGGTTATTAGGATGTATTCCTATATAGATTTTAATGATAAAGTGCATAGACTAATACCTTCTAAATTCCCTCCCGTGACTTTATTCGATTGGGCAGATTCTGCAGAAGAGCTCGAACAAATAGCTCTACTTGAAGGCTTAACCAATGAAAGGATACTTGCAGAGTTCGGTAAAATAAATTTGATAGATCAAGAGGATTGGATTGGTGGTCCTGGATCTACTCCAATTATGGCTGCTTTTACACATACTGGATTTGAATCAAGATTTAGTGACGGCAGTTTTGGTATTTATTATGCCGCTTCATCACTTGAAACAGCAATAAAGGAAACTTGCTTTCATCGAGAACGGTTTTATAGCGCATCAAATGAAAAACCTTGCTCCATCTCAATGAGAGAGTATATGGCTAATATAAAAAAACCATTAATAGATATTACAGATAAAAATTATAAAGACTTGTTTAATCCTGATCCTGCTTGTTATAGTAAAAGTCAGGAATTTGGCAAGAAAATTTGTGAAAAGAAGGAATGGGGCTTGCTATACCCAAGTGTAAGAGATTTAAATGGCTTATGTGTGGCTGTATTAAGACCTCCCGCGCTCACTATACCGATACAAGGATGCCATTTAAGATATATTTGGGATGGTGAAAAAATTTCAGATATTTATAAAGAAAGTAAAATTACCAATATTTAAGATATTTTTTTCCAAATTGTGGCTAGATGACTTTTTTCTCATTAATGATGCAAATGCATCAAACGAAAGAGGTATCAATCTATCTTTTTGCCAGTTGGCTTTCCACTGATTTTTGCCGGAGTAAGGTTGTTGTTGATACGGAAAACTGTCCTATCTACTCGTCTTTGAAGCATGATTTCAACCATTACGGTTTCATTCGGATGAAGTATTTTATGAATGTCAGCAAGCGATGAATGAAAATCAAGTAACCTGTAATAGGCAAGGGCTTGGTCACTTGATTCTGGATATGCTTTAACACGAAACCCAAGATTACCCTGCATTTTTGGGGTATTAACTCCACCTTCCATGATATCGTAGTCAAGAAAATAAGTCAGTTTACCTCGATTATTGAGATTTCGCTGACGATCTACAAAAAAACCTGCAGGAAGCGCCTGCTCGCTATATTGTGGTCCGGCAGTTAGGTAAAGATCATAATCGATAAGGTGATTGCCGCGGTCATCAATAAGCCGGAAAATAATCATAGAGTAACGATTGGTTATATACTCGCGCGTAAAGACAAGTGTTTTCACAAATTCCTTATGCTCATTTTTCTGAGTCTCTTTAGTAATATTGTCCAACTCTTTTACTAATTTATTATAGGAGCCGCGACTTTTTACTTGCAGGCATCGCAGGACCCATATCGCCGTGGGGTGAGTAGCTGCATTGGCCATAGTTATACTACGGATGATACCGATATTTTTACCGGAATGTGAAAGTCCAGGTAGAACTCCAAATGCCATTGGCTGTGTTCGTGTCATTTTGGCGACAACAAGGCTTTCACCGTTATCCCCCTCCTGATGTAATTTCAATAAGCTATAATTCATATTTGTTGCAGCAACGCGTACCACCCCATCGGATCCAGATTCCCCTGTGTAGGAGTTCACTGCATCATAAAGTTGGCGATCAATTTTCTGGCCAGTAAGTACAAAGGAATAGACACCATTGGCAGTACAATCATAATCAAGCCAGCTTTCATTAAGTTGCCAGCTCATATCGCTTCCGAGTTCAAGCCAATCAAGTACACACTTTCCCGGTTCAATGCCTTCAAAAAAACTCTTTATGCGGCCTAGCCGGGATTTACCAAGCTGTGCAAGAGCAGAACCGTGGTTGGCAGGAGCCAGCATGATAAGGTGACTCAACGGACATTTTGCAAGATTATTTTTAAAGTATAAATCCATCCATTTGCGGACAATGGGCCCACCGGTAGAGTGAGTGATACAAGCAAAACGCTGACCATCTCGTAGCTTATCAGCAATTTCATCACGTACCGCTTGATCAAATGCGCGTGCTATATCGTCAACCGTCACCGTATCATCAAAACTGATGTAGCGCCCAAGATAAATATTGCCGACTTGAATATCCAGCTTTCCCTGTTTGCTCTGATTTTCAAGCCATTGAGGAAGATCCCCATAAGTATTGGTATGCGTGACACTCCAGCCATGGACGAAGATAACAATCATAACGCTCCTTGAATCGTTGGCTCACAACAAGACATTGTTGAGTAACTTGATGATATTAGATTATTTTATACTTAATCCTCAAGTTTTTAATTATGGCCCCAGAATTTTCAGTATTAAAAAATAAGCAGCCTTTTAATGAATATTTTGCCAACTGCTAAAAGACAAGAGCTATATAAGTTTGAATGATATCTTTTTGAAATATTTTTCATCAATTTTATTCTAATTAATTAACTGAAGGGAATCGATTGTTTATATATGACTTATACAAAATTTCTAGTTGATTCAACGACTGCTTATGCGGCTTAGAAGTTTTGAAAATTATAGGTTAAGGGTTAAAGTTTTGTGTTCTTGATTAGTGCCCCCGGATTTGGGCTGAATCTTCTACACATCTTGTTTATTCCAAACAAACATGATCAAATCACCTCTTTTTGAGGTATGTATGGACTTAGCAGTTGAAGATACTACAGCATGGTCGGAAGCTATTTTTGGTTCAGTTGCTTTAGGGGATAAACGACTTACTCGTCGGTTAATTCAAATAGGCAAACAATTATCATCGACGCCTGGTGGTTCTCTTTCAGGAAGTTGTGGAGGGCAGGATGCGCTTATAGAAGGTAGTTATCGTTTTTTACGAAACAAACGAGTCACAGCGAATCAAATTGCAGAGGGTGGTTATCAAGTAACAAGCTGGTTATCTCAGTCAATCCCCACGCTTTTAGCCATTGAAGATACAACCACGCTCTCCTATACCCATCAAGTAAAAGAATCATTAGGTGATTTAGGCGGTCCTAAAGAAAAAAGCAATCGAGGTTTTCATGTTCATACAACTATGCTCATGGATGCAGAGCAAGAGAAAACAATAGGATTAATTGCGCAAGAACGTTGGTGTCGAGATATCAAAGAAAGGGGCAAAAAAAATCATCGACGAGTAAGGTTATATACAGAGAAAGAAAGCTATAAATGGGAAAAGAATACTCGGGCATTAGAGAACCGATTGGGTTCTAAAATGTCTGATGTGATTTCTGTTTGCGATAGAGAAGCTGATATTTTTGAATACATTCAGTACAAGTTAGACCATGCTCAACGTTTTATTGTTCGAGCGAGCCATAATCGAAAACTAGAAGGAAGTAACTGTTATTTATTTCAAATGTTACCTTCAGCAGTAAACTTGGGTACTTATACAATTAAAGTGGCTCAAAAAGCAAATAGAAAGAAACGCCAAGTGACTCTTGAGTTAAAAACAACATCTGTTACTTTCTCACCTTCTGAACGAAGAGCTAAAGCACGTGAATTAAAACCAATCACTTTAAACGTAGTAATCGCTAAAGAGAAAAATCCATCTGAAAGCGATTGCCTTGAATGGATTCTATTAACAACAGAAGCCACAACAACATTAGAGTGTACCCGAAAAATAACGCGATATTATGAAATGAGATGGCGCATTGAGGATTTTCATAAAGCATGGAAATCGGGGGTTGGTGCTGAAGAGCAGCGTATGCAATCAATTGAAAATTTAGAGAAAATGATTGTCATTCTCTCATTTGTAGCAATTCGATTACTCCAATTAAAAGAGTATTTTGAATACCCGACTACTCTAGTTATCAATGATAGCAGTACTTCTTGCGATGAATTGCTCACTGATGCTGAATGGAAAGTCTTATGGAATAGTGTTGAAAGAAAATCATTACCTGAAAAAATACCTACTGCTGCTTGGGCTTATAAAGCAATAGCCAAGTTGGGCGGTTGGACTGATTCCAAAAGAACTGGGAAAGCAGCTTGGTCTACTATCTGGAAAGGATAGTTCCGATTACAGGAACGAGTAGAAGGGCTTAGGATAGCTAACGAGTTGATGGAGATGTGATCAAGAGACAGCGGATTTGGGGAAGAGCCATAATTTGTAACCGATGTCTTCGAAATAGACCCCCATCATAAATGGCGCGCCCGGAAGGATTCGAACCTCCGACCCCCTGGTTCGTAGCCAGATACTCTATCCAACTGAGCTACGGGCGCGTTGATTGGCGGAGAGAGAGGGATTCGAACCCTCGATGGGATTTCTCCCATACTCCCTTAGCAGGGGAGCGCCTTCGACCACTCGGCCATCTCTCCAATCAATGGTAGCGGAGTATATCAGGTATTTAACATGCGTCAATAATTCTTATTGCATAAAGTGATGAAATTCAAAATTGAGCATAATAAATATCATTAATGCATATAAAAATATCAGTAGATTTTTTTTAAAATGTATTTATGTTATGACACTACCTATTTAAGGGATTTAAAGGATTATTATGTGGTATGACACTCTATTGGAATATTTAGGTGAAACAATTTGCCCATCAAACAAAGAAAAAGCCAGGTTATTTATAAGCTATTTATTCGAATTATTAAAAGAAAACTCTGATTTTGGAGAAAATTTTGAGCCAGAGTTTATTTTTGGTGTGATGTTCGCTCTTTATAACTATTCAATAAGCCATGAAAATCACAACGTCACCTTAGATGAATTTGGGAAATATTGTATGGGATTAATTATGTTATTTTCCAAAATATCAGACGATCTATCTATTTACTGTTCTGATTTTATATATTTCGTATCAGATAAGACCATTTTACAAGAATTAAAAATTGAAGGGGAATTAACCGCAATTAGAAACGATTATTTAAGGAAAAAAAGAACAAACCCGGAGGTTACTCCATTTATTGATCAAAAAGATGTAGCAAATCCTTTTGAAATATACAAAAAGATAGGTGAATTAGCCAAGATAGATCTACTGAAGGATTTAGAAAACCGTACACTTGCCTATCTGAATTTCTCAGTAAAAATCCAGACAGAAAAAATAGCCGACATGCTAAATGATTTATTAAATCGTATACAAAATCAGCAAGTTATAGTCTCTGAACTGTACCAATATCTTCTACCTTATAAAGGCAAGGATGATTTGTTCGATGCCTTGATCTTTTCACTCAAAAGAGAATTAAAAAAATTAAGTCATAATTTCTCTCCTAAAACACAACTTTCCAGCATATCAAAGATAAATCTCGTGCTTGTTCCAAGTTTAAAACTTGACCATCTGCCCAGGTACAATCCAGAAATAGTGAATATTTGTGAAAAATTGGAAAACTATGTCTTTAGAGGATCCAATAAGAAAAGTTCATTTTTTTCAGCAAAAAATCATTATGCCTACATCAAAGAGGTAAATGAAATAGTGCAAAGAATATTGAGGGGAGATCTTTTATCAGCAGAAGCAATTTTTCATGAATTAGCTAAAATTAATATAGAGAGTCGTAAAGATGAATTGATTTTGCTTAGAAATGATTTGCAAAGTGAAAAGGTATGCGTAAGAAAGCTTTAACAGAATAAGGCTTAAAGAATAAACACTTCCAGGAATGATTTACGTAATTTGATGTCACCAAAAAAATCATCTTAAGATTTCCAAAATATCAAGAATACTGCTAATCTTTGAATCTGTTGATTTTAGTATACATTCTTATGCAGAGGCCCTAACAAGGAGGACTAATGAAACACCAGTCGAATTTAAGTGGTCGTAACGTTTATGTTGTCGATGGAAGTCGAACGCCTTTTCTTAAAGCAAAAGGAGTAGGTCCATTCTGTGGTTCAGATTTGGCAGTTGCGGCAGGAACAACTTTGCTAAATCGTCAACCATTTTCTCCGGACGAGCTTGATGAGGTCATTATTGGTAGCGCTATGCCTGGACCAGACGAGGCCAATATTGCTCGCGTGGTTGCTCTGCGTTTGGGATGTGGTGATAAGGTGCCTGCATTTACTGTAATGAGAAATTGTGCCTCAGGCATGCAGGCATTGGATAATGCCGCAATCCAAATTGCCACAGGGCGCAGTAATTTGGTCCTCGCTGGTGGAACAGATGCCATGAGTCATGCACCGTTGTTATTTAATGAAAAAATGGCTTCCTGGCTGGCAAACTGGTTTGCAGCTAAAAGTATGGGGCAAAAGCTGGCTTTAATTACAAAGTTTAAACCTTCTTATCTGGCACCGGTAATCGCTTTGCTCAGAGGCCTGACTGATCCTATAGTAGGATTGAATATGGGACAAACAGCTGAGAAAGTAGCTTATCGATTTAACATCACAAGAGAGCAAATGGATGAATTCGCAGCTCAAAGCCATTTAAGAATAGCTCAAGCTTATGCTGAAAATAGAATGTCTGAAGTTGCCCCAATTATAGATTACAAAGGTTGTATATATCCTCAAGATGATGGGATTAGGGCAGATTCCACGGTGGAAAAATTGTCAAAATTAAAACCTTTTTTTGACAAAAAATATGGCATGGTCACTCCAGGTAACAGTTCACAGATAACTGATGGTGCCTGTTTGTTGCTATTGGCCAGCGCTGAGGCTGTAAAAAAATATGCTTTACCGGTATTAGGTCGAATAGTTGATTCACAATGGGCTGCTCTAGATCCCTCTCAAATGGGTTTGGGTCCTGTTCACGCGGCAACCCCTATATTAGAAAGACATAATTTAAAGCCACAAGATTTGGATTGTTGGGAAATCAATGAGGCCTTTGCCGCTCAAGTCTTAGGGTGTTTGGCTGCATGGAACGATGAAGAGTACTGCAAAACACAGCTTGGCCTTAAGGAGGCAATTGGATCGCCATCATTGGATCGGCTCAATCGAGATGGAGGAGCAATTGCGTTAGGTCATCCTATTGGTGCCAGTGGGGCTCGTATTGTGTTGCACGTTCTTAAATCTTTAGAACAAAGAAATGAGTCGCGAGGTATGGCAGCAATTTGTATCGGAGGTGGTCAGGGAGGAGCTATGTATCTTGAACGAGTTACTGAGGTGAAAGGACATGAATAATTATAAACATTGGGATTTACAACGAGATAAAGACGCCATTCTGTGGCTTGGATTAAATAGAAGAGATGCTGCTGTTAATAGCATTAATGAAGAAGTCCTGGATGAGTTAAACAGCTTGTTGCATGAAATATCGCATGATAAAAAAGCAATGGGATTAATTATTTATTCGCTCAAGGAAAAAGGGTTTATTGCGGGTGCTGATGTTAACGCTTTTTCACAATTTGAGAGCTCCTCACAAGCAGTTGATTTTTTGCAGAAAGGACAAACTGTATTTGCCCGGTTGCAAGCCTTATCAATTCCAAGTGTCGCAATGATCGATGGTTTTTGCATGGGCGGTGGTTATGAGTTAGCTTTAGCCTGTACCTACCGAATCGCAACGGATGACAAAGACACACGCATTGGTTTGCCTGAAGTAATGCTGGGTATTCATCCAGGGTGGGGCGGTACTGTGCGTTTGCCTCAGTTAATAGGTGGTTTTAAAGCTTTATCACAAGTCATATTAACCGGTAGTGCAATACCTGCTGCAAAAGCTAAAAGCCTCGGTATGATTGATGAGGTAGTACCTGTTCGTCAGCTAAGAAGAGCTGCTGTTTATTTCATAAAGAATAAACCACCACGACACAGGGCATCATTTATTGAAAGTTTAACGAATAGCTCTCTGCTTAGAAAAGCTATTGCTTATTTGCTGCGTTATAACGTAGCCAAGCGAGTTCGAAAAGAACATTATCCTGCACCATATGCCGTGATTGACCTGTGGGAAAAAGAAGGGGGAGTGGGAGAGAGGGCTTATCTTAAAGAAGTGGACTCTATAGAAAAACTTGTATCCCAAAATGATACCGCCAAGAATCTTATCAGAGCATTTTTATTGCGTGAGCGATTAAAAGGGTTTGCCAAAGACAGCCACTTCAAAGCGGCTCATGTTCATGTGATTGGAGCTGGAGTTATGGGAGGGGATATCGCGGCCTGGTGTGCTTTGCGAGGTCTTCAGGTCACATTACAGGATAAATCTTATGAACAAATTGCCCCTGCAATAGGGAGAGCACATAAACTTTATAGTAAAAAATTGCGTAAGCCGCGATTGATCCAGGCAGCAATGGATAGATTAATCGCAGACCCCGAAGGGCATGGGGTCAAAAGAGCAGATGTCATTATTGAGGCTGTTTTCGAGAATTTAGCTGTTAAACAGGAAATAATGAAAACTGTGGAAAAAAATGCCAAAAAGGATGCGATCATAGCGACAAACACCTCTAGTATCCCACTTGATGAAATCAGTAGTGTAATGAGTAAACCAGAACGCTTGGTAGGCATTCATTTCTTTAATCCTGTAGCTAAAATGGATTTGGTAGAAATAGTCAGCAGCTCATGTACTGCAAAAAAAATTCAGCAGAGCTCTTGCGCGTTCGTCAATCAAATTGGCAAATTGCCTTTGCCTGTCAAATCAAGCCCTGGGTTTTTAATAAACAGAGTGCTCATGCCTTACCTGATGGAGTGCGTACAGTTATTGGATGAAGGATATAGTGCGGAAACAATAGATGAGGCTGCATTGCAGTTTGGTATGTTTATGGGCCCTGTTGAACTGGCTGATACAGTAGGAATGGATGTTTGTCTTGCTGTGGCCGAAAATCTGACCAGTCACTTTGGTGGCACTATTCCACAAAGATTACGTGATTTAGTAAAAGAAGGTAAGCTAGGCAGAAAAACTGGAGAAGGTTTTTATAAATATAAAAATGGAAAAGTAATTAAGAAAAAAGCCCCGTCACATGTCGATAAAACCATTGCAGACAGACTAATTTTACGCATGGTGAATGAATCTGCGGCTTGTATACGTGAGAAAGTGGTTGAAGATTCTGACTTGTTGGATGCTGGAATGATCTTTGCCACAGGTTTTGCTCCATTTCGTGGAGGCCCTATGAATTACGCAAATGATTTTGGTAAAGATAAACTGGAAACTTTATTTAAAACATTTGAATCTAAATACGGCGAACGTTTTAAAGTAGATACCAGCTTATAATTTCTCTGCAAGGTAAAACGTTATGGTTTTACCTTGCTTTTTAGAGAGAAAAGCATCATATGGAGCAAAAATCAAAATCTATAATAAGAGTTTGGTATTTAATACTTTTACTCAGTCAATATTCTTTTGCGAATATTTATGTATTGCCTGAAGCGGGAAATACCATCGGTGAAATTCAGGTCGCATTTTCAGAGTATGGAGAAACTATAGATGAGGTCGGCCGGCGTTTTAATGTCGGTTATTATGAAATGGTACGTGCTAACCCGGGAGTGGATGCCAGATATCCGCTAGCCGCTAACACAAAATTAATTATTCCATCTCGTTTTATTCTCCCCAACGTGCCCAGAAAAGGTGTTGTGATTAATTTAGCAGAATATCGATTATATTATTTTCCTCCAGATGACAATGTTGTCATGACTTATCCTGTTGGGATTGGTAAAAAAGGATGGGAGACTCCTTTGGGATTAAGCAGAATCACCTCCAAGGAAATTAATCCTACCTGGCGACCTACAGTAAAATTACAAAAGGCAGCTGAAAGCATTGGTGCTCCTATTCCCAGTGAGTTTCCCCCTGGCCCTCACAATCCTTTAGGGCAACATGTATTGCGTTTAGGGTGGCCAGCTATCTTGATACATGGTTCTAATCGAGTTGATGGGATTGGGTCCAAAGTCAGTGCGGGATGTATTCGTATGCTTCCTGAGGATATTGAGCACCTATACAGTTTAGTGTCTGTAGGGACGCCAGTAAGAATTATAAATGCTCCTCTACAAAGGCAAGCTGATTTTAAGCAATAACTATTTTCAGATATAGATTTTCAGGTTAATGCTTATAAATCCAAATAACGGGCCTCAACTTTAATTACAGTTAACAGATAATAAGATAATACAACAAGTATTATGGCCGCCAAAATGTCAATCGGGTAATGCCATCCCAGCAGTACACATGAAAGGATTAATAGAACATTAATGATTGACAGCAATAGACAGGGGATAAACCAGTCTTTGATTAAGTAGACACACAAAATTGCCCAGATTGTATGAAATGAGGGAAGGGCTATTAAACCACCTTCAATGGTTGTGGGTTGTATATGATTATGAATTTGGTGAAATTTAAGTCCTGTAGCTATTTGTTCAGGGACAAATAAACTGCTTTGTAGTTCACTTGCAGGTGCGGTGGTTGGGAAAAAGTAGTAATAAGAAAAACCCATTAATGTTGTGCAGAGTAATAGGAAATAATAATCTTTAAGGATATAAAATCGCCCTGATACAATTACGCATAGGGGTAAGATACTCATTTGATATGGTAGAGTATCATATATAATCGCTAATAAGTATTTAAAATGTTGATATTTATTCATCCACTCCAGAATAGATATCATATTAATGCCGAATTGCGCCTCCAGTTTAATGATTTGTTTGTCTATAGGAGGATAGGGCGTTAATTGAACAGCGTTTGTCGCTAAAGCAATGATCGACATCACAACAAAAAAGTTGATCAATTCTAATCCAGAGCTGGTCACTCTATTTTTTTTACCGAAAAATAAAATTAATCCAATATAATTTAACAAGATAATGCAAGCCATGACTGGAGTGTTAGGTGGAAAATAATTATTCCCGGGGAATTGATAGATAAAATGATTGATAACTAAAGCTACTAGCGATAGAACTACTATAGTTCCAGCCAATAAAATAAAGTATCTGAAAGGTATAACTTGCATTTATTTGTTGTTAGTCGGCTGTGCTAAGAGTTTCTTTTTGCTTAATTGCATGGAAAACCTCTTCTCTGTGAATATTGATTGACCTGGGTGCCTCCACACCAAATTTTATATTTCCATTTTCCTGAGTTTTAAAAGCCAAAATTTTAACAACAGTATTCGAGATACGAATGATAAGTGGTTCTTCAAATTGAAGATTTATTATATCCATTTAAAAAAAACCTCTTTTTTCATAAATTATTCCTAAGGCTAATATTCACTGCTGAACGGTACCTTACTTTGGTGACAGTTGTCACTATAAATTGCTGTAAAATTTATAAAAAAATTTATTTAAAGCAACTATGTAATTTTATTGCCTATAAAATAGGCAAAGTTATGATACGCAGCTCTAATAAATATCTTATTTTAAATCGCAATGAGATTGTAAGGACTAAATAAAAAAGTTATAATTGGCAGCTTTTTAAAACCCTTGCCTTACCAGTACTCAATGCTGGAAGGCTTTATCCATAAGGAGAATTCATGAGACATTATGAAATTATGTTTCTAGTACATCCAGATCAAAGCGAACAAGTACCTGGTATGGTTGAGCGCTATGAAGGGATTATTACCAAACATAACGGCAAAATACATCGGAAAGAAGATTTAGGTCGACGCCAGCTGGCATATTCCATTAATAATGTTCATAAGGCACATTATATTTTAATGAATGTTGAGTGTAATCTTGATGCACTTAATGAAATTAAGAATGCATTCAAGTTTAATGATGCCATTTTAAGACACTTGATCACTGTTCAAAAACAAGCGATTACTACAGAATCTGTCTTAATGAAAAAAGAAAAAGAAACTAAAGTCGCTTAAGAGGAGAACGTCTATGTCAGCTTATTTTCGTAGAAAAAAAATGTGCCGCTTTAGTGCAGAAGGTGGTAATGAAATAGATTATAAAGATATTAACCTATTAAAGAACTACATAACTGAAACTGGTAAAATTGTACCAAGCCGTATTACTGGTACTCAAACTCGTTTTCAAAGACAATTAGCCAAGGCAATAAAACATGCCAGATTCATTGGTTTATTGCCTTATTGCGACAGCCATAGATAAAAATGAATCTTGCAGGTAATTTTATACTTAGAAAAAGTAGAGCAATTCTTGAAAATAAACAATATGCTATTGTTTGTGCAGTTGTTCTTTCAATAGTCCCATTCGCCTCTTGGCTATCGGTGGCTTTAATGAGTTTAATTACTTTGAGGAAAGGTGAAAAACCTGGATTTGAAGTCATGTTACCTGCGATGATTGTTCATTCTGTGCCTTTAATGATGTTGCTACCTGTGGAAGGGGCTTTGATTAATACATTGGTTGCTTATTTGCCTTGCTATATTGCTGCTTTGACTTTACGTAAAACAGCCAGCTGGCCAAATGTATTTGGGACGTTTCTAATTCAAGCATTCCTTGTATTTCTGTCCATTCAGATATTGATTCCTGATTTTGTAAGAGGTCAATTTAATCATTTTACAATGCTATTGTCTCAATTTCAGGATTACAAACAGTTGGTAGAAAACAGCACAAATGGATTAAATAACTTAAGTTTGGCTCAGTTATTTTTTGGTCTCCAGATATTAAGTGTGATTGGTTCAGCCTTAATCTCACTAATGTTTGCCCGATCTATACAAGCTAAACTTTTCATGCCCGGTGGTTTTAAGCAGGAGATATTGGAATTTCGTAGTGGAAGGGTTTCATTTTTGATGCTAATTATTGTGTCTGTTGCCTCTTATTTTGAGGTGTCAGCGGCTATTAGCACTTTACCACTACTTCTTGCTTATTTCTTTTTATCGGGTTTTTCTTTGGCCTATTATATTTTAGCCAGAAAGTGGCAAGTTAGAGTGGTGATTTTGTTATTTCTATTGATCTTGCTAAAACCATTCTTTGTCTTATTTGCCTATATTGTATTTGGCTCGCTAGATAGTTTATTTAATTTTCGATTATATCTCCCTGCAAGGGTGAGAGAATCAACGTAAGGGGTTATTAAGATGGAAGTAATCTTATTAGAAAAAGTACGTAATCTGGGAAATCTAGGTGATAAAGTACACGTTAAATCAGGTTATGGACGTAATTATTTGATACCACAAAATAAAGCCGTCTTTGCAACAGAACAAAATATTGATTTATTTGAAAAACGTCGTTCTGAACTAGAGAAAAAAGCTCAACAAGCTTTGGCAAATGCAGAACAACGTGCTGCTAAATTCAACGACACCACTGTAGTTATTAGTGCTATGGCTAGTGACGAAGGTAAATTATATGGTTCTGTTGGCGTTAATGAAATTAAAGACGCATTGCTTGAAAAACAAATTGAAATTAGCAAGCGTGAAATTGTTATGCCTGAAGGCCCTTTACATTCTATAGGTAATTATGTTGTTGAAGTACATGTACATAGTGATGTAGTAGCTAACCTTCAAGTTGAAATTATACCTGCTAAATAATTTGTTTGATACCGACCTAAAAATATTCAAATCAACAATATTTATATAAATTCTTACTTCAAGTTGTGCGTCATAACGCACAACTTGTTTTCTATTATTCAATGTGCATTAAGATATTGTAATTTTGTAAAAAATTGCCCAATTAAATGTGACAAAATAGTATTCTTTGCTTATAATGCGAGCACACTAACTATCAAGGAATCATTCTATGTCTCATTCCAAAAGAGAGCAAAATCCTATTGACCGGAATTTAAGTGACTTTAGGCAAGTTGCAACACTATTAAATAACGAGGGTCTTGTTGTTACTGAACATAACTATAAAAAAGTCGAAAACTTATTAAATAGATATAAAGAGCTAGCAACATTCAATGATCAAAATCAAAGCAAATTAAATGGAAAACAAATAGGTGAATTAAATAAAATTAGATTAATTATTTCTCCGGAAGAGCGGCGAGAAATCAGAAAAAGTGTTACAAGTATCGAAAATGGAATAAAAAATAGAGAAAAAAGAATAAAAGAAGAATATACGAGAATAGAAAAACAACAGGCTAAGGCAAGAGAAGCAGTTCAAGTTTTATGGCCACAGTTGCAAGAAGCAGCAAAAAAATTTATAAATTCTGGAATAGTAAACATGGAAGAGCTATTGAAAGAATATAAATACTTAAGAAACGAATTATATAATCATGCGCTTAATCTTCCTACTCAGGAAAGAAAGCAAAAAAATCAAGAGATGGCCGAGTTATCCCGTCTTGTCAATATACATGAAAGCAAATTATACGAAGAAATTAATCGAGCCAGGAAGGTAATTGAAGCTGCAGTGACTCAAGCACAAAAGAATGTAGACAGTATGTCATTGCTGCAAATGGTTCGACTCATGCTGCCTAAATTGAAAGAAGCAGATATATTAAAAATTGCTCAAAAATCTGGAGTACTTTCCTTACAGGATACAACGACCTCTGAACATGGGGCAAATTTAGATAAATTGGTCGTAAGAGAACAGCCATTAGAAAAACAGTCTGCTCTAATTTCTATAATGTTCAAGGAATTGGCTCTCAATGGTGCTCAGGCTGGTCCTCTGGCAAAATACCTCCAGGCAGTTCAAGAAAATGCAAAAGATCTAATAAGTGGTAAAAAAACTCACTTTACTCTGCTTTATCAAACAAATGAGGGTGAAATTGGAGGGTTTTATTTTAACATTCATGAATTGTTGCAGAATCAGCATCAAGCAATTTCCAAGCTTGTACATGAAATGTATAAGAGAGGAGTAGATCAAAACAGTCGAGTTGTAATGGCTTTTGCTAGTCCAGAACAAGTTGCGTCTTTGATGTTAGCTAATGGAGAAAATATTAAAGCATTAACTGAAACCGGCAATTTACAAGAGTTAACTGAACAATTATTAGAAAATGCTGGAGATTCAAAAGCATTGGCTCGCATTGTAGGACATGATGCTGTAATTAGCCAGAAAACTTCAGAAATAATTAGAGATCTTAATCGTTCAAAAGAGCAAAGTGGTATAGAGCCAGCTGAAGTAATGAAATTATTTCAAATAATTGCAATAATATTTGAAACTCGAAATATTTTAATTAATTGGATAACTGCTCCTGTGCATTTGAAGGAGCAAACGGAGCAAGCTTTATTGGGCGCAGGTAAAACTCCTGCCATCGTTGAGGGCAAAGGCACCCAACCCAAACGCGTAAGATTCCTACCTGATTTAGTGGAAAAGCCAAAAGCTACATTGTCAGATATTGAACAACCCGCTACCAAAAGAAAAGATGATGAACTACTTGATAAGAAAATACAAGTTGCATTAGAAAAGGTTGATCAAGCATTAGAAGAACTGAAAGGTAAAATAGGGGATATCAACCAACATAAATATGACAAAGCCTATGAAGCAGCAAAAATTCTTCTAAGACAATTGCAAGAAACGCGTGATCAATATGCTATTGATTTAGCTAATCCTCAAATCAATTTCAAAGAGGCGGGGCTTAAATTTAAAGAAGCTAGTAGCCTGGTGATTCAACAGGCCAAACCTATCCTGGAAAAGGATCTAGGTTGGGGAGAGTACCTCAAGAACCTGTTTAAAGTGATAGTAAACGCTATTGTATTTTGTGTGACTTTTGGAGCAAGTCAAGGCTTTTTTGCTACGACACGTGCGAAATCTGCTGAAGCAGTGGAGAAAGCGGAGAGCGAACTGGAACTAAGTCAACTCAGTTCATTACCAAAATAATACATATAGTTAACTAGTTTGTTATGAGAGCAACATACGATTTTTATTATACATATAATGAGTAATGGAAATCGATGTTGCTTTTTTGAATTAAAGATAGCTTCAGCCTATATTTTCCACTTGATGTTGCATCCAATACTTGGTTTTTGTTCAAAATCAAAAGGTTTATTATTTAATAAGCAATCCAAAGCCTGGCGTATTGAGTTGCCAGTTACAGGAATACCATTTCCTGGTCTTGAATCATCTAATTGTCCTCGATAAACTAAAGACAAATCAGAATCAAAAACAAAGAAATCCGGTGTGCAAGCTGCATTATATGCTTTTGCTACTTCCTGAGTTTCATCAAAAAGATATGGAAATGGATACTGATGAACTTTAGCAGTTTGAATCATATTTTCAGGTGAGTCATCAGGGTAACTCTCTACATCATTGGAGTTAATAGCTAAAAAACGAATTCCTTGGGGAATATAGTCATTAGCAAGTTTTGTTAATTCATTATTGATATGTTTCACAAAGGGGCAATGGTTGCATATAAACATAATCACAGTAGCCACATAACGTGGAGTCTCTCTTAATTTAACTTTACTTCCACTAACCACATCCAATAATTCAAAATGAGGAGCTACTGTACCTAATGGAAGCATGTTTGATAGAGTTCTAGCCATTTTATTAAATCCCTCAAATAATCTTAAAATACCAATTGATAAAGAGCATATGACGCAAATATTGTATTAAGAATGCCCCATATGTAACAGATGTATTGACCTCTATACGCACTATAATAAGAATATGCAGCTACGCCTGAACTTCCAGAAAAAAATATGATTTGATTATGGTAAGCAAGCCCCATCGAAAGCAGTGCTATTCCTATAATGCCGGTTAATAAAAAAATACTGTTTCCCTTGCCAAACATTAAATAAAAAATCAGTAGCTGTAAACACAGCAAAGAAGGTAAAGCTAATCCAATATATCTCCCCATACCAAGAAGTAGGGAGGTATGGCCTGCCCCCAAAATTAATTCCAGAGCAATAAAATAAATCAATTTATAGTGAATTGCTGTAATCATGAGAGCAAGTGAGCCAGTAATGTAATAGACTTGGGGATTATTCTGGCTCAGCCCATAAATAAGTAACAAAGCACCAACAATACCTAGTACCAGATATATCGTGTCATACTTTGTTTTACTCACGGATCACCATTTTAGGTAAATTCCTTTAGCAACCGATTCCTGTATAACTTCATTTTGTGATTTATTAGTAGAAATCCAATAGTTTCCCATATTACTAAGTGCAAATTTAACACGAGGATATTGGCAGACTTCGAGAACATCTCGACAATCAACTAAAGCAGTATTTTCATCAACATGCTTATAACACTTAAAGTTTAAATTTTTTACATCTGAGGCGAATGCTGCCCAACTCATTGGATCTAGCGATGCTTGTAAGGGAGGAATCATAAACGCATCTGAGTTATCAAAACGTTCAAGCTCAATTTTCGAATCTGAACGGTTTTGAATGAGATAATAGGTTTGATTACCTGTTTCATTTAAAATTAAATAATTTTCACTATAACCAAAACCAGTGACTTCACAGCCACGGGGAAAAATCGAAGCAGCCTGGACTGCATTGGTCGCAAAAGCTGTGATTAACAGCGTTTTAGTAAAATAATTAATTAATGACATAATTTCCTCAGAAAACAAAATTAAGATGCTATTTTAATCATTAAATAGACAAAGTCTATCACGGAATAAAAAAATCAAACGCATAGAAGCTATTAATTCGTCTTTATTATATCTTTGTTATCAGGTATTCATAAGTTATTGGCATAATTTAACTTCTATAGAGGCGTAGATCTTATATCAATTGCTTGCATTACCTCTCTATTTTTTCAGTAAACAGATACTATTTAAAGCAATAAGAAAAGAAAAATTCCTAAAAGAGTACGATAAAACAGTGCCACCAGAGATCTAATATCTGCATGGAAAACATAAATTACATATAAACTCAATCTTTATTATTTGCCGTAATCTTAGCTTTGAACATCGGATAATAAGTCCTGTAGAAACTTAAAAATAAATACATGCCCACATAGCCCAAAGATAGGCTTACCCATAATTTATTTGTTTCAGGGTAATTAACTAGCAGGCAAAATGAACTGATGCCATAAAGAGCAGAACAACAATGCATTAATATTTTCAAGATTCTCGACTCAGTCAAGTAATCTAACCTTGATGGGTAAACATATTTTACTGGAATAAAAATCAGTACACAAAAAAGGGACAAGAGGACAGTGTTCACAATCATAGAAGTGTTAAAAATATACATATAGAAGACAGTAATATTCCAATAGCAGGGGAACCCTTTAAAAAAGTGATCAGGGGTTTTGGCGTCATCCTGGCAGAATTGATAGGCCGAAGTAATTGTAATAGCAGCTATAATTGGCACGACATAATCAGCTGGCAGCATACCCGGTTTAACTAGCAAGAAAAAACATGGAGTAATGACATAATTCAAATAGTCAACTATATTGTCTAATAAAGCGCCATCAATTTTAGGCAATACGCTTTTTACATGAACCAATCGAGCAAGGCTACCATCTACTGCGTCAATAAATACAGTAATTGCCATTAGCCATAAAGCAAATACATAATCATGCTGGTAAATTTTATATAAGCTAAAGACACCAATACAGGCAGCGCTGGCAGTAAATACATGGACAAACCAGGCGGCAAAATACTGATTAAGGGTAAAGGGAGGCTTTATTGGATTCATTACTTATCCTAGAGTTAATCAATGTCATCTACTACTAATTAGGGCTTCAGTTTTTTTGTAAAAGCAAAAAACAAATTACCTTTAAAAATATCCAGTGCAATGATTAAATCTGGATTGCTTTGTTCATCAAGACGATGTGTTTTTACTTTTTACTAAAACAGTGCAAGTCCTTTTTACTTAACAGGTTGATTTTTATTACTGTTCTTTAAGACAATGTCGTTTAAAATAAAAATAGTATCAATATTCAAAAGCAAAGTGCAAGTTAGGTTAATTATTTAAAATAAAAAAAAGCCTTGATTTGGTCTAAACTATAGGCAACGTTAATCATATCGAGTAATTAAATGAATATTCAAACTGTCAACCCGACAACTGAAGAAGTTCTAAATAACTACACATGCTTGGATTTTGATTCAATAGACAAAAAAATAGCGTGTGGATATGAGGCCTATTTAAATTGGAAAAATTCTAAATTCGACATAAGGCGCTCTTTAATGCTCAATCTTGCTCAGATATTAAAAGATAAAAAGCAAGAGTTAGCACATTTAATGGCTTTAGAAATGGGTAAACCCATTACAGCAGGTCATGCTGAAATTGAGAAGTGTGCTTGGGTATGTGAACATTATGCTGAAAATGCAGAACAATACCTAATGCCAAGAACTGTTCAAACTGAAATGAAAACAGCAAAAGTTTGTTACAGACCACTAGGAATTGTATTTGCCATAATGCCTTGGAATTTCCCATTTTGGCAGGTTTTTAGATTTTCAGCACCAACTATCATGGCGGGTAATGGGGCTATTTTAAAACATGCCCCAATATCGAGTGGAACAGGAAATAAAATCGAAGAATTATTCAGAGACGCTGGATTTCCTTCTTCATTATTTCAACACTTAATTGTAGATAATGATGGGGCATCTCATATCATTGAAAATCAATTTGTTACCGCTGTTACTTTAACTGGAAGTGAACGTGCGGGGCAAAGTGTTGCAGCGCATGCAGGTAAAAATTTGAAAAAATCGGTTCTAGAATTAGGCGGTTCAGATCCCTATTTGATTCTGGAAGATGCGGATTTAGATCTTGCTGCTCAATGCATTGTGGCTTCACGATTAAATAATACCGGGCAGGTCTGCATTGCGGCCAAGCGAGTTATAGCACTTCAATCGATTGAAAAAGAATTAATTTCTAAAATCAAAGAACTCATCAGCAAATACAAAATGGGAGATCCATTAGACCCCAATATTAATTTGGGACCTATGGCAAGAAAAGATTTACGAGAAAATTTGCATTCACAAGTAGAAAAATCTGTTAAACAAGGTGCTAAATTATTGCTTGGTGGTATAATTCCGGAGGGTAAAGGGTACTTCTACCCGCCGACATTATTAACTGATGTTAAACCTGGAATGACAGCTTTTGATGAGGAACTATTTGGGCCTGTTATTGTTATTATTACTGCTAAAAATGAGAGTGAGGCAATTTCACTGGCCAATATGAGTCAGTATGGTTTAGGTGCTGCTGTATTTACAAAAGATCTTAATAAGGGAGAGCATATTGCTACTTATGAAATTGAAGCAGGAACCTGTTTTGTTAATGCTTTTGTAGCCTCTGATCCAAGACTTCCATTTGGGGGAATAAAGCGATCAGGATATGGTAGAGAGTTATCAAGAGAAGGTATATTAGAGTTTGTAAATACCAAAACAATTGCGATTAGTGACCCAAAACATGGTAAAAAATAGTAAATTCATTTTTATTTCAATTAAAAAACAGGAGATGAGTTGTTTTGAAAAGGATCATTTAATTGCAAACTATGCTATTTCATCCGGGAAAAATGGCGTGGGTGAAAAAATTAATAGTGGATGCACTCCGAGAGGTTGGCATAAGATCCATTCTATACTTGGCATTGATCTGCCAATTAATAGTGTGATGGTTGCCAGAGAATGGACTGGTGAGATTTATTCAGAATCATTGGCAACTCAATTTCCAGAAAGAGATTGGATATTAACCCGAATTTTACAATTGGATGGATTAGAGCCTGGTCGAAATAAGGGCGGAGATGTAGATACTTTACATCGTTACATTTATATTCACGGCACACCAGATACAACTCAACTAGGTATACCTGGCTCACATGGATGCATTCGCCTGAATAATGATGCAGTTATTGAGCTGGCAGCTTGGGCAACAAAGAATACTTTAGTATACATACAATGATTAATAACAATTAATGCTTCGGAGCATAAGTGAACCTGAAGGGGTAAATGAATGTCCTATAAATTTGAAGAAGGTAAAGACGCAATAGTAAAAAGCGTTGTTGAAAAAATTAAGCAAACAATGACTGGCGAACAAACAGAGTTTTGCGCTGAATTCGCAAAGCAATTTTATGGGACTGTCGCCCTTGAAGATCTTCTAGAGTGGGAGGTTGATGATCTTTATGGAGCAGCAGTCAATTTCTGGTCTTTGATTTGTGAACGCGCTCCACACGAAACAAAAATTAGGATTTATAATCCTGATTATGAACGTCATGGATGGCAAACTACGCATACTGTTGTAGAAGTTATCTGCGAAGATATGCCTTTTATTGTAGACTCTCTGAGGATAGTAATTAATCGAATGGGATTAACATCTCATCTTACTATTCATATGGGAGGAATTAGGGTTAAAAGAGACAGCCATAACAGGGTTACTAAAATTCTTCCAAGAAATGGTGGAGCTGCTAGAGATGATGTTTTACATGAGGCTCCCATTTTTATAGAAATTGATCGACAAACAGACCCGGCTACCTTATCGGAGCTCCACAAAAATTTTGAACGTGCTCTTGAGGACAATCGAGCAGTATTTGAAGATTGGGATAAAATGCGTACTAAAGTACGAGAAATTATCAAGGAGCTTGATACTGTACCAAAGACAATTGATATCAGCGAAATTGAAGAGACGAAAGCCTTTTTAAATTGGATGGAAGATCACCATTTTACTTTTTTAGGATTGCGAGATTATGATTTGATTAAAAAAGGAAAAGAAACCATTTTACAACCTATTCCTGAAACAGGATTGGGCGTTTTACGCCAAAGTCTGAGCAAATCAAATGCAAGAAGTATTACGGCAATGGGGCCAGAAGCACAAGGATTAATTTCATCACCCCGCATTCTTGTAATGTCCAAAACAAATACTTTAGCCTCTGTTCATAGAGATGCTTATACCGACTATATTGGTGTTAAGCGCTTCAATAAAAAAGGAGAGGTAATTGGCGAAAGGCGTATTATAGGACTGTATACTTCTGCTGCTTATCATACAAATCCCAAGCATATTCCGTTTTTGCGACATAAAGTCGCATTAATTATGAAAAATTCTAATTTAAATCCCTATAGCCATGCAGGTAAAGTATTATTGAACATACTTGAAACTCTTCCAAGAGATGATTTAATTCAAGGCACTGAGGATGAGTTACTGGAAATAGCTATGGGTATTTTCTATATGCAAGATAGAAAACGTATCCGCCTGTTTGCTAGAGCCGATGTTTACAAGCGATTTATTTCATGCTTGGTATATGTTCCCAAGGATCGATTTAATACTGAATTAAGATATGCCATGCAAAAAATTTTGGCAGACAGTTTTAACGCTGAAGAGATTACCTTTTCTACTCAGTTTTCGGAATCGGTATTGGCAAGAATTCATTTTATAGTAAGGGTTAATCCCAAAAATTTACCCGATTTTGATTTAAAAGAAATAGAGCAAAAATTGATTGAAGTGGGGCGGTCGTGGATTGATGATTTGCAACATCATTTACATGAAATCTATGGCGAAGAACAAGCCAATACACTTTACTCTCGGTATAAAAATGCGTTTCCAATATCTTATTCTGATACCTTTTCACCAAGAACGGCTGTCTATGATATTAAGCATATTGAAATGCTAAGCCTTGAAAATCCGCTTGGTATTAATTTCTATAAGCCATTGGATGAGTCTGAGAAGAGCTTTAGGTTAAAGGTTTATCAGCATGACACCACTATTCCTTTGTCTGATGTATTACCTATCCTGGAAAAACTTGGTTTAAGAGCAATTAGTGAACGTCCTTATGTTTTAAAATTTGAAGATGGTAAAGTAGCATGGATTAATGATTTTGCCATGCAATACAATAAAGAAAGCGAGTTTAATATCGACGAAATAAAAGAGTTATTTCAAAATGCATTTGCCAGGGTATGGTTTGGTGATGCGGAAAATGATGGCTTTAATTTATTGGTATTAGCGGCCGGATTAAATTGGAGGGAAGTTGCTGTATTAAGAACCTATGCAAAATATTTCAGGCAAATAGGGTTTACATTTAGCCAGGATTATATGGAAACAGCACTAAATAATAATGTAAACATTGCCAAGAAATTAGTTAGGTTATTTGAAATTCGGTGCAATCCCCATGACTCCAAAAGGAGAGAGGATAGATACGTTGCACTTGTCGCTGAAATTTTATCTGATCTTGATAATGTAGCCAATCTGGATGAAGACAGAATTATAAGACAATACGTGCATGCCATCGGTGCCACTCTTCGTACCAATTTTTATCAAGTTGACGCTCAAGGTAATCCTAAGAATTATATTTCTATAAAATTATCCAGCAAACTCATTCCTGGTGTACCAAAACCATACCCCATGTTTGAAATTTTTGTTTACTCGCCACGATTTGAAGGGGTTCATTTGCGCTGTGGTAAAGTAGCTCGCGGAGGTTTACGTTGGTCGGACAGACGTGAGGATTTTCGAACCGAAATTCTTGGCTTAATGAAGGCTCAACAGGTAAAGAACTCTGTAATTGTTCCCAGTGGCGCGAAAGGTGGTTTTGTACCCAAACAGATACCGGCTAGTGCTACTCGTGAAGAAATTATGGAGGAGGGAATCAGCTGTTATAAACTCTTTATAAGAGGTTTGTTGGATATAACAGACAATTACAAAGAAGGATTCATTGTAAAACCCCAAAATGTTGTTTTTTATGATGAAGATGACCCTTATCTTGTGGTCGCTGCAGACAAAGGCACTGCTACATTTTCTGATATTGCCAATTCAATTTCCCAGGAATATGATTTTTGGCTTGGAGATGCTTTTGCCTCAGGTGGCTCTGTTGGTTATGATCATAAAAAAATGGGGATTACTGCTAAAGGGGCATGGGAATCTGTTAAACGCCATTTCTATGAATTGAACAGAGATATCCAAAACAATGATTTCACTGTGGTTGGCATAGGAGATATGGCCGGCGACGTCTTTGGAAATGGCATGTTGTTGTCCAGGCATATCAAACTCGTAGGTGCTTTTAATCATATTCATATATTTGTAGACCCTAATCCTGAAGCTGAAGCTAGCTTTAAAGAACGTGAGCGATTATTCAATCTTCCCAGATCTAACTGGATAGACTATGATAAAAAACTCATTTCCAAAGGAGGAGGGGTTTTTTCTCGTAGTGCAAAATCTATCCCGGTTAGCCCTGAAATGCAGAAAGTGTTTGGAATAAAACAAACTTCAATTGAACCTAATGATCTAATTAAAGCAATATTAAAAGCCGATGTGGATTTACTTTGGAGTGCTGGAATTGGAACCTATGTCAAATCGAGTACTGAAAGTAATACTAGCGTAGGAGATCGAACAAACGATGCAACTCGTGTTAATGCCAATCAGTTAAGATGCAAAGTTATAGGCGAAGGTGGGAATTTGGGATTAACCCAGTTAGCACGCGTGGAGTATAGTTTACACGGCGGCAAAGTCTATACAGATTTCATAGATAATTCTGGTGGGGTTAATTGCTCAGACAAAGAAGTTAATATTAAGATTTTATTAAATAATGTTGTATCAGCTGGGGATCTGACTCCAAAACAAAGAAATGAGCTTTTAAGTAATATGACTGATGAAGTAGCCAAATTAGTGCTCAGAGATAATTTCCTACAAACCCGAGCCATTAGCTTAACTGCTTCTCAAGCCTTAAGAGCCATTGAATTACATGCAAGATATATTAACGAACTAGAAAAATCAGGTAAAATTGACAGAACTTTAGAGTTTTTACCTGATGAAAAAGTCCTAATGGAACACAAACTAATGGGGAAAGGATTAACTCAACCTGGAATTGCTGTTTTAATGTGCTACAGCAAAACCATATTAAAAGAGCAAGTTCTTGCTTCTGAAGTTCCTGAAGAAGATTATATGAACCAAATACTTATTGGTTCATTTCCCAAGCCTCTGCAAGAGCGTTTTAGTAAACAAATGCAAGATCATCCCTTAAGAAGGGAGATAATTGCTACCCGTTTAAGTAACATTATTGTTAATGAAATGGGCTTCACGTATGTTTACAGGTTACAAGATGAAACTGGGGCCTCTGTTGCGGCAATTGTCAGGGCCTATATGATTGCCAGAAGTGTCTTGAATCTGGAAGCAATATGGAAACAAATTGAGGAGCTTGGCACAAAAATCAGCGCGCAAACTCAAGTTGATATGATGATGCTGTATGTTCGACTATCCAGGAGAGTGACAAGGTGGTTTTTACGGACACATAGAAGGTCGATGAGTATAACGCAGGCAATAGAGTTATACGTAAAAGGGGTTGATGAACTGAAAAAATCCATGCCTGCCGTTTTTGGCGAAACAGGCCGGATTCAATATGAGGAGCATTTCCAAGAGCGGATAAAAGAAGGGATACCACCTCAACTTGCCCATGAATTAACAGTGACTCGAGGCTTGTTTGCCGCAACAGACATTATAGAAATTGCCTATGAGGAAAATATAAAAATACCAAAAGTAGCTGAAATATATTTTGGTATTGGCGAATTTCTTGACATAGCCTGGCTTAGAACCCAAATTATTGTTCACACAACTGAAAATAATTGGGAATCTTTATCTCGAGAGGCATTACGCGATGATTTAGATTGGCAACAACGACAGTTAACAGCTGCCATAATGGGTTTTGAGCCTAATAATAAGGATTTGCAAGAACGATTAACAAGATGGGGAGAGACACACGTTTCTTTAATTGACAGGTGGAATTATATTCTGACAGCTCTGAAATCAAGTACAGCCTTGAACTATACTATGTTTTTAGTTGCCACCCGAGAGTTGCTGGATTTAACCCAAACGACATTACAATCCAATTTAAAAATGGAAGAGTCATTTTGACATGAAAGGAGTTAAATGAAATGGAGGCTAAAACTGCTTCAGAATATTCAACACTGAGCAAATTATTTCATTGGATTATTGCATTGGCAGTTATAATCATGCTAATAGCAGGTTTTTTTCTTGATGAAATACCTGAGCAATTTCAGGGGGTTGCTTATATGCTTCATAAATCAACAGGAATTACTATCCTTTTCTTGATGATTTTGCGGTTTATTTGGATCCATGCTAAAGGAAAACCTGCTTTACCTGACTCTGTTAAATCTTGGGAGAAAATATTATCAAGGTTTGTGCAATATGGTTTTTATGTGCTCTTGATTGTTATGCCATTGAGTGGTTGGATCATGTCAGTTGCAGCAGACAGAATACCAAATTACTTTGGCTTGTTTAAAGCGCCACTTCCATGGATTGAACCTAATAAATCTCTAGCAAAATTAATGGCTGAATCCCATGAAATTATTGCGTGGATTTTAATCGCCTTCATCACATTACATGTTTTGGGTGCTCTTAAGCATCATTTTATTGATAAAGACAATGTATTGAAGCGTATGCTGCCTGGAAAAAGCAAATAGCCTTCTGTTTTTGAAAATTGAGCCTGAACTTCAAAGTTCAAGCTCAATTTTTTCTTCTAATTCGATTGGAAGTTTATTGCCTTCCAAACAGACAGATGAAAAGTTCTCTTTTAATATACTTGCAGCAGCTAAATATCGATTTTCACCAAGCATGGAGTAATCAATTAACTCTCCAATCTCTGTGTCTTCATCCGGTTTAAATAATTTTTGACCAGAATATAATTGATTATCTGACTGAATTACAAATTTCTTTAATTCATGCTTAAGAGTAGCCCTGTAGTGAGTTCTTGCGATGATTTCCTGACCTTTATAACACCCTTTATCAAAACTGACGTACGCGGTTTGATGTAAGCCAATTCTATGTGGTAAAAAGAGTCCCCTAGAATTAGGATAAATATCAATTTGATTGTTAAATAATCTAAGGGTATGCCAGGTTAATGAACCAAGTAATTGATTATTTTCAATAAAAGGCTTGCACAAACTATCATAATAGTCTGAATGGATTAAATAGATATAGAATCCTTTGCCTAAGTGATAAACACAACCATGACTCGTACAAGATAAAGCATATAATTCGCTGGGCAAAGGTAGTAACTGTGGTATTTGATCATTACCATGCTGTAAATAAAAGCCTAAAATTTTATAGTTGTGCTTTGAAGTGATTTTAACTCGAGAAAGCAGTGCAACTTTGTTTAATGAATTCTGAGTTACTTCAATTAAATCTTGGGGCAGAACTAATTTTACACCTTGCCAGTTGATAATATCCAATAAAGAAAGAATTCTCCCTTTAAGGTTACATTGGGCCCCTTGAATCATTGAAGTATCCGATACCAATCGTAAATCACAAGTTAACTGCCCTTGCAGAAAATCTATTGATTTCTCCCCAAACAAATCGATGACACCTAGATAGGATAAGTCAAAAAGATAGTTTTTCTGCTTATTTAATAATAATTCAGACTCTAGAGGGCGGAATGTTATTAAAGACCTATTATTCACTAAATGTTCTAATATAGTTTTCATATTAAGATCAATGATGTTGTTTATAATACAGACTAGTGTATCATTTGGCCTCTCAAAATCAGATATAATTATTGAATAATTAGAATTAAGTTGTATTTATCTTGAAGTAACAGAGGAAATCCATTGTGGACAATAGAGAAAAATCAAGGTTATTATGGAAATGCAGGCGAGGAATGCTAGAGCTTGATCTTGTTTTACAGAAATTCATAGCCAATGAGATTGATCGACTTACAGAAAATCAATTGAAAGCATTTGATAATCTATTAACCCACAATGACCCTATTTTATATGCCTGGTTAATGGGGCATGAGGAACCCGAAAAAGAGTTGCTTGAAATTGTATCATTCATCAGAAACTGTGATTAAACCAGGTAAATCCAAACTATATTTTCGATTAATTGTGATTCTTTATTTGTGCACCATTGGATTAGTTTTATATTCTTCTTTACCTGTGTTGATAGAAGGCATCTTAATTTTTCTTATCGTTATTCAATTTAAAAATGATGTAACTTACCAAAGTGCTTGCAAAAAAGTTAAAGAAATCAAATTCTCGAAAAACCTTACGTGGTCACTGAAAACAATAGATGGTACTACCCATCATTATGACAAACTAAAAATTCTTATTCATAATATGCTATTTCAAGTTATTCAATTATCTTCAGATAAAAAAAATCAGATGCTAATTCTATTTAATGATCAAATACCTACCGATCAATTACGATTATTACACCTAAACAGCAACAAAAACTAGTATATAATAATACATAGTGACTAAAATAAATCCAAATTAATAATGGTTAGACTTTATCATATCCTAACGTAATAACAAGCAAAGTAATAATGAGGAAGCTATGCATATTGAGACCTCTTTAAATGATGAATCTCTAATTGAATTAGCTCAAAAAGGCAACGGTCTAGCTTTTGATAAACTGTTTGAGCGTTATCAGGGCAAAATTAGACAAATGATTTATTTTTACACGCATGACTGGACAAATGTCAATGATTTAACTCAGGAAGTTCTTATCAAAGTATTTAGGTATTTACCTTATTTTAATGAACGCAGTCAGTTTTCAACCTGGCTATATAAAATTACTCAAAATACTATTAAAAATTATTTTCGTACCAATAATTTATATGCTGATTCAGAAATGCAGTATATGGATGAACAATTTTCTACACCACATAATTCTCCAGAGTCAGACATAATGGGATTAGAGTTTGAGAAACAAATAGAAGCAGCAATGTCATGTTTATCTGAAGAGTTACGATTATGTTATGGGCTGCACATATTTGATGGACAAACTTATCAGGATATTGCAAAAGAAATGCATTGCCCCATCGGAACTGTACGCTCACGTATATTTAGAGCTCGAAAACAGCTGATGGATATTGTAAGTGAGAATCACACTTTATAATATCATTTTGATATCATATAAAATCATCAACCTTAATCGTGAAATCAATTGCATTTAATTATTAATAAATAAGCTTACAAAGATCTGCTATTAGATAAACCTATGTTAAAATGCTTTGATTCGAATGAACCCGATAAAACCTCTTATGCTCGAAAGTGATCGCCTAATAAGTAGTCAAAGTATTGTCTCGGAAGACGCAATGGATAGAGCCATCAGGCCGCTTAGCTTGAGCGAGTACGTAGGGCAAGATTCTGTTAGCTCACAGATGCAGATATTTATCAATGCGGCAAGAAAGAGAAACGATCCTTTGGATCATGTTCTTATTTTTGGCCCACCTGGCCTTGGTAAAACCACTCTGGCAAATATCATAGCTCACGAAATGGGAGTGAATATCAGACAAACTTCTGGGCCAGTGATTGAGCGTGCTGGCGATATTGCTGCTATATTGACGAATCTACAACAAAATGATGTACTATTTATTGATGAAATTCATAGATTAAGTCCTGTTATAGAAGAAATTCTTTATCCAGCCATGGAAGATTATAAGTTGGATATCATGATAGGAGAGGGGCCAGCAGCACGATCTATTAAATTGGAGTTACCTCCCTTTACATTAATTGGAGCAACGACGAGAGCAGGGTTGCTTACCTCGCCATTAAGGGATAGATTTGGTATAGTGCAGCGTTTGGAATATTATTCTGTTGATTCGCTTACCAAGATTGTGGCACGCTCTGCGCATTTGCTTGGTGTCCCTACAAAACCCGAAGGAGCAAGAGAAATTGCATTACGCTCCAGAGGAACACCACGAATAGCCAATCGCCTGTTAAGAAGAGTCAGGGATTATTCTGAAGTGAAAGGAAATGGCATCATTACTGTTGATATGGCCCAACAAGCATTGGAAATGCTTGAAGTGGATCAGCACGGGTTTGATTTAATGGATAGAAAATTATTATTAGCGGTGATAGAACACTTCAATGGTGGTCCAGTAGGCATAGATAGTATTGCAGCTGCTATTGGCGAAGAAAAAGGGACTATAGAAGATGTTTTAGAGCCATTTTTAATACAACAAGGCTTTCTAATGCGCACTCCTCGCGGTAGAATAGCCACTTCGAAAGCTTATCAGCATTTTGGCTTTAGTGCGATCGAACAGGAATAACACATGAATCTTATATCAAATCATCAGCATAACATTAGAGTCTATGCAGAAGATGTTGATTATATGGGAATTGTTTATCATGCTAACTACCTTTGTTATTTGGAAAGAGCTCGAACTGAATTATTAAGGCAAAACAATTTAATTCTAAGTGAATTCGAAAAGTCCGATATTTTATTTGCGATTCACGAACTCACAATTAATTATGTATTTCCGGCCAGGTTAGATGATCAATTAACAATTAAAACAGAAATTAAAGAATTTAGAGCGTGCAGTTTTCTATTTAATCAAGAGATATCTAATCAACATAAACAATTAATTTGCAGGGCCAGTGTTCAGGTAGTTTGCGTTGGCAGTAATTTAAAGCCCAAGCGACTGCCTAATATTATGAGAAATGAATAACGAAACCTTTCAGTGTGGAGATTAATGGTGGCTAATCAAGCAAATGTACTAATGTATTTTATGCAAGCGGGTTTGGTAGTAAAGTCCGTTATGTTGATATTATTAATTGCTTCGATAATTTCATGGACATTAATCTTTCAAAGAGCATGGTTCTTTAATCGTAGAAAGCAAATGACTGAAACCTTTACCAGAAGGTTCTGGGATTGTGGAGATTTGAGCAAACTCTATGCTGATGTAGACAGTAATAGTGATGAAAGACAAGGGGTAGCCGCTATCTTTCACGCTGGTTTTAAAGAATTTGTTCGCTGCAGAAAACAAGGCAAAGTATCTATTGAGCCTATACAAAGAGTAATGCAGATAAGTCATGCCAAAGAAGCGGAAAAACTGGAGCAACATTTACCATTTTTTGCATCTGTAGGATCTATTTCTCCCTACGTGGGTCTATTTGGCACAGTTTGGGGTATAATGACATCATTTCAGGCTTTGGGACATGCCCAACAGGCCACTATCGCAATGGTGGCACCAGGTATTTCAGAAGCGCTGGTTGCTACCGCTTTAGGACTATTTACTGCAATTCCTGCGGTTATTGCCTACAACCGATATACGACACGTGCCAATACTTTGCTGAATAAATATGATTTATTTCAAGAAGAACTGATTTCTTTAATTGAACAACAAACTTCTGGTTCACCTAGGGGATAAGACTTAAAATGAATCGATCTAAAACCAATCGTGAACGTCCAATCTCAGAAATTAATGTAGTTCCTTACATTGATGTTATGTTGGTTTTACTGGTTATTTTTATGATTACTGCTCCAATGCTGACACAAGGTGTTACAGTAGATCTGCCCAAAGCAGCCAGTCAAACTTTACAGACTGCTGACAGAGAACCTATCATTGTGTCAGTGAATCAATTAGGCAGCTATTTTTTAAATATTAGTAGTACACCAGCAGAACCTATTGAAGCTCAGGCATTATTAGTACGAGTTGCGGCAGAACTGGAGCTAGCCAAACAGTCAGGTCAAAAACTCAATGTGCTTGTTAAGGGAGATCAGGGGGTTGCTTATGGGAAAGTTGTTCAAGCCATGGCACTCTTAAAGCAAGCAGGGGCTGAGCAAGTGGGATTGCTTACTGACTCTCAGACTGGTGATGAGGGGCAAGCATGATAAGTGATCTTAGCTATAGAAAATCATTTCTTTTTGCTGTCACACTTCATCTTTTTTTACTTGTATTGCTTTTTACAGATAATAGCAGCAAAAGACCTGTGCTAACCATGGAATCCAAAAATTCTCCTGGCATGATGCAACCCACTGTTTCTCAGCAGGAAGTAGTAAAAGCGGTCAGTGTCGACAATAAAGAAATAATGAAAACTATCAATCGTTTGAAGCAAGAGCGTGAACAACAAAAGAAAGCGGAGCTCAACCGACAAAGGGAATTATTAAGACAAGCTGAGACGGCAAAACAGCAGAGAATCAAAGAACAACAAGAAATTGCAAGATTGAAAGAAGAAGCTAATAAAATTGCAATTGCCAGAAAAAAACAAGTTGAAGAAGAAAAAAAACGGTTAAAAGAATTGGCTGAGCAAAAAGCGTTGGAAGCTAAACGCATCGAAGAGTTAAAAAAACAAAATGAAAAATTGGCTAAACAACGGGAGTTAGAAGCTAAAAAACTTGCTGAGCTCAATAAGAAAAAACAAGAAGAAAAAGAGAAAGCCGAGAAACTTAAAGCTGAACAGGCGAAGGCTGAAAAGCTGAAAGCGGAAAAATCCCGTGCTGAGCAAGAAAAAGCAGAGATGGAAAGAAAAAGACAAGCAGAGGCGGCAGCTGCCCAACAGGCAGCCCAAAATGCTGAAAGACAAGCACGAATAGCTGGTGAGGTTGATAAATACAAGGCACTTATTGTCAATGCGATCGGACGCAACTGGATTTTACCTGAAAATGTTGACAGTTCTCTGTCGAGCCAATTCAGGATACGCCTTGCTCCAGATGGAACTGTACTGGAAGTGTCTTTAACCCGAAGCAGTGGTGATCCTTTGTTAGATAGGTCAGCACAAACAGCAATATACAAGGCCTCACCGCTTCCCGTGCCTAAAGACGTTGAAACATTTAATTTGTTTCGCGATATCAGTTTAACCGTTCGTCCAGAACAAGTTAGGGGGTAAAGCTCGTGTTGAATCGAATTATTTCACTTTTCTTGCTGTTATTTACTGGTCAATTGATTGCTCTTGATTTGGAACTAACTCAAGGAATTAATTCAGCCCTGCCAATAGCTATCAATTCTTTTGGCTCAGACGCGGCGGCTAAAGAAATGGGGAATGTCATAGAGAATGATTTGACTATATCAGGACAATTTAAAATTATCTCTGGACCACAAGGTGCGAACGCTCAATCTTCCGTGAGCACATTACGTCAACTTGGCGCTGACAGTGTAGTCACTGGCCGAGTTAATCAAGTTGGGAATCGGATTGAAGTGAGTTTTACTTTGGCTGATGCCGTAGCCAATGGCAATATTCTGTTGACAAAAACCTTTCAGATCAATGCCAATCAGGTAAGAGCTTTAGCTCATCATATTAGTGATGAGGTATACCAAAAACTTACTGGAGAAAGAGGGATATTCTCCACCAGGATAGCTTATATTTCAGTGCAAAGAAGTGGTGGAAGGTCTCGCTACTCCCTGGAGGTTGCAGATGCGGATGGACACAATCCCCAAAGCTTACTCGTTTCTTCAGAACCTATTATGTCACCTTCCTGGTCACCCAATGGAAAATCGATATCCTACGTTTCCTTTGAAAAGAAAAAAGCTGAAATTTTTACCGTCTCAGTTGAAACAGGGCAGCGTCGCTTAATTACGAGTTTCCCAGGAATTAATGGGGCTCCAGCGTGGTCACCTGACGGTCGTCATCTGGCAGTTGTACTATCGAAAAGTGGTACACCCAAAATTTACGATGTTGATTTGAACAGTGGTACTATGAAACAGCTGACTTTTGGTAACTCTATCGATACAGAACCACGTTATTCTCCTGATGGTCGCAGTTTGTTGTTCACTTCAGGGAGGGGAGGCTCACCACAAGTATATCGTTTATCATTGGCTGATGGCCAAATAAGTCGGGTCACTTTCGAAGGGAATTATAATGCCCGTGCTTCTTACACTCCAGATATGAAGCATATCGTCATGCTGCACAGGGAAGACAGACAATTTAATATTGGTGTACAAAATACAGGCGGCGGTCCAATTTCCAATCTAACCTTTTCTGGCCTTGATGAATCGCCATCGGTCTCTCCAAATAGTCGTTTAGTGCTGTATGCTACTCGTTATCAGGACAGAGGGGTTTTAGGCATTGTGTCGATTGATGGAAGAATTAGAATGAGACTTCCTGCTCGTGAAGGAGATGTTCAAGAGCCGGCTTGGTCCCCTTACCTGAGTTAAGAATGATAAGAAGCATATTGGTATCGTTTTTTTTATTTATCGCTAATGCTGGTTATGCATGGAACGCGATAGGGCACCAACTGGTAGCCCAGATCGCATATGATAATTTGACACCTCAATCCAGGCGAATGTGTGATTTATATTCCCATTCAAAATCGAAAACGTCGTCTAATGTTAATTTTGTAAAATCAGCTTCATGGCTGGATTCTATAAGAGCACATGATGTTCATTGGTTTGATGCTTTACATTACATTGACATTCCTTTTTCTATGGATGAAACAGAATTACCAGCCTTGCCAGACATCAATGCACTCTGGGGAATTAATCAGGCAATTGCTGTGCTGTCTTCCAATAAAGCCAGTATTGCTGATAAGAAATTGAGCTTACGCATATTGGTGCATTTAGTTGGAGATATCCATCAGCCTTTGCATACCGTTACAAAGATAAGTAAAAAATTACCTAAAGGTGATTTGGGTGGTAATTTATTTCAGTTAGCTAAAAATCCTATTGGGAATAATTTGCATCAATATTGGGATAATGGTGGCGGTATTCTGATTGGTCAAGACAAGTTTTTTCAGATTAAAAACAAGGCGAGACAATTGGAAAAGAAATGGTCTTGCCAACCAGCCAGTAAGGACAAAAATCCGCATCAATGGATTAATGCATCACATCAATTGGCATTGACTAAAGTTTATAAGGTTTCAGCTCATCAGATGCCCGGCAAGCAATATCAATTAAATACTCAAAATATTACAGAAAAACAGATACTTCTGGCTGGGTGTCGACTCGCTTATCTGCTAAATAATATTGCCGAAGGTAAAAATAAACTCATTTAATTTCAGCTTACTTTTTAGGAGGGGTGAGTTATTGGGGCATGTCTTTATTGTAATTGTCAGTTACTCTCTTTGACCAATTGTCTATATATTTAACAGAAGCAAAGCCAGCCTTGAGAAGTATATCTAACGCCATCTTGCTTCGTTTTCCCGATTGGCAGTACACAATAATAAGCCGATTAGGGTTTAGTTCATGTAAGCGTTGAGGCAGCTCATCTAGAGGAAGCACAATACCCCCTATATTTTGTATTTGATGTTCCTTTCTACTGCGTACATCGATTAGATGAATGTTTTTATTATTCGTAGATAATTGATAAAACTCATCAAGAGTTATTCTATGATGGCATGGTTCAATTTGAGTTGAAGAATTAACAGGATTAATTAATTGTCTAATTGACTGACTCTGAATGCAGAATTCACAATCCGGATTTTTTGAAATAATGATGTTCTTAAAGGTCATTGTTAACAAGTTAATAGCAAGCAAACGCTTTTTTAATGGATTGCCAATTTGTAGTATCCATTTGATTATTTCTGTTGCCTGAATAATACCTAGCATCCCGGGTAAAGTACCAATTGCCCCGACTCCCTCGCAATTGGGCATATTGATATCGTTTACAGAAACCGGGAAGATACAATGGAGGCAGGGATCTTGTTTACCGTGGAATATAGAGCAATACCCTTGGAAACCTGAGGCACTAGCATACACATAAGGTTTTTGCAGCTCAAAGCAAATGCTGTGAATCAAATATCGCGTATAAAAATTATCAGTTCCATCTGCGATGATGTCATACTGTGTAATTAACTCAGCCGCATTTTCTTCTGTTAATCTGCTGGAGTAAGATTCAACTTGAATCAGGGGATTAATAGCCAGAAGTTGCTTTTTTGCAGTAACGGCCTTTTTTTTATTAATATGGGTATGATTATAAAGAATCTGCCTATGCAAATTACTTAGTTCAATGATGTCATCATCGACAATCCCTAACACTCCGACACCTGCTGCAGCAAGGTAAAGTAAGAGAGGCGAACCCAAACCGCCAAGCCCAATGCATAATACTCGAGAATTCTTAAGTTTTACCTGTCCGTCTAATCCAATTTCTTCCATCTTTATTTGTTGAGAATAGCGGGTTAATTCGTTCATTGCCAAATTTGATTTATTCATTATGTGATTCATTCATTTGAGTTAAAAATTGTTTGGCTGTAACTAAAGGTGCTGATGCTTTTGTAATGGCAGAGATCACTGACACACCATCAATTTTTGTTTTTAAGACATCAGAAAGGTTCTTTAAAGTTATACCTCCAATGGCAACCAATGGATAACGAAGCGTTTTTCGCCAACGTTCAAGTCGTGCAATTCCTTGTGCTTGAAATGGCATTATTTTGCTGGTTGTTTCATATGTGGGGCCGCAAGCAACGTAGGAAGGGTTAAGAGCATGAGCCCGAGCAACTTCGTAATAGCAATGCGTACTTATACCTAAGAATAAACCTGATCGATTAATTCTATCGATATCAGCTTTTTCCAGATCCTCTTGGCCAAGGTGAACTCCTGCAGCACCATAATGAATAGCAAGTTCCCAGTAATCATTAATAAATAATGCAACATTATACTGATTTGCCAAATGGACACTCCGTTTTATCTCTTCTTCCAACTGCTCTTGAGAGGCTTCCTTTATTCGTAACTGAATGCACTTAACTCCCAATGGCAAAAGCATTTCTAACCAGTGGCTACTATCCACAATGGGATAAAAACCCATAGAACATTTTTTAAATGAGGGAACTGGTTTAATGAACGGTGTTGGTGATAAATAGGGGAGATCAGCCTCATCTTCTGGCCAGCTATCATGATAAAGTTGCGAAGCATCTTTATCAATTTCTATCGATTGACGTATGCCACGATTGACATACATTTTAGCAATAACAATAGCATCTTTTATTGAATAGCCTAGTGCAAGACAAGCTGTGAGCGCAGAAGATAGAACACAGCCTGTCCCACGGTAATTTGTTTCAGGAAAGCGATGATTAGCAATCCAAAATGACTCTTTTCCATCGGTCCAGTAATCTTGACTGAATGAGTTATCTTTTACATGTCCTCCTTTCAGTAATACCTGCTTTGCTCCCAGTGATAATAGATCTGAAGCAGCATTGATTATATCCTGATAAGAAGAAATGCTCCGATTTAAAATAATTTCTGCTTCTATCCGATTAGGAGTAATAATAGTAATGTACGGAAACAATTGAGTTAAATTTTTTTTATGCTGTTGTAAATCTGGAAAAAACAGGTTAGTTCCCGAGGAGGAAGTAATTATCGGATCAAGAACAACAAATCCTTCATAACCCTTTAAAAAATAAACTATTTCTTCACAGATTGGTGTAGAACATAACATACCAATTTTAATGGCATCCGGCTTTAAATTTAATTCCAAGGCACGGCACTGAGCAGCAACCTGATCTCTGGATATTTCTTCTACTGCTGTAATTGAGTGAGCATTTTGTGCAGTTACTGCGGTGATGACTGAACAAGCTCTGACATTCAAGCGACTAAAAGTTTCCATGTCAGCATGGACACCGGCTAATCCGGATGAGTCAATACCAGCAATTGTCCAAACAATCGGTTTTTTCATAAATTGTTTACCTGATGCCAAAATGGAGTATCGATTAATGGAGTACTTGGGTGAGCTACATTTCTCTCGGATATCATTCCTCCTGTAAATGCCTGATGACCTGCAATAACGGCATGGCGGAATGCGGTTGCCATGAGAGCAGGATGATTGGCAAGAGCTACAGCAGTATTTAGAAGCACGCCATCAAAACCAAATTCCATCGCCTGTACAGCATGAGATGGCTTACCAATCCCGGCATCAATGATTAATGTGATGTCAGGAAATCGATAACGCAAAGTTTCCAAGGCATAGGGGTTAATTAAACCCTTACCTGAGCCTATAGGAGCCCCCCAGGGCATTAAAATTTTACAACCTGCATCAACCAGTTTTTGACATAAAACCAGATCATCTGTGCAATAAGGAAAAACTTCAAATCCTCTGTCAATCAAAATTCTGGTTGCCTTGATTAACTCAAATGGTTCGGGCTGTAAATTATAATCATCGCCTATCACTTCCAGTTTTATCCAGTGAGTATCAAATAACTCCCTCGCAATTTCAGCTGTATTGATCGCTGCCTCCGCATTACGGCAACCAGCCGTATTGGGCAAAAAATGACAATCTAATTTTTTTACTGCTTGCCAAAAAGATTCTCCATCTAATCCTGCAGAAGTCTGGCGTTTTATTGATATCGTAATAACTTCTGTACCCGAATTAAGAATTGCCTGCTGCATATGCTCTAACGAAGGATAACATGCAGTACCTAAGAGTAAGCGGCTACTTAATTCTTTTCCTGCCAAATTCCACATCATTACCCTCCTTGCATGGGAAAGAGAATATCGACGCGGTCATTGGCTTGCAAAATTGTAGCTTCATAAGCTTTATGTGGTACATGATGATTATTTATAGCGACAGCAAAATGCTGTTGAGTATAATTAAGCTGCTTTAAAAATGCTCTTAATGATAATGAGGGTTGGATTTTATAAATTTTATCGTTGAAATAGACATTAATCACAATAACTCTCCCAAAGTTCTGGATAATTCAGATGACGGAAATTGGATGTAACACCTCGTAAAATTTCTTCTGCCAAGGCTGGGGCTATTAAATAACCATGACGATAAAGACCGTTAACAGCTATTAGCCCGTCGGCAAATTTAATACGTGGTAAATGATTTGCTAAAGTTGGACGGCAATGGGTCACTGTTTTTATGATGCGTGCTTCATCAAAGTTCCCATGTAAATAATACACAGCGGTCAGTAACTCCAAAGTCGTACGTACTGAAACCGGACTAAAATCTTCTGCCTCAATTTCGCTAGCGCCTATGAGGTAAAGATTTCCAGGTCTGGGTACAAGATATAGACTGTACCTTGGATGCAGAAGACGAATAGGCCGATGTAGTTGAACTCCTGGCGCATGAAGCCAAATGAGTTCACCTCTAATACCTCGTAAATCAGAAAATATATTTTGCGCACCTAAACCACGACAATCGAAAACGACATCAAAATGATATCTTTGTTCTTTTGTATTGATCTCTCCAGGTTTAAGCGATAAGACAGGAGTATTGGTAATGTGAGGTATGCAAACAGAGTCGAGATAATTTTTTAAAGACAACATTAGTGTTTGGCAATCAATATGCGCTTCATTTGGAAAATAATAAGCAGTTTCAAACTTTGTCAGCTCAGGCTCAAGCGCAATGAGATTTTCATGGGATAATTTTTGAAAAACAGAATTACTCGGATTGAGTTGACTCAGAATACGCCGACTAAAGTGAATCCATTCCGCCTGATCGCCTGGATGGCATAGCACCAGACTGCCCGATTGTTGAAAATAAACAGCTTCAGGCAAATCCTCAATAATACGTGGCCAACAGTTCTTAATAGATTCTTGACCCAAGGTGGAAATCAATAGAATTGATTTATCCAATTCAGAAAACGGTGTTAATAAACCTGCTGCAGCAGTACTGCAACTCATGCTTTCACTAGAGCGATCAAAAAGGGATACCTGCCAGCCCGCATTATGTAATGCAAAAGCCAGCAGACGCCCCATGATCCCTGAACCTACAATGCCTGCTCGCATAATTAATTTTCAAGACAACAGGCGATTGGTTTCAAATCAGAATAAGGTGTATCTGGCAAAAATCGATTGGTATAGCATTGCGAGATATCAAAATATTCATCAATAATTTTTAGATGTTTGGTATAGCGTCCAACCTTATCCCAGTCTCTGTCAACATTAATTAATGTACGTGAAAAAAATGGTAATGTTCTTGTAAAAATTTTTTGATATAAAGGAGTCCGCAACTGTGGTTTAGCCTGACATAATAACTCATAAGCTTCTTCAGGTTTTTCTGTCGCGTAGGCTGCACCGCGCTGTGTTGCTCTGAGAAATCCTTTGACTAATTCGGGTTTCTGTAATGTTGTTTCAGGAACAATAAATTGTATTGAGCAGAAACAACAACAGCCTAAACCAGCTAATTGATCGATTCGTAAAAATACAGTTTCTCCGCAAAGATGTTCCAGTTCAACTTTTTGAAAATTAATAAAACCAATACCAGTGTCGATAACATCCCGATAAATAGCATCTGTGACATTCATGCCAATACGGACTGTTTTGTAGCTCATCGGATCAATACCCGCAAGGCTGGCTAAATCATCAATAATTTTTTTGCCGAATTCGCCGATATAACCTACTCGTTTCCCAACAATATCCTGGAAAGAATTGATGCCACTTGATTTTAAAGCAATAAGTCCGGTAGGTGGCTCATCAAGAAGCGTTCCTATGGAAGTAACTGGATAACCTTTTGCTTTGGCTGCAACGGTATGAATCATTGCTTTAACACCAAAATCTACTGTTCCCAGGCCAACGATTTCGGTTACATCACTGGGATCCGCGGGTTCCAGAATGGCAAGCTTGATATCTTCTTCTGAATAAAACCCCAATTGTTGTGCCACAAGTATGGGGGTATGATAAGGGTTAGTGTACCAATTAAGCAGTAGGGTAACCCTGGATTTTAGTGATGACATCGCCATAACTCCTTATGTTATTATTTTAAATAGTATGGAGATGGCAAAAGGGAACCATACCTTAAAAAGGCCATGGTTTTTTTGAAGGCGTCCTTACGCTGATATGATTCAGATCAAGTTCAACGGGTAACTCTCAGCCGGATTTTCCGACACCCCGCGCCATCTAACAAACTCAAATATACTAAATTTTATTATATGCTTTGTCAAACTAGCGATAATATTGGCAGAATTGATAATTAATAAATAACACATATGGAGAAAGGATCTGCAATGGAAAATTTAGAGCATGGACATTCGCAAAAAGAAATCAAAGAGCGATTAGCACAGATCCCATCTCAAAATTACTTGCGAGATTGGATATATGGAGGAATTGATGGTGTTGTCACTACTTTTGCCATTGTCTCCGGTGTTGTGGGTGGACAATTATCTTCTTTAGTTATTCTAATTTTAGGTTTTGCCAACTTGCTTGCTGATGGTTTTTCAATGGCAGCGAGTAATTATCTGGGTACCAAATCTGAGGTAGATCAATTTCAACGCTATAAAACAATTGAAGAAAAACATATTGATTTTATTCCAGAGGGTGAAAAAAACGAAATAAAACAAATTTTTCAAAATAAAGGTTTGCATGGCCAAGCATTAGATCAAGTTGTTGAGGAAATTACAGCGAATAGAGCTTTATGGATAAAAACCATGTTACAAGAAGAATATGGGTTGCCTGCTACACTGCGATTCCCGCTTAAATCTGCGCTTTATACTTTTAGTGCGTTTCTACTTTTTGGAATTATTCCATTAATCCCTTACGTGTTGGTCATGAACAATTCGTTCATCTGGTCTTGTTTTTTCACTGCAATTACATTTTTTGTCATCGGTTCAATCAAAAGCCACTGGTCAACCAAATCCTGGTTATATTCCGGTTTTGAGACACTAATAATTGGCACGGTTACAGCCTCTCTCTCTTATGGTATTGGACTATTTTTACATCATATTCTGACTTAAAATAAAACATGGCTCTGCTATTAGCAGTACTTGTTAGATATAAATTTTGTAGTTAATTACATGGGGCAATATTGGAGATGATTCATTTATTAATCAATTGGATGAATTCAAAACTCATCGTGCGAGTAATTACTCTCAATACCATTTTATCTCTTTTTTTAGGAGCGGTGGGGAGTTTATCTCATGCAACTAAATCCAAAAATATAAACCAGATAGATAGTCTGTTCAATATTGTTAAAATGAGCACTGTATTAAGCAAAGACAGTCTAATCTCTCCTTACAATTACTTACTTACACAGCCATTAATGACGACCACTTTGGAAAAATACTATCAGCGCACCGCCAGGATTAAAGTAATTGCTGCCTTTACAAATCCGCATGATAATACCTATTCTCGAATTATCATCCTGTATGTAGACCGAAGTAAGAAAAGAAATAATGTAGATCTCGCCCAAAAGAAAAATGAAATCATTCCAGTTGAATTAGCAGCTATTAACATTAATTTTGAAGAACTGCCGGAGAAACTTATTACTGATATAATTCACACTAATATCCCTTTTGGAAAATTATTAACTCAACATCATCTAAAGGTTTTTAGTAAAGACCGCACCTACTTTTCAGTTGCATGCAACAAAATGTTGGCTTCATTAATCCATTGCAAACCAAATAAAAAATTATATGGCCGCACCAATGTGCTTGCTAGAGCAAACAATAAAAAATGGGTTGCCCATGTTATTGAAATTTTATCTGATGAAAAAGAAGTCAAGCATCGTTTAACATTGAATTAAATAGCTTGTAATTTAAAAAACATATAGTTAATTAAAAATCCACTTATCGAATTTTTTGCAACCAGCGAACTAATGTTCGTGTTTTATTGGAAAATAATTTAGGTGCATAAAAACTACCAGCAACGCGTTTGCTGATTTCACTCAGAGTAGGGTAAGGAACGATTACATCAGTAAAACTTCGGAGGTTTTTTTTCTCACGAATCGCCATAACCCAAGGTAAAATGAGTTCTCCGGCATGTGGGCCAACTATGGTGACTCCAAGGATCCTTGCTTTGTTGTCCGTGATGATTTTTATTTTTCCATTTAATGTATGCTCAGTTTGTGCTCGATCATTATCGACAAATGGCCACTCGATTATTTGGGAATCAGGATGCTTCAAGGCATCACTGGCTCCTAGTCCAACATGAGCTAATTCGGGATCAGTATAAGTGACCCATGGAATCGCTCTATAATCCACTTTAGACGGTAGTTTAAAAACAATATTACGAAGCACTATACCGGCATGATAACTCGCCATATGAGTAAACTGATAAAGCCCTGTTACATCACCCAGAGCATAGATTTTTTTATTACTGGTTTGTAAGTATTTATTTACTTCGACACCTTTACTGGTGAATTTAACCCCTGCTTTTTCCAAATCAAGAGGAGTTACATTCGCCCGACGTCCAGTTGCAATGAGCAGATGACTGGCTGTAATTGTAAATTGTGTGTTTTGAAATTCAAAACATACGGAAATACCCGCATCAGGGTGAGAGTATATTTGGGTAATCTCGATTTGTTCATAAATGAGGATATTCATCGATTTCATCTGTGTGCGTAGGACAGCAACACAATCAGGATCGTCCTTGGGAAGAAGATTCAATCCTTCGAGCAGAGTAACTTTAGAACCGAGCATAGCGAATGCTTGAGCAAGCTCACAACCAATAGGGCCACCGCCGATGACAATCAAGCGCTCAGGTTGTTCCTTTAAATCAAAAATCGTTTCATTGGTAAAGTAGGAGACTGCATCCAATCCGGGAATGGGTGGGATAAATGGTGATGAACCTGTTGCAACCACGAAACGTTTCGCTTTAATAATGCTATCGCCAGCTTGTAAGGTATCATAGTTTAAAAACTTACCAACTTGTTTAATAACCTGTACTCCTAGCGACTCAAAACGTTGGACAGAATCGTGTTCAGAAATGTTGTCTATGATTTGATGCACATGTTGCATTACTTGTTGAAAATTAATTTTTATTGCTTCAGTATCTACTCCAAAATGTGTTGCATGTTTTGCATAATAAAACGTCTTGGCTGCAGCAAGTAAGGATTTGGATGGGATACAACCGTAATTTAAACAGTCTCCTCCCATTTTCCCTGACTCCACCAAAACAACTTTGAGTCCTAATTGTGAACAGCCGGAAGCTAAACTCAAACCTCCAGCTCCACCACCTATAATGGCTAAATCACAATTTATTACTCGACTAATATCTGAGAAACTGCGATGATTCTGATGCTTACGAGTTGAGAATTGATAAAGAACTGGCATTAGAGAAAGAACAGCCAACGCGAGCAGTGGACCTAATATTTGCAGTTCAAATATCATCCCAAGATTAGGCGTCTGATTGGCTGCAAATATTTGGCTTAAACCATTTCCAACCATTACATATACTGTTGTTCCTGGAATAATGCCAAGAAAAGTCGCTGTAATGAATGTTTTTGCTCGAATATTTAAAAGAGCAGGTACAATATTAACTGCCCAAAAGGGAAATAATGGAATTAATCGCAGTGTAACCAAATAAGAAAAAGCATTATGCTGAAATCCCCGACGCATACGCTCTATCCATCCAGATGCCTTTTGGGCAAACCAGTCGCCCAATGCAGTGCGAACCGCAAAAAACAGTATGGTGGCCCCAAACGTAGCACTGATGACTACAAATAACACGCCCCAGAATACTCCGAATAAAAATCCTCCAGTTAAAGTAAGAAGAACTGCTCCTGGAATAGAAATGGCTACAGCAGCGGTATAAAAAATAATAAAAATCAGTGGCGCAATAAAATAATGAGTTTGGGTCCACGCAATGAGTAAAGCATGATTTTCTCTTAACGCATTAAAACTCAAGTATTTATCAAGATGTAGGCTGAAGAAAAGTACCAATAGCCCGATTAATACAAGCAAAGGCAACCAACGATGTATTTTTTTAATCATTCATGTTATTCCTTTAACCCGATAAGCTGATATAAATTATATGAAGATCCTAACAGGAATTTACTTTGAGGTCATACCTTAATTATCGATAGGGTTTAATGATACTAAGCATTATTTTCCAGAGTAAGGAAAGTATTTAATCTCCAATTCAAATATGAAAATCACATTAAGACTATGTTATTGAAATGTCATGCTTGCGAAAAGCCTCCTCAATAGAGAAATTTAATTCACTTTTGACTGTCGATTTTTTATTTACATCTTTAATCATGCACCAAAGTTGAAAAGTTAATGCACTGTCGGCAAAACTGGTAAATAACACAACAGGTTTGTTTCTACCACTTTTTACAACATCATCATGCTTATTAGCGATCTCCAAAAGGATGTCTTTAACAAGATTCAGGTTTGTCCCAAAAGCCACGCTAACCTCACAATTAACACGCCAATAATTATCTGTCAGCATATAATTGACAACACGGCGTGTAATTAAATCAGAGTTTGGAATAATAATATCCTCATTTACCGGGGTGAGAATTTGTGTTGATCTGACTCTGATTTTTTTTACAAATCCTTCAACACCATCGATATTAATTCGATCTCCAGGTCTTATTGGTTTCTCAATAAGCAAAATTATACCTGATACAAAATTATTAACTATGCTTTGCAGTCCAAGACCAATTCCTACAGAAAGTGCTCCAGCGATAATGGCAAGTCCAGTAAAATTAAAGCCCGCGACGAGTAAGCCTGAAATAACAGCAATACTGAATCCAACATAAGTCAAAATGGAAGCAATAGCTACCTGAGTTTCTTCTTCGTTTTCGAACTGTTGGTGACGACTGATTGAAGTTGAAATGGCGCGAGACACCAAATATAAAAAACAAAAAATTATGATCCCGAAGAGAATGCGCGTTGGATAAATTGTAATATTTGCCAGAGTAAAACCATACAATAATTTCTTATAAACAGTATCAATAAAATCAGTAGCAAACCCCCAGGATATCCCTATCAAATAGACACTTAGGAGTACAATAACAAGTTTTAAGGTAAGTTTAAGAATATAAAACTCAGTAAGCATCTGATCCTTTTTATATCCGAATATTCGTATAACATTCAATTTACCTTGTGAGTAACTTAATGAAGCATAAAATTTATTAATACTCTGTCCTATTAAAATAGTGATATACAAGATAAAAAAGGTGAAAATACCAGATAGAGTAAGCTGCATGGCTAAAGTATAAAAGCCATTAATATTCAGAATTGCGCACCCTGAAAGCAGTGCAAAAATAAAGTACCGAATAAAATTATAATGTCTTTTTACAAAAGAAATATGCAGATGAGAACGGCAGAAATAGTGAGTAAAATAAGCGGTTGTACCAAGCAATAAAAAAAGAAAGATGGAGCGAGTTAACTCCACAATAATCTTATTGACTTCCCAAATATCAAATAATCTCTGTTCTGATAATGCGAGGAAATAAAATGCAACAATCACAATGCTTAGTATTTCAAAAAATTCACTATCCATAGCATACCAGTCAAAAAAAGCTTTGATTTTTTTGACTTTGAATAAACAAACAATGAATAATGTGCCGCAAAGAAACCAAAAAAGCTCCTTTATTAAAAGGAATTGAGAATTGATTAGCTGCTCTTCACCAGTAAATAGGGAAATGTAGCCATAAAATGAACCCGTCATCATAAACAAAGCCAAAAGTGTAATATGAGACCAGCGAATTTTTTTTAATTTCACATAACGGCGTATAACATTGGATTGCCGTAATTTTGACAAGATCAGGATAGAGATAAAAAAGCTCCCTGCAACAATACAAAACCATAGATATACAGGCAAATCCTGAAGTAAAAATTTCTCTTTAGTGTGATTTATCCATTTGGTATTATCAGATGAATTAATAATTTTACTTGCTAATTGCCATAATGGTAAAGTACGCGCCAAAGTCTTTTCTTGCCTTAATTGCAAAATAGCACTTTTATAAGCTTCTATTGCTTCCTGAGCTCGAATTGAGAATAATCGACATTGAGATTGTAACTCAGCTAACTGATGCTTTTGATTATTCAGATAGACTAAATCAGCTCCTTTATCATTCCCTGTAGAGGTAGCTTGTTTGATTAATACATCCACTCCATTTATTTTTTTCTGTATATCAGCTATACATTCATCGGATTGCGCAGACAGTTCACTGAGAGTTTCTACTGCCTTATTCAGGTTATTTAAACTTAGATTTTGTACTGACAACTGGAGATTGATTTGATCAAATTGCTTATTTGCATTTTTGACATCAAAAATTGCAGGCAAAGTGGTATCCCCCAAAGTTGGGGAAATGCTAAAAAAGAAAAGCAAAATCATGACAAAAATTCTCATGGCCATTCTCTTCCTTGCCAGTTAACAAAATATCAACTCTACTTGCTTATGGATTGAATCTCAAGATGGAAATTTAAAATATCACCACGATGAAATTTTTCGCATTTAATTTTATATAGAAAAGACAGATAGTTGTAGTAATATTGTTTGTTGTTAGGCCTCGTTATTTACGAAGCCCAACATAAATTAAAATCATGCTTGTTGCAAAGATTCAATAACGGCACCTAAGAATCGAGTGGCCTCGCCTCCGGTAATGGCTCTATGATCAAAGCTCAAGGATAAAGGAAGCATTTTGTGGGCTTCAATTTTATCCTCATCATTAATTACGGCAGCTTTATAAAGTCTTCCAACCGCTAAAATCGCTACCATTGGAGGAACAATTATTGGACTGGCAAAACGTCCTGAAAATTTTCCAAAATTAGACAGCGTAATTGTCGCCCCTTTTAGCTTGTCTGCACTAACCGCCCGATTACGAACTGATTCTTTGAATTCATCAATTATTTTTCTTAATTCACTGTCGGAATATTTTTCTGCATCATGGATAACAGGAACAAATAAACCTTCCTCATTGTCCATGGCAATGCCAAGATGCACTTCTTTAAAACATCTACGTGCGGCATGTTTGGTATCAAACCAGGCATTAAGAGCAGGTTCCTTTTTTGACGCATGGATAATAGCCCGGATTAAACGAACAGTAATGTCTGTGTTGGGTTTCCAAATATGGATATCTGCTTCATCAAAAATACTGACTGGAACTATTTCTGCATGAGATTGTACCATGCTATTAAGCATGGCTCGCCTAACACCTCGCAAGGGCTCAAACCCGGCAGGTGGTTGTGAATTGATATTGGCCTGATTTTGAACATCTTCTCGAGTAATAACACCATTGTCACCACTACCTTTTAAAGAGCTTAAATCAACTCCTAATTTTTTTGCCAACATTCTTACAGCAGGTGTTGTCTTAACGCGGTGAGAAGAACGCTGATTTCCAATAATAAAATTATCTTCTGACACATCAGTACTTTCCTCCAGATTACCAACAACTGTACCTTTATCTGCAGGTTTTTCGGTAGTTGAAACAAACGCTACAAGAGGTTCTCCAGTTTTGATAACGTCACCTGGTTTGCCATAAAGTTTTGCAATAGTGCCTGATTGAGGGCAGGGTACGTCAACAACTGCTTTTGCCGTTTCCATAGAAACTAAAGGTTGATCTGCTTTAACTGTGTCGCCTTCCTTAACAAACCATTCATGAATTTCAGCGTCAGGTAAACCTTCACCTAAATCGGGTAGATTAAAAATATTCATTATTACTCCATTATACTCATAACAGTGTTTTTAATACGTGCAATGCTAGGTATGTACTGTTTTTCAAGTTGGAAATAAGGCATAACCGTATCATATCCCGTAACTCTTTGCACAGGAGCTAGCAAATCTGCCATACAATGTTCCATAATTTGAGCCGATATTTCAGCACCCACTCCACAGGTTTTTGCTCCTTCATGCACTATGACGCAACGTCCTGTTTTTTCTACAGAACTTAAAATAGTTTCTATATCCAGAGGCTTAATTGTTGCTATATCAATAACATCGCAGGAAATACCTTCATCAGTTAATTGTTTGGCTGCCTGCAAGGTTTCATGCATACTGGCTCCCCAGCTAATTAATGTCAGATCATCTCCCTGTTGCAGGGTAAAACATTTACCTAACGGTAAGGCTTGTCCATCATCTGGAACAGGTTGTTTGACCAATCGATAAATTCGTTTTGGTTCAAGAAATATAACGGGATCGGGGTTACGTATAGCTGCCAACAACAGGCCATAGGCGCGTTTTGGAGAAGAGGGAATAACCACTTGCAAACCCGGAATATGAGCAAATAATGCTTCTGTACTTTCAGAATGATGCTCCGGTGCTCTGATTCCACCTCCAAACGGAGCACGATAAACCAAAGGGCAATGTAAGCGGCCTCTGGTTCTGTTACGCATACGCGCTGCATGAGATATGATCTGATTCATGGCTGGATAAATAAACCCCATGAATTGAAATTCAGCAACAGGTTTTAAGCCTTGAATAGACATTCCTACAGCAAGGCCTGCTATCATCGATTCTGCTAATGGAGTATCAAAAACTCTATTTTCTCCGAATCTGTCTTGTAAACCTACAGTAGCTCGAAATACTCCACCATTTTTACCAACATCCTCGCCAAAGACTACTACATTTTCATCATGAGCTAACTCATACGCCAAAGCCTGAGTAACAGCTTCAACTAAAGTAATATCAGGCATGAGAATACTCCTCCATGGCTATTGCACGTTGTTCAATTAAATATTCTGGTAATTCTGCATAATGATAATCAAAAATGCTGCTAACAGGCTGAGGTTTGGTGTTCAAATATTCCTCTACTGCTTTTTCCACCGTTTCACTGCATTCTATAACCAGCTTTTCTTCATCCTGAGATGTCCAAATATTTTGTTGCATTAAATAGTGTTTAAAACGAACAATAGGCTCTTTAGCTTTTGCCTCCTCTACTTCATGAGAAGGCTGATAGCGTGTTGCATCATCAGCCGTTGTATGGTCGCACAAGCGATAGGTTAAGGCTTCGATTAGAGTAGGTCCACCACCTTGACGAGCCTTTTCAATAGCATCCCCTATAACCTGTCTTGCAGCAAAAATATCATTACCGTCTATTTGAACGCCAGAAAAACCAGCAGCAATCGCTTTTTGGGCTATTGTTTGTGAGCCAGTTTGTTTCTCTATAGGCACAGAAATCGCCCATTTGTTATTATTTACTACGAAGACCACTGGTAATTTCCATGCTCCAGCCACATTCATGGCTTCGTAAAAATCACCTTCTGAAGTGCCTCCTTCTCCAATACAAACCACAGCTACTCTTGGTTGGTTTCTGTATTTGAAGGCAAATGCGACTCCTGCGGCATGCAAACATTGAGATGCAATTGGGACACAAATAGGCAAATCTTCGGCATTATTAGAATAATGACTTCCTCGCTCATCCCCTCCCCAAAAGGCGAGTATCTCTGACATTTTAACGCCTCTCTGAAATTGAGCAGCATAATCTCTGTAATAAGGGACAAGTACATCTTCAGGTTTAAGAGCATGCCCAATTGCAGTCGAAATAGCTTCCTGGCCATTAATTGGCGCATAGGTTCCCATTTTCCCTGTTCTTTGTAATGCAATTGCTTTTTTATCAAAAGTACGGGTGAGTACCATGATTTTATACAATTGTTTAAGTATGGATTGATTATCTGCGAATGGAGGTAATTCAGCGACCAATTTACCTTGTTCATTCAGGTATTGTGTGTATGTTATTTCAAATTGAGCAACAGTTGTCATTACATGGCTCCTTGTCAACAACGCGTTGGCATAGGATACTCACAAATTAATTTAAAAACCAGTAAATTAATAGGAACCCAAGATAAAAATATACGTTTTTTATTGATAAGTTAGGTTAAAATGACCAAATGTAAAACACTGCATTTTTTTCACTGCACATCCTTATCTTGAGGTGATAATTTGATTGATAGTACTCTTATTACACTTGACTACCATGATTTTTCATCTGAATCCTTTGAAAAATTCAGTCGTTTACCTGGATTTGTCCTGCTTCAGAGTACGGACAAATCGATGGGGCGTTATGATATTTTAAGTGCTTATCCATATGAGAGGATGGTTATTAAGAACAACATACATGATAAAAATTTAGTATTAACAGAATTAAAAAATAAACTAAAAATAGAGCAGTCAGAACTTGATCTTCCTTTTCAAGGCGGGGCCATAGGCTATGTTTCTTACGATTTTGGTGCACTATTACATAATCATGAACAACATCCCCAAAAAGATCTGGCGCATATGCCTGTTTTAAACTTCGGATTTTATGATTGGGCTATCATAGTGGATCACCGTTTAAAAAAGGCCACTTTATTTGCAAGAAACAGTCATTCTTCAACGAAAAGCGTTGTAGATGAAATAAAGAATATATTGAATAATCAACCCGCAAAATCGGTACAATTTTCAGTTCAAGCTGAATTTTTGCCTTTAATATCAAAAGAGAACTACAGGAGCTCATTCAATGCCATTCAACAAGCCCTGAGAGCAGGGCGCTCTTATCAGGTTAATTTCACTCAACCGTTTCAGACTAAATTCACTGGAGACCCCTGGTATATGTATCAAAGGGTTAACAGAAACAACTTTGTCCCCTATGCTGCTTTTATTAGAACTGAGGAATCTGACATATTAAGCTTTTCTCCTGAGCGATTTTTACTTTATGACAACGGTGAGATGTTAACTTCACCCATAAAAGGCACCATCCACCGATCGAAAGATCCTGTTGTAGATAAAAAATTAAAAGAACAGTTATTGAAATGCCCTAAAAACAAAGCTGAAAATGTCATGATTGTCGATTTGCTAAGAAACGATCTGGGGAAACTTGCCAAGGCTGGCAGTGTAAAAGTAATGAATCTTTGTCAAATCCAGAGTTTCAATTCAGTCCATCATTTGGTTTCAGACATAAGAGCTCTTTGCAAAGAGGATATTCATCCAATTGAAATATTTTTCTCCTGTTTTCCAGGTGGTTCAATTACCGGGGCGCCTAAATTAGAGACGATGAAAATTATCAGTGAACAGGAAACCTATAAAAGAGGAGTCTATTGTGGTTGCATAGCCTATTTTTCACGACATGGCCGTTTCGATGCCAATATCGCGATACGTACGGTGACAGCCAAGGATAATGTTTTGTATTTGGCAGCAGGAGGGGGAATAGTTATTGACTCCGATTGGGAAGATGAATATCGTGAATGTTTCACAAAAATTACTGCAATTATCAATGGAATCAAATAATACCCAACAGTCAATCAAAACACATTCATCAGTTATCGTTTTATATGATCTTTCGAAAGACTCGTTAATTCTCACCAAGCGAAGTCAGATGCTTAATAAACACCCAGGAGAAGTGTGCTTTCCTGGTGGATTTCAAGAAATAAATGATCAAGATCTATATAGCACTGCATTGAGAGAACTTAATGAAGAGTTAGGTGTTACATCAGACAGAATAACTCTGATCAGAAAATTAAGCATTGAGAAGACTTTACTGGGTTTAGTCATTCACCCTTGGTACGCCAGTATTGATTCTATATTTCCTTACACTATGAATCCACAAGAGGTTAGTAAATTAATTCTTGTGCCTATGCCTTTAGTAAAAAATCAGAAAAATTATAAAGAAATTAGAATTGAGAAAGAGGGAAAACACATTGTCACATGCCAATTTATTGCTAATGAAGAATTAATATGGGGTGCTACAGCAAGAATTATGAGGCAATTAGCTTCTCAATATTAAGTATGATACCAGGATGATAAAAGGCATTTCTTTAAATGCCTTTAACTGATTATTAAACCAAATGAAAGAAATCGTATGCTACAAATTGTACAAATCAAATTTTTTGTACCATGATTATGTTTAAACAAACTTCCTAAATTACAGGATATAGTTTATGAAGTTACTACAACTTCTCTTATTTATTATTATTTCCTCTAATTCTTATTCATTAAATTTAACAATTGGTACTTCAAAATTTAATCCGCCCTTTGAAGTTTGGTCTGGTAACAACAGTTCATTGTATGGCTTTGATATTGACCTTATGCAAGAAATATGCAGAAGATTACATGCGACCTGTACTTTTAAAGCCTATATATTCGATGATTTATTTCCCGCGTTAAAAAACCGCGAAGTCGATCTGGTTATTGCCTCAATGATTATTACAGATGAAAGAAAGAAACACTTTATTTTTAGTCTTCCCTATATGGAAAGTAACTCACAATATATAACTACCGTCGATTCTAAAATCAGCACATTTGATGATTTGCACGGCCAAAAAATCGGAGTAAGAAAAGGAACCCCTTATGCAAGGCAAGTTTTATCAGAAAACCGCAACAATCAGGTAATTTTTTATGAGCTCATACAAGATATGCTTCTTGGCTTGAGTAATAATGAAGTTGATGCCAGTTTAATGGACTATGAAGCAGCAAAATATTGGATGGTATCTGAACCCTATGCTTATAAACTAATTGGTAAGAAAATTTCTATCGGAGAAGGATATTCTGTTATGGCAAACCCTGATCAATTTGTATTAATTAAAAAAATAAATAAAATTCTTCTTGAAATGGAAGCTGATGGAACTTATCTGAGACTATATCTAGAGTACTTTTAGAAGAGGAGTATTAAGGACAAATAGCGCCCAAAATACTCCAATGATACCTAAACAGGCTCCATTGTTTTTTTATTGACCGAGCATTTTTGTTCATTTTCTTGGTCTTTTAAAGCACGACGTAAAATCTTGCCCACATTTGTTTTAGGAAGTTCGTCAAAGAATTCGACAACTTTGGGGATTTTATAAGCGGTCAAATGCTCCTTGCAATGATTGATAATTTGTTCAGCCGTCAATGTACTATCTTTTCTTACAATACAGGCTTTAACCCGTTCACCAGATTCTTCATCAACAATACCTACAACGCCTACTTCTAATACACCGGGATGCATTCCTATTATTTGTTCTACCTCATTTGGATAAACGTTGAATCCTGAAACAACAATCATGTCCTTTTTTCTATCGACCAGGTAGATAAAGCCTTCTTCATCCATACGTGCAATATCGCCAGTTTTTAAGAAACCGTCTTTAGTAAATACCAAGGCTGTCTCATCAGGCCTTTTCCAATAACCAGGCATCACTTGTGGTCCTTTAATGCACAACTCCCCACTTGTACCAATAGGCACTTCTTTCCCGGATTCATCACGAATAGATACATCAGTTGAGGGGAGAGGTAAACCAATACTGCCATTATAGCCTTCAAGATACATCGGATTTATAGTCACAGCAGGGCTAGTCTCGGTTAATCCATAAGCTTCCAAAACACGTGTTTTAGTCATTTCAGACCATTTTAAGGACACACTCTTTTGCAATGCCATACCGCCTGATAATGCCAGTTTTAATTTGCTGAAATCAACTTCTTTGAATTTAGGATGGTTTAGCAATCCATTGAATAGAGTATTTACTCCCGTTATTGCTGTAAAGCCCGAATTTTTGATTTGATCTATAAAGTGTCCCATATCACGTGGATTGGTGATCAGAATATTTTTCGCGCCAATTTTCATAAAAGTGAGGCAATTGGCGGTCAAGGAAAAAATATGGTACAAAGGAAGTGCAGTTACTATAACATCTTGATCGCTGACTCCCAGAGGAGATATCCAGGTGTATGCTTGCATCACATTGGCTATAAGATTGCCATGAGTCAAAATAGCGCCTTTTGCAACACCAGTAGTACCGCCAGTATATTGTAGAAACGCAATATCATCATGATTCAGTTCAACTCGATGGAGCGGTGCCTGTTTCCCTTCAGATAAAGCATAGTTAAAAGCCACGGCGCGAGGAATTGTGAAGGCAGGAACTAATTTTTTTATATGATTCACTACAAAATTAACAATGAATCTCTTGAATGAAGGAAATAAATCTCCCAATTGCGTAACAATCACATGCTTAACGGAAGGCATTGACGGCAATGCTTTTTCAATCGTTTTTGCAAAATTAGCCAGCACGATAATGACCTCTGCCCCCGAGTCATTCATTTGGTGTATTACTTCATCCGCTGTGTATAAAGGGTTAGTGTTTACCACGACATAACCTGCACGTAACACACCAAAGATGGCTACAGGATATTGTAAAACGTTAGGCAGCATTATTGCTACTCTTGCCCCTTTTTCCAAATTCAATTGCTGCAGATAAGCAGCGAAATTTCTGCTTAAACTGTCCAGTTCAGCATAAGTAATTTCCGTACCTAAATTGGAATAGGCAGCTCTGCTAGCATAAGAGTTACATGATTCAGTAAATAAAGATATGAGGGATAAATATTGACTTGCGTCAATTTCATGTGGTACTCCATTTTGGTATTGTTCAAACCATCGTTTATCCACTTTGATATCCTTCTGTTATTGTTTTCCTCATGATAGTATAAACAAAAAACTCTCTAATGGATATCATGCTAATGGGTGAAAATATAACTAATACACAAGCATTTAAGCTTAAGGGAAGGTTGTATACTTTAACCGTTTTGCAAGTTTTGAACACTGATAAAGATGCTTTTTCTCAACAATTTGCTGAAATTGTTGTTAGAGCACCTAAATTATTTGAAAGAACCCCCGTTGTTTTTGATTTGTCTTCTGTCAATCATCTCGAATTTGATTTACAGGAATTATGTCAAATTGCACGTAATCATGGTATGTTCCCTTTGGCAATTCAAGGCGGTAGTCCTTTACATGATACTCTGGCTCAATGTCAGGGTTTGGGCATACTCAATGCTTCAACAGCACATGATAAGCCAATAATCGAAGAATCCTCAGAATGTCAAAGTATAGAGAATTTCAAAACAAAATTACTAACGACACCAGTGCGTTCAGGCCAACAAGTCGTTGCCAAGGGAGCTGATTTGATAGTGACTTCTTCAGTTAGCCATGGGGCAGAATTATTAGCCGATGGAAATATTCATGTGTATGGAACATTACGTGGCAGAGCATTAGCAGGAATATCCGGGGATAGCGAGGCAAGAATTTTTTGCCAGTCTTTGGATGCTGAATTAGTATCTATAGCGGGTTTCTATCGAATAAGTGATGCTATTCAACCAGTTAATGGGCCTTGTCAGATCTACTTGGCAAATGAACATATCGTTGTTGAACCATTATGATTGATTCCGTTTTTATATCCGATTTACATCTGCATCCCGAAGATAATGAAATTCAAAGCAGATTTGATCATTTTGTAAATTGGGCTCGACTATCTGTAAAAAGGATATACATACTAGGTGATTTTTTTCATGCCTGGTCAGGTGATGATTCAATTAACGCATGGAGTACTGCTATTGCAGAACAAATAGAATCATTGACTCAAAGTGGCATTGAAATTTATTTTATGACTGGAAATCGTGATTTTTTACTTGGCTCATTATTTGCCAAGCGAACGGGTTGGAAAATATTAACAGAGCCAACCGTTATTACACTTGGAAATCACAAGATCTTGCTGGTTCATGGCGATCGTTATTGTACTAATGACAGATCACATCAACGATTCCGATTGTTAACGAGAAACAGGTGGTTCTCATTTCTTTTTTTAAGACTTCCTTTATCATTTCGCAAACGATTGGTTAACGGAGTTCGCAAGATCAGTCTAAAGAATCACCATAAATCAATCGAACAGATGGATATTGTTACAAAGGCTGCAATTCGACATATGTCTGAAAATAATACAGAAATACTGATTCATGGACACACACATAAACCTGGCATAACAAATTACACTTATGAAGAAAAAATACTGACAAGGTATGTTCTAAGTGATTGGGATGACATACCCAAACTATTGTGTTATGATAATACAAAAGGATTCTATTTCACCCAATATGATATAAATTGAGGAGTTACCCAATGTCTAAACCATCAAATAAAATGAAAGAGGAACTCGAACAAATTCGAAAAACTGAAATAGAAAATGCTATAGCAAAAGAGCGCGAAGATTTACTGGCCCAAAGAAACCGAGAACGCGCTGAGGCCGATGACAACCTAAAAAAAGGCCGATATATCAAAGATCCTCGTACAGGCCAATCAATAACTCTCTGGGAAAGTGCAGTGCAAAAAGCAGAGGAAGTTTTGAATGCCGATTTAAATTCTTATATGGATGCTCGTGCTGCGATCATGAGTTTATTAAAAATGTATTATGAAATGGTCAAGGCAAATGCTCAGACTATGAAGGAATTTCGCGCAGGAATTGGTAACACGATTATGGATTGGGGTGTCTTTCCCATTAAAGATTATATTGGGAAAAAACTCACGGGAAATCCTGAAATTGATTTACCAATTTTGCAACATGAAGTGAGTTACACTGATGACAATAAGTTGAAAATTGAACCTCTGACTCGCTCAGACAAACGTGAGGAAAAGGGGCAACTTGATAAATTATTTGAGGGTATGATCCACATGTGGCTAAAGAATAATGATTATACCCCTGACCGTGATAATCCTGGTCAATTTGTTAATTCTCACGGTGAAACCTTAGACAAAGCAACGTTTGATAAATTAAAAAAAGACGATCAGCATGGACTTAATCACTTTTTAACGGAATATGATCCTGATTTGCAATTCAGACCAAGCAGACCTTGATTAAGCAAGAGAAATATTGGGTTACACTAGCCTGTATATAATACTTATGGGCTAGTGCTGAAAAATCTGTTGACTCTGCTTTTAAGGCATCAAGCCGGAGGCAAGCCACTATGAAAGCGAAATGCCACATCGTCTGATAAGATAAACGCATTTTCTATAGTTAAAAACTCCGAAATACGATCATCAACAGAACCGCCATAGAACTTGGCCAAATGCAAATACTCTTCAAAATGCCTGCATTCTGATTTAAACAATGTTTTATAAAACCTGGCCAAGTCCTGATCTTCAATATATGGAATTATTGAGCTAAAACGCTCACACGATCGAGCCTCAATGATAGCACCTATAATTAATTGATCGCATAGTCTCTCAATTCCATCTTTATTTGTAACGTGCTTATGCAAATTGGATGCATAGTCTGATGGCTGCAAGGGAGAATAAACAATTCCCTTTTGCTTCATGATATCAATGACTTTTTCAAAGTGCAGTAATTCTTCTCTTGCCAATGGCGCCATAATTGCTACTAATTCTGCTTTTTCTGGATATTTGCTTATGAAATTAATTGCTGTTCCGGCTGCTTTACGTTCACAATGAGCATGATCAAGCAATAAAAGAGGTATATTGGCAGCTGCATGGTTTAACCAGGCTTCCGGGGTTTTAATTTTTAAAAAATCATTTAACGTTTGTAAATCACTATCTAATCGTTTTAACATGATAATATACACTATAATTTCAAGTAAATAGCCCTTATATCACATACTTTAAAGAATTTAAATTGGATAAAAAATGGACGAGATCAAAAAAGATGATGAATTGAGTCAATGGCTTTCTACCTATGGAACAATCACCGCTGAACGTATATTAGGTAGATACAACATATCACTGCCACAAGATGAAATACTAGAAGCGATTAACATTCCATCTAGTTTCTATAAACATTTGTTACAGATTCCCTTAAAAAACGTACTTAATGGAATTGTAATTCAACAGGCAAGTGATTACCATGTCTATGCACAGAAACTGTTAATTGATTATTTGTTATCTGGTGAAAGCAGCAAAGAGCCTGACTCACAGGGGGCCGGAACTCGCGAATCACTTGAGGATGAAAGACAGAGATTAGTTCAGTTAGGGGATGAGTTTCATAAATTGGAGTTAGAGCAGGATAATCTCATTGCATCAAGCCAATCCAGCTTAATGAAAACAAGCATTGACTGGAATACAAAACTGGAAACAACTCTTTCTAAATTAAATAACTTATACAAAAATACAAATTCTAAAATTAAGAAAAATGCAATTAGAAAAGCGTTAATGAAGGCCTTTATTCATTGTGATCTGGTCAAGGATCAATCACAAAAAAACAAGCACCAGCTAATTGATAAATTAAATCAAACATTAGCTGTTTCTGTAGGTACTGAATTAAAAGAGTCTATCCTGACCAATCTGGGTGAACTTTTCCAAATCCTAGGCGCTTTGAATACAAAACTTGATGAATTTACTGATCGGACTAATCACCTAAGCCAACAGGCTAAATCATTCAGAACCCAATTCTATGAGGTAATTCTTCGCATCATTGAGTTAATTAAACTATTACCCGAATATAAAATTGACCCTGAACAAGATGCGATTAATCGAGAACAATTATATTTTGATAGAACGATTGGAGAACGCTAACGCAAAAACCCCTATTTTCTCTAAAATCATACGATAACTATTAACTGAATGGTTGAATGCATGAATTTTTATTAGGCAGACCACTATGAATTCATGTATAATAACGCACTTTAAATTAATCTCATTGGAGTGCATGATGGCAAAAGAATTAACATTATCTATTATTAAACCTGATGCTGTAGCAAAGTCTGTGATAGGTGAAATATATACCCGCTTTGAAAAAGCAGGCTTGGATATTGTTGCCGCTAAAATGACACAACTTTCACGCGAACAAGCCGAGAGCTTTTATGATATTCATCGCGCGCGACCATTCTTTAAGGATCTGGTGGATTTTATGATTTCTGGTCCTGTAATGATCCAAGTATTAAAAGGTGACAATGCTGTCGCTAAAAACAGAGAAATTATGGGCGCGACAAATCCCAAAGAAGCAGCACCTGGAACTATACGTGCTGATTTTGCTGATAGTATTGATGCAAATGCTGTGCATGGTTCTGACAGCCTTGAAAATGCTGCTCGTGAAATAGCATTTTTCTTTGAACCACATGAGTTGTGCAATAGATAAAGGCAGGCTTGGGAGCGGTAATGGACCAACAAAAAGTGAATCTATTAAATTATAATTACTCGCAGCTACGAGAATTATTGATAGCGTGGGATGAAAAACCTTTCAGAGCTCAACAGCTATTTCAATGGATTCATCAAGTTGGCATACGTGACTTTGCTCAGATGACTAATTTAGGGAAAGTTTTAAGAAATAAACTTTCCCAATTAGCTTGTATAGATTTACCAGAAATCGTTGCATGTCAAAAATCAGCTGATGGCACACATAAGTGGCTATTAAAGCTGGAATGTGGGAATTGTATTGAAACAGTGTTCATTCCGGAAGCAAATCGAGGGACACTTTGTGTGTCATCACAAGTAGGTTGTGCTTTAAATTGTTCTTTTTGCTCCACAGCAAAGCAAGGATTCAATAGAAATTTATCAACAGCTGAAATAATTGGTCAAGTATGGTTGGCAGCACGCGAACTATCAGATAATAATGGTACTCACGATAAAAAAATAACTAACGTCGTGATGATGGGAATGGGTGAACCGTTACTTAATTTCGATAATGTTGTTTCTGCTATGAACATCATGATGGATGATCTAGCCTATGGACTATCCAAAAGACGGGTTACATTAAGTACTTCAGGTGTTTTACCGGAAATGGAACGACTCAGAGAAGTCAGTCCTGTCGCGTTGGCAGTATCCTTACATGCACCAACAGATGAACTACGAAACGAGCTGGTACCAATTAATAAAAAATATCCTCTCTCTCAATTAATATCCCTGTGTAAACGATATTTTAAAGACGAACCAAGAAGAAAAGTTACTTTTGAATACGTCATGCTAAAAGGAGTTAATGATCAACCTGAACACGCTAGTCAATTAATTAAACTTTTGCATAATGTGCCTGCAAAAGTTAATTTAATTCCTTTTAACCCATTTCCTTTAACTCAATATCAGAGATCATCCCGGGAAACAATTGATGCCTTTCGAGATAAATTAATGAAACATGGTATTAATACTATTACTCGCAAAACTCGTGGAGATGATATTGATGCAGCATGCGGCCAACTTGCTGGCGAGGTAAAAGATAAAACGAGCAGATCACAACGATGGCAAAAACTTCATTTCATGAGCAAAACAGACAAATCAACTGAATTGACCATTTCTTCGGAAGAAATTGCATAACACAGTCTTGTATAATAAATGAGAACCAATTAAGAATTTTCTCCAATATTCCTGGTTGGAGATTATGTATAATAAAGGTGTTTTCACCTGCAGACTCACATTAAATAGTGACAAATCATTTTTAATTTGGACTTAAGTGGTTATAATGCGAAATCATTTCTAACGTAAAGTGATTAATCGTGCTAAAAAGCATAAGGTACTTATTAATTATAATAATTTGTTTATTTGTTGGAGCTTGTCAGCATACACAAGATAACGAAGAGCCTAATACCATTAGAAAAGTAAACCTTAGCAAAGCGGCTTCTTTTAATGTGCAATTAGGGTTGGGATATTTGAAGCAAGGCGACAGACCTAGAGCAAAAAAGAAGCTGCTAACCGCCTTGGAACAGCAACCAGATTCAGCGGATGTTAATGCAGCATTAGCCTATTATTTTGAACAAACCAAAGAATTGGAGCAAGCGAAAAAATTCTATCATAAAGCAATAACCCTATCGCAAAATGGTGGTGCACAATTGAATAATTACGGTGCTTTTCTATGTCGACAGGGGGATTATAAAAATGCTGAAACTTACTTCCTGAAGGCCGTTAAAGATCAAAACTATGTGCATACCTCAGGCGCTTATGAAAATGCTGGATTATGTGCTATGGCTATACCTGATCATGATAAAGCCATTTTATATTTTACGAAGGCCTTAAATCAGGATCCATCGAGAAAAGAATCACTATATGAATTAGTAAAATTACAAAGTAAAATAGGACATGACAAAGAAGCCCTCGAACTGCTTCAAAAACATGCTGATTTAGTATTAAATGATAAGGTAATGCTTGCATTAGCGAAAGACATAGCAAATAGAACAGGCCAATATACTCTTGCAGCAGAATATGAAAATAGCTTCAATAAACTGGAGCAAACTAATAATATTAGTGGAGTAAACGATGAATACAATAGCAGCAATGGATGAGACAAGAAATAATGAATTTACCAATCCCGGCTACGAGCTGGCGGCTCTTCGCCAGCAAAAAGGTTATTCAATCGAGTATGTTGCGAGCAAACTTCATTTACGAGCTCGTATTATAGAGCTCATTGAAGCAGGAGATTTTGATTTATTGCCTCAGCCAGTTTTTGTAAAAGGGTACTTGCGCGCCTATTCAAAATTATTAGGAGTTTCACCTGAACCTTTTTTAACCGTTTTTAATGCACAATATTGTTTTGAAAAAAAACCGGAAAGAGCAGCCCTATGGCAAAGTAAAAAAGAGTCTCATAAAGCAGAACATTTTATAAAATGGTTCACCATTTTATTTGCGATTGGAGTTATAGTCGCAGTTGGGATATGGTGGCAAAAAAACAAGGATAGCCAGTCAATAGATACCCCAAAAGAGAGTTCATCTGGGTTATCAATCAGTGAAACCAGTTCGGAAATTAAATTGACCGATTTATCAAAAATGGAATCGTTATTAACGCCCAATAATACACAAATGACGCCTTTGGAGAAAAATGGTGGTTGATAGAATTCAAGCTATCCGAGGAATGAATGATGTATTGCCTGATAGTACCTCGGTATGGCGCTTTATAGAACAGACTTTTATAAATTGCCTCGTACGATATGGATATAAGGAAATTCGTTTTCCAATTGTTGAAAATACACAGCTATTTAAACGTACAATTGGTGAAATAACAGATATCGTTGAAAAAGAAATGTACACATTCAACGATTTGAATGGTGAAAGCATAACCCTCAGGCCAGAAGGAACAGCTGGCTGTGTTCGTGCCTGTATAGAACATGGTTTATTGCATAATCAACAACAAAAATTATGGTACTTAGGCCCTATGTTTCGTCATGAACGTCCTCAGAAGGGTAGATACCGTCAATTTAACCAATTTGGTGTTGAGGCGCTAGGAATTACTGGCACTGCCATTGAGCTTGAGCTGATCTCAATTTGCCGCAGATTATGGACCGACCTGGGTTTTTCTAAGTCAGTTCAATTACAAGTTAATTCATTAGGTGAAATAAATGAACGTCAGAAATATCGCTCTATCTTGGTAGAGTATCTACGCGATCATTTTCATATACTTGATGAAGACAGTAAGAGGCGATTGGATAAAAACCCTTTGAGAGTTCTTGATAGTAAAAACCCTGACCTTCAACAGCTCATTCAAAATGCCCCTAAGTTAATTGATGTTCTTGGTGATGATAGCAGAGAGCACTTTCAATCGTTCTGCAACGGATTGGAAACACTTGGTATTCCTTATTCCATCAACCCTGTATTGGTAAGAGGATTAGATTATTATGGCCAAACGGTGTTTGAATGGGTAACAGACCAATTAGGAAGTCAAGCTACAATATGTGCAGGAGGCAGATATGATATGTTGGTGGAGTTCCTTGGCGGAGCACCCACACCTGCATTTGGGTTTGCTTTAGGATTAGAAAGAATATTTCTTTTAATGGAAACTTTAAACTTGTTGAATGAAAGTAACAACAAGCAATCAATATTTATCATTGCTACTAATGAAGAGGCCATATTGAAAGCGCTTGTTATGGCAGAGTCAATTCGAAATGCTCATCCATCTCTTGATGTCATTACCAATACAGCAGGCGGTGGTTTTAAAAGCCAATTTAAAAAGGCCGATAAAAGCGGGGCTCGTATGGCTTTGATTCTTGGGGAAGATGAAATAGCCAGGGAATATGTAAGCATTAAAGATTTGAGAACTGAAATAGAACAAACATCAATACCAATAACCAAAATAAATGAATTTTTACAAAATTATCTAGCTTAAGGGCAGGAGAATATTATATGTCTGTTTACATGACGGAAGAAGAACAATTAGAGATTATAAAAAAATGGTGGAAGCGATATGGCAATATGATAACTATTTTTTTATCAATAGTGCTCCTGATTATTGCAGGGTACAGATATATGAATTGGCACAATGACAAGATAAAACAACAAGCATCTATTGCCTACGAAAATATGATGATTGCATTTTCCAATCAAAATATAAAGTCTGTTCGTTCCTATGCCAATGAATTAATTAAGAATTATAACCATACTGTTTATGCTGATATAGCTCATATGACACTTGCAAAAATCTACGTAAGTAAAAATAAACTTGAGCAAGCAAGAAATGAATTAAAGGCTGTTGCATCGGAAAGCCAAATGACACCGCTAAGACAAATTGCTAAAATCCGCATTGCACGTTTACTGGCGGCAGATAAAGCTTATACCAATGCATTAAATGAATTAAGTGCTGTTGAGGACGAAGCCTACTTGCCAGTAATTAACGAACTGAAAGGGGATATTTACAGCGCCAAAGGCCAATATCAGGACGCGATGAATGCCTACCGACTTGCAATAGATGAAGTAAGAACAAATGGAATGGGTAATTTATTTTTAGAAATGAAAACAAATGAGTTAGCAATTAAGACTCAATCTATGATTACTGATGATAAAAAGGTAAAAGCAGCTTAATTTTATTATAAAGGTTTGTTTTTTATGAAGATTAGAATATTAGTTTTAATACTATGTGCCTTAACTCAAGGATGCACATATGTGGATGATTATATGCTCGGTAAGGATAATACACCCCAACCCAAAGAGCTAAAAGAAATTCAGCCCAAAGTTAAAATGGCACAAAGCTGGACAACTCCAGTTGGAAAGGCTCATAAAACAAATGAGTATTTAAATATCAAACCAGCTATTCGTGGCGATATAATTTATACTGCAGATGCAAGTGGATTGGTTCAGGCAGTTAACAGGAGAGATGGTCAGATAAAGTGGTTTACCGCATTAAAAAATAATATAGTTAGTGGACCAACTGTAGCTGCTGGTTATGTTGCTTTAGGAACTAATGCCTCAACATTGGTACTACTTAATCAATCGGACGGAAAAGTGATATGGCAGAATAAAGTATCTGCTGAAGTATTAGCCCCTCCTGCTATCTCACATCAGAAGGTCATTGCAAAAACCATTGATGGTAAAGTGTATGCGATTGATGCGGTAAACGGCAAGCAACTGTGGGTTGCAGATCATGGCGCACCCAGCCTGGTGTTAAAAGCCAGTTCGTCTCCTATCATTGTCGACGATCTGGTTCTTGTCGGATTTTCCGATGGCAAATTAGATGCTTTGGAATTACAGACCGGACGATTGATCTGGCAAAGAAGCATTGCTTATGGAACAGGAGCTAGTGATGTCGAACGTTTAGTTGATATTGATTCTGACCCTATAATAAGCAATAACGTCGCCTATTTGGCAACTTATCAGGGATATGTTGGAGCACTATCACTGTCTAATGGCCAATTCATATGGAGAAAGCCAGCATCTGTTTATAAAAATATGCTTTTAAGTCATAATAATCTGTATTTTACGGACAGCAATGATGTCTTGTGGTCTTTGAATAGTAGCACAGGACAGGTCAACTGGAAGCAAACCTCCCTAAAGGCAAGAGGGCTTACTGCACCTGCATTAGTTGGAGGAAATTTAGCTGTTGGTGATAAAACAGGATATTTACATATCCTATCAACTCAAACAGGTGAGTTACTTGGACGTTCTCAGCTTTCTGGTGGAGTAACAGTATCACCGAGTGTTTCTGGTAAAAATATGTACGTATTAACCAATAATGGAATGCTCAATCAACTTTCAGTGAGCTAATAAAATGATCCCTGTCATCGCTTTAGTTGGACGTCCCAATGTTGGAAAGTCTACTTTGTTTAATAGAATTACTAAAACGCAGGATGCTCTTGTCGCAGATTTTCCTGGCTTGACAAGGGATAGACAATATGGACACGCTCAACATGAAAACAAGTCCTTTATTATTGTTGATACTGGAGGCATAGGGGTCGATGACATTGAAGTAGATACTTTGATGTCAAGACAGTCTCAAGTTGCTTTAAACGAAGCAAATGTGATTCTTTTCCTGGTCGATGGCCGTTCAGGACTAACAGGTATTGATCAGCAAATTGCACAAGCATTAAGAAAACTTAATAAAAGAGTACATCTTGTTGTCAATAAAATAGATGGAATGAATGAAGATATTGCTTGTGCCGATTTTCAATCATTAGGCATTACTGATATCCATGCTATATCTGCATCTCATGGTGGAGGCATCAGTTCACTACTCGAAGAAATTCTCAAGCCATTTATAACAGAAACGCATGAAGCAACTGATGATAAATCGATCAAAATTGCTTTTGCGGGGCGCCCTAATGTTGGAAAATCAACTTTGATAAACAGGATATTAGGGGAAGAAAGAGTAGTTGTTTATGATATGCCCGGAACAACTCGAGATAGTATTTCAATACCCTTCACAAGAGAAGATAAGCAATATGTGCTTATTGATACTGCTGGTGTACGGCGTAAGTCTAGAATTGATGAAAAAATAGAAAAGTTTTCTGTCATCAAAACTCTGCAAGCTATAAAAGAAGCTCATGTCTGTTTGTTACTTCTTGATGCAAATGAAGGCATTACCGATCAAGATATGAATTTGCTCGGTTTTATTATTGAATCTGGTAAAGCACTAGTTATTGCTGTGAATAAATGGGACGGCCTGGAAGAAGATCATAAAGAAAAAATAAAGTCAGAACTGTCAAGAAGGTTGCATTTTGCAAATTTTGCAAAAATCAGATTTATTTCAGCATTGCATGGGAGCGGGGTAGGTGGATTATTTAAAGATATTAATGAAGCCTATCATTCCGCAATACAATCTTTTTCTACTCCAAAACTAACCAGATTATTACAAGATATCAGTGCAAAGCATACACCACCATGCATCAATGGCCGACGAATAAAATTACGCTATGCTCACCTTGGCGGGCACAATCCTCCAGTCATTGTTATTCATGGAAATCAACTCGATGCCTTGCCAGAAAGTTATAAACGCTATTTAAACAATGAGTTTATTAAGCATTTAGGATTAGTAGGTACTCCTTTAAAAATCGAGTTTAAAGGAGGTCAAAATCCATTTGCCAATAAAAAAAATAAATTATCACAAAGGCAAGTGAACAAGAAGAAACGATTAATGCGATGGGCAAAAAGCAAGAAATAGCACTCCGGTTCACCTCAGCCAGGTTTAAATTGTTCTAATGAAAAAAAGGTATCAATTGGGTAATAGTCTCTTCTTATTAATCTGCTTTGAGTGTTAATACATCACAAACCGAATGATTTACTACAGCATGCGCTGTACTTCCTAGAATAGACGGTAATCCTGTAGCAGAGTGTGAGCCTATTATGATTAATTGGCAATTCAGATCTCTTGCTTTGTTTAATATATGTTCTTTTACAGACCCGATTTCTACAAATTGTTGTTCCTGAGGTATTTGTAAACTTTCTCCAATTAATGATAATACAGTTTGGGCATCCTCTTTTGAGGGGTTAGCTAGCTCCGTAAAACCCAATCCTTGAGCTATTAATATACTTGTTGGCAACTCAATCACATGTAATAGATATAATTTTGCATTAAACTGTTTAGCAATATTAGCTGCCTTTTCTGTAAGGTGACTATGCTCATTTAACAAATCTGTGGCAAATAAAATATTTGTATACATGTTAACCTCATTTTAAATAGAATCATTAAGTTATAGTGTAGTAGATTATGATATCTATGTGTAATTTGGTATTTTTAAATTAGAGTTTAATTCTCTTAGAGGAACAAGAACAAAATCTCGTAAATGGAAACAAGGATGTGGAACGATTAAGTCTTTTGTGCGAATTAATCTATAACCATATAAAATGATATCAATATCTAATGTTCTTGGCCCCCAAAATTTTCTCCTGACTCGCTTGTGCCTGTTTTCTATTTTCTGGCACCACTTAAGGAGCTTATGGGGTAACAGAGTAGTTCGTATCTCTATAACAACATTACAAAATTCCTGCTGATTTTCAAAGCCCCAGGCCTTATTCCAATATAAGCGGGACACCTTGATAAGGCATGTTGATGGAATCTGTTTGATTTCTTTAATGGCTTGTCTTATTTGACGCTCAGGATTTTTTTGGTTCGATCCCAAGCTCAGATAGCAAACATTCATTTTGCTATTTTCCGTTTACGACGTTTTTTAGGCCGCCCCGGTGTTGTTGCAGCCAATTGGGTTACCATGTTATTTTTTTCAACATCATCGACTTCTTGAAACGTGGCCCACCACTGCGCCAGCTCCATTGACTCATCACCAGATAATGCCCTAAGAGCCATAAAATCATACGCCGCTCTGAATCGAGGATGAAGAAGTAAATTAAATGCTCTGCCACCAAATCTTTTGTCGAAGCGATATTGCAAAAGCCAAATTTCCCTTATGACCTGGCTATACCTTTTAGGTATCGAAATAATTGCATTCTGTTCACTAAGCACTATAGACATGGCTTTTTCAATCGAGGGTAAAGGCGGAAGCCCAGATTCTTGCAGTTTTCTGGAACACTCTATCATTGGAAACCATAACAAAACAGCAATAAGAAATGCCGGAGTAACAGGCTTTCCATCACGTATTCTTGTATCAGTATTTTCAAGTGCTATGCCCAAAAGCGGATTAACCAGGTAATGACTATCAAATAGAGCAGCTGTTTGAGGAAATAGATAATTAAATAAACCATACTCGACCAATAATTTTTGAACCGATTCGGCTTCTCCGCATTGATAAAGTTTCGTTATTTCATCAAATAGTCGCGAACTGGAAACATGGGTTATAAGATGGCTTATTTTGGGGAAGGGAGCTTTGGTTTCCGGAGATAAATTAAATTGCAGCTTGGCACTAAACCTGACAGCACGTAACATACGGACAGGATCCTCTTGATAACGCGTAACGGGATCGCCAATTATTCGAATTAACTTTTGCTTAACGTCTTCTACACCACCAGTAAAATCAATGATTGAAGAATCAGAAATATTATAATAAAGAGAGTTTATTGTGAAATCACGTCTCCATGCGTCTTCGTCCAGAGAGCCATAAACATTATCTCTTACAAGCATGCCGCGTTCATTAAATTGGTGGCTTGCATCGCTTGAATTATGGCCACGAAAAGTTGCTACCTCAATAATTTCACGATGAAATAAAATATGCACCAGTTTAAATCGACGACCAATGATACGAGCATTTTTGAAAAGATTTTTTACCTCATTGGGAGTAGCATTTGTCGCGATATCAAAATCTTTAGGCGCTTTATGGAGCAGTAAATCTCTGACACTGCCTCCCACGATATAGGCCTGAAAACCATGGCTGATTAAACGGTTAAGAACTTTAAGCGCATTATTACTTATATCTGCTTTCGATATGTTATGTTTATTTCTCGGGATGATATAAGCCAAGTCAATTGCATGTCCATGCGACCTGTTTCTTCGTAACAGTTTTTTAATAAACTTGATGATTGTTGTTTCTCTCTTAATTGATTAAACAGTAATTCAGTAGTGTTTTCAATTATCCTGCAAGTTTAAGATTTACTTTACAGAAATATTCAATTCTATAAAACTTAACACGTAAACTTTTCAGATGACTATTTAATCTAAATTGTTAACACCAAGCAATTATAACGAAGCAAATGATCAAAGTGAATCATTTACCTTTACAAATATTTTAGAGAAAATAATATATCTTGCATTTTATTAGGATAATAAATGGATTTTATTGATATAGGCCTTAGTTTAACTGCTTTGATTATTCTTGAAGTTGTTCTAGGAATAGATAATCTGGTTATTCTATCGATTCTTACAGAAAAATTACCACGTGAAAAAAGAAAAAAGGCGAGAAGATGGGGCTTAACATTTGCCTGGATGACACGACTTCTTTTACTAGGCTCAGCAGTTTTTTTAGTTAAGTTAGTAAAACCAATTCTGACAATAGGCAGTCTGGTATTTTCTGCTCGTGATCTGTTCCTCATATTAGGAGGTGCTTTTTTAATCTGGAAGTCAACTGATGAAATTCATCAGGACGTTATGAATGAACCATTAATGGAACCTGTTTCAAAAAATGTTTCTTCATCTGCTACTTTCAGGGGAGTTGTTATTCAAATCGCATTGCTTGATATTATATTTTCACTAGATAGCGTTCTCACAGCCGTAGGGTTAACATCTCATTTTATGGTCATGGCAGTGGCAATTACCATCGCAATTATCATTATGATTTGGGCGAGTGAGCCTGTAAGTAAATTTATTAGCGAACATCCTACCATTAAAATGCTGGCGCTTAGTTATTTGATTTTAATAGGAACTGTTTTGGTAGCTGATGGTTTTGAATTCCATGTGCCCAGGGGATACTTGTATTTTGCTATGGGTTTTTCATTAGCAGTTGAATCACTCAACTTGATTAAAAATGAACGTGTAAAGCGTAAAAAATTAAAAAGAGAGTAAGTATGTTATTTGTTAAAGCTTTTCATATTATCGCCTTGGTAGCCTGGTTCGCGGGGTTGTTTTATTTACCACGGCTCTACGTATACCACTCTGAATCACTAGATAAAATTAGCGTTGATCGGTTTAAAATAATGGAAAGAAGATTATATTACGGAATTACATGGCCTGCAGCTCTTGCAACCACATTTCTTGGGTTGTGGCTATTCACTTACAATTTATCTTATTATCTTAAAGCAGGGTGGATGCACATGAAGCTTGCATTGGTTTTGCTCTTATGGGTATATCATTTAACTTGCGGCCACTTCCTTAGAACATTCGCCCTTGGAAAGAATACAAGAAGCTCTCGTTTTTATCGATTTTTTAATGAAATGCCTACTTTGCTGCTGGTAGGCATTGTTTTGTTGGTGGTTGTAAAACCATTTTAATCCATTTCAACCATTTCGAAATCTTCTTTTCCAGCACCACAATCAGGACAAAACCAGTTTTCAGGAACATCTTCCCATCGAGTGCCTGGCTCAATACCATCTTCTGGCCAACCTTCAGCCTCATCATAAATAAAACCACAAATAACACAAATGTATCTTTTGTACTCTTGCATAGTCTAAACTCAATAAAAAAGTGCTAATTTATCTACTGTTGATGATTATGTAAAGTTAAACCTTATTTAATATCACTATAAATTTTAAATTAAACCTTATAATGAACATTATAACTTCATCGACAATTGACATGGGTTTGCTAAAGTCAACCCCAAAAACCAGTCAATGTGGTTATCTTTTAAAGACAGACGCTGCCACTTTTTTTTGCAATATTCATGAAATGATTGTAATATTTTCTTGCCTCAGGGTTATCAGTCTAATTTGATTAGATAGTTTTTAATAAAATCATTATTTCGTCAATCAGAAAGAGTACCATCTGAAACATCTTGAATATTAAAAATAATAACTGATATTTGTTTAAAGTTTATCATTTTTGGGATTTTCTATGAGCCGTTCTTCAGATTTATTTCATAAAGCACAAACAATCATTCCCGGAGGTGTTAACTCACCGGTTCGAGCTTTCAAAGGTGTTGGAGGTGAACCTGTTTTTTTCAAATCTGGCAAAGGTGCCTACCTGACGGATGTAGATGATAAACAATATATTGATTATGTTGGATCATGGGGACCACTTATCATCGGACACTGCCATCCCAAGGTGATAGAAGCTGTGGATAATGTATTACACAGTGGTATGAGTTTTGGTGCTCCAACAGAACTGGAAATACAATTAGCTGAAAAAATTGCTTCCCTAATGCCATCAATAGAAAAAATTCGCATGGTGAACTCAGGAACTGAAGCAACTATGACTGCAATTCGGCTGGCGCGCGGATTCACCAATAAAAATAAATTTATTAAATTTAACGGCTGTTATCATGGGCATAGCGATAGCCTATTGGTTAAAGCGGGATCTGGTTTGCTTACTCTCGGAATTCCTTCAACTCCAGGCATTCCACAAAGCATTACCGAACATACTTTAACGGCTGATTTTAATAACCTGGAACAAGTTGCTCAACTCTTTGAAAAATATCCAAACGACATCGCTACTGTAATTTTGGAACCTGTTCCTGGCAATATGGGATTTATCCTACCTAAGATAGAGTTTTTAAAAGGATTACGTGAGCTTTGCGATCAATATAATGCTTTGTTAATTTTTGATGAAGTAATGACTGGATTTAGAGTTGGTTTACATGGTGCACAGGGCTTGTTTGGGATTAAACCTGATATCACAACACTTGGAAAAATCATAGGTGGTGGTATGCCTGTAGGTGCTTTAGGTGGTAAACGTGAAATTATGTCCTTTCTGGCGCCTGAAGGCCCTGTATATCAAGCTGGTACTCTTTCAGGAAATCCATTGGCAATGGCCGCAGGTTTGACTACTTTAAAAGAGATTGAAAAAATTAATTTCTTTGAAGATTTAAGCAATACGACTAATAAGTTAACTGAAGCATTAGCTGATGCGGCAGAAAACGCAAACATTCCATTTTTTACTGCATCATTAGGCGGAATGTTCGGGTTTTGTTTTACAGATAAGAATAGTGTTGAAAATTATTTGGATGTTGCTTCCTCGAATGAAGTTTTATTTAAGAAATTTTTTCATGCTATGCTTGCTAAAGGAGTATATTTTGCGCCATCTATGTATGAAGCTGGATTTTTATCCAGTATGCATGGTGATTTGGAAATACAAAAAACATATGATGCTGCTGAATTGGTACTGAATCAATTAAAATCTGCCTGATAGCAGAATTGTACCTTATTACCTTAAGTTACTTAAATACAATCTTTAAGCAATTAAGTTCAGTAAAGCGTCTAAATGTGATTGCAGAACAGATTTTTAAACTGGTTAACTGCAATTTTAAATAATTAATAAAACACTAGACAGCTGTTTTTCCCTATGTCATATTCCATTCTCTAGATCGCAAGTATGGAATCTTGGTGAAAAACCAGATTTGCGCAGAATAAGTAAAAAGTTTCTAATTGGACCTAATCACACCACTGCAGTTTGATTATTAAAATATATTTAATTCATTTTAGATACTTTTTCACTTGCTGACGAAAGGTGGTTTTTCTCTGATTTGTCCACAAGGGTTAGTGTTAATATTCAAGAAGAGCTCAACTAGCAAGGGAAAGCATATAATGTTGATTTTGAGTAAAAGAAGAGGACTATGGAGTTCCATGCCCCAAGGTACATTTGCATTATTTTTTATACAAGTGGTTTCTACTTTAAGCTTTAGTGTTCTTTATTCAACTCTTGTATTGTACATGAAAGGTAAACTTGGTTTACCCATAGCCACAGCAAACAGCATCATGGGGGTATTTATAGCCTACAATTTTGCGCTGCATCTGTTAGGTGGTTTTTGGGGTGGCAGACTGCTATCTAATCGCTCCTTATTTTGTGTTGGAATGATCGCGCAAATTGTAGGATGTGTTTTGCTCTCTATAGGAAACACAACTTTTCTATATTATGGCTTGGCTGCATTCTTAACAGGTTCAGGGTTAAATGTAACATGTGTAAATTGTATGCTGACTCAGCAATTTGCACCTGAAGACTCTCGAAGAGAAACCGCATTTCTCTGGAATTATGCGGGAATGAATATTGGCTTTTTTATTGGATTTAGCCTCAGTGGGGCGTTCCAGATTTCTCAAAACTATCAAAGGCTTTTTCTTTTAAGCAGTTTAGGTAATCTTGTTGCTTTGCTTATATGCCTTTATTTCTGGCAACAATTACATGATAAAAACACTACTTACTCAAGAAAGGACAAGGCTGCACAAAGAAAAGCAACGGCATTGGGGATTGGACTAATTTTTGTACTTCCATTTATTTTAAGACAATTATTGCAGTATGCTGATTGGGCCAATAAATTGGTTATTGTTACTGGAATTATTATGCTCATATTAATCTTGATATTAGCCCAACAACAATCTACAAAAGAAGCAAGAGACAAGATTTATGGATTTGCAGTATTAATGCTGGTTGGTACTGTATTTTGGATGTTATATCAAATTGGCCCAATGGGGTTAACCGTATTCATTGACCATAATGTGCAACGACAATATGGTAATTGGATTATTCCGCCACAGTGGTTTCAAAATATTAATACTGTAGTCATAGTATTCGGAGGGCCACTATTGGGTTTCATCTTAAATAGAATGCGTCAAAATGGATCTCAGATAAATATTCCTACTCAATTTGCTTTCGCATTATTTTTTATAGGGGTTGCTTTTGCTATCTTACCAATAGGTATCAATTACGCTAATCAGCATGGTATGGTTAATCCGGGTTGGGTAGTAATAAGCTTTATATTACAAAGTATTGGCGAACTTCTAATATCTCCAATTGGCTATGCGATGATAGGAGCGTTGGCCCCAACCTCACTCCAGGGGGTCATGATGGGAATGTGGATGCTGAATACTGGAGTTGGTGCCACTCTATCCAGTTATAGCTCAAACTTAATGATTATTGGTCAAGAAAGTACTTCTCCTTTATTCACCAATGAGGGTTACAGTCATGTCTTTTTGATGCTTGGTTTGTTTGCAATAGGATCATCCGTTATCCTTTTCATTTTAGTGCCTAAACTAAGAAAGCTGATCAAAGAAAAAAACTTGAATGGCTTTAAACAGTCTGGCTTAGAGGTAACTGAAAGAGTAGCTTTATGTGAGTAGTCCCTTTGTCCCAATTATAACGGCAGATATTGATTGGCGTGATGATCTGCCGTATTCCTTACAATTTGATGATATTTACTATTCTGCTGAAGGTGGAATTAATCAAAGTCTTTATGTTTTTGTCGAAGGTAATAATTTGATTAATCGTTGGCAACAATTACCAACCAATGAATCAAACGTATTTACAATCGCTGAAACTGGTTTCGGTACAGGTATGAATTTCTTATTAACCTGGAAACTATGGGAAAAATTTGCACCTCAAAATGCCCGCTTACATTATATTTCCTGTGATAAACATCCATTAAAAAAAAATGACCTAATCAAATGCTTACAAAAGTGGCCAGAACTGAGTGTGCAGACTGAAAAATTAATAGAACACTATCCTGTTTTGACACCTGGTTATCATCATTTAGCATTTAATAACAATCAGATTACTTTAACATTAATGCTAGGAGACGTGCTGGAGTGCTATGAGCAATTATTATTCTGTGGGGACATTAAACTTGAACATCAATTGAGAGAATCCTATGTTAATGCTTGGTACCTGGATGGATTTTCACCATCAAAAAACCAATCCATGTGGTCTGACAATCTGTTCACTGTCATTGCCATGCTATCTAAAGAAAGCACCACAGTAGCTACCTATTCCGCTTCCAGTATCGTCAAAACTGCTTTAACCAATGCAGGATTTGTTATTGAAAAAAGAAAGGGATTTGGACCCAAACGGCACATGATATGTGCCCATTATGAAAAAGCTTATTCAAGTTCAAAAAAAAATCGCCATACCCCGTGGCACATAAACTATCCTGTGACAAAGGACGAAAGAACAGCGCTCATTATTGGAGGAGGACTTTCAGGTTGTTTTATTGCAAATAGCCTCGCTAAGCGTGGATGGGAAGTGACCATATTAGAAGAAAAAGAGAACGTGGGATGTGGTGGATCAGCAAATCAACAGGCTGTATTGTTCCCTAAGTTATCCACTTATAAATCACCATTTACTCAATTTATGCTTTACTCGTTTCTTTATGCTAATGACGTTTACAAGGAACTTTTGAAACATTATGACCTTGGTGAATTAAAAGGCACTTTGTTGTTAGCGCATAACGAGAAGGAAAAAGCAAACCAGCAAAGTCTTATTCATTGGCTAGAATTATACCCTGAATTAGGGCAATTAGTGGATGAAAAGCAATCTTCTGAATTATCAGGAATATCCTTGCCATGTGGTGGTTTATTTATTCCATCTTCCGGCTGGATTAATTCCCCTGAACTATGCGACATTCTAATTGATAATAAAAGAATTTCTCTAATCACTGGCAATAGAGTTCAATCTATTAACTATAATCAAAAAAACTGGGTAGTTAATGACATCGAAGCCTCGGTACTAATTTTGGCAAATGGACAGCAAGTAAATTATTTTCCCGAAACCAATCATTTGCCTGTAAAAGCCATTAGAGGACAAATGACTACGATTCAATCAACACAAGAAAGTACCAAATTGAAGATTCCTTTATGTGCCGAAGGGCATGTTTTACCAGCTTTAAACAATAGTCATAGAGTGGGAGCAAGTTATGATATTGGCACATCTGAACCTGAACTTAATGCTCTGGATGATCAATTAAACCTTGACCGATTAAAACGTATAGCACCTGATATAATATGGTCCCAAAACGTGTTAGACCATTGGGCTGGTATACGAGCTGCATCACCAGATTACTTGCCTATAGTGGGACCTCTCCCCAATGCGCTTGAATTTAAAGAAATTTATTCAGAATTAAAATCTAACTCCAAACGATGGATAGCTGAAGCAGCTCCTTGTTATCCAAATCTATATGTGTGTGCGGCTTTTGGGTCAAGAGGATTAACAACAATACCTCTCGCAACTGAATGGTTAGCTGGTTTAATTAATAAGGAAATTTCAATACTGCCCAGAAAACTGATACAAGCTATATCGCCCGCACGATTCTTAAGAAAAAAAATTATACAGGGACCATAAGAGATATATTGAAGATATATTGATAATTCGACTTAACTTCATCTTTCTTTATCAGTTATAATTTTAATTTTTATGTGAGCTGATTGTGCAGAATATTGAGTTTTATCAAATAGATGCTTTTACGGACAAAGTCTTCCATGGTAATCCGGCTGCGGTTTGCATTCTCGATGATTGGTTAAATGATGAGCTATTAAAAGCCATTGCTGCGCAAAATAATTTGGCAGAAACCGCTTTTATTATAAAAGATGATCAAGATTTTCATATTCGTTGGTTTACTCCTAATGGGGAAATTAATTTATCAGGACATGCAACTTTGGCCGCAGGGTTTGCTTTACTTGAGTCAAATAAAGGACCTAGCGATTCTATTATTTTTCACCACTCCAGTGGACAGATTTTGGTAGAAAAGAGAAAGGAAAAATTTGTTCTGAATTTTCCAAGAATAGGTTATAAGAAAACTCCTTCACCAGACCCAATTGTATCACTATTGGATCAACCAGCTATAGAAGTATTTGAAACAGACCTTGATTATCTGGTTTTACTTGAACATGAGTCGCAGATTCGAAATTTGCAAATTGATTTGTTTGCTTTAGCAAAACTCCCCAAAAGAGGAATCATTGTGACCTCAACAACAACAGAAGCCGATTTCTATTCCCGATGTTTTTATCCAAAACACAGCATTGCAGAAGATCCTGTTACCGGCTCAGCACATTGCATATTAGCTCCTTTTTGGGCAGAAAAACTCAATAAAAACAGCCTATATGCTATCCAGGGATTACACAGAAAGGGGGAGTTATATTGTGAGCTCCAGAGGAGTAGGGTATTGATTTCCGGCCATTGTCGATGGTATCTACGCGGGCATTTAGTAATTTAATAAAATCGATTGAGATGCATTCATCATTGAAGCATAATATAAAACCCATTTAGGAACCAATGGAGCATGATAACAATATCTATTCCAAAAGGAATTCTCTCCAATAGAATAAGGTAAAATAGTCAACCGCTTCAAAGTTCAGTAATAATAAAAACATACGCAGCAATTTTGACTGCACTAGAAATAAAAACTAGACCAACTGATGGAGGAAGAAAATGAGTAGCAAAAGTGGAGGTTTAGCCGGTGTAGTTGCTGGTCAATCAGCAATTGCCACAGTTGGACTGGCAGGCAAAGGATTAAATTACAGAGGCTATTCAATAAATGATCTGGCTGAATATGCAAGTTTTGAGGAAGTTGCTTATCTGCTTCATTATGGTGAACTTCCTACCCAAAAAGAACTTGATTTATATACAAAAAAGCTGGTTAACCTAAGACATATACCTGATGTGCTTAAAACGGTTTTGAAACTTATACCTAAAAATACTCATCCAATGGATGTACTGCGAACAGCATGTTCTTTTTTGGGCACTATCGAACCCGAAGAGAATTTTAAGCAACAATATGAAATAGCTGATCGTTTGCTAGCTATTTTCCCAGGAATAATGTGTTATTGGTATACATATCATTTCAAAAATAAAGAAATCTCTGGCTTAAGTCAAGAAGACACAACAGGAGGACACTTTCTGGCGTTATTACACGGACGCAAGCCCAGCAAAATAGAAGCCGATATGATGAATGTCTCATTGATATTGTACGCTGAACACGAATTTAATGCTTCTACATTTGCTGCAAGAGTTACAGCAGCAACACTGGCAGATTTTTACTCTGCGATCACAAGTGCTATAGGAACATTGCGTGGTCCTTTGCATGGTGGCGCTAATGAAGCAGCTATGGAGTTAATTGAGCGCTTTAAAACCCCTGATGAAGCAGCGATAGGCATAAAGCAAATGCTTGCCAGCAAAGAACTGATCATGGGATTTGGACATCGAGTTTATACAACTTGTGATCCACGCTCAGATATTATTAAGAAATGGTCATTTAGATTAGGTGAAGAAAAAGGCAACCTACTTTTATACTATATTTCAGAACGTATTGAAGAAATCATGTGGCAAGAGAAAAAACTATTTCCCAACCTGGATTTTTATAGTGCATCCGCTTATCATTACTGCGATATACCAACTCATTTGTTTACCCCAATTTTTGTGATGTCGCGCATCACAGGATGGTCTGCGCACGTATTTGAGCAAAGAGCAAATAATAAACTAATAAGACCTACTTCCGAATATATAGGCCCAGATTCCAGGCCATTTCCTGCTATTGAAACACGAGGTTAATATGCACAATTATGTAGAGGATAATGTTAAGCCAGACTATGATAAGGTTATAACAGATATAGCTGATTTTGTATTAAATAAAGAAATTGATAGTGTGCAAGCCTATGAGACTGCACGATTATGCTTAATGGATACACTCGGTTGTGGCATATTGGCCCTTAACTTTCAGGAATGTACTAAATTAATGGGACCTATAGTACCGGGAGCAACTCTTCCTGGAGGCGCGAGAGTACCAGGTACTAATTATGAACTGGATCCGGTTCAAGCTGCCTTTAACATCGGTACGATGATACGCTGGCTAGACTTTAATGATACTTGGCTCGCTGCAGAATGGGGGCACCCCTCCGATAATTTGGGTGCTATTTTGGCTGTTGCCGATTATTTGTGTCGGAAAAATTGTAATCATGGACGTCCTCCCATTTTGATGCATGATGTACTTACGGCAATGATTAAAGCACATGAAATTCAAGGTTGTTTGGCCCTGGAAAATAGCTTCAATCGCGTCGGCCTCGATCATGTCATATTAGTTAAAGTAGCAAGTGCCGCTGTTGCTGCTTACTTGTTTGGAGCAGATCGCGATATGGTGCTAAGAACTCTCTCGCAGGTTTTCGTGGATGGACAAAGCTTGAGAACATATAGACATGCTCCCAATGCAGGTTCAAGGAAATCATGGGCGGCAGGAGATGCTACCTCACGTGCGGTTCGTTTGGCTTTAATTGCCAAGGCAGGAGAAATGGGATATCCAAGCGCCTTGACCGCACAAACATGGGGATTTTATGACGTGCTATTTGGTAAAAAACAATTCAAGTTTCAACGCCCTTACGGCAGCTATGTGATGGAAAATGTGTTATTCAAGTTATCTTATCCTGCTGAATTTCATGCACAAACCGCTGTCGAATGTGCAGTAAAATTACATCCTATAGTAAAAAATAGGTTAGAGGACATTTCTAGAATTGAATTAATCACACATGAGTCAGCAATAAGAATAATAAGTAAGCAAGGTGCTTTATATAATCCTGCCGACAGAGATCACTGCTTGCAATATATGGTTGCAGTAGGACTTCTCTTTGGTGATTTAAAGGCAGAGCATTATGAAGACGACGTTGCCGCAGATCCCAGAATAGATACTTTACGAGCTAAAATGCATGTAACTGAAAATGAACAGTTTTCACGAGATTATCATGATCCGGAAAAACGCTCTATAGCTAACAGCATGCGAATCATCTTTAAAGATGGCTCAGAAAGTGAATTAATAACTATAGAATACCCTATTGGTCATAAACGGAGACGAGAAGAGGGAATTCCCGTTTTAATGTCTAAATTCAAGCGTAATTTGAGTACAAGATTCTCTACTGACATGGTTGAAAAGATTATTCATGCCATGAGCGACACCAACACGCTATCATCTATGAAAGTAAGTGATTTTATGACCATGTGGATGGTAAATTAAAAAGACTAACACCCACGCTCAATCTGTTATCTGTACTGATTTTAGTACAGACCAGGAGGGGGATAAGCTTATAGCAAAGCCAACCCTCCTTACTAAATCATAGCCTTCAAAAATAGGTTTTATATTTTCCTTTGTAAACCGGCAATAGCAAGAACCTTTGTCGATATTTCCTCTATGGAATATTTTGTTGAATTGATATAAGGAATATTTTCTCGTTGGTACATGGCTTCTACTTCTGTTACCTCTAATCTGCACTGCTCTGCGGAGGCATATTTGCTATTTGGTCTACGTTCAGAGCGAATTTGCTGCAAACGTTGTGCGTCAATTGTTAGTCCAAATAATTTTTGTTTATAAGGTCTTAATACCTCTGGTAAGCGAAAACCCACCAAATCTTCTTCTGTAAAAGGATAATTGGCAGCTAAAATGCCATATTGCAGTGCCATATATAAGCAACTGGGAGTTTTACCACAACGTGAAACTCCTATAAGAATAATATCTGCTTTATCGTAACCACGCGTTTTTATTCCATCGTCATGTGAAAGGGCAAAATCAATTGCTTCAATTCGATGGGAATAGGATTTGACATTCGCAACTCCATGAGTCCTGCCTACTGTATAAGATGATTTCTCTTCAAGCTCATTTTCCAATGGCCCAATAAAAATACTAAACAAATCAAAAACACAGGCATGCGCCTTTTTAATGGCTTGTCTAATTTCTGGATCAACTAAAGTCATGAATACTAAGGGCTTGGTTCCTTGCTCTGAAAAACATTGATTAATTCTTTGTACAACACTTTCTGCTCTGTGAGTTGAATCTATGTAGGGTATTGTAATTTTTTCAAATTGAATATTCTCAAATTGAGTAATCAGACTATTACCTAATGTCTCAGCCGTAATTCCTGTACCATCGGAAAGCATAAAAACATAACGTTTCATAAGTGGCCTTTTTAATTCATTGATTAATAAATAAATAATATTTAAATTATAAATGGAAATAGCAATTGTACTTATTAATAGCCATCTGCTATCTTAAAAATAATAATATTACAAATCCAATCATGGGAACACTATGCAGCATAATATATATGAGAATAGCAAACTACATATTCTAGGGATTATCTGCCTTGTAACTTCCTTGGGTCTATTCTTCTTTAGCGTTTATATTGTACCTTTCTTAATTTGGCAATTGGATTACGATATCCCCGATTTTATTAGTAACATGATAGCATACGGGGAAGATGAGTATTATTTCAGCCCTATTACTAGTAAAACACTAGTTTGGCTTATCTTTTTTACACCAAGTATAATTATGGGTTATCTTTCTTATTACATCTCTAACTATATTGATAAAAGTTATTTAGAACCCCAGGAAAAACCTTTAGAAAGTATGCAAGAAAAATCACCTTCTAAACCTACTGCTCGTGGGAGAGATTCGACGATATTGGGATTGAAAATCATTCTCTTAATGGTTTTAATTATTGCAATAATTTTTTTACTACAAATATTATTTGACCTAACAGCTTAGGTGAGGGAGTAGGGCATGTTTATCTTTAAACGATGGAAAATAAGAAAAATCACAAAAAGAATCAAAGCTATGCAAGCCAATAGAGTAAGTAATCAACCTGGGGATGAAGTTCTTAAAAAAGAAATCCTTTATTATTTTGAATTAGCTACAATTTTTAAAAAATTAAAGAATCATAAAAAATACCCTTACGCAGAAATCATGATGATTGAGTGTTATAGAGCAGCAGCTAATCTCGATGACTCGGCAGCTAATTTTCAGCTAGGCCAAATTTTTCTGGACGAAGCAAAATACAGGCAAAAACTGGATAATGAAGGAATATTTAATAGTCAAGCCAACTTAAAAAGAGCACAGCAACTTTTTGATGAGGCCCATGCACATTTAATCGCAGCTGAAAAACTGGGACATGTAGGCGCCAAGAGATTAAGAGGACTATGTATTATCAATGGCTGGGGTGTTGAAAGCGATAAAAGTGCTGGATTCGAGTTGGTTGTCGACAGTATTGAACAAGAGGGAAGTTGGGATAAAATACCTCAAATATTTGCATCAATGGGATTAAATAAACCAGAATTTTTCTCAGCTATTATGCAAAGAAGAAAAGGAACATCTTGAAATTTATTCATTATTAATTCCTTAATCAAAAATTATTTATGAATTATATATTGTCATTGCATTAAATAGAGTAAATGAGGACTTGCATATTTAGGATTGAAATAGCAATGAACCAAAATGATGCTTCTAAAAAAGATAATGGCAACTCCAATCAATTGTATACTGAATTAATGGGAAGTTACCAATCGATAACGATTGGTTTCTTAAAAGATGAACTTGCCAGTTTTTCAAAAATTGGTCAGTATAAGCACTATACTGCTGGAAGCATTGTTTATAATGAAAATAATCTCGCTGACTCATTCTTTATTATAATCGATGGTGTTGCCGAAATATTTAAAAAAACTATCGATGAGTTTGTTGAGCATAATATCCATATTCTTGCAACCTTATCAAAAGATGATGTTGTAGGAGAAATGGCTCTCAAAGAAGCATCAGGGCGCAATACATTGGGGGTATTTATCATAGCTCTACTATGAATTATTTGCCTCTATACTTTATCTCTACATTTCCTGGTTACTGTAATACATCAGGTAACTATCACTACCGTACTATCAATCTGCTTAATCTCAATCTTTGCTGTAACAATTCTCATTGCAATGCACTTTACTGGTCTCCCATATTCCAGATTTGGTATCACTGCGAAAGATTGGGGAAAAACCATCTTGGATGGCATTAGCTTTTACAATTCCTATTATGCTTTTTGTACTAATTATCAAGGTTTTTTTTATAATAGGTATCGATCATCAGGACAATACCCCTATATTTTCAGGAACAAAACGCTTTTTGGTAAATACTGAAGTGGATTGGGAATATTACTTTGCTATGATTTTTTTATATAGCCTTTTTGCCCCCATTCAAGAGCTAATGGCCAGAAGTGCGTTACAATCTACTTTTTTCATTTTTTACCTGGAGAAAAATTATTTCGTCAATGGAATGGAATTTTTCTGTCCAATCTAATCTTTGCAACTATGCACACTCACTTGGGGCTAACCTTTGCCTCATTAACTTTTATCGCTGGACTTTTTTGAGGGTGGTTATTTCACAGACAGAAATCTCTTTTGGGAGTATCCGTTTCTCATGTGATTTTAGGCGTGTGGTCTCTATTTATTGTTGGGTTGCGCTAAGCTAATCAACATTTTACATCCAATAACCTATATACCAATTGATAATCGAGTCTCCCCAAAACATAGCTATTAATCCAGAAATGCAAAGAAAAGGGCCAAATGGTATTGCAGTATCTCTTGATTTACCATTTATCTTTAAATAAATCAAACCAATGATAGTCCCGGTTATTGAAGATGTTAGTAGAATTAATGGTAAATACATCCATCCAAGCCATGCACCAAATGCTGCAAATAATTTGAAATCCCCATGCCCCATACCTACTTTACCTGTCATCAGATAAAACAGATTAATGAATAACCATAAGGCTAAATAGGCGCCAGCGCAGCTTAATACAGCAACGTCAAGACTAACAAATATATTCTGGGTATTAGCGATAAGGCCAATCCATAAGAGCCCTAAAGTGAGGCTATCAGGGAGTAATTGATGATCAAGATCAATAAAAACAAGTGATATTAATATCCAGATAGCTAATAAAGCAAATAATAGTTGTATTGTAAACCCAAAATGCCAACTGGCGTATAAGGATAAAACTGTGGTCAGAGTCTCAACAAAAGGGTAGCGAATTGAAATTGAACTATCACATTGGTAACAGCGTCCTCTTAACAAAATATAGCTTAACAGAGGAATATTCTGCCACGCTTTAACCATTGCTTTACAATGAGGGCAAAAAGATCTTGGTAAAAATAAATTAAGTTTTATTTTTTCTTTTTGCTGTTCAAGATGGAATAGCTCACAGCATTGCTCTTTCCACTCTTCCTGCAAAATAATTGGTAAGCGATAGATTATCACATTAAGCAAACTTCCAACGGCTAGAGAAAAGAGTCCAACGACTAAATACATAAACCATGGATAATTGATTATTAGTGCATTTATCATTGACACGTTTGCCTATATTGTATGATTAAATTAAATAGGATCTGTTTAAACAGCAGAACCCAGTTTGAAAATAGGTAAATACATAGCCACCACCAATCCTCCAACCAGTATACCCAATATTGACATAATTATCGGCTCCAATAAACTACTCAGGGCATCTACAGCATTATTTACTTCTTCCTCATAAAAATCAGCTACTTTGCTTAACATTTTTTCAAGGGCACCTGATTCCTCACCAATTGCTACCATTTGAGTTACCATATTCGGAAATAAATGAGTATTTTCCATAGCAATAAACATTTGCTGCCCTGTTGCAACTTCTTCTCTGATTTTATCAGTCGCCTTGGCATAAATAATATTCCCAGTCGCTCCAGCTACAGATTTCAATGCCTCAACCAGGGGTAAACCAGCAGCAAAAGTAATGGATAGTGTCCTCGCGAATCGAGCAATTGCTGCTTTCTCTAAAATAGGGCCAATTACAGGGAATTTTAGCATCACTCTGTCAATGGTTTGTGCAAACTCCAAAGAATGATTTTTAGCATAAAAAAAGCTATAGACAACCCCACCCAAAACTCCAAAAATAATATACCAATAAGCCTGCATAAATTCAGACATAGTGATCACAGCTCTAGTCATCGCAGGCAAGTCAGCTCCAAATCCTTTAAACAAAGATTCAAATTGAGGAACCACATAGATTAATAATCCCGCAGTAACCAAAAGTGCGACAACCATAACAGCAATTGGGTAAGTGAGAGCTTTTTTTATTTTCTTTTTTATGACTTCAATTTTTTCTTTATACGTTGCAACCTTGTCAAGCATGATATCTAATGAGCCTGATTTTTCACCTGCATCGACAAGATTACAAAATAATTCATTAAAATAGATTGGATGTTTAATTAAGGATTCTGCCAGCGTTAGCCCCGTTTCGATATCGTGCTTAATTGTTTCTATTAAGTCTTTAAGTCTTTTATTGCTTTGTCCTTTGGCAACAATATCTAACGCTTGCACTAATGGTATTCCAGACTCGATCATCGTCGCTAATTGGCGGCTAAACACTGTAATATCTGCTTGTGTGATTTTTTTATTTTTTCTATCAAACAAGGGTTTTCTTTTTTTTACTACTTTATTGGTAACAATCCCTTGCTTACGCAAATCAGCTTTAGCTATTGCCAAGCTTCTGGCTTGAATATCACCCTCCATTTTTTGACCGGCTTTATTAATGCCTTGATAATGAAAGGTTAATAGTGGGGGGCTATTTTTATCCATCCAAATTAATCAACGGTTACCCGATTGACCTCCTCTATGGTCGTGATTCCTTCCTTAACTTTTTCTATACCCGATTGAAAGATAGTCAGCATACCTTCTGATTGAGCTAACTTTAATATATCCAGCGAATTACCACCTGACATAATCAATTGGCCAAGCTCTTTCGTCATCGGTAAAACCTCAAACAACCCAACTCTCCCGCGATAACCACTTGTACATTGCTCACAACCAACTGCTTTGTATAATTTAAGATTAATCAAATCAGCTTCCTTGAAACCTAGTTCAATCAAGCCTTGATTGGTAAAGTCATCTCGCACTGCCTTACATTGATTACATAATTTTCTTGCCAACCTTTGCGCAATAATTAAGGTAACCGAACTCGCGATGTTAAAAGTAGGTATTCCCATGTTTACTAAACGATTTAAAGTTTCAGCGGCACTGTTTGTGTGAAGAGTAGAAAGAACCAAATGTCCTGTCTGAGCAGCTTTTACAGCAATCTCTGCTGTTTCAAGATCACGTATCTCACCAACCATTATAATATCAGGATCTTGCCTTAGAAACGAACGCAATGCACCGGAAAAGGTTAGGCCAGCTTTAGGATTAATATTAACCTGGTTGATACCAGGCACTTTGATTTCAACTGGATCTTCAGCTGTTGAAATATTAACCTCAATTGTATTTAATATATTTAAAGCCGTATATAAAGTGACTGTTTTACCACTACCCGTAGGGCCAGTGACTAAAATCATCCCTTGTGGGCGCTGGATTGCTTTCAGGAAATTTGTTCGCTGAACAGGATTAAATCCTAATGCTTCAATACCTAATTTAGCAGCACCAGAATCAAGAACCCTCATAACCACTTTTTCCCCAGCCGAGGTTGGACATGTACTCACTCTGAAATCAATTGCTCGTGACTTGGAAATTTTCATTTTGAAGCCACCATCCTGGGGGATACGCCGTTCTGATATATCCAAATTAGACATTACCTTGATGCGTGCTGTAATACGAGATGACAAGCTTGCGGGAGGGGTAGCGACCTCATGTAAAATACCATCTTGCCTGTACCTGATTCGGTATTCTCGTTCATAAGGCTCAAAGTGTATATCAGAAGCCCCTTGCCTTATCGCATCCAATAAAATTTTATTGACGAATTTTACGATAGGTGCATCATCAGTTACTGATGTTGCAGTATCAATATCTTGATCTTCATCATCAGCACGTATTTCCAAACCTTCCAGATCTCCAGAGTCTTCAACATACTCTGATAGGCCCTGACTTTCCTTTGCTGTTAACAGGTTATCAATCAGAGCACTAAGCTTATCTGTTTCTACAACTATCGCATGAGTATTTAATCCAGTATGAAATTGAATTTCCTTTAATGAAGCTTGTTTACTTGGATCATCTGTTGCGAGATATAAATTGGTGCCGCGACTAAAAAGAGGAACCATGGCATGACGTTTAATTAATTTCTCATTAACCAGATTGGCAGGAATGGTGTCCACATCGATGCAATGAATATCCAACATGGGTACGCCGAAATTTTGAGCAGCCGTCAGTGCAATTTGTTCAGCAGATAATATTTTATTTTTTACAATGTATTGCAGCAAAGATATCTTTTCTGCTGCTGCCAGCTTGTGTAGTTCAATTGCTTTTGTTTTGTCTAGCAGCTTTTCCAGCACGAGAAGCTGGCCGATTCCCTGTAATCTATATTCTTCTGTAGCTAGAGCCATTTCATTTATTCAAAGTGTATCTTAGTTTTAAATATAGTTAAATTTTTTTATAATTGCATGGTTTTTCGAACAAAACCCGGTATTTTGGAACAGCCCCTAAATCCTATTTCTGGTTACTTTGCCATATCAATTTTTTGCAAACACACGCTATAACGCAACTCTCTTGGAAATAATAAAAAATTTGAAAGATTTAAATTGTTTGCATCTAAAACTCGTTGTATTGTAGTTAATAAAAGGTAATAAATTAAAGGTCACATTTTGTTGATTGAACATCAAATAAAACATTATGGCACTTTATACGAATGGTTCCAATCACCTTTAGGAGTATTTGTTGCTAAAGAATTTACAGATCAATTAGAACCAGTAAAAAAGTTCTTAAAAGGAGAGACCTTACTACAGCTTGGAGACTGTGCTACAAATCCATGGTTAAACCTTCTTGATTTTAAACACAAATGGATAGCATCACCATTTTCTTCTAAAAATAGAATCCATCTTGAGTGTTCGCTAAATCAGTTACCACTGAATAGAGACACTATGGATTGTGTTATAGTACCCTTAACACTAGAGCCGTTTGGAAACAATTTTAGCTTAATTGATGAAATTGACCGAATATTGAAGCCTATGGGATTTCTCATATTCTTATGCATTAACCCTTGGAGTTTATGGGGAGGGGCTATGAAATGGGGATTACTTAATTGTTATGGTAATCGAACGGTAAAATTGCGTTCAGCTTTCAATCTTAACAGAATTTTCCTACAAAGAGGCTACAAACAGTGTTCTTTAACTAATTTTTGCTATATACCACCAGTAAATAGCCAATCTTTAATTAAAAAGTTAACTTTTTTTGATGAAATTGGCAAAATGATATGGCCTTTTCCTTCTGGCTTTTATTGTTATATCACTCAAAAATATGAGTACATCAGCCCATCGCTCACAATCGAACCTGCCATAGAATCGGTAAAAAAAGAGTATGACTCGCCCTTACAGCCAGCAATAAATTAGATACACTTATATTTCATTAATATTCCACATACGAAAGAGGTTAAATTATTGTCACCATTAAGTCTAAATGAATAAATTTGGAGCTAACAATAAGCTCTAGACGACTAAACTGCTTTAAATATTTGAAGATACACCCTTACTTTTTGTATACTTTATCCTGCTTTTAGATAAGGTTAGATTCATGACAAAAAAATCGCTATTCAAAATCAGTTTTGCTAATCAGGACGAAATTTATGAAATCTATGCTCGTTCAATAAAAGAAAGCGATATGTTTGGTTTTCTGGAGGTTGAAGAGTTGGTTTTTGGAGAGCAAACGTCACTGGTAGTTGATCCGTCTGAAGAAAAACTTAAAATGGAATTTTGTGATGTTAAGCGCATTTTTATCCCTGTACATTCCATATTTCGCATTGATGAAGTTTCAAAACAAGGGACATCAAAAGTCAAAGATAACTTGAGCCATGGCAATAAAGTAAGACCTTTCCCTGGAGCAGGGAAGATAAAAGATTAACTTCGTTTAGCCTGTATAAACAACTTCTAAGGAAATTAATAAATGACTATTCCTGATAAAATTAAAGCTGTATATGAAAAATCAACCTGTTTATACACATCTAATGAAGTTGAAGCAGCACTGGACAGGATGGCAATAAAAATTCATGAAACACTGCAGGATAAAAACCCTGTAATTATTTGCGTGATGGTAGGAGGTCTAGTTCCATTAGGTAATCTATTGCATCGTTTGGATTTTCCTCTAGAGGTGGATTATGTTCATGCTACGCGTTATCGAGGTGATTTAACGGGAGGGGACATTCTTTGGAAAGTGAGGCCATCAAGCAATCTCGCAGGACGAACAGTCCTAGTCGTAGATGACATTCTTGATGGTGGTATAACCTTGGCTGCCATAATTAATGAAATCAAAGCCATGGGTGCTGCGGAAGTTTATAGTGCTGTATTAGTTGATAAATATCGTAAACGTGTCCCCAATGGTTTGCAAAAGGCTGATTATGTCGGTTTACAAGTAGAGGATCATTATATTTTTGGCTACGGTATGGATTATCACGAGTACTTACGTAATGCGCCAGGGATTTTTATCGTTCATCCGGATCATGAGGCAAGTAAATAAATTATTGTAAAAGTTGCATACATTTTTCAGGTGGCATGGGATGATAAAAATAGTACCCTTGACCGTAATGACAACCTAGATTTTGTAAAAAGACAAGTTCGTGTTTGTTTTGAATTCCCTCTGCAATCAAACTCAAGTTAAAACTTTTTGCCATCGCAATTATGGCTTTTATTAGAGTTTGGTTGGATTGATTATTTTTTAAATCCTTAACAAAGATTTGATCAATTTTTAAAACATTAATTGGTAAGTCTTTTAAGTAACTTAAGCAAGAATAACCAGTACCAAAATCATCAATTGAAATTTGGATACCCATTTCCTTTAATTCACTTAAAATATCCATAATGTCAGTAGACTTATCTATTAATATATTTTCAGTCAATTCCAATTCTATAAATTCTGGTTTTACTTGAAATTCGGATAATAGTTCATTAATTCTTTCAGGAAGATGCTTAAACTTAAACTGTTTTGGTGAAATATTGATTGAAATTTTTAAATTGTTAAACCCTTGGATTTGCCATGCCCTTATCTGTTTGCATACACTGGCGAACACCCAATCACCAATTTCACCAATTACTCCTATTTCTTCTGCAAGAGGAATAAATTTGTCAGGAAGAATTAATCCTTTTCCAGGGTGATTCCAGCGAATTAGAGCTTCAAAACCAATCACATTCAAAGAACTCAATTTTAGAATTGGTTGGTAATACAAAACAAATTCATTTTTTGCCACTGCATTTCTTAACTCACTTTCCAGTAAAATGTGTTCTAAGGTATAGCTATGCATTTCTTGAGTATAAAATTGAAAACTATTACGACCTTCAATTTTTGTTCGAGACAGTGCAATATCAGCCTTGGATAATAGTGTGTCCACTGTGTCTCCATCTTTAGGATAAAACGAAATCCCCACACTGCAACTCATTTTAATACAATGACCGTTCATTTTAACAGGTTCGTGAAATGCACTCATTAATCGCGAGACCCCAGTAACAACCTCTTTGCTATTGTTAATACTGGCAATTACAATAAACTGATCACCACTAAGTCGTCCAAGCACATGGTTCATCGGCATGCAATCAATTAACCGTTTTGAAATAGCTTTTATTATTTCATCTCCCTTGCTGTGCCCAAATACATCATTGATTTGTGTAAATCGATCTAAATCTAATAAATACACTCCTATTATTTTCTTACTACTAACAGCTGTTTTCATTGCATATCCCAGTATGCTAATAGCCAATACTTTATTAGGTAAATTAGTGAGCGTATCATGTGTAGATTGGTGAGATAGCTCCATTTCAAGCCTTTTAGGAATAGTAATATCCCTAAAGCTCCAAACACGCCCAATGATTTCATCATCCAATTTTAGTGGTTGAGTATAGCAGTGGTAATATGTATTATTTTTAAGTTTTAATTCAAATGCCTGTTGATAGTCTGGATTTTTCAAGATCTTATTAATTCTTTGGATTGCTTCTCTTCGATTGATTAATTGTTTATTAATCATCAGCTGTATATCATGATAATTTATCGTTTTCAGAAATCTCTCTTTTTGATACCACATACTTAAAAAGCGTTTATTGTAATTCATTACGTTACCTTTTCTATCCACTACCAAAATACCATCCGCAGTTGATTCCAATGTCGCGTTAACTTCTGATAATGCGTATTTGGCAGTTGCAGTTGATATTTTTGCCAATTGCCATAATCTAATGATTAATCCAAATAAAATGGAAAAAAGAATTCCTAAAGCTAACGTAGTGAGAGATAAATTAGTGCTTAAATTTAGTTCTTTTTCTTTTTTAAAAATTTCAAATGATAGCAAGGAAAAAGTAAGCATAATGCAAAATGAGCCCAAGTAGGGCATTGCAATACTAGAATTTAATTGATAGATGATATTATGGTGCCAATATAAACCCATCATCGCTGAAGAGAGCAACAAAAAACCAACTCCTGTGTTGATTGACATAGGGGTTTTGTTGCCCCATTTGTAAGCCTGTTGAATATCTGAAAAATAACCACTTATGAACAATACTGCTAAACAAAATACTAATAAGCTAAGTGCCCCTGCCAGAGAATTATTTAGTGACCGATTACCAGTGAAATTCATCAAGATAAGTGCTGCAGCAATTAATAAAAAGCAAAAAGCCGTGTTTGCAGCCATTCTGCCAGGAAAAGCATTTTGAATGGACTGGTAGTGATGAAAGAATATTTCGTCAATCCCAAGATTGATACTATAAGCATGTTGAGCTAGAGCTAAACCAGATAAAATGAAAACAGCTAAACTCAATATAATTGCTGACTTGTAATGGTAATTTAGAAATAAAAAAATAGAAAAAGATAAGGCTATGAAACACAAAGCAGTATTATAAACAACGGCTACTGTATTTGGGTAGTATTGAATTAAAAAGACAATACCGCTGTACCAACCAATAATAACAGATAGTCCCAATAAAAGTGTTAATGTGGAAAAAACTATCGTTAAATAAAGTGAAATGTAGTAAGAACCAGATAATTTAGGGAGTAGTATTGATGTCATAATATAACATCCCTGGTAGTGATTTACTTGCAAACGTGTTATCAATATAATAATAGACTATTTATTTATCGCACGCGCACGACATTCTCACAGAATTGTAACACACAGCATTTCCAAAATGGTTTACACACTGATTAACGCTCTCTAAGTGCTGATTGCTTAGCCTTAAGTATGGGCTTCAAAAGGTATTGAAGAACGGATTTTTGACCTGTAAGTATATCAACTGTAGCTTGCATACCCGGAATGATAGGCAATGGTTTTTTTTCAGTTCCCAGATAATTTTTCTCTGTTCGCACTTTAACTATATAATAGCTTTCTTCTTTTTTATCTGTTTTCTCATCAATAATAGTATCGGCACTAATATGCTCTACAACACCCTCCAACCCACCATAGATAGAAAAGTCATAAGCAGTAATTTTAACCATGGCCTTTTGGCCTGGGTGTATAAAACCAATATCAGAAGGGCGTATTTTTGCTTCAATTAATAAAGTATCATCAAGCGGGACTATCTCAAGTAAATCACTACCTGGTTGAACTACACCACCAATCGTTGTCGTCTTAATTTGTTTTACAATACCATAAACTGGAGAACGAACTGTGGTCCTTGTTAAACGATCTTTATCTGCTTTATTCGCCTCAACCAGGGCAAACAACTCTGTTCTGGCTTTATTCAATTTATCCAGCTCTTCTGATTTGAACTTCTCAATGTTTCCTTTAATTTCACTTACTGATCTTTCCAGACGAATAACCTCTACTTCTGAAACGGATCCACCCTTTAATAATGGACGAGTTAAATCCAATTCTTTTTGCGCCAACTCTAGGGATTTTTTCAGTTGATTCAACTCTCTCATCCGTGATTCATACAGAGACAACTGATCCTGCACAAGATGAGGATAGGTTTTGATAAATTTATCTGGAAACACAGGTTTTGTATCACTAATTTCAGCATTAAGCCTTATAATTTCTATTTCCAATGCATCAATTTTTTTCTCTGCTTCGGCATAGCTGGACATAAACCGAGTATTATCGATTTGCATTAAAATTTGATCTTTTTTAACTATTTGCCCTTCTTTGACAAAAATATTCTGAATAATCCCGCCTTCAAGATTCTGTATGACCTGAACCTCACTAGAGGGAATTACTTTTCCTTGTCCTATAGTTACTTCATCAAGAATGGCATAATTAGCCCAAATAATTGCTACAATAAAAAAAAGCAAGGAAGTCCATAAAATAATATGGGTAAAGGTTTTTGAGCTGTGAGTTTTTTTCATAGACTATTTCCTCACCGTTACCCCAGTCCTAAGGGCGCTTAGAACAGCTTCTTTATTACCATCAGCAATGATTTTGCCATTTTCTAAAACGATAATACGATTGACCAGCTCCAGCATGGAAATCTTATGCGTTATTAAAATTAAAGTACGATTATCGGATAAGTATTCATTAAGATTTTTCTTGATTAGCTTTTCGTTATTATCATCCATTGCAGAAGTAGGCTCATCCAGTAACAAGATATTAGGGCTCATAATCAAAGCACGAGCAAGAGCAACAGATTGTCTTTGTCCTCCAGATAATTCCGCTCCTTTTTCTCCTACTTGTCTATCAAAGCCTTTGGGATGATTATTGGTAAAACTCGTTACCCCAGCTATTTCAGCGGATTCTAAAAGAGCAGAGTCGTTTATAAAGGGAGCGCCTACACAAATGTTATCTCTTATGCTTCCATAAAATAAAACAATATCCTGAGGTACATAGCCTATTTGCTGACGTAAATCGTCAGGATTAATTTGGTTATAATCGGTGCCATCCAGCAAAATAGTTCCTTCGTTAGGAACGTAAAGCTTTAATATTAGTTTTCCCAAAGTCGATTTACCTGAACCAACTCGTCCTATAATTGCAACGCGCTCACCAGCATTAATTTTAAAATTAAGATTTTGTAATACCTTCGTCTCATCTTCCTTGTAATGAAAAGACACCTGTTTAAATTCAACAGCACCTTTCAGAGAAGGTCTGTGGAGATAACGAGATTCTTCTGTGGTATCTGTCTCAAGTTGCATAATCTTGTTTAATGAGTCCAGAGCATTAACTGATTGGAAGTAACGAGTAAATAGAGTGGATACTTGAGCCATAGGGGCTAATGCTCTTCCAGTCAATATGGTACAGGCAATTAATCCACCTGTGGTTAACTCACCTTCAGAGATCATATAAACACCTGCAATGATAACAGCGATAGTCGCAATTTGTTGGGCCAGATTAGTGATACTGATACTTGTATTGGCTACAAAACGTAATTGCATAGAGTTTTTAGAAGATTCATTAATTATTCTTTCCCACCGTGATTGCAGGACTGATTCTGCTCCAGTTGTCTTTACAGTCTCTATAGTAGCTAGAGACTCAAACAACGTCGCTTGCTTTTCAGCACCATATTGATAGGATTTTCTAGTAAGTCGAATTAAAGGCCATTGCAGCAATAAACCTATTATAAAAATGGTAGGGAGCACTAAAAAAGGTATCCAAAACAACACCCCGCCAATCAAATAGATAACAAAAAGAAAAATAAATACAAAAGGAAGATCAACAAGAACTGTCATAGTAGTCGAAGTAATAAAATCTCTGAATACTTCAAATGACTGTACTGTATTGGCTAAAGAACCAACCGATTTTGGCCTGTTAGCCATACTTAATCCGAGAACTTGCTGAAATATTAAAGCAGACAACTCTTTATCGCTGTGTTTATTTGCCACATCAATGAAATAGGATCGTAAACTCTTGAGCAGCATATCAAAGAGAAATACTAATGCTACACCACTAGCAAGCACCCACATGGTTTCAATAGCATGGTTTGGAACCACACGGTCATACACATTCATGCTAAATAATGGAACAACGAGTGCAAATATATTCACGAGCAAGGAGGCCACAAGAACTTCGGAATACAATGGCCAAGATTTAATAACAACTTTCCAAAACCAGTTTTTTTGTTCTTTGGAAAGAGTTTCATGTGCTCTGGTGCTAGGTTTATATTGTTGCTCAACAAAAATGACTTCACCACTTAACTCATCGGCAATTTGGTTCAAATCAATCCGGGAATCAGGTTGCTTGGGATCAAGGATTGCTCTTTTACCATCATCATCCAGTATTAGAAGCACAGCCTCGCCATTTTTTTTAATCACTACTAAGGGGATATCTGAATCAGTGATTTGTTCTAATTTTAAAGTTTTCACTTCAGAATCCAAAGAGGCTCTGGCAGCGGCACGCGAAAACATATCAACACTCAATTTACTATTGACCAATGGCAAACGAGCTATAAGTGATGGAGGCGAAAACGGATTTTGATAATATCGAGTTAATAATACCAAACAGGCTAGCAGAGAGTCATTCTTGGCTAGTTCACTCAAATCAATATGAGACCATGATTGTCTTCTCGGAGTGTTCATATGATTTTTATGATTATTCTTTATATTATTTATTTTATTTAAGTATATACTCAAATTACTTAAATAAAATAAAAATACCAATCTTTATATTAAGCAGTAAATTTAGTCTTTTTAAAGGGTTTGAGTGATTCTGTTATTTGCTTATAAAGCTCGGGCAACCATCTGGGTTGAGCAAATGTAGATGTTGATGGCTTTTGATATCGTAAGTCATTAGGGGCAATAATAACCTGAATATTTTTGAGGCCGACTCTTCTTGCCAAGATAAACAGTTGATCAATGGCAAGGTCACCGACAGCCAAGCATCCGACAGATAAATTTTTTCCATGAATAAAAATATTATTCCCTAACTCTTTCCTACCGTCCATATAACCTTTTTGCCGATCGAAACTATTTGGGTAGTTAATCATCATGGATAAGTGCATGCTGCTAAAAGGATTAAAATTTACTAATTTATAGATCCCTTCGGGGATCTGCTTATCATTCTCACGTAATTTGGGTCCTAAACGCCCACTAAAACCAGTTAATGGGTAATCATGAATATGCATCCATTCCTGGCTTGGATTTTTTGCCCATAACTCAACTTTACGCTCTGACTTGAAGGCAAGCAAGGCAATTTCTTTAGGAGGGTAGCTAACCCCGGCTTTAGAAAAATAAGAAATTAATTGCGGTTCTACTCTTAGCCCATAACGTTTTATTGCTTTGTCAATCGCTTTATCCCAGTTAAGCTTAGGTGCCATTGCAAATAAATTACAGCAGTAAAGAATAAACAATATCGAAAAAAATCGTTTCATAGACGCACTATACTGGTAAGTTAAACACATACTATCAAATAATAAATATCAGAACAATTTGTTAAAATATAGAAAATAGCTAATTTAACTCCTTTTTTGTTGCAATAAGAGTATTTGCTTTTTGCTTGGTATTGATAACTGCGATGCTATAAAATCTGGACTTATAGACAATTGGCCAAGCGAAGGGATTAAACCGTAATGATTAGGGCAAAGATAGTGAACAGTACCATCCAGTGCCACCTTATAAAATATATATCTGTAATCACAATATTCCGGTTTCTCTAAAAGAGCTACCTGCATCACAGGGGTTCCTATCAACCTGTTTTCGATAAAATAAGCGTTAATCCAAAGATTGATTACAACCAATAAAGCTCCAATGACTATAAATGATTGAAACAAACTGCTAACAATTTTAAACGCCACATTATCATTACTTAAATGCCATAAAACACAAACCAAAGATAAACACAAAACGAGCAAATTGATGGTATATATTGCTGCGTTAAGATAATTAAAATAAGTACCTAAAATCTCTCCCCCGGAAGTCTGATAATGAATGACTAATGAAATAAGGCTTATCCATAGCGAAGAAATAATATAATAAATCGCGTTTCGTTTGATTCCAATAATTAAAAGTGCTAGGGCAATTAATGGAAAGATACAGTGAATAACTTTAGCCAAGATATGCATTGATTCCATCCCTTATTATATAAATTATTAAGAACATACATAGTTATATCAGTAATTTACATGGGTTACTAGCCAGGCCTAATATAAATAAATCAGGACATGCTTCCTGCAATCAATGACGCTCTGCTATTTAGTTTTTATCAAAAGAATAAAGGGGGCAGTAGGGAAAACGGATGTCTTTACTAAATCGTCAGATAGCACAAGCCTTCTAAGGGTAAAGTCATCAAGAGCAGGGATTACATAAGACAATAGATTTAATACTGGTGGTAAATTATGCTTGGTTTTTTTTTGCTTTAAATTAAAAATATTTTGATGAATGGAGCCTATCCACACAATTCTTTTAGGCTTAGATAAATAATAGTTCGATTGCCAAATAGTTAAATCAAAAATCAACTTTGATTTCTTATCTTGATACGTCATTATCAAGCCTGGCTTTTTATTTTCATATAGTTGAGTGAGTAAAGGCAGTTTAACGTTTGATGGTGCATTATTCATTCGCATCAACAATCTGGTAAAAAAAGTTTTATCGCTCTGTGGTTCCCAACCAAATTGTTCTAACTTATTTTGCAATGCATCCAGATCACCTATGTATTGAATATTTAATAGACTTATTCGTTTTCCAATTCTGCTTAACCTATATAAAGGTAAAAGAGGTCTTTGCTGATCCCACCATTGTTTTTCTGTTAAAGTAAACTCCTTGTGATAGGGCATATGATCATGAACCTGTTCTTTAAAATTCATAACTGTTGAAACAGCTGTTGAAAATACAATAACCATAAGTAGTGATATGAGCATAATTAAAGGATGTACATTCTTTATAGCAGAAGTACTAAACCTTCTATATACCAAACAATGAATCAAACATACTTCAACTCCCAACAGATAAGCAGCTAAAATATCAGAAAACCAAAAATCACCTAAATAGATATTAGCAAACCCACTTAATCCGAGCACAACCAAAATAACTGTTTTAAAACTGCTGGTTATTAAGGAATACTTACTATTTATGTAAAATAAAATAAAACCATACAGTGCTGTTGCGATGGAAATACTAACAGATGGAAAAGAAGAACCAGGCAAAGTAACCAATAGTCCTTGCGGTCTGGGGCTGTCAATAATCTTAGTTAAAAATAAAGCAATAATACCGCTCAATAGGGTTATGCTGCTTAAATAAACTGTAGCTCGGTAATTTTTATGATAAATAAACCATATACAAGAAGCGATAAATAACCCAGCTAAAGTTGATTTACTTGTTAATTGAGCACATACAATAAAAACTGCTTCAAGTAAGGAACTGTGAAAGCTTTGCATAAAAAAATGCACAGGCACATTAATACAGTCTAGTAGTTGACCTTCAATGGTAAAAATAACTAACGTTAAAAAGAGAAAAAAAATCACGAGAGCGATAAGTAATAAACCAACCGTATTGTAATGATTTTCCTCCTGAAAAGGAGTGATAGCATAATATATTTTAGATAATCTGGGGCTTGTCTTAATTTCTAACCAAAAACGATGCAAGTTATTTCTCAAAAATGAATTTAACTTAATAAATAACCATTTGAGAACGAGGCTACTCAACCAAATAACAGCAAGAATGACCAATATCAAGATAAAAAACCTTGTAGCTCCTTCTGCTGATAACTCATGTCCTGCCGCACCAATCAACACCCCTGGCACAACATATAAAATAGACCATCCGATAGCAGAAATTATATTTGCGATCAGGAATCTCCATTGTTTCATATGCATTATTCCAGCAATAACTGGAATGATAGAACGCAATGGGCCAACAAAACGACCAATTAATACACTTTTACCGCCATGGCTTGCAAAAAAATCTTTACCATACTTCAATAAGCCCGGATATTTTCTAAAAGGCCAAATCTCAATTAAACGATCACTATAGAAATATCCCAAAAAATAACTAAGGCTATCCCCACAAATAGCACCCAAAGTAGCGGCAAGTAATGTCAAATCAATACGCATGATTCCAGAACCTGCTAATATCCCTATTGCTGTCATAGTAACAGAGCCGGGTATAATACTCCCAATGACAGCTAAAGATTCGCTTAAAGCAATTAAGAAAGTAATAAACAGGGACCAATGTGGGTTTGCTTGTAGCCAATAAGTCAGTGGTTGCACATAATCTGCTAACAAATTCATAATTTCCTATTATTTAAATTGAGTCAAAAAATACTGTACAAAATGTTGGCTTACTTCCTCTAACTGAATATTAGGATGGAAATGACTCATTTGTGTCATTTCCATCCTAGCAAAACCACATGGGTTAATGCCTAAAAATGGGCTCAAATCCATGTTTACATTTAATGCTATACCATGATAGGTACACCCATTTTTCACCCTCAGTCCTATCGATGCGATTTTTTTTTCACCTACATAAACTCCTGGTGCCCCACTGCGAATGTTTGCTGGAATTCTATAATGTTCTAAAACCGAAATTAATATTTCTTCCAGTTTTACTACTAAAGTTCTTATGCCCAGGTTTCTGCGGCAAATATCCATTAAAACATAGGCTACTAGTTGACCTGGGCCATGATATGTAACTTGTCCGCCGCGATCTGATTGCACAATTTTTATAGAGTTGGGATTAAGTACATGCTCTGGTTTACCTGCCTGCCCCTGAGTATACACAGGATAATGCTCTAATAACCAAAGCTCATCGCAAGAATTACTGTCTCGGATTGCAGTGAATTCCTTCATCTGCTCCCATATTTCAGTATAATCTTTTATGCCTAAATTATGAATTATCATTATAAAACCATTTTCACAGCAGGATGTTGACTTAAATCCTGATATAATCCATCCAGCGAGATTTGATTTTCTGCATACACCGTCACAGTAATAGCCAAGTACTTGTTTTGTTCACTCGTTTTATGAGTTAAATGTTCATTTTCAAAAGTAGGGAAGTGATTAATAACAATTTGCCTGATTTCATTGAGCAATAATTCTGAGTTAATTCCGATAATTTTTATAGGAAAATAGCAAGGGAATTCTATTAAAGTGGTTTTTGTCATAATTTAGTTTACTAGTTGTTGGTAGGAATCGTTAATTATCCGCCAATATTCGCCAACTTTTCCGCCATTAATCAAAGAATCATTAATCTTTGTAATAGGGAATACTTCTTTCGTCGTACTTGTTACCCAAACTTCCTGAGCAGAAAAAAGCTCTGACATGCTAATTTCTGTTTCTCTAAACTTTAAATCTAATTTTTTAATTATTTCAATAACAACTTGCCGAGTAATTCCTGGTAAACAGAAATTATTGATGGGTGGGGTCTTAATAACACCATCCTTTGCGACAATGAATACGTTGGTACTACTTCCCTCTGTAATTAGACCGTTCCTGGCAAGAATTGCAGTGTGGAATCCTGAAGATACAGCCTCATCATTCAGTAATATATTGGCAATTAAAGAAGTAGTTTTTATATCACATCTCATCCACCGAAAATCTTCAACCAGTTTTGCTGACATTCCCTGTTCCTTATCTTCGAGGGTGGGAAATGAATTATGCATGGTGAATGCGATAACAGAAGGTGTGGAGGAAGTAGGGATATCATGCTTGCGCACCCCTTGATTTCCTCGTGTGACTTGGATATATACTTGTAAATTACCTCCATTATTTTCTGATATTAGTCTATGAATTAAACCATGCCAATCATAATTTGGTATAGTCATCTTAATTTTTTTCATATTTGAGAATAATCGGTCAAGATGTTGGTCTACGAAGTAAGGCTGCCCATGGTAAACAGGCAGCACTTCATAAACTGAGTCACCAAAAAGAAAACCTCGATCAAATATTGAAACTTTTGCTTCAGATTGAGAACAATACTTGCCGTTAACAAATGCGATATTCATTATGAAAATATCCTAGGAGCCGAACCATCGCTTAAATGCTAACCTTATCGAATCTTTTGTTCTGGTATAGAATCCACCTGACTCCACTGTTTGCAAAGCATAAAGCGGTTTGCTTGAAACGATATTGTTATTAAATTGCACAATAATATCGCCAACTTTATCGCCTTTCCTTATAGGAGCTTGTAAATCATTAGAAATTTTAGTTGAAATATTTAATCTTTCATATTGACCTGCAGGTATCGTAATAAATTGATCTTCTGTTAAACCCACAGCAACTTTATCAGAAGTTCCTTTGTAAAGCGGTAATTCGGCAATTGATTGCCCAGATTTATATAATTGATGTGTTTCAAAAAATCTAAATCCGTAATTTAGTAATTTTTCACTGTCATCGGCACGCACAGAATCACTGGGTTCACCTAAAACCACAGCTAATAGACGCATGTTATTACGCTTTGCTGAAGATACTAGACAATATCCAGCATCATTGGTGTGGCCTGTTTTTATACCGTCAACTTGACTATCTCGCCACAACAAACGATTTCTATTAGGTTGGCGTATACCGTTATATGTAAACCATTTTTGTTTATACCAGTCATAATACTCAGGGAAATCGAGTATTAAGGCTCGGCCTAAAATCGCCAAATCTTTAGCAGTTGTATATAGATTAGGATCAGGTAGTCCAGTACTGTCTGTAAAATGACTATTTTTCATACCCAGATTTTGAGCTTGCTGATTCATAATGTCTGTAAAAGCATTTTCGGAACCACCAAGGTGCTCTGCCATTGCGACACAAGCATCATTACCAGAGTCTACTATAATGCCTTTTAAAAGGTCTTCAACAGAGACCTGATCACCCTCTTTTATAAACATACGAGAGCCGCCTGTCTGCCATGCATCACGGCTCACTCTTACCATATCATTAAGATGAATTTGCGCACTCTTCAATGCATTAGAAATGACATACAATGTCATCATTTTGGTCAAACTGGCAGGTGGTAATTTTTCCTCACTATTCTTTTCTGCAATTACTTTTCCACTATTCACATCAATTAAAATATAAGCTTTGGCATTAAGCAATGGAGCAGCTGGAGTTGTAAAAGGTTTCGTTGTGACTGTTGGAGAAGGCTTCTGCAAATCAGAGGAGGGGAGCACTTCATCAGCCATTGAATTGGTAGACTGTACAAATAAAGTAATAAGAAATAATAGCGTCAATAAAAAAGACGTTGCTCTGGTCATGATATTACCTGATGATAGTTACAAAATAAATGTATCTTATCACAGCCTTTTGCAGGCGGCCAAATAGCATATTAAAAATATTAATATTTTTTTTATAAAGCTAAATAAGTTGTGAATTAATTTAATCGCACTTCGAAAATTATTATTTTTTGGTAATATTAGCAATAACTCATAACAACAAGAAATATCAAAGAATATGCGTAAACTACTTATTGTTTTTTCAATTTTTTTAGCAAGTTGCCAAACTACTAATGACAAACCCAACCTAACAAATAAAAAACACCAAACCACTCACACTAAAAACTCTGTCTACGATCGATATAAATACAAGTCCAATCGTTATACAATACAGCAGGATGGAGCTCCCAAACAAGCCAAACAGGTAAGCTTTAAAGAACCAGTGCCTGTTAAAGAACCATTAAGCAGATATGGTAATCCTTCTGAATATTATGTTGACGGGCGCACTTATGAAGTCATGAAAAGCTCAACAGGGTATAAAACTCGTGGTATTGCCTCATGGTATGGAACAAAATTTCATAAACAGCGTACCTCCAGTGGCGAACCCTATGACATGTATGTCATGACTGCTGCCCACAAAACATTACCTTTGCCGACTTATGTCAAAGTAAGAAACTTGGAAAATGGCAAAGTCGCAATAGTTAAGGTTAATGACAGAGGGCCATTTCACGCAAATCGTGTCATAGATCTCTCGTACGCTGCAGCATTAAAACTGGGGGTTTTTCCCAAAGGAACTGCTCATGTTGAAATTGAAACACTAATGGGGCCTGCTGGGCAAGGCCATTATTATTTGCAGGCAGGGGCCTTTTCCTCAGAAGTCCTGGCAAAGCGTTTGAAAGAGAAACTAATTCACATTACACCGTCGCCGGTGTTTATTGAACACTATAAACAGCACTATATTGTCCGAGTAGGGCCTTTTGGTAACAAATCAATGGCTGACAACCTTAAAGCAAAATTATCAAATAACGGAATAAAGGGATCCTTTTCTGTGTTAATTTAATTTGTTTCGTGGAAAAACTGGTTAATTTATATTTTTAGAATTAAGAAAAAACCACTCAGAATAGTTTGGGAAAGAAATAGTTTTAGGTATAACATTATACTCAGACTGATTCTGAATGTGTGCATAGCTTGTGTTAATTTTACCAGCACATTATGACTCTATCGATGACATTCTTATCAATAGATATCACCTTGGTTCTAACTAAAGGCAACAATTTATTATTAATAAACAATAATTAATAGCTAATTAATAGATTAATGGATAAAATTGCCTTTATAATTCAATTTTAACTACCTTTTCTTAAGAGGTATTCAATCAATGCATGATGGCTCTGTATTTTACACTATATTTCTGATATTTGCTGGAGCTGCTTTTTTTTCTACCTTGGTATTGTACACCAAACAGTCATTATTGGTTGCTTATATAACACTTGGTGCTATCTTAGGTCCCTGGGGATTCAAACTTGTATCCGATGTGACGGTTGTCAAGCAGATAGGTGACATCGGAATAGTATTCTTGCTTTTCTTATTAGGTTTGCATTTACAGCCCCAGAATTTGATTCATATGCTAAGAAAAGTAACCTGGATTGCAATCGTAAGCTCAATTCTGTTTGCTGCACTTGCCTACGGAATTGGCAGATGGTTTGGCCTCACGGTGACTGAGTCATTGATATTGGGCGGAGCCATGATGTTTTCAAGTACTATTATTGGCTTGAAATTATTACCAACAACTATTTTACATCACCAGCACACTGGTGAAGTCATGATTAGCGTACTCTTAATGCAGGACGTTATAGCCATAGTTCTTTTGATATTACTTAATAGTGCGCATCAGGATGGGAACCTGTCAATCAATGATTTCATCCTGGTTATTATCGCGCTACCTGCCCTGTGCTTGTTCTCTTTTTTATTTGAAAGATACATCCTGATAAAACTGCTGGCACGCTTTGATAGAACTCAGGAATACGTTTTTCTACTCTCAATAGGATGGTGTTTGGGGATATCCGTTTTAGCACAAACAATAGGCTTATCAGAAGATATTGGCGCTTTCATAGCAGGAGTAGCTTTGGCATCAAGCCCAATTTCATTGTTCATTGCTGAAAGTTTAAAACCATTAAGAGATTTTTTCCTTGTAATGTTCTTTTTTTCGATAGGTGCTACTTTTAATTTTGGATTTGGAGCTCAGGTAGTTATCCCGGCAGTGATATTAGCAACATTGATACTGGTTATTAAGCCGTTGCTATTTTATATATTGCTTGCCCGTTCTGGTGAGAAAAAACAAGTAGCAAAAGAAGTAGGAATTCGCTTGGGGCAGGGGAGTGAGTTTTCTTTATTGGTTGCGAGCATCGCCTTGAGTACAAACCTGATTTCAGAAGTTGCCTCCAATTTAATCCAGGCAACTACTATTTTAACTTTTATCGTTTCATCGTATCTTGTTGTATTGAAATATCCAACACCTATAGCTTTATCTGAAAAAATGCGTAAGGATTAATCAAATGAAATTACTGGTAATAGTACTATGCTTGCTCAGTGAACGGTTTTTAATCCATTCAGTGTCCTATCAGCGATTTTCTTGGTTTAATAAATACTGTCTATTTCTTAAAAAATTCATCGATAAGAATAAATATTTCTCTAATCCTTGGGCTACCTTGGTAGCTATCATATTGCCCATTGTTCTTCTCACATTTCTTGTTTATTTTTCACTACAAAGTATTCTGTTTGGTTTATTTGGCCTAATTCTTAGCCTGTTTATTTTTTACTACTGCCTGGGGCCGCAAAATGCTTTTTACCCAATTTTGAAGAAACAGGCTAATCAAACTGAAACAGATGCAATTGGAGAATATTTTGCTGAGGTTAACAGCCAATTATTTGCTGTTGTATTCTGGTACATCATCGCTGGGCCAATAGCAGCTTTAATATACCGATTAATCGCTTTATGTAAACAAATTAATTTTATAAGTACTCAGGCAAGTCAAATTACTAACATTCTCGAATGGATACCAGCCAGAATCACCGCTTTGCTGTTTTTGTTAGTTGGAAATTTTCAACGAGGTTTCCATCTATTCGTTCAATATGTTCTAACTTCTCCTGACTCAAATGATAAGATACTGAGAGGGTGCGGTTTGCAAGCAGTTCGTATCAATGATACTGAAGAAGTACCAATGGCTGCTGCTGAAAATCTTGTAGAACATGCCACAATAGTGTTGTTAGTTTTTATTGCCTTATTTACGTTAGTAGCTTGGCTATAATGTTCTATTTCACAATAAATTAATGTGGGACTTGAATCATGAACACTGCATTCCGTTTACTTTTTTGCCTTATAATATTGGAGCTTTCAGCTTGTGCTACACTGAAAAGTAAAATTACCCATCATAAAACTTTAAGCCAATGCCAACAAACCTGTTTTCAGCAGCTTAATTACTGCAAACAAAATTGCACAGACAACTGCCGAGATTGTTCTACAAAAGTAAACCATTTCGCCAAAGAAAATTATCTGGAATACCTTCACGACGTCAAAATCCAAGGTGGATATATCACTCGCGGGTTGCAATCTTACCGTGATCCACTACAATGCCGCAAAGTAACTTGTAATTGCTCTGCGGATTTTAATGCATGTAATCAAGGTTGTTCTGGTGTAATTCAGAAAAGATTACAACCCGTACCATACTGTTCATAAAATTATTGATTGTTGGGGAACTATTTCATGACCAATGAAACAAATTTAGATCTGGATCCAATAGAAACGCGTGAATGGCTGGATGCCCTACAAGCTGTACTATTTAATGATGGTCCTGAGCGTACTGCATTCCTTTTGCAGCAACTTCTTAATAAAGCGAATGCCGAGGGGGTTAAACTAACCAGCTCAATTAATACTCCCTACAGAAACACTATAAAACCTCACGAAGAAAAACAAATGCCTCCCGATGAGGGAATTGGAAAGCGCATCAATGCCTTAATTAGATGGAACGCTGTTGCAATGGTACTTAGGGCAGGTAAATACGCGCCAGAGCTTGGCGGCCATATCGCTTCTTATGCATCTGCATCAACGTTATATGAAACTGGATTTAACTATTTTTTTAAGGGTCAAAAAGGCGAAAACGGAGGGGACTTGCTTTATATTCAAGGCCACTCGGCTCCAGGCATTTATGCCAGAGCATTTCTTGAAGGCCGATTAACAGAGAAACAACTTGAAAAATTCCGGCAAGAAGTAGAGGTAGATGGTTTATCTTCCTACCCACACCCTTGGCTAATGAACGATTTTTGGCAATTTCCCACCGTATCCATGGGTTTGGGCCCTCTACAAGCAATATATCAAGCTCGCTTTCTAAAATATCTTGAGAACCGGGGACTGATCAAAGCTGAGGGTAGGAAAGTATGGGCATTTTTGGGTGATGGCGAGATGGATGAGCCTGAATCAGTCGGGGCACTCAGTATCGCAGCACGAGAAAAGCTGGATAATCTCATTTTTGTAGTTAATTGCAATTTACAAAGGCTTGATGGGCCTGTGCGTGGTAACGGTAAAATCATTCAAGAACTTGAAGGCCTATTTCGAGGAGCTGGATGGAACGTTATTAAGGTCATCTGGGGAGGCCGTTGGGATCCATTATTTGCCCGTGATAATCAAGGCTGGCTACAGAAAAGAATGGAAGAATGTCTGGATGGAGATTATCAATCTTACAAAGCGAACGATGGATCGTATGTAAGACAACATTTCTTTAATCAATATCCAGAATTAAAGAAAATGGTTGAAAATATGTCTGATGAGGAAATTTGGCGATTAAATCGTGGTGGCCATGATCCTCAAAAAGTGTATGCAGCTTATGCCAGAGCAGTTGAACACAAGGGAACTCCAACAGTTATCCTTGCAAAAACCATCAAGGGCTACGGGATGGGTGCGGCTGGTGAGGGACAAAACATTACTCATCAACAGAAAAAAATGACCATAGATCAACTAAAAGCTTTCAGAGATCGATTTAATATTCCAATCAGCGATGACAAAATTGCTGATATTCCTTTCTATAAACCTGATGATGACAGTCCTGAAATCAAGTATATAAAAAAGCAAAGGGAAGCCTTGGGCGGTTATTTGCCCCACCGTTCAACTGAAGTAGAACAGTTAAAAATACCTGATTTAGGAGAGTTTTCCAGTATTACCAAGGGATTAGGAGATAGAGAAATCTCGACTACTATGGCATTTGTGCGAATTCTTTCAGCTCTACTCAAAAATAAAGACATTAATTCCAGAATAGTTCCCATAGTACCAGATGAATGCAGAACATTCGGTATGGAGGGATTATTCAGACAAATTGGAATTTATTCTCCCGTAGGTCAACTTTATACTCCTGTAGATCATGAACAAGTGATGTATTACCGAGAAGCAGTTGACGGGCAGATTCTTGAAGAAGGTATTAATGAAGCTGGGGCGTTTTGTTCATGGATTGCTGCCGCAACCTCTTACAGTTCAAATAAGCTGGCAATGATTCCATTTTACATTTATTACTCTATGTTTGGTTTCCAACGCATTGGTGATTTAGCATGGGCGGCAGGAGACATGCAAGCGAGAGGATTTCTGCTCGGTGGAACCGCTGGCCGAACAACGTTGGCAGGAGAAGGATTGCAACACCAAGATGGACATAGTCATGTTTTAGCATCAACAATACCTAATTGTATTTCTTATGATCCCACATACGCCTATGAATTAGCAGTTATCATCCAAAATGGATTGCACCGTATGTATGAAAAACAGGAAAACGTGTTTTATTACATTACTATTATGAATGAAAACTACTCTCATCCCGATATGCCTGCAGGGGTAGAGGAAGGTATTATCAAAGGAATGTATCTCTTAAAAGAAAATAAGAAAAAATCAAAAAACCATGTCCAACTAATGGGATGCGGTACTATTTTGCGTGAAGTTATCAAAGCCGCAGAGATGCTGGAAGAGGATTTTTCAATTACATCGGATATCTGGAGTGTAACCAGCTTCAATGAGCTACGTAAAGAAGGTTTGGCTGTAGAGCGATACAATAACATGCACCCCCAAAATAAGCCTCAGGAAAGTTATGTGACATCTCAATTAAAAGGACGTCGTGGACCTGTTATAGCCTCAACTGACTATATGCGTATTTATGCAGATCAGATCAGGCCTTTTGTTCCTAATCGCTATATTACCCTAGGTACAGACGGTTACGGCAGAAGTGATACACGTACACAACTACGTCATTTCTTTGAAGTTGATGCAAAATTTATAGTGTTGGCAGCATTAAATGCACTTGTAGCTGAAGGTAGCCTTGACAAAGCAAAAATTGTCGATGCCATGAAACGTTACAATATTAATCAAGACAAATTGGATCCAATGACCCATTAGTTAAACAATTAATCAGAACAGAAGATAGTTCCGGTTTAACTGAGTGCTGAGGAAAATATGACAAAAGAAAGTGAAATTAAAATTCCTGATATCGGTGGCGCTAATCAAGTTGATGTCATTGAGATTTTAGTAAAAGAGGGTGATCAGATCGAAGTGGATACACCATTGATTACGCTTGAGTCTGAGAAGGCAAGCATGGACATCCCCTCTCCAATATCTGGAACGGTAACGCAAATTCTCGTTAAAGTCGGTGACAAAGTATCCGAAGGCGATCTCATTGTCAAAGCCAAGTCAGATACAACGACAAATATTTCCAGTTCTCAAGAACAAAAGGCTGAATCAGAAAAGCAGAATTCGCAAACCAGAGCAGAAGAGCAATCTGTTGATACAAAGGCAACTGCATCTACACCTGGCTCCAAAGATATTGAAATATCTATCCCGGATATTGGTGGTGCAAATGACGTTGATGTAATTGATATTTTAGTCAAACCAGGGATGGAAGTAGAAAAGGATCAGGCATTAATTACATTAGAGGGTGATAAAGCAACGATGGATATTCCTTCGCCCTATGCAGGTAAAGTCATCGAAATGAAAATTAAATTAGGGGATAAAGTATCTCAAGGTACTCCTATTCTAACTCTAAAAGCCTCAGCAAAATCTGAGACACCTGAAATCGAAAAAAGCCAGATTAAAAATATCTCAGAACAATCTATAAAGGAAATAGAAAAGCCATATGAAGAACTAAAATCCGAACCAATATCAATTAATAACCTGGAGATAGCTGAATCAAAAAGTATCATAATATCTGCAGGTCCAGCCGTAAGAAGGTTGGCAAGAGAGTTTGGAGTCGATTTATCTTTGGTTCAGGGAAGTGGGAGAAAATCTCGTGTTACAAAAGAAGACCTGCAAAATTATATCAAAGTACGTTTAAATGAAAAAACTACGTCTGGTGGCTTCAGCTTACCGTCAAATCCAGCCATTGATTTCAGTAAATTTGGTTCAATTGAAACAAAGCCTTTAAATAAAATTAAAAAGCTTACTGGAGCAAACGTACATCGCTCTTGGATAACCATTCCACATGTCACTCAGTTTGACGAAGCAGATATTACAGACCTGGAGGCGTTTAGAAAATCAGAATCAGAGAGCACTAAAAATCAAGATTACAAATTAACTCTGTTAGCATTTGTTTGTAGCGTAGTTTGTAAGGCTCTCCATGCTTACCCGCAATTTAATGCGTCACTGGATGCCAGTGGTGAAAATTTAATTTATAAAAAATATTATAATATAGGTATAGCAGTAGATACACCTAACGGTCTGGTAGTTCCTGTAATAAAGAATGTTGATAAATTGAGTGTGATTGATATTGCAAAGGAAATGTCCAGACTCAGTACGAAAGCTAGAGAAAAGGGATTAACACCTATTGATATGTCAGGCGGTTGTTTTACAATTTCCAGCCTTGGCGGTATAGGCGGAACGGCATTTACTCCTATTGTAAATAGCCCGGAAGTTGCAATTTTGGGCTTATCAAGATCAGTAATAAAACCCATATACGATAATAAAGAGTTTAAGCCCAGATTGATGTTGCCTATTTCCCTTTCTTACGATCATAGAGTAATCGATGGCGCTGAGGCAGCCCGGTTTACTCGCTTTCTTTGTGATTGTTTAGGTGATATTAGAAGAGTTTTACTCTGACATATAAAGGAATAGAGCTATTGGTATTTCCTTGTTCTGAATGAAATGCCAATAACCCCAGAAAACATATTTTTTAATGAGGCTTCTTATGGCTAATAAAATTAAGACAGATGTAGTGGTATTAGGTAGTGGACCAGGCGGATACACCGCAGCTTTCAGGGCTGCCGACTTGGATAAAAAGGTGGTTTTGGTCGAGCGTTTTGACTCACTAGGTGGGGTTTGTTTAAATGTTGGTTGCATTCCCTCAAAAGCATTATTGCATATTGCTAAAGTAGTAGATGAAGCCCATGAAATGTCAGAGCAAGGTGTAGCATTTGGTAAACCTAAATTCGACAATAAAAAATTGGTTGCCTGGAAAAACTCTGTCGTTGCAAAGTTGACCGGGGGACTAAAAGCTCTTGCCAAACAAAGAAAAGTAGAAGTAATTACTGGGACAGGCAAGTTTTCAGGTACCCATCAAATTCTTGTTGAAACAAAAGAAGGGACTGTAGAAATTGAATTTGATAATGCCATTATTGCAGTAGGCTCAGAATCCATTAAATTACCATTTATACCAGAAGATAAACGAATATTTAGCTCTACAGGAGCATTAGAACTCGCTGATATCAAAGGTGACTTACTTGTATTGGGTGGTGGTATTATTGGCTTGGAAATGGCAACTGTCTACTCCTCCCTGGGAGTTAATGTAACAGTTGTTGAATTTATGGACCAATTAATTCCGAATGCTGATGCTGACCTGGTCAATATACTGCAAAAACGAATGACTAAAAAGGGTGTCAAATTTCTATTAAAAACGAAAGTAACTGCAGTCGAAGCCAAAAAAGATGGTATTTATGTTTCAATGGAAGGAGAACATGCAACTGATAAGCCACTTTGTTTTCAGCAAGTACTTGTTGCAGTAGGCAGAAAACCTAACGGTGGGGCAATCAACGCTGAAAAAGCAGGGATCAAAGTAGATGAACGTGGCTTTATTCCAGTTGATAATCAATTAAGAACGAATGTTCCTCATATTTTTGCTATTGGCGATGTCAATGGACAACCAATGCTCGCACATAAAGCCATCCCTGAAGGGAAAGTTGCAGCAGAAGTCATTGCAGGGAAAAAACATTATTTTGAGCCAAAATGTATACCTAGTGTTGCTTATACAGATCCAGAATTAGCTTGGGCTGGTCTAACAGAAAAAGAAGCAAAAGAGAAAGGAATAAACTATGAGAAAGCCTCCTTTCCATGGGCTGCTAGCGGTCGTGCACTCAGCATGGGGCGAGAAGAGGGGATGACTAAATTACTATTCTGCCCAGAAACTAACCGTATCCTGGGAGCAGGTATTGTTGGGGTTAATGCCGGCGATTTAATTGCAGAAACTGCCTTAGCCATTGAAATGTGTTGTGATGTTGAAGACATCGCTCTTACTATTCACCCTCACCCGACTCTATCAGAAACCATAGCTCAGTCAGCAGAAGCATTTGAAGGCACTATAACGGATCTGTATTTGCCCAAAAAGAAGAAAAAATAATAATTACAGGTAGCCAATTATACCTCATTGCATTTCCTTTGCTCACACAAGCAAAGGGATGCTTATTATATGTATATAATTATATATAGACCTCTTGCATGGGCTGATTATTTTATTTTGGGCTAGATACAAACTTTTTGCGGAGTAGAGTTTACATACATCCCACAAAAATATCTGCAGTACAGCAAAAAAATGAAAGGACGGTCATGCAAAGGGTCTAAATAAAAAACTAAAGAATTATTAAGTGCAGTATTTTGGATTAGTAATGTTTGATAACACATTTGCTAATATTTAATTCATCATAAATTAAGTATGATTATTCCCAGGAGTAATGAATGATATTAAACATTCGTAGAATGAAAGATAGTGATATTGAAAATGTCTATTCTATCGAAACAAATGTTCATATTGCCCCCTGGAGTAAAGACATACTAAGAGATTGCGTGCTTGTTGGTTATGATTGCAGAGTTCTGGAAATCAACAATGGAGATAGCTCGATCCTTGCTGGATATATCATATCCAGAATAAGCAATAATAGTTGTCATATATTAAATTTGTGCATTGCCAAACCATTACAATCAAAAGGTTTGGGGAGAAAACTATTACAAACAGTTCTTTATTCTTTATCAAAATATACTCAAACGGAATCAGTTATATTAGAGGTAAGGCCAAGTAACAGCGCTGCATTACATCTTTATGAAACAATGGGATTTGAAAAAGTAGAAATCAAAAAAGACTATTATAAAGATAAAAACAGCGTAGAAGACGCAATCCTCTTAAAAAAACTACTTCATCACTAAAATAATATTCTTACCATTAAAAATTTTATGGAAAAATTTTAAGTCAAGACTGTTTTTTCATTTTTTCTTTGTTATTATATAGGGGCATTCAAGACTTCCATATAATTTATCCACATGTGGATAACTTTTATCATATTCTAATAGTTTATTTTCCTAATCCATTAATTGATGGTTAATCATCCTTATTTCATAAAGGTTATTTAATGTAATTTATTTTTTATTATGAAAATTTTTATCCACAAAATCTGTGGATAAACTTGTGCATAGCACTGTGAATACCTTGAATTAATGGTTTCAAGAAAAGTTGTATTGGTATTAACCAGTAACTTTAAAATAATCAGCGCTATGAATCCTTTGCCTATTTGAGATATTCTTTTTCAATTATTTTTCCAAACATTAAAAAACGCATCTCCCTTGGAGCTTAAGAAAAATCTCAAGATCCAGGTAAAAAACGTTTTTTAGGAGGGAATTTAGATAAACTAAATGATTGAATTATAAATATTTTTTAACAAAGAGATTGAGTTTTTTTGTGAGTCCTGTTTTTGCAAAAAGTTAAAAGATCAATTATTTTGATTTCACAAGCCACGGATAGAGGATTTAAATTGAAGACTCTCGTCATAACAGGAATCAGTAGAGGGATAGGACTGGAAATTGCTAAAATTTTCCTTGACAAAGATTGGATGGTTATTGGTACTTCCACCAGCGGATATTCTCCTATAAAACATAAAAAACTACGCATATACAGGCTAGACCTAGCCATTTCAGAGCACATCGATGCATTTGCAAAAAATTTACCTAAAATTGATGTACTGATTAATAATGCCGCCGTGTTGCTTGAAGAGTGGAATGAAGAAAAAATTAATATGACCTTATTGAAAAAAACCTTTGCAATTAACCTGTTTGGTACAGTTGAGTTAACTGAAAAATGTATCCCCAAGTTCAATGATGGTGCACAAATTATTAATATCTCTTCGGGGTGGGGAGCATTTAGTTCCAATAATTCCCCCTTTCAACCACATTATAAAATGTCAAAAGTCAGTTTGAATATGTATACTAAATTGCTTGCAGAGAGACTTCCCCAAATAACTGTATCCAGTTTTGATCCAGGTTGGGTTAAAACAAACATGGGAACACAAAATGCAAAAAAACTTCCCAGTGAAACGGCACTGGAAATCTATGAGCTGATTAGTATGAAGAAGAAAAGTGGCTATTTTTGGTTTAATGGAAAACCTAGGGATTGGTAGCTAGTTAAATTTCAGTTATTCTCAACTATAAAATAAAGAATCAAAGGAGTGACAAACGTGAGTTTCGATTTTATAAAATCAATATGGATTGCAGCTCTTATAGGTATAACACCAACCTTGTCTTATTCAGAGTCCAATATTCAGTATCAAGAAACACTTCAATCACATTGCTTTGAAACCTGGATGAAAAAAATGGATCCATCAATTGACAAAGAAACATATAAACAATTTGGAGATAAATATTGTCGATGCATTTCAACTAAAAATCTCGATAATAAAACAGGGGTTCAAAAAGCAATTAGAAATTGCATACCACAAACAATTTTACATGATGCCATGGATGAACTGGAGGAAGAGGTGACTTTATCAGAAGTAACGACACAAACAATCGAACAATATTGTCTTAATAGATGGAGCCTTATTTATCCTAACCAAAGTGATGAAGATAAAAAAACAATCCAGGCTTATTGTGCGTGCGTCAAAACAAAATTATTGAGTTTTATAGAGCAAATAGAAAAAATATCAAACAAGGAATACAACGAAGCCATTAATGATATTAATACGATTTGCTCGGAAAATTTAAATCAATAACATAGTGTAATATAATTAAATGTTGACTAAATAAATAATCATATTTAGCACCAGCCAGCTCTAATGCTTTATGAAAGGCCTATTCATGTCAAGTAAAAATACCTATAACACTGTACTCAATAAGCAAGAAATAAACTGGATTTTAGAGCAACGTATTACAAGACAGACTGACAATAAAGAAGTTTTAATTTATCCAATGGGAGCAGAACGCTATTTGTCATCTGCTTTATCTGGTCATGAAGAAGAAAGGTATAATTTACACAGTGAAATCAAAGAAAAAAATGTCCTAATTATCCCTGGATATGGTAATAGCGCTTTTTTATTTGCTCAAGCAGGGGCCAAATCTATTCTTGTTTATGACAAAGATCCCGTGACTATTGCATGGGTAAAAGCATTTAAAAAATATTACCATTACAGAGAATACAATAATAATGGAAAACCATATCCTTCAATAGGTGAACTTCTGACAGCTCTCACCAAATGGTATCCTCCTCTACTTCAACTACCTTCAGGAGTGATTAAAAACTCTGTATTTTGGATAATTAACCCTAAATTACTAAGAAAATCATATATTTATTATATGCTGAAACTCACCAGGCAAGCTGTACAATTAAGAGTTCAAAATGAATTTGAGTTCGATCATCATATAGAGTTTTATGCAGGTGAATTAAAACATCTGATAAAAAATCATCCGTCAAAAACATTTGATACAGTATTTGTTCCTTACCTCTTAGGTGTACAAAATGGAATAGAAAAAGAGAAAGATATTGTTAGTTTTATTAGGCAATTAATAGAGCTTGTACCCTATGGTCATATTTTAGTGACCCCTTCAAAAAGCACTAAAGAATTCCATCTGGTTGGGCAAAGTTACTTTTGTACAACAGCTTATTCTAATATACAGTCCATTCCTGATTTAAAACCTTATATCATTGCAGAAGACAGTATTTGGTTTAAAACTCAAGGACTTGCAATATTTGGTATAAAACCAGGTGCAGAGAATCGTTTGTGAAAATAAGGCTATGATTTATTTGAATTAGAAAACGTGCTTCCTCATTACCTATCAAGGAAGGGGAGTATTCACCCCCCCCCCAAGTTTTAGGCAATATCAATATCTCGCGCTTTTCCAAATCAGGTTATGAAATATGAAATCAATGCAATTGATATGCATTTTCCTTATTTCCATCAGCAATTAATTGAGTTGTTCTATCCTGCATGGTTGATCCCCCACGAAAAGTCAAATGGATTGGTAATGGGAGATCTTCTTTTACCTTATCCAATCCCTTTTTTGCCATTGTTCTCACATCAGATGAAGTAGCATTAGAGTAGATTATTTTTAAAGTGCTAATCATCATAGCTTGCCTATTTACATCGTATTTATCCCAATAAGTAAATTTTTCAGTTAGATTGGCAGCCAAAGTTGGATTAATTTTATCCAAGTCCAAAATGGCATCAGCAACCAGTTGGTAACCTTCGCCTGTAGCAGAATGAAATCCAAATGGGTTTTTTATAAATGATCCTAGCAGAGCATACACCTTGTTAGGATTAGACAAATCAAAATCACCATGACGCATTAATTTTTTTACCCGCTCTATCACATCAGGGGAGTGCGCCGATGCTTGAATACTGAACCAGTTATTTACGGCTCCCGGATCATTTTTCCAATAATGATAATAATCCTCTAATGCAACATCTGCTTCCTCACAATTTATTTCGCATAACATGCTTAAAGCCAAAGCAGTCTCTGTCATATTTTTGCCTAAAGCATCCTCAAATTGAAGAATCAGTTTCTCCTTTGTTTTTTCAAAATCAACATTTAGCAAATAAGAAAAACATACGGATTTTAAACGCCGCAATCCCGCTTGCTTCAAATCAAAACCTTTTAATTTTTGTTTATCATCATCCCCAGATATTTGTATTCTAAAAAGGAGATTATAAAAATCCGTTTTCAATTCTTTTGCAAGGGCATTTTGTATTAATTGACGCCCCTCATTTAATTTTTCAAAATCAGGCTTATCCTGATTTTCAATCAACTCTTCTAAAGACGGTAAGGTAATTAATTCAGCTAGCATCCATTCATCTAAAGAGTTATCAGAAAGCAATGCCTTGTAAACAGCGAAGAACTGAGGAGATAATTCTATTTTTTTTCCTTTGCAAAAATCGTTAAGTAAAGCTGAAATAAGTTGCTTTGCTGCCTCACAACGATTATACAAATTAGTATCGAATTGCATCAATAATAATAAATTCTGATAAGAATATTCATAGTTCATTTGTACCGGTGCAGAAAAACTACGTAATAACGATGGAATAGGGCGGGTCTGGATATTTTCAAATTGAAACTTGATTTCCTCCTGATCAACGATTAATAATTTATCAGCTACAATTTCTGCCCCCGAACTATCGAGCAAACCCATAAGGATGGGAATGGGGCGATTTTTCCCATTGACTATTTTAATTTTTAAGAGATATTGCTTTGCATCTGGATTAAATTCATCCGTTACTATCAATTCAGGAATTCCAGATTCAGTAAACCAGGATAAAAAGGAACGAAGATCTTCACCAGATGAATTACTAAGTGAATCAATAAAATCCTCAAGAGTAACTGCGCTTCCATCATTATCCTTAAAAAACTTGGCCACCCCTTGAATAAAGGGTTCTTTACCTATAAACAACATCATCATACGAAAAATATCAGCACTTTTTTCATAGGCTGCAGCAGTATATAGGCTTCTAACTGCTGTATAGGCACTTTGTCGTGGTGCTCTTTCATCCAAATTCTTGCCATCAAGTAATCTTATCAAATCAGTACCAAACAGCTCCTCTCTGAACATAGCAGCTCTAAACGTAGTAAGACCTTCCTTTAATGGCAAATTGAACCAATCTCTTATTGTGACTCGATCTCCTGACCAATAATGAAAAAACTCATGAGCAACCACTTCCAACACACGTAAAATACCTAAATCGGTTTTAGTTTCAGGAGTTGCAAATAAGTTTTCTGTATTAAATAAATTTAAGCCAGTTGGCTCGGAAGCACCTGATGCGTATTTATCAACTCCGGCTACCATATGTTGTCTCAAAGCACATTCTAAATTAAAAGTACGTTCATCCCATGCCATTGCTTCTTTCAATACTTCTTTTGCAAAATCACATTTTTTTGTAGCTGATGGTGGAACATAGAATTCGATGGGTAATTCACGGCCAGATTTTGTTTGATAATAAGTGACTGAACGCTGTAAATTGCCTGCCACCAGCGCAAATAAATAACTTGGCTTTGGGACATCATCCAGCCAGGTTACAGAATGCAGCCCTAAAGGAAGTTCTTTTTTCTCAATTAGCACACCATTTGAAAGTAAAACAGGATAATCTTGCTGATTCGCGATGATTGTAGTTTTATAAGTCGCGAGATTATCAGGTCTGTCCGGCAAATATAATACTCGGCGCAATCCTTCAGACTCTGCCTTAACTAAGGCTACTCCCTCTGTTTCATATAATCCAAACAAATCGGTATTTTCACCGAGCAGAGTAGTCATTTCTATAGTAAAGGGGGGATTTTGAGGTATATTTTTGATTATTAAAGCATTTTTAGTTAGCTCATATTCGTTTTCTTTCAATAAATTATCGTTCATTTGTAGTGACACTAATGTCATGTTCTCACCATCCAATATCAAATCATTTGAATGTGAATCAATATTTGGGTTGGGCACTACTGTAAGTCGGGCCTTGGATTCTACTGGCTTTTTACTGAGATCGATTTGCAAATCAACATGGATTACAAAATAATCGAGAACCTTATAATCATTTAATTTCTTTACTTTAGATTGATCTATTTTCATGAATACTCCCTGAATTACCACAAAAAACTAAGAATTAATACTCCTCATTTCAACTGATTACAAACCATTTATCTGCTTTCAGTTCAGTGAAATCACGATATAAGATCAAGATAGTAATTTCAATCAAGTTAGTATTTTTGTTATGGCGATAGATATTATCTCCTTTGCACTCAAAGGATACTTGATTAAAGAGCAGTATGATTTAAAAAGAGAGTTTAAATTCAAATACCATGAAGATTGGTCAAAGAAGCTGTTAGAGTCGTTTCTGGCTTAGGGACACTTTGAAGTTTTTTTAGACACTCATTGGGATCAAGGCTACATTGACCAAAAAGAGAGAAATTATAATCCTGAGACACCCCATAACCCATGCATCGATCTCCTGTCGCTACAATCAGATCATGAGCATAATCGGCTAGTTTCCTTGCTGCCTCTTCATTTCCTCCAAGCCTGGTAACTAAATCTTTCATCTTCAGACTGTTAAATTTTCCCTTATCATAACATCTCATTAAGTCCAGATCATGAGCAAGAGCCATAAGTATACCAGAGGCTGATGAAATTCCTGGTTTACCCGTATCCAGAGCTTCAGCCCAATATTGAAGTTCACTTTCATCGGAAAATAGCGAAGGAATTAATGACGATTTATTGGAAACTACATGATTTAAAAAACCTTTTTGAGCATTTTCTTTAAAAGTAGCATAGATATGTTTGGAATGCTGTCCATTGTATGCTTCCTTAAATGCCTGCTGATAATGATTGGCATCTGTCCAACTCATATCGTTTTCACGCCCAATTACTGAAAATAACATCATGTATTGTGCTTTTTGTATTTCTTTTTGCGTTAATTTTTGGAATTTTGCATCACCTGAGTATGTTTTCAAAAATTCAGCAATGACTGGTACAAGCTGTGCGACTCGTAACGTATGAGCAATTCCATGATTTGGCCTGGGAACTAAACCCGAGGGAGTATTTAATGACCAATCCTGTCCCATATTGGACCAATGTTCCCAATCAGTATGCTTTTCCCAGGCTGCCTTTACATTAGCATCTGGTTGTTTAAGTTTAGGATTATAAGGATGTTTTAAAAAATTATTCCAAACATAGTCAATGGCTTTGGCCCCATTAGCAGATACTAGATAATCATTTTTCTCTATTTCTTTAGTTATTTTAGTATTTACCAATAATGAAGGTCCATTTAAAGAAAGATTCTCCTGATGAAAATAGAAAGTGTCACTACCTGTTTCATTTTTTGTTGGGCAGGTTCCTAAATGAGAGCTTATCCCCAGATTAGACAACACAAAGTCTCTAAACTCTGTCCTTCCGAAATTAATTGAAATTTCCTTATTCTTGGAAATATAACAACCTAATTTATTATCTGGGTATTTTGAAGGTTTAATCAGTATCATATTCGGCTCTTTGATTTCAAAAGGGTGAGATGAGATATTGACTCCTAAACTTTTTGCCTTATCTGTTATTTTATTAAGGAAAAATTGTCGCTCTGTCTGATTTTGAAAAGTAATTCTTATCATCGGACTATCAACGTTTCCTGTCGCGGTAATAGAAATCGAAGAGTCTCCTGACTTTGAGGGATTAAAAAATGTTGGCGAAGTAGAAGTAGTCGCCGCCGGCTTTGCTACAGGAATAATAACAGGGGCCCCAATTTGTACAAACGTCAACTCAGAATTCGCACCTGGAAGCTTATGTTTATGGAAGAAAATAGTATTATGGTCCTTGAAAATCTCGGCATGTTCTGTTTTCACGCCTACTTTAGGTAATACAAAATGACTCAACTCCACTTTTCCAAAATTAATAGCGAATTTTCCCCCTGGGGATATATAACAACCACAAGGATTAGTTGGGTAATTGGAAGCCTCTATCAGAAGTGAGTTTCCAGGGCCTTGTATTAATGGAAAATTTAATCCTAATTCGCTTGCTTTTATCTTTACTTCCTTGAAAAATTTACTTTTTTCTTCCTCACTAATAAATTCCATTTTTAAATTAGGTTTACCATTATTAGAAACCCAAACTATTTTCGTAACCATAATTGGCCTCTGCTATTCCCAAGAATATTTTTTAATTATAGTACATATTGTCTATTATTTATCTATAAGGTTTTTTATAATGGCATAAATCAGATTAGATGATTAAACGGCTACGCCTATTTTTTAGATATTTACCTCCAAAGAATTTATACAAGGAATTGAAGATGCTGGGTTCATTGACATCGAAAAAGGAATACTCCAATTATTGGAGGAGGTACAGTATTAACCCCATATAGAGACTGGATAAGTAATCTTAGCTTTACATTGCAGCACATGAACAATTCACCCGATTTGGAACCATACAACTAACCATAAAATCATCAGGATGAATCATTCAAAGCTTGTTGTTTATGCTATGGGACTTTAAGAATAATCAGCAAGCAACCAAACACATATAGTGGAAAACTGGTTTTTCAGGTATTTCCCTGGTTATTATTCTGGCAAATACCTGATTATATTTAGCGATAAGAGATTATATTGCCAACTTCCGTCAGATCCCTATTTGAACGATCAGCAAGATCATATGATCCATTTAAAAGAGTATTACTTTCTCTGGAAAAAAACATTCTTAACTGATTTGCATTTTGACGTCTTAACTTAGGTGCCATCAAAGGGTAGCCGTCATTATCCAGAATCGGCTCATTTATTCTTATTGATTCCTGACTTATGTCTTTAGGCAATTTGACTGCGCCAGCATAGGACTCTACAGAATGTAAGGTAATTGTCTTTAAATTAAAAAACTTTGACATCATTTGCTCCTATTGGTTTTATAAATCTCACTTTGATAATAATAAGAAAATGATTAAAATTCACTAGTTTAATTTTATGAGGGTTTATTTTATGAGCAAAACGTATACAGAAAAGTTATTTTCATACGGGACCTTACGCTATGAAAAAGTACAAATTGCTAATTTTGGTAGAAAAATGCAAGGCCAAGAAGATGTATTGCAAGGATTCAAATTAACCACGATTGAAATTAAAAATTCAGCCGTTGTTGCGACAAGTGGCGATAATTTTCATCCCATTATTTCGTATACGGGCAATCCATCAGACAAAGTTCCAGGTATCGTATTTACTATCAGCAAAGAAGAATTAGCACAAGCTGATAAATATGAAGTCTCTGAATATAAACGTGTGAATGTGAAATTGAGCTCAGGGGTGAATGCATGGGTTTATATCAATGCTCAAGATTTTTACGGTAATAACCAAGCAAAAAGCTAACTAACAATACAAATATATAGAGGCTCAAATGGGTGGTTATATTATTAATTTGTAGCAAATGCTGTATTGCCGATCTACAAATCGCATATGATGTTCACACGTTATGCAATTAAAAAGCCAAAAATAAAACCAAAAGGCGGATTTATTTTCACTTATGATCACAATTTAATCAGTTGTGTATAATAATTAGTATAAGGTTTAGATAGTATAACTCTGAAGGAAATTATTATGACACAACAAAAGTGGAAAGAACTTCATAGTTCTCATCATCGGGAAAAAAAAGATTCTTATATTGAGTATTTTAAAGAGCACTTAATTGAACATCTAACCAAAGAACATGACCCTAACGGTGAAACAAATCAACCTAGTAAAATACTAGAAGCCAGTCGGAGTACGACTGGGAAATTATCAAGAATATTTGATGCGTATCATTTCCCGGCTCCAAACTATGAAGAGTTAAACGCTATTCATCAAAAACCTAATGGATTAAGAGAGCACATGCAGGAAAATCTAAATGGGATTATCCCTGTTTTACTTAATGAAGATAGAACCGCACTTCATCCAAAGGTTATTGAAGCGATAGGGCGAGATAATTACGAAGCAATTTTAAAAAATGCTCAGGGTAATGAACAGGAGATTGCTCTCCAATTCCTAAAGGCAGCAATAATAAGCTATGGGCAAAGGATGCTAGATAACACTGATGATAGTAATCTTAAAAATAAAGCTTTTATTTCAATTATGCCTGCCCTGGAAAAACTTGCCGGTGAAGTGACTTTGCAAGGTTTGCCTGAACAATCTAAAAAATCAAATCCACTCGATATTCTGAAAATGTCACAAGATCTCTTGAAATTACTCGATGAAGCGAATACAGCGGGTATTACCATACCTAACAGCAGTATAATGCGAGACAAATTGCAAACTGTATCTGATCTTATGGATCCAAACAATGAAGAATTTAATATGCTTCCAGAAGAAACAAAAAATTACAAAGCTATAGAAAATTATGATAAAGCTATTGAAAGTTTTATTACTGGAGCACAAGAGACATTGGCAACCAAGCCTCCCGAACCAGAGGAAGTCCACTGGTTCAAAAAATTTCTAAGGTTTATCACAGGCAATGAAAAACTATTGCAAAATGCTGATGAGAAACGTTATGACCAACAAATCAAAGTCCTTTCAGATATTAGTGATTTAAATAAAAAACTGAATTCCTTTCCACAAGAGAAAAACATATCTTCTGAACCTGAATTGACTCATGATCATGGAAATGAGACTCAAATGAAACTCAAATGAAACTCTAATTAGAGAAACCATTATTGATTGCTAGGGTATGTAGTTAATTTTAGTCTACCCCGCAATTAAGTCTGATTATTTTGATAATCAGACTTAATCGCTATAACCGTGTAGGCGGATTCAATTTGTAAGTGCAATTTACTGTTAAGGAAAATAACTATTAGTTTCTGAAATTTCTTTAACTGTTTCTTCCGATAATTTCTCCTTTAATTTAGGGGTCTTTAATATTAAGTTTTTAATATCTGAATGGACCATGCTGTACCCTTTGAAAAATCCTTCATTTGTTTCACTCATTGCTTCAAAATAACCTCTAACTAATTGTTTTGGATGCAATGAGAACTTATTAATTCCAGAGAATTCTTGCAGCTTTTCTTGCCATACCAAGTTGCTAGACGCGAGATTACGCAATAAAATACATACGGAAGATATCTTTCCTAAATCTTTAACGTCTAAAAATTTCAGTGTAATAATTAATAAGTCTTGGGGTAATTCAATTAACTTCATTCCGTAAATCCTTCAATATTCGTAGTAAATCATAGATGTGTTGCGCTATGTAGTTTAGTGGCAAATCAAGTATCTTTGAATAGAAAAGGTTTTAAAATAAGTCCATTTCGCAGAAATACTTTATTTTTATGCAACATTAACTAGCTCATCCCAAATTTCATTTGGCGTTTTAAATCCTAAAGATTTACATAGAAGAAAATTTACCTTTTGAAATCAAAGGTTTTGATTGTGATAACGGCTCAGAGTTTCTTAATTAGCACCTTATTCGTTATTTTACTGACCGCGGTTCTCAAAAATCCGTACAATTTACCCGTTCACGTCCTTATAAAAAAGACGATAATGCGCATGTTGAACAAAAAAACTGGACTCATGTCCGTCAGCTCTTTGGCTATCATCGTTTAAAATTATTATCTATAAGTATCTGTTCATATTCTTCGGCAGAAAGAGATGCATGGTATAAATCGTGTCCTCCATTATTACTCCAAACTTCATCGTATTCAGGTCCTGATGTAAAGATTAATAAACCATTTTGATCAACATAGGAAGCTAGTAAATTTAAAGTCATTCTTTGATCATCGTGAGGTAAATGAAAAAAGCTATGCCAGGCAATAACCGAACAGTGATATTGAATACTTTAAATACAAAATGTTCCTTCCAGTTGCCTTTTTTTTCGTATTTTTGTCCATTCCCACCAAGGTTGTTTTTGACCTGTACGTGCTTCGTTTATAGCAGCGGCAAAGACATCCCAAACACATGGATCATGAGCTTGGTCAGTAATTTGTTGCAGGCGTGAGTACATTTCATCAGCACATGCATTAGCAAGTTGAGGAATTGAATTAATCTCAAGTAATTGCAAGTCTTTATAAGTTGCCTCCCCCACATTCATAAGACTTAAAAGTGGATGGGTTGCCTTGAACTTATTTTTGGTCATATCTATCCCGTGGAAGCTGCCTTTATTTCAATCATAATATCATCGAGATTGATAATTCAAACAACTTCTTGAGCCCATGATTTTAAAGAGTGATATTATTACTTCTATAAATCTTATTTTTTATCCAGGCCGATCACATCATAAATAGTGATAGGAGCAGCAATTCCCTTAACTTTTACCCTTAGGTGACCATTTAATTCAAGCGACTGGTTAATTTCCTGGTAAGTTGCCTCAGAAATTAAAATTTGCCCACCCAAAGTCAGATCCTGAATGCGTGATGCCAGATTAACTGGAGAACCAATTGCACTGTATTGCATACGCTTCTGAGAACCAATATTCCCTACAATTGCGTAACCTGTATTAATCCCTATGCCCATTGCTAATTCGGGTAAACTGCTGTTGCGATTCATAGCGTTCACCTCTTGCATGGTAGCTTGCATCTCTAATGCGCAGGCTATCGCTCTGTATGCGTCATCCCCTCCAGAATGTGGTGCTCCAAATACCACCATGATAGCGTCACCAATAAAGGAATCAACAGTGCCATTATATTTTTCTATGACATCAACCATTTTTCCATAATGATTGTTAAGCGCAGCAACAATTTTATCCGCAGGAAAATGCTCCGACAGAGTAGTAAAATTTCTTAGGTCGCTAAACAAAATTGTAATTTTACGCTCCTCCCCTCCTAATTTTAACTCTGATTTTGATTCAAGAAGCGCTGCAACAATCTCGTCAGACATGAAACTACCAAATACTTTACGAATAAAATTATTTCGCATTTCAAGTTCTTTCTTAGCTTTTGTCAGAGAAATGTTTTTTTCTCGGACAGCCTTCTCAAGAAGCGAAATATCCAGCAGATTGAGTTGATCTTCTGCCAACGTTGCTAAATCTTTTAAAATTTGAATTTCAGTCTCGTCTAAATTACGTGGTTTTTTATCTATCGCGCATAGTGTTCCCACGTTAAAACCATCAACTGTAGTTAACGGAAATCCTGCATAAAAACGAATATTGGGTTCACTAGTCACATAGGGGTTATTGCAAAATCGCTCATCCAACAAGGCGTCTGAGATTATCATTGGTTTATTTTGTTGAATAGTATAGTGGCAAAATGAATCATTACGGGATATTTTGTTAAGACCTATTCCACAACTGGATTTGAACCATTGGTGTTTGGAATCAATAAAAGAAATAAAGGCAATAGGAACCGATAAGTAGCCCGAAGTGAGTCGGATAATCCGATCAAATCTTTCATCTGGTGGTGTATCAAGAATTTTTAATTCGTATAACGCAGCAATACGATTCTGCTCAGTAGTATCCAAAGGTTTCTTCATAATTTTCTCAGGATTGTTATCACGATTGGTTCTTTTCCCAGGTGAATAAATAAAATGAGAGACATAATGGTTATTAAGATTATAGTACAATGCACTCATATTGATTGGCTTAAACCAACAAATAAGTAAATTGTATTCAGCAATGGAAATAAAGTTGACGAATTATTTGTATGTGGCTAACACTTGCTATGAAGAATATACACAAAAACGGGCAAATAAATAGTATTTAATTACCCGTCCAAAACCTTAAAAATTTAACCTGATTTAATGATGCGAGAGGGTATTATCATCAAGATGTTCAGATGCCTTATTTACCAATCCTGAAATACCTGATAGCTCATTGTTTGTAAAGAAACCAAAACGTGATGAAGGAGAACTAGAAACAACTGATAAAAACTCATCACTATGAATCCCGTCTACACCACTTTCAGCATCTTTCACAATGCTTGTAAGCTCTTTTTCTTTTGGCGCAGGAACAGAATAATGATAAATAGTTTTGCAACTGCCATTGTTGCCCAGAACCTTTACAGAACGTATTAGGTCAAATAGTATATCGAAAGGACTAACTCCCTCTTCTCCTTCTCTAAAGCCCAAGGTATATGGATACTTACTCCCCGCGCTAACTCCTTCACATTTAGCTACCACTACCCCTCGTTCGCTAGGCTTTACCTTCTTGCATTTAGCCCATCGGCCACCAGCCATGCCTGGATCATCTCCAATTCTTCTAACAATTTCACTATTGGATAATAGTTTACTATCTGCATCTTCATGCAATTCTATAGCAAGCATCGCTCCATTACGTCGTGTGCCTTTATTAAAATATTTTTGAGCATATTTAAGATCAAAAGCAAAAAAAGTTTCTCCCTTTGCTTTAGTTGAGACCTTTTCGTCGTCTTCTTCACATACTTTTTTCTTGTTACCAAATATTCTCTTTCCTTGATTTAAGTTTTCAAGAATTGCTAAATATTCATTTTCACTGACAAAGCGAAATAAATAATTACTAGGTCTTTCAATGTTAATACTGAACTCTGCAAAAGATTCTTCCTCTAACTCTGCAATCTCATCTACATGTCTGGTAATAGAATCCTCCAACTCCCTAATTCTTTCTTTACGAAAAATGCTTTCCTTTTTTTTAATATCGGATTTACGATTTGCTTTAACAGGCGATAAATCCAGTTCCTCAGAAAGCTCTACTAACTCATCCAATTCTTCTTTACTTGATTTTGCAATAGTTGGATTATGTCCTTTTATTTTAGGCATTTGCATTGCTTTATTTTTACGCATCTAACTCTCCTAACATCGTTACGATATACAATATGTACTTATATTATTCTTACACAATATATTTTGCACATTATCAGCAAAATGAAATGGATTGCAATCTTTCATTTCTAAATCAAAATTACTGAATCGAAATACATTAGATTTAAGAAGAATACTTGGGCAGCAAAAATAATGTCTTGCCCATTAGTATTCTATGTTACTCCCTAACGGTTTTTTTGGCTCAATTCGCTATTGAGTGCCTCTTCAAGATTTTGAGATTGACTAACCGCCAGAGAAGACTTCAAAGCAAAAAAGCCTTGATGTCCGGTGGTTCCAAAAGTTACAGCATAAGCCACAGCAAAGGTCACTGCATTAACCAATTGTTTCGCTAAATTGGTTAAATAATCTCCCCAACCTAAATCTTTTTGCAGTATTGGTGCAGCTTCCTGAATCGTTCTTTTTGTATTTTGCGCAAAAGTTATTAATTTTTCTCTGCTTGGTTCATTAAATGCTTCCTCTTTGTATTTTCTCAAAGTATCTAGCAATTCTATAGCTCTTTGCTTTGCAGGAACATGATAAGTGCCAATAGAGTTAATTTCATTTTCAAAATTATTCAAAATGAGATCAATAGCATCGGACTGAGCTACGCATTTTTTGCTTTTTTGCTCTTCCTCAAGTTTGATTCGTTGCTCTTCCTCAAGTTTGATTCGTTGCTCTTCCTCAAGTTTGATTCGTTGCTCTTCCTCAAGTTTGATTCGTTGCTCTTCCTCAAGCTTGATTCGTTGCTCTTCCTCAAGCTTGGCTTGCTGTCCTTCCTTCTTAAGCTTCTCTTGAGCATCAGGAAGCCAGGAAAGTCCATCTTCTCTTTGTTGTTGTCGTTTTTCTACATCAGACTGAAGTTCACACCATTTAGGAATGTTATCAGAAGAAAAATTAGCTTTTCCAGATACACAGGCATGATGCTGCAAAACTCGTAATGGTTGAGACATAGGTTCAGCTAAATATTCAAAATACCTCGGGATGGATCTACCAGATATAGCTTCCACCCAAGATGATGAGACGGCACTTGGGCCCGAGAATTCCATAACCAATGGTTTATAGACATTCCCTTGAAACGACTTCAATAGTTTTTTAATGCCGTCAGGAGTCTTAGGACAGTCATTAAGATGTTGTTTTTCTATATGATTTTCAATAACAGATGTAAGCAAATCTTGATTTTGATGCTGAATTGCCTCTTTAATTGCAGGTATAAGTTCTTGTGTAGCAAAAGTTTTAGCAAAATACTCAGCGCCAAAAAAAGTTGCAAACGACAAAGCATCCTGGTGAGCTTCTGAAACCACTGCCCTTAAAGTACATAAATCAAATTTGCCATTTGTTTTTTCAACAAGTAACCGATAACCTGGCGAACTTTTTAAACGCACTAACTCTTCGTTTTTGCTTTCTGCAATATATTTCGCACAGTTTTCATAACGTGCAATGATATTTTTGGCAACTCCTTGGATTATTTGAAGACGTGCTTCTTTATCTTTGCTATAAGCAATCATGTCGGTATTGAAGGCTGGGTTTTCCAAAGCAGGTTGTTGACCGTCCTTTGTGAGCGCCGATCCCATATTAAGTAGAACCGGGAAGCCGGAATGCACCTCAACCGCGACTTTTTTATCATTCATTGGCAAATCAATGTCAATATAATTGCTACTTTCTCCGATGATTACATCAACCCAACGCACCAGATCAGATGCTGCCGCAGGATTTCCTCCCTTACCCTTTCTCATTGCCTCAAGCTCATCTTTCGCCAGATTTAGCAATTGAGCATCAGTTTTACTGACTGATTTTAAATCTATCGAATCAATATCAACTAATTCAATATTATTTTCCTTTGCCCATTGCTGAAAATCCATCCTGGCCGTCTCATTTAAACACAATGAGCTAAAAACAATTCGAGTTTTGCCTGGCTGGTTAAGTTTTGCATTTTTTTCTACTTTAGTTTTAACATGTTGTGGCATGTAAACTGCTGGGTTATTGCTAAACCAGACAGAAAATATATTGGTTGTATCAAATGCGTATTTATCTTCACGACTAACGTCCAACCCCAGGATATTAACATTCCCGTTGCTAAGGTCGCTTAGCTCTCTCTTTAATTCTGGAATAACTTTTTCATTTAAAATTTTAAGTTGTTCTTCAGAAAATGATACGCTCTTGGCATAGACACCATTACCCCTGATCCTATTGTATAAGTCGTTAATCTGCTCTTGACTAAGCGCTGCTTCTAATCGTCTTGCTAATTGGTCGAAGATGTAAGCTCGTAACTTTCCCGCTTTCTCTCTTTTTTCGCCCTCAACCACGTCCTCCAATAGCTCGCGTGTCAATTTATTTAAAGTATTACTAACAGGAGATTTACCAATTGTCATAGGCCCATATACTTGAACCTTGCTCTCAACAGGCTTGTACGCATCCTGAACTGGCTGACTTTCAACAGTATCAGAAGGAAACGGGGTATCAAGGTCTTTATTTTTTCGAACCCAATCTAAAGCAATCTCTTTCCCAATTGTAAGATAGAGAGCAAATTTAGTTAAAAACACCTCACTAAGCAGTGTTTGTTCATTAACTCCAGTATTTAACTGGTGAATTTTAAGCAATGAATCAGCCAATTCTTTAGCCATTTGCTCATCAACAACGCATGTTGATTTGATGCTCTCAATAAAAATTACCTTTTGTTGCTCTTTCATATATTAATCCCATCTGGTTATAATCTAAATTTTTACTGTTGTCTCTACTGGAGAAATACCAAAATAAACCAAATATTTACAAAGTGTTCATGAATATACCATAAATAACTTAAGTAAAACTTAAATTACGTTATTAATCTAATCGGATTGTATTCATAAGATAACTGATTCTAACATTATGATGATGAATTAAGTTTCAATAACCATGAGTCAATAATGACTCCAGACAGTATAAAATGAATTACCATCTAACCTTTCGTCATCCGAACAAATCTTAACGGAAGATTATTGGGAAGAGTAATTACTTCATTTGAAATGCGCTTATAGCCAAAAGCGCTGTAGAGCTTAACCCCAGGTAAAGTAGCCATCATCTCAAGCCGAGTAAATTTTTGTAAAAGAGCCTCTTGTTCACAATGCTTCAAAAGAATACTTCCCAATCCTTGTCTTGCGAATTTGGGATGAATAAATAAAGCTCTTATTTTTGCAAAATCTTGTTGAGGATCCAGATATATCCCCTGTTCTCTACCTGCATATTGACTGCCGCCAAATAATGTTCTTCTACGACTCCATCCACCACAACCGGCAATTTGCCCATCCCTTTCTACGACAAAATACGTTTTGTCTAAAATTAACTCTAAATCGACACCAAATACATATTGAATGGCTCCTTCAATTTCTTCCTTTGTATAATCTTCGCGGCTAAGCTCTCTTGCTGAACAAGAAATTAATTGATTTAAAAATTGAATTTCGTTCATTTCAGCTAATCTGATTGTAATCATTGATTGATAACCTCCTGCAAGTTTGTGTGGAGGTAAGTTAACATAAAACAAATACAAATAAATTTCTTATTTTATTTATAAAAATTACTTTTTATAATGTATTTTTACAACAAAAGGTAATATATGAAAAACAAGCCAACAAAAAATCATCCAAATGAAAAAAATACAGGATATCCAGTTGAAATACTTGATAAAATTGATAGAAAAATTCTAAATATTCTTCAGAAAAATAATCAAATTACTAACCAGGCATTGGCAGATATAGTTGGAATCTCTGCCCCACCCTGCTTTCGAAGAGTCAAACGCCTAAGAGAGGAAAAAATTATCGTTAATGATGTTGCTTTGGTTGATCCATTTAAAGTAGGTAGGCCATTAATTGTGTTCGTAAATATTACTCTTGAAAAACAAAGAGAAGATCTGCTAACTCATTTTGAAAGAAAAATGCACGAAGAGCCTGAGGTTATGCAATGCTATTTTGTCTCGGGAGACACAGATTACCTGCTTATTATTCATGTCAAAGATATGAATCATTATAATGAATTTGCCAGGCGAGTATTCGCTAATGAGCCCAATATTAGAAAATTCAGAAGCAGCTTTTGTCTTAATAGAACCAAATATAATACACAAGTTGTTTTAGATGAGTAGTAACTAGCAAATACCTGCCTGGTTAACAAACCTAATCCCGCATGTACTATAATTAATTTAGGAGCGGAATCACAAGGAGCCAACCATGCAAGAATCAATTCACTCTTTATTTTTGGCACAAGCAATCGGCCTCTATCTTCTTATTGTGGGAATTATAATGCTTTCTCGAGCTTCATATTATCGTGAATTGTTGACTCATCTCAAAGAAGGCAGTGCCACTATTGTAACGGCTGGAAGCTTGGGGTTAATTATCGGTATTTGCCTTGTACTGGTCCATAACATTTGGGTTCCTGAATCAGAGGTATTAGTTACACTGGTAGCCTGGCTTATTTTGATTAAATCAATATTATGGCTTGGATTTCCCGAGTTTATGGTGAAATGCAGTCAAAAAGCCTATACAGGGACAGGCTATTATGTGATTTCCATAGTGGTATTAATTATTGGGATTCTGCTAATAACCCACGGATTTTACCTGTTTTCCCATTGATTTTACCTGCTTTCATAAGCAACTCTGCTTTCAGTAAGGTAACCATCAATGGATGAAGTGTTTAGGTTTTTATAAAAGAAAGGTGCAAGTGTTAACGTTTTTTTTCATTTCAAAAAATCGTAAAGTTTTTTTGAAAAATTGTTAAATTTATGGCGCTTCTTAATAAAATCTTAAGCTTGTCTACATATACTTGACCTGCCTTCAAAGGAAATGAATTGTTGCATAGGGAAATCTCTGAATTATATGAGGTTTAGTATGTCATCGTTTAAGCATTCTTGTGAAAAAATTGATATCAATCTAGCTCATAATGTTCTAACCATTTGTCCTAAAAATAGAGAGGCACTGCAAAGAATTACTGCCCTTTTCAATAATCTGTACATTCTTTATTTTATAGGAGGTATCCCTAGCATCACCTACGATGACATGGATCAGATTCAAATTAATATTAAGTATTCTCAACAAATAACCGATGCCAAACTCAAAAATACATTACTTTCTTTTGTTAATTCTGAATTAATCTCTCAAGATGAAAAAGAAACATTTTTAAATGAGCTGGAGCTCACCAAAACTTCATTCACTACCCAATTTAATACCGAATTGGAAAATATCAGAAAAAAGGCTGAAGAGTTAAGCAAAAAAGCAGAAGTTGACCCTTATCATTATGAGTCTGCGTCAAAAGCAGCTAGCAAGCTGCATCAAGAATTATTAATAGCCTCCCAACTTTATTTTTATCATAAAACACCCGAGGCATACGAAAATTTCAAGCAAACATGTCAAAGAGAAATTGAGAGGGCTCGACCTGTACTGGAGCAGCATAGAGGATGGAAACCTTTGTTAGTTAATGTAGGAGCGGCCATCATAGGTCTTGGATTTCTCTATTTGCTTGCAGCTTCCATTAACTATTATAAAACAGAGGGCCGTCATTTTTTCTTTCATTTTGAAACGGACTCTTTGCAAAAATTAGAAAACCTGAATATAGCTCAATCTCAAGTATTAAGAATCTAACCATGAACAACCCGGATTAGACGGCTCTGTTATAATCCGGGAAAAACAGATTTTTAATTTCTAACCGCAATACCCAATACCGAGCTTTTCATTTCCTCCACCAATTTCTCAGACCTGGTTTGAGAAAATAACCCCATACGACCTGTGTAGTAATAATTTATCCCAAAAGCAAATAAATACCCTATACCAAGCAAAAGGATAGCCATTGATAACTCAGCCACTAACCATAAGGCATCTCGGTGATTTTGCAAAGTCAAATTGGCTAAATCTATTTCTGCTATGCAGCACTCTTTATAACGTTTTATTAAAAATGGATCTGGATTCTTTTCAAGATAATTGGTGTAGGTAGTGAGCTTACTAACCAATTGGCTCATTGCATTTGCTGCATCAAAACATGCTCTATTACGCAAATCTTTTTCTTTGCTCTGTAGGGTAATTAAATGCAAGTGAATTGAATTGAGCTGTTTCCTTAATTTAATATCATTATCTGTTAAATCAATTTCAAAGCTTGTAGAGCACTTTAATCTTTTATATTTTTCAAAATCAATTTGGGAAAACTGCTTGATAGCCTTATCAATAGATCCTCTTTCCTCAGGGTCAACTATAAGCATTGTGCTTAGGCACGATCTGATTTTGCTTTTATCTTCCTTGGTTAAATAGAGTTCCAATTCTGGGTCAGAGAAGAGTAGTTCGTTTCTTGACTTCTCAATCACGTAGTCCAAACCCTTATCACGAGAGATATAATAATTAGTATATTTATCTCCCCACAAATAACTTAATATCCTGCCTGTTGACCAAACATCAGCTTTTGCTGTGTACAATGCCTGGGTATTGAAAGATTCAGGCGCTCTGTATGCTCGGGTTCCACAACGACGATAATCCTGTTCTGACGCCCTAAGCACAAAACCAAAATCGATTACTTTAGCTATCGGAGGTGACTTGCTAAAATCGATTATAATATTTCCTGGTTTTATATCTCTATGAATCAAATGCTTATCCGTCACCTGCTCTTTAATTGCTCTTAAAATGGCAAAAGTAAACTCAATCCGATTAATAAGATTAAGCTCAGGTACCTCTTCAGAGAAATCAAGCCGCTTAACGGGATTTAGAAAATTCTCTAAAACGATACCCTCTGCTTTTTCCATAATCAAGTAACTGAATTTACTCTCTTTGTTTTCTACAAATATTGGTGGTTTAACCGCTATATGCCCTGATTGAAGAAGCCCTTGATATTCACGTAGTACAGAATGACTTTGATCGCGTTCACTATGGTTTTGTATTTTAACTAATTTATTCTTTGGTGGTCTTTTAATTGCATTTCCAAATTCAAACTGAATTGTACCTAAAATGGGATACACAATACCGTACGCTCCCTTACCTAAAGGGTTCTTATTAGGGTCAAAAAATTCAAATGTATGTTTTTTTTGATCCGATTTTCTTGGGCGTCTCACTAAGGATTGATTAAATAAGAAGCAATAAGTAACATCCTTATGAGTATATTTGTACCCTTGATTATTATTCCAGGCACCTGGTAAATCATTATCATTCAGATAACTCTCCAGCGCTGCAAAAGCTTTTTGATTTGTAATTTGTAAATTTTGGAGATTAGCTGCATCAACGGAAAAAAACATTGTACGGGGCATGATATTGACTTCAATTTGATTAATCGGTTTTATTATACCTCGTCTTTTTTATTAAGTTAAATTAATTGAACTCTTAGCTAAAATCTAATTCATTATTTTTTAAATTTATAGTATAAAATGAAATTTTGATTTCAAGGAGAGAATTGTGGGTAAGGTAAACGCAGTTGGAATGGCTGAAGTCGGAGTTGAAAGAGCCAAAAGGAAAGAAGCCCTAAGAGTTCTGACGTCATCCCTCTTCAACCTGGATAATAAGGAACACACTCAGGCATTGGAAAAGTACATCAAACAATTTGAGTTAAGTGTCAATCAAATGTACCTCTATCAAACAATGAGTACTGCATTAACAGCTTGGGGGGGCTCGTGGATAGTTGGAAGGTTTTTGCCTATTCCTGAATTTGCGAATCACCTTCTTGCAGCCTGTCTCTATTTAGGCGTTTCTGGCTACATTCTTGAATCATTTAGCATGACCGATTTTTATGAACAATTGAAAGAGATGAAAGTACTCTATAATTGGTGTCTAAAAAATAACAAAGAAAACTATAGTACCGATATCGATAATACCAATAACCTTTTGTATCCTGATATCCAGCGCATGATTAAACTAATCGCCCCTTTATGCTCTACTGATTTTATGATTGCCTGGCCTAAAGAAGTAAAAACTACAGAAACTCAAAGTGGAATCCTATCCAACACATTGTCCATAGGCTATTCTATAGTATCAGCGCCATTTTCACTGTTCTCAACAGCCAGTAAACCGAGTCAGGATCAAGTCCAACGAATTAAAGACCTGAAAGTGCAGGTAGAAACAAGAGGTCTTGACTTAGGGGTTTTTGCTGGTTTTGAGCAGGCAGTCAAGTATTTTGCTACGAACTCTGATTTTAGAGATCTATTGAAAGCCAAGCTAACTCAACCTGTCAACTCATTTAAAAATTTGTTGCAAACAACCATACCAGGAATGTTGGCAGGAACTAATTCAAAATAATGGTAATAGATCCCTCATACTTAAATATTGCCTAACGGTCTTATTAAGTAAAGAGCTGATGTGTTTCTTGCCGACCTTAAGCCTTATTAAAGGTTGGCATTAGCATTAAAGAAAGGAGGCATAATCATCATTAAGGCCAGTATGAGGATGATTAACAGCAAATAATGTCATTGATTTACTCCAAAAAGGTTTCTCAAGATGAAAACTATTTTTGCAAACAAGGAATTGCTTTACAATCAATACAAAAAAATGTTTCTAGAGCAGATATCAGACGTCAGCAAATTAAAAGAATGTATTAAAGCAAGGTATGATATAAAAGAGCTTCCTGACGAAATACTTTTTAAATTGTTAACTAATAATCATAAAAAAATTTACGATTTCATAGGGACACATAATCAAAATAGAATCCGATATTTTTTCGGTAATTTTGATAATTTTGATCCGCGTGATAACCAAATTACCGTTTTAGATCGATTTATTCTTGATAGCGTTCATTTTTATATCACTAGCAGTTTATTAATGCAGTTAAACAAAGAATATCAAGAGAATGCAATGGAAATTGATAAAGCATGGCAAAAGGAAATTCAAGCCCATGCCCATTTCGGTCCATTACCAACAATAGCTATCGTTGGAAACTTGATTAAATCGAATAAAAACCGCGTCTTTAAAGATTTACAATTCCCTGCGAACAAAAATATACAGCTCTTTCAATTAAATAAATTATCAATTAAGATTAATGATCAAGTCTTTGCGCTCTGGTTACCCAAAGAAAGTGAAGCACAAATATCACTATCCAACTTCACTCGCAATACCATTTTTGTTTGTATTGCCACCGCCGCTATTTTAGCAATAGTCGTAAGTCTCTTTGTATTTTCTACAAGCTCAGCAGCTAGTTTAGCCGTTATTTTTAATCCTGCATCGCTAGGAATAATGATTGCATTGTTAGCAGGTGCCACGCTAATGCTGGGTATAAGCTCTCTTTATTCTTCCACTACCATACATAACAGTACAATAGAACATCCGGAGAACCGAACACCAGAAGAGCATTATCACTCTCATAATATTCGCAAGGATAAAATACATTCTAGTAAGGCCAAACCAGAAGAGCAGTTACCCTACCATGATCTCAAATGGTTATTATTTAACAGAAAACCACATACATTAAGAGAATCAATAGTGACTCCAGCAACAGCATCTGAACAAATATCATTTATGTGTACTAATAGACAAAAGCTATAATAAGCTTTCCCTAATATCTGTAAAATTTATCATAATACCGGTAAACAGATAGTGCTTAATTTATCCTTAAAATTAGGATTGACTTAAAATTACGGATGTAAAACAGGAGCGCAAATAAAATCCTCTTGGTAACGTTCTTATACGATTACCCTCTGGGTCATAACCATAACATAAAGATTTTCCATTGGCAGCCTTAGGCCTCACTTGAAGATACTCTCCCGAAGAAGAATTTAATGTTTCTAATTGTCCCAGAACTATTTGATTTGTTAAATAATTCCAATCTTCTGCAAGAACAGATTCCTGATCTTTATTTGGAGACCATAAAAATCCACATCCAATTCTTCTGTGAGGAAATGGAATATCTGTATCTCCCTCTATAGGAATCCATAATACCTTTTTTAATTTAGCGTAACATTGAGAAGACTCCCAACTTTGCTGATGGATGGTCAGTAGTGGAATAGAAACAATAAATGTGGACTCGGCCGGTTTCCCTGCTTTATTAATAGGTATCGTTTTTAATTCAATGCCCAACTGCTTGAAATCAGGTAGCGACTCATTTTTTGCATCAGCACCTAAAGCTAACTCGAGAGCTTGTCCGACCCATCCTTTTCGATGAACGGGGTTTAAAGGGGTAAATAGACCCAATTCAAGAGCTAATTGAGCGAAACTCAAGCCCTCAATTCGCTGGCATTCCTCCAAAAGTTCTTTTTCATTCTTCGGTGGTTTGTTTTTTAAGGCTAAAATCACTGGAGCTCTCTTTTAGTTCAACAGTAATAGGCTCAATTGGCGGCTGTATTCCTGCCGCTTTAAACTGTGCAGTTATGGCAAACAAGACTTTTGACCTTACTTCAACCCGGTTATGATTCTGGATATTAATAAAATACCGTGCTTCAAATTCTATTAAAGCTGTATCGATTTTCTTTAAAAAAACTTGTGCGGGAGGATCTGGAACAATTTCCGGAATAATTGCCAATACATCAAGTATTAACTGTTGAATCATCACTGGATCATCGGCTCTGCTTACCTTTATTGGTATGACCGTACGAATAATACCATCTTGATGAGTCCAGTTTGTAAAAGGTTTATTGAATGTTTCAGCATTCGGAATCAAAACCTGAGTATTATCCCATGAAGATACGCGCATCGAGCGAATGCCTATGTGAGCCACTTGCCCTTCGTATTCACCTATGGTGATCAAATCGCCTTCCCTTACGGGTCTTTCAATTAAAAGCATAATGCCTCCAACAATATTTGAAGCAAAATCTCTTAAACCGAAACCCATACCGACAGCAAGTCCTCCAAGTATCATCGACATACCGCTAAAATCCAGTCCCAGAACATGAAGAGTGATGAAGGTACCCAATAATATGATCGCATACTGTGTAAATACAGATAAACTATGGCGTATACCCACATCTTTGGTATTCTTATATAGCCATCGAAAGCAAAATTCTCTTGTCCACTTTGCTGCCCATACTAAAACAGCAAGCAGAATAAGAAATTCAATGATACTGGCAACTGTGATGTGTATGCCCGTAATATTAAGAATACTGTATTGAACTACTTTTTCGAGGCTAGTCACAACCAGTGAATCAGAGTACCAACCAAACAACTGAAATAAAATTAATACACTTGTCAAAAACAAGACAATACGCAAGATTTTATCGATTGGTTTGAGGAAAACCTCTATCCATAACCAACCATTTTTCAATGAAGAGATCATCCACTCAGAGAAAAGCTCTAATGCGTCAAATATCAAACCTCTTACGAGAATATAACCTACTAAAACCAACAAAATATAAGCTTGATAACGACTCATAGTCCATGCCAGATTCACAAACCCAATTAAACCAATAATTGCGGTTGTAAATAAGGTTATAGGAACTAAAATGACCAATAAAGAAATTGCATTTTTAAAATATCTTTTCTTTGATTTCAATAATGGTCTAATCAGATAAGGAATTACATCTTTACTTTTCCACGCGACCAAGGATACTGTTAACATAAAAAGCATGAATAATCGATTAAATATATCTTGCAGTAGAATTGATAAAGGTAACAAGTGACTAAATGTCATCAACGCAGTTGTCCATCCACCAAAAAGCAACAACCATTTTAGTCGATAATATAATTTAACGTCCTGACCTGATGAATCCGATATACTTTCTAACAAAATCAAACGGGCTATTAAAATTAAAACTCTAAAGGTGAGCCATACGATAATGAGTTTAATTAATAATTGAGAGTTAGCATAAGAAATACTGGTGAAGTATAAAATGAAGGATAACATAGCGAAGAAGCAAAGATGAGGTATGTTTCTTTGCAGTAAAACGAGTATTCCACCATAAAGATAACCAGTAAATCTTGAGCGTTCTTTATCGCTTGCTAAAGTCTTCAAAACATGATTTAAAACATAAAACAGGCTCAGGATAAAAATAAGAACTGTCCATAAAAAAATAGCAGGAAAAGTATCTAGCCAGGTATAACTATCATAAACCTTTATGGTTAGTGTTTTGATGTATTTATAAAACAAATTGGGGATATCAATTAGCTTCTTGAGAATAACTGCCCAACTGTCTATATTGTATTCGCTTAAACTTTGTCTTGTTGAGATCTGTTTCTTTAATTGATTTTGATAATCCTCTAAATTTTTGGATAAGATAAGTTTTTGATTAGAGGTCTCCTTTAATTCTGTTTTAACGTCATTCTGCAATAAGCTAACTGATTTTTGTAACCCTGGCTCAACAAAAAGATTGGCCTGATTCGTAAGAGAATTCAGAATGGTTTGCAAAGAACTCTCTATAGCCGAATATTGATTAATAACCTCTCTGTAATTATCAATCGCAGATTGCAAGGCTTTAGTATCCAAGTTATTTAATAACAGGATATTCGTTTTAATTATCTTTTTCTGTAACTCCAGTGCATTCAATTTTTGATGAATAACTGCAATTCTTTGATTATTGATGTACAAATTAGCTTCATATTGAATCTGTTCGCTAATCGCTAGTTCCGGTTGCTTTTTATCTTGGCTGGATACTGCATTCGCATAAAGGATATTCAGCTCTTTATTCAATTTAGCTCTAATGGCTTTAATTGACTTAAGCTTTTCTTTCAAATCGAAGTTGGCTTTCCAAAGTTTTAATTCATTCAAAATATCATTTAAAAGTAGTTGATATTGTTTGGCTAAATCCAAAGTTTCTGCAATTAACTCAGTAGTTTTTTTATTAACAGTAAGCAAAGTCTCGATTTTACCTACTTTTTCCTGAATGGTTACTTCAGCATTGGCAAGTGGCATTTGTTGCAAACGCTTTAGCTGGTCATTCAAATTGACTTCTTCTTTCTTTTGATTTTCACTAAAACTATTCAAACTCTCAATTTTTGCTTTATTCATTGAAAGAATAGTTCTAATTTGCCTTAACTTCTCATTATACTCTTGCTCATCCTTGGGAGCGCTCTTTTGTTTAATTTCATTAATAGCAATGGTCAAATGAGTTTTTTCATGAGCCAAATATTCTACTAGCGTGGCATTATTTTCTTTAACCGACGCTGAAAAGAGCGAAAAACTAAATAATAAAAATAGAGGCAGGAAAAAGCACCACGAGTATTTAAAACTTGTGGTGCTTAAATTTAAATTACTTTGTCGTAATAGTTGGCGCAAGTCTTATACCCAGTTCAGTTAATTGTGCATTGCCCGCAGGCGATGGCGCACTTGTTAAAGGACATGATGCTGTTTGAGTTTTGGGAAACGCAATCACATCCCTTATGGAAGTTGAGTCTGTCAGCAGCATAGCTAATCTATCAATTCCCAACGCAATTCCTCCATGAGGTGGAGCACCATATTGTAAGGCATCCAGCAAAAATCCAAATTTCTCATGTGCCTCTTGCTCACCAATTCCGATCAAATCAAATACAGTTTTTTGTAGCTCAGGTTGATGGATACGAATAGATCCACCGCCAATTTCATAACCATTAATAACTATATCATATGCCTTGGCTAATGTTTGCGTTGGCTTGGAGCGAAGTGCCTCAGCAGATAGTTCCTGAGGGGATGTAAAGGGATGATGCATAGACTGTAACTTATTACTCTGAGGATCCAACTCAAACATAGGCCAATCAACTACCCACAATAATTGCCATCCAGGATTAATCAGATTTCTATCATGACCCAGTTTATTCCTTAAAGCTCCCATAGATTCATTGACTACATGAGCTTTGTCAGCACCGAAAAAAATAACGTCGCCAGTCTCCGCCTCAACCCGATTAAGAATAGATTGCACAGCCGTTTCAGATAAAAACTTTAGAATGGGTGACTGCAAACCCGCCATACCAGCACTTAAATCGTTGACTTTAATATATGCAAGTCCTTTAGCCCCATATATAGTTACGAATTGTCCATAGTTATCCAGATCCTTTCGACTCAGATCACATCCATTAGGCAATTTTAAAGCAACCACTCTTCCTGAATTATCATTCGCAGCAGAAGCAAATACATTAAAGTCACAATCCTTTACCAAATCTGCAATATCAATCAACTCCAGTGGATTACGCAGATCGGGCTTATCACTTCCATAACGTGTCATAGCCTCTTGATATGACATTCTTCGCAATTTATCAGGTAAGGTAACGTTAATGATTTCCTTAAATACAATCTTCAGCAATCCTTCAATTAGTTGCAATATATCTTCTTCATTAATAAAGGCCATTTCTATATCAAGCTGAGTAAACTCAGGCTGTCTGTCAGCTCGTAAATCTTCGTCTCTGAAACAACGTACAATTTGATAATATTTATCAAATCCCGACATCATCAGCAATTGCTTAAATAATTGTGGTGATTGCGGTAACGCATAGAATTGTCCTGGATGCACCCTTGAAGGCACCAGATAATCACGAGCCCCCTCGGGAGTTGCCTTAGTCAACATAGGCGTTTCTATATCTAAAAAGTTCTGCTCATTCAAGTAATTACGTATGCAACTGTTTAATTTGTGTCTTAAAGTTAGTTTCTTCTGCATAACAGCGCGCCGCAAATCAATATAGCGGTATTTATAGCGCAAATCTTCATTGATAATTTGATGATCATCTGGCAAAAACGGTGGAGTTGGAGATTGATTAAGGATTTCAAGTTGTGTACCGATTACTTCAACCCGGCCAGTCTCCATTTTATCATTGATCATTCCTTCTGGTCTTTTACGCACTATGCCAGTAACACGAACAACAAACTCTGATCTTAGTTTTTCAGCAATTGCAAAAATTTCCTTATTTTCAGGCTCGTACACCACTTGCAATAATCCTGAACGATCACGAATATCTAAAAAGATAACCCCGCCATGATCTCGTCTATTATGCACCCACCCACAAACTGTGATTTGCTTATCCAAGCTTAATTCATTCACGGCCGAACAGTAGTGTGTACGCATAAAACCACCTATTAAAGTTTATTGAGTTTTTACTTGTGCCGATGCAGGATCAGACTGCATTACACCTAACGATATTACTAATTTTAACGCTTCATCAATGCTCATGTTCAACTCGATGGCATCTTGCCTGGGTATCATCAACATAAAACCCGAAGTAGGGTTAGGTGTAGTTGGAACAAATACAGACATCATGTCTTCCTTGGATTTCTCTTTAATTTCAGGATTAACGGAGCCAGTCTGAAACGCGATAGTCCAAAGTCCTTTACGAGGATATTCAACTAAAACAACTTTACGAAAAGCTTGGCTATTAGTTGATAGAACAGCATGAATAACTTGCTTTACTGCATTATAAATTGACCGCACCAGAGGTATTTTAGCCAATAAGAATTCACCCCGACTTACAAGTCTCTGCCCGAAAAAATTGGTTGCAATAATTCCTGTCACGAGTAATAAAACCAATGAAAATAAAACGCCAAAGCCTGGTAAATAGAAACCGAATAACTGCTCAGGTTGATAAGCTTTTGGAAATAAAGCCAAGGTGCTATCAAGCATATCAATAATAAATCGCAGGACTACAATGGTTACAAATATTGGTAACCACACTATTAACCCGGTAATTAAATAGGCTCTGAGGGAGATTAATTTCACTCGCTATCACCTTTTGTCGATTTTGCGCTATCTGCAGAGCTTGCTGCGGGAGTTTCTTTAGAGGAATTCTCTTTATTAATGCCAGTATCTCCTGATTTATTCTCAGTTGACTCCTTTGGTCCATTTCCTTTGTTTTTAAAATCTGTGACATACCAGCCAGTCCCCTTTAACTGAAATCCAGCCGGAGAAATAAGTTTTGTTACAGTATTTTCATAACACTTTGGGCATTGTTTTACAGGCGCATCCGTAACTTTTTGCATCAAATCAAATTGATGATGACAGTTTGTGCACTGATATTCATAAATTGGCATCTAGCATCACTCCATAAACTCGAAGTATCTGAAATTTAACTTTTCATTATAATTGCTGCCATGGGTATAGCGCAAGCAGAACAAGCAATAACATCAGGTGTGTAGTGCTGTTTTGATATAAAATTTCACTGCGATTACAAGGAGCTTAAACATATATCAGAAATCTTGCCACCATAGTTTGTCCTAGCTAATAAAGGATATTTTAACTTGGCTTCAAGGGTACTAATATTTTCATCAAGCATTAGCATGTCCTGATCCAGGCAATTAGCAATCCATCCTTGACATTTGATTTTATTTATTTCGAGCACTTCCTGGGTAAGCAAAGTGTGGTTGATGCAACCCAACTTCATGCCCACAACTAAAATAACAGGGATTCTGGTTAATTTTAAAAAATCAAGCCAAGTGTCCTGCTCATTCAGAGGAACCATTAATCCCCCGGCCCCTTCGATAAATAATTTCTTAATATCATTCAGTTGCAAATTAAGGCAATAATCAGCCACTTTATGGACATCAATACTTGCACCATCCTCCCTTGCTGATAAGTGCGGTGAAACTGGCAATCTAAATCGCCAGGGATTAATAATTTCTAAAGGCAAATGATTCTGTTGCTGGTGTAAAAGTGCATCAGAATTTACTAATTGATTTTCACTGTACTCACATCCGCTTGCTATAGGTTTTATCGCTGCCGAACTTGAAAAATAATTAACCAATTGATTGGTTACAAATGTCTTACCACAATCAGTGTCAGTACCCGTAACAAAATATCGTTTCATTTTATAAATTCATCCATCATTGTAATAAATAAATCGGTATGGGACAGAAAAGGCATGTGAGCTGCTCTGTTGAAGAGGACATACCTAAAATTCGGGTAATTTTTCTCCATAATTGCCATGGTCTTGGCAGGAGTAATCGGATCAAGTCTACCAAATAAGTAAACAGTAGGTATAGATATTTGTTTCAACTGCTCTCTAAAATCCCAGGTACCCAAAATTTCGAGACCAAACGCTAAGCCTTCTGGAGATGGGGGATTACCTATTTTAAAATCAAATTTCATCTTATTGAGTTGCAATGATATGAACTCTTTTAATGTCTTATTAATATCTTTAGATAAATTGTTATAAAAATTGACAAATACCTCCTCTGCTACTCCCGGCCAATCAATATCAGAGATAAAGCGAGGTGAAGAGGTTATATTTATCAAATACTGCAGTCTGGCAGGCTCTTCAATTGCTAAACGTGTTGCGTACAGCCCACCCATTGACCACCCTGCCAATGCAAATTTATCAGGTAATTGGTCAAGCAAATTCTTTTTAAAACTCTCCCAGTCCATCATTGGAGTCAATCCAAAACCAGGCAAATCGACCAAAATAATCTGATATTTAGGCTTAAGGTAAGGAATTATTGGTTGCCAGATTTGGCTATCAAATCCCCAGCCATGAAATAAGACCAAAGGCATACCTTGCCCATATTTATCGAGATGAATATTCATGTATTAAGTACAATTTATTAAATAACTCAATGATTTGTTCAATAGTATGCTTATAATTAATAATAATCCGTAAACCGGAAGAAGCACTGTTTACCGTTGGAGCTCTGATAGCAGAGCAATAAATTCCATCTTTTTTCAGTTCACTGGCATAATACAGTGCCTTATGAGGGCATCCTAACCTTAATTGCTGAATTGGAGTATCTGAATCCAGCCAATTTAAAGGCGAAGACTTTATCAATTCTTTGAATTGAGCAACTAGTTGGTTTAATTTTGCTCTTCTGGAGTCGGCAGCGGCTATTATCTCCAAGGTTTTGAGCAAGCCATAGCATAAAGCAGGACTAATAGCAGTTGAATAAACAAAAGAACGTGCCGTTTGCAACAAAGCATTTATCCAATCTTTTCGCCCACCAACCACAGCGCCCTGGGAAGCAAATGCCTTACCAAAAGGAATAACTCGCAAGGGAACCTCATTCTGTGTCAGCCCATGGCCTGGCACAGAGCCCATTCCTTGAGGTCCAATCACACCAAAAGCATGCGCTTCATCTACAAAGAACTCAGTGCCATTCTCTTTGCATAACGTACTAATCGTTGATAACGGCGCTATCTGCCCGCTCATACTAAAAATACCTTCTGTAATCAAAACAGAATCACCCAAATGAGATTTTAACAAGGCAGACAAAGCATTCATGTCATTATGTATGTAACGAGAGTAGGTTACTCGTGACAAAGCCAATCCATCATAAATTGATGCATGAACGCTTTTATCTATAAAACAATGTATTCCCAAACGCCCAAGCAAGGCCGTAATGGCCAAATTTGCACAGTAGCCAGAGGAAAATAAAAGACAATCATCTACTCCCAGCATTTCGGCAAAGGCCCTCTCAAGGGTTTGGTGGCTACTATGGTAGCCACTTAAAACCATCGAAGCACCACTTCCACAAGGATACAACTCATATCCCTTTTGATAGGCTTCAGCAATTCGCCTGTCTTCTGTGAGCGACAAATAATCATTAGAGTCAAATCGAATATAATCTATCTTATCCGTTTCTAAAATTTGTCTTGTACGCAATAATCCTTGTTCTTGCAGCAGTGCTGTGTACTCATTAATTTTTATATTAAGAGTCATTTATACCATCTCAGTCAAACCCAGTTTGTTAAAAAGAGTTTTGTCTTTGAAGCGCTGGGGATTATCTTCTGTCAATAATTTATCGCCAATAAACACAGAATTGGCTCCGGCAAAATAGCAAAGTGCTTGTAACTCGTCGCTCATTTCGGTTCGACCAGCTGTCAATCTAATAGCACTTTTAGGCATTAAAATTCTTGCTGTAGCAATGGTTCTTACCAATTCAATCCCCTCTACTCTCTCAGCTTGGGCTAAAGGTGTTCCTTCCACTGGAATTAAACGATTAATTGGCACACTTTCCGGGGGAGTTTCCATATTAGCTAATGTTAATAAAAATTCGATTCGATCTTCTCTGGTTTCCCCCAATCCTAAAATACCACCACAACATACATTAATTCCCGCTGAACGAACGTTATTTAAAGTATCTAATCGATCGCTGAATTTTCGAGTGGTTACCACCTTATCGTAATAAGATGGTGAGGTATCAATATTATGGTTATAATAATCCAATCCAGCCTCCTTTAAATGAGAGGCCTGTTCTTTGGTAAGCATGCCTAAAGTCATACAGGTTTCAAGCCCTAAAGACTTTACTCCTTCTATCATTTCTTTTAGCTGCGGAATTGCTTTATCAGGTGGACAACGCCATGCAGCTCCCATACAAAAACGTTTGGCCCCACCCTCCTTTGCTTCTTTGGCACATTGCAATACCTCTTCAACTGACATCAATTTTTCTTTTTCTACATGCGTTTTATAGTGACCACTTTGAGAGCAATAGCCGCAATCTTCTGGGCATGCGCCCGTTTTAATGCTTAACAAGGTTGCAAATTGTAAAGAATTAGGATCGTGATATGTCCTATGAATGGTATGTGCTTGATAAAGCAAATCATTAAATGGTTGTTGATAAATTGCTTCAATATCAGAAATTGACCACTGTTTATTTTCTTCAGACACGGCTACCCCCTTTAATTCAGAATAGTGAACATGATAAAGTCGCGCCTATACTTGTCAACCAAAATTTTTAAAATGGTAAACACAGATCAGCTTATTGCAAAAGACTTAAAGCACATTTGGCATCCTTGTTCACAAATGAAAGATTTCGAAACATTCCCCCCTATCGTTGTCAACAAAGCACAAGGTAGCTATCTCTATACCAATAAGGGCCCCGTGATTGATGCAATTTCCAGTTGGTGGTGCAAATCATTAGGGCATAGTCATCCAGCAGTGATAGCTGCTATCAAGAGCCAACTGGACTGTTTTGAGCATGTGATTAGTGCGAATACAACTCATCCTGCTGTAGTGGAATTAGCTGAAAAATTAAGCGAAATTACAGGAAAACAGCATGTGTTTTTTGCAAGTGATGGTTCCAGTGCTGTTGAAATTGCCATGAAATTAGCCATTCATGCTTCACAAATAAAAGGGCACAAAAATAAAAATCAATTCATTGCCTTAAAAAATGGCTACCACGGAGAAACTATTGGCACCATGAGTGTCAGTGATTTAGGGCTCTATAAGGCTCCCTATACATCGTTTGGTGTGCAATGCCATTTCATCGATGATATTCCCTATGTCTCAGGCCTTAAGGATCCCTTATGGACAAATTGTGATGCTTATTGGAATAACGTCGTACAACAATTGAATAAAATTTGCGATAAAGTTTGCGCGATACTTCTGGAGCCTATCATTCAGGGTGCTGGAGGTATGCTATGTTACAGTGCGGATTTTCTCTCAAGAATCTCGTCATGGGCTAAGGAAAAAGACATTTATTTAATTGCTGATGAGATTATGACTGGTATAGGCAGAACTGGAGAATGGCTAGCCTGTGATCATGCAAGGGTACAACCTGATCTGATTTGTCTATCTAAAGGATTAACTTCCGGCTCAATACCATTTAGCTGTGTCATGATTGACAGTGCCTTATTTGATCTTTTTTATGATGATTACCATACAGGGAAATCTTTTTTGCATTCACATACCTATAGCGGTAATCCACTTGCTATAGTCGCTGCTTTAGCAACTATTAAAACAATAGAACAAGATAATTTACTCATGCGTAGTCAGGAACTTGGTAAAATCATGTTTTCCTATATGCAGGATATAGCAAGGGACACTAGAAAACTTGTAAATGTTCGTGGTGTTGGAGCAGTTGTTGCGGCTGATCTCATAGAGAGCGGTCAAGCAAGAATTGGATTTAAAATTTATCAGGAAGCAATAAAACAAGGCGCACTGATTCGCCCGATTGGCAATACTCTCTATTGGTTACCACCTCTTAATACAGATAAAAAAATCATTGGGAAATTAGCAGAAATAACATTAAACTCTATAGAAGAAGCCTATAACAAAGCTCAAGGATATGAGTAAGGTTATTCACAAATTATCTTTATTTCTTTTTAAAAAATTTAAAATCATATGGATTCTCTTAACTATTGGTATCCTGATTTCAGCTGTTTACGCTAATTGGAATATTAACCAAAAAAGAGCTTATAAAGATTTAAAAGAAGTTGCAATCAATCTCAGTAACAACATAGATGGTTTTATCGAAGATCTACTTCAGGAAATCTATGCTTTGCCTGTATATGGGAAAAAAATTGTCGATTGTAAATCAGATTTATATCCATTCTTGGAACATATCACTCTGAATAATCCTAAAATTTCTGGTGTTATTATTAGTGACAACAAGCACAATCTATTTTGTTCAACTTTACCTAATAATAAAGATCTTATTGCAACACCGATTCGTTCACGTTCTATTATAGGCCCCTATAATTTACCATTATTTGACCAGCCCGTTTACCTGATCCAGCAAAAAATGGGCAATTACCTTATAGGTATTTTAGTTATTGCTTCTGTCTTAAAAAGTGAATTACAAACAGATAAAAATCAATCCACCTATATAGCCCTATATAATGAATATGAGAAAAAAAATATCTTTCGTATTCGATATACTGAGCAAAATAAAAACTGGGTATTAAGCAATACGCAAGAAACTGACACACAATATACCCCATTAAGTCTCGTTGCTATAGAAAAACTACAAAGCATAAATGGTGTTTCTGTCGTTGTTTCTGAAAACAATAAAACTATCCTTCATAACTTTTGGTATAGTCAAACAATAACCATTCTTATTGTTTTGATTTGTTCCTTTATTTTGTATGCCCTTATAAAAAATATGATGACTAAACGTTATTCATTGCAAGGCGCAATAAAACTGGCTATTAAAAATGAGGAGTTTTATCCGGTATACCAACCTTTGTTTGATTGTGATGAAGAACGATTCACAGGGGTTGAAGTGTTATTGCGATGGGAAAATGAAGACAGTCAAATCATTATGCCTGATTTTTTTATTGCTGAAGCAGAAGCAACAGGATTAATTGTGCCAATTACACTTCAAATCATAGAAATTGCCTTCAAAGAATTTAGATCTCTATTAGATGAACGCTCTTACTTCCACCTTGCATTTAACATTTCTGCACTACATTTCACAGATTCAGTATTTTTCAATCAATTCCATAATCTAATAGAAAAATATAATATTTCACCGCATCAAATAATTTTTGAAATTACTGAAAGAGAACTCCTCGACAAAAACGACATCACTTTTATCAATAAAATGCAAGAACTAAGGCAAGCAGGTTTTTCACTTGCTGTTGATGATTATGGGACTGGCCATGCCAGCATTAGTTATTTGCAACATTTTCCATTCAATTATTTAAAAATTGATAAATTATTTGTTCAAGCAATTGGTTCTAATGATATTATTGAATCATTAAATGACGCCATTATCCAGATGGCAAAAGGATTAAACTTAGTTACTATAGCAGAAGGCGTGGAAACAAAAGACCAAGCTAATTACCTGGCAAATAATGGTGTTCGTTTACAACAAGGCTGGTATTATTCCAAAGGGCTATCCATTGCTGAATTAACAGCCTTGCTTAAAGGAGAAAAAATATGAGGAATTATATTTTTTATGGTTTACTACTATTAATTGGTTTATCCCATCAAGGCTTTACTGCCCCAATGATGAAAAAAGGAAGTTACTGGAAATGTGTAACTTATGATAAAGCCAACAAAGCATGGACGGCGCAAAGCTCATACCGAAAGGTGGCTATCAATGTTACATTTGCCGCTTGCAAAAAAGAAAGCCAACTTCCTGCAACATGTAAGACATCCATATCAAATTGTGAAGGATTTATAAATGGAGTAAGCACCAGACCAATGTGGCGCTGCACAGCCATCGATATTACTGCCCAACCTTGGGAAAGTAATTTTTACCCAAATCGGGATGATGCCGCCTTAGCTGCCCAGGCCTATTGTAAAGAAAACAGTACACTACCTGCTACTTGTTATATTAATATGGTGACTTGTGCAAACAAAAATGAAGGAGCCCACTCAGATGGTCTATTCAGTGGGACTAACCGGTAATATTGCTAGTGGCAAAAGTACAGTCGCAGAATTTTTTTCCGAGCTAGGTATAAATGTTATTTATGCAGATAAAGTTGCCAAAGAATTAACTTCTAAAAATACACCCTGCTACCAGGATATTATTTCACATTTTGGTTCTTCAGTGGTTCTTGATAATGGTGAGCTTGATCGGAAGCGTATAAGAGATATTATATTTTCCAATTCAAATGAGCGCTTATGGCTTGAAAGTCTATTACATCCAGTCATCCGTAAAAAAATTGAAGAGCAACTCATTGTCTGCACTTCGCCCTATTGCCTTATTGAAATTCCTTTATTATTTAATAAACATCACTACCCTTATCTTCAAAAAGTTCTATTGGTTATTGCTCCCCTGGAATCTCAGCTAGACAGAATTATTAAAAGAGATCATTGCACAAAAAAGCAAGCATTAGCTATTTTAGCCACACAACCTAATATAGAGCAACGCTTGGAAGCAGCCGATGATGTGCTGATCAATGAATCTGGATTGAGTGAATTAAAAGCTAAGGTGAATAAGCTTCATCAAAAATATCTTAGGGAAGCAAAAATCAAACAGTAACAACAAATTTCTAGCAAAAGACCAGTTAATATATGGATTTTAAAGATTTTTTTATTTTCAACAACTTTTATGTTAGTCTTAACACAAAATTCACCTTAATAGCTTGATTTTTAGATTTGTTTATAAAAAACAATATTGTTTTTAAATAAACCCAGGAGCCCATTTTTACCCAATGTGCATCTATAAAAATTTAAATTGCCATTATTATAGGATAAAGCTAAGGATGGCCTTAATCTATGCATGACCATATGATAACGTTTCAACTAGCAACTCATTTTTTATCAAGAATTGCCTTGCGCCTGGAGTACCTTTTTAAAACCATTAATGAAGCTTGTAATGAGTCTCATGAGGTTATTCATCGATTTGCATTAAAGAATATAATTGAGATTGCTGAAATAGTTGAAAAGCCGGAATTAAAAAGCAGATTTATTAAAGAGTTAATTAGAATTGAGCATGTACTTAAAAAAGCCAATCTATTGAATCATAGTGAGTTATTTGATGATCTGGAAACACAAATTCATGTGTTAAATCATGTACCAGGTCGATTTAGTAACAAAATCCATGATGATGAATTTTTAAAAACTTTAAGACAAATACACCACCCCAATACTAAAGAATGCGAATTTAATTCCCCTCATTTGGTATTGTGGTTTGATTCAGATCCCCTAATGAGACAAAAAACAATTAGTCAATGGGTATCATGCCTGAAGGATCTGGAAGATACTGTAAAAATTTATTTGTCATTGTTACGAGGTGTTACTCAGTATACTCCCATTAGAGCAAATAATGGATTCTATCAGCATAGTCTTTCACCTAAATCACTTAACCATCTGATCTTGTTAAGAATAGATAAGAAATTGAAAATGATACCAAAAATCCAGTTAGGGCATCATAGTTTAACTATCAGGCTTTATGAGCTTGTCACTGGTCAAGAAATCAGAGATAAAACAATAGAAATGGAAATTGCATTTTGCCAAATATAGACGCCCTGTGCGCTATGCTGGCTTTGCGTTAAGGTGAGTCCGCATTAATTAAATTGTATAGTAATTCCTCCGCCAGTAAACGTTCACGCTCCATGTAAAGGGGCGTTTAATTATATTTGAATAGAAGTCCACTTTAGAAGGGCTTCCATGATAAATGTTAAGATATTATTTTTTTGTTGTTTGCAAGTAGCAATAACAGAAAAGATACGTTCAATAAAACGACTGCCTCGCTCAGATTGAGTTCCAAAAGTAAGTTTTTTAGAAATAACCAGAGGTCTGAGTTGACGCTCAGCGTGGTTATTTGTTGGAGGAACATTAGGTAGTTCAAAGAAGCTCCATAAGCTAGCAACAGACTCCCAAATATTAGTGCATGTTCTAGCAGTTGCTTTATGCGAACACCGAGCTCCTTCTCGTAAATGACGAAGTAATTTTGCTTTAAAATAACGAAACCTTTTTCTAGGTTTTTTAAACGAGAGCATGTTTGGGTCATACTCTGTTTTCCAGAACTTAAAAAGACGCTCATAAGCTTTAAGAAGCCTTTTTCCTATTTTTCCTGGCACTCCAGGGCGTTCGGATATTTTTTGAAAATCCCTTTTCAAATGAGCCCAACACACTTGACGATTCCTATCCGGCAAAAAATCATAAGCAGAATAACGATCTGTTACATAAATGTGGTTTCGAAAATCACCAATGAGTTCTTTAGCAATTTTCCTTCCTCGAGAACGCTCTAATTTGAAATAAGTCGCTTCCTGTGTGCTCATAATCCATGCCCAACCATTTTGGTAGCATTCTTTATGGCCTGTTTCATCTAAATGAATCACTGTTGCGTTTTGAACTTGGGCTTTAATTTCTTCATGAGCTTGCTCGAGTGATTGACTCACCGTGTGCTCAACATTCGATACACTTCCTAAGCAAATGGGCATTTGATAAACATCAGCAAACCAAGCATGAACCAAACGCTTACTCAGCCGGTATTTACTGGTCAATAAACTCACCATCGCTTGAGCTCTGGGACCAAATCCCTTACGACTCACGCCTTCAGGCAAATTGCCTTGATAGCGGCGTCGGCATGTTCTACAGCATCCAGTTTGAAGCTGGTATTCAATCACTTCATAACGGGGGGTAGGTAGTTCAAAAACTTGATGTCGTTCAAACTGACCTAAAACATCTAACTCTTTACCACAATCACAATGGCTTTGGGGTGGGCAAACAATCACTGAGTTGATTTTCTCTATAGGTACTAATGCACGTTGATGACCTTTATGTCCCGCTTGCCCTCCAGGTTTCCGACCACTCTTGGGCTTACTTTGCTTTTTCTTTTTAAGGTCTCGCGATGGTGGCAATGAGGAATTTTTCGAATTGGTATTCAACCGCTCTTTAAGGCAGGCATTTTCTTCTTTAAGCTCAACTATTATTTTTGCCAAATGGCCTATAGTCTCCAATGCTTCTTCCAAGCTCTTCGGAGTTAAATTGATTTGCGATAAATCAGCCATAAAATCAAAATGTTATATTTTGACTCCTTATAGCAATTTTCTAAACTAATAAAAACCCCTCCTCACAAAAATTATTAAAATTTATATGGTTATGTGACAAGGGGCGTGAACGTTTACCTCCGCCATAATAACGCTCAACACCATTCAAAAGGCCAGTGATACGTTGATTAACCTCAAAATCAATTGCAATATTCTTTTTAACTTGATAAAGAACTCCTGCATCAGTACTAAACCCGCTTCCTTCATCAGGTGCTGTTTTACTTTGTCCATAAATCTCAGCAAATAATGATATTTTATTTTTAGTCCACGATAAAATAAGATCTGGATTAACACTCGTATAACTTTGTCCACCATCGTAACTAGGCTCCGATTGAGAAGTAATACCCAAATTACCTGTAAGATTTAATTGGGAATTAAAGTTATAACTTAAAATTCCTATTACACCACCTCCTGGATTTGGACTACCAAAAGAAGCGCTGCCTGATGGAAATACAAATGTTCCGCTAGCAGTTATAACCCACTTATTGTTAAACCATAGAACATGATTGACAATAAGCTGAGTTTGACTAAAACCTATGCGTGGATCAACCGTCTGATTAATATAATTGGGTAACAACAAGTCTACCTCAAAATAACCAGGCAAACCTAACTGTATTGCAGCAGCAGGAAAATTATGCTGTACACCTTCCCCAATTAATTGCTGATATTGATATCCAGAGCTAATTAATACGTTTCTGGGAGGGACTACACAAGGATTAGTTGCAATACCGCCTCTTTCAAGAAAAGAGAGCATATCTGTTGGTTCACCACAAACTTTTTCATATGTTTGATAATCTGTAGCAGCTTTGATTTGAAGTGAGAATAGTAATAAAGAAAGGGTAAGTGTATAAATTCCATTTTGCTTAGTAATCATTTTTCTGTCCAATTGATTAACAATTAATTGAAATACAAAATCTAATCATTTACAAAAGGCTACTATCTTTGCAATCTCTAGCCTATGTGAACATACCTTGTAGTGACCATTCTGATTGATTTTATCTCGACAACAGATCTGTTATAACATCATCTAAACAAGAAGTTTGTTTTGTGCTTAGCAATTAAACATGATGTCCTAGCCTCAAACTTTAGACTATTCGTACATTTATAAAGCTTGATATTGAAGTTCAGGGATATCAATTAAATCGAAAACCGCATGATTTGCTTTAGGGAAATCATTAATATTTAATTCCTCTTTTTTTACCCACTTCATATTGAGTTGTCCTTCCTGACATAAAGGGTTGCCTGTAAAACGAGTCACCTTAAAAATAATTAATTGTATATGTTTATCTGGATAGTCATAATCGACATACCCCAGAAAACGATATTCATTTACAATTATGCCTAACTCCTCCCTAATCTCTCGAACCAAAGCACCCTCAGGAGATTCATGAGGCTCCAGTTTTCCTCCAGGAAACTCCCAAAATCCTCCATGTGCGACATGAAAAGGACGTTGGGTAATTAGTATACGTTGTTTTTCATCGATAATGATAGCAACTGCTACTTTCACACGAGGCTTCCATGACAGGCTTTATATTTTTTACCTGAGCCACAAGGGCAAGGATCATTACGGCCAATTTTCTTTTCTTGTCGTCTAAAAGTTTGCGTTTCACTTGCCTCATCATTCTCTGATAAACTTTCATGCATGAGATTCATTTTTCTAATCTGATCCGCTCTACGTTGCTCTTCAACAACTTGAGCATCCTCCTCCGTTTGAATTTCAACGGATGATAGTATCCTGATCACCTCATACTTAAGATTATCGAGCATCATTGTAAATAAACTAAAAGCTTCTTTTTTGTATTCCTGCTTTGGATCCTTTTGAGCATAACCCCTTAAATGAATTCCCTGACGTAATTGATCCATCGCAGCCAAGTGTTCACGCCAATGATTATCTAAAGTTTGTAAAATAATGGATTTTTCAAATTGTGAAATGACTGGCCTTCCAACTTTTCTTACTTTTTCATCATAATGCTCTATAGCTAAAGCAAGAATTTTTTCTTTAATTTGCTCAGATTGTATACTATGATCTTTATCAATCCAGTCAGGCACAGGGGCTTTGATTTTAAATTCATCTGACAAAACATCAGACAAAGCCTGTGGATCCCACTGATCCTCTAGACTTTGAGGGGGGATATAAGTATCAACCAGACTATCCATTACCTCTTCTCTCATCATTTCAACAACTTCCTGTGTATCCGTCATTGCCATAATAGAGGAACGCTGAGTATAAATGACCTGCCGCTGATCATTCGCTACATTATCATAATCCAACAATTGTTTTCTTACATCAAAATGATGTCCTTCCAGTTTGCGTTGAGCATTTTCAATTGCTCTGGTAACCAAACTATGTTCAATCGGCTCACCTGGCTGCATTCCTAAACGACGCATCATAGAGGCCACGCGCTCAGAAGCAAATATTCTCATTAAATTGTCTTCAAGTGACAAATAAAAACGACTACTTCCGGGATCACCCTGGCGACCAGCTCGCCCTCTTAATTGATTATCGATACGTCTTGATTCGTGACGCTCAGAGCCAATAATTCGAAGTCCGCCTGCTGCAATCACTTCATCATGACGTTTTTGCCATTCTTTTTTAACCGCTTCTTTTTCTTGCTCACTCGCATCAGCTGGCAAATTAGCCAGAACAGCTGCCAAGCTACCACCTAAAACAATATCTGTTCCTCGTCCAGCCATGTTAGTCGCAATGGTTACAGCGCCAGGGCGCCCGGCTTCGGCAATAATTTGGGCTTCTTTTTCATGGAATTTTGCATTCAATACCTGATGCTTTATGTTCTCCTTTTTTAAGAGTTGACTTAAAAACTCAGAAGCTTCGATTGAAACTGTTCCAACTAAGACAGGTTGTCTACGAACACCACATTCTCGTACATCTTCGATTATCGCCTGGAATTTATCTGCCTGTGTTAGATAAACCAAATCAGGCTCGTCTTTTCTAATCATTGACCTATTGGTAGGTATTACAACCACTTCAAGATTATATATTTGTTGGAACTCATAGGCTTCTGTGTCAGCAGTACCCGTCATTCCTGACAATTTATTATACATGCGGAAAAAATTCTGAAAAGTTATAGAAGCCAGAGTCTGATTTTCATTTTGAATTGGGACTCCTTCCTTGGCTTCGACTGCCTGGTGCAAGCCTTCTGACCAACGCCTTCCAGGCATGGTACGGCCGGTATGCTCATCCACTATCACTACTTGATTGTCTTTGACTATATAATCAATATCTCTGTGAAACATTGCATGAGCCTTGAGTGCCGCATTCACATGATGCATCAACATGATATTGCTGGCATGATAAAGACTCTCACCAGGATCTAGTAATTTGGCTTTGGTCAGCAGTTCTTCTATATGCAGATGGCCTGCATCAGTCAGATGAGCCTGTTTTTGCTTTTCATCTACAGTATAATCGCCTTCGTCACCCTCTGCTTCTTGTTTTTTTAACTGTGGAATCAAAGAATTAATTTTGATATACAGCTCTGAACTATCTTCTGCCGCGCCAGATATGATCAATGGAGTTCTCGCTTCATCAATCAAAATGGAATCTACTTCGTCGACAATAGCAAAATTAAGCTCTCTTTGTACCTTATCAGTCAGACTAAAAGCCATATTGTCACGTAAATAGTCAAAACCGTATTCGTTATTAGTTCCGTAAACAATATCCGCTTTGTAAGCTTCTTGTTTTTCCTTGTGCGACATATCAGGATAGATAACGCCAACTGTAAGCCCTAAAAATTCATATATGGGCTTCATCCATTGGCTATCTCTTTTCGCAAGATAATCATTAACAGTGACTATATGTACACCACGTCCGCTAATGGCATTTAGATAAGCTGGCAAGGTTGCAACCAATGTTTTACCTTCCCCGGTACGCATTTCAGCAATATTTCCCTCATGCAATACCATCCCGCCTATCAATTGTACGTCAAAATGCCTAAGACCGAGAGTGCGCAATGATACTTCTCTAACCGTAGCAAAAGCTTCCGCAAGTAACTCATCGAGACTTTCACCATTATTGAAACGTTCTTTAAATTCTTGAGTTTTTTCAGCCAGCTCTTCGTTTGATAAAGCCTGCATTTTCGGCTCAAACGCATTAATAGCCATTACAGACTTTTCCATTCGCCGTAATGTCCGTTCATTTCGGCTTCCAAACATTTTCTTAATTAACGTACTCAGCATGGCCTCAATAACCCTCAGGATGTTCCAATTAATAAACATCGTTAATGTACTAGAAATCTTGATAAAATTCCACGAAATGTTGGCATCTGCTCTATTATTTCTTATACAAGGTCGACTTGATTTATTGCTTCCAAATTTAATAAGTACTGGATTAACTCACTAAAACCGGAAGTATTTTTCTCCTGAATAATATTCATCAATTTCTTTTTCCAATGTTTGGCTCCCGGTAATCCAAAAGTTAAATTAAAAAGTGGCTTAGCTAAAATGCTTAAAGAGAGATTAGCTCGAGATTGATCAAACCAATAATCCAGATAACTCATTAACAACTGGCTACGTTTAATTTTGATGAATTCTGGGTATAAGGCTTGATGAATTTCAGCAATTTGATATGGGTTATCGCAAGCAAGCCGTCCTAACATTACTCCATCGACATGCTTTAAATGACTGTTTATTTCTTCAATAGTTAATATATTCCCATTGATTGTAATAAAGATATGAGGAATTTCCTTTTTTAGCTCATATACATAATCATAATTTACGGGAGGAATTGTTCTATTTTGCTTTGGATTTAACCCATTTAACCAGGCCTTGCGAGCATGAACAATCAGTTTGTCACAGCCTGCTTCAACCAAGTGAAGAGAAAAAGATCTGAAAAATTCATAACTGTCCTGGTTATCGATACCGATTCTCGTTTTCGCTGTGACTGGTATTCCTACTACCTGTTTTATTGCACGAATACAATCAGCAACGTGTTCTGGCTCCTTCATCAAGCAGGCTCCAAATCGTCCCGCCTGTACTTTGTCACTAGGACATCCCAAATTCAAATTAATTTCATTAAAACCTTTCTGCTCAGCAATAATGGCGCACTTAACCAATGCGGATTTATCTGCACCACCCAATTGAATAGCGATAGGATATTCAACAGAATTAAAATACAAAGCTCTGTCAGGATTATTTTGCACAGCCCCTGTTGTTTGCATTTCAGTATACAAAAGGGCGTTAGGAGCCAATAACCTTATCAGAGTACGAAATGGACTGTTAGTCCAATCAATCATCGGCGCTATAGATAATTTGGAAAAAATACTATTAACCACGTTTAATATCAATTTAAAGCAAATATAACATTATACATTGTTGTTTGAGAAATACACAAAAATAGTATCAATTTAAGCGTTTATGCTTGCTGAACAGGATTCATTGCCTGGATGAGCAATTGGAGCTTTGTTCTCCCCTGATAAAAATTGATATCCAGTTTATAGGCGGTATGAATGTACTTAATCCTATGATTAGGCCAGGATTTTAAATCCACATTAAAAGCAATGGCATCCAGTGGCTCTCCTCCTTGTGAGGAAATTAATGTCATTTTTAAATGATTTTTACCGACAATTCGTTGATCCAGAATTTCAAATACATTATCAAATACGGGTTCTGCAAACGCTTGGCCCCAAGGACCAGCTTGTTGTATTAATTGTGCTGTTTCCAAACTCAGTTCATGGGATTGCAATGGTCCGTCCGTCAGTATTTCTCCTTCGCACTGTGATAAGTCAAGATGTTTCAGAACCTCTGACACGAATGCTGAGCGAAAATCATTCAATAATTCGGGGCTAATACTTAAGCCAGCAGCCATAGCATGTCCTCCGAATTTAAGAATCAGTCCTGGATTGTCCTTATCAATAGCTGCCAATACATCTCTAATGTTTAAATCGGGGACAGAACGTGCTGAGCCCTTTAACTCATGCTCACTGACAGAAGCAAATGCAATCACAGGACGATGATATTTTTCCTTCATCCTTCCTGCCAAGATTCCTATCACTCCTTGATGCCAGGTTTTATCATGAAGGCACAAGGCAAGTGGTAAGTGTTTATTCTCTTCATCGTTAATTGACAATTTCTCCAAAGCAAGCATGGCTTGCTCTTTCATTTCAGATTCTATTTGCCTTCTTTCCAGATTCAACTCATCCAACTGTTGACAGAAATTTCTCGCTATTTTTGGATCCGTCGTAATCAAACATTCAATACCAAGCGACATATCATCCAGACGGCCTGCGGCGTTTAATCTTGGCGCTATGGCAAAACCAAGGTCAGATTCTCTTAGCCTGGAGCAATCCCTACCAGCAATTTCAATCAAGGCTTTTATTCCTTCTCTGCATTGTCCTTGACGAATACGCATCATGCCTTGATTAACCATGATCCTGTTATTTTGGTCAAGCCCCACAACGTCGGCTACAGTCCCTAATGCAACCAAATCCAGAAAACTCGCCATATTAGGCTCAGGCATGTTGATTTCATTAAACCAGTTAGAATTGGAAAGATGCCTGCGCAATGCCAGCATAACGTAAAAAATAACGCCAACTCCTGCAATTGACTTGCTTGGAAATAAACAACCGGGTTGATTGGGATTAACAATTGCACAAGCATCGGGTAGTGATTCTGCTGGTAAATGATGATCAGTAATTAATACATCTATTCCCATTTTATTAGCCGCATCTACTCCTTCAAAACTGGCTATACCATTATCAACAGTAATAATTAAATGAGGTTGCCATTTGCTTGCCACTTCAACAATAGCAGGAGTAAGACCATAACCAAATTCAAATCGATTAGGCACCAAGTACTCAACAAACCTTGCACCCATAGCACGCAAGGCAGTAATGGCTAATGCCGTAGAAGTTGCCCCATCGGCATCAAAATCACCGATAATAAGAATACGTTGCTCTGAGCGCAAAGCATTCTCTAATCGTAGACAAGCTTCATTAATGCCTTTTAAAGTGTGAAAAGGAAGTAATGTTTGTAATTGTTTATCAAGTTGAGATTCGTCACTAATGCCTCGTGTTATATAAATACGTTTTAATACATCAGGTACATTAGGTAAATTAACAGTAAACTCAGGCTGTTGTCGTTGTTTAATCAGCATGTGTCAGACTTCTCCATAATCGAGTAAACCAATGAGATTTTGCTTTAATTAAAGCACAATTGTTCCAGTACCAATGCGCCGGTATTTTTTTTATTTCAACTTGATGTAATTCGCTTAAAGAATCAATGCCATGTAATAGAACAACCTCAAACCCGCTCACGTTCACTGACGGGTCATATAAAGTCACATTTGAAGAATATGCTTGAGCTACTGCCAGAAAATGCTTGTCTGTGCAAATTGATATTGTTTTTTTAGTTTTCAATTTCCCACTACCCCATGCCCAAACACCATTAATTAATGATTTCCGAGTATTGGAAGAGAAAAACATTTGACTTTCAGTAAAAAATTTTTGCCAGTACATAGTCTCATCCAGTTGCGATAATTCTGGCATCAAAGACTTGTTTAGTACCTGATAAATTGGTTTGGCATTAAGAGGTGGCTTATCATCAACTCGCAATAACCAAGTGTATTTGTCATAAAAATAAAGGGACATTCCTTCTTCCGCTAAATAGGCGGAGTACAAATCGAACCAATATTTCACCTCTTCATCTGTTACTCGTAAATCGTTATCAAGAGCGACAATGACAGCATCATTATGTGATGCTTGCCAATGCATAGGAGTTAAAACCGCCCAATCTCCCTCAAGATTATGACTCGATTTCAATAAGTTACCTACTGGGGGATTTATAAGGTCATAACCGCCGCATGCTAATAAATTAAGTACTGCCAAACCTTGCGATTTTAATAATTTGCCCTCTTTGCTATCACAGTCGCTCTCTGTGTTTATAATGACATTCATAGCACTAAACAGCCTTTAGTAAACCATCTCTTTTAAACAGAGTTTTTAAATTTCTCAAGGCCTGTCTTATTCTGTCTTTATTTTCAATTAAACCGAATCGGACATAACCATCCCCTTGCTGTCCAAAACCTATACCAGGTGAAACAGCAACTTGTGCTTCTTTCAATAAATATTTACTGAACTCAAGAGACCCCATAGCGCGGTAATTGAGAGGAATAGGTGCCCAAACAAACATGGTCCCTTTAGGTTTGCTCACTTCCCAACCAATATCATTCAGTCCATCACACAAAAGATTGCGTCGTTTTTCATAAAGATTTCTTATTTCCAACACACAATCATCAGGGCCTTCCAATGCTGTAATTGCAGCAACCTGGATGGGAGTAAAAGTACCGTAATCCAAGTAGGATTTGATACGTGTTAAGGCAGCTACTAACTCTTCATTACCACAAGCAAACCCAACACGCCAGCCAGGCATATTATAAGATTTGGACATTGAGTAAGTTTCAATTGCAATGTCTATGGCGCCAGGAACTTGTAAAATCGAAGGGGCTTTATACCCATCAAAAACTATATCTGAGTAAGCCAAATCATGAATAATCCAAATGTTATTACGCTTGGCAAGATCAACCACCTTTTCAAAAAACTCATATTCGACACAGTGAGTACTTGGATTTGCCGGAAAATTCAAAACCAAGGCTTTGGGTTTTGGCCAGGTTCTGCTAATAGCATCTTCTACTGCAGCCAAAAATTGAACTTCATCGATTAAAGGAATTTGCTTTACATTAGCACCAGCAATGATAAATCCGTAGGTATGGATTGGATAAGCAGGGTCAGGAACAAGCACCGTATCACCTGGACCTGAAATTGCCAAAGCCAAATGTGCAAGCCCCTCTTTAGATCCTATTGTAGCTAGTATTTGTGTTTCACTATCCAGATGAACATCATAATGTCGAAGATACCAGGTTGCCATCGCTCGACGTAATCTCGGAATTCCTTTCGACATTGAATATCGATGCGTATCAGGCCTTTGAGCAACCTCTATAAGCTTATTAACAATATGAGGTGGGGTTGGTTGATCAGGATTCCCCATGCCAAAGTCTATAATGTCCTCTCCTCGCGCCCGCGCTTCCATCTTAAGCTGGTTTATTGTATTAAATACATAAGGGGGTAAGCGTTTAATGCGTGGAAATTGACTCATAATATTGACCTCTGTGATATACTGTTAGCCATTATAAACTAATGAACTTTTTAAAATCATGAATATCAATCTAGAAACCGCAGAGCAACATGCAGTGCAAGCATACAGCGATAAAAAGATTCAGATTAATTCCATAATTTATGAAAGTAGTTTAATTGTTTCTAAGAAAGAAATCATTACTGATTTTGTAATTAAAGACATCCAAGACATTAATAATTCATATATTGATTTATTATTAAGAAGCAAACCCGAATTAATTATTATTGGTCATCTGCAAACAGGCAAAACGCTGCCTGTCACTCTAATCAGTCAATTATCGCAAAAAAGAATTGGTATCGAATGCATGTCCATAGGTGCCGCTTGTAGAACTTATAACGTCTTATTGAGCGAACACAGAGCGGTTGTTGCAGGGTTTATCTTCTAATACCAATTTTTTGAGAGGGCTCTGGCTAAACATACCAAAGCTATAATTGCCTTCTTGCTTCTAGCACGTTAGGAATTTGCTCCAACTTAGTTAATAAGCGCGACAAACTGTTTAAACCATCGATCTCAACAGTTAAAGTGATATAAGCCATATTTTCATGTTTATTGCTATGGGTCTGTAAAGCATAAACATGGGCTTTTTCATTTGAAAGCAGCGAAGTAACATCCTTCAATAACTCGGAGCGATCAAAGGCTTTAATCAACACATCAACAACATAATTTTCCCGTGTTGCTGAACCCCAATTCACCTGAATAAACCGTCGCTTTTGCTTTTCACTGGCATGTATAATATTAGGACAATCTTTTCGATGAACGGAAACCCCCCTTCCAATCGTGATGTATCCTACTATTTCATCACCAGGAACAGGTTGGCAGCATCTCGCCATAAATGTCAATAAGTTCCCAACTCCTTCAATACGAAGATCACTCCCTGTGACCTCTGGTTTTTGTTGTTGTCTTACAAACTTCTGTAAATTTTGTTCTGGAGTATCTGGGGGTGCCAATCGATTAACAATCTGGCCTATTTTAATATCACCTCGCCCCAAACTGGCATAAAGATCATCCGCCTTTTTATAATTCAATGCCGTAATCACTTCATTGAGTTTATCCGATTTAATACCTAAAGATTTTAATTCTTTCTCCAATAACTCACGACCATCTCTCACATTATCTTCATAATCTTGCATTTTAAACCAATGCAATACTTTAGCCTTGGCTCTTGCAGTTTTTAAATAATTCAGATGAGGATTAATCCAATCCCTTGATGGTTTGATTTCTTTTCCAGTCAGTACTTCAACCCTGTCTCCTGTTTTCAATTGATAAGTCAATGGGACAATATGACCATTAACTTTGGCACCTCGGCAACGATGTCCCAAATTACTATGCACATGATAAGCAAAATCCAAAGGAGTCACTCCATGGGGTAAATCCAACACATCGCCATCAGGAGTAAATACATACACTCTGTCTTCAAGAAACTCAGTCGTAACGTTTTCTGCGACACCTTTATTAGCCGCCATTTCCTGGTGCCACGCCAAAACGTCTCTTAACCATTCTATTTTGCGCTCATGGCTCTCTTTTTGTGATACCGCCCCCTCTTTATATTTCCAATGGGCTGCCACACCCATTTCTGCTAAATCATGCATATGAAAAGTTCTGATTTGCACTTCAAAAACTCTTCCTTCCGGACCCTCTACTGCGGTATGAAGAGACTGATAGCCATTGGATTTTGGATTGATGATGTAATCATCAAACTCTGCTGGAATTTGCTTCCACAAAGTATGAACCATGCCTAACACTTCGTAACATTGTGCTTCAGTATCTACCAGAATACGAACCGCTGTGGCATCATATATCTCATCTAATGATACATTTTTGCGCTTCATCTTTTTATAAATACTATGGATATGTTTTGAGCGACCATAAACGGCAAAGTGGCGGGCTCCTGTTGCTCGAATCTGATGTTCAAGCTGTTCGACAATGCGATTGACAAAACTGTCCCTTTCCAATCGTTTAGCCTTCAATCCCTTGGCAATCGCTTTATATTCTTCTGGATGCAAATGTCGGAAAGCCAAATCTTCCATTTCCCACTTGATTGCCCCTATTCCCAAGCGGTTAGCTAAAGGCGCGTAAATTTCCATGGCTTCGGTTGCCAGCTGTTTACGTACCGTTTCAGACAGATGCCCTGCTGTTCTTAAAATACATAAACACTCTGCCAGCTTGATTAAAACAACTCGCACATCATCAACCATCGCAAGGAGCATTTTGCGAATATTGTCAATTTGATTTTTGTTTTGTGGGTATTTATTTAAAGCCTGGAAATTGTTCATGGCACTCATTTTTTCTATGCCTTTGACCAATTTAGCGATATTGTGCCCCAATTGCTCTTCAACATCGTCAATAGATAAATCCGCATAATGAACATTTTCAAAAATAATAGCGGCAGCCAGAGTTTCCTGATCTACTTCCAGGTCAGCAAGTAAATCAGCCATTGATAACCCTTGTTGTAAACAAGTTTGCCCTGTTTCAGTAGCATGATCCTGACCAGCCAATTGACTTAAAGTACAGGCAGCTCTTACGAGTTCGAGATTATCCAAATATCCTTTTGAGCCAAGATGATGTAACCACATCTCTACGTCAATACTGCCATCTGGCGTCAACGGAGTCGTATCTTTTACTCTTACCATACACATTATCCTTTTTGAAACAAGGCAATAGACTCGACATGCGTTGTATGAGGAAACATATCCATTACCCCAGCAGTTATCAAAACGTAACCTTTTTGATTAACCAATATATCTGTATCTCGAGCTAATGTTATCGGGTTACAAGATACATATACTATACGCTCGGGATCAATTGAATCAATTTGTTTTACAATTTCAAGCGCACCAGAGCGGGGAGGATCGATTAAAACCTTGCTAAAAGACGTATTAACCAGATTCCTAACTTCCATCACATCATCAAGATTAGCAGCATAAAAATCCACATTGGTAATATGATTAGACTTGGCATTCATATAGGCTCTTTCAACCATGTTCTTATTGCCTTCGACACCAATAACTCGAGAGCAATGTTTAGCCATGGGAAGCGAAAAATTACCCAGTCCACAAAATAAGTCTAGCACGATATCAGAATTTTTTAATTCCATTAACTGAATTGCCTGCGTTACCATCTTTCTGTTTAACTCGGCGTTTACTTGAGTAAAATCGTTGGGATGAAATTGAAAAGTTATTTGATAATCGGGCAGCTCATAACTCAAATAAGCATGAGCATCTGAAGGATAAAAGCAAAAAACCGAATCAAGTCCACCTGGCTGCAGAAATACCTTGTATTGGAATTGTTGCGCAAATTTCCTGATTTTCAACTCATCTTGCTCTGTTAATGGAGATAGATTGCGGAAAATCAGCGCCACTTCATTATCACCTGCAGCCACTTCAATTTGTGCGATACACTGCTTATTTTCCATCGTATCGATTAATTTTCTCAAATGGACAATATCAGTATCTATTTTTGAATTAAGAATAGGACATTGATTTATTTCTGTAATGAACCTTGGATTATTCCTCTCTCTAAATCCAACCATGGTGCTTTGTTTCTTTTCTACAAAGCGAGTACTTAAGCGTGCTTTATTTCTATAATTCCAATGATGGCTTGTTAAAGGCGACAACACTGATTGAGGTTCAGTATGGCCATACCGGGATAGTAAATCCAAAAGATGGGATTGTTTGAAACGAATTTGTTCCTCGGCACTCATATGTTGCAAAGAACAGCCTCCACACATTTGATAATGAGGGCATTTTGGTTCAACCCTGAGAGTAGAGGGTTCGACAATTGATAGTAATTTACCTTCATCAAAATCCTTTTTTACCCGTGTATACTGAAATTCAACCACCTCACTGGGTAATGCTCCCTGAATAAAAGTTGCTTTGCCATTAACTCGTGCTATCCCCCTTCCATCATGGCTTAAGTTTACGATCCGAGCGGTTTGTGAGGTTAAATTCAATTTTGGCTTAACTTTTCTCATGAAATGATTCTCAAATAATTATCAATTACAAAATTCTCATGCTACATTTTTAGAATGTTGTATGGATATAAAAAACAAAAAATGCCCAAATAAAGGGCCGAATAATCAAGGGAATGCATAATGTTGAAGAATATCACACGAGCTTTGTCTTTGTCATTGTTAATAAGCCATAACATCTGCGCCAATGAAGCATCTTCTATCGAGACAATATCTCAACCAACGACCATTCAATTTTTAGAAAAATTTGGTGCAGGATTTGCCAATCTGGAACATAAAAATCTGGGGGATAGAGTTCAACTTTATTTACCAGGCCATAACAGCAAGACTGGTATTGTAAAACTGAGATTACCCAATGGGAGTAAACTAAGTTATGGCGAGATCGTGATGTACGGTGGTGATATGTTTGGAAATCCAGCAAAACCCATATCCAATTGCTCTGAGAAAAACAGGTTAGCTTGTTTCCAGGCGCAGTTTGACGCTCTGGGGACTTTAGGTAACAACCAAGACAAACGTTGCTCCAACCCTCTTAATCAGATAATCCATCTTGATCGGTTTTTTACCAATTTGGCTGAAGAGATCGAAAAATCAAAACAAAACGGAACAAATGATTGGGATTATTATAAGCAGCACGACTCAGCTATTAGCAAGGAATTAAACAAACTGACTTGTGGTGGAAGTATAATCAGTGGTTTTATACCCTTTGGCAATTATATTAAATTAGCTGAAGTCAACTATGATCACTTTGTTCCTGATTCACTTGTAGCCTATAAAACAGGCCATAGATTTGCTTTGGAAACAGCATTAAAAGCTTATGAGAAAAAGCAGCAGGGACTTATAGATGAAGCTCACAAGCTCTTTGAATTAGCCTATGCTCAAAACGCCTTTGCAAATCATTACTTAACTGATTCTTTTTCTGCAGGGCACATGCGTACTCCAAGAAGAGCCATAGGACATGATATATTACTGCCTTCTGTTTTAAATCTTCTTATCGCCAATTTGATGCATAATGAAGACAATCAACATGGGTTAAATGTAGTGAATCATGAAGGAATAAGTTGGCTTGCCTATGGCGATGGCTATTTATACAAACCTGAAGCCGAATTACAAAGAGTGGCCATCTTAGACGCCATGCAACGTTCTGCAGACAGTATCCATAGTACTTTTATGAATGGAGTTATCCCTGAACACTACCCAGAGATGGATGTGTTTCCCGACTACTCAAAAATTGAACAGATAAATGATACAGCTCCATTATTTAAAGTTGAAAACGGCGTTTTGCTTAAACGAGTTAATAATAAGGATCACTATGATCACCATTGGACAAAATACTGGAGCGGGCTTGTGACTTTAATAGAGTTTCAGGTTAATAAAATTTAAATGTTCTAACTTCCATAAAACAGGCATTATGAAGAAAAATATTATTATGTTCATTGTATCATGCGCCATGTTTATGGAAGCTATTGATACAACTATTATCAACACCGCAATCCCGGTGATAGCACATAGTTTAGAGGTCAATCCAATTGATCTTAAACTCGCGCTCATTAGCTATCTTTTAAGCTTGGCAATCTTTATTCCTATAAGTGGATGGATTGCTGATAAATATGGTGTAAAAAAAGTATTTATAGCAGCTATTGGTGTCTTTACTCTAAGTTCCTTATGGTGCGGATTCACTCAAAGCCTTTGGGAATTAGTATTAGCCAGAATTATACAGGGTGTGGGCGGCTCCCTAACCGTGCCTGTTGGACGTTTAATTATTCTGAGAACTTGTGAGCGTCATGAATTAATAACAAAAATGAGTATTGTCGTCATGATTGCCTCGATAGGTATGCTACTTGGTCCCTTACTAGGCGGTATTATTACTGACTATTTCTCATGGCGGTGGATATTTTGGGTTAATATCCCTGTTGGCATAATCGCCATGCTTTTATCTCACAAACTGCTTCCAACTATCTTGCCCAGATCGGTTCCGCCTTTGGATAAATCAGGATTTATAATGTTCGGAGCAGGCCTTGCATTCTTGACTTTAGGTTTGTCTTTGTTTAGTGAGACGAAAGCGGATATCGTCTACTCCGCTTCAATTACTCTTTTATCCGCCTTGCTGTTAATTGGATATAGCAAACACTCTCGTAGCAAAAGCAATCCTATTATAAAAGTTACTTTGTTAAATATAAGAACATTTCGTATTGCCGTGTTTGGAAATTTATTAACTCGTTTAAGTTTTGGTGGAATTCCCTTTTTATTACCTTTGCTCTTCCAAATTATTTTAGAATATTCTCCCCAGTTATCAGGAATGTTGCTTACACCAGTGGCACTAGGCGTATTCCTGGTTAAGCCGTTATCTTTCTCCATCTTACGAAGATTGGGTTATAAAAAATTACTCCTTTTAAATACTGTTTTAGTCTGTTTTTCTCTTTGGTCCTTTGCCACAATAAATCAAAGCACTTCTGTCATCTACATTGGTTTTTTAACATTTCTTTATGGATTTTTCATTGCTCTGCAATACACAGGGATGAATTCCCTCGCGTATGCGAATATTGACGATAATGATATGAGTTATGCGACAAGTATTATGAGCACAGTTCAACAGTTATCCCAAAGTTTTGGAGTAACAATTTCTGCCTTATTGGTCAGTTTATTCACTTTTCAGGTTTCGCAGCATTTTGTTTTAACAGTCAAGATTTTTCATCTAACCTTTTTTGCTTTAGGGATACTTACGATTCTTTCAGGATTGATATTTACCAGCTTAAAAAAAGAGGATGGAAAAGAACTGATTGAGTCACCCACCTAGGTCCATCTCAGTTGTATCTTGTAAGCCAGACACCTTGATGACCAGGACAATTCATGTCGATACAGTATCTGGTCATTCAAGAAAAAATTAATGCTTAAGGAAATTAATTAAATTCAATGATGATCTAACCATTCACCAACACAGACAACAAATCAGGCGCGTCACTTTCAAGTGACTCCTTTAATCTAGAAAGGTTTCTTTTACATCTGGTAAAACTCACATCTTTTGCAAACATAGTCTGTGTCGTTGGTAAAACATTCTCTAAACCAAAGATTATTTCAATAAAGTTATTGATATGAGCCTTGATCTGATTCCAAATTCCTGGGGCTGACTCCAAAGAAGGTTTATAGGTGTATATAATATCAGTACACTTATCAGCGAGTAGGTATTGGTTTATTGGTGCATGAGGAAATCTCAACCTGGAATCTTCTTCCAGGATGACTCCTAGATCATGAAGAAAACCTTTAGCTGCTTCAATAACCGGTTTTTCAAGTCTTGATCGATTGGCATTTAAAATTTGTTCAACACGTAAGTGTAACTGACTTACTGCTTTATGCACTTCACTTTCATCACGCAATTCATCGGTTACTTCGACAAACAGCCTTTCTCCCTCATCTACTATTCTTCTAAACCATCTAGGCATATTAATGCTCCACTATTAAATAGATTGTCCAATTATACATCATAAAATCATTCATTATCAATCATCTCTGCATCAACATTTAGAGCAAGAGTCCATCTATACTTGTTATTCTTTAATAAACCAGTGTTATTTGGAGCTTAAATATTGAGAAATAATTTCTGCGACAGAGGCTGGATCATCCATGTGCACATGATGTCCTCCTTGTACCCTATGAATGGTCAAATTTTTTATTGATTGGGAACGTCCTTTAAAAACAGATTCGGGATAAGATACACCTTCGTTAGCGAGAATTAGGCAAACTGGCACGTCTATAGCACGAAACATGGCTCGAATTTCATCTTCATGGGGAATAGTCGAGCTAATACAACGTAATCGGGGATCAAATGTCCAGACCCAACCTTCTTTCTCTTGTTTTGTGCCTCTTTGAACTAAAGCTTGAGCTGCTTGATAGCTTATATTACCAATATTCATACGGTCTTTTATCGCAGCATCCCGACTTGCAAATACAGTTCTTGGTTGTTTCCCAGATATTAAATAGCTCTCGATATTTAAGGGTAAATAAACCATACTGTTCTCAATAATATGGACCGTTGGCCCTAAAATATCTAAAAATACCAGTTTATTGACTTGTTTAGGCTGAGCAATGGCTAGAACAGTTGCCAAAAAAGAACCTAATGAATGAGCAATAATATCAAAACTCTTCCATCCCAATGCCTTAATAACATGGCACATGAGAAAAGCATCATTTTTCCAATGAGGAACAACACCCTCAGGATAGTGACTTGACAGTCCAGTTCCAGGATAATCTACTGCAACCAGTTGCCTGTCTGATAATAAAGGTGCTAGCAAATCAAAACTGGCCGCGTTATCCATTTTACCATGCAAACACAATACTGGATTAGGGTTTTCTGAATTCCAAATTTTAAGAGCAATAGTAAAACCCGGGATTTTAACTTGTCTTTCTTGGTAAGATGTCAAGATAGATACCTTCTTAAAACTCTCCAGCTGGGGCAAATATTTAAGAGATTTATATACTAATGAATAGTAGGAGCAAGAGTCAATGAAGAGAATAATATTTTCAATTTCTTGATGACTTTGATGAATGGCAGATCCGAAATTACCATGCTAATATAATTTAAGTGTAATAAGGAAAAAATAAGATTCACAATGCTGTATCCGAGAGAGACAAGGAGAGTATTTTGAGTTTATTATTAAAAAGCCCGGCATTTGAACATAACGATTTTATTCCTGATGAATTTACTTGCCATGGATTGGATCGCCCTCCACCGCTTGAGTGGGAAAACGCCCCGCCAAATACCCAATCCTATGCATTAATTATGGATGATCCGGATGCGTTAGGAGGATTATGGGTTCACTGGGTTTTATTCAACATACCGGTAAGTTATAACGAACTGGATGCAGCTATAGATGTACCCGACTCAGCGATAAGCGTTAAGAATAGTTGGGGCAAAACAGGTTACGGCGGACCATGCCCACCAAGCGGAATACATCGATATTATTTTAGGTTATATGCTTTGGATACTTTTTTATCTCTGGATGAAAAAGCAACAAAGAAAGACGTTGAATATGCTATGCAAGGCCATATTCTTGAGACAAGTGAGCTCATTTGTAAATATACTAAAATCTAATCCCTCTTGAGATTAGAAGAAGAACAATGATTACTAATATACTGCATAAGCCTATTTTTTTGGGAACAAAAAATATACCTGCCAAGAGTATTTTTTATTTTTTGTTATGATAATCATTGCTTAGTGTCTTAAACAGAACCCTACCTTCTACTCACTTGTTTCCATTTTTCTGCATACATTTCATTCATAGTTCTTATTTTAGAAAAGTCCCATAACCTGTTTAAAGGATCAGACTGATCAACAAACAAGCTTAGAGGTTCACCTTGATTATATATAGGATTTTTAACGGCTGAGCTAGAGGCCGCTGGATAATAAAAGAAGACCAGAGAATTTCTTACATCTTTTTTCTTTGCCTCAACTACCTGATGCCAAGGACTAACAATTTTTCCACCAGTCCAAGCTGATAAAAAATCTCCAAAATTAACTATAAGGCAATCATCCGTTTCAGGGATTATGTTTTGAAAGTTACCCTCATTATCTCTATATTGGTATCCATCTGCATCTGCATATACCAAAGTAATCAGGTTCCAATCTGTGTGAAGCGAATTTGCTCCTGTATTAGGAGGGTCAAATTCTGTCTTTTTGTAATACCTGAAGCTTCGTAATAACGATTGAAAATCTGAAGATTCATCAATCGGTAAAACAGTTTTTCCATTGAAGAGGATGATTTCAATTAACCTGGATAATTTTTTTGCTGTATTGGCAAAATCTTTTATCAATCCATTAATATCATCTGGGTTGATATAACCATGATTAGGATAGATATTGGGAGCAACTAATGATAAATTTGAGGCATCTGAATCCGGGATTTCATTATCAGGCCACCCAAACGAATAAGATTCTTTTTTTTCAAATACATCAACAAGACCACTTTCTACACCCAAGGGAAAATAGCCTCTGGTTGCACCACCACCTGAAATTTGTCCGGAAATATCTATTTTGGTTTTAAAATCCAAATTGTAAAATGTATCCAGATTAGATAAAACCCTCTCTAATCTTCTGAAATTCACCGGCGAATTTTTTAGAATAAAAGTACCAGTCTGGAAAGCCTTTTCAAGATTTTCCAAGCACTTAACCGGATCATTTAAGTCAACAGTGATTACAGGCTTATTATTTTTCATCTTTCTCGTTATTTCCTATAAAGAACTATAAGTTTATGTTTAATTTTTAAACTATGAGTAGCTATTAATGCACAATACTGTATTAAGGAGCAAAGACAGATTTTTCTTCAAATGTTTGCTTGTCATCTTGATTTGAGAAAAATTGAAAACCCGTCCTCAATTTTGATTTAGGCTCTGTAATTAATTTGTATTGTTGCAGAACCTTGTTATCAGGTATTGCAGCAAACACCGCTTGCTCAAGTCTATGGAGCTGTAAAATATTACATTCCCCTTGTTTCTTAATGCTTAGGTATTGTTCAAATACCTTATCAATTATTTCCTCCGTAGACTGAGCATTAAGTATTTTATTAATTAGATAATTCCTATAATTATCATTAGTTATATGCCTAATATTATAGAGAATTTGAATTTGATATATATCCACACCATATCGTCCCATTCCTTCAGCCCATTCTTGCTCAATCGCTGCCTGAAGCAAAGTATGCAAAAGGATTTCTGCGTCACTGGCATATCGTCCTTGTAATACCCATGCTGAGCCCAGCAAAACTCGACCCAGCATCACTTCAAATTCAATTGGAACTTCCCCTAATTGTTTTTTTATTTTTTCAAGAATACTTTGTACACTGTAATGTGGCTCACCGACAACCTTATAACCTAATTGGTGTATATCATGATTTGTAATAGCAGCCACCATCCCACTATACCCAAACTGGAATTCCTTTGGTGTCTTAGCCTCTCTAATAATGCTTGACACAGCATCACCGTTATAAGCTTCAATATTGCGTGGCTTTCCTTGATACACTAATCTATCCGCTTTCGTTTTGGAAACTATTCTTGTGAGACGTTCATTTTGAACTTCTGAGATATTTTTTGTGCTGCCAGATGTTTGTTTACCATCACCATAGCTATCTTCATGCGATAACATTAAAGTTTTAAATTCAACTTTCAGGTTTGAATCAGTCTCCTTTATCGCTTTAACAATGCGCTCTATAAAATCAGGCTTATTACGTAAACCAAATCCTGAACCGATGTTTTCCACTGATGCAGCAGGGCAACACATATTAATACCAATACGAATTTTATGATGAAACTCTTTGGGCACCATTCTTTTTAGCATGAGAATAGCAAGCTTTGTTGTTTCTTCTAATTTATTGCCATTTTCACCATAAAAAAAGTTGAAATCTTCTTGCTTGGAAAATTCATTAGGGATAGCCAACTGAAAAACAAACTCTTTAGCTTTCTCTAATTCCTGACGACTAAATTGCAAACGATAAAAGCTTTTTGTTGCGTCTGAATGATGAAGTGTTTGTTCCAAAGATGCTAACGGAGTGCTCATGAACCGGCTATTGAAAATTTCTGCGATTACAATCATTTCACTATAAACTGTGCTTTTGAAAAACCCATTCAACCAATATTGACGGGCGCCAGGCCCGCTTCCTCTTACCATCGGCGCTGTTGAAACATGAGACATTAACTCCGATTGTTGATTGGATAAAAGATTTAAATCAATTAATTCAGGTTTGTATTCTCTTGAGGATTTTCCGAAAATCGAAACATCGTCAAGCAACTCCCAAGATTGAAGTTCTGCCGTTTTAAAATTTGCATGAAAAACATCAACAACTTGAGTGTGTTGTTGATGTCCCTTAATTAGAATATGAAGCTGCTGTTTTTCGTAAATAGCTGGCACCACAGAAAAACAATCTCCTCTCAATGGGGAACTTGTTTTTATCACAGCTAATATTGGCTGCCTGTTTAAACCAGCTTCAAAACCATCTGGCTTTTTAAAAAAAGATTCATCTAATGTTAAATAAATATTTTTTTTATCCGTTGACAGCTTCTGTGGATCATTTCTATTCAATTCAACACTAAAGACAGGTTCTTCTTTAAAGTAAGAGGTAGGATCATAGTTGAATATTTCGGGATAGTTTTTTGTTAACAACCCCAATATTTTATTGGTCGAACGTCCATTAAAAAAATTTGCCTCAGCATGCCTCTGCCAGGGAGTAAAGGCTCTAAGTGGTTGCTGCATAGCAGTGTCAGGCAATAAATCGTCATAAATAGCATTCCATCTAAGTGTTAATTGAGAGGTAACATGGCCTGAACCATCTATATACAGAAGATATTTGCGAAACTTCGTATCAAAACAAATGGAAAGTCCGTCTTCATTTGAGTCATCCTTCAACAATACAAGCCATGATGATTTTCTTTCATCTCTCCCTTTAACAGGCTCAGTTCGATAAACAATGCTGCCCGGATCAAGTTCCCCCTCGTCATTAATTGGAAAATTGGGCGCTCCGAGTTTGACATAAATAGAATGGAAAGTTTCATATGTTTCTCTTTGAACACGACTTAAACCCAGGTTAGATTGTACAGCACGGCGTATTTTTTCCATCATATTATTAAATTTATGCAATTTCTCAGACTTTCCCTCTTCTCCTTTAGATATATTACAAATAAGTGCTTGCAAGGATTTGGCGCAAAATTCAATTTTTTGCTCTCTTTGTATCGCATCAGAAGGTGGAATAACTCTGTTAAGGTGAAAATTTTCATTCTCTAGATGACCTGTCAAATACTCAGTGGCCCGGTCATAAAAAGCATGCGATACGCCTTTGACTTTCCTGATTTCATCTGCCGAAAGATTTCTAAAAATAGCATTTGCAATATTTGACTTATCTAATATCATTTTTTCTTTCATTTACAACATTCTCTTTTTTAATGCATTATCGTAATTTCATTTCACCCTTGATTTTTCTTGCATATTTTGTTCAATTTGAAACTAATACTCTAAAATTTTATAAATTATGCTCATAGCAAAGAAAAAAATCAGGCCTTGTTGTATTCGGATATCCCTCAAACCGCATTTATAGACAAATGTGATTAAGCTATTTTTATTTAGGGGGTATTTCCTACTTGTTCGTCATGCTTTACGTTGAGACTAGAAGCGATTGTGCTATCCAATCAGGAAAAAGAATTTGGAGTTCGGCCTTATTATGCATTTAAATACTCTCTTGTTTAAAAACATAAAGAATACTTAAAGCAACATTCAGAGAATATCCGTAAAATCACGGATAAAATGGTTATTTATCTTGTAATGATTCCGTTCAATTGAATAATCAACTCAGCTTTATTATCACATTCCAATTTTGTTTTTAATTGATTAACATGGGTTTCAACGGTTCTTGCTGATAATTGGAGTATTTTCCCAATTTCTTTATAACTCATTCCTTGCAACAAGAGTTTTGCACAATCCTTTTGCCGAGGAGAAAGAAGGGATTTTTTTAGCTCTTTATTGATTTTATTTCGGTGACAACAACTGGCATTATAGGGGAGTATTATTTTATTTTTTTCGAATTGACTTATTATTGAATTAAATTGATCTTTAAAGTAAAGACTATATTGTTCTAGAACATCCAGATTATTGAGATAAAAGTTATTAACAATACTTGTATTATCACGTGTACTTGCAAAACAAAAATATTCTATAGAATCATGATTTATTTTAGCAATAGATATACCATTGGCCATGTCGAAATTTATTGCGGCATCTTGGAGCATCAAAGGACAGTCATCCGTTAGCCATAAATAATAATTCAGTGGTTTTTTTAAATAGGATTCTGGAATAGTCAGCGTCTCCAGATAGTTCATTTTAAAATAATGCTCAGTCCATTTTTGGTCTGTAGAGAGTCTAATGACAGTACTATCAAAGTAAATTCGATAATAATTAAAGACTGTCATACCATGTTTTATGAGCAAAGGTTGCATGATATTTTTTATATCTTCACAGGTAGTCAAGGCAAAGTGATTTTCCATATGCCTTAAAACATTTGATGAATTAGGCATTAGTTCTCTCTTCAAACTCATGGGCAAATAATCTTGCGTAGATTTTCAGATCTGGATTCAGCATTTTTTGGAAAGCCATGTAAATTGCTCCAGTGCTTCTTCAGATGTTAAATTTTCGTTCCCTAAAACTTCTTCAACTTTGAATATGTTTATACATGTGAGGATAGGATTAATCAAAAATAACTGTCCAGAAAGTCATCATTCTTTTCAAGACAGCTGACATAGTGAATACAATGAAATCCAACGTCTGATTTTAAACCATTTAAGACAATTCGTTGGGTAATGAATCAAGAAATTCAGTCACTTCTTTGGGGGTAAGTTCATAAAACTGCCCTCTGGATAAAAATCTGGGCATTGTAAGCATGCCATAACGGATTCTTATTAATCGACTAACCTCAACACCTTGAGACTCCCACAACCGACGTACCTCTCTATTTCTTCCTTCATTAAGGGTCACATGGTACCAGGAATTTGTTCCTTCTCCTCCACGAAATTGAATTTTGGTAAATTTTCCCAAACCATCATCCAACATAACCCCTTTCAATAAGTTATTTAAAGATTCCTGGCTGACTTGACCATGAACTCGTACGGCATACTCTCTTTCCAAACCATATTTGGGATGCATGAGTTGGTTAGCCAATTCGCCATTATTAGTAAAAATGAGCAAACCGGAAGTATTTAAATCCAGGCGCCCCACTTGCACCCAACGCCCCTGTCTAAGATGCGGTAAATTATCAAATACTGTTTTTTCAAATTTTGGATCATGTCGACTGGATACTTCACCGACCGGTTTATGGTAAAGAAGAACCCGGATGTTTTGTTTGCCTTTTAAAGGGTTGGGAATCAACTTTCCTTTGACGCTAATTTTATCACTAGGGCCAGCGGAATCTCCCAGTTTAGCTGGTTTGCCATTAACCTGCACCCAACCATTATCAATCCACCGCTCCATTTCACGACGAGATCCAAGTCCGGCTTGACTTAATATTTTCTGTAATCTTTCACTGCTCATTTTGCGTACACTCTTTTATAGGTTGGGTTGCCTCGTGCAGGGTTAATGTATCCATTATTTCAGGTAAGGGAGGAAGTTCACTTAAGTAATTTAAGTTAAAGTAATTTAAAAATTCTTTTGTCGTTGTATAAACAGCCGGCTTCCCTACTACATCTTTATAGCCTGCTATACGAATCCATTCCCTCTCCATTAACGTTTTTATAATCTGGCTGTTAACGGCAACTCCTCTAATGTCTTCAATATCAGCTCGCGTAACAGGTTGCTTGTAAGCAATTATTGCCAAAGTTTCAAGCAGTGCGCGCGAATACTTTGCTGGCTTCTCGATTTGGAGACGAGCAACCCAAGTGGCATATTTGGATTTTGTTTGTACCTTAAAACCACTTGCAACCTCGATAAGCTCAAAAGCACGGGAAGAATAATCTACCTTTAAGCTCTCTATTATAGCCTGCAAATCTTCTAATGTTGGTTTTTGCCACTCATCAAAGGTTTCTTGTATTTTTTCTAAAGTAACGGGCTCATTATTGGATAATACCAAAGCTTCAACAATATTTTTTAATTCATTGTCAATCATTTCATGCAGCCTGCAAATGTATAGGTGAAAATGGCTGAGTTTGCGTAATAATCAATAAAGACTGCTTAGCCAATTCAAGAATAGCTAAAAAACTCACAACCAATCCCATCCTTCCCTCTTCAAGAGTATATAATTGGCTAAATTCCAAAATTTTTTGATGCTGCAATTGAAAGAGAATACGACTCATTCGTTCACGAACAGACATTAACTCCCTGGAAACTTGATGTTTTGAATAATGCTCTTCACGTTTCATCAAAACTTTCATAGCCTCGACTAATTCAGATAACTCAACTTCAGGATAAACTTTAAGTGTTTCAACCTCCTCTGGATTAACCTGAATTGTAAAATTATCTCTGTCTTGTCTTGGCAATCCATCCAATAATTCAGCTGCTTGTTTTATTTGCTCATAAGCTTGCAACTGTCTTACCAGAGTCATGCGTGGATCTTCTTCTTCCTCCTCTGAATCTGGTGTGACTGGCAATAATAAACGTGACTTGATTTCAGCTAACATGGCAGCCATTAATAAATACTCGGCAGCCAGCTCCATTCTTCGATTTTCCATGAGCTGGATATATTGTAAATACTGGTTGGTTATACTTGTCATGGGAATATCAAGAATATCAATATTTTGCTTGCGGATTAAATACAGCAATAAATCTAATGGCCCGGTAAAAGAATCCAGTAATACCTCCAATGCATCAGGAGGAATATATAAATCCTCTGGAAACTGAGTAATTTCTTTACCATCCACCACCGCTTTGACTAAAGGCGCAGGCTGCAAATCGATATTCATTAATAATCAAGCCCCATGACTTCTCTGACCGTATTTAAAGTCTTGTTTCCTTCTTCTCTGGCCGCTTCGCTTCCTTCTGCTACAATACGTTTTACCGAACCTAAATCAGCTTCATAATCTGAAATTGCTTCCTGTATTGGTTTAAGTTCTTGATGGATAGCACCAATCACTGGCCTCTTACAGTCAATACAACCAATTCCTGCTGTTCGGCAACCTTTTTGCACCCAATCTTTTACTTCCTCATTAGAATACACTTTATGGAATTGCCAAACAGGACATTTTTCAGGCTCTCCTGGATCTGTACGTTTAATACGCGCCGGATCCGTGGGCATAGTCAGAATTTTCTTTTCAACTAAAGCTGGCTCATCTCTTAGCATGATCGTATTATGGTAAGATTTGGACATTTTCTGCCCATCAAGACCAGGCATTTTTGCGGTTTCCGTAAGCAAAGGCTGTGGTTCGTTTAATATAATTTTGCCACTTCCTTCCAAATATCCCAACAACCGCTCTTTATCTCCAATCGACAAATTAGGCTGATCTTCTAAAAGCGCTTGTGCTGTCTTAATCGATTCGTGGATGCCATGCTCCTGAAATTGCCTGCGTAACTCGGTATAAATTTTCCCATTCTTTTTACCCATCTTTTTGATTGCTGCAGCAGCCAGCTCCTCAAAATTAGCCTCTCTACCATAAAGATAGTTAAATCTTCGGGCTATTTCTCGTGTTAACTCAATATGAGCCACTTGGTCTTCACCCACTGGAACATAATCCGCGTGGTATAAAAGTACATCAGCACTTTGTAGTAAAGGATATCCCAAAAAACCATAGGTTGATAAATCTTTTTCTTTTAATTTCTCCTGCTGATCTTTATAAGTAGGAACTCGCTCCAACCAACCTAAAGGAGTGATCATGGACAAAAGTAAATGTAATTCAGCATGCTCTGGGACCCAGGATTGAATAAATATCTTACATAAGCCTGGATTAACTCCACAAGCTAGCCAATCAATAATCATATCCCAAAGGTGTTTTTCAATAAAATTGGGGTCTTCATATTGTGTTGTTAAGCCATGCCAATCTGCTGCAAAAAAGAAACAATCGTATTGATGTTGTAATTTTATCCAATTTTTTAAAACACCGTGATAATGACCTAAATGCAATCTTCCACTGACCCGCATTCCAGAAACGACTCGCTTATTGGAAGTAAACAGTGCTGACATCAATTTCCTCTTCTTGTTATAAATTAATCAATTATTTCAAATACAAAAATTTCTTTATTCCCTGAATTCTAACCTGATGCTTGCTTCAATCATCCTTTATCCAAATTTTATGGAGATCAGAGACATGAGATTAATAATCAAAAGCTAACTGGACAAAATAAAATTCAATGGTGTCAGCTCTAGTCTGGTAGGAGCACATAAAATTCTCTTTCACTAAATACTAACAAAACCGCGACTGTATTCCATTACTTAAAGGGTTCAGGATCTCCTTTTCCCTCTCTTATAATTATCGGATAATCTCCAGTTAAATCCACTACTGTAGTGGGTTCATGGCCACAATTTCCACCATCAATTATTAAATCAATTTGGTTGCCTAATAAATCTTTTATTGCTTCGGGCTCGCTTAATGGGGCTTTAGCCCCTGGTAAAATTAAAGTGGTGCTCATTAAAGGGGCTTCCAGACACTCCAATAAAGACAAAGTAATCGTGTTATCAGGTACTCTTAACCCCAATGTTCTTCGTTTTGGGTGGAGCATCAAACGAGGCACTTCATGTGTAGCATTAAGAATAAAGGTATAAGAGCCTGGAGTAAAAGCCTTCAATAATCTAAAAATTGGATTAGAAACCTTTGCATAAGTACCTAACTGGGATAAGTCACGACAAACCAGGGTCATATTATGATGCTTATCCAATTGACGTAAGCGGCGAATACGCTCCAGGGCTGATTTATTACCCAAACTACAGCCCAAAGCATAGCCAGAATCTGTCGGGTAAATGATAAGCCCCCCTTCTTCAATAATTGAAACTGCTTTTCTCAACAAGCGTGCTTGAGGATTATCTGGATGTAAAGCAAAAAACTGACTCATAAAGTCCCCTGTTTCATGTTCCATTCTTGCCAAATAGGCGTGCATATTATTGGTAATTGTCGCTGACGCCCCAGATTTATACGAGATTGAGCATCACTATGGTAATCTGAACCTGATGAGGCGAGCAAATGAAATTGCTCACACATCCCGGCCATTTCTTGAATTTGTACAGTTGTCATTTCTCCAGAAACGACTTCCATGCCAACACCTCCAGCCTCTTTAAACTCCGTGATTAACTCACGCAATTTTGAACGCGTCAATCCATATTTAAGTGGATGAGCAATTACAGCCTGTCCACCAGAATGAGATATACCTTTGACCGCATCGTGCATGCTAATCCATAAGGTAGGTATATAGGCGCACTTGCCTCTCCCAAGGTAATTTTTAAAAGCCGACTTCATATCTTTTGCCTTCCCTTCATTAATCAGTACTTGGGCAAAATGGGGTCGACCCACCCGTTTGTGGCCTCCCAAAAGACAGGCTTTTTCATAAGCATTGTCAATACCAACCGAATGCAAGGATTCTCCAATTTTCTCAGCACGCTCTATTCGACTTTTATTTTGATAAGCAATTAACTCTTGTAATTCTGTTGTGTGGTTAATTTGGTAACCAAGTATATGGATGTCATACTTCTTCCAACGAGTACTGAGTTCTATCCCTTTAACTATTTCAATATTTGTATGGGTTGCAGCACCATATAAAGCGTCATATCCTGCAACAGTATCATGATCAGTAAGAGATAGGCATTGAACTTGTAAAGTACTCGCTCTTTTTATTAGTTCTTCTGGAGTCAGTGCACCGTCTGAAAAAGAACTATGACAATGAAGATCGATCATAAATTGCAGCTAATTTAAAAAAATCGAAGTATAGCATAATTAACGTGAGTTCGACATAAAAGGCTTTTATAACTTTTATGTCGCTAAACGCACGTTATCCCGTAAAAAAGCAAAGCTTTTTATACGGGATCCATTCTAAACACCCAATTCTATATAAGTAAAACCAGGTAAAAATATGATGTTGTAAAGACTAAACTATCCTTTTCTTTGAACAACTTGCACAACATAGTACTTTTGCACTATTCTTTAAGTATGGTCATTAATCTTTAATAAAAACTTTGAGTAGTACATTAAACAGTGAAATAATCAAATTACCACCTCTTAATACCAGGGAACTCGCAAACCTGTGTGGGGTTTTGCACAGTAACTTAAAAATTTTAGAACAGCACTTTAAGGTTTCAATAAAGATCAAAAATCATAGCATGATAATATGTGGCCAATCAGGTGACCATTTTGAAGAGATAAAAAAAGTATTAAAATTATTGTATCCTTTAACTAGCGAACCTATAGATACCAAAACTCTACGAGTCTTAATCAATGAGGATTATCAAACAGCAATGACTCACCATATCAGATTATCACGAAAATCAATTTCTGCACGTAACAGCAAACAAGCCGCATATCTGGATTCAATTAATACTCATGATATTACATTTGCCGTAGGGCCGGCTGGGACTGGTAAAACCTACCTGGCTGTTTCCAAAGCAATAGAATGTTTTGAAAAAGGCGAAGTACAAAGACTTATTTTTGTGAGGCCTGCTGTAGAAGCGGGTGAAAAACTCGGTTTTCTTCCCGGCGATCTGGTAGAAAAAGTCTTACCTTATTTAAGGCCTATCTATGACGCACTGTATGAAATGATAGGTTTTAAAGAAACTCAAAAGCTGATTCAAACAGATATCATTGAAATTCTCCCATTAGCTTTCATGAGAGGCAGAACTTTAAATGAATCTTTTATTATTCTCGATGAGGCTCAAAACACCACCATCATGCAAATGAAAATGTTTTTGACACGCATGGGCTTTGGCTCTAAAACAGTCATCACAGGTGATATCACTCAAGTCGACTTGCCTAAAGGTATTGACTCGGGCCTTGCGCATGCCATTCAGTTATTCAGACATTTTCCTGATATCAGCATTCATACATTTACCAGTCGTGAAGTCGTCAGACATCCTTTGGTTTCAAAAATCGTAGATTGCTATGATAATGAGATGGAAAGGATTAAAAAATGACCTATCACATTGACATACAAAATGCTACAGGGAAGTTATTGCCCTTAAGTGAAGATGAAATCACCAAGCTGGCATCACTAGCTCTAAGAGATCATAAACAGGATGCTGAGCTAACAGTTCGTCTGGTTGATGTTGAAGAAATGACTTATCTTAACCATACCTATAGAAAGAAGAACAAACCAACCAATGTTCTTGCATTTCCTTGCTCACTACCAGCGAACATTGAACTGGAATGTCCTCTTTTGGGTGACGTTGTTATTTGCCCTGAAGTGTTGCTTGCAGAAAGTGATCAATTCAATAAATCGCTACATGCTCATTGGTCTTTAATCCTGATTCATGGAGTGTTACATTTATTAGGTTATGATCATATAAAAGATGAAGAAGCCTCTATTATGCAAATGCTCGAAGCTAAGTTACTAGCTGAATTAGGTTATGCTAATCCATATGAAGTCGAGGAAAATAAACTTGAATAAATTGGAAGATGGTGGGTCGTGGTTTTCTCGTTTAAAACAGTTCTTACAAGGAGAGCCACAAAATCAGGAAGAATTGGTCAGTTTATTAAGAGACGCTCAAATACGCTCCCTGATTAATTCAGAGACCCTCGCAATGATTGAGGGAGCTATCCTTTTCTCAAAAATGCGTGTTAGAGACATAATGCTGCCTAAAAATCAAATGGTTTGCATTAATAAGGATGATGATTTTAAGCATATTATATCTATTGTAACTCAAACGGGACATTCACGTTTTCCTGTAACGAGTGAAAACTCTGATGAAGTGGTTGGCATTTTGCACGCAAAAGACTTGTTAAAATATCAACCAGAAAATATGGAATCATTTGATTTATTGGACATCTGTCGCCAGGTAACTTTTGTACCTGAAAGTAGACGTCTTGATAGTCTGCTTAGTGAATTTCGAAGTAATAGAAATCATATGGCTATTGTTGTTGATGAATATGGAGAGGTGTCAGGTTTCGTTACCATTGAAGATATCATTGAACAAATAATCGGTGATATAGAAGATGAATTTGATATCGATGAAGATGCCTATATCAAAGCACATGAAGGACACTGCTATATCATCAAAGCCCATACTCCAATAGAAGAATTTAATGAACAGCTCAACGCTAATTTTAGTGACGAAACCTATGATACAATTGGTGGCATAGTACTAAATAAATTCGGCTATTTACCTCAACGAGGCGAAGTAATAATCATAGATGATTTTGAATTTAAAGTTCTTAATGCCGATTCGAGAAGAATAAAGTTATTAGAATGTCTCGATAAAAGAAGTCCCGAGAAACTAAATTCTACAGTTGAAGGATAAGTAATTCATGAGCAGCTCTATTCTCATTATTGATGATGACACAGAACTCACAGATTTATTAACCCAATATTTAGAGCCAGAAGGCTTTAATGTAGTATGCGTTCATGATGGAGAAAATGGTGTTAAAAAAGCTTTAAATCAGGTATTTGATGCCATTATACTCGACGTCATGCTGCCGAAGCTTAATGGTTTTGAAGTATTAAAAGCAATAAGAGAGCATTTGGAAACACCTGTATTGATGTTAACTGCTCGCGGTGATGATATCGATCGCATTGTTGGGTTAGAAATTGGTGCAGATGATTACTTACCTAAACCCTGTAATCCACGAGAGTTAGTGGCACGTCTGCGTGCTATTTTAAGACGCACTCAAAAAATCCCAACTCCTAAACCAATTATTGAACAACATAATATCATTGTGGATTGCTCCAAACGCCACGTGACTATGGCAGGAAAATTCCTTGAATTAACTAACGCGGAATTTAATATTTTGGAGATGTTAATCAAATCACCAGGACAAGCATTTTCCAAAGAGGAACTCACCGAATATGCTCTGGGAAGAAAATACACTGCTTATGACCGCAGTATCGATGTTCACATCAGCAATTTGCGAAATAAATTAGGCGATAATCCCCAGGGGGAACCTTTAGTCAAAACTGTCCGCGGGTTTGGGTACATGTTTAATGCGTAGCCTGTACTGGAAAATATTTGTTTCTTTTTGGCTGGCCACCATTTTAATTATTTTTACTACGGCATGGGTTACTAGCCAAATCGCACAAAAATCATCACAACCAGCTCGAGAAGAAATGTTCATGGACAGCTATGCCAATGCAGCTGTTGCAACCTATGAGTCAGGCCAACAATCAGCACTTTTGAAATGGCTTGATAAAATAGGCCTTTCTCGTCATATGACACTGTATTTACTAACTAGCACTGGCGAAATCATTGGCGCACAGAAGCCACCTGACGCTGTAAAAAAAATTTCAGAAAATTTAATAAATGATGAACTCCCAAGTGATGGCATATTTAAAACAGGGAAATTAGTCGTTAGCCATGAGATCCTATCAACGTCTGGAAAATATTACCGGCTAGCAGCTGTCAGTGAAAAACCAATCTCTTATTTTGTGCAAATTCCATGGGCTGGACTGACAATACGCTTAACTCTGGCCATATTCATCAGCGGGCTTATTTGCTATTTACTCTCACGTTATTTAACTCAACCTTTACGCTCATTAGGCATGGCAGCAAAATCTATCGCTAAAGGAAATTTAAATACCCGGGTTGGTCGCTTCAGAGGTCATAGTAAAGATGAGATTGCGGAATTAAGTAATGAATTCGATCGAATGGCCGAGCAATTAGAAGCGCTTGTTCATTCCAAAGAACGATTAATACAGGATATTTCCCACGAATTACGCTCTCCATTGGCTCGACTTAAAATCGCCATAGAATTAGGGAAAAAGAAAACCAAGCATTTGGCTGATAATGAATTTGCCCGCATGGAAATTGAAACATCCAGACTTAATGATTTGATAGGTGAAATTCTCGATTTTGCTCGTTTAGAAAAATCGACAACAGAACTTCATTTATCCAAAACAAATATCGCGGATTTACTTGCACAGGTTATAAGTGATGCCAATTATGAGTTCAGTCACAATTCTATAAGAATACAAGCTGGAATAATCACAACTTGTGAATTAAATATTGACCAACGCCTAATACACAGAGCTATAGAAAATATTGTTCGTAACGCATCACACTATTCTCCTCCAGATGAAAAGGTCCTTATTTCATCAAGCTATAATGAAAATAAAGATCAAGTTTATATTGATATTAATGATAAAGGACCTGGGGTTCCCGAAGATCAACTGGAAAAAATATTTAATCCTTTCTATCGCGTGGATACCTCCAGAACAAAAAAAACCGGTGGCTATGGGCTTGGACTCGCAATTGCAGCCAGGGCTGTAGCATTACACCAAGGAGAAATTATTGCTAAAAATAGAGAGCAAGGTGGTTTGCTTGTTCGTATCATTTTACCTGCTGATGTTAAATAGGATTTCTATATTGACTAAAATTGATTTTTGACTTGCATTTTTATTATTTAATTCCGCATACATACAAATAATTATACATTTTGTTCATAATCCCAATTTACTGGATAAAACCTATAGATTTAAGTAAAATGAATCTAAAAAATAAATGGAATGCTATTTTGTGAGCAATGATACAAAATTAAATAACGCAAGTAATTATTTCTTTATATCTGGATTTGTAATTTCAAAAATTAAATACCTTCCCATTGCCGTGGTTTCTTCCACTCTGAATCTGATTTCACTTTTGTTTTACCTGGTTGGCTATAGCTTGTGGTTTATTGCAAGTCATTTTTATCCAGGCCAAGATAAAAAGATGCAAGAGTGGTATGAGTTTGCTCAATTTAAAGAACAATATCTTTACGCCGCAGCTCTAGGGCTCGTCGCAACATCTATCAGTATGATGGCAATCTTTTCCCCAATAATGCTTGTTCTTTCAGCATGGCTGTTCTTTGGCAGTAATATTGTTTGGACAATTGGTGAGTACAACAAATTAAATAATCCACTCAGCCATGAAGAAAATTTTTCCAAAGACCGTCAAAATGCCTATGTGTCTTATGCTTTATCCATAAGTTTAATAGGATTCATTACAGCAGTCTCAACTACTATCGCTTTCTTTATTCCAGTAATGACTATACCCTTACTTATAGTTACAAGTATTGTATGTATTGGGGTAGGAGCATTAGCGTTTGAATATTGGATCGAATCGAAATTTGGTGACCCTCAGCCTGATATCACTATCGATGAAAGCTACAAACAAATGAGCAATGATTTGGGGAAAAAAATTACTTTGAAGCCTAATCCTACCCCAGAACCTTATCATGGAACCAGGCCACTTCACTTTACGCCACATGATGTAAAAATGAAAGAACCGTCTCCAGATCTTCAAATGGATTTATCCTATCGTACTTGTAAACCACAGTATTAATTTAGTATATTCTGCACGCCAATGATGAGGGTGTGACAATGGATAAATTAACTTCGAACATGATTAGCGAAGCGCATAAGGCACTAGTCAACGCTTATGCCCCCTATTCCAAATTTTCAGTAGCTGCTTGTATATGCACTGATAAAAATAATTTTTATACAGGAGTGAATGTAGAAAATATTTCTTATGGGCTAACAACCTGTGCTGAAGTTTCAGCGATTTGTAATATGGTTACCGCAGGTGAGCGAAAAATTAAAAGCATTGTGGTATTAGCTGCAAACAATTTGCTATGCTCTCCTTGTGGCGCATGCCGACAAAGAATTCATGAGTTTTCATCCTCTGATACCATGGTACATCTCTGTAATAAAGAAACAATATTTCATAGTATTACAATTAATGAATTACTACCCTTGGCTTTTGATTTTAACCCTTAATCGGACGATTTTATGATGACTTCAGTATCCACTATCAGTTACCCACATTTAGCAGCAGAATATATTCAAAAAACATGTCCATCATTTAAACCAAAAGTGGGTGTAGTATTAGGCTCAGGGTTAGGACAATTTGCCGAAGAGTTAGAAGATACAGTTGCTATTGAATACGAAAAACTCCCAGGATTTCCCAGAACTACAGTACAGGGGCATGGAGGAAAATTAATTTTAGGATATTATGGATCTACTGCGGTTATTTGCTTACAAGGCAGAGCCCATAATTACGAAAGCATGGAAAATCATGAAGCAGTAAAAACCTATGTAAGAACTTTAAAGCTATTAGGTTGCCAGTATTTTATAGCAACAAATGCTTCTGGTTCACTTAAAGAAGAAGTTGGACCGGGTGAATTAATGCTAATTACCGATCACATCAATTTTCAACCCGGAAATCCTCTGGTTGGTCCAAATGATGATGAGTTTGGACCCAGGTTTTATCCTTTAGATAATGCTTATGACATTACCATGCGTAATGCATTATTGGATATTGCTCAAAGACATTCGATTAAACTACACCAAGGAGTTTATATCTCTGTCTTGGGACCAAACTATGAAACAGCTGCTGAAATTCGTGCCTTTAAATTGCTGGGAGCTGATGCAGTGGGTATGTCAACTGTACCTGAAGTTTTAGTCGCCAATCATTGTGGCTTGCGTGTCGCTGTCATTGCAACCATAACAAATTATGCAACTGGACTTGCAAAAACCAGTCATAGCCATGAATCCGTTGTCAAAATGGCTTCCAGTGCCGCTGAAAAACTTAATACTTTGATTAAACAGTATATTTTGGAATTATCGTGAGTTTGGATAAGCATTTTAATGATGTCTTGGACAAGCTCCTGTCAAACCAGGATATTATATCTATTTCGAATGCTCAATTGATGCATTGCATTGATTTGACTCTGCTAGAGGCGGATGCTTCTCTTGAAGCATTGCATCAATTACAGAGCCGAGCCTGTCAAAATGATGTTGCAGCTATTTGCGTACTACCCAAACATCTTCATGTTTTTAAGCCTAACTCCAAAATTAAATTAGCAACTGTTATCAATTTTCCTCTTGGGAATGATGATTTGCTGGTTTCCTTGGCAGAGATAGATAATGCCATTCAACTGGGTGCTGATGAAATAGATTATGTACTACCCTATCAGTATTACTTAAGAGGAAATAAGCAAAAAGCGCTAAATCATTGTGATGTCGTTATTCAAACCTGCAAAAAATATCAACTTACCTTGAAAATAATTTTAGAAACTGGCCTTTTTCCAGATATGGAAAGCATTTATCAGCTTAGCTCAGAAATCATTGCTCTTGGTGGGCGGTTTCTCAAAACTTCGACTGGAAAAACCCCCCAGGGTGCGACTCTGGCAGCAGTATTTGCTATAGTCAGTGCTGTTATGGATTCAACTTATGCATCCTCTTGTGGAATTAAGGTTTCAGGAGGGATTAAAACGCCTCTCCAGGCTCAACAATATGCTCAACTGGCTGAATTACTTATGGGCAAAGCGATTCATAAGGATTGGTTTCGTATTGGAGCCAGTACTCTGCTTGAGAAATTATTGTCATGAACGCACAATCTATGTGTTAATATGTCAGCATGCAAACAGGGAGAGGGCTTGCAATGAAATTATGGATAATACTATTTAGCTGCTTTATTGTTACCTTTTTAATAGCATTCTCCCACGCAAAAGCGCCAGTAAACAACAATAAATCATCTTATTGCCTCCCTAACCAACCATGCTGGCCAACCCCCAAAGAATGGGAGCAACTAAACAAAAAAATAAATGGCCATTTAATAAAAGCCAGGAACTATCTGTCACCTTGCATTGAAGATCCTAAAAGCAATGGTTGTAAAAATACCCTGGAGGAAATAAAAAATCCCTTTTATTTGGAAACACAACCTACCGCAACCCAGTCCACCGGCTGGTTTGATGCATGGGATTCAGAAATAAGCCCATACATAGTTGCAGCAAAAACACCGCAGGAAATTGCTCATGCAGTAAAATTTGCTAGAAAACATCATATCAAACTAGTTGTCAAAGGCACTGGTCATGACTATCTTGGAAGATCCAATGCTCCTGATTCTTTGTTGATTTGGACACATCACATGCGAGAAATACAATTCCAGAAACATTTCGTCCCAAATGGTTGTTCTGCAAATCATAAGGGTGTTCCTGCGGTAACTGCTGAAGCGGGTACCAGATGGATAGAGGCTTATAAAGAGGTTACTGTAAACCAGGGGCGCTATGTTCAGGGCGGAGGTTGTACTTCCGTTGGAGTTGCCGGGGGATTTATTCAAGGCGGGGGATTTGGGAGTTTTTCTAAAAAATATGGAACCGGTGCAGGGGGAATTTTAGAAGCAGAAGTAATTATTGCTGATGGTTCAATTTTGATTGCCAATGAATGCCAAAACCAGGATTTATATTGGGCATTGAAAGGAGGTGGCGGCGGAACTTATGGTATTGTAAGTAAAATCACATTGGAAACGCATGAATTGCCAGCAATATTTGGAGCATTAACAGGAAGTATTACAGCAAAAACAGAGCAGGATTTTAAGAGTCTCATAGACTATTTTATTATTTTTTACAGGGAAAGACTTCATAATGAACATTGGGGGGAACAAGTCATATTAGGCCCTGATAACAAAATGGAGTTGGCATTGGTTTTTCAAGGGATAAGCAAAACTCAGGTTGATAGATTATGGCAACCATTAAAAACTTGGTTATCCCAAAAACCTGAACGTTATCAATTTACAATAAAAAGCCTGGTACTGCCTGCAAGAAAATTCTGGGATTATGATTATTTAAGCAAAAATCTACCTGATCATATTGTATTTGATAAGCGAAAAAATATCCCTTATCCAGAGTTTTGGTGGGCTGGTAATCAGTCAGAAGTTTCTATCTATTTAACTCACTACCAATCCGGTTATTTACCCTATACCCTCTTTCAAGAAAAATTTTCGAATAAACTATCTAACGCTTTGTTTGAAGCATCTCGACTGACCAAACTGTCTTTGCATTTTAACAAAGGCTTGGCAGGGGCGTCTCAGCAAGCAATCGAGAGACAAAGAAAAACATCAATGAACCCTTCCGTATTGGATGCAGCAGCCTTGATAACAATAATTGGGGGGCAACAAAATGTCTTTCCCAAGTTGCCTGGGCACAAACCTGATTTAGATAAAGCACGGTTTTCAGCTAAGCAAGCAAAAAAAGCAATGAAGCTAATATCTGATCTGAATCCTGATTCGGGCACTTATGGAAATGAGGCCGATTACAATTTAAAAAATTGGCAAAGAGCTTTATGGGGATCCAATTATGAGAAGTTATTACAAATTAAACACCATTATGATCCTGAAAACCTGTTTAATTGCCACCATTGTATTGGAAGTGAATAAAAATTAATTAATAATTTTGAGAATCTCAGTTAGAATAACTAGTCATAGTGAATTAATTAGCATTGGAGTTTAAATTATCATGAAGACTAAAATCATATTAAAATCCATTTCATCATTACTTTTGGGTTTGCTACTTGTAAGTTGTAGCAATGAACTTCCTCCCGGCGAATATGATGCAAATGAGATAGGCAAAATAAAAAAGGTTATTCCGGGTGTGATTATTTCGAAACGACCAGTTAATTTACATCGTCAAAACGCTGATGCCAATCTGCATGTAAAAGGTAGTGCTGACTCTAATTTGATAGATGGTGGTTATAATAGAACACATGGTGTCGAATATGTCATCAAGTTAAACTCTGGCACCATTATTTCAGTGGTACAAGCAGAAGACTTGAAATTAAAGAACAAGCAAAAAATTCTGGTAATTTATGGAAGACACACTCGAGTTGTAGCTGATAATGGGAGCGATGTATATTAATTAGCCTGCCTGCTCCAAAATATGGGTTGGTGTTGGATTTTTTCTTCTAAAGCCTGTCTTATGAAGGAACTTTCCTACACCCATAATCTCTTGAAACAACAAATTTTCTATTAGGGTTGAGAGGACAGATTATTTAAATCAATGCTAATCCAACCGCAAACCACATTACTAATCCATAATAACCACTCACTAAAAATGCTTTAAAACAATTTTTAGGTTTTCTTGCATAAATTAATTTTAGTTGATAAGTCAATATTCCAGCAGCATTACACCATAACAAATAAAAAAACCATTCTGCATTTTTATTTATTGCCCATACCAACCATAAAGAATGCAGAAAAACCAGTAACAAGGCAATAATTAATCTATCATAACTTGCAAAATATATTGCAGTTGATTTGACTCCTATTTTTAAATCATCGGCTTTGTCAGTCATCGCATACATCGTGTCATAAGCGATAATCCAGGTAAAATTAATTAAAAACAATACAATAAAATCGCTATTTAAATTTTTCCCTGAGGCAATAAATGCCATAGGAATACCCATGGAAAAAGCCAAACCTAATATCAGTTGTGGTGCATTCAAAAATCGTTTACAAAATGGGTATACAAAAGTAATTAGCACGGAAATAACCGCAAAATAAAAACAATTGATTGGAAGTTTTAATAATAAAAGCAATGAGGCAAAAAGTAATATAAACAATAAAATAAATGCCTCAGACAAGCTGACCTCTCCAGAAGTCAAGGGACGAAATTGGGTTCGGGCTACATGCCTATCAATATGTCTGTCAGCAATATCGTTAATAACACAACCTGCGGAACGCATGAATACTGTACCTAATAAAAAAATCATAAGCAAATCAATAGAAGGAAAGCCCTGATTTGCCATCCAAAGTGCCCATGCGGTGGGATACCAAAGTAATAAAATTCCTATTGGTTTATTTAAGCGTAATAATCTGACATAGGCATTCCAGGGAATCATAATAAACTTTCCAACTCCGGTAACAAGATTTCAGCCAAATAAAAAGAACTCTTTTCCTGAAATACTAGCTCCGTAAACCTGACCCACATCTGAGAGTATTCAGAGCCAATGTATTTTTTAACCCAATGAAACTCAAGATTTAATTGATTTACAGGATAACAAAGTATTGGTAACCGCCTCACACTACTTTCATCAAAAATGAGATTTCGTATTGATTCATTTTCCAAACGGTTGAAAAATTCTGGCTTAAGGGCATAACACGATTGTGGAATAACCGATCGCGCATACCAATAGACAATCCCTTGATTTTTCATAACAATTTCACGTTGAAGAATGCTTTTGTCCTGTATACACAGAACATACTTATCCCACCAATTTGGGATAGACCAGTTCTGAGATAAACGTTCCAGCTCCGCATTACCGGTCATTGCTTTTAGTTTATCTGTTAAGGAACCTTGGTATTCTAACCAATCTTTGAGTAATCCTGGTCCTTTCGTATCGGCAATCAGCAGGGATTGATAATTAATAGACATACATAAATAATTTGGAAAAAAAATTCATAAGATATTACAGAATTACCTCTTTATGAACAACCATTGCTTATAATTTAAGATAAAAACAAAATTATTTTATTTTGATTTTGCGTTAATTACCCCACCCTAGCTCTGCCAAGCCTATTTAAAGTAACCACAACTTTTTCATTGGTTCGTCTATTATTCAAAATAAATTTACCATTGCTCATCGCACGATTCGGAATATTGGATATAATAATTCTATGGTTTGAATCTACGCCTTTCCAATTAATATTCCAGGAATTAGAACTCCATTGCCATTGGTAAATAAGCTCGGTTTTATTGGATTTTCGATTAAGTTTAGCGAGCATCATTCCCCTAGACCAATTTTCATTAGAACCAAAAGGAAGAAGATAAATCGGATGCCCCAAATGAATAGCCTGTATTTTGGAGTATTGAATGGCTGTTTTTATGCTATTAACTAATGATTCTCTCTCATTGTTTTGGATTAGTGAAAAAAATGACCATGAACCTAAAAGCAATAATCCTAAAAGCAAAGCTAATGCAAGCATTGTTTCAAGTAGAGTAAATCCTGTTATTTTCATCAATTGAAGCCTCATATCATCTACAAAATTTTATGATGAAGATAAGAGGCGATCCTAAGAGCAATCGCTTTGGGTGATATGGCTGCGGCATAGGCTAAAATTTTATTTCTTATCCCCGGAATAATATACAACTTTCCTTTTTTTAATCCTTTATAGGCAATTTTAGCGACCTTTTCAGGGGTCATCATTCCAATATATCCCCTCTCCAACATAGAACTTTCCATACCAGAAGCATGGAAAAAATTGGTTTTTGTTGCTCCAGGACAAAGAATAGACATAGATACCTTAGTATCTTTAAGCTCATAAGCAATAGCATGGGAAAGCGTTGCCACATATGCCTTACTCGCATAGTAGGCTGCCATAAAAGGACCCGGTTGAAATGCTGCTGTCGAAGAAACCTGTAAAATACTGCCTTCGTTTCGAGCTACAAAATCATGAAGAAAACATAGTGTTAATTCACTTAAAGAAATCATGTTTATGTTCATTAAATCATCGAGCTTGTTCATGCCCATCTCAACAAAGGAACCCATATAGCCTATGCCCGCATTATTAACCAGGCAGTTGACTTCTACACCCTGCTCCTTTAAATCAGTATACAACTTAAATGCGCTTCCAGGTTTGCTTAAGTCATGTACTTTATATTCAACATTAACTTGATATTGTGTATTTAATTGCTTTGAAATGTGCTCCAGCTGTTCAGAATCTCTACCAATAAGTATTAAATCATGGCCATGTGATGCAAACTCATACGCCAAGGCCAAGCCTATTCCTCTCGTGGCTCCCGTTATTAAGGTCATCATGAAGCATTCCTCCTTTTACTGTTTGCACAGGCTCTATTTGGTTACGTAGGCAATCCAATAACCGAGATACATCGTCATACTTTTCCTGTTTTAACAAATTCAAGATCCGTATACATTGAGGGAGACTTAAATCCCATTTGCCAAAATAATTTGCTTTCATAAGATTAATGTCGCTATACAATAAATGCCTAACCTCTTTTAATACATTATAAATTTGTTGGCATGATCTTTCCTTGAGCTCTTTAATTAATTTAATGATGATATGAATCATAACATGAGCATTCCCTGAAATTTTGTTAAAATGCTCAAGACAATCAAAGGGAGAATGTATATTTAGTGAATGACGTGCACGGTCTAATAGATTCTTATCAATTTTATTTATTAATAAATCATTAGATAGTTTTAAAAAAATTGGATAGAGCGCCAGTAAGACATCATGGTTTCCATTTTCAAGTTCCTGGCTGTGATTATGATGCTGACAAACCGCATTACCAAAAAAAGTTAAAGTATTGCTTTCATTACAAGCTGTTTTATTCTTTTCAGGATTAGAAGGTAGAGACGTATTAAAATAAAGTTTTCTAAGTTCAAGGGATTGCTTCATTAAAGCAGTACGATTAGGTAAGGTAGATTGCACAATTAGATTATTAACAACATTAAACCATTGTTCATGTCCCCTGTAACAACAGTATGCAAGCAAATCTCCCAAAGAATTGAAAGTAGAGTACATTATTTCCTTGTTAACATAGCTGTTTTTTTTTCTAGTATATCTTACATTAAGATAATCCAGAGTTGATTGATAACCATTTTGGATCAATTCCTCCTGGCTCTGCCTCTCTACATTAAATCCTGTTGTTGATACTTTCCCTGTTTCAGGAATTATAGTTTGAAGAGCATATTGTCTTAATTTAAGGCGGTCTCTTTCCCATCCACTTGCAGGATCACTCACTCCAGTCAGTAAGCTATAAATCCAGTTAAGAACGAAATTCTCCCGATAAACTTTGTCCATTATTCTATCAATAACATTTCTTTCAATCCCATTATCAAATTGAACTGCCAATACTTTTAAATTATTACCAAATTCAGACTCCAACAGCGTTGAGTGGTCATCAAAAAAAACTTCAGTTGGAAAATTACTTAATATTCCACCATCATTATGCTCTTCACCATCCAGCAGAGTATCTCTATACAAAACTGGAAAGCTCGCAGAAATTTTAACTGCTTCACTGACCTCCAATAATGGGTAACGATTTGCTGATAAATAAATAGTTTTTCCTGTGCGTTTATTTGTTGCTGTAACAATTAATTCTTTGCCTATTCCACAATCTGGAAATTGCTCTCTTAGAGAAGCTAAAGTACTAAAAGTTATTTTTCCCTTAGGATATGGAATTTTATATTTATTTACTATTTGCCTTACTTTATTTGCAATCGCATAATCCAGCGCGGTCTTTAAGGAATGGGTATCCGATAATCCATTTCTGTCTATATCAAATTGAACTAAATGCTCTTGTTTGAAATGCTTGAAAAGTTCACTAATTTCATCAGCAGTATAACCTAGGTAGCACATCAAAGACATCATAGCACCGGCAGAGCTTCCTGCAAATTTGGTTGGCTTCATTCCTGCTTCATTGAGAGCCTTCCAAACCCCCACGTGAGCAAAAATTTTTGCCCCACCTCCACAAAAAACCAAATTAGTAATATCAGGTCGTTTCTCTGTGACTAAGATCTCTTTTGATTTGGAGCGCTGATAAATTTTGACAGTTTTAGTTTTATAAAGTAATTCCAAATTGTCGTCTGCAGTGCTTGTTTTTTTAGCGTCGTATGTATCGCCAAAAAAAAGTTTAGATATCCATCTCCAAAGTCTGATATACCAAGGCCTCACACCATTGAAACGTTGCATTTTTCTATAATCATACATTTCTTTATGACGAGCTTCTGAATCAGTTACATCAATAGATTGCGGATGAGGGCTTTTACAGACAGACTCATAATTAAGATTTTTATAATTGAGCCCAATAAGTTCATCAACCAGTTTATCAGTAATGAATACTCTTTTAACATTACCTAATGGCTCACTTTGGTTATCATTCGGATCTCTGTATTTTGTACCTGAAGGTGGTACTAAAAACTGGTTAAATCCAATTAAGATACCCTGCTTTCCATGACACATTTCAATACCAGTCAGCTGATAATTGACAGAAAGTCCCAAATCCGTTATTTTCCAATGCTCAGATTTATTATTAAATAACCAGTTTTTTAAGATACCCCACCAGCTTAAAGCAACCTCCGCAGTGAAACCTCGATCTTCATTCACGTAAACGCCGCTTAAAAAACCATGCTCTTTATCTTTTTGATGAGGCTCAAGCAACCATTCAATAAATAAAGCTCTTTTTGAATCACTCAATCGAGTGAAATCAAAAATCATACGTTCATCATCAAATAAATAATTTCCAAGTGCAATCTTGTTATCTGGAGGTAATCCATTAATTCTGAGGCGTCCCAGATAAGCTGATATGATTATTTTTTTTAATAAATCTAAATTCTGAGGGTATTTGGTGTCAGATTCCAGCAGTTGACTTATGACGTGCTGTGGGGTCATCAGTAAATCCTTACGTCTGGGTAGTCCATAGAATAAATATCTGAAATACTATTGATTATTTTTAAATATTTATTAATCATCTTTATAACAATTATCATAAATTTCTATGGAATAAAATAGGAATGGTACAACTAATTCAAAAATGAACAAAATTATACCATATGTATAATTTTTTAAAAGTATGTGCCATCAAAGATCACGCAATAGAGCTGAGACAACCTCCTGAGGATTGCTCGCTTGCGTAATTGGTCTTCCAATAACCAGAAAATCACTTCCTTCTCTGATGGCTTGTTGTGGAGTCATTACTCGCGATTGATCATCTTTTAGATTATTTGGCAGTCTTATGCCAGGAGTAACGGTAATAAAATTCTCACCACACTTCTGTTTTATAATTTTAACTTCATGCGCAGAGCTTACCACACCATCAAGCCCAGCCTCTCTGGCAAGCATAGCGAGATGGGTTGCTTGCTCAGGCAATGTATTACTAATACCAACACTGGCCAGCTCCCCTTCTTCAAAACTGGTCAGCACAGTCACTGCAATCAACAAAGGCCTGTCTTTACCATACTTTTTTAAAGATTCCCTGGCAGCTTGCAACATTTTTAAGCCACCGATAGCATGAACATTTATCATCCATACCCCTAATTCTGCAGCAGAGTGGCATGCTTTAGCAACTGTATTAGGGATATCGTGAAATTTCAAATCTAAAAATATTTTAAACTCTCTTCTTACCAATTCTTTTACAAACTGAGGACCTAGTAGAGTAAAAAGCTCACTCCCAACCTTAAGTGCGCAATGATTCGGATCAAGTTTGTCAACCAATTGTAAAGCGTTATCTTGATTATCAAAATCCAACGCAACGATTAATTTAGGTGTCATTTATACCACAGCCTCTTCATTCATCATAAGTAAAGCATTTCTCACTGCTACAACTATTTTCAATTGCTCATCTTCTTGTAAATAAGGGTGCATAGGCAGGCTAATTACATGTTGACTTGCTTTCTCAGAGTTTGGAAAATCTCCAAGTTTGTAATTTAAATAACCAAGTGCCTGCTGTTGATGCATAGCAATTGGGTAATGAACAGCTGTAGGTATACCTGAGGCTTGCATTGACTTCACAAATACATCTCTATTCTCAACCTCAATGGTATACTGAGCATACACACTTGCATTGCATTCATGCACATAAGGAGTTTTCACTAACTCAGAGAGCATTTGATCATAACGCTTTGCTACTTTTTGTCGCAATAGAATTTCATTAGAAAATATTTTCAGCTTCTGAAGTAGTATTGCTGCTTGGATAGTGTCCATTCGACCATTAATCCCTACCCGATTATGGCAATAGCGAGCATTTTGTCCATGAATTCTAATTTCAATTAATTTTTGGGCTAAAACATCATCATTCGTAAAACAAGCTCCAGAATCACCATAACCACCTAAAGGTTTTGATGGGAAAAAACTGGTACAGCCAATAGTAGCCAGGGAACAAGAGTATTTGCCTTTATAAGTAGCTCCAAAACTCTGCGCGGCATCTTCAATAACAGGAATACCGTATTGAGTTGCAATGGCATTAATCACATCATAATCTGCGCATTGCCCATATAAATCTACTGGCATAATGGCCTTGGTTTTCTTAGTGATTGCTCTCTCTAACTGCTCAGGATCCAAATTATAAGTTAAAGGATCTATATCTACAAAGACGGGTGTTGCATGACAAAGGCTAATCACTTCTGCTGTTGCGAAGAAACTAAATGGGCTTGTAATTACTTCATCCCCAGGCTGAATATCCAGAGCCATCAATGCCATTAATAAAGCATCTGTACCACTTGAATTCACAATCGCATGCTTCACTCCAACAAAAGTGGCCAACTCTTTTTCAAGTTCTGCAATTTCAGGCCCCATAATATATTGGCCATGATTTAATACCCTTTTAATGCTGTTTAAAATATCATTCTCAATTAAAGAATATTGTGTTTTTAAGTCGATAAATTGCATTATAATCTCATAATTAGTATATAAATTGTTTAGCTATACCTAAGATCAATACCATGAAGTTAAGGAATAATCTTAATACAAATCTAAAGTTGCAATAAACTGATTTGAACGTAAACTGCCTTGGCAAACTAGAAGACAAATCAAATTAAATTAAATTTCCTATTCGAATTGTTTTACTTAATTTGCAATAACAAATTTGAATTACGATACTAAGTTAATATGCAACTGTTCATTAACTTTCTGAGAGTATGTCTCAGGTTAATCCCCTTCCAAACCATGGATAGGCTTCATTCTACCCCACTGTTTACAACTTGGGCAATGCCAATGTAAATGTTTACCACCAAAACCACAATGCCCACATCGATATATGGGCTTATTATCTAAAAACTTGCTAGTAATATCATAAAGCATTTGCAGTTTTTCACGTACTTTCCCATGAGCAGACTCCAAGTGCCAATAAATCAAACGATTCAAACCTCTTATCGATGGATGTTTGCTTAAATTATCAGCCACAAAGTCAATTGCAATATCCATACCCTTACTTTGTCGTAAATAATCAGCGATAACGAAAATTACAGAGGCTCGCGGATGTTTTTCCAAAGTTTGCTCAAGATAGTGAATACAATCCGGCATGGAGTCCAGTTCTTTATGGCAAAGAACTAATGATTCAATGATTTCGGTTAAAAACTCTGCATCCTGCTGCGGCACTCTTTTTAAAGATCGAATAGCCTGTTTATAGCGGCCTTCTTTTATTTCAATTGTAGCATTCATCAAACTAGCTCTTACGGACTCCGGATCAACATTCATTGCTTGCTTTATACAATAAATTGCTCTATCCATTGCATTGATTTTAAGCGCTTGACTAGCCATTTCACAGTAATAATGAGCTGCTTGATTGTGAAAACTGGCTCCGGTAGAAATTTCCAGTTTCTTAATAATATCTAAAGCTTTTTCCCAAGCTTTTTCTTGTTGGTAAATTGCTAATAATCCTTGAAGACTGCTTGTATCTCTACTCCCGCCCAACTCAACAACTTCAAGGAATATACGTTCAGCTCGGTCAAACACTCCAGCACTCATATAATCTTGCCCTAAAGCCATTAGGGCTTCCTTTCGCTGTTGAATACTTAATTGAGGTCTGGCGATTAAATTTTGATGAATACGAATAGCCCTGTCTACTTCCCCTCTACGCCTGAACAAGCTACCCAGTGCAAGATGGGTTTCTACTGTATCGCTATCAACTTCTAGAAGCTTGATAAATACGTCAACCGCTTTATCAGATTGTTCATTTAATAAATAATTAAGTCCAACTACATATTCTCGCGATAAGCGATTGTGGACATGAGCATCTTTATTAGAATTACTGCGGTTAGCCAGCCACCAGCCAGACCATGCGGCAGCAGGTAACAAAAGTGGCCATAAATTAATCATCTATTAATTTTCCTCTCTGCATATCGAGTTTCCACTAATAATAAAATTAATGTTGATCTTGTAAGGGTATTGAACGTAAATTCTTAATTTCTTTTTCAGTTAGTTTTAATTGGTTTTTCATTTTACGACATTCAATTTTTAAACGCCAATATCGTGTAATAAAGAGAACAAAACCTATAAAAACACCAACTCCGAGCATGATAGTCATAAGAACAGAGATAGGCATGGACACCGTTTTAAAATAGAAATTAACTTGAACCGACGAGGCATTTAGAGCCGCAAAACTAACACCAATAATAATAAGCAGCAAATAAGTTACCAGCATTAATATGCGCATTGAATATTTCCTTTAATCCTTAAGCTAAAAAGTCCATCATAGCATAATCTTTTTCTCAAAATAAAAAAAAAAGCGTAGATAGTTCTACGCTTTTTTAGTTTTGACTTAAAAAGGTTATTCACCTTCTTTGCTAGCCATTTTTTCTTTCAATAAATCACCCAGAGTAGTTGATGCTGCCTCTGTTCTTGAGTACTTCTTAATTGCATCCGCTTCATCCTGGGCATCTTTTGCCTTGACAGAAAGTGAAATGGTGCGATTTTTTCTATCAATATTAGTGATTTTTGCTTCAACTTCATCACCAACTTTTACGATAGTGGTAGCATCATCAACACGTTCATCGGATAATTCACTCACACGAATTGTCCCAGAAACATCTTCTGCTAACGCAACTGTTACAGTTTTAGGTTCTACAGCTGTAACTGTACCTTTAACAATAGATCCTTTCGTGTAAGTTTCAGCAAAACTGGCAAAACTGTCGCCTTCCAATTGTTTCAATCCTAAAGAAATACGCTCTCTCTCTGGATCGATTGCTAAAATAACAGCTTCTAACTCTTGGCCCTTTTTAAATTGTTTTACCGCTTCTTCACCAGGAACAGTCCAGGAAATATCAGATAAATGAACTAGTCCATCAATATCACCATCAAGACCTATAAAGATTCCAAAGTCAGTAATAGAACGGATCTTGCCTTTTACTTTTTCGCCTTTATTATGAGTAGATGCAAATTGCTGCCATGGATTGCCCACGCACTGTTTCATACCTAAAGAAATACGTCGTCGTTCTTCATCAATTTCAAGAACCATAACGTCGACTACATCTCCCAGAGACACTACTTTGCTTGGGTGAACATTCTTATTAGTCCAATCCATTTCTGACATGTGGACTAAACCTTCTACACCTTCCTCAATTTCGACAAAGCAACCATAATCGGTGATGTTAGTTACTTTACCTTGCAATCTCTTGCCTATTGGGTAACGTTCAACCAAATCAACCCAAGGATCATTTCCTAACTGCTTCATACCCAAGGAAACACGGTTTCTTTCACTATCAAAGCTTAGTACTTTGACTTTAACATCCTGACCTACTGATAATACTTCACTTGGATGCTTGACTCGCTTCCAGGAAATGTCAGTGATATGTAACAAACCATCTATGCCGCCAAGATCAATGAAAGCACCATAGTCGGTAAGGTTTTTAACAATACCGTGAAGCTCTTGACCATCATGTAAAGACTCCAGTAGTGCTTGTCTGTCAGCGCTACTTTCTTCTTCAACTACAGCTCGTCGAGAAACAACAATATTATTGCGTTTCAAATCCATCTTGATGACTTTAAATTCAAGTTCTTTACCCTCGAGGTAAGACGGATCTCTTACAGGCCTAACATCAACAAGGGAACCCGGTAAAAATGCTCTGATTGAGCCAATTTCCACAGTAAAACCACCTTTGACTTTTCCAGAAATCAAACCAGTAACTGTTTCATTATTTTCGTGGCATTTCGATAATTTGCGCCATGCTTCCTGGCGTTTTGCTTTTTCTCTTGAAAGGAGCGTTTCGCCGTGACCATCTTCTACTGAATCCAGGGCCACTTCGACAGTATCGCCTACTTTAACTTCCAACTCGCCATTTTTATCGTAGAATTCTTCTACGGCAACAATACCTTCTGACTTTAGTCCAGCATTGAGAGTAACAAAATCATCATCGATATCGATGACTTTAGCAGTAATAATGGCACCAGGATAAAATTGAGCTCCGGCAATACTTTGCTCAAATAATTCTTTGAAACTTTCAGACATGTTAATAAACTCTTTAGTAAAAAAATGGAAGAATGAGTTCCACTCACCTTCCCCCCAATTCAAAACTACAAATTATTCAAACGTTCATCAATTAATTTTAATACAATATTGAACACTTGTACAATTGTTAGTCCGGTTGTATCGATCAATACAGCATCTTCAGCTGGTTTCAATGGCGCATGCGTACGAGCTGTATCCCTTGCATCGCGTTTAGCCAGTTCTTCAACAACCTGCGCGAGGCTAACATTAATCCCATTATCTTGCAACTGTAAATATCGTCTATTTGCTCTTTCTTCTGCACTTGCATATAAATAAACCTTCAAAACAGCATTTGGAAAGACCACCGTACCCATATCGCGTCCATCTGTCACCAACCCAGGAAATTGGGCAAAGTTTCTCTGGCGTTCAAGCAGTGCTGTTCTTACTTCAGGAATCACTGCAATTTGTGAGGCATCCTGACCACATTGCTCACTGCGGATTTGCTGACTGACATTTGCACCATCAAGTATTACTTTTATTTCATTATCCGCAGATGATTCAAAACGCAAATTCAGGGAACGGGCCAAAGCGGTTAATTTTTTAATATCATTCGGTTCGATGCTATTTTTCCGAGCAGCATAAGCTAGAACACGATAAATAGCACCACTGTCAAGCATATTCCAATGCAGTCTCTTGGCTACCAAATGACAAATTGTCCCCTTTCCTGTTCCACTTGGACCATCCAACGTAATGACAGGAACCTCATTATTAAAAACCATCAGCTGTATTCCTCTATCTGAAAATGAAGCATGTTAGCGGTAGTAACAAAAGATGGGAATGAAGTTGCAACATTGGCGCAGTTTTTAATCGTTACAGGAGCACTGGCGACAGCGCCAGCAATGGCAAATGACATGGCAATACGGTGATCTCCTCGACTATTAACCTCACCACCCTGTATACTTCCACCCTCTATCAATATTCCATCATCAAAACCTTCAGCATGAACTCCCAATTGGTTTAAGCCATCCACCATCGCGCCAATACGATCACTTTCCTTCAAGCGCAGTTCTTTAGCTCCATGAAGAGTTGTTTTCCCTTGTGCGCAAGCAGCTGCAATAAAAATAACCGGGAATTCATCAATCGCCAAAGGCACCATAGAGGCAGGAATATCGATTCCTTTTAATTGGGAATATCTGATATGCAAATCGGCAACTGGTTCCTCTCCATAGGCACGTTGATTCAAAACTCTTATGTCCGCTCCCATTTCAGTTAAAATATGAATAATGCCAGTTCGTGTAGGATTAATACCTACATTACGAATTAAAACATCGGAACCTGGAGTAATAGAAGCTGCAACAATAAAAAAAGCAGCAGATGAAATGTCTCCCGGGATATTCAGACGAGTTCCATGGCACTCGCCATTACGATCAATTACGATAGCACCATCTTGTATCTGAACTGGATAAGAAAATGTTCTTAACATTCTTTCGGTATGATCCCGACTGACTGCATTTTCAGTTATTTTTGTTTGTCCTTCAGCATACATACCAGCTAACAACAGGGACGACTTTACCTGAGCACTAGCTTCCGGCATAACATAATGTATTCCATTTAATTTTTTTCCGCCTTTGATTACTATAGGCGGCTTCCCATCCTGAGTAGTGACGTCTGCACCCATTTGACTTAAGGGTCTACTGACTCTTAACATTGGGCGTTTAAGTAAACTTTCGTCTCCCGTTAACTGGCTATCAAATTGTTGTGCTGCAAGCAATCCAGCCAGCAAGCGCATACTGGTACCTGAGTTGCCACAATCAATAATATTTTGGGGTTGTTTTAAACCATATTTCCCAACCCCATGAATAATGACACATTGCTTATCAGGCCCCTCTATCCTAACACCCATCGATTGGAATGCTTTAAGGGTAGCTATGCAATCTTCACCATCTAAAAAGCCATCGATTACTGAAGTTCCAATAGCAATCGCGCCAAAAATAATAGAACGATGGGAAATGGATTTATCTCCAGGTACTGTGATTTCGCCCTTAAGGCAGCCAACTGGTTTACTTATAAAATTCAACATGCTTATTAACCATTTTCTTTTGCAAATTCAGACAAAAACTCAATGAGCGCATCAACTCCAGCCATAGGCATGGCATTGTACAAACTGGCGCGCAATCCTCCTGCGAAACGATGACCTTTTAAGGCCTTTAACCCACGCTCATTAGCCATATCTAGGAATTTTTGTTCCAAATCAGGATAGCAGAGGGAAAAACAAATGTTCATTATAGAACGAGCTTCTTTAGATACTGGAGTTAGATAAAAATCAGTTGAATCAAGATATTGATATAACTTCGCGGCTTTCAAACAATTCCTTTGAAATAATCCTTCTATACCTCCCTGAGTTTTTATCCACTCGAACATTTTACTTGCCAAATAACAATTAAATACTGGTGGTGTAGCATATAAGGAGCGATGTTCGGCATGATTTTTATAATTCAACATGGTAGGAATCACTGGTTCAGGTTGGTTTTTTAGTAAATCCTCATGAATGATAACTACAGTTAAACCTGCATTGGCAATGTTCTTCTGCGCACCAGCAAAAATCAAACCATATTGATTAATATTTATCGGCTCGCTCAACAAGCAAGAAGTCATATCCGCGACTAAAGGAACCCCTCCTGTTTTAGGAACATAAGGAAATCTGACTCCATTAATTGTTTCATTTGGGGTGTAATAGACATAAGCTGTATTACTTTTTAACTCCCACTTTTGATAATCAGGAATTGATACAAATCCCTCTTTCTCTTCATTGCTAAGATAATATGCCTGTTTTAGAAGATTCGCTTCATGATAAGCCATCTTAGACCAGATTCCAGTAATAAAATAAGCCGCCTCATCCCCGAGCTGTAATAAATTCATAGGGATCATGGCAAATTGTGCCCGAGCTGCTCCTCCTAAAAACAATACATGATAATTTTTAGGGATATTTAACAGCTCTCTTAACGATTGCTCCGCAGTACTTAAAAGATTAATGATCTCCGGTGTTCTATGCCCTATTTCAAGTATGGACATTCCGGTATTACGCCAATTAAGGAATTCTTCTTGAGCCTCTTTTAGTATTTCCTCGGGCAGCATAGCAGGGCCAGCTCCAAAATTGAAAACCTTGCTATTCATCATTGTTGTCTTCAGCATTGAGGGATGAATCTTCTGCTTCTTCTAACTCTTCTCCAAGATCTACAATTTTTTGCATTCCAACAACTGTCTCACCAGAACTGACATTAATCAGGCGAACTCCTTGTGTATTTCTGCCTATCACAGATAATTCATTAACTTTAAAACGAACCAAAGTTCCTTTATCTGTAATTAACATGGCTTCGTCATTATCTGTAACCTGCAAGGAACGGACCACTTTACCATTTCGTTCAGTTACCTGAATGGAAATAACACCTTGCCCCCCCCTTCCTGACACTCGATATTCATCAATATGAGTTCTCTTGCCGTAGCCGTTTTCAGTTGCCGTCAAAATGGTACCTCCTCTTGGGTCGACTACCACAAGAGATTTAACGGCTTGATCCTTTTCCACCCTAATTCCGCGAACTCCTCGAGCCGTGCGTCCCATAGGTCTCACTTTACTTTCATCAAAGCGGATTACTTTGCCTGCATCGGTAAACAACATAATATCGCGAGCACCATCAGTAATATCAACTCCAACGAGACTGTCATCTTCTTCCAGGTCCACAGCAATAATACCATTGGAACGCGGCCTGCTAAATGCGTTTAAAGGTACTTTTTTAACTGTTCCCTTCTTGGTTGCCATAAACACATAGCTGCCGTCTTTGTACTCACGAACAGGGAGCATAGCATTAATCTCTTCACCTTCTGCCAAAGGAAGAATATTAATTATAGGCCTTCCTCTCGAAGTGCGGCTTGCTTGAGGCAATTGATACGCTTTTAGCCAATATAATTTGCCATGATTGGAGAAGCATAATAAGGTGTCATGAGTACTCGCAATAACCAAACGTTCAACAAAATCCTCATCCTTGACATGAGTTGCCGATTTCCCTTTGCCACCTCGGCGCTGAGCCTGATAGGCTGTAATGGGCTGATATTTTACATAACCTTGATGAGATAAAGTGACCACAACGTCTTCTTCGGTAATCAAATCTTCAATAGTCAAATCTTCTTGTGAGGCTGTTATTTCCGTTCGTCTCTCATCACCAAATTGGGATTTAATCTCTATCAATTCATCGCGAATAACTTGCATAAGTCTTTCAGGTGAAGCCAATATATCAAGTAATTCTTTAATTAAATTCAATAGCTCTTCAAATTCATTAATAATTTTATCTTGTTCAAGAGCTGTTAGCCTATGTAATCTTAATTCAAGTATTGCTTGTGCCTGTGCTTCAGATAATTTATATCCGTTCTCATGCAAACCATATTCTTCAGTTAAATCATCAGGCCTTGACGCGTTTGAGCCAGCCTTTTCCAACATGGCCTTTACCAAGCCAGGTTGCCATATTTTGCTTAATAAAGCATTTTTTGCGTCTTGAGGAGTAGGAGATTGCTTAATTAACGCAATCATTTCATCGATATTGGCTAAGGCGATTCCCAAGCCCTCCAATAAATGGGCTCTACTTCTGGCTTTTTTCAATTCAAATATTGTGCGCCTGGTAACAACCTCTCTTCGATGTTTTATAAAATATTCCAGTATTTGTTTCAAATTCAAAGTACGCGGTTGGCCATCCACCAGAGCAACCATATTAATTCCGAATACATTTTGCATTTGAGTATGAGCGAACAGGTTATTCAATACCACATCTGCTACTTCATTGCGTTTTAATTCAATGACTACTCTCATTCCCTGCTTATCTGACTCATCCCTCAAGCCGGAAATTCCTTCGATTTTCTTGTCCCTTACCAATTCAGCAATACGCTCGATCAAACGCGCTTTATTCACCTGATAAGGTAATTCCTGAATAATAATTGACTGACGGCCTGAACTTTCATCCGTTTCAATTTCTGTGCGTGCCCTGATAACAACCCGCCCTTTTCCAGTACGATAACCTTCAATAATTCCAGCACGACCATTAATAATTGCTGCTGTAGGAAAATCAGGGCCAGGAATAATTTCCATTAAATCTTCAAGACTCGTGTCAGGTTCATCCACTAAAGTAACACATGCATTGATCACTTCGGTAAGATTATGTGGTGGAATATTAGTAGCCATCCCTACCGCAATACCGGAAGAACCATTAACTAACAAATTAGGAATTCTCGATGGCAATACCACTGGAGCAAATTCTGTTTCATCATAGTTAGGACTAAAATCAACGGTTTCCTTATCCAAATCAGCCAGTAAAGCATGTGCCACTTTGGACATTCTTACTTCAGTGTAACGCATCGCAGCTGGAGCATCTCCATCTACAGAACCAAAATTACCCTGTCCATCGATCAAAAGGTAGCGCATAGAAAAAGGTTGAGCCATACGAACAATAGTGTCATAAACAGCTGTATCACCATGAGGATGGTATTTACCGATGACATCCCCTACTACACGGGCAGATTTTTTATAAGGTTTATTCCAATCATTACCCAACTCGCTCATCGCAAAAAGAACTCGCCTATGCACCGGCTTTAAACCATCACGTACATCAGGCAATGCTCGACCTACAATAACACTCATCGCATAATCCAAATAGGATTGCTTCAATTCGTCTTCTATGTTGACTGGTAAGACTTCTTTGGCTAGGTATACCATGATTTGGATGTATCCTTTAGACAATAAATCAAGATTAATTTAATGCAAAAGGATACCACACTGGGCGTCTTAATTAAATGACCTTAAGCTTCAGATGGCTCAAGGATATTTTTAATATTCGCAAGTGATTTTGTAATTAGGGAATCCAGACAAGATTTGACATCAGTTACAAAATTTCCATGTATCCTGTTATTAATCACCACACTTAAGGATAAGCATTTATGTCCAAGCATACTGCCAAGTGCGTAGATGGCAGCAGTTTCCATCTCAAGATTAATTACTGAATAATTCTGAGTACAAAATTTTCCTAACTGACTAATAAGATTGGGATAATGAAGAGGAATTCTTAACTGGCGGCCTTGCGGCCCATAAAAACCACCACAAGTGGCTGTAATTCCCGTATGGCCTAAGACACTAAACTGTTCAGCTAATTGCGGGCAGGATTCAGAAATATAAAATGGACCACTCTCTCCCTTTAGATAATTAGATAACTCTTCCCTAATTGTTTCAAGCACTCCCATCGGCTGATACTGATAATAATCAATCAAACTATCAAAACCAATTGCATATCGACTAATCGCTATATCTCCAGGCATACAGCTCGCAGCCACTCCTCCTGTAGTGCCTAATCGAATAATTGTTAAACTCTTTTTGTTAGTATTCACCGTTCGTGTAGATAAATCGATGTTTGCCAAAGCATCCAGTTCATTCATCACAATATCTATGTTTGGCATGCCAATGCCAGTTGAGAGAACTGTAATTCTATGAGTTCCGAGGTACCCAGTATGGGTAACAAATTCTCGGTGGGAGCGTTTCACTTCAATTTTATCAAAATGTTGACTAACCAGGCTCACTCGCCCAGGGTCTCCAACTGTAATGATGAGGTCAGATATTTCCTCAGTTCTTAAATCAAGATGATATACCGCACCACGATGATTAATAGGTAATTCAGCTGGAGTTATCATTTTTTTTTCTATTATTCCTCAAATTTGTAAACCATAATATATAATCAATGTATACGGTTGCAAATGGTCTAAATTATTTGAATGTATGACTAAGGTCAGATTTTGGACTAGCATTTTTAATGACCAAAATTACGTTTAATTTGACTGTATGTTGTCATTTTTATATAGTTCCGCGCACTAACGCAAGTATGAATGCTTAAAGCATGTAAATAATCAGGAGAAGCAATGACTCAAAAGACAGCGAAACTCAGCATCGATGGGCAAGAGACGATTGATTTACCAATCTACACTCCCACCTTAGGTAATGATGTGATTGATATTACCCAGCTTGGTTCACATGGCGTCTTTACCTTTGATCAAGGTTTTTTATCAACTGCCTCCTGTGAATCAAAAATCACCTATATTGATGGGGATAAAGGCATTTTGTTGTATAGGGGTTATCCTATAGAACAATTGGCAGAAAAAAAGGACTTCCTTGATGTAAGTTATTTATTACTCAATGGAGAACTACCTAACAAAGAAGAAAAGAAAGCTTTCGTTAGTCTGATCAACAATCATACTATGGTTCATCAGCAAATGTACCAGTTTTTGAATGGGTTCAGACGTGACGCTCACCCAATGGCTATAATGGTTGGAATTGTGGGGGCTTTGTCTGCTTTTTATCATGAATCCATGGATTTGAATAACGCACAAGACCGTTTTATTTCCGCAATCAGACTGGTTGCTAAAATGCCTACTTTAGCCGCAATGAGTTATAAATACTCCATTGGCATGCCCTACATGTATCCTAAAAATAAAATGTCTTATGCAGAAAATTTTCTTCACATGATGTTTGGTGTTCCATCCGAAGATACTACGCCAGATCCAGTATTGGTAAGAGCTATGGATACTATTTTTATTCTACATGCTGATCATGAACAAAATGCATCTACATCGACAGTGCGTCTGGCAGGCTCTACTGGAGCTAATCCCTTTGCGTGTATTTCAGCTGGTATAGGGGCTTTATGGGGACCAGCTCATGGTGGAGCGAATGAAGCCTGCTTAAATATGCTAAAAGAAATAGGCGATGTGAGTCGCATAGATCATTACATTAAACGAGCCAAAGATAAAAATGATCCATTCCGTTTGATGGGTTTTGGGCACAGGGTCTATAAAAGCTATGATCCAAGAGCAAAAGTAATGCGTAAGACCTGTTATGATGTGTTAGAAGCCGTTGGAGCAAAAGACGCACCTTTATTTAAATTAGCAATGGAACTTGAACGTATTGCTCTTGAAGATGAATATTTCATTGAGAAAAAACTCTACCCGAATGTAGACTTTTACTCAGGATTGACTTTAAGCGCTATTGGAATACCAACCAATATGTTCACAGTGATATTTGCTCTAGCCCGCACTGTTGGATGGATGAGTCACTGGATGGAAATGGTAGCCACCAAGTCACGCATTGGCAGACCTCGCCAATTGTATACTGGTGAAAAAATTCGTGACGTAAAATAAAAAATCCAATGTGTTAATCAGTAGCTTGTATTAAACTATAATACGAGCTACTGCGATCTAATTTAATCGCACCAATTTAAATATAAGACTAGCCTATGCGTGCCTTGCTTTAACCATTGCCAACGCCTCTAACCAGCCACGAAAATCTTTTTCAACTACCTCTCTTTCCCTAGATGGCTGAAACTCGTTCTCAACGTCCCATACCTTATTTGCTGAAGAAACTGAATCAAATAGACCAGAACCTATTGCGGCTAATACTGCTGCCCCTTTGGCAGTCGTTTCAATGTCCTTGGGTTTTTGAATTGTCAACTGACATTGATCAGCCATAAATTGTAGAAACCATTGGTTTACTGCCATCCCTCCATCCGCTCTTAATAAAGTCAAATCCAATTGACTATCATCTCTCATACAGGTTAATACATCACGTGTTTGATAACAAACTCCTTCCAGGGCGGCTCTGGCAAAATGCGCTCTATTCGTTGAACGGGATACACCAATAATAGCCGTTCCTGTTATTGATAACCAATGAGGTGCTCCAAGACCAGTAAAAGATGAAACAAGATATACACCATTATTGCTATCAAGACTTTGTGCCAATACTTCAGTTTCAGCAGAATGAGATATCAACTTCATTTCATCGCGTAACCATTTAACAGTTGTTCCGGCATGATAAATACTACCCTCCAAACCATAAGCTGTTTTTTCTTTAATTCTATAGGCAATAGTAGTCAACAATTTATGCTTTGAGAAAACTGGTTTATCACCTGTATTGAGCAATAAAAATCCCCCGGTACCAAAAGTAGCTTTAACCATTCCGCCATTAAAACAACCTTGACCAATTAAAGCGGCTTGTTGATCACCTGCAACCCCGGTAATTGGTATTTCTACTCCCAGCCATTCTTTATCTATCACCCCAAAATGATTATCACTGGAGTAAACCTCTGGTAATATCGATTCTGAAATAGAAAAAAGTTCAAGTAGCTGTTTATCCCATTTTTCATCATGAATATTAAACAGCATAGTTCTGGATGCGTTGGTGATATCGGTAGCATGACTGGCACCTTTAGTCATGCGCCATATTAAAAAACTGTCTATTGTCCCAAATGCCAAATCCCCTTGATTAATTAGTGATTGAGCTTGAGCATTATTCTTTAGTAACCAGTTTAACTTGCTCGCTGAAAAATAGGGATCAGGAAGCAATCCGGTTTTCTCTTGTATCATTGACGAGTATTCAGACAATGAATAACAAAACTCTTCCGTACGTCTATCTTGCCACACAATTGCTGGCGCGAGGCATTCCCCTGTTTTTTTGTTCCAAATCAGAGTAGTTTCCCGTTGGTTGGTAAGGCCACAGCATAAAATTGCTTTTCCTTGAACTTGAGATACGACATCCCTCATCGCATTCAGAGTTTTTTGCCATATTTCCTCAGGATCGTGTTCTACCCAACCCAAATTGGGGTAATATTGAGTAAGAGGATACTGACTATTTGCGATTAAATCACCTTGAAGGGTGTAGATCATCGCGCGAGTACTACTTGTTCCCTGGTCAATAGCTAGTATATAGTTCATTATTATAAAATCCCTCTATATTTATATATATTGAGTGTAATCTTTTTTCGGAGATAAAAACATGGATCAGGTTTTTGATGTTGCAATTATTGGTGGAGGCATCAATGGCTGCGGCTGCGCTGCAGATGCAGCATTAAGAGGTCTGTCTGTGATACTCTTCGAACAGGACGATCTGGCTTCGAAAACCTCATCAAGTAGCACAAAATTAATTCATGGTGGTTTAAGGTATTTAGAGCATTATGAATTTGGTTTAGTCAAAAAAGCACTCCAGGAACGTCAAACCCTTCTCAATTTGGCTCCCCATTTAGTCCATTCCCAATCTTTTGTTTTGCCCTACTTAAAACACATGCGCCCCTCATGGTTATTGAGGTTAGGTTTATTTTTTTACGATCATCTCAGTCGAAAAAATCATTTACCCAAATCCAGATCGATCCACAGAAATAATAAGAATAATTATTTTACGCCACTAAAAGAGGAGCTAAATCGCGGTTTTCTTTTCTATGATGCCGCCACGGATGATGCTCGCTTAACCATTCTTAATGCCATACAAGCCAAAAATCATGGCGCAAGCATAAGGCCACATGCCAAAGTAACCTGTGCTGAGGTAATCAATAACATATGGCATTTAACTATCCAGCCCACCAAAGGGCAGAGTTATAAAGCTTATGCTAAAAGCATCATTAATGCCACAGGACCATGGGTGCAATCCATTGCCCAATTAACTCATACACCTATCCAAAAAGATATTACCCTGGTTAAAGGTAGCCATATTATCGTCCCCAAACTTTTTGAGGGAAATCATGCCTATTTCTTGCAACATAATGATCAGCGGGTTATTTTTGTTATCCCCTATCATGGCTTTAGTATGATTGGAACCACCGATATCCACTATACTGGAGATCTTAACCACATAGAGATTGGCGAAGAAGAAATTGACTATTTAATTGAATTGGTAAATGCCTACTTCAAGGTTAAAATAACTAAAGAAGATGTAGTCCATTCCTGGAGTGGTATTAGGCCTTTATTAGCTGATGATAGCAAGGAAGTCAAATCATTAAGTCGTGACTATTCCTATGAGTTTAACCACTCCCCAGCTCCCATTATTACAATTTTTGGAGGAAAAATAACCACTTACAGGCAGTTGGCTGAAGAAGTTGTAGATCAACTTACCCCTGTATTTCCACAAATGAAGCCATCAAAAACACAACACACGCCCTTACCGGGGGCAACTTTAGCGGATATGAGTTTTACTCAATATGTCAATTACGCCAAAACAAAATATCATTGGCTGGATGATGAACTATTAAATCGCTACCTCAATACCTATGGTTGTTATACTGAAATTTTTCTTTCGCAATGCAACAATATGGAAGCAATGGGGAAAAAATATGGCCCATCACTCTACCAGGTGGAAGTAGATTATCTTATTTTAGAGGAGTGGGCGAATTATTGTGATGATATACTTAACCGCCGCACTAAGCTCGGCCTTACTATGGATAATGCCAGTAAAAAAGAACTTGCGGATTATCTGGCTAGTATATCTACTTATCCTTCTGCTCAAGCTGAGCTCGTATTTCACTAACATCAGCATCAAGTGCTTGTTGCGCCAATTCTTTTAAAGTGGACTCGGGTATGCTTCCAGCATCAGAATAAATAACAATACTGTCTTTGAAAACCATAAGATGAGGGATGGATCGGATCTCGAAAAAATCTGCTAACTCTTGTTGCTCTTCAATGTTAACTTTAACAAATTTAATAGCTGGAAATTGATCGGAAACTTGCTCATATACTTTTGAAAATTGCTTACAGGGAGCACACCACTCAGCCCAGAAATCAATAAAAACTATCTCATTGTCATTAATTAATGATTCAAATTCAGCGCTGTTAATAGTCTGGGTCGGCATGTTAACTCCTAAGTTTCGAGTATCGTTACGATGTTGTCAAATATTTGCTCTACTGTACCTGTACCACTAATAGTGTGAAATTTTGGAGCTTCTTTAGAGCCAGATTCAGCCCATTCCTTATAATATTGCACCAATGGCGCTGTTTGGCTATGGTAAACCTGTAAGCGCTTACGTATGGTTTCTTCTTTATCATCATCACGTTGAATCAGAGGCTCACCTGTGATGTCATCTACACCCGGATTTTTCGGCGGTTGATTCACAACGTGATAAACCCTACCAGAAGGCTGGTGAATGCGTCGCCCGCTAATGCGTTCAATTATTTCTTCGTCATCGACGGCTATTTCTATCACATGATCCAAATGGATTTCTGCATCTTTTAAAGCTTCGGCCTGAACCAATGTTCTTGGAAAACCATCAAACAGGAATCCTCTATCACAATCAGGGTTTTTTAGTCTTTCCTTCACTAACCCGATAATAATATCATCAGATACCAACCCACCTGATTCCATGATTTTTTGGGCACTTAATCCTAAGGGCGTACCTTTTGCTATGGCCGCACGCAGCATGTCACCGGTAGAAATTTGAGGAATTTTATAACGGTTAATTAAAAGTGAAGCTTGGGTTCCTTTGCCGGCGCCCGGTCCACCTAAAAGCATTAATCGCATCCAAAACTCCTTAAATAATTCGTAATCATTATATACTTTCGAATATAGTAACATAGTAGCACTATAAAATTTTATAATTATTTAGTGCACATTGACAAATAATTTTGGTCATGCATAGTCTTAAAAAAACAAATGAGCAGCTCAAAAAACAGGTTTTTTAAGACTATAAGGATTGAGTAGGCTCATCATGAGCAGACCATCACTCACCTTTTCTTTTCAAGCTTTATTCTGTTAAATAAACAGGATTTTACCCGATTTTCTATTTAAAAATAGAAATGTATACCTTACTTAAGATTGACTTCGTGTTATAGCGATTATTATAAACACACAAAATCATATATGGTCCAAGTCTGACTTTATTTCCACTGGCAAGAACATAATTAGGCTATCTTAATTACCACCAGGAACGTGACTTCAACGAACCTTGACAAGAATTGAGCTGCATTGCATAAAGTTGTGATTTAGCCTTCACTTTGCGCGCTACAGAAATTAACCATGGTTTTTTCAAATAGGTTTTCCTTTGATAACCGCCGATCCCTTCATGATAAGCCAAATAAAGTGAGTAAGTATCTGTTCGGGGAATACCTGCCTTAATATTTGCCTGGTTAGCATACCATCCTATAAAATCAACACCATCTCCAAAATCGTCACGTGATGACCAAAACCATCCATTGGTGCGTTTATAATTGTCCCAAGTCGAACGCAACGCTTGAGTATATCCGTAAGCTGTTGATGGCCTTGTCCATGGAATTATCCATAACAGTTTGGTTCTTGGTGGCCTAGCTCGAGCATTAAATTTTGATTCTTGATGAATAATTGCCATTTGGACCGGAACCGGAACCTTCCAGCGTCGCTCAACATCTTTTGAATCCACATACCATTTCGGATATTGTTTAAATATATTACAAATATTATTAATGTCTGCTGGAGGTTTACTGACGCAGCCCGTAAGAAAAATGCTAAAACAAAGTAAAGTAAATCGAATCTTCATGATTTAATGATAAAAAACTCATCCTGCAGTATTGAATATCAATGCTACGATATAAGGTATCAATTTAAAAAATATTGTATCAAATATACTGCATACAATCTATGCCATTTAAAGTTACTTCTATTCCTTCACATGATAGAATCAATCAGATATCCCAATTGTGATTTTGACAAATCCGAAACTTGGCGATAGTTTCAAGCAAATTTGCAAAAATAAGAATTAAGACCGAACTGGACCAACAAATTATGACAATACTTGTTTTTGATATTGAAACAATCCCAGATATTGAGTCAGGGCGAAAGCTTTTTGCACTTGATGGCTTATCAGATAAAGATACAGCATGCGCTATGTTTGCCTTAAGGCGTGAGAAAGCAGGCAATGATTTTTTGCCTCATTACTTACAAAAAATCTGCGCTATATCAGTGGTAATCAGTCATGGAAATCAAATAAAAGTATGGTCTCTTGGCGATGAAAATTCTGATGAAAAAGAATTAATAACTCGTTTTTTTGCTGGAATTGACAAACATACACCCACCCTGGTGAGCTGGAATGGGAGCGGTTTTGATCTTCCTGTACTGCATTACCGATCCCTATACCATAGTATTAGTGCGCCCACTTATTGGGAGACAGGGGAAAATCAACAAACCTTTAAATGGAACAATTATCTAAGCCGTTTTCACTACCGACATATTGATCTAATGGATGTTCTTGCAGGATATCAGAACAGAGCATTTGCCCCTCTTGATGACATTTCAACCATGTTAGGTTTCCCTGGAAAAATGGGAATGAGTGGCTCTAAAGTTTGGGAACAATACCAGGCAGGCCAATTGAAAGAAATAAGAGATTATTGTGAAACAGACGTACTCAACACCTATTGTGTATATTTAAGATTTGAGCTGATGCGTGGCACAATTAGCCAGGAAGGTTATGACAGAAACATAGCACAACTCAAAAACTATTTAGGTGCTGAGAAAGACAAGATGCATTTACAGGAATTTCTCAAAAAAATGCTCTGAAGATCTTAATCGTCACTGTAAACGAGTTGTCCTGTCTAGATAATGGCGACCGCTAAAAAGGTCTCTGCCCCGTAAAAGTCAGGCTATGACTATCTGTTTCAATCAGTGCCAAGGCTTTGACATAGCCCTCACTTTTCAAGTGAATTAAGGTGTTATGATACCTTTCAAGCCCAAGTTGCTCATAAGAACTCAAATCAACTGCATTAGCTCCATTTGCCAATTGTGTCCATGACCAAATGGTTATCCACCACTCAATGATGGGTTTATAAACCTCTATCCATGCCAACAGAGAGCCACTCAGCTCTTCTGTATTAAAGTAAGCTTTCAACAAAATAAGCTGTTGTTCACGGTTTAGCTTGGCCTCAACCATAAAATAAACCAAATCCCAAATAAAATCATTATTACTTGAATATTCCCAATCAATCTGATGAATCTTTTCAGAACCCTTGATTTCTGGATTTTCGGACAAGATAAAATTAAGTGGCGTTGTATCATTGTGGCAAGGAAATTGCTGAATACGATAAGAAGAAAAAATCTCCTTTAGATTTTTCATTTGTTGCTCAATAAATTCTATTTCCCCTGGGAAATTAAAGGGTTTTCGTTTTAATAAATCCAATAACTCTTCATTTCGCTCAAAAAAAAGCGTGTTATTATTAAAGGGAGGAGATTTATGAAGTCTTCTCATCATAGATGCTACCTCATGCAGAATTTCCTTGCGGGCCAAAGCTTGATCATCCAGAGAATGTACTCCTTCTATAAAGCGCGTTACCTGCAGCCCATCTTTTGGATCAAAGAAAGCTATTGGAACATTCAGTCCAAGTTTTTCGGCTTGTTTAGCATTGTGGGCTTCATCTCTTCTGGTTATAAATGCTGAAGAGCCTATTCCAGGAATCCGCATAACCCATTTCTCAGGTGCATTTTTGATTCTTAGCCTAAATGTGGAATTCGTCATACCACCTGTCATTAATTTTAATTTCAAAACGTCAAGACCCAAATTCGCAAATAAAGGTATTCGATGAATCACCGGTAACATAGACAGGTATTGCCGTGTCAATTGAACCAGCCGAGACCAGTCTTTATTCACTAAAGAAGCAACAGACTGAGACTTGGGATCTAGCAAACTGAGTATGTAAATGATTAAATGTTCGCTTAATTTGGGTTTATTATTATCATCACCAAAAAAATATAATTTCATAAATGTCATTTATTAATTAATGATAAAACTGAATGCATTATATAAAAACTGATAATAAAATAACATACAATTCATCATTACTTTCCTGGGAATACTGAATGTTTTTGCACATGAATCGCTACATTAGCCTCTATTTTCTACTCATTCTATTAATTGCACCAATTCACCTCCTTGGATTAGATAGTTATTATTACTGGGATTGGAGTAGGCATTTGGCTCTATCATACTATGATGGTTCTCCCATGATTGCCTACTTTATCCGCATAGCCACACTTTTATTTGGAGATACTCTCTTTGCTTTAAACCTGGTTACTATAGTTTCTACTGCCTTGACCAGTTTTATAATTTATAAAACAGCAAGATTATGCCTTAATAAGGAAGCCAGTTATGTTACGGTTTTGATTTGGTTATTCTCACCATTAGTCACTTTAGATTTGATCAATCAAACTACTTATGACACACCTTTAACCCTTTTTTGGGCATTAACTCTTTACTTTACAATAAGGTATATCCAGTTTAATCGAAACCACGATCTGTATTACATAGGCTTGAGTATAGGCCTTATGCTTTTATCCAAATACTCAGGTGTTGTTCTCGTGCTGGCCTTACTTATTTTTTTGGTTGCAACACCCTATAGACGACTTTTTAAATCCAGGCATTTTTATTTGGCATTAACCCTGGCAATCATTGTCTTTAGCCCGGTTATCCTATGGAATGTTCAACATGATTGGGTATCCATTCGCTACCAGTTAAGTACTCATCAAACGCAAAATACTCATCATGCGATGGGGAGTGTCTTGCATGCCTTTTTTAGTATTTTCCTCCCTGCAATTAACTTTTTATTCATTCCACCAGCGTTATATCTATCCAAAGGGACGCCTAGAAAATCTCCTGTATTTTATTTGTGCCTCATTATTTGCGTAACATTTAGTCTTTTCTATTTATTTGTCGCCAGCAAAGCCACGATAAGAGGATATTGGTTGAGCCAATACATAATTACTGCCAGCTTATTAGCTGGTTATTGCTATCAAGAGTGGGCTTATCGTAATTCTACTTATTTATTAATTGTATTCTACACTCTTACCAGTGGAATCATTTTGATGGACAATACCACTCTTTTCAGTTTTGGGTATTCAAAAAAACTGGCTTATTATCAATCGATACAACAAATTAATCAGTCTAATGATAAACTCCCAAGCATAGTCATAACCCCAGGATGGTTTGAGGCACGCATGCTGTTTTTTCTTAAAAATAAACCAACAATTTTTACCTTTGACTGCGGTTCAATGCAAAATCAATACGGGTATTGGTCACCTAATCTGAATACCCTTGGCGAAGTGCTATATATCGATACATTTGATAGATTATCATGTGTTAAAAAATACTTTGCCCAGTGTCAATCATTAAATTTGCCGGCTACTTTTGATGAAAAAGGTAAGCCAATCATTTACGCCTATTGGTGCAGTAATAAGCTGGATACTTAAATGAAACAGGAGTTATACCCCCAATCTCTTTGTAAAAAATGCTTTTATTGAGGGTTTAGTTTATCCAATCTCATTACACTTATGCTTTCAAATTTGAGTTTCTTTAGAAGAGTTTGAATTGAGAGAATGAGCGCCTTTTGATGACCAAATAATATTTGAATAAAACAGGTAATTGATAATAGATCCAATGCCCAAGCCTGAGGCTACAATGATATTTTCTTTCAAAACACCTTGTCCAAAGGAATGGACAAAAATATGAACCCATAGGCTTTGAAAATAAACCATAAATGTGGAATAAATAATAAATTGTGTAAAACGGCTAAACGTTGTTTTAGTTATCCGGAAGTCAGTTTTTTGTTTGAATGTAATGGAATGGTGAAAAATAAAATTGGATATAATAGCAGCAGTGATAGCAACTTGGCTGGATATCAGAGCGGAATAGTTCGAACTGCGCAACCAATTGTATAAGCTGAATTGAATCAATGCACCGATGGAGCCAACACAGCACATAGTTAGGTACTGGCGTAATTCTCTGAAGCGAAGGGTAAAAAGAACACGTAAGGTGTCAATCATACTGTTTTTAGGTAATTTACTTTTCCCTTTTTCTCTATCAATAAATTGGATAGGAAATTCAACGATCCTGGCTTTTGCCTTGTGTAAAAGCCAGTATAACTCAAGTTTATACGCGTAATTATTGGATAGGAAGTTTGAAGGCAATAGTTTCTTTAGCAGATTAGTACGTATTGCCCTTAAACCAGAAGTAAGATCTTTATATTTTCCAGTTAATAACATACGAGCAACCCAATTACCTCCCACAGATAATAATTTACGATGGAATGCCCAGTTTGAGGGAATCCTTCCCCCTGAAATATATCGGCTCCCCACAACTACATCATGCTGTTTAAGTAGCTCTAACATGGGAGCAATATAACAAGGTTGATGAGAACCATCTGCATCAAACTCAAATACAACATCTGCATTTAACTCATTTATTGCAATTCTCATAGCTTGCAGGTAAGCGGAACCAAGTCCAGTTTTCTGTGGTTCTTGTGCAAAATGAACACGTTGAGAGGTATAAGTTAGCTTTCGAACTATATGGGCTGTAGAATCTGTGGAGTGACTATCAAATACAAGAATGTCAACCTGATAATCTGCGAGTGAGCAAGTCTCCTGAAGAATCAAATCAATCGTATTAGAAATATTATCTTCTTCATTGTAGGTAGGGATAATAATAACGACTTTTTCTTTGGGCATACTGATCAGATCATAAGAAGCAGATTTTAGAAGTAAGCAAATCTTATCAAATGGTGGACTTGCCGTAAACAAACTTTAAGTGGCAGTTGCTATTGTAAAGATTTATTCTCAGTATATGGCAGATTTTATGTCACTTACCAAAACATTTATCAGATTTTCTACCAAATTATGAAATAAATGTATATACTGACAGACCGCCTTTTAGAAACGATTGATTCAGGTTTAATGCTATGTCTGAGCCACTAATTAAAATTTCATACAGACAGGCCATTATCTTTGCTTGCTTCCTGGTTTTATACGAGTTTTTGACTTATATAGCCAATGACATGATCATGCCAGGTATGATCAATGTTGTTAAATCATTCAACGCGCATGAAAGTGTTGTTGCCACCTCTCTAACTGTCTATGTCCTCGGAGGGGCCAGTTTGCAGCTCATACTTGGCCCACTATCAGATGCTTATGGCAGAAGACCTATGATGTTAATAGGATCATGCTTATTTTTTCTGTTCACTCTTTTGATCGCAAGCTCACACTCCATGAATCAGTTTTTAATCGCCCGGTTTTTTCAGGGAATGGGATTGTGTTTCATTGGCGTTATAGGCTATGCCACAATTCAAGAAATATTTGAAGAAATGGACGCTATCCGATTAATTGCTATCATGGCTAATGCCGCAATATTAGCCCCATTATTAGGGCCACTATTGGGAGCTATAATCATTCATTATGCGTCCTGGCGTTTGATTTTTATTATTATTGCTTTGGGTGCTCTTTTAGCTTATTGGGGATTATGGCGGTTTATGCCAGAACCCATAGGCCAGGTAAAAAGAGACGGCCAGATTATACCTAAAACACCGTTCGCACTGAACGCTATAACCCGAAATTATAAAACGTTATTATCTAATCAGGCCTTTTGTTATAGTGCAATTGCTGAAGGTCTGGTAGGGATCCCATGCATCGCCTGGATTGCGCTCGCGCCAATCATATTAATTGCTGAAGCAAAATTAACTGTGATTCAATATGGCCTTTGGCAACTACCTATCTTCGGGGCAACAATTTTAGGAAACTGGTGTTTACATCATTTAACTTACAAATATAAAATCGAGAGAATTATTTTTATAGGTTGTATCATAATGGTTGTGGGACTTGCTCTGACAGCTCTCCTCCCTTATTTTTATGGCAATAATTATGTGTATTTGATCCCGGGAATCATAATTTACTTTTTCTCGCTGAGTGTAATTAATGCCCCCTTGAACAGGTATTGTTTATTTGTAACCGCTGTAAGCAAAGGTACAGCCTCGGCATTAATCAGCCTAAGTATTATGATCATTGGGGCTATTGGAATAGAAATAGCTAACCTGTTTTATCAACATCACAATAATCTGCATTTCGCCCTCTATTGTAATGCCGTTGGATTATTATTTTTAATCTTTATCGGTTTAACTTTTTTTATAGGGACTCCCAAGAAATCTGAAATTCATGATGAAGCAAATAGTAATGTGGCTAACTCATAAGAACAAGCCACATTTACATAACCTGATTCCTTTGTTTTAGGTCAATAACGCAAAATTGAATTGATAAATCTGTTATTAATCTCTGCGCGCAGGATGTGATTCCTTAAGCAAAAAAGTGGCAATAAGCAAACTAGCCAGGAAGCATATCGGCATAACGAGCAAAGCAGTCTGATAACTCGATATACTGTATACATGAGCACCATTGACAATTCGCCATGATCCTATCTGTTGCAAGATATAGCCAACGAGTGGCTGGAAAATGGCCCCACCAATTAATACAGACAAATTATTAAAACCAGATGCTGTGCCAACTAATTCTGGGGTATTATTTTCTTTAACTACTGCAAAACTTACCGTCTGTCCTCCAGCACCTAATCCTAAAACGAACAAGACAACATAAGCCCAATTATAAGATAACTCAGACCAATAAAGGATAATCAGAGTAGCAATCAACCCTAAAACCGCACTGATAATCAATGCAATACGACGACTCTCCAATTTATCACTCAACCAACCTAACAAGGGACTACCAACACCAATGCCTAGCCAAATCATACTGCATAAACCTGAGGCAGCCACTACGCTTACTTGAAATTTTTCCTGTAAAAAAGGAACCCCCCAAAGTGCAGCAAATACTGCAATAGGAGTCCAAATTGCAAAAGCATAACCCCCGATAATCCATGTATAAGCATGTTTACAGACAGCTACTAAGCGCTTCCATTCATCTCTTAAATAATGATCGGGGATTGTCTGATTTTGCTGATGAGGATAATCTCGAATAAATACCCAAAATAAAATAGCCAAAAGAAATCCAACACCCGCTAAAATAAAACTCGCACTTCTCCATCCAACCAGATCAATTAAAGCTGCCAAAGGCATTTCACCAAACATAGCGCCGACTGAACTCATCAACTGCGCTACCCCTGCTAGAATTGCAAAATAATAAGGGGGAAACCAGCGTGAAATAAGGACCAAAACACCGATAAAAGAAAACGCAGAGCCTATTCCGATCAAAAATCGGCCTATGCAAGCTGTAAATACACTGTCAGTGGAAGCAAAAAAGGCAGAACCAAATGCACACAAAACGATTGCAAAAGTCATTAACTTGCGTGGCCCATATCTATCGTATAATACTCCTGCTGGCAATTGTGTAGGGGCATAAGCATAAAAATAAAAAGCTGAAATGACACCAAAGCCTTGACCCGTCACCCCAAAAGTTTTCATCATCGACTCTGCCATAACGCTTGGTGCTACTTGTAGTATGAATTCATACAAGTAAAATGAAGCGGCTAGAAAAAAAATAAAATAAGACGTTGCAAGTGTATTTCTTGCTCCACTGTTTGAAGCGACGTTGTAATGTGCGGTCAATTTAAAATCACTCTGTTAATTTTTATGAAATTAAACCTTATGATTCTTTAGTTTGTCAATATGATTTTATTATAGGATACACTGCACCTAAAATTGCAATACCTTTAGCTCCAGTTATTGATGTTAAATTAACTGGCATTTGATTAATCGTCTGTGCTGCTAACCATGCAAACATCATTGCCTCAAGATAATCAGGACTAATCCCTAGCTCTGCTATGCTTTTTACTGCTATCCCAGGCAGTAGACGAGCTAAATTCTCTTTCAAATGCGTATTATGGGCTCCGCCTCCACAGAGATATAATTGTTTAATTTCTCCTGATTCATTTAATATTGTTTCAGCTATCGTATGGGCTGTAAGCGCCAACAAAGTAGCCTGAATATCAGCTGGTGTGTAATCTGTTTTTAAATGTTTTTGTAGCCAGGATAAAGAAAAATATTCTTTGCCTATGCTTTTAGGTGAATCCAAATGGAAAAATGGATCTTGTAACAAATATTCAAGTAGAGGATGAATTACTTGACCTTGGCTCGCCCAAACCCCACTTTTATCAAAAAGGACTCCTTTATTTTTATAAATCCAGGCATCCATCAGACAATTTCCAGGCCCTGTATCCCAACCTCTAGTCATTTGATTCTTTGCAATAAAGGTAACATTAGCAATACCACCGATGTTAACAACAGCAACAGACTCATTCACTTTAGAAAATATCTGTTGATGGTAAAGGGGAGCAAAAGGCGCACCTTGACCACCATTCACCAAATCTCTTGTTCTAAAATCTGCTACAACGGTAATGCCAGTTAAAGAAGAAATCGTATGGCCACAACCAAGCTGCAAAGTATACGGGATATTTCCACTTGTATCATGACAGACAGTTTGACCATGACTACCAATGGCCTGAATTTCTTTTGAATGCACTTTTATTTCATTCAAGAGTTGGCGAACTGCTTCTGCAAACTCCCTGCCAATTAGCGTGTTCAGTTGGCAAATCGAAGCCAGGGTTAAATGATTACCCATAATTAAATCATCAAGATTTCTCCTGACATCATCTCTATATTGTTTAGTAATCCCGTGAATCAATTGATTGGAAGGAAGCTCCAGTAAGGCAGTATCAATTCCATCCATACTGGTACCTGACATCAAACCGATGTATAAACTCATTAATTACTCTAAATTTAAAATAGAATTGATAAATACTACTAAAACCTTTATTCACAAGCAAAAAATTATTAGACAACGTTCCTAAAGTTTATTTGTATTTTATCAAAGTTTAGCAACAAGCGATGAATCAAGACCTTGGGCCTTTTTGCTGCAATGGCTATCAATGTAATCAACACGACTGATCAAGTCCTGATTATCCCCCATAATGGCTTTTAAGCTTTCTATGATCTCAATAACCACTTGATTTCTAGCATCTTCTCCATTTTCTTGTACTGCAGTACGTTTTAACTGTGAAAGAAGAGTTTTTACCGATCTTACTTGGCTACTAAACAAACTACTTCCAACGAAAGCATGATTAGCATAGTCTTGAAGTATGGCCTGTGTAAGAGCTAAATTATCTTTTGTTGCGAGGGTTTGGCGAATCATTTCAAAAGAAAGATATCTGGTTATTTCTGGGTATCCTGCATTTTTTGCAACTTGTAACGCATTTTTAACGTAATATATATTAGGTACATTTTTGTCATCTAAATTACAAAGCATTTGGATAACATCAAGTCTTCCTTTTCCTGCTACAATTTGCAGCAAATTACCAGCTGTCTTTGAGTCAGGTTGCTGCAGAGAACAAAGTGCCTTAAAAACCTCCCATTTATTATCGGGGTCCGATACTGCCAATGTTAATACAGTATTCATTGCGGTATGGGAAGGTTTATCTCCTTGCTGTTGAATAAAATAATTTAAAACCTTTACCCACTCCCCATTGTAGGCGAAGTTAATTAATTTCTTATCAGCTCGTATCTGTGGAACTTTTGCTAATTGCCTTAATGCATTATCTAATAGATTTTTATCAGGTACAATAGCAGGCGGTTGTAAGCTCGCAATGGCTTTTACTGCCTCCCATGCTTTAGAAGATGATTGTATATCACCTTTATTTTCATAGCTCTCCGCATTTGATAATGCTGCGTCTAGGATTGCATTGATTATTTTTTGACTTGGTTGACGTGCTGGGGCAGTTAAGTTGCAAAGAGCTATCACAAATTTCCAATTATTGGTTTTAATTGCTTTTTCTGCTTCTCGTACTAAAGCCTCGTTTACCATTTTTTGACTTGGTTGACTTGCTGGAGCAACCAAGTTGCAAAGAGCTATAACAAGCTCACTGTAATTAGTTTCTACTGCCTGCTTAAAAGCATTGTTTACAATATGTTGATTTTGATAATGATCTTCCCATTTTAAGTTGCATAACATCACAACAATTTTCAATCGCTTATCAGCCCCTTCATTTAACACGTCAGATGCTGAACTGATTGCTACCTTTATAGCTTCGTTAATTGCTTCAGGTCGAATATCATTGCTGTCTGATGCTGATTTTATGAATTCTTTATTTATAGTTTGAATAAGCCCTCTGGAAGCCAAATCAATCAGTCTTAATTCTTTAATAGTAGGTTTAAATTTTGGCATAGTGTGGATATCCAATACAAATACAATTTGTATCAATTATAATACAAAATAAATTAAATTAATATAATTTATTTATTATTTGATCATTAATTTTCGTAGCGAGCTAATGAAATTTACTAGTAACGGACAGCGCAAGATCATACCTTTTTGAATAATAACTCGCCTTACACAGCAGCTTTCAGAAACTACGGTTCATTGAACATGATTTGATTAGCCTTCAGCAGTAATTTTTGTTTGATAGCAAAGTGATTCATAGAGGTTTTTACTGTCAACAATTCAGGTTTGCATTATGCAATCACAGATGCAAACAGATGATTGCATTGTGTTCATAGGAGCGCTGCCTATTTCTAGTTTAAAAAATGATAAGTTAAGCTGAGAACCACCCTTTGCCAGCTATTTATGCTTGTCGTTTGATATTAAAACAATTGTAAAAATTGTTTGTAGTGATTTCTGCTATCTCTTGGAATTCCATTCCTCTGAGTTGCGCGATAGTTTCTGCAACATGTTTCACTAAGGCGGGATGATTTTGTTTTCCTCTATGTGGAACAGGGGCCAAATAAGGTGAATCTGTCTCTATCAATATCCTCTCTAAAGGTATCTCTCTCGCTACTTCTTGTAAGGAAACAGCATTTTTAAAAGTGACTATCCCAGAAAATGATATATAAAAATTCAAATCAATTGCTCTTTGCGCAATATCCAAGTCTTCAGCAAAACAATGCATGACACCACCTATCTGACTAGCCTCTTCCTCAGCCATCATCAGCAAAGTATCTTCAGCTGCTTGCCGCGTATGAATAATTAATGGCTTGGAAGTTATAAGTGCGGCCTTGATATGTTCTCTGAAGCGATCTCGTTGCAAAGATTGAGCTTCTTCAGTGGGATTACGATAATAATCAAGTCCTGTTTCTCCTATGGCAATGCAGGCAGGGTTTTGAGCCAATTCACATAACATCTGTGCCGTAACAGGATAATTCATTTCACTATTCGGATGCACTCCAACAGAAATGCTAATATCAGGATAATCCTTAGCTAAACGCTCTAATTGAGGATAATCGCTCAACTCAACACAAACAGACAAGAAATGTTCCACCCCATTCTCGCGAGCCTGATTGATTACCTGAGCAAGATCATGATTAAAATGCGTCAAATCGATAAAATTTAAATGACAATGAGAGTCGACCAGCACCTTTATTCCCCACAATGAAAATACTGCTCATTATATAATAAATGATAATTCTAAATAGTATCTGTAACCTGACATGATTTTAGCACTCCTGCCAAATAAGTTTCTATCTTGTTACATAGATAACGACTGTTTTCACCGGTAAATTGAATACCAACTCCTGGGGGCTTATTACCTTGTGCACCTTTAGGAGTAATCCAGACTATTTTACCAGTGACCAAATATGGTTCATTTTCATTAAGCAATTTAACAGATAATTCAAGCGACTGCCCTAGAGAATAAACGTGTTGAGTTCTTATAAAAAGACCGCCACCTTTCACAAAAGGCATGTAAGCCATGTACAAAGATGCTTCATTTGGAAATGAGCAGTTTATAAGCTGTGGTTTTTCGGTCATGACTCCTCCGCTCAATCAAAAGACATCCTCCTTGAATAGTCCTGTTTTGACTAATCATCTTGCTTACTTCAGTTGCTTAATAAAAATTCGGTTCACACGCAATGGTTTAATTCCTTTAAACTCAATTAATAATCAACAACCAAAGAAAATAATAAATCTTCCAAGACCAAAGTATGATTCATATTCATATTCATATTATGGCTTAATTTTCTTAACAAAGTATTGATTTTATCTACTTGGGCAAAAATCATAACCGGATTGAGTAATGAGGATAGCTTATTCAATTGTTTTGTTAAGGTACCAGAATAAGCCACTCGAAACAAATGCATATACTGTAGTTGAGAATAGAGCAAATATAAAAACCACAAAAAAGCACCTAATTCATGTTGAGTCCATTGTGCAGCTAAAGTGCATGGATGCTCTCTTCGCTCAATAATTGCAATCAAGCCTTCTAAAATGGATTCTGAATGCTTGAAGACCATTGTGCTATTCGATTCGTGAGTATAGTACTCTCCTAAAGCCAATAAATTGTTGCAAGGCAACTCATCAAAAACAGTAAATTGCGTCATTTGGCATCGGCTCAATACGGTGGGTGGTATATTGCCAATTTGTTGCGCTAACAAAATAAAGATAGTATGTTGGGCTGGCTCTTCCAGAATTTTCAATAAGGCATTTGATGCCGCAATATTCATTGATTCAGCTGATTCGATAATTATAAGTTTATGATTAGTCCTCTGTGGTGTTAGAAACGCGGTGCTCTGCAATCCCCTAATTTGATCAATTTTAATAATACCACCGCTTCTTTCAGGCTTAATCCATTGCACATCCGGATGCTCAAAACGCTCTATCATTTGGCAATCCATGCAAGTCAAACAAGGTTCATTCTGTTTTATTTTACACAAGAGTAATTTGATCACTTGATTTGTAAATTCTATAAGACCACAATGCAAAGAACCGAAAAATAGCATGGCTTGAGGAATTCGTCTTACCGCCAAGGCCATTTGCATTTTCTGCCATTGTTCTTGATAAGTAATCATAGGTTATGCTCTATAAACTCCTCGATTACTGATTGAATGGAAGATTGAACCTCTTCCAAAGACCTGTTAGCATCAATCATCATAATTTCCGGGTTTTGTTTAACAAGAACATGATATGTATCATGTATTCTATGAAAAAACTCAATTGACTCCTGCTCAATCCTGTCAAATTTTCCCCTTGATTTAGCTCTTATCATGCCAAGCTCGGGATTAATGTCTAAATATAAAGTAAGATCAGGTTTGAATCCTTTTAAACAGAAATTCGATAGCTCATTAATAAGCCGCATATCCATTTTGCGGCCCCCACCCTGATAAGCTAAAGTGGAAAGCTCAAATCGATCAGCTATGACCCACTGCCCCATATTTAAAGCAGGTTTGATCACTTGCTCAATCAGTTGTATTCTTGCGGCATACAGGAGAAGTAATTCGCTTCTGTCATCCAGAACATTATTGTACTCTGGATTTTTAATAATACTTCTTAAAATTTCACCTATTCTTGTTCCTCCGGGTTCTCTCGTAGTTATAGTACTGATTTTTTTTTGGGATAACAGTTCAACAACTAAATTGACAGCTGTAGATTTTCCTGCCCCCTCCAAACCTTCAATAACTATCAATTTCCCGGTTAACGATGACATTAATAATCCTTGCGTCTGTATTGGTTAATTGCTTGTCTTTGTTGCTCATAAGTTTCGGAGAATTGATGAGTGCCATCTCCTTTGGCAACAAAGTATAAATAATTGGACAATTGCGGATGTGCAGCAGCATCTATGGCCTCTTTACCAATCATAGCTATTGGGGTGGGAGGTAATCCTCTGTTCAAATAAGAATTATATGGTGATTGAATTAGCAAATCATTATGTGTTAATTTTCCTGTATACTGATTTCCCAGCCCATAGATAACCGTAGGATCCATTTGTAATGGCATTTTTTTCTTTAATCTATTTACCATTACACCAGAAATCAATTTTTTCTCTTGCGCAATTGCAGTTTCTTTTTCAATAATTGACGCAGCAATCAATAGCTCATAGGCAGTTTTATAAGGCAAATTTGGTGCTCTGCTTGTCCAACTGGTATTAAGATAATTTAATAAATTACGATGGGCTTGCTCTAATAATGTCCTACTACTACTCCCAGCTTGATATTGATAAGTGTCTGCTAGAAGTAACCCCTCTGCACTTGGGTAATTTTCTTTTACTATTGCCCAATCTTCTGGATTGTATTTCAAATAATTAGCTTGTCTTAGGTCATAATCTACTTTCTGCTGTGTAGATCCTTCGATGATCGTAAAATTTTGCGTAATTACATCACCAGCAACTACTCGGTGTAGTAATTTCATTGCAGTTTCGCCAGGAGTAATTTGATACACGCCTGCCTTTAACTGATGCGATAATCCTTCAAAACGAATAATCAATAGAAAAAATTTGGCAGAATGTATTAATTTTTTATCTTGCAAAATATAAGCAAATTGATAAGCGGACGTCGCCTTATCCAAGGCAATAATCATTGGAGAAGCAGTTTTCGGAATTATTGGTGTATATAATAAACGATATATATTCCAAAATAAAAACAATAAAGACATAAAAAACAACGATAAAACAAGAATAACCAGTTTTTTATGTCTAGAGAATTGCATTTAGATTCGCTTGAACAATAAGCTACCGTTTGTCCCACCAAAACCAAGTGAATTACTTAGAACATAATTAATTGTTCTACTTTGTGGTGCATGTGCTACATAATTCAAATCACAACCTTCATCAGGATTATCCAAATTTATTGTAGGTGGAGCCACCTGATCTCTTATGGCTAAAATACTTATAATTGCCTCTACTGCACCTGCAGCTCCGAGCAAATGTCCTGTCATGGATTTGGTTGAGCTAACCGCCAGATCATAAGCATGATTCTGGAAAACACGCTTAATGGCTTTTGTTTCATTTAAATCGTTTAAATAAGTCGACGTGCCGTGAGCATTAATATAATCAACTTGTCTGGGATCGATACCAGCATCCTGGATGGCTGCCTCCATAGCTCGCGAAGCTCCATCGGCATCTTCATCGGGTGCAGTAATATGATAAGCATCTCCTGACATACCAAAACCAACCAATTCAGCATAAATTTTGGCTCCACGAGCTTTAGCGTGTTCATATTCTTCCAAAACCAAAATACCAGCACCCTCACCCATAACAAAACCGTCTCTGTCTTTATCCCAAGGCCTTGAGGCTTTCTCAGGCTCATCATTCCGCTTGGACAAAGACCTTACTGCTGAAAACCCAGCAAGGCAAAGTGGCGTTGTGGTCATTTCTGCTCCACCACAAACCATGACATCGGCATCGCCATAAGCAATTATACGCCCTGCTAACCCGATATTATGTGTTCCGGTAGTACATGCAGTCACAACCGAAATATTAGGCCCTTTTAAATTATGTTTAATAGAAATCTGTCCAGCAACCATATTGATAATACCTGCCGGAATAAAAAATGGCGAAACCTTACGTGGTCCACCGGCAACCAGTTTATCCTGGTTATTTGTGATTGTTTGAATACCACCAATACCTGCCCCCACTGCGACACCAATTCGACGAGATAAGATTTCATCAATTTTTAAACCCGAGTCAAGCATCGCTTCATCGGCAGCAGCCATACCGTATTGTGTAAAGACGTCCATTTTGCGGGCGTCTTTAATTGGCATGTGATTCTCAACATTAAAATTCTTGACCTTAGCCCAAATCTTAGTTGGGTATTCAGTAGTGTCAAAATCTTCTACCAAACCTACCCCACTAACCCCAGCTAAAATACTTCGCCAAGTTTCTTCTACATTAAGTCCGACAGGAGTAAGCATACCCATGCCGGTAATAACCACACGCCGACTATTCAATGAGAGCTCCTTAAAAAAATTAAGCTTCTTCTTTATTTAAGTTAGATTCAATATAATCAATTGCTTCTTGAATTGTAGTAATTTTCTCAGCTTTTTCATCAGGAATTTCTGTTTCAAATTCTTCTTCAAGAGCCATAACCAATTCTACTGTATCCAGGGAATCAGCACCCAAATCATCAACAAAGGATGCATCATTCTTTAATTCTTCTTCTTTAACACCCAGTTGTTCAACAACAATTTTGCGAACACGCTCTTCAACTGTACTCATAACGTAATTTTCCTCTTTCGGTTGATAGAAATTATTAAATACTGACGGCTAGTTTATTCAATTATACAGATAACGCAAGTGCATTTAACTCATATACATACCGCCATTGACATGAATTGTTTCACCTGTGATATATTTTGCGCTGTCTGATGCTAGAAAAGCTACAGCATCAGCAACATCTTCTGGCTGGCCCAGCTTACGCATGGGAATTCTTTTTAACATTTCCTCTTTCACCATATCAGGCAATGCAGTAGTCATATCTGTGTCGATAAACCCGGGGGCTACCACGTTTACAGTTATTCCTCTACTACCAATTTCCTGTGCCAAAGACTTGGAAAAACCAATAAGTCCAGCCTTGGCTGCAGTATAGTTTACCTGTCCAGAATTGCCACTGGCACCTACCACAGAGCCTATAGAAATTATTCTTCCCCAACGTGCTCTGAACATAGGTTTTAAGCAAGCTTTAGTCATTCTGTAAATAGAATTCAAATTTGTTTCTATTACTTTGTACCATTCCTCATCATCCATACGCAATAAGAGGTTATCTGCGGTAATGCCTGCATTATTAACAAGAATAGAAGGACACTGATGATTATCAGACAAGGTAGACATCAAATTTTCTACTTGCTCAGTGCTGGTTACATCCAAAACAATTCCTTTACCAGCCAATTTTTCTTTCTCAAAAAAAGAATTAATAGATGCAGCACCCTGTTCAGTGGTTGCTGTTCCAAAAACAAAGGCACCATTTCTTGCCAACTTCTCGGCAACAGCACGACCTATGCCACGGCTGGCACCAGTAACTAATGCAATTTTACCTTCTAAATTGATCATTTAGTTTCCTCTCAAACTGGGATATGTAAACGCTCTATGACTTGATCAAGACTAATGGTGTCATAAACGCTAATCGTAGTTAAATTTCTTTCAATTCTTTTTATCAAACCATTGAGAACCTTTCCTGGCCCACATTCCACAACGAGTTCAATTCCACGCTGTTGAATTAACTGAACCGTTTCAACCCAACGTACAGGGCTGTATAACTGCTCTTTAAGTTTATCTCTTATATGTTGAGTGGAATAATAAATACTTAAATCAACATTGCTTATTACATCGACTGAAGGAACTTGGAATTCTATTTGAGCTAAATTTTCAGCAAACAGTTCTGAAGCATCTTTTAATAAAGGGCAATGACAAGGTACACTGACAGGAATTATCATCGCTAATCTGGCACCTGCATCTTCAGCCAATTGGATTAGTTTATCAACGGCTGTTCGATGTCCGGCAACAACAATTTGACCCAGAGCATTATAATTCGCTGGGGTAACAAGATGATTGGCTGTGCTGGCCTGCTCACACAACGAACGAACTTGCTCATCAGATAAGCCTACTATCGCAGCCATAGCCCCCTCTCCCAGAGGGATAGCATTTTGCATCACCTGCCCTCTGCGAGCAACTAATTGTGCAGCATCCTTTAAAGATAAAGAATTAGCGCAAACCAAAGCAGCGTATTCTCCCAAACTATGACCAGCCATTACTTGAGGCTGGGGTACACCTAATTGCACTAATAAACGATAAATTGCAACATCAGCAGTTAACATGGCTGCCTGCGTGTATTCAGTCTGGTTTAGTTTTGTTTCAGGACCATTTTGAACCAAATCCCACAAATCATAACGCAAGGCATCTGAAGCCTCTACAAAAGCATCAGTGACAACAGTATACTGTGGCATAAAGTCAGACAACATGCCTATAGACTGTGATCCCTGTCCAGGGAATACAAATGCTGTTTTTACCATAATAGAATTAATCCTTATTAATTAATTTAGTAACGAATAACCATAGCGCCCCAGGTCATTCCACCACCAAAGGATTCAATTAATAATATTTCATCCCTTTTAATTTGATTATTTTTAATTGAATAATCAAGTGCTAAAGGAATAGAAGCAGCCGATGTGTTACCTTGGTTACCAATTGTAACAATTACATGTGACATAGGAAGAGATAATTTTTTAGCTATGGCTTGTATGATGCGTATATTAGCTTGATGAGGTATCAGCCAATCAATATCAGATTTTTTTAAATGACTTGCTTCTAACACTTCATCAACAATATTACCCATAATATTAACAGCAATTTTAAATACCTCATTACCCCGCATTCCAATCGTTGCACGATCTTGTTCGAAAGTTGAATTACGAAGGACTAGTAATTTATCAGAGTCATAGGCAGAATGTAAAACACTACCCATAATCCCTTGGCGATCACTTGCGCTTAAAACAACAGCGCCTGCGCCATCTCCGAATAAGACACAAATAGAACGATCAGTCCAATCTACCGCTCTTGACATGCTCTCACTGCCTACGACAAGAACATGTTTGGCAGCCCCTGCAGCAATGTATTGTTTCGCTACATCCATCGCATAAACAAAACCGCTGCATGCAGCTCCAATGTCAAAAGCCGGAATAGGTCTTTTGATTCCTAAAGCGTGTTGTACGTGACAGGCAACGCTAGGAAAAAAATAATCCGGGGTACATGTTGCTACTAATATCAAATCAATTTCTTCAGCATCAAGGCTTGATGCTTCTAGTGCTTGCTCTGCTGCTCTGGAAGCCATATAAGATGTTGTTTCATGTTCTTGAGCAATACTACGACTAGTAATACCAGTCCTGGTAACTATCCATTCATCGCTAGTATCAAGCATGGTTTCCAGTTCAGCATTAGTCATTTGTTTCTCTGGAGAGTAACTTCCAGTGCCATTAATAACAGCATTTTTCATAACAACAATCCTTGATTTATAAAATCATTTATTTGATCACGCACTAAATCGACAACATTATTTTTTACTTCAAGAACAGCCTGTTCAATAGCATGTTGAAAACCAATTTCATTGGCTCCACCATGACTTTTGACAACGATACCATTCAACCCGAGTAGACTAGCACCATTGTATCTCGATGGATCCAAACGATTTTTTAAATGTTTTAAGGCTGGTAAAGCAATCAAACCAGCAATTTTTGTTAACCAATTTCTGCTAAATGATTCTTTAAGGACAGTTAATAAAAGCTTTGCCAAACCTTCACTTGCTTTTAATGCCACATTTCCAACAAATCCATCACAGACCACTAAATCAACATCACCACTGTAAAAGTGATCGCCCTCAACGTATCCCACATAATTCATAACAGAACACTCAGCCAGCATATGTGCAGTACGCTTAACCTGATCGTTACCCTTGATTTCTTCAACGCCAATATTAAGTAAACCAATTTTAGGTTTGGGTTTATTTTCTATTGCCTGTATCAATGCAGACCCCATCACAGCAAACTGAAACAAATGCTCGGCGCAAGAATCAACATTGGCTCCCAAATCAATGACTCTTGTTTTTCCACCCATGGTAGGTAACTCGGATACTATTGCTGGGCGATCAATTCCCGGTAAAGTCTTTAAGACATATCGTGCGGTAGCCATTAAGGCACCTGTATTGCCCGCACTGACGCAAGCCTGCGCTCTGCCTTCCTTAACTAGGTTGATTGCTATTCGCATTGAGGAATCTTTTTTATTTCGTAATGCATGAGATGGCAATTCATCCATTGTAACCACTTCTGATGCGTGGATGATAGTAAATTGCTGACAGGACAACATGCCATGTTTTTTCAAAGAAGCACTGATCTTGTCCTGGACTCCTACAAGCAATAGTTTCAAATCAGGGTTGTTTTTAATAGCACGAATACAGGCAGGAATCACAATTTCCAAGCCGTGATCCCCACCCATCGCGTCAATTGCAATGGTGATATTCTTCAAGAAAGTTACTCTTGTTCGTAAGTGGTTTCAGCGTCAATAATTTTTTTGCCTCTGTAATATCCATCTGGTGTCATGTGATGACGAAGATGGGTTTCACCAGTTGTTGGATCAACTGATAGAGTAGGCTTGGTTAGTGCATCATGAGAACGCCTCATATCACGACGTGAGCGTGATTTTTTATTTTGTTGTACGGCCATTGTATTACTCCTAAACAAATTGCATTCATAAAGCGGGAATATTACCGATATTTTAACTTCAATCCAAGTATTAATTATCAAAATATCAAGAAGTTTGTTTTTTCCCAGTTAAAATTTCATTGATTTCATTAGCACATTCATTAATATTAGGATGAACTTGTGGTGCATATAAATGCAGCTCATCAATTATTAATTCATTTAAGTCAACCTGCCAGTTTGAAGAAACCAAGCATTCATATTGACTCAAAAGTTGCTCGGCTCTCTCATCACTTCGACAAACAGCAACAACAGTGGAGTTATTATAACATACAGTGAAGTTTTCCATACATCGCTGACATATACTGTTTAAATTACCTTGCACTCTAAGATGAATAAGATAAAAATCATCTTTTGCCTCTATATGATAAGACGCATGCAAATGGCATCCGGGACTAACAAACGAAGGTAGACGCTCGTTTAAAATCACTTCCTTTTCTTGCTGGCCATGTTTTGCCAACTCTTGTAAATGCATCATAGATAATTATCCGAAATATAGAATGAGTTTGCTCTTTGAGTCTTGACAAGTATATATAAGCGCTTATAGACGGTTTATGACTTACTAACATAATCAAGTTAAAATGATAACGAATCCCTAAAAACGTGGTATTATCCAATTATATGTAAAAAATATCAACTTATTGGGTAATAAATACAGGGCTAAATTACAATTTCCTAGAGTGTAGTTAATTTGTTAAAATCGCAGATTCCAATATGATTATGATTCAAAAAAGAGCGATACAAACCATTTATGAAAGCTAAAGTTATTGTTGGTATGTCAGGAGGAGTCGACTCTTCTGTAGCAGCCTGGCTATTGAAAGAACAAGGATACCAGGTGGAAGGGCTATTCATGAAAAACTGGGAGCAGGACGATCACAATGATTATTGCCCTGCAGTAAAAGATTTGGCAGATGCCCAAGCCGTCTGTAATCAATTGCGCATACCACTACATACTGTAAATTTTTCAGAAGAATACTGGGATAGAGTCTTTGCTTATTTTCTGAGTGAATATGAAAAGGGAAGAACACCCAACCCCGACGTGTTATGTAATAAAGAAATCAAATTTAATGCCTTTTTGAATCATGCTTTAAACCTTGGCGCAGATTATATAGCTACTGGCCACTATGCCAAAAATACAATAGAAGAATCTATCGGCTACTTATTTAAGGCAAAAGATAGAGAAAAGGATCAAACGTATTTCCTCCACGCTGTTGAACCAGAGGCATTGTCCAAAACCATTTTTCCAATAGGTGATTTTACCAAACCACAAATTAGAGAATTCGCTAAACAACTGGGCCTTGTCACTCATGCCAAAAAAGATTCTACAGGTATTTGCTTTATAGGTGAAAAAAGATTCAAAACTTTTCTTAATGAATTCATACTTGCCAAACCGGGAGAAATAAAAAGTACTGGAGGAAAAACACTTGGTCAACATGATGGTTTAATGTTTTACACATTAGGACAACGCCAGGGTTTGGGAATTGGAGGATTACAAAACTCGACAGATGAGCCATGGTATGTCGTGGATAAAGACATAGCCAGTAACACCCTTTACGTAGCACAGGGCAGTCAACACCCAATGCTCTATTCTCAAGGTTTGATATGTGGTCCCATTCATTGGCTGGCAGACTATGAGAATCATTTGCCACTAACCTGCTTTGCCAAAACAAGATATAGGCAAACCGATCAAGCCTGCATGATTTCTCCTCCGGATAATAATCTGCACTATGTGATGTTTTCAAGTCCTCAACGTGCGATTACTCCGGGACAATTCATCGTCTTTTATGAAAAAAATCAATGCTTGGGTGGAGCTACTATAGAGCAGATTATTCGCTAAACAGGGAAGCAAGTTTTGTACTGGTACTGTTTGTTTTCTCTGGTACCCATACCAATTTATGGATTGAGACTACGAAACAACTCACATTATTGATATAATGAATAATAATAGTAGTAATTATTTTGGAGCTAAGTATGGCCAGTGTTGACGTATCCCAAAACACTTCAGATATCCATTTTTCTGTCAGCGCAGCTGATAAAGTAGCAGAATTAATTAAAGAAGAAGATAATTCCAATTTGAATTTACGCGTCTCAATTACAGGTGGTGGTTGTTCTGGATTTCAATATGGATTTAGCTTTGATGAACAAATCAATGATGACGACACGATTATCATACAACAATGTTCTGATGGAAAATCTTCTGTCAAATTGCTAATTGATTCAATGAGTTACCAATATCTACATGATGCGGAAATTGATTACATTAAAGGAATTCAAGGAGAGCAATTTGTCATACGCAATCCTAATGCAAAAACGACTTGTGGCTGTGGCTCTTCGTTTAGTATTGGTGATGAAGATGATTTATAAAAAAATCACTGCCTAAAACTTGGGCAGTGATCTTAGTTTTTTACGGATGAACTGCTTATTATTCTTAGGCACCTCGGGTAGGTGCGGGTGGTGGAAAATTAAGATCCGTTAATTTACTCTCAAGAGTTCTTGCCCAGTCACGTAATGACTTGCATGTTTCCACTTTACTAATTTCAAAAAACTTGCTATCTAAACCAGCTTCTTTTAATTTGGCTCGCAAATTGTCATCTATTCCTGCTAGCAAACAACGTTTAGCACTACTGGCACAGTTATTAAAAAGAAATGAGTAATTTTGGCTGCGTTCTTCTTGCATAGCTTTCAGTATTTTGACTTCATCAACATAATAAGTAAAACCACTTTCCGCAGTTGGCAATGTGACACTGTAATCAGGATGCCTACCTTTAGTAAAATCACGGCTTTTGATAAATTGTTCTTTGCGAGAGGTGAATTCTTTGTGGCGATAGGCCTCTTCTTGCAATTCTTTTAAATCATTTTCATCCCTGCCATTGATTTTAATATCCAATTGCCTTAGATTTTCTTCACGGTAGTTAATTGCAAGCTCAACCTGTTGAAGATTTTTTTCAATTTTTTGCATACCTTCATAATAAGTGAGTTCAGATTTTGACATCAATTCGCTTATCTCATGTTGAGAACTTATTGTAGTTTCGAGCTCTTTTTTTAATTTAATTAATTTTTCAGTAAGCTCAATCGATTGTGCTCTGGTTTTAGGATCAGGATTTTCCAATTTGTCCAAGTAGGCTAAAGTTCTCTCTGTAGCTTTAATTTGTCCGTTTGTTTTATTCAAATGAAGTTCCAGCTTGGCTAATTGCCCCTTTAAATCTTTTAATTGGGTTTGGTGGGAACTGGTTAATTGCTTCTGTTGCTTACTCAGCTCCTCTTTTTCTAAATGCAATTTCTTAAGATCATCCGTAAAAAGTAATCTTTGCTCCATGTTGACTTCCAAATCTGAAACTTCAACCAACAAGTCAAGATTTTTCATTTTTCTTTTTGTCCCTATGAATCTCTTCTAAAGCAGATTTGCGATGTGTTATATCCATTGCCGTTACTGAATCTTCAGCAATCATATCGTCTTCATGAGTTTTAAACTTGGGTTTAACTCCTTTACCTTTTATAGTTTCTGATTTACTTGGTCTCCCTTCTGGCCAAAAGCTATGAGACACCACATCACTCTTTACCATAGTTGGTTTCAAATGAGACGATTCTATGTTTGTTATGGAAGGTCCAGTCGCTTGAGTTGGGACGGCACGCAATGTTTTTTTAGCCCCCAGCTCAGGCCCGTGTTTTTCAATAAAATCAAAACTATTTTTTCTGCGCTCATCAATTTCTATAGTAAAATTCACATGCCCTACATTTTCCCCTTTGTCCTCTGAAGCTAAAAGCGGGCCAAAAAATTTGTGCTTAATTCGTTTCTTAAACAAAACAGCAGTTGATAACCAAATATTTACTTCAATCATAACGATACTTCTTCTAAAATTAATGAGTATAAATGAATTGGTGAACAATAGTCACCCAATAATTCCAATTATACTACATAATTCCCAATTATGGCGCATTAATTAATGCTATTAATAGGATTTAATAATTACTTTCGTTCCAACTTTAATAAAATTTTGACTTAACCATCTTGCATCATGAGGCTTCACTCTGACACAACCATGACTTGCGTTATAATTTGGCACATCCGGAGAACCATGAATTGCATACAATTTACTAAAAAACATACAATATGGCATAGGTGCTCCACCTTTGCCCAGCGGATAACGACTGGATCGGCATGCTGGGCCACCTTTGCTAATCACTCTAAAAACGCCAGACGGTGTTTTACATGATCTGCGAACATCAGAACAGTAGTGTTTTCCACCTGATCCGCGTCCTGTACGTATCACCTTTCCATTAGCACTGATAGCTTTCCAGGTTAATGTATTGGGATTAAAAATAAAGGTATTCCCTGCTGCGTACCCATTACAGAATAAAAATACCCCTAAAGTGAAGAGCAAAATTTGAGACAAAAAATTTAAGCGAAAATTGGACTTTTCCATGATTTAACCTATTTTTTTTCCGTCACTTTATTATTTTAGTTTAATTTTTGAGCAATTCAAATATTTCATCACCTTTATGCCACTGCTAATCAGTTATTAAATTACTTACCCAACAACACGTGGGGCCATGATTGCCTAAGATGCACAACAAGCACATAGGTGTGTTGGCAAGAAGAAGTAAAGAGGAATCAATCATTTAGTTTCAAGTAACTATAAATTACTAAATAAAGGAAAAATTGTATTTTTTGTCCTACTATATTTATGAGACTCTAAAAATAAGGACAATAAATCATGTCAAGGAAATTACTTATTGCTACCACGCTCGTGCTAGGCACTTCATTATTTCCCTTAATATCCAATGCTGAGGATACAACAAATCCTAATGAGATGACTAAGGATGCTTGGTTAAACTCTATGACTCCCTTATTACCAGATCTTATCTGCAAAGGATTCATTCAAGATCCGGATCTCAAAAAACGATTTGATGAAATTAAAATGACTTATGAACAATGCGTGACTTTAATTCCTGAAAGCACCAAAAAATGCCAAGATGAACTGTATGCCAGCATGCCAGATAAAATCAATAGTGAAACAGCTGGCACATGGGGCAGATCATTAGGAGAATGTATCGGAAAAGATTTTGCTGAAAAACATCTAATCCCCAAATAGATAATAAAAAAATTGCTTGAATGAGATATTCATTAGGCTTCGCCTCTGCCTATAACCAATCACTTGGGTTGCTTGTTTTGAGGATAGCGACCAGGAATAGGATGTCTGAAGAATTTTTGTTATTGCATAAGGTTTAGTATTGGCAGACGCGAAACCGAATAATAAGTGTAACAGAATAATTATTTATAATTTATATAATCATGAGAGCTATACCTCTTCCCAATGATTGATACCGGATTTTTTAGATATAAATTCAACGAAACTTTGATGTTGAATTAATTCCTCTTCATTAGCCTTCATTATTACTGGTTTTTTTAAACTTAATGACTTTATCTCTTGGGTTTTTATTTTTGATTGACGCAAACTGGATTCAACCTCAGTAAATAAACTGCTTTGGCCACCTGTCATTGCCAAATACACATAAGCTAATATTTCGGCATCAAGCAAAGCACCGTGCAGCTCACGATTAAAATGATCTATTTCATAACGTTTACACAAAGCATCCAAACTATTACGTTGTCCTGGATGTTTTTCTCTGGCTAAAATCAAAGTATCAAGAATCGGGCAATAATCTTCTAATGTCTTATTCCATTTCACATGTTTTAATTCAGAATTCAGAAATCCAACATCAAATGGAGCATTGTGAATAATTAATTCTGAACCTTCAACAAATTGTATAAATTCAGTCACAATATCCTGGAATAAAGGTTTATCTTGCAAAAATTCAGTGCTTATCCCGTGAACTCTAAATGCCCCTTCATCCACTTCACGCTGTGGATTAAGGTATATGTGAAAGTGCTTGCCGGTTAATTTTCTATCAATAAGCTCAATACAACCTATTTCAATTACTCTATGTCCCTGTTCAGGTCCAATACCAGTCGTTTCGGTATCTAATATAACTTGTCTCATAACTCTATGATAATTCCTCAATACCCAAGTTTGCCAAAGCATCAACCAAATCATTTTCCAAATGGCCTGAGTGCCCTTTAACCCAATGCCAATGAATATTATGAATAGAAGCCAGATTATCTAATGATTTCCATAATTCCGCATTTTTAACCAACTCTTTCTTGGAGTTACGCCAACCATTTCTTTTCCATGTTTTGATCCATTCCTTCATTCCTTGCTGCAAATATTGGGAGTCGGTATACAAATCCACCTCACAAGGACGTTTTAATGCTTCCAGGCCCTTAATTGCTGCCATTAATTCCATGCGATTATTGGTAGTTTGCGCCTCTCCTCCATGAAGAGTTTTTTCTCTACCATTATATCGGAGCAATACGCCCCAGCCGCCAGGCCCTGGATTTCCCTTACATGCACCATCAGTATAGATTTCTACCTTCATAAAAATAAATCAGGACAAAGTTGAGCTTTAGGATTCATAGCATAGCAAGAAAAATCAGTGACACCGCTATTTTTTAATACGTCTTCATCAATAAAAAAATTTCCAGTGGTTGATTTTGATGGTTGATTGATAATCCAATAAGCAGCATCAGCCATAATGAGTGGCTTTCTGCTTGCCATATACAGCTCACTGGGAAAATGAACTCTTATGGCATCAGTAGCTATAGTAGTTTTCGGCCATAAAGAATTAACAGCAATTCCCGCCTCTTTAAATTCCTCAGCGAGGCCTAATGTGCACATGCTCATACCGTATTTACTGATGGTATAAGCCAGATGTGGTGCAAACCAGGTTTTATCCATATTTAAAGGTGGGGACAAAGTCAGAATATGCGGATTCTCGCTTTTTAAAAGATATGGAATGGCTGCTTGAGAACATGCAAACGTTGCCCTGACATTAACACTTTGCATGAGATCATAACGCCTCATTGGAGTATCTAATGTATCAGTCAAATTGATTGCGCTCGCGTTATTGACTAATACATCCAATCTTCCAAAAGTTTCTATGGTTTTAGTGATCGCATTTTGGATCTGTTGCTCATCTCTGACATCAACCATTAAAGGCAGGGCCTGTCCGCCTATCTCTTCAATTTCTTTTGCAACTGAATAAATAGTTCCTTCCAATTTAGGATGAGGTTCTGCTGTTTTCGCTGCAATAACGATATTAGCTTTATCTTTTGCTGCAAACTTTAAAGCGATTTCTCTACCAATTCCTCTGCTGCCACCCGTAATAAAAATGACTTTATTCATGATTTCTCCTTCTACTTGATGCCACCAACCCAAGCCAAAAACATACGCATAAAAGCACCATAAGGTGGGTATAACCAGCTCACTGTAGATATAAATCGCTGCACTAATACCGGTTTTAATTTTGAAAAGGTATCAAACCCTTCTTTTCCATGATAATGCCCCATACCACTATGGCCAACACCCCCAAATGGCAAATCATCAATTGCAATATGCATTAAGGTTTCATTAATTGTCAAAGCACCAGATAATGTTGTTGTTTGTATGATCTTTATTTCATTCTTATCTTCCCCAAAATAATATAGCGCAAGCGGATTGGGAAAAGAATTGATTAAATCTATGGCATCAATTATCGAATTATAAGTCAACACAGGAAGAACAGGGCCAAAAATTTCTTCCTTCATAACAAGCATATCATTTGTTATATCAAATAATAAAAACACAGGTAGCTTCGAGCTATTCGAAATTAAATGACCAAACTCAACAACACGGGCCCCTTTGCTTCGCGCATCTTCGACCAGATCAAGTAATCGCTTTTTATGGCTCTCTGATATGATACTGGAATACTGCTCATTACTCATTAAATCTGGATAAAAGGTATTAATAAACTTCTTAAACTCTGTTTCAACTCTCTCCTCCCATCCTTTAGGAATCAATACATAATCAGGTGCAATACAAGTTTGACCGGCATTCAATAATTTCCCCATAAACAGGCGCTTAAAATAAGCTGGATTCATGGTGGGAGATAATATTACCGGAGATTTACCACCTAGCTCCAGTGTCACTGGGGTCAGGTTATTGCTGGCAGCCTTCATCACCAGTTTTCCTACGTTAGTTGAACCAGTGAACATAAGATGGCCAAAAGGCAGAGAAGCAAAGCGTTTTGATAGCTCAATATCGCCGTTAATGACGCTGATAGAATGGTTTATTCCACTTGCATGTACCAATTTTTGTAAAGTATCGCCAATATGTGGAGATAACTCGGACATTTTTATCATTACCCTGTTTCCCGATGCCAATGCATAAATAGCAGGGACTAAAGCCAGATAGACAGGATAATTCCAGGGAACCAAGATGCCTACAACTCCAAGGGGTTGGGGAATAACATAGGCTTGTGCGGGAATAAACAACCAAGACACATTCCTACGTCTCTTTCTCATCCATTTCTTCATATTTTTTAAACAAAAATTAATGGCTTGTATCGTTGGAAACACTTCCAAAAATAAGGTTTCCTCAATAGGGCGATGAGTAAAGTCTTTATTTATTGCTTCTGCTAAAGTGTAAGCTTCTGTCTGCAAGATTTTTTTTATTGCAATCAGCAATTTTTTTCTTTCAGACAAAGAAGGATAAGGATTGTTTTTGTGTTGTTGATGCAAAGTTAGAAATTCTGCCATCAATTCCATTGTATTTTTCCTGCTATTCGTTCGTGAGTGTGAGTAATGAGAATTCTTTATCTAAAATCTTCTTTTTAATTTTTTCTATATCAGGTGCAAAATAGCGATCTTTATCATACTCTTTAACAACGCTTCTTACGCTTTGATAAATTTTATCCAATTGCGGTGATGTCTCTAGAGGTTTATGAAACTCCAGCCCTTGACAAGCTGCCAATAACTCAATAGCAAGAATTGTTGAAGTATTATCGATCATTTCGTGCAGTCGACGTGCTGCGCTAGTTGCCATAGAAACATGATCTTCCTGATTTGCCGAGGTAGGCAAACTATCAACGGAGTGCGGATGAGCAAGCGCTTTGTTATCACTGGCACATGAGGCAGCAGTAACATGGGCAATCATAAAACCTGAATTTAAGCCGCTTTCTCTAACCAGGAAAGCAGGCAATCCACTAAAATTCTTATCAATTAATAAAGCGATTCGCCGTTCTGCACTACCTCCTATCTCGGATAATGCCAATGCTAAATTGTCAGCAGCCATTGCGATGATTTCACCATGAAAATTTCCCCCAGACAAAATATCCCCCTGCTCTGCAAAAACGAGAGGATTATCGGAAATTGCATTGGCCTCTACTTGGAGAGTTTGTCCAACAAACTGCATCTGATGAAGAACTGCACCCATGATTTGTGGCTGACATCTTAAAGAATAAGGGTCCTGAACACGATTACAATCCCTGTGTGACTCTCGAATTTGACTACCAGCCAATAAATTTCTGTACATGCTGGCAGCAGAAATTTGAGCTTGATGCCCTCGAATTTGATGTATTCTGTCATCAAAGGGCACATCACTCCCACTGGCAGCATCTACTGACAAACTGCCGGAAATAATCGCTGTTTCGAACAATGTCTCACTAATAAACAGAGCTGACAAAGCTAAAGCGGTAGATACCTGTAAGCCATTAAGCAGTGCTAATCCTTCTTTAGCTTCCAATTCAAGCGGTTTCAATCCCGCCAGTTTTAGTCCTTCCTCAGCACTGATCACCTGACCTTGATGCCTTACTTCGCCTTCTCCTAACAAAGGTAAAGACAAATGCGCAAGCGGGACTAAATCTCCGGACGCACCTACCGAACCCTTAGAGGGAATACATGGATATACTTTATGATTAAACAAAGCAATCAATGCATTGATTAATTCCAGCCTAACTCCGGAATACCCTTGAGACAAATTATTAATTTTCAAAAGCAAAATCAAGGCAACCACGCTATCCGGCAATAATTTACCCGTTCCACAAGCATGAGAAAGTACAATATTACGCTGCAACTCTTTCAAACAATCTGAAGAAATGGTCTGGTTTGCCAGAGAACCAAAACCCGTATTGATTCCATATACTGTTTTCTTTTCATCAATTACTTTTTTAACCGTTTGGTGAGAAGCTCTAATTAATTCAAAGGCGTTCTCAGCAAGAACGCAAGATAGTTCCTCATCTAAAATTTGTTTAATAGAAACTAGCGATAACTGACCAGGCTGCAATATAAAATGTTCTGACATAAACCTGCTCCTTTTAAGATTCCATGGGTAACCAAAGCGAATTCTCTTTGGCACATTGCTTGGCAATTTGATAACCTGCATCAGCATGCCTCATTACCCCTGTCGCAGGATCATTGTGTAGCACGCGAGCCAATCGTTTAGCCGCTTTTTCTGTTCCATCAGCAACAATCACAACGCCAGCATGTTGAGAAAAGCCCATACCAACCCCTCCCCCATGATGAATGCTTACCCAAGTAGCCCCGCTGGCACAATTTAACAGCGCATTAAGCAAAGGCCAATCAGAAACAGCATCACTGCCATCCAGCATACCCTCTGTTTCGCGGTTGGGGCTGGCCACAGAACCAGAATCCAAATGGTCACGGCCAATCACAATAGGCGCTTTAACTTGTTTATTTTTAACCATTTCATTGAAAGCCAGGGCAAGGCGCGCTCTATCCTTTAACCCTACCCAACATATCCTTGCAGGTAATCCTTGAAATGAAATTTTTTCCCTGGCCATATCTAACCAATGATGTAAGTGAGGATCATCAGGAATTAGCTGCTTTACTCGCTCATCTGTTGCATAAATATCTTCTGGATCACCTGACAATGCAACCCATCGAAATGGTCCGATTCCTTCGCAAAATAATGGCCTGATATAAGCCGGTACAAATCCCTCAAAGGAAAAAGCGTTTTTTTCTCCCGCTTCAAATGCCATTTGTCTAATGTTATTGCCATAATCAAATACAGGAATGCCTCTGTTATGAAACTCAATCATTGCATGCACTTGAACAGCCATCGATTTCTTGGCTGCATCAACAACCTCTTCTGGTGATTTTTTCCTCATTTCAACAGCTTGTTCCAATGTCCATCCTAATGGCAAATAGCCATTGAGCGGATCATGTGCGCTGGTTTGATCGGTAACCAGGGAAGGGTGAACTCCCAACTTAACCAGCTGAGGAAATATTTCGGCAGCATTTCCCAAAACAGCTACTGAAACTGGCTTTTTACAGCGACAAGATTCATTAATCCAGTCTAATGCTTCACTTAAATTATCAGTGTACCGATCCAGATACTTCGTCTGTAAACGTTTCTCAATCCTTTGCCTGTCACATTCTACAGCCAGAACGCTGGCACCAGCCATAGTTCCAGCTAAAGGTTGAGCTCCACCCATTCCCCCTAAACCCGCTGTTAAAATCCAACGCCCGGACAAATCACCCTGATAATGTTTTTTAGCTGCCGCAACAAATGTCTCATAAGTTCCTTGCACAATGCCTTGAGAACCTATATAAATCCAGCTGCCGGCGGTCATCTGACCATACATCATCAGGCCTTTCTTATCTAGTTCGTTAAAATGCTCCCAAGTAGCCCAGCGCGGTACCAAATTAGAATTAGCAATTAGTATTCTGGGAGCCTCTTCATGGGTAGTAAATACACCGACAGGTTTTCCGGACTGAATGAGTAAAGTCTGATCATTATTCAATAATTTTAATACATGAACAATTTCATCAAAACATTCCCAGTTTCTGGCTGCCTTGCCTAATCCACCATAAACAATCAAAGAATCGGGATCCTCTGCAACATTGGGATCCAAATTATTGCAAATCATCCTTAATGCCGCCTCAGTTAACCAATTTTTAGCTTGAATTTCGGTACCTCTAGGGGCAGAAATAACACGTTTATTCTTGTCCTTGTTCATCAAGAATACTCCTTATTGCTATGAAAACTTCAGTTATTATTTCCCATCAAATAGCGATTAAAAAATTTTTTAGCATCATACACCAGTCAACTACCTCCGGGAATGAGATATTCTAATGAGTTGAGAAAAACCAGATAAAATGACCAATCAATACTCATACTGTTTTTTATATGTTATAATTTTTATTTAATAAATTAATTTAATCGTAGTTACTTAAATAATATGGAAAAACACCCAAAATCTCTCCGCATCTACTTTACAACCGAAATGTGGGAACGTTATGGTTTTTACGCAGTTCAATCCTTATTAGCACTTTATTTGGCCTTGCACTTTAAATGGCCGGACAAAGAAATCTATTCTTTAGTAGGATCGTTCACAGCACTCACCTACCTTTCACCATTAGTAGGAGGCTGGATTGCTGATAAATTAATAGGCCAAAAAAGCGCTATATTGCTGGGTGCTATTGTTCTGTTTTTAAGTTATTGCATGTTGTCATTGATTGATAATTCTCTGGCATTAACCTCTTCACTTGCAGGAGTAACTGTAGGAACAGGTTTATTAAAACCTAACATTTCTTCATTACTAGGTAATGAATATCCAGTTGGCTCAACAAAAAGAGAAAGTGGTTTTACTATTTTTTATATGGGCATCACGACAGGAATAATCCTCGGAACAACTTTGCCAAGCAAGTTTAGTGAGTATTTTGGCTGGTCTGCTTCCTTCACCAGTGCATCAATCGGGCTAATCATCGCATTTGTAGTGTTTTTATTTGGAATACATCAGTACAAAATTAAGGATTATAATCCTTTTGTTTTCCAACCAGGTAAAATCATTTCAGCTTTTGTGTTATTGGTTTTTCTCTGGTCATTGTCATTTTATATTTTAAGTTCACCTCAGCTGGCGAATATCATGTTTGGACTTGTAGTTCTTTTTTCAGCCAGTTACATTTTATATTCAGTAAATCGTGAAAGTGCAAATCAATCCAGGCAAACATTAGTTATCGGGTTATTGTGCATCATCTCTGTTATTTTCTGGGCATTTTATTTTCAGATGTTCATGTCTTTAACATTATTTATTGCGCGAGTAGTCGAGCCAAGCTTTTTAGGTATCGATTTTCCCCCTCCATACTACATCACAGTGCAAAGTATTGGCATGTTAATAATTGGTTATTTTCTTGCAAAAAAACACCATAGTCTTACAATGATTGAAAGAGGCTTAAGTACCGGGAAAAAATTTGTACTTGCTATGGTATTCATGACACTCGCCTACTCAATTATTGCCTTTGTAAGTACTGTAGTTGATAAATCCATTTTGATTTCACCCCTTCTTATCATCCCTGCCTACCTGATGATTTCTTTGGCTGAATTACTGCTTTCACCAGTAGGGTTGTCAGCAATAACTGTACTTGCTGACAAAAACAAGGTAAGCACCATGATGGGTATCTTTTTCGTTTCATTAGGAATAGGAGGATTCCTTTCAGGAAAATTAGCCGATCTGACTGCCATTCCTACTGGAGAGACAAATATAATCGTTTTAAAAACGCTCTACGCTACAGCATTCACCCAACAACTCAGTATATTATTCATTGCTACGTTAGGCTGCCTGGTATTGTTTGCTGTAATTAAATTTTTATTGACTCATATTCAGATATGCGAAAAACAATAATTAGATTTTTACGTTTTAGTTTTCCAGACTTGAAAACTAAAACCCTTTTTATACAAATCAATTGTTGATATTATTCAACCCTTTTGACGGAATATATCTTAGTTATGCTTGAAAAAAATCCTACGCTCGAAAAACTGTTAAAATCTCTTGAAGACATTCAAGCGATAGATATTAAGATCATTGATGTGCATAAACAAACAACAATCACTGATTTTATGGTCGTCACATCAGGCCGTTCATCCAGACATGTCAAATCGATAGCTCAAAAAGTTTTGGAAGATATGAAGGTTGCTGGTCTGCCTTGCTTGAGTTCTACTGGAATAGAACATGGTGATTGGGCTTTAATTGATTTTGGAGACATCATATTGCATGTCATGCAACCAGAATCCCGACATTTTTATAACCTTGAAGGATTATGGGAAGAACACCCAGGTAACTCCTGACATTATCTATGCTAAAAATTACCATTATCACTCTTGGCAATAAAATGCCCGACTGGGTTAACTCTGGAGTTAATGAATACGCAAAGAGGTTTCATGATGGCATCCAGATAAAACTCATCGAAATCCCTTTGCTGCGTCGTAATAAATCCTCGGATTTAGCAAGAATACTAGAAAAAGAAAGTGCCTTGACTAAAGATACCCTTCCTGCCAATGCTCGCCTCATTGCACTGGACATGCTGGGAAAATCCTTTAGCAGCGAGGAATTAGCACTTAAGTTGACGCAATTACAACAAATTTCAAGTCACCTTTGTTTTATAATTGGCGGCCCAGAAGGATTATCCAATGAAATACTGACTCTTTGCGATGAACGCTGGTCGTTATCCAAATTAACCCTTCCTCATCCTCTGGTTCGCATTATTTTGCTGGAATCCCTCTACAGAGCATGGTCTATCATTAACAACCATCCTTATCATAAATAAGAATATACATACGTTTAAAAAATACAAAGAAAGACATTTTTATTGAGCATATTGAGCCTCGTATAGGAATGCATTAAAACGTCTCTGCCGTCCTGCAAGAGTGAGTAATTATCGGTTTCGGTATTGTATGTATCAAGAATCGGAGTAAGTTGGCAGGATAATCCGGGTTGTTATGGTAACTGGAATACAATTTATACTCGCTTTAAACACCGGAGTGAGAATGGTTTATTTTGGTTTTTAGTATAACCATTAGAACATCAGAAAAGAATTATGGCTTATAAAAGCGCAGTTACTATCATCAACATTTATCGCTATGATTCTGAGCACAAACTAATAGGCTCTTTTTGCTACATTATAAACAATATTGATATATATTGTGTTTTATGTATATAATATAATCATAAACATTTTATTAGAGGTGGTTATGGGGGGGCAGTTATATCTTAAAAATGGTAACCCTCAAAATAGGGAAAATACATGTGTTTCAGGTTACACAAAAGGACGTGATAATTATGCATTAAGTAATTTTCATGATAATAATGGTCAAGGTTTTGACTTTAATGATCCTGATATCGGAAAGGTACACTTTAGAACATCGGAACATTATCTTCATTTCCAAAAATTGACTCCCAGTGCCAAACGGGAATATCGTCAGCAATGGGAGACAATGACCAACCCAGGCGAGATTTTAGACTTCAACAAAAAGATTCCATCTCATAAATTGCGCTATCAATTTCTCCCTGGACAACCCTCTCCCGATTGGGACAGAGATAAAGTTGATGTACAAATGCAAATCAATGCAACGAAATATGCTCAATCATCTGAATTTAGAGATTCTATCCAGAAATCCATTGATATCGGAAAAGGATTCAACGACGGTCAGGGAGCAGCTGTTATTATTGAGGATACGAGTACTGCAAAAAAAGTTGAAAAAAACTGGGGAACAGGCCCCGATGGCACAGGCACAAATATTCTGGGAAATACGCAGACAGCATTTGCAAATATGGTTGCAAATGGCCAGATAAATGTTACAGAAAGAACACCATCCTTACAATCAATTAAAAACAACCCCTCTACAAAAACAAGCTACGACAAAGCAGAGATTCAATTCAAGTCAGGTTTTCAAAAAACATTAATTAAGACACGTGCAAATGCAGCTGCACAACTTGGGACGACTCCAGATAATCTTAAGATTGATACATCTCAATTAGGAACCAATTTGGTAGCTCCTGCAAAATTAGCTGGTCACGCAAACCAAGCCACAACAACCAATGACACCAGATTTGCACAACTAAGTCAAAAAATGCACTCGTCGCATTCAATAATCGCTCATAGCTCATCAACGCATACTTCAATCCTAAATTTTTCTCCTATACCGATTTCCATCAATTCTGCTGGCTTGAGCGGACTTATAAAGGCCTTAAATCAACAAAAAATTCCCGTCCTGCCAGATGGGAAAACAGAGTTTGATCAGTTTCTTTCCTCTACTGCAAGCCATAAAACAAAAATTGATGCTACTCATTTATTAACAAACTATGCCATAAAAAGTATAATGGGAAATTTAAGTACTGAAACTAACTTGTCAATTGTAGACAATATTGGAATATCTACAGCTACTGTAAAACATGATCCTCAAGCTATTAAAATCAAATTCAATAGTCCTGAAGAAGCAATGATATTTGCAAAAAAACTATCAGAACAAGGGATTAACAGCCATACTTTTCCCGGTCAAATGAAAACGCCGCAAGGTAAAAACAAAGATTGCATTTTCTTAACTCAAAGTGATTTGGAAAAAATAACAGAGAAATCCAGACTTGCTTCCAAAGAATCGGTAGCACATGCTTATCAAGCAGTTGTAACCGAATATAAGCAAAAAAAATTAGAGGATTCTCAAGATAATCAACTAAGTAGTAGAAACCTCATATAGAGTGAGTTTCTCTATAATTAAGGGATCTTTAAGTTTGTCCTCAAATAAAAGTGCATAAAAATCAAATATCAGTACCAATACAGATGCCTCTTAATTAATTGCACTTTTTAGTTTGTTAACAACCCCCTATTTTCCTGTTAAGTAGGTTTCTGTGGGAAATCATCAATGATTTGTATCAAAAGTCTATGTGGGTGAGAATAGCATCACACTGGTTATCCTATATGGCTTTGTACTCATGCTGAAATGAACATATGGCGACTTACACCGCCAGGCGTCTTCATAGACATGTCGTCAACTCGATCACATTGGGACAACTCCGTGATAATTATCCAGTGTAGCCCGCTCTTCAAGTAGCGATTTGAGCTTAATAAAGTCCATTGTTCTTACTTCAGATAATGCCGATATAGCTCCCAAATCATCACGAGATGCCGCTATGCCTGCATGCCGGCACCCCAGGGTACGATCACCGCGACCTTTATATATAGCTAAATCAACCCCCATCTTAGAATTCAGGTTAAACCAATCTTCATCCTTTTTAGTAGTCCAATTGTAGAATTGTTTCGATGATTTTGGCTGAGAGGAAAATTGAGGCACAGGATAAAAGGGTTCATTAGAGCAGTATTCATCAACAACATGCATCGGCAGCAGTTTTTGTGCACCACCAATACCTTCTCTCCACTGATTATCAATGGCATCCCAATTATCAATGGCATCTCCAGTCGGATTGGGAGCGTTTACCGAATCTACTTGCATTTTCATCTCTTTTACTTGAGTTTTAAGCTCTTTAATGATGGTATTTTCGAAATCAAAATGCTGTTCAGTTATGGTGTTCCCATTAAGTCTATAAGTGATTCCATCTGTATTAACTTTATTGTATTGAGCAAGCAATTGCACGAATACTCTCCTACTTTCTTCGTTGCTTGGTATGCACGCAATCATTGCTGTCCACATGTGTTTATCCAAGGCCCACAGTACATATTCAAAAGCACTGATACTCTCAAACTCTCGTCCAGAGCAATCTGTGACTTTACCTCTTTTGAAAATTAAACTACAGTCTTTCTGTAACATTGATTGCACCTTAGCATGCTCACCACATACTACGCAGTGCAGTAACTTACGAACATCAACCATCGGTTTAAATAATACTAAATGATGCTTTGATGTCTGAGTCAAGTTTACTAAACCACGATTTAATAAATTTTGTGCTGTTTCGATTTGGAGATTTTTGGTTAATTCATCAAACTTCTCAAATTTATCTTGCGTAAATTTCATTTTTTACTAATTTTAGTCATAATGTAAAATTATTTTACTTTAATTGGTTGTAAATATCAAGAACTTTATGAATTCAAGCAGAACATACTCCGCGGTGGAGTAATCGAGACAATAGCACATTAATGCAAAATCATACCCAAATAACATGCAGAGTAAGTATTTTATAATTGGTAAAAATCAGTAATTTCAGTTACTATTCCTACTTTTGTTTTGTCATACAACATTTTCTGCGATGTATCGGAATCAATCATTTAAAAACTATCGTGCTGAATCCCAACATCAACGATTTAGACTTAATCTATTAATTGCAATTCTGATTATTTTATCATTAATACTGATTTTAAGATTGGCCTTCCTGCAAATATCAGAATTTAAACGATACCAAACCTTATCTTTAAAAAATCAAATGAGCGTGATACCCATTGCTCCTCCAAGAGGAGTTATTTTGGATAGAAATGGAGTATTACTCGCTGAAAACATACCTGTTTATGTACTTGAAATCACTCCTGAACGTGTTAAAGACATGAAACAAACTTTAGCTAAACTTCGAGAGTTAATTCCTTCAATCACAGACGAAGACATCGATAACTTCAATAAAACCAGATTACAAAATCGTTCTTTTGTTCCCATACCTATCAAGTTAAAATTAAGCCAGGAAGAAGTGGCAACCTTTGCCAGCAATCAGTATCATTTTCCAGGTGTGAGCATTAAAGCGAGATTGATGCGTCATTATCCTCTTGGGGAGATTACTGCCCACGCTTTGGGGTATGTTGGTCGCATTAATATTCAGGAACTCAAGCAAGTGGACTCCACTAATTACCGAGCTACCAATTTTATTGGCAAGGCCGGTGTTGAAAAATACTATGAAGATATTCTGCATGGCAAAGTGGGTTATCAAATGGTAGAAACTGATGTCAGTGGCCGCACTTTAAGAATAATAAATAAAGTCAATCCTCATTCAGGAGCGAAACTGTATTTAAGTATCGATGCCAGACTTCAGGAAGCGGCTTATAATGCATTGAAAGATAAACGCGGTGCGGTAGTAGTCATAAACTCCCGGAATGGTGAAGTACTCGCGATGGTGAGTTCTCCAAGTTTTGATCCCAATATTTTTGTTAGCGGAGTCAGTAAAGCAGATTATAAAGTGTTATCCAATGCCCTCCAACGCCCTCTTTTTAATCGAGCAGTTCGAGGTGTTTACCCGCCTGCATCAACAATCAAACCGTTTGTTGGGTTGGCTGGTTTGGATAAAGGCTTCATTACCACGACCACTGAAATATATGACCCCGGTAAGTACAAACTCCCTACTTCCAGCCATGTTTACCGTGATTGGAAAAAAACAGGCCACGGGGTCATTAATTTCAAACGAGCCATTACCGTCTCTTGTGACACTTTTTTTTACCAACTAGGTAATAAAATGGGAATCTCTAACATTGAGGACATGCTTGTAAAATTTGGCTTGGGACAACTAACACACGTTGACCTTCATGAAGAAGCAAATGGAATAATACCTAGCGCTCGCTGGAAAAGACAAACTAAAGGAGTATCCTGGTATCCAGGAGATACTCTCATTTCTGCAATAGGACAAGGATTTATGCTGGCAACCCCTTTGCAAATGGCTAATGCCACAGCTTCCCTAAGCCAGCATGGACAACGATTTAGACCTCACCTACTGATAAAAACAGTAAACAGTGATACCAATGAAACGGAAGAATACAAGCCTTTTGAAGAATACCCAGTTTCCCTGAGAGATGAAGCAAACTGGGATGTTGTGATTGATGCGATGCATAGCGTACTAACCAGTAATGAAGGAACAGGCTACCGTTTTGGCAGAAATCCTCCTTACCCGGTAGCAGGAAAAACAGGTACAGCACAAGTATACAGCGGAAGACAATATGAAAAGGCAAAATACGAAGACATACCTGAGCATTTGAGGGATAATTCTTTATTTATTGCATTTACTCCAGTAGAAAAACCCGAAATTGCCATTGCGGTGGTAGTTGAAAATGATACTATCGCTTCCACTGTAGCACGCAAGGTACTTGACACTTATTATCAACTTTATCCTATTAAGAAAACACCATGAGTAGACAAACGACTAAGCCCGTATATCGTTTTACAGCAAAGTCCCTGCATCTGGATTTTCCATTACTTGGATTAATACTTACCCTTATTGCCTTCGGACTCTTGATACTTTATAGCGCTTCAAATGCCAATATGGGCATGATCATGCGCCAATCCATGAGGCTGCTCTTCGCCTTTCTAATTATGTTTGTACTGGGATTTATCCCGCCACATAAATATAAAATCTGGACCCCATGGATTTACGGGGTTGGATTAAGCTTGTTAATCGCAGTCATGCTAATGGGTAAAATTGGTAAAGGGGCTCAGCGCTGGTTAGAACTGGGGTTATTTCGTTTTCAACCTTCCGAGATTATGAAACTGGCTGTACCTATGATGGCCGCCTGGTTTTTCGACCGACAATCTCATCCAAGCAGCATACGTTCAATTGGTATTGCTTCCCTGATTATTTTTATTCCGGCTCTTCTTATTGCAAAGCAACCTGATCTAGGTACTGCAATTATGGTTACTGTTGCAGGTTTATGTGTCGTATTTTTGGCAGGAATACGTTTTAAAATCATATTATTAATTGCATTACTGATGTGCTCAGCAATTCCTGTTGTCTGGAATCTGATGCATGACTACCAGAAACAAAGGGTGTATACCCTGATTGATCCTGAACAAGATCCACTTGGTGCTGGCTATCACATTATTCAATCCAAAATTGCCATTGGCTCAGGCGGACTAATGGGTAAAGGATGGTTAAAAGGTAGCCAATCACACCTCAATTTCTTGCCAGAACATGCTACTGATTTTATTTTTGCGGTAAGTGGCGAAGAATTTGGATTTGCCGGCGGATTTGCTATTGTGGCGCTGATAGTCTTAATTTCCCTACGTAGTTTAAATATTGCCAATAATGCACAAACTACATACACGCGCCTGCTTTCAGCCAGTCTGGCCATGACCTTTTTCCTTTCTGCATTTGTCAATATTGGTATGGTCATGGGGATTATTCCAGTTGTAGGTATCCCTCTTCCGCTCGTCAGTTATGGTGGAACAGCTATGGTAACTTTCCTGGCAAGCTTTGGAATTTTAATGTCGATAAGCTCACACCGTATATTATTTAATAGCTTGAATTGATTTAATTTTTTTTGCTCTGATTTGCATAAATCATATTATGACATTTTAAAAGCTATTTCTTATGTATTTTTATTTGGGCGGTATTTTTCCAAGTTAATGCCACCCAGAGTTTTATTTTGAAATCAAATCCGCAATAGGGGAGTAACTTCTTCTATGTATTTTACAAGGACCCAAACGCATTAGCGCTTCTTTATGAACAGGGGTTGCATAACCTTTATGTTCTGCAAAACCATATCCTGGATATATTTTATCAAGAGCTACCATTTCTTCATCACGCAATACCTTGGCGAGGATGGATGCCGCACTAATTTCAGGTATCAAGCTGTCTCCCTGGACAATAGCCTTGCATGGTATGTTCAATCGAGGAGTAAAAGCTCCATCGACAACGACATTGTCTGGCTGAATGGGTAAAGATTCAACTGCCCTTCGCATAGCTAATAGAGTAGCATGATGAATATTTAATTGATCTATTTCCTCAACTTCTGCTCTCCCATAGGCAAAAGCTAACGCTTCTTCCTTTATTCTAATTGCTAATAAATTTCTTTGTTTTGGACTTAATTTTTTTGAGTCGGTAAGCCCATTTATTGGTTTTTTTAAAATAACGGCTGCAGTCACAACGGCACCTGCAAGTGGTCCTCTCCCCACTTCATCGACCCCAGCCATCAATATTTTTAGCTCAGTATTCATTTAACTGCTCCCTGCGAAAAATTAGGCGTAAGATAATAGCTATTGAATGCAAGTGCAAGACAAGAATCGACTTCTTTGATTTGAACCAATCTCAGGAGTTTGATTGGAGTTTTAAATGCCTCAATTACTGTATATCTGGCATGATAACATAGGAAATACAATTGATTTATCACTAAGGAAATGCGATCATAAGTACAAATAATTATCAATTGATGATGAGATGAATAAAATTCGTTGTGCAGTTATTGGTGTTGGTTATCTTGGCAGGTTTCATGCCCAAAAATATCAACTAATTCCTAATGCGGAGTTAGTTGCAGTTTGTGATGTAAACTCTACAGTCTGCGAAGCGGTGTCCAGTGAGTTAAATGTTCCGGCATACATCAATTACCATGACCTGTTTGGCAAAGTAGACGCTGTCAGTATCGCAGCAACTACCAACAAGCATTTTGAAATTGCAAAATTCTGTTTACAACATGGGATACATGTTCTGATTGAAAAACCGATTACTGAAACAGTGTACCAGGCTGAGGAACTGATTCGACTTGCAAAACAACATCAGGTGAAATTACAAGTAGGCCATTTAGAACGCTTCAATTCTGCTCGCCTTGCCCTGGATGAATATCTGGAATTACCATTATTTATAGAATCGCAGAGACTCGCACCTTTTAACCCCCGTGGAACTGATGTAAACGTGATACTTGATTTGATGATTCACGACATAGACATTATTCAAAATATAGTTCAGAGCCCTATTAAATCCATTACGGCTCAAGGAGCACCGGTATTAACAAAAGCAATTGATATCGCTAATGCACGCATAAGCTTTGCTAATCAGTGCGTAGCAAATGTAACAGCCAGCAGAATCAGTTTCAAAACGGAACGAAAAACAAGAATCTTTCAGGAGAATTCTTATATTTCAATTGATTACCAAAACAAACAGCTTGCCGTATTTAAAAAAGGCACGGGAGAAATGTTCCCTGGAATACCTGATATCACCAGAGATCAAAGGGAGTTTGAAAAAGGAGATGCATTACTGGAGGAAATCAGAGCTTTCTTAAATTGCATAGAAAATGATAGCGTGCCGCTTGTTACAGGTGAAGAAGGAAGGGATGCTTTGAAAACAGCCGAACAAATCACCGCTTTAATTAATAATAACCTTGTGGAACGCTATGCCGAATGCTAGTCGTGTTGTCATAGTGGCAGGCGAAGAATCTGGTGACCACCATGCTGCCGAGCTGGTAAAGCAATTAAAAGCAGTTTATCCGAACCTGCAAATTAGTGGCATTGGCGGAAAGCACTTAAGAGCCGCCGGGGTTCATTTAATTTCAGATTTAACGCGTTATGCTGTAACCGGTTTGACTGAAATAATTCCTTTCCTGAAAATATTCCATAAAGCCTTTCAAGATATCAAACAGCACCTGAGCACACAAAAACCTGATTTGCTGATTTTGGTAGATTACCCTGCTTTCAATTTGAGATTGGCCAAGTACGCAAAGAAAAAACTGGGGCTCAAAATTATTTATTACATCAGCCCTCAAATATGGGCATGGAAAGGCAAACGTATCCATCTTATTAAAGATAGCATCGATAAAATGGCTGTCATCTTCCCATTTGAAAAGACTATCTATGAAAATGCAGGTGTTCCTGTCAATTTTGTAGGACATCCTTTAGTAAAAAAGATAGCTTCTGCCAAGGATAAAAACTCGAGCAGAACTTTCTTGGGATTACCTTTAGATGAGTCAATTATTGCCTTGCTGCCTGGGAGTCGCCATTCTGAAATTGAACGCCACATACCGATATTGGTGAATACAGCAAAATTGCTGACCCTAGACAACCCCAAACTTCGATTTGTAGTCCCTATCGCTGGAACTATCAATCCTGATAAAGTAAAAGCTTATTTCAGCAATCAGAATCTTACTGTTACTTTTATCCAGGGACAGGCAATAGAATGCATGTCTGCTGCTGACTTTGTCATAGTAGCTTCTGGAACTGCCTCATTGGAATGTGCCTTATTGGAAAAACCAATGTGCATTATTTACAAATCGTCCTTTCTTACTTATGTTGCTGCCATGTATTTTATTAAAGTTAAGTTTTTGGGCTTATGTAATCTGTTAGCCAATAAAATGATGGTACCTGAATTTTTGCAATACGATTGCAATGAAATTGAATTATCAAGATATATTTCCAATTTTCATAGTGATCCTAACCAACCCAAGTCGATGATTAATCAACTGGCAAAGTTAAAGGAATCTCTGTCTTCCAGCCAGGCTGACTGCTCTCTTTTTGATCTTGTAGTGGCAGAATTGCCTGAAAAAAATGCATAGTTTTGATGTGAAAATCTAGATTATCATTTAGCCTTCATGTACAATTAATTTTGCTTTCATTTACATGTGTAAGCAATTGGACTGTATGATTTAATTAAATAATAAGGAAGTTAAGATGAATGTCATTGATACACAAGCTACAACTCAATCCACTAAACAAGAACAAGGTTTACAGGATTTAGTTTACAGTTTGGTTACCCGCTTTCTTGCTGAAAATAAATCCAAATCAATTAATGATCTCTATGATATGATCCTGTCAGAAGTTGAGCCACCTCTATTACAAGCTGTAATGGAAAAACGTCGTGGAAATCAATTACAAGCAGCCAAGATGTTGGGTATTAGTCGCGGTACGATCAGAAAGAAATTACAAAGATATTTCGGTACCAAATATTTTCGCTTAACTGAAGAGTAAGGAAAATTTAAAAATAAAAAGGCTCATAAATGAGCCTTTTTATTTTATGTTCAACTCATCCCGGATAATGACTTGTTCTCATCCGGGATTGATTGTCAGCCCAATGGAATACTAGCAGGAAACCAGGAGTCTGTTAACCCGATTCACAAAATCAGCGGGATTATCCAATTGCCCTCCTTCTGCCAACACAGCTTGTTCGAACAGCATAGTAACCCATAATTCGAATTGGTTATCATCCTGAATATCATGCAACCGCTTAATCAGGGCATGATCCGGATTAATTTCAAAAATAGGCTTGCTCACTGGAACCTGTTGACCCGCAGCTTGTAAAATTCTTTGCATTTCCAATCCCATGTCTTGCTCATCAGCAACAACACATGCAGGGGAATCAGTAAGACGATTAGTCAGCAATACATCTTTAACTCGATCATTTAGAACTGATTTAATATGCTTAATCAATGGCTCCAGGGTTTTTTCCTGTTCTTTAATTTGTTCGGAAGTTTCATCATCCCCCAATTCAATCTTGCCTTTTGAAATTGATTGCAGTTTTTTGCCTGCAAACTCATTCATATAGCCAACAAGCCATTCATCGACTTTATCACTGAGCAATAATACCTCAACACCTTTTTTCCTGAATATTTCCAAATGAGGGCTATTTTTAGCAGCATTGTAGCTGGATGCGGTAATATAATAAATTTTATCCTGCCCTTCTTTCATGCGACTAACATATTCCTCCAGCGATACTTCTTGTTTCTCACTACCGCTTGCTGTAGTAGAAAAACGAAGCAACTTGGCAATCGCTTCCTTATTAGCGAAATCCTCAATAGGTCCTTCTTTTAGCACAAGTCCAAATTCATTCCAAAACTTCTGGTAGGTTTCTTTATCATTGGTAGCCATTTTTTCAAGCATAGACAAAACACGTTTGGTGCATGCAGCTCGAATTGACTCTACTTGCTTATTATCCTGTAATATTTCTCGAGAAATATTAAGCGGTAAATCACTGGCATCCACAATCCCTTTTACAAATCGTAAATATCGGGGTAAAAATTGTGTCGCTTCATCCATAATAAATACGCGCTTTACATAAAGCTTTAGTCCATGTTTGGCTTCATGCTGCCATAAATCAAATGGGGCATGGGCTGGTATGTAAAGCAAAGTAATATACTCGTGTTTTCCTTCAACATGGTTATGAGACCAGGTTAATGGATCCATGTAATCATGAGAAATATGCTTATACAGTTGCTTATAGTCTTCTTCAGTAATTTCAGATTTCTGTAGTGTCCAAAGTGCCGTCGCCTTGTTTACTGTTTCAAATTCTTTTGATTCTTTGCCTTCCTCTGAAAGCTTTTTCATCACAATAGGCCAACAAATATGATCAGAGTATTTGCTAATAATACCGCGAATACGCCAATCACTTAAAAACTCATCGTTTTCAGGTTTTAAGTGCAAAGTAATTTCTGTACCACGGGTCAATTTTTTTTCATATCCTATAGTAAATTCACCATCACCTTTAGACTCCCATACAATTCCATCCTCAGGTTGTAATCCAGCACGACGACTTTTAACTGTTACTTTATCAGCAACGATAAACGCGGAATAAAAGCCCACTCCAAATTGTCCTATGAGTTGAGAATCTTTTGCCTGTTCACCAGTTAATTGGCTAATAAATTCTTTTGTTCCAGATTTTGCAATTGTCCCCAAATTTTCTACGGCCTCTTCCCAACTTAAGCCAATGCCATTGTCGCTGATGGTAATGGTTTGAAGCTTTTCATTAATCTGGATGCTAATTTTCAAATCAGAATCATTTTCAAACAATGAACCGTTTGATAAAGCTAAAAATCGTAACTTGTCCAAGGCATCAGAAGCATTAGAAATTAACTCTCTAAGAAAAATCTCCTTGTTGCTATAAAGCGAATGCACAACCAAATGAAGCATTTGCTTTACCTCTGTTTGAAATCCCATAGTTTGCTGCTTGCTAACCATTAAACAATCTCCCCGTTAATAGTTGTGTTCGAATAATTAACTTCTCATATAGGGTTGATCTATTAAATTTCAAGGGGATAGCGCTAAAAAAGGAGGAAACCAGCAAAAAACTCTAATCACCAATAAAGTCTTTTATCTATTGGTGATTATTCATATTGCTAATGCTTGAGACAATATTCAAAGTTTGTGTGCTGAAATTAAGCTACCCTACTGAAGGCAACCAACTCAAACCCTCTCGATTCAACACGCCCAGATCTCGGACATTGGTTTGCCAACGCGCAATATTATCTGAAACAAAAGGACCCTTGTCATGCGCATCACAAAATACCTGTAAAACACGTGGTGGGGTTGTTGGCAACATAGGTCCTGTTGAACGCCTATGAGTGGTAGTGAAGCTGCCCGCTCCTCCTAAAGCATTATAAATGGCACCTGGCCCTGAAATCTCCTCAACTAATGGTTTGTAGAATGCTGAATAGTGCTCTTTGGCAATATCTATGTACATTGCTTTAGCCTTGACAAAATCAAGTGTATGCTGATTAATCTCGGAAGGTTTATCAGAAATTAAATTTAACAACAGATCCTTCTCGCTAAATTCACTTATATGCTCATTAATGTATTTGCTTTGAGCTTCCTTTAATTTAAATACTTCCTTAAATTTGTCTGCCCCTAAAAAGTCGTATAATTGCAATAATGAATCGGAGCGAAATGCATCTTGTAATCCTTTTCTTAAATCAAATATACTTTTCTTTTCCTCTTGGCACTTATTAAAAAAAGCCGTTTGCGCAAGAGGTGTGTCTTTTAATGCTGTATATGGATCATCGTATATATTTTTCAAATGGCGGGCGACCGTATCCATCATTTTTTGAGTTCTTTTATCATTGGAATAAGCAATAATGTCCGTATTCATACAAACAGCTTCTTGCCTTCTATAATGTGGAGCTATGGGTTCACTGATAATGGAGCCCATATTGAGCATGATTGGAACTCCTCCTGTAATTTGATGTCCTTCTACTATTTTTGAACTATCAACAGGGAGATCAATATCCACATAAAACCCTTCATTGAATAACTCAGGGATCCAGCGACACAGATCGGAAGCAGCAGCAGGATTTCCTCCTTTTCCAAGGTGTGCAAGTTCAGATTTTAGTAATGGATATAATGGTGAATCGGTTTTAACACTATCAATATCAATTAATGAAATATTTTGTTTCCTGGCAAATGCCTTCATCTGGCGGTTTGCTTCTACATTTAGCAATGAACTGGAATAAATTAATCTAATTTCGCAACCAGGGTATTGTTCCCTTCTTCTTTTTAAAGCCTCCTGTTGCTTAGAAGGCATGAAAAGATCGGGCTTGATACTAAACCATATCGAAGTTTAGAAATTACGTCTTTGCCAAGAAGCAAGCCTATTCAAAAAGCAAAGCCAGAAATGGTTAATATACCACCAGAATGTACAATCAATACCTTCCCTTTTAATTCGTATTTTTCTATGTACCTTCTGGCCTCATAAAATAATTTTGCAGAGTAAATCGGATCAGCCAAAATGCCTTCTTCATAAGCCAATCGTTTAATTTCTTGTTTAATTGTTTGATTTACAGATCCAAACGATTTCGCAGTGGTTGGGTAAAAACAAGTGTAATTATCAGGGTTTACTCCTGCCCAATGCATAAGTTTTTTCTTAAAAATCTCCTCACTATCTGCTAACAATAACACATGAATAAATCCTTTATGCTGTAATTCATGAAAACCTTTAATTAGCGCGATTGCTGAAAAACCTGTACCTGCATCAACAAAGATATGATCAAAAGCAAATCCCAAAATCTTTTCATTTTCCTTGATATCATTCGCTAGAGACATTGCCCCCTTCATGGACTCCTTAACACTGGCACCTTCAGATAAAATATAACCAGTTTCTCTGAGCCCCTCAAGATACTGCTCAGCCAATTCATTGACTCGATACCATTCTTCTCGATTTATCCAGATAATTTCATTCTCATGAAGAAAAAGAATGCTTAATTTAAAATTACCCTGGATTTTTAAATGTTTGGGCTTTACTAGAAAGGCTGTCACTTTCAATTGACATTCTCTGGCCACCTGCAGAGCAGCCAATAAATTATTAGATTGAGCACCCGCAATAATAATGAGATGGCGAATTCCCTTGATTTTTAGAAACGGGATTAAACTGCTGTATTTCCTTATCTTTGTACCACTTATGCCGCAACCTAATTCATCATCTCTCTTAACATAGCACTCTATACCTTGCTTGGGAAAATGATTAAGGGCATGCACCCGACTGGACAAATTCCACATCAAATACCTTTTAAATAATTTAATGGATTCGAATAAAATTCAAACTATTTGGACTGGAAATTTCTTTATTAAATAAATAACCCGACTCAGAAAACTCTTTAATTTGTTCTATGGAGTCTATTCTATTCTGCATTATATACTTTGCCATCATTCCTCTTGCTTTTTTAGCAAGGATACCTATCATTTTTAATTCGCTATTTTTCTGTTCATAAAAATTGATAGTCACAATAGGATAACTCAATTTTTTCTCATCCACTACTTTAAAATACTCAGTTGAAGCCAAGTTAATAAGTACAGGATTACTCTGCTCTGCCAGTATTTGGTTTAAAATATTAGTAACAATTTTGCTCCAAAATGCATAGAGATTCTTACCTGCTGGATTTTCCAAATTAACTCCCATCTCTAATCTGTAAGGTTGAATCCTATCTAAAGGCCGTAAAAACCCATATAGCCCTGACAAAATTCCTAAATGGGATTGAGCGTATTCGATCTCTTCATCTTTCCATGAATTAGCATTCAATCCTTGGTACACATCTCCTTGAAATAAAAACAAAGCGGGATAAGAGTGATTCATTGGGTTATTTTTAAGATCAAAATTTTGATATCTCTCATAGTTTAATTCAGCGAGTTGTCTTGATAAATCCATTAAATCCGCAATTTGTTCCACAGATTTTAACTTCATTATTTTAACCAATTGTAGCGCTTTATCGAGCAATAAAGGATTACTGGTTTCTTTAGAGTAATGTTTTGATATGGATAATAGTTTCTTAGCTGGCGATAACAAAGTTAACATACATAACCTGCTCTATTTATTAGAATTGATATTTTTCTTTCTGCCCTTGCCCATACCGACGCGAGGATTGTGCATGAAAATTGTAATACTGTCACTGACCTTAAGCACATCCCCTTTATCATTAAGAATCTGAACAGCAATTGTATGAGATCCTCGATAGATACCATTCAATTGAAAAATCAAATTGGGCTGTGGCTCTCCTAAAGGCGCCCCATCAAAAATAAGCTGCAAATTATCCCCCGGAGACAAATCAGGTTCTATTCTGACTGCAACAACAACATAACCTTGATCATTACGAATTGTTGCTTCATTTTGCGGTTGAATAATTTCTAATTTGGCATATTTTTCCTGATCTTCCTCTTTGACACTCTTTTGTTCTTGCTCAGAGGAACCACCTGTTTCATTTGCAGGTGGTGTATAGGTTTGAGCTTCAGGAATTTTTATTTTCTCAGCACCCTGATGAGGTTTGTCGCTAAAATGAACAACACCCTGACTATCCGTCCATTTGTAAATTTGCGCGCTGGAAAGGCAAATTACCATCATCAAAAAGACGAATAGTGGCAGTTTATTCATGAATATAGACCCTTAGAGACTATAATATAACTCAAATTCATAAGGATGAGTCAAGCTCCGGATTTTAGTAATTTCCTCTTCTTTCATTTGAATATAATTATTAATAAAGTCTCTGCTGAACACATCTCCCTGTAACAAAAACTCATGATCTGCCCGCAAATGGTCCATAGCCATCTCTAATGAAGAGCAAACAGTGGGTACATCAACAAGCTCTTCAGGCGGTAAATCATAAAGATCTTTATCCATTGGCTGCCCAGGATAGATTTTCTTCTGAATGCCATCTAGACCTGCCATCATCATTGCAGAGAAAGCAAGATACGGGTTAGCTGTTGGATCAGGGAAACGTACTTCTATACGTCGTGCTTTTGGATTGCTAACGTGTGGGATACGGATAGCGGCAGAACGATTTCTTGCTGAGTAAGCCAGCAATACAGGCGCTTCAAAACCGGGAACTAATCTCTTATAGCTATTGGTCGACGGATTGGTAAAAGCGTTCAAAGCCCTGGCATGCTTGATTATCCCGCCTATGTAATATAAAGCTGTTTCAGAAAGCCCCGAATATTGATCACCGGAAAACAGATTATACCCATCTTTATAAAGCGATTGATGACAGTGCATCCCGCTTCCATTATCTCCTACCAAAGGTTTTGGCATAAAAGTAGCGGTTTTCCCATAGTTATGGGCAACATTATGTATCACGTATTTCAGAATTTGTAGTTCATCTGCCTTTTTGGTCAGTGTATTAAAACGGGTAGCTACTTCACACTGGTTAGCTGTAGCTACTTCATGATGATGTGCTTCCACAACCATTCCTAAAGATTCCAATGTGATACAAATTGCTGAACGAATATCATGAGATGAATCGACTGGAGGAACAGGGAAATAACCGCCTTTCAACGGAGGTCTATGGCCAATATTTCCGCCTTCCATTTCCTTACCGGAGTTCCAATGTGCCTCGTCTGAATCTATTTTATAAAATGAGCCGCTGATAGTAGTTTCCCATTGCACATTGTCGAAGAGAAAAAACTCAGGCTCAGGGCCAAAATTTACACCATCTGCAATACCTGTAGATTGTAAATAATTTTCTGCGCGTTGTGCGATTGAACGTGGACATCTGTCATAACCCATCATAGTCTGTGGATCAACTACATTACATCGTATAAACAAAGTGTTGTCCTGAAAAAATGGATCCGACTTAATTGAAGTTAAATCTGGCACTAAAGCCAAATCTGATTGATGAATTTTCTGCCAACCTTTAAAAGATGAGCCATCGATCATTTTTCCATTCTCAAGAAAATCATCATCAACTGCTGAAACAGGGATGGTAATGTGTTGCTCTTTTCCACGGATATCTGTAAATCTTAAATCCACAAATTTGGCGTCATGTTCTTTGATTGCATCAAGCACTACATTTTTTGTCATCTTTTGTCTCCAGGATAGTCCGCATATAGTTTACCTTAAGTGACTTATTAATCCCAATAGATTACACTCTATAGTTTTAATTTTAACAAAAATAATATGGGCGCCTACCAATATCAAGCGCTAAAAGTGAATGGCAGCATTAGCAAAGGTGTAATAGAAGCCGATTCTGAACGTCACGCACGTCAATTATTGCGAGAACAAGGACTAATTCCTACTCAGGTTCAAACATTAACCCAGCAACGTGCTGCCAGCAGCAAAAGTAAAGTTTCTGCGGCTGATTTGGCATTACTCACTAGACAGCTGGCAACACTTCTGGCTGCCGGTATTCCTGTTGAAGAATCATTGCGCGGAGTCAGCGAACAATCAGAAAAAGACAAAGTCAGAGAGCTTATTATCGGAGTTCGCTCTAAAGTATTGGAAGGGTATGGTCTTGCTCAGGCAATGGCTCAATATCCCAATGCCTTTCCAGAACTATACCGGGCAACAGTAGGCTCAGGCGAGCAGACAGGGCGTCTTGATGTTGTTTTAGAAAAACTAGCTGATTATACTGAAAAACAACAACAAACTCGACAGAAAGTGCAGCAAGCCTTGATTTACCCATTGCTCATGATCATTGTTTCTACTGCCATTATCAGTTTTTTACTTACTTTTGTTGTCCCAAAAATTATTGATGTGTTTACCGAAAGTGGCCAAACACTACCACCAATGACGCAATTACTCATTAACTTGAGCCAATTTATTAAATCTTATGGTTTGTATAGTCTAGTGACAATAATTGTAGCTCTAATTGGATTTAAAAAGAGCCTCAGTAATATAAAAATTAAAACAGCATGGCATCAATTCATGCTTAAACTACCTATCGTGTCTTATTTGGTTAAAACAATTAATGTCGCGCGATATATTCACACGTTTGGAATTCTATTTGCAGCGGGAGTCAGTGTACTTGAAACCATGCGTGTTTCCTCAAGTTTGGTAACCAATATCGTAATGAGACAGGCTTTTGATTTAGCTACTCTACGAGTCCGAGAAGGAAGTGGAATCAGTGAGGCCCTCAAAGAAACAAAATTCATTAGCCCCATGGCTATCCATCTGATAGCCAGTGGTGAGAAAAGCGGCCAACTTTCAGACATGATGGAACGCTCAGCGTCTCATTTAGATAATGAAGTAAACCGACTGATTGAAACATCCTTAACTTTATTAGAACCTATGGTTATTCTATTAATGGGTGCAGTTGTTTTATTTATCGTGCTGGCGACTTTATTACCTATTTTTTCAATGGAACAATTAGTTGCCTGATTAAGCATAGAAAGGGCTATCCGCCTCCTTTTAAAATTTAAGCCTATTCATAGGCATCAATATTTGTGTTATAATTTAACATTTAGTTTCAAGAGGTACACAAATGAATCGACAAAAAGGCTTTTCTTTGATCGAAATTATGGTTGTTGTCGTGATTTTAGGCATATTGGCATCTATAGTTGTCCCCAAGATCATGGGACGTCCGGATGAAGCCCGTAAAGTCAAAGCGAAACAAGATGTTTTAGCCATTCAAAATGCACTTGATTTATTCAAGCTTGATAATGGTTCATACCCTACAACTGATCAAGGTTTAATGGCTTTGGTAGAAAAACCAACAAGCAATCCTGTTCCAACAAATTGGAAACAATATCTGAAATCATTGCCAAAAGATCCATGGGGCAGAGAATATCTTTATTTAAACCCAGGACAACATACTGACGTTGATGTCTTTACTTATGGGGCAGCAGGACAACCTGGTGGAACAGGGATTAATGCGGAGATTGGTAACTGGGATGACCACTCATAAGGGTTTTACCCTGATAGAAATTCTTATTGTCATAGTGATTATAGGTATAACCTTAGGGTTTGCCTTAATCGCTTTTGGTGACTTCGGGGAAAGCAGACGTATACAATTTTCAGCTGAACAATTGGCAAATACCCTAAGCCTGGCTCAACAACAAGCCATTTTAGAAAGCAGCACACTTGGCTTAAAAATAGATAATAGCAGTTACCAAATTCTGAAGTTTCAGGACCAGGCTGGATGGAATCCCATATCGAACAAAGGAATTTTTAAACTCTACTATTTTCCCAAAAACGTTGTGATTAGCCTTAAAACAAATCAAAAACATACCCGAGGGAACCCTGCAATCATTATAGCGCCATCTGGTGACATGACCCCTTTTACTATAGAATTTGGTACAGATAAGGAAAAATCGATAGCCAAACTTACAGGCAGCCATAATGGTGATTTGGATTTTACCATGGCAAAATCTCAATGATGCCGAATACTAAATCAATCTCCGGATTTACTTTGATAGAAGTCTTATTGGCTCTTACTGTCATTGCAATTGCTTTAACAGCGCTTTTAAAAGCAACTGCTCAAAATACAGATAACACGCATAGAATTAAAGAAAAAACAATTAGTCATTGGGTAGCAATGCAAGGGGTAGCAATGATCCAATTAAATCTGCTGCGCACTTCTCAAAGCCAAGAATCAACGCAAGCAACAACAATGCTGGGTCAAAAGTGGTACTGGAGAGCTAAAATTAGCCAGACCCCTATAAAACGAATGCAACAGATAACCATTTCAGTCAGCTCCAAGCAAGCAGGTCCCTTTCGAGAAGAACTCATTGCATTCAGGTACTTGCAATGATTAAAAATAAAGGATTTACACTGATTGAGATATTAATTGCTCTTACTGTTTTTGCTATATTAGCAACTATTACCTCCTCAACCTTATACTACGCATTCAATACTCGAACCCGTGTTAACGCGCAGGCCGAACGCTTAAATGCACTTCAGCTGGCAATAAGTATCATTCAGCAAGATACTTCCCAAACAGTGGAACGTGCTATAAGAGGTAATGAAATGCGCCTGTTTCCAATATTTGTTGGTCAACCTCAATACCTTGAACTAACCAGGGATGGGGTGGTAAACCCCAATAATGTTGAAAAACGCAGTACCTTGGAAAGAGTCGCACTTGTTTGCCAGGATAGCAAATTACTGCGCCGCACATGGAATACTTTAGATCCTATAGACAGAAATATCTATAAAGACAAAGTGCTTCTGGATAATTTGTCTCAATGCCATTTCAACTATTTAAATCAAAATTTACAGCTTCTCTCCGAGTGGCGAGAACAGGCGGTCAATCAAAATCAGCACAGAGAACCTCTTCCCAAAGCAATCCAAATGAATCTCACTTTAAAGGACTGGGGAGATATGAACATGCTTTTTATCATACCCGGAGCACTCTATGTTTATGGGTAGTCCACCTCCAAAATCCATTGCCAGTTCTAAAATGCAAGGAAGTGCTCTTTTAACTGCTCTATTTATTATGACATTGGTTGCAATAGTTGCCACTGCCATGAGCACACGATTACAACAGGACATTTACAGAACAAGACTAGTGATTGCTCAGGATAAACTATATCTTGCTTCTCAGGCGGTTACTTTCTGGGCTCTAAATGAATTACTTGATAAAAACAACCGCTTTACAAAAACCAACCAGTTAGGGATGGTAGCCCAATACCCTAAAAATATGGAATCCATATACAATCAAGTACAATTAAGTGGTGGAATTTTTGATTTACAAGCGCGATTCAACCTCAATAACCTGATTGAGAAAAAATCCATTCCCACTTTAATGCACCTGATAAGTCACGCCTACTCAAAGGCAACCGGCCAAGAACGTGCTAATATAGCCTTGGGAGTAAAGCATTGGTTGCTTGCTTATGATCTTGGCCGAGGAGAAGATATTTATACCTCTTATTATCTCTCTCAGAAACCTCCTTACTATCCCAGCCATCAACTTATAAAAAGTAAATCTGAATTTCGATTGATAAAAGATGTAAGCGCACCCGCTTATATTGCCCTTGAGCCTTTTATCACAGCCCTGCCTGAATCAACGAGCATTAACATTAATACTGCCCCAAAGCAAATATTGATGTCATTAGGAGATGGATTAAGTGACACCCAGGCAAATGAATTAATAAATGCTCGGGGGGAAAATGGTATCACTGATCTGAAAGAGATCAACGAGTTATTAAAAAAATTCAATATTCCCAGTGACCAAATAACCATTGAAAGTCAATATTATCTCAGCGTTGCCTATGCAAAGAATGATGAATTTAGTTTAGTTGTGTATTCTTTGTTAAAACGCAGTCGTGACAGAAAGGGTAAGTTATTAACGAGCGTCATTAGAGAGAGTATTAATAATTTTTGACTTGAGCTCAAATGTTCCAAACAATATGAATACGCCAGAATCCAACTTTTATTTAATGGGTTGCCATCCGATTTTTATTTTTACCAGGAATGGGTACTTTTATTTTCTGGAAAATGTCTTTCTTGCTGAGGTTTCATTCTCCACCAATCGATATATTTTAATATAAACTGATCATTTACTATACTAACAAATATCATCAAATTCATTTGGATTTCACGATGCACTTAGTTTTATTTTCTAACTGTTTACGAGGAAAACAGCCAACATTTATGCTCGTTTTGCTTTTTAACATACCATTTTACTAACTACTTGCTATGATTAATATTATTAAAAACAGAAACAAGAAAAACCATACTGCTTCCACTGAGTTGAAATCAGAAATTGAGAAAGAGCAGGTCAAACTGCTTTTTGATCAAGTTGGTATGGCTATATCAAGTGAAGCTCTAGCAGTAACTATGCTACCTATTGCATTATGGTCTGTTACAAATCATGAGCTGCTTATTATTTGGATGATTTTTACTTATGTTTTTTCAGATCTTTATAAGAGCATGCTGCTCTTCTATTACAATAAACAACCAACATTATTTTCAACCGAAAAATGGTTGTTCCTTTTTAACTTGGGTGTTGTAAGTTCTGGCTTGGCATGGGGATTTGCCAGTTCAATTATGATTCCACCCTCAAGTACATTGCATCAAATCATTGTAGTTTTTCTTATTACAGGAGTTACAGCAGCAGCCAACTCACTCTATTCAACTGTGCGATTATCCTATTTTTTATTTCTGGTCACTGCTTTTGTTCCTTTCACTATATGGTTATTTTCAAAAGGACAAGTTTATTTATTGTTGGGGTTTTGTGGTATTATTTATATGGGGATTATGTTGTTTATTTCATATTACTCAAACAGGATTTTGATTAATACCTTAGAAATGCGCTTTAAAATCTCTAACTTGAATTCAACTAAAGATATTCTAGAAAAAAAAGTAGCAGACAGAACCAAAGAATTGGAAAAAATCCTGGCTTTAACCAAATCAACTTTAGAGTCAACAGCGGATGGTATTTTAGTTGTTGATCTCAAAGGTAATATTGAATTCTGCAATCAGCAATTTCTCAAGATCTGGGGAATTTCTCCAGGGTTTATTGACAGTCATAATGATACAGAAACAATTCAATATGTATTGAATCAGCTTAAAAATCCAGAAGAATTTTTAAAACAAATTAAAGAACTATATAATAATCCAAAGCAGGAAAGCTTTGATGAATTGCATTTCAAAGACGGTAAAATCTTTGAGAGATACTCACAACCACATTGGCTAGACAATAAAATTGTAGGGCGTGTTTGGAGTTTTAGAGATGTCACCTTAAGAACTAGATTGGCCTATCAAGCCAATCATGATTCTCTAACTGGTTTACCCAATCGTACAGCTTTATACGATAGACTGGATCACGCGATTAATTACTGTAAACGATTAAACACCTCATTATCGGTATTATTTCTGGATATTGATAATTTTAAGTTAATTAATGACAGCCTGGGCCATGATGCCGGTGATATATTATTGTATGAATTTTCCAGGCGTCTTAAAGGATGCATACGTCATAGCGATACAGTTGCTCGATTTGGCGGTGATGAGTTTGTTTTGTTATTGATGACCACTGAACCTAAAGATGTTATTTTAGTAGCGCAAAACATTTTAAAGGCTATAGCGCAACCTATCAAATTGCCTACCCAGGAAGTCATAGTGACGACAAGTATAGGAATTAGCCTTTTCCCTAAAGATGGCATTGATGCATGCGCCTTACTCAAAAATTCCGATACCGCAATGTACCTGGCTAAAAAGGAAGGGCGCAATAATTTCCAATTTTATAATAATTCGATCAATCAACAATCACTCAAACGCCTTGAGACACAAACACAGATACACAATGCAATTAAAAATAATGAATTTTTTATTCTTTACCAACCCATTTATAATTTGCGTAGCGGTGAATTAATAGGTGCCGAAGCCCTGATACGTTGGGGGCATCCTGCAATAGGACTCCTCTCTCCGGATGAATTTATTCCTATTGCTGAGGAAACCGGGTTGATTAACCAAGTTGGCGAGTGGGTGTTAAGAAATGCCTGTATTCAAAATAAAACCTGGCAGCTTATGGGGTTACCGCATATTAGTATTTCCGTTAATGTCTCATGGAGACAGTTAAAAAATAGCAATTTTATCGAGATTGCAGAATCTGTATTAAAAGAATCCAGATTAGATCCTCAGTATTTGGAAATTGAATTTACTGAAAGCACTATGATACAAAAATCAACGCCCATTGATTCGACATTAATAAAAATTTCCCAGCTAGGTATTAAAATGGCAATCGATGATTTTGGTACTGGTTACTCAAATTTAAGTTATTTAAAGGCTTTCCCCTTCAATAAACTTAAAATTGATCGTTCATTTATTCAAAACTGTACTAATAACCCAAATGATGCCTCCATAGTTGAAGCAATTATTGCCATGGCCCATAGCTTAGAACTCAAAGTATTGGCAGAAGGAGTTGACACGATTGATAAAGCATTTTTTATGCATCAGCATGGCTGTGATGAAGTGCAAGGTTTCCTGTATGGCTTACCTGTTAAAGCTGACAAATTTGCGAAATTAATGCAAAAAACTAAAATCCACCATTCAAAATTTATTAATAAGACATAAGGTTGTTGTTTCTTTTATTACTATAAAGAAAATACTACAGACTATTCATTAATTAAACTATCTCATTTAAACTAGTATTTTAAACATACAAGAAATTATAAAGTTACAACTATAATCTTCTGGATTCAGTTTTTAACTTTAGTCCTCATAATTCTCTTTGCTTTCTAATGGGCCCAAATCCTTGATCATTTTCTCTGCTTCCAATTTTTCAGGCTCGGTCAACTTGTCTTCCAAAGATTTAAGTTGTTTTGCTGCTTCCTCATTTTTATTTCCAGCAGCAATTTTTAACCAGGCGTAAGCTTTAACCAAGCTCTTGTTGACTCCTAATCCTGCTAAATACATATACCCCAACTTGGCTTGTCCAACAGGATTTCCCTGATGTGCTGACTTTCCAAACCAGTAAGCTGCCTGTTGGTAATCTTTATCAACACCTGTACCAGTCAATAACAATTGTCCTAATTGTGCTTGTGCTTCAGGTTGCCCCTTTTCTGCTGCAGATTGATACCAATAAGCTGCTTTCACAGGATCAGCATCTACACCATACCCTTTAAGATAGTAATAAGCCAAATAGGTTTGTGCGTTGACATGTCCATGATTAGCTGCTTGTGAAAACCAGTAAAAAGCAGCTTTATCATCCGCACTAATCCCACCTTCTTGGCCTGTATACAATAGACCTAGACTGTATTCGCCCTTTTCATCCCCTTGCTCTGCCGCTTTTTGATACCATTCAAATGCTTTTTTTACATCTTTTGGAGTTCCTTTACCCATCATGTACTGATAGCCCAAATTCACTTGTGCCTTGCTATAGCCTTGTTCTGCTGCCTTTTTAAACCAGGTGAATGCTTTGTCATCACTGGCAGCTACACCATCTCCTGTGGCATACATTAATCCGATATTTCTTTGTGCTATAGGATTTCCTTGCTCTGCTGCCTTCATATACCATTTGAAGGCCTCAGCAAAATCCTGAGATACCCCCTTACCTGTATCGTACATAAATCCCAAACTTAATTGAGCCAATGCATTATTTTTATCAGCTGCCTTTTGATACCAATTTCTGGCTTCTTCGTAGTTAGTTGTCACACCATATCCGTATTGATACATGCGTCCCAATAAATACATGGCTTCCTCATTACCTTCTTTGGCAGCCTGCATTAAATGTGGGTAGGCTGTGGTGTAGTCGCCATTTTCAAATGCTGCAAAACCAACTAACTCATCAGCCCAAACAACAGTATTAATCGCCAGTAATACAGCTAACAAAAAACCGCGCATACTTGCTCCATTTTATTTCCTTTTAATTTAAGCGTAGAATAAACAAACAACAAAGCAAGTAATCGATCAATTTAAGATATAAAACAAGCCAGACACATAATCGAAAACAAAATATCTTAATCTTAATAAATACTATATTCCATCGATTAAAGTTAAACATATTTTATGGCAATGAAATATATAAGATGGAGATTTTCTTAAAACTATAAAAAAACTAATAATGCCCCAGTCATCAAACAAACACTATTTCTGACATAATACGCAAAACTATTCAACTAAAAAAAACAGGGTATCGCACATTGAAAGTTATGCAGAATCTAGGTTGGTTGACGGAACAAGGAACTATAAAAGAAGAAAATGGGATAGGAAGACTATTAAAAAATTGAATTATGTGTAGTAGTTCAAATCTGGTGATACTAATCAGTTCTTGGCGCCAAGCTTTGCCTGGTGCCAAGAACGTCTTATGCTAACATTATAGATTGAATTAAAATGATATATTTATAGCGCTTCAAATATCGCAGCAGCCCCCATTCCGGTTCCAATACACATGGTTACCATACCGTAGCGCCCTTTTGTTCTTCTCAATCCATGTAGTAATGTAGCTGTTCTTATGGTGCCCGTTGCTCCTAAAGGATGTCCCAAAGCAATAGCCCCACCTAGGGGGTTAACTTTCTCTCTGGGTAGGTCAAGGTCTTTAATAACCGCCAAAGCTTGGGCAGCAAAAGCTTCATTCAATTCAATCCAATCCAATTGATCTAAAGTAATTCCAGCGCGCTTTAGCGCCATAGGAATTGCCTTTACTGGTCCGATTCCCATGATTTCAGGCGGTACTCCCGCAACGGCATAGCTCATTAAACGGCCTAAAGGTTTTAAATCATACTGTTTTAAAGCCTTCTCACTGGCTAGTAATGCCACTCCTGCTCCGTCACTCGTCTGAGAACTATTTCCTGCAGTCACTGTCCCGTTTAAAGCAAATACTGGTTTTAATTTAGAAATCGCTTCGTAAGATGTGTCTGCTCTAGGGCCTTCGTCCTTATTTATCAATTTTTTCTTTATTTCGACCTTTGAAGTTTTCAGATCAGGGTATCTTATAGATATTTCGATAGGACTTATTTCAGCGTTGAAATCGAGTCTTTCCTGCGCAGCAATTGCTTTTTTATGGCTTTCTATGGCGAATTCATCCTGTTGTTCTCGAGTAATTTCCCAACGCTTGGCAACGTTTTCTGCTGTAATCCCCATGCCATAAGCTATAGCAACGTGCTCATCATTAAAAATGGATGGATTCGCCGTGTATTTATTTCCACCCATAGGTACCATGGACATGCTTTCGACACCGCCACCTAGTGCTAAATGAGCCTCCTGATTACGGATTGTATCTGCTGCAGTAACTATACTTTGTATGCCTGATGAGCAAAAACGATTAATAGTCATTGCTGGAACAGACTGTGGAAGATCAGCCAATAAAGAAGCGATTCTTGCTACATTCATACCTTGTTCCGCTTCTGGCATTGCACAACCTATTACTACGTCAGCGATCTCTTGCCAATCAATGTTTTGATGTCTATGTATTAAACATTTAATAGTATGAGCCAATAAATCATCAGGTAATGTGTTTTTAAAAACACCTCTTGGTGCTTTACCTACTGGTGTACGTAATACGTCAACTACATATACGTCAGTCATCCTAATTCTCCTTGCTTAGTTGCGCAGTGGTTTACCAGTCTCTAACAGATGACTGATTCTGGCTTGGGTTAATGATGTATTTGCTAGTTTTATGAATGCTTCTCTTTCCAACTTTAGCATCCATTGTTCATCAACCAAGGTTCCATGATTGACACCCCCACCACACAACACTTTCGCCAATTCATTCGCCAGAAAATAATCATGCTGTGATATAAATCCACCTTCCAACCAATTCACTAAACCGGATTGTAATCGGGCATGCCCCTCTATACCTGCCACTTTAAATCGTTGTTTTTTCATAGGAGGAAGATAATTAGCAGCTCGCATGGCTTTGATTTTTTCTAAAGAAGCATATAAAACCTCATCAGCATGCATTAGAATAGAATCAGCCGCGCGCAGATATCCCATATTTCTGGCTTCCACCGCACTTGCAGCTACTTTTGCAGTTGCTATTTGCTGAAAAACTGGCAATATAAAAGTTAATAAATCAGCTTGTTGGGCATGATGTGCTGAACGCATAGCGAGCTCTTTGCAACCACCACCAGCAGGTATAACTCCTACACCAGCCTCAACTAAACCGGGATAAGCTTCAAAAGCAGCAACAATAGAATCACAATGCATCATTAATTCACAACCACCTCCTAATGCTCGACCTCTTAAAGCAGCTACAGTTGGAATTGAACTATATTTTAAGCGCATTGCTACCCGTTGAAATTGCTCTACCATATGTTCAAGAGCTTGTATTGTTCCATCTGTTAATAATTTGGAGACGCCACGTAGATCAGCTCCTGAACTAAAATTGGATGCATCTTGTTGATAAATAATTAATCCCTGGTAATCCCTTTCTGCAATATCCAAAGCAGTCTCTATGCCATCGAGAACTGATTGACCAATTGTATTGGCTTTGCTTTTAAAACTAATCACAGCCACATCATCTTTTAAGTGCCATAAACAAACACCCTCATTTTCATAAATAACATGAACAGGATGATGTGACTCCTTTAATACCCTGTCATGGAAGAATTGTTTATGGTAAACAGGTAACTGACTTCTGGCGTGGTAATTATTTTTACCAGGCGAATAAGCGCCTTCTCGTGTGTAAAATTCCTTTATTTCATATAACCATTCAGGTAGTTTTGCGCTTGATAATGCCGTATTATCCTGTATAGATTCATCGATTTGTCGAGTCACACTGTGTAAATCAGAAAGCTGCCAGGTTTCAAATGGTCCTTGCGACCATCCAAATCCCCAGCGAATGGCCAGATCAACATCTCTTGCATTATCAGCAATTTCTTCCAAATGGTACGCACAGTAATGGAATAAATCTCTAAAGTAAGCCGCCAAAAATTGAGCTTGCTTATTATTTGATGTCATTAAATTCTTCATTCGAACTTCAGGATCTTTAATATCCATTATCGCTTTCAGTTCATCACTCACTTCTGCTCGAGAGGATCTATATTGACCGGTTTGAATATCATAAACTTCTATTACTTTACCTGCTTTTCGGTAAATTCCTTGGCCAGATTTTTGCCCTAAATGACCTTCCTTAATTAAACCATTCAACCAGTCTGGCAGAATAAACATTTTATGCCATGGATCAGCATTTAATTGAGACTGCATGGTATTAATAACGTGTTGCATAGTATCCAAACCAACCACATCCATGGTACGGAAAGTTGCAGATTTCGGTCTTCCTAATAATGGACCAGTCAAGGCATCCACTTCATCAATTCCCATATTCATGGCTAAAGTATGATGCAAGGTAGTTAAGAGTGAAAAGACTCCTATTCGATTTGCGATAAAATTGGGAGTGTCTTTCGCTCTTACAACTCCTTTGCCCAAATACTCGGTTAACCATGTTTCCAAATAATCGAGCAAATTAGATGATGTACTATTGGCAGGAATTAGTTCTGCCAAATGCATGTAACGCGGTGGATTAAAAAAATGGACTCCACAAAAATTGGATCTATGCTGCGCAGGTAATACCTCACATAGCTTATTGATACTTAGCCCTGATGTATTACTAACTAAAATTGTTTTATCAGATAAATAAGGCGAAATTCGCTTGTATAAGTCCTCTTTCCAATCTATACGTTCCGCTATCGCCTCTATGACTAAATCACAAGAAGATAACTCTTCCAAATTTTCCGCATAATTTTTTGCTTGTAATAACTCATTGGTTTGGGGAGTTGCAAGAGGAGTTGGTTTTAGTTTACCTAAATTGGCAATAGCTTTATCGACCAAGCTGTTTTTAGGTCCTTCTTTGCCAGCTAAATCAAACAGTAAAGTCTCTATTCCGGCATTAACGCAGTGTGCTGCAATTTGAGCACCCATGACGCCAGCCCCTAAAACCGCAACTTTTTTAATGAAAAAAGGCTCCTGCATTGTTATTATCCTCTTGTTAATAATCGATTGATGCCTCTATGAGTGAGATTTACTGGTAACAGGCACTTACCATTGGCTAAAAGGAGCAATAATCTGTTGATCTTGCTCCTTTCTACATCTTAACTTAAATTAAAACGAATACCCTGAGCCAAAGGCAATTCATCTCCCCAATTAATTGTATTGGTTTGTCTCCTCATATAAGCTTTCCAGCTATCTGAACCTGATTCACGTCCGCCACCAGTTTCTTTTTCGCCTCCGAAAGCACCTCCAATTTCAGCCCCTGAAGTGCCAATATTAATATTGGCAATACCACAATCACTTCCACAAGCGCTGAGAAAGAGCTCTGCATTTTTTAAGTTTTGGGTGAATAAGGCTGAAGAAAGCCCTTGAGGAACACCATTATGTAAAGCAATAGCCTCATCCAGTGTCCGATAGGACATAACATATAGAATAGGAGCAAAAGTCTCTTCCTGCACAATATCCCAATCGTTTTTTACATCACAAACTAAAGTAGGCTGCACAAAGGAGCCAGCTTGTTTTAATATTTCTCCACCATAAACAATTTGACCTCCTGCCGCTTTGATTCTATTTATTGCTTTTTTAAACTGTTCAACAGCTTGCTGGTCAATCAAAGGACCCATTAAATTTCGTGTATCGAGTGGGTCACCAATAGTTATCTGTTCATAAGCATGTCTTAGCCTTTTGATAACATCCTGGTATTTTGATTCATGAACAAACAGGCGTCTCGTAGTAGTACAACGTTGGCCAGCAGTACCCACAGCACCGAATACTATGGCAGGAATAGCCAAGTTCAAATCAGCAGACTCATCGAGGATGATGCCGTTATTACCTCCCAACTCCAGAATGCTTTTACCCAGTCTGGCAGCGACTTTTGCTGCTACTTGCTTTCCAACTGCAGTAGAGCCTGTAAAGGATATTAACTGTATTCGTTTATCATCAACCATGGCTTCAACCACATCGTGAGAATTGGGAATGATCAAGCCAAATATTTCAGGACAATTATTTTCTTTCAATACCTGATTGCAAATATGTTGTACTGCCACTGCACAGAGAGGTGTTTTTGCCGATGGCTTCCATATAGTAACGTTGCCACAAATAGCAGATAAAAATGCATTCCATGACCATACAGCAACAGGAAAGTTAAATGCTGAAATCACCCCAACTATTCCGTACGGATGCCATTGCTCATACATTCGGTGATTTGGGCGTTCTGAGTGCATGGAATTACCATACAACATACGCGATTGCCCTACAGCAAAATCAGCGATATCAATCATTTCCTGAACTTCGCCATCACCTTCCTGTTTGGATTTACCCATTTCCAGCGATACCAGACTTCCCAAGCTATCTTTATTTTCTCTTAGTGCTTGCCCTATTTGCCTGATGATTTCACCACGCTTTGGAGCTGGCACTTTTCGCCAGGCTTGCGCTGCTTGCTCCGCTCGCTGCATAACCTGCTCATAATCATCCATAGTGCAAGTTGCTATTTCAGCAAGCTTATTCCCAGTACTGGGATTGAAGGATTCCAGAGTATGGACATGGTTGTCACTATGCCAACCATGTCCACTAAAAGCTCCGGGGTTTACTGATTTAATATTTAGACGTTGCAATAAATCCATAAGATTCTCCTAGGCATAATATTTGCCGAAGCGATTTTCCAACACGTGGGACAATTTAAACTTTTCTTGCAAAATAAGCCCTTTATATTCATTTCCCTGTCCCAATACCAAATCAACAACAGCACATACGCCCGAAGCTGTACTGACCTGAATAGCTGACCACTCTAAACCTCGAATTACTTCTGGGTAAATTTTCTTGACATAACTTTTTTCAGTTAGTTCGCCCTGCTTAATACCCTCAACAGTAACATAAACTATCACGATATCCTGGTATGTTTTTGGAATTGCATTTTCCAGTATTCTTTTTAACGTCCCTCGATCTTCATTTAATCGTAAGTCATTCATTAAAAAGCGCATTTTTTTACAATGGCCTGGATAACGCATGGTTTTGTAATTCATCGATTGTATTTTTCCAGCATAAAGTTCAGCCAAACTTCCCAAACCACCGGACGTGTTGAACGCTTCATATTCACAACCATCAATCTGAATTGACTCCAATCCTTCCAGTGGAGCCATAACCACATCTTTACCACCTTCAATACCATAACAAGGATTACCATATTCATTAATAACCCCATCAGTAGACCAGGTTAATGAATAATGAAGCGCATTATTAGCACGCTGTGGCAATGCCCCAACTCTTAGTCTGGCATGATGACATTTCTCAAATTCCTGCATCAAACTATTGGCCGCAATACTGATAAAGCCAGGAGCTAATCCACATTGAGGAACAAAAGCTGTCTCGGCATTTTGAGCAATAGCTTTTACTGCCTCCGTTACAGAGGTATCTTCCGTTAAATCAAAATAATGGGCTTTGGCAGCTTTGGCGGCCTTGGCAACATGAGTATTTAAAAAATAGGGAAGACTCGAAATCACTGCGATAATATTGTGCTTTTGCAAATAGGCTTGAGTGGATTGTTCATCTTTAACATCCAATGCAACCGTTTTAATCTCAGGCAGCGCAGTTAATAATCTTGTCACATCAGAGCCATTAAATTCCAGATCGGCCAAATGAACCTGATAAGACCCACTATCGGCGAGTAGACAAGCAATTAGACTGCCTATTTTCCCAGCACCAGTAATCATTACGTTGTACATACAATCCTTCTCCTTTGTAAAACTTGATAATCCTACACAAATTATCAGAGATTAGATAGATCCAAAACATGATCAATACAGCAATTCTTGATATCACTTGACCAATTAGTCTTACTCATTTATCTTGACCACTTTAATCAGTCTAGTTGTGACATGAAGCAGGCCGCTTTGATACATTCGACAATAATAAACACACCAACACTAAACCAATATTCGAAGTTCGTTGTTGTATTTTTAGCAGGTTTATTAGCCCCTTTGGGATTTGCACCTTTCCATCTGCCAGGATTAACTATTTTGAGTCTGGCCATTTTATTTTCTGAATTTCTTCAATGCACGGTTAAGCAGGGATTTACTCTTGGTTTCCTATACGGGTTAGGATACTTTGGCTTTGGAGTATCATGGGTGATTATCAGCATCCACGACTATGGACAACTTGATTACTTTCTTGCTGGCGTTATCACCTTATTGTTTATCATGTATCTTTCTCTGTTTCCTGGAATAGTCGGTTATTCCTTTAAACTCCTTTCACCCAAGTGTAATTTATTAACATGCATGCTTTTGTTTAGCACTCTTTGGTGTATAGGTGAGCTCATCCGTTCCAAGCTTTTTACTGGATTCCCCTGGCTATTAACAGGTATTACCCAAATCGATACACCATTGAGATATATTGCACCAGTAGTTGGTGTTTATGGGCTTGGATTAATATGCTCTTTTTTGGGTACCCTACTGGTTCTGATAATTAAAGACAATACGATTAAACGATATTACTACCTTAGCGTTTTTATCTTGATTCTTATTGCACCATCCCTGGGGAAAAATATCCATTGGACAGAAATCAAGAAAGAACCTATTTCTGTTGGTGCAATCCAGCCTAATCTCTCAATGAGAGACAAGTGGGACGAAACTCTCTTTTGGAATTTATTAAAATACTATGAAAACAAAACAGATCAACTGTTAGGAAAAAATTTAATTGTTTTACCTGAATCAGCGATACCCCTGCCAGCAAGTTATGTTGAAGATTACCTACAGAAACTGCATGAAAAAGCATTAAAAGCAAAAAGCAGTTTAATTTTGGGAATCTTGCAACCTACAGATAATGATGAAACCAATTTTTACAATTCCATCATTAGCTTGGGAGAAGCTACTGGAGCCTATGTGAAACGCCAATTGGTACCATTTGGAGAATATATACCAAAACCCTTTATCCCCATCAATCGTTGGTTAAATCTTCCAGAACCTAATGTTGTTCCCGGCAGATCGAATCAGCCATTAATTAACATCGCTAATCATCCCATTGCCAGCCTAATTTGCTATGAAATTGCTTACCCAAATATCTTGAGATCACAAATGCCTGCAGCTCAATGGATAGTCTCTATCAGTGATAATGGCTGGTTTGGCCATTCCCTGGCAAGCTACCAGCAATTACAAATGGCTCAAATGCTTTCTTTGCTGACAGGACGATACCAAATCCTGGTGAATAATGATGGACTCTCCTCAGTAATTAACCACCAAGGAACTATTGTCGAAGGTCTACCAGCTTTTAATTCAGGTATGCTCCAAACAGATATTTTTCCTGCAAATGGCATCACTCCCTGGATAATTTGGAGTGACTATCCTGCCTTTGTTTTTTGTTTTATATTTGTTCTTTTTGTTTTATTTTTTAATATTAAACGATTTACAGAAAAATAATCTATTGCTGGCAAAGGCAAGAGGGGTTATCCTTAGCAGTTCCGTGTTATTAAATTTATTGGCCTATGGATAATACCTATAACCCCCAAGAAGTTGAAGAACAAGCACAACAATATTGGCATAAGAAGCAATCATTTAATGTTACTGAAGATTTAAACAAAGAAAAGTTTTATTGCTTATCCATGTTTCCCTATCCCAGTGGCACATTGCATATGGGGCATGTGAGAAACTATACTCTCGGTGATGTCATAGCCCGATATCAGCGGGCATTGGGAAAAAATGTCCTGCAACCTATAGGATGGGATGCTTTTGGCCTACCTGCTGAAAATGCAGCCATCAAGAATAAAATTCCTCCTGCAGAATGGACCAGGAAAAATATTGCTGCCATGAAAGAGCAGTTTTTACGCTTGGGAAATGCTTATGACTGGAAAAGAGAAATTACTACCTGTGATCCTGAATATTATCGCTGGGAGCAATGGTTTTTTATTCGTTTATTTGAAAAGGGCTTAGTTTACAAGAAAAACGCTGTTGTTAATTGGGATCCTGTTGATCAAACAGTATTAGCTAATGAACAGGTAGTTGACGGTCGTGGCTGGCGTTCGGGTGCTTTGGTTGAGCGCAAGGAAATTTCTCAGTGGTTTATTAAAATTACCTCTTATGCTGATGAGCTTTTAAGTTCTTTAGATAGCCTGGATGAATGGCCTGCACAAGTAAAACAAATGCAGCGCAATTGGATTGGTAAATCCATAGGCACAGAAATTTACTTCAATGTAAATAATTATTCCAAACGATTGAAAATTTACACTACTCGCCCAGATACATTGATGGGTGCAACCTATCTTGCTGTGGCAACAGATCATCCATTAGCAAAAGAAGCGGCTTCCAAGAATAAAAAGGTTCAAGAATTCCTCGATAGTTGTCAAGGAATTAAGATAGCTGAAGCAGAACTGGCAACTATGGAAAAACGAGGGATTGACACTGGAATGACTGCAATCCACCCTATAACGGGTAAGGAGCTACCCATATGGGTTGCTAATTTTGTTTTAATGCAATATGGTTCTGGTGCAGTCATGGCGGTTCCTGCACATGATCAGCGCGATTGGGAGTTTGCGCAAAAATACCAATTACCTATCAAACAGGTAATCAAGCCTATAGACAATGAGCATGACTTTAATCAATCAGCTTATACTGAAGAAGGAATTCTGATTAACTCAAATCAGTTTGATAATCTACTCTCTAGTAAAGCCATTCAAGTCATCACAAACTTTCTGGAAGAAAATGACGCTGGCAAAGCTACCATTAATTATCGTTTAAGAGATTGGGGCGTTTCCAGACAAAGATACTGGGGAACCCCTATCCCCATGATCATCTGTGAACAATGCGGTATTGTTCCAGTCCCTGATGAAGAATTACCTGTTGTTCTGCCAGAGAATGTTGATTTTACCGGTACCGGCTCTCCACTTACACAATGCAAAGAGTTTGTTAATGTAACATGCCCAAAATGCGGTCAAGATGCAACTCGAGAAACAGATACATTTGATACCTTTGTCGAATCTTCATGGTACTATGCTCGCTTTGCTTGCAAAGGTCAGGAAAATGCCATGCTTGATGACCGAGCTAAATATTGGACACCAGTAGACCAATACATCGGTGGAATTGAACATGCAGTGATGCACCTGCTATATGCTCGATTTTTTCATAAATTGATGCGCGATGAAGGATTAGTTAATTCGGATGAACCCTTTAAGGCTTTATTAACTCAAGGTATGGTTTTAAAAGACGGGCATAAAATGTCAAAATCATTAGGTAATGTGGTTGATCCAAACCATCTTATCAATACCTACGGAGCTGATACCGCTCGCTTATTCGTCATGTTTGCATCCCCTCCCGAGCAATCACTGGAATGGTCTGATTCTGGAGTCGAAGGAGCACACCGCTTTTTGAAACGAGTTTGGGCGTTTTCACATCAGCATAGAGACATGCTCATTGACATTAACGATAGTATTTTGAGTGGAAATGGTCATGTCGACTGGAAGGAAGCGGAGTCTCGATTAAAAAAATCCCGTCATATTGTGCATCAAATACTTGCTCAGGCAACCCATGACTATGACCGAAATCAATTTAACACGGTTGTTTCTGGTTGTATGAAATTATTTAATGAAATATCTGATTACTCCATTGAAACTGAAAATGATAAATTTTTTATACACTCAAGCATCAGTATATTGCTGAGATTACTCGCGCCAATTACCCCGCATATTTGTCATTGCCTTTGGCAGCAATTAGGTTTTGATAAAGCAATAATTGATGCGCCGTGGCCAAAGGTGGATAAAAGCGCTCTAAAAACTGATGAAGTAGATTATGTTGTACAGGTTAATGGAAAGCTCAGAGCTCAATTTACTGCAAGCACCGATGCGACTGAAGAGGAATTAATTGCTGCAGCTAAGGAGCATGCCCACAACTTTGTGGTAAACCACACCATTAAAAAAGCAATTATTGTCCCACATAGGCAACTAATCAACTTGGTCATTGGATAAACATGTGTGATTCGTCCCAGCAATCTCTAAATATTTTACACAATTTCTCAAGTTATGGGTGGTATTACCTGTAAGTGCAAATAAGAGAGGGAAAAGAAGAATGACTCAGATCCACAAGTACTTAGCATCTCTTATACTGATTTGGCTGCTAACTGGTTGTGGTTTTCATTTGCGTGGAGCAATTGATATCCCTGAGTGGCTTGATAATGTTTCTATTATTTCCAGGGATGGAAATAAAGAACTGGTTTCTATACTCAAATCCCAGCTGGAAGGCTATAAAATTGATGTCAATTCTGACCCATCTCTCGCGAAATACTGGTTAATTATTAACAGTTCCAGTTTACAGCAGCAAATTGTTAGTATTGGTGCAAGCACCAATCCAAGACAATATCAATTAATCTTAACCATTGAATTTATGTTGCAGACTCCCAAAGGGCAAATTATTAAAACCCCCAGAAAAGTTAATGTGAGCCGTCAACTCACCGTGAATAATGACAGGATACTAGGGTCAAATGAAGAACAAGCTCTTTTAGTCAGCGAAATGAGGCGTGATGCCGCTATTCAAATCATTAATCGTTTAAACCGACCATGATATGCAAATAAATCAACAAGCTCTTACTCAGCTTTTACAAAAAAAAATACATCATCTTAATGTACTAATTGGACAAGATCATTATCTTATTGACGAAGCACTCAATAACATAAAATCAATGCTTAAAAAATCATCTGAATGTGATGAGAAAATCCTCTCTATTCAGTCCCCTGAAGAATGGCATGTCGTTCTGGAAGAAACAAATAATTACTCTCTTTTTTATCAAACAGTTATTTTAACCATTTTCTTTGATAAAAAAACGATAGATACAATGGGAAAAAAAATTCTTAGTGAATATCTCAAATCAACCAACTCTCATAGTTATATTATTATCAGAGCCCCTAACCTTACCGCCAAGCAACTTCAATGGTTAACACATGATGAACAAGCGCTGATTATCATTGCACAACCATTAAGCTCAGAAGCAATGAAGAGATGGATTAATGAGCAATTAAAATTAAATACTATCTCTTTTGATCCATATGTTCCTGAATTAATTTATCAATATACTAAAGGAAATATGCTAGCTACCGCTCAGGTAATTGAAAAAATTACTTTGAGCAATACACCCGGCACTCTCATTACTCCTTACCTGGCCTTGGATCATTTATCGGATCAATGTGATTTTTCCCTTTTTGAACTGATTGATTCATGCCTACTTGGTCATAGCGACAGAGCAATTCATATTTTAAGACAAGCTGCCAATAATAAAACAGAAGTCACATTGGTATTATGGATACTTACCCAAGAAATAAGAACGCTATTACAATTATTATTTCTAATGCAACAAAAGATGGATATCAAAATGGCATCTAATCAATTAAAAATTTGGACTCAAAGAGTTAATCTTTATCAATCCGCTATTAAAAGATTAAACACTTTACTTTTACAACAACTTCATCATTATTGCCAATCTATTGATGATAAAATCAAATCCAACTCAAACAATCAAGCATGGAATGCTCTAGAGAACATTTCTCTTTCCTTATGTTTAGGGCAATTACTAGGTGATGCATGCATAGCATAGCAATATTTGGTGGAACATTTGACCCAGTGCATAATGGTCATATCAAGACCAGCTTGGCAATTCAAGCTAACTTTGGCTTTGATTCCTATTATTTTTTACCTTGTAAAAGCCCCGCAATCAAACCTCCGTCCTTTGCCAGCAGTGAGCAAAGAGTAGAAATGCTAAAGTTAGCACTCAAACCTTACCCTGATTTTAAAATAGATACCCGAGAACTGGATCGAGATACTCCTTCTTATATGGTATACACTTTGCAAAATTTCAGACAGGAATATACCGACTCATCATTAACTCTAATTATTGGATACGATGGATTATTAAATCTACCACAATGGTACCAATGGGAAAAAATAATATCCTTAGCCAATTTACTTGTTATCAATAGAGAAGAGTTTTTCCAGCAGCCTGTGCCAAAATCAGTGCAAACTCTACTTAACCAATATAGAAATGATGATAAAAATATTCTACTAAATCATCATGCTGGTAGTATTTGCTTATACAATGCTGGACACTATGATATATCCTCAACAAAAATTAGAGAACAATTAAAACAACATAAAGATGTAAAGAGTAATTTGCCTGATTTGGTATACGATTACATTAAGAAGCAGGAACTGTATCAATAATATTTTCTGTTTTATCAACAGTCTTGACCTGCTTTATAAATTCAGGCAAATGGCTATATAGCAAAGCTACAACAGGATCAAATCGTGCATAAAGTTTAGACTTTTGTGAATATTCCTGATAAGGCAAAGAGGTCATTTTAACAGCAACCATAATCAGGGCAACAATAAAAACGCCACGTAAAAAGCCAAAACCCATTCCTAAAGTTCGATCAGTTCCGCTTAAACCAGCTCGTTTTAAGATAAAGCTGAGTATTGCATTTACTACCCCCCCAACAAAAAGGGTGGCAAAAAGAATAATAATAAATCCAATAGCCGTTCGTACTGACTGTTCCTCGATATAAGAACTTAACCAGGGATCCAGGCTTTGTGAATAATTAAAACCTAGCCAAATAGCTAATATCCACACACATAACGCAACAAGTTCCTTTACAAAACCACGAAACAATCCGGTCAATACGGACAAAGCGATAATTGCAACAATTGCTATATCAACCCATTGTAGTTGCATAACTAACTAACTCCAGTATTCACAACAAAACCATTTAATTGCATGGCACTAGCTAATTGAGTTTTTAATTTTATTATATCCTTTTTAACGGGCGAATGGCCAACAACTACTTTATAAACTATTCCATTCCTGCTATTAGACTTAAGATAATTAGCCTTGTAGCCTTTGCTGCGTAATCGATTAACTAAAGCTTGAGCATTAGCTATTTGTGTGAATGAAGCCAACTGAACAGCATAAATATCTTGTTTAACTGCTGGTTTTCTCGCAGCAACAATTTGGCCGGCCTTTTTGTTAGTACTAACCTTTGCCGTAACAACTGGAGATGTTTTCACCGGTGGTTTTGCTGCAGCCAGGGTCATTACTTTCTTTGCTGTCGCATTCGCTGCTTTATTTACTGCCAATTTAATTGGCTCTGATTTAATTGAGTTCTCTCTTTCCGCTTCAAGTGTGTCGACTTTAGACGTTCTGATGAGATTGTCTTCTTCTGTGCTGATGGGTTCTGCTTTTGCCAGGTTAATTGATTTTTTTTCAACTGGTATTGGGGGTATTTCTGTCTTAGCCACTTTTATAGTTTTAAATACCTCTTTTTCATCAGTAATCACTACGTCAGGAGGTAATGGTTTTGGTGGTAATTTCACATTGACACTAAAGTTACTTTCAGGGCTTTGGCTGGATTTTTTTATTAGTGCAGGAGCAAAAATTGCTCCCAATGAAATAATAACGGCCAAACCTATCAAGCGATGTTTAACTTTCTCATCCATTATCAGTTTCATTGATTCTCCTTCTGCTCCAAAAGATTATGTTGGGCAGCCATTACATGACTAACCGTAAAAAATGAACCATAAACAATAATTAAATCGTCATCTGATGATTGCTTTAATGCCATTTCAAAAGCTGTAAATGGGTCATTATAACAAACATCTTGAAAAATTTCTGCTTCCCTGAATACAGAAAGCAATTCCTCTTGACTCGCAGCACGTTTATTATGTAATTGTGCAGGATACCATCGATTAACACAATCCCTTAAAGGCATAATCAATCCATAAAGATCTTTATCCTTTAAAGCGGAGAAAACAGCATGAATTTGCCCTTTTACATTGATTTTTTTTACTGTATCAGCAAGTAATCGAACTGACTGCGGATTATGAGATACATCGTACAAAATATCAGTCTTTCCTTTTTGTAATTGCAACCGCCCCGGGATATAAATGAGCTCCATCGCTTTCTTTAGATTCTTATAGGATACAGGCAAATCATTTTGCATCAAATGACAAGCCATTACAGCTGCTGCCGCAGAACGAAGTTGAATTTTTGGCCTAGTCAATTGCTCAAATGGCTTACCTTGACAAGTAACCCCCCAATGGTCAGCTTCCTCCTGATAATAATAGTCTTTACCGTATAAATAAGATGATGCTCCAAGTTGTACCGCAACCTCAACGACACTTTTTGGTGGTGAGAGATCAGCGTAGATAAAAGGTTTATTTTTTCGTAGTATTCCGGCTTTCTCATACCCTATCAACTCAAGTGTGTCACCAAGAAAATTCTGATGATCAAAGTCGATAGTAGTAATGATCGCTAAATCAGTATCAACAATGTTTGTAGCATCCAATCGTCCTCCCATGCCTACTTCAAGAATTATCAGATCCAGATCATGCTGTTTGAAATACCATAAGGCAGCAAGTGTTGCCATTTCAAAATAGGTTAAATTGGTAGGGTAACGTGCTTCTTCAATCACAGAAAAAGCCTTACATAAATCTTTATCTTGAATCGGTATTAAATTAATTCGAATACGTTCATTAAAAACAAGAAGATGGGGCGACGTATAGGTACCAACTCTAAAACCTGACTGGTGATAGATGGTTTCAAGTGCTGTGACTGTAGAACCTTTGCCGTTTGTTCCTGCAACTGTTATTACATTGCAATTTGGTCGCTGCAAATTTAATTTCTGCGCTACAGTCAAAATTCTGGTCAAACCAAGCTGTATTTCCTGGGTATTTCTGGTTTCCAAATGAGTCAACCAGTGATTTAAATCCCATTCACTCCATGGCGTGTGCAAAAAAACTCTCCGCTCCTTTATGAGTCAATTTGGAAACCAATTCGGATATAGTTGCTCGAAGATGTTTTCGTTCAACTATCATATCAATATGCCCATGTTCCAGTAAAAACTCACTTCGTTGAAAGCCTTCTGGCAAAGTTTGTCTAACCGTTTGCTCAATCACTCTTGGCCCAGCAAAACCAATTAAAGCATTGGGTTCAGCAATGATTATATCACCAAGACTGCCAAAACTAGCTGATACTCCACCCATCGTTGGATCGGTTAACACAACAATAAAAGGCAACCCAGTTTCAGCAAATTTTGCTAACGCTGCTGATGTTTTAGCCATTTGCATTAAAGAAAATAATCCCTCTTGCATACGAGCACCACCGCTAGCAGTAAAACAAATGTATGGTCGCTTTTCTGTTGCAGCAACATTCACTGCCCTTACAAATTTTTCTCCAACCGTCGCTCCCATGGAGCCGCCCATAAAATTAAACTCAAAGGCACTGACAACCACCGGTTGTTGCATTAAAAACCCTTTAACAACAATTAATGCCTCTTTCTCCCCTGTCGCTTTTTGTGCTTGAGAAATTCTATCCTTGTATTTTTTGGAGTCCCTGAATTTTAATCTGTCCTGCGGCTCCAGCCCAGCGGCCACTTCTTCTTGCCCCGACTCATCTAGAAATTGAGCAATTCTCAAGCGCGCACAAATGCGATGATGAAAATTACAAGATGGGCAAACCATAAAATTTTTTGCCAGTTCGGTACTGTAAAGCACCTCATTACAACCAGAACATTTAACCCATAAACCTTCCGGAACCCCCTTCTTTTGGGAGGTTTCTGTCCTTATTTTTGATGGTAACAGTTTTTTAAGCCAGCTCATAAATTAGAACCCAGATATTATCAAATCAGATTATTATACACAGAAAAAAATAATCTGACATGCCTATATTGGACTTGAATTTCACATAAAGTAATAAGATATTTTACCAAATCGACTTGATAACCAGAACCAAATTACCCTGAAAACCCCAATTACTCTTTAAAAATATTCAAGTCCATCTGAGGAATTTCAGACTCGTTGATTATATTACAATCGATCTTTCTATTTATTTAACACCATAATTTTATTCAATAATTTTTTACGACTTTTCAAAAAAACGCTTTCGGAACTAAAGTTTTTTCCACTATTTCCGATAACTAAATCGGGTACAGTAAATTCACAACAATAAATCGAATTTACTGAATTACAAATGTCCCATACCAGGGATTCAGGTCTGAGGAGACTAAAACTATGGCTCAAGTAATCAACACTAATGTGGCTTCGCTTACAGCCCAACGCAATTTGGGTGTTTCGGGCAACATGATGCAGACATCAATCCAGCGTTTATCATCAGGATTAAGAATTAACAGTGCCAAAGATGATGCGGCAGGACTCGCCATTTCTCAACGAATGACTGCACAAATTCGCGGGATGAATCAGGCCGTTAGAAATGCTAACGATGGTATTTCTCTGGCCCAGGTTGCTGAAGGAGCGATGCAGGAAACAACCAATATTTTGCAGCGTATGCGTGAGCTTTCCGTTCAAGCTGCTAACTCAACGAATAACTCATCTGACCGGGCTTCAATTCAAAGCGAAATTTCACAATTAAAAAGTGAATTGGAGCGTATTGCTCAAAATACTGAATTCAATGGTCAAAGAATTCTCGATGGCTCTTTCTCTGGCGCAAGCTTCCAGGTTGGGGCGAACTCAAACCAAACCATCAATTTCAGTATCGGCAGCATAAAGGCTTCTTCTATTGGTGGTATTGCCACGGCAACAGGAACAGAAGTAGCTGGTGCAGCAGCGACAGATATCACTATCGCAATTGGAGGAGGAGCAGCAACCAGTATTAACTCTTCTGCCAATTTTACCGGGGCACTAAACGGACAAGATGCTTCATCTGCCTATGCCAAAGCAGCGGCTATCAACGATGCCGGGATAGGAGGACTATCGGTGACAGCATCTACTAGCGGCACACAAGCAGTTGGCGCAATAGGTGGAACCGCAGGTGATACCTACAACTTAACGATTAATGGTGTTGCAATATATACTAACCTTAACGTAGCAACAGCATTAACTAACTCCGATCTTCGGGATGCCATCAATGGTGTCAGCAACCAAACTGGAGTTGTCGCGTCCCTTAACGGTGGGAATATGACACTCACTGCTGCTGATGGCAGAAATATTACGGTAACAGAAAGCGGTACAGGTTTTACGGCAGGTACTGACGGCTTGACCGTGACTGGAGGCGCATTTGATGGCGCCCTACGCGGTACTTTATCAATCAGCGCCGTTGATACTATCGCGATTGGTGGTACTGTTGCTAACATTGGTTTAAGTGCCAATATCTCTAAAGACACAGTAGGGATAGACTCACTGGATGTGAGCACAGCGTCTGGAGCCCAAACAGCGATTAACAGAATTGATGCAGCACTCAATAGCGTAAACTCTAATCGGGCTAATATGGGTGCTCTGCAAAATCGCTTTGAATCAACGATAGCCAACCTGCAAAACGTATCAGACAATTTATCAGCTGCTAGAAGTCGTATTCAAGATGCAGATTATGCTGCTGAAATGGCTAGTTTGACCAAAAACCAAATTCTGCAGCAAGCAGGTACAGCGATGTTGGCACAAGCAAATAGCCTACCGCAATCTGTATTATCGTTGTTAGGTCGATAGGATGTCTCAATCGAAGTGCAGCAACAACTGCACTTCGATTTCTTTATACCTCGGTTAATGGGTATAAAAAGGAGTAAGAAAAATGAGTATTGAACCTGTACCCTCAAATAGGGCAGCCCAAACAGATCAAATAAAAATAGTTGAGGAAGTCTCTAAGCCAGAAATTAAAAATATGGTTTATGATTCCGCGTTGGATGCCGAAACTAAACAGGCGCTGGATAAAGCAACAGGTTTGCTTCAAACTATAATAACAGAGAAAATATCTGATAAAGTATTACGTAAAATGCCTTCTGATGAGTATTTGCAATTACTAAGCTTGCTTGATGATATTATTAGTGGTTCTATAGACAAGCACGTTTAATAATTTGAAATATTTATTAAACATTTGACTAGAACAATAACAACATAGAAAAGGGATACTCTATGGAACTCTCTTCACCCGGCATAGGGTCAGGACTTGATGTAAAAAACCTGGTCGATGCGATAGTCACGGCAGAAATAACTCCATCGCAAGTGCGTCATGATAAACAGTTAAACAGTGTCAATACAGAGTTGTCGGCGCTTGGTCAATTAAAAAGCTATTTAACTAATTTGCAAACTTCGTTAGCCAAGCTCTCCAGTCTTAGCCAATTCTATACTATGAAATCAACCATTAGTGATCCGAATTACTTTTCCGCTACTCTGGGGACTGGTGCAACTAAAAATACTTATCAAATTGAAATACAAAAACTGGCACAACAACACAGTCTGGCAAGCTCTTACATGACTAATACTGGAAGTGGAACAATAACCATAGATTTTGGAACCTATAACAGTGATAAAACCACTTTTACACCGAATCCTTCCGCTACGTCAGTCAACATAACTATTACGCCTGGCAACGATAGCCTTGTTGCGGTACGAGATGCCATTAATAATACTAATTCAGGAATAACAGCCAGCATAATTCAAGATAGCCAAGGCTCCAGACTAACTATTACTTCGTCAAAAACTGGCGAAAATTATGCCATGAAAATTAGTGGTGGAATTGCCTCATTGAATTATGATCCTACTATGGGAGTGAATTCATTAACTGAAACAGTAGCGGCACAAAACAGTACTGTTAAAATTAACGGATTAACTTTGGTTCAAAGTTCTAATCAATTGAATGAGGCAATAACTGGTATCACCATTGATCTAAAGAAAGCAGAGATTGGGAAAGTTGTTACCTTAACTATTGATGATAATAAAGATCAGCTCACAGGTTTAATCAACGAATTCATAAAACAATACAATGACAGCATGACTTTTTTAACCAACTTAACTGGTTATAACAATGAAACCAAACAAGGAGGAGTATTTCAGGGTGACCCTCAATTTCGCAATTTAAAACTCAATTTAAACAAGTGGGCAACTACCCCTTTAGCTAACCAGGAAGGACCAATCCGCTCATTAGCCGATTTGGGAATAATCACCAATAAACAAGGTTTACTGGAAATCAAACAAGACAAGTTTAAAACTGCACTCGATAATCACTATAAAGAAATAGGAGCATTATTCGCAAAGACCGCGAAGGTTAATGATACAGGCATTAACATCAAGTCTATCAATTCAACTGTAAAATCGGGTCATTATGATATTGTATTGACTGAATTTACTCCTGGAGTCAGTATGTCTGGAACAATAGGAGGTTTATCTGCTACCTCATCTGACGGCATTACATTGACAGGAAGTGGTACTTTAAGTGGTCTGTCGATTAATGTATTTTCAGGGTCTGCCGGAGCCCGTGGGCAAATAACTGTTACAGATGGTATTGCAGTCCAATTAAGTTCTTTGCTAGATACTTACATTGAAATTAAAGGCGATTTGGACCAGAGAAAAGACCAACTCAATAATCAAGCCAAGCAATTGAACAAAATACAAAACGAAATTGATATAAGACGTAAATCAATTGAAACTCGCTATTTAAAACAATTCACTGCTCTGGACACTCTACTCAGTCAATTACAAAGCACCAGTGTTTTTCTATCCCAGCAATTAGCCAATTTACCCCAATTAAAATTGAAATAATAGGAGGTAATGAGAATGAAAAACCTATATTCACAAATTTCTAGCCAATACAAAGCCATAGAGCTACAAACTCGCATAGAAACGGCCTCCCCTCATGAACTTATAGATTTATTACTTCAAGGAGCCAGATCTCACATTGCTACTGCTCAGGGTAATATACAGCGTAACCAAATTAAAGAAAAAGGAGAACACATTGGCAAAGCCATTAGCATCATTGAAGGTTTAAAAATGAGTCTAAATCATGATAAAGGTGGCGAAATTGCCGAAAATTTACTCCAGTTATATGATTATGTTCAACAAATACTACTTAAAGCCAATTTAAAAAATGATGAAGATTTATTAGCTCAGTCCAATATGCTATTAGCTGAAGTGCATCAAGCCTGGCAAGCGATTAACTCTAATGATGATAATCAACTTTAATATTTACAATGAGCCCCCATGATTCAGCATTTGCTTTTTACGGCTTGATAGCAACCAAAATAAGACTCCTCTTGCTTGGCAATTATTAAACCCAGCCCATCTATTTTTATTCTCACAATGCAAATAGTTTAAGACTTCTAAATATCAATAAGATATGAGGAATTGTCTGGAAGTCTTGTAGTTATTGAAATTTTTGTACATTTTGGTAATCAAGAATAGAACAGGACTTACGAAAAACCCCAATCTCTATGTTAAAAAATGCTTTTAATTCGGTCATTTAGTTTATCTAAACTCCCTCACTAAAAACATTTTTTGCTTTGAGCTTGGGGTTTTTCGTAAGTCCTGTAGGATTATAATTTTGGCAAATTTGTATAGATTTATCGAATTGGAATATAAAGTTTTTCCATTATATGCCGCCAAAACAGTTAGGATGAATAAATTAATTTCATTATGAATACATTTAAATCATCACTGGCATTTGTAATTTGTCTCTTACTTGGCATGCAACCGGCACAGGCGCAAATGAGATATGGAGAAACTCTCTGCAACTTGCCTGAATATTTTTGCATGAAAATAAAAAGCGGGGACACTTGGGATAGGCTTTTCCCTAACATCGAAGAGCAAGATATTGTCAGACGCATTAACCGAATGAATATCAGGCTCAAGCCCGGGATGATTATTGCTGTTCCCAAAAATATAGAGCGTTTAACCATTTATGATGTCTCGCCTTTTCCAAGATATATTGAATCAAGCGGTGAAAAAACAATTTATGTGAGTCAAAAAAAATTGGCATGGGGAGCTTATGATGAAGACGGGGAATTGCTTTGGTGGGGACCAATATCATCAGGTGTTGGAAAATGTAAAGTAATAGGTGGTTGTTCTACACCAACAGGTTCATTTCGCATTATCCGCAAGCAAGATATTGATTGTGTTTCAACTGTTTTCCCAAGAAGGGCAAATGGCGAACATGGCGGTGCGCTGATGCCTTATTGCATGCACTTTTTTAGAGGTTATGCTTTGCATGGAAGTTATGAAGTTCCAGGATATAGGGCCAGCCACGGCTGTGTTCGCATGTTTATTGAAGATGCGCGTTGGTTAAATGAGGAATTTATCGACCTCCCAGGTGGAGGAATGAGAGGAACGCGTGTAATCCTTGATGCGCCAGATGCTCAAGAGAATCCCGATAACCTACAATAATATATTGAAAACACAATCAAAAAACTCACCCCCAATAGACAAATAGTGGTCAACCTGATAATATTTTATTTAGTGAATTTTGCCATGAGGTGTGTTAACGTATAAATTCACTGTGTGAATAAAATAAGTACATTTTTAATCAAAGATTAGAATATATGGAAATACCATCTATATCCTCTTTTTTGACTAATAACTTTCATAGAATCTAATGATTGGATAAATTTGGAGAATTTTTAAATAATGGCTCATTACAATGTACAATCCGAATCGCTCAATAAAGCAAGTGTCAGCTTAATTATGCCCTGGATGGTGTGGGGCTTGGGTTGCTTATTCTATTTTTATGAATGCTTATTGCAAGTATCCCCAAGCGTAATGAGTAATGAACTCATGAGAGATTTCTCGGTAACAAGTCATACTTTAGGGATTCTATCGGGTATTTATTTCTATTCTTATGCCGCCATGCAGCTTCCTGGTGGTGTTCTAATGGATTATTTTGGCCCACAACGTTTATTAACTCTTGCCACAGTGGTTTGTGCCGTGAGCACTATAGCCTTTGGCATGACAGATAATTTCTTCATGGCCTGTGTCGCAAGGCTAATGATTGGATTTGGTTCCGCATTTGCTGCTGTTGGCACCATGAAATTGGCAGCCAACTGGTTTCCAGCACAAAAATTCGCATTATTGACTGGCTTGATGGTTACCATAGGCATGATGGGTGCAATAGGTGGAGAAACACCTTTGGCTCTTCTAATTGATAATTTCGGCTGGCGAGAAAGCATGATTATAATGGGTAGTGTTGGGCTTCTTTTGGCAACTTTGCTCATCTTGATTGCCAGAGATACTCCCAAGAATTTTTCTCCTGCTATCCATCAACATCCTGTCGAAGAAGAACGTTTAATCCCAAGTCTATTCACATTGATAAAAAATAAACAACTTTGGCTGGTTGCTACCTATGGCGGGTTAATGTACATGGCAACACCCGTATTTTGTGGGCTTTGGGGGGTTCCTTTTCTAATGAATAAAATGCTAATAGCAAAATCTACAGCAGCTAATTTTATCTCATTGGTATTTGTGGGTTGGGCAATAGCCAGTCCTTTATGGGGTCTGTTTTCAAACCGTATTGGATTACGTAAGCCGCCTATGTATATTGGATGTGTAGGGGCAATGATTTGTTCTTTACTCTTTATTTTTGCTCCCATCACCTCTTCAATTACTATGGAAATCCTGCTGTTTGCATTTGGTATCTTTTCCGCAGGCTTTTTGCCAGCTTTCTCAGTAGCCAAAGAATTATGTAATAAAAAATATGTGGCAACAGGGCTTAGCTTCATGAATATGATGAATATGGTTGGAATAGCATTAGCACAACCTTTAATTGGTTATATTCTGGATAAAATGTGGCAAGGTCAAATGATGGGGACTGTGAGAGTTTATCCATTGGAAGCTTACTACACTGCTTTGTCAATCCTTCCAATAGGCATGTTAGTTGCGTTACTAATATTACCGAAAATCAAAGAAACCTATTGCCAAAGTGTCAATTAATGAAATAATACCGCAATTTCAATTTGTAGAATCAAAATGGTTAAAAAATTATATATTAAAACAAATGGCTGCCAAATGAATGAATATGATTCTTCTAAAATGGCAGAAGTACTTTACGCTTCCCATGGTTTGGTCAAAACTGATCAAGTCGAGGATGCCGATGTTATTTTATTAAACACATGCTCAATTCGAGAAAAAGCACAGGAAAAAGTTTTTTCTCAACTGGGTCAATGGCGGGAATATAAAGCTAAAAACCCTCATGTGCTCATTGGAGTGGGAGGATGCGTAGCGAGCCAGGAAGGCTCAGACATCATAAAAAGAGCACCGTTTGTTGATATCGTATTTGGGCCACAAACATTGCACAGGCTCCCTGCCCTGCTCAATGAAAGGCTTGAAAAAAATAAATCCGTTGTTGACATCAGCTTTCCAGAAATAGAGAAATTTGATCATTTACCCGCACCAAGAGCAGAAGGCCCTACAGCTTTTGTATCTATAATGGAAGGCTGTAGTAAATATTGCAGCTTCTGTGTAGTGCCTTACACGCGTGGCGAAGAAATCAGCAGACCATTTGATGATGTATTGGCTGAATGTTATCAACTAGCTAGTCAAGGCGTCAGAGAGATTAATTTACTAGGCCAAAATGTGAACGATTATAGAGGTATTATGGATAATGGGGATATAGCCGATCTTGCTCTGTTAATTCATTATATTGCCGCTATCGATGGAATAGGAAGAATACGTTTCACAACATCACATCCCTTGGCATTTTCTGAAAATTTAATTAATGCCTACGCCGAGGTTCCAGAGCTTGCCAATCATTTACACCTTCCGGTACAAAGCGGATCCGATCGCATTTTATCGTTAATGAAACGAGGGTACACTGCTTTGGAATTTAAATCCAAAATTCGTAAATTAAGGAAAATTCGACCAGACATTCGCTTATCTACTGACATTATTGTAGGCTTTCCCGGAGAGACAGACAAAGATTTCCAGGACACTATGGATCTTGTGCATGAAATCGGCTTTGATACCTCTTTCAGTTTTATATACAGCCCAAGACCAGGAACCCCTGCAGCAAATTTACCTGATGACACGCCTATGGAGCTCAAAAAGCAACGTTTACAGATTTTACAAAACAGATTATTAATGAATGCAGCTCGTTACAGTGAATCAATGATAGGCAGCAAACAAAAAATTCTGGTTACCGGATTTTCCAAGAAAAGTTCGCAGCAATTATCTGGTCGTACTGAATGTAACCGTGTAGTTAACTTTGATGGACCACCTCATTTAATTGGACAATTTATAGATGTTCAAATTAGTGACGCACTACCTAATTCATTGCGAGGAAGGCTGCTTGAAAAGGAGATGCAGCCAGCCTAATGATTGAGCATATCCAGCAACAATTATCAGTACCTCGCGAATTACATAACCAACGAGTAGATAGCGTGCTTGCCAGGCTGCTCCCTGAGTATTCACGCTCTCTTATTTGTAACTGGATTAAAACAGGTGCTGTTACCCTTAATAATCTGCCTTGCAAACCCAAAGATAAAGTGCTGGGCGGTGATTTAATTACGATTAATGTTGACCATACAATAGTTAATACAGATTTTAACTTGTGTAAACCTGAGAACATTCCAATTCAGATAATCTATGAAGACAGTGAAGTAATTGTTGTTAATAAGCCAGCCGGTCTTGTTGTACATCCGGGCGCGGGCAACAAGGATCATACACTCGTTAATGCGCTGCTTCATCATTGTCCCGAGTTGCAACCACTTCCTCGTGCTGGAATTATTCACAGATTGGATAAAGATACCACTGGTCTGCTGATAGTGGCTAAAAACCTGATTAGCCATACTTCTCTCATCAGGCAAATGCAAAATCGCGAAATTAAGCGCCACTACCTGACATTAGTTCATGGTTATGTCATTTCTGGTGGAACAATAGATACGGGTTTTGGCAGGCATCCCAAAAATAGACTAAAGATGGCTGTAACTGACTTCGGGCGTCAAGCCGTTACCCATTATAATATCAATAAACATTATAAAGACTTTACCTTACTGAATGTTAGCTTAATGACAGGGCGGACTCATCAGATAAGAGTGCATATGAACTATATTAACCACCCGGTTGTAGGAGATCAACAGTATGGAGGAAGAATGAAGTTTCCTCCTAATGCTGATGAGGCAATACTCTCAGTTTTAAAACAATTTAAAAGACAAGCACTTCATGCCTGTTCCATTTCATTTTGTCATCCTGTAAAAAATACAGAAATAACACTGAATGCATTATTACCCGATGATTTCGAACTCTTGTTAAACACTCTGGATCAACACGATGAAAAATAGATTTGCCAATTGGCCGGCTCCTGAAAATATTACCGCTTTGAGTACTACACGTTTGTATGGTTTCAGTGACGGACCCTATGCGAGCAACAACCTTGGGTTACATGTTGGTGATAACCAACAGCATGTACTCAAAAACAGACAACAGCTCATTGAACTTATTGATCTGCCTGCAGAACCAATCTGGCTGGAACAAACACATAGCACAAAATGCATCACGATAGAAACTGAAAAAACCAGAGATGCTGATGCTGCAATTACTCGTTTACCTAAACTCCCTTTAGTCATTATGACAGCAGATTGCCTACCCATATTGCTATGCAATCGACAGGGAACTGAAATTGCCGCCATTCATGCTGGATGGAAAGGGCTGTATAATGGTATTATTGAAAGTACACTAAAGAAGCTAAATAGCAATAGGACAGATATAATTGCCTGGATAGGCCCTGCTATCTGTAAAAAATGTTATGAAGTGGGTGAAGAAATTTATCTGTCTTTTACCAATAAATACTCCTTAACCAAGAATGCGTTTGAGCCTGTTCATAGCAAATGGTTAGCTGATTTACCTCAAATTGCAGAAATAGTACTTAATTTGGAAGGGGTAAAATCAGTATTTCAGTCAAATTTGTGTACTTTTGAGTTAAAAAATGAATTCTATTCCTATCGCAGAGAATCACAAACAGGTAGAATAGGTACTTTCATCTGGATTAATGAGTAAAATCAGGATTAATAATATGATTACACGTATAAAATTATTCATAGCAAGTCTGCTGGTATTTTTCATCCCTGTAGCCGATGCAGCACAAGATCTTACAAACATGCCCAGCCTGGCTCCTGTTCTGAAAAATGCTATGCCGGCTATTGTTAATGTGGCTGTTCAAGGGTACTTGCCTAATAATGTGGCATCCGGAAATGCAGACGATGATGACGGGGAAAACAGTAAGCAGCCTTCTAGGATACCTGAAAAAGGCAGAAAATTTGAAAGTATAGGGTCCGGAGTTATCATTGACCCTAAAAATGGCATTATTATAACGAATGACCATGTTATTCGTAACGCCAATTTAATTACTATAACTCTTCAAGATGGCAGGAGATTAAAAGCTCGCCTGATTGGAGGTGATAGTGAAACGGACTTGGCTGTTTTAAAAATTGATGCTAAAAACTTGAAATCACTGGTAATTGGTGATTCCGATAAGCTGGAAGTCGGAGATTATGTTGTTGCTATTGGAAATCCCTTTGGATTAAACAGCTTTGGAAATAGTCAATCTGCTACGTTTGGAATAGTGAGTGCCTTAAAACGCAGCGATTTAAATATTGAAGGGGTTGAAAACTTTATTCAAACTGACGCAGCTATCAATCCTGGTAATTCAGGAGGTGCTTTGGTCAATGCAAAAGGCGAATTAATTGGCATTAATACAGCCATTATTTCACCCTATGGAGGAAATGTAGGTATTGGTTTTGCGATCCCAATTAATATGGTAAAAGATGTAGCGCAGCAAATTATTAAATTTGGCTCTATTCATCGTGGTTTAATGGGTATATTTGTTCAACATTTGACACCAGAACTTGCCCAATCAATGGGATATGCAGAAGATTTTCAAGGAGCTTTAGTATCACAGGTCAATGAAAATTCACCTGCTCAATTGGCTGGTCTAAAATCAGGCGATGTTATTGTACAAATTAATGACACCAAGATAACTCAGGCAACACAGGTAAAAACAACTATTAGCCTGTTGCGAGCCGGCTCTACTGCTAAAATTAAAATCTTGCGGGATAATAAGCCGATTACATTAGATGTAGAAGTCACAGACATCAAAAAACATGAACAAAAATTACAATCCAATAATCCATTTCTCTACGGATTAGCCTTACGTAATTTTGAACAAGAATCACCGCCTCATGGTAATGTTGTTGGAGTTCAGGTTGTAGGTGCTTCGGAAACCAGTGCGGGCTGGCGAGCTGGCTTAAGACCAGGAGATATTATCATTTCTGCTAATAAAACACTGGTTAAAGACATTAAATCTTTACAAGCTGTTGCACACGAGAAAAGGAAACAACTATTAGTCCAGGTGCTGAGAGGAGCAGGGGCACTCTACCTGTTGATTATTTAAATTTTTTATCCAAATAATGAAGTAAAGCATCTACTTTATTTAAGCCTATCTCTGAGAGATGGGCTTAAATTTTGATAAACTATCCTGCTTTTGGTAATGCTGACTATCAACTATTCCCCCCTATCCTCCAAAACAATCCCTTGCCTGGGGAAATACCACTTTTCAATATCTCAACAAACTTCTTTTGAAATACGCTATTCTGCTTTGAAAAATAATGCAAATTCAATTTAATATAAATTAATTATAAAAAACTCAGGAAACAGTCTTGACATAAACACGTGAAAAAGACAAAATCACGACCTCTTGTGGCTATGTAGCTCAGCCGGTTAGAGCGCGGCACTCATAATGCTGAGGTCGGTGGTTCGAGTCCACCCATAGCCACCATTTACATTCATATGCCCTCTGATTGAGAACACTTGAAGTGAGCAATCAAATCCTACTCCCGATTTTTGTTTCTCATTTGTCACTTCAGGCAATAAAATAGCCACTGTAATCAAATAAGACCCTGCCCAGAAATAATATTTGAGATCATCTTGCATCACGAAAAGAAATTATAGTAGCATCGTTGCTCATCACATTTCATAATATGGATTTTATTTTGTTCAGGATTAACTTAATACGATATGTGGTACTTCTGTTTATTATCACATTGAATTTAGATTGTATTAGCGTTGCATTTTCATCTCAGGTAATTTATGGAATACAAAATGCTGCACGAGTTACTGGAAAAAATCTGAAAAAAATTTATTTTCTTCAGTTAGGAGCTTTTAGCCAAAAAAACAATGCTCAGCAATTGGCAAGAAAAATTCAAGCGAGAACACAATACCCTGTAATAATTAGTCATTCAGGCAATGCTTTCTCTGTTCGTGTGGGGCCTGTCAATACGCAAGAACTGCATCAACTCAGCATAAAACTTTCACAAAATTCCAATATTACTCCAATAAAACATAATTCATCACCAAAGCAGATACCGACTATTCAGTCAAAACCGCCAATACTCGTTAATGAAACTTCTCGCCCTCTTCCAACTCATTCTGTGACTAAAGAAACAATTGTTGGGAAAGGACGCTGGTATGTAACTGCTAAAATTGGAGCACAAGAAACAACACCAGATGATCAGTTTACAGTAAATAACGGCAGTGGCTTTCCCAGCCCTTTTGATAAAGATGTTTATACAAACAGTTCCGATTCCTCCCTGATATTAGGCATTGGTGGGGGATATCGTTTTGCAAATATAATTCTCCCCGCAATCTCTGTTGGAGTATACTATTCTCATTTCTTTAATATGGACATTAATGGACAGGTGATTCAGTACAGCTTGCCCGAATTCACCAATTACAATTATCAATGGAAAGTAAAATCTGATTTGGTTTTAGCTTCTGTAAAAGCCAATGTCTTTCGCTGGAAAAATTTAATGCCATTTGTACAAGGGGGTGTTGGAGCGAGCTCCAATCGAGCAAGTCAATATTATGAGAATGCCTTGCCTGATGTCACACCTCGTATCAGTCCTAATTTTGCCAATCATACTACCACTGTATTCGCTTACCAACTGGGCGCTGGCCTGGATTGGGAGATAAGACCACAATGGTTGTTATCTTTAGGGTATGAATATTCTGATTTAGGCAAAGTACGTTCAGGTTATGGTACTGATAGCTGGAATGGAGAGACATTGTCCTCGAAAAGTTTGACAAGCAATGCTGGAACTTTAGGCTTTACCTATTTATTTCATGGATAATCAAAAGTGAGGCGCGGGCTAAAATTCCAAACCTTGAGAAACCACAAGTTATTTGTGGCTTCCCAACGGTAACTTATCAAATAGAACTGATTTAATCTTCATAAAAATAATGGGTGAAAGGACCAACATGAAATACTCAACTCGCATCATAATCACCACAATCCTTCTGTTATTCGCCTTGCTGAGTTATGCTGGAAAAGATCCTATCAGCTGGCGAGTCAGTGGAGTATTTCCTGCTCAAAGCAGCATTGGGCAGACTTATACTGTGACTTATACTTTTACCAATCAATTGCCTTTTCGATTGGCTAAGGCCTTGATTATAGAACGATCGGCAAGCCCCAACACGGAATTCAATTTTAATGATCAATGTTCCGGTCGGTTATTGAATTCCGGAGAATCCTGTGAAGTCGTTGTGGCGTTAAACCCACTTTTAATCGGTCTTAAAACTCTTCAATTGACTATTGCAGGATATAGCAAGGATAGAGTTCCTCTACCTCAAACAAGCACTTTAAGCACAGGGCAGTCCTTGAGTCCAATAGTTAGCTTCGTCATGGATGGCTTTCCCTCTCAATTAACAACAGGTTCTTTTTCCAGTTATAAATTTACATTTACCAATAACGGGGCTATTTCAGCTACCAATTTATCAGTTAATGTCTCGCAATCATTAGGAACACCGAATTTTACTACGACGTGCAATAACACACTGACTCCCAACGGAGGGGTTTGTGAAGTTGATGGAACGTACACAGTAACTTCCGGGAATCCGTCGATTCAACAAGTCACTGCCAGTCTGTCTTATACAGGGCCATCGGGAAGCCCGGTAACAGCACAGACATTCACGCAAGTAGTCAATCCAGCAGCTCCTCTTGTAGGCACTTTAGTACCGCCAAATTATCTACCACCATTGATGATTGCAACCACCGTATATACAGTCCAATTTTTATTCACTGCCAGTGGGACTGTGGATATTACAAATAATGGCACGATAACTTGTCTGGAAGGAGTTAATAATTGTAACGGGACTATAAACATCACCAGCTCCAGCTGCACCCCTCAAACATTGACCAATGCCGCCTGTCAAATGACTGCTACGTTCACAGCACCTGCTGCAGTTGCTCCCCCACTTACTTATATTCTTACCGCAACAGTTCCCTACTCTGTTGGAGGAAACCCCCAGCCTGATGCAACCGCTATCACTTTCGGTACAGTACTTGCTACGTTACCGACAGAAAGAACCGTAACTTTAGTCAATGAGTGCGATTTTAATGTATGGTTTTCACTTAATGGGAGCCAATTAGCTAGCTCGCCTAACTGCCCAAGCACGCCATGCCCAAATGGATCAAGCTGTAATACCAGTACGAACAAGTGCTTTTGGAATAATCCGTCCCCCAATGTGGTGGTTGCCCCTCAGGCCTATTTACTGACCGCTGCTGGTGGCACGAATAACGTGACCATTCCCGTTACGAACGCTGATCCTAATATTCAATGGAGTGGAAATATTTCGGCAAGCACTCTGTGCAATGGTACAACTTGTCAACAAGCAGCTTGCGGTAATAATGGCGGTACCACTTCTTGCGCGCCAGGCATTGGTTTCACACAACCTGCCACCCAGGCTGAAATCACGATGAATCTAACCACCTCTGACAGCTATGATGTTGAAGTCATCAATGGTTTTCACATCCCGATTTCGATGCAACCGATTTATTATCAAGCAGGAGTCACTACTATTCCTGCTATCCCGAATAATTACAACTGCGGGGAGCCTGGCAAGGACACTGCCGCCAATGGATTCGGAGCTTGTGATTGGGATACAGCAACAGTGCCAGTCATTGATCAAGTGCCGGGAAATGGTTTTTACTGGGTAACTAGTGGGGTACAAGGTTGCTCCATCACCTCTACAAATCCAGGATGCCCTGCGATGACGCTATGCGGATTAGACAGCAATTTTAATCAAGTTTGTGGAAACTTTTTAGGATATTGGTCATCCGATCAAGTCTGTGGTTCAAGTAATGTTCCTGCCTCAGTACAGAGTTATTTTAAATGCAATCAACCTCTTCCTACTTCCACAACGCCTTTTTATCCTTCCGGCGCTGTCCTGTCGAATTTAATGCTATGCTCTGTTCCCAAAGGATTTACCGGTCCAAGATACAATACCTGTTATAATGCTTACCCATCTTCTTCCTCTACAGACATTGCACAATGTTGTGGGTGCGCAGACTGGTGGAATCCTGCTCAAACCAACAATGCAGTGATTGGAGCAAATCCTAACACAGAAAGCTGCACTCAACCTGGCGCGTTGCAACCACAAACCAATGCCCAGTGGAATTCCTTTGTGCAGCCAATGATACAATGGATGAAACAAGCGTGTCCTTCTGCTTATATTTATCCTTTTGATGATAAAACCAGTGGATTTACTTGTACTAATAACCTGTCAGGGCAACCTAACTCCACAAGCTACATCATCAGGTTCTGTCCAGGCGGGAAAACAGGTCTTCCAAATAATATCACTGATGGGCGCATTTAGACTTGGGCACCAAGGGGTAAGTGTAAATGCCCCTGTTAATAACTAACTCTCTCGTGAGAAGATGGCGATTCATTAACATGGGCAAAACTTAGTAACGGTTACTTTAATATATAAAGCTCACTCAGGATACCTCAAACAGGTCAAAACAGGTAAACTGTTTGGCTAGTCATTTAAAAATCAAATAACAATATGAATAAAACAATCTATCTATTCGCAGCAATAAATAATCCCTCCTAAATCTTTATTAAAAAAAAGTTCCATATTATTTTATTTTAAATGATAATGATTATCATTTACATTTAAAATAAAACCAAATGCTGTATATAAAAAATTACATTAGCACAAGAATTATTTTAGGAATATTAATGTTGAATGTTACCGTGTTAGCTTTCGCTGACGCTGGAGACTCTTTATTTAAAAATGAAAAATTGACCTACGATGGACATCTGTTTTTTAATGCCGCCAATTCAGCAACACAAGGGGAAAAATATTTACTGAATCAGCAGCTGTCCAATATTAAAATGGGATCTGAATTACAGGTGACTGATTGGAACAAAATGAAAGGCTCGCTAATTTATAACACCTTGCCTACCCCAGTGGCTCCTCAATTTTATTTTGAGCAATTTTATGACGAACTCCAAATAGAGTCTTTAAATATTTTCTTTGCATTTGGAAAAAAATGGCTCACATTTGGAAATTATAAAAGTGACTTAATTTATAAACCACTTACAAAAGCCTTGGGACAAACCAACGAAGTGACCGCTATTATTGGATACGATTCCTTATATTATGCTAACGCTTCTTTTTTTAAACCCTATTCTCGCATAAGTACATCATCACTTCCGCTTTATTACAATCTGAATACAGGAGTACATAATCAATCAATAGATGCAGGAGTCAGTTATTTATACTCTTTAGCAGAAACTCAATTATTTCAATACAACAAAGGTTTTGGCGGGCTTTTATCACAATCATTAAAAACAAGGGTTCCAGGATTTGCAACCTATTTTAATTTAAAATACAAAAAAATAAGCACTTATCTTACCTATGTTACTGCAATCACATCCTTTGCATTCGAAGACATGAGCTATAACAATAAAAGAGCTATACCAAAAGCATTGAGTATACAAAATAGTTATGATGTAAATATTAAAAATTTTTCTTTTAAAATCATTGGTTTTTATGACTACACTTTTCAAGCTCTGGCACTCGGAATACCGGAGCAAAGACTTGGACTGGGATTGTCTACAAATCCCTTTCCTTATCTTGGTATTCAATTTCAGTATTCCAGAGACTATAGTTATGGAAATAATGCCATAGCCTCGGGAATCAATCATTTTGTAAATGGCCGTAATACAAAAATGAATAATTTGGCATTACAAACCATACTGAATTTTTAAATTCAGGCACTCAATCAAAAATAAAAAACTATCTCTCTATTATTTAAGCAAATAAATCACAATACATTATTGCAAATGATAATCATTATCATTTATAGTGTTGTCGTTTCTTACTTATTCACGGAAATAATCATGGCAGCAGTTTTAAATAATTCTTATAAACTAAATAACTCATTACACAGTTTATTACTTGAAAAAGATCTTCTTATTTCACAATCAGAAATGGAGCATTTCATATCCATTGCGCACCAGCAATGTTTAGATCGATTGCGACATGCAGCGCTTCGTGAAGGATTAATAGACAAGGAAATAAATAGCCTTCATATACATGATTATCTTGATTTACTTTATCATCAACAGAAAAAGCAAAAACCGGAAAAAAGATTTGATCGATGGCCTCTTCTAAAAAAGGAACTCGATGAAAGCATCAACAATCAGGCGTTAGCCCTCGCTTATTATCATTGCTGGCAACAATCGCTGAGGCAACAGGCGAAAAACCACTCCAGTTTATGGTCATGGTTATCAGAGCAACATAGTAAACAACAAATTCTGACTTTTTTAGAGCAATGGGGTTGCATAGGGCACCCGTATCATCCTAATTTCCGGGCAAAAATCGGGTTTATTCCTGAAGAAGTGATTCGATACTCCCCTGAATTTAACGCACAGGTAGATATTCTCTGGCTGGCAATTCATCGCTCCGTAGCGTTTACTTCAATTGATGCGACTAGCTATTCTTTGTTGTTTGCCCAACATTTTGCTAAAGAATATCAATTGTTGAATTATTCAGTACAGAAGCAACAGTTAGATCCCGAGCAGTATTTGCCTCTTCCAGTTCATCCCTGGCAATGGAATAACAAATTACAAACTCTGGCCTCTGTATTAATCAATTCAAAGCAATTATTAATAACAGAGGCTTTTCAAAAAACCAAACCATCCATGTCGTTCCGAACGATGATGCCTTTAGATAACAAAGGCCCACACTTAAAATTAGCTACAGCAATCCATACTACTTCTGCTTTACGCACTGTATCTCCTGCATCAGTAAGCAATTCGTCTCCTCTTTCCAATTGGCTTAGGCAATTACTGACTCAGTATCAAAGTTTTGAAAAGCCGCTATTTCTAGCCAGGGATTTAGCGGGGATTAACACCAGACACCCATCCATTTCCCAACAAAATAAAAAGCATTTGGCTATGATAGTACGTGAAAATCCACTGGAATTGATCAATGCATCACAAACATTAGTACCTGTAGCAGCACTCTATGCTCTTTCTCCAGTCAGTCAACGTGCCTTATTCATTGAAATTATTGAAGCAAGTGGCATGGAGCCTGAATTATATTTTATTGAATACAGCCGATGTATTCTCGAATGCCAGTTTCATTTATTATTAAACTATGGCGTTGCGCTGGAAGCCCAACAACAAAACACTTTAGTCATTTTTCAGTCTCATCGGCCTGTTGGATTAGTTATTCGAGATCTTGGCGGCATCAGGGTCTGTTTTAATTCGCTATATGAGACAACACCCAAACCTAATCTTCATCCAGACTCTACCATTTCATGCCACGAATTGAGTGATCTCTTTAATACCTTCATTTATGGAAATTTACTGAGTAACTTAACTTTTTGCATTAATTGTTTACATAATAACTATAACTTGACTAAAAAAAACCTTTGGATCCTGCTAAAACAAATTGCAAATCAATTATTACAAAATTTCAAAAAAGAAATTAATCCATTGATATACCAAAAATTCCAACAACATTTATTCTCTCATCCCTGGCAACATAAAAGTTTGCTGAGCATGAGACTCAATCAAAATCAGGATAACCTGGTATTTTTTAGTCTTGACAACCCATTGAGCCAAGATAATGAATAAACCAGTTCAAAAAATGATGCTTTCAGGTCAGTTTTTGATGATATTGGCCTTGGAAATGACGAATCCCTTTCTACCACTATTGATCGCGCACCAAAGCAACACACCAGTGCCATCGGTAGTGATTTATAACACCCTGAGTCTAATTCTACCAATGCTGGCTAACATTCTATTAACCCCAATCTGGGGCTTGGCAGCTGATCGATATGGCTATAAACCCATGTTAATGAGAGCATCCTGGGCCTTGGTGTTAACCCAGGCCAGTATGATTTTTGTAAATTCTGTACTCTGTATTTTAATCATCCGATTACTGCAAGGAGCTTTTGCAGGTTTTCTTGTTGCAATGCAAACCTATGCCCTAAGCATTACTGAATGGCAAAACAAAAGCACACAATTATCTCGCTTGCAATCCTCCAAGGCAATTGCAACTTCTACAGCAGGGTTTATCGGAGGATTAGCTTTAAGCTTCACTAATTATCAAGGATTATTTGGTTTGGCAACATTGATATGCCTGGGCACTACTGTAGCAATGCACTACAAATTACCCTCGCCACCAAAGTACCAGATAAAGAAAAGATCACAAACATTAAATCATTCTTACACATCAAAAAGTGTTTTCTTCTTTCTTTGCGTATTAATCATGCTAACCCAAATTGCCAAGTTTTTACCTGATCCAGGGTTTACCCTTTATCTAAATAAGTATTGTTCAAATAATCTGGTACTAATTGGATTTCTTTATTCTTTACCGGCAATGGGGATGCTATGTAGTTCAGTATGGTGTGGCAAACAGTTTGACTACTGTCGAAGTCAACCTTCTTTGGTTAACCAATATTTAATGCGCTATAGTGTATTCGGAGCTATCCTCATGATCATTCAAGCCAATGTAGATAATTTCTATCTGTTTGCTCTTATACGTATTTTGTGGGGGATCGTACTTGCGGCCTTATTGCCTGCGTTATTTGCCTTGTGCAGTGATCGTAATTTGTTACCTGGTTATGCCTTAGGATTAGCCAATTCATTTGCAAAACTGGGAAATCTAATTGGATTGTTATTGGGTGGTCTTTTTGCATTTTATCTACCATATCCTGTAATTTTCATGATGATTTCTGGAATTTATAGTTTATTCGCGATTTTTGTTTACGGGTATGATCGGCTAAATGCCAGGCAGATGACAGAATTTTCTAATTCTTATTTTAACGTGAAATCATGAAAAAAAATGCTCTTCTTATAGTGTTATTAACCTGGTTTCTTGGAAACATGGATATACATTTCCTAACTCCAGCCTTGCCATCATTAGTTGATTACTTCTCGGTGACTCCCAATATAGCTCAACTAACTATCAGTCTTTTTCTTTTGGGGAAAGCCCTCAGTATGATTTTATGGGGTCTTCTTTCCGAACGTTATGGGAGAAAACCAATCTTCATTGGAGGACTGTTGTTATTTATTCTGAGCAATTTTCTGATTGCTCTAAACCACTCCATCCTTCTCTTTTTAATATGCCGATTTCTCCAGGGAATTAGCGTAGGCGCTACCCTTCTAATGGGTAGAGCAATGATTAACGATACACATAATGAACAAAATGCCACAAAATACTTTGCGTGGTTATTCACTCTGGCTGGGCTGTTTATTTGCTTTCTTCCATTCTTTGGAGGTTTGATAAACAATTATTGGAATTGGCAAATAGCCTCTCTTATCATTGCTGCCTATGGCCTGCTTTTATTACCTTTATGTCGAGGTTTAAAAGAAACCAAACCCCATTATGTAAAATTCCCTCGGCTAGGTCATAGTATTATGGTGGTCTTCAACCATCCCCTTTTTGTTTCTTACCTCCTTATTTCTGCCTTGATGATGGCTGGAGAATCAGCGTTTAATACCAGCGCCTCTTTTATTCTTATTAAAGGAGAAAATTTTACCAGCGCTCAGTATGGTGCAATCAAAACCACTATGGCAATTATGCATTTATTAGGAACCGCTTGTTGTGGCTTAATAGCAAAATATTATCATAGTATCCAACTAACAAAATTAGGAGTACGTTTCTTTATTTTTGCAGCATTCTTGATGTGGTTATTTGTCTTTTCTGCTGAAAATATATATTTGACTTTTATAGTGCCTATGGTGATTTATTATTTTGGTACAGGTTTTATTGTTGCATCAGCAACAGCATCAGCTGTTCGCCCTTTTCCTCAGCAAATGGCTCTTGCATTAGCTATCACTTTATTTTGTCAATTTAACTGCTCCGCTTTCTTTAGTTTTATTACCAGCATGATAGGAATTCAGCAAATAAAAACTTTTATGTTCTTATTAAGTTTGGTAAGTATTTTGAGTTTTCTTGTCCTTCTAAAACTTCAACGAATGGAGCCCTGCTGAAAAAACCATGATCTTTGATCCTGGTAAGAAAATATAAAGTTTGCGTGTATTTCTGCCTAAAGAAGACTATGCTTATTTAAAATAAGTTCTTAATCGTATTTCGCTTAGAACCTGTGTACTTCCTTCAATTAGAAGGAAAAAATATGGATAGTAATTTTAAAATCAGTATACGTGTAAGCATCATTACCTTATTTGTGCTTTTGCTAAGCCTGGTAGGGTTCACTATTATTGGTATTAATTATATTGCTTTCAATAGTGTTCTTAACAGTAGCGCTAAAGACTCAATTGAACAAACATCATTACTCGTCAAAGAGAGGTTTGAAATCTATTTAAATCCTTTAAGTCAAGATTTAATTAAAATAGCAAATGCCATAAATAATGGCATCATTAACCCTGATGATTCAAAACAATTTGATAAATTTCTTTTTGAATCAATTCGATATAATCCTGAAATATTTATGGTTTACTATGGTTCAACAACTGGTGATTTTATAGGAGTAGATAGAGAGCAAAAGGGAATAATAGGATTAACCCATGTGATTAATTCCATATCACCTCCAGTCAACGTTCGTTATCAATTAAACGAACAAGGAGAAATAATCGGGAAAAAATTGCTGACGCGCCATTATGATCCGAGAGTTCGCCCGTGGTATCAACAAGCTATAAAAGCAGGTAAACCGGTATGGACAAACGTATATACATTTTATGTATTTGATAAAAGTGACTTCCTTATTCCTGGAATTACCGGGGCTTCACCAATATATAATAAAAATAAACAGATAAAAGGAGTGATTGCTCTTGACCTGACTATTGATGGTTTACAACATTTTATCCGAGAACTGGAATTAACTAAAAATACTATGGTTTACGTGATCAATAATGAATCCAATATCATTGCTTTCAGAACCCCTCAAAATAAAGAGGACATCCGTGGAAAAAAACTAACTCCTGAATGGATAAAAAAGCTGAACATTCCACTTAAAAAACTGGATTTTAATGGTTTTCAACCCATTATCAAATCTTATACTCATAATAATCAAAAATATTTTTTAGCATACCAACCTATATCCAGTACGAATGAGAAAGCACTGTGGCATATTATTATTATTGTTCCTGAAAAGGATGTGACAGAACCCCTGAAAGATTTAAGCATGCGCTATATTTTGTTAACTATATTAGTCTTGCTGATTGGAACATTGTTAGTTCGTATCGTTTCACAAAGAATATCAAATCCTATTATTCAACTAACAGAAGAAGCTAAAGAAATTACCATGCTTAACCTCAAACCAAGACCACTTCTTACGACCAGGATTAAAGAAGTCAGTTATATGGATAAAACACTATCAACACTGCGATCCAGTTTAGCTTCGTTTCAACGTTATGTTCCCGGTTCTTTAGTCAAAAAATTAATGCGCAGTGGAAAAATTGCTCAAGTTGGAGGACAAAGCCAAACGATTACTATTTTATTTTCAGATATAAAAGATTTTACAAGTATTTCAGAATCCACTTCACCACAAAAATTAATGACCTATTTATCCGATTATTTCCAGTCCATGACCGAGATTGTAATACAACATGAAGGCACTTTGGATAAATACATTGGCGATGCTATCATGGCATTATGGAATGCACCTTCAAAAGATACCAAGCATGCATTGCATGCATGCTTGGCTGCCAAAATCATGATTGATCGCCTTAGCCTGTTAAATCAAAAGAATAAACATCTTGGATTTCCCGAATTTAAAATCAGAATTGGCATTCACACCGGAGATGCTGTTGTGGGTAATGTTGGTTCAGAGGACAGGCTAAGTTATACGGCCTTGGGCGACTCAGTCAATCTGGCAAGTCGCCTGGAATCAATTAATAAAAATTATCATACTCAAATCATTGTCAGTCACGCCACTTTCACTCAAGTATCTGAAAAATTTCCTTTCCGTTTGTTAGATGAAGTAGCTGTAAGGGGTAAGCGTGAAAGTATTGAGATATATGAACTGATTACAGCCCAAAATCTTGAAAATCTTGAGCGACATAAAAAGGAATTTCAAAAAGCATTTTCTCTCTATCAAAAAGGTTCCTGGAAAGAAAGTATAAGCGCTTTTGCAAAACTTACTCCAGCCTACTCTGGTGATCCATTAGCTTCCGTTTACATCGAACGCTGCAAGGTATTAGCAGTTAATCCACCTGTCAATTGGGATGGTATCTGGCGCGAAGGAAAAACAGATTACTCTCTTCTCGGAAATTTTGACTAGTATCACCAGAACCATTTTGCTTATGCATGAGGCAGCCTGTCTTTTAATCTGGATAATTCAAGGCTTGGTTTTACAGAGATTATTTGTTTTAGCCAGGTTTCCAGAATGATTGTATTTCCCATGCTATCTAATAAAGACGTCTTGCTAAATTGTTTGGAATCCCCTTTCAATACTTGCTCATTGATAAAATCTATTTGATAGGTATAAAGTGACTTTTCTGCTTTCACGCTTATTTCTCTGGGTGTTGATTCAGTATTGAGAGAGATATAAATTTTGTTACCCTCACAGCCAGGCAACCAAGGATTCGTTTCTACTTTTAAATGGCCTTTTGTTCCATAAACCTCGAATTGCCAATGCATTTCAATATCATCGGCAGTGGAAACTGTTGCAATTGAATCGTCTTCAAATTTTAAAAGAACGCTGGCTTGACTATCCGTGTTATTCCTGGAATTCATTCTTCCAATACCACGGATTTCGATTGGCTCTGCGCTAGCAAGCAGCCTCACTAAGGAAATTGGGTAACATCCGAGATTACGTATACTTCCTCCCGCAACAGGATTGGCTATTTCTGCAATGTTTGCTGTGTATGTCGCATTATACAACTTTATCTTACCTATTGTGTTGCTTTGAATGATCTCTTGTAATTTTTTTATAAAGGGATGATATTGGTACATTAGAGCTTCCATACAAAAAACATTTGTTCTCTCAATTACTGAAATAACCTCATGGATTTCTTCTATACCAATAACAAAAGGTTTTTCACACAAAATATTTTTTCCTGCCTGCGCACAACGAATAATCCATTCTTTATGCAGATGATTAGGCAACCCTATATAAACCACATCTATATGACTATCGAGAATTAATGATTGATAATTGTTATAAAATTTTGGAATAGCGAATTTTTCAGAAAATCGTTTGGCTATCTCACTTGTTCGACTCCCAATAGCAACAAGCTCACTGGTTTTTGATTCCTGAATTGCACTAGCCATCACTTCAGAGATAAAACTTGTTCCTAAAATTCCCCACTTTATTGTCGCATTATCCATATATTCCTTCCGGCTAAAAAATTGCTGACTGTATATTAAAACGCATAAATGACACGAGTAAAACCATAGCAGTAAAAACCACTTAAATTTCGTGCTCTAAGTTATTAAAAAAGCTATGGTAAGCAATCAAATTTAGTTATTATGTCTTTATCCATTATTTTACGGTTTTTAAATGCGCTCGATAGTAATTATACTTTTAGCCTTCGTTTGTTGTTCATTAGTACGTGCTAATGATGTCAATATTTCAACCGTAACCAAAGATGGCAATACATTTTTTTATCTTCAGGCTGGTGCCTATAATCTCGAAAAAGACGCTAAAATACGCCAAAATGAACTTGCCAAACTAGTCGATCAAAAAGTTGAAATTAAAAACCTGGCTGACAAACATCTTTACCTTGTGCAAATTGGTCCAATTGATGATTACCAAACTGCAAGAGCACTCAAAGAAAAGTTATCTCAAAAAACAGAAAAACAGTTTAATAAAATTAGCAAAAATCAAACCTCTTCACTTGAGGTAAGCCAATTGCCTAAAAATATGGAACAAGCGCAAACGGCTCCTCCAGGCAGTAAATTATGGAATTTACGTAACGCTGATATTAGGGCTGTAATCGGAGAAGTCTCTCGAATTACAGGTAAAAATTTTGTTATTGATCCCAGAGTGCAAGGAAAAGTATCGATTGTTTCATCAACGCCGTTATCCAGCCGCGAGCTATATCAAGTCTTTCTCTCAGTACTGCAGGTATCAGGTTATGCCGCAATACCTAATGGAGAAATTATCAAAATTATTCCTAATATTGATGCAAAAACACAGTCACCTGATTTACTCAGTGGAATGAAGAGTCCTCTCCGAGGTGACGATATGATGGTCGCCGTAATACCCGTTCATTATGTTCCTTCAGAACAACTGGTACCTGTTCTAAGGCCACTAATGCCCCAATGGAGCAGCGTATCTGCCTATGCTCCTTCTAATATGTTGATCCTGTCTGGTCGAGCAAACAATATTAAAAGCCTTGCGGAAATTATCAAACAAGTGGATAGCTCAAGTGCAAACGGCATAGACATAGTTCGTTTACATCATGCTTTGGCCATGGATGTTGCAAACACTTTAAAAGACCTGGTTAAAACTCAACCCGGTATCGGCAGCAGAACACAAATTACCATTGCTGCAGATGACCGTTCCAACTCAATTTTAGTCAGTGGGAGCAAGACAGATAGAATTCGTTTACGAATGCTCATATTGAAATTGGATAAAGACAGCTCAACAGGAGTCAATTCAAATACACAAGTTGTTTACCTGAATTATTTAAGAGCTGAAGATTTAGTCCCTATACTGGCAGGTATAGCCCAAGCCAATTTCAGTGGAAATGTAGGAACAACCATTGGAACCATTACAAGACCTGCATTAGACAGCACCAATCCTGCTTCCAGTCTTGCCAATACATCTGCCGATGGACAAAGCTCTTCATTAAGCTCCACTTCGACCAGTTCTGCCCCTATGAATGCGTCAGGAGCAACAGCAAATACGACATCAGCGAGTACTCAAAATGAAGGCTCTACCAAGCCTACTGTACAAATAATAGGAGAACCTAACACTAACTCTATTATTCTTAATGCACCTGCTTCAATTATTCGCATTCTAAAAACAGTCATTTCTCAGCTAGATATAAAACCAGCTCAACTATTAATTGAGGCCCTCGTTGCTGAAGTGGATGAAAAGGACGTTAACAATCTAGGAATAGAGTGGGGTTCAAACCAACAAACAGGCAATCCCAAGGATTTCAGACCTGGCTTTGCCATTATAAACAGTAAAACCAGGATTGACGATTTCCAAGCTCAAATTTATGCCTTAGCAAGAGAGCAAAGAGCAAATATTTTATCAACTCCCTCCGTAGTAGTCCTTGATAATCGTCAAGCAAAAATACTCATAGGTAAACAGGTCTCAATAGCAACAACCAGCTACCCTAATAATGCAGGAGGCACTACCACAGCAAGTCCTTTCACAACATTTGACAGGGTTAACGTTGCTTTGCACCTTTATGTAAGGCCGCAAATTACTCGCGGACAAGGAATTCAACTACAGATTGATCAAGGAAATGATACTTTGGATCCTGCGACTGCTACAACAGACAACACAACAACCCCCACTTTTAATATAAGCAGTATTGTAACTTCAGTTCATGTAGAAAGTGGTGATATTGTAGTACTTGGAGGGTTAATTCAGGACAGTATTGGAAATGACAATAATAAATTACCCATTATAGGAGATATCCCTGGAATAGGCAGATTGTTCCAACGTAACATTCGCAATAGAGACAAGCGAGTGCTCATGGTATTTATTAAACCTATCATATTACGCAACGAAAGAGATAACTTGCATGTCACAGGCGAAAAATACAATTATGTCCGTCAATATCAGCTGGATTGGATTCGCTCCCAAGAGGCTTTTGAACAAACAGATGATGAAACAGTGTTGCCCCCATTAACTCAAGGCAATCTACCAGTACCTTTTAGTACTCCTCCCCAACACGCATCAAAAATGACCAAGTAAATCATGGAAAATGAAGAAAAATCACTTAAAATTCCTTATAGTTTTGCCAAAAGCAATGGAATTATTGTGGGAGAAATACAAGAAAATCTGGCTATTGTCTATCATTTACCTAACACACCACTGCAAGCTTTTGCTGAGATAAAGCGATTATTGCAATTGGAACTAGATGTAAAACAAGTCGATGAATCCACTTTTCAGCAACATTTAGCCAATATTTACCAATCTAAATCTTCAATACTGGATGCGGCAGAAGGCATGGAAGAAGACATGGATTTATCCATGTTGGCCAGTCAACTTCCAGTCAGTGAAGATTTATTGGAAAACCAAGACGATGCCCCAATTATCCGCTTACTGAACGCTCTGTTTACTCAAGCGATTAAACAAAAAGCATCTGATATACACATTGAAACTTATGAAGACAGAGTATTGGTGCGCAATCGAATTGATGGTGTTCTACAAGAGGTCCTTGAAATTCAACGAGCTATCGCTCCTTTGGTCATTTCCAGAGTTAAGGTGATGGCCAAATTGGATATCGCCGAAAAGAGAATTCCTCAAGATGGTCGAATTTCATTGCGTATAGGAGGACACAATATTGATGTCAGGGTCTCAACTTTACCCTCAAACCATGGAGAACGAGTGGTTTTAAGGATATTGGATAAACAAGCTGCTCAACTGGATTTAAATCTTTTGGGTATGCCTGAACATACATTAAAAACAGTACGGCAAATGATTGCTGAACCTCATGGCATTATTTTAGTCACTGGCCCAACAGGTTCAGGCAAGACAACCTCTCTCTATGCTATGCTGACCGAACTAAATCAGGTGACTCGTAATATTTTGACCATTGAAGATCCCATTGAATATGACCTGCCTGGTGTAGGACAAACGCAGGTTAATACTAAAGTTCAAATGACTTTTGCCAAAGGATTAAGGGCCATATTACGTCAAGATCCGGATGTTGTCATGATAGGAGAGATCCGTGATTTGGAAACGGCTGAAATTGCTGTTCAAGCCAGCTTAACAGGGCATTTGGTACTATCAACCCTTCATACCAATACCGCATTGGGAGCATTAACTCGCCTGCATGATATGGGAGTTGAGTCTTTTTTATTGTCATCCAGTATAGTCGGCCTCATTGCGCAACGTTTGGTAAGGAAATTATGCTCTCATTGCAAAACACCTCATGAATTAAGAGAGGAAGAAAAAGAGTTAATGGGTCTTAAACCTGAGGCTGATGTATCTCAGGTCTTTGAACCCAAGGGATGCGACTTTTGCAACCACTTGGGTTATAAAGGCAGAACAGGAATTTATGAATTAATTATCGTAGATGAAGCCCTGAGAGGAATGATTCATCGTAATGAAAATATTCAAACGATGGAAAATTATTTACGACCAACCGCACCAAGCATACGTGAAGATGGTTTTAAAAGAGTATTATGTGGAGACACCTCACTTGCAGAAATCTTAAGGGTAACATCCCAAAATTAATTCTTTTCCCAGTACAAAGACTAATGTTAAATCCCGTTACACACGTTATTTAACTTCTGAATTCTATGCTGGCTTTAAACTTCCAAAAAATCATAATGATCTCAAGTACGCTTAAATTTAGAATAAATAGGTATATAATCAAAGTGTTGCACAGAATTTGCAGAACCACATTCATCATATGTATTATCTGCACAAAGAAAAAACTCTTTTGCCCCTAATTCGGTAGCACGAGACACCGCTTCATCAATCGAATTAAAATGACATATTTCCTTTCCTTTATGGATAAAATGATCTGAATCTTTAGAAATAATTTCAACAATATATTCATGAAGTTCTATTGGAGAATAAATTAAAGCGATAGATTCGGATCCGTTCTTTGCCTTATTAATTAAATTTTCACGTGTTTGGTTTGCCATTACTTAATCCCCAAGCAAATTATATATAATTATAGCCATATTTTTGCCTACAAATTTAAAAATATCCGCTGTATGACCTAAATTGAGAATAAAAAGGTTAATTGCCAATTTATTTTTAAAGACAATCTTTTATTTCCCATAATACTTGCGCATCAAATCCAATGCCTGGGTAATAACATCCATTCTGGGTACCGCATCCTCAAGAGGCTCTGCCTTCATACCAGTGATTGTAATTCTTCCGGAGGTTTCTAATGCTGTGGCGCGATCCGCTTCAAAAATTCCCATATTAATATAACTTCCTACCAATAGAAATGAGGTTCGATTGCCTTCAATTAGCAAGTTATACCCGATGCTGTAGTCAGAAACAGGATTTTTGCAAGTAAATAAACGCTGTAATATTGTAGGGACAATATCATAGCTGCTGGTGAGATAATTAAAACGACGAGCTAACTCTCCTGGCCAATGAATGATCAATGGAACGTGTAGTTGAATAGGGGTAAAATTACTGGTATGTCCCCAATAATTTTGACGATTATCATTAAATTCTTGCCCATGATCAGAGGTAATTATAATGATGCTGTTTTTTAAATAGCCTTTTTTTTCGATAACCCCTAATACTTTCGAAATTTCCTGGTCAATAAATGTGACTGCATTCAAATAACGATTGTAGTAAGGCACTGGATCAACATGATTTGTCATTCCAATTCGTACACATTCTTCTATTGTGGGTTTGTACAACTGCGGAAAACTTTGATATCTGCAATAGTCATGTGGCGCATTGTAAAAAATATGAAGAAAGAATGGCTTATTTGTTTTAGGATCTGTTAAAAATTGGATGGCTTCCCTGGTGGAATATCTGTCTTTGTCTCCGGTATCGTCTATTGGCGCTCCATTGATATTGAGATTGGCAATTTTTTTATAAATAGTCTGATCTAATGGCAGTGGAGCCATAGAGCCAGACCAAATAATTTTTGTCTGATAACCATGTTGTAATAATAAATCAATTAAAACTGGTGATTTTTTTTGTTCCAGGACTGCCGTCGAGTAATTACTGGGAATCGAATAAAATAAAGAAAATAATCCTGGTTGTGTCGCATTTCCAGCACTCATATGCTTAGAAAACTGCCAACTTCTTTTTGCAAATTGTGCCGTATTCGGCATATATTTTGCCCTTAGGGAATCATAGCGAAGTGAGTCTACCATTATGAGGATAATGTTATAAGGTTTTTCAGGCATCTTACATTGCATGGGATGTAAGGGATAATGCAATGGATAATTGGGAAAAAGAGGCTGTGTAAAATGGTGCTCACTGTAGCGGCGTAATATATCATCAGCGTTTTTATCAGGGATAGTATAGGCAATGAGGTGATTATAAAGGGGCAAATTAGGTATTTGCTGAGCAAATAAATTATTATTTTGAGCTATCGATAAGAGCAATATAAAATAACTTATTAACGCCCCGCCAAACCAAAATAATGAAATAGTTTTACCAATTTTCAAACGTTCTTTTAAAACTATTTTTCTCCATACCAACCAGGCAACAACAGCCTCCAGAAAGAGTATAAAGACAATCATAAAAAAAGACAAAATCAGTTCATATCTGGAAAAAGTGAAAATGACACTCCAATCTGAATTAAAAACAAACGATAATATTGTTGTATTAAGATGAAACTTAAACATTAAAAAAACTTGACTATCAACAAATAAAAAAATAAGACTTGTGGTAGCCGCAACAACACTGATAATCCAAATTATTCGTTTATAAGGTAAAAAAAATGCAATTATTATGATTGGTATTGCAGGGACAAAAGCTAAAAACATCATATAAGTAAAATAATTTAAAACTGAGAAAACCAGAATGAGAATTTTTCCTGATAGACTTGAATAATCGGCGATATAATTTTTAAACAGAGAGGCATTTAATAAAATTGACTTTAAGTACCCCAAGCCAACAAGCCAAAATATGAATGAGTTTATTAAAAAGAACCATCCAACAAATCGTAAGGTTAAATCATTTTTTTTTAGATATGTTTTTATATTCATTACGAATTCAAATGTAATTTCGCATTTATCTTAATGAACAAACCCTTCAATAAATAGCAATTAATGTAGCCAATATACCTGTTTTAAAATTTCTGAAAAGGTAATTGCAACCTATATTAAGTATGAGATAGAAGTCCATTCTGATTCAAGAGAACCGCATAGAAGGAACAATTATTCAGCAATCCTCCGCCATGTTGTTCCTGTTGCACCATCTTCCAGCTCTATGCCTTTGCTCAATAAATCAGCTCTAATCTGATCTGCCTTTGCCCAATTGCGCTCTGCTCGCGCCTTAAGACGCTCTGCAATGAGTTGTTCTATAACCAATTTTTCTTCCTCTGCCAAGCCGGATTGCAGGAATGATTCGGGATCTTTTTGTAAAAATCCAAGAATACTAGCAAGGTTTTTCAGGGTATGAGCCAATGCAGGTGAATTACTTTTGTTTACCTCATGAGCCAATTGGAAAAGAACCGATAATGCAACAGGAGTATTGAAATCATCATTCATTGCCTGATTAAATTGCTCTTGCCAATACTCATCCAGTTTACTAGCTGCAATTTGTGGCGGAACATCTTTAACCGCTTGATAAAGCCTGATAAGGGCTTTTTTGGCATTTAACAAATTTTCTTCCGAATAATTCAAAGGACTGCGATAATGACTACTTAATAGAAAATAGCGGATAACTTCCGGATGATGCTCTTTTAAAACATCGGCAATAGTGTAAAAATTCCCTATTGATTTTGCCATTTTTTCGCCATTGACCTGCAACATACCGACATGCAACCAATAATTAGCAAAAGGTTTACCCGTAGCCGCTTCACTTTGAGCAATTTCATTTTCATGATGTGGGAATTGCAAATCCAATCCACCTCCATGAATATCAAATTGTTCACCTAATTCATGCATAGCCATAGCTGAACACTCAATGTGCCATCCAGGCCGCCCTTCCCCCCACGGTGAAGGCCAACTGGGTTCACCCGGTTTTGCTTTTTTCCATAGCACAAAATCAAGCGGTGAACGTTTCTCCTTTACAATCTCTACGCGAGAACCGGAAACCAAGCCTTCAATATCCTTATGCGATAATTTCCCATATTCGGGAAAGGTATCTACTTCATAGCACACATCGCCATTCTCACTGACATACGCGTTACCTTTTTCAAGCAAACGCTGAATCAAGCGAATGATAGTTTCAATGTGCCCGGTTGCCCTTGGCTCATGGTCTGGTAGCAAAATATTTAATGCGTGAGTATCATTATTCATTGCATCAATATATTGTGCGGTCAATTCATCAATAGATACACCTCTCTCCGAAGCTCTTGCAATAATTTTATCATCTATGTCAGTTATATTGCGTACATAAGTTACATCTAATCCTTGTGAGCGCAGATAACGAACCATTACATCAAAGGCAACCATTGAACGGGCATGACCTAAGTGGCAATGGTCATACACAGTAATTCCGCAAACATACATACCTATCCTTCCAGGCCTTAAGGAAACAAATGGTTCTTTTTTTCTGGTCAAAGAATTATATAAATGCAACATGTCTGCCTCTCAACTCACTTTACCCCAAGTGTCCTTCAAATCCACTACCCGATGAAAGGCTTGAACACAGCCCTTAGCCACTGAATTGACACAATAATAACCTAAACGCTCAAATTGAAACACATCTCCTTCTGCCTGCTCAGCCATTGCCGGTTCACAAAATCCCTGGAGGGTTTGTAAAGAGTTATGGTTCAGAAACTGAAAATAATCCTCTTCCCGTGCAGGATTGGGATCTGTAAATAACCTGTCGTATTGATAAATAGTGACAGGATAGGCATGTGATAAAGACACCCAATGAATGACACCCTTCACCTTGCGATCCTCCGGATTTTTGCCGAGAGTATTTTCATCATAAGTGCAATGCAATTCTGTTATTTCGCCTTGGTCATTACGGATAACTTCCTGGCACTTTATAACATAGGCATGACGTAAGCGTACTTCAGCTCCAGGAGATAACCGGAAATATTTATTAGGCGGATTTTCCATAAAATCAGACTTTTCAATATAAATTTCACGGGAAAAGGGTAAATTCCTACTCTCTGACTCAGGATTTTGAGGGTAGAAAGCTGCTTGAAGCTGTTCTACTTTATTTTTCGGATAATTTACAATAACAACTTTTAAGGGATCCATAACGCAGAGAGCCCGTTTTGCAGTTTTATTAAATTCAGCACGTACACATTCCTCAAGTAAACTCATATCAATCACTGAATCACTTCTTGATATGCCAATTATTTCACAGAATTGCCGAATTGCAGCAGGTGGGTATCCCCTTTTGCGCATACCGCGTAATGTGGGCAATCGTGGGTCATCCCATCCTGTAACGATTTTTTTTTCAACCAATTCACGTAATTTTCTCTTGCTTGTAACAGTATGAGATAAGTTTAATCTGGCAAATTCGGTTTGTACTGGTTTGGCAGGCAAAGGTAAATTATCAACCAGCCAATCATACAAAGGTCTATGATCCTGGAATTCCAACGTACATAAAGAATGTGTTATTTTTTCCAGGGCATCAGAAATAGGATGAGCATAATCATACATGGGATAAATACACCATTCATCTCCTGTACGCTGGTGCCGGGCATGACGTATACGATATAAAACCGGATCACGCATATTTAAATTACCTGATTTCATATCTATTTTTGCTCTCAAAACATGAGTTCCATCAGGAAACTCACCAGCTTTCATCCGAGTGAACAAATCCAGATTCTCTTCGATCCTTCTGTTTCTATAAGGGCTTTCGCGCCCTGGTTCTTGTAGAGTACCGCGAAAAGCACGAATTTCTTCCATACTCAGGCTATCGACATAAGCCATATCTTTCTTAATAAGATAAATGGCTAGTTCATACAGCTCATGATAGTAATCCGAAGAATGTGTCATGGCACACCATTCAAATCCCAACCAACAGACATCATCAATGATCGCGTTTACATATTCTTCTTCTTCTTTAATTGGATTGGTATCATCAAAACGTAAAAAGCATTTTCCCTTAAACTCTTCTGCCAAACCAAAATTAAGACAAATAGATTTGGCATGTCCAACATGGAGATATCCATTTGGTTCAGGAGGGAAACGAGTAACGACTCCCTGATGTTTTCCATTTGCCAAATCATCTATAATGAGTTGTCTAATAAAGTGAGCTCTTTTTTCAGTTTGTTCTGTCATACCATACTTCCAATATTATCGATAGCTTGCCTCATGGCACTCAATAGAGCCCCGCTTGCTTGCAGCGGATCTTTCTTGGCCTCATAGGCTTCAATGATTTCATTTATCAGTGCCGCCCCAACAATGACCCCATCAGCAAATTCAGCAACTTGTGCAGCCATTTCCGGAGTTTTTATTCCAAACCCAACCATAAGCGGTAATTTTGATTGTGCCTTTCGTTGTAGGTATTGAGCTTTTAATTCTGGCAACTTAAGCGCATCAGAACCAGTCACTCCCTTCAATGAAACATAATACAGATAACCATTGGCATGCTGATTTATAAAGTTCATTCTTTCAGCTGAGGTCGTTGGCGAACATAAATAAATACAGTACAAACCATATTTTTGCCAAATTCGCGATACTCCGTCAGCTTCCTCAGGAGGCAAATCAACTAGTATTGTTCCATCAACCCCAGCCTCGACTGCCTGTTGGGCAAAAAGATCATAGCCATATTGTTCTATAGGATTTAAATATCCCATAAGAATCACAGGTGTTTCGGTATCCATTTTGCGAAATTGCCTAACCATATTCAATACGTCATCACAATGAATTGAATGGGCCAAAGCTCGTTCCATTGCTCTTTGGATAACAGGGCCTTCTGCCATAGGGTCAGAAAAAGGTATTCCCAGCTCCAATACATCTGCCCCTGATTTAACCAATTGATGCATTAAATTTACTGTTAACTCAGGATATGGATCGCCTGCAGTAATATAAGGACTTAACATTTTTTTTCTATTGGCTTTTAATTCTTCCAGAGTCTTATCAATACGGTTCATGTTGTACCTGAATAATTTATCATAATTAAATTGTTATACCGTCAATAGCAGCTACTGTATGCATATCTTTATCACCACGACCAGATAGATTGACTATGATGCTTTGTTCTTTTGACATCGTTTTAGCCAATTGTATGGCATAGGCTACCGCGTGGCTAGATTCTAATGCTGGAATAATTCCTTCCGTATGAGTTAACAGGCGAAACGCATCTAGGGCCTCGGAATCATTTATTGCTTTATAAATGACCCGTCCAGTATCTTTTAAATAAGCATGTTCAGGCCCAACTCCAGGATAATCGAGACCGGCTGATACTGAATGAGTGTCTTTCACCTGTCCATACTCATCACACAATAAATAGGTTCTATTACCGTGTAACACACCAGGTTTTCCAGCAATCAGAGATGCCGAATGCTCACCGGTTTCTATGCCTTTCCCCCCTGCTTCAACCCCATAAATCATGACAGACTGATCATTCAAAAAGGGATAAAACAAGCCTATTGCATTGGATCCACCTCCGACACAAGCTACCAAAGCATCTGGCAAACGGCCTGTTTTTTCCATATGCTGAACTCGAGCTTCAACACCAATAATCGCTTGAAAATCTCTTACCATTTGAGGATAAGGATGGGGACCTGCAACAGTACCAATAATATAAAACGTGTCGTCGACATGACTCACCCAATCTCTCAATGCTTCATTTAAAGCATCTTTCAACGTCTTTGATCCTGAAGTGACAGGCACCACTTCAGCACCTAACAATTTCATTCTATAAACATTACTGGATTGACGCTTAATATCTTCTGACCCCATGTACACAACGCATTGAAACCCAAATTTAGCTGCAACTGTAGCAGTTGCAACGCCATGTTGACCTGCACCTGTTTCCGCGATCACTCGAGTTTTCCCCATGCGTTTGGCGAGTAAGGCTTGTCCAATGGTATTATTGATTTTATGAGCGCCGGTATGATTTAAATCTTCACGCTTGAGATAAATTTGCGCACCGCCTATCTTTTTACTTAAGTGTATGGCATGGTATAGAGGATTGGGCCGCCCGACATAATCTTTTAATTCTGTATGTAACTCAGACAGAAAATCCTGATCGTTACGATATTTGGTATAGGCATGCTCTAATTGTTTTAAAGCATGAACTAATGTATCGGCTACAAACATACCGCCATATGGGCCAAAATGGCCAAACTCATCTGGAAGCTCTTTTTTAATCATACTATCCCCATATTGCCTTTATAAATCGGCTCATTTTCAAATGATCTTTTACTCCGGGTGAAGCTTCTATACCACTGCACACATCCACTGCATAAGGATTACACATGGTAATTGCCTCTAAAATGTTAGATTCATTCAAACCACCTGCCAATATGTAAGGCTTGGATAAATTTTCAGGAATTATATTCCAGTCAAAAGTTAATCCCGTTCCCCCTCGTTCCTTGTCTGATGGCGTATCCAACAAAATAGCGCTCGCATCAAAAAACTCATCAACAGCACTTTGGATTTGGATTGCTGTCTTAGGATGAGTCGCTTTGATAAACGGCTTATTAAATTGTCTGCAAAACTCTGAAGATTCCTCACCATGAAATTGCAATAACTGCACAGGAATTTCATTAATAATTAGTTGAACAAAAGATTGTTCTGGGTTTACCAAAACTGCAACAATATCAACAAATGGAGGTATATTATTGACTATTATTCTGGCTTTTTCCAGTGAGACATTACGCGCACTTTTGGGATAAAATATTAAGCCGATGGCGTCCACCCCTAAATCAATGGCGTATTGAATATCTTCTGAACGTGTCATTCCGCACATTTTGACTCTTATACGAGATGGATTCAATTATTTCTCCCAAAGAAATAGAGGGCCAGGATTATTTTGCAACAATCCGAATTCTTTGGGATAAGTCACCTGGACCAAATATAGGCCATATGACGGTGCAGTTTCAGCGCCTAATTTTCTATCCTTTGCATTTAAAACATCTTTAACCCAACCAACAGGGTGTTTTCCCGAGCCAACAGCAATCAATACACCAGCTATATTTCTTACCATATGATGTAAAAAGGCATTCGCTGTAATATCAAGAACAACCAAATCACCATGTCTTGTAACTTGCAATTGATGAATATTACGCATTGGTGTATTAGATTGACATTCGACGGAGCGGAATGATGTAAAATCATTTTCCCCCAGAAGACATTGTCCACCCTGTTGCATCAAACGATGATCCAACTGCCGATATTGCCACGTCACATTACTGCGTAATAACCCTGGACGTATAGCTCCATTATAAATGACATAGCGATACCGTCGACTCACAGCAGAATAACGAGCATGAAAATTTTCTGGCATTTCCTTGCCCCATTTGATGCAGATGTCTTTAGGTAAAAAGGTATTAGCACCATGTATCCAGGCTCGTATGCTGCGATCTTTCTCACAATCAAAATGAATCACTTGATTGGTCGCATGGACCCCAGTATCTGTTCTACCTGCGCATACCACAGAAATAGAACTGTCTGCAACTTTTGATAATGCAAATTCAACAGCTTGTTGAATAGTATGCAAACCCGTTTGAGCCTGCCAGCCGTGATATTGGCTACCATCGTATTCAACCACTAAGGCAATACGCATTCAATTTTCCTGATAAAAGGGTCAATTTATAACACCCTCTCTGTTTTGTCTATAATTTTTAGAGTATTAACTCTTTGCCTGTATGGGTTTTATCATTTTACATGAACTCATGCTATTTCATTTAACCTAAATATGCCAAACTGGTGTTGATTAGAATTAATCCTGGTGAGGAAATTTGAATAGTAGGAGTTAAATTCGTTATAGTATTTCAATTATAATTGTAATCAAAAATAAGAGATCCTTATGAAAATTCTGGTAACAGGCGCATCTGGGTTTATCGCTTCACAGTTTGTTACCGATCTGCTGATTGCTGGACATGAAATCATTTGTTGTGTACGGAATACCAAACACACGCAAAGGATTTTTCCTGGGGCACAAGTTATCTTTTGTGATTTTATCAATGATACAAAACCTGAAATCTGGTCAAAAAGATTGCAGGGGATTGATGTGGTTATTAATTGTGTAGGGATTTTATACCACCCTGATGAGAGAATCATATGGAATGTCCATTATGAAACTCCAAAAGCACTTTTTGATGCGTGTATAAACTCTGGGGTAAAAAAAATTATTCAAATATCTGCTTTGGGAATTGATAAAGTTGATGTGAGTTATGCTGCGAGTAAAAAAGCGATAGATGATTACTTACTGACACTCTCTATCCCGTCAGTTATAGTAAGACCCTCTTATGTGTATGGAAAAGGCTCTTACGGAGGGTCTTCTCTATTCAGAGGGATTGCTGGAACACCTTTTTTTACCGCTATACCTGGGCAAGGGACACAAAAATTTCAACCTATCTCTCTAAATGACCTATCTCAAGCAATAGTACGATTGGTGAGCACGCCTGTAACCGAAACTATTATTTTGCATGCCGTAAGCAAAAAAATAACCACGCTAGAAGAAATAATAATAAAACTGCGTTCCTGGCTTGGGTTGACCAAAACCAGAATAATACATATTCCATTGACATTTATTCGACTATTGACCCGACTTGGTGATTTGCTCCCCTATTCAACTATAAATACTGTTTCGTATAAAATGCTTGCCAGTGATAACATTACTACTCAGGAAGAAACACAGCGATTTGCTGATTATGTTAACTTTACTCCAAGAGACTATGAAGAAGGTCTCTACAGTCAACCGAGTTCAGTCCAAGACCATTGGCATGCGCAATTATACTTTCTTAAACTTCCCCTAAGACTCGGAATATCTTTCGTCTGGATTTGGACAGCCTTATGTTGTTTGTTTTTTTACCCTAAAAGTGACTCATTATCTTTGTTTGCTCAAATAGGTTTTTCATCCTTAGGGCAGTTATTATTTTATACTTCAGCTTTATGGGATGGCCTTTTAGGTATAGCCATGTTGTTTAATTATCGATTTAAATTGACCAGTATATTGCAACTGATTACGATTTTGGTATATACAGCGATTCTTACCATCAAACTGCCTTACCTTTGGTTAGATCCATTTGCTCCCATAGCCAAAAACATTCCTTTGTTAATAGCTATTTTAATAGGTCTGGGTTTGGAGTCTGATAAATAATGCTCTATTTCTATTTAAAGTTTATCCACGTGCTGAGCTCAGCGATACTTTTTGGTACAGGTATAGGAACGGCCAGTGTGATGGTTTATGGCCATAGAACAAAAAATCCAATTATTATTGCTGCCATTTCAAAATATGTGGTTTTTGCTGATTGGATATTCACTGGTACATCTGGAATATTACAACCACTCACAGGGTTTGCCATGATTTACCTTGCTGGATTTTCTTGGACTTCTTTATGGATACTGGGATCAATTCTTGGATATGTCGTTGCGGCATGTTGCTGGTTTCCTGTCGTCTGCCTGCAAATCAAAATGAGGGATTTAGCCATAGAGACCGTAAAAAATAACACGACTTTACCAGAGAAATATCACCGATATTTTCTTTATTGGTTTATTCTGGGTTGGCCGGCATTCTTAAGCCTTGTTGGAGTATTTTATTTGATGACTAATAAGCCTGACTTTTAAATAGCAAAGATGAATATTAAGAGATTGGGGGGCGTTATTTTTGTGTTATTTGTTACTTTAATTGATCCAGTAACTGCCTGGCTTGCTCTTTTTGATTGGAACTTCCATGCTCGATCACTTCCTCAAGAGAACTTCTTGCTGTTTCTATATCGCCCATACTAATATAGGTTTTTGCCAAATCTAACAAAATATCTAATGCCTTCTTACTCTTCAATGGATTGGAGGTTTCATTGTTTTCACCGGATGACTTGGTGAATCTCGCCTCGTCAGAAGATTGAGATATAGAAATACCTTTTTCTGTTTTTTCTTCCTGAGTAGATTTCTGGTCAAATTCAGTTATTTCTGAAATGTGGTCTTCTTTTTCCTCCTGGTTTATTTCAGTTTCGGATTCGAGGTTTTTCATATCAAAGTCTGAATTATCTAAATCAAACTTATTTTCCTTTGTAGAAAATTCTTCTGATTTTTTATCTTCCTTTTTGTCTGACTTCTCAATTTCTTGTTCATACTTTAATGTTTTGTCAGCATCATTTATAGTTAAAGGAATGAAATCTATTCCATTATTATCTCCTTCATCTGTTGATTCCGTTATTTTAGTTTTGGGCTTATCGTTGATTAATTCATGTAACCCCGACTCAAACTCTATCATCTCAGAACTTTGATGGCCTTCAGTTTGCTGAGTTTCATCTTCACTTAACTGAGAATGATCAACCTCATCATCCCTGTTAACATCCAATTGCTCAAGCTCCATAACGGGCTCAAACATAATTTGATTTTCTCCAGCCTGAACTTCTGGCTTAGCCTGAACTTCTGGCTTAGTCTGAACTTCTGGTTCTAATTCTGTATATTCTTTTGCTCTTAACTGTTCTGTATCTCCAAGATATGTCACATCCTCAACTGTTTCAGATTCTACTGCATCAATTTTTTCGATTTTATCCATTTCTTTAGGTTGATACTCAGTCCAATCTGCTTTAGAAACACCAACTCCAGTTTCTTTTTCACTGTCAGATACTTTTTCCTGGACGGAAGTTTCCTTATCATCAGCCTGGGTATCTGGTTCGTATTTCGCTGGCTCAACTAAAGGCATAAATGGCTTCGGACTTGAATCAGAATCTGTTTTGTAAGGAGAAATATCCTCTCTGTGTTGGCGTTGTCTGAGGTACCAATAAGTAAACCCTGCTCCTCCTGCAGCAAATATCAATAAAATGATATACGGCCAAAGGTTCATCCCTTGTTCATTATTGGGAAGTGAACTGACTTGGGACGCAATGGCTTTGCGCTCCTTCAACATGGTTTGAACCTGCGTACGCATTAACTCTATTTCTTTCTCACGCTTTTCCAGCTTTTCCTGCAATTTTTTATTTTGCTCTTGCAGAATTCGTAATTGTTCCATCAATAATGCATTTGCTTCCCGCACTGATTCAACTGCTGCTGTTGTAATTGAAATTTCTGCCTTAATTTTTTCATTTTGTTCCGTTGTCTGTACTATATTGTTGTTTTGTACAGGTTGCTGTTGGGTAGATGCATCTATCGAAACTGAAGTGCTATCGGGGATTAATTGTTGAGGTGTCGGAATGTTAGAGTTTTCTCCAATAGTAAACTTTGGAATTACCGGGATTGAAGAAGCTTTAGTCTGTTTTGGAGTGACGTCCACTATTGAACTATTGATGTATGGCGGAGCTAATACATGATTAATAGATGTATGCTCATTCCAGGCTTTGTCGTGAGCCATCACCTCTTCAATAGCCAAATCAGAAGGCACTTTTGCAATTTCTTCAGTTGATGGAATAACTAGCCGAACGCCAACTTTTAAACCGTTTAAATTTCCATCCTTAAATGCTTCGGGATTCGCGCCAACTATTGCTAATACAACCTGAGGCAAAATCAATTTTGAAGTTTTATATCTTTGAGCAATTTGCCAAACGTTTTCATTGGTTACAGTTGGGCCATAAGTCATTTTCTTTTTGCTGTCATTTTTTGATGCAGGGCCAGGCTCAACTGTAGTAATCACAGTCTTTTCAATAACACCAGGCTCATTACTGTAACTTGCGGATTTCTTCTTGTAATAAACTGGCCTGCTTTGAGCGGTGGTAATTCCCAATTGATATCCTGGCGGATCTAATAATACTGTATAGGCCTTGTATAATTGACCTTTTGGCCAGGTTAGATCGACGACAATTTCCATATATGGTTCTGTCATTCTTTCTGTAGACGATACTTTTACAACAGGAGCACCTTTTGGGTTTCTCTCAACCTGAAACCGTAACAAAGACAAGACTGCAGTTCGCTCAAGTCCAATTTGTTCAAATTGCTCCGGATCAGCCAAACTCACCTTGATACTGGCAAGAGGATCTGCTCCTACATCTATTAATTCTATTTCGGCTGAAAAAGGCTGATCCAATGAGGACTGTACCTTCATTTCCCCTAAGCCAAGCGCATAAATAGATATTGGCATAGTCAATGAGAATATAGCCGCATGCAGAACAGTTTTTTTCAATCAGAGCTCCATGCACCTGTGATACAAGATGTTGATGATTTAATTACCTAAGTAAAAAGTATCATTATCCTTTAGCCTATTCAAGAAAACACGAAATTATTCTCTAAAAATCATAAGATTATGTATAAAATTACATCAAATATTTCATCTAATTTAACAAGCCAAATCAATTGTGGCCTTTTAAAATCCAACTAGAAAAATTCATAACTCCAATAGACCTTCAACTATAATTATATTAAGGATTAGTAAAATTAAATTTGGAATAGCGATGAATAGAGAAAATGAAGTGATCGAAATATTTCTAATGGATATCAGCAAAAAGGAAAAATGCAAATTGTTACAAGATTTTCTTCTGGATTGCAAAAATGAAATGGAAGCTCAGGATCAGAACATGCATCCTGAAGTGCATCACAATTTATCGCAAGCTTATCAGCTGGCGCAAAATTATTTAAGAAAACTGCAAGAATAAGTGCATTTTCCTTGTTGCATATGAATCATATTGCATTAGAATAACCCGTAATTCATAATGTACTCCATAAAAATTGCGAGAAGAAAATGCCTGCATCACTAATCGATGGAAGAGAAATCTCTGCCCTTCGCAGAACCGAACTAAAGCAAAGAGTACAATACCATGTGGAGCAAGGGCAAAGGGCGCCAGGACTTGCTGTTGTTTTAATTGGCAATGACCCTGCATCAGTGATTTATGTCAGTAACAAAAGAAAAGCTTGTGAAGAAGTAGGGATCACCTCTCATTCTTACGATTTGCCTGCCGAAACAACTCAGGAAAAATTAATTGAACTGATCAATGAGTTAAATCAATCGGATAAAATTGATGGTATTTTAATCCAATTACCTTTGCCCAAACATATTAACGAAAGAACTATAATAGAACACATAAAACCCGAGAAAGACGTGGATGGATTTCATCCTTATAATTTAGGCCGACTTGCTCAACGAAACCCATTTTTAAGACCATGCACTCCTTTGGGGATTATGAATTTATTTCATCACTATGAGCTCAATGTAAAAAGAAAACATGCTGTAGTGATTGGGGCATCCAATATTGTTGGAAGGCCAATGAGTCTGGAGTTACTATTAGCTGGTGCTACCGTAACAATATGCCACAAGTTTACCCAACAATTACAGAAGTTTGTTGAGATTGCTGATTTCCTAATAGTAGCCACTGGAAAGATGGACGTCATTGCCACTGACTGGCTCAGAGAGCATCAAGTAGTGATTGATGTAGGAATGCATCGTTTGCCCGATGGCAGTATCAGAGGTGATATTGATTTTAAGAAGGCAGTCGAAAAAGTAGCCTGGATCACACCTGTTCCAGGGGGAGTTGGCCCAATGACTATTGTCACTTTGCTTGAAAATACTATGATGTCAGCAGCAAGATTAAGAGAATGAAGTTATTTATCCAGTTCATCCCAATCAAATTCACCACTTAGCTCATCAAAATCGTCTTTGAACTCTTCTTTTAGACGCTTACGTTCAAGCCTATCCTCAAGCATACGCCTGATTTTCTTTTTTTGATTTAAATCATCTATATGATCATCAATTTCTTCGTCATAGTTGTAATCTGAAAATGATTGATCCTCAAACTCTTCATGTAAACCCATATTAGTCTCCCAATTTACTCCCCTCAAAAAAAGTATAGTGCATAAATTATGAAATAAAGTAACTGGAAGCAAAATAGGCCTCTTGCATAACCTGATTATTTTGCTTCAAGACATGGAGCATACGTTTTGAGAGGCGGAGTTTACATGCAGTACATAAGTGTTGAAGAAATGCTTACGATGCTGAAGTAAAATAAAAGAGACCGCTTATGCAAGAAGTCTAATATGTGGCTACAGCATAAACCATTATTTTGATATAATTTGGAAAATATCTTTTGAAGCCCTCTTTCATGCTCAGTTATCAACATGGCTATCATGCCGGAAATTTTGCTGATGTCATCAAGCACATCACCCTAACTCGACTATTGACTTATCTAACCCACAAAGATAAACCCTTATTCTATCTTGAAACCCATTCAGGTCGAGGGATATATGATTTAAAAGACAGGCAGTCTTTAAAAACAGAAGAATTTAAGGAAGGAATTAATCCAGTATGGCTCGATAGAGAGAATCTCCCCTCTCTTTTTCTTGAATATATTAGTGTAATTAAGCAAATAAATCTTAATTCAACATTGCGTTATTATCCTGGCTCCCCCTATTTCGCAATCAATCAACTGCGCTCTCAAGACCGATTATACTTATGTGAATTACACCCAACAGAATATAATTTCTTATTAAAACTTCCTCATTTTAATAAAAAAGCTTATGTTAACCACACGGATGGAGTTTCAAAATTAAATGCCCTTTTGCCGCCACCAGAAAAACGTGGGTTAATTTTTATTGATCCCTCATATGAAAGAAAAGAAGAATACAAAGAAATTCCATATGCTATAAAAAATGCTTACTCTAAATTTTCTACCGGCTTATATTGTGTTTGGTATCCTGTTGTCAATAAAGTATGGACTGAACAATTTTTGAGGAAAATGAGAGAAATTAGTTCGAAATCGGTAAGGATTGAGCTTCACTTGAATCCACTCATTAATGAAGGAATGACTGGTTGTGGTCTTTGGATAATTAATCCTCCCTATACTTTCCCTTCAGAAATCAAGGTAGTTTTAGAGACATTAACAACTTATTTTAACCCTGGCTCATCTTCTTATATGATTGAATCAGGTTCAAAATTATGTCACGAGTTATAAATTATGACTATCCTGCCTATTTCGGCTTTTTCAGATAATTATATCTGGACCTTTATTGATAAAATAGCTGGCGTATTAGATTGTGTCGATCCAGGAGAGGCAGCACCAATAATACGCTTTGCCCAATCCAACCAGCTGACACTAAGAACGATATTATTAACCCACCACCACTATGATCATATAGGAGGTGTTGACTCGCTAATCAAGCAATGGCCATCTTGTAAGGTCTATGGCCCCATAGATGAACGAATCAATAATGTAACCCACCCAATTAAACAAGGTCAATCTGTTCAAGTGGGCTCCCTTCACTTTCATATTTTATTTAATCCAGGGCATACTTCTACCCATATCAGTTATTATGAACCACAACAAGGATGGTTATTTTGTGGAGATACTCTATTTTCTGCTGGTTGCGGTAGAGTGTTTGATGGAACTATAGAGGAATTGCATGAATCCCTGCTCTTATTTAAAAAACTCCCGCGAAATACTAAAGTTTTTTGTGCTCATGAATACACCTTACAGAATTTAAAGTTTGCACATACCGTTGAGCCCTGCAATTCATCAGTCATCAATTACATGCAACAAATTCTGAAACAACCATCACCTTGTACTCTCCCGTCTAATATAGGCCTGGAATTATCAATTAATCCTTTTTTACGGACTGATAAAGAGCAAGTAAAACAATATGCACTCTCACATGCTGCGAATTCTTCAGATTCTCTGGACGTTTTTAAGGTATTGAGAAATCAAAAAAACTCTTTCAAATAATATAACAAAAAGATCAAATAAAAACCTATATGCGCCAAATTAAACCAAAAAGGGTTTAATCCTTCATTAATTTTTAGTAAACTGATTAGCCAATTATAATAACAGGTAAGACCATTGAATTGTAATTTATTGATTATAAAAAGATTTTTTTCATTTATCCTTATTTTTATTGGTATTTCTAACCCGGCAATTTCTGGCACAGCTCCAGATGTATGGGATGTATTACGTAGTGAATTTACCTTAAGCCATGAAGTAACTCGCCCAGAGGTGCAAGAACAAATCAGATGGCTAATTTCTCATCCTAGTTATATTAACAAAGTAAGTAGTCAATCTGAACCTTACATTTACCACGTGTTAGGTGAGATAAAGAAAAGAAAACTGCCCGGAGAATTGGCGCTACTCCCCATGATAGAAAGTGCATATGATCCTTTTGCCTATTCAGGAGCAGGCGCTGCTGGTATATGGCAACTCATGCCTCGAACTGGAAGCGATCTTGGATTAAAGCAAGACTGGTGGTTTGATGGAAGACGTAGCATTGGCCCATCAACTGATGCCGCATTAAATTACCTCGTCTATCTAAATAAATATTTTAGTGGTAACTGGATTTTAGCTATTGCCGCTTATGACTCTGGAGAAGGAACAATTTCACGGGCGCTCAAATCAACCGCACGTAACGGGCGCAAGGTGCAATTCTGGAATCTGCCAGTTCCCAGAGAAACCAAGGTATATATCCCGCGTTTATTAGCTCTGGCAGAAATTATTAAAAATCCAAAACGGTATAAAATATCACTTCCCAATATTCCCTATCTTCCTTATTTTGAAGAGGTCAATATTGGTAGTCAAATTGATTTAAATCATGCCGCTAAACTCGCCGGAATTAGTTATAAGGAGTTGATTAAACTAAATCCGGGTTATAATCGATGGACAACTGCACCTTACAAGCCATTTAAATTACTAATACCTGCTGAAAAAGTCGAAAGATTTAACTTGAATCTATCGAATATACCCGAAGATAAGCGCGTAAACTGGACTAAACATCAAGTAAAAAGAGGTGACAGCTTGGATGCTATTGCAAAGAGATATCACACAACAGTCAATTTAATAAAACAACTCAATCAATTAACCAGCAATAAAGTTCAACTTAATCAATCCCTACTCATTCCTAGCAGCAAAAACTCCCCAGTAGTAGCTAAAATACCTCCGCAGGAAAAAAAACCTGCTACTAAACAGCTGGCACCTATGAAAAATATCCGTATTATTCATATCGTACAAAATAATGATAGCTATCAGAAAATTCAAAAAGCTTATGGGGTTGCGGCTAAAGAGATACAAAACTGGAATAAATTGGCAAATAACACGCCATTACGTAAAGGCCAGCGGCTGGTCATATGGAAAAGAGTCAAGCAACCTGTTGAGTATATAGTAAAATCAGGGGATAGTTTGAGCACTATTGCCAAAAAACACCATACAAAAGTCAATACTATTATCAGTTTAAATCCGGGACTTAAAAAATCAATGCTCCTTCGCTTGGGACAAAAAATATTAATTGGCTAGATTATGTGCATTATCGTGATATAAATTTGATAGATTAATGCATCTGTTTAAAACAGAAACGAGCTTTTGAGAGAATACGAAGACTACTGGCATGCCGCTAAAAACTTAAAGATTATTAAATAAAAAATCTGTGATAAGTATGTAAATTGTGCAAATTATTTTGTTAATACGGTATGAAGCTTGCAGGTGAGTTCTAAAACTTGTGTTATAATGATATTAATTAATTGATAAATTAAACAATATATGAAATTACTATTCGATTTTTTCCCTATCGTTTTATTTTTTATAGTCTATAAATTTTTTGGCATTTATACGGCTACTGCTGTTGCTATGGTAGCTTCAGTAACTCAAGTTGCGTTTTACAGATTAAAGTTTCAGCATTATGAAAAAATGCATTTGTTTAGTCTGGCTATCATTATGGTCTTGGGAGGAGCGACGTTATTCTTTCAAAACCCTTGGTTTATCAAATGGAAGCCTACAGGAATCTACTGGTTATCTGCACTTGTCTTTTATGGTTCAGGTTATATAGGGTCTAAGCCACTAATACAAAAAATGATGGAAGCAAACATCAATTTAACAACAAAAATTTGGTATCGACTTAATTTGGCATGGACATTATTTTTTATAGTAATGGGGGCATTAAATTTATATGTTGCCTATCATTATGACACTGATGTATGGGTTAATTTTAAATTATTTGGTGGTGTTGGGTTTACTTTACTTTTTGTGTTGATTCAAGCTTTTTATTTAACAAAACACACAGATGAAAAAAGCTTTGAAAAACAATAGTGACATCTCTGTATCTGCAGAAAAATATAGCATGTAACAAGAGAAAAAGTAGGAGCACCGATGAGATTATTACTTGTTGAAGACGATGAACTGCTTGGCGATGCAGTAAAAGCCGGACTGACACAATTTGGTTACGTTGTTGACTGGCTAAAAGATGGCGAAGCTGCTCGGGCGGCTCTCAAATCAGAGTCTTTTGAATTAATTATTCTTGACTTGGGATTACCTAAGTTATCCGGTTTATCATTATTGCAAAACATCAGGCATGATGGAAATAGCACTCCTGTGATTATTCTTACAGCTCGAGAATCAATAGAAGATCGGGTAAAAGGCTTAGATAGCGGTGCTGACGATTATCTTATTAAACCTTTTGATTTAAATGAATTAAGTGCAAGGATTAGAGCATTGGTAAGGCGCTCTCAGGGCAGAGCTGATTCCGTGTTGCAATATAAAAATATTACTCTCGATCCTGCTGCTCATTCTGTATTCGTGGATGATGTACTTGTCAATGTTCCAAGAAGAGAATTTGCTCTATTACAGAAATTACTTGAAAACAGTGGCCAGGTTTTATCTCGAGAACAATTAATGCAAAGTATTTATGGCTGGGAAGAAGACGTGGACAGCAATGCTCTCGAAGTTCACATCCATAATTTACGTAAAAAACTTAACGCAAACTTTATCCGCACTATACGTGGTGTAGGATACATGGCTGAAAAAAATGACAGTGTACTTCTATCGTGAAATCGTCCATTCGAAAATTTTTATTAATTAATCTGCTTCTTGCAATTACTATTACTACAACATTAACTGCTATTGGTAACTATTATCTTGATCAAAAAGACATTCAAGACCACCTTGATACATTGATGGCTATTTCCGCGCTATCCTATCAAGCCTTATTAGGGGATGATCTTCATCAAAGGCCTCTTGCAAAAATTCAAAATGCCCTAGAATCTATTCCCCAAAAAATTAATACTTATTATCAAAAAAGATATTTAAATGATGAGCCTCAAGAAAATTATTTGGATAAATTTAATTTTCAGGTATGGACCAATGGAGGTAAATTATTATTACATTCACCTACTGCCCCTAAAATACCATTAACAGCAGAGACAGACGGCTTCAGCGATAAAAGAATTTCTAACCAGGATTGGCGAGTATTCACAACTTATAATGACAAAGCAGGAATTCGTACTGTACTGGCAGAGCGTTATGATACCAGAAATGAGCTGGGTCACAGAATTGCCCAAGATGACCTCTATATTATGTTGCTTACTTTTCCATTATCAGGGCTATTGATATGGATCATTATTGGAAGAGGACTAGACAGTCTGGATAGAGTAGCAGAAGAGGTTGCGAACCGTGCACCAAGTCACCTGGAACCTGTTGATTTACAAGAAGTTCCCGAAGAAATTAAACCTGTAATTGATGAATTAAATAAATTATTTTTTCGACTCAAAGAAGGGTTTGAGCGTGAAAAACGATTTGCTGCCGATGCAGCACATGAGTTGCGAACACCTCTTGCAGCACTTAAGGCCCAAGCTCAAGTGGCTTTGAACTCCAATGATATAGAAGAAAAAAATCAGGCTTTACAAAAATTAATTGCCAGCGTTAATCGAAGCACACATATAGTGCAGCAATTGCTAACCATGAGTAAACTTGTACCAGAAGCAACAGAACTACATGAGCAAGATGAAGTCAATCTAAGTAAATTAACTCGTGAAATATTAGCCATGTTGGCTCCATCTGCGGTCGAAAAACAAATTGAGCTGGAATTTGAAACCGATGAAAAAATGCCTAAAATTTATGGAAATCCAACAGCTTTGGGAATATTAATACGCAATCTGGTTGACAATTCCATTCGATATTCCATGGAAAACGGAAGAGTTATTGTTCGATTATTAAAACATAATAACGAAATCATACTCGAAGTATGTGATAATGGCCCAGGGATCCCGCCTGAATTACAAAAACGTGTTTTTGAAAGATTTTTTAGAGTATTAGGGAACAAAAGCCCGGGTAGCGGTCTGGGTTTGGCTATCGTCCAACAAATATGTGAACTTCATGGCGGAAGGGTCGTGCTTGATTCGCCTAAAATTGGCACAGGCCTAATTGTGAGAATTTATTTGCCCATCAAAACAAAACCAAAATAAACTCAATGATCAAATCATAATCTTGCTGTAATTAACCTTTTTAGCTTGGATAATCTGCTTCATGTTTCTGTGTATCGGTCGCAGTCTTCGCTTCTTCTTCCTTCTTTTGAGCATTATAGTTCGCTTCCTTTACACTTTTTTTATGCCCTTTCATCTGTTGGGAAGTAACCTTTTCTGTGGTATTTGAAGAGGCTGCATCGGCTGTAATAGCCATTGATTGCTCCGTGTTTCTCTGAATTGACATACCTGGGGTCACTTTACCCTTGTCAGTTTGGTGTTTATGAGTATTGACTTGAGAATCAGCAGCATTGACAGCAAAGGTTAGCATCACACTTACCATAAGACCGATCATTCTTTTCATAAATGCTCCTGTTTATTATCGAGAATTTTATCAAATCATAGTTACAATCTCATCGCGAAGAGAGAATTTGCAAAGCCTCGCGAATCAATTGCTCACAACTCTTATTGCCATTATCAATTTTATTCACAACTTTCCACGCCTCTTGTGGCTTATAGCCTAATGCCTCCAACGCGCTGATTGCCTCTTGTTGACTATGAGTGCTAACTGCCTGCTTTTGGAAGGTATCAGAAACCGAACCATCAAATTGCTTTATACTGTCTCTCATTTCAACTACTAAGCGCTCTGCAGTTTTCTTGCCTATGCCAGGTAACTTGGTTAATAAAGCAGCATTCTCCTGATGAATACACTGAATAAATTCCTTAGGAGAAATACTGGATAAAACAGTCATAGCCAGTTTGGGGCCTACCCCATTCACTTTAATTAATGATCTGAATAAAGAACGCTCCTCTTTATCCAGGAAGCCATACAATAACAAAGCATCTTCTCGAACTATGGTGTGAATATGTAATCCGATAGGTTGACTATCATTTTCTATCTGAAAAAAAGTATTCAAAGATGTTTCTACATCATATCCTACGCCATTGACATCAAGAACCAATTTTCCTGGCTGATGCTTATCTATAATTTGACCATGTAGCCAGCCTATCACAGTCTCATCCTCCTGCGTTTCGTTCCTCTTGAACCGATTAATTTTGACAAACCATTTCTCATATGGCTATGACATATTGCTATTGCCAAAGCATCGGCAGCGTCTTTTTGAGGAGCTCGATTGAGCTGAAGAAGCTCTACAACCATATGACTTACTTGATCTTTTTCAGCTGCCCCATAACCAACCACACTTTGTTTTATTTCTCTTGCTGAATACTCACAGATTTTCGCACGATGTGAGGCTGCTGCTACCATGGCAACACCCCGCGCATGTCCTAATTTCAAAGCTGAATTAGGATTGTTATGCATAAATATCTGCTCAATAGCAACCTCAGTTGGGGAATAGTGATCCATTAGCTCACATATTCCATCATATATTTGCAATAATTTATGACTTAATTCCGCATCGTTTGATGTGCGAATACAGCCGCTATCGATGTACGCGATTTTACGGTCAGATTCTTTAATCAATCCATATCCTGTAACCCGTGAGCCTGGATCTATCCCTAATATAATCGTCATTAATTCATTGATTCTAAAATTTTTTCAGAAAATTCAGCATTGCTGTAAACTTCTTGGACATCATCCAAATCTTCCAGCATATCAATCAGTTTAATTAAACTTTCAGCCGTTTCATCACTAATTGGAACTAAGGTTTGTGCACGCATAGTTAAATGAGACTGCTCAACCTCCAAACCGGCATCCTGTAAAGCATTTAAGACGATGTGATAAGCTTCTACAGGGGTAATGATCTCTATCTGACTGTCCTCTACAGCAACATCAGAAGCGCCAGCATCGATTGCAATCTCCATCACCTTGTCTTCCGGTTGATTAGAAGCCATGAGAATTTCACCTTGATTAGTGAAAAGATAGGATACTGAACCATCAGTACCTAAATTACCCCCATGTTTTGAAAAAGCGTGCCGAACTTCTGATACCGTTCGATTTTTATTGTCAGACAAACAATCTACCAATATAGCAACGCCACCTGGCCCGTAACCCTCATAACGCATAGCTATCATTGCTTCGCCATCAGCTCCCCCTACCCCTCGCTTGACAGCATTATCGATGGTATCGCGCTTCATGTTGGCATTCAGCGCTTTTTTAACAGCATCTCTCAAACGTGGATTACTTGACTCATCTCCTCCTCCCATACGGGCAGCTACAGTAATTTCACGAATTAATTTAGTAAATATTTTTCCTCTTTTGGCATCCTGTACGCCTTTGCGGAATTTGATATTAGCCCATTTACTATGACCAGCCATCACATCACCTCTGAATGAATTTTTATTTGGAGATTATACAATGCTCTAACACCAAAAAGAATGACTAAAGCCATCGATGCTCTCGACAATTTGAACTTTTTTGGACTATGCTAGCACCATAAAAAAAATCTTGAAGGAGATTGAACTGTGTATTTGCAAGGATTTGGTAATTATCACCACAGCGAGGCTGTTAAAGGAGCATTACCCCCAAATCAAAACTCACCGCAACACTGTAGCTTAGGACTTTACGCAGAGCAATTGAGTGGAACCTCGTTCACCCGTGCCCGGCATAATAATCTTCGAAGTTGGCTATATAGAATACTTCCTACTGTTACCCAAGGCACGTATTACCCCTATGAGTTTAATGTTATGCAACCTTTTGTTGATGAGTTGTCACCCAATGCCATGCGTTGGTCACCTCTTTATAACAGCTCTCAAGTTAAATGTGATTTTGTTGAAGGACTATTTCATATTGCCGGTAGCCCGTTAGTTAATACCTATACTTATTATTGCAACCACTCCATGAGCGATAAATATTTCGCCAATAATGATGGTGAGTTATTATTTGTTCCCTATGCAGGCGAGATTTATCTGCATACTGAATTTGGCAAATTAATGCTCTCTTCAGGATCGATCGCCGTGATACCTCGTGGCGTTAAATTTAAAGTGGAAGTAATCAACAAGGAGGCAAAAGGTTATCTTTGTGAAAATAGCGGAAATCCCTTAACCCTACCTCAGTTAGGCCCCATTGGAGCCAATGGTTTGGCAAACCCAAGACATTTTCAATATCCAGTAGCCGCATTTGAAAACTCCGGCGGTGAGCATACTATAATTTGTAAAAACCAGAAAAAATTATGGTTTAGTGTATGCAACCACTCTCCTTTAAATGTCGTGGCTTGGCATGGCAATTATGCGCCATATTGTTATGATCTCAGTTTGTTCAACACAATTAACACAGTCAGTTTTGATCACCCTGATCCTTCCATATTCACTGTATTAACTTCTGAAAGCGAAATACCCGGCGTTTCTAACTTAGACTTTGTTATTTTCCCACCTCGCTGGATGGTTGCCGAACATACTTTTAGACCGCCTTATTTTCATAGAAACTACATGAATGAACTGATGGGACTTGTCTATGGTGAATATGACGCCAAGAAGGAAGGATTCATACCGGGCGGTATCAGCATCCATAATTGCATGACTCCACACGGACCTGATTATGAATCTTACGAAATTGCAGCGTCGCAGGATCTAAAACCAAATTATATCAACTCCCTAGCCTTTATGTTTGAAACCAAAGACTACTGGCAAGTAACTGAGCAAGCTTATCGGCATCCCAGCAGACAAATGGATTATCTTAATTGTTGGCAAGGCTTTAAAATAGAGTTTAGTCAATAAATTGACTGCTTTTTAAGATATAAAATTGACGGTAATTAATTAATTTGGTTTCAGTTGGGTCAAATTTGACCCAACTTGTATGCAATTAATTAACTAGTTAAATCAAAACAAATCCTCTTGTGTTAGTCCAACCCGCTCTAACAAAGTTCTAAGTGTCTTCAAAGCTTCAACTTGAATTTGGCGAACGCGTTCTCGGGTCAAATCAATTTCCTTACCAACGTCTTCCAGTGTCGCTTTTTCAAAACCTCTTAGCCCAAAGCGTCTTGCGATAACCTGTTGTTGATTCTCAGTTAATTTATCCAAAAGAGATTCTATATGTTGCCTTAAATTCTCATTGGTTAATAGTTCTGCAGGATTTAAACTGTTTTCATCAGCAATCGTATCCAATAAAGATTTGGTTTCATCAAATCCAATTGGGGTATCAACTGAAGCGACTTTATCATTCAAGCCCAATAATTTTTGAACATCCTCCAGAGGTTTATCAACCATTTCTGCTATTTCTTCAGGAGATGGTTCATGATCCAGTTTTTGCGTTAATTGTCTTGCTGCTCTAAGATAAACATTGAGTTCTTTCACCACATGAATAGGCAAGCGGATAGTTCTCGTTTGATTCATAATGGCACGTTCTATAGTTTGCCTAATCCACCAGGTAGCATAAGTTGAAAAACGGAATCCTCGCTTGGGATCAAATTTCTCAACAGATTTCATTAAACCCAGGTTACCCTCTTCGATTAGATCCAGAAGAGGCAATCCTCTATTAAGATAACGTCTGGCTATTTTAACCACCAGGCGCAAGTTCGACTCAATCATTTTCTTGCGTGCTTCCATATCACCTTTCAAAGCAAGAGTCGCATAATGGATTTCTTCTTCAGCTGTTAGCAAAGGAGAAAAACCAATTTCACCCAGGTAAAGTTGAGTGGCATCTAAAGCCTTGGCAATATTTTTCCCGCGCTGGAATGAAGGAAAAGCTTCATCATCAGTAAACTCTGGAAGTTCATCAAGCTCTTCTTCCATTTTTTCGATATCAGGTTCAATACCCTCTTCTGACAACAGAGATGCATCATCTGGCTCAGACCATTCCTCTTCTTTAAATTCCTTGTCCTTAATTGGCTCTTCTTCATCTTGCATTGTATCACCTATATGTTTAGCTATGCCTTGAAATAGTTTTTACTTCTTAACAAGCCTATTGTTGCTATAACTATGAGTTATATGTCAACCTTTTTGTAGATAATTCAATGGATTAACTGGCACCCCTGCTCTTCTAATTTCAAAATGAACACCCCAGTATGATCTATCTATTAAACCAGCCTCTGCTATTACCTGCCCTGCACTAACACGCTGTCCCTCTGTCACCAGATTTCTGGCATTGTTACCGTATGCAGTTAAATATTCATTACTGTGTTTAATAATAATTAAATTGCCATAGCCAGACAAACCGCTGCCAGCATAAGCCACAACTCCACTCGCCGAAGCTCTAACTTTATCTCCTCTAGTACAAGCAATATTTATGCCTTTTTTACCCTGAGAAGGGATAAATGTTGTAACAACACGACCAGTTACTGGCCACAACCAACCGGAGGAAGAACGTACATTATAAGCTGGAGAATAAATAATTTTTTGTTTTGGCTTATGTGTAATATGTAAGTTAGTCCTGGGCGCTGAATGAAGGTAATTTGATTTTGGCACGATGCCTTTTAAACTTAAAATTTGGCCTACACGCAAGGAATAAGGTGGCCTCAGATGATTGATAATCGCAAGCCGTCTATAATCAGTATCATAACGAAATGCTATAGCATAAAGGGTCTCACCTGATCGCACCGTATGGAATTTCTGATATTTTGAATAAGGCTGCCATTTTAGCTCGGTAACAGGAGCCAAATCACTTCTTGTCCCACAACCAGCAGCATTTAAGATAAAAAAAATACAAATTAATTGTTTGCGAAATAGGCGCATCATTATCTCATTTATTATTTATTAATTTTCTATGCAAATTTCGTTAAGTAAGTTAGATAAATGATCAAATAGCTTATAGTGAGTCATGTCTAAATGAAGCGGTGTTATAGAAACATGACCTGTTTTAATTGCAAAAAAATCAGTACCAGCACCAGCATCTGCTTCTATGCCCGGTGGACCAACCCAATAAATTGGCCTTCCTCTGGGATCATATTCTTTAATAATAGGCTCAGCACTATGGCGAGCTCCCAATCTTGTAACCTGCACTCCTTTTATTTGATTCAAAGGTAGGTCAGGGACATTGACATTTAATATAGTTTGAGAAGGTAATTTGTTAGCACTTAATTTTATAACCAATTGTTTGGCAATAATTGCAGCTGTTTCATAATGTTGTATGTTATCTCCTACCATTGAGATTGCAATAGCAGGCAACCCTAAGTAACGACCTTCCATAGCCGCTGCCACTGTACCTGAGTAAAGTACATCATCCCCTAAATTGGCACCCTCATTAATCCCTGAAACGACTATGTCTGCTAAAGGCTCTAAAAATCCGGTTAACGCGAGATGGACGCAGTCAGTAGGTGTTCCATCCACACTATAATAACCATTGTCCAATTGTTTAACTCTCAATGGTTGTGTTAAAGTCAAAGAATTACTGGCGCCACTTCTATTTCTATCAGGCGCAACCACTTTAACTTCTCCTAAAGTGGACAGCTCATTAACTAAAATTTTAATCCCGGGCGCTAAAACCCCGTCATCATTGCTTACTAATATTTTCATGTTTAACTCTCAGGGGATTCTAACCATTTTACAACTGCTAAATAGTAAGCAAGATCCTCTTGATTTCTTTTCAATGAATCTTGTAATTCAGCGTTATCCTTTTTACTCGCTATTTCCCTTTGCTGATTGGCAATAACTTGCTGCAAAGCCAAAATTTTGTTACCAAACTCTTGTGGATTGTATTGTAGTTGATAAGCAAGACCATTCATCTTCCTGCCAATTGCCTCAAGTTGCTGACAACTTAATCCATCAGGTTGCGTGCCAGGACACCATTTTAAAGCATTTTGCAGTTCAGATGGGTGGGAACGATAATAAGATTCGTCTTTTTTAAACTGACATGAAACCAATCCCAAAGTTATTAATATTATCACTAAGTACTTATTCATACCCGCCCTCTTGATGTAAACTACAAAAAGTCGATATTATCACCAGTCAGGAAGTAACGCTATCTTATGAGGATACCATATGCTTGATTTTAGTTTGAATCGTGATCCCCAAACGGGCGAGTTATACATAGAAACCTCATTATGTGGAAAGCCTTTACTGACTACGCCGCAATTAAACAAGGGAACAGCATTTACTCAGGAAGAGAGAAAAGATTTCGGTCTTTTAGGCAAGTTACCACACCGCGTAGAAACTCTTGATGAACAAGTAAAGCGTGCCTATCTTCAATATTCAAGTTACACGACACGTTTGCAGCAACATATTTATTTAAATAATTTACATGATAAAAACCAAATAGTATTTTACAAACTGCTAAGTCGTCATTTGGGGGAAATGCTTCCCATCATCTATACACCAATCGTTGGTGCTGCGGCCAAGAGGTTTAGTCATGAATACAGACAGCCACGAGGATTGTATATTGCTCATTCAGATAAAAACCAACTTGAGGAAATAATTAATAACCGCTCGAATCCAGACATAGACCTTGTTGTAGTGACCGATGGTGAGGGAGTCCTAGGCATTGGCGATCAAGGGATAGGAGGAATGGATATACCTGTTGCAAAACTAATGGTTTACAGCTTATGTGGTGGGATTGATCCAACTCGCACATTACCCATATTTCTTGATGTAGGAACTAACAACCAAGAATTATTAAATGACCCTATGTATCTCGGTTGCCGTCACCCCAGAATAAAAAGCTCAGAATACGACGATTTTATCAAAACTTTTGTCAATGAAATTCATAAGCAATTTCCAAATGCTTTTTTACATTGGGAAGACTTTGGTCGAGGCAACGCTCGACGAATCCTGGATCAATTTCAAGATGAATTGTGTACTTTTAATGATGACATTCAGGGAACTGGTGCAGTAACTCTGGCAGCAATTTTGGCAGCATGTGATGTAACTGGACTACCCTTACATGAACACAGAATCGTTGTGTTTGGAGCTGGCTCAGCAGGTACTGGTATTAGCGACCAAATTGTTGATGCGATGGTGAAAAGCGGATTAAGCCTAACTGATGCTTATGACAGATTCTGGTTAATAGACAAACAAGGTTTATTACTTGCGACTGACCAAGAGCTTACTGATGCTCAAAAACCCTATGCACGGAATCCTATAGATATACAATCCTGGGAAATTAATAATAAACAACATCCTTCGTTTACTGACACTATCAGGCATGTCAAACCTACCATTTTAATTGGCTGTTCAGCGCAAACGGGTGCATTCTCACAAGATATTGTGGAAACTATGTCGACAGCCTGCGAGCGGCCAATCATTTTCCCTTTATCAAATCCTGATGAAAAATGTGAAGCACAACCTTCAGATATATTGGCATGGAGTAAAGGACGGGCATTAATTGCTACTGGAACTGCTTTTGCCCCTATTGAATATCAGAACCGAATGGTGCAAATAGCTCAATGCAACAATGCCTTGGTATTCCCTGGAATTGGATTGGGCGTTTTGGCGGTAAGCGCCTCTCGTTTAACCAAAGATATGATATTGGCTGCCGCCCAGACTTTAAGTAAATTTGCGCCAAGTAAAAAGGACAGCTTTTTGCCCCTTTTACCCTCATTAGACAATGCACAAATTGTAGCTAAAGAAATAGCTATTGCAGTAGCTCAGTGTGCAATAGACTCAGGCTATGCTCAAAAAAATCAAGACAAGGATCTACCTCGATTAATTGATGAACTCTTTTGGGAGCCTAGATATCTGCCTTTTAGAAAAAGGGGATAGAGCGAATAAAATAAAGCTCCATGACTATATTATTGAAAAATAAATTTTCTTAATTCTTAGTCTGAGGGATTGGCAAAATTAATTGTTACATTTTTTATAGTCCCGCTCTTTGGCTCCCAGGAACGAGCGTATTTAAAGACCATTTTGGTTTGAGTGGGATAGGTTTTACCTTTATTCAAATTAAAAGTAAATAGCATTTTACCGCCTGCACCTATCAAATTAGTATTGGGCTTTTCATAAATGCTATTACTTAAGGTAAGCAAATTTTTGTCAAATTCTACTACAGACCATTGATAACCTGTAGTTGGATTAGCTGCAAGACTGACAACAAAACTGGGATTTTTTGAGTTGACATTGATGACATCCTCGTTATTTGCATAGGCCAGAGCAGAGAAGCCCATAAGTAATCCGCTGAATAATTTTTTCATATTTTTTCCTCACAAAGCTTCTTACACGCTCACCATTATGGGTTTCGATTTACGTTAATCTGTTTTAATTTCCCATAATCAAAAATTAATTCGTATTGAAAATCAACAGGAGATTTTTGATAAATCCAGGTTTCGACTGTATTAGTACCATAACCTATCTGATAACCAGCCGCGTTGTATAATGGCACATTCTCCTCATAGACTAATTTATCAAGTGGCTCACCACATTTAGACAAAACAGTGTATTTACTATCCCCTTCATAGACCAATTTATCTCCACACCGCATTGCATACGCATTAGGATATACAATCATTAAAAAGGCAATAGCAAATAAATAATTCCGGATGATCATTCCCCACCCCTTGAGAACTCAATGCTCCTTGCAACAAAATTTTCAAAAAGTTTATTGTTATAGCATAGCACTTGGTATCTGATTATTCATCCCAATTGTCTCTGTCTCGATCGGATTCAGGCAAGAATCCACCTACTTGAGCATCCCACATGGATTTATATAAACCATCCTTCGCTAATAACTCTTCATGGCTTCCATCTTCAATTATTTTTCCTGCTTCAAAAACTAAAATTCTATCCATATGCAATAGTGTTGATAATCGGTGGGCAATAACAATTGTAGTCTTTGATTCCATGAGTTGCCACAATGAATTTTGTATGGCTTCTTCGGTTAGGGAATCCAGCTGTGAAGTAGCCTCATCTAATATCAAAATCTTCGTATTTTTTAAAATAGCGCGAGCAATTGCAATGCGTTGTCTTTGCCCCCCTGATAGTTTAATTCCCCTTTCACCTACCAAAGTATTATAGCCATCGGGTAAAAGTGAAATAAAATCGTCACAGCATGCCTGTTTTGATGCTATCACAACCTCATCATCACTCGCATCAGGGTTACCATAACGGATGTTTTCCATAAGAGTCCTATGAAACAATGTAGTATCTTGAGGGATAAGGCTGATAGCTGAACGTAAGGAATCTTGAGACACTTGGCTGATGTCCTGACCATCAATCAAAATTTTTCCAGATTCCACATTGAATAGGCGTAAAATTAAATGAATAAAGGTCGTTTTACCGCTTCCCGAAAACCCCACCAAACCAACACGCTGTTTAGGTTTAATGATCACTGATTTATTTTCAAATACTTTCTTACCCTGGTTATAATGAAAAGTTACGCTATCAAACTCTATTTTTCCTTCTTTAACAATCAATGGCTTAGCATCAGGAGCATCTTCTACCTCTATCGGTGCACTAAGCAAAGCAATAGCTTGTCTTGCTATGCCTATCTCTCGAAAGAACTCGGCAATAGCATGGCACAAATACCAAATTTGAGTCATGATTGAAAACGATACATTGAATATAAAAACCAAATCTCCTGTTGTAATGAGCTTTTTATTCCAAAAAGTCAACAAGAAATACACCATAGCCACTAACATGACTGTGACTGGAATATCGAGGTACAAACGAAATATGTTCATATAAATCGACAGCTTTTTATTACTTTGTACCTCCATATTCTGACTTGCTGAAATATAAGCCAGCTCATCGCGAGAACGAGCGAAAAGCTTAACCACACTGGAATTACTCAAACTGTCAACTATTTTACCGCTTAACTGACTTTTATCCTCTGCGTTTTCTTTTGCATATTGATCAACTTTTTTAGACAATCTATAGCTGATATAAAGCTGAAAAATAATCCAACTTAACAAAATAACTGCAAACCAGTAGTTAATGGTACACATCAAAATCAATGCCACAATGATAGAAGCGAATGCTGCGATCGCGTACCAGGTTATGATATTGAATATGGAATCAAGAGCACGGGGTAAGTCGTTGACTTTGTTAGCTAAACCACCCGCCATTTGATTGGAAAAATAATGATAAGACTGGCGACTTAAATACTCGATCACAGACATTCTGACATCAGCCTGAAATCTTGGTATCACATATCCTTGCCACCAATTTTGCAGACGTAAAATCACAATTAAGGCGAACCAAGCACCTCCACCTAACCATAAAGCCGGAGCAACTGCTGAAAAAATATTTTCCTCTCCGGAGTACCCCCCAAGAGCATCAATGATCATTTTCAAAGAATAGGGAATAGCATTATTTTCAAGCACCATAGCAATCGGTGCTACAAAAAACACAGTAAAAGCCAAAGGCTGTTTCTTTATAAAATGCCAGAAAAACCGGCCCAGTGTTTTTGGTAACTCTTCAGATTTTTTGTTATAGCTATTCATAAACCATACCTTCAATGAATTTTGACAAGGTTCGATTATTCTAACCTAATATTTGCTAATTGGAGAATTTATGTTTAAAAAACAATTATATGCCCTATCAATTCAGCTATTCTCTCAGATTTATATTACCATGAAATAAAATTCGCCCTTCAAAAATTGAAAATATAAAATTTAATCTTGATCTTAAACCTTATAAAGGCGATCATTTTTTCATTTGTAAGTTATAGGAGTACGTGTGGAACACGAAACGATGGAATTTGATGTTATCATAGTCGGTGCAGGGCCTTCTGGATTATCCGCTGCAATCAAATTAAAGCAACTGGCTTTAGCTTCACAAAAAAAAATTACTATTTGTATACTGGAAAAAGGAGCTCAGGTCGGCGCTCATATTCTTTCTGGTGCAGTTTTAGAACCCAGAAGCTTAAAAGAATTACTGCCAGAGAATTGGCAACAGGCCCCCCTAGATACGCCTGTCAACAAAGATCTGTTTTATTTTTTGACTCAAAATAAATCATTTAAGCTCCCTACTCCAAAACCTATGCATAATGAGGGAAACTTTATTATCAGTTTGGGAGAACTATGTAAGTTTCTTGCAGAACAAGCAGAAGCTCTAGGCTGTGAAATATACCCTGGATTTGCGGCAGCAGAAATTCTCTATAATGATAAAAATCAAGTCATAGGTGTAGCTACTGGCGGCGTAGGAATTGATCGACAAGGGAAAAAAACTGATAATTATCAACCTGGCATGCATTTATTAGCCAAACAAACTTTATTTGCTGAGGGATGTCGCGGGCAATTAAGTCAAACATTAATGAGTCGCTATCATTTAAGAGATCATTCACAACCACAAACTTACGGTATAGGGATTAAAGAAATCTGGCAAGTTGATGCATCCCGGCATGAACCTGGAAAAGTCATCCATACTGTTGGTTGGCCTCTTGATCATGCGACTTATGGAGGCTCCTTTTTGTATCATCTTTCAGAGCAGAGAGTTGCTATAGGTTTTGTTGTAGGACTTGACTACAAGAACCCCTGGTTAAATCCTTTTGGAGAGTTTCAGAGATTTAAAACTCACCCCCTTATTAAATCTGTTCTAACAGGCGGTGAGCGAATTGGTTATGGAGCCAGAGCACTTAATGAGGGAGGATGGCAATCTCTCCCTAAACTTACCTTTCCTGGTGGCGCCTTGATTGGAGATGCTGCCGGTTTCCTAAATGTGCCTAAAATTAAAGGAATTCACACCGCAATGCAATCTGGAATGCTTGCTGCACAAGCTTGCTTTGATGCACTAAGCGAGGAAAAGAGTGGTCAATTTGAGCTAAGCGCTTACCCTGAAAAAATCAATCAATCCTGTCTAAAGCAAGAGCTATATGCAGTACGAAATATTAGACCGGGATTCAAATACGGTTTATTCCCAGGTCTAATTAATGCTGCCTTGGAAACTTATGTAACTCGAGGGTATTCTCCATGGACTTTAAAAAATCATGCGGACCATAAATCGTTAATTCCAGCAGAAAAAGCTAAAAAAATTAACTATCCCAAGCCCGATGGCGTGCTCACATTTGATAAACTCTCATCTGTATTTTTATCAAATACATTTCATGAAGAAAATCAACCCTGCCATCTCAAGTTAAAACAACCTAAGCTGGCCATTGAAGTGAACTTAAACCAATACGCTTCCCCAGAAAGCCGCTATTGCCCAGCAGCTGTTTATGAAATAATCGAGGATGTTGAAAAAGGGCCTCGATTACAAATTAATGCCCAGAACTGTATTCATTGTAAAACGTGCGATATTAAAGATCCGCGTCAAAATATAGTTTGGCAAGCACCCGAAGGTGGAGGTGGACCGAATTACTCAGGAATGTAATCAATCAAACTTAAATAATGTTTTTGGGTAGAGTCCTGTAATTATTAGCATGGATGTTGATATAAAACATGAAAATAAGGATTATTGCATGTACCAGCCTTATCTTTTATTTGCCATTTTAATTCTTTCTCTCATTTTATTCGTTTGGAATTATTGGAGATACGACTTTGTTGCCCTGTTTGCACTGGCCATATCAGTATTGACCGGCCTTGTTCCCTTTAACAAGGCATTTTCAGGATTCAGTAACCCGGCAGTAATAACAGTCGGCTGTGTCATGATCTTAACTTATGCCATCACCCAATCAGGCGTATTAAATAATTCCTTTATAAAATTAAAAAAACTCTCAAAAAAAACATCATTTCAAGTCGGTCTTTATAGTGGCATCAGTGCATTTCTGTCTGCTTTTATGAATAATGTGGGCGCATTAGGGATAATGATGCCTATCGCCATTCATGCTTTTACAGAAATTAAAAAATCGCCATCTATCATCTTAATGCCTATTGCCTTTTGCTCAGTTTTGGGAGGAGTAATCACTGCCATAGGTACCCCTCCCAACCTATTAATTTCCAACTTCCGCAATCAAGTCCTGGGTACCCCATACAATATGTTCGATTTTACTCCCGTAGGGCTTCCGGTAGCATTGATGGGTGTTCTCTTTGTTTCATTGATTGGATGGAAATTAGTTCCAGTGCGGGCCAAGTATAGTAAATCGGGAGATTCATTCCAGATTTCTGATTACATGACTGAAGTAAAAGTTCCTGAAACCTCTTCTATGTGCGAAAAGACTGTTAAAGAGTTTCTCGAGATGACTAAAGCGAACTTTGAACTGATAGCAGTTGTGCATGAAGGTAAAAAAAAATTTGCATACACTGATGATACGATCATTCATTGCAACGATATTTTAATTATTGAAGCGTCTCCTGAAGATTTGAAAAACATTTTGGATTCAAATGGTCTAATCCTCGCTGGCAACAAACCATTAACCTCTAAAGAGCTCTACGACAGTGATATCATCACTATGGAAGCTGTTGTATTACCAGATTCCAGTATTGAAGGACAATCCGCTTCCATGATGAGATTTCGTTCACGTCATAAGATTAATTTGTTAGCTATTTCTAGAGAAGAATTATCGTTTAGAAAAAAATTAATTGATATTCGTTTCGCAGCAGGAGATGTGGTACTACTGCAGGGAAATGCCGCAACGCTTCGCGAAACAATTGTCGACCTGGGGTTCTTGCCCCTTGCAGAAAGAGATATTAATGTCCATTTGACACAAAAAAAATTTCTACCAATCATTTGTTTTACACTATCCATCATTTTGGCATCTCTGCAAATACTACCACTCGACTTTTCTTTTATGATAGCAGTGCTTGCGCTCATTCTATTAAAAGCAATACCAACACACAGTTTGTATCGTACTATTGATTGGTCGGTACTATTATTATTAGCTGCTCTTATCCCTGTTGGAGAAGCATTGCAAACGACTGGTGCTGCAGATTTGATTGCAAATGGATTTATGAAAATTGCTGGGCAATATTCCCCTATCTTTGCCTTGGTTGCAATTCTGGTTATCACTATGACTTTATCTGATTTATTAAACAATGCAGCAACAGCATTAATTATGGCTCCCATTGCAATCAAGATTGCCCAGTCAGCGCATGTTAATGTGGATTCTTTCTTAATGGCAGTGGCTATTGGTGCTTCGTGTTCCTTCCTGACTCCAATTGCCCATCAAAACAATACCATGGTTATGGGTCCAGGAAGATACCAATTTTCTGATTATTTCCGTTTGGGATTACCATTAGAACTCATTGTTGTAGTCGTTACTATTCCAACTATTTTATGGGTATGGCCATTATAAAAATAGAAATTAATATGCATTAAACCTGTACCATAATCGATAAAACACAATGGTACAGGTTAGAGATATTTGAATAGACGCAAGTGGTATATTGCAATTACATTAAATTTTTTGTGGATCAATATCTTTAATTTTTTCCCATTGAATATTACCCTTTTTTATGTTTCCAGGAATATCTTTTGACCAAAACTCTTGTACCTGTTTATTAAGATTGAGATATAAAATGCCATCAACAATTTTCCATGCTAATGGATCACTTACTACTTTCCGGCCTACTGAAACTGCAAAAGCACAATAACCACCATATGCTGGCAAATATTTTTCAGGATTAGCCTGAAACACTTTTTTGTTTTCATCAGTAGCAAATAGGTAAGCTACTCCATTATGATAAGAAGTGTGGTTACCACTACCACGGACAGGGCCATTTTTCTGATGATAAGAAACCAAATCATAGCCTTGAACACCAACCAGACTAATCGACGCATCAGAAGCAAACACCAGAAACGGCAAGAATGATAAAGATATTATTGATAATAGTATTCCTTTAATTTGTTTCATTTTTATCGTCCTTAATTAAATTGTAACTGTTAGTACTTATATCACTATTAACTTATTATAGATGCTGCAGATATAGTTTGCTTTGAAATAAACAGTTCTTCTAACTCTTGTCTAATTGCATCAACAGTCCCTATAGGAAACCATAGATTATTTTTAAATTTTTTACCTTCATGTTTTGCAAGTTCTTTTAAAATGAGATGTAATTGGTGTTCATCAATTTCCACTCCTTTGTTATTAAGTTCCTTTTTTTGACTTAAAACAATCAATGCATTGACTATGTGAGTCAAAGACAAACAAATTTGTGGATCATTTTGAAATACTTGATCTTGAAACACAATCTTAAGCCGGTTCAATGCTATATCATATTCATTTACAGTTACTTCTTGATAGGCAGTTATAATTTTATGCAAAATTCTCCCCAGAGCTTGAGAGTTTCTATAAGCACTATTATCTCTACCGTAGGTTAACTCTTCAAACCGCCTCAAACAATTCAGGTTGAAATCATGAATATCTTGCAAGATTTTAGCCTCATCATCAGGCCCATGTATAATAAACTTCCTGACATAAATTGTTCTATCCATGTCAACGAGTTCTGTCCTATCAATAACCCCAGGGCAACCCAAACTCATGGGATAAGTTCTTATGTCTGGTTTATGTAGTATTTTCAATAATGGCGCAAAATCATAATTAAAAACATCCAGCGTTGTGAAACACTTTAAAAATAAATACCATTTTCCTTCCTCATGAGTAAAGCATATATGTAAATAAGAAATATGATCCTGTTGATTAGATGAGTCCACGGCTGGTGTTGAGTCAACTGACAAATTACTATTATGATTTCGATGAATATTGTGTTTAATTGGTAATGTAATCGAGATTGAGTTTATATCCCTCGTGGATGCCATGGGTTGAAATTCTGAACCAACATGATTGAAAGAGGGGCTTTTTAATAAAACATCTCTATTGTTTATTGGGAAAAAATCAAATCGAGGTTGGCTTGTATCACCAGATAAAGAAGTAATGGATGATTGAATCGATGAATTAGATATTTTTTGAGTATTTGACTGCTTCCTAAAACCAGTGTTTTTCCTTAATCCTTTAAAAATTTTCATATTTTAACATCTCCTTTAATGACTCAAATTTTGCAATCCATTATCAACTAGCGCAAGGTATCTTAATTATTAATATGCGGTCAATAGATATTGTTTCATGTCATGCTGTTATCAGGTTATAGCCATCTTGATAGCCAATCACAAAACCTTCACCAGGTTTAATAAAAATTGACTTACCGATTTCCAGAATTGAGAAATGACAGAATAATTAAGCAGTGCTTACGAAAAACCCCAATCCAACCAGCCCTATCAATAATCTTTACATTTTCATATAAGAAATTTGCTTTCCCGTTGTCATTTTCCGACTATAAGGGTAGACTTGCGTTTGATAAATAAAGTCAAAGTCCCGGTGGCACAGATGGATAGCGCAGCCCCCTCCTAAGGGGCAGGTCGCAGGTTCGAATCCTGCCCGGGACGCCAATGACATCAGGGTCTATTTCGAAGAAACTTACCGGCGAATTTTAACTCCACCAAATTATACAATTCAATAAATCGGGGCTTTAAAAATATTGGAACCTAGAGCCTCCTTGCTTTAAGTCACACTCTACAGACTATTAACTCTTTACGCTCTTTGTAAGGATGGCATTCTCTGATTATTAAACTCTTCTGCAAAATCAGGAGTAGTTTCATATAATCCTGGTAGATTTTTTAATAGATTAATTTCTTTTCTTGTTTCTTTACTGAAATTAATCTCCTGCTGATTGCTGACTGGCTCTGCCAATGGAGAAGCAAGGAATGCATAGACAAACTCTCTTAATCTATCCTCAGGGTTGCTATCTACTGATTTTATTTTCTGCCACTGCAGACATAGATCGATTTGATTTTGAGTGACCTCTCCTTTGACCAACAGTAGTCGATCAATAGTTTTTTCTACGTGATTAGACCAAGGTCTGTCTGCCTGTTTAAAATTTTGCAATCTTGATTTAAAATCAATGGTCCTTTGTATTGAGTGCTCTTGTTGCTCACCAGTGCTTGCCAATATTTTTGCTGTTTTTTCATCAAATGGCTGTGGTTTATAACCTGCATCAATCATACTTTTTAGTTGCATATCACAGAACGCTTTACCTACCTTGATAACTCCCTCTTTTTCCTCTTTATCAATATGCATTTGGGCGGTTGTTATTGAAATTGGAGGTGCCACCATAACAAACAGATTTCCATTGTCTATATATTTCAACATTTCTCTTCTCTATTCCTTTACAGCGCCTTCAACATCAAGTTTACATAACATTTTTTTAACAAAATTTCCTAAATAACCCATGATCCTTTCCATAAAGGATGGATTTTTGAATTCTTTTTCTGTGATGTCCAATTTATTCTCGCAAGAAACTCCAATGGTAGTCACTACTCCCGGAGTATACGCTTCCTCCTTATTAAAGAAGATATTGACTGGTAAATTATTAGCAGCACCACCATCAATATATTTTTCTTCCTTCATATATTACCGGATCAAAAACTCCTGGCAATGACGCAGAGATATGAACTGCAATAGAAACAGGCATGTCAGCATCTTTCTCATGAGAAAAAATCCTCAACTCACCGTTTTCATCTGTTCCAGTAACATACAATTCTTTGAATCGTTGAGGATCGTATTGATTTAACGTATGTAAATGGCCAAAAGTTAAATCAAAATTCGGATCATGCAGCCTGTTTATGATTTTTTGGGTGTCTTCCAGAATCTGTTGTCTTTTCGCAAGATTAATATATTCAGCGCTCCCTTTATCCTCAATTGCATTGAGCTTCTCGTGAACATTTTTCAATTCATTATCCAGAGATTCAGGAAAATGCGTGAAAATAGCCATCCTCATGACATGCTCCATCGCTTCAACTAATTTAGCGCCTTTAGATGCAATAGCGAAAGTTAATTTGGATGGTTTCGTAACAAGTTTTGCTTCTGCTAGACTGGATTCAGTCTCGAGCTGGTTACCCTTTTGCTCATGACTTATTGAAGAATAATCCACAGAAGAGTCAGCTTGTGGACTCTTCTCGCTTTTAGGAAGCAATTTTTTAGTCAATCGGTTATCAACAAAATCCGCTAAACTATTTGCACTACAAAAATAGTCCATTAACTCAGCTGATCCGCCGCAAGCAACTATCGCCGCTGTCATAGCACCAGCAGAGCTTCCTGTAACATTTTCAATGTTTTCCAATACCCCTTGTTCAGACAAGGATTGCAATGCTCCAATATAAGCTAGCCCTTTAGAGCCTCCTCTGCGAAATACAAAATTTTTTGCAGTACTTAATTTTCCCAGGTTTATAGTTGTCTCATTTGATGTACCATTTTGACTATTCCACGTTTTCATAATTTCACCTGCTCATCGGGCTTTAAATACATAATAACAAGTCAATATGAACAGGATGTGACATGCTTATGAGTTCTTTTTATAGGTTATAACTTATAGTTATGCTGATTGATTTACAATAATGATTAAGCTGGATAAGATTATTCAACGCTACTTGATCTAAAAGATAAAAAACTCCATTTTTGAGATGCTTTTACAAAAAGTTAAATAATGATAATCCTTGAATTCGTGTAAAACTTAACTGGGCTGCCTGCAGATTGACTAGTTGTAAATTCAATTCCGTTGCAACAGCAACAGGATCAATTTCTCTGAGTTTTTTTAATGTCACAGCACTGATATCCAGATAATCATTATTAGCTTTTTCAGCAGTTTCCAGTTGATTCAGTCTTGCGCCCAAATCAGACTGTACGCTCAAAATGTGGCCTAAAGCACTGTCAATCTGAGCTAACAATTGATTATTTTCAGTTTGAGTAGCTGCTTTTTCTACAGACGAGACATACGGTTTGTTTAAGTTATTTATCATGCGCTGTACAGTAGAGAAAATAGATTCATTTTTTGCTGGACTAATTGAAAATGAATCCCCTGCTTTGGGTAAGCCAGACACTACCATTTCCATACCATTAAAACTAATGGCACTACCCTCCTGATATAATGGTGCATCATCCGGTAAACCACTTGGGGGTATCACATTACCACTGAGAGTACCACTCACCATGACTACCAGGTTACCCTGAGAATTTAAAGCAAAACTCATTGTGTAATTATCCGGCACAAAAGCGGCTTCATTAATTACCGAACCGGAACTGACTGAAGCTGTTCCTGTATTAGGGGTTACCGTTTCTCTTATGGCAAAACGCCCATTTCCACTTGGAATGCGCATAAACACGTTGTCACCGGTATCATTAACTGCTACCAGTAAACTCGTTGTAACTGCTTGAAAACGCTGTGTGCTATCTCCGTTATAAACATATTGCCCTGAGAGATTCAATGACACTGGCTGTGTTAGTGATTTACTCCCACTGAACATATAACTTCCATTACTATCTTTAGTGTTAGCATAATCAAGTAATTGATTTAATAAGGCTTGAGCTTCAACAGCGAGGTTTTTTCTATCCTCTTCGGAAAGACTTGGGTTCCCAGACTGAATTTGTATTTCACGTAAGCGGTGAAGTGAGTTGACTGTATTGGATAATATCCCTTCCTCTAAACGCAAGGCACTGTCTGCCGCTTGCCGATTATTCTGTAATAGCTCAATATTGCTGATGCGCTGTTTAATCAGCTCAATTTGTGCAGATGCGACTGGATCATCAGATGGAGTCCGAACTCTTATGCCGCTAGCTTGTTGATCCTGGAGCCTTGCCAATCTCTCTTGCTGAGTCAACAAATTATCCAAACCCCGCTGATATATCTGATTGGTTGAAATACGCATTCATCACCTCATGATATCAAACAACAAGTTCATAATTTGATTGGATATTTCCATCAATTTTCCCGCTGCCTGGTAAGCTTGTTGAAAGACAAGCAAATTGGCTCCTTCCTCATCCAGATTAACTCCACTTTTGCTATCCTGGAAATCTAAAGCCTGCTTATGGAGTATATCGGCTGATTCAAAACTGGTTTTAGCTTGATTGGTTCTGCCTCCCACTTCAGCAAGCAAGCTACCATATCTGTCAAATAAGGTTTCGCTTCCATTTGAAAAAATCTTGTTTTGTTGTATGTTGCCAAGGATCAAGCCATTGCGATTATCACCAAATCCACCAGTATTGTAATCAGTAGTAAATTGGTCTCCGGATTTGGGAATCCCAGATAAAACAACTGAATAAGAAGGAGTTATTCCATCGGGAATTTGAATGACATTGTTTGTATTTGGTACAAAGGCAAAAGGACCGGTTGTTGTACTGTCCGTTACATTAACCAGGTTGTATTGAGTATCCGAAATGAAATCTATCCTGAATTGTTTGTTAACAGAAGCCGTATTCAATACTGATCCTAAAATAATTTGGCCTTGCCCGGTATTATTTAATGACGCTGTTGTTTTCACTGGAGAAGCCAGCGCAATTTCATAAGCATCCTTAATTTCCAAGGCAAAATCTCTGGCTGCTCCTCTGGTAGGGGTTAGAGTATAATGGTCATTATTTGCCAATTGCGATAAATCGTTTACTGTAATCGTCATTCCATCTATAACTACTTGCCCTGCTGGTGGGGCTGGTGGCAAGCTTGACCAGGTTAAGGTTGTAGAAGTACCGTCTGATTTTCTTATCAATCGCAATTCATTAGCCCCAGTATCGCTAATTATCAGATCGTAATCGCTTAATTTCACTTGGGATATATCTGAGATATTGACAGATAAGACAGCAGTTCCACTATTGTCAGCTGAAGCTGTAGATCGTTTCAGCATTTGTCCGGGGGAATTAAAATCAGTAAAAAAATCCTTGCCAATTTGGCTATTCATATCCATTCCCAACTTATGTTGGGTATTAAATGTCTGAGCTAAACCAATGGCCATTTGGCCTATTAATTGGCTGGCCTGTCCCAAAACATTTTTCTCATAATCTATAAGACCGCCTAACATGCCGGTAGTCAGCCTGTCTGTGATATCGACTTGATTATTTCCTCCGCTAGTTAAAAAGATCTTTGTCCCCAAAATAGAGTCTTTACCTATACCCACTACCAAATCGCGTTGCTGGGTTCCTGCCACTAGCATATCTCCGCTGGCAATTCCAACACTAATCGTACCATCACCCTGATCAAAAATACTGAGATCAGTATATCCTGACAATTGTTTGAGTAACTCGTCTCTATGGTCAAGCAACTCTGGTATATTGTTATTTCCCAGTAATTTCCCATTCACCTCAGCCAACTCTTTTGTTATCTGATTAATTATTTTTACTGACTCTGTTACTTGCAATGTGGAATTACGCTGATACTCTTCGAGTTTTATTTGTAGCGAATTAAATTGTTGAGCCAACAACTGACTCTGTTTCAATACAACACCTCTTGTCGCTATACTGTCGGGTGTGCTATTCAATTGCCCTATTGAATCAAAAAAAGTTTGTAAGGGAGCCGAAATACTTGAGCCATCCTGTGAAAGCAGTTTATCAATCTGAAGCGCTTGATTGTAAAATGCATCATACTGAGTTCTATAACTCAAAGTGCTTCGAACCTGAGCATTGGCAAATTGATCAACATTTCTATAAATCGATGAAACAGATACTCCTGCTCCTATGTATGAACCAGCATAGCGATTTGAAGCAATAGGTGTAAATTGGATAGATTGTCTGCTATACCCTCTGGTTTTAAAATTAGCAATATTATTGCCAGTAACATCTAGGGCACGCTGAAAAGCATTTAATCCTGAATAGGCAATATTAAGTATAGACATATTTTGTTCACTCCCTGAACTAATTTTTTCTTTAACTTGGGCCTAACTATCAACTTTGTTCGGATGATTCACATCGTTGTATTGCCTGGTTCAATTCATCACCATGATAAATAGATAAAATCTTACTGCTATAATTTGGATCAGTAGCATACCCTGCTTTATTTAACTCGCTGACATAAAGCTCAGGATTTGCTGCATTAGCCAAGGCCATTTGGTAACGCTCGCTTCCTCTAATTAACGAAATATAATCATGAAAACTATGCTCTATGGATTGATATTTTCTAAAGGAAGCATTTATCTTAATAGGTGTATCGGCAATATATTCTGTTGTTTTAACTTGAATTGATTCTACTTTACTATTCGACCCGGTTTTAATATTAAATAAATTATTACTGCTCGAACCCTCGGCATCTCTCGTAACAAATTTACCCCAGCCAGTCTCCAATGCTGCTTGTGCTATCAACAATTTGGGATCCAATCCAATTAAAGACGCGGCTTGTTTTGCTGTAGGCCATACAGATTTTACGAAATCATCAACAACGGATACTGATTCTTCTGAATTAATGACTTTGGTATTGTTAACCTCTGTAGAGAGATGAACTGGGTTCTTTGCTTTATCACCAACTGAAACTTCCAGTTGTTTAGCCAATAGAGATGCCAATCCTATCCCTTTAGACCCTGCAATAGTACTAGCATATTGTGCATCCAGCATCTCTTGAAAAGCCACTTCATTCTTACCACTAAAAGGACTGGATTCATCAAGAAAATGTTGCCCCATCCTCATACTTTTTAACATGGATTGCAAGAATATCGCTTCAAACTGTTTGGCTACTTCAGGCAAAGCTTCCTTTGCATTATTTTTTGCCTGGATTTTTAATTCATTTAATCCTTGAAAATCACTCGTAGCAATACTCTGTATGGTCATATCCATCACCTTTATATGACTATTAATGTAGCACTTAACGCACCTGCCTCTTGCAAGGCTTCCAAAATGGAAATCACATCAGCAGGTGTTGCACCAACAGCATTGATTCCTCTTACTATATCTTTCAAAGTAGTACCCTTAGGCAGAATAAATGCACGGTTATTTTTTTGTTGAATATTGACCTGTGATTGCTGCGTAGACACAGTCCGCCCTGAAGCAAAAGCATTAGGTTGGCTGATAACAGGGGTCTCTGTAATACTAACGACCAAATTACCATGAGAAACAGCAGCAGATTTAACAATCACATTAGTTGAAATAACTACTGTCCCAGTCCTGGCATTGATAATAATTTTTGCCATGGGTTCTCCTGGCTTAAATTCAATATTTTCGAGCACTGAAACATAGTCTACCCGTTGAGATAGTTTTTTTGGAGCTGTTACAACAACAGAACCAGCATCTATGGCTTTTGCCGTGCCAGGACCCATTAACTCATTAATAGCATCGCTCATTCGTTTCGCCGTCGTGAAATCAGGGTAATGCAGGTTGTAAGTCAGTGAATCTGAGTAATAAAACGGGTTAGGAATATCAGCCTCTATGGTAGCGCCATTAGGAATTCTTCCCCCGCTGGGTACGTTAACAGTAACACTTGAACCATCGCTCCCTGAAGCACTGATTCCAGAGACTACAACGTTTCCCTGTGACATGGCATAAACCCGACCATCCGCTCCTTTCAAAGGAGTAAGTAATAAAGTTCCACCTAACAAACTTTTAGAATCTCCTATGGATGAAATGTTGACATCCATAGTCTGTCCTTTTTTCATAAAACTGGACAAATTGGCAGTAACCATCACTGCCGCAATGTTTTTGGAATTGAGTCTTACTCCTGGAGGAATATTAATTCCCAATTGAGTTAGCATGTTAGCAAAACTATCTTCGGTAAATTTTGTGCCTGTTTTATCCCCAGTACCGCTTAAACCGACCACCAACCCATAACCAACCAATTGGTTGACACGAACACCGGCTAAAGTAGCAATGTCTTTGATTCGTTCAGCAAAAACTTGAGTTGCAATCAAATGAATTGCCAATATCGATCCAATAACCAGCACTCGCCGCATCTTAATTCCTTGTCAGTTGTAATCTCAATAATTACCAATTAAGTCGGGAATAAAGGCCCCCATAAAATTCTTGATAACCATCCTTGAGCATTTGTATTATTAATTTGACCAGTACCACCATAAGAAATTCTTGCATTGGCAATTCTATCAGAGGTAATAGTGTTATCTGCTTTTATATCTTGGGGACGAACTATCCCTGAAAGGCGAACAAACTCATTGCCCTGGTTGATTCTGACCCATTTCTCGCCTTGAACTACCATATTGCCATTCGCCAACACTTTAGCTACCGTCACTGAAATACTACCGGCTAATTTATTGTTTTGTATTGATCGGCCTTCCCCGTTAAATTGCCTTTGGTTATCTAAATCAAAATCCATGCTGTAACCACTTCCCAAAGAGATTGGTCTGCCTAAAAAGAGTTTATTTGTGATTTTTTCCGTATCATTTTTTCTCTGAGTGGTAGTCGCATTTTTTTGTGCATCCGTCTTCTCAATCAAAAATACAGTCAATATGTCACCAGGATGTCTTGCCCTGGGTGTTTCAAATAATGGGAGAGCCGTTTCACTACTGTAAATAGCTCCACTTACTTTTCTTAACTCCTTGGGATCCGGCGTTACAGGATAAGTCGGTGCATAATCAGGATTATCCCCTGGTGCAGGTGGATGGAGGGCCTCACACCCGAATAACAAGGTCGTAGCCAAGCAAGACGCAGCTATATTAAATCGATTCATGACCTATCTCACTCACAGAGTTTGGGTTAAATATTGCAACATACTGTCAACGGTCTGAATGCTTTTTGCTGTTATTTCATAACTTCTTTGAGCCTGAATCATATTAACCAATTCTTCAACCACATTCACATTAGAGGCCTCTAATGAACCTTGCAATAAAGTACCTAATCCGGAGTTACCGGGATTGTCTATGACTGGTGTACCGCTTGCTACTGTTTCCACATACAAATTCTGCCCAATAGGTTGCAACCCGGCAGGGTTTATAAAATCGGTTAATTGAATGTTTCCTATTACCGATGGAGCATTATTTCCTGCGACTAAAGCACTAACCGTGCCATCTGTTCCAATAGTAATTTTTGTCGTTTGCGGTGGTATCAAAATGTTTGGTTGAAGGGGATACCCATTACTATTAACAATCTGGCCTGTACTATCTGTTTTAAAGCTTCCATCACGTGTATAGGCTTGTGTGCCGTCAGGCATTAAGACTGTTAAAAAGCCGCGGCCTTCGATAGCGATATCCAAAGCATTTTGCGTATTCTGAATACTGCCCTGACTAAAGATTTTTTCTGTAGCAACCAGGTGCACTCCTGTCCCCATATTAATACCGGTGGGAATTTGCGAATTTTGTGAAGATTGAGCACCGGCCTGACGAAGATTTTGATAAATTAAATCCTCAAACAAAGCTCTACCTTTTTTGAAACCTGTTGTGTTTACGTTAGCAAGGTTATTGGCAATAGTAGCTATATTCTTATCCTGGGCTTCCAAACCTGATTTACTGACCCATAATGCTGGTTCCATAACGGCCTCCTGCTATTATTCTTATTATTATTTCGGCCTTAATTATCATTTCAGATTTTTAAATGCATAAAAAACATCTTCCGTTCTTAAAATCATCTATAACTCCTACCAACTGGAAAGCGATTTATCCTAACTGAAACAATAACTAAATTAGTTAAGTCTATTCTTGCAATAGTTGTGCCAATTTTTGTCCATTATCATCGATTGTTGATAATAGCTTCATTTGGGCATCAAATTCCCGACCTGCACTGATCATAGCTACCATTTGATCAATCGCTTTTACATTACTCCCCTCCAATGCACCGCTTTGTAATTTAATATTACTATTAGCGGTAGCAACACCTGATTTCAGTTGTATCAAGCCCTCATCGTTTTTATAAATATTATTTCTATCCAGTGTAACTAATTTAATCCTGTCTAATACCGCCAAGGATTTGACATCACCTTCTAAAGGTATAATCGATATGGTACCATCCGAACCTATCTCTACAGATTGAGCAGGTGGGATAGAAATTGGGCCTCCATCACCTAAAACAACCTTACCCGAGGCAGTAATTAACTGTCCATTAGCATTCAAGCGTAAACTACCCCCTCTGGTATAAGCTTCACGACCTTTACTATCCTCAACAGCCATCCACCCATCTCCATCAATGGCTACATCCAAATCCCTGCCTGTCGTAATAATCTCCCCAGGAGAAGTGTCCAGTCCATTGGCATTTTGAGTGATAAATGAATGCATATTAAACTGATTATTTCCATTTGCATTATTCATGTACATGGTTTGTGCCTGGTACAAATCAGCCTTAAATCCAGGGGTGTTAATATTTGCCAAATTATTTGCGATTATTTCCTGCCTTTTAAAATCTGAACGACCACCAGAAATGGCCTTATACAGGATAGGTTCCATAGCTTACCTCCTAGCGAATATTGATGATCGTTTGAGTAATCGCATCGCCTGTACGAATAGTTTGAGCATTCGCCTGAAAATTGCGCTGAGCACTAATTAAGTTGACCAATTCACTTGTCAAATCCACATTTGATTCTTCAAGTCTTCCTGAATTAATTAATCCCAAACCACCACTTCCAGGAGCACTAATCAATGGCTGTCCTGATGAAGATGTTTCAGCCCAGCTGGTATTTCCTAAATTTTGCAAACTTTCTGGATCTGCAAAATTAGCGAGCTGAATCTGGCCCATGGACAAAGATTGCCCATTAGTATAACGGCCATAGATTACTCCCGAGTCATCAATATCCAGCCCAGCAAGACTTCCGGTAGTGTAGCCATTATTAAAAGTCGATTGAACGGCAAAAGGACTGCCAAATTGAGTACTATCTGATAAATCGATATTGAGACTCAAAGGATTGGAACCATTGTTTAAATTGAATGATAGGGGAATTAAATTATTGGGTAATGCGGCGTTTGATGTATCAAATACTCCCGCAAACGAGCCATCAGAATTAAAGTTAGCTCGGAATAAATTATTTGTATTTTGAGGCCCCACATTAGGAGGAACGTTTTGATTGTCTATCTGAAATGCTACATACCATTGATTTTCTGTTCCAGCAGGTGATGAGGCATTAGGTGAACCGGCTAGGGCTGTTGAATCGGCATGAATAAAATACATACTCAACACATGTGAATTTCCTAAACTATCATAGATTGTTGACGAGGTGACATTGTTATAAGTATCGGTTGCTGGAGTAGCTCCTCCGACCCAATCTACATTAGGCGCTTTGCTTTGAGAGTTCAAGTTAACACCTACAGTGACATTTGTACTGGCTCTGGGAGGAATATTTGCAGTGTTTATTCGTAAATCACCCGAGGCTCCTGTAATTACCCCATTAGAATCAGTTAGTAAACCAGTCAACCGTTGATTATTTGCATTGACTATATAGTTCTCATTATTCAACTTGAATTGCCCGGCTCGAGTATAAATCCTGGATCCTTGATCACTTAATATAAAGAAGCCCGAACCATTCACAGCCAGATCGAGTGTGTTGTTTGAAGTACTTAATGTTCCTGTAGCGAATGACTGATGTACACGCGAGAGTTTAACCCCACCACCTACAGCGTTGCCGCCAGAGCCATAAGCGCTGGATGAATAAATATCTGCAAACTCGGCTCTTGAGCCTTTAAATCCTATTGTGGCAGAGTTTGCAATATTATTACCTATAACTTCTAAATCTCTGGTTGATGCCTGAATTCCACTTAATGCTGTATTAAAAACCATAATAGCCTCCTGCTTTATAATTTTTTAGCATTTGCCCTTGACTGCTTTATAAGCAATGCGCTTATGACTTAAGCCATCGTTTCAATAAGGCAACGGTGACTGAAATCATTGATTTATACTGATATTTGCCTTACCTGACTTAAATAGACTGATCCTACGCCCGCTACATTAAGCTTTAGATCCTCGCCATTTTGCCCAAGACTGACACTATCAACATTGGCTGACGTCATAGTTTTCAATGCCACTTCTTGTCCGCCATAGGTACCAGTAACCTTTATTGTATATCTTCCTGATGCTAAACGTTGATTACTTTGGTCAGTACCATCCCAGCTAAATTGGAAAAACCCAGGCTCTGGTTGCCCCAAGGGAATAGTTTTTATCAACTCGCCAGATTCCGTGTAGATTGCAGCGCGAAGATTAGAAACACCAGGTGCCATATCAATGGCGGCCTTTACATCTCCTTCTGTACCCAGACTCAGGGTATTGCTGTTTACTAACACCTTGCGGCCAACCAAAGCGGATGCTTGAAGCGCTTGATTAGATTGTAGAGATGAAGCTAATTGTTGCAGTGATTCTTGCATTTTTGTGATTCCATCATTGGTGCTAAACTGAGCCAGTTGAGATAAAAACTCCCCATTTGCCTGTGGTTGCAGAGGATCTTGATTTTGAACTTGTGCCACCATCAAACGCAAAAAATCCTGTTGTCCTAAGTTTTGTCTTTTATCTGAATCAATTTGATTCAAACCTAAACCACCTGTTGAATTGGAACCATTTACTGAATTGGTAGTCATTCCCTTCCCCTTATTCGCCTAATTGCAGCGTCCTTTGCATAAGTTGTTTGGTTGTATTTAGTAATTCAATATTCATTTGATAAGAACGTGAAGCTGAAATGATATTTGCCATTTCTTCAACGTAATTGATATTTGACGTATAGACAAACCCGTCTTTATCAGCTATTGGACTATTTGGATCGTACCTTCTGTGCGGTTCTGCATCACTCTCATAAATACCATCCAGTTTCACGCCAGCCTTAATTTGCTCCCCCATCCATTGATTTGCATTCTCCTGAACTGACTTGAAAACAGGATATTTGGCTTGATAGACCTCATCTGGACTACCTGCTTCAACATTCGCATTACTCATATTGCCAGCACTGGTAGTCAAACGAACTGTTTCTGCAGTCATTGCAGAAGCCGCAATGTCAAAAATCGCATTTAATGACATGATTATTCCCCTTTCAATGCGGCCAGCATGGATTTGATTTTGCCGTTTAAGAAACTCAAGCTGGCCTGATAATTCAATGCATTTCGAGCAAACTCAGTAGTTTCCATATCTTTATCAACGGTATTACCATCTAAAGAAGCATGATGTATCATTCGGTATTTCAAATGAGTCATAAAATCGGCATTGGTATTAATATGCTGATCCGAAGTTACCCTTAACTGCTGGCTGTTACCGTTCATAGTTGCTGTCAGTACTTCATTAAAATCAACATCCCGGGCTTTAAAATTCGGTGTATTAACATTGGCTATGTTATTAGCAAGAACTGATGCCCTCTGATCTCTTGCGATCAACGCCTTGGCATGAATCCCAAAATAAGAATCAAGATTAATGGCCATATTTACTCCTGTCTTATTGTTATTTAAGTCTTAACCATAATTTGACATTATGCCAATTTTCCAAAGCACTATATGGCTTCATACTTGTCTCTAAACCTCACTGAAACATAAAAATGATAAAAAAACCTATTTAAACAAAGCAAACATTGTGCCAATATCCAAAAAATGAGAAAATGAAGGCTCCAAGCGCTAATTCCCTGTGCGGAGTCTCATCATGCCAATCTCGAAGACACTTCCTTATAATGCGATAGAGCAAATTAAATCTTATCTGCTCCAACTCCAAAATACAATTTGTGTCTCACTGGAATCAATTGATGGCAAAACCAGATTCCATGAGGATTCCTGGCAGCGAGCTGCTGGAGGTGGAGGAAAAACAAGAATAATGGCGAATGGGAATGTCTTTGAAAAAGCCGGCGTCAATTTCTCACATGTTTCAGGGGAACAATTACCAACATCAGCCAGTGCACATAGAGAAGAATTGGCAGGAAGACATTTCAGCGCATTAGGGGTATCTCTGGTCATTCATCCTCAAAACCCCTATGTGCCAACAACACATGCCAATGTTCGATTTTTTGTCGCAGAAAAGGAGGATTCGGAACCAGTCTGGTGGTTTGGTGGAGGATTTGATTTAACTCCTTATTATGGATTTATTGAAGACTGTGAGCATTGGCATCAAACGGCCTTAAATGCCTGTTTACCTTTTGGAGAAACGATTTACCCAAAATTCAAGCGTTGGTGCGATGATTATTTTTTTATTAAGCACAGAAATGAAGCACGTGGGATTGGCGGCTTATTTTTTGATGATTACAATGAAATCAGCTTTGATCACAGCTTTGATCTCATGCGTAGCATAGGTGATCATTTTATTCTTGCCTATGAACCCATAGTGGCTCGCCGTAAAGATATCCCTTTTGGTAATAGAGAAAAAGCGTTTCAGAATTACCGAAGAGGCCGTTATGCAGAGTTCAATTTAGTCTATGATCGCGGCACTTTATTTGGCCTGCAATCCGGCGGAAGGACTGAGTCCATATTGATGTCCCTGCCTCCCATTGTTCATTGGGAATACAATTGGCATCCTGAAAAAGGGACTGATGAAGAAAAACTATACACAGATTTTTTACCTGCAAAAGATTGGTTGAAAAAGGAGTAAAACACCAAGCTCAAAAATAAATGATGCCCTTCTCCCTTACCTGAAAATTTCGAGGAGCCAGTATACATGCAGTAAATGAGCACCGTGAAACGTTTACAAGGCGCAATAAAATGAAAGAGACAGGTTATGCAAAAGATCTGTTGTTAAGCTATCTCCTCTGAGCTTCTTCTTAAGGTTCTTAACCCAAGAAACAAGAACACCGCGGCAACCAAATTTAAAAGACAAAGTATTAAAAAAACCTGAGGAATTGAAAAGCTAAAAAACAATAACAGCATGACTAACAAAGTTCCCATCACCATAAACAAGGCATTGAAAATATTGTTCGCCGCAATCGTTCTGGCCCTGTTTTCAACTGGACTTATAATTTGCAAGTAAGTATACAAGGGAACTACAAATAGTCCTGCACAAAATGCTAACATAAATAAATCAAAAGCAATTCGCCAATGAGTAAATGAAGTAAAAAAATTAAATAAGTTAAATAAGGGGGTCTTTAAATCATGACCCGCAGGAGATGACCAATACAAATCAAAAGCAAAAAAAGTAAAAGCGAGCATGGCCATTGGAACAGCAGAAAGATTAACTTGTCCTTTCAATAACCAATTTATAGTAATTGATCCTAGAGCAATGCCTATTGAAAATAAAGCAAGAAATAGAGCAAAAACATGAGCGCTAGCCCCCAAAACATAATGGGTATAATCAGGTAATTTGGTAAGCATGACAGCGCCAATTAACCAAAACCAAGAAATAGTTAATATGGATATAAGAATTCCATATTCTTTTTTCGCCTCCTTTAGCATCTTCACTGTGGCCCGCCATAAATTAAAATCCACTTTTAATTCATGAAGTGCTGATGGTGCAGGAGGTATAAACAGGCTGGAGATCAAACCAGAAAAAGCGGCACTTAAGGTCATAATAATCGCGATATAAGGGGTAGCCTCCTTCCCTCCAACGGTTAACGTACCCAATGTAGTGCCTAATAAAATAGCAATAAAAGTGCTGGCTTCAATTAGGCCTGTCGCTGCTAATAAATTTTTCTTAGGCAAATGGTCTGGTAAAATCGCATATTTGATAGGTCCAAAGAAAGAAGAATGTACCCCCATCCCAGTCAAAGTACACATCATCAAGAAAACGCTACCAATGTATAATGCAATACCTCCAATAATCATTAATAACACTTCAAACACCTTAACCAGACGAGTCAACAAAGCCTTGTCGTATTTATCTGCCAATTGTCCGGAAGTAGCGGAAAAGATAAAGAAAGGCAGAATGAATAAAGCGCCTGCAATAGCCTGATAATATTCCGACTGTTCTTGTGTATGGCTTAAATGATAGCTAATCATAGTCAACATTGCTAGCTTATAAGCATTGTCGTTAAAAGCACCAAAAAATTGGGTCAGGAAAAGGGGCAAAAATTTTCTTTGTCTGAGAAGACCGATAAAATCTGTTATCATTAAAGTTCCATTTGCGCTTTAAAACTAAAGTTAACAAGGATATTGCTGTATTGATCGAAAGTAAATGACAAAAGCCTGAGAAAAATTCAGAAAATATTATCCACACAAAGATCAATTGTATTCATTCAATAAAATATAAATAGAAACTGACTTGGCACGAAAATACTCAGTACCCTTTATCCCAGTCGCTCGTACATCAATATTACCGAAGAGTCTTGCTATCTAATCTAATTAGGAAAATTCATTTGTCTGGTCTATATTTATGTATAGAGGTTTTTTTTATTCATTTCGCTCTAATTAATGCATTCCAAGGAACAAGCATGGCCAAGAACTCAGCTAATGATTACTCTGCTCTATTAGATATAATCAGATCACATACACCAGTTAGATATAATGAACTGAATATACCGCTTACTATTACGCAAAAACATGCGGAAGCTGTATTACACGTAGTTCATGACGTTGGCGGCCAACCAGATGGCCCTCTCGATAAATCAACACATAAGCCTACCCTATGGGAAAAGAATACTCATTGCACAGCGGAATGCTTGGCTTGGCGCGGTCATTGGGTTGCAGAAGAGCGGCGAAGACGAGAAAACGATTTGGGTGAAACCATTTATTTTGGCACACCTTACTATGCGAGATGGTTACTCGCAATGGCTAAAATGTTGCTTGATAAAGGATACATCACTCCTGATGAGTTAATGAACAAAATGGCGGAAGTTAGAAAGCGAGAGGAGATATAGATGGATAAATACAAAATAGGCGATCGTGTAACGGTCAATAATTTGCCTTCTTTATTTCATACTAGAACCCAAGGCTACACACGAGGACATACAGGGGAGATTGTTCTTTTACGACCAGAATGGGTTATTCCGGAAGATGAAGCATGGGGGCGATATGAAGGACGTCGTGAGCGATTCTACCTGGTTCGTTTTAAGTTAAACGAATTATGGGAGGATTATGGCGGTAGCCCAATTGATACATTAGAGACAGAATTCTCAGAGCGCTGGCTTGAACCAGCAAAAGAGAAAGAGAAAAAGGAGAAAAAGTAATGAAGGAGGATCATTTACACGAACCTATAGAGGAACACGATGAAGCGATAGAATTTACTATTCTTGAAACTGCTATTCGTGAACTCGCAATTGAAAAAGGTTTATTTTCACGGGAAGATCACCGTCGCTTTACTGAATGGTATGATAACCTTGGATATTATTCTGGTTCACGAGTTGTCGCCCGTGCATGGGTAGATCCTGAATTCAAGAAGCGTTTGCTCGCTGATGGGGTAGCAGCTTGTAAAGAACTGGGAATCGACTGGTTAAAACCAACAGGCGAAGGTACTCCTAGTGATTATACCCATTTAATTGTTTGTGAAAACACACCCAAACTTCATAACACTATGGTATGCACTTTATGCTCTTGCTACCCAAGACCTTTATTAGGCATAGCTCCAGCCTGGTATGAAAGACCTAATTATAGACGTCGTTTAGTGAGATGGCCACGTCAAGTATTAGCTGAATTTGGAACTATTATTCCTCCTGATGTGGAAGTGAGAGTTCACGACTCTAATCAACGCACACGGTTTATGATTTTACCTATGCGACCAGAGGGTACAGAGGATTGGAGTGAAGAAAAACTTGCAACGATTGTAACCAGAGATACAATGATAGGTGTCGCCATTCCAAGAATTGACTGGACAGTTGATTCAATACCTGGCACTTAAAGGGAGAAAGTTTATGTTTAAAGTATCGTTGCGTACAGTTTTTGTTGCAGTAATAACTATCTTAATGCCCTTAATGCCTTCTATCGTATTTGCCCATCATGCCGAATTTATGAGCAACAATCCCTTTTGGCAAGGTTTCAGTATGCCAATACACGGGATAGATCATATGATGTTCTCCTTGGCAGTAGGACTCATCGCCGCAAAAATAGGAGGCCGCGCCTTATGGAGCGTTCCCTTGGTTTTTGCTGTAGCTATGGTGTTAGGTGGTATATTAAACGTTTCTGGTATCGCAATCCCACTCCTACAATATGGTATTTTAGCTTCTCTTATAATTTGTGCAGCCTTATTATCATGGCGTCCTGGAGTATCTTTATTGTTGACAGTAGGGCTTATTGGCTTTTTTGCTATTTTCCAAGGCAATGCGATGACTGACGAATATAATTTAGCCAGTATGCCATTTTTTATATCGGGCTGTTTAATTTCTTCATTAATTCTATTAAGCATTGGAGTCAGCCTCGGCTTACTTATTTCACATTTAAATAAGTCTATATTTCGCTATTTGGGTATCATGATGCTGGCTGCTGCTGTCGTGATAGGTGTTTTTCCAGAGTTTGATACGTCTATCATTCATTTATTAAATGCTTAATATTAACTATGCAACAAGTTTCACTAGGGCTTGTTGCATCGCCTTAGCAGCGATATTATCAATAAAATAAAGATTGAAACATTTAATTAAATGTTATTCCTGCAGAGGCGACAGGATTGTAATTAATTTTGGTAAACGTTCACGCCCCTTGCAAAGGGGCGTCTAAATTTTTCTGAGTTGCAACCCATTGGTGAAGGGCTTCGATGATAAATGCCAACACATCCTTTTTTTGTTGTATACAAGTAGTAACAACAGAAAAGATACGTTCAATAAAACGACTGCCTCGCTCAGATTGAGTTCCAAAAGTAAGTTTTTTAGAAATAACCAGAGGTCTGAGTTGACGCTCAGCGTGGTTATTTGTTGGAGGAACATTAGGTAGTTCAAAGAAGCTCCATAAGCTAGCAACAGACTCCCAAATATTAGTGCATGTTCTAGCAGTTGCTTTATGCGAACACCGAGCTCCTTCTCGTAAATGACGAAGTAATTTTGCTTTAAAATAACGAAACCTTTTTCTAGGTTTTTTAAACGAGAGCATGTTTGGGTCATACTCTGTTTTCCAGAACTTAAAAAGACGCTCATAAGCTTTAAGAAGCCTTTTTCCTATTTTTCCTGGCACTCCAGGGCGTTCGGATATTTTTTGAAAATCCCTTTTCAAATGAGCCCAACACACTTGACGATTCCTATCCGGCAAAAAATCATAAGCAGAATAACGATCTGTTACATAAATGTGGTTTCGAAAATCACCAATGAGTTCTTTAGCAATTTTCCTTCCTCGAGAACGCTCTAATTTGAAATAAGTCGCTTCCTGTGTGCTCATAATCCATGCCCAACCATTTTGGTAGCATTCTTTATGGCCTGTTTCATCTAAATGAATCACTGTTGCGTTTTGAACTTGGGCTTTAATTTCTTCATGAGCTTGCTCGAGTGATTGACTCACCGTGTGCTCAACATTCGATACACTTCCTAAGCAAATGGGCATTTGATAAACATCAGCAAACCAAGCATGAACCAAACGCTTACTCAGCCGGTATTTACTGGTCAATAAACTCACCATCGCTTGAGCTCTGGGACCAAATCCCTTACGACTCACGCCTTCAGGCAAATTGCCTTGATAGCGGCGTCGGCATGTTCTACAGCATCCAGTTTGAAGCTGGTATTCAATCACTTCATAACGGGGGGTAGGTAGTTCAAAAACTTGATGTCGTTCAAACTGACCTAAAACATCTAACTCTTTACCACAATCACAATGCCTTTGGGGTGGACAAATAATCACTGAATTGACTTTCTCTATAGGTACTAATATGCGTTGATGTCCTTTATGGCCGGGTTGACCCCCTCGGGAACGACCACTCTTGGCTTTACTGTGTTTTTTCTTCTTCAGGTCTCGTGAGGGGGGCAATGAGGAATTCTTTGAATTGGTATTCAACTGCTCTTTAAGACAAGCATTTTCTTCCTTGAGTAACCTGTTTTCTTCTTTTAGCTCAATGAGTATTTTTGCTAAATGGCCTATTGTTTCTAATGCTTCTTCTAGGTTCTTAGGCGTTAAATTGATTTGCGATAAATCAGTCATAAAATCAGTATCTTATCTTTTGACTCTTTATAGCAATTTTTGAGGGTAATAAAAACCCCTTGTCTTAAAAAATATCACTCTTTTATATAGTTACATGACAAGGAGCGTGAACGTTTACTAATTTTGTTCTGTTCCCCATTTGGAGTTTGAGAAATTGGTATTGCAACTCCTAACTGAAAAAATAATTTTTTAGTCGAGAACCATAAGGAAGGTATAATATTCACAAGGTTTCCCCCTGAATTTGGGTCAATTTCTCCTATGAAGTTATCTTTTTCAGTATAGATCCCATTCACTTCAATTAAACCAAAAAAAATATATTTCCCAGACTCACTTTTAATATTTCGACCCAGACCCATTTGATATAAATATTGGTTTCCTAATTTCATGCCATCATGTTTTGTTATCACGTTTAACCCAGAAGAAACAAGTCCAAACCAATCTACTGACATTCGATTATAAGTGCTTCCTAAAAAATAGCTGACAGAACCAAAGCCGGTATATGGGTTTTTATGAACTGAACCTGTTGGCGCTGTGAACCCTCCGTCAAATGTTATTTGTTCAGCATACCTAAAATTTGAATTTTCATAAAAAGCATATTCTCCTTGAAAGTAGGCATCTCCCAGACCATGAGAATGGGATATTTCATTAACATAGCTTGCAGCGACCGGCATTGCGACCAAAAGAGACGCTTTATTGGATAAGCCATAAACTACGGAAGAGGAAATGGTCAAGTAGTTTTCGTTTTTCATTTGTAAATAGTTTGGTGAAACAAAAAATTGTACCTGATTTTTATCAATCAGAGTTTGACCAAATGAAAGAAAAGGGCCTGGTTGTTGAGAGGTAGGAAGAGCAAAATTACCTATACTTGGAGGTTGATTTTGTGACTTTGTGGAAGAGGTTTCTCCAATTGCAATTTTTGGCAATGCGCTGATAATTAAAAGTAAACATAGATTTCTTATTTTATATAGAAAAATTTCCATAATATTCTTTTACTTATTTGTGAATAATTGTTTGTGCCACTCTAAACTTCCAGCGATTTAATCACTCGAATAAGGAATTCAAAACATTTATTACCTTTTTATCAGAGCAAAACTTAATCATAAGATCAAATATAAAATCTTCTGATAATTCAGTAAAGAATAGTTGCACATGCTGTAAGTGAATTTTAGTCTTTTTCTTAAATGAATTGACTCTTTAACTTGAGTAACTATGGAGAATACCTGGATAAACTAATCAATTCTTACTTATTATTTGAAAAATAAAATCAATACGATCTTTAATGGAGCATTTTGGCATTTCTATTAATGCATACCCACAATCAAAATATCCTTCTTTTACAGCATAATAAGTTTTCAATGCTTCGTGAAAATCCTGTTGACGTTCATCGTCATTTTCATAAATTTCAGGCCAGGGAGGGAAAATAAAGACTGTTTTATTATAACGAAATCGTCTAACACTCTCATTCACTTTCTTACTCGCCTCACCACAAAATGCTTTAGAGTAACCATACAAATCCGGGATTCCCCGATCAAAAAATACAATTTTTTCCTCTGACTGCATCTTGCAATAATCTGCAATCGATTGTTCAAGCATCAAGTCCCGAAACGCTTCTCTATTTCCAGTATGTATCGCATCACCACCATCAGCCTGTTGTTTTTGAATAATAGAACGTGCAACTTCAGAAACTGTTAAATAGCCCCAGGTATTTAACTCATTCAATACGGCAGTTTTGCCAGAGCCAGGTCCACCCGTAAATATAAAAAAATTAGTGCATAGCATTAAATCCGCTACCATAACCTGTCATACCTTTAAAAATTGCTCATAAATTAAATTACAAAGCTTTTAGTGTACTCATATCAATTCTCTTAAGCTTTTATCCAGCTTATCTGTTTCGCAATAATAAAAATGGGTATCCAAAGGGCACAGCTCAAATTCTTTAGGTAAAGAATTCTTATTAACAAGAAGAAATCCATTCTTTTCATAAAAACGTCTTGCTGCGTTTAACTGAGCTACTGTCCCCAAAAACAGCTTTTTAAATCCATGTTTCATGGCGTTTCTAACTAAAGTCAGCATTAATTTTTGAGCTAATCCTAACCCTCGATACTTCGGCGCAATAAAAAATTTTTTTACTTCCCCTTCAGTATGATTTAACTTCTTTAAACCGATAGAACCGATAATCCCCCCTTGTTCGTCAACCGCATACCAAAAATTACAACTGCTATAATAACAATACTCCTCTTCGGCCTTTAAAATTGATGCATTGATTTCAGGAGTAATCGAAAGATGAAACTCATTCACTTGAATATTTTCAATCATATTAACAATTTGTTTACGCAACGCTCTGGAAGTTGACAAGCGTAAAATTCTAATCCGATCACGAATTAAACGACTTTGTTCTAAAGCTTGAGCATACTTTCCAATTGCAGTAATTACTTGTTCCTTCTCTTCGTCAGTTAAATAATGAAATGCTCTTTTTATTTTAGTATTAGAATATTCATCAATATAATTTACCTTTTCCTTACCCTTATCAGTGACTCTTAAAAAGCGCTCCCGCTTATCCAGCCCTTCGTTTGCCGTAACCAATTCATCATTAATCAAAGAATTCACTATCCGCGACAGGGTAGGTAATGAAACTAACAACAATTGACTCAATTTGGAAATAGTAATATTGGGTTCTTTATTTATTTCAATTAAAGTATGCCAATAAGAAGGCTGCTCCTTTGCAGCTAACTTATTTAATTGCAACATACCTAATTCTCGTACCAATTTTCTTGAATATTGTCTGAGCAAATCAATTGGATCATCAATCATCTCGCCACTCTCACTATAAAAATTATATTAATAATTGCATATATTATAAATTAACATTAAAATAATTCCATATTTTATGTATTTTTATTAAATATACATGGTTTGAATATGGGGATAGGAAACCACCCTTTCCCCCCCTGTGGTGGGTACATTTAGGGAGTTAAAATAAGATAAACAATGTCTTATTAACTAAATGTAAAATTAAAAAAGAGCGCTTAAAAATTAGCTATGATATTGGCTGAAAAAACTTAGTAAAAAACTTGGAGTCTCTATGGAACAATGGCATCAATTTACTCTACTATTCCCTTTAATTATTTTAGTTTTTATTTCGTTAATTAGTCCTGGGCCAGATTTTGCTATCACAGTCAAAAACAGCCTGGCTTATTCCAGAAGGAGTGGTTTATTAACCGCCTTAGGAATAGCTTTAGGCAGTTTGGTTCATATCAGTTACACTCTTCTTGGATTAGGCCTGTTTATTACCAAAACTCCTGTAATACTGCATATCATCCAATATCTAGGGGCTGGATACCTCTTTTATATTGGCCTTAAAAATCTTGGTGCCAAGCCAAATGCAGACCAAATAGGAAGTTATACAACGTACAACGATTTAAAACCAAGTGAAGCTTTTTTCAATGGGTTTATAACGAATTTATTGAACCCCAAAGCCATGCTCTTTTTTATCAGTTTGTTTTCAGTACTTATGCCCAGAGAAATTTCAATCTCCAATAAATTATTCCTAGCAATTATCCTTTTTCTGCAAACATTGTTATGGTTTTCTTTTGTTGCATTCAGTCTTTCTGGAAAAAATACGCGTACGAAATTTCAAAGAGTTAGCTATTGGATTGAACGTATTACAGGTATCATTTTAATTGCATTGGCATTAAAGTTACTATTAAGCCAATTAGGGTCTGTTGATATTTCGCCCGCTTGAGTCGAAAAGCCTTGATTTTCGAGCACCGTAGCGAAGCACAGAAAATCAAGGCTTTTCGGCCAAGATAGTAGAAATGTCAACAGACCTTAGTCTAATGGCCGGATAAAACATATACAAAATCCATCAAACTTTTATTAAAGGATTTTGTATACGATATAAAACATGATTTGCTAACCTGTGATCAGAGGCTAATTTGGGATGTAAAAAGTCTCCTGCAATATCTCTGATCATCCCAAGTCTATCCATAACACCTCTTGAGCGGGAATTATCAGGCACAGTAAAAGAAACTATCTCGGGAATATGCATCTCCAGAAAAGCATATTCAAGAGCTACTTTTGCCCCTTCTGTAGCATAGCCTTGCCCCCAAAACTCAGTTGCCAAACGCCATCCTATCTCTACGCAAGGAGTGAAGTGAGCATTCCAAGTTGGAGCATTTAATCCTATAAAACCAATAAACTGCTTACAGTCCTTTACTTCAGCCGCCCACAAAGTAAAGTTTTTTTGAGATAATTGTTCATTCATTCTGATAATGAAATCTTTGACCATATCCATAGACCACAACCCGGGGAAATACTTCATGACCCGAGGATCCTGACTCATTCTATAGAAGGGGATAGTATCTTCTTCATCCCACGCTCTTAGCAAAAGCCTTGGGGTTGTTAAATATTTCATGGCAAATATATTCTTCCTTCCAAATAAAGATGGCAATTTCCATAGAGCAATACTCTGTTTTCCTTCACTTCACAATAAAGATCACCTTGTCTGAGGCCTCCTTGTAAAGCAGTTATATGGTTCTTCCTTAACTGTTCACACCAATAAGGAGCAATAACACAATGAGCAGATCCTGTTACCGGGTCTTCTGGCACATTACATCCAGGATAAAAACAACGAGAATAAACATCAGTTGATATTCCTGGAGCAGTTAATATTAACCCCCTATAGTCAAGATGAGCCACAGCATTCAAATCAGGCTTTGCCTCAACTACTTCTTCTGCATTTTGATACACAAACATCAAATCAAATTGGCTTCGCAATGCTTTAAATGGCCTTTTTAAATTCAAATGCTGCAGTTCGGCACTGAAATTAATTTCTTCATAGGGCAGAACTGGGAAATCCATAACCAAGCCTTGATCTGTGTTTTTAACCCATAGCTTACCACTCAAACTATTAAATATAATTTCTTCCCCTGAAAAGCCCAATTGATTAAAAAGTACATAAGAGCTGGCAAGAGTGGCATGGCCGCACAATGCCACTTCTTCATTGGGGGTAAACCACCGGATCCTGTATCCATCGGTTTCGGGAGCAAAAAAGGCTGTTTCAGATAAATTGTTTTCAGCTGCAATGGCTTGCATAGTCTCATCACTTAACCATTTATCCAAAGGACAAACAGCGGCAGGATTACCTTTGAATAAATTTGAGGCAAATGCATCCACTTGGTAGATTGGTAAGCTTTTCATAAATGTCTCCTAAAACAACTTGCGAATAATAACATAGCCTGTTATTATATAGCAAGCTATTTAATAATGAGAAATTGATGTATCTTTCCTCTCTGCTAAAAAAAACAAATCGTTTGTTAATCAAGCGAGCCAATGAATTAATTAAACCCTATGCTATGAGTCATGCCTACACTTATATATTAATGGAACTGTATATTGAAAATGGTTTGACACAATCTGAATTAGTTCAATTGATTGAAGTAGAGCAGCCTACCCTTGTAAGAACTTTGGATCGAATGGAAAGAGACGGGTTTATTACTCGAAAACCAAGCTCAATGGATAGAAGAGTCGTGCATATTTTTCTTACAGAAAAAGCCCGACTTTTGCAAGAAAAAATAGATGAATGCTCCAGAATACTTAACGACGAGATTCTGGCTGGTTTTTCAGAAGATGAAAAAACAAAATTACAAGAGCTAACTCATCGCGTTCTTGATAATTTAAGAAATCCCACTGAATAATTTATAATGATATTTCTCATCGCTTCATTCTATAGCGTCACCAATGTTGGCTTTACTAACTTTTCAAAATCACCAAAAGAGAGCTGCATCAATTCGGAGTGAGAACCCGCATTGAATAAGATATTATCCTGTGCACTCAGTTTAGTCGACACCAATACTGGTAAACCATACAAATTACCGAATGGGGGCATAGCTCCAACATCACATTCCGCAAATTTCCCTTCAAACTCTGATTCAGTAGCAAGTTCAAGATCAGAAGCACCAATAGCTTCTTTAAGTTTCATAAATGTAATATGGTCACTTGCAGGCAATACTACCATAGCTAAACGTCCATCCATTTTTATAATAACTGTCTTTGCCAGTTGTTTTCCTGAAACATGAGCAGAAGCAGCGATTTCTTGTGCCGTGTACGTCGGTGAATGAGCTATAGACAAATATTTTATCTTATGGCTGTCCAAAAATTGTTTAAGCTTTTTAACTGGCATGACAAACTCCTTTTCGATACTAATTCATTCTTTCAGAAAATGCCCTCTCTCAAGTGCCCTTATTTAAAATTTTGAATCATTTGTTTGGAAGCAGTCATTTCGCCTAAACAATTACTCAACAGTAAACTGCAAATTACCAATAGGCCTCTGATACCCCTGTTAATTCATAATATGGCGTTTACCTTCAACGTAAACCGTACTTGCAGCAGCCTCCTGTGTGTTTTTAACTGTTTCAACAAATCGTACTCGGTCACCAACCTCTAATTTATTGATGTCATAATCAACGACACTTTGGCCTGTAAATCGTATCAGACGCCCATCAATTGTTTCTATGTAGCCATAATCAGCAATGGGGCATACTTCAAGAACTCTCCCACCACGAATAGAATCCTCATGACGCTTGACATGGCCTCGCCGTTGATTTGCATAATTTTTAAGCTGGCGCTCTATCGCATTAAAAGCGTCTCTTAGAGAAACATATACATCTTCATGCGCATGCTTGTTTGATGATTCACGGCTCACAACCAACTCAGCATCAGGAACTGTCAGATCAATACGTACATGATAAAGCTTTCCTTTGTTATGATGGCGATGAGGAGACTCAATGACTACTCGACAACCCATTATTTTGTCATAAAGACAATCAAGCTTTTTAGCAAGTTTTATAGCCCTGCTTTCAACAGCTTTAGATGGATCCATATTTCGGAATGTCACCTGAATAGGAAGTAACATTTTTAACCTCCCTTATGTTTTGATTATGAATAATTTCAGATCTTATTTACTAATCTATAGACAAAAAAAATGTTGCTTTCAATAGAAAAATGATAAGCACTTGAATTAACAATAAAAATAAAATTATTAAAACCAGACTAAAAAAATGGTATAAAAAATGAATTGAGTTGACACACAAATACTTCATATCTGAAACTTAATGAGCATATAACAACAGGACACTGATACTCTTTTTTGGGCGGGATTGCATACGTGGATAAGCCTAAGAGTTCGACACTGCACTCCGAAGCAAGATCGCCTCAGACCATTCTCTTTAACTTACACTCGTCCTCAAGTCAGCCACCTTCTCCATTCATTTTAGATTTGGAACAGCTGTACTTTTTGACTCGGCAGTAGACTATAAAATTACCGGATTTTATGTCAAACTCTCAGGTTTCTATAAACATGCTCTTAAGTACTTTAACGAGGCTTTAAAGAATAAAGCGTAGCCTCACCAGATAAAATCATCTGGCTTATTCTTCTGTGTGTACTGATTCGCTAGCCACTAACACATTTTGTGCTTTCAAACCCTTAGGTCCTCGATCAAGTTCAAAGGTAACTGGATCATTTTCATGCAGCGTTTTAAAACCAACTCCCTGAATGTCTTTGTAGTGCACGAAAATATCTTCGCCTTTTTGATTAACAATAAAACCAAATCCTTTTTTTTCATTAAACCATTTAACATGGCCTGTTTCTCTTTGCGACATTCGCATTTCCCCTTTGACTTACACAGATACATCAAAATTGTTATTTAAATAAATAAAAGTTCACTTTAGCGCAACTTAAAGTAAAAAAATAAATCACTCCCTAACTAGCAATTTACGCTATAATAAACCCTTTTCCATGCAAGGATAAATCCTGCACTATGATTAGCATATCAGTTTTTTGTTGATTGTTAAGGATTTTTTTAAAATATGTGATTGTTTTCAATAAAATTTTGTATTAGGAAACCAGAATGAATCATACCAAATCATCTTTTATAAAATTAGCTCTGGAGTGTCAAGTACTTAAATTTGGTGAATTTACTTTAAAATCAGGACGAATAAGTCCGTATTTCTTTAACGCTGGTTTATTTTATCACGGTGATTCCTTACGTAAGTTAGGTCAATTTTATGCAAAAACCCTTTTAGAACAAGAAGTTTCTTTTGAGCACTTGTTTGGACCAGCGTACAAAGGTATCCCACTCGCTACCGCAACTGCAGTGGCCTTGGCTGAGTTAGGCAGGGACATCACTGTGACTTTTAATCGTAAGGAAGTAAAAACTCATGGAGAAGGCGGACAATTAATTGGTTCGCCGCTAACAGGAAGGACAGTGATCATTGACGATGTGATTACAGCGGGCACAGCATTCAGAGAATCACAAACCCTGATTAAAGAGAATGGAGGGATTCTTCGTGGTGTCATTATCGCTCTGGACAGATGCGAACGAGGATTAACTGAGAAATCAACCCTGTCAGAAATCAGGGAGCAAGGAATTGAAGTCTATTCAATTATCAATTTGTTTGATCTAATAGAATTTCTGAAAAATGACAATCAATACGAACAGGTACAAAAACTGGAGTCCTATCAAGAGCGTTATGGTGCATAATATTCGGATTACAGATTTTCCCTAAAAAGAGTAAGACAATCATCACTCATTGTGTTTTCAGTTGCTGAGCTATCAATGAAGCTCAGCAACTTATACTGATATCGCCTCTGTCTATTGCTTGACATCTTCTTCTCTAAGTTCCAACCATACTGCGTTAAGCACCGCGAACACACAAGCCAATCCTGTGCCCAAAATCCAGGAGAAATACCACATAGAAAAACCTCCTAATATGCAGAATCTTGCTCTGCTTTAATAGAACTTTCAGTTACCTTACCTCGTAACACTCGATAAACCCAAGCCGTGTATGCAAGCACAATAGGCAATAATAATACCGTTGCTACTAACATAATAAACAAAGTAACCTGGCTGGAAGAGCTATCCCAGACGATCAAACTGTATTTAGGATTTGAAGAAGAGGGTAATATGAAAGGAAACATACTAACCCCTACCGTTGCAATCAAAGTACCAACGCTCAATCCGCTCAGCACAAAAGCCAACACACTTTTATTCGCAAAAATAATTGCTAAAAAAGCGGATATTACGCATAAAACAGGCACTAAAAGTGATAATGGATACTCTTTATAATTATCAAACCATGCTCCGGCTTGAATAATGACGTCCTTGTAAGAGGGATTTGATGGCCCATCATGGGGAACTGTTCCTTTTAAAACATAACCATCAATACCATAATAAACCCAAGCCCCTAATCCAATAAATAAAAGAATAACCACAAGAGCACTCCAGCGAGCCCTGTCTTTTGCTTTATTTTGCAAAGCCCCTATAGTTTTTACTTGAATAAAAAAAGCACCATGCATAGCAAGCATAAGCACAGATAATAATCCACACCCTAAAGCAAACGGATTGAGTAATTCAAAAAAACTTCCCGTATAGAATACTCTTAAACTCTCATCAAAATAAAATGGAACACCTTGTATGACATTTCCAACCGCTACCCCAAAGATTAAAGCCGGAACAAATCCACCGATGAATAAAGCCCAATCCCAAAATGCTCTCCATATGAGGTTATCCAGCTTTGATCTGTATTTAAAGCCAACGGGTCTTAAAATCAACGCCAAAAGAACAACCAGCATAGCCATGTAAAAACCTGAGAAAGATAAGGCATAGAGAGTAGGCCAAGCTGCAAAAATAGCGCCTCCGCCCAGTATAAACCAAACCTGGTTACCCTCCCATGTTGGGCCAATGCTGTTAATTAATATCCGTCTCTCAATATCTGTTTTACCTAACCAGGGAAGCCACATTGCCACACCGAGGTCAAATCCATCCATAATGGCAAAACCAATAAGCAAAATACCTATTAATAACCACCAAATTATTCTGAGTGTTTCATAATCCAAAGGCATTTGATTCTCCTTTCATCAATGATGATTCATCCCATCTGGGCCAAGACGTATGTATTTGACCATTAAATAAATCTCAACAATTGCAAGAACAGTATAAAACAATACAAAGCCTGCAATTGATGTCATTACTTGCCCTGATGTTAAAGAGGAGGCTCCCATAAAAGTAGGCAGAATACCTTCAACAACCCAGGGTTGGCGACCATATTCTGCTACTATCCACCCTAATTCAGCCGCTATCCAAGGTAAAGGCAAAGAATAAAATGCAACCCTATGGTACCAAGATGTTTTTTCCAACCGATGTCTTACAGACAAATAAAAACCGGTTGCAAAAAGAAGTATAAAATATATCCCGCAAGCAACCATAATTCTAAAGGAGAAGAACATTGGCAAGACTTTAGGTTTGAGATCGTGCGCTGCTTGATTTATTTGCTCTTCAGTGGCATCCGTGACATTTTCGGTATATTTCTTGAGCAACAAAGCATAACCAAGATTTTCACCGTGCTTTGTAAAGACGGCCTTGGCTTGTTCGTTCTTTGGATCTTTCTGAAGAACTTTCAATGCATCGTATGCGATCATACCATCTTTGATTTTTAATTTTCCTTCCTCAATTAATTCAATAATGCCCTGTAAAGGAGTATTGAACGAACGAGTAGCAATAATACCAAGAGCATAAGGAATATCTATCGCATATTTTGTCGTAAAACTTTTCTCATCTGGTATCCCGAAAACAGTCAAATTTGCGGGAGCTTTTTCGGTATTCCACATCGCTTCCATCGCAGCCAATTTCATTTTTTGGTTTTCATTGGCAACGTAGCCACTCTCATCTCCCAATACCACAACAGACAATGCTGATGCCAAACCAAAAGAAACTGCGACTGTCATTGAACGTTTGGCAAACGCTTTATTTCGTCCCCGCAAAAGAAAATAGGCGCTTATGGATAAGACAAACATAGCTCCTGTTACATATCCCGCACTGATAGTATGCACAAACTTAGCCTGAGCGACAGGATTAAACAGCATTTCGTAAAAACTGCTGACTTCCATTCTCATCGTTTGGTAATCAAAATAGGCACCTACAGGATGTTGCATCCAACCATTAGCGATTAAAATCCATAATGCTGAAAGATTAGTACCTAAAGCCAATAGCCATGTAGAGGTCAGATGCTGCAATTTTGACAATCTGTTCCAGCCAAAGAAAAATAACCCCACAAAAGTAGCTTCCAGAAAAAAGGCCATTAGTCCTTCAATTGCTAATGGAGCACCAAATACATCTCCAACATAATGTGAATAGTAAGCCCAGTTAGTACCAAACTGGAATTCCATAGTCAGACCGGTTGCAACTCCCAAAACAAAATTAATCCCAAACAAAATACCCCAGTATTTGACCATTTGCTTCCAAAGTTCTCGGCCAGTCATTACATAAACTGTCTCCATGATCGCTAACATAACCGATAACCCCAACGTAAGGGGCACAAATAGAAAATGATATAGTGCAGTTAATGCAAATTGTAATCTTGATAAATCAACAACTTCAGCAGCTGGAATCATAAAACTACCTCTTGTTATTTGGGGTAAGTACTGTTTGTTCTTCTTTTCCTAACAACCATTCTTTATTACTAGACAGATCAGGATGCATTCCTCTGACACAGAAATACCATAATAAAACAAGCAATATCATTTTAAATGAAAGGGTAAATACAATATCTCTGGTAAGTGGTTTCATGACATTTCCTCAGGATTTATCATATCGACAGTCTCTGTTAAAAAATATTTGCGTCTGCCTTTTGATTTTCAGCCAATCCAGTTTCCGGGAAAGAGACCTGTATACTCTACCCTATCCAGATTTTTTTTTCACTAACTTATTGACAATGATAAATAGAATCATTATCATCATTAACATGTTACAACACGCTAATACATTAATATGAAAATACATGGATCTTTTAAAAAATCTGCGCTGCCTAATTTGATGCAAGCCATCAGCTCGCTTAAAAATGAAGACGAAGCCATGCAGTTTTTTACAGACTTATGTACTCCTGCCGAACTAGAATCTATGGCTGATCGATGGCAAGTAGTTCCTTTGCTACGTCAAGGAATCCCTTACAGAACGATACATGAAGAAACAGGGGTCAGTGTAACAACCATCACGCGAGTTGCTCGTTGTTTAAGCTTTGGTACAGGTGGTTATCGTGTAATAGCTGAAAGATTGGAGAAGTTGTGAAAAATCGTTTACGTCTGGCCTTGCAAAAAAAAGGTCGATTAGCAGATGAGTCTTTAAATCTCCTACAACGTTGTGGTTTAAAATTTCGCATTAAGCCAAACGCATTATTAACCCATGTTGATAATTTTCCAATCGATTTACTCTTCGTTCGTGATGATGACATCCCTACTCTTGTATTTGACAGTTTATGTGATGGTGGCATAGTAGGAGAAAATGTCCTGTTGGAGGCCTTTCTTAACAGGCCGGATAAGTCATTTAGAAAAATATTAACATTAGGCAGTTGTACTTGCCGTTTATCCATAGCAGTACCAGAGGCATTCGACTATCAAGGCTCCGGGAGTCTGGATGGGAAGCGAATTGCCACGAGCTATCCAAATTTACTCAACAATTATCTTGCTGAACGAAAAATTAGTGCAGAAATTCTGACCTTATCCGGCTCTGTTGAGGTAGCGCCACGAATGGGAATGGCTGACTTCATATGCGATTTGGTATCTACAGGCCAAACACTCGAAGATAATAAACTCAAAGAAGTTGATACTGTTCTCAACAGTCAGGCCGTCTTTATTCAAACTCAGAGACAATTGGATCCTGATATGCAAGAGTTGTTTGCCATGCTTGCCAGAAGAATACAGGCTGTCCAGCAAGCTCAGGAAAGAAAATACATTGTTTTTCACGCGCCCAAGGCCGCCCTTGAGCGAATTGCTCAAAAATTACCAGGAGCTGAATCACCAACCATTCTCCCATTACCCGGAAATAATGAAAAGGTTGCCGTGCACGTAGTCTCCAGTGAAGGTGTGTTTTGGAATACTTTAGAGACTATCCAATATTTAGGTGCCAGCTCCATCCTGGTATTACCTATTGAAAAGATGCTGGAGTAATTCATATGCTAACGATAAAAAACTGGCAATTACTGTCTGATAACGATAAAAGGCGATGCCTTTCAAGGCCACGAGACAATTCTGCAATAAAGGAAAATGTGCTGGAAATTATAAATCAGGTCCAATTATCAGGAGATAAAGCACTTTACGATTTAACCAAACGGTTTGATAGAGTCAATTTACAATATTTACAGATCTCACAGGAAAAAATTAAACAAGCCAGCATACCGCAAAATGCCTTAATCGCCATAAAACAAGCCATTGAAACAATCTCGTCATATCACCAGTCTTTGTTGCCTGAAAATACTGAGATTTCGACTGCATCAGGAATTACAATCCGCAATGTCTACAGACCAATCCAAAAAGTTGGCTTGTATGTGCCTGGAGGAAATAAAACACCTTTAGTTTCTTCACTTCTCATGCAGGCAATACCGGCAAAGGTAGCGGGCTGCCCAATAAAAGTGCTTTGTACTCCCCCTGATGCAGAAGGGGAAATTAACGAGCATATCCTGGTAGCTGCAAGATTATGTGGTATTGACACAATTTACGTTATAGGTGGAGCTCAAGCCATAGCGGCCATGGCTTATGGCACTGAAAGTGTCATCAAAGTGGATAAAATATTCGGACCGGGTAACAGCTATGTCACTCAGGCAAAAACTTTAGTTGCAATTGACGCCGACGGAGCTGCGATTGACATGCCCGCTGGGCCATCTGAAGTGATGATTCTTGCAGATACTGAGGCAAACCCTGAATTTATTGCTGCAGATTTATTAGCCCAGGCTGAACATGGCCCGGATTCACAGGTTATTTTAATTTGTGATGAATGTGAATTGGCAACCCAGGTTAATCAACAGTTGGAAATTCAGATGAGTTATTTGTCAAGAATAGAATTTATCAAACAATCTCTCGCGAATAGCAGGATAATTATCTGTTCTAATCAATCGGAACAGCTGGATATTATCAACTCCTACGCTCCGGAACACCTGATCATTAACAGAAAAAACCCCGAACCATGGGTTGAGAAAATCGTGGCTGCCGGAACAGTATTCCTTGGCTCTTGGGCCGCAGAAACAATGGGTGACTATGTAACAGGAAGCAATCACGTCTTACCTACCAGTGGTTTTGCCAGAAACCATAGCGGGCTTTCTACTCTTGATTTTATGACACGATTTACCGTGCAAGCCATAAATCAGGAGGCTATCCGTAATTTAGGTCCAGCAGCAATGACTTTAGCGGAATTAGAGGGCTTGGATGCTCATGCCAATGCCATTCAAATAAGACTCAATACTCTGGGGGATTAAATGTCCATACTCAATCTTGTTCGTGCAGATCTATTAAATAGTCAAAATTATGTCCCCGGTGGTGAGAGTGCTCGCTATCGATCACATGCCAATGAACTGCCTTGGTCACCAGTTACTATGGGGGAGCATAATTTAAATTATTACCCAAACATTGGCTTACAAATAGAGCTGCAAAATCAATTGGCAAAACGTTATCAAATCTATTCCGATCAAATCATACTGACCAGAGGAAGTGATGATGGCATTGATTTGACAACCAGACTTTTTCTAACTGCCGGAAAAGACGCTTTCATGCAATTTCCCCCTACTTTTCCTATGTACGCTTTTTATGTTCGGCTACAACAAGCAGAATTGATAGAATGCCCTTTGGATAGAAGGACTAATTTTCGCCTCACCCTGGATCAAATTGAAAATAGCTGGAAACCAAACTGCAAAGTTATCATGTTTTGTAGTCCCAATAACCCGACTGGTAATTTGGTGGATTTAAATTTAATTGCCAAGACATGTGAACTATATGCGAATCAATCTATTATAGTTGTGGACGAAGCGTATATAGAGTTTGCAAATGCACCAAGCGCTACGTCCTTAATTGGAGAGTTTGAAAATCTGATTGTCTTAAGAACCCTGTCGAAAGCCTTTGGGCTGGCTGGATTACGCTTAGGCTGCATTATAGCCCAGAGTCCTATTATTCAAGCTTTTAATAAAATCATTGCCCCCTATTCCATTGCCACTCCTAGCATGGAGCTGGCTAAAAGAGCTTTGAATAATAGCGATTGGTTCACAAAAACTATTGAGCAAATCAAATCATCTCGTGCCTGGGTTATAAAAAAATTCGCCGATAATCCAATCATTGAAAAAATTTATCCTACGGAAACCAATTTCATTCTCATTCAAACACGATTTTCAAAACAATTAACCACTTGGCTTGCTCGTTATGGCATCGCAGTAAGAGATTTTCCTTCGTCCTCTTTATTGCATGATCACCTTCGTATTACGGTGGGTAATGATGAGCAAAATCAATTATTAATTAATGTCTTATCCTCATTTAACGCTGATGTAGCAGGATTAAATTATGAAAAAGATTTTATTTATTGACCGCGATGGCACTTTAGTTGAAGAACCCTTTGATTTTCAAGTAGATTCTCTGGATAAAATTAAATTAACTTCTGGAGTAATACCAGCCCTGTTGCAATTACAAAAAGCTGGCTTTACCTTCATTATGGTATCCAATCAAAATGGCATAGGAACCGTAGCTTTTCCAGAAGAGGATTTTGCTGTTTGCCATGACTTTATCCTGGATCTGTTTTCCTCTCAAGGCATTCTTTTTGATGAGATTTTTATATGCCCTCACACCCCTGAAGACAATTGTATTTGTAGAAAACCTAAAACTGGCTTGCTCGAATCTTACTTAAAAGAAACAGCATTTGCTAAACAATATTCATGGGTAATTGGCGACCGGGATACTGATAAAGAGTTTGCTGATAATCTGGGCGTTAATTTCTTGCCCATTTCGAAAACACATACTTGGGAAATGGTGGCTTCTGCAATTATCAACGATGCTCGCAAAGCGTCTGTGCAAAGAAAAACAAAAGAGACAGCAATAGATTTGTCAGTTCAACTGGATAGCGATCAAACCAGTGTTATAAACACTCCTATACCTTTCTTCACTCACATGTTGGAACAAGTAGCAAAGCACGGAGGTTTTGATTTGCGATTACAAGCTTCTGGAGATTTGGAAGTAGATGAGCACCACTTGATTGAGGATACAGCCATTGCGTTAGGAGAAGCAATTAGAACAGCGCTGGGTGACAAATGGGGAATTAATCGTTACGGTTATACCCTTCCTATGGATGAATCATTAGCTTGCGTTGCAATCGATATTAGCGGCAGAAGCTTTTGTGACTTCAAAGGTCAGTTTACTCGTGAATTTGTTGGCGGTATGGCAACAGAAATGGTGCCTCACTTTTTCCAATCGCTATCGAGCGCGTTGGGGGCAACTATCCATATTGAGGTCACAGGCACCAATCATCACCACATGATCGAAGCATGCTTCAAAGTTTTAGGCAGAGCCTTGCGACAGGCATGCTCAAGAACGAATAATTATCTACCTTCAACCAAGGGTGTATTATGATTGCTGTGATTGATGTCAGTGGGAATAATTTAACTTCTCTGACAAATGCCTTGATTCGATTGGGAGGGCATTTTGCACTGACCCATGATGCTGAAGAAATACAAAAAGCAAGCCATGTCATTTTGCCAGGAGTTGGGACAGCACGTTCTGGTATGACAGCTTTGCAGCAAAATGGGTTAATAGACGTTTTAAGAACCTTAACCCAACCACTTCTTGGCATCTGTCTTGGAATGCAATTATTGCTTGAATACAGCGAAGAAGACGACATACCCTGCCTGGGTTTGATTCCTGGAGTTGCAGAGTTATTAAAAGCTGAAAGAAATCATCCTGTTCCTCATATGGGATGGAACAATCTTCATTGGCAAAAAACATCATCATTACAACAAGGATTAAATAATAGTGATTATGTTTATTTTGTTCATAGCTATGCTCTAAAAGCAGATGATTATGCATTGGCTCGATGTCAGTATCATGAAGAGTTCACTGCAGTTGTAAAAAAAGGCAATTTTTATGGTATGCAATTTCATCCAGAAAAATCAGCTGATGTTGGCATGGTATTACTAAATAACTTTTTATCTTTGGAGTCTACATGTTAGTTATCCCAGCTATTGATTTGCAATCTGGACGATGTGTGCGCTTAAAACAAGGACGGTTTGATCAAGTAACGCAATTTAGCGTTTTTCCCATAGAAAGGGCTTTGCATTTTGCCAAACTAGGCGCCAAACGCCTTCACGTAGTCGATTTGGATGGTGCTCGCAGCGGAAAAATGCAACAGTTGGAGCTCATTTGTTCCATGCAAAAGACGGGAATACCAATTCAAGCCGGAGGTGGAATCAGGAGCATAGAACAGGCGTTGGAATGCAGCAACGCAGGAATTTCACAATTGGTCATTGGCAGCCTGGCTATTACAAATCCTGATTTGACAATACAAATCATTGAAAAGATTAAACCTGAAAATATTGTTCTTGCTCTGGACGTTCGTGTTGATACAAAAGTCCCCCTCCTTGCGATTAATGGCTGGCAAAATAATAGTACAAGCAGCCTTTGGGAAGTAGTGTCTTATTACGAAAACTATGGGATAAAGAACATACTTTGTACTGACATCGCATGCGATGGCATGATGAATGGGCCTAATTTCGATTTGTATCAACAAGCAGTTGAATATTTTCCTCAGATTGCCTGGCAAGCCTCAGGGGGAATACGCCATATGCAGGATATTACAACGCTGGATTCATTAGGAATATCCGCCGTAATCCTTGGGCTAATGCTTTATCAAGATAATGTGAATTTCGAGGAGTTATTATGTTAACCAAGCGAATCATTCCCTGTCTTGACGTTCTGGATAATCAGGTTGTCAAGGGAGTAAAATTTCGCAACCATAGAATAATTGGAGACATACTCCCATTAGCTGCTCACTACTCAGCATCAGGCGCAGACGAATTGGTATTTTATGATATTACAGCAAGTAGCGATGACCGTTCTGTTTGTCCTGTTTGGGTCAATAAAGTGGCTGCTACTATTAATATTCCATTTACAGTAGCTGGAGGCATCCGAACATTGCATCAAGCAAGATCAATATTAAATGCCGGAGCAGATAAAATCTCAATCAACAGCCCTGCGTTGGAAAACCCTTCATTGATTAACGAATTGAGCAAAGAGTTTGGAAAACAATGTGTGGTAATAGGGGTCGATAGTCAGTGGATAATTGATGATTATTATGTCTATCAGTATACAGGCAATGAAAATAAAAGTACCAATTCAAAACGCAAAACTCGAGAATGGATACGTGAAATTCAAGACCGCGGTGCTGGCGAGATAGTTCTTAATTGCATGCAATCAGATGGCGTTCGAATGGGATATGATATTGCACAGCTATCAGAAATGATAAACCTCTGCCAGGTTCCCCTCATCGCATCAGGCGGTGCTGGAAAAATTAATGATTTTGTTGAAGTATTTAAAAAGTCTCATGCCAGCGGGGCTTTGGCAGCAAGCGTTTTTCATGACAAAATACTGGCAATCAATGACATAAAACTAGCATTACAAACAGAAAATATTGAGGTAAGACTATGAGTGACTTGGACATTAACTCTCTTGATTGGCAAAAAATGAATGGACTATTGCCGGCAATAATCCAAAACGCAGAAAATGGTAAAGTATTGATGCTAGGTTATATGAATCAGGAGGCATTAATTGCTACATTAACTACAGGACAACTGACCTTATACAGCAGAAGTCGGAAAAGACTGTGGCGCAAGGGAGAGTCTTCCGGCAATAGTATGGCTCTGCAACATATTAGTGCCGATTGCGACAATGACAGTCTTTTGATCCAGGTTATTCCTAAAGGACCCGCTTGTCATTTAGGTTATTCAACCTGCTATCAGCCACATAATAATTATACTCTTGGTTTTCTTGATGGTTTGATTGAATTAATTAATGAACGTGCTGAGGAAAAAAATCCAAACAGTTATACTGCTCAACTCTTGGATTCTGGTGTGAACCGATGTGCTCAAAAATTAGGAGAGGAGGCGGTAGAAACAGTGATCGCTGCTGTGAGTAACAATAAAGAAGAACTTATCAACGAAGCGTCTGATTTAATTTATCATTTATTAGTGCTTCTCAAAGCTTGTGAGTTAAGTTTTTATGATGTTTTATTGTGTTTACAAGCAAGAGACAGAAGTGTGCATACTTAATTGCTTATTCCATAGAAGATCTCTATAACCAGAATGCTCAGGAATTATCAATCAAGACTAGTTAATTTTTTAAACTACTATTAAGAAATTAACTTTTCTTGAAATACTCTTTAATGTAATCAGGCAAATTCATTTCCAACACTGCCTCATCCTTTTTAGTTGCATAGTAAGAAGGCAACTCACTCACCATAGCAGGCTGGGAATACAGCTTGCACTCAGGGAAGTATTCAAAAAGCAACTGTACTTTTCCCGCAACATCATTGCCAGCAATGGTTGAAATAAATTCAAATGCCAGATCAATGCCACTGGAAATTCCACCAGTAGTCCAAACTTTACCTGACTTAACGATACGCTTTTCAACCAATTGGACATCCTCAAAAGACTTTAATTCAGGCATAGCGCGCCAATAAGTTGTTGCTTCATGATGAGTCAATAGGCCTGCCGCATGCAATAAAAATGCTCCAGTACAAACAGAAAGCAAATAGCCAGTGTTTTGAGCCTGCTTTTTCAAAAAAGAAATCAAACGTGGATTATTTACTTGCTCTCTTCTACCAGCCCCACCTGGAACCAGTAAATAATCAAATTGTGGAGAATTGTTAAATTCACAATGAGGTTTCAGGCTAATTTGACTTGCGCAACAAACTTCATTGCTGGTTTCTGCTACCAGAAACATATCAATAGGGGCATCAAGAATAGTTTTCCAGGTTGCAAACACTTCCCACGGCCCAATAACATCCATCGGCTGGACGTTTTCATAAATCAAAACTCCCAATTTTTTATTCGCCGCATCTTCCCTTTTCAGCACGTTTTTCATGCAATTCCACCTTAATCTGAAAAATCCCATTTTTTATATTAGTTTTTTTGATAATTGACCTACATCGCATATATGCCTCAGCTTATCTATAGCTCGCAGATTATCAAAGTACTTTTGTCAGAGTAAATTGAGAAAAACTTCTAATAATTAAAAGAGCTCTTCATTTTTACAATTCGTTGATAAGCTTCATTAATCCTTTGTTCAGAAATCTCTCCCGATCGAACTTTTTGCTCGATCATGTCAATGATTTCTGTCGAGTCTTGAAATTTTTCTACCAATTGATTACCAAATATTAGCATATCTGCTCCTGCATTAATTGAAAGAGTTACAGCAGTTTCTAATCCATAATAATTCGTTATTGCTTTCATTTGCATATCATCGGTGATAACAACCCCGTCAAATTTTAAATCACGGCGCAATAATCCGTTAATGATCTGGTAAGATAGGCTGGCAGGTAGCCCTGTCATGTCCAGTTTTCTATTCACAATATGAGCTATCATCACCATATCGCAATGATTGGGTTGAGATAATAATTGTAAAAAAGGGATTAATTCTTGCTCGCTCCAAGTGTCACTTATATCTACAAAACCCAAATGTGAATCAGATAATGAACTGCCATGTCCAGGAAAATGTTTATAAGAACAATGTATTTGATGTTTTATAAATTGCTCTGTATAAAGTTGCGCGTATTGAGTGACAACTTCCGGTATCGAAGAGAAACTCCTGTCTTTTTTACCTATGATAGGATTATCAGGATTTATATTCACATCTAATTCAGGGAAAAAATTCAAATTAAATCCTGTTGATTTTAAAGTATTTGCCATCAATTCTGCTAATGCATCAGCTCTTTCCAGAGACATGGAACCAACGTCTTTTGCTGAAGGCATTTCAGGGAATCCATAACGGGGATGCAATCGATTAACGTTTCCCCCCTCGTAATCAACTGAAATAAGTAATGGTAAATTATCTCTATGATATTTACGGTTGGCTTTTTGCGTTAGTATTTGTAACTGATTATTTAATCGGTTGACTTGTTCCGGACTTTCTATATTTTTATCAAAAGTTTGTGACTGCTGATTAAAATCAAAAAGAATAACACCACCAATGTTGTTTTTCTCAATTGCCTGGGCAATAGGTGATTTCTCGTCAACCACTTTGCCCTGGAATCCTAATATTAACATCTGCCCAATTTTATCTCTTAAACTCACTTCCGAGGCGCAAACTATTGTAGCCATCAAAAAAAGAAAAAAAGATAAAATAATTGACTTGATTTTCAATGCTAAACTCATTAGAAAATGATTAATTCTCTCTATTGCAACATGCGCCAATTATACATATTAAGACCAAACTAATCAAATGTTACACAGGAAAATCGGTCTGTGACATCCATGATTTAACAATCAAGTTTTTTTACACCAATGCCAATAAAACAGCTGTTAAATAATTTCCCTCTGGAAAGGCTGCCAAGGTAGGATGGCAGCTTGCTGGTCCGTATACGCCTAAAATACGCGCTTGCTTTCCCATTGCAACAGCCTGAGCGCTTACCAGGGAACAAAAATCCTGGGATGAAAGCGCTGAAGAACAGTTGCAAGTCATCAATAAAGCTCCTGGTTTCATATATTTAAATGCTTCTCTATGTAAAAATCGGTAATAATTTTTAGCTTGCTGTAAATGTTTTTGTGAAGGGACCAGTTTTGGCGGGTCAAGAATGACCACATCATATTCGCCAGCCATTTTCAGATATTCTCTGGCATCTGCCTTAATAAATTCAATGGTATTTAAGTGATTTAAAACAGCATTATTTTTAGCCTGCTCTATTGCCTGCGCCGAGCTATCTACAGCCGTAACATGAAGAGCGCCCGCTTTTGCTGCGTGCAAAGCAAATCCTCCCGTAAAAGTATAAAGATCCAAGACTCTTTTTCCCCTGGACAGGTTTGCTATCCTTTTGTGATTTTCTCTTTGATCAAGAAACAATCCAGTTTTTTGGGTTTGCGCAAATTCAACATGATACAGAACACCTTCTTCCAAAACCTGAGTGCTATCCTGGCTTTTCTCTGTATGAATTTCTTTCCAGCCGTCTTTAGATAATGGCTTGTTTTGAGGAAGCCAAATGATATGATTATGCGGGAATAACTCTTGCAATACCTGAACAATAATCGATTTGTTCAACTCTACCCAATAAGCAGAACTTGCTATAACGCAATAGTCATTAAAGCAATCAATCGTTAAACCAGAGAGTCCATCCGCTTCACTGTTGAACAATCGATAAGCATTAGTCTGTTCATTTGGTAAATCAAGACATCGTCTCACCAGACTGGCTTGTTTGATTCTATGAGTAATTAAAGACTTATAATCTGAGCTATTTATCTGTTCGTTGGAGAGAGCAAGAACCCTTACTCTATATAAAGAGTGCTCATTATAGGCTCCGAATCCTAAACTCTCACCTTCAGAGCCAATTATCTCAACCAATTCACCTGTAATTAGCTTGCCAGAATATTGAGCTATGGCTTTGGGGAAAATCCAGGGATGGCCTCTTAATACAGTGTTTTGCTTTCCACTCACTAAAATAATTTTCGCTTTCATTCTCTATTTCCCAAAACCTAAAAGTCAGTTAATCTACACTATCAAGAATTATACTTGCAATGGAAAGAAGGACAAATATGCGGCAATTTACAAAATACCTAGCCATTTTTCTATTTTCATCTTCAGTGAGCGTTGGTTATGCCGGTCCCTGGTTCACCGGACCTTTATTGGCACCCGCAGGCCATACTGTCCCCAAAGGACATACCAACCTCGAAGTTTATGGCATTGATGTCTTTACTGATGGGCAATACAATGCCTCTGGACAAAGGATATCCACACCCAAGTTTAAAACCTTTGCCGCCAACCCAATACTCACTCATGGCTTTACTGACTGGCTGGACGTGCAGTTGACCGTGCCTTATTTATTCAACTCGACACGCGGTATTCATGAAAACCATTTGGCTGATGTTGCAACTGCATTGGGAATACAAATTCTGGAACAAAAAGGCTCGCCTAAAGGAATTGATTTTCGTGTCCTTTTACAGGAAACCATACCCACTGGACGCTATGACCAATTGAATCCTGCTTTACTTGGTACTGATGCTACTGGTCTTGGAAGCTACCAAACCTTAGTGGGCTTAGATTTTCAATATTTATTACAAGTTTTTAAAACCCATTATCTCAGAACACGATTTATTGCATCACGTCTTTTTTCCAGTAATGTTCATGTTGATGGACTAAGCAGTTATGGTGGTTCAATAAATACTCATGGGACGGTTAAACCAGGCATTGAAAACAACCTAGACTTGGCCTTCGAATTTACTCTTACTCAACACTGGGTTGCCGTAATGGAAGGTTATATTGCAACTGGTAAAGCCACTCGGTTTAACGGTATTTTAAACTTTACCAGCATTGGAAGCCCGCCGGTCAACGTCAGTGATTTGGATGCTGCCCCCGTAGTCATTGGCAACGGCTCATTTAGAGAAGAAGCACTGGCTCCGGCAATAGAATACAACTTCAATGAAAATATTGGGGTAATTGGTGGAGTTTGGTTCCCTGTAAGTGGAATAAATACTTCCCATTATATGACCTATGTACTGGCAATTAATGCCTTTTGGTGATAGCACATGCGTTATTCCTCCTATGAAATGAAAAAAAACAGATTCACTTATGGCCTTGCCCTTGGAGCTCTTGGGATAGTATTTGGTGATATAGGTACTAGTCCACTGTATGCTTTAAAAGTTACTTTATCAGGCATTCCTATCAATCAATTCAATATATTAGGCGTATTATCGCTCATTTTTTGGTCATTAATCATCGTTGTTTCTTTTAAATATCTGATGATTATTTTTCGGGCAGATAATGATGGGGAAGGAGGAATTTTGGCACTTCTTGCCTTAATGAAGCATAAGAGTACCAAATATCAACCTCTATTTTACATAGTCGCCATTTTTGGTGCCGGTTTGTTATTAGGTGATGGTATGCTAACACCGGCCATTTCCGTTGTCAGTGCGGTAGAAGGTCTTGGAACTCTTTCTGATAAGCTCTACCCTTACGTTCTTCCCATAGCTTCTGTGATCCTCGTTTTGCTTTTCTCTTTGCAAGCCAAAGGCACAGCAAGGATAGGCTACCTTTTTGGGCCACTTATACTTATTTGGTTTATAACCATAGCCATATTAGGAATATTACAAATTGTAGAGCATCCAGTAGTTTTACAAGCCATCAATCCCTACCATGCCATTGCATTTTTGGTTGATGAAGGCCTGCGAGGATACTTTTTGCTGGGGGGGATTTTCCTAGTAGTAACAGGAGGGGAAGCCTTATTTGCAGACATAGGTCATTTTGGTAAAAATCCAATCCGATTCAGCTGGTTTTTTATAGCGCTTCCCTGCCTGCTATTAAATTATTTTGGCCAAGGCGCTAACCTGATAGTACGCCCCGAAGAAATAAGTAACCCATTTTTCATGATTGCCCCACCATGGTTTTATCTGCCTTTAATTATTATTGCAACCGTTGCTACAGTGATCGCATCCCAAGCAGTAATTTCAGCAACTTTTTCACTAACCAAACAAGCGGTGCTGTTAGGTTTATGCCCCAAAATTCCAATTGTCCAGACCTCCATGCTGCATTCAGGACAAATCTATGTTCCGCAAATCAATTTTATTCTATTTATCGGTACCATGGCATTTTGCCTGGCCTTCAAAACCTCAGATAACCTGGCTCATGCTTATGGAATTGCTGTAAATCTTGAAATGCTTTTAGTTGATGCCATGGTTGCTTATGCCGCTGTTTCAATATGGAGATGGCCAACATTCAATGTAATATTCCTCTTTGGTCTATTCCTTTTGATTGATTTAGCCTTTTTAGGGGCTAATACTCATAAATTCATTACGGGTGGCTGGGTTCCAATTGTTTTAGCTTTCTTTATCGCCTTCATTATGTACAGTTGGCGCTATGGGTTAGAGTATTTAAGAGATAATTTTTATATGAACAAAGAAGATATCTCTAAAATTTTAAAACAACTACAATATAAAAGTTTAAATCAACTGCCCGGTGTTTCGGCGATTTTTATTACTGATGTTTATGACAAAAGTGGTGGTAGCTTTCTCCATTTTCTTAAACTAAACCGCTCAGTACCGGAAAATGTCTTAATTGTAAATTATATTGTTGATAACATTCCTTATGTTCATTACAGCCAGCGCTATGAAATTGTTTGCCTTGATGAAAAAGTATGTAAACTAGTAATACATTATGGCTTTATGGAAACAATTAATATCCCAAGAAGTCTGGAAAAAGCTTGCAATAAAAATATACTTCCTTTTAAGTTCAATGTTGACACAGCAACATTTATGGTTGAAATACCCAATATTATGGCTTCGAAAGAAAAAAGATCACTAAGTTTTTATTGGCAAGAAAAACTGTTTGCTTTCTTGATGCGCAATTACTCAGCGAATTTAAATATTGAATTCTATAAATTACCTTACAATAGAACTATAGCAATAGGTACCTATTGTATTTTATGAGTTTTGGCCAGGGTCTGTTGACAGTTTGTTCTCTTGCGTCGAAATGGCAACAGCCCCTAATCATCGCAGTAAAATGCTATCCGTGATAACATCCCAAATTTATTTTAAGGACTGATTATGTGGTTCAATAATGCACTAATGTTTCAATACAAACTAGACGGTGGATGTGACTTAAACCGTTCTTTGACTGAAGAAGCGCTTAAGCCCTGCCCTCCCCATGCTCGCTTTACTTATGGCTGGGTTCCTGCGTTTGAGCAGGAAATGGTGCATGAAGTGGCTGGTAGCACGCTTATTTGCCTGGGTAAAGAAGAGCGAATCCTCCCTAGAGGAGTCATTAATAAAATGCTCAAGGAAAAAATTCAGCAAATAGAAGCAGCCCAGGGTCGACCGGTAAAACGCGCAGAAAAGGCTCAAATGGCTGAGGATCTTGAATTTGAACTATTGCCTAAATCCTTCTGTGTTCAAAAAAAACTTTTAGCGATTCTTGATAGTGTCAGTCAGAGATTAATTATTAATACTTCAAGCAGCAATCAGGCGTCTCAGTTTACTTCTTTTTTGCGTAAATCAATCCCTGGTATTGTGATAGAACCATTAAACCTTACCGAAAATCTTGCTTTACGATTCGCAGAATGGATCCATTCTCCAGCAACTCTCCCTGATGACTTTCAATTAGCCTCCGATTGTTTACTCTTTTCTCTTGAAGATGAAAAAAAACGAGTCCATTGCAAAGGCTACGAATTACCTGCCGAAGAAATCCTGACTCTATTGGCTCAAGGTATGGGGACTGCAGAAATCTCATTAATTTGGAAAGAGCGGATTCAGTTCACCTTGACGCAGGATTTTACTTTTAAAAAACTGAAAAGCCTTGATTATCTGATCGACGATTTTAATGAGATCAGACAATTGGAAGAAGAGTATCAAAGACAAGATGCCGCGTTGACCTTATTAAGTGGGGAGTTAAGAGAACTTATTAACGGATTAATGAAGATATTTGTTAATCATGCAGAAATGAAATCGGCTCAAATTGAAAAAATTGCAGAAGATTGCACAATATAAAGCGATATCATTTTAACCTGGAACCTATCGAGGGAGCTCCTTTGTTAACAGAGTTCCCTCTCCTCTTGACTCAAGGGAAAACGAGTGGATTGCATATCACATGCTGAACCCAGCTGACAGAATAAACTCTATAAGTTTTTGTATTCATCAAGAATTAATTCTGACCATATTGGAAGTATGATAAGTAGCCTTGTAGACAGCCATAGCATCCTCTGCTGCCTTGTTAAGCCCTAAAGCTTTATTGGATTCGTACATCACCACTAATGCCTTTTGAGCGCTGGGAGCTTGGGGATAGTTTTTCACTAGATAACTGGCCCGTTCAATGGCAGCCACATACATTTTACGTTTGAAATAGTAAAGAGAGACATTGAGCTCGTGCTGAGCAAACATATTTCGTAAATAAATCATACGTTGCAAAGCGTTAGCTTTATATTTGCTGTCAGGGAATTTCTGAATTAAAGTAGCAAAGTCAACCAGTGCTTGAGTTTGTGTCCCAGGGTCTCTCCAGGATTCATCCATAGGGAGCATTTTGGCAAATACGCCTCGTGTTTGCTGGAAGTTAGCCAAACCTCTCATATAGTAAGCATAATCAACGTTTTTTGCTCGTGGATACAGATGAATAAAGCGCTCAGCCGTTGCCGCAGCAGAAGGATAATCTTCGTCTTTATAATAGGCATAAATAAGCTGCATTTGAGAGCTTTCAGTATAGTCACTAAAAGGATACATAGACTCCATGGCTTCCAACTGTTTGGCAGCAGTAGCATATTCCTCTTTTTTTAAAGAGGTTTGTGCCGCAGTGTAGAGCTGCTTAGCGGTCATGCCTTTATATGGGTTATTATCCTCATCATCTTTTCCCCATTTAGTACACGATGAGATTCCAACAACTAACCCAATAAGAAATAACACATGAATTCGTTTCATAAAGCACACCTATCAATTATATCTGCTGTATTTATAAGTACAGCAACTGGAAAATTTGGGACATTATACCTAGGACCAGTTAATTTGCGAACAACCTATTATTCTTTTATTTATCTATGAAAAAACATTTGCAAAATGATAGGCGTTCATATAGTATTCTCGACCGGAGAGATGGCAGAGCGGTCGATTGCGGCGGTCTTGAAAACCGTTGAAGGGCAACCTTCCCAGGGTTCGAATCCCTGTCTCTCCGCCAGACAACATTACCACGGTATATTTTCCCAAGACAACCAATTTCACTTTAGCGTTATTCTGTTCTTCAAGCACAAAAATTAAGTGAATGACATCTAACCCATTAATACAAAAGACTAAAGTCATTGTATCTATTAACTTGATACTGCCAGTTCAAGAGTTGTTTTGATATGGAGCACGGTGCTTTCTCCACGGGTTACTTTTTTTGCAAAAACAGATGAGCGATTTTCACTAAGCAATTGTTGGGTAGATTGTCCATCATTAACTCGTGTGGCAAGCCAATTATCGATGGCTTTTCTATATTCTGTAACATCCACAGGCAAATCAGCCAATTCATTTGAGAGTACTTTAAACCGCTGTTGCTTCGCTTGGGGATCTCCGAAACCCACTATAAGGCCAGCATGATGAATCTCTTGATCAGCCAATTTTCTTATCTGCTGGCAAGCAAAATATTCTTTAAATTTCATTAGAGTTTCATGTTGATATTTATTGGAAAAATCAATTACCCATTTAGCATAATAAATCAAACTCTGCATGTGGCCATGTGGATTTCTTTTGCCCAGATTTCTTTCCATATGGTTTAATACAGCGAGTAAATCACTGTTACTCTGGCAATTGCGGATATCTTGCTCGTAATTACCTACTTCAATATGCGTTCTAGAAACTTACATGATCATGGTGATTGTGAGAAATCACTACTATATCAATTCTGGGTAATTTTTTACTACCAGTTCCCTCAATTAAACTCCCTTCTTTTGTCATACGCGGGTATAGAAATGGAGCCAAATCACCTTCAACAGGATAAGTGACTACATGCAATGGCGAATCATGAGCCGGTATGGTCATTAGATTTGATGCATGGCCAATCCAGTAATGAGTGGCTGATTGTTGTGGGCTTAACCCTGGTTCAATCGCTGGATCATTGGCATAGACCTCACTATCCAGATAGTCATGTTCTTTATAACGTGCGGTTTCAAAAATATGAATACCCATTTTAGCCAATAACCAATTGCATAAGGCTTTTAATCTTTTCCATTGAGTAGAGAAGAAAATTCGCTGGGCTTCTGAGCCATGTTGATACGCTTTATAATCGTCTGGCGAGGTATAATGCCCAGTGCACGTATTATATTGAATCTCAGGAAGAAGATGCCGTTTCAGATCATCCCTGAATTGATTCTCGATATGAAAATGTTCCAGTCTCTTGATAATCAAGTTTTTGCGTTTCAGGTACTGACTATTCTCTAAATTAAAATTCAAGCCCTCAATTACCCGATTCGGTTGTAAATGAAGGAAATTTTGTAAGGTAATAAACAAACTAGCATATAAACTATGAGTCTTATCTACTTCGCCGCTCGAAACTTCATTGATAATTTTCTTTAAATAATTACTAAGAGCAGTAGCATGTATTGATTCAGATTTGAAAAGCCAGTTTCTTGTAACTTGCTCATTTTTAAAAGAAAAGCAAGATAGTGGCAAATTATGGTGTGCAATAAGGATATTAAGATTATTAATAGCTTGTTGTATTTGAGCATCCGTTAACATATTTTCTTACTGTATTATCCAATCAGCTGATTCGTTTGCTATGTTTTGCCAAGAGTCATAAATGTCTGCTTCATTGAATTCTCAATATTTTTTATGATTTCATGATATATCTTTGTTTGATTACGCTTTCCACTTCCTCTATACCAAAATCCAGATTTTCCTGCTTGGCAGCCCATATCGAAAATCTATTTTTTGCTACTGAAGTATCTCGAGCACTTTTATCCTGTAGCCATAAAGCATGGGCTACGCTCTCCGGAGTCAGCGGTTTTTTCTTATTGACTTTGATGCCTGATAAAAACTCCGGTTTATCAGGAGTAAGGAAATCAGAAAGGTTGATTTGCTCATGTAAATTTTTTTCTAAACGAACCAAATGCTCCCTATGAGCACTCCTTAAGCATTTTACCTCATTAGAATAATGCGATGTTTCTTTAGCGTACTCTTTCTCATTGATATAAATATCGATTGACCCTACCAGTCCTGTTGTAATCAAAGCTGCTCCAACAGCAATAAGAGTTACTCCGATGGGGGCAAGAACGCCAGTCAAAAATAATGCCGCACTGACTCCTACGATTAGACCCATAAAAATACTAAATCCAAATGACTCTTTATTTCTACTGAAAAAACCCTCATTTTTGGGAGGAGATAACCGGCTTAGATCAACTTGTAAATGATGATTTGCTTTATCTTTATCTATAAAATATTGTTTTACCAGAGGATTGGTTTGATAATAGTTTCTAATCTTTTGTTCAACACTTGCGACCTCAAATTGACTTAAGAGCAAAATATTTCGATTATCCTGACGTGTTCCATCAAATTTTATATCATAGAAATCGGATTTTATTTTTTGAGCCATTGCTTTAAAAATATGGGCTAACTCCGGGTTCTTTCTCTGTGCATCCTCAATCATTTTAATCTGTGCATAACGCTCAGAAATATTATTTAATATTCTGCTTATTTCAGTAGTTTTTTTATTTACAGAAGGCATCTTACTTAACGATAAGGAAATCTTGTTGGATAACTCACTTAGATGCTGCTCATAAATTCCATCTTTGAAAAACTCAATATCTGCAGCCATATTAGCTTTTATTGAATTGATATAGTGTCTTAATTTTTCATCATCCAATTGTTCTGCCAATTCGATGAGAATATTGAATTGTGCAGATTTTCGGTCACGATCGTCTATATTTCGATTCCCTTTGATCCGTGAAGTCAATTGTCGAATATAATCCCCATTGAGAGTTCCATCTTCCTTAAAAACGCCTTTTATTAAACTGGCGACTTTGTCATTATTAATGACTCTCTTTAATTCTCTTTCAATAGCATCAGGAGTGTCCATATCGACTGTTGATTGAGCTTCAGACCTTACATAATTTGGAGAAGCAAGAACTGATACTTTCCTGTCCTTGTAATTCCTAACGGTATTTTGGATAACTGAAATAATCCAGCCTTTATGTTTTCCTTCACTATCCCCATTTGGAGCAGCAACCAGGGAAAATCCTGAGGGTTGTCCAGAAGAATTTTTATAAGAAAAACAAATTCTCGTTGTATTTCTTGTTACTTCCATGAATGCTTTAGGGTCTTCTTCTGACAAAGGTAACGAAAAATGTTTGGTTTGAAGAATTTCTCCTATTACCGCACCGGTATTGTCTCCCTGAGAAAAGGATGGATAAACACCTTCTGATAGCGCCAAATCACCTTGTGGATTGACAGTTAACCAATCAGTTTTTAATTGCGCAACAGTAAGTCCATCAAAATCCACGTAACAGGTTCTTTCAAGATCTTTATCGATTTGCTCAATAGTTTTAGCAACAATATTTTTTTGTATTTTGGTTTGTTTCAATACTTCTTCAGGAATTAATTCAACATCTTTGGATAAAAATACACATTCAGGCAATGAAAATGTTTTAGGTACCTGTTGATAAGTTAAATTGAATTTTTTAATACCGGGCATAATGGCTGGCTCCAATATTTTCTCAATGCATATATTGTAACATTTTATTCATCAAGAAAACATTGGGATCAATATGATTATATTAATACCATTATTATCTCTTTTGAATCAAATAAAAACGGTATGATTAATCAGATAAAAGGGAGGAGCAAAATAAAAAATATTCCCGTGCCATACTTCTTTTTACACGGGATATCATTTAATTTAGAAATCAGTACTGTACTTTTTATACACTTCATCCGCTGCTTTCAATGATTCCAAAAGTTGTTTCATTTTATCTAGAGGCCAACTATTGGGACCATCACTTAGTGCTTTATCCGGATCAGGGTGAGTTTCCATAAATAACCCTGATATTCCAACAGCTACAGCTGCTCTTGCAAGAGCCGGAATAAATTCTCTCTGCCCCCCGGATACACCATTATTGCCCCCGGGCAATTGAACCGAATGTGTTGCATCATAAACCACTGGACAGCCGGTTTCACGCATGATAACGAGGGAACGCATATCAGAAACCAAATTATTGTAGCCGAAGCTCACTCCTCGCTCACAAGCCATAATTTGCTCATTGCCTTGCGCCTTTGCCTTCGCAATTACATGTTTCATTTCCCAGGGAGCAAGAAACTGTCCTTTTTTAATATTAACCGGTTTATTCATGGCAGCAACTTTTTGGATAAAATTGGTTTGCCTGCATAGGAAGGCTGGCGTTTGTAATACATCTACCACACTGGAGACTTCAAATAAGGGCGTGTCTTCATGAACGTCAGTCAAAACAGGAACACCTATTTGTGATTTGACCTTTTCCAGAATCGATAACCCTTTTTCAAAGCCAGGCCCTCTGTAACTGGAAATAGATGAGCGGTTTGCCTTATCAAAAGAAGACTTATAGATGAAAGGGATATTCAATTGACTGCACATTTCCTTTAAATATCCTGCGGTCTCTAAAGCCAGTTCTTCACTTTCAATAACACAAGGGCCGGCAATCAAAAACAATGGCTTATCTAAGCCTGCTTCAAAACCACATAATCTCATTTTTTGTCCTTCTCTTGATGGTGAATACGAGCTGCAAGTACAAATTCTTTAAATAGAGGATGACTATCTCTTGGATTTGATGTGAACTCAGGATGAAACTGACAAGCTAAAAACCAGGGGTGGTCTGCTAATTCTATCATCTCAACCAGTGAATTATCTGCTGATCGTCCTGAAATAATTAAGCCATGTTTTACTAAACTATCCACATACTTGTTATTGACTTCATATCGATGTCGATGGCGCTCTATAATTTGTGGTTTGCCATAAACTTTTCTTGCCAGAGTGCCTTCAGCAAGATGACAGTATTGTCCGCCCAAGCGCATGGTTCCACCCAAGTCAGTATTTTCGTCCCTGATCTGCTTGCTACCATCGGCATCCATCCATTCACTAATTAAACCAAGCACTGGATACAATGTTTCTTTATTGAACTCAGTCGAATTAGCTCCTGTTAAACCAACTACATTTCTCGCAAACTCAATAACAGCTGTTTGCATACCCAAACATATCCCTAAAAAAGGAACCTTATGCTCCCGAGCATATTGGATAGCCTTAATTTTGCCTTCGACTCCTCTCTCACCAAAACCACCAGGTACCAAAATAGCATCAATGGATTCAAGCAATAAAGCGCCATGCTTTTCTATCATCTCAGCATCAAAATAGATAATTTCTACTTTTGTTTCCGTATGAATTCCAGCATGCAATAAAGCTTCATTAATCGACTTGTAGGCATCATTCAGCTCCGTATATTTACCTACCATAGCGATTTTCACTGTCATCGTTTGAACTGCTTGCATATCAACTACTCGTTGCCACTCGCTCAAATCAGCCTGCTTAGCTTCCAGGCTTAGTTTCTTAACAACAATTTCGTCTAAATGCTGCGCATGTAGAATCATAGGTATTTGATAAATACTATTCGCATCCTCAAGAGAAATCACAGCTTCTTTTTCAACATTAGTGAATAATGCGATTTTAGCCCTGTCTGCCATGGATAATGGTTTTTCTGAACGGCAAATCAATACATCTGGCTGGATACCAATAGAACGCAATTCCTTTACCGAGTGTTGAGTTGGTTTGGTTTTGGTTTCCCCAGAAGTAGCAATATAAGGAACCAAAGTAAGATGAATAAATATTGCTCGTTGTGAACCTAACTCAATACGCATCTGCCTAATTGCTTCAAGAAAGGGTAGTGATTCAATATCACCAACAGTTCCTCCTATTTCAACCATAGCCACATCGAATGCATCTGCACCGAGTTTGATACAGCGTTTGATTTCATTAGTAATATGAGGAATAACCTGGACTGTCCCTCCTAAATAATCACCTCGTCTTTCTTTCTTAATTACATTTTCGTAAATTTTTCCCGATGTGAAATTATTACGCTTGGTCATTGTTGTTTTAACAAAGCGCTCATAATGTCCCAAATCCAAATCGGTCTCCGCCCCGTCATTCGTTACAAAAACCTCACCATGCTGAAAGGGACTCATAGTACCAGGATCAACGTTAATGTAGGGATCAAGCTTTATCAACGTAACGCGAAGACCACGAGCTTCAAGAATAGCTGCAAGAGATGCGGCTGCTATGCCTTTTCCTAAAGAAGACACAACACCGCCAGTAATAAAAATATATTTTGTCATTTTTTGACCCCGCTCAAAATGCCGAATCCACCAATTTGGTGTTCAATTTAATTTGCATGTAAACGGGATTCAATTCTATCAAAATGAAAATATAAATAACAGAAATTTGAGCAAAATTAATAGAATTATTGCAATTGTTGTTTAATAGAACGCATGGAAACCGCACAATCTATCGCATCTCTCCCTTTATGGCCGTGAGTTCCTCCCACTCTTGCCAAAGCCTGCTCATCATTTTCAGTAGTTAATACACCAAAGATAACCGGGATATTATAATCTAACATAACCCTTTGGCATCCCTGACTAACCTGATCACAAACGTAATCATAATGAGAGGTTTCACCACGGATAACTGCTCCAAGTGCCACTATAACTTCTACTTTTTGTTTTTTCGCTAGCAACTGTGCAACAAACGGAATCTCTACTGCTCCAGGAACCTCAACTAAGGTAATGTCCTCCGATTTAAAACCCAGTTCAGTCAATCTATCTAACGCCCCTTTTTTTAATGCAGAGGTTATCAATTCATTAAAAGTACTTACAACTAGCGCTATTGGAAACGTGACACCATCACTAACAATTGTTTTTATCTCTCTCATGTTTATCCTAATCAATGGCTAATAAATGCCCCAGCTTTATTTTTTTGGTTTTTAAATAACTGTGATTTTCTCTGGAGGGCTTAATTTCCAAAGGAATGCGTTGAGTAATCTTCATTCCATAACGCTCAAGAGAAGCGATTTTTAAAGGATTATTTGTCAGCAACCTTAATGCTTCAACCCCCAAATATTTTAATATTTGGTATGCTACGGCATAATCTCTATCGTCAGCGGGCAATCCTAATTCCAGATTAGCATCGACTGTATCAAACCCCTGCTCTTGCAAAGCATACGCCTTTAATTTGTTTGCCAAACCTATTCCACGGCCTTCCTGACGCAAATAAATTAATATACCGCCTTCAGCTCCGATCTGGGATAAAGACAACTCCAGTTGCTTTCCACAATCACATTTTCTGGAGCCAAAAACATCACCTGTTATGCACTCAGAATGAATTCGAACCAAAGGCACTTGATTACCATACAAAGGGGGTTTAACCAAGACAAAATGTTCACCAGAATCTATCTGATTCTCAAAAACAGTCATAGTAAAAACACCATTCTCCTCGAGAGGAATCTGAGTGGTTGCGACAGGATTAATAAGATTTTCGTGACGAATTCGGTAATTAATCAAATCTTTAATGGTGACTAAAGGTATTTCATGTTTTTTTGAAAAATGAGCTAATTCATCACGTCTGCTCATTGTTCCATCTTCATTAATGATCTCACAAATCACTGCCGCCGGGGTCAATCCAGCAAGTCTTACCAAATCAACACTACCTTCTGTTTGACCTGGTCTTTCTAAAACTCCTCTCTTTCTAGCCCGTAAAGGAAAAACATGTCCAGGTGAAATGATATCAGATGGCCCACTTAGTGGATCAATAGCCACTTGAATTGTTCGAGCTCTGTCTCTTGCTGAGATGCCTGTGGAGACACCGTTAGCCGCTTCAATCGAAACCGTAAACGCCGTTCCATACGGCGATTTGTTATGCCGAGCCATCATGGGCAGTTGGAGTTTGTCTATCAATTCTTCAGCCATAGGCAAACAAATTAAACCACAACCAAGACGAGACATAAAATTAATGGCTTCAGGAGTAGCGTGCTCAGCAGCAATCACCAAATCACCTTCATTCTCTCTATCTTCATCATCCATTAGAATAATCATTTTACCGGCTTTAAGTGTCGCCACAGCCTCTTCTATTGTTGCTAATGAATGTTTCATGACACTTCCTCTTGGTTCAATTTCCCGATAATTTGAAGCTGATGAGCCACAATACGGGTAAGATAATCAAATTCAATATTGACTTGCTGGCCCACTCTTAATGAACCGAGATTGGTCATTGATAATGTATGTGGCACCAGCATGAGTCCGACGGTTTGTTCTGATACAGTATTAATAGTCAAGCTAACTCCGTCTACTGTAATGCTACCTTTGGGTATTAAATAATGATTGTGTTCTGGGATAAAACCCTCCAAATCCATCGCGATAAATTCATTAACAACACGAATGGATTTCACTTTAGCCCTGGTGTCTACATGACCCGATACATAATGACCACCAAAACGGGTTGATGCCAGCATAGCTCTTTCAAGATTAACCATGTCGCCAGATGATAATTTTGACAATGTGGTAACATGCAGAGTTTCAGGTGAAATATCAAAACACAGTTCAGGAAAATCTGCTGGCAAAAGGGTTAAACAAACCCCATTTACAGCGATACTCTCACCAGGTTTCAAATCCTTATAGCTTGAAGAAACGACTAAACGACTAGAATTTTCTCCTTGCCTATTCACTAATACTTTGCCTGTATTTTCTATCAATCCGGTAAACACTCATCCTCCTGCCAATCCAAACATGCTATCATATTGTCACCCATAGCTTGCCAACTCACCGTATGAGCTTTTTCAAAAATCCCCTGTTGTTGATAAGCTGAAATCGCTTGATGCCCTAAACTACCGGGAACTAAATACAAATAGGTTCTATGCACCAATCCCTTACTATGTAACGCAGAAAAAATAGCTCCGCCTGCTTCAACCCATACGTCATGATATCCCAGTTGACCAAGATGAGTTATTATTGCCTCCAAGTCCATCAACCCATTTTGCAAAGGCATCGCATAATGAGTGCTATTAGGATAAGTCTTTGCCTGATTTGCTTGTGGTTGATGATAAATGTGGCAATGTTTTGCTGTCGAAAAAATGATTGTGTCATCAGACAAACTTAAATTGCGGTCAACAATGGCAACTGGCTTTGCTACTAATCCGCTATCTAATCTGGCGTTCATTCTTGGATTATCCATTTGAACTGTCTTGGCACTGGTTAATATGACATCACTGGCAGCGCGCATTTGATGAGTGAACTGTTCGCATAAAGCATTGGACAAAACTACTCGAGCTCCCTCAGACTTTCCAATTTTACCATCAAAAGTTTGTGCTATTTTAGCAGTGACTCTTGGTTTATGGGTCATAGTCCAATAAGCATAGCTTTTATAGAACACATCAATTGCCTTTATAGGAATATGCCTGACTTGTACTCCATGTTCACGTAATTTTTCTGAGGAGTTACTTTTGGCAACAATGGGGTTTGGGTCAAAATAGGAAAAAACAACCTCTTCTATACCATGATTGATAATAGCATCAACACAAGGGGGAGTTTTGCCCCAGTGATTACAAGGCTCCAGCGTGACATAAAGCGTAACCCCTGGCGTTTGGGGTAGAATTTGTGATAACAATAATTGTTCTGCATGCGGTGTACCTGCACCTCTATGCCATGCCTGTGCTATAATATTACCATTTTGCACAGCAACCGCCCCAACGCTGGGATTGGGGGCACAAAAGCCTCTCCCCAGTTTGGCTTGTTTAAGTGCTGCAAGCAGAAACTGTTCGTGCATATATTAACCACCTTCTTAATGTGGTCGAATGATAACAAATTATTCAATTATTGAGTAGCCTAATGATTAAATTGAACTTAAATTATAAGTTAATCACGAAAAAGACATTACCTAAACTATTTTACTGGGGTTTGGGGATTGTCTTCTTTTTTTTAGCACCTACAACTAATGCCGGGAGTCTTTCACCCTATACAACCAAAGAATTGGAACAATTAGAAAGAGAATTTATTCAACTTATTAATCAATCGGACAGCGTAGAGCGCAATCCTTTGGCCAGTCAATACATCAACTCCATAGGAAAAAAACTGGCACATTATGGCCGTATCAAAACACCTTATTTTTTTATTGTTAAATCCAAAGAAATCAATGCATTTGCAGGTCCAGGAGGGTACATAGGCATTAATACCCAACTGATTTTAACGAGCAGCAATGAAAGTGAACTGGCAGCTGTAATGGCTCATGAAATTGCGCATGTTCGCTTACATCATCTTTACAGCATTATAGAACACCAAAAACAGATGCGTGTTCCATTATTAGCCTCTATTCTGGCGTCTGCAGCCTTGGGCGTCTTAAATCCAACTGTCGGGATGGGCGCTATGATGGCATCCGTTTCCGGATTTTCCCAGGACAACATCAATTTTACACGCTCAAAAGAAAAAGAAGCCGACAGAATTGGTATAGACATGCTTATTAAGGCAGGCTTCAATCCTCAAGGTATGGCCGCATTTTTTAATAAAATGCAAGAAAATTCCCGTTATTATTACACTGCCAATATTCCAGCAATACTGCGGACTCACCCCCTGGATGCTGACAGGATAGCTGAGGCTGAAAACAGAACCAGCCGTTTGCCTAAAAAACATTATACTGATTCTTTGGACTATGCCTTATTTAAAGAGTTAATCAGAGTTTCTGTCGCCTCTAATAATAAACAAATTCTTGATTATTATGAGCATCATTGCCATAAAAAAAATCCCGCCACTGCTTGCCAGTATGGATACGTACTTGCCTTGTTAAATAATAACAATTTTCAAAAAGCAGCTGAAAAATTAAACCCTTTACTATTACAGGATAATAGTAATCTCAATTTTCAAATTGCTATGGCTCAAGCTGAATTAGGTTTATCACAATATCAATCAGCACTCTCCCGTCTTGCTGAATTACAAAATAATTTTCCTGACAATTATGCTGCTCTAATCGCATACGCCCAAGGATTGTTAACCGCAAACCAACCCCAAAAAGCCACAGCCGTACTTCTTAAGGGTAGTAGACAATACAAAGAGGACTTACCACTTTGCCGAGAATTGGCAAGAGCTCAAGCTGAATCCCATCAGAAAAGTTATGCCTATTTTACTCAAGCGCAATGCTTACTACTTGAGGGGCAAAAAAGAGGTGCTATTGCTCAGTTAAAAGTGGCGCAGAAACTGGCCAAAAAGGATGCTTATTTATCCGCAAGAATTTCAGCAAAAATTGATGAAATAAAATTTATGGTTGAAAACTAATCAAAATGTAGATTAATTAAAACAAAATGATCTCATTTATAATTCGCTAAGGGTGTAAGGGTTCAATTTTGCTTTGTTCAGGCCCAATATAATTAGTTAATGCTTGCAAGCATCTCATTTCTGATAGGTCTTAAATGTAAACAAAATAGAACAGATTTATCAAAAAGAAATTAGATGGCAAAAAGGTCTCTTCATAAATAACTTTCGATATTTTCAGTAGACAAAATCATCTAAAAAGCTAAGTATTAATTTGCTTTCACTTTGGATAGGGAGTTGCCATGAATGAAATTCAAGAGTTCTTGCGTCAAAAATTGAATTCGCCGTTACCTATTTCACGACCTCAATTAGCAAAGCTACCAATGGGTACCATGGAGTTTGTTACTTATGGTAATGGAAAACCCGTACTGATTATTCATGGTGGAGGGGGTGGTTATGATCAGGCAGTGCTTTTATTCAAGCGCTATATCCCTGATGGTCATCAAATGATTTGTCCTTCTCGTCCTGGTTATTTGGGAACACCCATTGATACTGGACAAACAGCAGAAGAACAGGCAGATGCCCTGGCCGGCTTACTGGATTATTTGAATATTACCAGCGCAGTTATTGTAGCCATATCTGCAGGCGGACTTTCTCTGTATCCTTTTGCCATTCGTCACCCGAAAAAAACTAAAGCAATCATTGCAATAGATGCTATAGCTGGGGAATATTTAATGCCTGAACAATCCAACAAATTGGCCCAAGCCCTTTTTATGACTGATTTTGGTTTATGGGTCGCTAAAAAAAGCATGATTTATTTCCCCAAATCATTTATCAAGAATTTAATTAAACTGGAAGGTTACCTGGATCCAGTACGTGTAGATGACCGGGTGAAAGAGATCTTAAATTGTCGGGAACGCCTGGAAATCATTGCCGAACTAATGAATAGCATGGCGGACTATAAGGCTCGTAAAACAGGGACCGTGAATGATATGGCAGAGGGTGTAAAAACCCGCTGGTATGATTTTGCTAAAATTAACTGCCCTGCACTAATAATTCATGGGACACATGATGCTGATGTAAAATTTTACAATGGTGTATTTGCTTATGAGCGATTAGCATCGAAAGAAAAAGAGCGTTTCTGGATTGAATACGGCACTCATTTTGGGTTTTTCTTTGCTCGTCAGGCGCGTGAGGTGCAACAAAAATTCCAGGAATTTATAATAAAGCATGGTTAAACGGGTTTGTTGTTGAAAAACTCCAGGAAAACTAGGTGGCAGTGGGTTCTATCGTGGAATTATTGATAACCAGATGGGAAATTATAATAATATCATTATAATTTCCCAAACGATCCATCTTATTAAATTACTTTACAGCAACTTCTTTCCACCAACTGGTTTTAGTTTCTGCAACCCAATCGGCATTTCTTAAATTTTTAACAAACAAAGCAGTTTCCTCAGGGCTTGAATGCTTGGAGTCAAGTTTTATACACCAATCCCAGTCCCCAGAGGTAGACCAAAGACTTTGAACACCGTTCATCTTTGCTATTGCAGCAGAATCCGACCAAGCATTTTTAGTTTTTAAAAAAACAACACTATTCCATGAGTTCATTGTTTCTTCCTTAATTTTAATCAATTATTTTTTTTCGCTTTGAACAAGAGTTCATTGCGTTATATAAACTTAGACTATGATTTATCAGATTTCAAACACAGATGAAAAACAATTCTATTAGACCTCTTGCCTAACCTGACTATTTTATCCCTTGAAAATCTTCATAGCGCAACACTTAATCAAGTCCCAGTTTTTTTAATCGATAACGGAGAGTTCGGAAGCTGACCCCCAATAGTTGTGCAGCAGCGGTTCTGTTCCATTTTGTTTTCTCAAGCGCATCAAGAATTAAATCTTTTTCCTGATCCTGAAGGTAACCATTTAAGTTAGTTGATACGGAGGATGCTGCAACAGCTGAGGTTATCGTTGTTCTGGGCAAATGTAAATCGGATGGTTCTATAACCTCTCCTTCACACATAGCCATGGCACGCTCGAGGATATTCTCCAGTTCTCTGACATTTCCTGGAAAATGATAACGACTCAATATTTCAAAACAGGATGGATTTATTTTCACCAGGTTTCTGTTTTGGTTTTTAGATAATTTTCTTAATATCGCCTCTGTCAGGCAAGGAATATCTGAAAGCCTTTCCATTAAAGTTGGGACACGCAATTCAATCACATTAATTCGATAATACAAATCTTGACGAAACGTCCCTGAATTAACTTCCTCAATCAAATTCTTATGACTCGCACTTAAGATGCGAACATCCACAGGAACTTCATATAACTCACCTATCGGCTTAATTGCCTTCTCCTGAATGGCACGTAGCAATTTAACCTGCATGGCGAGAGGAAGTTCGGCGATTTCATCAAGAAACAAAGTGCCACCATGAGCCGCAACAAACAACCCTGTTTTATCAGAAATCGCTCCTGAAAAGCTCCCTTTTTTATGGCCAAAAAACTCTGATTCCATCAACTCACCAGGTATAGCGCCACAGTTTACAGGAATAAATGGCTTATCCTTTCTGGGACCATTAGTATGGATCAACTGAGCGACCAATTCTTTTCCAACACCTGAAGCTCCTTGAATAAAAACTGGTGCCTGGCTGCGAGCTAATTTATGAATGTTTTCACGAAGTTGTTGCATTACCAAACTTTCACCAACCAGTAGACCTTCATCAGGCTTCTCGGTAGGCGGGTTTTGCATGGATAATGCCGTCTTAACCAGATCTCTAAGCATTTTTAAGTCTATAGGTTTTGATACGTAATCAAATGCACCTGCCTTTAAAGTATTGACCGCACCCTCGACATTTCCATAGGCAGTAATGACGGCAACTGGCACCTGCGGTTTGTATTTCTGAATGAATTTAACAATTTCTATACCATCTCCATCAGGTAAACGCATATCTGTTAAAACCAAAGAATAATAATTTTGTTTTATATGCTCTATGCCTTGCTTAAAGTCAGACACTGCATCGCAAGTTAAACCCATACGTGATAAAGTAAGAGTTAATAACTCTCTTATATCTGGTTCGTCATCTATAACAAGCACTTTACTTTTGGTCATATTAAAAGTTCATCCGATGGATTAACAGTGATCGCAAAACAACATCCTTTATTTGATTTTACCAAATTTAATCTGGCTTGATTAATTTCACATAAATCTCTCGCAATAAATAACCCCATTCCTGTACCACCTCGCAATGTGGTAAAAAATGGTTCAAATATATTGTCTCTGTGCTCCGAGGGTATGCCAGGTCCAGAATCACATACAGTCAAAGTGATTTTATTCGAAGAACATTTGGCAGCAATGACGATATTCACATTACCCTCATGATCCCGCCCATGATGAATAGCATTTTCACACAAGATTACTAAAATCTGTTCTAATTGACTTTTATCAAAAACAACTGATAACGGCTTATTTACAGGTAGTTTTATCGTAAGATCACAGGGATTATTGTGAGTAAAATCCTGCTTAAAATGTTCTAAAAATGTTGTAAGCTCATTAACCTGCGGTTGAGATTTCTCACGCCTTGAAAGCTGCAATACATTTTTAATCACCCTGTTCATTCGCTCACAATTGTTCATGATTAATTGTTTTAAACGAGTATTCTCTTCATTTAAATCCTCATTATCTCCAAACAATTGAATAGCATGAGCAATTGCCCCCAAGGGATTACGTAATTCATGAGCAATACTTGCCGAAAAACGCCCTAAAGCTGCTAATTTGAGTTGTTGTGCTTGTTGAGCGATATCAGTCATGTCTTCCAGAATAATGAGTACTTCAGACTTGTGACCAACAGAAGTAGAAAAAAAATGCACTCTTAGATAAGGATCTTCAATAATAGTTTGAGCTGTACGTTCATTATTCGTTGTTTTTAAAAGAAAATCATCAAATTTGGATACAAGTGAATCAGATAGCTGGTCTAATTTTTGAATTGCATGATGTTTACTCAGATTAAAAAATTCACGGGCGGCAGTATTCATCAACCGAATTCGCTTCCCCTCTGCAACATAAATAATGCCTGAATGCAGTCGTTCGACAATATATTCATTGAGCCTTTGCATTCCTGCTAACTCATAACTACGGTGTCTGGCCAAACTCTCAGACATTCTGACCCAATTGGATAAATACCAGGCAGTGATAGCCGTTGCAAAAAAACCAGCCCCATAGATTCCACTATAAAAAAAAGTGCTTAAGTCTTTTTGATTATAAATAAAAAATTGCAAAACATTGCCACATAGCAATAAACAACTGGCTAGTGATGCAAAATAGATGGCCAAGCGCCCGGGAACTAAAATACTTAAAGCAGCAATAGTAACATTTAGTAATATGCCATAACCGGATTCCAAATTACCAATGATGCCTAGCATGCTGGAAATGGCTATGACATCAATCGTACCCGATAAAAACACCTGCTTATCAAAACTTAAAATTTTTCTATGCCAAAAATAAAGAAAAATCAAAGCACATACTAAATAGGCAAAAGCAATACAGAGAAATAATAAGGGATAATATTTATTGATATAACTGAAATAATAAATGCCTAAAAATAGAAAAATACTTACTATTCTGTAAATATTGTAAACCAACAATATTCGCCATTGTCTCATTTTCGGATTGTTGATTTGGCGAGCTGCAGACATCCTTTTCTAATCCATTAGATTATTCAGCGTATTTTAATTATATAACCAGACTTGAGCATTTTGCACAATACATCAACTAAGACCCACACCAATGATCACTAATATTTCCACAATTTATTTTTATTCCATATGGTCAGAGCATCTTGAGAACCACTGTCCTTGGCTTTTCCAATCCAGTACTTTGCTTTAGCGAAATCTTTATTAACACCCATGCCATCAAGATACATAATACCCAGATTAATTTGTGCCAAATCCAAACCTTGTTCAGCTGCCTTTTGATACCAATACATGGCCTTCTTAAAATCTCTTTTTACTCCTTCACCACGTATATACATAACCGCCAAATTGTTCTGCGCCAAATCCAATCCTTTTTCAGCAGCTTTTTGGTACCATTTAATGGCCAGTTTATTGTCTTTCTTTATCCCCAGCCCTTTCATATACATAATCGCCAGATTATGTTGCGCTAAAGGTAATCCTTGTTCTGCCGCTCTCTTGTACCACAAGACTGCTTCGTGATAATTAACTGACAGTCCATTGCCTTTCATATACATTAAACCCAAGTTATTTTGGGCTTCGGCAAATCCTTGATCTGCGGCTTTTTTGAACCATAAATAAGCCTTTTTGTAATCTTGCAGCTCGCCATTATTTGAATAGAGAACACCTAAATTATTTTGAGCCAGAGTAAATCCATTCTCTGCGGCTTTTTCGTACCAGTAAATAGCCTTTTTCATATCCTTTTCTGTACCAATACCTTGTTCATAAATATACCCAAGATTATTTTGAGCTTTTTCCCCACCTTGTGCCGCGGCTTTTTCATACCAATATATTGCTTTCTTGCCATCTTGAATGGAAGGATCACCAGTCATATACAATACACCAAGGTTAGTTTGAGCAATCAGTGAACCTTCATTTGCTGCTCTGGTGTACCAACTAATAGCTGCTTTTAAATCTCTTGGAACCTCTTCGCCTCGCTCATAAAGAACACCAAGGTTATTTTGAGCATCAAGATCTCCTTGCTCTGCTGCTTTGATATACCAATGAATTGCCTTCTTGATATCTTTTGGTATGCCATTCCCATACATGTACATGACTGCAAGGTTATATTGTCCGTCTGAATTTCCGCCTTCTGCAGCCTTTTGATACCAGATAAAAGCCTGGCCCATATCTTTTTTAACACCCAGGCCATTTTCATATAGAATTCCTATATTATTTTGACCAATTGCCAAACCCTGTTCCGAAGCCTTATTAAACCAATACATTGCTTGCTGACTGTTTTGGGGCACACCCTCTCCTTTAAGATATAATACACCGAGATTATTTTGTGCCTCAGCTTGTCCTTGATCTGCAGCTTTCTGATACCAATAAATCGCTTTCTTTAAATCTTTATTTACTCCATCACCCTTTTCATATTTGAGCCCTAATTCAAACTGTGCTTGAGCATCACCCTGTTCCGCCTTATCCTCAGTATTGAATTGTTTTTGTGAGCTACGATAGGTATCAACATCCAGCGCTGATAAAGGGGGAGTTAGAAGTAATAAGAAAAATCCTGCAACAACCAATTGTTTCATCATACCTCCCTGTAATCATTGTTCAATTATAGCACAATTGCTGATGAGTAAACATTGACGCTCTGGTGCCATACAAGCAAAGTGCATCTATTAGGAGTAAGATATAATAGGGAAATGTTGCTATCCCGCATTACAGACTTCTCGTAATACAGGATAGCTTGCAATTAGAAAGTAATTTTCATCTCATCATCAGATTCAGAGAGGTTTTCTAATTTTAAATCAAAGGATTGTACCCAATCCAAGGTCTTGTTAATCAGTTCAACACAGCTTGAGTGCTCTCCATAACGCCCTGCAATTCTCGGTTTATATTGAGAAAAATCTTTATATACCGATTGGAGAGTAGCAATCATATAGCCTTCAACATATTCTTTGTCATCAAACATGGGAGATTGACGATTTAAATTATCAACAATATTTTTGGCCGCTTGAGCATAGTTTACAAGGAGTTGATAGTAATTCGGCTGCTGTTCACTAAAAAATCCTTTGGCGCCAAATAATTGCCTTATTTGAGCATCAGCAGGCACTGCAATTTTATTCCACATTGTATTATAACGTTCTTCAAAGTTAGAATCTTGAAATCTCATATTAATTCACCATGTACAAAAACATGACATATAATACTAAAAATTTATTATGTGAAGATTAAGAGCAACCTAATTTAATCATTACTCTTCTTGGGCCCCAATGACCAACTGCTCCCTTAAATACTCCTGCAATTTGCGTATGACAATTTAAGCAATTTCCAGTATCATCCATCCGATAATCCAATATCCGATACCAATCCCTTACAATCACAGGTAATTTACAATGAGGACAATAAGTGCTGCTGCAAGTTGTATCGTGAACATTTCCCGTATATACATAATGTAAGCCTGTCTTGATTGCGATTTCTCTGGCTCTTTGTAAAGTTGAAAATGGAGTCGGAGCTTTATCCATCATTTTCCAGTCTGGATGAAACGCAGTGAAGTGTAAAGGAACATCAGGCCCCAGGTTAGTCATAATCCATTCAGACATCCTCTCAAACTCGGCATCCGAATCATTTTCTTCCGGAATCACTAAGTTAGTAATTTCAAACCATACACTGGTTTCCTTCTTCAAATAAATGAGCGTATCCAGAACAGGTTGTAAATGAGAACCAGTAATTTTGTAATAAAAATCTTCACTAAAGGATTTTAAATCGATATTAGCAGCGTCCATGAATGAATAAAGCTCCTTACATGGCTCAGGATTAATATACCCTGCAGATACCGCTACTGAATGAATGCCAAGCTTATGACACTCCTTTGCGACATCAATGGCATATTCCATAAAAATCACTGGATCATTGTATGTATACGCCACACTGAGGCAGTTCATATTTTGGGCAGCCCTTGCAATATCTTCTGGCATGGCAGTATCTGCCAATATATCAATATCTCTGGATTTGCTAATATCCCAATTTTGGCAAAACTTACAGGCCAGATTACATCCCGCAGTTCCGAAAGATAAGACAGGGCTACCCGGCAAAAAATGATTCAATGGTTTTTTTTCAATGGGATCTATGCAATAACCGCTAGAGCGTCCATAGGTAGTTAATTTTATTTGATTATCCAGGTTTGCACGAACAAAACATAAACCTCTTTGCCCTTCACGCAATTTACAATTACGAGGACATACATCACATTGTATGCGTCCATCTTCCAGCTTATGCCAGTATTTGGTTGGAATAGTATCAAACATCAAATAGCCCACAATCAACTCTTAGTCTATATTTATAAGTATAGTATGTTCAGTTGTTCCGGAGTGTTGTTGTGTGCGTCCGTCAACCAGCCGTAGCTGGGTATTTTTATCCCGACGATCCTTTGACTTTAAAGCAAACCGTATTGAATTTCCTGGACCAAGCGCCAATTCATAAGCCTGCTCCAAAAGCAATACTAGTTCCGCATGCTGGTTATGTCTACTCAGGATCTGTCGCAGCTTCTGCATATGCTTCGTTGCGAGATAAGAAAAATTCCATCAATAAAATTATAATATTAGGCCCTGCTCATAGGTTATATTTCAAAGGCATAGCCTATGATCCTGTTGATAAATTCGCTACACCACTAGGAGAAATTCAACAGGATAAAGAGTTACTAACTCAAATTATAGATCTCCCTTATGTTTGTTCACTTCCTGAAGCTCATCAAAATGAACATTGTCTGGAAGTACAATTACCTTTCTGCCAAATGATATTCTCGAAATTTAAAATACTTCCTCTGGTTGTTGGAGAAACGAATCCCCAGGATGTAGCCCATCTAATAGAGCGAGTATGGGGTGGAGATGACACTCTCCTGATTATCAGCTCTGATTTAAGCCATTATCTGCCCTATCACATAGCCCAAAGAGAAGATAAAAAAACTTGCCTTTCCATAGACACTTTAAATGGTGAAGAAATACTGCATGATGCTGCTTGTGGTTATTTTCCACTGCGCGGTTTTCTGTATTTCGCGCGCCAACACCATATTTATAGCCGTCTGCTCGATTTGCGCAACTCAGGCGATACAGCTGGAGATAAAGAAAGAGTAGTGGGGTATGCTGCCTATCACTTCTACCAAAAGCTTAATTTTTCAGAACATTGCGCAGATGAATTGAAATACATCGCGAAAGAAACAATACGGTTACAAACAGAGGAAAATAAAGCATTGGCAATTAATTACAATGATTATAGTCAATTATTACAGATTCGGATCCCCACTTTTATTACTTTAAAAAAAAATGGTTTGCTAAGAGGGTGCATGGGAAGCCTTATAGCTAAAGAGCGATTAGCAGATAACGTCATTTACAATTCCATACGGGCAGCAATTGCTGACCCACGCTTCCCACAAATAAGACCATCTGAACTCAAGGAATTGTCTCTAACTATCTCATTAATAAAACCATTATCTCCACTATATTTTGACAGTGAAGAAGAACTCAAATCACAATTGCAAATTGGCATAGATGGCTTGGTATTAATTTACGGTTCCTATCAAGCTACTTTTTTACCTTCTGTATGGGAATCTGTTAAAACAAAAGATGAATTTGTTAATCATTTAAAATTAAAAATGGGGCTTGCAGAAAATTTCTGGTCTTCAGAAATGAAAGCACTTCGCTACTCGACAGAAATAATAAAATAAATTGGAAAATTCATTAATTACGCTCAAATAAGAATCCAGCCCAAATATTATTTTCATATAGCCCAGACTCAAAATATTTCTGGTAAATACGAGGATGCTCAGATTAACGGGATATAAAATCAGCAATTTTGCCAATAGCAGGCACATTTTATGCTAATTTTAAAATATAGGAATTTTGAGAAACAAAAAATGGATAATTCATTTGTATTCAATGAAACTACTCTAAAACGTGTACCCCATTTTTTGGTATTGATTATTATTTTACTGTTAGGTCTGCCGTACATAGGTCTAAACTGGGGTTTAGACTTTAGTAATTTAGCCATTACAATAAATGATGGGAAAATAGCAGGCTCCCAACTCATTGAATCTCAAATTCGCGGTTACTTCCGACAAACTCTCTTACAATGGTCTGGATTTTCTCTTGCCGCAGTCACCGTATTATTAGCGTTCACCCAGTACCGATTGAGTAATGATAAAATTGCTTTAATTATCGGTCTTGCCATTCTATTCTCTGGCTCCATTGAAGCGCTGCATACCCTGGTTATTGATGGCCTGGCTTTGGAGGGTCCCGAAAAAAATAACCTGGATGCTTTAATTTGGGTTTTTTCAAACAGTATTAGCGGTTTAATTCTAATGACCGGGCTTTCGTTACTGGTACATGCAGGCGCTAATAAACCAGTGAGATTGGTGACTTTTATTCTACTGACTACTTTTTTGGTTTTGGCTGCTATCGCAGTCATTTATTATGCCGCTGCAATAATTCAAATTCCTGACATGTGGCTTTATGACTCTTATGTTTCCAGGCCATTTGAACTCCTATCCGTTTTTATTTATCTGATGTTGATGATTATTTTTTACCCCAAAACCTATGCATCTTACCCGACTATTTTATCAGACTCTGTTTTCTATATGTCACTTACCCAAGTCGTCCTGGCTATATACATCATGCTATTATCAGTCACTCCCTACGACAGTGCCTTTAATATCGCTTATTTTCTTAAGGTGGTTGTTTATTTTATCCCTTGCACCTGTTTTGTAATTAACTATGTTTTTTCTTATTCAGCAGTACTGGAAGGGCAAAAAAACTTAAAATTAAAACAGGAGGAATTAAAATATATGGCCTCTCATGATCCCCTGACAAATCTATTTAACCGCAGGGAATTTGAAGAGCTGCTTGATAAATCCATTGCTAATGCCCAAAGAAATAACTCTTCCCTGGCTTTACTGCTTATTGATTTAGATAATTTCAAGGCAATAAATGACACATTTGGTCATTTTCATGGCGATGAACTTTTAAAACAATTTGCCAATCGCCTGGTTTTACTAGTTCGAAAAGGTGATCTTTTATCCAGAGTGGGTGGAGATGAATTTACATTAATCTCTCTGAATATAGAATCCCCTTCCAGCGCACGGCATCTGGCAGAACGAATTTTAAATGAATTAAACAGTCCCTATACTATCAATGGCAAATTAATCACAGTAACGGTCAGTATAGGTATATCTATTTTTCCTGATGATGGAAATACTACAGAAGATCTGTTAAGAAAAGCGGACTTGGCTATGTATAAAGCAAAAAATTCAGGGAAAAATACTTATCAATTTTATACTGATCAACTAGGATATTCACAGCACAGGGAATCCGAGCTGGAATCTCATCTTCGAAAAGCATTGCAAAATGATGAGTTTGAACTTTATTACCAACCCAAATTTAACCTGGTTAATATGGAGATTATTGGCGCAGAAATTCTTTTACGCTGGAATAATGAAGCCCTGGGAGGGGTGTCTCCTAATGAGTTTATACCAGTAGCAGAAAACACTGGATTAATAACAGAAGTGAGTCAATGGGTTTTACAAAAATCGTGCATACAAATAATGCACTGGGCTAATCAATACAACAAGATGCTTTCCTTTTCCATAAATATTTCGCCTGTTCAATTAACAAATCCACAATTTCCTAAAATTCTTGAAAAAATACTACAGGAATATCAATACCCTGCAGAATATCTCGAGCTTGAAATTACTGAAAACTCTTTAATGGGGGATCAAGATGAAATCTCCAAAATGCTTAATGTAATTTCCGACTTGGGAATAAAGTTGTCATTGGATGATTTTGGCAAGGAATACTCTTCTCTTAACAGATTAAAAACTCTCCCTATTGACAGCTTAAAAATTGATAAAACATTTATCTCTGATATACACAACGAACATGAGAAAGTAGTCATTATAGACATTATTATTAAATTGGCTAATGAGTTAGGAATGAGTATTGTTGCCGAGGGTATTGAAACCATACCTCAATTAAAATATCTTGTGTCAAGAAAATGTCATTTTGGTCAAGGCTTCCTCCTGAGTAAGCCCTTAACTGCAAATGAGTTCACTTCAATTGCTTATACCAAGTTGGGAAAAACCCAATCTAACGCAAAAGTCATTTCATTAATTGACAATAACAGATTTTAATTAGAACCATATACAGGATCTTTCAAGGTGAATTTCTTATATATGCTGTGCATTTTACGTGATATCGTTCATTTATGGATGTAAAAGGCTTTTCTTTGCCTTTTATATCGAATTCATATTAATTAATCACGAAAATTTTCATACTGCAAAGGTAATTCAATATTTGATTTCTTTAATAAAGCAATGGTTTCTTGAAGATCATCTCGCTTTTTCCCAGTCACCCTCACTTTATCCCCCTGAATAGAAGTTTGGACCTTGGCCTTGGTTTCTTTGATGTATTTCACTATCTCTTTAGCAGTAGGTTGGTCAATGCCTTGTTTAAAAGTCATGGTAAGAGTATAGAATTTTCCATTATGCACAGGTTCATCTTCTATATCCACTCCTGATGTGCTGAGGTTGCGTTTTGAGCAATGATTCCGGAATAAATCCTCAAGCTGCCTCACTTGAAAATCAGATTCAGAACGCAAAGTAACCGTCAGGTCTTTAAGCTCAATAGTAGCCTCAACTCCTCGAAAATCAAATCGGGTACTTACTTCCCGCACTGCATTATCTACTGCATTGCGCAAATCCACTTCATTCATTTTAGAAACAATATCAAAAGAAGGCATAACTAATCCATTTAAATTAAAATTGTAATTTATCAAAAAACAAGGATAGGTGAAAGAAACAACACTTCCATTTTCTTTCTTGCAAAAATTAAAGTTGTTTAAAAATAAATCGATTGATTAACCATTGCATAATTGCACAAACAATGTTATCAAATAAACTGGAATAAAAATAACCCAGTTGGTCATGGATATTATTAATCGGCAGCAAAAAAAGCTATTGCTAATCTAGTGTTAATCTGGAATTACCTTAGGTTTTTTTTTGCTTTCTCAAGGAGTGAGAAGTATGGGAAAGGAAAAGAGAGAGCTTGAAGCTTCATATATACCGTTACCTAAAAAAGGACGCTTTTGGATTCATTCTGAAAGTTGCTACACAGAGGAAGAGTTAAATTTCAGAGAATGGATTTTAAAAATTCGTTCCAATTCAGGGATTCATCCGGATTATCTTAATAATCCCAATTCCTGGTTTGCCAGCGACGATCAAGCTTTGGTTAATCTTTATGAACATGCCTGGTTTTATTCAAATGCCTTCAAGCCGAGACATGTGTTAAGCATTGATGATTTCCATGTCCAACCCATTGATAATCAGCGCCTCCAATGGCCACAACTTTATGACTTAATGCAAAAAGTGGGTGACTATCTTTTATTAAGAAATAAAGAGTTACCTCCAGAACATTTAAATCAACCCATGAATTTTGTCCTTCTTGATGTAAACAATATCTTAAAGGGGCTAAGTCAGAACAACAACATACAACAGGTAAAAGAGCAACTTGAGTCAGTCACTCGCTACCTGCGTACTATTGAAAAGAATATTTCACCACTGATTGGTTCGGACCGATTATTTTTAGCCAACTTTCGCAAAACAGTGGATACTAAAATTCACCCGCATCTGGACCATATGCTGGAAACTCAACTACTTAGAGATAAATTGGGAGAGTTATCAAAAGACATCAGAAAATTATCCAGTGAACGAAATAGAATCTTGCATTATGCTCTTAATGCCAATTCGGTAAATCCCCACTCTTATGAATTTGAACTGGATAAAATCAGTGACTCCGCTTCTTATCCAACTCAAGCAGCCAAACACTGCGCTCAGAAATCAAATGAATTGGTCGCAGATCCTCTGCCTATACTGCATTTAACTAAAGAGCAATTAAGTGATTGTCCTCACTTTAAATTAATCACGATGAAAGATGAGATCCTTGATCATTATGCCAGAGCAGTCTCTGATCTTAACGAGTTGGAACGATTTCAGAAGGTCATCCAGGAAATCATGGATCTTCTGGGGCAGGCTGGCGAAGTCTATACTGTTCATCAATTCAAAAATCAAATGCAATCCCTGCTGACACAAATTGACAGCTTTATTGACGCTTCCTCAGTGCATATTGATGAAATAATTGATGCGAACACTCAAGCCTATCATAAGGCAATACAAGAGGAACAAAATTTACCCTTCTGGAAAAATTGGTTGACTAATGAAAAAGAGAAACTAAAGATTTTTATTAAAAATCAGGACACTCTCTCTCAATTTCCATCCAGTTCTTCTGATCTCAAAAAAACAAACAAGGCTTTAAAAAACCGGGTCAATGAAGTCGTTAGCCATTTAAATCAGCCTAAATTAAAAGAAACGTCCTTTGAAGCAATAGCTGGACAAACTCAAGCACTTAATAAATTGATGTTATCAATGCATGACTGGATGAAAATCCAACATGAATTGAAAGGGCTTCCACCTCCCCAACCACCTGAACCCCTCAAGATAATGCCAACTCCTATACCAGCAGTTGATGTGTTCTCTTCTCCCCCGCCTCCACTCCATGCATATAAGCCTCTATTTATTGCCCTGCCTGGGAATACAACAGCTCCTTGTATGCCTGACAATAATCAATGCAAAACAACCCCCAGTTCACCCACACAAAATTCTTTAGGTTATTTAGGATTAATTGCCCTGATACCTATTGGTGTCATAGCCTTATATTTGGTTATTAATTGGATGAATAAAAAAGACACTCAAATACGAGTATCTGGCACAGAAGAAGAGTTCAATAAGATAAAAGAAAAATTTGAAGATCTATTAGCAGAACTTAAAGGTTTCGAGCATTCGGAGGAGATTGATCTCTCAGACGACTATTATTTCATTGTTCAAGACTATGAGGAATTGATAAAAAAGACAAAATCAAACCATTATGATGTAGAAGCATTACAAGATACTTATCAAGAATTGGAAGATCTCTATGAAGAGTATTGTAACCCCGAGAAGGAATCACTGAAATTTTAACTCCATTTTAAATATTATATTTCATATTGCCCCTCAATCTACCTCCAGGGGCAATAAGTTATGTTTTAACTATATGTTTTATATAAAAAATGACTCTCAGTTGAAGATAAAAATTCATTTAATTTTATTAAGTTACTGCCTGCAATCAAAGGAATTTTTTCGGTACTGGTCATATTTTGTTGAGGAAGCCAAGGATTATCAATGACCATATTTGAAGAAATCATATGGGTAGCGACATATCTAAAAAATCCTGCCATTTGATTTTTTTTCGCAACATGGGCATGAGATGATGATCTTTTTCTATCAACTATATCTCTGTCTTCCTTCCTTGTGTAATTGTCATTTATTTGATTGGATTGTAAATAAATTTTGAGTTTTTCTGTTTGATTTCTTAAAGAGGATAAATACTCACCAGCAAAAATTCCTTCGACAATAATGATATCAGCAGGAATAATTTTCATTTCCCCATTCAATACTCTGTCACTGCTTGCCATATCATAGGTCGGTCTGAATATGGTTTTACCAGCCTCTAAATCCTGCAAATGCTGTTGAATTAATGTTTGTTCCAGAGCTTCAGGGACATCAAAATTCTTTGGTTTGTCCGGATCCATCATACTTTGTGGCAAGTAGTAATGATCCAGACTTAATATCGTAACCGTGAAATTTTGTGCTTCTGCTATTGTCTTAATTTCTTCTGAAACAGTCGTTTTTCCAGTTCCAGTTCCTCCAATGACAAAGATAAATTTAGACACGTAATATTCTCTTGCGGTCAAAAAAGGCATTATAATAACTGGGGAGCAAATTACAAGAGAACCTATCAATCTGTACCTTGATAAGCTCTCGAGCCAAATCCAGTACTCCAAAGCTTACAAAGCAAACCATTTTAAATGGTTGTAAATAAAATGATTACGGCGAATGCTGGCATTAAAAACATTTATTTTAATAACCAATTGATAAAAAAGTATTTTTCTTTAAAACCAACCAAATTTCATCTAATTATATTATCCACAAAAACTGTGTATATCTTTGTGAATACCTTATAAAAGTGCTAGTAGAATCAGCATCAAATACCGATGATTTTTTACTTACCAATCTGATAAAACTCAAAAATGAGAGCGCAGTATATTGATTATAAATTCCTCACATAATCGTAATTGCTCTACTTCAACATATTCATTTGCTCTATGAGCTTGTTCGATACTACCTGGACCACACACAATAGTAGGAATTTCTGCCTGCTGAAATAGTCCGGCTTCTGTAGCGTAAGCTACTTTCATCAGCTTATCGCTCTGGCAAACTGTTTGAGCTGCTCTGACAAAAGGATCTGTAATCGGCATATCCAAACCAGGAGCTTTTGCTATGGTATCAAGATTAACATTAGAGTCAGGATGATCCTGATGCAGGTTAGGAACAAGCTGATCCTTAACATAAGAGATAATTTTCTGATTTAAATCCTCGGAGCTATCAGTAGACAGATTTCTAAATTCAAAAACAAACTCACACAAGTTTGGAATAGTATTATAAGCATTACCTCCTTTGATCAGATTGGTGGTAAGTGTTGTATATGGAACATCATAAGAAAAATCTCGATTTCCATATTTTTTAAATCCATTAGCCATCCCTCGAAGATAGCTTATAAAAGACGCGGCATGTTCGATCGCATTACATCCTTGATTCGTTAATGAAGAGTGGGCAGCTACACCATGTATTTGGCAGCGATAAGAATATTTGCCTTTATGACCTACAACTGGCTTCATTAAGGTTGGCTCACCTACAATGCAAGCACGCGGTTGATAATTAAGCTCCACTATTTTATCGATCAGAGAAGGCACACCAAGACAACCAATTTCCTCATCATAAGAAAATGCAAAATGAACTGGAAAATCCAGGTTCATTTCTTTCAATTGTGGGACTAAAGCCATCACGACTGCAATAAATCCTTTCATGTCACACGCGCCACGACCATACACTTTGTTATTTTTAAGAGTGGCTTGAAAAGGATCACTATCCCAAATTTGACCGTCAACAGGAACAACATCAGTATGACCAGACAGAATAATACCCCCTTCCAAACGCCCTTGTTTTCCTGGCAAAGTAGCTAACAGATTAGCTTTCTGCTCTTTACTATCGTGAATTAGGATAGGATTAACCTTGAAATCATTTAACCCATTCGCCAAATATTCAATCAATGATAAATTAGAGTTCCGCGAAGTAGTATCAAAAGAAATGAGTTGTTTTAACCAATCTAAAGTTGTCATATTCCTACCTTTTAAATTGCAACGAGATGTTCTGGCTGATTCTCAGATAGCTTCCTTTCCTCCTGATAAGCAAGGACTGCTAGCAAACTGATAAAGACTGTCGTCATTTGATAATAAGTAAAAACCATAGGGTTTTTAGTGTATTCAATCAACGCCGTTATAATAAATGGAGCAAAACCACCAAACAACAGGACAGCTGAATTATAACTGATGGCTAAACAAGTAGATCGTACTGATGCTGGAAATAAGGAGCTAACGGTAATGGTCAACACTCCAAAATAAGCGCCGATACACAAACCTAAAATGTTTTCAACCAAAATGAGAATAGTTACACCAGGGTATTGGTTGAGTAAGAAAAGTAAAGGATAAATTAATCCAAAATAACAAGCCAAAGCCCATAACATAACTATTTTTTTGCCTATTCTATCCGACAATGCGCCAAAAAAAGGAATAGTAAGAATACTGACTAATATTCCAGATGCAGTGCCTAAGTACGCCTCTGTCAGCGATAAATTCAAGTACAATTTACAATAGGTAGGCATATAGCTGAATAAGGTATAAATCGAGCCTGTACACCCGGCGACAAGACTAAAAGCTATCAACAGCGAACGTTTTTGTTGCTTTACCAAGATAAGTAGCTTTCCTGTGTCCTGTTGCTCTTTCTTCCAGGTAAATTCTCGTTGCAATCGACGTCTTAAAATCCATCCTAAAGGTAGAATCAACAGTCCTAAAGCAAAAGGTATTCTCCAGGCATATTGATATAGAGCTTCATTGGAAAAATAGAAAGTTAAAATAAGGCACGCTGAAGATCCCATTAATATTGCCAAAAGCTGGCCTACCATTTGTAAGGAAGTGTAAAACCCCTTTTTATCGCTTGGCGATAAGCTAACTAATAGAGCGCTGGATATGCCAAACTCGCCACCAGTAGCAAGCCCTTGCAACAATCTTGCAAATACAATGACACAAGTAGCAGCCAAACCTATTGTGGAGTAGGATGGTGTAAAAGTAATAAGCATGGTTGCGACAGCCATCAAATAAAAAACGAACATTAATGCTTTATGATGCCCATACTTATCTGCCCAAACTGCTAAAATAAAGCCACCAAGAGGCCGGACTACCAGAGCCACTCCAGAGCTTACCATTGTAGTCAAGAGGGAAGTCACAGGACTATGATTGGGAAAAAAAGCTTGGGCAATAAAAAGCAGCATGAAATTATAAATCATGAAATCATACCATTCCATAGCATTACCAATACATATTGCTCCCAATGTTTTAAAGGAGGTATTTAATGTATTCATGTTTCCTTACAAGGGTAAATTTAGAGCAAAGCACATACTAGTAGAATATAAAAAAAATTACCATGCTTTATAAGAAACTAATATCAATATTAATTTTACTGGTAATTCCCTATCAACTGATTTAAATTATTGACTTTTACAATAATAAACATGGAATGAGTTACTAAATCATGAAAAAATTTATCCTGTTCCCTTTAATTTCCGCCCTGTCCAGTACTTTTGTCCATGCTGGTGGTATGGGTGATTCCAACGCTTGTTGCTCTACTTTTGTGTCACTTGAGGGTGGATATACCTGGAGTTCCATTGATGGATACAATTTTACTATAGTCGGTACCAACAATACCCTCACCTCGACAGAAGATAAACAAGGTTATAGTGGCCGTCTCGCTGTCGGCGTGCTTAGTATGATAGATGATCAATATGGATTCACAGGCGAAGTAGGCTGGGGTTACTATGGTAGAACGACCATTAATCCAAGTGTCGCGGGAGCTTTAGGGCAGGTTCCAGCTGCCTTGACGATCAAGCATACCTTGAGCGGATTTGATGCCCTGCTAGGCGTTACCTATTTTCAAAACTATTTTAGCTGGTCTGTCAAGGCGGGTGCGCTCATTCAAAATATGCAAGTAGACACTAGTGCCTTTTTCACTCCCCAAATATTTCCTATAGTGGATAATTTCGATATGAAAACGAACAGGACTGCTGTTTTGCCAGCAGCGAAGCTGGGAGTTGCCTATAATTTTGATTCTAACTGGGCTATTACCGGCTCTTATTTGTTCGCGCTTGGAGCAAATCCAGGAACAACTGCAACTTTTAATCCTAACACATTAAGATCCAGTCTGAGCATTGACGATGAAAATCCAATGATGAATGCTATTTTATTTGGGGTTCAATATACCGCTTAGTTTAATATTATTTAAGAACGTCACCTTTTATATCGGGTCAAGTATTTACAAACTTATAAAAGTCTTTAATGCTTTTCAAGTTTGATAATAAAGACGTTGGCCCCAAAACTTTTTAACTTATTCCTTCAACAGGTCTTCACAGGACTCAAAAGAAAGGAGATAAAAGCTTCTGCCTTTCATTTTGTCATGGTTTGTTATTTGTTATTTGTTATTTGTTATTTGTTATTTTTAGAATTTTCTATCGTATACTTTTCCAAGTAAATATAATACTTCTTCATCCTCAGTCTGGGAGAAATCTTCATACCAAAGACCCACAGCGTTAAAAGACATGGGGGATATAAGACAAAGGTATTCATCCGCAACACTTTTCATTATCTCATTCATATCTTCAGGTGCTACAGGAACCGCTACTATAATTTTTTTAGGTGACTCCTTACGTAAAGCAAGAACAGCTGCACGCATACTAGCACCTGTTGCAATACCGTCATCTACCAGAATTACGATTTTATTTTTTAAATCAGGAAAAGGTTTGTCACCACGATAAGCTCTATTCCGCCTTGCTAATTCGTTTTCTTCTTGAGAAAGAACCTGATTAATGTCTTTTTGAGAAAGTTGCAAATATTGCAACAGCTCTTCATTATAAACTTTTATTTTATTAATGGCCAAAGCACCGAAAGCTAATTCTTCATGCCCAGGAACACCCAATTTGCGAACAATCATTAAATCTAATGGAGCATTTATAGCCTCAGAAATCATTGCAGCTACAGGCACTCCTCCACGAGGTAGTGCAAGCACTAAGACATCATTCCGGTTCGCGTAATGCTTAAGCTTCTCTCCTAATAATTGTCCAGCTTGATAACGATCTTGAAAGCGATCCATTTTCCTACTCAATTATCTGTCCTGCTACTTTTATTGTAGTTCAGATCTGGAAATTATCCTGCTGTCAGCAAGAGTTTATAATGATTAATCTTCTCTGAATTTAAGCTAATAATTATCAGTACACTATTTCATCATTTGAATCCATTTCAAATAAAGTGAATAGCTGTGTACATCAAAATAGTGCATCAAGGAATGTAAAGAATGAATTAATTGATAGAGTTTAAAGATCACCAACCAAAAATTATGATCATATTTTAGGCATAATTTAAAAATTGACTCTATACTTATGCTGTATGCTAAAAAATAATTGAAGCAATATAAGGAGAGTACAATGAATGTGCATACCATGTGTTTTACGAGGGTGTTACGTTATGCTGTTGTGACAAGCCTTCTGTTTATGGCTGTGTCTTTTACATCAGTGGCAAATGCGGCTCAGGGATGCGGGGAAGGTTATCACAGGGCCATTCATAATGGTACTTGTGTTCTAAACTATCCAGGCGCCTTTGCAACCCCTGCACCAGCTCATCCAGGCTGCTGGCGTAATATGTGGGGACAATTGCGTTGCTACAGATACTAATTCAAACTTGGAAATACAAACATAGCAAACCTTATTTCTTGCTGTTATATTTTTGATGTAACTAGCAAAAATAAGGTTTTATTCATAGAAAAATAGTCATTCTAAACACCTGAGAAACCCGAAGGTCTTTCTAAGACTTTGGTTTTCTCGGGAGCCTGCAATTTTCCTGTTAAAGCAACGTATATCCCTAACAAAATTAAACTTCCACCTATGATTTGCGAAATACCGGGAACTTCACCTAATATCAAATAGGAAAAAATAATAGACATCAGAGGAATTATTGATGAACTGATTGCAACCTCTGCAACTTTTGCATGTTTCATGCCCAGCATACTGAAATAATATCGCAAAGCAATAATAACACTCCCATAAAAGAGCATCCACTCCCATAAAAATGGGGAAAAAAGATCAGCAAAATGATGCCAGCCAAACATAGAAATCACTATAAAAAAGAATAAAACAAGACCCAATAACATTTTTAAAATACTAAACAGATAATGGGGTAATCTTCTAAGTGCATGAAAACCAATAATAGTTGAAGCAGTACTTGAAACTACTGCCAAAAAAATACAAATTTCACCTGAACGAGGAATAGAGCTGAGAAAAATAAAAAGAGGACCTGTTTTCATTTCAGGGTTTGGAGTTAAAGCACCTGCTCCCCCCAACCAATATTGAAGAATAACTATTGCAAATACTCCCAAGGTAGCTAAAAAAGCCCCTATGGTTACTCGAATATTAGGCACCTCTCCCAAGAAAATCCAGCCGGCTAATAAAGTCATAGGGATCTGTAAATTGGAAATAAGAACAACATTAATCACATTGGTGTACATTAATCCAAAAAAAAATAAGGTGGGCGTTAAAAAACCTGCGAATAAAGCAGCCAGAAAAATTAAGCACCAATTTTTCGCTGTTAAATGTTCTGGTTGAAATTCTTTTAGCTCTCTAAAATGAATTAAAATCAAAGTGAGCACTGCAATGAAGTTTCCGGCAAATAGGACATTACAAAACGAAATTGGATTACGACCATTGACCAAATGCTCATTCCCAAGCGTGATAAGTTTTGCTATGACAGGGTTAGCAGCACTTATTATGAGCGAACTCAGGAATAAATATAGTATTTCCTTATATCGAAACAGCATCTTAATTTCCAAAGGATTATATTTCCATTTACAATATTCCTCTCCTGAAGAAGATGTCGGTAATGGTTTAAATCGATTTAGCAGTTCTGCAGCATGCTCGGCATAAAACGAAAAAACCTTATTAAGCCAATACTAGCCTCTGACTAAAACTAAAAAACTATTCAAATTTCCCTTTTTCTAAAAAGCTCAGCACAAGTTTTTTTACTTTTGAATCATACATAATAAAAGTATGCGTATTGTTAATAATAACCTGCTCTGTTTGTCCTTGCAGACGAGCATAGTCTGGAGGAACTTTAGCGTCAAACCGCCCAGCGATTATCCCCATTTTGATATCAGGTACAGGAACTCGGTGCACATAAGATGTTTGCTCAGAACTTAATTCAGCCAAAGGTTTTATAAAGTAGGAAATCATCGGAAATAGTTTAACAGATAATTTTGCCAGCTTCGAACCTTGATTAGGAGGAGCCAGCATAATGAGATAACCTACTTGTTTTAATTGCTTTTGAGATAATTTGGATAATGCTTCCCTTACAATAATGCCACCAAGGCTATGGGTAACGAAATGAATTTTTATCGCCGGATTATTCTCAAGTATTGTTGTAATAAATTGATTTAAATAAACTCCATGCTCTTGAATATTGTATCTGGCGGAGGGGTATTTGTACAAATAGACCTGATATCCCTGAGCCTCCAGATAGGCTTTTAATGGCTTCATACTCACATAGGTACGCATTAGACCATGAATTAATACAATAACCTCTCCAGGATGCCTGGAGTTTACTTCTGTTAATGAACGGTTTATCTGAATTGGATTACTGGTATCAGGGGAATAAGCATAAGCCTTGACAAATGTGGATATTCCAATGAATATCATCAGAATTATTTTTATGCTTCGATTTTTATTGATAATGGAATAACCCATTATTATCTCTATTATTGATTTGAATAAAATTATTCTTTCTATAGATAAACTTAAAATGATTATTAATCAAGAATATCCATTCAATTATTGCATTGAGTTGAGTGCAAACTAATTCAGAATGAAAATAAAACCAGCAAATGAGCTTATGATCGCCTTATCAGATAAAATAAACTCCATATTTCCCAACTAAACGCTGAGAAATTTATTCAAGAAAAAAGGTGTTAATTTTGTTAATTTTGTAGTATATTTGCCCACGCTATTTTGGAGATAAAACACATGACAAGTAAATTGGTCATTTACAATATATAGAATAAATAACGAACTCTCCAAAATTATTTTTTAATGCATAGAATAATGTGCTTTGCCCATGAATCGATTCGGATTCTACAGTTATTTAGGAGTGTAAATGCTTGAATATTTGACATGGATTACTGCAAATATTGTATTAGTGAGTAATTCAATTTTCGGAACACCACATCCAGTTCATGCTCAATTACAAGTACCTCAATGTCTTGCTGCAAAAATGACGACTGCGCATGATGTCCTGGCTGAGAATGAGCAATTCAAAATCATTGATCTGCCTGGCAGCGATATTGAGAATGTAACTCTTTTAGCAGAACAAGTGAATTGTGGCGATTTTATCGACGTAACGGATAAGTTCTCGGATACCCTGTTGACCTCCAAAAGAAAGTCAGCAAAAAATATTCTGCAAAGCAGCGCATTAACGGCCCTTAAAAAATCCCAAGAAGACAAGAACATCTATGAGATTAAACACCAAAAAGAAGTCAATGCTGCAATAAAAGAGGTAGTTGCAGACAACATTTGGCAAACATTAAATCACTTGACCTCCTATAGTAATCGTTCAGCAACCAAAGACACAGGAGTTGCTGCAGCGAATTGGTTAAAGTCTGAATTCGAAACAATGGCAATGGAGTACAATCGCAGAGATACTGCCACATTCCTTGTGAAAGCAGGTTGGTATAAACAACCCTCCCTGGTGACAGTCATTGGTAAAGAACTGAAAACACCCGCCATAGTCATTGGTGCGCCAATGGATACTTTAGATGGGAACATGCCTGGCGCTGATGAAGGTAGCGGTGCTGCTGCCATTATGGAAAGCACTCGTATTTTGTTAGCCTCCAAGCTGAAATTCAAGCATCCGATTTATATTATCTGGTACGCTGCCAGCGATAGAAATTTGGCTGGGTCTCAATATGTAGTCCAATATTTTCAAGAAAAATCTATTCCTGTTAAAGCTGTACTGCAACTCAACAAGACAGGGTTTCGCGCTAACTCAGATGATTCAACCATGTGGGTATTTACCGACAATACAAACAAGGATCTGAACCAATATATTGCAAAATTAATAAAAAATTACATCCGTACACCAGTTAATTTTTCGCAGTGTAATTACGAATGCGGTGATCATATTTCCTGGAGTCAAGAAAATATACCCGTAACCTATGCAGTTGAATCTGATTTTAAAAACCTTAACCCCTATATCGGCAGTTCTTCAGATACAATGGATTTTTTGAATCTGGAACATTTAGCTAACTTTTCAAAGCTGGCCATTGCCTTCTCAATAGAGCTGGGCTCCAAATAAAAACACGTCAAATTATTAATATCAGGGTAGGCGATTCTTATAATTCCTACCCAAGATCTATCTACGAGGAGGACGGCTATTATAATTTGCCACTCTTGAGCCCCATTCCAACAAGTTTTTATTGCAATCATCCTTGTCCAGGAACACTTCAATAAAACAAAGCGCGTCTGTTTTTTCTGCCTGTTTAATTGCAGTGAGTAGTTCCTTGTTGGTTTTAATTACAAAAGATTTTGCATTACTCTGTTCCCCGCGGAATACATTAACCAGTTCAGCGTAACGCCAATTATTAATGACATTATAAGGACCATCATGAATTTGTACTTCAATAGTGTAACAAGCATTGTTCATTAAAAAAATAATTGGTTTATACCCGTAACGTATCATGGTTGATATTTCCTGGGCAGTCATTTGAAATGAGCCATCTCCTATGCAGGCAATCACTCTTTTTTGATTATGCAAAGCAGCTTGCATGCCTAGCAAAGCACCTACTGACCAACCAATAGAACCATACTGCATTTGAATTTCAAACGGACAACCTTCAGGCAAAGACAGGCGCATACAATTAAACCAGGAGTCCCCTGTTTCAGCCAACAAAGCTTTTTTGTCAGAAAGCATTTTCTGAATTTGGCCAAACAAATAACGGCTGCTTAATGGCGCGTCTGGTTGATCTAACTCAGGATAAACGACAGTTTCTTCAGCAATTCGTTTATAAGCTTTGTATGAAGCATCATTGAATTTTAATTTTTTACTTAATTCCCTGAGAAAATCATTCATGAAGATATTGGTATAAACTGTTTCACCAATAATAACCCCTCCCTTGGTGGTCTTTATTGATTTGTGGGGGTTGATTCCCCATACATACCCAACTGTAGTATAGTCATTCTCATTAGGCCCAATAAGCAGATAGGCATCACTGGAATCGATAATTTCGGCGCATCCAGAAGAGCTGACTGGTCCCCAATAGATACCTATAAAGTTAGGATGCTGTTCTGAGATAAATCCTTTCGCATCGGGCATAGCCGCCATAGCATATCCAGTACACTTTGCCAACTCGCTGACAGAATTGATTGCATTACAATGCCTAACCTTACTACCTACAATCAAGCTGGGCTTTAGAGCGGAGTTTAATTTTTCAGCAGCATGCTCTACTGCTGCAGCCAGAGACGAACTGTCGCTAATTTTATAGGTGTTGAATGCGCGTTGAGTAGGCTTGGAGATAGGATAGTTAGCAATATTACACGCTATTTCAATATAGACCGGCTTTTTTTTAGCGATTGCGATTGCTATAGCCTCGTCTATCTGCATGGCAGCCTGCTCTGGCTTTCGAATACAAACGACATGGGCAGTAATTCGAGAAAAAATGTCTCTTACATACAAATTATCTTCAGTCGCCAGCGTGTGATGGAGAATTTCAGCATCCTGTATGGAATTAGTATTTGGGCCACCCGATATAACCAAAATGGGGAGATTTTCGGCATACGCTCCTGCAACTGCATTAACAACACTAAGTCCACCCACACTATAAGTAACGAATAAGGCGGAGACCCCTTTTACCCGGGCATAGCCATCCGCAGCGTATCCTGCATTCAACTCATTACAGCAATTTATCATTTTTAATTTTTCGTTTTTCAGGACTTCATCGAGTAAAATAAGATTGTAATCACCCGGTATAGCAAAATATTCAGAAATATTTAATTCCTCCAGCCGCTTTGCCAAATACTCTCCAATTGAGCACATGTTAATCCCTTATTAAATAAGAACTTTTTAAATTATAGCACAGCCAAAAATCAGTAGGTGGCAAGTGAATACCTGCTAGAAAATAGAGTTCACAAAGCATCAAATTGCAAATGATAATTTAAATATTCTATCTTGGAGTCTGTTGACAATTCGATCCAGAAACTACATCCCGCGTCTTAGTCGCGGGATTAAGTGATGCTGTGAACAAAGAGGTAGGCATTTTTGTTAACATATCTTAAAGGCTAAGCACAAATTCACCATTTTTCGATGTCAAAATCTCATTTTGAATGTCCATTATTTTTGCCAAATACAATTTGATTTTGCTCTTTTCATCCTTCTCACAAAGCGCCTTTTCTTCTGATGTCATTCTAAGTAAAAGTTGGATGTAATCATCAGAAGCGCTTTGTGTGCTATCCGAAAATGTGGTTAATAACGTGCCATTAATAACCAAATCAACCAAGTTTGGGCTGATGAATTTTTTCCTTATCAATGAATTCTGCAATAGTACAGATTGATTTTCGCTTGCTGCTTCTTCTTTAAATTTTATTAAAATATCTTGCATCATTTTTAGGAAAAGGGTTAATCCTTCCATTGGATTGATTCTTCCAAGTGATACTTCATGCAGGATTTTCAAGCATTTTTTCCTGCAAGTCTTTTCCAGGATATCATCGAAATCATTCACAAAGGGAGGTAATTCTACCGTGGCATTTAGACTGTCCATGAAATGAGTTCCGGAAAGAAGACTTTTATGTTTTAATCTTCCCTTATTTTGATAGATAGTACTATCAAGCAATGATGGAATAAGACTGCTATGGCAGGCTTCAGTGATAGTTCTGCCCCTGGTGGTATTACGCCCCCTGCCATGCTGAAGATCGGTATACCCATTTGTTGGAACGATTTCTGTATTATAATAAGCTATCAATGTATAAAAAAATAAGTCAACACGACGGTTAGCATGTTCAATGACATACTTTTTCACCATTGACAGCAGTGTATCTTCTTCATCCCGATGTACATCTAATTCTTTTCTTGAGTAAGGTAGCGAGAGCGCTGCACTAAAATTCTTTTGATAATTAAATCGTTTACGTTTTCTGTGACTAAATTGATCCTGTTCTGCCAATTTTAATTTTGAAAAAAACCTTGAATCCGGTAATGTTTCAGTAAATTTACGCTCTTTTAACTCTTTATTTTTCACAGTGTTTTGAGAGTTAACAGTACTCTTAAGCAGCGGCGCCTGGAGTAAAGGGCGGGAAGTTAAAGAAAGATCTTTGCGCATTACTGCGTAAGGGTTTCTACGAACACTAAACATTCTCATCATGGTCTTCTCCCTTAATAGCCATTATGTCACCGTAGTACCTGCTCAAAGCATCAAGCGTCTGTTTTTCCATAAAGACACTTAAACTTACTTAGTGAGAGTTCACAGTCTGGATGATCTTCAAAGCCAGCTCCCTATCTAAGCCAGAACATATACTGTCTTTTTACAGTACATAATAATCTTTAAAAAAGCAAACATTAAAATAACTTAATATTGAATACCTCATGCAGACAAGTTAATTGCTATGCTGATTATTATTTACAAATATTGATACTTTTTTTAATATGCGCCAATTCAACAACAAGGATTTACTGTGCTATACCAGATTTTTTTTCTCGACTTGCTCATAGTTCAATCTTCTGAGATCGCATGCAGCAAAACTTACACAAGGTTTTAGTTAATCCATTCAGGCACATAAATAAAATAGCGATGTAGGAATAAAAGACATGCAAACCAAATTATTACAGGTTATTTGCATCAAAATATTGTGCAAACAAAAAACTTATCATAAATCAAAAATAAAATTTGCCAGTTTGCTTTTAGCAAAGAAACAAATTATCTGCACCATCGCATTACTCTCCATTATAAAATCGTCTTGGGCAGCTCATCATTATGACACAATAATTATCGGCGCAGGCGTATCCGGATTAACTGCAGCACATCATTTACATAAAGCGCAGCAAAAAGTACTGATTATCGAAGCAAAAAACCGTCTTGGAGGCAGAGTATATACCAGCTATGATTGGGGTTTCGCCACTGATTTGGGAGCATCCTGGATTCATGCGATTGAAAATAACCCGTTAATGCCATTGATTGGCAAACAATCGATTATTATCAATAGTTACAGTAACTCTGATCCAGTAGCCATGCTAACCAATTATGCCCTATATGAGAGCGAAGGAAAACCAGTATCAAAACAGACACAGGATTTGTTTTCAAGTTTAACCAGGGAATTCTTAAGATATTGTCAAACTCGCAGTGCAATGATCTCTTTTGCACAAAACCTCACCACCTTTGCAAAACAAAAAAAACTTAATGATGAACAACTTGCCTTACTACGTTATGCCTTGGAAAATATCTATACTTATGAATTTGCTGATAATTTGACTAAATTATCACGCAATGTCCATTCAGTATCCGAAGCATCCATCGCTTCTGGAAAGAATGCCGTTGTGCCTGAAGGTTATTTCCAACTTTTCCGCCGATTTACTCAGCATATTCCCATTCATTTAAACCAAATAGTGAGCCAAATTAATTACGGGCCTGATGGTGTCGACATCATAACTCAACATGATAACTACCATGCCAACCAGGTCATTATTACCGTACCCTTAGGCGTACTCAAAGCTAATACCATCCGATTTAATCCGGCTTTACCCAAGGATAAGTGCGCAGCAATCTCCCAGTTAGGGATGGGAAGTTATGAAAAATTGTATTTATTATTTGACAAGGTTTTTTGGGATAAAGACAAGGAATGGATTGGCATGCTCCCCCAAAATGAGCAAGAAGCATTCAATATTTTTAATTATTACAAATACACTAAAAAACCTGTACTCATCGTATTTACCAGTGGCAAACTAGCGCGCGATATGGAAAAAGAACATTTAACAGAGTGGGTAATGCAACATTTAAGACGAATTTATGGAAATGACATCCCTAAACCAATTAAAAATAAAAAAACTCATTGGGGTAGTGATCCATTCACACGTGGCAGTTATTCTTACTTGCCGGTAAAAGTTGATAAAAGTGTCATTGACACCCTTGCTCAACCTGTAGCTAAGCGACTCTATTTTGCTGGAGAGGCGACCTCAACCACAGATCCCAGTACTGTACATGGTGCTTATCTATCCGGGATACGCGCAGCAGAAGAAGTACTGGCCAGCATCAAGAACTCTGGAAAAAAATAAGAAAAGAGATAACGTGGTCAATTCACAAACTCGTTTTGATTTTGGAGGAAGTCATGTACACCAAAAGAGGTAATCATTTGTTAATTAATAACGAGCTAACGATATTTTTGCTTTTGTAGACAAAATTAGTCTATCAACCTTGATTATGCCGTCTTTCATGCTCAAGTAACCACTGTTTACGATTTATACCACCCCCATATCCTCCTAATTCACCATTAGTGTTGATAATCCGATGACAAGGAAGCACTATAGCTATTTGATTGGCGCCATTGGCATTAGCTACCGCTCTGTAAGCCGCTGGATTACCTATTACTTGTGCCTGTTGCATGTAACTTCTTATTTCTCCATAGGGGATATCGATTAACGCAAGCCATGCCTTTTTTTGAAAAGGGCTGCCAATTAAATGGACAGGCGTGTTAAATTGCCTTAGTTTTCCTGAAAAATAAAGCTCCAACTCGTTTTGTATAGACTTTAAGACCGGAGAATCTCCTGGGATAATTACTGCTTTGGTTTTATTTCTCAGCCTTTCAACTTCCCTTTCCAACCCTCTTCTATCGACGAATTCAAGTAAATATAAAGCGTGTTCATCTGCAACAGCAAGCATAGGGCCTAAAGGTGTATCTAACCAGGAAGCCTTAAGAACTTTGCGCTGTTCATTAAAATGAGAAGGAGCTGCTCCCATAATCTTCATAAAAGCATCTCTGAAACCACTTCCTGAATGATATCCAGCATCAATTTGCGCATTAATAACTAAATCACCTTCTCTGATTTGTTTCATTGCCATACCCATTCTTCTAGCACGAGCATAAGCTACAAATGTCATTCCGAATCTTTTCTTAAATTGGCGCCTTGCTGTTGCAACATCAATTGATAAGGCTGCAAAATCACTGTCTTTCCATCTTTTTTCAGGATTAGCCTCTACTGCTTCAACTAAATGTTTGACTAAATCAGATACTTGATTTGGATGTGACAGAGGTTGACAACGTCTACAGGGCCTGTAAGAGGCTAACAGAGCCTCTTGAGCGGTATGAAAAAATTCACAATTTTCCAATTTTGGTTTTCTTGCAGGACAAGTTGGTCGACAAAAAACACCTGTTGTTTTCACTCCGACATAAAAAATCCCTTCATAGCAGGTATTTTTACTCAGCAGAGCAGTATAATATTCCTTTTTTCTTTGATCGTTAATTTCAAACATCCCCATTCCTGGCAAACCTTCTTACTAATTATTATAAATCTTCTTTGAAATGGTGAAGCCGAAAATCAGACAGTGAATTTTTCAGAAGCCTGTTATGCATGAGAAACATTTCCACACCAATTTCAATTAGATATAAACCTATATCCACCTACTCTTGGTATTGAAATCGCATTCATGAAATAATGAATAATCAGATTACCCACCGCTGTTTTGATGTTTTGCCTGATGATAAACATAGGCTGGATAAAAGAAGTAAAAAGGCAATAATTTAACTAAACAATAAAAAAATAAAGGTAATCCTGCTATTAGAGTAATAATCTTTAAAATCGCATGCTCACCAGTAATCCCTATAATAACCCAGGGAAAGAGCAAGGACAGAAGAATCAAAAAACGTAAACCCCAAACCTTAGCAACCAATTTTTTATTATTAAGAGCGAATTGCAGGGACTCGAGTCCTTTTTTCATAGGTGATTCAGGATTATTTACACTTAAAATAGGCGTAAAAATAGCCAATACATAGGCTAACAGCACCAATGCTCGAAAAGGTTTAAATAAAGAGCCAGCGATCTCCATGATAATAATAGTCAATAAAATGGGGCCCATAGACATGCCCATTACTTTGGAAGTACCAGGGTTAATAAAATCGATATCCTCAGTATTCATGTTGATAGGTTTGCCATCCAGGTGGGCTTTAATCATCTGGTATAGTCCATCAAGAAAAGGGAAAAGAGCCAAATAAAGAAGCCCTGCTATTAGTAAAAGATAAGGATAATTAATCAACGCATGGTCAAAACTAATCCAACCCAACTGATTTAACCCTAATGGAATAATTAATCCAAAAACAATAAAGACAGCAAGCGGTGTTAATATAAGATAACTTAAAGGCCACCATAGGGAAGAGCGGCAAAGTGAGTAAGATTGCCATGCCTCATTAAACCAGGGGAAGTATTTTTGCACAGTCATGAAATGTCGGACACTATTTATATTAAATGATTTATATTAGCACGTTAATTCCATAGTTAAAAGAAAGCTCACAAATGCTGAATTGACATGTTGAAAGGTGTGTTAACAATTCATCTTCACCGCCTACGTACTGCTGATTGTCAGCGGTATCCATAAAATAAATTTATGACTGGTTTTTCTATGTTTTAGGACCGCTTGAACTCAACTTATCGGCCATGTCATTTGTGTTTCTCTCTCGCGTAGTGGGAGTGGGAAATAAAAGAGGACTGTTGATAGGCTTCTCGTACTTTTTCGAACATTCTTTAACAGGTTTACCCGCAGAGTCGGATTTTAAATCGATGCCTTGAATCTCGGTGTTACTCTCATGGGTTTTTATAATATTTAATGGAGTACTATTCCAAAATGCATTGGCTATGATACCTGATATCAACAAACCTGCTCCTGCACCAATAACATGCTCATGTCTACATAAAAAAGATCATTACATACCCGTGATAGAGAGCACAGCTTATATCTTTATTGTCAATACATCAGTTGGATGCAAAAACAATTGATTTTCTGCAATCACTTTTGCCCCGCCCTTTTCATAAAATCGATTCAAGCCAGGTTTTAAAGTATCCAACATAATGTATTCCGATTTTGAATGGCTTGCTAATTGTTTCGCCTCATCAATAACTTGCTTTCCAAAACCAAGTCCTCTATAAGGCTTATCAATATAGACATACATCAACTCACTTACTACCGGGGGTTTCAATCTTCCATGGTTAAATTCCGGACTCATGTCTTTGTCGAATAAAACGAACATGGCAATGGGTTGTCCATTAAAAGTTCCTATATAAGTATGTTCTTTCAAATCAGACAGGATTGTTTTACGAAAATCTACCCCTTTATTACGAATATATCCCCACTCTTCTTCAGCCCATGTTGCAGCAAGATCCAAATATTTCATGCAATCGGAAAGTTTAGTAAAAGTGAGTTTGTGTTTGGACATTGCTGAACTAAAAAATAACATCTGATAACCCTCTTAATTAAAATGATACAACCTGCAAATTTTATCCAAGGCCATCCCGTTTTATAAATACCTCTGTTTGATATGAGCCAAATAATATTCCGGGTTTAACTCTTCGCCTGTTGCTTGACGCAATAACTCTTGATAAGAAAATAACTTTGCTTTTTGATGAACATTTTCCCTAAGCCAAATTAACAACGATTGAAAGTCACCTGATTTGATTTGATCATTGATATCAGGGATTGCTTTTTTGGCTGCCGAAAACAATTGAGCGGCAATTAATGCACCAAAAGTATACGCTGGAAAATAGCCAAAACTTCCAGAAGGCCAATGCACATCTTGCATCACACCATTTTTGTCGTTCCCTTTTGTTGATAATCCTAAATATTTTCTCATGAAGTTGTCCCAGACCTCTGGTAAATCATCAATAGTAATCTCTGAAGAAAACAAAAGTTGTTCGATTTCGTAACGCAGTATTACATGTAGTGGATAAGTGACTTCGTCTGCCTCAACACGAATTAAATCGGGTTGTACTTTCGTACAATGAAAATAAAGATTTTCTTCAGTTATATTTTGAGCTTCTTTAAAATATTTTTTTGCGATAGGAACCAAAAAACTTATAAATTCCAAGCTTCGACAAATTTGCATCTCAATAAGCAACGATTGGCTCTCATGCACAGACATTCCCAATGAATGGCCAACAGGTTGCCGACTCCATTCTTTTAGCAAGCCTTGCTCATATAGAGCATGACCTGTTTCATGGGTAATTGCCATTAAGGAAGATATAAACTCCTGCTCGTTATATCGGGTTGTCATTCGAACATCATCTGAAATACCACCACAAAACGGATGGTGGCTAACATCTAATCGGCCGCGATTAAAGTCAAACCCCAATCGAGACATGATTTCAATCCCAAGTTGCTTTTGTTTTTCTGCAGAAAAATCACCTGCAATCACTTTAATATCTCGCGTTTTTTGTTTTTCGATAACGTTGGGAATAATGACTGGTATTTCTTGTTTCAAGATATTAAAAACTGGGGTGATGGTCTTACAATCCAAATCCGGAGAATATTCGTCAATTAAGACATCCAAACAAGGCTTATTAAATCTTTGTGATTTAATATCAGCAATCGTTTTTACTTTTTCAAATAACTTTTTTAAGTACGGTTTAAATGAGTGCCAATCATTTTTAGCTCGTAATTCTCGCCATGCCTGAACACATGTCAAAGATTCATTCGTTAACTCTTCTATCAGTTGCGCTGGAATACAGGTTGCTTGCTGATATTGATTATCAATCCAATAAACATTTCGTCGCTGCCATAATGATAAACCTGGTAAATCTTTTGCCTGTTTTATCCAGTCACCTATTTTCTTATTAGTTAACCATTCATGTTGTACAGCACTTAAAGTGGCCAACGCTTCTGCACGCGCCTGACCACCCCCGGCTGGCATCATCGTTGCTTCATCCCAGGAAACAATGGCTGCTAAATTTTCAAAATCGTAATATTTTTTAAAATGTTGTTCTAATTGTTGGTAGGCATTCATGAAAGACTCTTGGCTTATACTTTAAAAATATGGGCTCCACTCAGATCTGATAACTTTCAAAGCACCACATACAGAATAACATAGTTAAAATCCTTTCAAGAAATTTAAAAACTGACTCATGAAAAAATATTATAGACCAAAATCCGGGTTGCTATTGTTCTCTGGTGTCTGGTCATTTAATTTATTTAATACATAACTCACTTCCGTCAGATCCTTGAGAATAAACTCATATCTTCCCTGAACATTAATAATCTGGATATCTTTGGGAAAAAGATCTTTTACTTTATATTTAAATTCTCTATCCGATTTAGTATGAATACGGACTGAATTGTTTTCCAAAACAATTGTCGGAATATCTTTTTCTGTATAACCATGGGATTCTAAAAATTTAAGCAGTGTATTCATCTCATGATATTTATTCAGTAAATTATCTATGGAATCAGGGATTACTCCGATCGGCCTATGCAAAAAACAGTCATTTTGGGAGGAAAGTTCTTCCTGATGTTTGAAGAGACTCAGATTTTGAAGGGTGGATGACTTATCTTCTTTCCGGACTACGATATGGCAAGGTATCAGATGAGCCAGTTTTTTCTGTATCTCTTCTGGTAACACTACAAATAATCGTTGGGTTCGCTCAATATCTTCTGGTTTATCCGATGTACAATGCGATAAAATCAATTTGACTATGAAATCTTGATACTCCTTCTGAATATGTCTGGAATCAAACTTAATTTTCCTCTGAAAATCTTCAATTAACTCGAAACAAGCAACATTTCTATCATGAGCTGTAAATTCTTTGTATTGTCGACTCATTCTATCGATTAACTCTTCACTTAAAGAATCGCCTCTTGTCATAGCAAAAACACATAATAAACCGCGTATGGATTGTTTTGTGTTGACGTAGCCACAAGTTGCATAATTCTGTGCTGCAGCAAAAATAAAGTGGGGTAATACTCGGGCATCTTTAAGACATGTCCTGATGTCTTTTTCAAATGCTTTCTTCCCATATCTAAAAAGGCCCGATTTATTTTTCCCTATCTCAAAATGAGAGAAAAAGCCCTCGTCCAACTTACCATCTATCTCATAGATAACTGAACCTGCTTTCGGCTCCTCCTTCTTAATTAAACCCTTGGCATCAAGACATGAAGCGATTCCTCCTTGCCCTCGGTTAGAAAATACAAGATAAGTTTTATTTGATTCTTTATCCCATAATATGGATAAACCAACACCATGTTGAGTCCATCCCACCGTAAGCAATAAAGGTTCACCTTCCAAATACGTTTCATATAAAATTTTCCGCGCCACCTCCACATTCGCTACGCCGTTTAATAGCACCGTCTTTTGTAGCGCCATTAAAATAGTATTGAAGTCTTTACCATTGTCTGTTCGATTGACAAATCCAGCTACTGCATGTAACAAAAATCTATTCGCCTGTTCGGCACCAGCACTGTATTCGTTCAGCCCTAACCTGTGCGCATACCCCCCCAAACTCCTTGCTTCGGGTATAACAAATCCAGTACTTATAAAATGCTCTATTAGTAGCATACCGGCTTCAACAGAATTAGCCTTACCTAACATCAAGAACTTTAGATCAGGATTACAAACAGGTAATAGAAGTTGAATCATCTTGACATCATTCAACTCAATTGCTCGCGACAAACAATCTTCTATCAACGTCTCAGGAACTCTATCTATAGAGTCAGCGAGCGCTTTCCTTATTTTAACCAGTTTTTCTTCATTTTTATCTTCCATTGCTAAAATAGCTGCATTTACCAGCTCAATCAATCCAAGAATTTCTTTATCTTGAACTGATAAAATAACATCCTCTGCTCCCAATTCTTCAGGATTAAAGGAAAACCTCTTTTTCTTACTTTCCAAAATACAGTAAAAAAATGCTGTATGCCCGGCTTCATCGGTAATATTGATATTGGGTAAAAGCTTAAGTTCTATGATGGCTTTTACAGCCTGAATATGACCTTTTTTAGCTTCAGCCAAAAATATCTCCTCAATCAGCGCTTTTTCGCTAAAAATTTCCTTCTCATTTTTCAAATAATTATAAATTTCCACGATGTTATGAGAATATTTATTCCCTTCATAAGGACTGTGCAAAAATAGAAAATGAAATATTTTTTCCTCGGATAAGGAAACATGAAGTTCATCAATAAGGTATTTAATGATATCAAGACGTCCACAAGTAAGAGCCAATTCCAAATAATATTGAAGGATTTGTTCATGAGTGAAAGAGTCATGATTGTCCTTTCTCTGCATGAATAAACTTCCACTCTCAAACTTTTCTTTGAATATTACTAATCCATTGGCTATGACTGCGGCCTCAGCTGGAATTAAATAATTATCATTGACCAAATAATTATAATAATTTTCATCAAATCGTTTATCAATTTCCAAAATACTTTGGATCGATGATCTGGAATCAGCCAAAATGCCATCTCCTTTTGATTGTTATTTTTAAGTATAATCAAAAAATGACTAACGAGGGGCCTCTTTGTTATTTATACAATCATATAAAAATTATTAAATGCGTTTTTTATAATTTTCACACATATTGCAAAAATAATTTTGTTTTTTTATTCAATAAGAAAAATTTGTTTAATTACTCTACCAAGCTCTGTAAATTAATTGTAAACTTGTCGCCGAAAAGATAGATTCTTAATTAGATTATCTTTTTTGGGCAGTATTTTTTGGATTTAATTTTAGTTTAGGAGTAATGATTATGCCTTTAACCCCCAACGCTTCACCAAAAACTGAAAGACGTTCTGAAGAAGATAATCAACAACCAAATCAACAGGAAAACCAGCAAGGAAATCAACAACCAAGAAGCACTATATTGACTCTTTTTGGTTTTACTCCTAATGCTCGAATCTTCCTATGCCCTCATGGCGGCAGAGACCACTTCCATATTATGGATATTCAGGCAGATGATACATTAGTATTTGCTACTATGAATGGCAGCCCGGAAATAATGATTCTATTGGCGCTTCAATTCCTGATGCAAAATATCAACTTAAATCTTGATGATATGCTGGCGGCAGAAACAGATGCGAAAGAAGCGGAAGAAAAAGAAGAACCAGAACTGTCATCTTCTGAATCAGTGAATGAAGAAAAAGAAGAATCAGAATTTTCATCTTCTGAATCAGAAAATGAAGAAATGGAAGTAGAAGACGAAGAAAAAGAAGAGTCAAGCCGTTTTACAATCTGATATACTTGTCCCCTTTCAAGGGGATAGCGGCCCGTATTCACTCAGCGTAAATACGGGCTTATTCTTAACCCATTAACTCCCCCACTTACAATCTTTGTCTGAGTAAATACTCATATAATCAAGCGAAAACAAAAAGTCTCGGTAACAAACCATATACCAATTGATTAGCTCTCTTATTTTCTGAACAAATTTTTTGCGCTTTCAATAAACCAGTTAATAATTTGGAGAATCGAAAATAGATCTCTTGCATAACCTGCCTCTCTCATTTTATTACTGCGCTGCTCATTTCCGCATGTACCCCTGAATCTTCATAATCAACTTATGCAAGAGGTCTAAATAAATAAAAAGACTATAATCAGATTATCGCTGTAAAAAAATATGAGTATAGGGACATGGCGAAGATGGATAAAAAAATAGTGGTGGTCACAGGTTGTTCAAAAACATCCGGTATGGGATATAATCTTATATGTGAAATGCTAAAGCGTGGGCATCAAGTCATTGCAACGGTAAGAAATCTTAATACGAGTCAGATTGACAAAGCAAACATTATAAATTCCAGCAATTTGGATGTAAAAATTTTGGATCTTTGCGATGAAAATTCAATTAACTGCTTTATTAAAGAAGTGTTAACTCAATACCAATACATTGACGTATTAGTTAATAATGCTGCTAATGTGGCTATTGGCCCTGTTGAAAGCACAACCACTCAAGATGTCTTAACAACCTTTCAAACCAAAGTATTTGGCCCATTGTCTTTAATCAGGGGATTCATACCTGTAATGAGGGAGAGGAAAAAAGGTTTATTAACAACGACATCCACGATCTTTACCTCTGTTCCCGTTAGTATTCCAGGTGTCGCAATCTACTTTTCAGCACTTGCAGCATTTGAAAGATTACAAGAATCCTTGGCGATTGAGCTAGCTCCGTGGAATATCAAAGTAATTAATTTCCAACCTGGGCCAATTGCGACAGAATTGACCCGATTTGAAGGCTCTCGCTCTGATATTGTTGAGAAATACTATAAAAACTTTACTGAACAAGCTTATCAATGGTTCCATCAGAATACTGTTTTTCAAAATGCAGCGGAAGTAGCCAAAGTATTTGCTGAAGTCATTGATATGGAGAATCCCGATTTATATTACCAAAGCAATCTTTTTGGAAAACAGTTTGTTGCAAAAAACAAAAAAGATACAACAGGGCGTGAGGGAATCAATGAACTACTGGAACATTTTAAAAATTTATCTCATGACAATCCTGATGATTGGAAAATTCAATAAATGACCTACTGGATAAAGTCATACTATCCGCCGCGAAATCTCTGTGCATAAGCAAAAAATTAGTTATGCCACGCGCTAGGGTTGGAAACCATTCTTAGCATACCATATAAACAAGATGAAGTAAATCGCTGATATACAATAAAAATCATATAATCTCGATCGCAAAATTGCGGCAGGTTATAGCAACCAACCAGGATGAATAATGGAAGAGAAACAATATGTTGTTTATATATTAGCTAGTAAGGCATATGGGGCCCTTTATACCGGGATTACCAGTAATCTTGTGCAACGAATATATCAGCACAAAAAAGGTTTGACCGAAGGATTTACTAAAAGATACAACGTACATCGGTTAGTTTATTATGAAATTCACACCGATGTTTATGAAGCAATAACCAGAGAAAAACGTATCAAGAAATGGAACAGGCAATGGAAAATAAACTTGATCGAACAAAAAAATCCTCAGTAGCTTGACCTGAGCATTGGATTATGTTGATAGATGGCTGCCTGCCTATGCGGGCATGACTGATTTTTTTGCTCATGTACTAAACACAAAAATAGACAATAGTTGACTAATTTTTTAATATTGGGAACAAAGTTTGTGATTGACTGGACAAGATAAGTCACAGCACACATAATTGCAGTTTTTTATTTAATAAAGCAGATGACAACACCGCTCATTGAAATCCGTCAGATTTATAAATCATACGGCAATACACCAATTTTGAATAATGTTTCGCTAAACGTCAATCACGGTGAATTTTTAACCTTACTGGGCCCCTCAGGTTGTGGAAAAACAACCCTTCTTCGGCTTATATCTGGTTTTGAACAACCAACGCAAGGTGAGATTTTCATTAATGGCCAATGTGTTAATCAGTTACCACCTCAAAAACGGGATGTACACACGGTCTTTCAAAGTTATGCCCTTTTCCCCCATTTATCCGTTTTCGAAAATGTCGCATTTGCCTTGCGCTGCAAAAAAACATCCAACCAGGAAATCAAGGAGCGAGTCTTTGATGCGTTGAAACTTGTACAACTTGAATCGTTAGCTGATAGAAATGTGAAGCAGTTAAGTGGCGGCCAACAACAACGTGTTGCGATTGCACGAGCAATCATCAACAGACCTCAAGTACTGTTGTTAGATGAGCCATTGAGTTCCCTTGACTATAGGCTTAGGAAAGCCATGCAATCCGAATTGAAGCAATTACAAAAAACCTTGAATATGACGTTTATTTTTGTAACGCATGATCAGGAAGAAGCCTTATCAATGTCTGACCGTATTGTCGTCTTTAATCATGGCCACATTGAACAAATTGGAACGCCTAAGGCTGTCTATGAAACCCCTGCCAACCTGCATGTTGCCAAGTTTATTGGCGAAGCGAATATATTCGATACTCAGGTTCACACAGTAAAGGATCAAGACATCGTAACGAACATTGAAGGAATCCAACTATCCTGTAAAAACACTGGCAATTATCACGTCAACGACCGGCTTCATTTGATCGTTCGTCCAGAGGACATTCGAGTTTGGAGCTTATCCGAAGTAGAAAAAACAGAAGGAATGTTGCCTGGTCGTATTGTTGATATCATTTATAAAGGCTCTACGGTTGATCTCAAAGTGGAATTGTCATCAGGCAAAATCATCAATGCTTCAGAGTTTTTTGATGAAGACGATGATAAGCTGGAATACACTCTCCATGAAACCGTTTGGGTACAATGGCTGCGTGGCTGGGAGGTTTTATTACCTTATGAAGGCTAAATCATCCGCACTGTATTTATTGTATTTTTGGTTAATTATTTTTGGCTTCATTCCCTTGTTGATGGTGCTGGTTGCCAGCTTTTTATCACAAGACAGTATTCATCTTGTTACCTTGCCATTGACATTGGAAAATTATTTTGACTTGTTTACTCCTGTTTTTGCAAAAATCCTTTTCCGATCCTTACTGATAGCCTGCGTCACCACCCTGCTTTGTCTGCTCATCGCATACCCCTTTAGCTATCTAATGATTAAATCAAAACACCAATCTATTTTATTGCTGTTGATTATCATACCTTTCTGGACAAGCTCATTGATAAGAACTTATGCTTTGATTGCTATCCTTAAATACAAAGGCGTGATAAATGCCCTATTGCTGAAATTACACTTGATTGATGTTCCCTTGTCACTACTTTATACCAATTTTGCGGTCGTTATTGGCTTGGTTTACAATCTTTTCCCTTTCATGGTTCTACCGATTTTTACTAATATGGAACGGTTCGATTTCAGGTTAATTGAGGCATCTAAAGATTTAGGGGCAAACAAGTGGTCGATATTTACACGAGTATTTTTGCCTAACACAGCCCCTGGAATCTTATCAGGTTGTTTGCTGGTCTTGTTACCAGCAATGACTTTATTTTACATTCCTAATGTATTAGGTGGCGCTCGTTCCATTTTATTGGGAAATTTAATCCAAAATCAATTCCTTGTCCTGAGCGATTGGCCTCAGGGAGGCGCTACTAGTGTGCTATTAACTTCCATTCTGCTTATTTTAATGTTCATTTTTCGGCGACAGAACAATGAGGTCATTCGATGAAAACAATGACACAGCGCCTGTTTCTTTCTTTAGTTTATGCTTTTCTTTATATCCCCATTGCAATACTGGTGCTCTATTCAGTAAATGATGCCAAATTTTCATTACAATGGCATGGGTTTTCTTTGCGATGGTACAAAGAACTATTTCATGATCGGGGCTTGTGGTCTGCTGTTTTAAATTCTATCACCCTGGGCCTAACATCCTCTCTTATCGCTACAACAATGGGGCTATTGGCCTCAATCAACTTATTTTTATTTCGTACAAGACACCGCCAGATCCTGTATACCTTATTGCTATTGCTTATTATTATTCCTGACATAGTCCTGGGTGTCGCCTTATTAATTTTCTTTAATATTACCCAAGTACCGCTTGGCTTCTTGAGCCTTTTAGTTGCCCATATTACATTCTCTATTCCTTTTGTTATCTTGACCATTAATTCACGAATAAACACTTTAAATCCCAACATTTATTTTGGCGCCCTCGATCTTGGCGCCAGTCGTTATTTTGCTTTAACGAGAGTCTTGCTTCCTTTATTGTGGCCTGCGGTTTTAAGCGCTTTTTTATTAAGTTTCACCTTGTCATTTGATGACGTCATTATCAGCTATTTTGTGGCAGGCCCTGATTTTACTATCCTGCCTTTGACCATCTACTCTTTAGTCCGAGCTGGCGTCACGCCTGAACTCAATGCATTGTGTTCAATTACGTTCGGTTTATCGATGATTCTCGTTATTATCTCTCATCGCTTGTCAGGTAAATTGATATGAAAATTTTTTCATTGCTGCTCGCTCTTCTTACATTTAAGGCATTCTCCAATCCAGTAGTCAATGTCTACGCCTGGGGAGGTGAAATCCCTAAAAAAATAATTCATCAATTCGAACAAGAGTCAGGAATTAAAGTCAATTTTTCGACTTATGATAGCAATGAAACCATGTATGCCAAGCTAAGAGCCAGTCAAAAGACCATTTACGATGTCATCCTCCCTTCCGCTTATTTTGTAGAGCGCATGCAAAAACAAGGCATGTTGCAATTACTCGATCATAAACTGCTTCCGAATCTTCATAATCTGGATGAACAATTTGTTAAAAATGATTATGATCCAGGTAACCGTTATAGTATACCCATCATCTGGGGAGCAACCGGGATTTTCTTTAATCATAATTCCGTATCGAACCCGCCAAAAAACTGGCAAGGCTTATGGGATAAAAAGTGGCGTAATCAGCTAATGTTACTTGATGATTCACGCGAAATATTTGCCATAGCTCTGATGAGTTTAGGGTTTGATCCCAATGATACCAATCCAAACCACATAAAAGCAGCCTATGAACACTTATTGCAATTGGTACCTAATATTAAGTTATTTGCCAGTGATAGTATTCAAGCCATCATGATAGATGAGGATGCTTTTATTGGATCAGCATGGAATGGCGATGCCTTCAAAGCACATACAGAAAATAAAGCCATTGAGTTTATTTATCCTCAAGATGGCTTTGTGATTTGGATAGATTGTTTGGCTATCCCTAAAAACCCCCCACACCTGAAAGAAGCTTATCAATTCATTAATTTTATTCTGAAACCGGAAACAAGTGCTCAAATTGCACTAAAGGAAGGACATGCGATTACCAATGGCGCAGGAAGAGCTTTATTGCCATTATCTATAAAAAATAACCCTGTGGCTTATCCGCCAGACAAAACACTAAAGAAGGGTTATTTCCAACGCGACATCGGCGAAGAAACACTAGCGCTTTATAATCAATATTGGGAACAGTTAAAACTTGCTTTTTAGTTTTCTCTTGTGAATTAGTGCTAAATATCCAGATGAACTACTTCATTAACTTAACGAATTAAAATTCAAAAAGCAAGGTTTATTGCATGTTTTACATGCAAAAAGAAAATAATTATGCTTAATTTGTATAAATTCAATCTATTTTGTGGTCTTATTAGACTCACATTTTACACATTATTTCCATGCTTAATATTTTTTTCTCACATAAGTTAATATTTACTTAATAATAAATTGTTATCATCACAAAACATTGATTTAAGTGATTCAAAGAGGATTTACAATGCAAGAACGTAGAGAGAAACAGGGTAATAATTCACCATATCTGTTGACACCCTATGAAATGGCCAATTTAGTTTTTAAAACAGGAGCTATTTCTTTCACTGTTTCTGCTGGAACTCAACCATTTCAATACTTGCTAAACAAATTACAATTTTCAGAATCTGGAACTCCATCTGGATTGAGCGGAGGACTTTTCCGAGGCATATACCGTGGATTCCTTCCTTACGCTATTGCAGGTCAAAAGCGCGGCGCTGTGGCTGTCACCCACAAACAAACGAATAAAGCAACAGAGGAAGAAGAATTTGAAGCCCCATTCCGCCAACGTTGGTGGGGAACAGTATTATTTTCTCAGGCTGATCTGTTGGTTAGTAATGGTTTCAGTGGAAAGGCAAAATTGCAAAATGTCGGCGTGATTAATGCTGAAAACTTTAAATGGTCCCTCTCCAATTTTTGGAAATTAACTTCAGTCAACTGGGGTTCTCGCTCTTTTGCCGGTGGGGTCAATTTCGCATTGATAGGATTTGCAGGAGACTATGTCAGTTCATTTTATAAGTTTGATAAAGAATTATACAACAAAATATTAGGTGGCGCTACTTCTGGCGTCATTGCGACATTATTTACAACCGTCCCTAACGCTTATGCTGATAGTAAATTGTTGCAAACTAAAGTGGCTGAAAATAACCGTTTAATTACTGTGTCACCCTATACCATGTTTAGTCAAATGAAATCACATGTAAAAGAAGTTGGTCTTAAAGAAGCCTTCATGACCTTTTTCAAAGTTGGCTATTTGCAACAAGTAGCGGTAAGAGCTCCTCAAACAGCCATCACTTTTGCCCTCATTTTTGGTATGGATGAATATATGGGCCCTCAACCTTTGAAAAAGGTTTGGCCTGTACGAGTGGAAGAGCTTGAGTCAGAGAATCCATCCCCATCCCCTACCAAGAAATAATTAAGAGTAACAAGGATGTTATTTTTCATCATTGTGCCCTAACAACCAACAATGTGTTTTACAGTATAAATTGTACTTATTTAATCAATACTATAGTAAAACAATTTTTTTTGATTTAATTTTATTCATAAAATAGGTGGATGTGTTGCATTAGACGGAAATTCATTTAGAATAAATGATGAATAATTAGCAGGATTATTATTAACTAATCAGGACGAAAAATATGTTGTCATTTTTTGGGAAATCTATGTTAAAGACCTTGGGCGGAGCAGCCAAGACTGCAGGATATGATACAGCGAGAGTAACAGCAACAACAATGGTGACCTTGGGTGGCATGTATTTATGGGACAGAGTAGGTAAAAATTATGGGCCACATGACAAGGAAAATTCCAAACCAATAAGCCTTGATCTGGGTAATGACGAATATATGCGCCCTAAATTTTAAACTAAAAGATTATTTTCGCTCCCAACTATACCGTTGGGAGTATTTAGCTCTCTCTTAAACCAAAATCTGAGATACACTGTAAATCCTATTGTTTAAAACGGGAATAAACGGCCCTACCTATCCAAAATACTAATAAAGCTATAATCCCCCACAATAAAATCATTGGGACAAATAAGATAACGAATTCAATGAATCCGTAGGTAAACTGTCTTAAGTGCTCTATTAATGCCTGGTAAGATTTTCTAACAACTTCTGATATTTGCCATGTTGAATTTTGTGCATTTTTTATTGCCGGATTGATCTGCAAGTAAATTGTAATGAGAGAATAGGCAACAGATTCTTTATAGTACTTTATCTGCCCTTCTATAACATCAATTTTTCTCTGCGTTTCACTCAGTTGTTGATAAACAGCAAGCACATCTGAAGTGTTTTTGGCGCCTTGCATAATCTTATTTAATTGATCTTTAGCAACCCTGTAATTTTTCAGCTCACTTTCAAGATCAACATATTGCCGGGTGATGTCTTCACTCGTAATTGATTCCTCAATCACTTTAACAGCTAAAGATTTTAAATTTTGCAATACATTGTTTAAACGATTACTTGGTATTCTGATGCTGATTTGAGCTATATTGCCACCAACATAGAAACTATCCTGTCTTAAATTAGAGTTAACCGCATATCCTCCCTCTCGCTCGGCCATCTGCATAATTTCATCAATAACTTTAGCCGGATCATTGACCTCCAGAGTGATATTAGCATTACGAATTATCATTCCTTTCATGACTTGATCTGAAGCAGAAGGATTATTGTTGCTATCACCAGAACCACCTGGTACCGCATTGACTTTTTCAACAGTGGGATAGGCACTCCCCATTGCTGGAGCGCCCCCATATAATGTTTGTCCAGCTCGATTTATCAGCATGTTGTACGCAAATAGAAGGACAGCGTAAACTCCAATAGCGACAAACAAGTATAAAATGATTTTCTTCATTTTTAATTCAATACTCCGATATTATAAAAATAAGTGTGGCATAGACTAATTGAAATAACCAATAGCATTTTTTGATTTAACTTATAGTTAATTTAACTACCAAAACCATCAAAAATTAATCCTGATCATAAAATTAGTAATAAACTAATAAGAGACAGGGAGGTGTTTCATGAAAAAAATAGCACCAACACTAAAAAATGAGATTATCAATACAGCAATAGACATTGCCCAGGATACCTCTTGGGAAAAAGTGAGGTTGATTGATATCGCTAAAGCATTAAATATCGATTTAAATACGATCCGATATTTTTTTGCGGAAAAAGAGCAAATCATTGATGGCTGTTTTGATCGTGCTGATGAAGCCATGCTCAATGCGTCTTCCAGACCAAAATTTGATTTACTCACTGCCAAAGAAAAACTGCATGATCTATTAATGACATGGTTAAGTACTTTCGAAGGCCAGCAAAAAGTAATCCGGCAAATGATATTTCATAAATTAGAGCCTGGTCATCTTCATCTTCAATTGCCTGCAATCAAACGCATCAGCCAAACTGTTCAATGGTGGCGTGAAGCAGCTGGTCTTCGAGAAACCTTTATTCAACGTGCGATCCAGGAAACCGGATTAACCGTCATTTATCTAGCCACCTTTAGTTATTGGTTATTAGATAATTCCACAGAACATCTTGCAACTCGTCTTTTTTTGGAAAACAAATTAAATATGGCAAAAAATTTATCCAATTTTTGGGGTTTTACTTACTATGCGCCATCTAAAATTAGCTGAGAGGCTTGGTATTCAATTTCCTATCATTCAAGCACCTATGGCCGGAGGAGCTACTACTCCTGAGTTGGTTGCAGCGGTTTCTAACAGTGGTGGTTTGGGCTCTCTGGGCGCAGGGTATATGAGACCTGATGAGATCAGACAAGCCATTATAAAAATTCGTCAATTAACAAGTAAACCTTTTGCTGTGAATCTTTTTATACCCGAAGCACATCATGCAACACCAGAACAAATTCAAAGCGCTTGTGATGATATCAATTTGTGCTGCACTGAACTAAATATTGAAATCAGCCCCGTGAGTAAACCCTACTCCCTACCTTTTGTTGACCAAATGCAAATCCTGATAGAAGAAAAAATCCCTGTCTTTAGCTATGCATTCGGTACATTAGAACCAATGTGGATCAAACAATTGAAGAAAAATGGAACCTTTCTGATAGGAACGGCAACCACTATACACGAAGCAAGAATACTTGAAGCAAGTGGGATTGATGCCATTGTTGCACAAGGAAGTGAAGCAGGAGGGCATCGAGGTACTTTTATCGGCAATGCTGAGGAAGCTTTGACTCAACTATCTGAACTGATACCTCAACTAGTTGAGACAATAAGAGTGCCAGTGATAGCTGCTGGGGGAATCATGAATGGTAAAGGCATTATCTCTGCCATACATTCAAGTGCCTCTGGTGTACAAATGGGAACCGCTTTTTTAAGTTGCTTTGAAGCTGGTATCTCCTATAAATATAAACAAACCCTATTATCACAACAACAAGATAATACTGTGCTAACACGTGCTTTTTCTGGAAAGCTTGCTCGTGGAATTCGAAATAAATTCATTACTTGCATGGATAATCGGAAAATAAATATCCTTGACTACCCCATTCAAAATGCATTAACCCAGGTAATGAGACAAAAAGCCAGAGAAAACGATAATATTGATTTTATGTCGTTATGGGCTGGACAATCGGCTCATTTATGCCGATCTATGTCGGCAAGTGACTTAATAAGTACTTTAGTTATTGAGGCAGAAATGAAGTAAAAGAGAGGTGAATGATTACAAAAATTCTTTAATCCAGCTCCCAGGCTTGGCTTATAATAAACATTATAAACAACTTAACAGGGTTCGAATGTTTAAACATCCTTAGAAAAAGGGAGTTTGATATGGATATTAAAAAAAACAAAGCAAAAACATTTGTCAATTACATGCTTCAGCTAGCCAATATCAATATCAATGGCCAAACAGCTTGGGATATACAAATTTATAATGATGAGTTCTATTCCAGATTATTGCGTGATGCCGATTTGGGTCTGGGTGAAAGTTACATGGAAGGTTGGTGGGATTGTCAACGAATTGATTTATTTATTTCAAAACTGATTAACGCAAATCTTGAGTCCAAAATTAAAATTAATTTTAAATTGGCATTTAATGTCTTTTTATCAAAAATATTGAACCTGCAAACCCCAAAACGTTCTCTACATGTTGGTAGACAACATTATGATAGAGGAAATGATCTGTTTCAGATTATGCTTGATAGCAACATGAACTACACTTGCGGTTATTGGAGAAAGGCTGAAAATTTGGAGCAAGCCCAACTCGACAAGCTCGATCTGGTCTGCAGAAAAATCTGCCTTAAACCCGGTATGAAATTGCTGGATATCGGATGTGGATGGGGAGGACTGGCAAAATATGCTGCTGAAAACTATGGGGTGTCAGTAGTTGGCATAACGATATCACAGCAACAATACGACTTAGCTAAAACGCGCTGTGCTCATTTGCCGGTTGAAATCCGATTTCAGGATTATAGAGACTTAAATGAAAAATTCGATCGTATAGTCTCGCTTGGGATGTTTGAGCATGTTGGTTACAAGAATTACCGAAAATACATGGAGATTGTCCATCAATGTTTAAATGATGATGGTTTGTTCTTATTACACACTATAGGTTCCAATGAAAGTGTCACAAAAGCCACACCCTGGATTTCAAAATATATTTTTCCCAATGGAATGATTCCATCCATCATGCAAATAGGCCAAGCTTCCGAAAAATTATTCGTTATGGAGGATTGGCATAATTTTGGAGCTGATTATTACAAAACATTAATGGCATGGCATGAGAATTTCAATCAGGGATGGGACGAAATTAAATCCCAATATAGCGAAAAATTCTTTCGTATGTGGAATTATTATTTGCTCTCTTGTGCTGGAGCTTTTGATGCCAGAATGCTGCAATTATGGCAGATTGTTTTTTCAAAGAAAGGAATCCAAGGAGGTTACTCTGCGCTGAGGTAAATGGTTTAAAAGATTTATTCCGCATCGTAATACCTTCACCAACAAACCTGGTTTTCCATGCCATGAAGTTGGCAAGATTATTCATATATCCCGTTAATTTTGCTTGCAATTTTTATTATCTGGAATATAGTTTGAACTGAAATTTTGTCTAAAAAGGAATTAATATGCCAAAAAATAATGAACCAAGTGGAGAAGAGCTCAAAAAAGCAGGGATAGTGGTAGGAATAACAAACCTGCTTTTATGGCCATTTTATTATGCCGACTCGAGATGGGGGTTGTTTGCATCCATATTCGCTACTTCCGCAGTACTTTATGCTTCTCATGAAGTCGGAGAAAGTAAACGGCCCGTTGAAAACTCAGTGACGCGACTTGGTCTCTTTCAGCAGCGTGGAACCAGTAATGCTGAAATTGAAAATGCTTTTAATAATACAGTCACAGGTGCCGCTGCGATATATGATTGGCTTGTTCCTGGCTCCAATGGCCCCAAATAATAAGTATGTTGTCTTATAATAAATTATATTTTTGGGAAGTATTATTTTATCCAAAACCACATCGTTCTGGAGATTGGTAAAGATCTCCAGAAATCTGTTGTCTTTACTTCTCACTGCCTTTATCCAATACTTATAATTAATCTGCTAATGGTGGATAAATAATGAAATTTCGTACTAAGTTATTTCTTGGCCTACTTCTCATAGTAATCACTACTAACGGCATATTTCTGTTTTTATCTTATCAATATGGTAAAGAAACCGTATACAAAGAAGTAGGCTCATCTGCTTTATCCATAGCTGCGGCAACAGCTGTCCTGATGAATCCGGAAGATATTCAGAAATTTAATCTGGATACGTCTGCAAACTCACCTATTTACAAAGATCTTGAAAAAAAACTTCTTGAAGTACGTAACGCAAATCGTCGCAAAGATGTGTATGTGAATTTCATATATAGTTTATTTCCCGACTCTAATAATCCCAAGGTACTTCGCTTTGCCGTAGATCCCGAAGAAAACATTATAGATAAAACTGAATTGGGAACTGTCATGAAACTTAAGACTGAATCAGGGCAGACAATTAATGTAAATTATGAATTGCCTACCATTCTGCCTGAATTTGTTGAAGACCTCTGGGGTACATGGCTGACCGCTTTATACCCAATAAAAGACGCACAAGGGAAATACCTTGGAAATATCCGAGTGGACGTAAACGCCGATTCGGTTAACCAAAGATTTCATTTCTTGCTGTACTCAGGTATTGCAGTCTTTATCTCAACATTTTTATTTGCCATGTTTTTAGGCTGGCTACTTTTTCAGTGGTTCAATAAACCCTTATTAAAAATTACAACCGCACTCAAAAATATTGCCCAAGGTGATCTTGAGCAACATCTCGACATTAGGACAAAAGATGAATTCGCGGAAGTGGGTCGAGTAATCAATGAAATGACTGAAGGATTGAGACAGCGTAACATGTTGCAAGTGAGCTTAACACGTTTTATTTCTCATGCTTTAGCAGAAAAAATTGTGAAATCCGGTGAGTTACCGCAAGTATTTAGCGAGAGACGTAAAGTCACAATTATGGTCTGTGATATACGCGATTTCACAACCATTTCGGAGCGTATAAAACCTGAATTGGTAGTCGATTTTTTAAATCATTTTTTTGAGAAAATGATAGAAGCCATTACCTCGCAACATGGAATATTGGATAAATATCTTGGAGATGGTTTTTTGGCGATTTTCGGTTCACCTGATGATGATGCCTATCAAGAAGACCATGCTATCCATACCGCATTAAAAATGCGAGAAGCGATGAAATCACTCAATGCCGATTGGGCAAAAATATTAGGTACTGAAATACAAATTGGTATTGGTATCAATACAGGCAGTGCCATTGTCGGGAATATTGGAACTGATATACATATGGAATACACAGCTATTGGCGATACTGTCAATTTGGCGTCACGAATAGAAAATGCCACCAAAAAACTCAATACAGATATTCTAATCAGTGAATATACTTATATTGCGACAGATCATACGGCATTTCAATTTGTAGAGTTAGGAGAAATTTCTATCAAAGGAAGAGTTCATAAAGTAAAAGTTTATACTCTTTAAAATTAATTGTCTCCTGACTGCATAATCACCAGCTCCTTTAAAGGCAAAAAGCACCCACAGCTGCCTATTTAAGATAGAAAATATGTATAACGTATCAGCTACTAACTTGTGGTTTGATGTAACGTAGTTTTGATGAACATCCAACAAGACTATACTGACCAGCTAAGCCCCTTTGGTTGGATTTTGCGAGTGCAATGTCGTTTTATCCTTTTCTGTTTTATGCTCATCTGGATTTTTTGGGGAATCACTAAAGAACTCGTGCCTACGACCCTGAGGTCGTTTTCTCTGTACAACAGGTATTCGTTGCCTTTTACTCAAATCCATTTTTGGCTCTTCATTTTCTCCAGAATTTTTTTTTGGTTTAGATATAGGCCTACTTATTTTCTCATTACCGTTAGTCTCTCCATCATCCAATCTGTTTTTTACCTCATGTTTTTTCTTCATCGTTTTTCCATGAGAGTTAAACAATTCCTGGACTTGCAACGGTGTAACAAACATTAAGAAATCCTGATTTTCTTGGGTTGACCGCCCTGGAGAAGCACGCACCTTGCTTGAGAGAATATCTGTTTGAACGGATTTTAATGGTTCTTTCTCGCCTTTAAAAAGAAGCAATTCAGTATGATCTGATTTTTTACGTTTCAATCCATGTTTTAGTCTTGGACTGGGAGTCATTTGTGCTCCTTTTTCATGGAGCGCTTTCTCTATCAATTCTTTATTTTGAGTAATATGTTGCGTCAAAGTAGCCATTACACCCTGTGGCAAAATATCAATTGGCGTAACTTTATTGCTAGTCGTATTTATTGAAAAAAGCTCTCCATTCTTATTTATTCCATATCGAATGCTATGAATACCATCAGCAGCTTGAAAAGATGCTGCAATGAAGACATACTTATTTTCAGTATCAGTCTCATTGGCCGAACTCCAACGCAGTATAAACTCTATCTTAGACTTGGAAAAATATTGTTTCACTTCCTCTCCAGTTCTGATATTTTCCTTGTAGTGCCTATCAACAAATATTTCCTCCATGATTTTATATATTTTTTCGCTTTCCAGGGATTCCAATTGTTTAGGACTGTATAAGTTATATCCTTCAATTCCATTATTGGTAACATAAAGACGCCCTTTATTTTTCCATTCAATCGTTTCTTCCTCAGAAAAATCAAAAATGCGGATATCTTTGCTACCATTCTCTGTTATAAATGCCATAGCTAGCGTTCCATCTGGAGTTGGAGAATAGTGACCATCAAATCGCATAGTAGTTGCTGCTGAAGCAATAACTCTTGTATTAATTTGTTTTTCCCTGAATAAGCGCCCCAATAAGCCTGCCCCACTACTCAAACCTCCCTCACCTGCATTACATGCCCAAAGAACGACGGTTATCGTATCACCTGCCTTGAGGTTTCCATTCTTCAGAATCAGATCTCTAAACTGTTTATATGTCCAGTCGGTACTCATTGGCTGAACCGGAGTCGCTAATGGAGGAACGTAATCGCCAGTAAGATGATCCAAAGCAGTATTGCTATGTCCGGTAATGAAAACCAAGCTGCCATCTTTAATTTGATTAAAGTGCATTCGCTCGTCAGGACGAGCCTGAGCGTCTCTATGCATTTTAATAACAGGAAAACCAGTCACATGGTTTATTCCAGCAGCAGTACCTCCTCGACGAGGAAAAGAAGTTGTGGCTTCAGGGGATTGTGAACTTAATATGATTCCAGTAGGCATTAGTCATACTCAATTAGTTTATCTTGAAAATTTGAGCAAAATTATATGCAATCAGATTTTTATTGGAACTTCAAAGTTGTTTTGCTTTGCTCAATTACGGGTGCTTTATAATGATCAACGGGAATCATCTTGATTTTGAAGGAAACTTTCCATTAACTTCGTGCTGTCTAATATAAAACCAGCATAGTTTATTATAAAAACATTAAGATTATATTAATGACAATCAGCATTGAAATAAAAAATACATTTGAGATGTTTTAACATTTTTAAGATGTGCTCAAAGGTTAGGATGGAAGCCATTTGGCTAACCGTCTGCAGAACCCCTGATTTGACTCAAAAATCCTGTATTGGCAAATCGGTGAATGGAGTAACATTACGCCTTGTAAACGCAGCTGGAGAAGACGTACGTTGTGTTGAAACAGGAGAAATACAGGTAAAAGGTGATATGGTGATGCAAAGTTATTGGAATAATCCTGAAGGAACCCGCAAAGCATTTATAAAAGGTTAGTTTAAAACAGGAGATTGCGGAATTCAGGATGAACAAGGTTATTTTTATTATAAAGGCCGGATTAAAAACATTATTATCCGCAATACATCGAATATTATGCCTGGTGAAGTAGAAGCAGCCATTTATAAACATCCAGCAATCAGCGCAGCGCCTGTGATTGGTGTCCCTGACGAAGCAGAAGGAGAAACACATAGCGGCAAAATAAAAAAGCCCAGTTATGCAAAGGGGCTACTTTAATAGAGGGACACAGTTTAAACCCTCCAATTGCTTTACTGGTTTTCGTGAAAAAAAAGTTCCAAAATAGCTTAGGACAGATCTGTTAGTACTTGTAACTCCTTCTTCCTCAACTTCGGTTACTTCCTCCTGAGGGTACAAGCTGTCCTGAACCATTCTAAAACCTGAGAAAATACTCTTTAGTATTAGAGGCAAAAAACTCAACATAATCAGCATACTGGTCAAGTTCGTAGATTCATTAAACAGAGTATAATTAGCAAGGGATTGAAAAACAGCGATTATTAAGGCAATCCCCATGGTATTGGAAATCAATCTTGAAGCATTGATGTTCCGATTATCCATTGGCAAATCGGAGCTTTCATTTATTTCATAAAAAGCAATCCACAACCATAATAAGTCAAAAACAACGCTATACCAATGCTGCTGATTCATTTCTGTGACATCTGATCCAACTGTTTTAGCCAAATCAAACGTCATTTTTCCACTTTTGAGTGCCAAGGCCATGGTTGGCTTTTCCTGTGAGTTGGCTAGAGGAGCAAATTTTTGAGCGAACAGACTTTTGGGTAGATTAATGTCAAACAGTTCATAAAAAGTTTTATGGGAACCAAACAACCGTCTTAGCTGCTCCTCACTAATATTGGATAAGCCATCCACTCCTGGAGCAAAAGTTCCATCATCTGAATGATGCGCTATCACCACATTGGAATTTTTCATCATCATAACATCATTGGTACCATCCCCGTTGGCAACAACAAAATATTGATGGTCCTTAAGATAACGAGCTAAAACACCTTTCCCCTCAGTACTCATTTCAGCAAAAATAACGACGGGGCGTTTTGCCCCTTCTCTATCCATCAGTTTTTGGAATCTGTTCAATATCGCTTCATTAATACCTGAAAATATAACTGTAGAGTCAGAGGGATAATTTTCTTCATTTAAAAATTCAACACCTTTTTCGTCAATCTGATCAGCGCGCAGGGTAAAAATTTTTCCTGCATTAGCCGGGCACAATACTTTAGCAATATTTTCTGCTGCCTTGGTCGTATCTCCTGTTGCTACAAAAACTGGAACTGATATTTCACGACATTGGGCAATAAATGTTTCTGCTCCTTTTTTTACAGGATTATCAATAATAAAAGTACCGTAATACATCAAATTTTCGAGCAATAATTTATTTTGTAAAATAAAATGCTCAATCTGCTTTTTATCATCCTTGCTAAATAATTCTTTCAAAATAGTAAACTCGCGTTCACTGAGTTTACCTCGAGCCAAACACCAATCACGAGATAACACTCCAGTACGACTTTGCATAGTCGTATAGGCTTTTAGCAAAGGAGTCTCCTTAAAAGCCTCCTGTTTGGGCACTCCACAAAAGACCAGATAATGTTCACAACCATCCTGAACCAAAGTAAAGCGCCCGCCAAACGTACGATATAAACCCAAATGAAAAGTTTCAATTTCTCTCTTAATGTCTTTAGAGATCATTTCTTTTTTAAAATGATTATTCCCTAAAGTAATCACTTCCAGACACTGTCGATTATCGAGTAAGGATTGAAATAACTCTAAAATAGCATGTTCCTCAGGTTCCAATTCTTTTTTATTGTTAGTAAATGCATTGCAAAAAACTTCAAAAGTTTGCAGGCATTGTGTTTCTTCTGGCAGGAGCAAACCCTCTTTTTCCTTTAATGTCTTCTGAACCTCAGGAGCCATATCATTAGTCCATAACCCTAATACATCCATTCTTGTAGTTGTAAGAGTTCCAGTTTTATCTGAAATAATTGCGACACCATTGGGAAATCTGTCATGATAATAACCGCCAAGAGCATTACATAAATCAACCACACGAAGAGCATCTATGGTTCCAAAAGGCTGATCCCCAAGATTGCTATTCAATTTTTTCATCAAACGGCTATTCACAGTTTCTCGTAAAAAAGCTTCAGAAAAAGGAATCATAGTCTGAAAGAGTGTGAACATGAGCCTTAGGGTTTCTGCAGGCATTGCAGTAATATCCCTTTGTAAAAAAGCAGCCATGATAATGGAGCCTAAAATAGAATATAAAACACTTCTTTGTTTTCGTTCAGCAATAATCTCATTAATGACTGCTTTTTTTTCATAGTTACTGCTTAATAAAAGCTCTTTCTCGGGTTTGATTTGAATAAAAATATTATCATTACCATATAAATTTAATTTATCGCCTACCAATACGCCTGCCTGTTTGCCATCTCTAACAGCGTGTAAATCCACCTTTTTATAATGCGAGGTAAAATCAGGCTTGGTTTCATGTTCTATCCAAACATCTTCCCCATTTTGAGCTTTCAGGTTAACGCTAAATTTTTTTTGTTCCAGGGTTTGAGTAAACTCTCCTTTTAAATCTCGCTTTAAAGCAACCAGCTCCCCAGAAACCGGTACACAAGCCAAATCGATGCTGCTATCACAATAAACCAGATCCCCTGTGCATAATTGATACCTTGGGATACTTATAAACATTGAGCCGTCTGCTGTAAATCTTAAAACCTGATGTAGCTTATGATTGTATTCGTAATCATGCTCAAGCTTTTGTTGCTGGATACGCATTTTTTTTATCGTCGATGGTGCCAAATCCGCTAATAATGCAGGCAAGTTACGAAATTTCTGCATTATTCTATCCGCGTAGCGAATATTGTGTGAAATGAGTCCCAGCTGAAATGCGCGTGAACTAATCATCAGTTCGCTGGCAATAAAATGATTGACTTGAAAATAAAGATTGGATATGGGTGTGAGTCCGCTTGAAATCACTGCAGTATCTGAGCGTTGCGCACCCTTATTGTATTGGATTCGCACTAAAAACTCTTGTATTTTTTGTGTTAGATAAGAAATTCCGCTAGGAACCAGTAGCGCGCTGGTTCCTAGCCCGGCAATTAATGAATATTCATCAGAAATACTATCATGCAATAAATAATTGGTGCCTTTGAAAACCGAACTATACATGTAGGTTATTGCCATGACTTCACTGGCTACTGCTGCAGATAATTCAACCTGGGAAGTAAATTTTCTGTCAGTTATCCGATTTAAAGCACAGTACCCTAATATCGCTGTACCAAAAAGAAATTTAAAAATAAAATCATATTCCGGGCTTCCCGTTTGATATTCACTCATGGATCGGGTTAGATAATCACCAAGCAGCAATGCTGCTCCAGAGGATATCGTTGGCCAAATGTATTTTTTGAAACTGCCCCAATCCATAGAGTCTAAAGAAAAAGTCATGGCTAAAGTGTTATAAAGTTCCCTTACACGGGTAGAAAGAAAACTCCCTATGCCTTCTACAGTACTTCTCAGATAATACGTTCGATCCGGCTCAGTATTTTGTACCAATTGAAGCGGTAAAGCTCTGTACTCTTTAGGAGTAGGTTTTCGCGATTTTTTTTCGGTCGTCTTTAATATCTTCATGTTATAAATCCTTTTGTACTCCAATAACACTCTATTGGATCTTTAGAGCTCAGCCTGATAATTAACTTATCTGTATAAAAGTTCAAGAGGATTTGAAAAATAATTACAGAACGATTCAAGAAAAATAAGATTCCTTAAATAAGGTTATTTCTTGAGTTGAAACTGACATTGGCCTAATTTACCCTAGGTTGTACTTATCCACTTATGTTGCAGGCGACTTAAAGTACCATTTTGCATAAGATCGACCAAAATAAGATTGACTTTATCCCGGAGTTTAAAATTATCTTTAGCAACCGCAATACCAAGTTTTTCATGTGTTTCAGCCTGCAAAGGAACAGCTAGTTTTGTATAGTTTCGAATTAAACAGGAAATAACAGGATATAATTTAAGGACCAAACCAATTTTACCGGCAGACAGATCCTGTATGGCTAATTCTATTTCATTGTATTCATAATATTTAATATCACTGAGTATGTTCTTACGTAATAAATCCTGAGCAACTTCGTCTGAGGTGTTGGCTTTCTGTATACCAGCCACCAATAATTTTCTCGGCTTTAGAATCATAGATATAACTATTGTTTGGAATCGATTCACTAAAAGTATAGATTAATCAGAAAAAATTCAGCCAAATATTTTTATGCCATTGATTTAAATGAATAATTTACCCATGATTACACGAGTAATATATCCAGGATTGGTTATGCAATTAACAGCTAAAATTATAAAAACCAAAAAGAATATAAAAAAATCACTATGTTTATTTATCTATCTAATGCATTATTATATAATGCTGAATTTTAATCATTTAGATTTAAATTAAATCTAAATCAACCAGAGATCACGTCATGCGTATGAAAATGTTTTCTAAAACAATTCCATTAACCAGCCAGGAAGCCTTTGAAATATTATGTACTACAGATTATCTTAAAAAAATTTCAAAGATTATCTTTAATTTTCAACAATTGTTTAATGTTGAAAGAAGTACTCTTGTTTCTAATTACAAGTTCAACCCCAAAATAAGTAACAATCGAGAATTCCTTCAAGATCTGGAAGCTCGTTATGATCGCCTCAATCATGCAGTACAAAATAATGAACCTTACCCTTTTTTATACGGCGATGTGTGTTTATTGAAAGAATACCTCCAAGTCATTCTACGCTACTACCAGGAGCAACTTAAAGAAGAGCAACCGGTAGCGAAAAAAAATTTAAGAAGGATCAGAGGAAGCCATAAATTTTCAACTCTAATGTCTGATATCTCAAAAGGGGAGCATCCTGAGCTTGGCAAAAAGGATTCAGAAATTTTAATCAAGTACACCATTAATTTCTGTGCAGAAAGCACTATGTGGAATGATCTAAAAACAATTAGTGACATTGTAATAAAACCATTTTTATTTGATCACAAAGACGAAGAAGGTTTTTCTTATTGCAATCCATAAGATGGAGAATAGATGAGAGGGCAGTGACCTGAATTTGACGACATCTCTAAATCGGACACTGCCCCATACCCTCCAAGCCCAACCTTAGAAAGAGTCTTGATCGCTTAGCTAGCAGTATTTTATTTGACTCGCATGGATCCTGAAAAACAGATCCAAAATGAAAACTATTGCCCTATAATTAAAAAAGATTACTTCTCTTATTAAAAATATGGACCATATTAAGAAGAGACCCAATTTATGAAACGGATAGTATTTATACTGTTGTTTATAAGCAATGTTCTAGTTCATAGTGAATCACTCAAGGTGGGTGTCTTACAATTTGCTCCTCCTTTCTCATCTATATCAGACAAAGCGAATCACTATTATGGTTTCGTTGTTGCCCTCATGAATATAATATGCGACCGATTGCAAGAAAAATGCGAATACATCCCTATTCCTAAAGAAGGGGAGTTAAAAGGCCTGGATAAAGGTGTTTATCATATTGTTTTTAGCTCAACCCCTATCACGACATCATTACCTGCCAACTATCGGTATAGCTTGCCCTACTTACCCAGTGACGGCCAATTTCTGACATTAAAAAACAACTCGATTGATACCTTGAACGATATCAATTTTAAAAAAGTTGGTTTCTTTAAGATTAATTTTCAGCAATCACCTCTTTTAAAAAAATACGAAACCACCAATACGCTTATAGAGTACACAGATCCGGCAGAACTAGTTAATGCACTAACAACCAAAAAAATTGATGCGATTTTAATCAATTATCAAGCGTCACGATTCATCGTGAATAATCTCAACCCCACTGAAGACGATCAATTACAATTGATTGGCGATAAAATACCGATAGGAAGCGGATATGCGATCGTAGCCCTTAAAACCCAATCGGCATTGATTGATAAAATTAATCACATTTTGCTGGAAATGGAAAAAGATGGCTCCTACCTCCGTATCTACAACGAATATTTTGGTGCAAACCCAGCACATAATCTTCATCATTAGTAGGTTAGTGTGAAAATCGCCACATATGAGAAATTTAACCAAATTTATTAATAAGTTATCGAATAGGCAAGCGTGAAACTTTGACCGAACACGGATTATGTTTAGAATGCAGGATTGCCGGAAACTTAAGGTTTTTTGAAAGTTCTGTTCCATTCAAGATTGCTTGACTTTTTCCAAATAATTAACTGTCGCCCTTTTGCCAACGCTTCTCTCGGGCCAATATGATTCCATTTCATAATATCCTGAGCTGTAACTTTATAAAGTCGCTCAAGAGTATTATACGTTTCATTGGCTTGGACAATATGTATGACCCTGTATACTTTACCTTTTGTTGGTGTCTGGCTTAAGAATTTTGACTTTGAAATTTCGTGGAAAGGCAATGCTGGAGTACTTTTGGCGCTCGGAATTAATAAGATCTGATTGGGTCTTATCGAGTGATCTGACAGACGATTTAATTTTTTTATTAATGAAACAGTCGTATGATATTTTCTAGCAATACTTTTTAAACTATCACTCGGAAGGACGAGATATTTTCTCCAGCTCACTCGTTTATCAACAGGTGAATGTGATAAATTGAAATAAAATTGAGTCACTTTTGCTATAGGGATAAGCAAAGTGAAGGGTTTATAGGGTGCGGTAGCCCATCTATTATAACCCGGATTTAATTTGGTTAATTCACTAACCGAAATTCCTGCTAAACTAGCCGCATGATTCAAGTCAATTTGACTGCCAATATTCACCTCTTCAAAATAAGGTCGAAATGGCATTGCAGGAAGATTTATTTTATAAGCCCGAGGGTTGCTCATGATTTCAGCCAGAGCTAAAAATCGAGGAACATAAATTTGAGTTTCTTTAGGCACATCCAGATTCCAAAAACTGACACTACCTACGTTAGTGTTATTTGCTTTTACAGCTCTGCCTATGGCTCCTTCGCCAGCATCGTAAGCTGCGATGGAAAGTATCCAGCTTCCGTTAAACACTTTATTTAAATGCATCAAGTGAGTCAGAGCTGCATCAGTTGAATGATTAATGCTTCGTCTTCCATCAAACCACCAATCCTGAATTAAACCTAACTGATTCCCCGTAACCGGCATTATTTGCCATAAACCTGCAGCACCAACTTTTGAGTAAGCAAAAGGATCGTAAGCGCTTTCTATCATAGGGAGTAATGCCAACTCACCGGGTAAATTTCTTCTTTGTATTTCTCGAGTTACATGATAAAGATAAGGCTCAGCCTGTTTACAGGCCTTAGTCACAAACCCTGGATGATCCAGTAGCCAGCGAATTTGATCTTGAACCTCTGGGCGATAGGCTTCATGATTCATCTTGAATTCACCGCGCAAAACATCCCATACATCAGGTGTTTCAAATGATTTAGCATGAGTACTGAAGATAAAAAAAATAAGGCAACCGAATAGCAGCTGTATTTTTTTATCGATGAAAGTCTTAATCAAATTACTATTCCTGCTCTATAAAGCTTCTCTGGAGCCCGTTTATAATGTATTGTTTCTCTTCGCCTGAACCGGCCCTGAGTGCGTCTTATAAAATATACTCCTCTTAGTATCTTGTATAAAGCACTTCCTGCAATATAAGGCCATGATAATTTAACACCCTGTCTATTTAACGTTTTTTATTAATATTGCTCTAACATTTGTTTCAATATATGCTGATGGATCCTCCAGCAATTATTTATGACAAACTGATTTTTATCAGCGCGGTTAGGGTTTATTTTCATATGGAAATGGGATGGCCGGTTGTGTGTATCAGGCATCAAGGTTGGTGGGTAGATATTTAGTAGCATTGCATTTTGCACGATATGCAAACTCCAAAGCATTTTTCGAGAATTATCCAGAACCTGGCCTTGATCAGTCTGTTCTTAGCCATTAAATAAGCTTAACTATTTCTAAAAATCAATAATTTAAAAACCCAGATAAAAAGATACGCTTTTAAATCGAATCCCGTTAAACGATTTTCATACATCAGGAATTTTGCCTAAGATGCCGGATCATTGATCCGGCATCGGATGGCTTGATGAGATAAGATAAGTATTTCAGATGAACAGGAAAACTCCTGTTCAAATATGAGTTTTTAAATTGTATTCACATTATCGGTTTTTATCGATAGCAAGTCTTTCAATTCATTACCAATATGCTCATCTTCTAACAACGGCTTGATGGTAGCGCCAAGAACTCCTGTAGTTAGTATATCTCTATCTGTATCATTGAGTGGCTCAGCGCCATCCCCCTCAAGATTTTGGAACAATTTAGTGATAGCGTTTAGTTTGTCCGTTTTACTGTAACCTGCCGCTCCAAAAAAACTGAGTAGTGTCCCAGCCATTCCATAATAGTGTTCATATGTCCTTTCTTGAGTAGAATCGATATAAGGTTGCAACGCTTCTCTTAATCGTTGAATAGCCACAGACCTTGTGTCAAGCTCACTGATATGCTCTTGATGAGTAACGGTGACAGGAACAACAGTCTCCTCATTAATACCGTTATCGTAATCAACGCTTTCAGAATCCGAATTGGATTCATCAAGGGTTTCCTCAGTTTCAGCAGCCAATTGGCTCTCGAGCAAACGTATCTTTTTTTGCAGGTTTTCTATTTTTTCAGGTAAAGTCTTTGTAGCAAGTATGATTAAGCTCACAATGGGATGCTCAGGGTCAATAAAAATCCGCAAATTATCTTTGTTTTGTATTAATTCTGAATTTTCAAATTGAGATAATGCTCTTCTTTTAACCTCTATTGACTGACTCAACAGGGCCTGATCAAGAATGAGAGCCAGTTCATTCGCTTCTTTTTCCAATGCTCTTAGTTTAGACATAACTATTCCCAATTTAGTGATAATTTTTTAAACAGTGACTAATTATAAAACAAAAACATTAAGATAATATTAAGTTATGAAAAAATGGGCTATTTCCCGAATGCCTCAAACCAGCAGCTGTTGCTCTCTTGCAACAACAGATAGTCTGAGATGGTTAGGATTACTCACCTAAGCCAAATAGCTACAGGATAAGTGATTACACTGAATTTTTAGAATCGTGTACCAAATTTATAAGCTGTTGTAACTCACATACTGAGCCACCGCAAGCAGGAATAAGTACGGGATTACCATTATAGGTAATTTTTACTGTGTAATAATTTGCTCCATTATCATAGAGAGAAAAATTAACATTTGAGGCATAAGGCGGGGATTTTTCCAAAGGAGCACCTAAAAAACTTAATACACTGGTTATTGTAGTATCATGAGCAGATAGTAAAACATATTTCAGTTTAGATTTTTTCATGCTTCCGGAATTCAGATAATCAGCTATGTTAGTCATCAGCTTTGAACTATAAACATTCGCTATTTGCTGAGGTTTTTCTTGTGCCATAAAAGCCCACTCAGCAGAATTGATAATTGTTTCAATATCGTTAGAAGCTAATCCTTCCGGCATAGGAACATTATGGATTTGATGAATATATAAGGTATGACCAACTGTTTCCAGATCCTCCAGATTATCAATATTAATACCAGTCAGACGGCTCCATAATGGGTATTTGTCTTTCAATTCATTATTTTTTTGTTGCCACTCCCTGGTAGAAAAAACATATTGCTCCATTAGCTTTTCCCGTTCCTTACGATCTACCTGCTGAATGATAACCTCGTCGTATTTAGACGGTGCGCTAAATACGGGAATAGGCTGAAAAGCATGAGGTAAAGCGGAAGTTCCTGCAGGAATTGTTGGTCCAGTTCCAGGTGGATATAGCCCCATTAACAATGACTGGGCGCTCATCAGAGTACGTGCATAATCCGTAGAGCGGACATAGATGGTTCCGTATTCATAGTGTTCAGGTAACAAATGCAACTCTTCAATATATTTCTTGCGAAATGCCACACCCATTTTGTATTCTTGTTGCATACCTTCTGCCGTAAGCTGGCCAAGCCCCTCTTGCCATTGGTAATTTACAGTAGGCAAAGCAACAATCGGCGTTCTGTCGCCATGACGAATAATGTCCACAGCAAAAATAAGTTTGTCTTGTGCTAATAAAATGGAGGGTACGCTAATTAATAGTGCGAAACTCAGGCAAATCTTGTTGACCATGTATTCATACTCCTTGAGTTAAAGTAAAAAAGTAAACATGAGGCTTCGTAAAAAATTCTTGTTGTATCTTGCCACCGTTGGTTGATCTCGGTTTCGCACTATGACGAAGACACAAACAAAAATCAAGACATCGGCTTTTGTATTCCTTGATTCATTTTGAACCTGGAGGAGCAATCTATTTTATACAGGAAGTAAAGAAATTATCCTGAAATCGACTAGAATTAAGATATAGCTCATTTGGTGGGTGAGAAAACCCTTGCCACATTGGAGTTGCAATGAGCCGTTATGTATGCAAGTGGAAATTGATTTATACGTTTTTCATTTTTATTGTCTTGAATAATTGCCCACTTGCCTTTGCGAGCCCTTCCTTAACTAAGCAATTACATACCATATTAAAAGACAATCTCGCAGACTCATTAACCCCTGGAGCAGTATTACTGATATCAAGTACTGATTTAGGCACAATTTCCGTCGCGGCAGGGTTAGCAGATAAGGAAAATGATATTTCAATGAATATTACCGACAGTTTTCGTCTTGCGAGCATGAGTAAAAAGTGGTTGACGTAACAGACCATGATGATGGTTTTGGCTTGGCTGATGGTGGAATAGTTAGTACTGCTGAAGATATTAATATCTTTGTCCAAGTATTGTTAAAAGATAAAATAGTTTTATCTCCAAACTATTTAACAATGATGCTTACTTTTCCAGATGATTATGGTTTTGGAATAGGACGCGAAAAAATTAATGGGGAAATAGCCTGGTCCCATAATGGAGCAAACTCAGGATACCAAGGCCAGTATTACTATTTTCCAGATAGGCAATTGACAGTTGTCATTTTAACCAACTATTTTGACAGCGATATCATCGAAAACGTGGCATCTTAGACACTCAGTGCGATTGACAATTCTGAATAACTGCTTAGCTGTACTCATCTAATGGAAGCCCGCAAAATAGATTATATGTTATACTAAGTGAAAGTTATCTGAGCTTTTATGGGGCAAAATATGGCTATTTACAAATTTGAAATCTCAACTCTGCAAAACGGCAATATACAGATATCAGCAAAGCACAAATCAACAGGAGAGATACACGGCTATGTTCAACTCGCCTCATCGGATAGGTTAGAAAGCAAAAAATTGGTAGAAATAGACCAGCTTTTTGTTAACAATAATGCCAGAGGGCATGGACTGGGAAGTGAACTTGCATCAAGAGCCATTAAGTATGCTCTTAAAATGGATAAAGGCATTCATATGATGATTCAACCAGGCTCGGATATGTTTTGGAAAAAATATTTTAATTCTCGTTTTGATGGAAAACGCATTACCCTATTTGGTGGAAAAACTTTAAATGCAAATTTAGCTGATGGAAAAGTATTTGAAATTTCTAAAGAAAGTCTGGTTGCCAATTACAAGTTTCCTCAAGATAAACACTTGCGTGATCGTGATATGGAAAAAATCTGCACTAAGCTCTCTCGTTAAACGAATGATTATAAAATGTTAAAATATATTGGTTCAAAGATATAATATATGATAAGCCAAATTTCAAGATTTAAGTGTCAGGCTCAAAGAGCCTGACCCGGTCGTATTAATTAGTTACAGAGGCCATTAATAACACAATTTTTCAATTCTGTTGCAAATTTGAATTGATTGTTTTTATCATAAGTCACTTCCCAATTAAATACGCCACCGATGTTTCCATAAGCTCTAGGTGGGATGTAGGTACCACAACTGGTATTACTGGCAATTGCTGTTTTAAGGCATTGAATAGCCCGTTTAATTGTAGTTGTCGGAGTAACTGGTGAACCGTCACTGCCACCATTAGCATTTGGAGAGGGATAACCAATGGCAACTTGAGAAGGTTTTAAATGGCTAATATAAGGTTGAAACCCGGTAGGCCTTCCATTGACCGTTGCTGGCCAATTCTCTAATAAATTGGTAGCCATGGCAACCGAAAAATCAGGCGTACTGGTTGGTGTAGGACCATAGCATACCTGATCAATACCGAAAGCACATCCTGTATTGTAAAGCTGGATACCTACCCAAGCTAAAGACTGATGGGTTTGCATAGTTAAAGAAGCATAATTACCCCAAGTTTGGTCGAAACCACTTGTTGCAGCAATATTGGCAACTTGAGGTGTCAGAGTAATTAACAAAGAAGGATTTTGACTGTACATCGTATTAATAATGCTTGCTAACACAGCAATGTCACCTTGTGGTTGAGAAAAAGTACCGCCACCATTAATTCCATGCTCAATATCAATATCAAAACCATCAAAACCATATTGGGAAATTAATCCTTTTAAAGAGTTGATAAATGTTTGTTTAAATACCTCCGGTGAAGAAGATGCCGCTAAAACCTGGTGAAAGTCTACCGTTGTATTGGGAATACTGGTTAACGCACCACCTAAAGAAAGAATGACTTTAATCCCTGCTTGATGAAGGGATTGAATATATTCTTTGGTAACTGTTTCAAATGCAGGAACAATGACACCAGGAGAGCTTGTGCTAAATACACCAAAAGCAATCATGACGTGAGTATAACCTGCATTAGCCAATTCCTGAGCGGTGGGTGGCGTTTTCCAACCGGGTACGTAACCAATAATACGCCCTTTTTCAGAGGTTATCTGAGATAAAGTAATATTTACTGTTGCATTTTCTGTTGCTGTTAAAGGTTGGGGCGAAAATTGTACTGTATAACCGGGAACAGCTTCACTTGAAAGGGTATAAATAACCCCATCGGTTAAAGAAAGCACAGCCGAACCAACCCCATTGGCCAAATCAACTGTCTGCTCTACTGTTTGCGAACCATCGTTGGGAGTTAAAATAATTTTCAATGAGGATAGAGAAGCTGGAGCACCACTTACATTAAGTGTCACAGCCTCTTTGACAACCTGGACACATTGATAGGTTAAATTAGTAGTCGGGACATTTGTAGTACTTGCGACCAATGAAGACGGCGTGAAAGTGGGCCAGCAATTGTAATCGTTATAATGAATTGAAGGAGTTGAGAATTGATAAGTACTTCCTGTCTTCAATTCAGCAACAGTTGTTGTATTGCCCCAAACCACAGGTTGTGAACGTGAATTTCCAGATTGACTCTGGGTAAGCAGAACGGTTGGAGTTTCATTGTAGTTATTTAATTCGCTAGGAAGATTCTGCACATGGATCATAATCTTGCCTGTCTGTTGTACCAGCGTGTAGTTAATAGTTGAATTCGTAGTTTGGTTTGCAAGCACGCTAACCATGCTGGGATTGGCTTGTCCCAGATAAAAATTCCCATTACTGTCAATAACAGTTTCAGCAGATATTGCATAATTGCCTACGGCAACTCCAGATAGCGTCTTTGAAGTTTGCCAAGGTAATTGTATATCACTAACTGGTTGCCCATTCATGGTGACATGCACTAATGCATAAGCTTGTGACACGTTTGTTGGTTTTGCAGACGCATTAGTTAATTGGATGCTTCCTGATTCAACCGTTGTGCTTAAATAAACATTAGCTGTTCCTTCGATATGACTATCCGTCGTTGCCCCATATTTAATTGAAATGGAACTTCCAACAGGTAACTTGCTATTGGCACCTGGATAGCTAGGAAAATGCAGGTTTAAAGTGGCTAGATAGTTTCCGCCAGATTGAGGTTGAGAAGAAATATTTAAAGCATTATCCGGGTAAGATAAAGGAGAAAAATCCCCCCAAAAAGAGGTATTTAAAGCCGCTGTTGTTTGAAAGGAGACAGTTGAATTTTGAAAATCGACTGCCTGATTGCAATTATTGGTTAACTTTAATACGATTGATTTCCAGTGTTGATTTCCCGTTGCTGTAAAAAGTGAGTTTACACAGGTTGTAGGTTGGGCAATTGAGGGTTTTAAATAGGTATTAGTATTGGCACTGACACTTGTCATAATTGCAGTTAAAGCACCCGACAGTAATAATGAATATCGCATCAAACCCTCCTCATTTATGATTGGAAAAAAAATTAATCTATCATGATTTTTTCTTATTTAACAATAAGCTATATGAAAATTGTCAATTTCTTTACAATGAGTTTTTCTAGCTTAAATGAAATAATCAAACTACTTAGGAATTAAGATGGTGAGTTCACAGATTTACTTTGCCATGTCACAAAATAGTATGTTGATAGATTAAAAGCAAAAACCTGTATTCTTTATTTAAACAATCCAACTCAAAACTCATCATAGAATGACTAGGTTAGTTCCCAGGGAACTTTTAGGGTAACCGAATGTGACATTTTTATGGAGTTACAGATGTGACAGATTCATGGAATTACGACAAAATTTGTTACGACTCTATCAAGACGAAATAATGGGTCTATAATTAAACAATCAGCATATTATTTATCACTCAAGCAATGGTGTCTTAAAGATATGCATCTGTTGCGAGGACAAAATGTGAATATCAATAAAACAAAAACAGGAATTAAGGGATTAGACGATGTTTTAAATGGTGGTTATTTAAAAAATAAACCAACCCTTCTCAAGGGCAGCCCTGGCACAGGAAAAACAATTTTCACCCTTTTTTTTACCTACCAACAACTTAAATCAAAAAGGAAAGTCATTTATGTCACCTGTGATGAGTCACCAGAGCAAATTATTTCTCATATGGATAGATTCAGCTTGGAAAGCAAGAAGTTTTTGCAAGAAGGCAAGCTTTTAATTCTTGACTTTACACCTATATTAACGGAGGAAGTAGCCGGGGAATTCAACATCAATGCACTTTTACTCCGTATAGAACAGGCGCAACAGAAAATCAAAGCCAATACACTAATTATTGATTCACTTCAGTCCATTCTTTTAGGCATCAAAAATTATGATCCCAACTACGAGTTGTTAAGATTATTTCAGTGGGCAAGAAAAACGAATCTTACCGTTCTTACAACTCTGGCCGAAACGCAAACGATTATGCAAACTGACATCTATGATGAATATGTCGTAGACTGTGCAATTGAACTGAAACAAAAAATCAAAAACAACCTCATGACACGCTATTTGCGAATTATTAAATATCGAGGTTCAGCTCATGGGACCAATGAGTATCCCTTCTCTATCACTAAGAACGGTATTTCATTGCTTCCGGTAACCAATACAAAATTAGATACTACCACTTCGGGCGAATTCCTCAGCACTGGTATAAAATCCTTGGATAAAATGTTAGGTGGCAAAGGATATCCAATTGGAGCACAGGCAATAATCACCGGGCGTTCAGGAACCGCAAAAACGCTTTTTGCAGCAAGCTTTGCCCAGTCTGCTGCTCGACATGGAAAGAAAGTATTGTTCATTTCATTTGAAGAGTCACCCAACGATTTAATACATCATACCAAATCCATCAACATTGATTTAATGAAATACATCACCAAAAAAAAACTACATATCCATTCAAGACGCTCAGTGGAAATGGGACTGGAAGATCATATTATTTCAATCATTGATTTAACTGAAGAAAAGCAATTTGATGTCCTGGTATTGGATCCCCTCTCTTCGCTTTTGGACCTGGGTAATCAGACAGAGGTTAAAAGATTATTCATTCGCTTTGTTTCTTACATGAAATCGCGCAATAAAACCCTGCTGTTTACTGAGTTGATACCTGATTACTGCGAAGAATTAAGCCAGCTTGGTTTATCCAGCTTAACAGAAATCTGGATTCGCTTGTCGAATGTGCAAAGCAATGGCGAATTCAATCGATTAATATATATTGCCAAAGCACGGGGTATAAAGACATCCAATCAAATCAAAGAGTTTTATGTGAGAGATAAAGGCATTCACATTGAAGATCCTTATATTGGTGATAAGCAAATGGTATTTGGCTCACAAAAATCAGCTTGTATCTTGAGAGAAGAACAAGAGCAAAATCAGAGACAACAGGAAATTCAATTTATTGAACGTGAAATGCAGGTTCTGGAAGAGGAGCTATATGCACAACACAAAATTCAGGAAATAAGTTATTTGGCTAAACGGAATGAATTGATATCTAAAAAAAATAAATTGCTTGCTCAGGAACAAGCAATTATTACACGAATGCAGTCCAATAAATTGCTAAGAGAGTAAATGAATGACTCGCATTAAGCTAAAACTATTTGTTATTGGAAATAGTGCTATATCAAAACGTGCCGTTATTAATCTGCAATCGATATGCTCAGATCCCAAGCTTGCTGATTTGTGTGATGTTGATGTGGTGGATCTCTGTAAAAACAAGGGGGTGGCAGAAGAAGAAAAAATTCTGGCCACTCCAATCTTAATTAAAAAAGAGCCTTTGCCTGAACGCCGGATCATTGGTGATTTATCTGATACGCAAAAGGTTATTTCCGCATTGGAAATGGATTAGGTAATATTATTATGTCAAACGACCACAATAGCATTCAAGACTTCTGGTACCAACTCGTTGAAAAAATGGCTATTGGGGTATTGGTGATTAATAATGAGGGTCAAATTCTTTATGCGAATGATTACGTGATTCAATTATTTGGCGTCATCCGTACAGAACTCATTGGCACTAATTTTTTATATCCGATGGCTGCAAATGAAACGCAGGAAGTTGAAATTTTAAAATCCAATAATGACGTTTTCACAGTACATATGACAGTCAGGAAAAGCATCTGGGAAAATCGCCTGGTATGGATTATTTCTCTCTTTGATATTACAGAGCTCAAGTTAAAAGAAAAACTTTTAAAAATTTCAAGCAAAGGCATCAGTTCAGCGTTTGAAGGTATTATCATCACCGATCTGGAAGGCATCATTATTGAAACCAATAACGCATTTATGAAAATGACAGGATATACAGAGCAGGAAGTCATAGGCCAAAAACCTGCTTTCTTGCATTCAAGGAAGCAAAACGAGAAATTTTACAAGGAGCTATGGAATATACTCATAGCGAAAGGTCAGTGGAGCGGTGAACTTTGGGCAAAAAAGAAAAATAAAAGGCTATTTCCTGCCTTTTTGGCAATCTCGGCCGTTAAAAATTCCGATGGTGATATCATCAACTACATTGGTTATTATCATGATCTCACGTTAATAAAAAAACAAGAACAACAAATTGAGAATTTCAAATATTATGATTATTTAACAGGGTTACCGAATAAATTTTTACTCACTCAAAGACTTCAGACGCTTATCAGCGGATTGTCCGAAGGAAATAAGGAACTCATCGTTTTTAATATTAGAGTATTTGACTCCAATAGCAAAAGCTCTCTGTTAGATTTACCCCCCAATACTCGCGATAAAATCATATTGGAAGCAGTTAACCGTATTGATCGAACAACACCTAAAAAAATGTTTTTCTCACGCATCGGTTTAAGTGAGTTTATTGTTATTTATTTTATCAAAAACAAAATTGAAGTGATGGCTTCGATTGCACAAAGAATGATAGAAAAACTCTCTTATCCTTACTACGTTCATCACCAAACTATCATTTTGCAAACGATCATTGGATTAACCGCCTATTATAAAAATAGCTCATTCAATGCCGAAGATTTGATACAACAATCTGAAATTGCCCGCCACAAAGCACACATCAGGGGTGTTAATATTTTTGAATTTTTTGATCCTCAGGTTGAAGAGCGAATTATAGAATTTAATAAGCGCGTTGAATCTGTCTCTAAAGCAATGCAGTTAAATGAACTGAAAGTTTATTATCAACCTATTGTAGAATTAAATACAGCTAAAGTGGTGGGTTTGGAAGCGCTACTTCGTTGGCAGCATCCAGAGAAAGGCTTATTGCTTCCCAAACAATTTTTATCCGACCTCAATAATCACCCTCTTTCTCTAGAGATTGGTGATTGGGTGCTTCATCAGGTATTACATCAAGTTAAGGAATTGCCAGGGCAAAATCATACTTTGCCCTGAATTTGCCCAATCAAGAGTTCACTTCTAAATTTATCAGACCACATAGCCTTTTTTAATTTTCCCTTCATGCTATTTTTCTGAGGATGAAGTCGAGCCAGATTGAGTGCAAACCTACGAAGCAAGGCTAGATTTTCTGCTGCATTGTCTCTGCGTATTCTTGAGTCATCTTCTTTGTAGGTCACATCCAACACCCAGTGAGCTTTGTTTTCGACTGCCCAATGCTCTCTGATAGCATCTGCAATTTGTTTAGGCTCTAAGGGCAAGGAACTGATATAGTATTGTACTTCAGTGCCGGTTTTTTCTTTTATTTCACGTGTTCGCGTTACTTCAATTACGGTTTGTAATCCTTGCCAGTCGGCGTAACCTTCAATCCATGGACTAATTACGATTTGCCGGCATGTTCTTGTTTCTATGCGTCCATGGCCTGCGTCCACTTCTTCGAAGTAATTTTGTGACCAGATTTCTCGATGGTCTCTTTCCATGATATGAAAATAATCCTTAATTTCATTCAATAGTTTTTTATGGTTGTTTTTAACACAAAGCACATAGTCTCCGCCTTTATCATGTATTTTTTTAGCTATCTTCTTTTCTGTATTCATAGCATCGGCAGTAACAATTGCTCCCTTAAGCTCCAAGAGGTCTAGCATTTCTAACACACTGGCTTTTTCGTTTGCTTTTCCATTAGAGCGCATTTGAGCTAATATCAACCCATTTCGTTTACTCCATGCAGTAATGCTATGTAAGGCTGTGGTGCGGTCACCTGTATATGAGCGGCGTAGAGTTTTTCCATCTATTGCTATTTGTTCTCGACCATCTTTCGAACGAAGTTCATTCACCCAATTTACAAAACACAACGTGAACTGCTCTGAATCAAGAGCACTAATTACACGAGCTATGGTATCATCGGCTGGTATCCCATGCTTAAAATCCCGATATTGTCTTAGCCAATCAAGCTTTTCTTCTCCAAAATCCTTTATGTCTTTCCATCCCTCAGCTCCAGACATCACCGCAGTACCTGCTAAAAATAAGATATCTAGCAGATTATGGCGCTGATTTATTTCGCTACGAGGATCTTTAAGTATGGAAAAATTTTCTACAAAACTCATTTCTTGTCATCCAAAAAATGAGTATTTGATCACAAATCACTGAAAAATCATACTAAATGATAATTACTGGTCAAAAAGGTATGATCTTGCCCTGAAGGAATTGCTTGCTTGCAGCATAAAAATCCCCATCAATGTTAATGTAAGTGCTTATCAACTGCAACATCCCAATTTTGTCAAAAAACTGTTTGACACATTGGCACTATACCCAAGCGTTCCTAATCACCTGCTCGTGCTTGAAATCCTTGAAACGGAAGCCATTGAAGACTTGACGCTAGTATCCCAGATAATAGCCGAATGCAAGGCTAAAGGAGTCAATTTTTCTTTGGATGACTTTGGAACAGGTTACGCCTCTTTAACCTTTCTTAAAGAATTGAATACCTTTGAAGTCAAAATTGATCAAAGTTTCATCATTAATATTTTTGATAATCCTAAAGATTTAGCCATCCTGAAAATAATGATAGAGTTTTGCCGAGTCATTGGTCGTACCCTGGTTGCAGAAGGGGTTGAAACAGTAGCCCATGGGAAATTATTAAGCTTGCTTGGTTGCAATCTAATTCAGGGATACGCTATTGCCAAACCCATGCCAGCCAAAAAATTAATTCCATGGATAAAAAATTGGAAGCTTGCTCCAGAATGGGGAGAAAACCGATTTTCGCATGCCGCTTTAAATAAACTAGCCAAAATCTCCATAAAACACTATCTTACCTTTCAATCAATCAGGCTTTATTTGGAGAATAATCAAACCCAAAAACCTGAATTATCACTTCAAGTATGCCCAATAGAACGGTGGCTTCTTGAGAACCAACAAACAATTAAAGAAGGCAAGACAATTAAAAAAGTGTGTGATTTACATCGCAAGGAACATAAATTGGGCAATATAATAATTCAGTTAATTCAAACAGGGCAAAAAGAACAAGCGGCCAAACAACTGGCATACCTTGATGGTTTAAGAGATAACTTCCTGAAAGAGTTAATCAATTTCATTTTTAATTCAAATACCATTTGAATTTTTACATAATGGACTTCGATCAAAAAGCCTGATTACATCCTAAAGAAAGCTCAAAATTTTCTTAATCGCAACTTTAGCCACTTTTTCGTGAACCACTCACCCTGAGGAGCGCGCACAGCACATGTTTCGAAAGGCTAGTTAGGAGGCCTAAAAGAGACAATAAATCAAGATATTAATTATTTCTCTAGGATGGACAACTCACGAAAAAGTGGCTAAAGTCGAGTTGATGATCTCTCACTTCCAACTCCCAAAAAGCCATTAAACTTTATTGAACTACCGTCTATTTGAACATTTCCCAATTTTTTAGATAGAATAGTCTTTGCAAGTTAAAGTGCAAATAGATATAAAAATGACAAGGAGACCGTCGTGCGTAATTTAAAACTTTTTCATCCTTATTGCATAGGAAGCTCTTTATTCTTATTTATTTTACTCTTTGTTCCCTTGTTATCCTATGGCGCTGAAACATCCAACATGCGTGGCAAACGATATTGTGAGATAATCCTGGCAAAAACCATATCCAGTTATGCCGTTTATAACACTTGGGGATTAAATGATTGCCCGGAGCAATTGTGGAGTAAAGTTTCTATTTCTGCAGTAAAAAAAGAGACGGGCTCTTCTTTTGTTCATCTCAATGGCCCTCGATATTGGGTAATTGACGGGTTCAAAAACACATCTTTGATAAATCCAGCCATCAAAACAATTAGTGGAATTCCAATGCGGGAAGCAGGCATTTTGCACCTTAGTGTAATGGATTTATTTAAAAATAAGCCCTATCAATCGCATGTCGTGGACCGTAAAACAACATGGGTCTATCAAACAGGTAAACCTGTCTTTGAATTGATTGATCCCAACGGACAAGTTTTTGTAATGCAATCCTATAGTGTTCAAAAATACCCACAAACAATGAATACCCTCACACAACTAGGCACCAAACTTCAGCTTCCCAAAGGTTGGGAATTTAAAACTGGTGTGCTTAACAAGCCAGAAACAATTCAAGCTGTTAATAATAAAGCCGTAGTTGTCCAGGATAGTTTTTTGAATACCTATCAAAAAGCCAAGCATGATTTTCTGAAATAAATTTAGCATGCGGAAAAAGCGTCACAGGGCAAAAGATTAAATCTTGCCCTTTGCCTAAATTGAGAACTGACAAGTAACAGTCATTGTATTTAATCCAAACTGTTTGCTAACCAAATCATATTGCTTGATTAAATAATGAATCAAAAGTATTGCAAAAGCCAATTTGATCCTATAAGTTACTATTGAGTTTAAATAACAGCTAAAGGACTATTATTATGCCAACTTATTTTGATCCTATTATGCAAGAAGATACTGTGCTGGATGAAAACACGATCGTTTACCTGGTTAAGATTGGTGATAATAAATTCAGCATTAAAGCAATTTCATCAGGGTTGGAGCATCTCCCCAGTGATCCAACTACTCACGCGGAGAAATATTGGCCTATTCCTGCCAAATCATTGATTGCTCATTCAAGTAACAAACTCCTTTTTGAAGAGGATAAGTTAACCAATCAACCCATAAGCAAAGATCAGGTAATAGAATTTTTTGCAGTTGATCCCGATAAGACTGAACCCAAGCAATTTAGTGACTCTGTTAAGAGAGAGTTAACTGAAAACTGGGCACGAGAGGTACTACAAGATCAATTTGCTCATGTAGGGCAAAACCCTCATTTCTTTTTTTATCAACCCCTATTCATCCATGGGCATCATGGAGATAACCCTGCTCAACAACAGGATAATGCAATACCAATTCCTCTCCCACTCCTGATGTTTTCCTTGATACCACCCATTAATAATAACCAACAACAAGTGGCATTATTATTTTTTAACATACTCCCTGTGCCACAGGATCAAGACCATGAACCTGAGCAGGAAAATCAAGGCGAGCATGCCCCTTCTACTTCTAATGGACACTGAAATTAAACCTAACTTGCATTTCCAACAAGATTAAGTCGGGCACCGCGCCCGACATTTCTATTTTGACAGGTGCGCTCAGGCAGCAATGCTTTTTTAATAAGGTAATTCGCAAGACATTTGATGATCCATACCCTCTTTATTATCTAAAATATTAAGTTCGATTCGATATTGGTCTTCTTGTTGTACAAAATATTCGCTTAATGTTTGGAGAGTAAGTTCATCAGGGTAGCTGAATTTTTTATTACTTAATAATCGATTTAGCCACGAGGCTTTCATATTTAGTAACGACCCGAAAAATTTGCCGAGATCAGTTTTGACAATTGCAAAAATCTCACCTATCCATGGATCAAGGAGATAATTTTGAGTGATAACTACAGTATGGCCAATGTCTTTAATATCATAAATAAGCGCAGGGATATTTTGTTGTCTCAGCAAGGCAGCAAGATAAAAAGCTTGGTGTTCGCAATTTCCTGCCATTCCCTTTGACATTATGTTTTTTATTGCCGCCCTCCCATCCAGAAAATCAATCTTGTTGTCCTCAAGATGTTTATATACCCTGAGTAGAAAAACTCTTATCTCACCGATACCATGAATAGCAACAGAGCTATTTTCCTCATATTGAGTCATTCTATCTTTATTGATTTTTGCAGTGAGTCCATTAATAACTAATGCAGAAGTGCTGGCAATGCACACTGACATGGTTATATTTAGAGCATTACACAGTTTTTTGTAATACTCAACTGCTGAATCTTTGATTTCAATTTCCCTGTCTTTGAAAAATCTGGCCATGTCTAATCCCTTATATCCAATAAGGGTTTTAGTTTACATACAAGTATAAGAGGAGCAAGTAGAACAGCCTCTTTTTCACCAAAACTCCTCTTGCGAACTGAATTTGCTATACTTCCATTGGAACGGATAAAGATGGAGTTTAAAATGACAAAATATAGAGATGCAGGAACCGGGTGATACGTCACCAAAGAGTTTGCAAAGAAACATCCCGGAACAACCGTTGGTGAAAATAGCAAACAAAAATCACAAAGAAAACATAAAAAATAATCGCTATGAAGTAATTAGCCTTTGGTTGTGTTTGACGCAAGACACTAATCATGTTGTCCTAAAAATAGGCCAGAGAGAGTTTCTTGATATTTTAAATCATAAAAGGTGAAGAGTTTTCATAAAACTACTACTACCTTAAGAACTCTCTGATTTTGACTGGTAAGGCACCAATTACAAAAAACCAATAGAGACGTTAACTAAATCACAATTCATTCATAATTCATTGACAATAACTGACCCCGATAACTCTTTAAAGCACAGTTTATAATTGACTTATATTAAGCTATATTATTGAGAAATTATTGACAATATCCGACTTTCGGAACCCGACGCTCCACAATAAAAAAGGAATTTAACTATGTTGAAGCGCGTTCTCAATACTGCAAAAGCCAAACAACCCATTTCCACCACGGGTATATTTGCTCATACTTATTATTGGTTAACTTCTCCTGCTGGCGATCAATCCTATCAAAATCCTAATTACAAAAACGAAGAAGACAACAACGCAGGGACGGCAATCTATTTTATCCATGGTACAGCTGATCAACCAGCAGCATTTAAGCGTGTTGCTGAACGTTTGATCGATGCCGGTCTTCCTGATGAAATTTGCTCTCTGAATTTACTAGCCTTTGATCAACGTTACCAGGGAAAAAGTATCAAATTTTTTGCTGAACAACTCAAAAATAAAATAAAAGCTAATCAGCATCAGCGAGTCATTTTAATGGCGCACTCCAGAGGAGGTCTGGTTGCTTCTTATTTTGCAGAGTTTTTAGCGAAAGAGGCCTCAATTGAGGTACCGCTAGTTATTACAGTGGGCACCCCGTTTAATGGTTCTTACCTTGCTGTAAAACCATTGTCATGGTTTTCTGATTCTATTAGAGAAATGGAGATTGATAGTGAGTTTCTTGCACAACTTAAACAAGAGATAGTAGAACACTCCGTTAGTGCGTACCATTTTTTTATTGCAAAAGAAGATGCGATTGTACCTGGAGAATCAGGGTATATAAAAGAATACGTTGATAAATACTCAGATTCGCTGCATATTTTAGATCGTCACGGCCATCTTTCCATAATGTCCTCTCATCGTTTGGTATCCCATATTGCCGGTTTACTCCACGATTATATGGAGCACTGTGAAACTGATGCAGAAAAAGTAAAAATTTCTAAATTAGGGGAGCTCACACTAATTGAAGACTATTATTCTGTAAAATCTGAACCAGCCCCCTCTTTCAATCCATGAAACGTCCATTCATGGATTTTTGGTTATTATTTATTCAAAAAATAAACTACATTGGTAATTAGCGTTTTTATAAACCAGAGCTCATCATGATAATAAGTAAAATTTAGTAATAAACAGTATTATTTTCACTAATGAACAGTTATCCTGAGCAAACCTCAAACAAATTGCTTGATAAGATAAAATTATGAATTTTAGCGCTTGGTACTTCCCTTCTTTGGCTGCATTAATTCTTTATGGAGCTTGGGGGTATTGGGGAACAAGAGCCTCTGATTTTATTAATCCCTTATCCATTACCTTTTATTCAAGTATAGGGGTTTTAATCTCAGGAATTATTGCTTTGATTTTATTGGGTTTCAAACCCGAACTTTCTGTTAAAGGGAGTACTTATGGCTTGCTCAATGGGCTGGCTAATGGAATTGCCTGTATTTTTTTTATTTTGGCATTACGTAATGGCCCCACCATGCCAGTAGTTTTGGTCACCTCTATGTATCCCATGATTACTTTAATATTCTGTATGATTTTTCTCAAACAAGAATTAAGTTTAAAACAAGGATTGGGGATGGTTTTCGCCTTGATTGCCCTAGTTTTATTTTCAACGGAATAAGAAACTCTTGCTTGCAAGTATTTCAGAGGGTTGACGAATCAATTTAGGGATTGGAAGACCCCAATTTTTAATCAGATAGCATGAAAATATTCTTGACTTATATAAACAATCTAATCAAGATGAAATCATCATGGCTAAAATAGGAGTAAGAAGGATCTATTGATTATTACAAACAAAACATGGGTTCGAGGCTTTTGTTGCATCAGCTATCGCTTTTAAACTTTTTGAAATAGGTTCTTAACTATGCGAAATAATAAAATGGGAGAAAAGATTCCAAGTTTTTTTCATCATGATAATAAAGCCAACTCACCTCAAATATTGGTAGATGCTCCATTAATCATTAAAGATAGTGAATTGTTAGACCTGTTAAACTCGTCAATTGACAAAGACGAGAAATATTACCACCTAATATCCATCATTCGCAGTCAAAGTCCTAAATATTTAAATCAAAGAATTATGGTTAAAAGCCATATAACGATTGAAGGTGATGAGCGAATTCCTCCCCACTGGACATCTTTGGCAACAAAAAGAGAATACGCTTATCCAACCGATGGAAATCCCAGTAACGAGTTGACAACAACCCTGGCAAATATCATTGCTACCAATGAATTAAACTTTTCTTCTGCTCAAATGGTTGCTTTGTTTAGAGAGTTAATGATAAAGGAAGTCGATTTTACTGCCATAGATCAATCCCCTTACCTTAATTTAATCCATCCCAAATCTGGCAATAACCCTCTCAAAAGTTTGATAGCTGCCAGTTTAGGTAACCCTGAGATTATCCACTTAATGTATGATTTCATTAGTCATATTGAAAATAAAATTCCTGGCGATCAACAACTATTGATTATCAACAATCAGGATAATTTTGAATTCGAGGCGATGCAACCGGCTGAATTTTTATTACGGCTAGGTCATGAAGATTTTGCTTTACGCTTATACAGGATGGGAGCTCAACCGACTGTACAAGCATTCCGACTGACTTGCTCCAGTTATGGCACCACCCCTCACTACGAAGAAGCGATGGAATGCATTCAATTCTTGATGAATTCTGTTCATCTGGATGAAATGGATTTATTAGAAGGAAAAAATTCCTTGAAAAAAGCAAGCCCGGCACAATACACCGAGATGTTGACAAGAGTATTACGCGCCCTACAGGAAGATTCGAAACTTGACACTGGACACTCTTCTCTCTTTGAAATAATACAGAAAGACTACATAGAAAATTATCAGGGTAAAATGTTTATTTCTTTTCGTGATTTTTGTCAGAAAGAAGCAAAAACTGATCATCCACTGATTCAAAAATATGCCCTTTTGCGCATCAGGCAAGAAAACGTAGGTAATGGCCTGTTCTCAGATTATTACCGCACTGAATCCAGACATTTGGCCGAGAAGAAATGGACTTTACTCAATAAAAATCAAAGAGCCAATCAATTAACACATGATCTCATTGATTTAATTGACACTAAACTTGGATCATTAAGCACGTTCCCTTCAGCCAGGCTATAATTTGAAGAACATACGGCAAGTTCAGCCAATTTAAGCTCTAACATTGATTTGAGCTCAATGAGTTGCATAGGCTAACTTGCTGAAAAAACAAAGGCTGTTTATTTTTTATTGAACAGATAAAGATACTCCCCGTACCCAGCTTTTTCCATTTCATTTTTTGGAATAAATTTCAAGGCAGCTGAATTCATGCAATATCGCAAACCGGTTGGTTCTGGGCCGTCTTTAAAGACATGGCCTAAATGAGAGTTAGCGTATTTAGAGCGAACTTCAGTACGCACAATAAAAAAATAGCTTCTGTCAGTATGGAAAACCAAATAGGATGTATCGATTGGCTTTGTAAAACTGGGCCAACCCGTTCCTGAATCGTATTTATCATTAGAACTAAACAAAGGTTCTCCTGATACTATATCAACATAAATACCTTCCTCTTTATTGTTCCAGTAAGCATTATCAAATGATTTTTCCGTTGCCCCATTTTGGGTTACCTGATATTGCAATGGAGTCAGCTTCTTAAGCTGCTCTGATTTGTTAAATTGAGGGGTATAGGCCATCACGTTTGGAATTATAAACAGGTAAAATACAACGCTGATTAATTTTGTCATGTCATAACTCCATATGCACTTTCATGCCCACATTGATGACGCTTACTTATAGTGTAGCAAGCGTACCCCATATTAGCGAAGAGAGTAATAAATCTGCGTTTCCATCAAGGATCAAAACAGAAGATAAGCATGATGTTTGGACTTAAACTATTTTATACATTAAATTCATATTAAAGATGATTAGTTATGAGCAGACTGTGAATCAAAAGCAAATAAAAAATCAGCTCGCCTTAAAATGGGCTCTTGAGGATCTGGCATTAAACGATGAATTTAAAATCATTGATCAACAGAAAATTATTGAAACCGCTTATTCAACAGTACATAGAATTGCCTCTTCCGAAAGCAATGTTTATTATCTGAAACAAACACCGGAAATGTTGTACCTGGAGCCCCAAACAATAACCTATCTTCAGGAACAGCGATGTGGCAATATTCCCCAAATCATTGCAGAAAATAAACACTTAAATTGCTTTTTGATGCTGTCTTGTGGCGATCAAACTTTACGGAATCTGTTTAAAGAAAATATTGATTTGGAAATGCTTAAAACAGGTATTCTTAATTACACTAAAATTCAACGGTTAGTAGAGAATCAACTCCCACAACTCATAAAATTGGGTATCCCCGATTGGCGGCTTGAAAAATTTTCATCATTATATGACCAACTGATACAACAAGAAGAGCTTTTATTAAGTGATGGACTATCAAAAAATGAGATTACCCTCCTGAACAAAGCACACGAAATTTGCTTTAATTTATGTGAATCACTCTCCAAATACCAAATTCCAGAAACAATTAATCATTGTGATTTTCATGAAAATAACATGATTCTCAATCAAAAGACGGGAAATGTAAGCATCATTGACTGGGGAGAAACCGTTATCACTCATCCATTTTTTTCTCTGAATGGCAGCTTGTGGAACATAACCTTCTTTTACCCAATAAAACAGTCCGACACAATATATGAAGCATTACAACGACAATGTATTACTCCTTGGTTAGGTCTGCATGACGAAACTGATTTATTAAATGCGCTAAAAATTGCCAACCAACTCAATGGGGTTTTTGCTGCATTAAGTTATAAGCGAATTTATGACGCAACTATGGATCAATCTCAAACAGTTCAACAAGAACACCCTGGCTCCATAGCTGGCTGCCTAAGATCATTTTTAAACTATTTTCATTTAGCTTGACTGCTACATCAAAACTGTGATTGCTGAGTTTCATAAAATGATATTACTTATTCATCGCTTCTTGCCGCTCAAATTGTTTAAAAAAATCCACCTGTTCTTTGAGTACAAAGGGATGAGCTTGCACATGATCCAAGGTGTCACTGACAGATTTTATCCACACAAAATCACTATATTTCCTAAAGGAATGATATGCCATTTCAGCTCCTGCGTAAGGTACATCACGATCACCTTTAGTGCCAACCAATAACAAAGGAGCTGTAGGTTTAAAATCATAGTGGTTAAAATTAATTTTTAAAATCTCGGTGTTTCTATCTGTCTTACTAATAATCCCATTAGAGAATTTTGGCTGAAAAATAAATTGAATGTGATCAGGCAGTCATAACCTAAATTGCAACTGCCCGATCAAATTTGAGCTACTTCATTGCAAGCTTGGGTGATTGTAAATCTTTGAGTGCCTTACTAAAAATCTCTTCTACGGCCCGTTGCGAATCAGTTTTTATGCCGGTAACTTTAGTAAATAACCCTTGGGCTTTGCTAAGTGTCATATATTCGGAGCTTTGTTTAAATTTCTTTATAAAGTCTTTTAAATCATCTAAATTATCTATTTTTTCTATATCATTTTTTAAATTATTGATTATTGCGCGTTTTAATATATCTCCTTTTACTTGACTGTATCTATCTTTAAAAGCTTGGTCACCTGTTTTTTCATCTACCTTTGCTGTAAAAAGATGGAAGCGTGAACCTATTTTTCCGTTCAGGTATTCTTTTATAGCAATATCGCAATTAGTTAATATTTCCTTAAAATATTCACCCCATTTAAATTGGCCTGGCTTTTCATTATGGTATTTTACAAGTTGGGAGCGTCCAGTATGTTTAAGCCCATTATACATCTCCTCCCCATCTATCTCATCATCATCACAAATCAAACGAAATCCTGGTAAACATTCAGGTTTTTTTTCGTGTGATACCACTGCCTTGTACTTGTCTTCTCCTGGCCCTATTTTATTTCCTACGCCGCGAGGATAGATAGTAATATTTCGATGATCAATATTTTCGAATTCTAAAAGAGCTTTAATATAATTTTCATGATTACGGCTGATTATTACAATTTTTACCTGTGGATGTAATTTATTGACATCTTGTAGAAATTTCTTGGCATTTTCTGTTATTTTAACCTTATTGTCAGATGCATCATACTCATTTTTATAGCACATCCTTTCATCAAAAGTCGCTTTATTGCTCAAAGCTTCACACAGAGGGGAGCTAATCACTTCTCTGCCATGTGCACCAGTTATTGTTCCATCGAAATCCAGATAAACGATGTTCTTTACCCTGCTTTCATTTCTTTTTGAAGTTTCACCAAAAGACACGGACGTAGTCATGATTATTTCCTCGTAAAACACCCAATGCATACATTTAATCATTATGATTATTCCATGTACAATCAATTGTTTTCATAAGTCATATTGTTTTTAATAATATCTATTGTTTTTCAATAGCTTAATGATTATTTGTGCGCTTGCGTTCAGCTAAATATGGGTTGCATTGAAAGAAAAAAGAACTAACAACGAAAACATAAGCTTCCTCAACTATTTTATGGGGTTTACTATTTCGATTTGCTGCAAAAAACAAAGACCATCTAACCATATCATCTTATTCCGTGTGTATCATGCTTAATACTTGATGTTAGCCAGGCATTCCATTATATGCTGAGACTCCAGGATAGCAAGGCACCTTAATTCGGTTATGTGAGAACCTGAAAAATTACTGCATCAAAGTTATTCCGAGTGATTAAAGTGGAATTTTTTATTTATTTACATATGGTTAATTCAACTATAATGAAAAAAGTGAACTCTAATGGTTAGTAACACAAGCTTTCAATCAACCAAACAAATGCTTCACCGCCGTCAAGACAAACAGATAGACAAAGTTTGCATAAATCACAACCCCTAGGTACCCTATAATGAGAAATAATCCATCTTTTTCTATTAATCCCAAGCTAAAAATAATTAACAACGTAGCAAAAATAAAATTACTAAATGGAATTGGTAACATCAATAATAGGGCAAGGAAGAAAATAACAATCCCATGGATTATTTCCATAAAGCGGGAAGTCATAAACAACCATCTGGGTTTTAAAAAATATTCAATTTTAATTAAGTAAGGAACGGTATTATGTATAAACTTGGCCATTGTTTCCTGGTGAATAGTTCGTTCCGCAATAATTTTTGGTAGCCACATTGTTTTTCTGGCAAAAACCATTTGAAATGCAAATAATAATATTGGAACACTAAAAATCAGGGAGATACCAGGAATAAATGAGAAAGGCAGCGCACTAGGCAACGCAAAAAATAAAAGCACAATTCCAAAGGCACGCTCTCCAAGCACTTGCAAAATACGTTGATATGTAACTTCCCCCTTTAACTTCTGATGACTTGCGATCTCTAAAAGGGTATCAGAAGAGCGTTCCATGCTTTTTTTCATAAAAAATCCAAGTCAAAATATATAACATCAATTTACCAACTGTTTGAGGAAAATTTTTACCTTAAGAATTTTTAAAGCTCACACTTTCTCTAACTCTGCAGAAAACACAGAGGTACTTCAAGTTATGATGTGAATTTAACGAATTCTTGTAATAAGAAAATGATTAAAATAATAGCCGCCATTAGAATAAGAATTTTAAATCCTAAACTTGCTGATTCCTTAATCTGTTCATTAGTTACCGAAGAAATTTCTTTTGATTGTTCTTCATCAATGTTTGCGTCCTTCAGCAAATTTTTCTTATCAATAGAGCGAGAAATGTAATAAGAAAAATACCCGGTAATCAAGCAAGGTATAAAAAAAGTCAACCAGACAAGAATCTTACTTACAGGCGAAGAATAATAATAATAGCTATCTTCAAGGTATGCTATCATATTGCTAACAAAGTCAGGAACATTATAATGTAATTCCCAGATTAAAAAAGGCATTATAAACAGACTAAAGAAAAAGAGGACTAAAAAAATAATCAAACAAATTATTCCCATTACAGATAATTTGCTGTTGTTATCATACCAACTATGCTCCATAGGCTCCTTCCATAAAATGACGAGCTAACTAAAATTATTCTTTTTTAAATTTTAAGACATCAGCAGCATCCATCATATAACCGAATATATTTTAAGCTAGATATTAAAAAATAGCTTAACGACAAATAAACTTATTTCCGGCCGCTTCTAACGTCCTCCAACACCACCACCCCCACGACCACCTCCATATCCCCCATGCCCTTTATGCTTTTGGTGTTCACCTGTAGCCAATTGCTCATCAGCCTGTAAAACATTATCCGCACTTGATGATATAGTACAAGAAGCCAAAATAAATATTGGGCCCACTGATAATATTAAAGCAATAATTTTCTTCAATCTTCCATAACCAAGCATCATAAAAATCCTTTTGGATTTTGATTAAAATTTATAAGCGTTTTTACAAAAAAATTATCTTGCTCTTCTTATCTTCAGAATTTTGTAGTTCATTATTTTTCTAATAAAATTAAGTATAGTCTTTATAAGACTTCTTGCATAACCTGTCTCTTTTTAGTGGGAGTTCAACAAATGAGCCAGCTCTTTAAAATCATGCACAATCATATCCGCATTGGCCAGCTGATCCCTGCTCAGTGTTGTGAGTAAACCCGCAACCAGCATTCCTCCCGCTTTCGCAGCTGCTACCCCATGCTCCGAGTCCTCTATAACCAAACAGTTTTCAGGATTGGATTGCAAATGATGCGCTGCGAGCAAATAACCTTCTGGAGACGGTTTACCCAAGCTTACATCTTCACAACTTACAATGGTTTTAAAATAGCAAGCCAAGCGACCGCAATGAATTTTTTCAAGAATTTTTATTATTGAATGGCGATTGGATCCGCTGCAGATACCGATTTTTCCATATTGTTTCACCGCTCGAACTAAAAACCAATCCAGATCAGGAGTCATAGGCAATTGCTCACTGTTCTCGATTAACTCATTATAAACTGTGACCTTGCGCTCTATAAGTTGACGTATTTCAGTGGATGAGAACACAAGACCCTTATCATTCAGTATTTTGGGAAACACACTAATATCGCTTAATCCCAAGTAATGGGTCATATATTCTTCATAAGCTAGATTAATCCCAGATTGATTCAGTACCTGGACTAACGCTTCAAAATGCATGGGTTCACTGTTAAGTATTACACCGTCAAAATCAAAGATTATTGTATCTATCATGTATTGCCTCAGTAGATTGACATTGTTAAACATATATATTGTCAATTACACAAGAGAAATTACTTTTATGCTGAATGCTAGATAAAAGGGATATTTCATTTTATTTTAGACAACTATTCTTAAAATTGCTTGTATTGGTCTGCTTAATCAAAAGAGGTATAGGAATTTTTAAACTACTTATTTCCTGTTTTTCAAAAGTAAAAAGCTTAAAATAGTAACAAGAAACTATTATTTTTTATTAACACCCATACCATTTCCATGAACCAATCCCTATGCCGACCTGACACCACTTCATTTTCATGTACTATTTGTGACCATTTATAAATCCGGGTCGACAATAAGCCTCATAATAATTTCATGGCCTTTTACTCTTTGCTTCATGATCTAAGAAAAGCATAGAAAACTTACAAAAGAAAGCTTCAATCGAGGCAAGAAATTTAGTCTGAAATTGGAATAACCATCCAAAACATTATACAAATGAATTTACAAACAATTAAATCTCTTGATGGTAAAGTTGAATAGGTTTTTATAAGGGACAGTAAGATTACTTTGGCTGTCACCTACTTTATTTATAAAATGAGCCTAATTGATTAATAACTGCAGCTTTCTTGGAAACATCCAAAACCTCCATCCAAGGCATATAGTTGTTACTAGTATCTATATAAGTGACTGTTCTTTGTCCCATAAAAGCTTTTAATTCTTTCAATAAATTTGAGCCGATCCCTTTAAAACGATGTATAGGACTTACACAGAGGTGATTAATGAACACTTCCGATTCAAAATCTGTGAATAAGACAATGCCCACAATGTTATTCTTTATTCTAGCAATAATGGCATATTTATAATTTTCTGGTTTTAGCATATAAGCGCCTAACTCGGTGCTAGTCATTAAAATTCGATTAGCCTTGATAAAAGCAGCTGTTTCATTAAAATCTTTAGCGCAAAACAAAGAGTAACTAACTCTTGCTTTATAATTCAAATAAGTGTCATCAAAAAACATAAATTGCAACATTAACGATCTAGATGGCATGCATTTAAATACAAAACTCGCCAAATGTACAGTACACACTGCGTACCAAATCTCACAAACTCCATTTAAGCCTTATCAAGATTTAAAAAATAACGCGTCGCTTTAAGCTCACCAGTTCGTTTGAGAATATTTTTTTTAACCAAGTCATTTAAATCTCTGGTTGTTGTAGCGATCGTTGCACCAGTAATGCTCATATAATTTTTAGCACTTAAACCACCGACAAATCCCTCAGGCCCAGCATGAAATAATCTTAATAAAACCTTTCCTTGCCTTGGATTAATTTTCCCTTCAGCTTCCTTTAAAATAACAGATTTCTTAATAATAAAATCAATATACATATAAGTGCTTTGTTGAGCCTCCAGAACAATGTTAGCAAACCATAAAAGCCAGGATGTCAGGTCTAAGGTTTTACTTGCTAAACCTAATTGCTGATAATATTCCTTTCTCTTTTTTAATAATATTTTTGCCAATACCGTCATTACCGGTTTTGAAAATCCTTGAGACAAGGCTTTTTCTGCTATAGCCCGCCCTATTCTTCCATTCCTATCTTGAAAAGGATGGATACTCTCAAACCATAAATGGGCTATTCCTGCTCGCGTTAATGTTGGTACAGGAGCTGAGCTAGCTGGAGAACTCCTTTCAAACCAATTAATAAATTGCTCCATTTCAGCTGGAACACATTTTGAAGGAGGCGCTTCAAAATGGATTTTTCGATCATAATCAGGTCCAGAAACAATTTGCATTGCTTCTTCATGACTACGATATTGACCAACATTTTCCAAATGATGGCTATTACCCATTAAAAATTGATGCCATTCAAATAAAACCTGATGTGTTAGTGGGCTAGAAATCGTTTGATATAAATTAACCATCATTTTAGCAATCCCACGCTCCGCCAAGCTGGCTCTGGGGGCTTCTGCAGACAAGCCCAACTCTTTTTTTATAGAAGATTGAACACTGTCTCTGTTTAAATGTTCTCCTTCTATTTCAGAGCTATCCAAAGCATCAGTACACATTAAATCGATAAATAAATTTTGCTTGTCTTCTTGAGAAATATGTTGCGAAGAACCAATAATAATGCCGGCACCCTCAGTAAAAGACTGTTCAAACGCAACTAATTTATCGGAGTCCCAAGTAAAATTTGGCCAACTCTCAAGCTGCCAATTCCATTTCATGATTAATAACCTCGCGTTTTATTAATCAAAATATAGCATATTAATGATTAATAAATCATGGTTTTATTAATCAGCATTAATTTATTTATATGTTTAGAGAATTAATTAAAAAGGCTTTTTGTGCTAGTTTGTAATGTGGAGACTACCATTTTAAGCATTAATTTGATTCAGGATTCATCAGGATCTGACCCTTTAGCGCTGATACTCGTATTCTGCTAACTCTTTAATAAATTACAAAATTAAAGGAACATCAGACAGTATTGCAAATCTTATTTTAAAATTAGGGTTCATAGGTAATTCCACTGATAATTTTGGTTTATAACGAAGGATTTTAAATCTTTTGCGCTACCCAAACTGTAGCCTGGCCACACTCAGGATCACAGACTTTATGTACCAGCACTTTAAATGATGAATTTTTGAGAAGGCTTTCATATTCTTTTGTCGACAAAGATGCATGATAAAGTTGTTGGCCTCCATTATCACTCCAGACTTCGCCTTCTTCTTCTCCAGAAGTAAATGCTAGTACTCCTCCAGGTTTGGTATGGGATTCAAATATTTTGAACATATTACGTTGGCTGTCATGATCCAGATGAAAAAAGCTATGCCATGCAAGTATTGCATCGAATTGTTGTTGTAAATTTATATCGCGCATATCTGAGACTATCCAGCGTTCATCTGGAAAACGCTTTCTACAAAGCTCAATCATTTTTTGACTGCCATCAACACCAGTAAGTTTAAAGCCTTTTTCAATAAAAAATTGCGCGATAGGCTCTCCAGTTCCACAGCCCAAGTCCAAAATTGAGCTCTTCGGAGGAATTGCATTCACAATTAAATTAAGATATTCCGATTCCATGAGGTTTTTAGTGCGAGCATCATCAAACCAATTAATGATTTCATCATATACTTCATAGACTCTAGTTTTATTTAACTTACTCATGCTCAATTGCTCCTAAAATAACAATAGCTGGATTTATTGATGGTTGAGATTTTATCAGGCTACTACAATAGATTTTCAGTCTTCATTTATTCTGAAAAGTAATGTGATCTGCTCATTGATACTCGCGACTTTTATTCAGCACATACCTGACAAAATTCTGCGTTTCCTTTAATCTATTTATTTTCTGGCTTGGCCCCCAAGCGGCAGCTAATTCAATCAACTTTTTCCATTTAGTATCAAGCTGCTGCATTGCCCATTGTGCTGCTTCTATTTTAGAAGTTATTTTGCCTGTTTCTAAAGAATAAAGGGTGCGGCACATGGTTAAAATTGTAAACACCTGATAGTCACTGCGTTTAAATTTTGAAAAATCAATTAAGTTAGACTCCCAATATTCGTGCAAATTTTTCTGTATAGCAACCTTCAAACTTTGATTGGATATTTCTTGGATTAAACATTTTATATCGGGCCCTGCAATTGAAATTCCTTTTTCTCTTAATACAAATAGTTCGATTAAATAATTATTGCCATAATGCCCCAGGTAATAGCGACCTTCATTAAAATAAGGGCGCATGCCTTGGGGATCAAAATCTAAGAGATCTTTTTGAGGAACATAGGAAGCTTCAATTTTTTTCGCATATTTTAATTTACTTGAATAAAATTGATTGTGCATTTCCTCAATCTTTCCGATCATATTCTCAGAAAGCATCTTGCTTGTAATAATGTAGCAATCAATATCACTTGTTTCGCTATTGAATGAATCACTTGCGAGAGAACCTCCAATGTACATACCTACAAATTCGTTTGCTAGAATAGATTGTATTTGTAAGAAGAGCTGGTGTAGTAGTTCATTTATTCCTTTATATTTTGTCAGGTTCTGAATTTGATCAGTTACTAGAGCTTTGCCTAATACACTAGCAATGAATTGTGTTTTAGCATCAGTATACTGCTCCCGATCATAAGTATATTTATGTGCCAATTCTATTTTTAATTGTTCATACTCACGCGCTACCTCAGGATGAGCAATCAAATAATCCCTAAAAATGATTCTATCGTGCCCACGCTTTGATTTAGGCTCAATAATATGCACATGGTGTGTTCGTTTTTCACCAAATGGTGGCATCCCTTTTACAAAAAACATTTTTTCAGGATCAGGATCTTCGGCCCAATATACGAAGTCATAGGCTTTTAATACGTCTATCGCTGTCTGTTTTATAGCAGTTAGAGAATCAACAGTAACTTGAATATCAATAATAGGCTTAGCCAGCATTCCTGGAATAGCTGTGCTACCAAAATGTTGGATATCAATAATATGATTAGTTGGCAGGATTTTTCGTAGCTTTTTAATTTCCACTTCAGCCATCTTTGGCCATTGAGAATCATAAGGCACTAATTCAACGGAATCATTCTTGTAAATTTCATACCAAAACAATTCCTCGCCATCAGGCAATTGTTTTTTACTCATGCAATCAAAACCCGCTTTGTTTAAGACTTTTTGAGAAGCGATATTATCTGGATAGGTGGTAGAAATGAGCTTGCTGACAGATAAGTGCTGAAACCCCCACTGAATTAGTGCCTTTGCTAATTCAGTGCCATAGCCTTTCCCCCAAAACTTTTTATGCAAGTGGTAGCCAAGTTCAATTTCGGATTGCTTATCATCAAATAACAAATGGAATAAACCCGCTTCGCCAACAAAGTTTCCGCTTTCTTTTTCAAATACCAGACAAAATCCCATTCCATGCTTTTCTTGATAAGGAATAGCAAAATCTAAGTACTCTCTTATCTCTTCTATTGTCTGAGTGCCCCCATAACCAGTATTTTCCATTACTTCTAAATCAGATCTCAATGCTACTAGCAGATCAAGATCGGATAATTCAACTCTTTTAAGTATTAGTCTTTTAGTTTCTAGAAAAATGCCCATTGGGTGTCTATCTATATTTTAAACTGGAAGGAATTATACTTTTTATTTGATGCTTCTACGATAACAGTTGCTACGAAAGGTAGTACCGAGGTAGCACGAAAATATTGTATTTAATTTTAAATCAGGGATAACTTCTGTATCTTTATGATAATTATTGGTTTTTTATGCCGCTGCGCAGAATCGAACCGCGGACCTATTGATTACGAATTAGTTAATTATTGGTTTTAGCCAATTAGACACTTTTTGAAATTCTTTTAATACCCCTTTATTTACTTGATGTTACAGCATTATTACGTTATAAGTTCTATTAATGAATTTTAAACAATTGTGCGACACAGTTGCGACACATAAAAAACCAAACATAAAAATCGACTATGAAAATAAACAAAACAAACGTAGAAAACCTCCCTCTTCCGCCAATCACCGAAGAAGGAAAAACAGCACAAAAAAGATATTACGATGACAACTTGAAAGGTTTCGGGATACGTGTGACTTCTGGAGGAGCAAAAGCCTTTTTTGTTGAAAAATTCATAAATAAAAAACGCTGTCGCATTACTTTAGGACATTACCCAGAATTAACCGCTGAAATGGCAAAAAACAAAGCCCTGCATCTTTTAGGGCAAATCGCCATGGGCATTGACCCAGTTGCTGAGAAGAAGGCAACTAAGGTTCGAGATATTACTTTGAATCAAGTCTTTAAAGACTACCTAAAAACCAGAAAAAACTTAAAGCCTAGAACTATAGATAATTACAAACACATATTAGATAAGGCCTTCACAAGCTGGAAGAGTAAACCAATGTTGTCTATCACCAGAGATCGCATAGCCAAATACCACGAAAAACTAGGCAATGAACATGGAGAAGCCTATGCTAATTTAGCCATGCGCATCCTGAGAGCTTTGTTCAATTTTGCTGCTGGCCAGTATGAAGACAATAGTGGCCACTCTCTTTTCATCGATAATCCAGTAAAACGCTTGTCTCAAACACGTGCTTGGTATCGCATTGAAAGGCGAAAGACTTATATAAAATCTCACGAGCTAGCCGCATGGTATGCTGGGTTACAACAAATCCAAAATGATACATTACGCGACTATCTGCTGTTAATTTTATTAACAGGTCTACGCCGACAAGAAGCAGCGACTTTGAAATGGTCTGATCTCGACTTAAAAGCAAAATCATTCACTATCAATAAAACCAAAAACAATGAATCCCACACCCTCCCCCTTTCTGATTTTCTTTATGATTTGCTGATTGCCAGAAAAGAAAAAGCAATTAATGACTATATTTTCCCGGGACCGGGTGCAGCAGGTCATATTATTGAACCACGTAAGACAATGGCGCATGTGATAAAAAACTCCGGCGTTCATTTCACAGTCCATGATTTGAGACGTACTTTTATCACTATTGCAGAGAGCCTCGATATCCCTGCTTATGCATTGAAGCGTTTAATGAATCATAAAATGAGTAATGATGTGACTGCTGGGTATATTATTGTTGATGTTGAACGGTTACGAAAGCCTATGCAGCTTATTACAGACTATATTTTGAAATGTATGGGCATAGTAAAATCTGCGGAAATACTATCATTAGAACAAATAAAAAAAGAGCCTCATGGATTTGAATAAATGTACGAAGCTTGACAAGGCAATGCATATGCATTACCATATAATATATACATTTTTATCGAGAAAATCATGGCTAGATTACTACAAACCGAATCCACCCTCACAGATCGTTATCAAACAACTGTACCAGATGCTGTGAGAAAAGCCCTGCATCTAGGAAAAAGAGATAAAATTCGATACACCGTTCAATCTGACGGTCATGTTCTTATGACTCGAGCAGAGGAAGAGGAAGATCCAGTAATTGCTGAATTTTTGAATTTCATTGCTAAAGACATTCAAAATAACCCCAAAAATCTGACAACTATAAATCAGGATTTAGTAACTCGCATCAACTCTTTAGTTGCAAATGTTGAAGTCAATTTAGATGAACCTTTAACCGAGGATGAACAATTAACTGAAAACCGAGTAACTCGCTAATGGTTGATAATTCAATAATAACAATAAATGGCTGGGTTATTTTATGCCATCCTCTTTTTTTGCAACAGGTAGAGGCATTGGCTAATGAGGTAGAAAATGCAAAAGAAAAGGACCCTTCAAATTTTTATACACGAAACTCGACAAAAAAATTAGCAGCCATTGCTAAATTAGCTTTTGAAAAAATTCCAAACGATCCTGCAGCTACAGAATTTCGACAAGGATCAACATTAGGAAATAACCACAAACATTGGTTTCGAGCTAAATTTTTTCAGCAATATCGATTATTTTTTAGATACCATCAAGAAAGTAAAATAATTATTTATGCTTGGGTTAATGATGACAGTTCTAAAAGAGCATATGAGAGTAAAGCAGATGCTTATCATATTTTTCGAAAGATGCTGGAAAATGGACATCCTCCAGATAATTGGGATGAATTACTTAAAGAAGCAAATAACACTTCGTTAATGAAAAAATTGACTACCAGTTTGGATGCTTTGAAAAGTTAATATATACAATCTGATAAATACGCACCTTCCGTTTAATGAAATTTCTCCCAAATTTGAGGCCGTTCATCAATTAATCATAGGCTAATGGTGAAGCCAAACGTATCCAATTTGGATCGCAATGAGATCCAAATTATAAGTAAATTTATAACATAGATTCGGAACGCACTGCGTTCCATATATCATCATCTCTAATTTGGAACACACCGTGTACCAAATTAGAGAAAACAAAAAAATGATAGACGGTGTCTGCCAAATTCAAAAATCTAAGCATCAGTATGTTCCATTTTGGAACCCACTGCTTAGATTCTCAAAATGAACTATCCGGGATTTCCGGATAGTTCAAAATTAAAGAATATAATAAGCAGCACTATATTGAATATTAAAATCTAAAGCCTTAGCAATTGGTTTAGAATTTTTCCCAGTTTTCTGTATTTCAATAATTCCATAACGAGCCATTGTATTTAGTGTCCGACTCAAATTACTCGGCTCACGCTTACTTAGGACAGCAAGCGCTTTAATTGATTCAGGCTTTTTCTCAGCAATTATTTTCAATAACCTCATGTTATTTTCATTTAATACTTCACATAGTGATTTGATTGAGCCAAACCAAATCTTAGGCTCATTTTTCTTAGGTTTATAACGGCCAGAAGCAATTTCATTAGTACGACTCTGAAATTTATCCCGTGGCATAATACCAATTTGCAATGTTTTCATTTTTTCCCCGTATTATTTAATACAAATAAGCCATCTGGTTTTTACCCTTTATTAAAAATACAAGATATCACCAGGTGATATTCATAGTATAATGAATACTCAGCATAATAAAAAAATTATTTGTTCTAATTAAGGAAATATTCAAATAGATGGATATTGCGCTTAAAATTCATTTTTCGGGAAAATTGCAAATTGCCAAAAACTCACTAGTAATAAAACCGACATCCACTAGTCAAGTAAACCTTGACAGCTGAATGTCTTTTCAATAACTCCAATATACAATTTAAATATTGAATAAATCTGAATGTGAACCTGTGCGAGCCACTTTTAATATTTTGAGTTGGTCATCACTTGAGATCTTTTTTAAATTGGGTTGAACGAACTATCTCAAGCATCCGCATCATCAATCATTGATTTAAAAGATGAAAAAGATTTACCACCACCTTTCTCTAACTCTTCAATGGCATCACGAGATAGTTTGTTTGGCAGTTTCAATTCAAAAGGCAAACCTCTGCACAAAACGATTTGTGCATAGAGGGCATTAATAGCTTGAGAAGGAGTTATACCTAACATTTTTAAGATCCCTTCCCCAGCATCTTTCAGGTTGCTATCAACCCGAGCCTGGACAGTTTTTGTAGTCATAATAAATATATTTGTAATTTTATTTAATATAATTGTAGTCAAATACGACTACGATTGCAATTTTTCATTCTATCTCTTACTTATTAATGTCTGGAAGTTTTATTAGTAATTTTGATTCTATTAATGGGTTTAGGATGGTTTGTGGCCAGTCTCCTTGGCCTCTAGTAAAAAAAAGCCGCTCTTTAGCGCGAGACAGACCAACAAAAAAAGCATTTTTCTCTTCTCGCTGCTTTTTTGCATTATTATCCTTAACAGCATTTTCTAATCCCCACCAAGAGCTAGTATGAAAATCTACAAAAAAAACAGTATCAAATTCCAAGCTCTTACTTTTATGAATAGTCATCAGTTTAATTTGGTTATGTCCCTCATAACTTTCAATCGCTAATCTTATGTCTTGTAAATTTCGATCTAGTGCTTCTTGAAAGAATGCACAAAATGAATTCTCTGTTTTTTTTAAATATTTGGATCTATATTGCGGAAACACATTTTTAAGTTTTGTTAGCCCGATGTTTTCTATCACTCTGGAAACAATAGTTTTTAGAGGGGTAGAAAAATTTATAATAGATATTAGATCGGACAAATGTTTATGGAGTCTTTTATACTCTCTGTCTTGATCCATATGATAGCCAACGACGGAGGCAATCAGTCTTTCCAGCTCTTTTTCTTGCTCATAGTTTATAGCGCCTATTCTTTTTCTTATTAATAAAATTAAAAAACTAGATAAGGGTTCTTCCATCAACTCCTGGATTTTTATTCCATTTTTTATCACCTCCATATCTTCATTTCGGAGATGAAGTCCATTCATCGTAAAAATGTCATTTACTTGGACAAAATATTCCTGTGCTTTTTGTCTTAAAACAAGGATAAAATCACAAGGTTTTAATCCCGGATTTTGTTGCATAAGTTGTTTTATATAATGAGCAATATACTCGCCTTCATCATTAATACAATTAAACGATCTTGCTCCTAAACACCTTGAGGGTGGAGGATCTTTTCGAGTACCCTCATACACTACAGCCACCTCCCCTTGAGGAGTTAAATCATGAATAATAAAATTTATTAGATTGATAATCTTTGAATTAGAACGATGATTAATCGCTAAAGGAATAATTTCGGAATCAAAATCACTTTGTAGTTTTTTAAAATTGAGAGGATTGGCACCAGCCCAGCCCATTATCATTTGATTAGTATCACCAACAGCTGTAATAACAACGTTACTATTATCAAAAACAGTCTTTATAAAATTGTATTGGAAGTCTGTTATATCCTGAAACTCATCAAGAAAAAGATATTGATATGTTGATAAAATTAAGTTTCTTACTTGGCTATGATTTTTGATAATGGTGTAAGCCATAGATCGACACATAGCGTAATCAACAACACTTTTAGTCGAACAATAATCCCAAATTTTTACTATTTCATCTTCTGGTTTTTGACTTAGATCTGAAGGTGAATGGCGATCCGATTGACTATAAGTACTCCTATACAAACAAGGGCTCCCGTTAAGAACAAACTGCTCATACTCATTCCACCAATTACTATCGAAACTATAAACATCAAAATCTGCATGTATGTTAATCCAATCAGGTAACAGCGTTATAAATCTTCGAACAAGAGAAATAAAAAAAGAATCAAATGTGGAGGAATCAAACCTGCGAGACAGTTCTTGTCCACATCGCAGAACTACTCGTTTTTGAATATTAGCCGCTGCGTCATTTTTGAAGCTTAATGCCAAGATTTTTTGAGGCGATCTGCAAGTCGCCGTTTGAAGTAAAAAACTAGCTCGTTGAGCCAAAATTTCCGTTTTCCCTGCACCCGGACCCGCAAGAATTGCTAAATTATTTTGATTTTCTCTGATAATTCTTTCTAAGACATTCGATGTTAAAAATTCTTTGCTCGGTTTCCATTGTTCGAGAGATAGATATTTACTCATTATCTAGCACTCTTGTTACTAATTTTGAACATAACTTAATTAATTGTCTTATTGAATCTGGACAATGCTCATCAAGCTCACTCACTGGGAGTTCCCTAATTTCTGCCATTGCTTGATAGTGTGATGCCACCTTACTTTTTGTACAGAATAAATATCTATATTTTTTTAAATCATCGTCTGAAAGAGAAAATCCAGATTCACTATATGCATCAGGTATACAAGCATCGCCTAAAACAGCTTTTTCGAGAATCTTTCGCGTGGAGACCCTTGCATTTGCACAATAATAGCTTGGAAATGATTGAATCATTACCATATCGAGATCTAATGGGGCAGAAAAAAAGATATTACATTTCTCTAGTTGAATAAGTAATTCATTCAATTGATCTCGCTTTATCGAAGTTGCACTTAAATCCTTTTTATCCATGCCTTTAGGTAGCTCTATATATTTATCTTGCTTTTCTAACTCATCAATTATATTTTTAATTCTTATGGGCCCACCAGTTTGTCTGCCCAAGTCAAGATCAAGCAAAGTAACATATGGTATTGCTAAATCATTTAGAAGCCGCCACATGTGAATCACATGACGCCCACCAAGTTTTACAAAAGCAACAAAAGAGGGATCTAAATCTAAACCTAGCTTATTGGCTAGTTGTGGAATGACAATTTCCTCAGAATCACCTTCTCCAAGTATTACAAGTTTAGAAAAATATAATTCTGGGTGAGCAGTAACGGCCTGATTAATATACTTATAATCATCGTCTGATCTTGTAGGAGGAAGGAGAATTTTTTTAACTACTGAATAGCGTATATCAGTATTTATTTCTTGCCGAAAATACCTAATTTGCTCAACTCTATTCATTCTCCGTACAACACTTGATGAATGAGAGGTGATGATGCCAATAGCCTTTGCTGTTTGAGTTTTTAGATGCAAAAGCTTTATGACTTTGCCCAAGTAATATGGAGATAAATGGTTTTCCGGCTCCTCAAAGGCGAATATAGTAAATACTGCAATATCTTTATCAAGTTCTTTAAAGCCTTTTATTTCCCTAGCATAATGCTTTTGTTCAAGTTCATATAATGCAATAGAAAGAGTAACATAAAGAAGGGATACTTGACCGTCACTTAACCCTTTCAGATCACAACTTTCGCCATTTTCAGTTGGAGCAAGTTTTATTGATATTGATCGTAAAAGCTCATCTACTTCAGTTGGTGTCGCTTCGATTTTTGGCTCTTGGTAATGCTTAAGGGTGTTATCATGAACTTCTTGCCAAATCGATTTAAGGATTCCTGTTGTTGTTTTTATAGCATCCAGTCCTTGAACTTCCGAGCTTAATTTTTCACTGGTTTTTCTAATTGTTTCTTGAGTTGTATGATTTATATCACTGTAGTCTGCAAGAAGCTTTGCAAGTAACTTAACTTCGTCCCTAAGTATGGCCGTTGAATCTCTAAATGCAGGAATGTATCTTAATTTAATATGTTTTCTATCCAGGGGAGAAACAGGATATTTTAAATCAGTTTCGTCCCCAAACTCGATCTTTTCTGAAGTGGTGATCCAGTATAGTCGTGATTGTACTTCATCTTCGTATTCTTGTTCAGACCATACAGCTTCTAATCGCATTCTTGCCTTTAATTTTTTATCATTTTCATCCGCAAAAATCACCGAACTAAATGCTGGGCATGTTTTTCTAGCGTTTTGTATATCGTCATTAAGTTCTGGGAATATAAAGACAACCTCTATATATAATTCACGTCCAACAATATCCTTATAAGTTTCATTCATAGCAAGATAAAAATCTTCTCTCGTAATAACTCGATCTTGCCTATTTGCTCCAAATAGTCTTTTGAGAGCTAAAATCATAGTAGTTTTACCAGAGCCATTATTGCCCACAAAGCAGGTAAGATCTTGTTCCATGAAAATTGATGTTTCGCTTTCAGGAAAACATCTAAAATTTGATACACAAATTTTTTCTAAATGCATACATGTAAATCCTTATATTTCATTTCATTCATAAAAATATGATTAAGTATAGCAGCCAACTCTTGTACCTGCGTCACTGCAATTTTCCAGCAGTGACGCAGGAATATTCGCCAGCACTAGCCATCCAACACCAAGCCTTAAAACACCATTTGTCCTGACGCACCAGATAAGATAGGACAAAATATTCCCTGAAATGGTATTGCTCCCAGATCTGCACTTTGATATTTTTTAAATGAAGCATGACTGATGAATCGATGGAAATCCGATGAAACGCTTAGGCGTCTTATGCTAAGCCACTCTCATTCCCTAACCTTGTGGCTGGACGTATAGTCGGGAAACCCTTCAGGAACCTTTACCATTCGGTAAGGGGAGTTCTTCGGAACTCTAAGTCATTTCATTTGACCATGGATTAGAGATAAAGCCCTGCTTTATCGCTTGCATTTACTTTATTTTATTGAGGAGAAAACACCACCAGAAAAACTGTAGCAGTACAGGCGGGATCGTTTGCCTTATAACGATTGATTTGCCCCCTACTTCGAGCTTTACGGCTTTAGCCGGGTTTCAACAGAGAGTGAACCGCTCGACCAACACTAAACAATACACAGGGCAAATTTTTTTTAACTAATTTCTGCGGATAGGAAGATGCGTACACAATCCTTAAGACAATTCGCTAATCGACAAATCAAACAGGATAAGCAAGGTAAATACCTGTATCGTAAACACCGTGCCTATATCATTCATAAGATGATTGATGACTTGTTTGTTATTCGGCAAATACCACCTTCATGGCAGGCTTTGCAATCTGAGCAGGTTCATAAGCTGGTGCGTTATTGGAAAAAACAGAATATTAATCCAGTCACTATCATGCGATACATGACCATCATTCGTCGTTTTTTGCAGATGAATAATTGCTCCATTGCTAATATTGATAATCAATCACTCGAACTCTCAAGACCTAAAGCAAGAAAAAAGAGGAAGAAAACAATCTCTCCAGATATTTGGAAGTCGCTTCAAGATCCTATAGCCAGAGTAATCATGGGATTTCAAACAGATTTTGGGATCACATTCAAAGAAGCAATTCTGGTTAAGCCACATATCCAAGTTAGAGAAGACTCACTTTGGATAACCCGAGATATTGCTTTTAATTCCACTGACCGTACCATACCTGTACGAACTGAAAACCAGAAAGCGGTACTCAATCTTTTTAACTGGCTCACTCAACAAAATGGTAACTTACTTCAATTAAAATCTTACGAAGAAATCCGCATTATCTGGCGCAGTGCATTGGCAAAGCACCGTTTATCCAGTACCAAAAGCTGGCGATATTTGTATGCCAAACAAATGTATTTTCACCTACTGCCTGAACATGAAAATTATAGGACTTGCTTGCTGATACGTGATGAGATGGGAATAAAATCTCGGAATACACTTTGGTTATATCTCAAAGATTAAATATTTAACTGGGACAATTGGGACATGCGGGAAAGCCCGTAAATACTGGCTTGTAGCCGTCCCAAGATGTCCCAGCATTTCAAAATAATGGGACAAATAGTTCTGATTTATCGAAATAGGATTACTCTCCACCCCAGATTTTATCTGTAAACATGTATAGTCTGGGTGTTCCAACTCCCTTAATCCTTGGTTTATGAGAGGGCGATCCATCTGCTGCGGGCTTTAGCCAACCTTCATTTATCAATACACGGACTACCATTCTAGGCTCAAACCCCATGCATAGCTCTTTTTTAAAGACTTCCGTTAATACCATATAAACGCGAAAACCTGCATCATCGGTAAGATAAAATCCAGCACGATTTTGAATCCTCTCATTGTTTGGCGTTCTGATATTATCAAACCGACTGGCACCATGAGATTCAAAAAAGGCTCTGACTTGAGCTAATATCGCTCTATCCTCCTTGTTACCCTCTATGCCAAAATGATCCAGCCATGCTCTATAACACTTGTAAGCTGCATAGATAGCCTCGCCTTCTTGCCAGCCGGTCAATCCATATTGGCTAGCCAATTCACCAGCCACTGCAACTAAGGCAAACCGCCGGGCTACGCGGATAATTTGTCCTGTTGAATCCGGTAAGACAGCACTATTCACAAATTCTTGCATCGCATCAGCAATATCAGTTGCAATACTTGGTTGATTTGCCACCACCTTTTGCAACCATGCCATGCCCACAGCACCATAATACTTACTGGAGTATTCCTTTAAGGATAAAGCCATGGTAGCGGGGCTGAGTTGATTATGGATTTTTTCAAAAATCCCCTTTTGCAACCCAACATCAGCTTCAATATCTGCCAACCGTATCTCTTGACCCGCATTGGTTTTCTGTCCTGCTCTAGCCATCAAAGACATCAAGGATTCCTCTCCAGCAGATAGAAAGAACAATGACCATCTAGACGAGGGCTTCACTGTTCCATGGCGTGAAGCTCGCGTTTTACCTTGACCATTGGCTAGCAAGTAAGCCGCCTCCCCTGCTTCTTTAGGATCCATCTGACTTAATTCATCCAGAATTAATAAGCCATCGTTATGCAAAGCAGCTAATCCTTCAAGTCCATTCGTAGTACTCCGCCATAATCGGCAATATGCTTGAGGATTACCCCACACCGAAGCAGCTACTTTCAATGCGGTGCTTTTGCCACTAGAAGAAGCACCCCTGAAATGAAATCCACCTGAATCTTCACCAGCAATCTTTGCTAAAGCAGGAGCAAAAGCAGCGGCTATGGCGAAAACTAACCGAGAATTCCCAGAGGCGAGATGGCCTATTGATTCTCGCCAATCATTTACAGTACCGGAAACAGACATAGCAGATTCAATCGCATAGCTATTTTGAAAAACAATTTTTTCAGAGGAGTATCCGAAGATTTGTGAAGGAGTGATAAAAAGGTTTTCATGCCACCCCAATTTCTCGACACAACGTGCACGCTCTTCAACAGGAAACACCTGTAAATAGGTAGCCAGTAAATCCCGAGCAACTCTATGAGGTGAAATGGTTAAACCAAGGCTAGCCAATTCCCGTCTAACTTCGGAAGCATCTCCTTGTAGCAAGGCTAAAGGCATTGCCCATTGATGAATGACTCCATCATCATCCTGCCACTCAAGTAATCGACCCCACTCCCCACTTTTAGCATCACGGGTTTTAGCCACCACATATAAAGGAGAACAAATCCACTTGGGCGCCATTGGATTACCGTCTTTATCTTTTCCAAGAAAAGACACGCCCTGCTCATTTAATTTAAAACAACCTCCAGCGTATTCACAGGTTATAGGACTATGACCGTTTTTGTTTTTTAAGGTAATAATTTGATTTTGCAACATCACTGTTTCTCCAACAACGTTCATGGATGATAGAAACCCTATCCATCCTTGAACAATCTAGTTCTTCTATGGGATTTATTCGTTGACCAGTGAGAGGAATTCACCTACGTCACCAGTAGAGCGATAGATTTTCTGTTGCTGGAGAAAAGACAACACGTCACTTTTGCGATACAAAACCTTACGACCAATTTTAAGATAGGGAACGCCCTTTCCTTCCCAACGATTGCGTTCCAAAAGTTGGGTGGAACAATCTAAAACAGCGGCCAAAGTGTGTTGATTAAACAACGCAGAAGTTGGTGCAGATTCAAATTCGTTTAACAGTTGTAAACGAGATAATTTTTTATTCATATGGAACCTCATCAAATGATTATTCATTCAGCTTAATGCCGACGGTATGCGTCCTGCTCGATGAATATCAGTTGACTGTCCGGCCGGATAATAGTCGTGATATTTCATTTTCCGTTACTTTTACAGAACCGTGGATCCGCAAAAGTTTACTGCTCGCGATAAGTATTGCTTGGAATTTAAAAGGCCGTCAAGCCTTTTAAAGCCTGGTGATCTGATTGTTATTAAATGATATTGTTTGTTATTAAAAAAATTTTGCTTGCGGAATTTGTCCCATTTGTCCCAAGTGAACTTTTCACATTGGGACACATAAAATCTAATGTTTATAAGGTTGTCCCAATTGCCCCAATTTTTAGTTTACATTTAAAATTAATAACGATAACTTAAAACCGAAGTCTCGTTTATTCAGACAAAACATTCATTAATGATTTGCTATAATGTATTTAAGATACATGGATGTCAGCAAAATGAAAGTTTCACACGACAATATAGAAACATTTATTTATACCCCTGGTAAATACTTAATAATTCCTGATTTCCAGAGACCATATTCTTGGGACAAAGCTAATATCGCTTCTTTTATAGAGGATCTTAAATATGTAATGGAGAAAGACATAAATCACTTCTTCGGCAGCATAGTTTATATAAATGATGGCCATAATAAGACAATTATTGATGGACAGCAAAGAGCTACAACTGTACTTCTTATGCTTACAGCCTTATATCACATAATAGAAAGTAACTCTTCTTTGTCCAATATACCTGCGGAAGCTATCAGAGAACAATATCTTTATAACAGCCAACCTTACAGTGAGGAACAAAACAGAATTAAACTGCGGACTGTCACAACAGATAATGAAATTTTTGAACTAATATTTGAGAAAAAAAAATTAGTGAATAATCAAAAGGGAAGTAAATTGTATCAGGCATATGAACATTTTTATGCATATTTTAAGGAAAAAGATACCTTACATAAATATATAAATGCTTTATCTAAATTTGAAATTGTTACAATTGCTCTTGATTCCTCAGACGATAATCCACAAAAAATTTTTGAGAGTATTAATTCAACAGGAAAACCATTAACTGATGGAGATAAAATCAGAAATTTTGCCTTGATGCTTAACAATGAAAAATCTCGTAATTTTGTTTTAAAAGATTATTGGAAAAAAATAGAGCAAGAATTAACAATAGCAAATAAAGATTATATATCTGACTTTTTCAAATATTTCCTTATAAGTAAACTATGCAAGGATATAAAAATTGAAGAGGTTTATCCTGAGTTTAAAAATTTATTTCTATCGAGTAAGGCGGGTAAAAAAGATGAGATCGATTACCTTAGAACATTTTACGATGAGGTTGTTTCTTTTTTAGAACATTATATTTTTCTTAAATTTAATAAAGATGTTGATAATTATTCCAATACTATTAAGGAATGCGGATTTAGATTAAATTATTTAACCATTGAAACACCATTTCCTTATCTAATGCAGGTACTAGAGCAATATAAGCAAAGTGCTATTGATGAGAACGAAATTATCAAAATATTCAGAATAATTGAAAGTTATTTAGCTCGCAGAATTATCTGTAACATACCGACAACTGGATTAAATAAGCTTTTCTCTGGGCTACACAAGGAAATAAAAAATTTATTACAACAATATCCCGATCAAAAATATTACGACATATTAGCATACGTAATAACTAATAAGTGGGGTGGCCTTAGAATGCCTAAAACGGCAGAGATAAAATATGCTGTTGAAAATAATCCTATTTACACTCAACGCAATAACTATATTTATTTTATATTGAGTTCAATTGATGATAGATCCAAAGAATCAAACTTATTACGGCAAATTTCAAGTGGTGAGATCGAGTTAACAATAGAACATATTATGCCAAAATCACTTAATAACTCTTGGAAAGAATCCTTAGGTGAAGAATATGAAGATGTTCATAAAAAATACTTACACACTTTACCTAATCTAACTCTTACTGGATATAATTCAAAATACTCAAACTCGGATTTTCAAGCAAAAAAATCTATGGCAAATGGATTTAGTGAAAGTCCTCTAGTAATAAATAAATTTATAAAAAATATGGAGAGTTGGAAGAGAGAATCCCTAGAAATAAGAAGCGAATGGTGGGTAAATCAAATCGATGAATTATGGCCAATTCCAGAATCATTATTCAAACCTGATACTAAAGAAAAAGAATTATATTTGATGGAAGATAACGATTTTAGTAACTCAAAAATAAAAGATATTATTATTTTGGGCGACTCTTATAATTGCAATAAATGGACTTTAGCTATGGAAATTATTTTAAGTAAATTTTTTCTACTTGAAGATCAACTCTACGATTTTATAGTATCAGACTCATACTTGTCCAAATATATCAAAGCCGAAGATAATGGCTTTAGGCGCTCATCTACAATAGAAGGAACACGATATTTCTATGAAACAAATTTAAATGTTAATAAAAAAAGGGACATAATTGTGCGTTTGGCCGATTATCTAGGATTAGAAAAAACAGATATCAAAGTAATTTTAGCTGATTGAATATAAATATGGTTTGTATGGAGTAACTTTTCGCCCTTCAAATTTATATATCCGTATTTACGTTTAAGAACCTGAACTAAATGACCAATCTATTCAGTGCATACAAATTTTAGGTATTAATCTCAAAACAACTAATTATTACAGCAAAAGCAATACGTAACTTTAAAATTATTAGCTATTTTAAGCTTGCTACTTATATGGTCAGTATATGTAGGCGAAAAGCAAAAAAATGTAAGCATAACAGTTACTCCTTATGTTATGAATTACACCCTCCGACTATAACAAAAAAACTTGATGGTGCAAATAATTTTTTTATTGGATTAAACCTGAAACCAAGGGAGCAATTTTCACTATAGCATCATGAAACCCTGAGATTTCAGCAACTTTTTCAATTTTAGACCAAATGTATCCTACAATAGTTTTATCAGGGCTATTTTTTGCTAATTGATCTTTTAACGTTTCTATATCAACTGAAACTTCAAGCTTTTGGTTATCATCCAAATTACTTTTAGCGATAGTTTGCTTTAATGTTTCTAACTCATCGTGAAGAGGCTTATAATTTACATTTACAATATTACCATTACCAATGTTGATAATACTGCCTTCACCACCAATATTTATTCCCGGATATCTGATATTTTCACGATAATCAGAAGGAGCTTCTAATTTATCTATTCCAGCCGAAGAGATCACATACCAAGTTAAACTTGAAGGAATAGTATTTCCTTCTTTTGTTTTAACCGTTTTGGTTATTTCTGACTCATTAATCCATCCTTTATCTATTAAATAGGTCAGATTTGCAATAACCTCTTTTGGAGAAAGACCAAAGCAATCCTTTAATCCTTTTTTAATTTCACTAATTTTAGCTTCAGAACCATTTTTACCACGTCGACTTTTAGCAGAAGCATTTCTATCATAAAACCACTGCAAAATTTGGTCTCGAATTTTATCATTCGGATTCATGAGCTGTCCTTAATAACATCTTAAATTATTCCTTATTACTGCGACACAGCTGCGACACAAAAACAATTTGCTTTATAAAAATTTCATAACTTATTGATTCTACAATGCCGTTGCGCGGAATCGAACCGCGGACCTATTGATTACGAATCAATTGCTCTACCAACTGAGCTACAACGGCTTAAAGAAAAGTATACTTAAGATTGCTTATGTTGCAATACCACTCCCAAGGTCCAATCGATATTCTTGCTATTGGGCATGAAATTCACTTTCTGGTAACTCTTAAGTCCATAGCCGTGCACTAACAAGGCATAAAGGTAAGAAGGTAGCATGCAGTACTTGAAAACCATGAGATTATCTGGAAAGAGCACTTCAAGAGTTGACCATTTTTGATGGCAAATATTTTGATCTGCAAAGGAAATAAGATCACGATTGGTAAAATATTGATTGTCCAGAGAAAACAGTTTGTCATTCAGCATAAAGGTAATGCCGCCCAAAATATACCATTTTTCAATAGGGTTAGCGGCTAAAACCGATTTAATCTTTCGGCTCACTGAATGAACGCTATTGACTAAAATGGCAATTTCATCTTTGCAAGCATAGGCATCGCCTCGAGCTTGGCGCCCGCTTGGCAGTTCGTATTCCTCTGGAAAGCAGAATTTTAAATCAAAAAACTGATGGCCCATTTCATTCTGACCAAGACCAAGAAAACTATGAGAGAAAACCGTAAATTCCTTGCCGTAGAGGCGAATTGTGGTTGTATGCTCATGATCCACAAAAGAGGGATTTACAACAGGAATAACAATCTGAACAGATGCTCCGCCAATATCCATCACACCAGCTAAAGTTTGGGACTCTTGTTGAAACAGGTTTAGTTGATAATTGGTTGCGAGCCAGGCAAAAATACCTTCCTCTGTACCAGAAATCGTTCTTGCAGTTACAAGTCGCCAGTAATATTGCCTGTCAAACCACTCAGCTACCAATTGATTGACGTTTCTGTGGTGAGTTTTAGGTAACAATCTCATGCCTGCTGTGGAGTAAAAATAAACTGGCATTAAAACAGCTGGAGCATCTGAAAATAGCTTCTCCATGTAGGCTGAAACCGATTTGTTTTCATACTCAATTGTAGATAATCCGGGAACGGCTTTTCGGTTCCAAATCTCTCTAATTGCAATGGGTGTGTTTGTTTCATCCAAATCATAGGCATAAATACGTAATCGTGAACTGGAACTTCCAGCATCAATTACTGCAATGCAATGATGATTGATACAATCAGATTTGTCCGCGTAAGCAGATAAAGGCAGAAACAAAGAGATACAAATTAACACGATCCATCGCAACATAGTCTTTCCTTAATTCACCTCAAATAACGCATTTATCCTACATTAATTGTTTTTTTTGGTCAAAACAGGAACTTAATTTGCGAATAAAAGCGAGACATCTGGAAATCCATATCAATGTGAAACTCATTTTTCCATCAAAATGAAGAAAGATAAAAAAATAAAAATTAATGAAATTGTTTCTTTTAAAAGTTCAAAATTTATGCTATAAACGCGAAATTTTTCATTTTGGGGCGTCATTATTAGCTACTTCCATATAGCAAAAATGAGAGTTATCAATAAGATGAAAAATATTTTTTAATCTGGAGCAGTTTTAAATTTATATGGATAAATATAACATTAGCTCTATTATTTTTTACTAACATAGTGAGAAAAAACAGCCCGTGAAGACTAATATTCCAACCCTATCAAAACCCATTAAAGACAGTGGTTACAGACGAGGTTTAAAAGATCGTCATGTCCAACTGATTGCACTAGGTGGAATTATCGGCTCAGGATATTTTTTAGGAACCGGTGAAGTAATTAATCTTGTTGGCCCCTCTGTGTTTATTGCCTATTTACTAGGTGGGTTAATTATTTACCTAACCATGTTATGTATGGGTGAATTAGCAGTCGCCATTCCAATTTCCGGCTCTTTTGTTACTTACACTTCTGATTTTATATCCCCAACTGTCGCTTGCGGTGTCGGGTGGTCATATTGGATTACCTGGGTCGCCTATATCCCCGCAGAATGTGTTGCGGGAGGGATCATAATGGAATTGTTTACTGGGGTGAGCGGTTACATATGGGTGGTGTGCTTCGGGTTAATTATTACCTATATTAACCTTGCTAAAGTAGATACGTTTGGTGAAATTGAATTCTGGCTCGCCTTAATTAAAATTATCTCGTTACTCGCCTTTGTTTTCTTGGCAATACTAATTTTCTTTGGCCTCATTCATGGATCAGAACCACCCGGTATAATAGGATTTAAGTACCTGTTAGGCGATGGAGGTCTTTTACCCAATGGGGCAATGTCGTTGTTGACAGCCATGGTTCTTTTGCTGGTTAATTATCAAGGATCTGAAATCATAGGACTTGCAGCGGGAGAATCTGAAAACCCTGCCCGAATGATCCCTCACGCCATCCGTAACGTTACTTTCAGAATCCTGTTTCTCTACATCATTCCAGTATTTTGCCTGGTTTTAATTTTTCCCTGGCAAAAGGCGGGGTTATCCAACTCAGTCTTCGCTGATGCGCTTAATTTCTACGGCTTGAAATGGGCAGGAGCAGTAACGAGCTTTGTCACTCTGTCTGCAACATTATCCTGCGCTAACTCCGGGTTTTATGGTGCTGTGCGTTCTTTAAATGCTTTGGCACGTGATGGTATGGCTCCACATGTTTTAGCCAAATTTAATCAAAACTCTGTTCCTCAGAATGCCGTTATTGCGACACTGATTGGAGTTTGGATTCTTTTGGGTGTGGGTTACTTTTTTGGCCAAACGAAACTCTATATCGCTTTATTATTAGTATCCGGTTTTACCGGAACCCTGGCTTGGCTTTCTTTATGCGTTGCTCAAATTAGCTTTAGAAACCGTTTGTATAAAGCCGGTTACTCCATTAAAGATCTCCGTTATGTAACACCTTATTCACCCTATACTGGAATTCTTGCTGTTATTTTGATGGTTGGCTCCTTATTTTTCTTACTGCTAAATAAAGATCCCATCTATAAATTATCATTTATTATTGGTGTGGTGAGTTTCATAATACCTGTCATCATCTATAAGGTCTTTGATTTATCCAAGGTTAGGAAAAAAGCTTTGCATGTGAAAAGTCGGGTGAAATTTCAGGATTTGTTTCCGCCACAGTAAATTAAACTTTACTTTTTGAAGTGTTTTGGGCGTGCCAGAATTTATTTTGCACGCCTCACTCATAAAGTCACAGTAATTACCTGCATCAATCAAAAATATTGTTATATACCAAACTTTACCTCTGTTTCAGGAGAATAAAAACGCTCTTTAATCAATTGATAAAACAGGATTTTAACCTCTGGAGTGATAGTCACAGGAGAAGTCAATAATTTATCCATGTCGGGGGCAACCTGTTTCTTTGCAAATAAGCCTGGCCATTTGTTTGAAATAGACAAAAGCGGGATTTGATTTTCTTTCTCTGAAATTGATACCTCATCCAGTTTAAATTGATGAGTTATTAATTGGACCATTTCAGCTAAACATCGGCAGTCTTTCACACATTTGTTGTAATCAGTTAACCGTGATTTAAAATAAGATTGCATATCCTGTTCCGTACACCCTAGCAGCAAGGGGCTTTTAACTTGAAACAACCTCATTAACACTTCAATTTCAAAAATACAGGCATTTGCTTCAGTATTGGGAATTTTGGCAGCCACATTAAAAGCATGACCAGTTTCATGAACAATAGCACCAATAATTTTGATCGCCGGCTGGGAAAGTAAATAACTTTTAAAAACTATTGTTTTATTTTCAACCCATTTTTCATGAGTTGTACGCATTAACTTGTATGTTTTAGAATTTACAAAAATTGCCGGATTATTACCTACCCCTAAAAACGCACTGGGAGGGACAACATCGATTTCCAATTCAGGGATTAACCCATTAGTACCATTATCAAGTCCATCTTTACCCAACTTCCTACATTCCGAAATAAGTTTTTGTATATGCTCCAAACTTACCATAATACCCCTCCTTATTGTAAGAAATCCCTGCGATCATAAAGAAATCAAAGATAGCAAACTGATCAAAATATGCTTCACATCAGACCATTATTTGGTATTGAAATTATTCAGTCAATATTTTTTATGAATTATTTGAATATACTTTCTTCTTTAAGGTGAATTTGAGATATTTCTGATGCTTTCATTTGCTTAATGAAAGTAAATTCTTGAGTTAATAAAAACTTTATCCATGTAGTTAATTATATTAACTATAAAAATTGTCCTATTAAATTGAAAATCTATATGAAAAGACTGAAAAAATAGGCTTCATCATTTGAATTAAATATTTGAAAACAGTAATTTTTCTTAACAAAATCCATACATAATTTACTAAATAGAAACTTTTACATGGCAATACCTTGATTTCTTTACCCATTATTGATACTATTTGGTCAATTAATTATCTTTTATCAAGGTGGGTATAAAAATGGGTGGCTTAACTAGCGAGCAATATCATAGTCAAGTAGTCGGTAAAATCGGATATATCGGCAGATGCATGCAAACTATTGATCCTGAAAATAATTTGAAACAATTAAGAGAAGATTACCAAGATGTATTGATATGGGCAGAGAAAAATTATCGTTTTGAGGAAATATTGGAAGCCAGCAAATCTGGAAAATGCCCTAATGATCTGGATGCATTAAGTCGACGATCGCTAATACTCCAAGAATTGCTGCGGCTTGTTTCATCAATTAGTCCCTTTAAAATGAAATTAGACCTGATTGAGTCTCAATATGAGAAAATGAAGCAGCATGTGAATTTATGGAAAAGTGATTACCATGTAAAACTAAATCAACTGAATCAATTAACTGATTACCTCAAAAATGCAGCACCAACTCCTAAAAATAATTTTCTAAGAGCAATGAGCTCTGTATTACAAATGCAGATGGCCCAATATGGGATTACAGAAGATAATGAAGGCATCAACCAGTTGTTTAAACTGGGATTGCATTTGCTCGCAATGGCTAACGAAAAAATAGATGAACAATATCACCTGTTTAAAGGATATGTAAAAGATCAGCCTGAAGAATCTCCTTTTGCAGGCATTTTGCCTGCGGAAGACCAGAAAATTTTAGTCAAAGCTATGATAGATTATGCCATGCCGAAACTTTCAAGCAAGGTTTTACAATATAAATTATCGGCACTATCCAGTTCTGATGTATTAACAAAAACATTACTTGATAGCATCGACAGAATTGTTGAAGAAAACGAAAAATTAAATGCTTTAAGCAAAGTAAAATTAGGTGAATTTAGCCTTGATACCAGTGAAATTGAAGAGATTTACTCTCAAGCACCGGAAATATCACCCAAAAATGCTTTGCAATATACTGCTCAAAAATGCGATGCACGATTGTTAAGCATGACATTTCCTGATTCTGAACAGTACATTGCTGAATCTACCTCGAATAAAGAAGCCAATGCTATTGCTGAAATCATTCATAGCAAAGAACTGATTTATCAAATCATCAAGACAGAAGTTTTTAAACAAGTTGATCCTAATGAGAAAATTCGACTACAAGCTGCAACAGAATTGTATCAGCTTCTTGGGAGAACCATGGATAAACAGATCCATCTTTTTGCCAAGATGAGTCTGGAACAAATCAAGGAATATATTCAAATTAAAACCAAATCAATCCTGGACAAAATTCCTGAAAGAATCGAGTTATTAACTTTTATGGGCTTTGAAATTCCAACTTTCAAGGGAATTGAGACACTTATGACCGACATCTCCCATTCTCAGGATAATGAAACTCTGGCGATAGCCCAAGAATTTTATACAAATATAAAAAATGCCAAGAACCAATTGTTGGGTGATAAACTGATTGAAGACATTACGCCGCAGGATGTAGAGAAATTTTTTAATCAATGTAGTCAATACGGTTCAGAAGCAGCTGAGAAGCTAGCTGACAATCGCCCCGTACTGACAAAAATTGCGGATATTTTGACTGCCATTGCCCGTTGGGCGATTAGTTTAATAGGTTTCAATACGCCACCGCAGTTTTTAGCTCCAACCAGAACATGCGTGGATCAGGTATCTGATGAAATCACTAAAATTAAACTCAAACTTGAAGATACTTTGGTAAGCTTGCAAAAAATGCAGGAAGAGAGCCTAAGCCTTTAATAACGATTAAGTCCACATAAAAAAAATATTTGATATAAGAATTTACCTGTTATCAGATATGTTCTCCCGGATTACAGCTTTCCTGCAATCCGGCGCGCTCTTTATGATGATATTATGCATCATATACCTGCTGATGGGCCTGGTAGGATTAACACAGATTTTACCGCCTTCTCTCCCCAACAATCTTCCGCGAAAAGCATCACCACTACCTAAACTCATGGGGTGAGAGAGTAGATCGAAGTGAAATTAAAATCCCCGCTCAATTCAAGATTAAATGTTCACTAAACATTTAGGGATATTGACTTAGTATTCACCACAACCCAATTGGCATTTTCATTATCATTTTGAATAATTATAAATCAGATGCTATCTTTTAGATATAGGTCTATGAGTGGGGTAGATATCATGACAAGGTCAAATAGCGAACAACTTGAGGAAGAATACCTTAACGCAAGGAGGGAGTATTGTATGGCGATGATGGCTGTACACGACAAAGCAAGGGCATTGCTGAGTGAAACTCCAATAGATGGAAGTATGAAGCAAGCTATAATAAAATCAAGCGGGGTAAAGATCAGGCCTAACGAAACACAAGATGAATTCGATGAGCGCTTCGAAGACGAAATGGGTTTAACGATAAATGACTACGTTGATTTTGCGCTTGATGTATTGGAAAGAAAATTGGAACCCACAAAGCAGAGTATTGTAGCTGCTGCAAATAAAGAACTTGGTTCTCTTACTTCTGGACCATCCGGTTCGGCATGGGAAGATTTTCAACACACAATCCACGAGGGAGCAGAATATAAAACTATAGAAGTGTCTAAGTGTCTCCCTGAGTCTGAGCATTGTATACTAGCTTTTAATCAAGCTAAGCTGGCATTTCGTGATGCAGCCACAAATTTAATACATGCAGAACCAGAAGAGCCAGAAGAGCCAAATCACGGCCCCAGGTTCTAAAACAAAGGTCCAGGAAGATCTAAGAAGCTAAGAAGCTAAGAATTTTTTTTGCTGTTTTTCATTTTACCATCAAATGATGAGAAAATAGCGTTTCAAAATCAACATAAGTAATTGACATAACTCAATCTTGATTTACCAGATTAGGTCTATTGATTAAGCTTCAACCATAGGTTCCAATTGAAACTCAGGCACCAGACTTTTTAATAGAACAAGCAATTCTTCATCCTGATGCTCAATACAAGCTGCCTGCAACATTCGCATGGTTTGTGTCAAATCATTCCAATCTAATTCACGAAACCTTGCTTTGAATAGTTTTTCATGTTTTGTTGAAGTTAACTGTTCAGTCTCATGAAACAACTCTTCATACATTTTTTCGCCAGGACGCAACCCTGTGTATTCAATCATGATATCTCTTCCTGGTTCTTTGCCTGCCAAGCGAATCATTTGCTCTGCAAGATAGCTGATTTTAACCGGCTCCCCCATATCCAGGACAAAAATTTCACCGCCCTCCCCATTCACCATCGCTTGCAAAATCAACTGGCATGCTTCCGGTATAGTCATAAAGTATCTTTGCATATCGGGATGGGTCACAGTCAGCGGACCACCTTCCTGCAACTGTTTTTGGAACAAAGGCACCACACTACCAGCTGAACCCAAGACATTTCCAAAACGAACCGTAATAAACTGGGTTTTAACTCGTGTATTTAAATTCTGACAATAAATTTCAGCGACTCTCTTGGTAGTTCCCATTATATTCGTTGGATTCACTGCTTTATCAGTGGAAATTAAAATGAATTTCTCAGCTCCGAATGTCATACTAGCTTTGGCAACAACCTGAGTACCTATGACATTATTAAACACAGCAACCCGTACTTGATGCTGAAGCATGGGAACATGTTTGTATGCAGCGGCATGAAATACAATTTCAGGTTGAAACCGATGAAACAAGTGATTAATCGCAATTTCGTCTGTCACACTGATTAAACTCAATTCAACAGGGATACCTGGAAAACTCTTTAACAACTCCTGTTCAATGCGATACAGGTTAAATTCACTATTCTCAACAATGGCTATGCTCGCGGGCTCTAAAGCCATAACCTGACGGCACAATTCCGAACCGATTGAGCCACCACCGCCAGTAATCAATATGCGTCTTCCTGCGATTGAGCGAGCAATTTTTTCCCATTCGAGCGTCACTTGATCCCGACCCAATAAATCCTCAATATTGACAGGCCTCAGCGCATTCACTTCAACTCGGCCCGCAGCCAGGGCCGAAATACTGGGTAAAGTACTAAAAGGCACATGGCTTTGTTCACAAAGCGTTACAATTCTTCGCATGGTTGCCGATTTGGCAGAAGGTATGGCAATGAAAATCAAATCCACGTCATACTGATTGACTAATTCGGTAATTTGGTTGGTCGTTCCCAGAACCCGCACTCCATGAACTTCTAATCCTCTCTTGCTTTTATTGTCATCAACAAAGCCTATTGGCCGATAATAACTGCTTCTTTTCAAATCACGCACCAAGCCTTCGCCAGCCTGCCCGGCACCAATCACCAAAACTCTTTTCGTTTCCAATTCCTTGTTTCCTCTGCCAGGCTTATCCCAATGCAGACGGATCACTAACCTTCCCCCACAAAGGATGGTGGCCAGGATAATGCAATACAAAGGAAAAACTGATCTGGGCAGGTGCTGAAGAATTGAAGTCAAGTAAAAAACAGGTATTACTAAAACCATTGCTGTGATAGTAGCCCTCAGTATCCTGATGACATCATTCAGAGAAGAGAAACGCCATAATCCTCTGTAAATTTTAAAATAATAGTAACAACTAATCTGAACAATTGATAATAAAGCTAAAGCAATAAAAGAATGGTTGGATGTCAGACTGCTGGGATATGGCTGCATGTTATAGCGCAACCAGTAAGCGGCATACCAGGCAACTGGTATTGCAGCCACATCAAATAAAATTACTGGGAGTTTTGCAATGATTTTTTTTGTCAATATGATTATTTTTTGCATTATAAAAACCACAGTCTGTAATCCTTTATAAAGGAAAGATGGTACACTATGTTACAGTTTCCCGCATCAAAAATTAGCAAACAATTCATACCTATATTGAGACTCAGCACTGCCAAAAGAAAAAATACCACCCAATTTGTATTCTTTGTGAGTGTCAAGTATTGGTTTCAAACAAGAATCACCGGGAGTATAAATGATCTTTCCTTTATCAATAAGCGCAGTCAAAATAATTATCTGTGGTTTTTCTTCTAAAATCTGCTGGCAAAATAATTCATATCTCTTCACGGCAGGAAATTGTGCCATTTCTTTATTATTCAGGCAGTAAGAATCAATAAAAGTTAATCCGCTTAAAAACGGAATCAAACCAGAATCTGCCAACACCACTCTATCTTGATTCTTGGCATGAGTATTTAACCATTGGACAACACTTTTCCGTAATTGCTCTCCATATACCGGATTTTGACTAAAGTAGCGATAAGCACCAAGGGACATTTTGGGTATAAATAGTAGAGCCAGAAAAAATGAGCTCACATACAATGCCGCTCTAAAGTAATTATCTTGTTTTTTGAAATAGCTTAATAAAAGATAACTGATACCATTCAATGTCAGAGGTAACATAAGAGCAAACGCTGGCAAGAACAATCGATTATCAAAAGCGACAACTGGATCGGCATTCACAAGCATTAATAAATAAATAATACTGGTAGACCATAAAAAATAATGCCTTCTGTCCTGAGCATAAAAACAGGCTGGCAAAGCCAGAATAGCAAATGGCCAAATTAATTTGAGATAATTCAAATCCAATGAATAGGATATGCCATTAAAGCCTTTACAATATACAGAGTTAGGAAAGAATAACCCGTAATAACTCCAACGCCAAAGAAAATAAGGCAGAAACACCAAACCTATAGTCACTGCAAAAGATACCGCCCCTCTCCATGGCTTCTTGCCTGATAATTTATTCCAGTCCCAACCGATTAAAAGAAAAAAAAGAAGCATCAGGGCTGGTGTTTCAGGCCTGGTCATTCCTGCGAATGAAAGATACAACCCGGACAAAACAAAACCACTTATCTTGAATTCACCTCGAGGAGCGGGATAAAAATGATATCCTAACCCGCGAAAAGCAAAATAGACTGAACCGCTAATCAGTGCCTGGTAAACGGTCGTTTCAAGGCCGCTAACTGACCAAATAACTTGTCCTTTGTATAGTAAAAGCCAAATGCACGGGATAAAAGACTCTCGTTTGGTAAACCAAAAGCGGGTGATAAGAAAGATAAAAAGACACGTGGCAAGTAATCCAGCAAACCCGGCGATTTTTAGGGTAAGAACCGGATTAATGTGCAGAATAATTGATATTGCCCCCAAAGCAACAAAGCTGAAATTGGAATAGCCTTCGACCGGCTCAGCGTTTAAATTCCATAATAAGCCATTTCCTGCAGCCCAGTTTTTGGCATACCGCAAAGAAATATACATGTCATCTATAGTGAACGGCCATATGGCCTGGATTTGTAAAACCAGCAAATAAGCAAACAAAACGATAAACAGGCTGTCATACCAGCGCCACTTAGCACTCATCAATTCAATGCCATGAAGGTCAGGATAGCGAAGCACCATAAATTGATTCGAGATAATCGATCACTTAAAAAAATATTGACCGGATCATCATTCTCTACATCCTGAGTGGCAAGCCAGGCAAAACGCCATAGTGCAATAGCAGCAAAAGGTAAAGTTAAAATGAAAAAAAACGATTCTGCTCTGGCATAAACCGTGTAAAACAGATAAGTAATAAAGCAGGCTATTCCTGTAATGACGATAAGTCTTTGCAGAAAAACTGGATTATATCGGCGTAGAACTTTACGGGTTGAATTTTTCAATCCCAACTGCATTTCCAGTTGTCTTTTATTTAGGGCGATAAATAAACTAAGCAAAGTCGCTGCAACAGTTAACCAGGCCGATATAGCCAAATCAATTCCTATTGTTCCCGCCAAAACTCTGAGCATAAATCCCAGGGCAATACAAGCGACATCAAAAACCGGAATCAATTTTAAAACATGGTTATAAGCAAGATTGATTATCAAATAAATAATTAAAATGACCACCAGCTTTTTTGAAATAAGCCAACCCAGCGCAAGTCCAATAACCATCAATAAGAGCATTACAATGATCGCATCAAATAAAGTAACCTGCTCGCTGGCTATAGGCCTGTTGCATTTAAAAGGATGTAGACTATCTTCCGTTCTATCCTGAATATCATTGTAAATATAAACGGCGCTTGCAATAAGACAAAAACATAGTGAAGCCAATAATGCCGGGAGCAAATACCCCGGAACAGGAGTATAAATGAAACCGAGCATAACAAAAATTGCTTTACTCCAGTGCGATAGACGAAGAAGTAAAAGATATTGGTATAACTTATCCATGTAACTTACCCTGATGATTTTATTTGCTAATTCCATCATACAAATCTACCCTTTTCTCAAAAACAGCTAAAACAGTTCTGTCATTTCTAATCAATGTATTAATGACCACCTCAATCAGGCTACAGGACATGGATTTGTTTTAATTTTAAATTAATTACAGCTTATAAGAGTAACATATCTAACTCAAGGCTAAAAATAGTATAATCGCAAAAAAATCATCATTTCAAAAAGTTAAATCATAAATAAAATCTGTTGCTTACCTTATTGCAACAATTTAGTAAAAATTAACCAAATCAGATTGCATTTAACCAGCTAATCGGTAAGATAAAAAACACACAAATAAATTTTCAATGGATATGAGGTTATTATGCGCTATATACTGCCAGCAGGAGCTCTAACCAGCCTTAACTTTTTACGCGATGACTATCAATCAGAAAGAAAAGTGGATTTGGATCAGCCTCCATCTTTAATCGGAGTACCAACTCTTTTTGGAGGCACTGATGTCATATCCAGAGATAAACAAACCAAATTTATAAAAAAAATGATCGTTGTCCTTAGAGCAAATCTGGCAAAAGAGGAAGAAATCACAACCCCTGAACAATGGGAAGCGAATTTAACGGCTTCTAGAGTCGTCATCGCAGCCTGTCTATATGTTCAATCGCAAATTTCATCTCCCAAAAATAACTCCGCATTATATCGATTGATTAATAAGGATTTAGGCATCACTGATACAAATTATCTGGATGATGAAGACAAGGAAATCTGCTTTTTAGCTGCCAATAGAGTAGTCAACTCCTCTTTATCCGCATTTAGCGATGCCAACGCAGCCTTGCGCAAAGCCAATATGAAGCAATTTACCGAGCAGGAGTGGAGTGACTTTTCCAAGTTTGTCAGTAGTGTGAGTGTTAAAAAGGTATCTAGCAATCCTTACTCGAACTATCCTGTCACATCCATTACTCAACCGTTATTCGGAGCCGCTTTTTCTTACACAGGAGCAACGATTGGTTATCTTGGGGGGGATGTTATTAGCCAATCCTCCAAAGCGATGTCGACCAAACTACAAATTACTACCATGGTGGGAAGCAGCCTGCTAATGCTTGGTACAACAGGACCTATGGGCGTGGCGTTGTTCTCTCAGGTTATAGCGAGTAAATTAGTTACGGCATTTTTCAGTATTAGTTTGGCTCATGTTTTAGGAACAACCATGGGTATTCTCGGACAAGGGGTAGGAATGAGCATCGGGTTACCTTTGGATTATGCCTACAGATTAATATGGAAAGCCAGCGCCACTATTATGAATTACTACAGCAACTATCCTAATACCTCTCAAATGACGGGTATTCGTATTGCGGATGGCAAATCCATCATGAACGGCATAGTGATTGAATACACTCCAAGCTCTGATTTAAAAACTGAAGAAGGACAGCAAACAGTTGAAATTACTGAAGAAGGAAAACTTCTTATCAATGGAAAAGAAGTCACTATTCCTGACGGCGGAGTTCAACTTCCACTGGAGTTAATTAATGAATTAAAAGCTCAATTGAAGCTGCAGGAAGAAAAAGTCAGCGAAGAAGATTCTTCCTCTTCCACATTGCTAGCAACTATTTGATGTAGATGAGACAACTATCATTCTGCAATGCAAGTTGAGTAGTGCTATCTGCTCAACTCCACAGGCGCTATCATTAGCAGTATGTCTAATAACGCATTATTACTTGCTCTTCCCCTAAAAGATTGCTCAATAGTCCAATTAACTCATCGCTAGGGGTCACACACCATTGTTGGCCAAGATTTAAATTAGCTTTAGCAACACCATTAGCATAAGCCAATTGAACAGCACACCGTCCTGAATAAGTCTTCAGTAAGGATTGGATAGAAGGTAATACAGCAGCATTGTTTTGATTTAAACCCAACTCCAGACAACGAGCGAATTTTGTTCGAGCTGAAGCGATACTTAAAAGCTGATTTGCGGTCATTTTAACACCACCGTTGTAATCATCCATTGCAACCTCGCCCTCAATTACAAGCATGTTACCCGTCGCCAATGAATCAGAATATTGTTCAAAAATCTCACCAAAAACTACGGCATCAATCCTGGCAGTTGCATCATCCATTCCAATAATCACTAATTTCTTGCCACGTTTGGTGATAATTTTTCTAATTGCTACAACCTGAGCGCAAATAATCGCTTTTTTATGTAAAGACGGATTTAATTGGCTGACAGGAACAATAAAATCTCCCAATTCACGTCTGTATCGGTCAGCAGGATGGCCAGTGAGGTAAAAACCTAATACCTCTCTTTCGCCTTCTAATCGTTGAGCTTCAGACCAGGATTTACTTTCCACATAATTTTGTTCATCCGCTTTGTCCTCTAAAAGGGAGAATAAATCAAATTGTCCACTTGATTGATTTTGATGTTCCTTTTCGGCAACTTTCAGTGCTTTTTCCAAGGACGCTGTTAACACAGCCCTTTCCACTTTCCAAATATCAAAAGCACCACTCTTGATTAAAGCTTCAATCACTCTTCTGTTGACTTTGCGTAAATCCAATCTTTGACAAAAACCAAATAAATCCAAAAAAGGTCCATTCTGGTTTCTCTCCTGAACAATACAATCAATCGCAGATTCGCCAACTCCCTTTATTGCCCCAAGGCCATAAATAATCGTCTTTTCATCGGACACGGTAAAATGATACATGGAGTTATTGATAGAAGGAGGCAACACTTGTAATTTCATGTGCGCGCATTCATCAATAAAAGTTACAACCTTATCCGTGTTATCCATATCAGAAGACATCACCGCAGCCATAAAAGCTGCAGGATAATGTGCTTTTAGCCAGGCGGTTTGATAAGCGACTAAAGCGTACGCGGCAGAATGTGATTTATTGAATCCATATCCGGCGAACTTTTCCATTAAATCAAAAATATGGGTTGCTACCTGCTCATCTACTCCTCTCGCAACAGCTCCCTGGGTAAAAATTTCCCTTTGCTTTGCCATTTCTTCCGGTTTTTTCTTCCCCATGGCTCGTCTTAACAAGTCAGCAGAGCCAAGCGTGTAATTGGCCAGAACCTGAGCGATTTGCATTACTTGTTCTTGATAGAGGATAACCCCATAAGTAGGTTTAAGAATTGGTTCCAAGTCTGGATGGGGGTAATCAACTCGAGCCCTGCCATGCTTCCTGTCGATAAAGTCATCCACCATCCCTGACTGTAGAGGACCTGGTCTAAATAAAGCAACCAAAGCAATGATGTCTTCAAAACAATCTGGTTGAAGCCGACTAATCAGCTCCTTCATGCCTCGAGATTCCAGCTGAAATACAGCAGTAGTTTTACATGCTTTTAATAACTCAAAAGTAGATTCATCACTCGTTGGGATTTGACTGATATCAATTGGTGACAACCCGGCATTTTCACATTGCTTATTCACTGTGGCCAGAGCCCAATCGATTATGGTTAGTGTTCTTAATCCTAAAAAATCAAACTTGACTAACCCAACCGCCTCAACATCGTCTTTATCAAATTGGCTAACTATTTGTGTTGATCCTTCTTCACAATATATCGCCGTGAAATCAGTCAGCTGAGAAGGTGCAATAACTACTCCCCCAGCATGCTTGCCTGCATTACGAGTAATTCCCTCCAGTTTCAGGGCAAGATCAAATAGCTCTTTTACCTCCTCCTCCTCTTCATATCGTCGGCGAAGCTCTTCTTCCTGCTCCATCGCTTTACTTAAAGTTATTCCTAACTCAAAGGGAATTAATTTCGCAAGCTTATCCACAAAACCATAAGGATGACCTAAAACACGCCCAACATCTCTCACCACAGCCTTTGCGGCCATAGTGCCAAAAGTAATAATTTGGGAAACGCTCTGCCGACCATATTTCTCTGCTACATATTCAATGACCCGATCACGGCCTTCCATGCAAAAATCAATATCAAAGTCAGGCATAGAAACACGTTCGGGGTTTAAGAATCGTTCAAAAAGCAGCTCATACTCTAAAGGGTCCAGATCTGTTATTTTTAGGGCATAAGCAACCAGAGAACCAGCACCAGAACCGCGACCTGGTCCTACTGGAACCCCATTTTTTTTAGCCCATTGAATAAAATCAGCAACAATCAGGAAGTAACCAGCAAAGCCCATGTTATTAATAACATCCAGTTCAATTTTAAGACGTTTGTCATACTCCCCTCTGGCAGCAAGCAGCTCCCCCTCAGACTTGTCTCTGAATAATTGCTTTAAACGTTCCTCCAAGCCAATTTCAGAAAGATGTGATAAATACGCCTCTACTGTTGTTCCATCCGGTATAGGGAAATTAGGTAGATAGTTATGGCCAAGGTCGAGTTTCACATTACAGCGTTTACTAATTTCGACAGTGTTTTGTAATGCACTTGGAAGATCCGAAAATAATAGCTCCATTTCATCTACTGAGCGCAGGTACTGTTGGGAGCTGTATTGTTCAGCTCTCCTGGGATCAGCCAACGTGTACCCTTCGTGAATGCATACACGAGCTTCATGAGCGTCAAAATCATCCTCATTGATGAACCTTACATCGTTGGTTGCGACTAGGGGTAATTGCAACTCATCTGCTAACGCGACCAGCTTCTCATTATAGTGCAGCTCATCAGCTCTTCCGGTTCGCTGAATTTCCAGATAAAACCGATTCGGAAATAAATTCATCCAATGCAAAGCGCGTTTTCTTGCCAAGGTGTCATCATTTGCCAGCAATGCTTGCCCAATGTCACCGAACTTTCCTCCGGATAATGCGATTAATCCCTGTGAAAATTCTCGAATCCATTGTAATTGCACCCTGGGTTGGCCATGATATTGCCCTTCCTGATATGCTTTGGATACCAGACAGGTTAAATTTTTATAACCTGCTGTGTCTTGACATAATAAAACCAAAGAAAAAATGTTATCCGGGGTTTCCAAATCATGGCATGGCAAGTCACTACCAATAATGGGTTTGATTCCCGCCTCTGTCGCACTTTTAAATACTTTGACAGCAGCGAATAAATTACAAAAATCCGTTACAGCAACTGTGCTCATACCTCTGGCTGGCAAAGCTTTCATTAATGGTTTAATCTGTACCAAACCATCAACTAATGAAAATTCCGTATGTACTCTTAAATGAACAAATCGTTGTCGCATAGAGGATTAACCCATTCACGATAATTGGGAAACTTTACCCTAAATTCCGGAAATAGGAAACTAACACATATTGTCTATAAATGGGATTGATGCGGGTCAAAAGCATCCCGTACTGCGTCTGCAAACAAGTTCATTGCCAAAACCAATAAAAACATTAACAGAAAGGCTGCAAACATAGGCCACCATACAACAGGGTCACGTGCTAATTCAAGGCGCGCCCCATTAATCATATTTCCCCAACTAATAGTCATGGGCGAAACCCCTACCCCTACATAGGTCAATACAGCTTCTGCCAAGACTAAAAAACTGAAATCCAATACCAGGGTGATGATAACAATATGCATGACATTGGGCACCAAATGTTTGCGTACGATGGTAAACCAACTACTGCCTAAGGCACGTGCGGCCAGAACATAATCTATTTCCCGCAATTTTAAAGTTTCTGCTCGCAAAAGTCGACACAGGCTTGTCCAACTGGTCACACCCAGTATCAAGCAGAGAGCTAATAAACGTGCATCGGCGCTCTTGGCCAAAGTAGTAAATTGCTCCGGGTGGTTTGCAATATAAGTTTGCAATGACAATACGGAAGCGGTAATTAGCAAAACACCCGGAATGGAGCTTAAAGTAGTATAAACATACTGGATAATATCATCCACAAGCCCACCAAAATACCCTGCTGCAATACCCAGAAATAGAGCCAGTGGCAACATGAAGAGGGTTGTTAAAAAACCAATGATTAGACCCGTTCGCACACTTTTCAAACTGAAATAAAAAATATCTTGTCCGATTTGCCCTGTGCCCAAGACATGAAAGGATCTTGATAATCCGTAACCAATGACGACCGCAAAAGTAAGCACAGCTACAGTCGCAATAACGCTGATTTGAGTAGAATTTAAAATGAAAATATTTTTATATCTAAGACTAAACTTTATTAAAGCGAGTAATAAGCACCCACCCAAAATGACTAAAGCACTATATGTTATACCTTTCATAAGCACAGACTTGATGATAAGGGATTTGTCCTTTTCATTCTTAATAGAGGCTGGTGGATATTTTAAGCGAGGATAAACCTGAGTTGTAACTCCATTAACCAACTTCGTTTCACTCATAAATTGATATAAAGCCAAAGGAGCTGAATAAGTTTTCTCATAGGTATTCCCTATAGGTGCAAGGACTCTGTCCAATAGAGACTGCGTTTTTTCTGTTTTATCATTGATGAATTTAATATGAATGGAGTCCAAAACACCTATGGCTAAAAACAGCAACAACACAATTCCAGCACTGATTGCTAAGGGTCTTTGTAAAATGATTGCAAATGACAATTTGATGTGTTGTTTTCTAAGGCTCAGCAGAACGGTAAATAAAACCACCGCCAGTAAAGTAAGAAAACATTTGTCAGTCCAAAGCAATTCAAATGTCATTTTTGCCACACACTCCTTGGTTATCAGGATAATCGCACTCGGGGATCAACTAGGATGTAAGAAAAATCAGTCAGAACCAAGCCTATTATGTAAAGAACTGACCCCAGAAATACCATAGCTCGTACAATAGCGAAATCTTGCTGTTGTATCGCATCGATAATATAGCTACCCAAGCCTGGCACACCAAAAAAAGACTCTAAAACCAAACTCCCCATAAACAAAGTAGGAATGATTACAACAATTCCGGTCAAAATGGGTAACATGGCATTTTTTAATACATGCTTATATAAAATCCTTTGCTCAGAGAGACCCTTTGCTCTTGCAGTTTTTACATAATCTTTATTAATTTCTTCCAAAACCAAGGTTCGATACCAACGCGCTCCCGCACCCAATTGTCCTAGAACAGCTACCAGGACTGGTAAAATAGTAAATTTTAAAGCATCGAGGCCATCGTCGTAGCCGGAAATAGGGAACCATTTTAATATTTTTCCAAACAGATACTGCCCGCCAATGATGTAAAACAAACTGGAAATGGACATTAGGATAATACAAATAACTACCCCGGATAAATCAAGATAAGTCGAACGGAAAAATGCCATAGCCATAGCAAAAATGATATTCACCAAAACAGCAAATAATAATGTTGGCAGAGCAATGGCGAGGCTTGGCCACATTCTGTAGGATATATCGTGGCTAATATCTCTACCTGCATCCGAGACACCAAAATTAAATGTAAACAGCATCAGCGATTTTTGATAAAACAAAGTCCGTCTAAATTGATTAAATCCAGTCTGCTTTTCATTATAAAATAACGGTAAATCATACCCATGAACCGCTTTCCAATCTTCAATGGCTTTTTGCTCTACATGTTTATTACCCAAGTGCATACGTGCCATATCATCGGGAGAATTAACCATGAAAAACAATGCAAAAGTAATAAGATTAATACCAAACAAAATTGGAATCGCATATAAAATTCTGCGGAGTATGTATTTAATCATTTTAATTTTACTCTTTCTGCTGGCTGTTTTTCTTTCTTTAAATAAGTAATCAATAAAGGGATTACCAAAGCAATCAATAGGCCAAACAGCACACCTAAAGGCCAAAATACCGGTTGATTCCAGGATCTTCGCAGTTGGTTACGTTCAGGTACATTAACAGAAACATATTTTAGAGTATTGAGAGAAATCGTATTAGACTTTATATTAGATACCCAATCTTGCGATAAAATAAAGTCTTCAGAATGCATGCCCCATACCCATGGAGCATCATACCGGACAATCGCTAACATCTTATCAATCATTTTTTGTCTTTGTAGATCGTTAGGGCGATTTTTCATCAAATTAAACAATCTATCAAATTCAGGATTTTCATAATTTGATGCATTTTCACCACCATACTTCACTTTTCCATTTTTCCCATAAAGCAAAAATAAAAAATTTTCGGGATCAGGATAATCGGCATTCCAGCCCCAACTAAATATTTGAGCATGACCTATCCGCATCTTTTCCTGGAAACGATTGTAAAGAGTCGCCCTAATATTCAAATCTATTCCTATATTTGCAAATTGCTTTCGCATCCAGTCAAGCCTTGCTTTATCATCAGGTCCACCTGTCGTCATGACATCATAATGAAGAATCAGGTGTGTCCCAGTTTTCGGGTCTATCCCTCCCGGATATCCTGCCTCAACCATTAACTTCTGCGCATCCTTTAAGGATTTTCGTTTCCTGGCATTATTCACCCATTGATAAACATAGGGATTAATACCCTCTTTTCCTTCCTTGTACCCAAAGATACCAGGTGGAACAGGGCCTTGCGCCGGAATACCTCGGCCATTAAAAAATATGGCAATATTTTCATCAAAATTCACCGCAATAGAAATTGCCTGGCGTAATTTTCGTGCTCTTTTGCTATTACCCCCAACAACGCTGTCAAGCATATTAAAGCCAGTATAATAGATAGACGGTTCCAGGGTTTGTCTTAAATATATTTTTTTATCTTTCATTTCCTGGCTAAGGATAGGTTCTCCAAAGCGATTAATATGAATAGCCTGATCAAAACTGTCAGCACTTATCCCCGACATATCATAGTAGCCTTGCAAGAATTTATTCCATCGAGGTATGGATTCCTTTTCAAGGATATAAACGGCTTTATCAATTAAGGGCAAGCGCCTTCCCTGATTGGTTAAATAACCTGCCCGTCTATCGGCATCTGAAGCATTGACAGGAAAATACACTTTTCTGAAATTAGGATTTTTCTCCAATATCATGCTTCTATTGGGATTATTTTCAGTCAGCATAAAAGGCCCTGTGCCTATAGGATACCAGCCAAAAGATAAGTTCTTATCATCCATATCTTTTTGGGAATAAAATAAATCCGCTTCCCAAGGAACCGGAGCAAAAAAGGGCATGGCTAACCAAAACAAAAATTGTGTATATTGTCCCTTTAATGTAATCTCAAAGGTGTAATCATCTAGTTTTTTAACCCCCTTCAAAGGATACTTACGTAAATCAATAAAAGAATTTTTATTGGCCAATCCTTTAGGAAGACTATCTCCATACTCCTTGAAGCCCAGAATATAATAGCTCATCAATCCATATATCGGAGAACTCACAGCAGGGTTTGCCAATCTTTTAATTTGATAAATGTAATCATCAATGATCAGCTCCCTTGTGCCGGTGTATTTAAAATCTGACAACTTGCTAATGTCATGCTCTTCCAAATAATCTTCTGGTAAGTGATGATATCGATAAGAGCCATCTTTCTTCTGAGCCAAAGCAGGATGAGGTTGATATAAAATTCCTTTTTTTATCTGAATGGTATAGACACTGTATGCTGGTTTTGTGTTATCTCCTGCCGGAACAGGATTTCCCTGAGCATCCAAATATCGAATCTGTGGTAAACGGGTAGCTGTTAATGGGATTAATTCATAGGGTCTTTTATAATAATCATATTCCAGCAGTGGCTCATAGATCTGGGCGATGAAAAGATATTCATTGGAAGAATAGGAACGTGCCGGATCCAGAGTTTTTGGCTGTTCATTAAAAGAAGAATAATAAATATTTTCATTGGCCTCGCTCTCAGGGTAAGGATTATTGAATACCCAAGGACTGCCATAAGCCAAATTGACACAGCAAGGCATTAAAAATAACATGAATTGCATTAACAAATATCGCCGCACTTACTTCCCTCGTGCCAATCAGTCATTATTACAGGTTTAAATACCTACTTCACCCGATTCATTGATACCCATCATAAACCAAATAACAAAGATCTAGCTACTCATGAATTAACCCATTTTAAAAACTCGTCTTCCTCTATAATCGCTACTCCCAGTTCTGTCGCTTTAATCAGCTTTGAACCGGCTTCACTTCCTGCTATTACATAATCTGTTTTGGAAGACACACTTCCACTCACTTTTGCACCTAAGGCTAATAATTTTGCCTTTGCCTCTTCCCTCCCCATGGCACTCAGAGTTCCAGTTAAAACTACTGTTTTACCAAAAAATGGATTTTGCTGATTAACCTGTATTTTTTCGGGCTTAGGCCAATGAATACCCAACTCGAGAAGACGGTCAATCACTTCAAGATTATGCGCTTGAGCAAAGAAATGGACTACATGAGAAGCCGCTACTGGACCTATGTCATTCAGAGTCATTAATTCCTCAATCGTTGCTGATTTCAAGCTCTCTACATCACAGTAGTGCTCCGCTAAAACCCTTGCGCCGGCTTCACCGATTTCTCTGATCCCCAAAGCATAAAGAAAGCGATTGAAAGTCGTTTTTTTACTTTTTTCCAAAGCGGATAATAAGTTTTTTGCAGATTTCTCCCCCATCCTTGGCAGGTTAGCTAAAGTCTGCAAATCGAGTTCATAAAGATCCGCCAAATGATGGACAATACCCTCATCAACTAACTGATCAATTAAAACACTGCCAAGTCCTTCAATATACATCGCTTTTCGAGAAGCAAAATGCCACATCATCCTTTTTAATTGTGCTTTACAATATAAACCGCCGATACACCGAGCAATTGCTTCATCCGCTTCCCTTACGACTTCAGAACCACAAACAGGGCAATTTTTAGGAAGCTCAATCTTTCTGGCATTAATGGGACGCTTTTCCAAAATCACAGAAACTACTTCAGGGATCACGTCACCAGCACGACGAATAATAACCGTATCACCAATACGAATGTCTTTTCGTGTAATTTCATCAAAATTATGCAAAGTCGCGTTACTTACTGTAACACCACCAACACTAACTGGCTCCAAACGTGCAACCGGCGTCACAGCGCCCGTTCTACCTACCTGGAAATCCACGGCTATCAGACGAGTCATTTCTTCTGTAGCGGGAAATTTATGGGCACAAGCAAATCTTGGGGCACGAGAAACATAACCTAATTGCTGTTGCAAGGAGATACTGTCAATCTTATAAACAACCCCATCGATTTCAAATGGCAATTGATTCCGTTTCGCTAACATATACTGGTAATAATCTAAACAGCCTTCTACTCCAATTGCCCTCCTCGTTTCTGGAGACACTCTAAATCCAAACTCTTTTAATAAATTCAATTGCTCCAAATGACTGTTAGGTAACTTATAATCCTCGCAAGCCCCTATACCATAACAATAAATAGCAAGTGGACGACTGGCAGAAATTTCAGGATTTAATTGTCTTAAACTGCCTGCAGCAGCATTTCGCGGATTAGCAAAAGTTTTTTCACCGAGTTCTCTAGCCCTTGCGTTGTAATCTTCAAAATCGGCTTTGGGGATATAGACTTCACCCCGCACTTCGATCAATTTTGGAGGGTTACTAACCCTTAGCCTTAATGGAACTGAAGCAATAGTCTTAATATTTGCCGTGATGTTTTCTCCTACAGCACCATCGCCACGAGTTGCGGCATGAGTCAAGATCCCGCCCTCATAAGTCATGTTAACAGCCAACCCATCAAGCTTTGGTTCGCAAGCAAATACCAGTTGTTGATTTGGTTCATCCAGTTTCTCAATTGCTCGTTTAATGAATGCTTTTAATTCATTGGTAGTAAACACATTGGATAAAGACAACATGGGTTGGTTATGGGCTACCGGCATAAAAGCATCTGAAGGAGTACCGCTCACTCTCTGTGTAGGAGAATCTGGCGATAAAAATTGCGGATATTGCTCTTCATACTGTTGCAATGCCTTGAAACATCGATCATATTCCGCGTCAGGAACCAAAGGTTCATCTAAAACATAATAGTGATAATCGTATTTTCTTATTTGCTCTTTAAGCGTTTCTATCGATTCCTTAATTCCTTGATCATTCATTAATGAAGATTCCCAAAATAAAAACAACAGTTTATCATTTTTTTACTTCTTTCAAATATGAGTGGTTTAATCATTCAAGGCAAAATCTTTTTTTGGAAGCCTCTTTATTCGGAACCAAGTAATCAGCTCAAATCCACTAAAACGCATCAATCCCATCTCTTGAATCTTTTGCCAGAACCATGATATAGATACGTCTCTGTATTGAAGGAGATATTTTGAAAATGGAACTTCTGCGCATTTTATCCACTCTTATTGTTTTATTGTTTTCAACCCTTATCCATTCTCATTCCGACACTAATTCCAATCAAGGCATTGCTTTTGTCCATGGTACTCGAGATCACAGAGAAGATGCCTATGGAGGGTATTGGAAAATTGATTTCATACAAAGTATCTCCCAAACCCTGGCAAAACCTGAAAATCACTACGTAGTTCATTGTGACTTTAGCCAATATATGTGGCATGAAGACGCGGCCAATTGTGTTGCCAATCAACTTCTGGAATTTATTAACGATAAAAATGTGAGCTCTCTCACAGTCTACACCCACTCTGATGGTGCCAACATCATGCGTTGGATTCTCTCAAACCCAACTTATGATAGCCGATATATGACTCTCAAACGCAAAATCAGTCAAGTGATTGCCATTGCACCTTCCAGTGGAGGGACTCCCCTTGCTGATGAAGTATTAAATGGCGGCATATTTGAAACGAGTCTGGCCTGGTTACTCGGTTATCTTTCAGATGCAGTCAAACAACAACGTGTAGGCGACATGCTGATCTATAACGAAGAATTGCTATTGGGGAGCAAAGGCCGACCCTCTCTGTCCATTCCATTTAAAGTCATAGTGGGGACTGATGTCTATGCTTCACCATTTTCAACATCCAGCTATTGTAATGGATACATGCTAAATAGCGGGCTAAAAATTGCCAAACTCTATCTTAATCAGTGTGCTGATGGCTTTCTGAATTGTGATTCGCAAGCTCAAGCAGGAGAAGTATGGTTCTATGATATAGACAAAACTGATTACAATTTGCCTTTAAGCCATAATCAAAGTCGACATTCTTGTTTTGGTTTGGATCAAATACTTATCAGTGCCCTAGTTAATGAAGGAGTTGTAAAATGAAAACTGCTCACCTTATATGGATATCCGCATTTTGTATTGCCCAAGCTCATGCGTTTACATTACCAAGACAGCCAACCAAATCTTATGAATGTGAGAATTGCAGCCAATTATCACGAGAAAATCTGCACGATAAATGGGAAATTACCAATGAACCATTAAACAACAACATCAGTAATGTTCGTAGAAGTTATGGTTACAAAGAACGTATTTCTCTGGAACAATTACAACGCGGAGTTATTATATCAACATTGGCTCCTGGCGCTGTCGTTCGCATTACCCCTTTGCAGAATAAATCCATCCCGGAATTACTTATCAAAACACCAAAAAATCAACTCTTGCCCCTGAAAGAAGCCTCTTCTCTCTATAATCAGGATGACGAGGTTGGTAATAATCCTTTAGCCATTACAAAACACCAGGCTATGTTACAAATAAAACCTGAACTGGGGTATGGAAAATTTATACTAAAAAGCAAGGACATTACTAACAAATATGCCGATGCTTATATGATCAGTGTCCTTGATAAATTTTCTATCACTTACCTTGAGGTTGAAACCGATTCCCTCCATTACCAGTATGGCGATAAGCTAAAAGCCACCATATCGCTTCACAATGATATCACTGAGTATGACGTCAATGACGTTGATGCTCGACTTGTAGGCCCTAAAGGTCAAGTCATTTCGCTTAATCTGACCAAGTTAAAATCCAATGTATTTGAAGGAACTGCCACTTTGGATTCCGAGTTAAATGATCGCGGCGAAAACTGGTACTTAGAAACCGATGTTCAAACAGAATACGGGCAAGAAATCATTAGACGATCTGGCCATACAGCCTTTTCATACTCCATTCCCTCAGCCAGTCTTATGAATGTAAAAAAATTGTCCTCTAAACCTTTGACTTTTGTTGTCACTGTAGATGTTGCAACTGCAAGCCGATACGCTTTACAAAGTGTGTTGTTCCAAAAAAATGGAAAGGGTGAAGCCAGGCCTATTCAGACCTCGCAAAGAGCACAGTGGCTTGAACCCGGTAAGCATGTTTTGCAATTTACCTTTGACAATCACAATCAATTATCGGACGATAACCTCTATTTGGGTTATTTACGCTTGATAGACTATGGGCAGTTAAAAACTGTGTATCAATACAACCAACCTGTCAAGCTTAGTCAGTTAGCGGATTAATGAATGGCATTATTTTCTTCTGTCACTTTGTTTGAGGGCATAGCGTTGGCTATTGCCCTTCAATTCTTATTGCTTTTCTGGGTTTTGGTAAAACAAGCACAGCAAAAAAAACTGACTGAACAACTTGGTGAAAGAATACAACAAACACTTATCTCTCAACTTCACCAGTTACGTATTGATTTAAGCCAATCATATCAAACGAGCCAACAATTTATTAATGAAAAGATAGCTCAAGGACAACTGACTACACAACAGCTCATTAGTGATGCCATACAAAGACAAATGGCCGATGTCAGAGAGCAAATGACTCATAGCTTCAAACATCATGCGAGCTCACTCACTTCTCACTTACAATTACTAACTGAGGAAATTCGTAATCATTTAAACACACTAACTCAGCAGGTTAATCACAAATTGACCGAAGGTTTTGAGAAAACTTCGTCTACTTTTATTGACGTGGTAAAGCGATTGACCATTATTGATGAGGCACAAAAGAAAATCACTGAACTCTCCAGTCATGTTGTCAGCCTTCAGGACGTATTAGTGGACAAAAAAGCTCGCGGTGCTTTTGGTGAAGTTCAATTATCAACACTCATCAGCAATATGCTTCCCAGCGCAAGTTATCAAATGCAATATACCCTCAGTAATCAAAAACGGGCTGACTGTGTTTTGTTCTTACCCGAGCCCACTGGAAATATTGTCATAGACGCCAAATTTCCCCTGGAAACTTATCAACGATTAATCAACAGTGATGCCTTATCCACAGATCGTAAGTCATTACAACAACAATTTCGCCAAGACATTCAAAAACATATTAAGGACATCGCTGAAAAATATATCGTGCCCAATGAAACAACAGATGGCGCCATGATGTTTATTCCTGCAGAATCTATATTTGCTGAGATTCATGCAAACTATCCTGATTTAATTGCCATGTCTCAAAAGCTAAAAGTCTGGCTGGTATCGCCTAGCACATTAATGGCTGTACTGACTACAGCAAGGGCAGTACTTAAAGATGATGCAACTCGCAAACAAGTACATATCATTCAAAAACATCTTCAAGCCCTGGCCAATGATTTTCAACGCTTTGAAAAGAGAATGGATAAATTATCCAAACACATTGACTTGGCACATCAGGACGTTAATGAAGTCAATACATCAGCCAAAAAGATCACTTCCAGATTCGAAAAAATTGAATCGGTCGATATCGAATTGGATGAACAGGAACTAACTCAATTAGAATTGGTCGAGTCTGAATCCATCTAAAATAAAATCTTTATGGTGCAGAATACCTAATTTAGCATTATACTAAGCGGTTTTCAGTTTTAATCATTAAATTCCAATGAATACAAAAACGCTACTTTACCAACCCACAAAAAATAAACAGATATGGGGGCAACTCTATGGTAGCAGTCTGGCGCTTGCTTTAGCTGAATATTGCCAACAAACACCCGGGATCAAATTACTTATTACGCAAGACAACCTATGCGCCAGTCAGTTGCAGGATGAACTACAATTTTTTCTAAACCCGAACCAAAATACCCAGGAGTTATTATTTTTTCCCGACTGGGAAACCTTGCCTTATGATCAATTCTCTCCTCATCAAGATATTATTTCAGAAAGACTCTACACCTTAAGCAGAGTTCAACAAATTACCAATGGAATCATTATTTCTTCAGTCAGCACTTTAATGCACAGACTTTCTCCGCCAGAGTTTTTAAATCAATACGCTTTAATGCTTAAAGAGGGGCAAAAGCTTGATCTGAACTCGTTCAGGAATCAGTTGCAACAAGCAGGATACCATTGTGTTAATAAAGTGCTTGAACATGGTGAATACGCACTACGTGGATCTATTATTGACGTGTATCCGATGGGTAGTGGTTTACCTTTCCGTATCGAGCTATTTGATGATGAAATTGAAAGTCTCAGAGAATTTGATCCGGAAACACAACGCACAATAGAAAAAATCAATCAAATCCATTTGTTACCTGCTCGTGAATTTCCATTAAATGAACAAAGCCAATTACACTTCCGACGAGCTTTCAGAGAGTCTTTTCCTGGAAATCCCAGCCATTGCCCAATATACGAAGCAATTAGTAACAGTCAATTTCCATCTGGCATAGAATATTATCTGCCCTTGTTTTTTGATAAAACCGTTACCTTTTTTGATTATCTGCCAGCCAATGCCAAAATTTGTTTAATTGAAGAAATCCAAGAGAATGCTGAGAGATTCTGGCGAGAATTAAATGAACGCTATGAACAACGGCGTCATGATGTCAGCCGCCCTATTTTAACCCCAGATAACTGCTTTATTAATCCCACCGAATTATTAACTAAAGCTAACAATTATGAACAAGTACGCCTGTATCATAAGCCTTCCGAAAAAAAAGGAGCCTTAAATTTCAATATTGCCAAAGCTCCACAACTCCCCATTGACAGGAAAAATATTGAGCCACTCCGCCAATTAAGTGAGTATTGTTCTGATCCAACGCGACGCTATCTTATTGTTGTTGAAAGCGCTGGGCGTCGCGAAGTATTACTGGATCTGCTTAAATCAAGCCATATCATTCCAAGAACACAAAACTCGTGGTTGGACTTCATTTACGATGAATCCCCCATCAATATAACTACTGGCCCATTGATTTATGGCTGTGAATTAACCGACAAACAAATTGTGATCATCGTTGAGTCGCAATTATTTGGTGAACAAAGCACACCTCAACGCCGAAGCACTCAAAAATCAGTTGATCCCGACTTAATCATACGAGATATGGCCGAACTTCGATTGGGCGCTCCTGTTGTACATCTTCAATTTGGAGTAGGTCGCTATCAAGGTTTGCAATACATCGACTCCAATGGTACCCCCAGTGAGTTCCTCGTCCTTGCTTATGCAGGTGATGACAAAATCTATGTCCCAGTCACTTCTCTGCATATGATAAGCCGGTATACTGGTGTGGACAGTGAACACGCCCCTTTGCATAAACTGGGTTCTGATCAATGGCAAAAGGAAAAAAAGAAAGCGGCCGAGAAGATTCATGATGTTGCAATTGAGTTATTGGATCTCTATGCTAAAAGAGAAGCCCAGCCAGGGCACCAATACGATTTCAATCAATCCGAATATATAAAATTCGCCAGTGGCTTCCCCTTTACAGAAACACCAGATCAACTTCAGGCTATTGAACAAATTATTAGGGACATGCAATCACCAAGACCGATGGATCGCCTAATCTGTGGTGATGTAGGATTTGGCAAAACAGAAGTCGCCATGCGTGCTGCATTCGTAGCAGTACAAAATGGAAAACAAGTCTGTATCCTTGCTCCAACTACCTTGCTTGCAGGACAACATTTTGAGTCATTTCGCGATAGATTTGCAGAGTTTCCTGTTAATATTGAATTATTATCCCGCTTTCGCAGTAATAAAGAGTCCGAAGCAGTCCTTGCCGCATTGCAATCAGGTAAAGTAGATATTGTGATTGGAACCCATAAATTATTCCAAAATAATATTTCTTTCAAAAACCTGGGATTACTGATTATTGATGAAGAACATCGATTTGGAGTGAAACAAAAGGAACATATTAAATCGCTTCGTACTCATGTTGATATTTTATCCATGACTGCTACTCCAATTCCCAGAACCTTGAACATGGCAATGGCGGGAATCAGAGATATTTCACTTATTGCAACACCGCCCGCCAAGCGTTTGGCTATTAAAACATTTTGGCAAGAAAAAAATGATCTCACCATACGAGAAGCGATATTGCGTGAAATATTAAGGGGAGGGCAAGTATTTTACCTGCACAATAATGTACAAACTATAGAAAGAGTTTGCCAGGATCTGGAAGCTTTAGTGCCCGAAGCAAAAATTCAAAGCGCACATGGGCAAATGCGAGAAAGGCAATTAGAGCGCATCATGTCTGATTTTTATCATCACCGATTTAATGTCCTGGTTTGCACAACCATCATTGAAACAGGGATCGATATTCCAACGGCCAATACCATTATTATCGATCGTGCCGATAAATTTGGATTAGCCCAGCTGCATCAATTACGTGGTCGTGTTGGACGCTCTCATCATCAAGCCTACGCTTACTTATTAACTCCCAATGAAAAACTGTTAACGCCAGATGCAGTGAAACGTCTCGAAGCCATTGTGTCTTTAGAAGATTTGGGAGCAGGGTTCACCTTGGCAACACACGATCTGGAAATTCGTGGAGCAGGTGAACTCCTTGGTGAAGAACAAAGTGGTAATATGCATGCCATAGGATTTAATTTATTTATGGAAATGCTTGACCGTGCCGTTAACGATTTAAAGGCAGGTAAAACTCCTGAATTGTCAGCACCAATGCATCAAGGACCTGAAATTGACTTGAGAATTAGCGCGATTATCCCCGAAGATTACATAGGTGATATACACAATAGACTCATCATGTATAAAAGAATTGCTAATGCAAAAACTACCCAACAACTTAGAGAACTACAAATAGAACTGATAGACCGGTTTGGTTTACTCCCACAACCAGTCAAACATCTGTTTTTGATTACTGAATTAAAGTTAAAAGCAGCACAGCTCGGTATTCAAAAAATCAGTGCCAGTGCTCAACAAGGTAAATTGGATTTTAGTGAAAAACCATCGATTGACCCAGGAACACTAATCAGCCTCATACAAGTACACGCCAAACGCTATCAAATGGAAGGACCGCAACGTCTGCGTTTTACTTTAGACAGCACGTCATCAGAGGAACGAATATTTGAAATCAGTTCTTTATTAAATAAACTGTCTCCTCATTCCCAAACGATTGACTGAGATTGCTGAAGTGCCTTTTGGATTAACTCGGCATAATCTTTTTCAACTACCCTTCTCTTTACTTTCAGTGTAGGTGTTAATTTATCATTTTCAGTTGTCCAGGCATCTTTCAGCACAAGGATGTGACCGACTTTTTCGTATTTAACCAATTTGGAATTGACTTGCTTTAAGGTTTCTTGCAATGAGTGAGTGATCTCCTCTTTTGGCATACCTAAACGCACTGCTTCATTCAAGGTAACTAACAAAACGTTACTAGGTAACTCTCTACCTACCAGGCACAGTTGTTCTAGCATAGAGTTCACTGAAAACAGTTTTTCTATTGGTGAAGGAGCAATGAACTCTCCTGTCTGATTTTTAAAGTTCTCAGAAAGTCTTCCTAATATTTTAACTCTGTCTTCATTATCAACATCAACGACATCTCCTGTTCGCAACCAACCCTCTTCTGTAAAGGCATTTTTAGTCGCTTGTTCATTTTTATAATAACCTGACATTAGACAAGGGCACTTCATTAGTAATTCATTCTCTTCGCCTACTTTTATCTCAACCTCCAGCCTCGGAGTACCAACGTAACCACGTTTTCTCTCATTTAACATCGATAAGGTAGCATAAGCCAAATTCTCAGACTGACCATATCCTTCCTGAATATAAATTCCCAATTTTTCAAAAAAATCAATAATGGATATTGGCAGATGAGATGCTCCGCTAAAACAATTAGTACACTCGCTTAATCCTAAACTGTGAATGATTTTTCTTTTTATCAAACTGGATATAAGAGGAATTTTTAATAAAAAATTCAATTTGGCTGGTGGCAGTTTTTGTTCAATTTTCTGCTTAAATACTCCCCAAATGCGTGGAACTGCAGTGAAAAAGGTAGGACTCACTTCTCTTAAGTTCTCTGCAAACTTCTCCAGACTTTCAACAAAAGATACCGATGCATTAATAGCAACACTGCCTAATTGGATGGCAGAGCGTTCATAGACATGGGCCAGGGGAAGATAAGATATTAATTTATAATGTTCCAGCTCTCTTATTCTGAGCAAGTCCTTGGGGAAAACTGTCAAGTAATTGGCTATGGACCGATTGGTATACATAGCTCCTTTGGGTGCCCCCGAAGTCCCGGATGAATAAATAATGGTATACAACGCATCTGGCTCTGGTTCCACCAGGTTAATCATAGGGTCACTTTTCAAAACATCAGACCATTCGTAATCAACTTGCAAATCTTTATGGTAATCAAAACCAATTGTGGGATAACTTTTAGGGATAAATTGTCTGACCCGCTGATGATCATCTAATTTTCCAACAAAAACCAGTTTCACATCCCCATGATCTAAAACATAATGCGCACTTTCTTCATTTTGATTAGCAAATAACGGGACATTGACCATTCCAGCAATATGAATTCCAAAATCAGCGATAAACCATTCCGCGCAATTCTTGGAGATAATGGAAATATGATCGCCTTTTTTTAACCCCAGATGGTGTAAAAAACCAGCTACTTTTCGGGCCTGCAGCATCACGGCCGACCAGGTATATTCATGCCAAACTCCACTTTTTGGTTGTCTTAAATACACATGGTCTGCCGAATTTTTTTCATTTTTCAACAGTAAGTTAAATAATGAATTGGAATTGGATTCTTTTTGCATGGCTCTTCCTTAAGCTTGTTTAATTACTATTCTAGACCAACTAGTTGTAAAATATTATTTTTTTCTCGCAAAACACAATTTTCACCTTCATGAATCGCCTCTTTTGCTTTATGAAAATCATAAAGCATGATGTTTCCTAATTGAGGAACCAAAGTCAAATCAGCAGGATCGCCTGCCGCTCTTGCTCGGGTTATCCGGTCTTGCATTATTTTGATGCTTCTGGTCAAGACATCATAATATCCAGGCCCATCACTGATTCCCATTATTTTTTTTATCATTTTATCAAATTGGCCTGAGAGAACTGAAAAAAAACCCGGGTGTTCTGTCGTGCTCGGAGGCACCCTTAGCAAGTCATGATTTAAATTGACAACGATTACAACATCTGCCCCCATAGCTCGACACAATGTAACAGGAACGGGATTAACTAAACCACCATCGACTAACCAGCAATCCTTATAACGCTGTGGGGTAAATAACCCTGGTAAGGACATGGATGAGCGAATAGCAAGCTCAAGAGAACCTTTACTTAGCCATATCTCACGTCCAGTACTCAAATCAGTAGCAACTGAACTAAAAGGTAGCGAGAGCTCCTCGATATTTTTTTCAAGACCAAAATCCTTGAAAAAGGTCATCAATTTACTACCAGAGATAACCCCGCCACCTAAAAAATTCACATCAATGAGTTTAGCCATTTCTCTTTTATTAAGCTTTATCACCCATTGTTCAAACAGATCCAGGGTGCCACAGGCATAAATGGCGCCAACCAATGCGCCTATGGAACATCCAGCGACACAATCAATCCTTACACCCAATCGTTTGATTGATTGAATTACCCCAATATGAGCCCAGCCGCGCGCTGATCCGCTACCTAAAGCCAAACCAATTTTAGGGTATTGATTTGTCAAGAATAACTCCTGGAAATAGTTGGTACACACTTGACTGGCATTTTCTTACTTGGTTCCGCCAACCGTCAAGGCATCAATTTTCAAAGTGGGCTGCCCTACGCCAACGGGAACAGATTGTCCTTCTTTTCCACATACGCCAATCCCTCTATCCAATGCCAAATCATTACCAATCATACTTATTTTTTTCATCACATCAGGGCCATTTCCAATCAAAGTAGCCCCTTTCACCGGTTTTGTAATCTTGCCATTCTCTATTAAATAAGCCTCACTCGCAGAAAATACAAACTGGCCAGAAGTAATATCAACTTGTCCGCCTCCAAAATTCACCGCATACAACCCTTTTTTTACAGTGCGAATAATTTCCTGAGGGTCGTACTGTCCTGACAGCATATAAGTATTAGTCATTCTCGGCATTGGGACATGGGCATAGGACTCACGACGACAATTACCTGTTGATTGCATTCCCATTAGTTTGGCATTCAACTTGTCCTGCATGTAATTCACTAAAATTCCATTATCAATTAAGGTCGTACATTGTGATGGCGTCCCTTCGTCGTCTATAGTCAGAGAACCACGTCGATTTTCTAAAGTACCATCGTCCACAACTGTAACACCTGCAGCAGCAACCTGCTGACCCAATCTACCTGAAAAAGCAGATAATCCCTTGCGATTAAAATCACCCTCCAAACCATGTCCAACAGCCTCATGAAGAAGTACCCCTGGCCATCCTGGGCCCAAAACAACTGGCATGGTTCCAGCAGGAGCTGGTTCAGCCTTCAAATTGGTTAATGCTTCCCGTACCGCTTCACGCGCATAACTCAAAGCGTTTTCTTTCTCGGTAAAATAGGAATAAGCTACTCGTCCACCACCGCCCGATCTCGCTGATTCTCTTCTACCATGACTGTCTTCAACAATAACACTGACATTAATGCTAACCAATGGCCTCACATCAGCCATCATCTGCCCATCCATATTGGCAACCATTACTACTTCATAGCAACCAGTTAAAGTGGCATTAACCTGTATCACTCGAGGATCAATACTACGGGCCTCTTTATCAATGGCTTCCAATAAAGCGATTTTCTCCTGTTTGCTCATTCCTTCCAAAGGATTTAAACTCTCATATCGATTTACAGAAGCCTTTAATACCTTGACGGCCGGTACTGTTTTTGAACCAGAAAGGGCTATGGAGCGCGCCGCATCGGCAGCACGAAGCATGGAAGGCAGTAATATATCATCACAATAAGCAAAGCCGGTTTTATCACCGCTTACAGCCCTAATCCCTACCCCCTTATCCAGAGAAAAATTACCGCTTTTAACCTCTGAATCTTCCAAATACCAGGATTCATAACTACAACTTTGGAAATAAAGATCAGCATCATCGACGTTGCGATTAAACATGGTCTTGAATAATTTTTCTATTCCGACTTCATCCAGGGAAGCTGGTGTCAATAAAATATTTTTTGCTATCGCAAGAGATTTTGTCATTTATATACCTTTTACATTAAAACATGATGTTCAACACACGGAAATTGTCTTCTCAACTGTGACAATCTCTCTAAATCAATATCGGCCAGAATTACTCCCTGCCCTTCTTCTTTTTGAGCCAACACTTTACCCCATGGTTCCACAACCATACTATGCCCATAAGTATGACGCCCGTTTTCATGAGTCCCACCCTGATTAGGAGCTAAGACATAACATAAATTTTCGATTGCTCTTGCTCTGAGTAAGACCTCCCAATGCGCAGCTCCAGTTACCGCAGTAAAAGCAGACGGAACTGAAAGTAATTGTGCGCCTCTTTGGGTTAAATATTGGTACAATTCCGGAAAACGCAAGTCATAACAGATGGTTAACCCAATTTTCCCCACTGGCGTATCCACTAGCGCTATATCTTTTCCTGCCTCTATAGTTAACGATTCCTGGTGTTTTTCCTGCTCGGAAACTATGACATCAAATAAATGAATTTTATCATAGCGAGCAACATTTAGGCCTTTATCATCATAAACTATACAACTTGCTCTTACCTTTGAACCCATACTTTTTAACGGGATTGTTCCTGCTATTATCCATACCCGCAAATCTCTCGCTAACTCACTTATTCTTTGTTGTATAGGTCCTTGACCATAATATTCAGCAATGTGCAACTTCTCTCGTTCATTCATTCCCATAAAAGCAAAATTCTCAGGTAGCACCACCAAACTGGCTTCCTGTTCCCTAGCTTGAATTAAATATTGTTCAGTGAGTTGCAAATTATCTGCTATTTTGGCAGATGATACCATTTGCACAAGCGCTACTCGATTCATCCTTTTTCCTAAATGACATTCATATTTTTCATCTTACTATATCGTTCCATATAACCCCAAAACAAAATTGACACAAAAACCTTTTCGCTTTAATAATAAATTGTCTATTGGTCTATATGTAAATTTTATTACAAAATTTTCAAGTGATGCGACTTGAAAAATAGGAAATTTGACCATAGATATGCTACACTGATAATAAATAACTGGAGTTCTGAACAATGAACCGAAATGATATCACCATACTTGGTCAACAAAGAGAATCTGTGCTCGCAACCAATAAAGTCCTGCGAAATACGTATTTACTGCTAAGTTTAACCTTCATATTTAGCGCATTAACTGCCTACGTAGCCTTTATTAGTGGAGCTCGCCCAATGAATCCACTATTAATGATAGTTGGCGTTTATGGCTTGATGTTTCTAACTCAAGCTTTAAGAAATAGCGTTTGGGGTTTGGTAAGCGTCTTTGCTTTTACAGGGTTTTTAGGATATACAATTGGCCCATTACTCAACTATTACATCACAGGTTTTTCAAATGGCCCACAAATAGTAGCTACTGCTTTAGGTGGTACTGGAATGATCTTTTTCGCTCTATCAGGATATGCCCTGACAACGAAAAAAGATTTTAGCTACCTGGGCGGATTTCTTTTTGTTGGCGTTATGGTTGCCTTATTGGCGATGATAGCGGGAATATTTATACAAATACCAGCTTTGCAATTAGTGATTTCTGCTGCTTTTGTATTAATTTCATCTGGATTGATTCTATTACAAACCAGCGCCATAATTCATGAAGGAGAAACCAATTACATAATGGCCACTATTGGCTTGTTTGTTTCCATTTATAACTTATTTGTTAGCCTTCTGAACCTGCTAAGCGCATTCTCAGGTCGCGAATAATTTAATATCGTCTCCTCTACCTGAGTCCCGGCTGTACGCCGGGATTTTTTTATGGATCAATTGTTTACGGAATATAAGAGAGTATCTCAACAAGGAGGTATTGAACTGATACAAAACAATATATTTAAATTAATTAACTGAAACAACTGCCACCTTTCAATTTTTGAGCAGTTATCTGAAGAATAATTACATTGCAAAATCTAGAGGAATTATTAATCGATGTGAAATTAATTTTGTTTCCAACTAGCCTTGGCTTTAAAAAGTTCTGGCAAATCTTCCGGTTTTTTCTTCACTTCCTGGCTCAGAGTAAAAAGCTCGCGATCTTTTTGATAATAGACTCCCAAAGGTACTGGGTAATCAGGGAACGTCAATCGCGCTAAACGCATGGCGCTAATTAAGTTTTTCTCATCATGCTTATAAAGCGTTTTTTCATCAATTGAAATTTGTACAAATTGCTCGTCGTCCAACTGCAGGGCTTTTTCTTTTTGAGCGCCAAATACGAGTGGCTGACCGTCTTCCAATATTATTGTGTTTTCAGCCCGGTTATTTTTAACTGCAAAATCATCAAAAGCACCATGATTAAAAATATTGCAATCTTGATAAATTTCGACAAAAGAGCATCCCTTATGTTCATAAGCTTTTTTAAGCACAGAAGCCAAATGGACAGGATCTTTGTCAACCGCTCTGGCTACAAAACTGGCTCCGGAAGCCAAAGCGATCATGATTGGATTGATTGGCTCACTTGTCACTCCTTTGGGGGATGTTTTAGTTACCTGCCCTTTCTGAGACGTTGGAGAAAATTGCCCCTTGGTTAATCCGTAAACCTGATTATTAAACAGAAGTATATTAACATTGACATTACGCCTTAAAATATGCAGCAGGTGATTGCCGCCTATACTTAACGCATCCCCATCTCCGGTAATAACCCAGACACATAAATCTTCTCGCATTGCCTTTAAACCAGTTGCTACTGCTGTAGCCCTGCCATGTATAGTATGAAACCCATAAGTGTTCATATAATAAGGAAGCCGTCCGGCACACCCTATGCCTGAGACAAAAACATGTTGCTCAGGAGGCAAACCTAATTCAGGAAGTACTCTTTGCAAAGCAGCTAAAATGGCATAATCACCACATCCAGGACACCAGCGAACTTCTGTTTCATTCGCAAAATCTTCACGCTTATAATTGCTGTTCATAGTTGGCTTCCGCTTTAATGGCACTTACCAAATGATTAACACTGAAAGGTTGACCATTGCATTGGCTAATCGATTGCGCATCCACCAGATAAACTGCTCTGATGAGTTGACATAATTGGCCAGAATTCAATTCAGCAACCAATACCTTGTCATATTTTTTCAATAAAGAACCCAAATCATGAGGTAATGGGTTAAGATGGCGCAGATGCAGATAGGCAACCGGTAATCCCTGTTCAAGACATTGTTGTACAGCAGACTTTAAACTACCAAAAGTACTACCCCAACCTATAACAAGCATGGGAGCCGTCATATCACCCTCAAGAACCAAAGCAGGATAATCTCTTGCAATACCCTTTATTTTCTCAGCACGTGTAATCACCATTTTTTGATGATTCTCAGCATCATAACTAACTCGTCCTTCATCGCCTTGCTTTTCCAAGCCTCCAATTTGATGAATAAACCCAGAAGTTCCAGGAACATTCCAGCTTCTACTTAAAAATTCATCTCGATGATAGGGTTTGGTAAAACGATTAAACTCCGGTTTTGGTATATTGAGAGAATCCAAAGCAGGAATTTCCCAGGGCTCTGCCGCGTTCGCCAAATAAGCATCGAGTAATACAATAACTGGAGTCATGTACTTGATGGCTATCCTGAAGGCTTCAATAATTGTATTAAAACAATCAGCAGGGGATTGAGCTGCAATCACAGGTAAAGGTGCCTCGCCATGGCGACCATACAAAGCTTGCTTTAAATCACTCTGGCTGGTTTTCGTGGGCAAACCTGTTGAAGCCCCCGCTCTTTGCACATCAACTAGCACCAAGGGCAGCTCCGTCACAACAGCCAAGCCCAGGCTTTCACATTTTAAATCAAGCCCAGGCCCTGAAGTACAGGTCAGAGCTAAACGACCACCATAAGCAGCCCCTATACAAGAACAAATAGCGGCAATTTCATCCTCGGCTTGTATTAACTGTACGCCGTAATCATATAAGCGAGCGCATTCATGCAAAATAGCAGAAGCCGGTGTAATTGGGTAACCTGACACCAACAGCGGAACTTGTGTCTGAGTAGCTAATGTAGCCAGAGCTAACCCTACTGCCTCAACTCCAGTGATTTGCCTGTACTCACCTGAATGTCTGTTGACTTCCCCCAGCATGTAATCCCGACGTGAAAGCTCCAGAGTCATAGCATAATTATATCCTGCCAACAAAGCCAATTCATTGGCTTTTGCTATGGCCTGATTTGTTTTAAACTTTTTAGCGATAAAAGCCTGGCAAGTTTCTGTAGGCAAATCAAACAACCACAAAACCAATCCCAAAATATAAAAATTCTTGGTTTTGACAGCCTGTGGTTTTGTAAGGTTAATGGATTCAACTGCCTGAATAGTTTGTGTAATTAATGGGAAAGCAACAATGTGATAATGTTCTCGACAATTATCCAGGAAACTCTTATCGATACATGCTTTTTGCCAATCTCTTTCTTGAAAACTGTCTTCATTAATGATCAGCAAACCACCTTGATTCAAATGTTGAAGTGAGTTTTTTAATGCAGCTGGATTTAAAGCCACTAAAACATCCAATGACTCTCCGGCAGTAAAAATAGCTCTTTCCGCCATTGCCAACTGAAATCCTGAGACACCCGCAACTGTTCCAGCAGGAGCACGGATTTCTGCCGGGAAATCAGGCATAGTACGCACATCACGTCCTGTCAATGCCGCGCTAATGGTTAATTGTTCACCTACCAATTGTACTCCGTCACCAGAATCGCCAGTGATACGTACAACAATGACATCAGTCGTTGACATAAAGTCTCGCTTCCTGCATTAATTGGCGCATGTGTCTTACTGCCTCTTTTAATCCACAGAATAATGCTCTGGCAATAATGGCATGTCCTATGTTAAGTTCATTTAACTCCCTAATCGCTGCAATCGGTTTAACATTATGATAGTGCAACCCATGACCGGCATTCACTATCAGGTTCAAACTGGCAGCAAATTCAGCTGCCTCTTTAATTCGTTGCAATTCATAATGCTGCTTTTCCTCTGAGGTAGCATCAGCATAACACCCCGTGTGCAATTCAATAACTGGCGCCCCAACATCAACCGCCGCTCTTATTTGCTCTTTATCCGGGTCAATAAATAAAGAAACCTCACTTCCCATTAATTGTAAGCGACGTACTGCCCTTTCCACCACATTGCGGTGAGTCAAAATATCTAATCCACCTTCTGTAGTTAGTTCTTCCCGCTTTTCAGGCACTAAGCAAGCATGCTCCGGCGATATTTCTTCGGCAAAATCAAGCATAACTTCAGTAACTGCCAGCTCAAGATTCATACGTGTTTGCAGAACCTGTTTAATCAATCTGACATCACGCGCCTGAATATGTCGTAAGTCCTCTCTCATGTGCAAAGTAATTCCATCTGCCCCAGCTTCTTCAGCATCCATTGCTGCCTGGACAGGATCAGGATAACGAGTTCCTCGTGCTTGTCTTATGGTTGCTATATGATCAATATTAACACCTAACAATAACTCTTTATTCATTTTGCACCAAAAAATGTAAAATGCAGAGTATAATGCAGTTCTTTACAAACTGCTATTCACGTTACCTTGTTTCAATCAGTTTAAACGGCACTACCTAAAGCATTTAACCATACTTTACTTTATTCACTACCACTTTAAAGAAATTATAATATTGAAGTCAAACTGATGCCTGAATAATAGGCACTGATCATATTTCCCTGAATCATCATAAACTAAACAAAAATCTTGATATCATTTTCTTGTTTAAATAAAATATTAAACAATTTTAATTATAATTGAACATGGTGTTAGATGTTAACATTATCGGCTTTGGAAAAAGGCTATGATAAAAATCTTAATCAACTCTCATTATCCTTTTTAAATCTTAGAGATAATGACATACCACTGTTATGTGAGTTTCTTCAAAATCATCCTGCCATAACCAGTCTTGACCTGTCACACAATGATATTACAGCCAACGGTGTGAAGCTTTTTGTTAATAAAACATCGATTTCATCCCTTGACATTAGCCATAATAATATTGGTCCAGAAGGTGCTCAAGCGTTGTAAAAAGACAATCACATTACTACTTTAGATGTCAGCTTTAACAGTATTGGTGACGATGGAATTAAGGCTTTAGCCAACAACGCAAAGCTGATAACCCTCTATGCACTTTATAATAATATAACCAAGGTAGGGGCAAGCTATCTTGCTCAATCCAATCTTAGGAAAATCGATCTCTGTTTCAATAATCTGGAAGATGAAGGAGTTATAGCATTAGCAAGTAATATCAATATAAAAGAGCTGATTGCAAGCGCTTGTGATGTCTCTGATATTGGAGCTATTGAATTAGCTAAAAACAATCAACTGACTTTACTTATTTTGGGAAAAAACGCGATAACTGATAAAGCAACAGTCCATTTTGCTAATAACACTTCTTTGAGTACCCTTCATCTGGGTAGTAATCAAATTACGGCAGCAGGTAAAAAAATACTTAAAACCAATACCAGGATAACGGACCTTGATTTAATCGGCAATCCAATCGAAGAGCATGAAACAGATGAACTAAATTATTCTAAAAAATCGGCAAACACCCATAGTGTATTTAAGTTTTTACAAAAATTTACTTTTCTCAGTTGTATGTCACCTTGTCAAGAAACCACAGAAAGCGAAAAAGGCTTAAATAAAAAACCGAATTAATTATGAACTCACGATTATCTTAATCAAGATTCAGTAAAAACAATAACCTAAGAGGTAAATTTATATTCGTATCTACAAAAAGAACAGCACTATATTTTTAAAAAAATCATGGTTAAGAAATAACCGCCACAACAAACTCAAATCAGTTATCGGAGTAATTTATGGCTATTGCCCCCCAACAGATACAAGAGAGACTGAAGCAAGAACAATATCAAAAATTTGTTGTTGCTGATATTGGGAATTTTCCACATTGCCTTGCTCAGACTCCTGAAGGCATAGCTAGCGGACAAAGATACCAAAAATACAGTACAAACTCCTTATCCAGAACACCACCATTTAGTCAATGGGGAGCTCCCCAGCTCTTAACCCCTAAATCGGCTCAGGAATATATTAAATTTGCCCAGCAAAGAAATAAAAAATCAAGTTTTAAAATTGATGGCGAGGCAGTTCGTGTCTCTGAATGCAGCAATTTTGCTTACCACTCTGTAGGAGTATTGTTAGATGATCCACAAATAAGAGCTCAGTATGATGTTGCTGTTATAGGAAGTATGCACAGTAACGGCCGGTATCTACATAATATTACTATACTCGTTCCTAAAGGAAGCAGACTCCCTCAACCCCCACAGCAATTAACCGCTGAAGTTTTTCCAACTGGTACGCTAATCGTTGATCCCTGGGCCGTTGGCATGGGACACCCTCCTGAACAAGCATTGGCGATTCCCAAAGAACAATTTGCTTATAATCGCAGCCTTTTTCCCGCCACAGTGAATTATCAGTCAGCTCTTGATGAGAGTCTTACTTCAACCAGAACAGGCCAGCTCACTCCCTATACTGGTACACCTTCACGAACTGGAAGGCAAGAAGTACGCGCACAAAGCCTGTTTCCTGATACAAGAAGGTCTGTTTCTGCAACGATCCCCGGAAATTTTGCTACTTATCATGAATTATGGCGAAATGCTTTTCAAGAAATTATGAATGATCCTCGCCATCAGCTCCACAGAAATGATGTAGAATACAAAAAGATACATGCCATTAGAACTGTTCTTGATGATTATACTAAAGGGGGCAACACTTGGTGGGCCAAATTCAGACGAATTTTCACTTTTCATTGGAATAGACACCATGTCAAAGTAGTTGATGACATTGTCAAGGAGATTGATGCTGGTAATTACACTACCTCAAGAGCTTTGGTTGATAGATTAGATAATCTTGCTATTTCATTGGGAAGTAAACTCAATCCTAAAGGTACTTTAAAAGAGCAAATTGGTTTTATTAAAATTCAGGAGCAAAATCCTGTGGAAGAAATCGAAAATCTATCCAGACCTCACCTAACATAATAAACCCTGGACCTGGTGTGATAGCGTAGAAGCACTTGGCGATCATACCACTATATCAGGCCGGTCCATATAAGGACCGGGCCTTGATTTCCCGTCCCCCCAAAAGATGATCGATTGCCTGACGCATAATGAATTTCGCTGATTTTAAATAAGCGGACTCGCTTAAATTATCTGCTGCTATAGCAAGTAAATGCTCACCAGGTATTTTTTTATCACCACCTAAAATAAAGCCCTCCCCAGCTACAAATTGGTAATGAGAATCGGGAACAATTAACTCTCCCGTTCGTGCCTCATGAAGAAATGAAAATGTGTATCCACAAGCCTTAAGCAAAGCCCATTCAAAGCGACGCAGCAAAGCTTCTATCGCCTCTCTTTCTCTAACTAATGCTATGCCATTTAAGGTGAACAAGTAAGCATCAAATAAATCCGGGTCAGGGAAATCGGGGCTCAGCGTATAATAGAGTAACTCATTGATGTATAGGCCTGAAAAAAGAGAATGTCCCTCAAGATCTAGTCTGGAAGAACTGCTTTCAATGTTTCGTGTGTAATATTGATCATAACGCTTTTCGATACTAACCCACAGAGGAATAAAAGCTTGAAGTAATGACTGTTTCTTGGGAGTTCGCCCTCCCTTGCACAAGCAATTAATTAATCCCAGTTCCCTAGTAAAAAGCTTTAGTCTGGCACTGGTATCTCCAGACCATTGCTTATGAATTACCCAAGCATTCAGCGATTTACTGGTCATATCCCAATTGCTTCAGTATTCTCTCATCATCTGACCAGCCTGATTTCACTTTACACCAACATTGTAAAAAAACCTTTTTATCTAGCATTTTTTCCATGTCCAAACGGGCATTAGTTGCCATTTCTTTTAATTTTTGGCCTTTATCACCAATGATCATGCGCTTGTGATTATCCTTGTCTACTAAAATCAAGGCATGAATACGAATTAAATTTCCCTCATCCTTAAATGATTCGATATCTACTGTTACTGAATAAGGCAATTCTTGCCCACAAAAGCGGAAAATTTTTTCACGGAGCAATTCAGCACATAAAAATTTTGTAGACCGATCGGTGAATTGATCATCAGGGAACAAATGTGGTCCTTCTGGCAAATAAGTCTTTAATTTGCCTTCTAATTCATCCACCTGCAAACCAGTTTTCGCCGACAAAGGAATAATGGCTGCAAATTGATATCGCTGACTTATTTGCTCTATCCAGGGCAAAAGTTGTGTTTTATCAGTTATCTTGTCAACTTTGTTAACTACCAGGATGCAAGGAACTTTAGCTTGTTTAATTAAATTCAATACATACTCATCTTCGTCTTTCCAATGCGTTCCATCGACTAGAAAGGCAATCACATCCACGTCACGTAGTACACTAATCGCTGTTTTATTCATCATGCGATTAATTGCTTTCGCATTACCCTGATGAATACCAGGAGTATCTACATAAACAAACTGAAATTCACCTTCTGTGCGAATTCCTAAAATACTATGGCGCGTGGTTTGTGGTTTTCTTGAGGTAATACTTAATTTTTGCTGTAAAATACGATTCAATAAGGTTGATTTGCCAACATTTGGCCTGCCAACTAAAGCAATATAACCACAATAACTACTCATTAATCTTGATTCCTGTTTATTTTTAAAACATTTTAACAGTCATGTCATAAAACTTCCAGAGATACCAAATTTTTCATTAAACAGACTTGCAATTTCTGTTGCAATTCGAGTACCCTGTGCATTAATGGCATTAAATTAAACGATTTTGTATTATTTTAGCTTACATGGGCTTTACTTTTCTTCAAAACCAACTTAAGCGATAAAAAATCACTAAATTAATGACAGTATCCTTTTACCATGTATTAAACCAAATAAATCTTTATGCCTGATTTTGAAACTACTGATGGCCAAACTCAAGTTATTATTCCACTCAGAGTTACTCCGCACACACACAAAGCGATGCCAACTATCACCGGAAGTATTTTCAGTCACGAAGCCGGTACAGTATTTTATGGTAATTATAATATGGAATATCTCCTTCCTGGAGGAGACAGACTACGCTTAATAGCCAATCATAACAAGAAAACAGTTCAACTGATGCTCTTCACTCATAACCCTGAACTGTTAAAAATTCTTCCGGGAGACAGACCATCCTCGTTAGTTGCTGATGTTATAAATCACGTCAATCGCTATAAAGTTCAAGCTGCAAGCTATAAAAAACCCCTAAGCCATGAGCAGGAAGAAAAAATTAACCTGGCTAATGCTTGTATCCGATCCTTAAACTGTCTATTGCAAAAAGAAAGACAATTAAAACCTCATGATCATGCTGGACAGGAGGAGTTAAGAAGAAAAATCATTTCCATTATTGAACATTGCCAGAACGGCAATCGAATGATAGCCAATAATCCTGTGGTTTCAGAAGGAAGTTTTGGTTATATGCTATATGATGCGCACAGAACAGCACAGCATTATCGGTTTAACCGAGTTTTTTCTGTTTCTCGCCAGGATCAAATGGACTTTACCCAAGTGACTAAAACACAACTTGGAAAACCAGTTACTCCTTGTTTTGTTTGGGATAGTGAAATCCATATTGGGCACAGTAGCAGTGAGCTTGACGATGCGCTCAGGGTAATTTGTCAGCAATACCAACTCTGCCCTGCGCCAGCATTAAACAACATCCCGGCCAATCGCTTTGCAAGACTGGAACGATTCATAAGTAAACTTTGGAATGACGGTCGCGATTGGATTAATTATCTGGCAATCACAAAAAAACCAGGTCATAAAACTGAAATACAAAAACGCCCTGATGGAGTATCTATCACCAAAATAACGCCTTACTACAAACTCAAAGGACTGCCTCAAAGAGGTTATAATAGTCTAGCTGCAATGGTAAATCATCTAGTGGAAAACTCAGCCCAACAGACTGAGGTAAACAGTATAAAAGAGGCGAAAAGATTACTAAGCCATTTACCTAATGGTAATTGGGTTATTGTGCCAAAAAAAAATACTGTTCTGTTAAGACTCGAAAATAAACTAGTTCATCTTAAATATTTTATTCATGATCAACTCTTTTATCCTTTGCCGGATGGAGAGGATTTATATATTTTAAGCCAAATCAGCAAAAGACATCTTTACTTGCCTGAAAGAATCAGCCTCCGTTTCAAAGCATTTATTTCCCGTATACCTGATTTTTTTAAAGGTTTTTACAAAAGCATGAGCCAATTCATCATACATGACCTGCATGAAGAGTTTTTTAATCATGTGCATGCAACTCATGCCCCTAAACAACATCTTTCAGAAAGGGATCAGCGTCCAAAATCCAAAAAAATGAAAAGAACCTCTCTGCATGAAGCGCTCCAAAATCAGGGACTTCTTGCGAATGGTCAAACTCTTGAAGAGTTCATTAGTGATCAGATCAACAACAGCCCCTATGTCATTGCAAGAGCGAATCATCCCCCTACTGTGCACACCTATGAAAATCCTTTGCACAGAGCTTTGGGCGTAGTACGCCATTTAGCCGGATTTTTTATAGACACTAGCGAACGTAACCCTATGATTGGTACTCTTGCCATGGCAGCTTATGTCTATGGCGCAGGAGCTGTACTAGCACCCAATGTTCTCGCTGACATTTTAAAAAAGCTGCACTTAAGTGGCTTGATTTATGGAATTGAGCCTGTTCAAAAGTTAGCTCACTTAATGAATCATGGCAAGACTTCTGAAGCTATTTCCGCCTCTGCAACCCTCTGGCAAGGTATGGTAGTGAGCGGCAATTTGGATAAGTTCTTTGTCGATGCTGTCTCTGTCCTGAAAGAAGATCCAGCAGAAATCGCTATTATTGTTTCTTTAGCGCTTAGCCTTGGTTATGGTTTAACAAAAGCGATTCCTTCACTACAACATGAAATGGGTGACTTTCCTTATACCAATTATGCTGCTCTTGGAGGTAAAGGAGGTGCCGCTATCTATGACACGATTATGCACCCGGGTGATGACTGGTTCCTTGGGACTTGCAAGTGGTTTTGCAAGAATATTATAAATATTGGAAAATTATTGATTGCACCTTTTTTTGAAGGTTTTTACTATGGTTTTTTTGATGGATTTATAAATGGCTGGAAAAAAAGTGGTAAATTGATAAAACAACTGGGTAAACAAACATTAGCCGCAGGTGTTGATCTTATTTTAGCTATTTTAACTATCCCCTTACTTGAGGCTAGTTCGCTTTTAATGCACGTACCTTTTAGAGGAATTACCAATTTTTTCCGTAAATTACTGTCTGTATTAGGTAACTTCCGTGCGATTGGGAAATTACTCATAGATATAGCAGAGCGTCCATCCACAAATAACTTCATATCTGAATTTACGCTTTCCCCTCTTTATGGATTTACTTCCCCTTTTGGCCATTTCTCAGATAATTCAGTCTCAAACATAGGCATTAATATCATAAGGCTGCTTTTTTTACCCCTTCTGCAGCTGATTAAAAATATTTTAATTCTCCCTCTGATAGACACCCTTTCACTAACAATAAGAATAAATTTATCTATTATTAACCCTATTTCCCGACTTCTTGCTTATTCTGCCGGCACTATCCTTTATCACTTCGGGCAGATTTGGGATCATTCAGCGGGAGTTTTGTTCTCAACAAGCGCGTATGGGCTGACTACATTATGTAACCACATAGATAGCAAAGCGGGTGAATTAAAGCAATATTTGCTTTCCTTAATAGAAATAAATCGTGGAAAAGTATATCAATGGGCATTCCATGATGAGGATATACTGATACATAAAATAATGCAGGATAATCAATACTATTTCAATGATCCCAGACGTTGTGAATTAATTCCTCACTCAGACAGTCACTGCTTGTTACACAATTTATTATTGAAGGAAAGGAGCTCTACCAATAAAGTTAAAGATAATCCGAAATCCCAAGAACTGCATTTTCCAGGTCTGTTTCGTGGTACCACACAAACACCAAACACAATGCCTCAAGAACATACACTGACTATCTAAACACTTCCAAATCTAATCGCATTGATTTCATGGTTTTTATTTGCAAATTATGCTACTTGCTTCTAAGATGAAATACTAATATTCAGCAAAAAACGGCTCTAATCATGCATGAGTTGTAAACTCAAGATCGCACGATAGTAAATGGCATGATCGTGTTAAAACATGAATAAACTGATGCTTTATTGGTCAACATTGTGTATAATATAAGATAACTGGGGGCGATTGATTAAGGATCCTATTTATGGCAAAAGATAACAAATTACATCAAGTTAAAACATCAGAAGAGAGTCCTGAATCCGTAAAAACCGAGGAAATGGAACCTGTTGTAGAAAAAATGCGTGTTGAGGATAGTAAAAAAGAAGATAAGCTATCAATGCCCACCACTAAAAAGGAATCTCAACCCAATGAGCCAGTAAAGCCCTTTAAAACTTCTTTTGAGAAATGGATAGAATCCACCTTGCTTGATCCACAGGCTAAGGAAGACAGTGGCTCCACCATTAATCTGGGACGAGAAGGGTTAAAAAACGCATCCCAGGTCAAAAAATTTCTTTTATCTCCGGCGGGTAAAGACGTAATAGCTGAATTAGGTGCCCAAATGGCTCTGCAAAGAAACATCAATCTACAAAATCAACAAGACAGAATGGAGCATGAGCTCTTTAAACGCCGGTTAATGGCCGCTTTGTTTTTGTGGTATTTATCTAAAAAATCCCATGCTGCGGAAAAAGTCAAGGAAATTATTCGAGAATACAATGAAAAAGCCATAAAAAATGCTGAAAAAGCAAGCAAGCCAAGCCAACAGTCCACTTCATCCACTTCACAAGCCGATAAAGAAATTCAAAAAATGCTGGATGAATATGAAAAAGCTATTAAACGTGCTCAAGAGAATATTAAGAAAGGCGAAGAATTAGAAAAAAAACTGGATAAGCTGGAGAGTCAAGGCAAAGATCTTGAAGGCAAGTACAAAACCTATGAAGAAAATTTGGAAGGATTTGAAAAACTTCTTACTGATTCTGAAGAGTTATCACTATCCGAAATTAATGAAAAAATGGAAGCCTTCAGCAAAGACAGTGAGAAACTCACGCAACTGATGGAAAAGCATAAAGGCGATGAGAAAACCGTTCAATCCTTACAGCGTGAGCATCATGACATAAAAGCAAAACTGGCTAATCTGCAAGTTTTGCATGACGCTCATACAGGTAAAAAATCCTATGTTAACGAAAAAGGTAGCCCGGTCAGCTCATTAAAAGACGCTCACCTGACCATTAATAAAGACCAGGAAGTAGTAGAACATGAAGGACAATTCTATCTCCTGCAACAAGGTCAATGGGATGCCATTAAAAATGATCCCGCAGCATTAGAAAAAGCCCAAAAAGACTATAGCCAATCTAAACATGATCTTGCAATCATCAAGATGGAAGCTCTAATTCATAAGCTTAGTTTGGAAATGGAAAAACAATTGGAAACAATAAATGATCTTATTATCAGCACAGATCCAGAAAAGAATGAGGAAGCCACCAAATTGCTGCATAAACATAATGGATTAAATTTAAAATTGGCAAATCTACAAGATATGCTTGCAGTACATAGAAAAGAAAAATCCTTTTTTAATGAGAAAGGACAGGAAGTGACCTCATTAAATGATGCGCATTACGTGATAGGAAAAGATCAACAACTGTTTAATTTAGGCGGTAAATTCTATCCTATCCATAAAGAACAAAAAATACTTGAAAAAGACGGCAAATTTTATCTTTTAAAACAAGGTGAAGACTGGGAATCTATCAAAGATAGCCCGGAAAAACAAAAAAAAGCTGAGCATGATTTTCATAAACTTCAGTATGAAACACCAATGACAGTCAAGAAATTAGTGCATCATAATAAAGGTTTAGAAACAACCATTCATAAAGAACGAATTGAAGACACGAAACAACAATTAGAAGACAATGGAAAAGAAAAAATAGAAATAGCCAATAACATAAGTAAACTTCAATCTACAGTTGGTGTGGCTTTAAATCAACTCAACCAACCAACTTTAGATACTGAATCACCTGTCTTAACACCTTCCGGAGGAAGTACAAACAGTTCACCGAAACCAACCCCGAGCTTGGCGTCAGTGACTACTTTTTTCAAGACGAAGATAGATGAAATGAAAAAAAATGAAAATGTTAAAGTTACCTTTGATGATCTGCTGGCGCTCAGTATTAAAATTGCCGACCCAAAAGCACGTACTTATTTTACTGGTGAACTACTTAAGGAAGTGCCACGCTCTGGGGCAATACCGTTTCAAACTATGCAACGTATGCTGCAAACTCTTGAGCAATATGGGGTAGATACTACAAAACCCAGTGTTACTTCTATAAGAAGCAAAACAGATGAAGTCCTTGAGCAACGATTTAATCCTAGTCCGTCTTTATCTCCATTCAAGACATCATAAGATAGAATTATCTTTCATCTCCCATACCCTGGATTATTATCTGAGAATCATAATTCAGGGTGCTCTACCCCCCACCTCAACATCAAACAAATTGTTGTTTTTCTTATCAATACCCTTGCCAACAATCAGCAAGTCTTCTAACATTGAAAGATTATTGCAGAATTTTCGGAATAAAACATGATTATTGAAAAAATCTTAGGTAATCAATCTGTAATCATATCATTGGATATCGATAGTTTTTTATTTGACAGGCTCGATCAAATTGCAAATTCCGATTTGGATTTAGTGGAGATCAACTCGTCCGATACCAATTTATTGGTAAAGATTAAAACCCAATACCCATCTCTAAAAATTGGAGCCGGCGGCATAATTGATACTCAACAATTAGAGCAATGCTACCAGGCGGGTGTACATTTTGCCTCTAGCCCCGGCTTTTTAACTTCTATAGCCCAAACTGCAAGTGTTTATTCGATGTGCTATTTTCCAAGTGTAGCTACCATATCAGAAGCTATGGCCGCAGCGAATATTGGATTTAAACAAGTGCGACCCTACCCTGCCAATCTGACATTTTGTAATGCTCTAAGCAAATATATACCAGGATTAAATCTGTTCCCAGCTGAAATTGACTGGAATGAAGCTGAGCTTTTCCTAAACTTGCCAGCTGTAGCAGCAGTAATTATTCATAACCCTGACCATAAGCAACTAAATGGATTAGCCAGGTTAGCACAATCAATTATCTGAAAATAAGTCGATTCTGATTGGTAAGCGTTGTTTTCCATTAATGCATGACAAGCTTTGGTATAGTATTTTGACTTAGAAAAGGGTTAAGATACTAAACCACTTCGGCACTATTATTTCTGTAAGAGATCAGCCTCCTGCCAAGAAAGTCTTTTTTTTGATCATCTTGAGCGAAAATAGCCATCTATTCTGTGCTTATTCAGGATTATTTGCATCTAACCAGAATGCAAACCCTACTGTTAGAGGATAGTCAAACATGAGGACACTAACTTATGACATTATTTCCTAGGCAGTTTGATTCTATTCCCTACGAATCAATAAATCCAGAACTAAAATTGCGGCTCCTATACATATAGCGCTATCGGCCAAGTTGAACGTGGCAAAATGGTGGTGTTTATAATAAACATCAATAAAATCAATCACATAACCATGAAGACCTCTGTCAATCAAGTTGCCAATAGCGCCTCCTAGAATAAGACTTATCCCAACAGATTGAAATCGTGCCTGTTCTGGGGTACGTACTAACCAGATCAGCAAAATAATACTCATTAAAAAACTAAACCCTGCAAAAAACCACCTATGCCAATCGCCTGCGCCACTTAAAAAACTAAAAGCAGCGCCTGTGTTAAAAGCTAAAGTGAAATTCAACATAGGCATAACTGGCATGGGTTTATATGGAGTTAATAACACCCCAACCCAATACTTACTTAGCTGATCGCAAATAATTACTAAAAAACTAAGTACAAGCCAAGGCCATTTATTCATATGTAAAGCCTCTCTTCATGATATCCGCTGATATTTCCTACACAGCGCAAGCACAGTTCAGGATGCTCTTGATTTTGACCAACATCTTCCCGTCTATGCCAACATCGAGCACACTTTTCGTGAACGCTGGCTGTAACTTGTATTGATACCCCACAATCAGTAACAGCTAATCCTTTGGGGGATTGACTAATTGGGCAAGCTTTCGCTTCTGATGTAATGAATAAAAAGCGTAACTCCTCGCCTAAACGCGTTAATTTTGGTAATGCCTTGGCATCAGCATAAACAGTTACCTTAGCCGCCAATGCAGAACCAATTTCACCTCTTTGCCTGGTTTCTTCTAAAGCCTTGTTTACTTCATCACGAACGATGTGCAGCTGTTCCCAATCCTCCATGTTCACTGCGTCAATAGTTGGCCAGGCATCATACCAATGCTCAATAAAAATAGATTCGCTATTATTCCCAGGTATTGTTTGCCATATTTCCTCAGCTGTAAAAGATAAGATAGGCGCCAACCAGATAGTGAATGCTTTGACCATATGATACATCGCTGTTTGGCAAGATCGCCTCGCTATACTGTCTTTTGCCGTAGTGTATTGCCTGTCCTTTATCAAATCCAAATAAAAACTACCCATATCCACTGCGCAGAAGTTGTGGATTTTCTGGTAAATCAAATGGAAGTGGTAATTTTCGTAGGCAGTAATTATTTCTTCTTGTAAAAGTTGGCAACGCTTTAGAGCCCACCTGTCCAGTTCTAATAACTCATTGGCATCAATACAATCAATGGCTGGATTAAAGTCAAATAAATTAGCTAATAAAAATCGCGCTGTATTACGAATTCTTCGATAAGCATCCGCGTTACGCTTAATGATTTCCTCAGAAATACTTACTTCATGACGATAATCAGTTGACGCTACCCATAATCTTAAAATATCGGCACCATGCTGATTCACTAATTTATCTAAAGCAACATAATTTCCTTTAGACTTTGATAGTTTTTTCCCCTCGGCATCAACAGTATACCCATGAGTCAATACAGTTTTGTAGGGAGCAACTCCATACATTGCAACTGCAGTTGTTAATGAGGAATTAAACCAACCTCTGTGCTGGTCAGATCCTTCAAAATAGACATCAGCCGGAAAATCTAAATCATTATTATGTTTTAAAACGCTATAATGTGATATTCCGGAGTCTAGCCAAACGTCCATGGTGTCTGTGATTTTATCATAGTGTTTGGCATCATCGCCAAGCAACTCGGAGCTATCCAGATCAAACCAGGCATCTATACCTGATTTCTCAATCATCACAGCAACCCTCTCTATTAACTCCAAAGTGTCAGGATGTAAATCTCTGGTGGTTTTATGCACAAACAATGGCATGGGTGTTCCCCAAGATCTCTGCCTTGATATACACCAGTCAGGCCTATTTTCAACCATATTGCTGATGCGCGCCTTACCCCAGTCAGGAACCCAGTTAACCTTATCTATCTCGTTAATTATTGCTTGTCGCAAATTGGATTTATCCATTGCGATAAACCACTGGGGCGTAGCCAGAAATATCATTGGCGATTTATGACGCCAACAATGCGGATAACTGTGCCTGATAGATTCACTAGCTAACAAAACATTTCGCTCTGACAAAACTGCTAGAATAGTTTCATTCGCTTTCAATACAGGAATACCTGCAAATAACTCTACATTCTCAGCAAAACATCCATTGGCCATAACAGGATTTATTAACGGCAACTGATAGGACTGGCCTACCAAATAGTCATCAGGGCCATGAGCAGGTGCAGTATGCACACAACCCGTACCAGACTCTGTTGTCACATGCTCAGCAAGAACTACGGGAACCTGACGCTTATAAAATGGGTGCCGCAGTTTAAAATGCTCAAAGACTCGCCCCTTAGCGGAGCCCGATGTTTTGTAATGGCTGATTCCATAACGCGCCATAACCGACTCAACCAAATCAGTAGCCACGATATAATAAGAATTCCCTGCATCAATCAATGCATAATCAATTTCAGGATGCAAACAAACCGCTTCGTTAGCTGGCAATGTCCATGGCGTTGTAGTCCAAATAGGCAGAATTAATGGTTTCACCGCTGGCTGAGTTCCAAAACAATTAAGGAACTCGGATGGATTTACTGCTGAGAACGCCACATCAATGGATGGAGAAGTTTTATCCTCATAATCCACCTCTGCTTCAGCCAAGGCAGATCCGCAATCTATACACCAATGAATGGGTTTAAAGCCTTGTTGTAAATGACCATTTTTAATCATTAAACCTAAAGCTCGTACTATATTGGCTTCATAATGATAATCCATAGTCACATAAGGGTTATACCAGTCTCCCAAGACTCCCAATCGTTGAAACTCGTCTCTTTGTATATCAATTTGGCTTGCTGCGTATTCTCGACATTTGGCACGAAATTCTCTTGGACTAATCTTGCTCCCTGCTTTACCTACTTTTTTTTCTACATTCAATTCTATAGGCAAACCATGACAATCCCAACCGGGGACAAAGGGGGCATCAAAACCACTAAAGGTTTTTGATTTAATAATAATATCTTTGAGAATTTTATTGAGCGCATGCCCACAGTGGAGATGCCCGTTGGCATAGGGCGGACCATCATGCAAAATAAAGCGCTTACTTCCAACACGAGCTTTACGAATTTTCTGATAAATTCCCTTTGCTTGCCAATCCGCCAACATTTCAGGTTCTCGCACTGACAAACTTGCTTTCATTGGAAATGAAGTGTTTGGAAGGTTTAAAGTATCTTTATATTCTGCCATAGGTGCCTACTCTGCCAAATCATTAAGTTTTTGATAATTTTAAATGCCCTTGTTCTGTTTCGTCTGCACAGCCCAAAAGGAGCTTACAAAAAATACCCGGATTAAGGGTAAATTAAACGGTATTATTGATTCCATTCGCAACATCATTCGATGAATCAATCACACTATCAAGCCAATTCTGTTTTAAATAGGCCTTTGCCAATATGATGTCACTATTAATCTGCGTAATTAACGCTTCCACATTTGAGAATTTAACTTCATCTCGAAGTTTGTGCAAGAAAATTACCTGCACTAGCTGACCATACAGAGACCCGTGAAAATCAAATAAATGGACCTCCAAAATATTTTTGGTTCCAGATACTGTTGGCCGCTTTCCAATATTTGCAACCCCATAAAAAACATTTGAATTAATATGGACTTGTACAGCATATACACCTTGCAAAGGGATCGATAAACGATGCATGCCTAAATTGGCTGTCGGTATCCCCCATTGACGACCACGACCATCTCCTTTGATAACACGCCCACACATGCTGTATGGCCTTCCCAACAACTTGGCTGCGAAACGCAAATTCCCCTGTTGCAACGCTTCTCTGATTCTCGTCGAACTGATTTTTTCATTTTCTATAAGAAAATCAGATTGCACTGTCACTTCACAGGAATAATTAGCACCTAGTGTTTTGAGTAAATTAACATCACCTTCTCTGCTTTTGCCAAAACGAAAATCCTGGCCAACCAGAAGGTAGCGTATTTTCAATGCTTCAAATAAATAAAACTGAGCAAAATACAAAGCGGGAGTTTGAGCCAGCCTTGCATCAAACTTGATGCAATAGATGTAATCCACCTGACATAAGTTTAAGACATCAATTTTTTCTCTCAAGGTAGAAAGTCGTGCTGGTGCTTTCTCTCTGTGAAAATACTCTTTAGGCTGAGGCTCAAACAATAAAATAACTAAAGGCAAGTTCATTTCATCAGCCTTTGCTCTTAGGGCCTTAATCAAATGCTGATGGCCTAAATGCACGCCATCAAAATTGCCAATAGTGGCAACTGCACCCTTATCAAATATAGCAAAATGAGTAGAACCGCGTAACAATTTCATGAATCGTTTTAATCAGAAGAATAAAAAACACATAGTATACTGGTTTTCTGAGATATTGAGAAATCTATAAAGCATTATCCGTACTACCAAGTAGTACGGAATTTCTTGAGTTAGAAGGTGCTCTTAGTGGTGTATTTTAGGTCTTACAATCAAGACATCGCATTCAGCACCGTGCAAGATTGCATTAGCGGTTGAGCCTAATAATAAAGAAAGGCCATGTTTTCCATGACTTCCTGTCACAATTAAATCAATTTTATGTTCTTTTGCTACCCTTAGGATTTCATTTTTAGTTGAACCATACTCTATAAAACGATGTTTTTCATCTACACCAAGTTTTTCTGCCAATTCATTCAGCTCTTTTTCAGCTTGCTCACGAATAGACATTTCTACTTCTGCAAATCCAGCAAAACCTGGGTAAGCATAAGCTGGAATAGGCTCTACAACATGAACTAAAATTAAATCAGCACCATTCTCGTCAGCAATTTTTTTAGCTTTCTCAGCTGCTCGCACCCCAACCTCATCAAAGTCCGTAGCAAACAATACCCTTTTATACATCTTTTTCTCCTTAAAATTCTGATAGCTAAGTTAAGATTAGCAGATTTAAGCCTATTTTCCCAGAATCAATCAACAACTCACAGCTATATCCAAGCTGATTATCTTAGTCTAACCAATGTTTGAAAGTCCCTCCACAGATCGTATCCATGGACTTAGTTTGGTTAATTCACCTGGTAGTTTTTTTATATTTAGCAGAGCTTGATTTCTGCTCTCATATTCACCAATAGTTAATATGTACCAACTACCTTTCGGATTGGTAAAATGTCTTATTTTTGCCTCAGCTAACCATTTGTTTTGGTTCTTAAACCTGTTGATATCCTCTACTTTATGACTGGCAGCCAATTGTATAGTAAACAGCTTACTATTAATTTTCTTGATGCCTGATTGCTCACTGGCTAATTTTGTTTGTGATGAATGGGGAATAGGAGGTAATTTTGATTGACTAACTACCGCTTGCCCGACCTGTTCTGAAATGTTTTTAGCTTTTAGTTTTGGAATGACAACGACCTTATCTACAATAGCTACTGTATTAAGAGTATCCTCTTCATCCATAAAATCATCTAAAATTTGTTTTTTGGGTAACCCATAATGCACTAACTGCCTCGTTGAAGAATCTCCCCATGAAGCAATATAGCTTACAGATTCTTGTTTAGGGGCATCTTGTTGTGTTGGAGTTTCTATAAGGTCATTTATAGGTGGAAGTGTTGTTACAGAAGCTAAATCTGGCAGTTTGGGAGTATTATCAGGTGCTTTATAGACATAATCAAAATAAAAATAGGACAATCCTGCAACAATCGCGAAGCTCGCAACTAAACTTATTCTTTTTAAAATTGCCTTTTTATTATTTTGCTTTTCATTAGCGCACTTGGATAAAAATAATTCTAGGTTTGAATTGATTTTTGATAAGTTCCCTTTGGTTAAGTGATAAAACTGTTTAAATTGGGCGTCAGTAAGTGGCCTGTTGATTAAATGAGAAGTCATTGCTCGTTGTAATACATAGGTTCTGGTTTCAGTCTCGCTTAATGCTCCGAGTTCTATTGTGTGTATTAAATTATTAAATGGCTCAACAGCAAGGTTATTCAATGTGGCAACGATAGAATAATCAGAAATTAAACAAAGATGGAAAAATCCAAAATCTTCCTGATTTTTTATAATAATCATCACTTCCTTGATAAAACTTTCAGGCAATTGATGTGCATCATCAATAATCAGCAAAACATGCGTTTTTCTTTCATTAATTTGTGCTGCAAGACAACCAATGTTGTTATCCTTATTATTAAGATGCAACTGCCTGGCAAACTCATTGATAATATCTTGACTGTCAAATGGCGGTTCTGCCTTAAATGATACTGATTTAATTTGTTGGTTCAAATGGCTTTTCAATAAAGAGTTAAAACAAGTTTTTCCTCCCTCTTTCTCTGACAAAATGGTTATTAGTACATTATTAAAGAGAATTAAATGATTAATGAAATCAACTTTCGCAAGCCAGGCTCCTGGTTTGAATAGAGTTCTGGGCTGATTGGCAACTCCCTCATTAAGAGGCTCCTTTCCATCTATCATTTTTGTTCTCCTTCTACCACATTAATCAGTGTATTGTGCAAACAATCTTCAGTAACTGAATCATCAATAAAACAAGCACCTGGCTTTTTAATCATTACAAAACGTAAACAATTATTTTTAATTTTCTTATCCAAACTCATCAACTCTCTTAATTGAATTAAATCTATGGAATTTGGAATTTTATGAGGCAAACCAGCATGTATGAGCATCTTTTCTACCTGGTCTACAATTGGTTTATCCAGCAAGCCCTTCTTCTCTGATAATACAGCCGCACAATATAAACCTATGGCAACGGCTTCTCCATGTAACCACTTTTTATAATCGGTATACGTTTCCAACGCATGAGCAAAAGTATGCCCCAGATTAAGCAAAGCACGCAACCCGGATTCCCTTTCATCTTGCTCTACAATTTTAGCTTTAACTTGACAACATTCTGCTATCAGTAGTGGTAACTCCGGACTATGTACCGTTAATCCTTGTTGCAGAACCTCTTGAATTCGTTCAAAAAAAGAGCCACCAACCAACAAAGCGTATTTTATCATCTCGGCAATACCTGCACGAAACTCACGCTCAGGTAATGTTTTTAAGGTATTTAAATCAATTATGACCGCTTGAGGTTGGTAAAAACTGCCAATCATATTTTTACCGGCAGGATGATTAATCGCTGTTTTACCACCAACTGAAGCATCAACCTGAGCCAGTAACGTAGTAGGCAGCTGAATAAATCGCACACCTCGTTGGTACGTAGAAGCTGCAAAACCAGCCATATCACCAATCACTCCCCCGCCCAAAGCGATGATTGAGGTATCTCTATGATGTTTGTTTTGAATCAAAGAATCATAAATAGTAAATAAACTGCGCTGATTTTTATGCTCTTCACCGTCTTCCAGAATAACAACATCGCATTGTTTTGATGGTAAAACAGATTGCAAATGGCCTAGATACAAAGGTGCCACTGTTCGATTAGTAACAATAAGCACTTGTTTTGAAGTGATAAAACGATTAATTAAATCAGGATCAATTAAACCATTGCGGCAAATAATTATTGGATATTGATGCCCTGAAATCGAAACATCAACCTGGGCATAAAGTTCAAACTTCGCCATATAAGTATTTTATTATATTGTTTGCAACAGCTTTTACAGTCAGTTTATCTGTTTCAAAACTGACATCTGCCAATTCATCATAAAAAGGTTCTCGCTCATCTCTGAGTGACTCAAGGCGTCCCTCAAGATCTTCTGTTTGTAATAAAGGACGTTTGGTATCACGCTTTGTTCTTTCAAATTGCTGTTGCAAAGATGTTTTGAGATAAATCACTGTTCCACGGCCTGCCAGGGCATTCCTGTTTTCAGGCGTAATGACGACTCCACCACCCGTTGCCAATACTATATTGGTTTTTTGAGTCAATTCATCAATGACCTTTTGCTCTCGGCGCCTAAATCCCTCCTCACCTTCTATATCAAAGATCCACGATATATCTGCGCCCGCACGCTCTTCAATTACTTCATCTGAGTCATAGAATTCTAGTTTGAGCTCCTTTGCCAAAGCACGTCCTATAGTACTTTTACCAGCACCCATCGGACCAATGAGAAAAATATTTCGTACTTTAACTATGCTCATTTTTTTTTACTTACCTCTTCTACTGAATTGTCATAATTAGCCATGCTATTATAACAACAAATTAGATACACGTCTTAGTTGATTTCATGATATTTACTGCTCCAACAACCTCGATAGAATAACACAAGACCTTTTATTTGAAGCATTTAAAGTAAATAACACAAATTAGGAATACATCCAATTACTATCTAAAATACTTCTGACATTCTACAACGGATAACCATTAATTACCCATATAAAATAATTATTTATTACACTTTTCTGCCATCGCTGAAGTTGATACTTCAACTTTACCCAATCCATCGCTGATGAGCGATTTTTTTCAAAATGCCATTACATCATAACGGGCTATATTTTAATTATAACATGTTCGTTGTGTTGAGGCACTTCTATTAAACTAATGTTTTTTATCTTTATTAATGAGATAAAATTAGTCCAATCTTGATTATTTATAAACATCTTTCTCACGCCCCTCTATCGTTGTAATCGATAAGGCATTCGTTATTATTCTTGGTGTAATAAAAATAAGTAATTCTTCATTTTTCAATGTGATTTGTCTATTACTAAATAAAATACCGACAACAGGCAACTCACCAAAGAAAGGAATTCTATTGATTACCTTGTTCTTATCTTGCTTATAAATACCTCCAAGTACTATGGTTTGTCCATTATTAACCAGAACATTCGTCTGAATCTCCTTTGTTATTATTGCTGGAACACCAAGGAATGTTTGTGGGGAAGGAGTATCCTGATTTATCTGTAAATCCATCAAAATTTTACCATCAGGCGTAATTTGCGGGGTAACTTTCAAACTCAATACTGCTTTTTTAAATGCAACAGCAGTTGCTCCACTTGATGTTGCCTCCTGATAGGGAATCTCCTCACCAGACTCTATGACTGCTGCCTGTTGGTTCGTAGTAATCAGGCGAGGACTGGATATTAATTCAGCACGCCCTTCGCTTTCCAAAGCAGACAACTCCAGATCAAGCAGAATATTATCATTAAGTTTAGCTAGCGCAATACCTAGCGAGGCCGGTGTAGCTCCAGTTAAAGGAGCAGCTGCCAAATCAAGATTTAACCTTCTTTCCAAGGGGACAACATTGGCTGGTGCTGTGCCTCTCGCTAACTCGTTAGCACCTTCCAGTGTACCACTTAAGTGAGTTGGTCTTGATACCCCCCAGCGTATCCCAATATCCTGGCTAAAATCTTTAGTTACTTCAACAATTCTTGCCTCAATAAGCACTTGCTTAACAGGGATATCCAATTGCTTTATCAGTTCCCTTACTTCCTCAATTTTGGTACCAGTATCCTGAATCCAGATTGTATTCGTTCTGGCATCAACACTTATTTTTCCTCTGTCCGATAATAGGGAGTTTTGCTTATCCTTGATCAAAACAGCAATATCTGCTGCCTTTGCATAATTAATCTGTATTAAATCAGATCGGATAGGCTCAAGTTTTTCAATTGTCTGTTGACTTTTGAGTTGTTCTTCCTCCATTTTATCCATGGAGGTTTTGGTATCTATCAACATGACGTTGCCCTTTCTGCGCTTATCTAGCGCTTGTGTGGTTAAAATGATATCCAGAGCTTGATCCCAGGGGATATCATTTAATCTAAGCGTAATATCTCCTTGCACTTTGTCGCTGACAACCATATTGATTCCGGTAAAATCTGCCAGCAGTTGAAGCACAGCTCGAATACTAATATTCTGGAAATTCAAAGAAATCCGTTTACCGGTAAATACCTGTTTCTTCAATTTCGCCTGACGAATTTCTTCCGCAGTTAAAGGAAAGACATCGACCATAAATTGTTTATTGACCTGATAAACAAAATGTCCATAATCCCCTTTGCTGAGGATGGTCATGCGAACCTTTTTGCCTTCCTGTTGCATCGTAATAATCTGCACAGGGCTGTGAAAATCAGAAACATCATAGCGTTTCATTAAATTCAAAGGGATTTTGGTATTCAGAAAATTAACGACTATTTCTTTTCCAACTTGAGTCACATCAATTGGAATACCCGTATCAGAAACATCAATTAAAACTCTACCTCCCTGCTTTTCTATACCACGAAAATCAATTCTTTTAATTTCATGCTTGGCGTTCACAACCTGGTTCGTTATGAATACCTCCTTGCTATTTTCAAATAAATCATTGCTTTTACCATTCAGGACAAGGCTATAAACGGAACCCGCCGTACTGCCAGAATAGGACACTGAACGATCCAGTTCCAATATGGCTCTTACTCTATCACCAACAGCAACAATGTTATAACTGTGTAATGAGCCTAATTGAATAGTTTTAGTTTTCTGATCCGAAGGAATTTGCATATCAGTGCTGATAAAATCTAACACCAAACGAGGCGGCTTTTGAGTAATAAAGCTTGCGGGCAACTGCTTTAAAGGGTTGGAAAATTGAAAATCAATACGCACTCTGTTTTCGGGCAATGGTAATACTTTTACTGAAATGAGTGAATTATCTTTAGAAAAAGCCATGCTTAAACTGGCAGTAATTAATATCAAAATCGCGATAATTTTTCTCACGCCTCACTCCTGCTTGCCAGTATCCAAATTAATTGTGGTAAACTGTTTTTCCCACTTCCCTGATTTTTGTACAGTTTCTTCCAATTTAATGAGTTCATTTTTAATCAAAATAATACGTCCATAATTTTGTCCCATGTAATCTCCAACCTTCACACGACTAATCTGCCCTTCAGGTTGCCTAATCAGGGCCCAAATTTCGTTGTCTTTTTTTAAAGTACCTACAAATTTTAAAGCATCCAGAGGAAAAGATTCCAAAGGCTGCTTAGGCCTTTTTTTATCTGGGGCATAAATATCATTTCTCTTTTTTTGATCAATAGGCTTGAATGGATTTCGCCTATCGTCGTTTTCTGGAAACCTAAAAATTGGCAAAGGGGCGAATTTGGGAATAGGCTCGATAGGTCTTCCTGGTCTTGATTTCACTTCGTTGATGTACTTAATAAGGTCACTGTTATCACCAGAGCAGGCACTAAGTAATAGAACCAATAACGCCGTCAATAGGCTTTTTCGGAAATTCTCTGAGGTGAGTAAAGCACATAGAAAATTTCCGAAAAAGTATAATATAAGTGTCTGGTTATTTTTAATTATCATTGTGCCCGATATCTGTATATTTTAGCAGTGATACTCATCACCAATTCATCCTGAGAAACTATTTTACCATCCCTGGAGGATACCCCCTCGACACTAAATTCGTGTAAAGTCACTATTCTGTTCATTTCAGCTACACGACTTAAAAACCTTGCTAATTGCATATAGGATCCGACAATCGTAATTTTTATAGGTAACTCCACATAAAAATCATGCACTACTTCAGGTTGTGGTGCAAACAATTCAAACTTCAAACCCGATGTGATCCCCGTTTTAGATATTTCCTCCAAAAGCCCAGGCATTTCATTTTTTGCCGGGAGTTGTTTTAGCATAGTCCCAAAGCGTTCATTCATTAACTGTAACTGATTACGATAGGCTTGTAGATTTGCTGCCTGATGTTGCTTTTTTTCAAATTCTGTTTTCAAAGCAACTTCCTGGGTTTCCAGCGTATCCAATTGCTCAAAATTGGGCTTAACAATAAGCCAATATCCTAATCCAATTATCAGTATACTGATGCCTAAAATTACTCCAATTTTAACCGGCATTGGCCACTGCCCGACATTCTCCAGAGTTAATTCATTTAAATTGACTGTATCCATGATTTTTATCAGCCTAATATTTGGGTTTAAGTACAAAACTTAATTTAAATTCATTGTTTGGAGACTGTTTCAGTTCAACATTTTTTTTAATTTCAGTAAGTATGGGATTCTGTATCCAGACATCAGCATCAATATTTCTCATCAAAATAGAAACACTTGTATTCGATTCGGAATACCCCCAGAGTGTTATTACATCGTGTTCTCTTTGTATTTTGGTTATATAAATTCCTGGAGGAATAATTCGTACTAACTCATCAAATAAATGGACCATTAGAGTTCTTATTGATTGCAGATTCTGCACAATCGACATTCTTGAAATTAATCCTTCCCTGATTTGTTTTAATGCTTTAATCTCCTTGATCTGTTCGTCCAAAGCTGTAATTTCTTTTTGTAAAATCTGATTTCGGTTCGTTTGATTACTTATTAAATGAGAAACATAAAAGTTCATTAAAAAAACAATTGCCGCAGCGATGATAATCCCTATCAATAGCATGGTTGTAAATAATTTCTTTTCCTGCTCACGTTTTTGTTCACGCCATGGCAATAAATTAATTTCAGTCATTTTTTACTCGACATGCCTCAAAGCCAACCCACAAGCCACCATCAGTGTAGGCGCATCACTATTAATCACATCCAAATTCACTTTTTTACCAAAAGACATATGGGATAGTGGATTAGCCACTGTAGTAGTCACTCCTAACTGTTCTTGAATAAGCGCTGCCAATCCTGATTGTCTTGCCATTCCTCCAGCCAATAAAATATGGTCTACAAATCCATGTTGACTGGTTGAATAAAAAAACTGCAAAGTACGTTTGATCTGCAAAAGAATCATGTCCTTAAAAGGTTCTAATACAGCAGATTCGTAGTCCTCCGGTAGTTTACCCTGATTTTTTAGGACAATAGCCTGCTCCAAATTCATATGATAGTGTTCTGCAATCGCTTCAAGAAGTTGCATACCTCCAAATTTTTCTTCTCTTGAAAAGATTAGTCGCATACCATGCAAAACAAATAAGTGAGTATAATTGGCTCCAATATCTACTATTGCAACAATTTTGTCTTGCCCACTTGCTGGTAATTCTTGCGCAATTTGTTGTACTGAACGCTCTACTGCATAAGATTCCACGTCAACAACTTTGGGTTCCAACCCTGCTCTATGGGCTGCTTCAACACGGGTATTAACGTTTTCTGCCCTTGATGCCACGATTAAAACATCAAGCAGTGATGAGCTCTTGGCTGAATGGCCTAACACTTCAAAATCCAGGTTTATTTCATCTATTGGGTAAGGAATGTACTTATCCGCCTCAATAACGACAAGCTCTTCCATTTCAAGGTCAGTTAACCCTTCATTAATTTGCACTACTTTACTGATAACAGCCGAATCAGGTACAGCCAATGCTACATTTTTAGATGTAAACTTCAATCTTTCTACTAATTTTTTGATACAATTCGCTACTACATCGACATCCTTGATCATATTTCCTTCTAGGGCAGAGGCAGGTATTTCTTCACGACCATATCCTTCAACACAAATGTCCTCTCCGGAACCCGATATTTCCAGAATTTTCACTGCGGAAGAACTGATGTCAATGCCAAGAATTGAACGATGCTTAGGTTTAAGCAATTTGAGCACTTATAGAATCTCCCTGTATATTTCCTTGCAGCCCAAAAGCACTCCTATTTTTAGATCTTTTCCTAACTATTGAATAATTAATGTTAGCGTAAGCCACTATAAATTGGAATCACTTTACTTATTACTTTGGGTTAAGTGTTTATAATCAATCTGAAAATTGATTCATGTATTTCCATTTCTGTCTTCTATCGATGCCCAAGCAAATTTCATGATATCAATCATAGTATTACAATCAAATCAGATTTTATATTCTTTCAAAAAACTGTAAAACAAACCCTCTACTTGTATGTTTTTTTCAAATAATGTACCAGTTAACAGGCACTTGCACTTATGCAAAACATTCAATATAGTGAAATACCAAGTTGTAGGGGATTTCCACATTTAGATTTTTAGCTTTATAAAAAGGAGCTTTACATATGACTAGATTAGAAGAGCTACTCTATACACTGACTTCTGTAATCATTCGGTATCATGACAGCCAGCCTAAAGTATTAAATAAATTAATAGTCGAAAGCAATCCCATTCTCTTAAGAAGAAAAGCACTTGCATTGGCTAAAGAAATTATTCAGGATAAAGACGTTGAATGTAAAGGGCGCTTTGAAGAGTTAATACAAAATTGTACCAAAGGTTACCCTGACAGAAAACCATTCTTATATTTTATTTTAAATGAAGTTCTTTTTCTAAAATCCATGCTGGATAGGAAAATCTCATTTGAACCATCTAAGCTGGAAGAATATAAAAAACAGATCGCTCAGCTTTTAATTGATCTCAAACAATTAATGATCACCCCTAAAAGTAAAACTTATGAAGTAAAATATACTTCTGCTACCGAGAGCTCTGAAACCAGCATTTCTCTTTCAGGTGTAAAAAATGATGGATACGTTGGTGGAGAATTTTGCAACTCCGGAAATTTGATCAAAGAAGAAGTTTTAGAAGCATTGAACATCCATATTAATTCTAAAAATACAGCAGAATGTTCTTCTGATGAAGAAATTAAAGCGCTTGCTGAATCTTTATGCTTAGAGCATCAAAATGCTCTCTTGGTACCTGAACTATTGGAGAAAGCCCAAATATCGAGTATCAGTAGCAAAGAGCAAGAAAAAGAACTTTTAACAAAAACACAAGAAGCAGAAAAAGATAAAAAGACAATCTCAGAGCAAAAAGCTACAATTCTGGAGAAAGACAAAGAAATAGAAAAACTGAAAGAGAAAGTAAGCGAATTAACTCGCAGCATGCCTCGTCCAGTTTTTAACCCTGTCCTGCCTCTCGGATACAGCTCTCTATTTTTCAATACCAAGCTGGGCACTCAAGCCAAACAACAAACGATGATTGATGTGAGCGATTTACCAATGGTTAAATCCTCTGAAACAACAGATACCCAGCCTAATCAATCTTTTTCTATGGGTAATGGCCATGGGGATTAATGTCTATTGGCGCTTCATCAATGATTATCTCCATAGCTGTGAGGCCCAAAATAGCATTTAAATCAGGTTTTTTCCCTTGTAAACCTCGCAATATTATATAGATTCGCTGTATAATATTGCACTACTCACATTTAACGAAAACGAAATTCTATGAAAAAAATGGCATACTTCTGGCGTAAAGGTCTTTGGGCGCTGATGAGCCTGTTTTTTCTCCTAATAGTGGCTGGCAGCCTTCTATATCTTTATCTCGAAAGCCAATTGCCTAATGTTGATTCATTAAAAACTGTACAACTACAAGTGCCATTACAGATTTTCAGCAAAGAAGGTTTATTAATTCAGGAATACGGTGAAAAAAAACGTATTCCCGTAACTTATGACGAAATTCCCCCTACTCTTATCCATGCATTAATTGCAACAGAAGATCAACGATTTTTTGAGCACCCTGGTGTAGACGTTATGGGATTGGGCCGAGCCGCAGTAAGCATGCTCAAAACTGGAACCAAATCTCAAGGTGGCAGTACGATCACCATGCAAGTAGCTCGTAATTTTTTCTTAAGCCGTAAAAAAACATTTTTACGGAAATTCAATGAAATTATGCTTGCTATCAAAATTGACCGGGAATTAAGTAAAGAAAAGATTTTGGAACTTTACTTAAACAGGGTTTATCTGGGTAATCGGGCTTACGGTGTTGGCGCGGCAGCCATGGTTTATTTTGGAAAATCCCTTAAAGACCTTAATCTGGCTGAACTGGCTATGATAGCAGGACTTCCTCAAGCTCCCTCAACTCAGAATCCTATCGCTAACCCGCTTGCTGCAAAAAAACGTCGTGACCATGTACTGGAGCGATTACTGGAAGAGCATTATATCAATGAAGAACAATACCAAAATGCAGTCAATCAACCAATTACTGCAAAATACCATGGAACTAATATCAAAGTGAAAGCGCCTTATGTTGCTGAAATGATTCGTCAGTCTCTGTACGACAATTTTGGCCCCGAAGCGTACACTAAAGGCTATAAGGTATATACAACCATTGATGGCAAATTACAAAATACTGCCAATGAAGTGGTAGAAAAAAATCTGATTGCTTACGATCATCGACATGGTTACAGAGGGCCAATTGCCAATATAGGTGAAAAAGACAGTCAATCTCCCAAGATTAGGCAAAAATACTTGCGGCAATATCCAGAGCTGAACAGTCTGATTCCAGCAGTGATCACTGAAGTAAGAGAAAAAGAAGCGACTGCGGCATTACAAAACGGGCAAATAATTATTATTCCCTGGGAGGGCATGTCCTGGGCCAGGCCGGCACTGAAAAGAGGAGGCTGGGTTGGGAAATCACCAACCAAAGCACAGCAATTGGTAGCAGCAGGCGATATAATTTATGTACACCCCACGGAAAAATCTTGGCAACTCGCCCAAATTCCTGAAGCAGAATCTGCAATGGTTGCTATGAATCCTAAAAATGGCGCCATTGAAGTTTTGGTCGGAGGATTTAACTTCTCAAAAAGTAAATTCAACCGAGCTACCCAATCCAGCAGGCAACCAGGCTCCAGTTTCAAACCATTTGTTTACGCTGCGGCTTTGAACAATGGTTATAATCTTGCTACCTTAATTAATGATGCCCCCATCGTTGTAGACGATCCCAGCCAACCGAATTTATGGCGGCCACACAATGTGAATCTAAAATTCAATGGCCCTACCCGCCTGAAACAGGCATTAGTTCAATCTAAAAATTTGGTATCTATAAGAATTCTCGATGATATAGGTATTGATTATACGATAGATTTCTTAACTCGTTTTGGCTTTAACAAAAAATCATTGCCTAGAGCCTTATCACTTGCTTTAGGAAGTTTGTCCATTAGCCCTATGGATTTAACCACTGCTTATGCAGTCTTTGCTAATGGTGGTTATAAAGTAGAGCCCTACCTAATTGACCATATAACAGACGCTGATGGTAAAATTCTGTTACAAGCCAAACCAAGTGTTGTATGTGACCCTTGTGATAAAGACAAAGTTGATGCCTCTACCTTGGCACCTCGTGTTATTTCTGAAGAGATAGCCTTTTTAATGAATACAGCATTACGCGATGTAATACAGCATGGCACTGGACGTGCTGCACGAGTATTAAATCGTCAAGACATCGCTGGTAAAACAGGGACTACTAATGATCAAGTAGATGCGTGGTTTGCCGGATTTAACTCTAATTTGGTAGTAACAACCTGGATTGGTTTTGATAATCCCAAATCATTGCATGAATATGCTGCAAATCTTGCTCTTCCGCTATGGATTGATTTTATGAAAGTAGCATTAAAAGACAAACCTGAAACTGAATTGAAGCAGCCTGAAAATGTTATAGCTGTTCGAATAGATCCAGTAAGTGGTTTGCTCGCCAAGCCTAACCAGGAAAATGGCATCATTGAGTATTTTCGACAAAATGAGGCTCCATCTGAAGAGGATCAAGGTCCTGTCTATAATGCACATAATGATCAGCAGGAAGAAGAACTAGCGCCAGTGGAAGAGAGTCTGTTTTAATTTGAGATTTATATTCTGATGAAGCACAAAACCCGTATTCAATTTGTGTAATACGGGTTTTAATCTACTAATTATCGTCCTGATAAAGCAGCTGCAGCTGGCGTGTATTCATATCCTAAATCACGAGCAACAGCCTCATAAGTGATTTTACCCTGGTGAACATTTAGGCCGTTAAGTAAATGAGGGTCACTTAATAAAGCCAGCTTAACCCCTTTAGTAACAATACTTAAAATGAAAGGTAATGTGGCATTATTTAAAGCAAATGTTGATGTTCTGGGTACAGCGCCAGGCATATTGGCCACACAATAATGCACTACGTTATCAACCACGTAAGTAGGTTCTTGATGGGTTGTCGCACGACTCGTCTCAAAACACCCTCCTTGATCAATAGCAACATCGACTAAAACGGAGCCAGGACGCATTGAGCACAGCATAGAGCGAGTCACTAATTTGGGGGCTGCAGCACCTGGTACCAATACAGCACCAATCACTAAATCAGCGCTGGATACGTATTTTTCTATAGAATCTGCAGTTGAGTAAACTGTATTGAGTTTAGAACCAAACTGAAAATCCAATTCATTTAAACGTTGCAGTGAACGATCTAACACAATAACACGAGCTTCCATCCCCATTGCCATGCGAACAGCATTTGTTCCTACAACTCCACCACCAATAACTACGACATTGGCGGCAGCAACACCAGGCACACCACCTAGCAATATACCGCTACCCCCTTGAGCCATCTCCAAGCAATGTGCACCGGCCTGGATTGCCATACGACCAGCCACTTGGGACATGGGAGTAAGTAAAGGTAACCCGCCATCATCCTGTGTCACAGTTTCATAAGCTATCGCTGTAACCCCAGATTCTTTTAATAAACGCGCTTGATGAGGATCAGGAGCTAAATGTAAATAAGTAAATAATGTTTGTCCTTCACGCAACCGTTTACATTCAATAGGCTGGGGCTCTTTTACTTTGACTATTAATTCGGCATTGGCAAATACATCATCAGCAGTATCAACCACTTCAGCCCCGGCATTTCTGTAATCATCATCCGATATGCCAATACCAAGCCCAGCCCCCTTCTCTACCAATACATCACTTCCTGCCCTAATAATTTCTCTAACACTCGAGGGAACAAGTCCTACTCTGTTTTCGTGCGATTTGATTTCTTTTGGTACCCCTACTAACATATTGTTACCTCTTATCGATTCTTTAATTGTTCTATTAATTGTGGAACTAATTCAAACAGATCACCTACTACCCCATAAGTCGCAATTTGAAAAATAGGTGCATCTGCGTCTTTATTAATTGCAACAATAACCTTGGAATCCTTCATACCTGCCAAATGTTGAACTGCTCCAGAAATACCCACGGCAATATAAAGCATAGGAGCCACTACCTTCCCGGTTTGGCCTACCTGATAATCATTAGGAACAAAACCGGCATCAACTGCAGCTCTGGATGCCCCTACTGCTGCGCCCAAAGTATCAGCTAATTCTTCGATTAATTTAAATTTTTCTGCATTTTGTAGTCCTCTACCGCCAGAAACAACTATTTTGGCACTACCTAAATCCGGCCTCTCGGATTTACTTAATTCATGGCGCACAAATTGACTTCCTTTGGCTTGAAATTCCTTATCAATACTTTCTATGCAACATACTTCCTTGCTTGATGTGATGGGATCAAAAGCTGTCGTTCTAATAGTTATTACTTTTAATGAATCCAAAACACGCACAGTCTCTATGGCATTACCAGCATAAACAGGATGTTGAAATGTATCTGAATTAATTATCTTGCTCACATCAGAAATCTGGGTCACATCAAGTTGTGCAGCAACTCTGGGCAATATATTTTTCCCATAAGTACTGGAAGGAGCTAAAATAGCACTGAATGAATTTGCAAAAGACACCACCAAATCGCTAACTGCTTCTGCCAATTGATGTTCGTAACAAGGATTATCTACATGCAAAACAGCATGGGCTCCTTCCAGACTGGCTGCCTCCTCGGCTACTGAACGGCATTGATATCCAACCACTAGTAATGTAATTTTATCACCGAGTTCTAAAGCAGCAGACAGCGTATTGCGGGTTGCTGGATGTAACTGCTGATTATTATGTTCAACCAAAACTAAAGTGCTCATCTCATCTCCTTAATTAAAGCACTTTGGCTTCATGTTGTAATTTATCCAACAATGCAGCCACAGAATCAAGTATGACACCACCACTTCTCGTTGCCGGGGCATTAACCTTTAATATTTCAACGTGTTGTTTAAGAGATAAGCCAAGCGAATCCAGATCAATGATATCAAGAGGCTTTCGTTTGGCCTTCATAATATTCGGCAAGCTGGCATATCTGGGCTCATTTAAACGAAGATCGGTACTGATTACTGCAGGCAGCTGTACATTGAGTGTTTCCAAACCACCATCAATTTCTCTCACCACTTCAAGATTATTATTATCGGGAATGATCTTCGACGCATTGGTAGCCTGTGGCCAATTCAATAATGCAGCCAACATTTGAGGAGTTTGATTGTTGTCACCATCTATGGATTGTTTGCCCATCAAAACCAAATCCGGTTTTTCATTAGCTACGATATTATTTAATATCTTAGCTATATTAAGGCTTTCGAATGATTTTTCTGTTCGAACCAGAATGGCCTTATCCGCACCCAAAGCTAAAGCGTGCCTTAAAGTTTCCTGAGAGCTATCCGAACCAATGCTTACAGCAATAACTTCGGTTGCCCAATTTTTTTCTCGCAAACGCAATGCCTCTTCAATGGCTATTTCATCAAATGGGTTCATTGCCATTTTGATATTTTGAGTTTCAACTCCTGAATTATCTGATTTCACTCGAATTTTGACATAAGGGTCAATCACACGTTTTACAGCCACGAGTATTTTCATGGTTCCTCACTGGAATATCAAATCAGTCTGCATCTTGCCAGAGATAGGGGTATAAATTCAAGAGGTTGATTTTAATTAGAACATAAAGCTAATTTATTCTAAATGAGATATGTTAAAGAAAACCTTCTTCTATTCTCACCTGCCTAGTAATCTGGTCCGGGTTGGAAAACTCAACTCGTGCAAAAAGAAAAAACATAGGGCAAAATAATGCCCTTAAGCACAATTAACAATGCGAACAATGGTTATATTTTGTCATTCACACATAGGAAGGGAAGCTGTTTTTATAGCAAACTGACGATCGAGAATTGCAATAGCTTCACGCATACGCAGCAATAACACACATAATCCGTTATTTAACCAATGTGTGATTTTGCCCTGAGAATAAGCATGAGATACTTGCAACAGCTATTAAGTCCCATTATAAACCACCAATTGCATAGAATCCTTGTCTTGTAGCAGAGAGATAACTTGTTCTGCTTCTTTTACGGCTTTTGCTGTATTGCTTGTAAAAACCTTAGTATCCTTCTTTATCTTATCCAGTTCTTTTTGAGCTTCTACCAATTTCTCCTCCAAAGGACTAGGAAGAGAATCCAGTACTCTCATCTTGAATAAAAATGCCTCTACTTTTAAACGTTTCTCTCGACCTATCCTCAAGTCACCAAAAAATTGCTGCGCGTTTTGACCAAGATAAGATTCAAGAGGAGCAGAAATGACTTTTAATTCCGGTGTCTTGAATTGCATTCCCTCACTAGTATTATGGCTAGCCAAGATTAAATCACTACATAAATTGGCAGCTGTATCAGACTCTGATTTTTCCTTAGTCTCAGGAGAGGGTAACATAGGTTTTAAAATCGCAGAGCCGATTTGTAAACTCACATCAAGAAATTGGCGCGAAGCCCAAAAAGTCATTTCAAGCAAGCGAACTAATAGAGTAGTTGATGCAGTTGCAGTAATAATACTGATTTCTTGCAACGTGCAGCCTATTTTTTTTAATTGACTGGATTCAGTGCTCTCCAGGTACTGCCCTCCTTTCAATAAAATAAAATAGAGCGCATAGATAGCAAACAATTCTTCTGCAAAAAGAAAAGTGCCATAGCTGGCAAATACTACAGGAATGAATCGAAGTAAAACTCTGAGTCCTCTAGGTTTTATTTTGCCAGTATCATCAAAAAAACCACTGGATTGTTCTAATAAATTAATTAAACTGTCACAAAAACTCTGGCCAGAGTAGGTAGTTGCCTTGGATCTTAAATTTTCCAGCCATTGTTTAAAATCATCCTTGCTTTTAATATCTCCTAAACTACTATCTTTGAATTTTTCAGGTGAAATTAATTTTTCATAACACAAGCCAAGTAGCTTGAAGCATGCCCCATTATTCTTGCTCTGAGATAAATTATTCTCTAGCCAAACCATTTCTGGTGAAAATCCTAAAATATGATCGGTGTGAAAGCAGAGAGTTAATCTTTTATAGTTTTTAACAATTTTTTCTTTTTCTGGCCCATCTATCAATAATTGCTGGTTAATAAATCTTGCAAAATCTCTTTCTAATCTCAATAAGGTATCCTTATCTAAATCGGATTTATAACAATTATTAGTTGTGTCCCACTCCGCATACAATCTTACAAAATTTTTTAATTCCCTTTCTATAGTCATAATTACTCCCTTAATAAACTTGACTAGGATTTATAGAGTCTAATTTATCTTATTGAGATAGTGGTTCCTTTGCAAATACTGTGTAAATAAGCCAACAAGCAACATACTGATATAAAATCCAGTCATAACATCACTTAAATAATGATGATATAAAATAACCCTGGTAGCAGCTACAAGCAAGGCTACTCCGATAAAGAAGAAAAAATATCTTGGAAAGACAAACCCCAATCCCGCAGCCAAAGCAGTTATAGTAATAGAATGCCCTGAAGGGAATGACCAATAATTGTCATTGAGTTGAAACCAATAAAACCCATAGAGGTTATTATCAAACAAGAGATCCGGCCGCGCTCGACTAAGGCTAATTTTTAATGCAAAAGTCAATAAATTAGGCAGTAAAACACAGCCTAATAAATACCAGGATCTAATTTCATATTGTTTATTTGGCTGAATATAGCGAAAGTATAATGCAGTGATTAAAAACAATGCAACATAAATCTTCCATTTTCCCAAAGCCGTCAAGTATATTAATGCATGAGCATTGACTCGAAGATCCAGGCTATGGAAATAAGTAGCCAACGTTCTATCCAAAAAATAATAAGAGAGAACAACAAGGGTAATATAGGTTATTATTACCCAGGTTTTTTTCATGAAGGTAAAAGTTTTCTCAAATTGCGTCATCGAAACCAAGCCTTATAAATCCTCATATCAAATGGAATCATATAAGATGCTTTCGATTTAGCCAAGACCCCATGTTAAATTAGGGCCTATCGAGATTTCTCGCGCTTGAGTAGAAAATCAAGGTTTTTCGGCAAGGATGGTAAAAATATCAACAAATCTGAGCAGTCACACAATTTTTCATCAACCCTTGTTATTAGCGAGTAGAATTCGTTAAAATCAGGATCATTATTAAATACATCAGAATATTAATGCCAGAATTCACGTTAATCCAACAAATTTGTATTTGGGCTTTACCAGTATTATTAGCTATTACTATTCATGAGTTAGCTCATGGTTACGTTGCCTACCGCTGCGGTGACAACACAGCTAAAATGTTCGGTCGATTAACATTAAACCCTATCAAACACATTGATCCAATAGGCACTGTTCTATTACCTCTTTTAATTGGCGTGATAACAAACTTCAATTTCGTAATTGGTTACGCAAAACCGGTTCCGGTTAACCAGAGCCAACTACGAAAACCACGCCGAGATATGATATTGGTAACTCTTGCGGGGCCATTGGCAAATCTGATAATGGCATTCCTATGGGCTGGATGTTTTAAAATAGCAACTCTGTTAAGCCCTCAAAGCTCAATGACTGCTTTATTCCTACTTGTTACAGCCAGGGCTGGAATGATGATCAATTTGATTCTTGCCTTTTTAAACCTAATTCCTATTCCGCCACTTGATGGCAGCAAAGTTGTAATAAATCTATTGCCGGTAAGACAAGCTATCGCTTATGCAAAATTAGAGCCATTTGGTTTTTTAATATTGATTGTACTAATTTTTACTAATGTATTGGGATATATTCTTACTCCCCTCATCTATGGTTCATTATATATTTTAAGCGCGATTTTTAATTTATGAACATTTTAGCAGATGCTTTATTGCCAGGATTGGATAGTGCTTTTCCACCACCATTTACCGTAACCTTGTATCATAAGGCCGATGAAATTCCAGACTTACTTCACCATAAGGACGTTATTCTTTGTCGTTCAACCCTAAAAATCAATGGCGATTTACTCAAAAACCATCAAATAAAGGTTGTTGCTACAGCAACCAGTGGAACCGATCATATTGATTTTCCTTTTTTAGAATCACAAAACATATCTATTATTGATGCCAAAGGGTGCAATGCTACATCTGTTGCTGACTATGTTGTTGCTTGCCTTGCCTATTTAGATAAACAGCAACTTATTCAAGGTAAAACAGCAGGAATTATTGGTTTAGGGCAAGTAGGTACTAAAGTTTATGAACGACTAAATGCTGCCGAATTTCAGTTATGCCTTTATGACCCCCCCAAAGTAGCCAGAGATACTTCTTTTCAAAGCTGCTCTCTTGGAGATCTTTTTGAATGTGATCTCTTATGTATTCATGCTGAATTACATAGCGATGCGCCCTACCCAAGCCTTAATTTAATTAATCGGGATTTTCTCAAGGAATTAAAACCTGGCTGCATTATCATCAATGCTTCTCGAGGAGGTATCGTTAATGAAGAAGCCCTTTTGCATCTTGGCTCTTCCATACTTTATTGCACCGACGTCTACAATAACGAACCTCATATAGATAACCGGATTGTCTCCAAGGCAACTCTTTGCACACCACATATTGCAGGACACAGCCTCGAAGCCAAATTTGCTGCAGTCGCAATCGTCAGTCGTAAATTACATCAAACGCTTGGTCTTCCATACCCACAATTTGCAACCCCTGAAAAACCTTATAGATTAAATGAAAACGGCGACTGGAGAGAGTTGGCTTTATCAATATATAACCCGATTCATGAAACACTAGAGTTAAAACACGCTGGAAATCTATCCTCAGCATTCTTGACTCTTCGCAAGGATCATCATCACCGCCATGATTTCACAACTTATTTTGATTCTGATTCAATAAAAAAGTATCCATTATTAGGTTAAGGTGTTGATGTCTATTTCTAATAATTAACCCCTGTCCCGAAATTTTAATTATTCATCAAACGTCTTACAACTTCCTGATCAGAAAAAACATGTTTTGTATTCCCAATCTGCTGATACGATTCATGTCCTTTTCCTGCAATTAATATAATATCGTTATGTTCAGCCTTTCTTAAAGCATAAGCAATTGCCTCTTCTCTATTCACTAGTTTAAAAACAAGCGCAGAGGCAGGAATGCCACAAGCAATTTCATTAAGAATAATTTCCGGATCTTCACTTCTTGGATTATCACTGGTAATGACAATATTATCAGCGTACATGCTGGCTGCCTTTCCCATAATGGGGCGTTTGGTTTTATCTCTGTCCCCACCACAACCAAATACAACCCACAATCTCCCTTTTTTTATTTGTTTTAAGGTGATAAGAACATTTTCCAACGCATCGGGAGTATGAGCATAATCAACAAGAACATATGGGGATTGAGCGATAATTTCCATTCGGCCAGGCGCCGCTTTTAACTCGGCCATAACTTGCACTACTTTTTCAGGATTATACCCGCTGGCGAGCAAACTGCTATAAACAGCCAGGCTATTATAAATATTAAACTTACCCAGTGCTTTAATCTTTAGAAGATGGTGCCCCCAAGGAGACTTGACTTCAATTTCTGTTCCGGTGATATCCATATTCCATTGGAGAGCTTTAACATCGCAATTTTGATGCATGCCATAAGTCACTTTTTTTACATGAGTCTTTAGCACATTGCTCATGAGATCTTGAAAGTTATCATCCTGATTAATAATAGCCCATTGCAACTCTGCTCGTTCAAACAACCTCGACTTTGCAGCCCCATAAGCTTGCATTGTCTGGTGATAATCTAAATGATCGAGCGTTAAATTGGTAAAGATAGCCTGACTAAATTCGAGAGAGTCGACTCTATGCTGGCTCAACGCATGAGAGGATACCTCCATACAAACCTGTTTAATGCCCTCTTCTTTATACTGATGCATCAACCTCTGCAAACAAAGAGCATCTGGCGTGGTATTTTCCAAAGGCATTAAGGCATCCACCTTGCCTTGCCCTATAGTCCCAATGTAAGCCGAGCGCTGCCCGAGTAAATCATGTGCCTGTGCCAACTGATAAGCAATAGTCGTCTTGCCATTTGTGCCAGTTACCCCAGTTAAACCAAGAAATTGGGATGGGTTATTAAAAAAACGTTTCGCTATTTCTCCTAATTTTTCAGCTAATTGGGGAATGGCTATGCAGGGAATCGCTGCTGGCAAAGTAATTCCCTGAGGTAAATTATTGGGCTCATAAACCACAGCGACAGCACCTGATGCCACAGCTTTTTCTATATATAATCGACCGTCGGAAGTTGCCCCTGGATAAGCGGCAAATAAATCCCCTTCTTTCACCAAGCGACTGTCATTTTTTATGTCACTAACAGTGCCATCAATAATGTCCCTTTTAATCCAGGGTTCTAATAATTGGGTTAGTTTCACAAAATTGGCTCCTATTCTCTTTAACTAACTGGCTCATCAGTAGGAATATTGAATAAGCGTAAAGCACCTGACATGACTTTCGCAAATAAGGGCCCTGCCACAGAGGCAGCATAATAACCCTTTCGTGAAGGTTCATGAATAATAACAGCGACTACAAACTTTGGTTTGGAAACTGGTGCTATCCCAATAAAACTGGCTGTGTATTTCCTGTCTTTATATCCATTCTTTCCAGCAACTCGTGCTGTTCCAGTTTTTCCAGCTACCCTATAACCAGGAACCCTTGCTCCCTTACCTGTACCCTTATTCATTACCGCTTCCATCATTAATAATACATTTTCAGCGGTTTTAGGTTGCATCACTTGAATGCCATTACTGGGGGTATCATTGTGAATCAAAGTCACAGGTATTAATCGTCCTTTATTTGCAAAAATTAAATTGGCTTTAGCCAATTGCAGTGCAGTAACAGACAAGCCATAACCGAAACCTAATGTAGCTAAAACGAATGGGTTTGCATCCTTGGCTTTTACTATGCCTCCTTCACTTTCACCCGGGTATGCCAATTCAGAACGTTGCCCAAAACCACATTTTTGCAAAAACCCTATTAATTGTTCAGCTGGAGTGGATAATACCATTTTTGTAACGCCCACATTACTGGAATGTTGTAATATTCCGGTAACATCTAAAACACCATAATTATGGATATCTCTTACTGTTCGGCCATGGACAGTCATCCATCCTGGATTAGTATCAATAATCGTATCCGGAGTAAATAAGCCTGTTTCCAAAGCACTGGCTATACTGAATGATTTAATGACAGACCCAGGCTCGAAAGTATCGGTGAAAGCTCTGTTGCGGTAGGTTTCCTTATCATAATGCCCACGTGCGTTAGGATTATAAGATGGAACATTAGCCACAGCCAGGATCTCACCATTTTCAGCATCGATTACAACTACAGACCCGGATTTAGCAGAAAACTCTTCGACTGTTTTACCTAATTCGCTATAAGCTAAATATTGTAGTCGTCTATCTATACTCAAAGTTAACTCATGTCCCGGGCGTGGTTCCTTCAAAACTCCCAGATCTTCGACAACCCGTCCTAATCGATCTTTGATTACTCTTTTTTTACCAACGACTCCCATAAGCCAATCTTGATAGGCCAGCTCAATCCCCTCCAATCCTTGATCATCGACATTAGTAAATCCAATTAATGGGGAAATACTATCTGAGTCTGGATAATAACGTTTGAATTCTTTTTGAAAATTAACACCTGGGATTTTTAAAGCTTCGATCTTTTTCGAAAGAGGTGGAGGCAACTGTCTTTGTAAATAAACAAACTCCCGATTTTCAGCCCGGACAATTTTTCTACTTAATTCTTTAGGTGCCAAATTCAGGTATTTAGCTAACTGCATAAATTGTTCTTCATCCGGAGAAAATTCCTTTGGATTAACCCAAACCGATTCAACAGGTGTGCTCACAGCAAGCGGAGTACCATTTCTATCGGTGATCATACCTCGATAGGCAGGAATATCTATAACTCGGATGCTGCGCGCATCACCCTGGCCCTGCAAAAATTGCCTGTGCAGAACAGTGAGATCAACCATTCTCCATATCAAAACAGCCAAAATCAAAGAGAAAAAAACAGCGACAGTAACCAGTCTGGCAAAATGGTGTGTTTTTTTCATATATGACTACTCATAAATAGTATTAACTACGCACGCAACAAGAAATTAGTGAAAATATACTTGAAACCTCTTCCTCAAAATTACCTTAGAGTTAAACATAAGGCACGTATACCTGCCTGTAATTTATCAGGCTATTTTACACTTAGTCTTCCATGACGTCCTGGAAAGAAGATGACTGACGTGTAAGTGTACATGAAGCTTTCAATTTTTTCGAGGTGATTTCCTCCGCATTGCGCCTAATTGCTCTATCCAATCCTTTGAAATTTCATTATTCAATCTTTAATTTGATGCTCTTAGACGTAGATTATCCTTCACCAGATCCTTAGTTCTTACCTATAACTCAAAATATGGAAACACTTTAACTCCTCCAAAACGACTCACTTATTGAGGATACAGCAAGTGCGTATTTGCAGAAGTTGGTAAAGTCATTCCCAATTTTTCTCTGGCTAATTCCTCAACCCGGGCTGGAGTTGCCAAACTGGCCTGTTCCAATAACAATTGTCCCCATTGCAATTGTAAAAAATGGGTTTGCTGTTCCTCTTGTTGCACTTGACTGAGAGTTAATCTGTAGGAATTAGTGCTATATATGACTGCAAAAGCACTGACTAGTACGGCAGCTAACAATACTATCAACATATAGAGTGATTTTGACATTTGCATATCTGCCAATTGACCATTAAATAAATTACCTTGATTAATGACTTTCGCTGCAGCGTTCATGCTAATTTCTCCCCTATCCTAAGTACTGCACTTCGAGATCTAACATTTTCCTTTATTTCGCTACTCTGTGGTTTAACTGCTTTACCTACTTTTTTAAAATTGGTCTTTAGTTCTTCGTATTTGATTGGAACTTCAACAGGTGGCCTGTTACCTTGCTCTTTATCTCTCATAAATTGTTTAACTATTCGGTCTTCCAAAGAGTGGAAACTGATAACGGCCAAGCGTCCTCCTGGTCCCAACACGTCCAGACATTGCTCTAGACAATTACTCAAATCGGTTAGTTCCTGATTGACATGTATTCGAATCGCTTGAAATACCCGGGTTGCAGGATGTTTGTGCTTTTCCCATTTGGGGTTTGCTTCTTTAACAATTTCCGCTAATTCCAAAGTGGTTGTTATTGGTTTTAGTTTTCTTGCATCAACAATAGCTTTTGCAATCCTGCCTGCAAATCGTTCCTCACCATAAACCCTGAATACATGAGCCAACTCGTTGACCTCTGCTTCATTGACAAAATTCGCAGCATTAATTGATTGAGTTAAATCCATTCGCATATCGAGAGGGCCTTGCAGCATGAAACTAAAACCTCTTTCTGGATTGTCCAACTGAGGTGAAGACACTCCCAGATCAAGCAAAATACCATCAACGTCCCCAATTACTCCCGCTTGTGACGCAAACTCTTTGATTTGCGCGAATGAACCGTGAAAAATTTGAAATCGTTTATCCAAACCAAAATAATCCTTGGCATATTGCACCGCATCAAGGTCCTTATCTATTGCAAACAATCTTCCTTTATCGCTTAAATGATTTAAAATCTCGCGGCTGTGGCCTCCTCGGCCAAAAGTTCCATCAAAATAGATACCGTCAGCTTTTATAGCCAAACCTTTGATTGATTCATGTAATAAAACAGATTGATGCTTTGCCATTTCTCTTTCCGTTATAAAGAAAACGTTTTCATTTCTTCGGGTAATCCATCCGTCATGGACGCTTCTTCTGCCAGCCATTGCTCGCGCTTGGATTCCCATAATTCTTTATTCCAAACCTCAAATTTATTTCCCTGGCCTATCATCACGACATCTTTTTCTAACTTTGCATAATTTCTTAAAACTGTGGGTAAAAGTACTCGTCCATTCGCATCAACCTCCACATCAGTGGCGTGCCCGATTAACAGACGTTGAATTCGTCTTGCTGCAGCATTAAAACTTGGCAGCTTTTGCAAATTATCTTCGATAATTTGCCATTGTGCTGCTGTGTAAAGGAGTAAGCAGGTTTCTTCGGTGTCAATAGTCACCACGAGAGGGATTTTCTCCTCTGCACCCAAGGCACTTCTGTAACGCGTCGGAATAGCTAAGCGCCCTTTAGTGTCTATGGTGATGGCATTAATTCCACGAAACATATTATTTCCCAAGTGAAGGAGAATTACTCTCCCACAATTCTCCACTTTTTTATTATTTTAACCCACTTTTCTACACTATAGGAACACATTTCTACACACGTCAAGCTGAAATACCACTTTTGGAGCAATTTTTTTATGGATTAAAGAGGCAAGCCCCAGAATTGCTATTTATTTGATCTTTAAGAAAGATTAATAACCAATTGTATGCGCACAGTTATTAGCTCTCTTGCATCATCTGATTATTTTGCTTGAGGGAAAGCCCTGATGTTTTGATGAGCGGGGTTTGCCAGAGTAAATAAGCGTCACAGAAACATTTGCAACGCAACAATAAAATGAAAGAGGCAGATTTTGCAAGTGAGCGGTTGAGAATTTGTTTGGCTCAGGCAGTATTCATCATAGCAGCCAATCTTATCCCCTGGAGAACCAAATCTGGGACAAGATGGTCATAAAGACCTTGCTTATCAAATAAAGACGCAAATCCCCCTGTTGCCAAAATTAGTATTTGATCGCCATTGAACGCTTCATGATGTATTCTTTGAATTAATTCTTTACATGCACCAAGGACACCATAGTAGACTCCAGACTGAATGCTTTCTATGGTAGAACGCCCAACTACACTCTCGGTCTTGATAATTTCAACAGAAGGTAACTTTGCAGTATTTTTTGACAAAGCATCAGCGGATAATCTAAGCCCTGGCAAAATAGCACCACCTAAATAAGCTTTTTTATGAGAAATGGCACAAAAAGTAGTTGCTGTACCAAAATCAATAACAATAATGTTTTGATTAGGGAAACTATGAGTGGCGGCAATAGCATTTGCAATTCGGTCAGCTCCAACCTCAACCGGATTTCTATATTTGATATTCAATCCAGTCTTAACCCCTGCCTGTAATAAAAAAGGATCAATTGAAAAATACTTCACACAGGCAGACCGCAATGAGTAATCCACTTGAGGTACTACTGAACAAATAGCAATTTTTCTAATTGTCTCAGGAGAGCAATTGTTTTCACGTAAAACACTTTTAAGAAAGATGCCCAATTCATCCGAAGTACTTACCTTGGAAGTATGACGAAACCGGAGTTTAATCTCATCTCCATCAAATACTCCACCATATATATGAGAGTTTCCTACATCAATACACAGAATCATTATTAAGATCTACTTTTTAAATGGCATAATTGGTGATTTGTGATTATAGGTCTAAGACAATAATTCAGCAATCCCGGGAAAATAGACTTGTATTGAGAGCATTCTATATTATTGATTCAAATTATTGTTGAATCCGCTTTCATCCCAACCCAAACTTTAGCTGGACTTTTACATAAAACCATTGTCTTTTTGCCAGAATAAGATAATAAAATCACCCAATAAAAAAACCCCGCAATTAGCGGGGAGTAGTGGAGAATCTTTACTTAATTAATAAGGTTTAACGATTACCGAAGTTCCTACATCAATAAAGTTTTGATTCAACCATTTTGCAGCGCTTGGTAAAACCCGGATGCAGCCGTGACTTGCGTTATGGTTGGGAACTTCATAGGCAGCATGTATTGAATAACCCCCATGAAAATGCATGCAATAAGGCATTTTTGCTCCACCGCCAGTTTCTATTGGATAGATACTGGAGGTACACTCCTCGCCTTTCTTGGAATAAACTCTAAAACTGCCTGTTACAGTCCGACAGGGTCTACCTACGTCCTCACAAAAATCTTTTCCCCCTGAAGCACTACCGGTTTTAACTCGGTTACCCTGGGCATCGTAAGCTGCCCAGGCCGTAGCTTTAGGATCAAAAATAAATACTTTTTTTCCTGTGGCCTGTCTTTTCTCAGGAAAGTAATTAGAGCCCTTTCTATCGGACTCCATACTCATAGTGTAATGGGTATAACCCGCATCATCGACTATGGCCGTTGATCTATCCATGGATGCACAAGAGGCAGCCAAGACACAAACTGGAACTAGCAGTATTTGTTGTTTCACTTTCTATCTCCCTCTTTCTCTTTTTAACTATATCGGGAGCATTTTGAATAAGTTTAGGCTTTTTTATAAAATTTTTTTACTGTTTGTATTATTTATGATCTAAAAGGTTATTTAATAGTCCTTTTTGAGCCTGTTTGGGAACCATCGCAATGATAGCTAGAATCAGCTGTTTATCAGTACATTCAAAGCATCCTCCTCTGGGAGGCATGGCATTAAACCCTTCATCGGTGTGTTTAAAAAGCACTTCCATTCCTTGTTTCAATCTTGCCCTCCATGCTCTTTCATTTCCAATTTCAGGGGCTCCTAAAGAAATCATTGGTTTCGTTCCATGGCAATTAACACAAAAATGATTAAAAATTTTTTCCCCTTCATCTTTTGTGCCAGCAATTGACTTTAGAAACTCTTGAGGATGATGATTCTCAGAGTACCCTGGCATCGCAAACATAAATAAAGCCAATATACAAACAAAATAACAAGGTCTCATGATATACTCCTAAAATTGGCGCAATACTTGCTTGGGGCATAGTGCGTTTCAATATAAAAAATCAATAGACTAAGGGAGTTTATGTCGTGAAAAAGTGCATACTAAGCTTTTTCTTAATTTTTGCAAGCACCAGTTTATTTTCAGAATCAAGTCAGTCTCTCGAATTATTAAAAAATAAAATAGAACAATACGCCCTCAATGAATTATCAAACTATACTGAAGGTAAAATTCAGGTTACGGCGGATAATATTGATCCTCGCCTAAACTTAAAAGTTTGTGATGATAATAAACTTGAAGTATTCAACCCTTATCAAACACCCATGCTCAATACCAGCACAATGGGAATCAAATGTTTGGAGGAAAACAATCACTGGACCTTATATATACCTGTCAAAATAACTATATTTAAATCTGTACTTGTGGCAAAACGAGCTTTACTGAAAGGTACAAAAATTAGTAATTCAGATATATATCAAACCGAGCTTGATGTTCAAAAACTGAAACAAGGATATTTTACTGACAGTAAAGAGCTTATTGGATTGGTATGCAAGCATGATATCACGCCTAATAGCCCACTTAACCCTTTCAATATTGAATTAGCCAAACTGGTCCATAAAGGAGAACAGGTATCTATAATAGCCGCTCATGACAACTTAACAGTGAGCATGGATGGAATTGCAATGGATGAGGGGGCGCTAGGAGACTCTGTAAAAGTAAAAAATCTTTCCTCAAAACGAATTATTGAAGCTCAAGTCACAGGAAAGAAAACCGTGAAAGTTACCTTTTAACTAATGTTTTAATTTTTAAGAAAAAATTTGGAAAAAAGATTAAAAATCAACCTTAATTTACTAAAGAAATTGCAAAAGGAGCCGATAATCATGATAAATACGATTGAGGATATTCATATGGTTAACCAAATTAATGACTCTGCCAATTTAAGGCATATAGATATGGACAATCGTATCAATGCAAAACACAAAGAAGCCAAAAGCCTCGTTCTGGAAAATAACTCTGCTGATAGCGTCAATTTAAGTAGTACATCGAAGCAACTGGAAGCTTTAAAAGCATCTCTTAAAGATTTACCTGAAATCAATGAGGCACGTGTATTGTATTTCAAAGCTGAAATTCAATCTGGGCAGTATGAAATTGATAGCAACAAGATTGCACATGGCATGTTAAATAGTGTAGAGATGGTTTAAACTGCAGGACGACTCGATGAATAATAACAATAAAGCAAAAACATTAATAACCCAATTAGAACAGGAAATAAACTGGGTAGAGGAACTCAATACTTTATTATCTGAAGAAAAAGAGATACTTTCTACCAGTCAATTCAATCAGCTGGAGACATTAGCCGAGAAAAAACAGGAATTATCAACTAAATTAGAGGCTAGTGCCAAACAACGTGTAGATCTTATAAAAGAATCAAATCCCGGCGACAAACCTCATGGACTCCTGTTGTCTGATTTTCTCAAAAATTGCGCTACAGAAGATGGCATTCAAATCAATCATTTAAATAACACTCTTGCAGAGAAATTAAACCTATGTCGTGAGTTAAATACCATTAATGGACAAGTCATAGCGAATAACATGTATACCCGTCAACAAATTGTCAACGCCTTGTCGGGAAATAAATCTGATGCTGTGAGTGTTTACACTTCTAACGGGAATTTGGAAACCCCTTCCGAAAGCAGTCACCATGAAGAAGCATAAGAAATATAACCCCTGGTATTTTTTAAAATAGCTCTCCGGTATGATGCGCCAGGCATAGCCACTCAACGCATACGGAGAGCCGCATCCAAACGAATTACCTCTCCATTAATCATCTGGTTTTCAATAATATGACCTACTAGTGAAGCAAATTCCTCTGGTCTACCCAGGCGTTTGGGAAAAGTCACTGTTGCAACCAAACTGTCCTGAACTTCTTGAGGCATATTTAAAAGCAAAGGAGTTGCTATTAACCCCGGCGCAATTGTATTTACTCTTATTGCAAATTGAGCTAATTCACGTGCTGCTGGCAAGGTCATTGATACTATTCCACCCTTTGACGCACTATACGCAGACTGTCCTATTTGTCCTTCAAAAGCAGCAATGGAAGCTGTATTGATTATGACACCCCGCTCCTGAGATTTGTTGTCCAACTCCAATCCTGACATGGCATGTGCAGCTATTCGCATGACGTTGAAGGTACCTATTAAATTGACATCTATTACTTGTCTAAATGATTCCAAAGGCATTGGTCCTTCTTTTCCTACCATGCGTTTTGCAGGAGCAATTCCCGCACAATTGATACAAACCCTTGGTACTCCTACCTGAGAGATAGTTTGTCGCATTGCTTTTTCAACAGATTCATCACTAGTTACATCACAAGCAACATACAGTTCCGCTTGATTTGAGGCGCCTTCCTGTTTATCCCAGACCACAACTTTCATGCCATGCTGTTGTAAATATTGTACACAAGCCTTACCCATACCTGAGACACCACCAGTTACTAGTGCAATCTGATTATCGAAATTCATTTTTTCTCCAAAATTCTACGGTTTCAATTTCCAATTTTCTTATTTCACTTAAAAACAGTATTCTATTAGACCTCTAGCCAAACCTGCATATTTTTTTAAGGCAAAGCGCAAAACCGCTTTGAGGAAGGAGCCTACATACAGTAAATGAGTGCCGCAGAAACGTTTGCAACACAGCAATAAAAGGAAATAATCAGGCCATGCAAATGGTCTATTGTAAAAATTCTTTGCTAATCGCTTTAAATTCTGGCGTACCTGCTTGTTTTAACCACTCGAACAGTACCATTTCAGCGGTTATCAAATGGATCCCATTCTGTTTCATCCTTTTTAGACCGTATTTTAAATCAAACTCAGAGCGGCTGCTCACACCATCTACAACAACAAAGACATCGAATCCATAGCCCTTCATTTCTATGGCCGTTTGAAGCACACATACATGAGCCTCAATTCCGATAAGAATAAGCTGGCTTTTATTATATCCTTTCAGGAGGTTAATATATTGTGGTTCTTGCATGCATGAGAAATGAATTTTTTCAATGCATTCTTCTTGATTGATATAAGAGCTTAAAGGAGAAACGGTTCGACCTAAACCTTTAGGGTATTGTTCACTGGCTAGAACAGGCACGTCCAGTTTTCTGGCTAATTTTAGTAACCATTCACATCGAGCTAAAAAAAGATCGAGATTTAATATTGCCAGGGTTAGCTTTTCCTGTACATCAATCAAGACCAAAAGAGAATCCGCTCTATTTAGTAACATCCTGATAGCCTCATTCTATTTATTGAACTATATCATATAGCATTAAGAAAAGTGAGTGAACCCCGGATTGACGCATTATTCCTTTCCGGGGAAATAATAGTTAGAAAAAATGAAGAGAGTTAAAGCGCTGCAATATCAATTGTTTTCATTTTAACATCCATTTTCTTACCATTCCTTATTATTGAAACAGTAATTTGCTCTCCCACCTTAATTTCCGTGAGCAAATTATACAGAGCATCATAATTTGGGACAGGATGTGCATTAACACCCACAATAACATCCCCTAAAACAATACGCCCCCATTGATCTCTGTGAGTACCTCGTAACTTCAATTTGTCTGCAGGAGTTCCAGGCACCACATCAGCAATCAAAATACCCTTTTTAACTCCCAACCTTTCAGCAAGATGTGGCTCAACTCGTTGAATACCGATACCAGACAATACCACTCGGCCATGATTAATAATTTGAGATGCAATTTTCTGAATATCTTCCGCGGGAACTGCGAAACCAATACCTGCAGAAGAACCCGATCGTGAATAAATCATGGTGTTCATACCAATTAATTGGCCTGCGCTATTTAATAGAGGCCCCCCTGAATTACCCGGATTGATAGGGGTATCGGTCTGGATCATATCATAAATTGTTACCCCGCCTATACCAGGGACTTTTCTCCCTAAAGCGGAGATCACCCCTTTTGATAGACTATGATCTAACCCAAAAGGATTCCCAATCGCAATCGCTTTTTGCCCAACGATCAGATCATTAAGAGAGACTATTTCAAAGGGCTGAAATGATTTCAAATAATTCAGAGCCTTGAGTGATTTAATTTCAAGGACTGCAATGTCCTTGCGAGGCTCTGAACCAATCACTTTGGCAGGGACAGTCATATTTCCCAAAGTGATTGCTATGTCATCAGCACCCTTAATGACATGAAAATTGGTTACAACATGGCCTTTGTTATCCCAAATAATACCGGAGCCTGCCCCATCAGGAATATGTGTTTTTTGTAATGAGTAACGACGCTGAACAGTAGCATTTGCCAATCGATGAACATAAACAACTTTGGATGAGGCTTTTTGAAATATTTCAACTGTATTTCGTTCATCTGGAAGAAGAGCATCCAGGTTTAAACTAAAAACAGGTCTTGCCAGAATAAAACATAAAATAAAAGGAATAAGTAATAAGTTACGTTGTTGTCTCATCATCTCCATTTAACTCCATACCTGCACGGCTTGCAAATCTCTTGCGAAATGCCTGTCGCACTAATAATTTATCAATTACTGATTGTGGAAAATCTGTAATAGTAATGATATTTTTATCTATTAAAACATCAATCAAATCTTCAAGTACACGAATCAATTGCAAATCGGATTGTAGAAATTTTAATTTTTCGTCGCTCTCACAACGCAACAAAAAATCAACAAATTCTGCATCGTTAATGTCAATTTGCTCCGTTACATCTGAGGTCTTCTGGCTATATACGGCACAAATCCGACCATCCTTATCTCGTTTTATGTAGACCACTGTTTAATCCTTTTTTAGCTAATACTATGTTTAGAAAAAACAGACACATAAATCTTATGTCTGCTGTCTCTAAACTCAAACCTTCCGTATTAATGGCAAGCCCAAACCCAGACAAAAGACTTTCATGAATTATTCTAGGAATATCATTAAGTACAAGCATCCTATTGTAATATATCCTTTCATAGATGTCACCAATTAACTCAAAAGATCAATTTTTATGCAAAAATTAGTCTTGAATCATTTTCAGAATCCGACTCATCCCGAGAGTCTTCATTATCTGAACGATTAGACTCATCGTCAGAATTGGCATCGGTATCGCTATAAATCTCATCATCGCTATTCTCAGAATCATTGATATCACTTTCAGTTTTATCAACATCATCTCGCGCAGCATTCTCCAATTTGGATTGGTCAAAATTAATACCTGATGAAATATTAAAATATTGCAGCAAGAATTGTATAGGCGCCAAAATAATCGCCTTAAATGAGGTGGTTCCTGCATCAATACTTTGTTTTGCAATATTTTCACTGTCATCAGTATGCCGAATATATATTTTTTCTAAAAGTGCTGTATGTTGCTTGTAAAGATGATCCAGACTCTCATTGCGAGACTTTTCCTGACCCAACAAATATTCTTGTAAATCCGTATGAGTATCCCACAATGAAGTTCGTCTTTGCTGCAGGTGCAGCAATTCACTATCATAGAATTTTATTTCTTCATCTATCTCCTTCTTTAACCTGTCACAGGCATCCTTCCTTTCTGTCGAGATCTCACCCTCAACTATGGCCCCTGATTCCTTGAGAGATACTTGTGCATAACGCTCCACTAAGTGAGCTTTTTTACGTAAAATATCCTCAATTTTATTATCCAGGTAGATGATCGCATCTTTATTCGCGCCAAGAACTTTATAATGAGAATCAAATCGTTTATTGCTTTGCATCTGCTCTCTCATTTTCTCAAGTTCACCGGCTTCCTGATTTATTGCTTTTCTCTGTGCTTCATCATTTAAATTTTTATCTCTACTTAATAATAGCTGTCTGATAAATGCGGATAATGCTACAACTGCTCCAAACGACGCCGCACAGATGAGGGCTATAGTCACTGGTTCCATAGTCAACTCCTTAATAGTGCAAATGTATCAATTGGGTGTGTATTTCAACAGCAAAATACCGACTGAAAGATTGAAATGAATTGACTTGTGGCCATTGTACTGATTGACCGCTTATCCGGCTCATAGTCGTTTCAAATATTGGCTTAAAATACTGTTTCATAAATGGCTTTACATCTTTGATAGTTGTGAAGTTTTTAACAATAACCGTTGAGTTTTCTGCTATCTGAGCTAAATTCACCCGACTCATAACATCAGAGAGGCCTTCTTGATCTTCAACAGCACATTTCATCCACTCTAAAAGCGCTGAACGAGGTTTGATATTCAACATCTGGTGCCCTTCTTTTAAAGAAGGTTCCATTAAAATAATATGAGAATGTAACTCAAATTTAAAACAACACAGAAAATCAAGAAAACTTGATTCAATTTCATTATGTGCAGAATGCCCCAACCAACGACAAATTTCATGTCTGAACATTGTAGGAAAATGCTTTTCGATCTCGTTAAGAGTACCATCGTCAGAATCATGCTTGGGAATAACATAAGCCGTATTGTCAGTATGCAATAATTTTAAGCTGGGTAAATTAGCTTCTGGTAATTGTGACGCTAGAAAGGATAAAAATAAATTAGTAGGCTTCAACACTACTATCTCAGATTGTCTTTGAGGCATGAGGCTCTCCTTGATTTAATTAACTCCTCCTGATTACATCTCAACTATTAAAATCAACGTCTCATCTCAATTTAGAATCTTAGTCACTATTTTGACTAATACAGAGTTTTATTCACAAATACGCATGAAGTCACACTTGACTTTCAAAGACTTAAAAACTCCCTGATATTGTTAAATTTAGAACCAAGATTAAGTACATCAACAAAAATTCTGGTAATACATTAACTGAAAAGTCCAAAAAAAAATCTCTCTTATTCAGTCTAATTTGCATATATGATAGTTTCAAGAGTTAAACAGAGTTTTTTTGAGAATATTTTTTCAATTTGTTAGAATAAATACCTATAGTCTTAAATCCTTCTTGACAGAAGCTCCTTTATCTATATGCTTTGGTTTTTAAACTCTGGTTCTATCCCATGAAATTGCTAGGAAAAACTCTACTTGCTTTTACTGCTTTAATGATTTTTGTATCAATTACTTTATGGATTTTAGCAAAAAATATTAAACCCGAAACCCTTAAGCAATTGGTTAATAATAAAATCACAGCAATCACTCATAAGCAAAGCCAAATTGATGGGACTATTTCCTGGCAATTGCTCCCAAGACCTGGGCTCAAATTCAATAAGATACATATAGGTAATGAAAATTTAAATGATAATTATTCTCTTCTGATTGATACATTGCTATTAAATTTAAAAATTACTCCTTTGTTGAAAGGACATTTTGTATTTAGTGAAATTAACATTGATGGCCTAAAATTATTTATCAATCAAGAAAATAATGAAAAGCCTCTCGCTTCTGAAAAAAACGCTAATCAATACAACACAACAACGTACCCCAATGAGCAATTTGCCATTCAAAAATTATTATTAAGCCATGGACAAATTATCCTTAACAGTAAGGGGCATTCTACTGTCTTAAAAAATATTCAAATCGGAGCGGAGCAATTTAATTTAAAAAACTCACCCTTTTCAGTACAGATTAAAGCCAAGCTGACTGATGCTGCTTTTTTACAGACAGCCAAAGCTAATATTAATTTTAAAGGTCGAGTTAGTCTATCTCCCTCAATTATTGATGAACTCAATTCAGGAATTAGTAAGTCTTCCATAGAAGGCCAACTGCAAATACAAAATATTTTATTAAATCAATTTGCTATCAAAAAAATCAATGCCACTCTTAAAACTCATAAAAGAGATATCCAATTTAATCCACTTACTTTGTCACTCTATAATGGGGAGTCGATAGGAGATATGGACTATGTGATCGCTACACAACAATTGTTAATTAATCAAACTGCAACCAATTTAGATGGAAAACAATTAATCACTTCTTTATTAAAACATCCTGCAATTAGCGGTAATTTAGATTACTCAATTCATGCCTCAATACCATTGAAAGCACTCAGTATTGAAAATCTTGTTAGTAAAGGTACCATTACGCTTAAAGATGGAGAAGTCTATAATATTAATCTTGATCAATTACTTAATAATCTAAAAGTAAAACTTAATTCGCTTATGACTGAAACTCCAGATAACATAAAAAAACTGACTCAATCAGCGGATTGGGATCAAAATAAAAACACGCAAGGCAATACCAAATTTAAATTAGCAAATTTTAAATTCCAGTTACAAACCGGAGCAATTAGCAGTGATTCATTTTTGCTGCAGACTGACAAACTCCAGGTGAATGGAGAAGGGAGAATTAATCTGCTAAATCAAGAAATAAACTCCAATATTAAGGCCACGTTAAACGACAATAGTACAGACAATACTTTGCAAAAAATTCAACAAGCATTGGGCGGCTATTTCCCACTGGTAGTATCTGGCACAGTTGAAAATCCCATAGTTTTGCCAGATTTTAAAGCAATTAGTCCTGTATTAAGTTCGTTGGCGATCAAATCGGCTCTAACAAAACCTTTAAAAATAATACAAAAACCACTTAAAGAGCTAATCCATTGAGTACAAACTCTTTAAATCAACTTTTCAGTCAATTACTGCTTGATTGGTATGATCTGCATGGACGCAAAGATTTGCCATGGCAATTACCCCGCTCTCCCTACAGAGTTTGGGTATCAGAAATCATGTTACAACAAACTCAAGTCCGAACTGTTATTCCCTACTTTAATCGTTTTATAGAACATTTCCCTGATGTTTTTTTGCTTGCTAATGCAGAAGAGGATGAAGTGCTCTCTCTATGGTCGGGGTTAGGCTACTACAATCGCGCCAGAAATCTTCACAACACAGCAAAAATAATTAGTGACCAGTATAGTGGCATATTTCCTGAAGATCTGAACATTTTAGTTCAACTGCCAGGAATAGGACCATCGACAGCAGCAGCGATACTTTCACAAGCTTTTAATAAACCAGCTGCTATTTTAGATGGGAATGTGAAACGAGTTTTGTCTCGATTTTTTTTAATCGAAGGCTGGCCAGAACAAGCCCAGGTTAAAAAAAAATTATGGGGGCTTGCGTCTTCTTGTATGCCCAATGAACGATGTGCGGATTATACACAAGCAATTATGGACTTAGGTGCAACATGCTGCACAAATAAAAATCCTCAGTGTTTGCGCTGTCCTGTTAAAAATCATTGCCTGGCCTTTCATAATAAAAAGCAACATCTTTACCCAACAAAAAAAATAAAGAAACAGCGCCCAATATTATCCCAACAGTTCTTGGTGTTGCATAATGGACAAAAACAGGTTTATCTGGAAAAAAGACCTCCTACAGGGTTATGGGGAGGCTTATGGTGTTTACCCAGTATAAATAATCAAACTTGCCCAATTGAGCATATCCAACTCTTTTACAGGTTGCAGGGAGATAGCCCAAAGCTAATTACCCGGTTTAAACACAGCTTCAGCCATTTTCATTTGGAAATAACAGCATTGAGCATAAGAATAGAGTCTATGAATAATTTTATCTCTGAATCCAGAGGACAATGGTTTACAAAAGAAACCTTGCCAACTTTAGGTCTTGCCAAACCAACTACCTTGATACTATCCAAATTAATGGAGACTAGCGCCTAGCGAAGAACCGTTTTAAAACCACCAAAAGATGTATAAACTGTTAAGTCCGCATAAGCCGATATCAATCTAACAAAATCTTTAGAAGTAATTTATTTGCTCATTATTTAATAAATAATGAACAATTACTTTTAATTTACATTTTTTTGTAAAGAAATATTTCAATCTTAACAATTCCTTAATGCTCGCTTAATGTTCTCTTCTTATTATTTATTTGCATTCAACAAGAGAGGTAAACATTATGTCAATATTATCTGCTGTTTCGCGTGTCATAAATAATTTTTCAACTGAAATTAAAAATAGAGTTGTTGAAGTGGGGAGTAATTTAAAGAAGTCAACAGAAGAGTTTATTGGTGAAGTAGTTATAAAAGCGGCTGTTAATCGTTTGAAACAAGGAATGTTGAACGCTTTGTCTTCATCTAATGACACCCCCAAAGATAATGGTAATGATTTATCCACAAACAGCCCTGACATTGAAGATATATCTGCCCCCACGCTAAGCTCAAAGAAAAAAACAGAGGCAAATACCACTCTGGTTGGCAGTACCAGTATAATGCAGAAATTGTTGGGCAATATTGGCGTAAACTCTGAACAAAGCATAGAATTATTGTCGAATCATTTTAATGGTGCTGTTGAGCGTTTTACCAAGGATGTTTCAAAGGCTGCAAATGAGGCTGTGTGTGAAAAGATCAAAAGCATACAACCAGAAGATGTGATAAAGGGTATTAACAGTCTAATCGGCAATAGTCTCAAAGTAGACTCGGAGTCCGGCGACACTACCCTATCATTCAAGCTTGAGAGTGCCGTACAAATCCTGGGCGTCATTCTTGCAACCATGGGTATGCTGATGTTTGTATCTCAAACTAAATCACCCGAGCAGAAAAATCTAGAGATAGAACATCTGCCAACTGAAGAAATTCAACCGCCTTCATTGGCTATTCATTAAAAAATGCTCTCAGCTTGTTCTTCCAAGCTACATGCCGAAAATCATTCTTGGCATGTAGTTTGAAGAATTGGCAACACATTCATAAACTCCTTAATTATAAGGGTTGATTACTGAACTCGCCGTATTTTATGATATATAAGCACTTTTAAATTAACATGATGATTACATGAGCTTCTGGCAGTTTTTTAAGCGTCAACCTTAGCTGTTTCACATTACGATGATTATTTTTTATCTAAAGATCTAATATGGTAGTGTAATACACATAGAAGCATGAGAGCTGCAATGCATAAAAATCAGAGTTTTTCTGCCATTATGGTATCAATACAAACAGACAGGACTTGTGAAAAACAAGATCAAGGCAAAAAATGTTTTAACGAGGGAATTTAGATAAACTAATTGTCTGAATTAAAAACATTTTTTAATGTGGATTTTAAGGAGGGGTTGTAAGTCCTGGCAAAACCCGAATATAAAGTGACACTTAATATCTATAAGTTATATCCTATAAACCATTCTCGTATTATTATCACTAAAAAATACCGAGTACAAAAATGAACCCTATTCTGAATTTGATTATCAGTTTTATTGCCCTTCTTTGGGCTGCCAATCATTTGGTTGCTGGTGCCTCAGGGCTGGCAATTCGTTTAAAATTATCCCCCTTTATGATTGGTTTAACTATTGTTGCATTGGGTACCAGTGCCCCCGAATTATTTATCTCAATCATTTCTTCCTTAAAAGATAAAAATGACCTCGCAATTGGAAATGCGATTGGCTCAAATATAGCAAATATTGGCTTAATTTTAGGAATTATAATCCTTATCAAACCAACATCTTTTCATTTTAATAAACTAAAAAAAGTATACCCAATATTGGTAATTGTCATGCTGTTTGCGTACAGCTTAATACTTGATGGTTATTTGGGCACAATCGATGGTTGCCTTTTTTTGATCGGATGTATAGCAGTACTCTGTTATTTCATTTATTTAGCTAATCACTCTCCTAAAAGAGATTTATCAGTTAATGAATTTAGACCCGCGATACTATCCTATCGTTCAACACCCTCTAATTTATTGAGTATCGCAATAGGTTTATTGATTCTGCCTATTTGTTCAAAATACCTGGTTTATAATGCATCTGAAATTGCAAAATGGGCTGGTATAAGTGAATTCACCATTGGCTTGACCATTATTGCTATAGGTACATCCTTACCAGAACTTACAACGTCCCTTGTTGCCGCTATCAAAGGAGAAGATTCTATAGCGATTGGAACGATAATTGGCTCAAATATTTACAATCTATTGTTAATTTTGGCTCTACCGGGATTACTAAACCCAACTAAAATTAGCAGCGTGGTATTATGGCGTGATATGCCAGTGATGATTTCCATTACCTTACTTTTATTGTTTTTAAATTACTATTATCAAAAAAAAACATCCTCCTGGGCTGGGGGGATACTTTTGCTTGTGTATTTTTGTTACATGGCTTCTTTGATTATTAACGCACACAGTTAGCTAAAACTAACCTGGCTTGGTTTACCCAGGTTTTTAAGAAAGCATTTGAATCAAGGAAATTAGCTTAAGGTAAAAAAATTATAAACCATTATCAACGGGAAAATGTTGCAAATTATTATCTTGAAATAGTTCTCTATCCCGCCTTGCTTGACGATCAAGAATTCCAAGAGCAACTATGGCGTCTGGCTGACCTGCTCTTGCAGCACAGGTTATCCAGAAACGGGCTTTTTTTCTATCTTCTACCACACCTTTACCATAATAATACATATAACCTACAGCATACTGAGCATCTGGATTTCCCTTTTCAGCTTCCGGTTTTAAACGAATGAATGCCTTCCTGTAATCCTGTGCTTTAAAGCATTGGATTCCTTCTCGTAAATTTAAGGTACTATGAATACAGGCAGCCATCATAGGAATAAAAATTAATAGAATGAATAACTTAAAGATGCGTTGCATGCCATTTATTCCTCTTTTAAAGGCTTAGCGACAGGTTCAAAGGTTAAATCATTTTTCGGAAGACTTAAACTTTCTAAAGCGCCATCTCTTTCCACAAGCACTCCTCCTGGCATAATACGTTTAATTGTTGCACCACCAGGTATCTTATCTCCTACATTATAGGTTTTTTCTTCCCCACTGGCAGATCGTATAATCACTTGAGACTCTTCTATCTTGTCCGCAAAAAGAATACCGACCAAAGTAACATTCAGCATTGATTGTTTTACATTATCCTCATTCAAGTCTGCAGGAACATAAACTCCAAATAAGGACGCATTGAAAATATAATTGAGATTCTCTTCTCTCATTCCAGCAATAGATTTTGTATTTGAAACAGGGATAGCCCTAACATAAGTCAATGGATAAAATAAGGAAATCCATTCAAAAATAATCAAAATACCAAACAGGGATATTAAACTAATGATTATCCATTTAGCGTAATTGGCTGAAAACAAAAATTGAATATCAAATTTCATACGTTTCCAATCCCAGTTAAACCTATCAAAACAAATTCATCCTTTTCTTTAAATAATATTGATATATAGCATCCTACCACAAAATAGATCTTTATCACCCTCACTTCAAGATCACTGGATCAGAGCTTACGAAAAATCCCAAGGTCAAGGCAAAAAATGTTTTTAATGAAGGAGTTTAGAATAAACTAAATGACCGAATTAAAAACTTTTTTTAACAAAGAGATATGGGTTTTCGTAAGCCCTGTAGATAATATATCTTTATCCAGGCTGAATTCATACCTTTATGCATCACCATGCCTTGATATCTGTTACGAAGCATGAGTTTGCACAACACTATTTTTTATATAGGATGTAATATCGATGAAAAAATTCCTGCTGGATCATACTGTTTTTTTAAACCTACCCATGAGTCGTATTTTTCTCCAAAATGCTTTAGCCAATAGTTGTCTGGTAATTCTGCACCTAAGAATCCTGATAAATAGCGTTTACCATTATTTTGCAGCAAGTGCTTATCGAGATTCTCAATAGCCTTCAGACAACTTTCCTCTAGGGAATAAGGTACCCCTGGATTTAAAATCATAAATTCACAAATTGAATCGCAGTCTGGTAACATCATAAACCCGGCTTTTTGCTTGGCAATTGGAACAACATGAACCAAACTGGCATAGTGAAGCGGTAATTCCTCTAACAGTTGGCACAGTACTCCTGTTAAAAATGAGGTAGGAACAAAACATTCATACCAAGGATGTAACAAATCCCATTGCCCTGTCAACTTCATCATATCAAAGCGAGAGTTATGTCTTAAAAAATAAGATAAAATACTCTCTTCCTGTATATTCAGGACATTCCATGGCTTTAACTGCCCTAAAATATCTTCTGCATGCCGATCATATTCAACAGAAAGGTGCAAACCATACAACCAATAAGCTATGGGAACACGTTTATCTTCTTTCAATCGAGCTCCCTGAATTGAAGGAGAACAAAATATCTCCATATAATCTACTTTACCTTGTATTTTATAAATATCTTCAAACCATTGATTCGGATCAGCATAAACCAGAAAGAAAGTTTTGACGCGCGGCTGAACTGAACGTAGCTGAATACATGCCTTGGTAATGACACCAAATCGACCTTGCCCTGAAAGGCAGGCTTGAAATAGAGGTGAGTTTTTTTCAACGATTTGCTTTCTCCCCAAACCATCAACCACTTCCAATGCTGAAACATAAGCATTAATAACACCGTATTTAAAAGAGGAAGCCCCTATTCCTCCTGCAGATAAAACACCCCCAACCGACAAATTACAGTTATAAGGCAGCACATAAGGGGCTTTATTGTTCAGTAGTGATTTTTCAAGCAGATTCTTCCAACTGGTATTGGCCTCAACCCAGATGAGATCTTCACTCAAATCAAGTGGCTTGTTGAAAGACTGCATAGAAATTGTTAGTCCTCCAGGAACAGGCAATGATTGGCCACCTTGACTTAAACCATTACCACGAATAGTCAATGGTAAGTGATATTGATTGGCGAATAGAATTAATGATTGCAATGACTCTATGCTTTGAGGAGCGGATACAGCTAACGGCTGTGATTGAATGAGCTTGCCAAAATCCTGACCAAATAAAACAAGCGATTGCTCATCACTGAGCAATGCTTGTCCGGTATCTTCCTTATACTGCTTGATTTTCTCTGAACTCCACTGATTTTGCGACATGTTGATTCCTTTCTTTTGCCAATTCCAATCGTTTATTGCAAGCAAGAATCAATCCATCAAACATCTTGCTAAATGCATCATAGCAACGATCTACCATCCTTAGCGCTTCTCTACGAGTGCTAATTGGTAATCTTCTGGAATATACTTTTCTTTCCATTTCCTCTTCAAATAAAGCATGTGCTAATTCTACTTCAAGATGAGAACTTGAGAAGTATTTCAGATTTTTATCTTCACCCGTTTTTTTAACTTGTTTGACAACTTTCTCAAAAAATACATGTCCTGATGATTCCAGGGTCAACAGCAAGACAATATTCAGATTCTCATCCTCTATTTTATAAATTTCAGACATAATAGAATAGGCAGCATCACGTACCAATTGGGAATCCTTACTGTATAGCCAGGCAACATCATCGCGATCACAGGCCTTGTTATCACATATTTCACCCATGTATTTTTTATCACTTAAAAACCATTTTTCGTGTCCTGCATCCTCTAATCTGTGATGTCGAGCTACTTTCTTTAAGTAAGGATCAGTTACTCTTTCTTCATTAATTCGAAGTATATCTTGAAAAGTCATTGCCCAAAATGTTAACTCCGGGACAAAATAACTGATTTCTTCTATACTATTTAATTCTTCTAAAAGGTTGAAGAAAGGATGATTCATGAACTCATGTTGTTTTGAATCAATATAGGCTTGAACAGTTTTCATAACAGACTCCATATAAACTTTATTTAGACAAGTTTATACTGCAGAATGCATGCCATCTTTTTAATCAAAATGTTCAATAATAAAACAAAAAATAAGCTATTTTTTATTCTTTGCGCTAAAAAACCTCAGGTAGCGACAAAAAAATGTCCCTGAATCCATCTTTTCTGACAAAACTTTGACTATAAATTTCATTTAAAATGAATGAGATAAATTAAATCAAATAATTTTCGCCAATTTTTTGTCATATACGCTAAGTAATTTCTCTACTTCCTGCCAATTTAACTCCTTAATATCAGTTATTGGGAAACAAATTTGCTCTAAAAGGCCAGATTGTAACTCGCCTATTGCCATCGCCTTAGCATACGGGGTATTGGTAAACATAACCAAAACATGCATGGAAACATAATGTTCCGGGTATCGCAACATGAGCTCCCGTTCAATCTGCTTTTGTAAAATAAATTTTGGATTTCTTATGTCTGAATGAATCTCATGATAATTATCCATAGACATTTTCGCTATCGCATCGGTATTCACTTTTCTTTGTTCATAAAAAACAGGGTTGACTCGCGACCAGTCGTCTTGGTATTCATCAAGTAATTCATCAAGAATACGGCAATCTTCAAATGCGCTATTCATTCCTTGCCCAAAGAATGGAATTATCCCATGTGCCGCATCACCTATTAATAAGCATTCGTCTTTATAGTACCAGGGTGAGCATTGGATAGTACTCAAATGTCCAGTAGGATTACCAAAAAAATCTTGAACCAAATTTGGCATAGCTGCATAGGCATCTGGGAACTGTGTTTTAAAAAATAAATGTAATTTTTCTTCATTATTTAGTTCAGAAAAACTGTCTTTCCCTTCATTAGCTAAAAACAAAGAACCTGTAATTGAATCGTCAGGATTAGGGTTACCTAATAGCATAAACGAATCACGTGGCCATAAATGCAAATGCTCTCTAGCCATCCCTTTTGTATGTTTTTTGCTAATTGAAAGCTCCTTGTATCCATGAGATAAAAAATCTCTGCTTGAACTAAATATCCCCTCATTTTTCAGCATATCCCTTACATGAGACGGCGCACCATCTGCTCCAATTAGTCTATGATATGAGGCCTCAACAAAATCACCATTTTTATTTTCAAATTTAATTTTTTTATTATGAATATCAAGAGAGTGCAATTTCATATTAAAGTGTAATTTAATGTTAGGGCATAATTCCGCTTTATTTAAAAGCAAGGCATTGAGATCAGAACGAGAAATAGCATTGATATATTCATCAATGTGACGTCCAAATGGTTGATAGTGAACCTCGCCATTGGCTTCGTGAATAGCTCTTGCTCGCATTGGAACCATAATTTTATTTACTTCACTTAACAGGTTCATTGCTTTTAAAGCGGTAATTCCTCTGCACGACAAAGCAAGATTAATGGAGCGGCCATAATCAGTGGGACTGTTACGAATGTCTGGTCTTGATTCAAACAACTCTACTTGATAGCCTCTTCTAGCAAGATATAAACCACATAAAGTTCCCGCTAACCCGGCTCCAATTATCGTAATGTGCTTCATTTATCCTCCCAACCCATTCTATATCAACACGACATCTATTCCGAATCTCCTTAAAAAATACACAAATTCAATCAATATATTGCTTGAATAAAAGTAAAACTCAGTCTCAACCTGTCATTTTGAGTTGTTCTATATACTTGCCCTTCATATAAACAACATAAAAGATAAAATAAACAAAGCCAACAGAAACTACTTGATTAATTTAACCTTTGTATGCAAAAAACATACCGATTTGGAGAGACTTATGATGGGATTTTAGTTTTGAGAGAAAACAGGAATTCTTCACTTAATGAATTAGTCATTATTTTATTTTCGATTCAGATAAACTTTTTAAAAATTCTAATATATTTTCTGGAGTATCAGGAGCCTTAAAAAAATATCCTTGAGCATAGTCACATCCATGAGATGTTATAAAGTCTCTTTGAAATTCATTTTCAACGCCCTCCGCAAGAACCTGAAGATTTAAACTGTGGCCCAGGTTAATAATCGCTTTGGCAATAGCCGCGTCATTCTGATTGCTTACCATTTCAGTGATAAACGAACGATCAATTTTCAGTTTATCTACGGGAAATTGTTTTAGATAAGACAAGCTTGAGTAACCTGTACCAAAATCATCAATGACTAACTTGGTTCCCATGTCTTTCAATGCATACATAGTATCTACAACGTGATCTATGTCTTCTATCAACAGGCTTTCCGTTAATTCAAGTTCCAAAAACCTCGATTGCAAGCCAGTGCTTTTTAATACTCGCGAGACTACCTCCGGCAAGTTTTTTTGTCGAAACTGCCGTCCAGAAAGATTCACCGCAATGCTTAAGTTTTTAAAGCCAGCTTTATGCCATTCTTTTACTTGTATGCAAGCTTGCTTCATTGCCCATTCACCCATTTCCAAAATCATGCCATTTTCTTCTGCCATGGGTATAAAATCCGCCGGACTAACAAGTCCCAATATTTTGCTATGCCATCTCATTAAAGCCTCGAATCCGACTACTCTGGATTGCTTTAAGTCAATCAATGGTTGATAAACCAGAAATAATTCATCATTTTTTAAAGCATCTCTTAACGCATTATCTAATTGCATATGATTAATAACTCGCCTATTCATTTCAGGTTCGTAGACACGATAGTTGTTTCTTCCAGTATCTTTCGCATGATACATAGACAAATCAGCACTTTTCATCAATGATTCGTAATCATCACCATCTCTGGGATAAAAGCTGATTCCCAAACTACCTGTAATCTTCAAACTATGTTGATCTATTTGAATAGGTTTTTCTATAATTTTTAAAATATTTTGTGCAATTGTTTCAGCTTCCAGCATATTATCTATGTCTGTAAGTAATATTACAAACTCATCTCCCCCCAATCTGGCAACGGTATCAAAATCCTCTGTAACAATGAGTAATCGATTGGCAATGGCTTGTAATAATTTATCACCCATACTGTGTCCCAAAGTATCATTAGTCAGTTTAAACCGATCTAAATCCAAAAATAAAAAAGCCAAAATTCCCTTGTTCTTTCTTGCTTGTAGAATAGCCTGCTCCACTCTATCCATCAGTAAGACACGGTTAGGTAAATTAGTCAGGGAATCATAAGTTGCTTGCAGCAACAGTTGATCTTCCATATCACGTCGTTGAGTCACATCATTTAAAATGCAAATATAATGTTTTACATAGCCAAAAGAATCTTTAACAGGAGCAACGCTGATTTCACACCAATAGAACTCTCCATTTCGTTTTATGCTTTCCATTTCAATTGTTTCTTCTTTGCTTTCCCTAATTGCCAGTTCAATACGTTTATGGTTTACCTCCTCCAAATTTGAACCTAGCAAAGTAAGCAAACCTTTCCCTAAAGCATGTTGCTCCACATATCCCGTGATTCTTTCGAAAGCTCGATTGACATAAATGACTTTGTTTTCATTTTTTGTTACGTCAATAATCACCACACCATGTGTGCTGGCTTCAATAGCACGTTCACGTATTCTCAACTCATCGAGAGCCATCCTCTTTTGAGTAACATCACGGAAACTATATACTCGCCCCACTATTTGTGAGCCCACACGCTGAGGCTGTGTAAAACGCTCATAAATCCGACCGTCTTTGAAATGAAGCTCAGGTAATTCACCTTGCCACTCTGGATTTTGATAAAGATATTGCACATCAGCAATCAAAGATTGCGGATCAATAAGTTGTTCAAGTATGTATTCAAAACTGATACTTTCTTTTCCCGACTCCATCATGTAAGAAGGAATTCGCCACATTTCTACAAACTTTTGATTCCAATCGACAACTGCTCCATGTCCATTAACCATCATAATACCATCTGCGGTGGATTCAAGTGTTGCCCGTAACAGTGAAATTGATTTTTCAAGCTCAACATTTTTTTCGCGAATTTCATCAGTATTTAAATTAATATTCTCAGTCAAAGGTGTGTGACTTTTTCTTTTAAATTCTGGTTGATTGTGATACCACTCTTCCAGCAAAATTGATAACTGCGAATGGTTCCCAACTAAACCAAGTTCGTCACGAATTTCATTAACAGACGGCTCTATGCCTCTTTTTTTTATTTTTTCTGCGGCCTTGGCAACTTTTTCATAATTGATTTCTTGCCTACGCATGCATCCCTCTCTAGAATGACTCTATAAAAATATCGGCATTTATATTATGAACTTTAGCAAAAAAAGCAACGGAAGTATAATTTTTAATCAATATTCTGATCGTTTATTGGTATTTCTTTGAATTCAAATATTTTTATGGGAATAAAAAATGAATAAGACTCATTTCGATACACGTGCAATTCATGCTGGGCAAGAACCATGTCAAAGTACAGGGGCCGTGATGACCCCTATTTATGCTACCTCCACCTATAAGCAAATTGCCCCTGGCGAACATCTTGGCTATGAATACTCACGCACCCAAAACCCCACCAGAAAAGCTTTTGAAGATTGCATAGCAAGCCTTGAATCAGGCCAAAAAGGATTTGCGTTTGCTTCGGGTATGGCTGCCATCAATACGGTTATTGATTTATTAGATTCCGGAGATCACGTCGTTGCCATGGATGATCTTTATGGAGGGACTTTCCGGCTTTTTGATAAAGTAAAAACCCGAACCTCTAATTTATCCTTTTCTTTTATTGATATGTCAGTAGCCGAGAATATTGAAGCTGCAATAACTCCGAAAACAAAATTACTATGGTTGGAAACCCCCTCCAATCCCATGCTAAAGCTAGCTAATTTACGAAAAATAGCTGCTATTGCAAAAAAATATAATTTGATTACAGTTGCCGACAACACCTTTGCAACTCCCTGGATTCAACGCCCTCTTGAACTCGGATTTGACATTGTACTTCATTCAGCAACCAAATATCTGAACGGACATTCTGATGTAGTCAGTGGAGTCGTTGTGGTTGGTGACAATCCAGTGTTGTCTGATAAAATTGCTTTTTTGCAAAATTCGTGCGGCGCTGTAGCTGGCCCTTTCGACAGTTTCCTGGTTCTGAGAAGCTTAAAAACATTATCTCTTCGTATGCAAAGGCACTGTGAAAACGCTAACCATCTGGCTAACTGGCTTAGCAGCCACCCCAAGATTGAAAAAGTCATTTATCCCGGATTAAAAAGTCATCCGCAATATTCTCTTGCTAAGGAACAAATGAACGATTTCGGTGGTATGATATCTTTGGTACTTAAAGGTAGTCTTGAAGATGCCAAACGATTTTTAGCTCGCTGCGAATTATTTACTTTGGCTGAAAGCCTGGGGGGTGTAGAAAGTTTAATTGAGCATCCTGCAATTATGACCCATGCCTCTATTCCAGTCGAACAACGCAAAGCCCTGGGCATAGAAGATAGTTTCATAAGATTATCAGTTGGTATTGAACACATTGATGATCTGCGTGCCGATCTGGAGCATGCTTTAGGTTAAAATATGTAAATCCTGTTTCTGACTGTTAAAAAGAAGCAGGGCAGATGTTTATAGGAGAAGTATTTCATGCAAAAAAATAAACAAAATGGCGGACAACTCCATGCGATTGCCGCTATTTTCGCATTGATAGTGTCCACTACTCTTTGCTTTATCCCCATATTATTTGTTGGATTATTAAAATTATTTCCTAATAAAAATTGGCAATCCCTTTGCACTCGTTGTGTTGATAAGATTGCTACTTTTTGGTGTGGAATAAATAACCTTTATGTGGCTAAAGCACAAAAAATACATTGGGAAATTTCCGGATTAAATAATTTAACTCCTAAAGATTGGTATTTAGTCGTTGCCAATCATCAAAGTTGGCTGGATATTGTCATTCTTCAACGCTTATTTAACAGAAAAATACCCGTTTTAAAATTTTTTATCAAAGATCAGTTAAAGTGGATTCCTCTACTTGGCTTTTCCTGGTGGGCTATGGGTTGCCCCTTTATGAAGCGGTATAGTAAGGAGTATTTGGCTAAAAACCCTCATAAACAAGGAAAAGATATAATTTCAACTCGTAAAGCCATAGAAACTTTTAAAAGAACCCCGGCTTCTATTATGAATTTTGTAGAAGGAACCCGTTTTACTAAAGTAAAAAAAGAACAGCAACAATCCCCTTATAATTATTTATTAAAACCCAAAGCAGGCGGTATTAGTTTTATCATTAACTCGATGGGACAACAGATAAAAAGCCTGATTGACGTCACTATCGTTTATGCAGAAAAAAACCATTCTCTCTGGGATTTTCTTTGTAAACGAGTCAAGAAAGTTAAAATCATTATTCGTCAACTCCCTATCCCTGCACAATTTACATCGGCAAATCTCATTAACGATTTTCAGGCACAAAATGCATTCAAAGAATGGTTAAATGAACAATGGGCAATAAAAGATAATTTAATAGCCTCTTTACAGGAATAAAACATGAACTCACTTCAAGCTCTGATTGAACAAGCCTTTGAAAACCGCCAAAATTTATCGCTCAACACAGCCTCCTCAGATTTGATCAATGCCATTAATGAAGTTCTCAGTGGTCTGGATAATGGCCAATTCAGAGTCGCTGAAAAAATAAATGGTGAATGGATAGTTCATCAATGGCTTAAAAAGGCAGTTCTTTTATCCTTTAAACTTTTCCAAAATCAAATCATAGACGCGGGTTTTTGCAAGTTTTACGATAAAATACCGCTAAAATATACGGATTGTAGTAATGAGCAATTTCAACAATCAGCGGTAAGAGTTGTTCCTCATGCCATGGTGCGACGTGGAGCATATATTGCCAAAAATACTGTTTTAATGCCTTCTTATGTCAATATAGGTGCTTATATTGATGAGGGTGTAATGGTTGATACCTGGGCAACTGTTGGTTCTTGCGCCCAAATAGGAAAAAATGTACACATATCTGGCGGCGCAGGTATAGGAGGTGTTTTAGAACCACTACAAGCGAACCCAACCATCATTGAGGACAATTGCTTTATTGGTGCTCGCTCTGAAATAGTGGAGGGGGTTATCGTAGAAAAAAACTCCGTTATATCAATGGGAGTATTTTTAGGCCAAAGCACTAAAATCTACAATCGAATCACTGGTGAAGTAAGCTACGGCAGAATTCCGGCTGGCTCAGTAGTTGTTGCAGGTAATTTGCCAAGTCATGATGGAAGCCACAGTTTATATTGTGCTGTCATTGTGAAACAAGTGGATGAAAAAACTCGCGTGAAGGTAAGCATTAATGATTTACTAAGAGCCAATCAAGATGACTGATATTACGCAAATTCTGACTGACCTCATTGGTTTTCCTTCTATTACACCAGAAGATGCTGGCTGCCAAAAATACATGATTCAATTTCTGGAGCAATTGGGATTTACTTGTCAACAACTGAATAATGGACCCATATCCAATTTCTTTGCCTGCTATGGCAAAATTGGGCCTTTATTAGTGCTCGCAGGCCATACCGATGTAGTTCCTGTTGGTGAAGTATCAAAATGGGATACAGACCCTTTCTCGCTCGAAGAAAAAAATGGCGTGCTCTATGGTCGTGGGGTTGCTGATATGAAAGGCAGCCTGGCCTGTATGTTGCATATGGCCAGAAGATTTATTAAAACTTATCCTTCCTTTCCAGGCAGACTAGGATTTCTGATCACCAGTGGCGAGGAAGGGGATGAATTTAATTTGGGCACACCTTATGTGATGCAAAAACTGGAGCAGCAAGGGATTGTTATTGATTATTGCATAGTAGGTGAACCTTCAAGCAGCTTGAAAGCTGGTGATGTCATCAAAATTGGAAGACGTGGATCATTAAGTGCCAAAATACATCTGAGTGGAAAGCAAGGTCATGTTGCCTATCCGCATTTGGCTGACAATCCAATTCATAGAATTAGCCCCGTATTAGCCGAACTCACTTCAATGCAATGGGATAATGGCAATACTTATTTTCCTCCTACCTCCATGCAAATAACTTATATTCATTGTGGAGGGCATGCGGGTAATATTATCCCAGGCGAATTAAATCTGCATTTGAACTTTAGATATTCGACAGAGCAAACAGACGAGTCGTTAAAAACGAGAGTAATTAATGCCTTTACACACCATAATCTTAACCCCGCTATAGAATGGCGATTAAATGGCGAACCATTCTTAACGAATAAAGGCATATTGCTAGAAAGCTGCAAACAAACAGTGCTTGAACATATTGGGACTCTCCCCGAACTTTCAACAAGTGGTGGAACTTCAGATGGGCGTTTTATAGCACCTTATGGGGTTGAGGTCATAGAGCTGGGACTGGTAAATGCAACCATTCATCAGGTTAATGAATGCACTTCTCTACAGGATTTGAATACACTTGAAACCATGTATTTTTCAATCTGTGAGAAATTATTAATTGATTAATCAAACCAATTCTGTAATGAGGGTTCGCATCAACAGTCCAAATTACAGTAATAGGTTAGTGCCCTCATCTTTAAATATCCTCTAGTGGTCGGATTTGAGTTCAGCTTGGATAAAAATAATCCTTGAAAAAGCACAGTATAGATTGCTATGTGAGCATTTTTAAGGATTATTTTCGTTCAAGATGAACCAAATAAGGCCGGTCCAGGTAGTGAACTGATCTCTTATAAATTACAAACTCATTTCATAGATATAAGTCTCAAAAAAACTTTCTGGAGACTTATATGTAAGCTATATTCATTTGCGCTTGAATATTTGCTGGCTTTAACCTAACTCGGCATTTAATAATGAACGCTCTTTTGGTCTAATGCCCACCACTCCATAACCATCTTCTGCTTTATCATTAACAACCTTGGTAACACAAGCATCAGACCATACGTTTAAGGCAGTTTCCAACATATCAATCAGACCATAGAAGGGAAGAATAACTCCCATAAGCGTGATAGGCACATTCATACTGGAGAGTAAACTAACGCTTAAGAAAAAGCAGCCCATAGGAACCCCGGCATTCCCTATTGCCGCTATAGTTGATACTAAAACCCATATCCCCATAGTAGCATAAGAAACCTGAATGCCGTGACTTTGCATAAGATAAATGACTGTGGCAAAAATAAATGCAGCACATCCATTCATATTAATGCTTGTGCATAATGGTAAAACAAAACGACTGACTTGAGGGTTAACCTTTAAATTAGCCTCTACAGTATTCATTGTAACAGGCAAAGTACCGACAGATGACTTGGAAAAAAAAGCAACAGATAACGCAGGTAACATTGCGCGCATTGAAGAGAATGGTTTAATACCATTTGATTTCAGCCATAAAGGCAGAATGACTAATCCTTGTATCAAATTAGCTAAAACAATAATCATCAAGTATTGACCTATCCCTTTAATATCCATACCCGATCGCAACTGAATTACAGTAGAAGTAATGAATCCGAATAACCCCAAAGGTATTAATTTAATTATCCATTTGGTCATCACTAAAAACATCCCATGAGCACCGCGGAAAAATCGAATAATAGTTTCCCGTGGCTCTGTCTCCGGTATTTGACGAACAGCAAAACCGATAACAATACTAAGCAACAATACCCCCATAACCTGTTGCTCCAGGAATGGAGATAATAAATTAGTCGGTATCATGTTACTCAAATACCCAAGATATCCCAAACCGCTGGTGGATTTTGGGTTCGCTGCATCCAAATTGACTTGAACAGTGCTTGGATGAATCAAAATATATAAAAAACAGCTGATTAATGCTGCAACTAAAGTTGTAGCAAAAGTATATTTAATTGTTCTTTGCCATACACTTTTCATCAAACTATCCGTTTGATAGTTTGCCAGAGTTACAATAATCGACAAGGAAATAATTGGTAAACTAATGCATTTGAACAATTTAATAAACAAATCAGAAATTAAAAGCCCTGTTTCTTTTAAAAAAGGCAAATCGGATAATCCACTTATTATCCCAAGTCCGATCATCGCTGCATAAATTAGTGGGGTACTAAAAATATATTTATTCTTTTGGTGGTGTGCTGCACACATAGCTGAATCCTTAAAACTTTAATTAATTATTTAAGCAAAGTATGATTAGCAGCAACAACAGATGGCTTGATATATGGAGTGAAATAATGAGGAATTATAATAATATAATGATTGAATTGACATAAAAGTCATTACCCATAGCTAAAACTGTTCATTTAGAATACATATTGTAACACGATTTTTCTTCTAGTCAATAGTATAAATAAACTCAGTCAATTGTACAGGGCTTACGAAAAAGCCCAAGGTCAAGGCAAAAAATGTTTTTAATGAAGGAGTTTAGATAAACTAAATGACGGAATTAAAAACTTTTTTAACAAAGAGATTGGGGTTTTTCGTTAGTCCTGTTATATTCTTCACAGAACACACCATTTAGATACTAATTAAATACTTCAAACCCCATCACAAACAATTGTGTCTGTTCATGCTGAAAAAGAAGATGGCGCCTCTCAAATGGGCGGAGTTATAGTGGTAACTTAATGTTTCATAAATCCGCCAGTTACCACTTGGCATGGCAGGGCAAGATCATACCTTTTTGACCAGTAATTATCATTTAGTATGATTTTTCAGTGATTTGTGATCAAATACTCATTTTTTGGATGACAAGAAATGAGTTTTGTAGAAAATTTTTCCATACTTAAAGATCCTCGTAGCGAAATAAATCAGCGCCATAATCTGCTAGATATCTTATTTTTAGCAGGTACTGCGGTGATGTCTGGAGCTGAGGGATGGAAAGACATAAAGGATTTTGGAGAAGAAAAGCTTGATTGGCTAAGACAATATCGGGATTTTAAGCATGGGATACCAGCCGATGATACCATAGCTCGTGTAATTAGTGCTCTTGATTCAGAGCAGTTCACGTTGTGTTTTGTAAATTGGGTGAATGAACTTCGTTCGAAAGATGGTCGAGAACAAATAGCAATAGATGGAAAAACTCTACGCCGCTCATATACAGGTGACCGCACCACAGCCTTACATAGCATTACTGCATGGAGTAAACGAAATGGGTTGATATTAGCTCAAATGCGCTCTAATGGAAAAGCAAACGAAAAAGCCAGTGTGTTAGAAATGCTAGACCTCTTGGAGCTTAAGGGAGCAATTGTTACTGCCGATGCTATGAATACAGAAAAGAAGATAGCTAAAAAAATACATGATAAAGGCGGAGACTATGTGCTTTGTGTTAAAAACAACCATAAAAAACTATTGAATGAAATTAAGGATTATTTTCATATCATGGAAAGAGACCATCGAGAAATCTGGTCACAAAATTACTTCGAAGAAGTGGACGCAGGCCATGGACGCATAGAAACAAGAACATGCCGGCAAATCGTAATTAGTCCATGGATTGAAGGTTACGCCGACTGGCAAGGATTACAAACCGTAATTGAAGTAACGCGAACACGTGAAATAAAAGAAAAAACCGGCACTGAAGTACAATACTATATCAGTTCCTTGCCCTTAGAGCCTAAACAAATTGCAGATGCTATCAGAGAGCATTGGGCAGTCGAAAACAAAGCTCACTGGGTGTTGGATGTGACCTACAAAGAAGATGACTCAAGAATACGCAGAGACAATGCAGCAGAAAATCTAGCCTTGCTTCGTAGGTTTGCACTCAATCTGGCTCGACTTCATCCTCAGAAAAATAGCATGAAGGGAAAATTAAAAAAGGCTATGTGGTCTGATAAATTTAGAAGTGAACTCTTGATTGGGCAAATTCAGGGCAAAGTATGATTTTGCCCTGCTTGGCATGGGCATTACGTATTGATTAATTCACTGCATATAATTTGTTGCTTCAGACGTACTATTCTTCTGTACGCCTCATCAATACGTTGAGAGGGAATTTGCTTGTCAATTACCAGTTTTTCAACCACATCTATAACTTCCGGTGCGGTAATAGTTCCAAGCTGATTGGCAAATATGACCATATCAGCCCCGGCATTGATGGTAAGGCAAAGAGCCTCTTCTAATGAATAGTGATTTGAAATGGCATGCATTTGCAAATCATCGCTGATAATGACCCCGTCATATCCTATGCTTTGACGTAACAATAACGTTAAAACGTCGTAGGACAGAGTTGCTGGCAATCCCTTACTATCCAAATGCTTATTAATCACATGCGCCGTCATTACCATCAAAGGGTTAGACAGGTCTTTTAATAAACTTCGATAAGGAATTAGCTCATCGGTTTGAAAGGTTTCTGTAACATCTACAAATCCCTCATGTGTATCTCCAGTGGCGCTGCCATGGCCGGGGAAATGTTTATACGCACAAGCAATACCATAACGACTGAACACATCAACGAACTGCCTGGCCAAACGAATAGTAACCTCTGGGTTAGAAGAAAAGCTTCTTCCCAAGTTTCCAATAATCCCTGCATGAGCATTTAAATTTAAATCAACAACCGGGGCAAAATTTAAATTAAAACCTAATGACTGCAACGTCATAGCCATTTGAGTTACTTCTTCATCAAAATCATCACTGGATAACTTTGCAAGTTCCCTAGCCTTCATAGTAGGCGGACAGCCTTCTATTTTGCTTAGTCTGTCAACCACTCCACCTTCGTAATCAATTGCAGTAAATAGAGGCAGATTGTCATTACCTCCTGAAATCATTGATGCATAACGATTAAGCTGTCGAATTAATTGCTTTATCTGAGTCTGATTCCTTAAATTCTTGCCATAAATCCCTGTGGATAGATCTTTGTCGAATAACAAGACTCCGCCGAGACCATCATTAGATAACCATTGAGCAACCGGACTATTATCATGCAGCTCGGAACCATGAAATCCCATAATCAGCATTTGTCCGATTTTGTTTCTTATTGTAATCAATCGCTCGCTCCATCACAAAATAAGCATAAAATCATACACAAAGATATTCTCTCTGGCTATGCCCCGCTAATCATTGCCTATAAACAGTATGGCAATGTGTACAAATAAAAAAATGCTTCTCATAAAATTAAAGCTTGGGATCAGGAATGTTCTTGAAGTTGCATTTACAGTTTCCTGCTACATTAGGTGGAAAGGGAACTTGAGCAAAATCTGCCGGAAAACAAACGGGGATAGTCCAGGCCAAATCTCCGGGATTCACTTTTGCTGGTAAATACCAATTCCTTAATGCCGGGTAGGTTTTTCCGACATCATTTTGCCAAAAGACAGGCGAAAATTGAGCGACATATCTCAACCCTTCAGCAGCCTCACAATTGAAAGTACCTCTAGCCCATGATTTTCCTTTGGGAGCGGTAATTGTCAACAAAGTTTTTGACGTAGAATCTTCAATGACATCGACAGTAACATCATAATCAGTCCAACAATTGTCTTTAACTAAGGTATATATACACGTGAAAGACCAAATTGGGCTGGTCACAAAGCACAATCCAGATAGGGCGAGTAAACGTAAGTACATGATTCAATCCTAAGATTTAATGAACCATTATTACTATATAGTATACACAATATTTATAAAAATAATTTTCCGATAAACTGTTTTAAGAGGGGAAATAATCTGATCTCCCCTCTTGGCTCTATTAGTTAAAGCACAAACAAGAATTGTAATCTGACTCAGACGAAGGTTCAGGATCAATGGACTTGGCAAACGCTTCCAAGCCCATACCTACAGCCAATAAAGTGCCAGCCAAAGTCCACCCAGCCAGTATCGCAAGACCGACCCCGGGAACACCCAAGGCAACAGATAACACAACGGCAACAGCTGATGTGATGGGGGACGCGATCAAAAGTGGAACCGGATCCAAATTACCTCTGGAAAACATTGAACCTAACACAAATCCTGTCAAAAAACTGTTATGATGTTTTTCTGCAGCAGCAAGCAAGACAAGATCAATAGCAACCGTTCCTACAACAGCCATCACTAAAAGACCGCCAGCACCACCATACTTTAGACCTGTGCCAATAATAAAACTAAAATCAGATACCCCTTTTTGTATGGAATGTTGCAGTGTCATTAATCTTACTCCTAAAAAATTGAGGAATGATACACTTAATTTTGCACACAATCAACACTAATTGAACACTGAAGTAACGAGTACATGAGATTAACACTCAAATAAAGCGATACAATTTATTCCCATACAAAAATAGAATGTATTATCTTTGTGATGGAAAACCTCTGTAATAGTTACCGCAGTCTTGCTTTTATTTGCCGACAAGTATAAGCTTGCCCGATTGGAGAGATGGCCGAGCGGTCGAAGGCGCACGCCTGGAAAGTGTGTATACGGCAACGTATCGAGGGTTCGAATCCCTCTCTCTCCGCCAAATTACAATTCCTGGTTATCCTTCACAGGGTATAAGGCTATAATTGCCGCTTTCATTGAATTGCATAAAGCAGTAAATTATATCCATTTTGTAAAGACTACAGCTGGCTCATATAAGATTCTTTTGGTAAAACTGCTTTCAGAACCAACCAATTCAATCAGGGATATGAAAGATGAAAATGAAATTACAACTAATTGCAATAGGAATTTTATTATCAATCAACGTATTTGCTGATGGTTACTACCCTGAGCCCACATCTCAAGACCAACCATGGACAATTATTGCCAGTTTTGGAAGTGGCGGATACCAACACATGTACTCAAAAGATGGCAAAACCGCTCTAGGCCGATTGGCTCTGGCTAATGAATTAATGTTGAGTGGAGATATTGCTCTGGGATTAGAGCTTGGGGTCCAAAATGGCAATAAAATGCGCTTGAATATCCCAAGAGAAACCTTATCAGTCCTTGGATGGCTACCGGTAGAAACCAACCTTAGTCCTATGCTGGATTTATTAGTTACCGCCAAAAGCGACCCTTTATTTGGAAGTTCTTTTTTTGCACAATTAAAGGGTGGTGTCGCTTACAGGTCCTGGCAATTTGATCTCTACCCTATCAATGAAATTTCACAACTAGCCGGAGAAATTCAAGCTGGTTTTGGTTATCCTATAACTGCTTTAGCCAGTTTGAGTTTGCTGTATCAGGGGGTTTTTGGTAATGACCCTAACGTCAAATTAAACGTGAGCTCAAAAACCGGCAGTGTTTCAAATATCCCTGTTTTACATGGAATTTTATTAGGATTTACTGTCAATTTATAATCCATTAACACACCACGCTGCTTCCAGGATACCGCCCAATTAAAGTAGTTTTTTTACTACAATTTGGTTTTTTCCATTTTTTTTAGCTTGATATAATACCTTATCCCCTACAGTAATTGCGTGTTCTAAACTGGCAGAACTTTCAAAATGAATATAGACAATCCCAATGCTTAAAGTGACATGACTCATGAGTAATTGTTCATTTGAATCACAATTTTGATTCAATATTCCTGTTTTAAAAGGATTTTTAATTACTTGGCAAATAGATATTGTGTCTTTAATCGGCTGATTAGCGATGATTATTGCAAATTCGTCTCCGCCAAGCCGAAACAGTATATCGTTTGAACGTCGAAATATTTTTTTTAATAAATCAGCGATGCTAATGAGGACTTTATCGCCAAAAGGATGCCCCCAATTATCATTGATTAATTTAAAATTATCTATGTCTATTGATACCAGGCTTAAAAAATATTGATTGCGTCTTGCTCGATTAAGCTCTTGTGGAAATATGTTGTCAAAATATCTCCTGTTATATAACCCCGACAAAGAATCAGTGATTGACATTACTTTCAATTCATTGATTAATAGTTCTTTTTCATTGAATAATCGAAAATTTTCATTGAGCAATCTATGATTAATCTTTGCAGAAATAATAAGCATGGCAATAAATATTAGAAACATGGTTGCTAAAATCGTTCTATCGACATCTAGCAAGGCATAATTATAAACAATGACTGGCAAAAGCATCGGAAAAACATAGGCATAATAAGCTGGCAAATAAATAGACAGAGAAGCGATAGCACCTGCGCACATCCCACCAAACACCAAAATAATAATAAATTCATGCAGATCATTTAAATAAGGCAGTGTAATGAAGTAGCACGAGCCCCATATACTGCCCGTAACAAATGTAAGAAGGAAAAACTCGATCAAAGTGGCTTGTATTCTATTTTTTTCTACTCCTCGCTTAATTATTTTCCAGCAGAAATAACTTCTTACCAAGCTTATGAAGACAATACCGAAAAACCATGCCCCTATTATTAATGCAGGCACATCATTATAAACAAGGTCAAGGGCAAGCAATGTAGCCAATATAATATTGAACGGAATCGCTCTTAGAGATCCCTCAAATAGCAAGGTCATACTTTCCTTGTAATGCTTGGAGGAAGTCATCTTATCCAATGTCCACTAATTGATATCCACTCCTTATAATTATAGAACACTTTTGCATAAACCCATTCAAAATTTTTTATCCTTATTAATGTATTAGAGACTATAATTTAATCTATTAAGCCTTTTAGTTTGAGGGGCTTGCGAAAAACCCAAGATCACGGCAAAAGATGTTTTTAATAATGGGGTTTAGATAAACCAAATGATTAAATTAAAAATATTTTTAACAAAGAGATTGGGATTTCTCATAAGTCCTGATGATAATTAAATGGAGTACTATCATGAAAGAAAAACATTTTGCCTATAAAATTACTCTTTCTTCAAAAGGGCTGATTTGTACCCATTCTGAAATTGAAGAAAACAGGATGATTGATCTGTTAAAAGAAATAAAAAACGATGATTCCCAAGCTATTTTCTGGATCTTTAAACAATTTGATAAGCAGCCTAGAGAACAACTAGGGATCATCGATTGTTCCCAAAAGCGTATTTATTACCATTATTCGGGCGAAGTTGAAAAAATTGATGAGGCTATTGAAAAACTAAGTAAAAAAATATAAGCCTAAAAGTGCCCTAAGAAACATCGCATTTGATTGTTTGGAGATATATTTCAAATCCTGGATTGAAAATATATTATATTAAACCAAATGAAAAAACACACACCATAATATGAAAATTAAGACCAAATAAATCCAATAAAATACTTTTAGTAAATTTTTAGTTCTAGCAACTACTGGACAAAAGCATGTTTTTTAGTAACCATTCAGAACAAAATAATTCCTTTATTCTTAATAATAAATTATGAGGATTTCCTATGAATCTGATAAAAATTAAATCAATAACCTTATTAGGTATACTTGTACATTGTTTTCTCTTCCCTGTTTATGCTGCCCCACAACCCAAAAACACGATGAATGACGCCGCCATTCAAAATGAAATATTAGTTTACATCAATAATTACAGACAACAGCATGGCTTATCGCCTCTCAAAATGGATAACCGCATAGTAAAGGAAGCAAAAATTCATTCCATGGATATGGCAAAACACGCAATACCTTTCGGCCACAAATATTTTAATAAGCGTATTGATAAATTACACACACAAATTAAAAACTCAAATGCAGGAGCTGAAAACGTGGCTTACAACTATAAAAATGCCCAGGATGTTGTCAAAAACTGGTTACGTAGCCCAGGACACAAAAGAAATATCGTTGGTAACTATGACCTTACTGGGGTAGGTATAGCTCGAGACGAAAAGGGAAAAATATATTTTACTCAAATATTCTTAAAAACAGGAAATAGCCACTATGCCTCCAGAAAACCCTTCCCATCAATTTTTAGTGGTGCTCTCTTCAGTAAGAAAGCATAAAAATTAAAATAGGGTGTTTAACAAAATTTTTGCAATTTTTAAGTGCAATTGAGTGGAATTAATGACAACGTTAGCCTAATATTGAAACATAGACGGCAATCATTGTTCAGCCAACAGTACAATTTTGGAGGCCAGATTGAGAGTGTGGTGAGCAAGCTCAGCCTAGACTGAGAAGCCAAAAGCACTCCGGAGGAATCCACGGTTTTAAACAGGACTGCACTCAATCTTGCTGTCTATAACACACTAACACCATCGGGCGTATTTATTACGCCCTTTTCATTTTTAATTCCTCGCTTTGGCAGATTCTAAAATACAAAATTGGTATTTTCTACTGTAGAAAATTATTCTAAATTACAATAGGATAGAATAATAACGGTAATAAGGATTTTCCCATGATGATTACAACCTTAATGGAATCAGCTCAGGAAACGCGAGTAGCTATCACGCCCAACACAGCCAAACAATACATAAAACTAGGCTATGACGTAGGGATTGAAAAAAACGCGGGGCTTAGCTCAGATTTTGCCAATGAAGAATTTGAAAAAATTGGCGCAACAATATTCGACAGTAAAAGTACATTACTCAAAAAAACACAAATTCTTTTATGTGTTGACGAACCTGATCCCAAAAACCTAAATGGCCTACCTGCAGATTCTTTGATAATTGGCCACATAGACAATAATCCTAATAGCCCGCTTGTTAAGTGGTGTCTGGATCAGCAAATGACATTATTTTCAATGAATCTCATACCCAGGATAAGTCGTGCTCAAAGCATGGACAGCCTATCGTCTCAAGCTAATCTTGCTGGGTACAGGGCAGTTTTGGAAGCTGCGGCAACATTTCATAGAGCAATTCCTATGATGATGACAGCAGCAGGTATGATTCAACCGGCCAAAGTACTCATTCTAGGTGCCGGAGTTGCAGGCTTGCAAGCCATAGCTACTGCGAAACGTTTAGGTGCAGTGGTTTATGCCTTTGACGTAAGAAAGGCAGCCAAGGAACAAGTTGAAAGTTTAGGAGCTGAGTTCATAGAAGTAATGCAGGAACAAGATAGCGAAACCGCTGGGGGATATGCTTCAGAAACTAGTGAAGAATATAAAAAACTTCAGGCTGAGCTCATTGATCAATATGCAAAAACTGCAGACATCGTAATTTCCACTGCCTTGATACCCGGACGTCAAGCCCCAGTTTTACTTCATAAAAAAACTGTCGAGCAAATGAAACCTGGTTCTGTCATTGTTGATCTCGCAACTTCTCGAGGTGGAAATTGTGAACTCAGTGTTGTCGATAAAACTATTAAGCATGGTGAAATTACTATAGTAGGATTAAGTAATATGGCAGGTCTTGTCCCCGCTACCGCAAGTGATCTGTATTCTAATAATCTGGTTCATCTCATTAACCTTTTAGCGAAAAATCCGGCTGAATTTAACTTAAATCCTGATGATGAGATTATTCAGCAAGCTGTGCTTTGTCATAAAGGAACTTACCTGCCCTTTCAAGGAGTAAAGGAGAAGCAAAATGCCTGAGATTCATACACTTGATAATCCTTATATTACAATATTAACCATTTTCGTTCTGGCCTGTTTTGTAGGTTATTATGTGGTTTGGAAAGTAACACCAGCTTTACATACCCCTTTAATGTCAGTTACTAATGCCATCTCCAGTATTATTATACTTGGTGCTTTAATTGCTGCAGGAAGTGAATTGATTGGAAAGATCACCTGGTTAGGTGGCATAGCCATATTTATCACTTCAATTAATATTTTTGGCGGATTTGTAGTAACTCAACGCATGCTGCGCATGTATAAAAAATAATGATATAAAGGATGGAATCAGTAATGAATTCAATAGTTCCACTGTTTTATTTATTGGCAGCCATTTGCTTTATATTGGCTTTAAAAGGACTGGCCAGTCCAGCTACTTCAAGAAGGGGGAACCTTCTAGGCATTCTAGGTATGATCCTGGCAGTGGGCTCCACCCTAATGATGCCTACTACCTATCATCATATTCTTTTAATCGCCTTAATAGCAGGCGGTGGAATAATAGGAACTATTATTGCTTTGAAGATCAACATGACGGCCATACCACAACTGGTTGCTGCTTTTCATTCTTTAGTAGGCATGGCAGCAGTTCTGGTAGCCTATTGTGCCTTTTTATCCCCCGCGTCCTTTCAAATCGGCACACCTGGTGCTATTGCTACCGCAAGTCTAATTGAAATGAGCCTGGGATTAATCATCGGAGCCATTACCTTTTCTGGTTCAGTCATTGCCTTTTTAAAATTGCAAGGACTCATATCAGGTATTCCAATTCGATTTTATGCTCAAAACTATGTCAACTTAATAATAGGACTCACAATCCTGGTGTTACTCATTTTATTTGTAGCCAATCAAAACCTGTTTCTCTTTAACCTGCTCGCGGGATTAGCTTTTCTCATTGGGGTTTTACTGATTATTCCTATTGGCGGAGCTGATATGCCCGTCGTTATTTCCATGCTAAACTCTTACTCAGGTTGGGCCGCAGCAGGAATAGGTTTCACTCTGAGTAATCATCTGTTAGTTATCACAGGCGCTCTGGTAGGCGCCAGCGGGGCAATTTTAAGCTATATCATGTGCGTTGGTATGAATCGCTCTATTTTTAATGTCATTTTTGGTGGAATAAACAGTTCTGGAAATACGAAACAAGCTCATTCTGCTAATGAGTTACGCAATGTCAGGCAAGCCAATGGCGAAGATGCTGCATTCCTATTAAGTAATGCCAAGGATGTCATCATTGTTCCTGGATATGGAATGGCAGTGGCACATGCTCAACATGCGGTGAAAGAGCTTGTTGATGCCTTGGAATCTCGTTCTATTCGTGTTCGTTTTGCAATACACCCTGTTGCCGGACGCATGCCTGGCCATATGAACGTATTACTTGCTGAAGCCAATATCCCCTATGACAGAGTCTTTGAGCAAAGTGAAATTAACAGAGATTTTGCTACCTGTGACGTTGCTTACGTGATTGGAGCTAACGATATCACCAACCCTGCAGCTAAAACTGATCCTGCCTCCCCCATTTATGGGATGCCTGTCCTGGAGGTTGAAAAAGCTAAAACGGTCTTATTCGTCAAACGCAGCTTATCTCCTGGTTATGCCGGTGTGGAAAACGATTTATTTTTTCACGACAATACCTACATGCTTTTCGGAGATGCCAAAGTAATGACTGAATCAATAGCTAAGGCTTTGGGAGAAATATAACCCTTTCAAAATAAAAACAATAATCTCTGACGGGGTGGGTACCCGGTTCAATCGACGCAAATGCCTTTTAATTTGCCAACGAAGCAAAATAAATGTATCTTAGCCAGTTAATTTTTCATAATGGAGATATATCTATGCTACGAAAAATCGGCTTTACGTTGTTATGCGCAGTGGCAACATTTAGTTCAAGCACTTATTCCAGCGTGACTCACACACTCCAAGCTGGAGTAACGCTGGAATATGAGTTTCCCCCTAATGAACCTCTAGTCTTTGTTAATTATTTGTATTGGGAAGTAGCGGCCGATTGTAAAATTACCAGTGAAGATCCATCCAATGAACTTTTTGCCGAGGCTCTCGCAAAAGCCGGTAAAATTAATGGTGTAACGCTCTCTAAAGGAAATACCATGAAAGTGACTGTCCATTCTGGCGATATTTTAAAATTAAGCGCAGAATCTGGGGCAAAAGTTCAAATCACCAATTTTGGACCACATACTCTCAAAGCAACTTGTACAGCATAAAGAATTGAGCTAATCGCACCCCAACACCAAACAGTAATGGGGTGTGAAAATTCAAATCCTGTTCATCAATGTTCTCGAGTAGCGCAGAATTTAATCTTCGGATAACGCTCCTCTGCCATTGTCAAATTCACTTTGGTAGGCGCCAGGTACATAAGCATATCTCCTCCGTCCAAAGCCAAATAATCATAAGCCTTGGTACGAAACTCGCTCATTGCTTTATCATCTTCAGAATAAACCCATCGAGCGCAAGTCACATTGACTGATTCATAAATACAATCGACTTTATATTCATGTTTCAGTCTATGCGCTACCACATCAAATTGTAATATCCCAACAGCTCCCAATATTAACTGATTGCTGTTTAATGGCCTAAAAACCTGGGTAGCACCCTCTTCAGATAATTCGATTAATCCTTTAAGCAAGGCTTTACTCTTTAATGGGTCCCTCAACCTGACAAGCCTAAACAATTCAGGAGCAAAATTAGGAATTCCAGTAAACTTTAATTGTTCACCTTGTGTAAAAGTATCACCAATACGAATAGTACCATGATTATGCAAACCAATAATATCACCAGCTAAAGCAAGTTCTGTGTGCGATCTATCGCCTGCCATAAAAGTTAAGGCATTGGAAATTTGCACTTCTTTTCCTATGCGTAAATGACTTAATTTCATTCCCTTCTTGTAAGCGCCAGAACATACACGCATAAAGGCAATTCGGTCTCTGTGTTTGGGATCCATATTGGCTTGAATTTTAAAAACAAAACCGGAAAATGTTTCTTCATTCGGAGAAACAACTCTCTCCTGAGTTGCTCGAGGTTGAGGTCCTGGCGCATACTCGACAAAATCGTCCAATAATTCTTTAATACCAAAATTATTAATTGCTGAACCAAAGTATACCGGGGTCATTTTTCCTGCAAGATAATCTTCCAAGTTAAACTCGTGGGACGCTCCTTTGACTAATTCAATTTCTTCTCTAAGTTCGTCTGCACTGTCTCCTATCAACTCATCTAATTGAGGATTATCCAATCCTTTAATCTGCATAGCTTCCACTTTTTTTGCATTACTTCCTTGCTGATATAAATAAATAATATCTTGATAGCGATGATAAATTCCCTTGAAGCGTTTACCCATTCCAACTGGCCAGGTAATTGGCGCACATTGAATGCCCAAAACAGACTCTACTTCATCAAGCAAATCAATAGGCTCTCGCCCTTCTCTGTCCAATTTATTGATAAAAGTCATGATAGGTGTATCACGTAAACGGCAAACTTCCATCAATTTTACCGTTCGCTCCTCCACTCCCTTGGCCACGTCAATTACCATTAAAGCAGAATCTACAGCTGTGAGAGTACGATACGTATCTTCAGAAAAATCTTCATGTCCTGGTGTATCTAGCAAATTGATGACGTGTTGATTATGTATAAACTGCATAACGGACGTGGTAATCGATATTCCTCTCTCTTTTTCCATTTCCATCCAATCGGAAGTGGCATGCCTGTCTGCTTTCCGGCCTTTAACCGTACCTGCGAGCTGAATAGCTCCTCCAAAAAGTAATAACTTTTCAGTCACAGTGGTCTTTCCTGCATCAGGGTGAGAAATAATGGCGAAGGTACGCCTTTTGTTAAAGTCTTGATAAAAATCAGACATTCTGCTCTCAAATTAAGTAATTAATTAAAATAATGCGCTTTAATCGTATAGTATACCATGGAACCTGCGGCCCCATAAACGTAGCGAATTAAAATCATTCCTGTATACTCAAAATTAGAACCTGTTTTCATGCGATCACCTGTGATCAAAACCTGATCTAATCTGTTCCCTGCTAAACTGGTTCTTTAAATTAAAGGATTTAATTTAAAAAAGGAGTTTGCTATGAGATTCAATCATTTTATTGCTCCACTGGTTTTACTCCCTGTTTGTGCATTAAGCCAACCCCAAAATGACAAAGGAGATGTCTTTTTATCAAAAATTCCAACCAGTAAAAATGCTTTTGTAAAATCTTATTCCAGCGAATCGGCAGAATTCAAGTTACTTGAATCTAATGCCAGAAGCATTGACTACCCTACTCAAATTATTCGTATTTCTGGTTCTCTCGAATCAGAACAGCTGGACTGCGATCAGGTACACGCAGAAATTCTTGAAAAAGTGGTGGCTCCTTTTGCTCCTGATAAATTTACTTACAATACTTATATTAGTTGTAGTTATAATCCGGATACCAATATGGCCACTGGCTTTCTCATCAATAGCTATATAGACCCACTAAGCGATGATGCCGTTGAATTATTTGAAACTTACCTGGCAAAAAATAATGGTTCCAATCTGTTAGGTACACCATTGACATTTGAGCCCGCTAAAGCGCTTATCGTTGCTTTAACTATCTCTGCAGGAATGAAAAAAAATCCTAATAAACCACCTTTCGTAGAATATAAGCAAGATCGAAGTAACTTCTACTTCAAAAGCAATTATGAAATGAGAAATAAATTGTTCACTGATATTTATCAAAATTTCTTTACCAATGATCCCAATAAAATTCTACCTTTCCTGGATAAGTGGATTTTCGTTAATGCCTCAAGCGTTTATGAAGCCATTTTAATGGACTCCAATTTTGTCGAACTGCAACCTGAACGAATTTTTCTTATGGAAAATGGTGAACAGATATTTGTATCTAATCTAAAATATTATTTCACTCATAATTGTAATAGGTACAGTAATCACCGCTGCTTACAACCGCAAGCTTGAAGCTCTTTTGACGAAGGAGGCATTTTGGGGATGAGCACATTTTATTGAATTATTACTTTTAGATACTTCCTTATGACAACAATCAGATAATATTTCAGACTGATCTTCAACCATAAGGAGGTATTCATGCCGGAAATTTATTATTCTCCAATCAAATTCAGAAAACTAAAGTATCATTAATTCTAATCCGGAAGATGAGCTTTCAAAATAACTCACTACCATGCCATCAGTGACCAACTCCAAACTGGACGGTCTCCATTGAGGATTTTTATCTTTATTAATCAATAAAGAGCGAACTCCTTCATAAAAATCACTGCCTTTCATAAAATGACTGGCGAGATCGAAATCCATTTTTAAACATTCTGCTAAAGATAAGCCCTTGGCTTTTTGGATTTGTGCAAGGGTTATCTTAAGGCTCAGAGGCGATTTTTGCAGCAAAGTATTATCCACCCCAAGAGCCCACACACCGTCTGTGCTCTGTAAAGACTCTCTTATTAGTTCAACACTAGGCTTGGAGAAACAGACATCGATTAAAGGTTTGATTTGACTTGCCTCGGTGGGCATGGCATCACTTGCAAAAGAAGAAATGCATTCATCGACACGATTGAAAGCATCTTCTGATAAATCTTCTCTCTTTAATGCCTCAATCATTGACTGCATTTGCTCTGCAAAGACAATCTGCTTCACTAACCCTGCCTTCCTGGCATCATGAGGACCCAATTTATTTCCAGTTAACCCCAAATAGACTCCTAAGAACCCTGGGCATCTGTTTAATAAATAGCTGGCACCAATATCAGGAAAAAAACCAATCCCTGTTTCTGGCATTGCAAATACAAAACGCTCACTGGCAACAGGGTGGCTTCCATGTAAGGAAATACCGACCCCTCCTCCCATAGTAATCCCATCCAGCAAAGAAATATAAGGTTTACCAAAATGATGAATAAAATGGTTTAACCTGTACTCATGCCAAAAGAACTGCATCTGCTCAGAGTCTTTACTACGGCCCGCATTATATAGCCAACGAATATCGCCACCTGCGCAAAAAGCATTACCCGGAACAGCTTGTACGACTACTGCTTTAATAGAATTATCTTCTTTCCAAATTGACAATTGCTTTTGCAGTGCCATGATCATGGTTAAAGTTAAAGCATTTAAAGCCTTGGGTCGATTTAAAGTAATGAATCCCAATTGACCTTCCTGAGAAAACAGCACCTCTTCAGTCATAATTAAACCCCTTTAAAATCTGCGGTTCGCTTGTCTAGAAACGCAGCTACTCCTTCCTTCTTATCTTCAGTGGCGCAAACTTTTGCAAAATGAATTGCTTCCAAATGAAGTGCCTCTGTGAGTGATAAATCATAACCATGATCTATCGATTCCATTACACTGGCAACTGCTAAAGGAGCCATGCTTAATATTCCGTTTAGAATATTTTTTCCTTGAGTCAACAAATCCTCTGGTGCTACAACTTCACTGACTAACCCCCAGTTTAAGGCAGTCTCCGCATTGATAAAGCGCCCCGTCAAACATAAATCCATCGCTCGCCCTTTGCCAATTAGCCTGGCCAATCGTTGTGTGCCACCATACCCGGGAATAACACCTAATTTTACCTCAGGCTGACCAAACATCGCCTTATTTGAAGCAATTCTAAGAGTTGCAGATATCGCTAACTCACATCCGCCACCGAAAGCAAAACCATTCACTGCGGCAAGTGAAGGTTTCCCCATCGTTTCCAAAAGTCGAAAAACCTCTTGTCCCTGGCAAGCAAATTCATAACCAGTTTGAGCGTTACATTCAGCCAGTCGATTAATGTCAGCCCCAGCGCAAAATGCTTTACCATTTCCTGTTAACAATAATGCTTTGACTTTGGGATTAGATTTCGCTTGAAAGAATAATTCATTTAATGCGCTCAAAACATCTGTGCTTAAAGCATTGAGCTTCTCTGGTCTATTCAAAGTTAAAGTTAAGATTCCTTTATTATCTATATCCTGTTCAATTAAATTCATCAATAATCCCCTATGATTAATCTATAAAATACTCTTCATCCAAACTTGCTTTCGCTATAATTTCACGCATGATTTCATTAGTCCCTTCAAGAATCTGATGAACTCTTAAATCTCTAAATATTCTTTCAATTTGATAATCTCTCAGGTAGCCATAACCTCCATGCAATTGCATGGCTTTATCACTAATACGAAATGCGACATCTGTAGCCAAGCGCTTGCCCATCGCACAATACATTGGCGCATTGGAGTCATCATTATCCATTGCTGCTGCAGCCCTATAAACCATCAGCCTTGCCGCTTCATAATCTGTTAACATATCCGCAAAATAAAAACGAAGAGCTTGCATCTGAGTTAAAGGTTTTCCAAACTGTTTGCGCTCATGCATATAAGATTGGCTCATTCGCAGGCAAGCAAGAGCCCCTCCCAATGAGCAGGAAGCAATATTCACTCTCCCTCCGTTTAAGGCATTCAGTGCAATTTTAAAACCCATACCTTCTTCACCAACACGATTGGCAATGGGCACACGACAATTTTCAAAATATAGCATACAAGTTGGCTGATTTCGCCAACCTAATTTTTTCTCCAGTTTGCCAAATGTCAGACCAGGAGTGTTTTTTTCAATTAACAAACAACTGATGCCATGATGAGATTCATCACCTGTACGTACCATACATAAATACACATCACTAACACTTCCACCCGATATGAATGCTTTCGCGCCATTAAGAACATAATATTCACCCTCTTTTACCGCACGAGTTTTTAAAGAGGCTGCATCAGATCCGGATTCTGGTTCTGTAAGACAATAACTGGCTATCACTTCCATACTGGTTAATTTTGGCCCCCATTTCTTGCGAATCTCTTGACTGCCATAGCGGTCGACCAATGAAGCGACCATATTATGGATGGAGAGATATGCACTTGTTGGAATACAGCCCGTAGCGAGTTGTTCAAATATGAGTGCGGCATCCAGACGAGAGAGCTGAGCACCTCCTATATCTTCGCGGACTACCATTCCCGCCATACCTAATTGTGCCGCTTCTCTTAAAATTTCGATTGGAAAGTAACCTTGTTCATCCCAGAAATCTGCCATTGGAGCCAGTTTGTTACGAGCAAACTCGGAGGCCATTTCTCGAAATGCCAAATGTTCATCAGTGAAATTAAAATGCATAGACCATCCTTAGATTTATTGATTTTAGTCATTGGATTTATTTATGACGCTTTCTTAAAAAATGATATTATTGCGAATTTTTAGCGCCCAGGAAAGATAATAAGAATAATTACATGGGAACTTTAGCGCAACCATCTTTTATAAATCCAAACGCATTAGCTGTTTTAAAAAAATATTTTGGATTTGATTCCTTCAGGCCTCCTCAGGAAAAAATAATTGAGGATGTCATTTCTGGGGAAGATGTGCTGGTATTAATGCCTACTGGAGGGGGAAAATCGCTTTGCTATCAAATTCCAGCCATTGTTCGCCGTGGTGTTGGCATTGTAGTATCTCCTTTAATCGCGTTAATGGAAGATCAAGTAACCGCTCTCAAACTACAGGGTATTCGTGCGGCTTACTACAACTCATCCTTAACCGCCGAAGAGGCTAGAAATGTATTAAATCAATTACATCATAATGAATTGGATTTACTCTATATTGCTCCAGAACGTCTTATTAGTAACTCGTTTCTGGATCGACTGTCAGAATGTACTATCTCTTTATTTGCTATCGATGAAGCACACTGTATTTCACAATGGGGACATGATTTTCGACCTGAATACGCTTGTTTAGGTTTACTGAAAACTAACTTTCCTGACATTCCTATGATTGCTCTGACAGCGACTGCAGATAAGCAAACACGTGAGGATATTGTTACCAAGTTGAATTATCAACCAAAAAAATACGTTGTTTCATTCAATCGACCGAATATCCATTACAAAGTAGTTCCTAAAACAAATGCAGTGAAGCAATTAAATCTGTTTTTACAATCTGATACCCAGCAATCCGGAATTATTTATTGTGGAACCCGCCATACAGTCGAACATCTTACAGCGAAATTACAAGAACTTGGATTTAAAGCACGCGCTTATCATGCAGGCCTGTCTCATACGGAGCGGCGTGAGGTGCAAAACCTTTTCAGATACGATCGCATTGATATTGTGGTAGCTACTATTGCTTTTGGAATGGGTATTGACAAACCTAATGTTCGCTTTGTTGTACACCATGATTTACCCAAAAGCATCGAAGGTTACTACCAGGAAACAGGTCGTGCAGGACGTGACGGATTACCGGCCAAGGCTCTTCTTCTTTATGATGCCGCGGATAGTGCCCGTTTGCGGTCCTGGATCATGAACATCTCTCTTGATGAGCAAAGACATATAGAAACCAATAAATTAAATCATATGCTTGCTTTTGCTGAAGCGTCACATTGTCGTCGTCAAATTTTATTACGCTATTTTGATGAACCTTCTCATACAGAATGTAAAAACTGTGATGTCTGCGATAACCCACCGCAAACAGCCGATGCAACAGAAGATGCGCAAAAATTTTTATCGTGCATTTATCGATTAAAACAAAGCTATGGTTTAACTCATACTATTGATGTCCTGAGAGGTAGTTTATCTGAAAAAATCAAGCAGTCTGGGCATGAGCATTTAAGTACCTTTGGAATTGGGAAAGAGAAATCTGCCAATTATTGGAAGCATCTTGCCTGGCAATTAATTCATAAAGATTATTGTTTACAGGACATGAATCATTTTAATGTGTTACGCTTGACCCCAAAAGCGATTCCCCTCCTAAAAGGTGAAGAAAGTATTTCATTAACCATTCCTAACAATGATCTGAATAGCAGTAAAAAGAAAGGCAAGCAGAGTCCTTCCTTTAAAACTGAAAGTAACCCATTATTTGAAAAACTTCGTGCGTTAAGACGTCAGTTGGCCGATGAAGAAAACAAACCACCATTTATGATATTCAGTGATGCTACATTGCATGAAATGGCCCAATTAAAACCCAAAAACAGTAAGCAACTACTGAATGTATCTGGAGTTGGGCAACATAAATTAGCTCGTTATGGCCATTATTTTCTCGAAGCCTTAAACGAATTTTCAGAAGTCGAGTGAGATACCTTTATGCGTAAATTACCAAGACCTTTTTACGAACGTGATACCATTCTGGTTGCAAAAGAACTTTTAGGCAAATATTTGGTTCATCATGATGGATTGGAAGAGAAGATTGGGCGCATTGTAGAAGTCGAAGCCTACCTTGGGCCACATGATTTGGCCTGCCATTCATCAAAAGGATTGACTAAAAGAACTAAAGTTATGTTTGGACCAGCAGGCTATGCGTATGTTTATCTAATTTATGGCCTGTATTATTGCATGAACGTAGTCACCGAAAAGGAGGGTATAGGTTCAGCAGTATTAATACGTGCCCTGGAACCTATCAAAAACATTCAAGACAGAACTCAAGGACCAGGGTTATTATCCAAAGCCATGCGCATTGACTCCAAACTGAATCATCGTGATTTATTAAGCAATGATTTTTATATTGCTGAGCCAAACAGTCCAACTGATTTTACCATTATAGAAAAACCCAGAATTGGGGTTCATTATGCTAAAGAATGGGCTAATGAGTTATTAAGATTTTATATTAAAGACAATCCTTATATTTCGAAAACCTGATTAGGCCTCGTGCATAAACTGTCTCTTTCATTTTATTGCCGCATTGCAAAGATTTCTGTGATGCTCAGGGTATGTGAAAAGCGTATTATCGTATTAATGAGCCCATTATTATTACATCCCTTTATTCAAGGATGTCCTATCAATCCCCGGATCCAGGCTTTGTGCCTAATCCGGGGTAATTTCTTGAAATAACTCTACTCTAACCCAATTGCCTTGGGCGGGCAGATATAGGCATTACCCAGATTAGTCACATTAGTTTGTTCTGAACCGCCGCTCATAAAACCACCGTGACGATCAAATGAACCACTCATGGAACCAGTTACACCGGCTCGGTTCGTCACCAATTGAATGTAATTTGCCCCTTTTTTGCTTGCTTTATTCTTCAGATCATTCATTGCTCCCTCTTCCAAATTGCGATTGGAAGTAAAGCCTCCGGTAAAGAAATTACCCTGATTGCCTACGACCTGGCCCACGTATTTGCAACCTTTAGGTGCCGGATTCGGGCTTGCAATCACACGTTCGGTCTGAGGATCTGCTGGAATAGCTGCGCATCCGGTAATCATCAAAGTAATAACAGACGCAGATAGTAGTTTTTTCATAATTACACCTTTTTGTTATCAACAAAACAATGAAATGTTAACAACTCCTGTTTGATTAAACATTACAACCCACTTTTAAATGCACTTGATAATACTTCACTTTATTATCATCAATGAAACCTCTTGTTTCTACTACTTCAAACCAATCCAATTTTCCATGCGTTTTAGCCACTTGCTTTATTGCATTATCAATTGCTTTTTCAATTCCTTCCTGCGAAGTCCCAATTAACTCCACAATTTGGTAAACTTTATCTGTCACTCTTCTTTCCCCCTCTATTAATTTGTTTCTCAGCTTTTGCTATTGCCTTGCGAATAGCCAATGCTTCTTCGGACTGCGCTGGCGCCAACTGGAGTAGCCGTTGCCAGTAATTAATCGCAGCTTCATAATCATGACTTAAGTAAGCATGCATCGCAAGCATGGCTAAAGCATCCGGTTGCCTGGGGTTATTTTTTAATAAGGTATGAAAAATTTCTAAAATATCAGGATTGAACTGTTGATTACTCAATTGCCATAAACTGTGGGCATAATTGACTGCAAATTGCTCGTCTTCAGGTTTAAGCTGGTGGGCTTTTGCAAAAGCGAGGGAAGCATTTTGGTTATCCTTTTGACTGCTGTATAATCTGCCTAACAAATACCAACCCTTGGCACTTTCAGGTTGCGCATCCAACTTGGCCTTCAGCTTGTCGATTAATTCCTGAGGGCTTTTAATCGATTTTAGCATCGATTGCGCTAGCTCCTGAGCCTCATTTCGATGTAGATATTCTTGCCACCGAGCAAAATCTCCCCAAAAATAGTACCCTGTAAAAACCATTATAAAAATAACGGGGGCGAGCAACAAACTTACCAAACGATTACGCCGCAAAGGATAGATAATAAGAGTGCTTGCAAAAACGGCTAAAACAACCAATAAAATAATTAACCACCATTCATTCATGAGAATTTCGCTTAAAACATGTCCGCCAAAAAATAATAAAGCCAATCAATAAAAACAGGAATGGGCCAAACCACAATAAAAGAGTTACGCTCTTAACAGGCGGTTTAAATAGTATAAAATCCCCATAACGTACGGTTAAATAATCCATTATTTCACTATCGCTTTTGCCCTCTTTCACTAATTCATAAACCTGAAAACGTAAATCCTTCGCTAATTGAGCATTTGAATCTGCCAAATCCTGATTTTGGCATACCAAACAACGCAAATCTTTTAAAAGATGGTTAAATTGTGCTTCTTTTCTTGCTGAGTCCAATGGATACATACTATTTGCAAACGCAACGGATACTAATAGCAGCAATAAAATCACCTTAAAACAGAAGTGGAATACTCTCATTATGATTTCTCCAAATTCCTCATTAAAGGTAAAATATCAGTTAACCAGGTTTTCTGATTCATTATCCCGACATGCCTGTAGCGGACTATTCCTTTCTTGTCAATGACAAAAGTTTCAGGCGCCCCATATACACCTAAGTCAATAGCGACTTTACCTTCTGAATCCTGGCCTATGAGTCGATAAGGATTCCCCCATTGTGCAAGCCATGCTCTCGCGTGCTCTGGATTGTCTTTATAATTTAAACCATAGATAGGTACGCCTTCTCTTGCGAGTTGCAACATAAATACTTGCTCTTCAACGCAAGCCTCACACCAACTTGCCCAGACATTAAGCAAAACGACCTGATTATGAAAGTTTATTGCACTAAAAGTAGAATCGGGATTTTGCAACTCTGGTAAGGCAAAGTCTGGTAATGGCTTTCCAATTCGAGCTGAAGGCAAATGATGGGGATCCAAAGATAAACCTCGCCAGAGGAAAAAACATAAAAGACAAAAAATAGCGACAGGAATAACACGCCATCCTATTTTTTTCATATCTTGATCTCCTGCTCTGACATTACCGTTACTTGCCTTTTTCTGTAATACCTTCTATCTGTTAATGCCAAAACGCCTCCGGCTAAAATCATAAATCCGCCAGCCCAAATCCAGCGGACTAACGGTTTATAATAAATACGTACCGACCAGACATCCTCAGACAGTGGCTCCCCCAAAGCAATGTAAATATCTCGGAAGGGAGTCACATCAATCGCAGACTCAGTCATTGGCATTTGTCCAATGGTATACACTCTTTTTTCAGGAAAAATTTGCCTGGATTTATTCTGATATTGTATTGAAAACTCAGCCCTTGTCCCTTTGTAATTTGGGCCATTCAACGGAGTCTGATTAATGAATCCAATCTGATAATCCAGCAGATTCACTTGCTTGCCAGGAGACATACGTACATCATCTTGTACGCCATAAGCTGAAGAAACAGCAATGCCAATCACTGTTGCTGCGACACCACAATGAGCCAAAACCATCCCCCAATAAGCCTGTCCAACTCCTGCCACCCCTCTATCCCTGACTTTGTGATACGCCGCATTAGCAGTACTCAACAAAACCCAGAATGCCAAAATTAATCCCAAAAGGGCTGTAAGGTGTATTTCAGTTGAGGTACAGAATAGTAAAATGACAGGCAATATCAGACTAAGCAAAAAAATACGATTTAGTTTTCTGAAGACATCCCTCCAACAATCATTCTGCCATTTCAAACGGACACCTAACCCCATTAGCAATAATAAAGGAATCATTAATGGAACAAATACTGCATTAAAATAGGGCGCTCCAACGGATAATTTGCCTAACCCTAACCCTTCCACCAGCAATGGATAAACCGTGCCCATTAATACCGTCAGCATAATAACCACTAAAAACACATTGTTTAACAACAACGCACTTTCTCGGGATAATAAGCCAGGATGTTTATTGACTTGCAAGGTTTGGGCTCTGAAAAGAAACAATGTTAAAGAACCCCCAATGACGAATAACAAAAATCCCAGAATATATAATCCCCGCTGAGGATCAACCGCAAAGGCATGAACTGAAGTTAAAACTCCAGAGCGAACAAGAAAAGTACCAATTAAACTTAAAGAAAAAGCAGCGATTGCAAGCAAAATGGTCCACGCTTTAAATTGCTGGCGCTGCTCTGTAACTGCCAAAGAATGCAATAGTGCCGTACCAACCAGCCAGGGCATAAAAGAAGCGTTTTCTACAGGATCCCAAAACCACCAACCACCCCAGCCTAATTCTCTATAAGCCCACCAACTGCCCAAAGTAATTCCCGCGGTTAAACAACACCAGGCAGCCAGAGTCCAGGGTCTGGTCCATTTAGACCAACTGGTTTCTACTTTCCCTGCCCACAAGGCAGCAATAGCAAAAGCAAAAGCGACACAAAACCCTACATATCCCATGTACAACATAGGAGGATGGAATAAAAAGCCAGGATCTTGCAGCAATGGATTCAGATCACGGCCCTGTGTATTCAATACTTGAAATTGGCGCAAGAAAGGATTGGAAGTCATTAACAAAAAAAGAATAAAACCAATGCTTAGCCAACCTAAAATAACTAATACCCGAGCGCGCATTTCCGTATCAAGGCTTGAGCTAAAAAAACAAACCAGGATCATCCAAAAACTAAGGATAGCGACCCATAACAGCATGGAACCTTCATGCCCACCCCACACAGCACAAAATTTATAAAACCATGGGAGCAATAAGCTGGAGTTATTCAGCACATAGATCACCGAAAAATCATCCATCAAAAAACAGGCCGTGAGACATAGGTAAGCACATGCCACAAATAAAAATTGCAGCACGACATAATTCCTGGAGGAATCAATCCAGTCTTTCCGATTGAATTGCAAACCAGCTAATGGGATCAAAGCTAACATCAAAGAAGCCACTAAAGCCAAAATCAAAAAAAACAGTCCTAATTCCGCTATCATTGTTTCACCTTATCAGCTAAAGCAGACTTTACTTGAGGTGGCATATAATTGGCATCGTGTTTTGCCAAAACTTGTATAGCATGAAAATGATGATTATCAGTTACTTCTCCTTCCGCAACTATTCCTTGCCCTTCTCGAAATAAATCGGGAAGTATCCCTGAATAGGTAACAACAATCGTGTTTTCAAAATCCGTAATTTTAAACTGGACATCCAAACCTTTTTTGGCACGTACTATGCTATTTGCTTCCACCATACCTCCAACTCGGATGTGGTGTTTTACTGGTGCTTCTCCCGCAACAATCTGAGTGGGGGTGTAAAATAAACTGATATTTTGTCTTAAGGCATATAGAACCAGGGCAGCCGCTGCAGATAAAATAGTCAGGGCAAACAGTAAGATAAATAATTTGCGTCGCCGTAAAGGGGTCATTTAACCTATCTCTTAAACCAACGTTGTAATTTTTTGCGGGTACGAGTTCTTTGCCACTTTATTCCTAAAATATTCATGCCCAAAACCACGCAAACCAAGCCATAAGCAGGCCAAACATAGAGAGAATAACCGCCCATTGCCAACCATTCAAAAAACTGATTCATCAGACTCTTCCTCAAATTGAACCTTAACCCATGATTGCTTTCTCTCCCTAAATAAGACTTCATTACGTGCTTTTTCCAAAATGATCCATAAGGAATACAAGAAAAAACCCAGCAAAGTGATTAACAAAGGATACAACATACTGAGAGCAATTTTGGGTTTAGCAAACACAGATAAAGTCGCACCTTGGTGTAAAGTATTCCACCAATAAACTGAATAATGAATTATTGGTAAATCAATTAAGCCCACCAAAGCTAAAATTGCTATTATTTTATCTGCATCTTCTTTATTTTTTACCGCTTGGTAGGTAGCCAGAATTGCCAGATAGAGTAACAAAAGTATTAACTCTGAGGTCAGGCGCGCATCCCATACCCACCAGGCACCCCACATGGGTTTACCCCAAATGCTCCCTGTAATTAAAGCAAGAAATGCCATGCAGGCACCTAATTGCGCGACTTTATGAATCAAAAGCCCTGCCATTTTGATACGCCACACCAACAATAAAATGGCCAGAAACCCCATCCAGGCATACAATGCCATTGATAAAAAAGCGCTGGGCACATGAACAAAAATAATTCGGTATGCATCCCCTTGCTGATAATCTGGTGGAGCAAATGCCAATCCCCAAACCATACCAATGGCTATGGTAGCTAAAGCACTGACTGCCAACCAGGGAATGAGGCGTCCCACGTAGTTATAAAAATTTTTTGGCGATGCCAACTGATACAATATCTTCCACATAGGAAACAATAAAATCAAAAAGAAGGATTCTACCACGCATCAAAACAATCACAAAACAATCACAAAACAATCACAAAATTTAGTTCCAAACTTAGGGTCTGTTGACATTTCGCTCGCTTGAGTCGAAAAGCCTTGATTTTCGAGCACCGTAGCGGAGCATACATAGAAGTATGTGAGTAACGGAGCACAGAAAATCAAGGCTTTTCGGCCAAGATAGTAGAAATGTCAACAGACCTTAGTCTATATGACTAATACGTATCACTGCAGCAATCGCATAGGGTAGAAAACCAACTGTCAATAGAGACATCGCCAATAATAAAGCCAGATAGCCGCTGACCGGCAAACCCTGCATCGCAACGCTCAAAGTACCACTACCAAATATCAGTAAAGGTAAAGTTAATGGCAATAGAATCAATGCCATCAAAGCCCCACGCTGATTTATCCCTATACCAAAAGCTGCTGCAAGCGCACATAAAAATAATATGGCTGGCGTCCCGCAAATAAGGCTCAATAACAATATATATGTCTCCCAAACATTGAATGAAAATAATATTGCAATCAAAGGAGATAATAATAATAACGGTGTCACAGATATCAACCAGTGTGCCATAACTTTGGCTGTCACAAGGAGATTTAATGGTTGCCCTGAAACTAGCCACTGTTCAAGAACCCCTTGTTCATAATCTTGTTGAAACAACCGTTCTAACGAAAGAAGCATGGATAACAAAATGGCCATCCACACTAATCCGGGAGCAAACATACGCATCAACATCAATTCTGGTCTTAGAGTAAGAGGAAAAATAAATAACAACATTAAAAAAAATAAACACGAATTAACTAAATATCTGATTTGCCGCACCTGGATTAATATTTCACGCCTGAACTGTTTTCCGAATAATTGAAATGGGGAATTCATAGATGATACTCCTCATAATCTGCCTTGTTTAAAGGCAAATCCTGATGAGAGGTCAATAATACAGCACCGCCTTTTGCCCTGTGCTCTTGGATTTTTGTGATAATTGTAAGCAATGATAACTCATCAAGAGCAACCAAAGGTTCATCAAGCAACCATAATTTTGCTTTTGACATCCATAATCTTAATAAAGCAACTTGCCTTTTTTGTCCCGAGGATAGTAATCCACATGGATAATCAATAAGGTGTTCTAAACTGAATAATCTGCATAATTCTGTAATGCCCAGTGCACCAGGAGAAAAATGTATGTCATATAAACAATTTTCTCTTAGCGTAAGATAGGGATTAATCCCTGATCTATGTCCCACAAAACATAATTGCTTTTGATAAGTGCATAGATCTTTTTTTATAGATTGCCTTTCGAAGAAAATTTCTCCCTTTTCAGGATTAAGCAAACCCGCGATTAATTTAAGTAAAGTCGTTTTTCCTGCTCCATTGGAACCTTTTAAATGCAATAAGCCTCCAGCAGGAAGATGAAAAGAAATTTGTTGCAACAACGGCTGGTCATGATAGTCAAAATCAAGTTCAATCACATCAAGCATAAAACACTTTATTTTTAGATACACTCGGCTAACTATAACAGGACATAAGAAAAATCCCCAATGCCTTCGTGAAAAGTTATTTAATTTTTGCTTGCGAAGTGAGTGGATGATCGCCATAATCTGCTTTATTTTTTGCAAAGGTATATGATGGAATTCCTTAGTGAATATGGCATGTTTCTCTTAAAATGCATCACTCTCGTCATCGCATTACTCATTCTTCTGGCAGGTATATTTTCTATGGGTCGCAAAACCAAACCCAAACTGGAAATTACCTCTCTTAATGAAGAGTATGAGCACCTGAATGCCTTAATGAATAAAGAGATTTTAGGAAAAAAACCTGGAAAAAAGAAAAAAGATAAAACCAAGCGCCCGGTTCTTTATGTCATTGATTTCAGCGGCGATATCAAAGCAACCCAAGTTGAACAACTAAGAGATGAAGTCACATCGATATTAAGTATAGCAAAACCTGAGGATGAGGTTTTAGTAAGGTTGGAAAGCCCTGGAGGGGCCGTCAATGGTTATGGACTTGCTGCGTCCCAGTTACAGCGAATCCGTGATAAAAAAATTCCTTTGACTGTCAGCATAGACAAAATGGCAGCCAGCGGCGGATATTTAATGGCCTGCGTAGCAAATAAAATAATTGCCGCCCCATTTGCAATAATCGGCTCTATAGGCGTAGTTGCTCAAATTCCTAATTTTCATCGCTGGTTAAAGAAAAACAACATTGATGTTGAGCTATTAACTGCAGGAGAATACAAACGCACCCTGACACTTTTTGCGGAAAATACTGAAAAAGGTAGAAAAAAGTTTCAGGAAGATTTGGAAAAAATTCATACCGCATTCAGAGAGTATGTTCTTAAAAATAGAAGTCAACTTGATATAGATAAGGTTGCAACTGGTGAACATTGGATAGCAAAAGATGCTTTTGATCTCCGGCTCGTTGATAAATTAGCTACTAGCGATGAATATTTAATAGAAAAAATGGCGGAGTTTAATGCATTCAAATTAACTGTCCATGCCAAATTACCAATTATAAGCAAGGTGCTTAAACCGGCAATGAGACTCATTCATCCGTGGATTTAAAAATTAGTACTGAAACAGCTTGGGAACGCCATTGAAATTCAATACCGTTAAATCAGGCAGCATTCCATAGGAAACGAGATCAATTTTATCATGAGCTTAAAGCTGATGATGGTAGCGGAATTTAAGAAATTAATGAGCAAAAACTTTCAAAATCTGCCATTAACCAAAATTTGAATCTCGGTATATAATTAAAGAATAACAATTTTTTCTGAGGAGTAAGGCATGAGTGATTTCAAATCGAAGTTACCAGATCTTAATGAATTAACATCAATGACCGCGAAATTATTTAAGGGGATTAAAACCAGTGTCAGTGAAATAATTCAGGACTATAAGCAAAAAAGAGCACAGCCTGTTAGTACCGAAGAGAAAACCACAGAAAATAAGCCAGCTGAAAGCGAGGCCGAACCAAAAACAGAAAACAAGACCACTGAAAACAAAACTGAGCCAAAAACAGAAAGCAAACCTGAATCAAATACAGAAGAAACACAGGAAAAAGAGAAATAATCCTGTGCTAGCAAATAAGTAATATGGGGTGAGCTGTATCTATCTATCGTTCCATTCTTTCTGGTCGAGTTAAGCCATATTTGCGCATTTTTTCAACTAAAGTTGTCCTTCTCATGTTGAGATAACTGGCCGCATGAGCAACAACCCAATCTGACTCATCTAAGGCCTGGCTAATCAAGGCAAGTTCTGTTTTAACCAAATGCTCTTTTAAATCAATGCCCTCTGCATTGGCTACTGACTCCTGCTTTATTATTTGCAACAAAGTTTCACGTTCCGCCCCTGATGCCTCTGAACAAGCTGGTTTATTTTCACCTTGAAACCGATGAGGTAAATCACTCTTGCCAATAATACCATTAGGGTAAAGAATAGATAATCTCTCCACCAAATTAGCTAACTCCCTCACGTTACCTGGCCAGCTATATTCGCATAAAGCATCCATAGCATCGGGCATTAATCGAACGGTAGGTCTGCCCTCTCCTTCAATTCGAGAAACCAGCTCATTAAAAAGCAGTGGTAAATCACTACTTCTATTACGTAGTGGAGGCATTTCAATGGGAAATACATTCAATCTGTAAAACAAATCTTCTCTAAATTTCCCTTCTTGAATAGCAATTTCTAAATTTCTATGTGTAGCGGCAATGATACGAACATTGACTTCGATGCTTTTATTTGAACCCACTCTTTCAAAACAACGTTCTTGTAAAACTCTTAATAACTTAACCTGCATAGCTAATGGCATATCTCCTATTTCATCCAGGAATAGAGTTCCTCCATTGGCCAACTCAAAACGTCCTTGCCTTGATGTAATCGCTCCTGTAAATGCACCTTTTTCATGACCAAATAATTCACTCTCCAATAATTCCCCCGGGATTGCTCCACAATTGATAGGGACAAATGGTTTATTTGCTCGGTATGAAAGAGAATGTATATTGCGAGCAACGACTTCCTTACCCGTACCTGACTCACCCAAAATCAACACGCTGGCCTCAGTATCAGCTACTTGCTCAATTAGTTTGCGTACTTGACGAATACCTTCACTATTCCCAACCAAGCTTCTAAATAAGGGGGTCTTATGGGTACCTGCAGTGATAAATTTAACTGCTTCTTTAGCAATTTGACACCTATGGAGCGATTTAAGCATTTTTGCATAGCTGAATGGAAATGATAAACAATCAACGATATTTCGATCCGCGCATTCAGATGTAGAAAGCACAGCATCAATAACCAATATTGGAGTTTTTGGAAACTTTTTAACTAATGTATCCAATTCATCCATCATTTTTTCAAAAGAAGTACACGCTCCAAGAACTATCACACTTGGATTAGGATTAACACTCAATTGCCAATTGCCATATTGAGTGACCTCAGAGAATTGTCCTATAAAATCAAAAATAGTCCGAAGCTTGTCACAACGTTCCTTATCATCATCGATAATATAAATCCTGTCATTGCTCCTCATAAACCTATCCTTAAGTTTGAGTCATTTAATTTAAAGTATCGGACACATAATGAATAACTGTCAAATAATTGTCACAATTTATTTTAACCGTCATAAAATCTATCAAATTAGGCCGTATCGCTATAATTAAAAAATACTAACCTGTCCGGATGTTAATTAAAAAAACATAGTCATCACCAGACTAAATATTTGATTTATCTGTAACAAATAATCATCTTAAACGCATTACATTGATTACCAAAACATAATTCCTGACTTCCTATGGTCTTCGTAGCACTCACTTGAGCCTGCTTCACGAAATCCTTGGCTTGCATATATCCCATACGATTACAGAACGAATTGGCGGCTTGTTTACCACAGCCTTTATTGCGCTCCATACACCAATCCACTCGGTAATCATTATAACGGGGTACGGCAAATTTTTTCTCTCGATAATGGTAAGGTTTGGGAGGAGTATGTGATAAACCAATAGCACAAGCTATTGTCATAAAACCATTACAACGCCATCCTTTGCATTGAGCCTTGCTACCCAAGTAATTAGTTAAACCGACGTTATAGGCAATGACATTTTGAGTGGAGTAATCATAACCCAGCATTTGACAATAACGATTCGCCACCTCCTTTCCGCACTCTTTCCCATCTAAAGTACAGTAATCAAGTCGTTGCCCTAAATAAGTAGGATGCCAAAAATTTCTAAATGCCAAATTCTGCTTACTTGAAGCTGTTAACTGACCGCAAAAAGAAAAAAATATAAGTATAAAAACCAGGAAATTTCTAAAATTGCTCATTATAACAATCCATTACCAAGTATTAGCACATGTTAGCTTAGGATGACTGGGAGGCACAAGAGAGATTTATTCTTCTTTTACTCGTACTGTAATGAACTTTTGTCTTATTGCATTTTCTAGATATGGCTATGATTTAAAAGCTGACCAAAGACAAAACAACTATATCAAGATAATTTTTCAAAGGCTATAAACAATGTTATAAATAACATATGAACAGAACTTATCCCCTGGAATCAAGGCAACAAATGTTTTTAATAAGAAAGTTTGGCCAAATTGAATGACAGAATTAAAAACACTTTGTAACAAAGAGCATAGGGGCTTAAGCAAATTCTAATGAAACAAGCTTTTCAATCATCACTTTAAAAGCCCATATCAAAGGCTAGTCGTTTATGAAAAAATATTTAACTTTTATAGTGTCAGGCTTAGCCTTAATTGCAATAATATGGTTCATTCGCCACTTATGGATAATTGGGACTGTCAAGGTTGTGCATCCTGTTTATGGAACAGCAGTTCAAGCTGTCTATGCCACAGGAACAGTCGAACCAACCGTCATGATGCCAATTGCCTCACAAAACACAGCCCGCCTTGTCAAGTTGAATGCAGATGAAGGCTCGGAAGTAGTAAAGGGACAGATATTAGCCAGCCTGGAAGATGAACACCTGCAACATAACTTAAAAGAGCTGAAAGAACATGAAACATTAGCAAAAATAAGATACGAGCGGAATGCTCAATTAGTTAAAAAAGGAGTCATCTCCAAAGATGAGTATGATCGCACCTTGTCCGAATGGCAAGCAGCCAGTGCCGCAGTACGCAGAATAGAAGCTCAAATCAGTTATTTACAACTGATAGCCCCTGCAGATGGCCGTATCATTAAACGTGACGGTGAAGTTGGACAACTAATCCCAGCAAATCAACCTGTATTTTGGCTTTCTTGCTGTGCTCCCCTAAGAGTTTCCGCTGAAGTCGATGAAGAAGATATTATATTGGTCAGAGTTGGGCAAAAAGTATTGATCAGATCGGATGCTTTTCCAAATCAAATCTTTTATGGCCGTGTCAAAAGCATCACCCCTAAAGGCGATCCAATAGCCAGAAGTTACAGAGTTCGCATTAGTTTTTCAGAAAATAATCCTTTATTGATTGGTATGACAGCTGAAACCAATATTATTGTCCATGAAAAGAAAAATGCCTTATTGCTTCCTGTAAGTAGTATTTCTGAAAACAAAGTCTGGATTGTACAGGATGATGGGAAGCTCTCTCAAAATACAGTGACTATTGGCGCAAGAGGATTAAAACAAGCCGAGATTTTAAAAGGTGTCAATATTAATGACCTGGTTATCTTACAACCTGATAATAAGCTAAAAAATGGGCAAAAAGTGCGTTTTATTATTGTAAAACAGGAAGAATAATGAAGCTATTTTTAAAGATCGCTTTAAAACATTTGCTTGCACGCAAACGACAAAGCCTGGTTTCTTTGATGGGAATTGTATTGGGGGTAGCCTTCTTTTTAACAATTTCTTCACTGATGCAGGGGTCTGAAAAAGATTTCATCAAACGCTTGGTGGATAATTCACCGCATATCACGATCATAGATGAATATCGAAACCCTCGTATACAACCCATTCAACAGCTGCACACACATGGCGCTATTGAAATTCGCAGTGTTAAACCATTAACAGAACCTCGAGGGATTAGAGGGTATGAACAAACAATAAATAATTTATCGCTTACCATCCCGGGAATTGTTATTTCTCCTGTTCTAATTGGACAAGCCTTAATTAGTTATGCAGGGAAAGATTATTCGGTCACTCTGAATGGTATGATCCCTGAAGAGATAAAAAAAGTTTCTACTATCGAAAATTATATGACTTCAGGTTCGATTGATGATCTCATAGTCAATCCCGATGGTATTGTCTTGGGAAGCGAGCTCTTGCGTAAACTATCCCTGACAAAAGATGATAACATTACTGTGACAGCGCCCAATGGTCAAATACGCACTTTCAAAATTCTTGGCGTATTTCGCACTGGCCGTTCAGATTTTGATACCAATCAAGCGTTTATTAGTATTAAACGCGCTCAAGCATTATTAAACCGACCCAACCGCTCCAATAACATCATTATAAAACTGCCTAACCCCTATCAGGCCTATGACATTGCCGCTCAAATTGAAAAACAGATAGGCTATAAAACTATTTCCTGGCAGGAAAAATCGGAAGATTTGCTCAATACACTAGTCATTCGAAATATCATTATGTATAGCGTGGTTAGCGCTGTTTTAATTGTCGCTGCATTTGGAATTTATAATGTTATTTCAACTGTAGTAATGGAAAAACACAGAGACATTGCCATACTTAAATCAATCGGTTTCCAAAAACATGATATTCAATTTATTTTTATCATAGAAGGTTTTCTTCTAGGACTAGTTGGATGTTTGTTAGGACTGCCTTTGGGAAGTGGACTGATGTTCAGTCTCATGCAAGTCCAATTCAAGCCGCCAGGAAGCTCTGAATTGATTAATATGCCACTCGATTGGAGTTATTTACAATTTGTCATCGCCACAGCTTTTGCGATGTCCGCCTCAATAATAGCCGCCGTTCTTCCTGCTCATAAGGCAGCACTTGTTCATCCTGTTGATATCCTGCGAGGAGGGGTAATGTGAACAAGATTGTCATAAAAACAAAAGAGCTTTCGCGTCAACTGTCAGGTGAAGTTCCCGTCACTTTAGTCAAGGACATAAATCTCGAAGTCAGAGAAGGTGAATTCTTAGTAATTTCTGGCCCCTCAGGTTCTGGCAAATCGTCATTGCTTTATTTGCTAGGCTTGCTTGATAGACCCTCTCAAGGAACAATTTTGCTGAATAATGAAGATGTTTCAACTTATGAGGAAGAAAAAATGGCCTGGTTGCGCTTGACTCAAATTGGTTATGTCTTTCAATTCCATTTTCTATTACCTGAGTTTACAGCCCTGGAGAATGTGATGTTGCCTATGCAACGTCTAGGCAAACTAAGTCTGGGGGAAATGAAAAACCGAGCTACCAAGCTTTTAACCAGCCTAGGGTTAGAAGAGCAATTATCAAAACTGCCTAAACAGCTGTCAGGAGGGCAAAGCCAGCGCGTCGCTATTGCACGAGCTCTGGCCAATGATCCCATATTGCTCTTGGCAGACGAGCCAACTGGAAATCTTGATACCGTTTCAAGTACCAATGTGCAAAATATACTAAAAGAACTTGCTCATGAATACAGAAGATCGGTTATCATCGTAACACACGATATGAATTTTGCTGCTACAGCGGACAGAGTGATTCACATTGTCGATGGCAAAATGCAAGAATAGCCTCACTTCTTGCTAGTCAATGCTTACTTCATCAGTTTCATACTGATCTATTCTTCAGGACTAACGAAAACCCCAAGTTAGAGGCAAAAAATGTTTTTAATGAGGGAGTTTAGATAAACTAAATGACCGAATTAAAAATATTTTTTAACAAAGAGCTTGGGATTTATCGTAAGTCCTATTCTTTTTAAATCGGATTAGGACTATCTATAAACCAATGTTCCAAGTCAAAATAGTTTGCAAGATAAACACCGAGGGATTGAATGCCAAAACGTTCCGTCGCATGATGACCGCAAGAAAAATATTGTATCCCCAATTCCATAGCCTGATAGAACGTTCGTTCAGAAACTTCACCGCTTAAATAAGCATCAACGCCAAGTTGGTAAGCTTCTTCTATAAAGTCCTGTGCTGCTCCAGTGCACCATGCTATGGAGTGAATCATTTTTTCATTTCCCGCAATATGTAGAGGATACCGGCCAAGTTTGTGCTCTAAAAAACTGGAAAACTGTTCGCTGTTCATTGCCTTTGATAATTTTCCAGACCAAAGGAGATTGGCAGTATTGTTGACCTTATGCATCTCATGGGACTCTATTAACAGCAAATTCGCCAGGCTGGCATTATTCCCTAGCTCGGGATGACAATCCAAAGGCAAATGATAGGCAAATAAATTCATGTTATGGCCAAGTAGCTTAGCAAGCCTTCGCCTTTTCATTCCGGAAATAACAGGATTTTCACCTTTCCAGAAATAACCATGGTGAACTAACAGTGCATCAGCTTGCTGTTCAATAGCTTGGGAAATCACGTCCTCTGATGCACTGACTGCCGTACATATACGCTTAATCTTGTCTTTGCCTTCAACTTGAATTCCATTAGGTGCATAATCCTGGTATTGAGAGCAATTCAAGAAATCCAGTAAAAAAAGGCTTAATTCATCTCTTGTAATCACCTGTCAGAAACTCTCTTAATGTCCGCTCCCAGTAGAGATAATTTTTCTTCTATTCGCTCATAACCTCTATCAACATGATAAATCCGCTCGACTACTGTTTCCCCTTCAGCAACCAGGCCCGCGAGAATTAAACTGGCTGATGCCCTTAAATCAGTAGCCATAACCGGTGCGCCAGTTAATTTTTCAACACCATGAACGATGGCTGTATTTCCATTAAGTTGGATATTAGCCCCCATTCTCTGTAACTCTTGAACATGCATAAATCGGTTTTCAAAAATAGTTTCTATAATAGTTGAAGAACCTTCTGCTACGGAATTCATTGCCATAAATTGAGCTTGCATATCCGTTGCAAATGCAGGATAAGGGGCGGTTGAAATATTAACTGCCTGAGGCCGCTTGTTATGCATATTTAAACTGACCCAATCCTCACCAATGGTTAATTCCGCGCCTGCCTCTTCGAATTTACATAATTGAGATAATAAAGTATCAGGACGTACTTTCTTAACAGTCACTTGACCACGAGTAAGCGCTCCAGCTGCCAAATAAGTGCCCGCTTCTATTCTATCGGACATGACCGAATAAGTCCCACCGTTTAGTGATTCCACACCTTCTACTTCAATAGTTGAAGTACCCGCGCCTCGAATTTTCGCTCCCATTTGAATCAGAAAGTTAGCCAAGTCCACCACTTCTGGTTCGCGCGCAGCATTTTTAATCGTAGTAATGCCTTCTGCCAACACAGCTGCCATTAACACATTTTCGGTTCCTGTGACAGTAACTGTGTCAAACATCAAGCGTTTACCTTGCAGACGTCCCTTTTTGCAACGAGCATTGATGTAGCCATTTTTAACAGTAATATCTGCCCCCATGGCTCTTAATGCTTTTAAATGCAGGTCAACTGGTCTTGTTCCAATGGCGCATCCACCGGGCAAAGAAACATCTGCCTTACCGAAGCGCGCCAGCATTGGGCCTAATACCAAAATGGAGGCACGCATTGTTTTGACCAGATCGTAAGGAGCAACAAACTCATTGACTTGACTGGAGTCAACTTGAACATTCATCTTTTCATCAACAATTAAATGAGCTCCCAATTGTCCTAACAGTTCCATCATGGTAGTGATGTCTTTAAGATGAGGCACATTAGATATTGTGACGTGATCACTGGCTAGTAGACTGGCAGCCATGATTGGAAGAGCAGCGTTTTTTGCTCCCGAAATGACCACTTCACCATGTAATGCTTTACCACCATTAATCAATAATTTATCCATTTTGCTTCCCCCATTCTTCTTTTGTCCATGTCTTCATACTGATAGCATGAAGCTTTCCGGTGGTAATAAAGTCTTTAAGCTGGGCATAAACCCATTGCTGTCTTGCTACTTTAGACTTCTTAAGAAATATATCGGTCACTACAGTTACCTGATATTGATAACCATCGCCCTCTACCTTGACATAAAATACATCGTCAATTTCATTAAGTCTTTGTTCAATTTCTTCATTACTTAACATAAACTTAGCTCACTAATTAAAATAAATACAAATTTTTTATACTTTTATTGACAAAAAATAATGGACATGACTGAATCATTATCAAAAAAATCCGTGTTTACACCATCATTCTCTAAAGATTTAGACTGTTTCACCAACCACAACATTACCTCAAAATTCATGGGAATTTATCAATTCATGAGGACAACTAGAGTCTGTTAATTTTTCTCTGGCTTGAAACCCAAAACTTTGATTTTTAAGCACCGCAGCAGAAATATAAAACCATTATTAAGCAACGGAACACAGAAAACCAACGCTTTAAAGCCAAGGCAGTAGAAATGTCGATAGATTCTAGCGCTCTAAAGGGATAAGCTCTATGGAATAATAAATATTTCTGACTCAGAATTGTTTCAAGATCTTTGTAAAATAGTCTTCACTCCACAGAATTCAGCCAGAGATTGTGTTTCAGGAGATATTCCTATTACATCAAAAACCTTATTATTTTGTTTACATAATTTTCTAGCTTCAATAATTAAAGCAAGTCCAGCACTATCGCAATGAGTCACCTCGCTTAAATCAAGGCAAAATCTCCCTCTGGTATCTTCCATTAAAGCCTTATACAGCTTGTCACGTACCGATACCACTGATTTGAATGTAAGCTCAGCGCCGGGTTTAAAGTTATTAATTTCCACGATCAGGAAGCCTTCTTAATCTGTTTTTGTTGCATTTCCTTAATCACTTGACTAATGCTGGAATGTTGCAGTGCCTGCGCAAATTGCGATCTAAAACTTTGCAACAAACTAACACCTTCAACGCTTATATCATAAATTTTCCATTTCCCATTCTTGGACACAAGACTATAACTTAATGGTATATTTTGCCCTGCAGAACGCACAATCACGCTATTTACACGAATAAACCGACTATTTAAAGAACCGCGTAAAGGTAAAAACTGCACAGTTTCATCGGAATATTGGGCCAATGGGCTAGAATATGTACGAATCACCAAGCGAGTAAATGCTTTTGAGAACTCAACCCTTTCCGCTTCAGTAGCTTTACTCCAGGCTTGTCTTCCCAAGACTGAACGAGACATACCAGCAACGTCAACGTTGGGTAAAAGATTCTCCTCGACTGCTTTGTAAATAATCTCAGGATTACTTTTTAAGCGCGCTTTATTTTCTTTGAGAATAGAAATAATTTGATTAGCTGCACGTTCTAACATAGGGATAGGAGAGGTCTGAGCAACCATTGCTTGAGACAAGGTCATCAACACAACTAATAAAATTGTTTTAAAAACTCTCATGGTTCACCTATTTTTTTATATTAAATAATAATTGGCCTATAAGATTTTCAAGGATAATTGCTTCCTGAGTCTTCGCAATGGCATCCCCATCACGTAAATAGGGATGTTCTGTGTCAACGTCCTCGTCAAAACCGGGAACGATACTAATATAATTCGAACCAAGCAAGCCTTCGGTCAAAATTCGTGCAGAAGCATCCTCATAAGGAATCTTTTTATCACCATTCAAAGTCATAGTCACTCTTGCATTGAGCTCACCTGGCTGCAACTCAATTCGACTGACCTCACCAATACGAACACCTGCAACGGTCACTGGAGCTCGAACTTTTAAACCACCGATATCAGTAAAATCTGCAGTGACACGATAAGTTTTATCAGACATAAAATCAGTAATGTTACTCACTTTCATCGCCATTACTAATAATGCTAGCAGCCCAAGCAACATAAATATTCCTACACTAATGTCTACATAACGTTGCTTTTTCATTTACCAATCTCCAATCATCATTGCAGTCAACAAGAAATCAAGACCTAATACAGCAAGCGATGAGTATACTACAGTTTTAGTTGTAGCATGACTGATGCCTTCAGCTGTTGGCACACACTCAAAACCTTGGTATACAGAAATCCAAGTAACCACAAATGCGAAAACCAAGCTTTTAATAATCCCGCTTAAAATATCTATACGAAAATTTACAGCAGCTTGCATATTAGACCAAAAACTCCCTGCATCCACGCCTAGCCAGTAAACACCAATAAAATAACCACCATATATAGCTACTGCAGAAAAAATCAAAGCAAGTATCGGTAACGCTATAAATCCTGCCACAAAACGCGGATAAACCACTCTTCCTAATGGATCTACTCCCATCATATCCATACTGGATAACTGCTCTGTTGCCTTCATTAAACCAATTTCAGCTGTAAGGGCCGAGCCGGCACGCCCTGCAAACAACAGAGCACTAATCACAGGTCCTAATTCTCTGGCGACGCTTAAAGCCAATAATTGACCTAATTGACTTGAAGCACCAAATTTTTGTAACGTATTATACCCCTGAAGTCCTACAACCATACCAATAAACAAGGCTGAAACCACAATAATTAAACACGACAATACACCGATAAAATAAAGCTGATATCGTAATAATGGCCATAACCTTAAAACATTAGGCTTTCTGAACAACATGGAAAATAAAAACAGCCCTGAGCTACCAATACCTTGTAAGGCTTGTACACCTCGATTACCCAGACGCGCGATTGTATCAAGCATTTAATAACTCCTCTGTATACGGTTTTGCCGGATAATGGAAAGGCACTACCCCATCCGCTTCTCCATGCATAAACTGTCTTATCTGAGGCTCAATAGATCGCTTTAATTCATCCGGAGTACCTTGACCTATAATTTTACCCCCTGATATTAAGTAGATATAATCTGCAATTGAGCAAGTTTCTTCAACATCATGAGATACGATAATAGTGGTGGTATGCAATAATTGATTCAATCGTTGTATTAATCTGACCAACACCCCCATGGAAATTGGATCTTGACCGGTAAAAGGCTCATCATACATCATTAATACAGGATCAAGAGCAATGGTTCTGGCTAATGCAACTCTCCTGCACATTCCCCCTGATAATTGAGCGGGCATTAGATGGGCGGCTCCACGCAAACCAACCGCTTCAAGCTTCATTAATACAATATTTCTTATCATAGACGCGTTTAATTCAGTATGTTCTCTTAATGGAAAGGCAACATTTTCAAATACTGAAAGGTGTGTAAATAAGGCACTATTTTGAAAAAGCAATCCCATGTTTCGCCTGGTTTCATAAAGTGATTTGCGGGATAATTGATGGATATTCTGACCATTAACATAAATTTGGCCACTATCAGGCCTCAATTGCGCACCAATTAACCGCAGTAAAGTAGTCTTTCCAGAACCACTGGGTCCCATAATAGCGGTAATCTTGCCTTGTTTAACTACCATATCAATGCCATCAAAAATGCAGCGATCATCAAGGCTAAAGAATAGATTTTTTATTTCAACCCAATTATCAGGCATGCTTTATTATCCACTTATTATTTTAACGGGTAATGATGTCAGTTTGATATCTATCAAAGACAGGTAATGCTTTATTATATCTTTAATTAAGAAGTATATACTGGATAAATAAAAATGTGTTTAATAATTGCGTTTCCATTAAAAAAAAACTTTTTAAACGTTTTTTTACAATACCAATTTTTCAAAAATTAATCAGGAAATTTAAATAAAAGGCGTTTTTTATTATTTAAGTTCAATTTAAGTGTCATTTTAATAAATAATAATGTTATAAGCCGTTAGTCGGTATCAGTTACTGAAATATAGGGTACATCATTTAAATACATTATGTTAGAATGAAAACCAAACAAAATTACGACTCAATGACCTATGAACTTTTGCATACTTGGACTAGCAGTTATTGAAACTGAAGCACAAGCTGTATTTGAGCTAACTCAACGAATTGATGGACATTTTGAAAAAGCTTGTGAATTACTCTTATCATGCAAAGGACGTATCGTCGTCACAGGCATGGGAAAATCTGGCCATATAGCTAATAAACTGGCCTCTACTTTTTCCAGCACTGGCAGCCCCGCTTTTTTTATGCATCCTGGAGAAGCAAGTCATGGAGACTTGGGTATGATAACTCGCCAGGATATAGTTGTCGCCATTTCCAATTCGGGCAATACCCATGAAATAGTTACTTTGCTTCCATTATTAAAAAGGCTTGAAGTCCCCTTAATTACATTGACCGGCAATAAACAATCAACTCTGGCTAAATCTGCTGATGTCAATCTGGATGTCAGTATTAAACAAGAAGCTTGCCCTCTGGGTCTTGCTCCAACAACCAGTACTACGGTATCGCTGGTTATGGGGGATGCATTGGCTATATCTCTTTTACAAGCACGGGGATTTAGTGCAGAAGACTTCGCTCTTTCCCATCCTGGAGGCGCACTTGGCAAAAAATTGTTGCTAAAAATAGACGATTTATGTCATACAGGAGAGCAACTTCCCTTAGCGAATGAAAACTCAACAGTGAGTGACGCTTTAATTGAAGTCACGAATAAAAAGCTGGGAATGACTTGTGTTGTAGACAACCATGGCTATTTAGTGGGTGTATATACTGATGGAGATATCCGTCGAACATTGACACGTCAATTTAATATCAACACTACTCTAATCAAGGACGTCATGACTAAAAACTGCAGAACTATTTCTAAAGGCATGTTGGCTGCCGAAGCTTTAGCAATTATGCAAAAATATAGCATCACATCCTTGGTAGTAGTTGAACATGATAACAGACCTTATGCGGTACTCCATTTACATGACTTGCTAAAAGCAGGTGTTTTTTAATACAGAGATAGAAATGAACGAACTATTGGAAAAAGCGAAAAAAATTAAATGTCTTATTTGTGATGTAGACGGGGTGCTCAGTGATGGCTTACTTCACATTGATAATCACGGCAATGAGCTGAAATCATTCCATGTACAAGATGGAATGGGATTAAAATTATTAATGGCCGCCGGGATACAAGTTGCAATCATTACCACAGCACAAAATGCTGTAGTTGACCATCGAATGGAGCAATTAGGGATAACTCATTACTATAAAGGTCAAGTTGATAAGCGTAGCGCTTACCAACATCTAAAAAAAACATTGGGACTCAATGATGAGGAGTTTGCCTATATTGGCGATGATTTGCCAGATTTACCCTTGATACAACAAGTGGGCTTAGGAGTTGCAGTCAGTAATGCTGTGCCACAAGTTCTGGAATTCGCTGATTGGAGAACAGAGCGGACTGGTGGTAGAGGCGCAGTTCGTGAATTATGTGACTTAATTCTTAACGCACAAAATAAAGCAGAATTGGCGATCACAGGCTATTTAAAACAATGAATATTACCAAGCAAGCAATTTGGCTATTCTTGACCTTGCTTATTTTAGCAGGATCTGGTTGGTATTATGCTCATTTTAATCAGGCTATTATCAATAAGAAAACGTTGTCAAATGAAGTTGACACAACGATTTCGCAGCTTACCGTAAAGCAATTTAATTCAGAAGGTGTGTTAATTAACTTATTAACCACTCCAAAGGTAGAATATATTCCTAACAACAATCTCCATTTGCTTAAAAAACCCCATATTATTATTAAGCAAGACAATCAACCCGCGTGGGAAATCAATTCATTACGGGCAAAATCGTTTGATGGTGGTAAACAAATTACTTTTATAGAGCAAGTAGTAGTTCATCAAAATCCGGGAGAAAGCACCAGGGAAAGCACTTTAAAAACTGAAGAGATTACTTATTATCCCAAGGAAAAAAAAGCAACAACAAGTCTTTTTGTAACCTTTGAACAACCAGGCAATATCATACAGTCTACTGGAATGAATGCCTATTTGGATGAAAAAAGAGTAGAATTACTCCATAAAGCCAGAGGTAGCTATGCCCCAGCTAAAGGTTAAATACATTATACTACTATTGTTGATGTTGTGCTCCATTTCAGGAAATACTCTTCCGTTTGATAAGGAAAAAATGGTACAAGTAGTTTCTGATTCAGCCGATTTAAATCAGAAAAATCATCAGGGAGTCTATATAGGAAATGTGGAGTTCGTTCAAGGGTCAACCAATTTGCGTGCAGAAAAAGCCATTACGCAAGGAGATGCCAAAAATCAACTCACTTTAGCCATTGCTGAAGGCTCTAAAGACAAGCAAGCTCATTATTGGACTACAACAGCCCCTGATAAACCCCCATTCCATGCCTATGCTGACACTATAAAATATTATCCGCTAAAACATTTAATCGAACTAATTGGGAATGCTCGCATAGAGCAAGGACCCAACTCTCTTTCAGCGGCAAAAATTAGTTATGATACTCAGGAACAACATGTTTTATCACATAGTGACGAAAAAACAAGAACGACAATCATTATTTATCCTGAAAAGAAATCATGAGTTTACTAGAGGCTAAACAATTAAAAAAATCATTTAAGGGCCGGACGGTTGTGAATGGTGTTAGCATTCACATTAAGCAAGGTGAATGTGTCGGTTTATTGGGTCCTAACGGGGCGGGTAAAACCACTTGTTTTTATATGATTGTAGGTCTGCAATCCTGTGATGAAGGCCATATTATTCTTAACGGAACAGACATAACTCAAGACGCAATGCACCTAAGAGCAAGGCATGGTATTAGTTACCTTCCGCAAGAAGCCTCCGTTTTTAGAAAGCTTACTGTCGCTGAAAATATCATGGCGATTCTAGAACTAAGAAAAGATTTAGATGATCAAAAACGTGAAGAAAAGCTGGATCTTCTCTTACAAGAGTTTCATATTTCTCACATAGAAAACAGCTTGGGCATGGCCTTATCGGGCGGCGAAAGAAGACGCGTTGAGATTGCAAGAGCCCTGGCAATTGAACCATCCTTTATCTTGCTTGATGAGCCTTTTGCCGGGGTTGATCCAATTTCTGTAATCGATATCAAAAAAATTATCCTGCATTTGTGTGATAAAGGTATAGGAGTTTTAATTACAGATCATAACGTGAGAGAGACTTTAGACATTTGCGAACGCGCTTATATTGTAAGTCAGGGAAAAATTCTTTGCGAAGGAACCCCCAAAGCGATACTTGCCAATCAACAAGTAAGGCAAGTTTATTTGGGTGAAGAATTTGCTTTGTAGCCTCATTTAAAAGAATACATTTTAATTATACTTATGTTACTAATTATTGATAACTACGATTCATTTACATACAACCTGGTACAGTACTTCCAGAGCTTAAATCAAAAAGTTGAAGTTTTTAAAAATGACGAAATTCAAATCGATACTATCAGGCAATCAGCTCCGCAATACCTGGTCATTTCACCGGGACCCAACTCTCCTGATGAATCAGGAATCTCTATAGAAGTCATTAAAGAGTTTCACAAGCATATTCCGATATTGGGTATTTGCCTTGGCCATCAGTGCATAGCTCAGGCATTTGGAGGCAAAATCATCCCAGCACCAGAAATCATGCATGGTAAAACCTCAGAAATCACCCATCATTACCAGGGCTTATTTATAGGAATACCAAATCACTTTCAAGCGACGAGATATCATTCTTTAGCCGTGGATATCATGAGCTTGCCTAATTGCTTTTCAATAGATGCGTGGGCAGACGATACAATAATGGCAATATCACATCGTCAATTTCCTCTTTTTGGTCTACAATTTCATCCTGAAGCCATATTAAGTCAATTTGGCTTGCAAATACTCGAGAATTTTTTACGCTATGAAACCCAAACTTCTATTTGAACAACTTCTATCCCGACAAGATTTAAGCTCAGACCAGATGCAAGAGGTCATCCATGCCTGTATGACAGGTGAATTTAGTGATGTGCAAATTGCAACCTTTCTGGCATTAATGCGCATGAAAGGTGAAACAGTCAATGAACTTACTGCAGCGGCTAAAGTCATGAGACAATTAGCCCACAAAATAGATTTGGGAAATCCTCTGATAGATATAGTTGGCACTGGCGGTGATGGAAGAAATACTTTTAACGTATCGACAGCCTGTAGTTTTGTTGTGGCTGCAGCAGGAATAAAAGTTGCAAAGCATGGTAACCGTTCTGTTTCGAGTCGTAGCGGTAGCGCTGATCTATTAGAACAAGCAGGGTTTATACTCAATCTTTCTGACTCACAGGTACAAAACTGCATCAACCAGTGTCAATTGGCTTTCTTGTTTGCGCCACATTATCATCCCGCCATGCTACACGCGAGAACTGCAAGGCAACAATTAGGAATAAGAACTTTATTTAATTTACTTGGTCCACTGATTAACCCGGCACAGGTAAAACGACAAGTAGTTGGTGTATTTTCAACGAATTGGCTCAAAACAATAGCCACTGTTCTGGCTAACTTAGGTAGTGAAAGATCATTAGTAATAAGCTCTCAAGATGGACTGGATGAGATTAGTATTGCAGCGAAAAGTGAAGTAGTTGAATACCAAGATGGAAATTTTAAGCAATGGTTCATTTCTCCTGAAGATTATGGTCTAAAGCATTCTTCTTTAGATGCAATCATAGTCGACTCACCAGAGCAAAGCCTGCATTTGATTCAATCCGTACTTTCAGGTGCTTCTGGTCCAGCTCGAGATACAGTCCTTCTCAATTCTGCCGCAGCCATTTATTGTGCCAAAGATGGCGTATCGTTTGATGCAGCCATAGAGGAAGCAAGAATTGCCATTGATAGTGGTAAGGCAAATCTTTGTTTTAACAAACTCCGATTATTGACCCAAACTTTAAATAAAGAATCAAATCATGAATAGTATCCTGGAACGAATAGCCAAACATAAACTAGAAGAAGTTGCAGTTGCGAAAAAAAATAAGCCTTTACATGTTCTGTCAAAACAACAGCCGGGGGAAATACGTGACTTCATAACTGCTTTAAAATCCAATACCTCACCTGCAGTCATAGCCGAGATAAAAAAGGCTTCTCCAAGCAAAGGTCTAATTCGAAAAGATTTTAATGTTGCAGAAATTGCCAAGATTTATACCCAAAATGGCGCAAGATGCTTATCCGTTTTAACGGATATTGAGTTTTTTCAAGGTCATCCTGATTATTTGGCTTTAGCAAAATCAAAAACTACTTTGCCCGTATTGCGTAAAGACTTCATTATTGATTCTTATCAAATCTATGAAAGCCTTGTCTTGGGCGCTGATTGCATTTTACTGATTGTCGCATTATTAGATGATGTTCAATTAATGGATTTTTGCCAACTGGCTCAAGAACTGAAAATGTCTGTTTTGGTTGAGAGCCACACGCAAGATGAGTTAGAAAGAGCATTACGCTTACCCACCCCTCTTATAGGCATTAATAACCGCAGCCTACACAACTTTAAAACAGACATTCAACTGAGTATCCAATTAAAACAATTTGTTCCTAAAGATAAAATTATTATTACTGAAAGCGGAATCAACACCCGTGAAGACATAAAATTAATGCAATCCCATGGCATTAATGCCTTTTTGATTGGAGAGAGTTTAATGAGGGCAGATAACATCGGGAAAGCATTACAGAAACTAATTGACTAAATAAACTACTCAAAACCTGGCTCAGGAGTTTGACTCGGTTCAGGCTCAGGCAACTCGGGATAACCAGGCTCCAGAGGCTCTGGATTATCAGGGTATTCCAAAGGTTGTTCAGGGTACTCTGATGGCTCCTCTGGATACTCAATTGGCTGTTCTGGTATTTCAGTTGTATTCAAAGTATCGCCTCCTTCTGATAGTTCTATTTAAAGTATAGCAAAATCAATTTTAGCAATCATTTTGGTAAATACTCTTGCCCATGATACACTTTTTCATAAAATCCACATTAGAAACCTCAATGCCTCCCTAGCGCCACAGGAACAGAACTTACGAAAAACCCCAAGGTCAAGGCAAAAAAAGTTTTTAATGAGGGAGTTTAGATAAACTAAATGACCGAATTAAAAACTTTTTTTAACTAAGAGATTGGGGTTTTTCGTAAGTCCTGAAGAAGAGGGCATTAAACTTTTGTAAGGTATTTTATATGAATGTAGTAATTATCACTGGTGCAGCAAGTGGCATTGGACATGCCGTAAGTCAAGTTTGTCTTAGTAATGGAAAAACTATAGTCATGGTTGATAAGAATCAGGACAAATTACATACAGAAGCCCAATCATTCATGACCAAATTTTCTCCTGAACATGTTATTTGTTTTGCCTGCGATGTAACCCAACCATCAGAAGTAGAACGACTTGCGGAATATTCCTGTAAACAACTAGGCCAGGTAGACTGGATATTTAATAATGCTGGGATCATTGGCAATTTACTTCCTGCCTGGGAACTGCAAGAAAATGATATTAATCAGGTAATGCAAGTGAATTTGCATGGGATGCTTAATATGATTCGCTCATTCATGCCTTATTTATTCAAACAGAATTTCCGTTCTCATATTATCAACATGGCAAGCCTGTATGCCTTATGTACAGGCTCACAAATGGCTGCCTATTCCATGTCAAAACATGCCGTATTAGCCTTATCCGAGTCATTATATTTTGATTTAAATCGCCTTAAAAAACCTGTAGATGTTTCTGTAGTATTTCCTTCTTTTACAGATACCTCGTTATTAGCGAGTAGTAGTAAATTAAACCATTCTTCAATCCACAATCAATTAAATAACTTGTTAGCACATTCTCGACCCGCCATTGAAGTTGCAGAACATATAGTAAGGGAAGTTGAACAAAAAAGATTTTATATATTGCCTGATAAAGAAGTTAAAGGATATTGTGAAGACAGAACCAAAGCCATCCTGTTGCAGGAAACGCCTCATCGTAACAGCGTCGAACAATTAATGTGTTCTTTATTAAAGCGACAATCATCAAAAGCCAATCTGTAAATTGTGTCCGATTTTTAAAACAGAATAGGTGTAATCAGGCTTATAACTGATATGATTTTCCATGCTTTAACATTTATGTACTCATTACGAATCTAGGGATAGAATCTCAGTCTCTTATGTTTTTGGCCTAGCATTTCTAACAATTCCTTTCTGAAAATATGATAATCGACCTCTAGGGCATGGCGCATGTGCGATTTAAATCGATGATGGGGTTTATTGATTTCTTTGGCTATTTTTCGATGTAATTGATCAGGTCGTTTCAAAGTCCCTGCAATAATGCGAGCCACTATTTTTGATTGATAATCAGCCAAAGGCCAAATGCAACCTTGAGGTTGGCATAGGCCAATGAAATACAAATTTTCAAACTCGGGGTGCATCATTTTTCGATATAAAGGGATGGTGGTAGAGTTACTAAAATCAATACAACTTTTATCAAAAAATGGAAAACTGATTTGGTAACCCGTAGCGAAAATGATCGTATCGAACTCCCCTTGGGTTCCATCAGTAAAATGAACTGTGTTGCCCTCAAATCTCGATATGCCGGAACGAGGGTGTATTTTGCCATGGCGAATAAAATACAAGAGTTCGGAATTAATAGTAGGGTGAATTTCCAATGGCCCACAATCAGGTTTCATTAATTTATACTTGGCATACCGGCCTTGCAAGCCTCTAATAACCAAACTGATGAACTTCTGCCTTAGCCAGGATGGCATCCATTGTATTTTAGCTACCGCTACATCCGTTGGCTTACCAAAAATAAATTTGGGGAAAATATGATAACCCCTACGCATGCTAATGCAAGTTCCAGGAGCAACTCGCGAGATTTCAACAGCAACATCACAGGCTGAATTACCCCCACCAACAACCAGTACTCTCTTGCCTTTAAAAATTGAAGCCTTTTTATATTGGTGAGAATGAAGTATCTCCCCGTCAAATACTCCAGGATATACAGGCATAAAGGGATCCCAATGATGACCGTTTGCTACCAGCAAATAGTCATAGCACGCTTCATGAATTCCTTGGGCATCCTCATAGATAACATGCCATGTATTATCATCAAGTCGATGTACCTTTTGTACCACTGTGTTAAAACGAATGTATCTATCTAAATGAAAATGCTCCACATAACTCTGAAAATATTTTAAAAGCTGGGAGTGTGAGGGATAATCCGGGTAATCAACAGGCATAGGGAAGTCTTCAAACTCAGACCAGCGTTTTGAACTGATGATATGAGTCGTCTCATAAACGCTGGAATGCTCATTTTGCTCATCATAAACCCAATTACCACCTATTTGATTGTTTTTTTCAAAAACAGTAACATTAGTAATACCTTGTTCTTGCAAATTTTTAATGGCGGCAATACCGCTGGGACCAGCACCGATAACACAAACACGAGCAGATAGACGGTCCTTAAGCACCCTTTTTATTTCCATCAACTAACACCTTATCAACTTTATCCATTATCATGGCTTGTAAAATTTCGTCTTTGTCAATTGTAAAATGATTTACTTTTATCCCTTTTATCGAATCAACATTGATATTATCAATCTTTGTCAATTGAGGATCGACTGCTCTGAGTTTTAACCCGCTAAACATCGGTACAAAACCAGGTTTATATACATTCAAAGCTTGTTTAACATTAGGAGGCACAATAGTTTGTGATACTGCATCGACAGTCACCAACAAAGCAACAGGGACACCTGCGGCATTCAAATTTCGAGCCACTTTGATTTGTTCATTAGCCCCTAAAGAATGTCCCACTAAAATAATTGGCTTGTGATCTTTCTCTTGATAGTAATGGTCAATAATATACCGACTTACCGCTCCAGCGTTATACCACATAGTGCTATGAGCCGTGATATGGTATTTTTCAGACACTTTATCACGAAGTGTGTACATCCCCTTGCTGAAAATTCCCAGGCCGCCGAGCATAGTATGGACTTCGCCTTTTTTTGATGACATATTTTGTACTTTGGACTTTTTGTTAGGGACATCAGAAATTGCAGGTTGCACCTCTTTCTTGATATAAGTATTTCGTGCGCCCGTCAAATCCACACAAGCTGTTAAACTACTAACAATCAACAACAATAAAAATGATTTGGAAAAACGTATTTGCAGATTGCCAAAATAGTTCATATTAATATTATTATTGAAATTATTTGATTTTTTATCATACCTTATTCTTGTACCATTTTACAGAGGCACCTGGCGGGTTTAAGGCTATTCGCGAATTCATTTTAATGCCTTGAGAACAATCTGTTTTTCATCTCGTTATTTTATTAATTCTACAGAAGATAAAAAGCGTCCCTGTCCCCAAGGTATATGGACTATTTGTAATGCTTGCCATTGAGCCTCGCTCTCCACTTGAGTTGCTACCACCGCAATATCCATCGTTTTAGCCATTTCATTAAAATAATGTATGAAAAACTGCTTGCTTTCATTTTCATCAATATCTGTCACCAGACTCCCATGCAGCTTTAAATAATCTATGTTTAAATCACTCAAATAATGCAACGGAGAAAATTTAATACCCACTCGATCTATTCCAACTGTCACCCCCAATTTTTTGGCTTGCTTGATAAAGAACTTGGAGTTTGAAAAATGTGACAAAACGTGAGCCTCATTAATTTCCAGTGAGAGATTTCTCAAGACAGCTGCAGGAGTGTCTTTCAATTGCCGCAAATAACCAGTGCTATTGACTTTATTTGCTAAAGTATCTTCTGAAATATTAAGGGCAAAATGAGTATGTGTTGCAATATCCATGACGGTTAATTCATTGAGCACATACTGATCAATAGGATAGGCCAATCCTAATTTCTCAGCAACTGGTATAAAATAACCAGCGCCTAACTCCTCCCCTTCCTGGTTGCGAATTCGAACGAAGACCTCTTTATGAAAACAATTCTTACCATCTGTAACTGCCTGTGCATATAAACTTATTTTTTTCTGTTCCAATGAGTTTCTAATTTCATCGCCGCTGATTAACTGAGGATATTTATAAGTATCATGCTCTTTCTGGCAATAAAATACCCCGGTTTCACGAGCCTTTTTAACTGCTTGATCTACCATAGACAACAGATTGGAGACAGGTTGGTGGAGAAAATAACTCGCAGCCCCCATGTATGTTTTACAAATTTTAATATCAGTGATTCCTTGGCTCAAAATTTGTTCAAACTCCTTACATTCCTTTTCAAACACCAAAGGATCCCTTTCATGACTAATCAAGGCAAAGGTCGTCCCGTTAATTCTTGCCAATGTACTAACAGACGACTGCTTCCAATAGCTTTTACATATTTTGGCTACAGTTAATACCAATTGATCCCCTTGCTGATACCCTTGCTTCTGATTTAACTCATCCAGACCGTCTATGACTAGCATCATGACATAACCAGGTATAAATTCATCTTCATTACCCAGGATCAGAGCCAAATGCTGTAAAAAATAACGACGATTACTCATCCCTGTTAATGAATCTTGGTAAACCTGTGTTCTAAGTGACTCTGTTTGTTTTAACCGGTCTTGAAATAAGGATTTGACTTTAGTAACCATTTGGTTCATGGCTAAGGTAACTTGCCTCAATTCAGGGGTTTTTGGAATCTTCGTTTCTACAGGAAACTCATGTTCTGAAATTGCCAAAGCCTGTGCTGTGACTCGTTTTAAAGGTTGCAATAAATATTTTAGAAAGCAATAGCTTAGAACCAAAGCAACTAATGCAAAAATCAGATAAGCGTTTACCATTTCTACAGCATTGCGCCACAAAGAGGCGTAAACATAGCTCGGATCACTAGCGACTAAAACAACTCCTGCTTGCATCCACCCATCCATAATTAAGGATGACTTCTCAGTCGATGGCCATTTTATCAAGTTCACAAACCATTGTGGTATATCGCTTTCTTGTGGCAATTGATTCTTTAAAATGATCACTTTCCCTTTTATGTCTTTTACCTTAATTGATGAAAAATATCCTCTGTCAAAAACAGCTTTAACCATAGAATCCATGGTAGGTACATCATGATTGATTAAAGACTGAGATAAAGACAAGCCTAATGATGTCGCAGTATCTTGAGCATTACTTTCAAGTTGTTGGATAAAAAAATTACGCGCATTATTCATAGTGATGAAATAAGTTCCGATAAAAACGAATAACAACATAATCAACACGCCTACAGCCATTTTCTTAGTCAATGTCATGGTCTATCACCCTTTTTATTCCATACGTTTCATTAGAGCATCCCACTTGCCCAAACTTTTTGAATCCCCCATCAATGAGCTCTCTCCCCTTGTTTTCGCAAGCCATAAACCTTCCGCATTAAAGCTATAAACTGGTTTCAAATCAGGCCTTGCAGAGGCTTTCATAATTTTACTTTCTAAACTGTCAAGGATTAGTGGTTCGGATTCAGGAGTTGGGTAAAAAGACAGCACCATATGTGCTTGGTTTAGTGTCAGAGAAGCAGCATAAGTGATTCTTAACTGCTCAGAAGGAACACCAACAGCAACTAATGTAAAGTATTTTATTATAGCAAAATCTTCACAATCACCTCCCCCATCAACAATAAATTCTACTGGTGATTTCCAATAATCATCACTTGCACCAGTTATTGGGTCAGTTTCATAATTAAATTGATTAAAGAAAGAGTTGACTTTTTCCAGTTGTATTTTTACTGGCTTTTTTTTAAGCAAGTCAATTAAATTCGCCCATGCGGTAAACCGTTTTCGGGTGTCCCCCTGATAGGATTGCGCCAATTTCTGAATTTTTTCCACACTGATTAAAGGCGCGGCTTGAGTGGAAAAACTTGTTATATGACAAAGTATCAAACCAGTCCAAATAGATAAAACCAATCTATAACGAAGAGATTCCAAAAGAACATTCTGAAATCTCTTTGCTATAACACTAAGCCTTCTTGGGCGGCTCTTTGAAAGTAACCAGGACTCCTTCAACATGAGCCAATTCCTTTAGCCTTTCCATTCCATTACCCGCATGACCTCTGTATTCATAAGGACCTACAAAAACGGACAGAAGATCTTTATAAGGGCTCATGAAGGCAGTAAAGCCTAATCCATTTAACCGTTTAACCAAAACTAAAGCATTATTTCTATCTCTGAAAGAGCCTGCTGAGATATACCATAACTTAGGTGTTATTTGCTGAGGATAAGTAGTGTTTTTGTCTACCATCGACTTGGTTAAACGAGTTTTCTCCATGTTCTTAACAGGATGAGTGAGAACCATAGGATTATCCGTATTATTGGGATAAGGAATCTCATCCATTTTCCTGTTCAATAAAATATTGGTCTGAGCCGATGAGAACACATCATTATTAACCACATTTAACGGCAACCTCAAATTCAAATATTTTAATAAACAACCCATTCCATTCAGGATTCGATAGCGGGAAAGTATCTCGTCATTTTCCGCGCGGGCCAATTCAATTTGCGATTCATAATATTCATTTTGAGAATCAAGTAAATCGAGGAGTGTTCTTTTACCCACCTTAAATTCATCTTGATAGGCCGTACGTGTTTTTCTCGAAGCTGTAACGTGTTGCTTCAAAGGTTGGATGCGCAAGGCAGAGGCAACATAAGCATTCCAGGCTAACCTGATAGTCTCTTTTAATTCCAGCAATGTGCGATTTTTTGTTTCATAAGCTTCCTGGACTTGATAAGCCGTTTCTCGTATATGAGCGGCATCAGCACCACCACGAAATGCATTGTAATTCATTCTTACAGCCACCGTGTCGGAGTCATTGGGACCTACTAAACCACCTAAATTCTTGTTTTTTGAGCTATTCAAAACCAGATTAACCTCAGGGTAATAGGCTGCTCTGGCAACATCATACTGAGCCTTTGCTTCTTTAATATCAGCGTAACTTGATTTCACTGTTGGGTGATTATCCAATCCTTTTTCTATAATCCTGGCTAAATTATTAGGTAAACTTTTTCTATCTGGGACACGAGGCACTTGGAGGTTCTCTGGCCATTTACCTACTGTTTTTGCATAATTGATCTTCACCTCTTGCAAATCAGCCAATGCACTTATTTTATTAGCCTCGGCGAGAGCCAGCCTTGCATTAGCCTGATCGACTTCCGCCGTCCTGGTAATCCCAGCGGTAGCCCGTTCTTTTATCATCTTAAAAACCGCTTTATGTGCCTTAAGATTTTCAATGGAGTAAACATATAAACGTTCATGCAGTAATACAGCAAAATAATTTTTGGTAATTTCCAATGCCAAATCTTCAGCAATACCCTGTGTTTTCCATTTTTGGGCTTGAGTAAGGTATTGGTTGCGCTTAACCTCATTAATTATCCCTCCACCAGCAAACAGTCGCTGCCTTAATTCCACAGCGGATTCAACTGTATTCAAAGTTACACTGGGAGTGTTATCTATCGCTGCGGAGGTAGGGTTAACACTTCTTTGTCGTCCAAATCCACCAGTCACATCAATGGAGGGATATAAACCACCCTTGGCTTTATCAATTGCCTGTTTTGCTGACAGGCCTTTCGCAGTATTTAGTAATACATCGGGGTTGGCAATCATGCCATATTGTACTGCTTCATAGAGAGTATCCGCAGTGACGTAGGAAGAAGTTATCAATGCAGCTACAAACAGCACCTTTCTCATTCCTCATTCCTTATTATTGTTATTTTATTAATTATCTATATAGTAACGTATAACCTTAAATGAAATAACATCTCACTACAATATAATTTTATTTCTTTTTAATTAATTATTAAAGTATGTTTATAATTCAATTTAAAATGCTGATGTGCCGTGGCTTGTCCACAGAACCAGTGTTTTAGCGAAGATCTCCCGGATCCCGTGGACAAGCCACGGGACGTCGAAGCTCAGTAAAGTACTCGATTTTTAGAGATGTGTAGAAGATTGAGCTCACAAGGCGCGGGGCGAAGATTCAGGCTCGATTTGTCAACAGACACTAATGTTAATAAACTACTGATTTTATGGAATTTTTGCCAACATGAGCAGTCAATTACCAATACTGACAGTGAGTCAACTAAATAGACAAGTGAAAGGTTTTCTCGAAAATGAAATAGGTCTTGTGCATGTCGGAGGTGAAATTTCTAATTTAAGTAAACCCTCTTCAGGACACTACTATTTCACCCTGAAAGACAGTACAGCGCAAATTCGTTGTGCTTTTTTTAAAAATCGACATTCTGGTTCTGTGCTTAGAAATTTTAATGATGGTCAACAAGTTGTTGCCACCGGTAAGTCAAGTCTTTATGAGGCTCGAGGAGAATATCAGCTTATTGTTGAAGAGATAGTTGAAGCAGGAATGGGAGTTCTCTATCAACGATTTGAAGAGTTAAAAATCAAACTGGCCAGCGAAGGCTTGTTCAACACTGAAAGGAAAAAACCACTGCCCAGAATACCTGAAACGATTGGAGTCATTACATCACCTACTGGAGCAGCTATCCAAGACATTCTCTCGACTCTAGCTCGTCGATTCCCAATAGCCAAAATTATTATTTACCCAAGTGAAGTTCAGGGACAAACCGCTCCTCAACAACTAGCCAAGGCCTTAAAACTGGCTAATACCCATAAACGATGTCAAGTGCTCATCCTGGCACGTGGCGGTGGTAGCATTGAAGACTTATGGGCATTTAACGATGAATACCTTGCTCGACAAATTGCGATCAGCACAATTCCTATTGTTTCTGGTATTGGTCATGAAACAGATTTCACAATTGCTGATTTTGTAGCAGATTATCGTGCTGAAACACCTACTGCCGCTGCTGCGGCTGTTACCCCAAACTGCATTGAATTATTCAATCTTCTTAATGCTGCTATTTCCAGATTGCACGATGCCATCATCAGACTAGTCAAAGGATTGCAATTAAAGCTCAATCATTTGATGGATAAAATTGCCTCACCCAAGCAAACTATCTCAACATACTGGCAAACCCTGGATTATCTGGAGAGACAGTTAATATCTGCTATGACTCAATTTATTAACTTAAACATTAACAAGGTGAATCTTTTTTCAACACAATTGCAAGCTAACAATCCAAAAACACAAATTGAACGGACTAAAATCCAACTACGACAATTAATAATGCAATTAACCCAAGAGATCCGGATAAAAATAAACCAATTAAAAAATCAACTATCCACTAATCTTTCCACTTTGCATGCTGTAAGCCCCTTGGCTACACTAGATAGAGGTTATGCCATTGTGAGTAAAAACCAAAGAATACTCTTTGCTGCCCAACAGGCACAAATTGGAGATACTATCGATGTCCGTTTAGCAAAAGGAAGTCTTGCTTGTGAGGTTACTCAAATTAAGGATTGACTAAAACCATGAAGAAACTATTACATTCACTTGCCTGTCTATTGATATTAATAAGCTCAGCAAAACTATCCTATGGCCTGGCTCTACCAGAAAATCATTCTGTTAATGGGGGACTGACTATTATTCCTATTGATTTCAATCAGAAGCCTGAAGCCTATTTCGAGGGGAAACGCATCCCGGTTCTTCCTAGTACCCAACCCAGACAATGGTTATTAATCGTTGCAATCCCGCTTAAAAATACCAACTCTGTTCAATACATCAACGTGACAAAACCCATCAAAGCATCAATTCCCTTTCATGTTAGTGAAAAATTTTACAGTACCCAATTTTTAAATATAAAAGATATCAGTAAAGTGGATCCTCAACCTGAAGATTTAATCCGGATTGAAAAAGAAACCAAAAAGTTAACCCAAATTTTTGCTAATTACTCCAATACCAATCCATTTGAGAAACAATTCACAGCACCACTGAGAGGACCTATAACCAGTTTATTTGGCCTGAAGAGAGTTTATAATAAACAGCCAAGAGATCCGCATTCTGGATTGGATATCGCCGCTGACGAGGGGAAACCTGTGTATGCTGTAAATCAGGGAGTTGTAGCGGATACTGGTGATTATTTTTTCACAGGCAACACGGTTATCCTTGATCATGGCATGGGAGTATTCTCGGTTTATGCTCATCTTAGCAAAATTCTGGTTAAAACAGGAGAAACAGTCAAACAAGGCCAAGAGCTTGGATTAGTTGGTATGACAGGAAGAGTAACAGGCCCCCATCTCCACTGGACTATGGTAGTTAACCAAACTTTGGTTGAGCCTTTGCTTTTTGTGCCTTTTCGCAAAATCACAGTTACACCACTTATGCCAGATAAAAAATCAAACAAATCAACACAAGATGCAAAGGCAAAATCATGATTAACGAATTAACGACCAGTTTGAATGTAATTGTCACGCAGACACAAAATAGCCTGAAAATTTTGGGAGTAATACTACTAATTCCCTGGTCAGTATTTTTTATTAGTCATTATATAAGTAATAAAATTTTGCTTCTTGGCATTATCCCAAGGCATATATTGGGCCTCCCGGGGATACTATTAGCACCTTTACTTCACGCTAATTTTAATCACTTATTTTTTAACTCTATCCCTTTACTGGTTTTAAGTAATTTTATTCTGATTAATGGAGTTAACTATTATTTGATTGTCACAGTGATGATAACTCTTTTTAGCGGGACACTGATTTGGTGTTTTGCTAAACGAGGTATACACATTGGCGCCAGTGGTTTAATCACAGGCTACTGGGGATTCCTGGTGTATAACATTTATCAAACAGGTACCTTGACTACTATTATTCTTGGTCTGCTTAGCCTGTATTATTTTGCTGGTATTTTTCTGGGAATTTTTCCAGGTGAAAAAGGCGTATCCTGGCAAGGCCACTTGTTTGGGCTATTAGCAGGTTTTCTCACCAGCTATTTATTAGAAATCTATCCTCAGATTCTCATTTATTATTAATCATTAACTCTTCACAATAGCTGGCCTATGAAACCAGTTTATCATTTCACTTTGAACTTTTTTGTCATAATAAATTCAGTCTTAAACTGCAATTAAATCATCATATTTCACTAATAATCTATCTAACTCTATGCTATTCTTAAAAATAAAAACCAATCAGAGAACCACAATGAACATATTGAAACCAAAAGCATTTTTACTAGCCGGTGTGTTAGCTATATCAGCACCTCCTGCTTTCGCTGCTGATGGTTGCTGCAGTAAAATGGGAGGGATAAATTATTGCGATTCTTCTGCTGGTCGTCTTGTTTGTAACAATGGTTTCTATTCAACTTGCTACTGCACACGTCATGCCGTAATGGATTTACAATTTCTTATGGGATGTTGCTTATGGCATGGCGGGGTCTATCCACAATTAAATTCATCGGGTCTTGTGGTTTGCAATGACGGATATGTTTCGGAAGAATGCTCATTGCAAAAACCTGTTGAGCAAATTTCTGTTTATTGATTAGGTCTGACTTATTGCTGTTGAAGCATGGGCTGATAAAGGAGCAAGATGCTCTTCTTCTACGTCCTTGACTCTACGCTTCTCAATTAACTCACCAAAACATAAGGCACTCATCACTACCAACAAATAACCTGCAGTCGAATAGCATAAAATCGTGTCGGAAATGGAACCTATACAAAAAGAAAATAAAACACCTAAAAGAATAGGTCTGGAGCTAGTCAATTGAAATGATGTAATAAACAAACTCGCTAAAAATATTACCAAAAGTACCAGACCAATTAAACCTTGCTCAGCCAAAGTCATCCAATATTGACTGTGTGGATCTGTCAACTCTTTACCCCAACTTGGAACAGGTACGTCTTGTGAATAACTGTATTTAAATCCACCTGTGCCTATTCCAATAAAAGGATGTTTCAACATCAATTGCTTGGCATAGTGATGAAACTGCATTCTATAGCCTATCGATGTATTTTTATTATGTTGTTTTAATAACTTGATATCCTGAATTAAATCATAAATTCTGGTTTGCATTACAGGGCTATGATGATATGCCAAAGCAATGATGCCGCTGAAGAGAATAATCCCTGCTAAAGCCTGTTTGAAGTTTAATTTTTGTATCAAAAGCAATAACATCAAAATAAAGTAGACCAAATAACCTGTTCTTCCAGTATTTATAAAAAGCACTTGGTAACTGGTTAGTAACATCATGAAGATATAAATAAGTCGCAACCAGCCCGAACTTTGAAAAGCCAGCAATCCTGTTAAATAGGCTGCCAATGCCACCATAAAACCAGTAATAATATGATTGTAGAAAACCTCGCCCGGATCTTCTGACGCAATAATATTGTTAGCCTTTAAGATGGAAATAACACAAGTAATAAAAATAGCAGCCAAATAGCTATTGATACTCCAGTTTCTTACTTTGGGATTAATAAAACCAGTAGCTAAAATGGGAAGATAAATTAATTTACAATATTTACCAATGACCATCCATTGCATTGAATAAGGAGCGGGACTCCATAAACTTGCAATAACGACAAAGAGAAACAAACAAAATGCAGCGCGTCCCCACAAAGTATTATAAGCATAAACAATATGCTTTCTGTATTGTGGAGTAATCAATACGGCAATTAAACTGCAAATGAAACAAACAGACTTTATCGTAGGACTGATCGGAATAAAAAACATAAATGAAATAAAGAAAAAAGGAGCTAATAAAATACCCTTGGTATCCATTATGGTTAATCGCACGATTATTCCTCTTTTTTATGATTTACACCGGGTAATTTATTGATATCCCTGTCTTTATATATTTGTTTGACCCCACGATAAAAAGCGCCTTGCGCCCCAAATACTGCAAACAAAAAACCTGCCCTGCCGTCTAAAAATCCCTTCTGTAAAAATAGGCATCTGACAAACATCCATAGGGCACTAAAAAAAGTTTTTACTAATCCAATTTTTTCATTGGATTCTATACGGATTTTTGCACTATAAGAAGAATATTTGTTAAGTTTGTATAGTACATGATGTACATCGCTAAAAGAATGATGCCAAATCGGTTTTTTTAGTTTTCCCACTCTCGAATTAACAGGAATCAATACTTTTTCATGAACGATGTCTTTGCTATAAGAAGCATTCTCTCTTTTAAATAATCGTATATGCCTTTTAGGACTTCCTGAATATTTTAAAACTTGATTATAAAAAATCATTTGTATAGGAATACGAAAGGCATCTGCTGTATCCGATGAAATGGCCTGTAGTATTTCCTGTCGTAATTCCGAGCTTACTGATTCATCAGCATCAAGATTTAAAACCCAATCCCCTTGAGCCTTCTGCAAGGCCCTATCCTTTTGGATACCATAGCCTTGCCAATCTGTTGAAAATACTTTATCCGTATACTCCCTGGCTATTGTTAATGTATTATCTGTGCTGCCAGAGTCCAATACAATTATTTCATCTGCAAAATGAACGGATTCCAAGCACCGCCTTATGTTGGCTTCTTCATTTTTTGTGATAATGATTACGGATAACATGACTTTATATCAATTCAAAATAAATATTATATCGATATTTAAGCCGGATTGTAACAAGGTAAAATGGAATAATATTCGTTTAGCAGCCACAAAAATAAATTGTGATAACAATTACCAGTTATGCAACTAACAGGTTAAGGACAATTACTATCTCAGGATTATTGTGATTTTGTCTGTGCATAACAAAAAATTTGTCATGCACAGAACTGAAGAGAGTTCCGTTTAACAAACACCTTCTCTATGATCATGACTGTCAAAATGCAGTTTACCGTCTTTCACTCGCAAAGTGACATGACCACCATGCATTAATTTACCAAACAACAGTTCATCAGCAAGAGGCTTTTTGATGTTTTCCTGAATCAATCTAGCCATAGGTCTTGCTCCCATGGCTTTATCATAACCATGCTCCATCAGCCATTCCCTGGCTGACTTATCAACTGTAAAAGTAACGCCTTTATGACTTAATTGTTCATCCAACTCCATAATGAATTTATCAACGACTAGTCCTATAGTCTGAGTATCTAAGGGAGCAAAATTAATAATAGCATCTAAACGGTTCCTAAACTCAGGACTGAATTGCTTTTTAATTGCTTCCAACCCATCATTGGTATTATCTTGCGTTGAAAACCCTATGGAGTTACGAACAATTTCACTGGCCCCTGCGTTACTGGTCATTACAAGTATGATATGTCTGAAATCAGCTTGGCGACCGTTAGTATCAGTTAAAGTGCCATGATCCATTATCTGCAACAATAAATTAAAGACATCAGGATGTGCTTTTTCTATTTCATCAAGTAGCAGAACAGCATGTGGATTCTTAGTCACGGCTTCAGTCAATAAACCACCTTGATCGTATCCTACATAGCCGGGAGGCGCTCCAATCAAACGTGAAACAGTGTGTTTTTCCATGTACTCTGACATATCAAAACGCAGCAACTCTATGCCTAACACATTAGCCAGTTGCCTTGTTACCTCTGTCTTTCCTACACCAGTTGGTCCGGCAAATAAGAAACAACCTACTGGCTTCTGAGGTTCTCTAAGTCCGGATCTACCCAATTTTATTGCTGAAGCCAAGGCAGTAATTGCCTGGTCTTGCCCATAGACTAATAATTTTAGATCACGTTCCAGGTTACGCAGAGTATCTTTGTCGCGCGCAGATACCTTTTTAATTGGGATACGAGCAATTTTTGCGACAACACTCTCGATTTCAGTCACGCTTATGATTTTTTTACGTTTATTTGCCGTCAATAAATTCTGATAAGCGCCCGCTTCATCCACCACATCAATCGCTTTGTCAGGCAAAAACCGATCATTGATGTATTTTGCAGATAATTCTGCCGCCGCTTTTAATGAAGGAATTGAAAATTTTACTCCATGGTGAGCTTCCAATTTGCCTTTTAATCCTTTTAATATTTCAAAGGTTTCATCGATTGTTGGTTCTGAAATATCAATTTTTTGGAATCGTCTTGCCAAGGCCCTGTCTTTTTCAAATATTCCACGATACTCCTGATAAGTAGTTGAGCCAATACATTTCAATTCACCATTTGCCAATAATGGCTTAATCAGGTTGGAAGCATCCATGACTCCTCCAGATGCAGCGCCTGCGCCAATAATGGTGTGAATTTCATCTATGAATAAAATGGCTCCTTCTTGTTGACCCAACTGTTTCAGCACAGCTTTCAATCTTTTTTCAAAATCCCCTCTATATTTCGTTCCTGCCAATAACGCGCCCAAATCAAGAGAGTAGACTACGCACCCTCTTATGGAATCGGGGATTTCACCATCCACTATACGTCTGGCCAAACCTTCTGCGATAGCAGTTTTACCCACACCTGCCTCGCCAACTAATAAAGGATTATTTTTACGGCGTCTGCAAAGCACTTGTATAGTTCTTTGTATCTCTTCATGCCGCCCTATCAACGGATCTATCTTGCCCTGTTTTGCACGTCTGTTGAGATTGGTGCAATAACTATCGAGAGGAGATTCATTACCCTCAGGGGTCATCATGTCCTCGTCCATAGATGAATTCATGTTTTCATGCATATCATTGTTTTGATATTTTGACACTCCATGAGAAATATAATTAATGACATCAAGGCGAGTAATATTTTCACGTCGCAAAAAATATACAGCCTGACTTTCTTGCTCACTAAAAATTGCGGCTAGTACATTAGCTCCAGTGACTTCCGTTTTGCCTGCTGACTGCACATGAAATACTGCACGCTGCAAAACCCTTTGAAAACCTAAGGTTGGTTGAGTTTCCCTATCCAGTTCATCCTCAGGAATTCTTGGGGTTGTTTCATCAATAAATTCGATTAAATCACGGCGTAATGCCTCGATGTTAGCATCACAAGCCTGTAATACATTTCCTGCTGCTGGATTATCAAGCAAAGACAACAGCAAATGTTCAACAGTCATGAATTCATGACGCTTTTCTTTTGCTTCCTTGAAAGCTAGATTCAAGGTGAATTCTAGTTCTTTATTTAACATTGTCATTGCTCCTTACCAACCCACCACCAGTTTACTCCGGTTCCATACTAGATAATAACGGATGTTGATTCATTCTGGCGTATTCATTTACCAGGGCGACTTTTGTTTCTGCTATGTCTCTTGTAAACACTCCACAAACCCCCTTCCCTTGAAAATGAACCTGTAACATCACCTGAATCGCAACCTCCTCATTTAAATGAAAAAAGTGCTTCAGTACCTCTACCACAAAATCCATTGGCGTATAGTCATCATTGAGCAATAAAACCTTATACTTTCTTGGCCGTTTGATAGCTGTGCTAATTTCTGTGCTAAGCTCTGTATCAGCTATCCCTGTTTGTATTATTTCCTCTAAATTTTGCCTGCTCATAACTAACAACCTCTTACTATTTTTATAGACTCCCTACACGCATTTGGCCAGTAAATTTAGCTAATTTTAATGAAAAATTTAGTCATTGAAATAATCAATAGCATAGTGATTAGATATGATTCACTCAAATGTTGTACAATTTGTTATTGACCACCAGATTTTACTCAAGAGATTGAGCCGCCTCTAATCAGCAGAGTAGCATCATAATTAGCATGGATAAAGTTCCTGCTCAATTTTCATGAACTCGTAAGATGTATAAACCTGATAGTCAAAGATACTACCAATAATCTTGAAAGGATAATCCCAGTCTTTCATGAACAACGTATTGGCACTGAGTAAAGCTGTAAGCACTATATTGTCAATACGTGTTGTTCAGAAAGACCATGTGATAACTCCCCGGTTTACATATGCTTAATCATGGCATCTGCAAAACCAGAGCTGCTGACTAGCGTTGCTCCTTGCATACCACGTTCAAAATCATAAGTTACGGTTTTGGCTTCTATCGCGCCTTCCATACCTCTGATAATCAAATCAGCTGCTTCATACCACCCCATATGACGTAACATCATTTCGGCAGAAAGAATAATAGAACCCGGGTTTACTTTATTCTGCCCAGCGTATTTAGGCGCTGTTCCATGAGTCGCTTCAAACACAGCCATTTGATCACTAATGTTCGCTCCGGGAGCTATACCTATTCCACCAACCTGAGCAGCCAAAGCATCAGAAATATAATCACCATTCAAATTTAATGTAGCAATGACACTATAGTCTTCAGGTCTTAACAGGATTTGTTGCAAAAAGGCATCAGCGATCACATCATTAATGATAATCTGCTTACCGGTTTTAGGATTTTTAAATTCCATCCATGGCCCACCTTGATATTCTTTTGCTCCAAAAGAATCGCGAGCAACCTGATATCCCCAATCTTTAAAAGCCCCTTCAGTAAACTTCATGATATTGCCTTTATGTACCAAAGTCACTGTACTGCGGTCATTATCTATCGCATACTGAATGGCCGCTTTGACAAGTCGAGTGGTACCTTCTCTGGAAACAGGCTTCACACCTATACCACAATGATCAGGAAAACGAATTTTCTTAACACCCATTTCCTGAGTTAAAAATTGAATTACTTTTTTAGCTTCCACGGTATCTGCCTGCCATTCGATACCGGCATAAATATCTTCAGAATTTTCCCTGAAAATGACCATATCGGTTTTCCATGGCTCCCGAACTGGGCTTGGAACACCATTAAAATAGCGAATTGGACGTAAACAAACATAGAGATCCATGTCTTGGCGAATAGCAACATTTAATGAACGTATACCGCCACCAACAGGAGTAGTTAAAGGACCTTTAATTGAAACCACATATTTTTTCATGGCATCCAGAGTCTCTTTGGGAAGCCATTGATCGCCACCATAAACCTTAGTAGCCTTTTCCCCGGCATAAACCTCCATCCAGGAAATTTTTCTCTTATTGCCATATGCTTTTTGAACTGCAGCATCAACAACACGGATCATCGGAGGTGTTACATCAACACCGATACCATCCCCCTCAATAAAAGGAATAATTGGATTATCAGGAACACGAAGTGAATGGTCAGCAGCAACAGTAATAGCTTCGCCTTGGGCAGGCACTTTGATTTTATCGTATGTCATTGACGACTCCATAAATTTAGAGAAATTAATGATAGCATGTGATAATCGGGTTTCCCAAATATCAATTACGACTATTAATTATTTTTAGCTAAATTAGTTCAGATTGGAACTAGGCATGAAGCAACATCTTAATTTGTTCTGCTAACTGATCGTAACCTGCCTCGACATTAATATAATCACGTTTAGCGAGATAGACTGATAAAGATCCATCATCTGTAGCCGAAGGTTTTTGTAAAACACCATTAAAACCTTGCATTTTTAAACGCAGATAATCACTTAATTTAGTGACCAGATAAAAATTCCTAAAATAATTGTCAGGATTCATATACAAAGCTTTTGCATCCTTGGCAAGTTCATGTCCGGGCAAATAATCTTTTAAGGAATAGGAGGAGTTATTATGAACAGCTATTACTTTGCCCTCAGGTAGTAAGGCCTTAATTTTGTCTGCAAGTTTCTTCACTTCTTGATGTGCTTCAGGAGTATAATAACTGTATTGCGTCAAAGTTTTTTTGATCCCTTTGTCGGTAAAAATGCGGTTGGGATCAAATTCATAGCGTTGGTTATGTAAATAGAATACTATATTGCGACCGCCGGAATGGATCAGTGTAATGAGACTTCCACCCTCTTTTCTAATGACAGCTTTAGCAGCTTTTAATGCCGTTTGTTCATTGTGATGAACATGTACAAAAGTCTTACCTTGACCTTTGGTTTGTTGAATTATTACAGGTTCATCCCCAACCATAACCCTGTGATTCACTGCACAACTTGTTTGAGCGATAATTGCCATAACAACCAATACCCATTTCATGAATAAGAGTCACCATAACGAATAAAATTGTGTAATTGTATAGTGATTGGCCATAAAAAATCAATCTTGGCTTAAGTTCCAAGCGGGACAAAATCATATTTTAATTAATTAATGCACCTCATACCTTATTGCGTGAATGACAAAATATAACAATTACTTACGCTGTTTATCGTGCTTAAAGGCGTGACCTGGCCCTGAAGTGGTTGCTGTCAATAACCAAAAAATTTATCATTAATTTCCACAATCAACGCAATCATAAAATGCCGCAATTAATACTTTTTAATAAACCTTATGGAATCCTGACTCAATTTACTGGCGAATTACCCGAACAAACTCTCTCGGCATTTATTAAATTTCCGGGTTTTTATGCGGCTGGACGCCTGGATAAACAAAGTGAAGGCTTACTTATCTTAACTGACGATGGAAAACTACAACACCGCTTAACCCATCCTAAATTTGAGAAGAAGAAACATTACTGGGTTCAAGTAGAGGGGGTCCCTACAGACAAAGATTTACAACCTTTAAGAAAAGGCCTGGTAATCAAAGACATTACTTTTTTACCCGCCGAAGCCAAGTTGATTTCAGAGCCAAAAATCTGGCCACGAATTCCGCCTATAAGAGAAAGGAAACACATACCAACTACCTGGCTAGAAATTATTTTAAGAGAAGGAAAAAATCATCAAATAAGAAAAATGACAGCCGCTATTGGATTTCCTACTTTACGTTTAATTAGATACCAGATTGGTGATTGGCACTTAGATCAACTCCAGCCCGGGGAATATAAATTAATCAACCTTACTAACGATAAACTGAACGAGTTAACAAGGAAGAGTAACCCAAGACTCGAATCCAGGGCCAAATAATCATACCCAAAATGGCACTTGTCACAGGCATTATCAGGTTATAATTAAAACCTAACAGAGCATCAATAAATATAATAATTGATTGATATAGAAAACAAAAAAAACCAATCAAACAAACCTGCTGAATTAGTGAGAAAAATTGAACTCGTCTCGATTTGGTTGACGCTATCCATGTTACCAATAGCAATGCGAATGAATGTTCACCAATTACGGTTGATAAGAGTACATCCAGTAATAAGCCAACTATCAACAGAGCAGTCAGTTTAAATTTACCTGGTAAATAATATTCAATATATAAAACCAATAATAACACCCAAGGAGGTCGAAAAATTGAAATTAACTCCGGCATAGGCAGTATTGATAAAGCAAGTGCCACGAGAAACCCCAATCCTAAACGAATGTGAAGCACGCTCATGCTGTAGACTCCTCAGCATTCAATCGCTCATTAATTTGAGCAGTTAACTCCTCTTGTTCACTATCAGCCCAAATCAATAACACCAACCTGTTGCGATTGAGCAATGCGACAGGGCTAACTGTAACTTTGACAAAATCTTCACCAGGAATACTCTTAACTTCCTCAACGCGTCCTACAGGATAGCCCTCCGGATATCTTCGGCCTAAACCGGACGTTACCAGCACATCACCTGGATGAATAGAAGAAGTCTTCGGTAAATTAATCAAAGACAGTTCTTCAATATCATTAGTACCTACAAGGATTGCGCGCTCTCCGGTTCGATTGTTTCTTACTGGCACAGCGCTTTTTGAATCTGAAATCAGTAATAAAGTGCTTGTCATTGGTCCTACATCAATAACCTGCCCCATCACTCCCTTGGCATCCAACACGGGCTGTCCCACATAGACACCATCACGTGTGCCTTTGTTTAAGACGACAACTTGTCTTGCCTGGCTTGTATCAACAGCGAGTATCTGGGCAGCCATCACTCTCATATCAGCCTTGGATGAAGTCAATAATAATTCTTTTAATTGCGAATTTTCTTTTTGGATAACAATTAATTTTTGCAATTCAGCTTCAAGCATTGTTTGCTTGTATTTTAAACGCATATTTTCATCTATCAGCGCCTTTTTGGCACTAACCAACGACTGAATCCAACCGATGACTCGAACAGGATAATCTACCGCATATTGCAAGGGAGAAACTATTAGTGAAAAACCGCTACGAACGAAATCCAGGTATCGATAATGATAATCAGAAAACATCAGGAGAATAGAAAAAGCAAGGGCAAACACAAATCCCAGAGAACTGTGCCCGCCCTTGGCAAATAATCTATTGTGTTTATTATTCTGTTGAGAGGAAATCACCGCCGCGCAAATCCATGGTTTCTAAAGCTTTACCACCACCACGCGCAACGCAGGTTAATGGATCTTCAGCTATTAATACGGGTAATCCAGTTTCTTCCATCAACAAGGTGTCTATATTTTTCAACAGAGCGCCTCCGCCTGTTAAAACCATACCTCTTTCAGCAATATCTGCAGCCAACTCAGGCGGAGCAAGCTCCAAAGCAGCTCGAACCGCACCAACTATCCCTGATAGAGGTTCCTGTAGTGCTTCCAGGATTTCAGCGCTTGTTAAAGTAAAGCTACGTGGTACACCTTCCGCGAGATTTCTACCTCTTACCTCGATCTCAAATAAATCCCTGCTTGGGAAAGCGGAACCAATTTCATGTTTAATGCGTTCAGCAGTTGTTTCTCCGATGAGAGTACCATAATTACGGCGTACGTAGGATACGATTGCGTCATCAAATTTATCGCCACCAATACGTACTGATTGATGATAAACGATTCCACTTAGTGAAATAATTGCGACTTCGGTGGTACCACCGCCTATATCAACCACCATAGAACCACTGGCTTCCTCAACAGGCATTCCGGAACCTAATGCCGCAGCCATAGGCTCTTCAATAAGGAAAACTTCTCGAGCACCAGCGCCCATTGCAGATTCACGAATTGCTCTGCGTTCCACTTGTGTAGAACCACAAGGAACACAGACCAAAACGCGTGGACTGGGTCGTAAAAATTTATTTTCATGCACTTTGTGTATAAAGTGCTGCAACATTTTCTCGGTGACAAAAAAGTCAGCAATAACCCCATCTTTCATAGGTCTTATCGCATTAATATTGCCAGGGGTTCTTCCCAACATGCGTTTGGCTTCAAGACCTACAGCGGCAACACGCTTCTGGCCTGATTCATTACGCAATGCCACTACAGAAGGTTCATTGAGAACAATCCCCTTATCTCTTACGTAAATCAATGTATTAGCTGTTCCCAAATCGATTGACAAATCGCTAGAAAACACGCCTCTTAATTTCCTGAACATACGCAGTACTACCCCGTTGTTTTTTTGATTGCTACTTTATCCTATATTTGGATAAAAATCGACAGTTGCCGGATAAGAATTTTATACACCAGACAACTGCTTTTAACCGGATCCCATAGTAAAAGCAATGCTTTCATATGGGATCAATCTAATTTGCTTTATAAAACATGATTTACGTTTTATATTGCACGCGAATTAATTAATAACGAAAATTTCTTTCAGTTTTTCTCTATTTTTATCTACAAAACGCTGCCCTATACCCTTGATTTCTGCAAGCTCTTCCAGAGATTTAAACCCTTGATGATTCTCTCTATAAGCAATAATAGCTTCAGCCCGTTTTTTTCCTATCCCTTTAAAAGAGCCTGTTAAAGAATGCACATCCGCTGTATTAAGATTAATCTTGCCCTTAACAAGGACTTGTTTAGCTGGAGTTTTTTGAGGCTCGTTCTCAGCTTGAGAAGAGAAAGGGATTACGATAAATGACAACAAAATAGCAATGAGTCTTGCTTTCATAAATTTCTCCTAATTGTTGGACTAAACGGCTCGTTCCAGAGCCGCGAGCGAGTATCTCAATTTTTCAAACAAGAGTCTAGCCAATTTCAAATTATTTTTTCTGTGAAAAACTATAAAGAACGTACGAGACACATGAGGTGAGTTTTTTTACCATGTCCAAATGCAGGAACTCGTTCGGACCATGAGCATTGGAATGGGGGCCTAAAACACCAGTTATCATAAATTGTGCTTTGGGAAATTGCTCGCCTAGCATACTCATAAATGGAATGGTGCCCCCTTCTCCCATATAGGCAGCAGGTTTATCATAATAAGTCATTGATGCTTCAGATGCCGCTTTCGCCAACCAATCGGAAAGCAAAGGAGCATTCCATCCCTTCGAACCTCCATTTTGTATTTTAAAATTAACCTTTGCACTGTAGGGAGGGTTTTGGGTCAGGGCTTTTTCCATGGCAACAGAAGCTGCTTCTGGATCAACCAGGGGTGGAAGACGCATGGATAATTTCAAAGACGTAACAGGGCGCATTACATTCCCTGCATCAGCTATCGCTGGAAACCCATCTGCACCAGTCACCGTCAAGGCAGGTCGCCATGTTCTGTTTAATATTAATTGCTGTTTGTCTTGAATAACGGGTTTAGCAGAATCTATCCATGGAAATTCACTATAAACTTGCTCACCTAGAATTTCCGCACATTGTTGCGCTTGTTTTATTCTCTCATCAGGAATATCACAATACAACTGAGGTAATTTTATCTCTCCGGTGTTTTCGTCCTCTATTCTGCTGATCAATTGCCGAGCTACTCTGAAACTGTCTGCCACTATACCGCTGGCGCTCCCCGAATGAACGCCCTCATTAATTAATTCAACAGTTAACTTACCAACCAAATTACCGCGTAATGACGTAGTCATCCATAACTGCTCATAATTACCTGCTCCGGAATCAAGACAAATAACCAATGATGGTTTACCAATACGCTCTTTCAGCAACTCAATATAAAAAGGCAAATCGTAACTACCACTTTCCTCACACGCTTCGATGATTAATATACAACGGGGATATGGCAAACCTTGCTGTTCCAAGGCGCGAATAGCCGTGAGTGATGCATAAGCAGAATATCCATCATCTGCTCCTCCTCTTCCGTATAACAATCCATTTTTCAATACGGGTTTCCATGGATGTAAATCGTCACTCCAGCCTGACATCTCAGGTTGTTTATCCAAGTGGCCATAAAGCAACACAGTGTCATCAATTTGGCCTGGAATTTCCATAAATAGTAATGGAGTCCTATTTTTCAGGCGAACAATTTCCAGAGTCATTCCTTTGGGAGCATGCGACTTACACCAATTGGCAATGTGATTAACTGCCTGCTCCATATAACCATGTTCTTCCCATTTTGCATCAAAGTGAGGAGATTTATTAGGGATTTTTATGTAGTCACATAAACTTGGCAATATCTCTTCTTGCCACTGTTGGCATATGTAATCATACAATCCTTGGGGTTTGAACATGTGCTTGCTCCTTGATAATTGCCACAATCTTATCAGTGGCAGACTCAATTTTTAATGCTCTGATTTTATTATCTATTTCATCTTTTTTTCGCATTACGTCCTGTACTGCCTGTAATAGAATATCAGCTTTCAATAACTCGTCCTGAATCACAACGCTTATTCCCAATCCCTGGAAGTACCTTGCATTCTGAATTTGATCTCCTCTGCTTACTTGTGAAGAGATTGGAATTAAGATATGTGGTTTTCCTAATGCTAATATTTCATACAAAGAATTAGCTCCTGCTCGAGAAATCACCACAGAAGAAGCAGCGAACAGATCAGCCAACTCTTCATTGGCGTATTCAAATTGGCAATATCCCTCCACACCAACCAATGAAGAATCAAGTTTTCCCTTGCCACAAAGATGAATGACTTGAAATTCTGATGTCAATTGTTTCAATGCGCTTCGAATACAACTGTTAATTGAACCAGCCCCTAAACTTCCTCCCACTACAAGCAGGCAAGGTTTGGAGGAATTAAATCCGCACAACTCCAATCCTTTCATTCGATTTCCAGTTAATAGCTGTTGACGAATTGGAGTACCCGTCACTTCTATTTTATCCTGACTCTTAAAGTATTTTTTGCCAGCATCAAAAGTAAGGCATATTTTATTGACGAAAGGAAAGGATAAGCGATTCGCAAGTCCTGGACTCATATCAGACTCATGAGCGACAATAGGAATTCGATTTAACCAGGCGCCTACAACCACAGGAAAGGCTACAAAGCCACCTTTTGAAAAAACCACATCCGGTTTGATTTTATAAAATAGCAAAAAAGATTGAATAATTCCCAGAATAATTTTGAAAGGATCAAGCAAGTTCTTCAAACTGAAATACCTGCGCAATTTACCGCTACTGACTCCATGAAAAGGAATGTCCAGCGGTTCAATCATCTCCTTTTCAATTCCGGAAACAGAGCCGATATATTCTACATTCCAGCCTTCTTTTCGAAATTCCTTAATCAAAGCGATATTAGGCGTTACATGTCCAGCAGTGCCTCCCCCGGTAAAAACAATACTTGGGCTCATAATGTTTCCCTAATCAATAAGCTCAAATCAATTGCTTGAATTGACTTGGTTATGGATCCAACTGAAATAAAATCCACTCCGGTTTGAGCAATGTCTGCGATATTATTGATATTAATGCCGCCAGAGGCTTCCAACTCACAGTACTTGGGATGATTCATTTTGACCGCTTGCTCAAGCATATCTTGAGTGAAATTATCCAATAATATCCTGTCAGGATGAGCATCCAAAGCCTCTTGCAACTCCTCAAGGGTTTCTACTTCAATCTCAACCAGTAAGTGTTTATCGGTTTTCCTTGCCAGACTGATAGCATGAGCAACTGAACCACAGGCTTTGATATGATTTTCTTTGATTAGAAACGCATCATAAAGTCCCATACGATGATTTAACCCGCCACCACAATGGACAGCGTATTTTTGCGCTAACCGAAGTCCTGGAATTGTTTTCCGTGTGTCTAACAGCTTTGCCTTGGTACCTTTTAATTTCTGAGCATAGTGATAAGTTTGTGTTGAGGTAGCTGAAAGGGTTTGCAAAAAATTTAACGCAGTACGCTCTGCCGTTAAAATACTACTGGCAGTACCATGAATAATACATAAAGTAGCTGGCGTACTTAAAAAATCTCCTTCAGAAACCCGCCACTCCATTTCAACTGTATTATCAACTTGCTTAAAAACCTCATTTACCCAGGGCTGTCCACAAACAAGCATAGGTTCTCTTGATATAATTTCTGCTTCTACAATCAGCTGCTGAGGCAACAAAGCCGCAGTAACATCACCATTGCCCACGTCCTCTTGCAAAGCACGTTTTACATCAAATGTAACTTGCGATAAAACATTATTCATGCATTCCTATCCTCTTATGGTTTGGCATATCGCATCTTTAATAAAGGTGGCGCAATAAAGGTTGTGATCATGATCATCAATATAATTGCGGTAAACAAATTATCACTTATTACGCCTATAGTTCTGCCAATAGAAGCAAAAACCAAACCTACCTCTCCACGAGGCAACATTCCTATACCAATGAGCAGCCTATCATCCCGTCGATTAGCGCCTAAGCCACTAAGCAGCTTGCCGAGAATGGCCGCTACTGATAAGCCTCCCGCTAAAACAATGACATTCCAATCATAAAAAGTTTCTAACTTAACCTGTATCCCAATGAGAGTAAAAAACATAGGAGCCAATATAGTTTCCAAGGGAGATACCAAATGATGAATACTGCGATGATCTTTATGATGGGCTTTTTGCTCTCCAAAATAGTCGTCGTGCAAAATGACACCCGCAGCAAAAGCACCAATTATAGCCGCCAACTGTATAAATGAAGCCAACCAGGCTAATGCCATAATAAAAAGGAATGAGATAAATAATTTGGATTCCCAAGGCTCCAGAAAACGAAATAAATCGACTGCCTTCCGAAGTACAAAAGGCCCCATAAACAAGGTACCAATGAAAAACAGTAGGGCTAAAATGATAATTTTCATTACAATCATGATACTTACAGCACCACTGATAACGATACTGCTGACCACCGCCAAAATAATCAGGCCTAAAATATCATCCAAAGTAGCCGCACCAAGAATTGTTCTTGCTTCCCGTGTACTCAGTTTATTCATCTCTTTAAGAACACTTGCTGTAATACCAATGCTGGTAGCACTCAAGGTAGCACCGATAAATAAATTAATCTTGTAATTTGAGTTAGGTATGATAAAACAAGCCACTACAAACCCTAAAATCATTGGCGCAACGATACCGATCACAGCAACAAGAATGGATTCTTTGCCAGTTTTTTTCAAATCAGAAAGTGACGTCTCAAGACCAACCATAAACAGAAGAAATATGACACCATAACGTGAGAAAATATCAACGACATAGGCTATTTTAAGATATTCAGTTCCCTCTGCTCCACTTAAGGCATGGATCACCTGGTTAGCGTAATAGGAATTATGGATAACATGAGTTACCGCCTGATTTAAAGAAATTCCTGCTAACATTTCTTTGACAACATCATAAATGGCAGAACCTTCGCGAAGGATTACCACTAATTCACTTCCGAAAAAGTAAGAGAGATTCCCAACTATCATCCCTATCAGTAATTCACCAAGAACGCCAGGTTGATTAAGAAGCCTGGCCAAATAACGACCAATAATAGCTAAAAATAAAATAGTAGTGACACCCAGAAGAACAGAGGTGACTGGATCTGAATGCTCTCCCCCCTCAGATGCAAAAGTAATAGCAGGAATGAAACAGACTAAAAGAAACCACCATTTTGAATTACTCATACTGCTTTATCCTATATGCTTAATATGCTGCTTTCTCCCAAATGCAAGGGAATTTTGAATTGCAGCTCCATACCATCATAAGTAGTTCCATTACTAACAGCCAAAATAATTGTATTGATCAAAAAAACTCATCTTCCAAGGCAATCTGCTGCATTTCAAAATCATAGGAATGCCTCAGTAAGTCCCTAATGCATCAATAGCTTAACAATTTCAAACTGAATTGCCAGCACACTCTGGTTCATCAATTCATCGATTGTTTGGCTAAAAACAAACAGGTTTGTAAAACAGAGTCTGGGTTCAGAGAAACGCTCTCAATTCCTTCCTTCATCAGCCATTGGGCAAAATCCTGGTGATCTGAAGGACCTTGACCGCAAATACCTATATACTTGCCTTCTTTTTTACAAGCTGAAATAGCCATATGCAATAAAGCTTTCACAGCATCGTTGCGCTCATCAAATTGTGAAGCCACCAAACCTGAATCCCTGTCTAATCCTAAAGTCAATTGAGTTAAATCATTCGATCCTATGGAAAAACCATCGAAATACTGCAAAAATTCACTGGCTAACAAGGCATTAGAAGGTAACTCGCACATCATAATCACTCTTAACCCACATTTTCCTCTTTCCAGACCATGCTTTTTTAATACTTCGATGACATTACCGGCTTCAGAAACTGTTCGGACAAAAGGAATCATGACCTCAACATTATCTAAACCCATATCCTCTCTGACTCGTCTTACTGCTTTACATTCAAGAGCAAAGCACTCAGAAAAATTTGAAGAAACATAACGAGAGGCGCCACGAAAACCAAGCATAGGATTTTCTTCTTGGGGTTCATACAATGAGCCACCAACCAGATTAGCGTATTCATTCGATTTAAAATCTGAAAGCCTGACTATAACGGGTTTGGGATAAAAAGCAGCAGCAATAGTCGCTATGCCTTCTTTTAATCTTTCAATATAATATTCTACAGGTGAATCATACGCTATGGTCTTTTCTTTAATGTACCGCTTAAGTTCCGCATCCTTTAAAGTATCAAATTCCAGAAGCGCTTTAGGATGAATACCTATCGTGTTGGAAATCAAGAATTCAAGACGGGCCAATCCCACTCCGGAATTAGGTATTGATTGAAATGCGAAGGCTCTTTCAGGGTTTCCAACATTCAACATCACTTTCATGGGTAATTCGGGCATGGTTTCTACATCAAGTCGCTCTTGCTCGTAAGGTAACAGACCAGAATAGACAAAACCTGTATCGCCTTCCGCACAGCTTACAGTCACCACATCACCATCTTTAATCGTTTTTGTTGCATCACCACACCCAACAACTGCAGGAATCCCCAATTCACGAGCAATAATAGCCGCATGACAAGTTCTGCCTCCACGATTGGTAACGATTGCAGAAGCACGCTTCATGACAGGTTCCCAATCCGGATCGGTCATATCAGATATCAAAACATCGCCGGGTTGAACCCTGTGCATTTCATTAATATCTTTAATAACCTTTGCTTTACCCTGACCGATTCTTTGACCTATACTACGGCCTTCAGCCAATACGTCGCCTCTTTTTTGCAAAGTATACCGTTCGAGCACTTGTTTGTTATCCCTGCTTTTTACAGTCTCCGGACGAGCTTGCAGGATATACAGTTTACCATTGACCCCGTCTTTCGCCCATTCAATATCCATGGGGCGACCATAATGTTTTTCAATAATAAGTGCCTGATTTGCTAATTGCTCTACTTCCTCTTTGGATAAGGAAAACAATAATCTTTCAGCAGGGTCTACATCGACTGTTTTAACACGTCTTTCAAGGGAAGGGTCATCGCAATAAACCATCTTTAACGCCTTGCTGCCCAGGTTTCGACGGATAATCGCCGGTTTTCCGGCTTCAAGGCATGGTTTGTGGACATAAAATTCATCTGGATTTACAGCGCCTTGAACAACCATTTCACCTAAACCATAAGAGGAAGTGATAAAGACTACTTGATCAAAACCGGATTCAGTATCCATAGTAAACATAACGCCACTTACCGCCAAATCACTACGAATCATTTGTTGAATACCAGCAGATAAAGCCACTTCGTTATGAGCAAAATTATGATGTACACGATAAGCTATTGCCCTGTCGTTAAACAAAGAAGCAAATACCTGTTTAATGGCAGCCAATACCGCTTCTTCTCCTTTCACATTTAAAAAAGTTTCCTGTTGACCGGCAAAAGAAGCATCCGGCAAATCTTCAGCGGTAGCAGAAGATCTTACTGCAACACTAAAATTATCATGGCCAATCGTTTGAGCAAGTTTCTGATAGGAGGAGCGAACTGACTGTTCAAACTCCAGAGTGAATGGCGTATCAATAATCATTTCCCTAATCTGCTTCCCTACCACTGCCAGTTGGCAGACATCATCCGTATCGAGAGCAGTCAACTTATCATAAATTTTCTTATCAAGACCGTTTTGGGACAAAAATTCTCTGAAAGAATCAGCAGTTGTAGCAAACCCTCCCGGCACAGAAACGCCTGCTGATGACAAATGACTAATCATTTCACCAAGAGAAGAGTTCTTACCACCGACCTGATCCAAATCGCGCATGCCAAGATGTGCCAAATCTATAGTATGTCTTTTAACAGTCATAACCGCCCCAAATTCATAAAATAGTAAACATTCTACTTAAATTGTTACTTTATTGGAATTAGAACTTGTGCTGTATTTCATTTTTATAAAGGTCAAAATACCAGCATTTTCGCAAAAAATGACAAGTATATGTACTATGCGGTAAGATATCTTGCTGTCCATGTTTTAGGGTTGAACGGGTAAGCAAACCTGTTCCAAGAATATAATAAGCAAAAGGATTTGAAATGTTTAAACGCATAGGACTAATATCGATTGCCTTATCTTTAAATACTATCTCCTTAACCAGCGAAGCCTGTTCTGCCTTAGTGTTCAATAAAAACAAGCCCGCAACTGTTGCAGTCAATTTGGACTGGAAATACAGGGAAGGAGCCTTTGTGATTCATCCTCGGAATGCCATGATGGTTTCCAGTGTAGATTACCACAGCATGCATCCATTAATCTGGAAAAGCCAATATGGAAGTGTGATATTTCATGGAGGAAATCGGTTTAAAACAGGACCATCTGCTGATGGGATGAATGAAAAAGGACTTACTGCTTCGATACTGATGCTTGATTCATCAAGTTATCCCAGTAACTCTGAGCTTCCCGCTTTAAAAACTACTGAATGGGTTCAGTATATTTTAGATAATTTTCAAACAGTACAAGAAGTCATAGATGACAGCTCGAATTATCAACTGGTTGCAGACACCTACCGGGGAATAACCATGAATGTTCACTTGATGGTGAGCGATGCTGAAGGAAAATCTGCTGTTTTTGAGTACCTGGATGGTAAACTGGTAATTCATACTCAAGACAACTTGACCATGCCAGTACTAACCAATACAGACTATAAATCGTCATTGGCTCTTCTTGAAGAATACAAGGACCATGGTGGCTCTAAGGCTCTGCCAGGTGGATATGATTCTAAATCCCGTTTTGTAAGAGCAGCACATTATCTAAAAAAACTTCCCAGCTTTATAGCTAAAGAAGAACATATTGCTTACGCTTTCAACGGCCTCAATGTCGTCACACAAGCACCTGGTACTTCTTCTCCAACCCAACTGAGTATGGTGTTTGATATCTCGACCAAAACCATTTACTTCCGCAGCATTAACGAGGCTGCATTAAGAGTGATTTCAATGGATAGCATTGACTTTGATTATCTTTATCAACCAATCGCCCTGAATGTTTATCAACATTTGTTCGGGGACGTCACTGATAAATTTCAACCCATGATAGGATAAATTTGAATTCATTAGGCCCTCTTGCAGAACCTGATTATTTTGTTTAATGAAAAAGGCAGGTTTAGGCAAGGGGTCTATTGTGAAGACCCCAGGATATGGCACAAGCGAAGCCGAGAGGGATAATTGATTAATAACCGCTATTACAATTTATTGTAAAAATATTTAAGTACAACAAGAACTTAAAAGACTGTGATATCAATGCATCTATTAATTACCAAAGGATGGGGTAATGAGCATAAAAAATGAATATGAAACAGCAAGAGACCATTTCAGGTTATGGGACAAACAACTCAAAGACAATATACTGCTCGAAAAGTCTTGTTTAATGCACACTTACAAAACTCATTTTCCCGATGAGCCTGGTTTTATTCAACAATTGATTCAATTTTCCAAAGCAGTAGCTGAAGAATTAGAACCAACCGTTATGGAAAATAACCTGGATGCGAACTTGCCTAAAATAGAACAATACAATGCAATTGGTCAGCGCGATGATCGGGTAATCCACCATCCTGCCTATGTTCGATCCGGCGATATTATTTATGGTTCCAATCTCATGCAATACTTGCTAAAGCCAGGGCAAATGAAAAAGACGTTGAGCCTGTTTCTGCTCTCATCACATGCCGGGGAAGCGGGACACAACTGCCCTATTGCCTGTTCTGCGGGAGTAATACGTATTTTAAGTCGTTATTCCCAATTAGAGAAAACCCCATATTATCTTGATAAACTCACTCATCCTTCTTTCAGTTACAATTTTACTGGAGCCCAGTTTTTAACTGAAATTCAAGGTGGTTCTGACGTTGGCGCCAATGCGACCCGTGCCTACCAGGATGAGCAAAATCAATGGCACATCTCCGGTGAAAAATGGTTTTGCTCCAACGCGAATGCCGATTTAATTTTAATGACGGCTCGTTTCGACGAGGAAACTCCCGGAACCAAAGGGTTGGGTTTGTTTTTAGTGCCCAGTCACCTGGACGATGGCAGCCCTAATCACTATTACCTTCGTCGATTAAAACAAAAAATTGGTACTCGCACCATGGCAACCGCAGAAATAGATTTTGAAGGGGCGTTAGCCTACCCTATGGGTGATGTGACGGAAGGAATACATTTGGTTATGGAAAATGTGTTGCATTTATCAAGGATATTCAATTCCTTCTCAGTCTTGGGTATGTCCCGTCGCGCCTATCAGATTGCTTGCTATTATGCTAAAAACCGCCGAGCATTTAACCATCCTGTTATTGAATATCCTCTGGTAAAAGAAAGTTTGGCTAAAATAAAATCAGAAAATTTGGCTATGCTAGCCAGCGTGTTTCATATGGCTCGTTGTCAGGATGAATTGGATGCTCTCCCAGAGCCTCAACAAACCAAATCACAACAACTCTTATTACGTACACTGGCGAATATCAACAAGTACTTTACAGCCAAACGTTCAGTGGACAATATACATCATTGTCTCGATTTATTGGCAGGAAATGGCACCATAGAGAACTTTTCTTCATTACCAAGACTATTAAGAGACTGTATCGTTTGTGAAAATTGGGAGGGCACGCATTTTACATTATGGATGCAAACCCTAAGAGATATGCATAAATTTGCAATTGATGAATTATTCATTGCCCATTTGCAACAACTTCTGGAAAAAGTTCAGGATATCAACCCTCATAAAGCATTGTTTTTCGAAAAAATAAATGAGTTAGATAGAACAATAAAAACAATGAAATCAGCCAATCATGAGGATCAAAGTCTGCATATAAAAACAATCATTGAACATATGGCCTCGTTGCTTGCTGCTTTATGTCTGGCTATAGAGATACAACAAGGCCAGTCGCCAGAAACAAAACAAGTTGGATTAACTTTATTTATTCATGATCATATAGCCAGTTGTTTACTTGAACACGACGACTATATGAAAATACTAAATAAAATAATTGAATAGCTCACTCTGCAAATGCATTAACCAGCAGGCCGGGAAAAATTATTCGTAGTGTCAAACCAAAAAAATAGATTTTAAGTTTAGCAAATTGAATTACATATAAAAACAGGCTTGGCAATCTTTGAAATTTTTCGATTATCACTTTAATTCTATCTGTTCGAGCTAAGGAAGCACTCCCTCAACTCGAACAGATAGCCAGCTTCGCTCACTGGATAGCTGAGGCCAAAGGCTTTGCAACTTCAAAGGAAGGCTGACTCTTTCTGTCAGAATCATTAATTCGACAAACATCAAGAGCCTGAGAAAATTCCTTATAAAAATTTTGCTCTCCGATCAATTGAACAATTCCCATTTTACGGAGTTTCGCTTCAACCAATGAATTGGCCTCACTAAGTAAAACTCTGACTCCACGCTTTTGCAAATTCATAATCATTTCTTCCATAGCCTGCAAACCGGTGACATCAATAAAGGGAACCCAACGCATTCTGATGATCAAAACTCTGGGATCATTATGGGTATTAGTCAACGCCCTCTGAAATGTTTCGACAGCACCAAAGAAAAATGGGCCCTCGATAACATACACCATGACCCCTTCAGGCAAATCAAAATTCTTTTCTTGTGTTAGCTCTTGGGATAATTGCTCTTCTGACATACGTTGAATTTGAATGCTGTTAACCATTCGGCGCAGGAAATGCAAGACGGCAATCATGACACCTACATTAACTGCGACAACCAAATCAACAAACACCGTAAGACAAAAAGTAACCAGTAAAATGACTACATCAACCCGAGGGGCTACTCGAATTAATTTAATAAAGTGGCAGGCTTCACTCATATTCCACGAAACCACAAATAAAATAGCAGCCAGTGCCGCCAGTGGCACATTCACTGCTAAAGGAGCCAGGAATAACAGGACTAAAATCAAAGTAATGCTGTGAATAATTCCTGCCAGAGGACTATTTCCCCCATTGCGAATGTTCGTGGCCGTACGAGCAATCGCTCCAGTGGCTGCAAAACCACCAAACAAAGGTGCTACAATATTCGCTATCCCTTGACCGACTAATTCTCTATTGGAATTATGTCTGGTTCCACTCATCCCATCGGCAACCACAGCAGACAATAAAGACTCTATTGCTCCTAACATCGCAATAGCAAAGGCTGGCCCAGTCAACTCAATCAATCGGCCCATTGTGATTTCAGGCCAGATGAAGGCTGGCAAACCTTGTGGTATTCCTCCAAACAGGCTGCCTATAGTAGCAACTCCCTCAAAATGCCAAACTGACTGTATAATTGTAACCATTACCAAAGCGGCCAAAGGGCCAGGAATCCGTTTTAGTCCTGGTAATTTCTTGGAATACAATACAATAAATAAAGCACAAATACCTAAGGAAGTCGTAGCGATATTCAAGTGAGGAAAAGACTGAAGTAAATTCCAAAATTTTTCATAAAAATGTCCGCTTCCAGGTGTGGGTAAACCAAAAAAATACTGCCATTGTCCCACCCAAATAACGACAGCAATCCCAGAAGTAAATCCGATAATTACAGGACTGGGAATGAATTTAATAATGGTACCCAAACGGGCAAAGCCAAATAAAATCAGTATAAAGCCAGCCATTAAAGTAGCTATTTGTAACCCTGAAATACCATATTGGGCCGTTATCCCGGAAAGAACGACAATGAAAGCACCTGTAGGTCCGGCGATTTGAACTCTGCTGCCGCCCATAACCGAGACTATTAATCCGGCAACGATAGCCGTATATAATCCTTGTTCCGGTTTGGCTCCGGAGGCTATTGCAAAAGCCATTGCCAAAGGTAAGGCAACAACACCAACAATGAGCCCGGAAATAATATTTTGTAACCAATATTTCTTTTGAAATAAACCGGCTCGATAGGATTCTGTGAGCGTGTTCATAAATAATAACCTGACTCATTAAAAACCTGGTCATTATTATACACACTTTGAACAAATTTACGCTAATTTTCTAGAATATTTATCGCTTTAATTCACATCTTGTCCTGCATCTAATATTATATACGCTTTAATATTGGAATAAGCTACCTATCATGACACTTACTGCATTAAACGCGATTTCACCCATAGATGGTCGTTATGTCAATAAAACCAGAGTATTAAGTCCCTATTTTAGTGAGTTTGCATTAACCTATTATCGCTTAATGGTTGAAATCAAGTGGTTTGAATCATTAGCTGCTAACGACACTATTCCAGAAGTCCCTGCTTTGGATAACAAGGCCCGTAAATTTTTATCTGATCTTATTTCCAATTTTAATGAATCAGAAGCTGAAAAAATAAAAGAATTTGAAAAACAAACCAATCATGACGTTAAAGCTGTAGAGTATTATCTTAAGGATAAATTTCAGGAAAATGAACAACTCAAATCTTGCGTTGCTTTCATACACTTTGCCTGCACTTCAGAGGACATCAATAACCTGGCTTATGCTTTAATGATCAAACAAGCGATAGCCCAAGTTATACAACCTACTATAGCTGAGATCATGGGAAGCATTACGCTTCTTGGGAAACAACATGCTGACGTTGCGATGCTCTCAAGAACGCATGGTCAACCAGCAACACCAACCACCATGGGTAAAGAATTGGTCAATTTCGTAGCTCGCCTTAAACGACCCCAGCAACAATTAGCAGAAGTATTAATCCCAGCCAAATTTAATGGAGCTGTTGGCAATTACAATGCTCACGTAGCAGCCTATCCCGAAGTGGACTGGCGTAAGCATTGCGCTAATTTTGTTACATCCCTAGGTTTGTCCTTTAATGCCTATACCACTCAAATTGAGCCACATGATGGCATAGCGGAAGTCTCCCAGATTATGGTGAGAATTAATAATATTCTTCTGGATTATACTCAAGACATATGGAGCTACATTTCTCTTGGCTACTTTAAGCAAAAAACAGTTGCCGAAGAAGTAGGCTCATCGACCATGCCACACAAGGTAAATCCTATAGACTTTGAAAATGCCGAAGGCAATTTAGGTCTGTCTAATGCTTTATTTATTCATTTTGCCAATAAATTAACTCAATCACGCATGCAAAGAGACCTGTCTGATTCGACTGTCTTACGTAACTTGGGCGTAGCTTTCTCTTACAGTTTGATTGCCTATCACTCAGTAGCCAAAGGTAATGACAAATTACAAATCAATAAATCAGCTCTACAAAAAGATTTATCCGAAAACTGGGAAGTTTTAGCAGAGGCCATACAAACTGTCATGCGCCGCTACAATGAACCCAATGCCTATGAACAATTAAAAGAGCTTACACGAGGACAAATGATAGACGCTGAAAACCTTAAACAATTTATTAAAAACCTGCCTATTCCCGAAGAAGCAAAAGCAGAGTTAATGAAATTAACTCCAGAGACTTACACGGGTCTTGCAACCCAATTGGTCAAGGCTTTTTCATGAGTGATCAGCTATCACAACAAGGCCAATCGTTCGAATTCGATGTTCTCGTCATTGGAACAGGATTAGCCGGTTTACATTATTGTTTGCAGCTTTTAGCTATCCAACCCAAGCTAAACATTGCGTTAATCAGCAAAGCAGAGTCCATTGAGTGTAACAGCCGCTATGCTCAAGGGGGGATTGCTGCCGCCATTTCACCAGAAGATTCGCTGGAGTCTCATATATCTGATACTGTATTGGCTGGAGATGGGTTATGCTACTTACCTGCGGTGGAATTTATTATCCGCCAAGGGCCAGATATTATAAAACAACTTGATCAATATAAAGTTCAATTTAAAAGAGAAAGTGATGGTCGCTTTCACCTTGCCAAAGAAGGTGGCCATTCACACCGGCGCATTTTTAATTGTGGTGATCAAACAGGATTAACGCTAACACAAACTCTAAATCATTTGGCAAGCCAACATGAACAGATCCAGTTTTTTGAACATCACGTGGCGGTTAACCTGATTACTCAATATCATCCTCACCGGACAGATAATCAGGGTGAGGTATTAGGAGCCTATATACTCGACTGCCAATTTAATCGCATTCACACGTTTCTTGCGAAATGCGTTATTTTAGCAACTGGCGGCGCCGGAAAAACCTACAGGTATACAACTAACCCTATGGTTGCAACAGGTGATGGTGTTGCGATGGCATACAGGGCTGGGGCTCGTGTGGGCAACATGGAATTTTATCAATTTCACCCTACCCTCTTGCACCATCACACCATTAACAATTTTTTAATTTCTGAAGCAGTTCGAGGCGAAGGAGCTTTGCTTAAAAATCCTGAAACAGGTGAGCGTTTTATGAAGCGATATGCACCTGACCAACTTGAGTTAGCAACCAGAGACGTCGTCGCAAGAGCTATTTTTAGTGAAATTGAGCAAGGCCAGGCTGGATATGTGCATTTGGATATTTCTCACCAAAGCAAATCTTTCCTGAAAAAACGTTTCCCACAAATTTATTCCACATTGTTATCTATTGGAATTGATATGAGTCAGGATTTAATTCCTGTCGTTCCGGCCGCTCATTACCAATGCGGTGGGGTTCTTACTGATGTGGACGGTCGCACCGATCTGGCGCGATTATACGCTATAGGTGAAGTGGCTTTTACCGGATTGCATGGTGCGAACAGGCTGGCAAGTAATTCCTTACTTGAAGCCTTGGTCATGGGTTCCAATGCGGCACGCTGCACACTAAAAGACATTGCTACTCCGTTAAAACTTATCGATCATATCCCCAGCTGGAGCTCTCCAGGAGAAGTCAATGCAAGAAGAGCCAGCCAAATCAACGCCCAATGGAGAGGCTTAAGAGGGGAAATGACTTCCTATGCAGGCATTGTGCGCACTGAAGCAGGCTTAGAAGATCTACTACAATTAATATTGAAGCGTAAGAAAATTATTGAAGAGTATTACTGGAAACATTGCATTACCAGAGATTTTATTGAGTTAAGGAACATTATCCTTAATGCAGAATTGATTGTTAGAGCAGCCCTTTCCAGAAGGGAATCACGTGGTGGACATTTTCGTGAAGATTTCCCCAATAAAAATTTCAAAGCCCAGGAAAGTATTGCAAAACTGGGACAGGCAGACAGTTCATTAGGATAGCCTGGCAAGCTATCCCATTAACAATAATGAAAGAACCCTTCCCACAAATCCCTAATGACTAGAGGTAGATTTAATGTTTGAAAATTCAACAACTTACCAACCCGAAGCGACCCTCATGGCTATTCGTAATGATATGGCTATATGTCAAAGCGATTATCCATTAGACTGGTATCAAGAAGATTTTATTCCTTATGCCCAGGAATATCAGGCTTTACCCGATAGAAAGCTTACGACTGTTTTAAATTGGATGAAACCTTATCTTGCTAAAGCCCAAAATCATTTCGGTAACAAACTGTTACTGCTTGCTCATTATTATATGGGTGGAGAAATTGTTCGATTAATTGAACAGTTTGGGGGTAAAATCGGTGACTCCTACCAATTGGCTTTGATGGCTGCGAATAACCCTGAAAAATCAGTCATAGTGGAATCAGCAGTTCATTTTATGGCGGAATCCATAAGCATTTTGGCTAATGAAAATCAACACGTCTACATCACCAATCCCAAGTCAGGCTGCACCATGGAAATGCTTGCCAAAGACTTTATGGTCGAGCCTGCTTTCCTTGATTTAAATGAGCGTTATGGTGCTGAAAATATTTTACCTGTTTGCTACATGAATACCTCTGGTCGTGTGAAAGCCATGACCGGTGCCCAAGGAGGTGCGGTTTGTACAAGTTCCAATGTCAAAAAAATTTTTCAATGGGCTCAAAAGCAAAACAAGAAAATCCTCTTTATTCCTGATCAACACATGGGAGAAAATGTCGCTTACTGGCTGGGAATTAAAAATCTCGCTTATTGGCCTGGAGGAACTGCAGGCGCTAATTATTCACTACCAGCGCAAGACAAAAAAACACTCAAGCAATTTGATAAAGCAGAGTTGATTTTATTCGCAAGTCAATGCGCGGTTCATACCCATTATCAACCTGAAATGTGTGACTATTGGAAAAGCCAGGGATACACTACCATTGTACATCCAGAATGTCGTAATGATGTCATCAAAGTGGCTGATTACTCAGGTTCTACTGCATTCATATGGGATCTGGTAGTCCATGACAAAGCAGGTACAAAAAGTTATGCCATCGGAACTGAAAACCACATGGTAGAAAACTTAAAACAATATTGTAAAAGCCTTGGAATTCGTGTTGTAAATCTTGCTGAAGCCCCTCAAAAAGACACTGAAAAAGGAGTCGGATGTGGTTGTGCTACCATGTCTCGCAATGACCCGCCGCATCTGGTCGCTCTCCTCGATTTACTTCGCCAGGGCAAATCTATGCCTTACAATGAAGTAAAAGCAGGTGATGTGGTCAACGAATTCACAGGAACCAGAAACAGACTGCCAGTCAACGATCAACAATGGGTTATTAATAATGCCAAAAAAGCTCTGGAAATGATGATTAATATCACTGAAGACAGGGTTTAATACGTGTTAGCTAGTGTATTGTCCGCTTCCTTACGGTCGCGGCTCGGATTTGCATCAACAGGACTTACGCGCCCTGGGTCAGGGCAAAAAATGTTTTTAATGAGGGAGTTTAGATAAACTAAATGACTGAGTTAAAAATATTTTTAACAAACAGACTGGGGGTTTTTGTAAGTCCCGATCAAATCCGAGCCGGGACCGTAAGGAAGCGGGTATATTAAACCTTACCTCTAAACTATAACTCGAAAATTTATTATATTATGAATTAATACCTAGCCCAATCCACATCAAGCAGAAGGATCAGCCACATAAAACTGACATTCATTCAAACCACGTGTGCAGACATACCCGCACATAGTTTCTATCCAGCTATAATCAACACGAGCGGGTATTTTGGTCCGCACCTGCCATAAAATAGAAAAATCACCTACGGAGTTTCTATAAGTACAAGCCACACCCTGGCCATATCCTGCGACTAATATATTAGCCCGCACGAAGCGAGTATTTTCTTCTCCCTGAGGGCTATTTGGGGAAAAAGGATTTTCTATCCATGGTGATGGAGGCACACCCCATTGTAATGACGTGGTTTGAGGATCAGGGCATGTATGTGCATAAGCGATCAAACTGGTATGGGCTAAAGCCAAAACTAATAGTGTAGAATAATATCTTTTCATAAAAACTCCATCAACTCTAATCCTGATAATTCCAGTTTATTCTTGATATGATCTCATTATTTAATAAAGCTCAAGTAATTGTCAAATTAATAATCAAAATGCAATCAACCACGTAATTTTTCAAATAATAAATGAACTAAACCATTGTTAGAATTTATTTCTTTGTTATAATGACCGCGCGTGCCGGGGTGGCGGAATTGGTAGACGCGCCGGATTCAAAATCCGGTGGTGGTGACACCGTGTGGGTTCGAGTCCCACCCTCGGTACCATTGAGATAATTTTTATCAATTCTTAATGGTTCGCAATTCTACGTAACGCATTGATTTTTATTTAAATAATACTGACTTCTACTTCTCAAATCGTTCTCAACTATTCGTAAATTTTCATATTAAACCGTGCATACTTTGGGTAAGATCTTGGGTAATGTTTTTATACTTCCAAAGATGCCAATAGTTGAGGTAACTTCATATGTTAACTGACACATCAATTAGAGCATTAAAAGCAGAGAATGGAAAAACCAAAAGAAAAGCAGATCGTGATGGCCTCGTCATTGAAGCACGCCCAAGTGGAAAGAAGGTCTTTATTTTCAGATTCCAGTGGGAAAAAAAACCACAAACGATGACCCTTGGGCATTATCCCAGTTTAAGCCTCTCCGAAGCGCGTACTTTAGTTATAGATTATCGCGATCAAATCAATAAAGGCATTGATCCCAGAAGAGAAAGTGAGGATACCCCTAGAAAACTTACATTTCGGGAGGTAGCAGACCTATGGCATCGAAAAAACAGCCATCGTTGGAAAGCTGTCACCAGCAATCGTCATTATAAAAGTCTTGAACGTGATATCTATCCTTTTATTGGTGATAAGCCTATTGATGATATTACTAAAGCTGAGTTATTAGTTATTATCCATCCCCATGAATCATTGGGTCATCATGAAGTAGCTCATCGCTTACACGATAGATTAGAAGCAATATTCCAATTTGCAGTTGGAGCATCGCTTACAGAAAACTATCCATTTATTGGATTAAAGAAAGCTTTAGCTCCTAAACCCAGAGTTATTAATCAGCCCGCAATAAGCCCAAATGAAGCACATGAACTGTTAACAAGCATCAGAAATAGTAAGGCAACAAAAATAACAAAACTTTACATAGAACTGCTTGCTCATTTATTTACAAGACCATCAGAACTAAGGCTTGCAAAATGGAGTGAGTTTAACCTTGAAGGGACTGAATGGCATATTCCAGCAGAAAGAATGAAAATGGCAGCTCCTCACTGGGTACCATTATCACCCTACGTTATAAATCTTTTAAAAGAGCTTAGATTAATTACAGGATTTAATACTTACCTTTTTAATTCCCCTTCCTCAAAAACACCACAACCTATAAGCGAAACAAGTGCACGAAAAATAATTCATGTTACGGGCTACAAAAACCGCCATACCTTGCATGGCTTCCGTGCTTTAGCTTCCACAGTCCTACATGAACAAAGCCACTTTAGAAGTGATGCTATTGAGGCTCAGCTAGCCCATAAAGTTCAAGGGGTACGAGGGGTTTATTTAAGAGCAGATTTTAGACGAGAACGGAGAGAATTAATGAATTGGTATAGTAGTTGGTTATTAAATAAGCATGAGCGAATTTTATTAAAACAGGAGATGATCTAATATGAATTCGAAAATTGATTCTCTTGCGCTTGCTTTAAAACAATCTTTTTTAGGTATCTTCCCAAGAAGAACTTATATAGATGATTATGCAAAAGTAAAGGCGAGAATAAAAAAAGAACTGAAGATTCTATTAACTGTAAAAGAGATAGATCAAATTATTTTTTTCGTTATTAGATGCATTTCGAGTACCCAAAACCAATGCTCTTTGCTTCAATACATTAATTCAGAGCAAGCAAAAAATATCGTCAGTAGTAGTACAGTACTACTAAAAGAGTTTTATTATGAAATCAGTCATAAAATGGATAAAAGTATAGCTAATCAAGCAATAGGAATTGTTATTGAAGAAATGATTCAGTTTAAAGATCCCACAAAATTTATAAAAAATACTATCTCCTGGCGTCCTAAAATAGTTTGGGGCGATAAAACATATGAATCTAAGAAATCACAATTACAATCGTTGCTTAAAAGAGAGTTATTAACAGAAGAACTTCATTTGATTGCAGAGGTATGGTCTTATTACATGGCATTTATCGAAGATCTCCACAGTCCTGATAATTATACTAAAGAAAAAATAAAAGAATTAAAAACAACAATGACCGCCCTTATTGCACATCTTGAAGGGGTAGTTAAATCAAGTAGGGAGCTTATTGATCAACTCCGTGACTTTGATCGTTTTCCTTGGGTTGATATTGATGCAAAGGAAAAAAGCTTATTAGACAATCAAAGTAAGTTGGATGAAGCTAAAGCTCTTGCAGAGCTGTTACGACAAGATAATGGTTATAAATTAAGTACCAACCATATTCAAAAGTTATCTTTTTTTTCAATGTTCTTTTTAGGAGAGCTAATGGGGTTACATGAACCTGAATACAAGAAAGATGGGAATCCTCTCCTGACATTTTTAGATATCTTAACAGGTTGGACTGAATCTCAATTAGATAAGGAAGTAACTCGAAAAAGAATCAGTAAATATTACAGCAAATATAAGCAATTTAAATTAAACCAAAACACTAAGCCTTTAATCGATAGTTTATTAAGATGTCATCAGGAACAGGGAGTTAGTCTCAGCATTATTTTAAAAGAATTTCAATCTCACTTGTTAAAATTATCTATTAAACCCCGCGCCCTATCTATTGCCCCTGACGCTTAAATTAAAACAGCTATCGTTAAGGGGTTATTACCAATCCTCAAAATAACTAAAAATGCTCTTTACGAATCCTTGAGAACGATTCGTGAAGAGTAACAGCTATTTTTTGGAGAAAAAGATGAAAGAAGATTCATTATTGTTATACCCAAAACAAGCCCAAAAACTTTTGGGTATCGGAACAACTAAATTTTATGAACTGGTTAAATCACCAACCTTTCCAAAGGCTAAGTCTCCACTTGGAAAGCGGCCCATGTACTTAAGAGAGGAATTAGAAAATTGGGTTAAAAGTTTAGACTAAAACATAGGCTCATGGATGGCTTATGTTCCGTATAAAGCCACCTGAGCATCTGATAAGCATTAAAGAGGAAATTTATCATATGAACTTGATAATTGATAGAGCACAGGGGCAATGGCCTGAAATTTTAAGTGCATTAGGTATAGATAAGCGTTATTTAAAGAATAAGCATGGGGCATGTCCTGTATGCGGAGGAAAAGATCGTTTTAGATTTGACGATAAGGAAGGTAAAGGTACGTTTTATTGCAATCAATGTGGCTCTGGTTATGGAATAAAATTATTACAGAATTTCAATAAGTGGAGTTTTACTGAAGCAGTTAATCAAGTTGCAAAGGTATTAGGTATTCAAACTCAGATAAAGAACCATAATTTTAATCAAAGGATTAATTCCTCCCCCCAAATTCATAAACATAATAGGCTTAATACAGAGGAGTTATGGAAGCGTCAAGACTCTTTAAACTACACTTGGCTACAGTCGCAAATAGTCAGTTCAGGCGATCTCGTTGATGTTTATTTAAAATCACGTGGTATTTCTCTTAAAGAATATCCTTATTCATTACGACAGCACCCTCATTTACCGTATTATGATGATAAAGGCTTAGTAGGGCACTTTCCTGCAATGATAGCGCTTGTAAGAGATCAAAATAATAAAATGGTTACGCTTTATCGCACATACTTAGGAAAGGCTTGTAAGGCCGATATACCAACTCCTAAAAAGCTTATGCCTTCAATACAGCCCAGAGCATCTGTTGGAGCAGCGATAAAATTATACCAACCTGTTAATGGAAAAATTGTATTAGCTGAAGGTATTGAAACAGCACTTTCTATTCATGTTGCAACAAAGCTTCCAGTATGGGCAACAATAAGTGCCGTAGGATTAGAGAAGATAATACTACCTTCTTCAATTACAGAGGTAATAATCGCAATTGATAATGATGAATCACATTGCGGACAAAACGTAAGTAGTAAACTAGCAACACGTTTACTCGCTGAAGGACGTAAAGTGAAACGCATAATACCTCCAAAATCTGGACAAGATTTTAATGATTTATTGTTGGAGAATGCTATATGAGTATTGCTGCAATTAACGATCTTATAGATCAAGCACCTATTGAGGAACCAGTTTCGCTTGTTGCGGTTGAATTGATAAAATTTCTTGAAATGGAATTACCAGTACGAGGATCAATTTTATCTCCTTGGTTGCCAGAAGCTGGGTTGTGCATGATCCATGCCTATCGAGGTATAGGCAAAACACATATAGCACTGGGAATTGCTTATGCTGTAGCAAAAGGGGGTAAATTCTTAACTTGGGAAGCTTCAAAACCGCGTAATGTTCTTTACATCGATGGTGAAATGCCAGCCTCAGTGTTACAAGAACGTCTCGCCAATATTATTTTAATGATGGGTGATGATACGATAGGCGGGCGTCTCACCATCATAACGCCAGATTTGCAAAAATTTGGTATGCCAGATTTAGCAACCAAAGAGGGACAGGAGAAACTTAATCAATATATAACAGATGATACAGATTTAATTATTGTTGATAACCTATCTTGCCTAGCCCCGAGTATTAAAGAAAACGATGCAACTAATTGGGTGCCTCTACAAACATGGGTACTAAACCTGCGTGCTAAAGGCAAGAGCGTACTATTAGTGCATCATTCCGGCAAAGCTGGCGCACAACGAGGAACATCTAAAAAAGAAGATGTTTTAGATACGGTGATTGTTTTAAAACGACCGAAAGATTACAACTCAAGTCAAGGAGCACGTTTTATTGTAGAGTTTGAAAAAGCCCGTGGTTTTTGTGGAGAAGATGCAAAGTCATTTGAGGCTCAACTACTTAGTGATGAGCACGGTAATCCCTGCTGGACAGCCAAGTCCATAGAGGAAAGTACTTTTGAGAAAGTAGTCAAGATGCTTAATGACGGTATGACACAACAAGAGATAGCTGTTGAGTTGGAGATACATAAATCTAGTGTTTCCCGTCATGTTAGTAAAGCCAAAGAGGCTGGACTGATAAAGCAACAAAATGGGGGAAACTATGAATAACAATTTACAGGGTTGCGCTGTTGCCCCCATTACAAAGTGCAACCATGCAACTTCAACTCATGATAATGCAACTCATAATGAAACCACTACTCAACCTCTGGGCTTGTTAAGTATTGCTATCAAGGTTTTGGAGAGAAATAAAAGCAACTCTATACGAAACCTATCTGCAACTTCACAGTTGCATTATAGAAATACTAATGCAACTGAAACGTTAGAGGCTTTATCTTCAAATACTGGGTTGCATAGGAGAGCAACTATTCTAGGCGTTGCTGCTATTGGAGAAAACCATGATAGTTGCATAGTTTCATTTCCTACAGGGCACAACCACAAAACTCATTTTACATGTCATCAATGTGGATATAGAAATCCCTTTTGTTCTTGCAAATTACCTCCTAAATCAGGCATGGTAACTTGTAACAGCTGCAATTACTTTACTGTAGATATTATCGGTGATGGAGCAGGTATTGGTAGTTGCGAATTAGGTATAAAATGGACTCAAGAGTTTAATGGACGTATGCCGTTATTTCGTTATTCTGAAAGATACTGTGAGCAATTCAATAAGTTAATGGATTAATTTTAAGCTAAGCAAGGAGTATAAAATGACTGAAGTATCAGTAAAAAAAGGTAGGCCAACGAAATATAATGATACTCTGGCAAGAGAGATTTGCGACACTATTGCTTCGTCAAGCAAAGGTACAAAGAAGCTATGTTTTGAGCACCCACATTGGCCTTGCCAAGATACCTTATTCGCTTGGTTAAAAGCATATCCTGAATTTTCCGAGCAATACGCACAAGCCAAAAGATGTCAGGTTGAGTTGCTGATAGATGAAATTTTAGAAATTTCTGATGATGTATCCCAAGATCAGTATACGAATGAGGTAGGGGCATTAGTACCTAATCCACCAGCTATAAGCAGAGCACGATTAAAAATAGATACCCGTAAATGGTTGGCATGTAAGTTAGTTCCCAAGGTGTATGGTAATAAAATTGAGATTGAAAGCGATAGTAGAATGTCAGAGGAACTACGTAAGTTAAGTGCTGATCTTGATGCTAAGTATACTCGTGAATATTAATGAAGTGACTCTCAGTTGTAAGAGAATATCTCATGCGTGTCTAAGCATAGGTTTTTGAGTTCAAAATTGGTGCTACTTAGGGTCATATCAGCTTAAGAACAGTTAGGGGGTATACCGCCCCAAAGAACCTACCCCCTTTGTTTACTATGGAGTCCCTCCGCTTTAAGAGCTATTATATTTTTAAGTCACCGAGTCCAAATTACTTTAAAACGAACGTATCGCTCGTACGTTCCCTCCATAGGCACCACTTATACCACAAGCTGAGGAACCATGAGAAACTGCGCCAGTATCAAATTGTTGAAACCATGCTTGTCCTACTTCAAATTCATTGGAACTCCAATACGATTTACAACTATTATCAGCTGGACCAGTATATACACTGAACTCACCAATAATGTACCTCTGTTTAAACATTAGGTTAAGCTCATATTTTGATGGCAAATACCAGTCATTATACCCACCGTCCCTGCAAGAGGCGGCAATTTTAGCTGCATAATTTCCTGCTGGGCCTAGAGCCTCTTCAATTCGTTTGGTATTGAACTTTCCTGCATAAATGCCATCTTGGGTTGCACCAGTAACATATTGTCTATTTGCCCATTTAACACCCCTCGCTTGGTCAGAGCTAGCCGCAATCAATCCATGATTAGTACTTTCATCTATCCAAAATATCACTCCTCCTTGATAATATTCACCAATTTCATGAGCAAATATAGAGGTACTAATAAATACGCTAAAAAGTAATGTGGAGATGAAATTGATATTTTTCATATAATTACTATCCGTTATTAATGTTTCGTGGATTTTCACCACTCATCATTCGATTAATTGTTTGCTGTTCAAATCCACCCGAGCAGTATGCAAAAGTATTAAGGGAAATAACCCTCAACAAGCTTATTAAAAAAATTTTCATTTCTAATTTCCTACATTGATTACTCAAGTATAAATTCCAAACAACACCTATCCCGCAGAAGCACTCTTATGTAAACAAGCCCACGTTTTTATATTTATTGTTGTTTTTATTATTTTGAGAGCAGGAGACGTGATTAAAAACAACCTGTATGTAATTATTTTAATCAGATTGATGAATAATAAGGAATCATTGCTATATTGTCAAGGAAAAACCAAGAATCTCTTATCTATATTCTATTGAAATAATCGAGCTAAGATAGATGATTGATTCATCTGTACCAAAAAGATTAAAAGAAGCCAGAAAAATCGCGGGGTTATCTCAAAGAAAGTTAGGGGTGGATTCGGGAATGGATGAGTTTTCAGCTGGTCCCCGCATGAATCAATAGGAAACAGTGAAACATACTCCTGATTTTCTTACATTGAAGAAGCGCATTGCTGATGTGCTGCTTATACCCACTGCGTATTTTTATACAGAAAATGATCGGTTAGCCGAAATAATAAGAATTATAGTGGCCTTGGGTTTGAAAAACAATCTAATGTTTACCGACTTATACTACGTAAATATCCTAAAAAAACAGCCCTGGTTCATAGTAAAAATTCTTTAGTTTTTCATGTATAATTCATCACGAAATTACTACTTAAATGAGCCAATTGTATGCTTGATACATTTATTTTAAATAAAATTAATGAAAATGCTGCTCAATTAGAAGAAAAATTAAAGGGTGATATTCTTTATTATTATGGGCCGACACATCCCTTATTAGTAAAACCGTTTAGAGATCTAATTGAGAGAATGGCTTCTGAATCATCTCATAAGAAAATCTGTATTTTTTTAAAAACAGGAGGGGGACAAGTAGAACCTGTTGAAAAAATGGTTGATATTTTACGCTTTCATTATGAAACAGTCTGGTTTTTTGTTCCAGATTTTGCCATGTCTGCGGGAACAGTTTTTTGCATGTCTGGTGATAAGATATTTATGGATTACTCCTCGTCTCTTGGCCCCATTGATCCACAAGTTACAATTAAAGATAATGGTGTTGATAAATTAGTCCCTGCTTTGGGGGTTTTAGAGCAAGTTGAGCAACTTATTGAAAAATCAAAAAATGGTTCAATTAGCCCTGCCGAATTTGCTATCTTGCAAAGTCAAAATCTTGCTTTGTTAAGTAGCTATGAGCATGCAAAAGATTTGTCTATTGATTTAGCTGTAAATTGGCTCGTAGAGTATAAGTTTAAAAATTGGCAAACTCATCGAACAGATGCAATAAAACGTGGCAAAGCCGTTACTTTGGAAGAAAAAATTGAAAGAGCCAAAGAAATTGTTACTCAATTAGCAGATCATAAGTTATGGCATTCTCATGGTAGATTCATTAGTGCTAAAATGTTGCACGAAAAACTCAGACTCGAAATTGATAACTATCCAGATGATGCAAAAATATTAATCAGATCATACAATGACCTTCTTACTGACTTTATAGAACAAAAGAACTATCCTTATTATATGCATGAAAAAAATCGAATCGGTTAGAGGAATGGTGCTATGAATATTACCAGACGAGTTCGTGATGCTATAGAGCATGGTGAGAAAAATATAGTTAAAGACGATTCTTTAGCTAAGTGCATTGAATTCTCTAAACAAATGAAGGAAGCTGGATTATTAGACCCTGTACGAGAATCAAATGCTGAAATACTCACTGGTGGCTTGGAGCAGCTAAAATTATACCAACAGTCCGCAGTCTTATTTAAAAAAGGCTTTTAACCAATAATTTCCTTTGTTTCTAAATCACAAACTCTCCAATTGGAAGTATCTATTCTTGCGGGTACTTTTTCATGAGGAGCCTCATCGTCTAATTTTAAGTAGGAATCTGTACCAACAAAATTTTTAGGAAAAACGACTAAACATAAGCAGGCAGTGAGTTTTGAAGGATATAAAATGCCTTCTATTCCTGATTGATGGATAATATGTCCAAAGATTTGAGAATTTGCTGGAATATCATAGTTGCAAGGAAGTTGTCTCCATTCAGGAGTTAGTAATGTCTGAATTAATAATTCAGATGTTTTAATTATTTCTGGGGATGAAAATCCCAGTTTTTTAGACAATTTTTTAAGCTCTGGAGAAAATTTAAAATCTTTTATCAATTCAACCAACGGCAAAAGATTTTTTTCATTAGTTAAATCAAAAACCTTATCGATTTTTCCAGAAATTGAAACGATTGTTTCTGAGGCTGGGTTTGTTAAAGCAACTTCACGAGGGGTTAGTTGATCATGTTTCACTTGGCCAAGATGCTCTTGTAATGCAGTATCTTTATTTTCCGCTATGTATAACCCTGAGAAATATGGTACTTCAGTGTTTACACCCTTACCTGTATTAAATCGACCGCCTATAAAACTTAAGCTGCCTGCTGTAGAAAAGGGATGTAATCCATATTTATATTTAACGGCTCTTTGCCAATGAGTTAATTCATAAGGAATGCAAGTTTGAATCACTGCTTGCTGAATTTTATCTTGAATTTCATTTCGTTGGCGAGCTAATTCCGAATAATAAGCCCAATGATATTTTAGTAGTTCATCAGTAGTTTCTTTTGCTTGGCGTATACTTTTGATGGATCCTGATTCAAGTAGGTAAGATACCTTTTTAGTTTTAAAAGAATGACGACTACTTCTTTTTGTAAATTTGGGCATGCGGACTATCTCTGATTTTCTTCTATAGCCGTTTGAATAAAATTAAGCAATTTTTTGAATCGGCCAACACGAATCATGTCTCTTGGAGCCATATCGCCTAAAAGAGGATTCGGAATAGAAAACCAAAGTATTGTTTTATCTTTGTCTTTGAAAAAACCATAAACTAAATTTAAAGCAGTAGCCCACTCGGTAAGCCGTTCTTTAAGTTCAAGCGGCATTTTTTGGGGCTCATAGCGAATTGATGAAACGGGGACATTAGTTGCAGTTGAAACATCTGCTTTTCTATAATTTAAAAGATCAACAACTTTTTGTCCATCAACAACCCCCTCATTAAACACATGAAGATAGTCTTTGTCAGGAACAGTCCTGAATAATGATGGTTGCGACATGTTCATAGCTCTACTCGTAGAAGAATGCATTTTTAGCCTATTTAAGTAAAATAATAGTAGTTATACACGATTTAACCACAAATATACCATAATTTTTCCGATTTATGTTAAGTATAGGCCATGTTTTGGAAAAAAGTTTTTTATTAAATATGGATGAACAACGAAGTACCTCGATAAAATTTCTTCTGAGTTATTTTCTGACTAACAAAGACCGCAACTATTCTTATCTTTTCACATCAATTCAAATCAGCTATCATATGCCACGTTGGGTAAGATCTTGGGTAATTTTCGAGTCCTTATTATTTTAAACCAATAAAATCAAGGCATTGCGTGTGGGTTCGAGTCCCACCCTCGTACCATTGAGACTCGTTATTTTCTAAGTGAATTAACCCTGGTCATTAAAGTATCACCATTGTCTTCTATGTATTCAATATCAGATTGATTGATGTCCTGAATATGCATTTTTTCTGTGCTGTACTCAAGTTTATCTTTATCTAGCTTGGATAGTGTCGCGTCTTTTTTTATAGTCACTTCAGCAAGATAAGGTTTAATGTAAAGTACTCGGTTTTTACCAAAAAAAGTTTGGCTATTAACTCCCTCTTTTGCAGCTTCTTTAGATTTAAACAGTGTTGCTCCAGATATAAATGAGTCAATTATATCTTCAAGAGTGGGTTCGACATCGTTGAGACCATCATTGAAAATGGCATTCCATATACTATCTGATTTGACCTTGAACGCTACACCTTTTCCAACCGCATAAAATTTACTATCTTTCGCTAAAGCAATCACTCCAATTTTTTTTGCATTATCTTCTTTTTCCAAATATAAATTCACTAAATCGAACAGCTCTCTAGAAAGAGTTCGGACTTTCATGAGACTCTTTAAATCAAGCAGTGGGAATAGATCATTTAGGAGTACATCTTTTGGAATTAATAGCAAAGAGCCATTTTGATCGTAACGAATATCGGCATTATTATTGTTATTCGTACTTTTTAACAAAGCAGTCAATTTTTTAAACATTTAATTCTCCTATTTGTATGGATGGGAATACTATTCATATTTAAACATTCATAAATGCTAAATAAATTTAAGTTTTTGACTTATTCCATTATATTGAGGGTTAAAATAGTACCTCTTTTACCAATCGATTTTAGTATTTGGAATAGTGTATTCAAATTTTTACCAACTCCTGCTAATAGATAAAGCATCATCGCTAGAGCATCAAGTTCGGTTTTTTTGTATACTGTACAATATGTGTATTAAAATGCCCTTCATTTTTAAATAATGTCACTTTTTAAAACCATTTATTAGTTTCACCTGATCCGGAGTCTTTTGATTTACCATAAAGACCTGAAAGTACAGACTTTAGAAGCAAGAGATGTATGCCTAATTCAAGTATTTCTACTTTTGAATTACTTTGGTATTTTTAAAATATATCGATTCCATCAGTTTCATTTTTTCTTTACATGGTACATTTTTGTTCAATATATTAGCAAATTTATATTAAGTGAATATTAAATACTCAATTTTAATTAGATTCTCCGAGTTAATAGTATGGACCCTGCCCCCTTTAAGGTAGGCTCAAAAAATTGACCAGAAAGTGGTGGAACGAAATGAATTTAGTTAAAACATTATAGTAAGCGTTCACTTAATGGCGTCATCTTAAGGGAAATCATCAGAATACCCTCCTGAAGACGTGATGCCGCTTGGGTATTCCTACTTTGTCTCTGCTAAAAAACGACCTGGTCGAATTTTAACTTTTGCTCTAGCAGCCGCTCTATTAAAGAACTTTTGAAAGCGCTCTGGATTGATATTCCCCACCATAATTTCTTGGAACTGGACTTTCATGAGTCCAAGTAAGACTTAGAAATTAAGACGTGTTTCAGGAATATTATCTGGATCCCAGGGGCCTTTTGCATCACACATATGCAACGATAAAATATTACACATGACTATATGAGCCCAGAACTCTTGAAGGATTGCTTCAAGACGGGTTCCTGAAAAATTTTCTAATTCTGCACTAATCTTAAGCCGCTTATAGCATTCTTCTATATACCATCTCAAAGTGTAGATACGCGTAATATCATTCCATGAAAACAACCCTCGAGAGAATAGAGAAGTAATTAATACATCAACCTCCCCCGTATTAAGTGTTAATGCAACCACCCGAACCATTGTTTGGGCACCATCTCGAGTTTTTATCTGATGATCAAAATCAGTTTCCCCTTGGTCTACACGAGTCTAAAGACTCTTATACGCATGACGTTGCACGTGAAAAATAAAATTCACACCCAGCACCTCATGCTGTTGTATAAATTTTAGCTTCTATCATAGAGAAATAATAATTTATCTTACTTCAAAGCCCGCATTTTATTCACCACTTCGGGAAGTTGTTCTACTGCTAGATCTTGCTTCTCTACATCCTATGCTGCTAATTGAAACTGTTTGCAATCAATTTTATTTCTATAAAATTAAAGGAGTCAGCTTCCCTGATCCATGAACTTCCTAAATCAGGGACTTTATCTTGTTTTTTTTAAAACAATTGATTTTTTAAGTTATTGATACTTAATAATTAATTACTTAAGTTGATTCCATTACGCGAACGTTTACATTAGAAACTCTTTTCTCAACAGACCCTAGTAAGAACTGCCTTTTTTAGCATAGTGTTTATTTAAAGGAATTAAGCCGTACCTATTGGAGAAACGCCTGTTTTACTTATCAATCTCTCTCTAGTTTGCTCTTTTATCAAAACTAAAAAAGGTATAAAAAACAAAGCGAAAACGATGGATAACTGATATAAACCGACCCAGCCGATATGCATTTGAATGGTAGCAGCTACAGGACCTGAAATGATCCTGGGTAAAGTCGATAATGCGACTAACATAGAAAATTGTGTTCCAGTAAACTGTTTATTCACCAAACGCATAAATAAAGCAACCAATGCAGTAGAACCCATCCCTGCAACAAAGTTATCTGAAAACACTGCGATTGCTAACAGCACAATATTTTTTCCTGACATCGCTAATATGACAAAAAAAACATTAGTTAGTGCTTGTAGTAAGCCAAAGAAAAATAATGCGCGATACAAAGAATATCGCATTAACAAAAAACCTGCCGTTAAACCGCCTAACAGGATAGAGACTATTCCAAGCATTTTATTGATATAGCCAATAGTATCCAGAGAGAAACCCAAGCCTTGAATTAAAAAAGGCATCACTATACCGCTAGTCGTCGTAGTAAATGCTTCACCTAATTTATAACAAAATATAAATATTAAAAGATAAATAATCCCTGGGCGGCTTAAAAGTTCTTTCACTGGTGCAATGAACGAAATAATGAAATTACTTTTTTCTTTTATTTCTGTAGAGGGTTCCTTGCTGACAAATATTGCCAACATACCTATCGCCATTGCAAATCCCATAAAGCGATAAGTAAAAGCCCAACCTAATTTTTCTGCCATTACTAAAGCCAAACCGCCAGATAACAAAAGAGCCAATCGATACCCAAACACAGCCAGAGACGCGCCTAATGCATGTTCCTGTGGGGGAAGATATTCTGCTCGGTGAGCATCAATTGCCACATCTTGTGTGGCTGAAAAACAGGCTAATACTAAAGCTAAAAATGCCATAAATTTCGGATATTGAGATGGAATAAACCAGGCCATGAGATTAAAACCCAGAAGCAGTAGTATCTGCATGGTGAGGATCCAGCTTCGCCTTTTCCCTAAATGAAATAAAGAGTAGCGATCCAGAATAGGACCCCAGAAAATGCGATACGCATAAGGTAGACTGACTAAACTTAAAGCTCCCGTCGCAAGCACTGACATGCCATTATTAGCGTACCATGCTTGCAAGGTACTGCTGATTAATGCCATAGGTAAACCGGAAGAAAAACCTAAAATGAAAACTATAAACAGGCGCTTGTTCATTCCTTTGTTCACTCAGTGTGAGTCATAGCCTTTAAAACAGACATATTTTAATTTCCTCAATGGTGTTAGGCTGACACCTGTTATGAAGATCATTAGCTTTTACAAACAGAGCATCCCTCTCTAAATGAGAAGGATGCGTTTTGTATGACTTTAATTCAAAAAAACTTAAGATGATTTTTTCACTGAAATTAAGTGAATTTTAAATATTAAAGTTTCATTTGGGCCAATAGGTCCGCCAACGCTACGTGGGCCATATGCAAGACCTGAGGGAACATAAATTTCCCAAGTTGATCCTGCTGGCATCAATTGCAAAGCTTCTGTCCATCCTGGGATAACTTGTGAAACCTGAAAAGTTGCTGGCTTGCCAGTTTTTTCGGTACTGTCAAAAACGGTACCATCAATCAGACGACCAGTGTATTCGACAGTAACTGTATCCGATTTACCGGGTTTAACACCATTTCCAGCATTGATTACTTTGTATTGCAAACCACTTGGCAATACAACAACGCCTGGCTTGTTTTTGTTTTCAGTTAAAAAGGCTTCCCCTTTTACTTTATTTTCATCAGCTTTCTTGTTGAATTCAGCAGTACGCTTTGTCATCAAATCTTTCTGAAACTTGTTAAGAACGTCTTTCATTTGCTGTTCGGTTAAAGCCAATTGAGCGCCACTCATAGCGTCTTGCATGCCTTTAGCCATTGCTTCCGGATTAACATCTATGCCTTGATTTTTAAAATTCTTCCCCAAATCGGCACCAATGCTATAAGACAACTTATCCTTGTCTGTAGCTAATGATGTGGCATCGGTTGCAGCCATTGCTGTTGACATTGCAAGCCCCATAACAGCTGCAGTCACCAATTTCATCTTCATAAACAATCCCCTTTTAGTCTTACAATTAAGTTCTCATACTGCACAATAAATTGAGCAAAATTAAACAAAAACAAATCGCCCAGTAATTCTGCCTAAATTTACATAAAATTACCAGTCATAAGCTATCATTTAATTATATAATGGACAAAAAGGTAATATCCTTCTACACTTGCCTCTAATAATGAACAAGAGATTTTAACGGCGATGAACATTAGTGTTTTTGATTTATTTTCTATAGGAATTGGGCCATCAAGCTCACACACAGTAGGCCCTATGTTAGCTGCCAATGCTTTTTTGCAATTACTGGAACAAAAAAATCTGTTTGATAAAACTCTGAGAGTCAAAGTAGAGCTTTATGGTTCGCTAGCGCTTACTGGCAAGGGGCACGGTACTGATAAAGCCATTTTAAATGGTCTTGAAAACAAAGCGCCCGAGACAGTTGATCCTGCCTCCATGATCCCAAGAATGCATGAAATCCTTGATTCTAATCTACTCAATTTGGCCGGCAAGAAAGAAATTCCTTTTCATGAAGCGACCGATTTTTTATTTTTGCAAAAAGAACTATTACCCAAACATAGTAATGGAATGCGCTTTTCTGCTTTTGATGGAAAAGCTAATCTACTGATTGAGCAAGTCTATTACTCTATTGGCGGCGGTTTTATTACAACTGAAGAAGACTTTGATAAATCAACAGCCGATAGCAATCCCCCCCCTTACCCTTTTGCAACAGCAACTGAGTTATTGAAATTATGCAAAAAACATCACTTGACCATCGCTGAATTGATGTTAGTCAATGAAAAAACATGGAGAAATACAGCAGAAATTCATAAAGGAATTCTTGATATTGCCAAAGTAATGGATGACTGCATCAACAACGGTTGCAAACATGATGGAGTGCTTCCCGGTGGCCTTAATTTAAAGCGACGGGCACCTGACTTGTATAGAAAACTAATAGAACAAAAAGGGGTTAAAAGTGTTTTTGAACAGTCAGATATTATGAATCATTTGAACCTTTATGCTATGGCTGTCAATGAAGAAAACGCAGCGGGAGGACGAATTGTCACAGCCCCAACAAATGGAGCTGCCGGAATTATTCCAGCTGTTCTTAAATATTGTCAGCAAGCTCATGACAGGATGAGTAATGAAGACATCTACACTTATTTTTTGACTGCCGCAGCGATTGGAATCCTTTATAAAAAAGGCGCTTCAATTTCTGGCGCTGAAGTAGGATGCCAAGGTGAGGTTGGTGTTGCCTCTTCCATGGCAGCTGCTGGTTTGACAGCGGTTCTTGGCGGAACCATCGAGCAGGTTGAAAATGCTGCAGAAATTGCAATGGAACATCATCTGGGAATGACCTGTGATCCCGTTCTGGGCCTTGTGCAAATCCCATGCATCGAGAGAAATGCCATGGGGGCTGTGAAAGCAGTTAATGCAACCCGAATGGCACTCATAGGTGATGGTCAGCATCAAATCTCTTTGGATAAAGTCATCAAAACAATGAAGCAAACCGGCATGGATATGCAAAGTATATACAAGGAAACGTCCATGGGTGGATTGGCTGTTAACTTGCCTGAGTGTTAGTTATCACCGCTCCCTCACGGTCGCGGCTCGGATGATTAAATCAAATAATAATTAAACCTGAGCCGCGACCGTGAGGAGCGGATAACAAATTATCGAATTAAAAAACAAAATAAATAAATGGTTTCACAGGGGAAAACATAAAAATTAACACCGTAAAAATAGAAAAAGAATAGAGCCATTTTTTAATCCAGAATGGCTGTACAGCTGACAAAACTTTTGTTTCAATTGATTTAAAAGTTGGCCCTATAAAGCACAGGGCGAACAGTCCCACGAGATAAAATAAAGAATCGGTATAAGCTGAAGCACGTTGATTCATTGCAAATTCCTGCACGAAACCAGGAATATCATACATCTTGCCGAGAATAGTGAATGCCTGTTCAAACGAAGTGGAGCGGAATATCACCCAGCCTACCACTACTAATGAATAAGTCATTATAATTGAACCAATTTTTATCAATTGATTTTCAGTTTGTATATTGCTTTTAATGCTATAAAACCGGAAAACATGATAAATGGCTAATAAACAACCATGGTATATGCCCCAAATCGCATAATTCCAGGAAGCACCGTGCCATAAGCCAGCAATAAACATAGTAATTAATAAATTATTCACCGTTTGATGCAAACGACCTCTGTTGCCTCCTAAAGGAATGTATAGGTAATCTCGAATCCATAATGACAAAGTAATATGCCAACGCTGCCAAAATTCACTGATATTGCACGCATTATAAGGATGATTAAAATTAACAGGTAATTTAATATTAAAAAATAATGATACTCCCCGTGCTATATGGGTATATCCAAGGAAATCAAAATAAATCTGTATAGTAAATGCAATACTGGCCAACCAGGATTCTAGATGGCCGATTGTTTGGTATTTATCAAACAAGGGATCTGAGATAGAAGCCATTGAATCGGCTATGATCAATTTGAAAATAAAACCATAAAGTACTAACTGAAATCCCTCTTTTAAACGTGAAGTTTCAGGTAATTCAATTTTATTTTCATATTGAGCATGCAGTTCTTTATAACGGACAATCGGTCCTGAAATCAGATGCGGGAAATACATAATATAAAAATTGTAGTTCAACCAGCTACTAGCTGGCTTTTCCCCTCGATAGATGTCTACAATGTAACTGATCGCCTCAAACGTGTAAAAAGAAACGCCGAGAGGTAAAATAATATGCATAGGATTTAACAAAAGTTGGGTAGCTCCCAAACTAAAGCCAATAGCATCAATACTGGAAATAAAAAAATTCATGTATTTGAAATAAACCAGAATGGAGCAATTAACCAGAATAGATAAAGTCAAATAGAGCTTTTTATGAGTTTGGGAATTACTTTCATAGATTTTTTTCCCCAGATAGTAATCGACCGAGGTTGAAAATAAGATGACACTGATTAATGGAACACTCCAGGTACCGTAAAAAAAATAGCTGCAAAGCAAAATAAAATATTTCCGATAATGGGGAGACATCATCATAAAGACAATGACTGTAATAACTAAAAAAACAACGAACTGAAAAGTGACAAAATTCATGCTTTGTTCTCATTATTGCTTTTTAGGTATTGAAACAATTCCTTATCCAAATACCCGTCAGGCCCTACAAATTGTTTGTTGATAATTTTTTGCGATAACAATGTAGTTATCTTTACAGCACCATAGATATTAGGATGTACTGGATCCTGGAAATAAACAGGATCCTGACATTCCTCGAATAAGTTTATAAAAGCAATATTTTTCTTTAAAGCATAATTTTCAAGCGTACTGACAATAGCGCCATTAGATGGCAAGTTGAATTCATCATAAACCTTACGAGTCACTGGATGGTAAACTGGTGCCAGGACTAAAATTACTTTAATTGAATTTTTATTCAGATCATCAATAATACTGTCTAACGCATCGGTACCCAAATTAAAATTAGCAAACACATGCCTGTATTCATATCTTAAAAATTCAAGCATTCTGGGCGTATTCACTGATTGTTCGGTAAGACTCCCAAAATTCGGCGAAAAACCTTGCTTTGAAACCGCAGGATATTTAATGAATAAATTATCAACACGTAAGCGTTGAGTGTGCAATATGGCTTGTAAACTATTATTTAGTTGTTGATGATAATAACGGATTAATCGAAAAAAATAAGAATATTCCGCTATCTTACAGTACATTTTTGAAGCTATTGTTGGCTTGTCCACTATAAAACAACGAGTATAGTAATCCAGCGAGTTATTATCCTGATATGCTGGTTCTATAATGTGATCATTACTATCATGAGCAAAATTATTCAAATTAAGATTGTGAACAGAAACATTCATAATCACTAAATCCGGTTTTACATTCCTTTTCAATAAGAACCTTAGATGTGCCCGATGATGGAGAATTCCCGAACCCTCTACTCCAATGTTATATACTTCGTAGGATTTGGAAAATTTTTTAGTCAATAAAGAAGAAAAAAGTTCTGGATAAAAGCTTCTGGCAATAATGGAATCCCCAATAGCAACGATGCCTTGCCTGATGGATTCACTAACAACCATTTTCTGATCGTTTCTGATATTCTCACCAAAAGGTGCTGTACTTGTAGCTGCTATCCATCTTGAGAAAGATTCGAGAAACAAAAAAACCAGGAATAAAATCAATACACCAAGCAAACCCTGTTTGAGAAGTTTTGATCTGTAGCTTTTTTCGCAATGTGTATCAGACATAAATAACAGAAATTAATTTTACAATATTCCAATTTGCGCAGAATAAACATATTTGATAATGATGTATAGTATTAAAAGCTATAAAAAAACTGAAGAAACAATTTAGTTTAAACGTAATCCGCTCCCTCACAGTCGCGGCTCAGATGATTAATCAGATTATTAAATGGAATTATGACTAAAACCGAGCCACGACCATAAGGGAGTGGATTAAATGGAATTATGGCTAAAACCGAGCCGCGACCATAAGGGAGCGGAGATTGTTGATATTAAGAATTATTAACTATAGACCATGCTTCCAGAGGATTAGTAGTAAAAAACAAATCGCTCACTGCATAACCGACAACACAAGCCAATTGATCATTAATGTAAACCAATGGAACTCGCTCCCTTAGCCATGGGGGAACTTGCCACTCCTGAAATAATTTTTTTAGATGTTTAGTTTGGCCATGCCAATAAATCTCTTCACCACCCTTTCTGAATCGTATTTCTATTTGCGCATCTTTCGGGATCATTAATCCCTTTTGGGCCTTTACTGCAGACAACTCAATATTAGCATCTGGATAAGTTAAAGAAGCTGGAAATTGTTGCCATTTAATGGCCTTCGGTAGATTGATCTGGTCTGCCTTAAGCAAATAAAGATGTTGTTGGAAACGACGTACTTGTATTTGATCCCAACTAACTGTTGGCATGGCATCGAGCTTTGCAAAAATTATTTCATGAATGATACGATGAAACGTCTTGGACGAAGGCAATTGAATTCTATTTTTTTTAAGCCAAAACTTTAAAACATTTGTAATCCGCTCAAATTCAAGTCCTTTTATGGGTTCAATCAGCAAATGATCAGTAGCGTTTAACAAATCAGGACAATCCTTTATAGCCAATACCTCAAGATTCGCTTTTGCCTGCTGACAATGAGTCGCAGCTCGGGAAATATTACCTGCTACTCCCGGCCACTTTTCAAGCAATAATGGCATTACGCGATGGCGCAGATAATTGCGAGAATATTTTGTATCTTGATTGCTTTCGTCTTCTATCCATTTCAATTCATGAATACGAGCATAATGCTCTAATTCCACTCTGGGGCAGGTCAAAAATGGTCTTGCCAATTGCCCAGCACCCAAATTGCTGCATTCCTGCATGGCTGCCAAGCCATCAACTCCTGCGCCGCGAAACAGTTGCAAAAGAACTGTTTCGGCCTGATCATCAAGATGATGCCCCAAAACCAGACAATCATTATCCTCTAATAAAGAGGAAAAAAAATCATATCTCGCATTGCGTGCTGCTTCTTCAACATTTGCAGTACGATCAAATTCAATGGCTTTGGCAATAAAAGCAATGCCTAAATCCAGGCACAATTGCTCACAATGCCTTTGCCAGTTCAGAGAATTTCCACTAATGCCATGGTTAATATGGACAGCCAAAAGTTGATTAGACAAGGAAGGAGTTGAGGCAAGGACATGCAGGAGTACTGTAGAGTCCAGACCACCGCTGAACCCTACTATCAATTTCTTGAATTGTTTAAGAAGAGCTACCCATTCGGGACTTAGTAAAGGCCTAGTCACAAGCACCCATTGCCATAAATTTTTGATACCTTAACTCAATTAATTGATCCAGAGGTACCTTTTTCAAAGCCTGGAGTTCACTCGTTAATAATCTCTTCAAGCGACTTGCCATCTCATCAACGTCTCGGTGTGCGCCCCCCAAAGGCTCAGGAACTACCATATCAACCAATTCATTTTCGAATATTCTGTCTGCAGTAATTCCCATAGCACGCGCGGCTTCACTCGCTTTAGAGGCGTCTTTCCAAAGGATTGAGGCGCACCCCTCAGGAGAAATGACTGAATAAATACTGAATTGCAGCATAATAATCTTATCACCAACCCCAATCGCCAAGGCACCACCTGAACCGGCTTCTCCTGTAACAATACAGACAATTGGTGTTTTAATGCGAGACATAGCAAAAAGATTCCGTGCAATGGCTTCTGATTGGTTACGTTCTTCAGCACCAATGCCAGGATAAGCTCCAGCCGTATCAATAAATGTGACTACAGGCATTTTGAATTTTTCAGCCATCCTCATCAAACGCAGTGCTTTCCTGTATTCTTCAGGTCTTGCCATACCAAAGTTTCTGTATACTTTTTCCTTGGTACGTTTACCTTTTTGGTGACCAAGCACCATGACAGGCTCCCCGTTTAATCGCGCCATGCCTCCGATAATTGCAGGGGCTGAAGAATAACTGCGATCACCATGCAACTCCTGAAAATCAGTAAAAATTCGCTCAATATAGTCAGTAGTCTGCGGCCTTAAAGGATGTCTGGCCATCTGAGCGATTTGCCATGGTTCAAGCCTGGAGAATATATTCTCTGTTAACTCGGAGCATTTCGCTTCAAGTCGAGCTATCTCTTCACTTAAATTAACTTCATTATCACTGCCAACCATACGCAGTGCTTCAATTTTTTGATTCAACTCTTCAATAGGTTGTTCAAATTCCAAAAATTGTCGGGTCATTGATTACTCTTTGGTGAATTAAACGTCTTTGGTATATGATACTCTTAACCGTTAATCGATGCCAGATTTCAGATACAACAGATGATAATTACAGGATTTACTCCATTAAACACACAAAACTGCATTTTAAATGAGTCACGTATTGATCTTTGGCAGTTCTCATTAGACTATGAATTGCATAGCGCGTATCAGTTATTGAATGCTGATGAACGCTCCCGTGCTGATCGCTTTTATTTTAATCGCCATAAAAGACGCTTCACCAACGCCAGAGCGACTTTAAGAATTATCCTGGCCCGATACCTTAATACGCCCCCTGAACGATTGGAATTTACTTACAATGCCCAGGGCAAGCCCAATGTGATTAATTCGCAAAAATTGCAATTTAATATCAGTCATACTGGTGAAATGGCCATATTGGCAGTGGGTAAAACCTATCCGATTGGAGTGGATATTGAAAGATATTCAGCCCGGCCTTATGAAGGGATTGGTAAAAATTTGTTTTCCGAGCAAGAATACCAGGAACTGAAAAAAGCACATCAGTCCCTTAAGCCAGCCTTATTTTTTCATATATGGGCTCAAAAGGAAGCGTTCATCAAAGCGAGTGGTTTAGGTCTCTCCTATCCAACCAAAGAATTTCATGTCCCTACCAATTTCCCTACAAAGCAATTGGTTGACGATCCCTTGCATAACATGACCTGGCAACTACGCTCATTCATGCCGGAAGTATGCTGCAGTGGCGCTTTATGCTACCACCCTTCTGTTAGAGAAATTCGTCATGGGATCGTCCAGCTTCAACAAAATATTAGTTTAAAATTTTAAATCATGTTTCAATTTAATACTTCTCAACATACGTTAATGCAAATACTGGGCGATGGGGCATGTCATAGTGGGAGTGAATTAGGAAACGCTTTAAAAATCAGTCGCTCAGCAGTATGGAAACAAATCAATCAGCTTAATGATTTAGGCATACCTGTTATCCGCATACCACATCAAGGATATCAATTGGAAAAGCCTTTAATCCTGCTAGACTCCGATGAAATTACCAAGCAATTACACAGCAAAGGATTTAGCCAACTGTTTAACCTGCATTTATTTACATCGATTGACTCAACCAACCGTTACCTGAAAGATCTGCCCTCAAGCTCAGCCGTTGAAATTTGCTGCACTGAAATGCAAACTCAAGGGAGAGGGCGCTTTGGACGACACTGGCACTCTCCTTTTGGAGAGAATATTTACTGCTCTACCCGGTGGAGTTTTAATTGTGATCTTTCTCGACTTTCTGGTTTAAGTCTTGTTTCAAGTTTGGCCGTGGTTGCCTTTTTAAATACCTTAAGCAATTCAAAAGATATCAAAATCAAATGGCCCAATGACATACTCTGGGGTAACAAAAAATTGTGCGGGAGTCTTATTGAAATCCTTGCAGAATCAAATAGTAATTCACAGGTTATTATTGGAATAGGCTTAAATGTCAATACAGATACAGAAAATCATCCTTTACCAGATAAACCATGGTGTTCCTTGTATGAAATTTTTAAACAACAGTATGATCGTAATTTTTTAATTGCTCATCTTATTGTTCACTTGGAACAATATTTAAATAAATTTATGAATACTGAGCTCGATCATTTTATCAGTGAATGGAATACAGTTGATTACCTGACAGGGAAACACATTACTGTTTCACAATCCTCAGGCTTTATATCAGGAGTTGCTTGTGGCGTGAATCGTTCAGGACAATTGATTTTAAAAGATGACCAGGGAATTCGTCATTATCTTTCATCAGGCGATACTTCACTTCAACCTGGCAAAAGCTAATAAGCTAAATTAACAATATGGTACAAGAAAGGATTTAAGGTTCGTCCCGAGTATTTTTAAGTACTCGGAACTGGATGAGCTGCGTGGAAATCGATTTATACTGCTTGTTCCGAATCATCAGATTCTTTTTCTTGTTGTATGCGTAAATAAATTTCTTCGCGATGAACAGAAACATCTTTTGGAGCATTAATTCCTAAGCGAACTTGATTGCCTTTTACACCTAAAACAGTAATATTGACATCATCACCTATGATTAATGTTTCACCTATACGCCGAGTCAAAATCAACATGACTAAAATCTCCCTAACATAGCAGCTACCTACTTCTCCATAGAACGCTTCCATGGTGTTCTTGGCAACTACAATATGAACAAATTTTAAGCAAAATTTATTGCTTGGATCACATTGTACACTCTGATTATTAACAGAATATTAAGTAACAGATAAATTTGCGTTTAATTTTTGCAGAAATGAGTTGAAAAATTAATAAACTCCTTATCATAAATTCATCATAAAACCGTTCAACATTCCCTAATATCAAAAACTCTCCATTATAAATAAACCGGACTCAAAAAGAAAAACAAGTTTATTTTCCTACAATAAACTCAAACAATATAAAAATACGTATTTAAAATCATATAGATACGATATTAATAAAATAAATTTACAGCTAAATTCAGAAAATTACCAGTTTATTGATTGAAATAATAAACTGGATTATAAAATTCTGTTCCTAAAACTATCTGTTATTCAAATTTTGAGCTTAGGTTGCAATTTATCTTTATAAATCGCAGACTTGGAGAATGAATAAAACATAACAAAATAAATGATAATAATCTTTAAACCAGAGCGCTAACTTCCTGCTCAGTTAATCCATTATTTAAGTTGGCGGGAACTGCAAAATGCATGTTTTTAGGAAAAGACAAATTCAGATTACCCATCATTTCAACATACTCTTGTCTGGATTTTACCTGCAGCCTGGGATTATTTTTCTTTTCCTGTTCAATTGTACTGTAATATTTCTGGTTATAATCATGTCCCGGATAAACTTTCATAAAACCAGGTAATTTTAAAAGCTTATTAAACAGACTATCGTATTGCTCGCTCGCGCTACCATTTTGAAAATCAGTACGCCCGGTAGCGTTAATTAATAAAGTATCACCCGTGAATACCTTGTCTTCCAGTATGAAACAATAGGAGTCTGGAGTATGGCCTGGAGTATGCATTGCTCTAATTTTGATGTTTCCAAAATTTAGAATCTCATCATTACAAAACTTAACCTGCACAAACTTAGCCTCAGTCTCAATCCCCATCATAGACTGACAATCAGTTAAAGTAGTTAATTGACCAGAGCCGGTAATGTGATCCGCATGCAGATGAGTATCTATAGAGGCAACCAAATTTAACCCTAACTCGTTAATCAAGTTAATATACGTTGAAACATGAGATTTCACCGGATCAATGATTACTCCATGCTTGCTATCAGCAGAGCCTATCAGGTAGGTATAAGTACAAGAATCTTGATCAAATAATTGATGAAAAATCATTAAATCTCCGCACTAACGATATACAAAACAAATACTTAAAAAAACTGATGAAATGAATCAGGAGCAATACGATTGAATTAGTATACTTTATGTAGCAATTTATGAAAACTTAAATTATGATTTCGCATTTCTAATGCCGCTAGAACAGGGATCATGTTATTCAATTCGTATTTGTTTTTATTTGTTTATTTACCAATTGCCCTAATTGGGAGCTATTTTCTAATTTATTACTTTAAATCTGGTGTCACTCCATGGCTATTAATCTTTTCTTTAATTTTTTATGGTTGGTGGAACCCGAACTATCTTATTTTGTTAGTTGCCTCGATAAGTTTTAATTATTTAATCAGTATGTTAATTATTAAAAATGAACAAATATTCCACAAAAAAACTTTTTTAACTCTTGGGATAACTTGTAACCTTGGAGCACTTTTTTATTTCAAGTACATGAACTTTTTTATACAGAATTTCAATACAGTTGCCCATACTAATTTTAATTACTTAAACATTATTTTACCTCTGGGCATCTCCTTTTTCACTTTTACACAGATAGCCTATTTGGTTGACACTTACCAGGGAAAAGTAAAGGAATTTAATTTTATTAACTATTCATTATTTGTTACCTATTTTCCACATTTAATAGCAGGCCCAATCATTCATCACTCCGATGTCATGCCTCAATTCAAAAAAATTGTCGGTATAAAACAGTTCCCTTTCATGCGCTACTTTATAATAGGATTATCCATATTTATAATCGGTTTATTTAAGAAAGTTTGTTTGGCAGATACCATCGCCCCCAAAGTCAATTATATTTTTGATTTGCCAGGGAAAGGATATGACCTTTCTTTTGTAGACGCCTGGATTGGTGCCATAGGCTATACCTTGCAACTCTACTTTGATTTTTCAGGTTATTCCGAGATGGCAATAGGCCTCAGCTATATGCTAGGGATTAAATTACCAGTAAACTTTAACTCTCCTTATAAAGCAATCAATATCATTGATTTTTGGCGAAGATGGCATATGAGTTTATCCCGTTTTTTCAGAGATTATTTGTATATACCTCTTGGTGGAGGAAGACGAGGGACCTTTCGTAAATACCTGAATTTATTCATTGTAATGGTTATCGTTGGGTTTTGGCATGGTGCTGGATGGACATTTATTTTATGGGGCACCTACCATGGCAGTTTGCTTATACTGAATCATGGATGGCATGCCTGCAAAAACGCTCTTTCAGCCAGCTTCCATTTTAAGATAAACTCAAAAGTAACTTCGCAAATATTACGATACCTTTCCATTGCCTTCACATTCTTTCTTGTAGTCCTTGGATGGGTCTTATTTCGTGCTGACAATTTTGGAACTGTCGAAAACTTCTATAAAGGCATGTTTCATATTCATCATCATTTTTTTGGCACTGCTGGATTGCTTACTATATTAAATTATATCTTTTTTGGATTATTTCTATTAGTAGGCTTGGCAATTTGCTCTATCCTGCCAAACACGATTGAAATCATGAAAAATACTAATGCGATATTAGATAATCCAATTAAAGAATCTGGTAGTTCTGCTCCAGGAGCAATCACAAATAAATTATTATGGACACCAAGTATTTGGTATGGTTTTTCTCTAGGAGTATTGGCTTACTTCTCAATAACCACTATATCTCAAACACCAAGTACTTTTTTATATTTTAATTTTTAATACAACGACATAATAAAATGATTCAAAAAATATACTATAAATACGTTATCACAATAATTATTGGGTTAATCTTCACTCATTTTTTTTGGAGCTACTTTCTTGGTAGTTTGACTTCTTTTTTTTATAGTAGAAATTTAATTAATGTTAGAAATTTTATTGATATTGAGCGATATCCTCTTATCAATGCGTATTTGAACCAAAAATTAAAATCACCCAAAAAACCCGTCATTCTGGTGTTTGGCTCATCATTTTCTTATGGATATGATTTGCTAGCTAATGAAGCTTACACTCATTATATGGCTAAATACTTTCCAAACCATACTATTCTAAATGCTTCCCAAATTGGGTCAAGTGGTGAAGACACCTTAACTAATATTAATTATTTAAAAGCTACAAATATACATTTAGATACCTTGATAATAGAAATAAATTTATTTAATTTTACTTCTTCAAAAAGTATAGTAGCAGCAGATACAAGCCCAAAACGCTGGTTTGATTATATAAATAATTCATATAGCCAGTTTTATTTACTCCACCCACACGGAATCAACCTACTGACCAATTTAGAATTGAATAGAATATTCAACCCCGGTAAAAAAATTGAAACCTTATATTCTTTTAGTCCCTTTCCAGATAGTTTCTCTGAAAAATACAGCGATTTTAAAAAAAAATTGCCTATTTACGAGACTTTCCTCAAGTCTTTATTTTCATCTGCTTCATCTGTTGCTGACCATGTCTATTTTTTTGTTTCCCCAATCTATAAAAATGGTATAAAACAGACTCAATTTAAAGTATCTGATATTCAGAGTGAATTAAATGATATTTATCAAATATGTAGAAACTTTACCAAAATTCATTGTCTAGTTGCCAGCTTTAACTATCCAAAAAATAACTTCATGAACCTGTCACATTTTAACGAGCAAGGACACCGAGTATTAGCCAAATGGTTATCTGAGCAAATATCTAAAACGCAGAATCTACAAATAACAACTGTGGAATTAAACAAACAAGTCAGCTAAAATGCTAACCAATTTATAACTAATCAAAATACTCCATCATGAAAAAAATAGTAATCATTGGTGCAGGTCAACTTGGCAGCAGACATTTACAATCGCTTAATTTACTTAATCAGGAAATAGAAATAGACGTTATTGATTCCAGTTTTGAGTCACTTGAAACAGCAAAAAACCGCTTTGATGCCACTATTCAAGATGTAAAACATAAAATTAGTTATTCACAAAACTTAGCCAATCATCAAACAATAGACATAGCGATTATTGCCAGCACAGCAAACAGCCGCAGAACTATAATAGAAAATTTATTAAATAAAACAGAAGTGAGACATCTAGTCCTTGAAAAATTATTATTTACCCAAGAGAAAGATTATTATGAGGTTGCTAAACAATTATCCTCAAAAGATATGAAAGTCTGGGTTAACTGTACCATGAGAATGATGCCGTATTATCAGCATTTAAATACTGCATTTAAAAATGAAGTAGTCCAATACCATGTCAATGGAAGTCAATATGGTCTGGTCACGAATGCAATCCATTATCTTGATCATTTAGCCTATATCACCGGAAGCGACCAATTCGAGATTGATACCCGATATCTTGATAAGCAAATTATACCGAGTAAAAGAAATGGTTATTTTGAGTTAACCGGAACTCTAATAGCTCGATTTGAAAATGGGAGTACCGCGTTTTTACATTGTGACAACAGAGGGATAGCGCCTATTCAAATTGAAATTTACAACCATAAACTACGAGTAATTTCTAGAGAATGGGAACAAAAAGCATGGCAGACCAGCCTGGAAAAGGACTGGAAATGGGAAGAAGTCAATGCGCCTATACCTTACCAAAGCATGCTTACTGCTGACCTAGTCACTAACCTGCTAGAAACTGGCAGTTGCAACCTGACAAGCTATGAAATTTCCATGCAGCATCATTTGCAACTATTAGGTCCCTTAAAAGAGTTTTTATTAGAAAACAAATTAAATAGCGAGATGGATTATCCATTTACCTAGTTTCTTGTCTATGGTCTATGGAGTGTGATTCTATCCGCTCCCTTACGGTCGAGGCTCGGATTGCTGTTAAAAAAGAACTACGATCATAGCCGAGCCGCAACCGTAAGGGAGCGGATAATGCTGACAAAAACTTGTATGATATTAATGAATAAATTAATCATAATATGAATAAACCTACCTTAATAAGTATTGATCACATTAATCAATTAATACCTGCTATTGCCGCATATCGACATAATAAAATAATAAACAAGTCCACGTTAAAGCCGTTGATAATTCTTACCAAACCACATATTCCATTTAATTCCATTAAAATCTCACATATTCAAGCATTAATCAGTAATGAACCTAACTCCATTATTTTATCGGGTTACTCTCTATTCAAACACCCCAAATTCATCACTTACTTACCAGTAAGATTACGCGCAAAACTAATACGTGATAAACTAAAAAAATATGAATTTGATGAGCTTTTCTTTTCCCATGATATCAGTAGTGATTTTTGGAACCAGGCATTGATGCACGCCTTTCCCCATGCGAAGCGTATATGTTATGGTGATGCCTTGGGATTAGTCTATACTCAAACTTATTTCTCTCGATTTATGTATCAGATTATTAATAAAAATGGAATTATACCGCACAATATACTTGCAAGATTAAAAAGAAAATTAATCTACCCGGCAAAAAAATATCAATTACAAGCTCAACAAGCTATACTGGCCATACCTTGCGATCCTGGGAGAGATTTTTTAACTCAATGTGATTTCTCTATTATTCCCAAAGGCGATTTAAAAAAATGTGTTACGGATCTTGCTGATTGTATCCCTGAATTTAAGACCCATATGCAAGACTTAATTAAAAATAGCCCAAATCCATGCTATCTGCTTATGCTCAGCAATTTTACAGAGTCTAAATTAACCACGATAGATAATGAAATAGCACTTTATAAAGACATTCTATCAAAATACGCTACTGTGGGCAGTATTGTTATTTTAAAACCCCATCCTGCACATAGCCCTGATTTATTTTCATTAATTATTAATACGCTAAAAGAAAATTACAATATAGAGGTAATAGACCAGAAGTATTATCATCTACCAATTGAATTGGCCGAAAGTTTAGTACAAGGATGCGAAGTATTATCCGTATCGTATTCCTCTATTTCTCTTCCATACCTCTATGATAAACAGGTAAATCATGTGCTGACACAAGAGCTTGTGAATAAATATTTTTTAATTCAAAAAATGAGTTGGTTTATAGAAAGCAATAATTTATACATCAGTATGATCAATGCTCTCCCAAATTGGAAACAGGACCGTGAGCTACTTATCTAACAATAATATGGATAACTCTATTAATATTGGAGTCGTCATTATTAACTACAACTCTGGGAAATATCTGTTAAAAGCAGCTCGAGCACTAGCTGATCAAACCTATAAACCTTCTCAGGTTATCATTTTTGACAACGCAAGCCATGAAGAAATCCCCCAAGAGATTTTTAGTCTGAATTTACCCTTAACAATCATTAAACATGACAAAAATCTTGGATTTGCGTCTGGTAACAACCGTGCAATGGAATACTTATCTCACGAAATTAATTGGATTGCATTACTTAATCCCGATGCCTACCCGCATAAAGAATGGCTTGAAGAAATGGTACACACCATCCGTGAATACCCACAGTTTGCTTTCCTGGGTTCAAAATTAATTTGTGAGCAAGAGCCCCATTTACTAGATGGCACCGGAGATTGCTATCATATCAGCGGAAAAGCCTGGCGTAGAAATCACAGGAAACCACTTCATCAGGATCCTGGCAGTATTGAAGAGATTTTTTCCCCCTGTGCTGCAGCAGCCCTATACAAACGGGATGCATTCCATGCCGTAAAGGGATTTGATGAGCATTATTTTTGCTATTATGAAGACATCGACCTTGCTTTCCGTTTATGGCTTTCAGGTTATAAAGGCGCTTATGTTCCTAAAGCCATTGTTGAACATACCGGTTCTGCAACAACAAAAAGGCATAGCGATTTTTATACCTATCATGGACATCGCAACCTGGTTTGGACTTATTTTAAAAATATGCCTATATCCCTATTGCTTCTAAGTTTCCCATTACATCTTTTATTAAATATCGCTACCATTCTGATATTTATTTTCAGAGGACAAACATCCATCATTTTAAAATCAAAAATTGATGCAATAAAGGGTTTGCAAAGGGTTTTAAGTCAGCGCAAAATAATCCAAAAATCGCGAAAAATAAATACGTTCCATCTGCTTAAAGTCCTGAATAAAGGTTTACCATGGTAAAAAATTTAGTCACAGTCGTTATAGTTAATTACAATTCAGGCGAAATGTTACTGAAATGTATCAAACAAGTTTTAGCCAGTACCGTGCCAGTAAAAATAATTATTTCCGATAACGCCTCATCTGATGATAGCCTGCACCTGTTAACTGTCGCATACCGGGATAATCCAAATATTCATATTCATAAAAACCATGCCAATCTTGGTTTTTCAGCAGCCAATAATGCTGTATATCCTATGATAGAAACCCCCTTCATACTCTATTTAAATCCAGATTGTTTTATTAACGAGAACACCATTGAGCACCTGCTTCAAGTGATGAATAATTACCCGGACGCAGGAATGGCAGGTTGTCTCGTAACCAATCCGGATGGAACAGAACAAGCAGGATGCAGAGGACTTACACCAAGCCCCGCCCGAGTTTTTAATCAAATGTGCAAATTGGGAAAAATATTTCCAGACAATTCCAAATTTTCAGGCTACTTGCTCTCTGATAAACCCTTGCCAGATCATCCCATAGAGGTAGAATTGATTTCGGGATCCTGTATGTTTGTTAGAAAAAAAACTATAGATGATATAGGTCTTCTTGACGCAAAATACTTTCTTTATTGCGAAGATTACGATTGGTTTTATAGAGTGATTCAAGGAGGATGGAAAATTATTTTTACCCCTCAAACAAAAGTTACCCATATAAAAAGCTATAGCACTCAACAAATTCCTATTAGAGTCCTGCGGTATAAAGCAAAAGGAATGTGGAGATATCATAATAAGTTTTTTAAAAATGACTCCTCTTTTTTTAGCACCTTGTTGGTAAGAGTCGGGATACTCAGTCGTCTGTTTGTTTTAAGCAATATATGCTTATCAAAAAAAATATGGGCAATCATTAACAAATCTATAAAACTCTGTGCAAAAGAATAAAATAAAAATATAAAAAGCGCATTATTGCTTTAAAATTTCTGCGAGATTATAATTCGACCAATAAAAAAATAACAAATGATTTTATAATGATAAATAATAAAAGGATTGTTGCCTTTATACCTGTGCGAGGAGGAAGTAAATCCATCATCAATAAAAACCTCGCCCTACTTGGTGGAAAACCTTTAGTTGCATGGCCTATTGAAGTGGCTTCAGAAGTACCTGAAATCGATGAAATTATAGTGTCTACTGATGACAAAAATATTGCAAATACTGCCAAATCCTATAATGTTACCATCCAACACAGACCGGATTATCTAGCTACAGACACTGCATTAGTCGCTGATGCAATTCGATATTGTCGCTCGCTCCTTTCTTCTGAAAATAATCTACCTGATTACATGATATTGCTAGAAGCAACATCCCCTTTTCGGACAAAAGAAATCATACAAAAATGCCTTTACCGCTTGGTTCAAGAAGATCTGGATTCCATTGCTACTTTTAATGAATCTGAAATAAATCCACACAGGATTTGGTCTGTTGAAAATGGCCAACCCGAGCCTTTTATTAAAGGTGCCATACCATGGATTTCAAGACAAAATTTACCAAAGGCCTATCAGTTAAATGGAGTTGTTTATGCGTTTAGCCTAAGAACCTTTCCTAATGAAGGACCCAACGTCCTTTTTGGAAAAATGGGGGCAGAAATTCTAGATGGAAATTCTGTAATTGATATTGATACAAAAAAAGATTTGGTGATTGCAAATGTCTTATTCGAAACCAGAAACAGCACCGAGATTATCTGACCTTTTTTCACTACATGGTAAAACCGCTTTAGTGATAGGAGGATCGGGGTTATTAGGCAGTGAAATAACCCATGCCTTTGCTGAACAGGGAGCTAATGTTATCATCGCTAGCCGTAGTTTGGAAAAGTGTCAAAATTATACTAATTATCTAACTGAAAATTTTAAAAATAGCATTTTCACCCCCCTATCCGTAGATATTTCTAATCCTGAATCGATAGATCTATTCATGCATACTGTTAATGAGTTATTTCCTGATGGACTGGATATTCTAGTTAATTGTGGCTGGTCAGGTCGCAAAAATACTTTTGAATCCATTTCTGATGAGGACTGGAATCTGGATATAGAAATATGCCTAAATGGAGTATTCAGAACTATCAAACGAGCTTATCCTCTTTTAAAGAAGAAAAAGGGGAATATTCTCAACATAGCATCTATGTATGGACATGTTGCGCCTGATTATAGGTTATACGATAGTGAACGATTTGCTAATCCCCCAAGCTACGGAGCAGCTAAAGCGGGTTTAATTCAACTCACCAAATATTTGGCAAGCTTTTTATCACCCCACCAAATCAGGGTCAATGCCATAAGCCCCGGCCCATTTCCATTTGAAAGTACTCAAAAAGAAAATCCTGATTTTATTCAGCGCCTAAAGAGCAAAAACCCACTTAATAGGATTGGGAAACCTCATGAATTAAAAGGTACCGCAATATTATTATGCTCAGAAGCGGGATCTTACATAACAGGTCAAAATATATGCGTTGATGGTGGCTGGGGTGTATGGTGATGAAGGCGGGTATTTTAGGATACAGCGAAGGAAACGGTCATCCTTTTTCTTTCTCCGCTATTATTAATGGATATGATCCTGATGCCTTTATTGCAGCGGGCTGGCCTGTTATTCTAAATTATCTGGAAAAGCAGCCTAGAGATGCTTTTGACTTTCATGATCTGCAAGTGACTTGTGCATGGACCCAAGACAAAAACTTAACCCGACAATTATGTGCAGCAAGTAAAATTGCTTATGCACTTGATGATTATGAAGAAATGATAGGCAAAATAGATCTGGTCTTCATAGCCAGAGATGATTATCAAACTCACTACAAAATGGCCAAGCCATTCCTGGAACATGGCATACCTGTTTTTATTGACAAACCACTGACCTTAAATATTGATGAATTAAATTATTTTGAAAAATATTTAAATAATGGCTTACTCATGAGTACTTCTGGAATGCGTTATGCTCAAGAATTAGATCTGTTAAGAAGTAACGATTTGAAGCTTGGAGATTTAAAATTAATAGAAGGTGTTGTTTTAAATCATTTGGAAAGATATGGAATTCATCTTATTGATGCAATTAATGGTTTAGGACTGGGAAAAGTAATTTCTGCAACGCGTCTACCTACATTATTCGAATCATATAATCTCACACTGGAAAATAACATTGTATTTAACTTGTCGTGCTTGGGGGCTGTCGGAAAAACTTTTCATTTATCATTTTATGGCACCAATGGTCACTGTCATTATGATCTGCATGATAATTTTACAGCATTTAAACGCACCATTAAAAATATGCAACTAATGGTTGAGAAAAAAAGACCTGTTATACCACCACATGAAACAATAAATACCATGCATTTAATAACGCAATTGTCTTCATTAAAACCTATGGAGCAAGTTACTTTTAATAATAATTAATTAAGGAAAGCGAGTGTTTGATCTTACAAATAAAACTGCAATTATCACGGGTGGAGCTGGAATTCTTGGTAAAGGTTTTAGTCGAGAGCTCGCAAAAAATGGCGCTAAAGTTGCCGTAACTGATGTTTGCTATGAAAAAGCTGAGCAAGTATGCCTATCAATTCTAAATGAATACCCAGATGCCAGAGTTATGCCTTTAAGATGTGATGTCACTGATAAAGCGAATATTGCTCATATGGTTGAAACGGTAAAGACTCAATTCAATTCTATTGATATACTGTTAAATAATGCAGCCAGTAAGACAAATGATTTATATCAATTCTTTGCCCCTTTTGAAGAATATAGTTTAGAGACCTGGCGAAAAGTAATGGAAGTCAATTTGGACGGAATGTTTCTTGTAGCTCAAGCAGTGAGTCGAGAAATGATCTCTCAGAACACCGGTGGGAGTATTATTCAGACAAGCTCTATTTATGGTGTTGTTGCACCAGATCAAGGTATCTACAAAGGCTCAGAATACATGGGTGTAGAAATTAACACTCCAGCTGTTTATTCTGTATCAAAAGGAGCGGTCCTAAGCCTGACTAAATATCTGGCAACTTATTTGGCTAAATACAACATCCGTGTTAATACCCTAACTCCCGGCGGTATTGAAAGTGGGCAAAACGATGTTTTTATTAAAAATTATTCAAGTAAAGTGCCTTTAGGAAGAATGGGAAAGTTCAACGAGTTATTAGGTGCATTGGTTTTCCTGGCTTCAGATGCCTCATCTTATGTGACAGGACAAAATATCATAGTAGACGGCGGATTTACTTGTTGGTAATAACAACTCCTGTTTTTAATCAACATTTTCGATTCATTATTGCGGGTGTTCTTTTAATATTTGAACGGAGGCAAGCACCAAATTGATTGTTATAATTATCCTAAAAAAACCAAATCTAATGTTAGCTTAAAGGATGATAGGAGGAAAAATATTTTAAAATCTAAAAGCAAATAATCAATTTGCATCGATAATTTAATTCCAAGTTTATTATATTGTATAATGATGTATTTATTTTTATACAAAATTAAATAATGCTTTTTAATTCATATTCTTTTCTCTTCTTCTTTTTGCCTGTTAGTTTTACTCTATTTTCCTTTTTTCAGCTTAGTCAAATTCGTTCAAAAACGATCACGTTCCTCTTTCTTGCATCTATTACTTTTTACGGATATTGGAATTTCTACTATTTGCCACTTTTATTAATTTCAATATTATTTAATTTTCTCATTAGCTTATTGATGGAGCGAATCAATAAAAAGTTCTTCTATGCGGGACTTATTGGCAATTTATCTTTACTTATTTACTTTAAATACAGCCAATTTTTATTGGCTAATTTATACCTATTACTTAATCATCCTCTAGAGTTAATTAATGGAGACTTGCCACTAGGCATTTCTTTTTTTACCTTTACTCAAATTGCTTATCTCACTGATTGCTATAGAAAACAAATTAAGGTGCCTCACTTTATAAACTACGGTTTATTCGTTACATTTTTTCCTCATTTAATGGCAGGACCTATACTTCATCACCGGGAAATAATGCCTCAGTTTGAAGATAAAAGAAAAAAATTGCTCAACTGGGCAGATTGTGCTGTTGGCATAACTATTTTTTCTATCGGCCTTTTTAAAAAAACTATCATTGCCGATTCTTTGGCACCTTACGCAAATACTGTCTTTAGCTCAGCATCAAAAGCATCCATTACTTTTATAGAAGCGTGGTGCGGAAGTATTTCCTATAGTTTTCAATTGTATTTTGATTTCTCAGGTTATTCTGATATGGCTATAGGTTTAGCACGCCTCTTTGGTATTATTTTCCCTTTGAATTTTAACTCACCTTACAAAGCACCTAATATTATTACTTTCTGGCGTCGCTGGCATATGACTTTATCTCGTTTTTTGAGGGACTATGTCTATATCCCTTTAGGTGGAAACCGCAAAGGCAAGATTAATCGATATATTAATCTGATGATAACTATGATCATAGGGGGCATTTGGCATGGAACCGGATGGACTTTTGTTATATGGGGTTTATTACATGGTTTTTATCTGGTGATCAATCATTTATGGCTGCTGTTAAAAACTCATTATTTTCAATTCTTCTCTATAAAGAAATGTATAGGTAATTCTTTTGCTCAAATCATTACCTTTCTGGCTGTTATGATAGCCTGGATATTTTTCCGAGCTGAAGATTTTACAACCAGTAATCACATTATTATTGCCTTATTTCAGAATGTATCGGTATCTAGTACTCTGTTTAATATTGAACAGCTACAACAATTGTTTGTCATTTTATTCATAACTGGCCTAATCGTATTTTTAGGGCCTAATACTCAACAATTACTTTATAAATATAATCCTGCGCTTGAAACTTACCCGGGAGAAATTGAGCCATATCTAATTAAGAAACTATATTGGGTACCTACTGCATTCACTGCAGCAGTTTGTGCCATTTTAACTTTGCTTTCATTAATGTCTTTTGGGCATATCAGTGAGTTTTTATATTATAAATTCTAAGGTGAATTTAATTGAATCGCTTTAAAAAATTTTCCATTTATTATCTGTCGTTTCTTTTATTATTTGGTTTCATTATTATATTGTTTAACTGGTTAGTTAATCCGTACGATATTTACAAATCAATACCTATTCAGAAACTTAGTAAAAAACCTCAAGTGACATCACACCTGCGCCTTACCAAGGCAATAGCAATAGAGTGGAATAAGCCAGAATATTTAATAATGGGCTCATCCACTGCTGAAACAGGTCTTAATCCTGATTTTTCTGCATGGAATAATTCTCACGTTTATAACCTTGGTTTGAGTGGAGCAAATATTTATGAAGTGATGCGCTATTTACAGCATGCTGAAGCAATTAAACCCGTAAAAAAGGTCGTTTTAGTATTGAATTTCTTTATGTTTAATGCCTATGTAAATAATAGAGATGATTTTAATGAGTCATTACTTCATGTCGATTCAAGTGGGAATAGAAACCCTCATACTGTAAATACTATTTTTTCTACCTTACTTTCATTTGATGCATTAAAAGCGAGTTGGGAAACTATAAAAAACCAGCACACAAGAAACGCTTTTTTAAGTAACGGGCAACTTGTCCATGATTATAGAGAAGATCAAATACAGCAACTAAAAGGCTATAAAAATAATTTTTTGTATACAGAAAGTTACAGCAAAGCATCCTTATTGCCACCACCACACCATCAATTCAGTTTTACTAATCCTGAAAAAGGAATTGACACGATTGCCTATTTACAAAAAATCATAACGATTTGCGAAAGTAACCATACTGAATTAATTCTTATACTTGCACCAGAGCATGTCAGGCTGTTGGAAACTTATAAATTGTTAGATTTATGGGGCACTTATGAACAATGGCAAAAGGAATTAGTGGCTATAATAACAACTCATAATCAAAAATACCCCAACTCAAAATTTGCTTTATGGGGTTTTAATAACGTTAACTCCATTACAACCGAACAACTTCCAGATAAAGATGATGCGACGACTAAAATGTATTGGTTTTGGGACCCCCAACACTTCAAAAATGAATTAGGAAATCTAATATTATCAATGGTCTTAAGATTAAAAGATGTATCAGGGGTTAGACATTTTTCGACTTTACTGACGGAAGATAATATTCTGAGAAAATTAGAAAATGATAGTTTAGAACTAAGTCAATGGGAAGATAGACACCCAAAAGATATTATTGAACTTAAACAGAGTCTATTTAGAATTGAAGTAGATTCAGAGAAGAGTCTAATTGCCTAGATCCGATTCCCAAACGCTTAATAGGTTAGCCCCTACAAATTTTTACTGAAAGTTTATAAGGGCTAATTTATTACAATCAACAAGGATCCAAGAAGCTACATTGTAGAAAATTAAACTTTTTCAGAGGTCAGTAAAAACTTTCTTTTATTTAAAAGTTGCTTTAATTGCTGATCTATTTTAACAATGGCAGTTCCATCAATTGGTCCTAACAAGTCAGTGTATTGTGTAGAGTTTTTAATTATGCTTTGAAACCAACTTGGATCAGATATGGCTTTATGGACTATAGCTTTAAAATCGTCCAGATTTGATACTTGGCAATAAGCTGGAATTTCAGGAAAATTATTTATACCAAAATTATAAATATCAAAATTAATAACTAGCTTTCTTGCTGCAAGAGCCCATCTTGCCATACTAGAACTACTGATTACTAATATATCGCATTGAGGAATTAAATATAACGGAAAGCCATTATAATCTTCAACGCCTAATGCCTCAATATCCTTGCGGGTAGATAAAGACATTTTGGGGTGGAAAGAGTAATAAAGTTTGATGTTTTTATATTGATTAAAGTATTGATGTATTGCTTCTACATATTTTCCAACCGATTCAAATGGACACTGGTGGCCCCATCCTTCATGATCACAGGATGGGAGGCATATTAAGATAGTAGTAGTAATATCATCAATTTTATCAAAATTATTATAGGCATTAAGGAGTTTTTTATTAGATTGAAATACCTCATACATTATATCGCAATAAACTGAGCCAGTTTTTTTAAGTTTTTGGATTTTGACTCCTTCAGAAAGATAGCGTTGTATCATAAATTCATTTTCAATTAAAATCACATCGCTAATCCCACCTTGAAAACACCATGGTTCCTTGATTTCTATATTTAAATCTTCTACTGCAAGAATGAATTCTTCAGGTAAGTAAATCACATCCCCATATTTAGTATTTTTTACCCACTTAGGATAGTGTTTTTGAATCAATTGAACTGATTTTTTTGAGGTAGTACGTAATTGATTTCTTGTGTGTTGTTCTTCAACTCCTTTTAAAATAAGATATGTTGAGTTAGCAAGCCCATAAGGGAGAGTGACAATTCTGCATTTTTTTTTCTTTGCAATTGAAAATAGCCAATAATTCGAGGCAATTCCATCTTCCCCGGTCACAATAATGTCTGGGTTATAAGAATTTATTATTTTTTTTGCTTCTTGTAATCTATAGGAATGATATTTACGAAATATTTCCAATGTTGATAGTGAGATATCATTTGCACTCAATTCTGATTTAGTAATTTTATTTTTTTTAATTTTATTCAAAATCTTTTTAAAGAAGTTGGTAGGTTCTAGATCACCAGGTTCTTGATTGCCATCATGAAGATAAAAACCAAAACCATGCTGAACAGCTGATTGATTTATTTTTTCTGGAACCCCAGGATCATCTCTATCGCAACAATAAGCAATTTCATAACCTTGTTTCTTTAACCGACTAGCAACTTCTTCATAATAACGTAATTGTCCAAGTTCAGCAGTTGCAATTAATATTTTTATTTTACTTTTCATATTATTGGTTCTTAATTATTTGACAGATTGAAACCGTGTTTATATCAATCATTTTCCTCTAGTCTGGTCTGAACAGATTACAAAAAACTCTAATTTTTTAACTACCAAAAACATTGTTTGTAACAATTTTAAATTTGAATAGCCAAAAGATCTAAGCTAGTTTTATACACGAGTAATATGTGGATTGTGACTTTCATGTAAATTATTTAGCCACTCTAGAATGTCATCGACTATCATACCCGATTCAAACCCATGATAAAACAGTACTTCATGCGCAGCACCACATTCAGGTATACCCTCCACAAACCTACGTTTCACGGATCTTGATTTCAGTAAAGGAAGCAGCTCGGACCCTACTCCACCCCAACCATGATGATTCTCTAAAATTAATGAGAGTTTAGCTTGCCGCGTTCGTTCACTAAACCACTTAGCATCAAACCGACTTAGCCAAAGCAACGATATAACCGTCACAGGTTTACCAAGTTCGGCCAACCGTTCTGAGGCAAGCAGTGCTTCGCGCAGCATTGTAGGACCGTGACAGATAATAACCACCTCAGTTCCCTCACGCCAAATGCGACCCTGCCCTTCTATAGGGATATTCACTGGCGTTTTAGTATTCAAGTATGTAGGCATGGCTGCCAATCTCAAATAGGAAGGGTGACCTTGACGACTCAAACACCATTCCAAGGCCACATCCACATCCTCATCACAGGCAGGCTCAAGAACTTCCATCCCTGGAATAGAAGCCATTAAAGCAATATCCCGCAACGACTGGTGGGAGTGACCTGGCTCAGCAGGAATAAGTCCCGCAAGACCACCCACATAAAGTATCTGTGTCCGCTCAGTTGCATTATTATAGATTTGCTCGTTTGCTCTCGATGTCAGAAAACATGAGAACGAATGGCAGATAGGCAATCTACCACCAACTGCTAAGCCACCAGCCTGAGATACCATATCCATTTCAGCAATACCACACTGAATATACCTGTCAAAAAATCGCTCCCTAAATTCTAGCAAGCCCATATCGAACGAAAGATCCGCATCAAGAACATGGATCCGCTCATCTTTCTCTGCAACCCTAACCAAAGATTTTTCGTACGCTTTTATAAGATGATGCTTGTACCTCGTCGCAACATCAACCACTTTGGGCACATGTCTCGAATTGGAAAATTGAATATTTGGTGCAAGGCTCAAGATTCTCGCCATCAATTCTGTGGAAGCTGTGGCATAAACATCAGAAGACGGCCCACCGCTATGAAACCTGTACCTTTCTAGATTCGCTTCATCAGCCTCCATAAAGCTGACCCCTTTTCCTTTAATCGTATTGCAAATAATCACTTTAGGCCCTTTTAGAGATATCATTTCCTCTAAAGCACCGGACAGCTGCCTAAAATCATGTCCATCAACATTTGCTACGTTCCACCCAAAAGCATTAAATTTAGCCTCCAGATCGCCCAGATCACTTGTATTCTTCACGCTAAAATCGGACTGGAATCTATTACGATCTACCAGAACAAAGAGGCGGTTCATTTGTGAATCCCTGACGTTTAGGGCCGACTCCCAAATCTGTCCTTCTTGTAATTCACCATCCCCTGTCAGGACAAAAACCCTCGCATTAGATTTACCAATACCTGACCGCAGCCACCCCTTTGCTTTAGAAATTCCCATCCCCAAAGATCCAGTATTAAATGTGATCCCTGGTGTGCGGCGATCCGGATGGCCAGGAAGACCATTAATCCGGCGCAGAGCACTCAATTGTTCTAAATTAAGAATTCCTCGAGAAAATAGCACCGCATACAATCCAGGTACATCATGCCCCTTGGAGGAAAAAAAAAGATCATTCGCAGACAGTTCCATTTCATAAAGCCAGGTCATTATGTCGATACTTGAGAAGCAAGTACCCAAATGGCCCGAACCAGCTCTGGCTATTGCGTATAAAATATTTAGTCGATTACAGTCTGCCAAAATGCGAATATTGTTCCATTTATCGGACTGAACACCCAATCGTAAATTTTGCATCTGATCTGGAGAGATCCAAAACAACTCTCCCAAATTAACAGCCTGCGAATTAACTATGTCTCCCATGTCGAAAAACACCTCTCTTTAATGTTCATTCCAATCATTTTCCAATTTGAATATATATCTAATGCCTGTAGACCAGGCTCCCTAGTACCATTGCCTGACCACCTAAGTCCACCAAATGGAAAGTGAGGCTCACTTCCATGGGTACCTGCATTAACATTTACCGTACCTACTTTGGCCTGCTCACAGAATTGCCATGCCACATCAATATTTTGAGTATGAATTGACGCTGTCAGCCCATAGGGAGAATCGTTAACCATCTCAATCATCTCATCAAAATAAGAAAAACTATGTAATGATGAAACAGGACCAAAAAGTTCCATATTTAGAATAGAGCTCTCTCTCGGCAAATTGCCCAGAACAGTTGGTTCAAAATAATAACCACAGCCAACTTTCCGACGTCCGCCGATCAATACACTTCCACCCTCTGAGCATGCCGTGGCGATAGCGCGCTCAAGTCTAACAACCGCCTCTTCATTTATAACAGGTCCTAAGTCATATTCATCCCCATATCCGACCTTAAGCCCCATTGTTCGCCTAATAAGTTCTGTCTTAAATTGTTCAAAAATATCCTTATGTACTAATAGCCGGCTTGATGACGCACAGCGCTGACCAGCATTACTGAAGGAAGAAAGGAGTGCCCAATGAAGAGCATGCTCGATATCGGCATCTTTATATACAACTAACGCATTCTTCCCACCAAGTTCCAATGAAATTTTTTTTAGGTTTTTGCCAGCAATTTCAGCTAACAAAATACCAACAGCGGTAGAACCCGTGAAACTTAGGACATCTATATCCTCAGACTCGGCGATACGCTGCCCACATTCTTTACCAAAACCATTTACAATATTAAGTACGCCTGCGGGCAAAAGAGATTCTATGAGCGTTGCAATCTTCCAGATGGTTAATGGCGCGTCCTCCGGTGCCTTTAGTACAACAGTATTTCCACAAACTAAAGCTGGAAATAACTTCCAAGCAAAATTAGCGACTGGAGTATTTGCCGACACAATTAAACCAGCAACACCACAAGGTTGTCGAACCAGCATTGCCTGTTTGTTTGGCACCCCGCTGTTCAGCGTCTGCCCGTAGAGCCTCTGCCCCTCAGCAGCAAAAAATCTCCCAAGCTGAATCGCACCCATAATTTCCGACTTGGCATCCTTGGTGCTTTTGCCTGTCTCAACTGACACAATCTCAGCAACCTCTTCAATATTATTCCATATCGTGTCGGTAGCCTTATAAAGAATGTTCCCACGTTCAACACTAGTAAGTCCCCGCCATTTATCCTTACAGGCTACTGCTGCGCAAATGGCCTGGGATGTATCATTGGCAGTCGAGCGAGCGACACGAACAAGAACCTTGCCATCATGAGGAGCCACCTTTTCGAACCAGCTAGCTGATATGCTAGGTTGCCATTTCCCATTAATTAGATTCTCAACCTGATTTGGTAGCACCATTATGACCCACCCTTACATTTATTTGATTGTCCACCCACCATCGATTCGTAATTCAGAGCCAGTCATATATTTTGATGAGTCGCTCAAAAGAAAATGAATTGCTCCAACATAATCAGAAGGAGTAGCCATTCGACCCATAGGTACACGAGCACAATACGCAGAAAGAAAGTCACTATCTTGATCAGCAAACATTCCTGCCAAAGTGATAATATTGGTTCTAATATTTTTAGATGCCCAGTACTCGGCAAGATACCTGGTCAAATTATATAAAGCAGACTTAGAAGCTGAATAAGCTATCGGTTTATAGAAGTTTTCTCCACGCTCTCTTCGGTATTCATAAATTTTCTGATCAGGGCTTACTACCCCATATATGGAACCAATATTAACGATAGATCCTATTCTACGTTTTTCCATTGCCTTTCCAAATACTTGGCAGGACAAGAATACCCCCTTTACATTGACATTCATGACCTTATCAAAGGTCTCCTCAGAAAAATCCTCGAAAGGCCCATTATCCGTAGCCGAAGCATCAGGGGGACTGTCGATAGCAGCACAAGTAACAAGTCCATCTATCCCACCCCACTTTTGTTCAATTTTCTCTCTTGCTATTGTCAACGCAATCTTATTTGTGACATCCGCGTTTAGATGCATGACAAGGCCATTCCGACAATCATTATGCTGAAGATCAATGGATGCTACAAAAGCGCCTTGATCTGCCAAATATCTAACCAAGTTACTACCTAGATTTCCAGCACCACCCGTTACAACAATGACCTTATTCTCAATGGAAAACATAGAAGCCTAAATCTCAACAACGTCAAAATTTACACTATCGTCTTCATTCAAAGCAACACGAGTTTTTTTACCCACAAACTCATTAACTCTGTAAGGTGGGACTCCATCAGCAGGCGATTTGAATTTAAGATCTTCAAATCTAATTATATGACCTATTGGTAGATTCCTACCAACTACAATTTTCTTGGCCATTTTGTAATGTGGATTTTCTTCGCTTTGGTAACGTCGCTTTATCCCATCACCAAGCGCCTGCTCAACTCTACGAATATCTCGAACCATTTTCCGAAAACCTTGTGGTCCCAATGAAAATGCATGATCTGTACCCTTCCAAGTACGATTCAAAGTAAAATGCTTTTCAATAACTCGTGCGCCAAGGACATAACCTGCTACTGGAGAAGCTATTCCACTATCATGTGACGAAAACCCAACAACAACATCGGGAAATTCCTTCCGATAGGTATCAATCACTCGCAGATTTAGTTCATCATACTCACAAGGGTATCCAGAAGTGCACTGCAGTATACAAATATTTGAATTTATTGGCATGACTTTATCATAGACACGTCGCACATCTTCAAAATCAGCACCACCAGTCGAAATGAACATTGGCTTGCCAAATCCTGCAACATATTCTATTAAAGGTAGGTTCCTTAGATCCCCACTTGCTATCTTAAAGTAGGGAATATCAAGTTTTTCAAGAAAGTCTGCACTCTCGAAGTCAAAGGCTGTCGAAAAAAAATCCACCTTTAAATTATAACAGAATGCCTTCAACTCCAGATACTCAGACTCACCAAACTCCAAAAACTCTCGATGCTCTCCATAGGTGGATCCAAATGCATTTTCGCTGTTATATGGACTGTTGTACATCTCTCGAGTAAATAAGTTACGGTTATTGCGTTTTTGCAACTTTACCGCATCCGCACCTGATTCGACCGCGGCCTGAATAAGATCCTTACACTTCTCAAGTGAACCTTGATGATTATGCCCGATTTCCGCAATCACATAACAAGGCGACAAGTCTGAAATCTCCCGATGCCCCAAATTTAAAACTCTCCGCATCCCTATTCTCCTAAATCAACAGAATGACTTACAGTTAATCCTTTAGAATCTCGAACAATGTAACATGTTCAAGTATATTAATTTGAAAGCGTCACTTTGCTCTATTCCTTTGTAACTGAGTCATTAAATCAAATGTTCTAATGAATTCTAGTGGTAATATACTTTGACTTTCCGGAATGTCAAGGAAATAAGGACCGAAAACGAGCTGCCTCATTCAAAAAAGTGATTCACCACAAATAACTCTTAACTTCAATATCTTATCAACTCAATTGTAAACGAATACATTGGGGAAAATGTTATCAAAAAAATCAGGCCACCAACACTCACCACAGGATATAACCATGTACCAAATCCCCAAAGGTATCCATAGCATATCACAATCTCCAATAAAATCAGATCGCACCCCCTATACCCCATTGTGCACCCATGGACTGGAGGGATTTCAGTAAATAATATTGACAAAAAACAACTGATGAAATAAATCTCACGACGAAGTGTTATCGTTATGTATCCCCTTAAAATCAGGCTCTTCATAAACGTCAAGAATCAATCCCTTTCCCTTAACTCGCCTATTATCATCGCACAAACTTAGTGAGGTAGTGAGTTGTCTATTCAGGAGACATAGCATCTTGAGCAATAAGAGGCAACTGGATAGAAAATAAGGCCTCTGCAATCAGTAAGTCTTCCATCGAATCAATGTTGACTGACTCTCGCGCTGACATAACGACAGCATCGGGTTTCTCCCCCATACCGTTGGTAGCGTAATCCCTTTGTAGGATAAGTTCACGGTCTCGAAGAAATACAGCCCCATTTGGATAGAAAAGCTCAGGACGAACTTGTCTCGGATATCTCCCCTGACCCGGGTTTAATTTTAAGAATGGAGTGAACGAAAGCCCATCACTGTCCCGTTGATAACATATGTACGGGTGACCATGTTGAATAGCCGTTACAGTAAATACACTCCTTGCACCCTTGTAAAATCGTTTAATAACCTCGTCGATTGTCTCAGGTCTAATATGAGGCACTGTCGGCTGCAAATTCAAAATAGCATCATATCTTCGTCCTATCTTATCAAAATGGTCCATCGCATGCCCAACTACATCCAGCAATACAGTATTGCCGTCGGCGAGTTCCATTGGCCTCATAAAAGGGAGCTCCACCCCCATCTGACGCGCGACATCTGCAATCTCGGTATCATCGGTCGAAACAATTAAATCTTCAACCAAACTTGCATTCAGAGCTGCCTGTATAGCGTGCGCAATCAATGGCCTACCGGCAAGAGGACGCACATTTTTTCTTTTTAGAAGTGTAGATCCACCACGTGCTGGAATAATTGTTAAAATCTTCATTTCAATCGTCCCCGAAGATAACCGCTTCCCAATAGAGCATTATCCACCCGCTTACGCTCGCTTTCATCCAGGTCACGATAATAAAAACTTGTGTAGGGCTTACAAAGTCCTAAAAGAGAAAGCATGTACTTCTCTTCCGCGGCTCCCAGAAAATTATCCTTCTTAATAGAAAGAGGGAGCTGGTCCATGAAGAGATTAAGTTTGTTTTGTTTTTGAATTGCCTCCGAAAACCTACCGGCATGAACTAGCTCGTAGATTTCATTAAGAGCTCCAGGAATCACACTTGCAATACTCGATGTGTGGGCTTGAGACCCAAGCATATAGCAGGTTACCGTCTGCCTTGCAACTGCTGTAACTACCTGAAATGCATCATCAGCCATTCCAATCACCGACTGAAGATCAGTTGTAATACGATTGCTAAATTTGATTCCAGCAATGTTTGGATGACACTTTAAACGTTCGATGACATTTAACGGCAACTGCTGGCTCCAATTCCCACTTGTATAGAGCCAAAGCGGGCTCGGCGCAACCTCTGCCAATCTTAGATAATACTGTTCCAACTGACTTGTACTGATCAACGGGTGATATGGCATAACATGATAATAGTCGGCACAAAGATCCATAGTCTCACGAAAAAAGCTAATAGTATCGTCAAAAGCGAAAAATCCCGCACCAAGGACGATCGGCACACGACCAGCGACAGACTCACATACAGTCTGAGCTATTTTTAATCGCCTTGAGAACGTAAGGTTCATATCTTCGCTTCCAGTCCCAAGCACCCAGAGCCCACCAATTTTATAGGTCATCAAATACTCAATAACCCTACTCAAACTTTCTGTGTCCACATCTCCGCTTTCATCAAACGGGGTAATTAAGACCGGAATAGTACCAATTAATTTTTTCATGCCAACCCTCTCAATACTAAAATTGGTGATGGAGCCATCCATGTCGAATAGCATATTCTCTCAATGCCTGTTCCTTTTCATAAAGCACACGTGAATCTATATCTCTATCATCGTCGATGGATGAGACTGCGAGCTTGATAAATTGTGCCGACTCGATCATGGCAGCATCACCAACTGTATTGCCCATAGCAAAAACCGGTGCTACTGAAAATCTCTCCAGCAATCTTGATCTCTTCCCTGGACCAAAGGGCAAGGGCATTCGAACAGCTTCTGTAAGCCGACCATTTGACCCAACAATAGACTCCATTCCAATAATCTCTACATTTAAATTGATCTCAGAAAGGGCAAGCGAGACAAGGCGATCAATAGACGCAGATACAACGATCACTTTTATGCCTCTGGATAACAAATTCTCTATCAGTTCAATAGTGGAAGCAAATACCAAGACTTGCTGATCAAGAAGAAATGATTGAATTTCACTATCCAATTCTTCTGGGTACTTCCCAGCGTTGATTGAGGCAAGGTCGGCAAACGCTGCAGCAGAATTACTCTGCTTACGCTCCAAAAACTTTGCTCTCGTGTAATCAATCTTAATTAACCCATGCTCCAGCTGAAATTCAAAAAATCGGATACCAATGTCCCATTTCCAAATTGTCCCATCGGCATCAATCGCTGCATAAGGTATATTCGACCCGAGGATACCAGTACATGATTTATCAATCTGATCTACAATTTCTTTGACAAACCGTTCGCCGCCTAATTCAACTTGCATGTTTACCTTCAAGCACCTTCTATTTTTTCATTAAATACCAACGCTCAAACTCTCCAGGATGCTTTGTGTGCATTGTCGGCTTAAGTCCCATTGATTCACAAAATTCAATAGTCGCTCTGCGAGCTCCGGGAAACTTAAGTGAAAAATATTCATCCAGGAATACATAACCACCAGAACTAAGCTGATCCCAAATATATGGGAGCGCCACTTTATAGCTTGCATAAAGGTCGCAATCCACCAATGCTGCAAAAACTCGATTTGGAAGTCGAGTCGAACTCATTGTTTGAGAGAATTCCCCTTCAATCAAAATAATGTTATCCAAACCAAGAAATCTAATTTTTGACTCTAGCTCTTCTCTACTATTTTTAGCGAAATCGCCTGAACTAGAAATCGTCGCTACACCTACCTCAAATCCCTTAAGGAAAGACCTATACTCCTTGAGGCGAATATGTTTTTCATAATGATCTCTGGATATTAAGCCCTCAGATAGAAGCCTGTCAAATTCGGATAACTCGTCAGCAGGATGATAGATAGGAGGAAAACCTGAAAAACTATCGAAGCCATATACCAATTTAGATGAGCCCAGTTCCTTTAAAAGAAGTGCAGTAGCTAACAGACTACGCCCCCTATAAACCCCTACCTCGACTATATCTCCATCTATCAATTGGTGAAATTCTCGAATGAATGAAAAATATTCGTCAAGTTTATTTAGCTTCTTATAGTTCCACACACCGAATACGTTAAACTCCCAATCCTCAACCAGATGACGAGATACATTTTTCATAGTCTTATACCTATAATTGGAATCGTGTTAAATGTAAGTACACTAGCTTTCATTGTCAATACAGTAATTCATTAATTTCTGATTGTCAGTATTAAAGTAATATTAAAGTATCAATCCAATTATGAGATGTTTTGAGCGTATAAATATAGTCAGATAATTCATGGACTTTGGCATGGGTATGTAATATCATCCAAAAATATTTCGGCATTCCTCGAGATTAAAACACTATTTGGTAGAGATTGAGATTGTTATGGATGAAGTAACTATTGAATTGCCTGGATCCCGCATTGCTGATGATGATATCTATCTGAAGGAAGATAGACGAGATCAACCTAAAGATTGTTTTAAGGATTCTTTAAAGTTCATTGATGTAAAAAGATGGCCAACTAATTCAATCTGGTTGGATATCGGTTGTGCTACAGGTGACTATATCGATTTTCTTAAAACGCGATGTAATCAATTTAAGTTTATTGGCTTAGACATCTCTGAACAAATGATAAAAGAGGCTAGTAAAAGGGATCCTGAAAGCCGTTATATAAGTGGCGATGTGCGGAATCTCAGTCTTCTGCCTCAAAACAGCATTGATATTATTACCATTTTTGGAGTAATTGATTGTTTCGATGAAGTTAAAACTACATTTACTAGTCTGATGCATTGGATTAAACCAGGAGGATTAATTCTTGCTTTGGATATTGTCAATGCTTATCCTGTTGATACAGTAACTCGTTATCGTCGCACACATGAGTTAAATACCCCTTGGGAAATGGGGTGGAATACATACTCACGTCATACACTTGAAAGACAAATAATGCAATTTCAACAAGTTGAATCTTTTGATTTTATTCCCTTTGAAATTGCTACTGATTTGCTCCCAAAAACAGAAGATCCCATGAGAACTTGGACCATAAAAACGGAAGAAAAACCACGGCAATTGGTCAATGGTGCAGGTCAAATGGTAAATCTATATTTTATTCCCATTAAAATTAAACATTGCAAATGATTGTTATCAGTGTCAATTCATTAGCTCAATTAAAAATTTTTGAATATTTATGTCAGCGTATCAAAAATCGTTACAGTAATATTGCATTTGTTGCCTTCGAATGTAATGCTAGGCAAATTAAGTGTATTGAAGAATCTGCTCAGAAATTAGGAATTAATTTTGGCATTCAAAAAGCTGAAGAGCTACCAACAGACAATGTAAAAATTAATAAAAACTTCCCACCAATGACTTGGATTGAAAAAGGAATTTATCGCTTTAAATCAAAGAAATATAAGACTTTAACTGATAAATTGTTTTTAAGAAAGATGATTTATTTAAACAGTATCATTGCAAATTTGAATGCAGCACAAAGAATCATTGAACAATATAAGCCTAATCTTATTCTAGTTGCCGAGGATGGTGTTTCTGGAAATGTTTATTTAATTCATGAAGCCTGTAAGTATAAAATTCCTATCATTGATATACCTTACGAAGTTAGTGGTAAAGAAGATTTTGTTAATCTAATTGATGAAAAAATTAAAGAAGATAGCATTATTAGATTTGATGCCAATGCTTCTCATTTCCATCGCTATATTCATAATAAACTTAAAAAATGGATAATTTCCTCAAGTGAAGGTGAGTTACTCCTTTTTCCACCTGAATTGATTATAGCCAAATTAGAAATGGGACTTGATCTACCTAATCCTTGGACAACCCATGGAGGTTATGCTTCTATATTAGCTGCAGAAAGTGCTGCTATGCTAGATCATTATAAAACCGAGCAACTTGACTCTGCTAAATTAATATTAGTAGGAAGTGTTTATTGTGATGCTCTCTACGATAGCTTACATAGTAAACAAATTTATCAGGAGGCATATTATAGACAATCTAAGATACATGCTGGAAAAACTTCAATTCTGATTTCTATACCACCTAGTTATCATAATTCTAGAAGAGAAAGCAGTGAGTTCTCTAGCTACAAGGAAATGATAGAGCAATTGTTGTCAATGTTAGTGTCGAAAGAATTAGATATTTCTGTTTCATTGCATCCGGCTATTCCACAAGAAGATCTTGCGCTGATTAAATCTTTTGATATAAAAATTATTGATGATTGGATTATTAATTTAATTCCTAAATATGATATTTTTTTCTCGATAAGCTTTTCATCGACTATCCGTTGGGCATTAGCCTGTGGTAAGCCAGTTATTAATTACGATGCCTATCGTCATAATTTAAAAGTCTATGATGGAGTACCAGGGTTCAATACTAGTCAGCAATTAAAAAATATTGAGAATCATTTAAGTGATCTACTTGATGATAAACAATATCATGAATTGGCTCTGCAATTAGCAAAAGAACGTGATAAATGGGGTATCATAGATGGTAAAAATACAATACGCTTGTGCCAAATATTCGATAAATACATAGCCAATTAAACTTTTTTAGAAAACAATTTAGTAACCTAGGATCGCCGACATTTGTAATTGTTCGGGCCCTTTGTAAATAAAAGGAATTTTTTGTCTTAACGATTACTATCCTGGTAAACGTTCACGCTCCATGTAAAGGGGCGTTTAATTATATTTGAATAGAAGTCCATTTTAGAAGGGCTTCCATGATAAATGTTAAGACATTATTTTTTTGTTGTTTGCAAGTAGCAATAACAGAAAAGATACGTTCAATAAAACGACTGCCTCGCTCAGATTGAGTTCCAAAAGTAAGTTTTTTAGAAATAACCAGAGGTCTGAGTTGACGCTCAGCGTGGTTATTTGTTGGAGGAACATTAGGTAGTTCAAAGAAGCTCCATAAGCTACCAACAGACTCCCAAATATTAGTGCATGTTCTAGCTGTTGCTTTATGTGAACACCGAGCTCCTTCTCGTAAATGACGAAGTAATTTTGCTTTAAAATAACGAAACCTTTTTCTAGGTTTTTTAAACGAGAGCATGTTTGGGTCATACTCTGTTTTCCAGAACTTAAAAAGACGCTCATAAGCTTTAAGAAGCCTTTTTCCTATTTTTCCTGGCACTCCAGGGAGTTCGGATATTTTTTGAAAATCCCTTTTCAAATGAGCCCAACACACTTGACGATTCCTATCCGGCAAAAAATCATAAGCAGAATAACGATCTGTTACATAAATGTGGTTTCGAAAATCACCAATGAGTTCTTTAGCAATTTTCCTTCCTCGAGAACGCTCTAATTTGAAATAAGTCGCTTCCTGTGTGCTCATAATCCATGCCCAACCATTTTGGTAGCATTCTTTATGGCCTGTTTCATCTAAATGAATCACTGTTGCGTTTTGAACTTGGGCTTTAATTTCTTCATGAGCTTGCTCGAGTGATTGACTCACCGTGTGCTCAACATTCGATACACTTCCTAAGCAAATGGGCATTTGATAAACATCAGCAAACCAAGCATGAACCAAACGCTTACTCAGCCGGTATTTACTGGTCAATAAACTCACCATCGCTTGAGCTCTGGGACCAAATCCCTTACGACTCACGCCTTCAGGCAAATTGCCTTGATAGCGGCGTCGGCATGTTCTACAGCATCCAGTTTGAAGCTGGTATTCAATCACTTCATAACGGGGGGTAGGTAGTTCAAAAACTTGATGTCGTTCAAACTGACCTAAAACATCTAACTCTTTACCACAATCACAATGGCTTTGGGGTGGGCAAACAATCACTGAGTTGATTTTCTCTATAGGTACTAATGCACGTTGATGACCTTTATGTCCCGCTTGCCCTCCAGGTTTCCGACCACTCTTGGGCTTACTTTGCTTTTTCTTTTTAAGGTCTCGCGATGGTGGCAATGAGGAATTTTTCGAATTGGTATTCAACCGCTCTTTAAGGCAGGCATTTTCTTCTTTAAGCTCAACTATTATTTTTGCCAAATGACCTATCGTCTCCAATGCTTCTTCCAAGCTCTTCGGAGTTAAATTGATTTGCGATAAATCAGCCATAAAATCAAAATGTTATATTTTGACTCCTTATAGCAATTTTCTAAACTAATAAAAACCCCTCCTCACAAAAATTATTAAAATTTATATGGTTATGTGACAAGGGGCGTGAACGTTTACCTATCCTGCAGCTTGCTTGCAGGATAGTAATCGTTAAAAAACATCCCGCTATTCTAAGGCACTAGGATACCTGATGTCTTAATATCCATTGTCCATTATCAAATGCCCAAAGATGCGGTGATCTAAAATGATTAGTCAATCTCTCAAAATATTCTCTATCCATTTTAGGTTGCTCAAATTGCTTAGCCGCTATGGGTAATTTTTTTGAATCAATGCTTAAATATTCAAAATTTTCCTTTTCAAAACGCGCCGGGTATTCACCATCAAAACGTTTTACTAAAGCCACTCCTTCTTCACGAACCAACTCACCATTGCGAATTTCCTGAGAACTATCATAAGTGGCTCGTCCAATCCCAAATTTGATAAACGTAGTGTAATAGTGCAAATCATCAATCTTATCGTCTATACCACTGTATTTACTATAGGTACCCGCTGTTCTTTCAGGCGAAGGTGTAAATCCACCATGATTTACAGCAAAGTAATAACACTCTTGCGGATGCCAGGGTAAATAGTATCCCAGATATTGTACCTCAATCTTTTTCTCAACAAGTCTATTGGGATTAGGTGGAATATAAGGCTGTAGCTCTACCTCTGTTAAACCAAACTCTTCCTTCAATTCAAGTGCTGATATCCCAGAAAGATAAATATTGGAAATATCATTCGCAGTGAAATAACTGATATCTTTCGTCGCTTTTTCATTTTCCTTAGCATTGTTACCATATTCCGATGGGTTTTCCCCATAAAACACTAATGGAATATTCAAATCCATTGCAATTTTTGGCGGATAGTACATTTGACCAAGAATAAATGGTTGAAACGGGTGATATAACTTTTCCAGTGCTAATCTGGTAAGCAGTCTATGCACCTGACCATTAGGAGTAAACAGATAGTTGTCAAATCCAGCATGAATCCATGCCTGAAAATTATTCCACCCCCATGAAGTATAAATATGGGGAGCCCAAGTAACAGTTAATGGATTCATTCCATATTCATATTTTAACATATACGCCGTGTAAAAACTGTCTTTCCCGCCAGAACCAGGAATAAGACAATCGTAATGACCACTTTTGCTCCGATATTTATCGCATAACTCTTTTAATTCCCTCTTTCTTTGCTCCCAATCCACCGCCTTTTTCTTTTCCGCTACTCGGCATGCTGAACAAACTCCCTTTTCATCAAAATTAATGGTGGGTTTCTTCGCAGCAATAGTGTGCTTGTATTCCTTTTCAGAATTGGGCTTTTGATTGCTATAGGTGCATTTTTTACAAAAATACACCTCTTTCGGCAAACCATAAAATGCTTCTTCTGGTTTACTATCAAGCTTATACTTGGAAAAATTGATTTCTCCTGGATATGTAATCATTAAATAGATGCTCCTAAAATATTCACTAGCTTTGATTATTCACCAAAAATCCTATGAATTAAATCCATGGTTTTTAGGCTGTCTTTCAAGGTTATAGCTTTATTAGCCTCGCCCCTAGCACCCTTGCAAATTTCTATAGCCTGTTTATAAAATCCAGCTTTAAATTGTTGATCAATATCATCCAAAGTTAAATCATGTACTGTTCTTTCATTGACATTTTGAAAACGTGCCTTTTCTAAAGGCTGCATTGTCCAACGTATGCTCGGAGTACTGACACTACAAGCCCAGGGACCTGGTCCCTTCCAAATCCCTTCATATAAGGCATGATCACCACTATCAAATTCTACATAGCTAATCACAGTCTGTGTTTCCTCCTTTTTCCAGGGAACCACAGGAACTACCTTAGTTATTTCACCTCTTGCAAAGAAGCGAATCAAATCAATGGTGTGGATTGAATTAGCATACATAAATTTTTGTACAACTTTCTCAGGATGCTGGCAAGCTCTTGCTTCTTCAAAACTTTGTTGATCCTGAATGTGGATGAATCTCTTGTCAGCACTTTTAGCATCAAGACGCTCACGAATTTGCATAGAGCTTGAATAAAATCTTCTGTTTAATCCTACATAGACAGGTTTTGTAGATCGTAATGCCGCTTCTGCAATGTCATGAGCATCCATCAAATCGTATCCGGCAGGTTTTTCCAACAGCACAGCCCAATCATATTGAAAACATTGTTTAGCAATTTGATTCGCTTCAAGCTCAGGAACAGCAACCACTACTATATCTGCTTTAGTTTGGTTATTTAACTCTTCAATTGAGCCTGTGACATAAGGTATGTCAAACTCACTTGCCAGAGCCACTGCTTTTTCATGCGTCCGACTTAATAACCCAGTCACTTGAACCCCTGGAACAGCTCGAAATGCCTTAATGTGCTCACGTCCCATTCGGCCTGCCCCTATTATTGCAACACTTAAATCCTTCATAATTACCCTTTATAAACAGTTAATAAGCTTTTCGAGGTACTTTTTTAAGATGAATTAACTCCCTGATCAAATCATTAATTCGATAAGCTGATTTGCCATCCAAATTACCCCATTTTCTTTTTTCAATTTCCAGTTGTTTCTTAATAGCAATAAATTGTTCTTGTTCACTGATGGTATTCATAGCCAGCTTAAACTCATCTTTAGTACAAACATTAAGCACACCATTGACTTCTTTGTAATCTGAAAAATCATAGTAAAACATATCATAATTAATCGTTGGGACACCACATGATATCGCCCAACGAATCGTCGCAGAGGCGAATGCCAAATAAACATCAGACAAAGCGACTAGCCGAGCTGTATCTATTTGAGTAACTAAAATATTTTTTTTCGCAAAATAATCAGATAATTCTAAAAAATTTGGATGAGGTCGAAAAATAATCTCATAATCCTTTTTAAATACATCGAGGCATCCAACAATGAAATTCACTGCATCCTCTGCGTCTTCAAAATCAAAGCCGGGAGGACTTGCGGTAATTTGATTTGGAAATCCCCCTATCAGGAAAAATGGTTTATTGCTTTTTATGCCTAATTCTTGGTACAGCTGTCCTCTTTCGCTTTCCTTATTCATACAATAGTAGGCTAAATTATCATCATAACAGGCCCCTGTAATTTTCATTTTGGATGCAGGTATGCCACTATTACGATAGTATTCAAACATTTTCTCATTTTCAATGGCAATCACATTAGCATAACCACTGTTCATCATCCAGGGGTCCGGTGGTGAAGAGCGAGTTATAAGATGACCCATAATATGTTCTGCTGGTAGTCTTAGCACTTTTCGATTTTCATCCTTCATTACCCAAGAGTTGCATAAATTTCCAATCAGTTTATTAAAAAAATTATGTTTGACCTGAAACTCATCACGATCTTTCAATGCTTGAAATGCTTCACTTTGATTAGCGATCGTATAAGGAAGTATTATGCTTGGAACTTTTAAGGAATGGCCAGATTTTATTATCAGAGGGGTTACTTTTCCAACAATGTCTTCGGGCAAAATAATTAGTTTGTATTGACCAGATTTTACAATCTTTCTAAAACGTGAATAATTAATTTGATAAATTATTGGTACAATAACAAAAGGGGCAAAATATAAGATTAAAGATAAAAAATAAATTATGAACCTATATAAAAAAGTTAGCAAACCCAGAGTAGCACCATATTTTTTATTTCTTAACTCTATTAATTTTCTTTTGGAAGCTTTATAGAATTGTTTTGTTCTTCTTAATAGATTTTTAACACCCCATTTTGAACTGTATTTGACAGGCTGAAGATTAGTTGAGTTTTGTGGTGCCCCTAAGTTTATTAGTAATTTTTTATTAGAAATCTCTAATCCATCTATGTCACCTGTGCTGATACTTTTTTCAATTTCCTTAAGGACAATTAAATCATACATTGGGGAATCAACACCACAAAATAGAATGATGGGCTGATAACCAAATTTTTTCAGGCTAACTGCAGCCCTCTTCATTTCCACAAAATCAGATAAGCGCTGGACAACGAACAATATTTTGAATGATTCAACTGGAGGTACATTCATATCAATCAAGAAATTTATAGGAAAAAATTACTCGGGATAATTCCATATTTTTCAAATATTGTAAAGTTTTCTCTTCAATATTGCAGAGCAAGATCATACTATGATGAATATATTTTCATCTAAGTTAACTAGGTGAATTTAGCATTCATGGGGTACAATTTTTCAATCCACAAATAATAACTAAATAAAATCAGCAGCAACATAAATAACGCGCATAATATGGTCACTTTCTGTGCCCAACTCAATAACACCAGACCTCCAATGAGTCCATTCATTAGTAATTGAGCAAGTAATATTAAACGGGTATCCATTCCAACTTGTTTTAATCGCTGGTAAGCATGTTTCCTGTGCGGAGCAAACCACCGCTCTTTATTCACGATTCGTCGTAATAAAGTGATTGTAGAATCAAAAAGAAAAAGGCTGTTTAACATAAACCAATAAATTACAGGAATTTGGTATTTTTGTTGGGCAATCAAGGCCATTGAGAAAATAATTAATCCTAATGAAGCACTGCCTACATCCCCCATGAATAATCTGGCTGGAGGGAAATTAAAAATTAAAAATCCAACTAAACTGCATATTAAAATCCAACAAAATTCCTGGTAAACCAAAGCATGATGTACATTAAATAAAACAAAATAGCAGGCAAGCAAATAAATAGCCTGTGATGCGCAAAAGCCATCCAGGCCATCCATGAAGTTAAAGTGATTTATGGCCCAAATGACCATGAAAAAAACAAAAGGGATGATTATATAATCATGATTCAATGAAAAAAGGATAAAATCCAGTTTTTCTGGCCTTATGAATACAGCTAAAATGAAAGCGACAATGCATTGCACTCTGAGCCTAATCTTGATAGGGAGATCATATATATCATCCAAAAAACTGACCCCGGCTATTAACAGAATGCTCAACAATAAAAACACCAACTCTTTATAAATCGTGCCTGTAAAATACGAAATAAACGGTAAAATTAATAAAGACAAACCAATAAATACAATGCCCCCACCTCTAACCGTTGGTTTCAAATGTAGAGTTCTATCATTGGGCTTATCAATTAGTTTTGAATTTTGTGCAATACCACAAAATAGTTTGGTACAAACAAAGGATACCAGTATAAAAAAAATACTAAGCATTATATTCATATTGATACCAATCTGCTGTTTTTTTTAAGCCCTCACATGAATCAACTGGTGGAGTCCAGCCTAAGTCTGAAATAATCTTTGAATTATCAATTTCCAGAGAACTCAGCAAGCGAGTATTTAAACTGCCCATTCCTGTAATCTTGAACAGGCCGGCTAAAAAAGTATTAGGAAAGTGATACAATCTTAAATTGATTTTCATATTTTGTGCTAGCAAGGATAACAAATCAGCTAAAGACCAAGATTCATTATCTGCTACAAGATAAAGTTGATTTGCCGCTTTAGGATGTGTCATTACCATTAGAATGGCCGAAATCAAATTATCGATAAAAATAAAACTTCTCTTATTCTTTATACTGGCAAAAGGCAATGGCCATCCTTTTTGAACCATACCCAATAATTTTAAAAAATTAGCTTTTACTCCAGGTCCATAAACAAGTGGAGGCCTCAAGATAACCACTTCCATGTCACTGTTTTCACTAACCTCACGTAAATAGAGTTCCGCTTCTAACTTACTCTGAGCATAAGAATCTTTTGGTTGGGCTGAATTTTTCTCAGAAAATGGGCTCTGAGGCAAGCTTACTTCTCCATTTACCTTAATAGTACTTAAAAATACAAATCGCTTTACTTTGTATTTTGCAGCTTGTTCGGCAAAATTCTTTGTGGCGATGCTGTTTATTTTGCAATACTCTTCCAGAGAGGACGAGGTATCCTCTTTCATAACATGGACTCGCGCAGCCAGATGTATGACAATATCGATTCCATTCAAAGCTTCTGACCAATCCGTTACTTGCTCCAGCTTATCAATTTCAACTTGCTCAACAGACATGTATTGATTTTTTTGCCACACAGCACAACGAACCTCATATCCTGCGGCAATAAGAGCCGGAACCAAGCTACTGCCAATAAAACCTGTTGCGCCTGTCACTAATACTTTTGTCACTATATTACCTATGGCTTTTAAAACCGTTTATGATTGAGTAGTTCTGCAAGATATTGACCGTAACTACTTTTATTAAGCTCTCTAGCCCTGCTCAGTAACTCATCATCACTAATAAACTTCATACGCCACGCGATTTCTTCAGGGCATCCGATCTTCAAACCTTGCCGCTGTTCAATAGTACAGATATAGTTACTTGCTGATAACAGGGTCTCTGGTGTACCCATATCCAGCCAGACAAAACCTCTTCCCAAAATCTGGACATCCAGTTTGTTTTCATATAAATAAAACTGATTGATGTCAGTTATTTCCAGCTCCCCCCTCCCAGAGGGTTTTAAACTCTTGGCAATTTCTATAACCTGATTATCATAAAAATATAATCCGGTTACTGCGTAGTTGGATTTGGGCTGTGCTGGTTTTTCCACTATGGATAGGACTTGTTGTTTTTCATTGAACTCCACTACACCATAGGCCTGTGGTTTATCGACATAATAGGCAAATACTGTTGCACCGTTTAATTTTGATTTTGCATTTTGTAATAATTCAGAAAAACCTCTGCCCTGGTGGATATTATCCCCCAAAACCAAGCAAACAGAATCATTACCAATAAATTTTTCACCTAAAATGAATGCTTCCGCGATTCCCCTTGGTTCATTTTGCACAAGATAGGCAAATGATATGCCCCACTGAGAACCATCACTCAATAAATTTTGATACAGCAGAAGATGCTCTTCCGTTGAAATAATGAGTATTTCCCTGATATTAGCCAACATTAATGTAGAGATGGCATAATAAATCATTGGTTTATCATAAACCGGAATCATATGCTTACTAATGGATTTTGTCAGAGGATACAGTCTTGTACCAAAACCACCTGCCAGGATAATGCCTTTCATTATATCGAGCCTACTCTCTATTTTTCTTCGAACAAATAATAGCCTTAAATATTATCAAGTTTATTGAAGTAATACATTAAAATACGTTGATAATGTCAATAAAATATAAAGCTTAGTTTAACAATTAAACTAATTTATAGCATTGAGCGCTCCTTTATGATTCGCTTGATAATGTGATTTCTCTGTGAGCACTCTTGGCGCTTTCAATACCGGGCTGATCGAATGGGTTAATATTCCATATCACACTTTGCACAAAAATTTTATGTTCATAGAGTGCCACCAGCGCCCCTAATGTATAAGGAGAACAATCTGACAAAATGAGATGATTCATTGGCATATTGCCAGGAATATACCCATAAGGATTTTCAATTGTTTGAATTCCCTCACTTAAAACTTTCATTTTATAATGACACATGGAATTAATCTCATGCTCATCATTAGTTTTCAAAGTAATAAAATCGCCAACACATCGATGCGTACCCTGACATAATAATTGAAAATAGCTATGCTGTGCCTGATTTCCTAATCCACCCCAAACGATAGGTCCAGTGGCGTAATCTACCATTCTTCCATTCACATCAATGGATTTCCCATTACTCTCCATATCCAGCTGTTGCACATAAGGAACAAAGTGCTCCAGTTTTTTTGAATAGGTAAGAATAAGTAAATTATGAATATTCAAAAAATTGTTATTCCATATACCGATTAAAGCCATTAGCACAGGAATATTATTATTAAAATCAGTAAATTGGACATGAATATCAACATCATGGGCACCAGCCAGCAATTCAACAAATTGTTCATAACCAATTGCAATCGCAGTAATTAAATTAACTGCGGAACAAAAAGAAAATCGACCACCAACCCAATCCCAAATCGGTAAAATAGTTTTAATACCCATTTGATAAGCTCTTTCCGGATGTGCGGTTACAGCTATAAAATGTTGATCGATAGAGGCCGTATTCTCATACAATGCAAAAGCTTTTCTGGCATTTAATAGAGTTTCTTTTGTAGTAAATGATTTGGAAGAAACAATAAATAAGGTGGTTTGCGGATTAATTTTTGCAATAACATCGTTAAAACTGGCCGGGTCAACATCTGAGATAAAATGATAATTAAATTCTTTGGAAACAGAATTAGATAAAGCATGGATGCATACACGAGGACCTAAATCTGAGCCACCAATACCTATGTTTACAATATCAGTTATTGGTAAACTTGAATAGCCCAGCCACTTCTTTTCCCTGATCTGATTGGATATAACTTTAATTTTTTCACGAGTATTTATAACTGCGGACATAATATCCAGTCCATCAATCATTATCGATTTATTACCTAAGTCCCTAAGTGCAGTATGTAGTGCAGGCCTGTTTTCGCTGATATTGATTTTTTTACCATTGATTAAGTTATCAATTTTTTCTTGTAATTTGACTTCATTAGCCAAATCGATAAGCAAATCAATGATGGTTCTGTTTACTCTCTGCCTGGAATAGTCGTACTCAATACAATTGATCTGTTTACTGGATTCATAATTGTTGGAATCCGGAACAACGCGTGTTAGAGAATCTGAATTTAGACGCATTCTATCCGCTTCTTTTTGAAGCAAATTCCATGATAATAATTCTGTGTGAGACTTCATGCTATTTCTAATCATCAAAATAAAGTCTATGTTACCTGATTATTTTCAATTTATTAAACATTAATTTCGCGCTCATACCGTGTTAAGTAATACTGAACTGTATTTGATAATTTATGAACAAAATCACCTTGTGGAACCCAACCCAATTCCTTTTGAATTTTGCTATTGTCTATGGCGTATCGTTTGTCATGACCTTTTCTATCTTCAACAAAAGTAATCAATGAATGATATGGTTTTTCCATAGGTTTTAAATCATCCATCATCTGACAAATTATTTTTATCAAACTTAAATTATCCAGTTCGTTATTACCGCCTATATTATAAACTTCCCCTAATACACCTTTTTGAATAATGGTATCAATTGCTTCGCAATGATCCATGACATACAACCAATCGCGAATATTTGATCCGTTGCCATAAACGGTGATGGGCAGCTGATTGACACAAGCGTATACTACTTTAGGAATCAACTTCTCTTTATGTTGATTAGGCCCGTAATTATTCGAACAATTCGAAGTGGTAACAGGTAATCCATAGGTATGATAATAAGCTCTGACTATATGATCAGAACTTGCCTTGGACGCTGAATAAGGGGAATTGGGTTGATATGAATTTTTTTCAGTGAACGCCGGCTCTTCTCTTTCTAATGAACCATACACTTCATCAGTGGATACATGATGAAACCGACACTTTGATTTATCCCATTGCCTTTCATTCAGCCAATAAACCCTTGCTGCCTCTAACAGAGTAAAAGTTCCAATTACATTGGTTTCAAGAAATATTTGCGGATTATCAATGGAGTTATCCACATGGGATTCGGCTGCAAAATGGACAAGCGTATCTATTTCATATTCCCTTAGCAAGGATAAGACCAGACTTTTGTCCAATATGTCTCCTTGTACAAAAAGGTGATTTTTACATTCTGCCATTTCACTCAAATTGGCTTTATTTCCTGCATAGGTTAATTTATCCAAACTGATTATTTTGATCTCCGGGTATTTATCGTTCATAAATTTAACAAAATTACTTCCTATAAAGCCTGCAGCTCCAGTTACCAAAAGGTTGTTCATCTGATTTTTCATAGTGTGATTCTTACTTTTTTGTAAAACGGTCGATAACATCTGGCAAATCATTTTTCCAACTACAGCTTTTTATACCCAATATTGTTTCTATCTTTGTTGTATCGAGTATCGAATTTTTAGGTCTTATTGCCTTTGTAGGATATTCTTCTGACTTAATTGGATTTAAATCGGTTAAAGTCAAGAGAAGCTGTTTCTCTTTTGCCATATTAAGAAATACGTTTGCAAATTCATGCCAATTGGTAACACCCTGCCCTGCATAATGGTAAAGCCCCCAATAGCCAAAGGAAGAATGTCTGATTTTCTGTACTATTTCAAACAGTACTCTTGCTATATCGCGAGCTGAAGTAGGCCTTCCCCATTGATCTGCAACAATATTCAATTCTTTTCTGCTGGAAGCTAAATTTAAAATCGTTTTTACAAAATTTTTCCCTTGTTCACCAAATACCCAGCTAACTCGCAAAATAATATATTTTTTAAGTTGGGATAAAATAGCCTGCTCTCCTTCCCATTTCGTACGCCCATAGGTACTTACTGGATGCGGAATATCGGTTTCATGATAGGCTCTCTCCTTTTCTCCATCAAATACATAATCAGTTGAAAGATGGATCAAGGGGATATTTTTGAAGCTACAATAATTCACCAGGTGAGAGACAAACTCAGCGTTCACAATATGAGCCAAATCAGGTTCATCCTCTGCCTTATCTACAGCCGTATAGGCTGCTGCATTAATGATAAGATCCGGTTTGATTTCCGATAACACATCCTGAACCCGTTCGAGTTTGGAACAATCTAGAATATCTCTGGTACAAGCATATACTTCATGCTCAGAGGAAGAAAATCGCTTGATAATCTCGGTACCAACTTGCCCATTAGCACCTGTAACCAATATTTTCATTTAGGTTTGATATCTCGGTAAAAGTTCAGTATCTATTAAACTTAAAGGCTTGGCTGCAGCGTCTTTTGGAGACAATTGAACCTGCTCTCCTAATGGCCAATCAATTGCTAATTGCGGATCAAGATAATGAATGGAAAACTCACTTTCAGGATGATAATAGTCAGTACATTTATAAGCGAAATCAGCCATAATACTCAAAACATAAAACCCATGGGCAAACCCTTTAGGAATCCAAAATTGCCTTTTGTTTTCTCCAGAAAGAATCACTCCAACCCATTGCCCAAAAGTAGGGGAGCCTAACCTAATATCCACGGCAACATCAAACACTTCACCAGCTAAAACAGACACCAGTTTACCTTGCGTTTGTTGGCTCTGATAATGTAAACCTCTCAAAACACCTTTTTGGGAGCGAGAAAAATTATCCTGGACAAAATGATCTTTGATACCAACTAAATCTTGATATCGTTTAGCTTGAAATGACTCATAAAAATAACCTCGTCCATCTCCATAAACGGATGGTTCAATAATTTTAACCCCAGGTATTTTCGTCTCCATTACATTCATGTAATCACCAAAAAGTAAAAATAAAAAACATTCACACCAAGAGGAGATTGATTTCCTTTAATAAATTTCGTCCTGCATTTCCATCTAATTGCCCCCACTTTTTACTATCCCTCAACTGAGCTTCTTTTATTTGCTGATAGAAACCTGGAACTTTAGCGAGTTTCTCCAAAATGCTTGAAAATTCAGCGCGATCATACACTGTAACTACTCCCTCTAGGTTATTATAATCATCATATTCATATTGATATAGATCATAATTTATAACTGGTATGCCGCAGCTAATAGCCATTCTAATAGTTGCTGAACAAACCGACACATAAATACCACATAAAGGAATTATTTCAGCAATATCACCATAAAATATTTTTACTGGATAATCTTTTATGAATTCTACTGAGGAAAAGCTGATACGCGGATGCAAATTAATAATTATGTTATATTCATTGGCATAAGAAGATAGTTGTTCTAATAAGTATTTTACAATTTCCGTATAATCCATAAATTCAATAACATTTTGCCTGGAATCACATTGATTGGGTGGTAATGCACACAGAATCATGGGTTTAGAAGGGCACATATCAAGAGAATGGTATAAATCTCTTCTATTTGAATCAGCATTTAGTAATTTCCGAAATAATTCATCATTACACAAAGCCCCCGTAGCTTTCAAATATTTTTCTTCCAATCCTGCAGACAGATAATATTCTTTCATTGCATCGCTTTCTAAGGCAAGAAAATCTATCTCCCCACTATTCAACAACCAAGGATTTTTGGGACTAATGCAAAACATTTCATGGAGCAATATCAAATCAACTGGCAAAATCATTGATCTATTCTTGTAGCAATAAACCCAATGTGGAAAAGCAATAGACATCACTTTATTATAAATTTTCGATAAAGCTAGAGATGGTTCGTTGTAAAAAGTTTCTGCCCATTCTTTTGTATTAGCAATAGTAAATGGGACAATAATAGAAGGAATACTACTTTTTTTTCCAATATGAACAATTAACTGGGTAAAATAAAATAAATTATGCTCAGGAAATACTAACAACTTGACTTGATATTGTCCTAAAATTTTATCCATGTATTTACTATAATTATATGCAGCTCGAGAAGTTGGTGGTAAAAAAAAGGGTAACTTATGCCAAGCCATTTTATAACAAAATATTAATAGAGCTGCGAGTTTTTTATTTTTTTTGAAAGTTAAATTATTTTTTTTACTGCCAATAAATTTTCCAGGAAAATAAAATAAATACTTAAAAAAGAAAATAAGTGGCTTCAAGAGATAGCGAATGACTTCTAAAAATTTTAGTAATAATTTAAAAAAAAATCTTAACAGTTTAAGTTTCAAATTAAAACCGGATTGCCTAGAAGCATTTAAATCAAAGTAAGTAATAAAACTAATTCCTTCGGATTGACATTGCTCGATATCTCTTTTGACCCCCTCATACTTTACATAAAAAAATATATAAGGATTATAAGCTCCATTTTGTTTCATCAATCGAGCAACACGTATTATTTCTTTAAAATGAGTTGAAATATGCACAAATAGTAAAGTATTTCTTTGTTGCTCAATTTTATCCATTCGAGATATCGCAACCTAATAAGATTAAAAATAAACAAATCAATGGAGTTTTACATTCACTTATATTCAATATAATTACTCTTAATCTATTACTAATAATTTCTTATCGAGCTCTTCTTCAGAAGTAAGATCTTCCAGGGATTTCTTCAAATCAACATTCCAAACTAAATTTGGTCTTAATAAACTATTGGGCCAGGGCCCTAACCAGTTTCCTCTTACTCCAAACGGCATTTGATCATCTATTATCTTCATAGATAAACAATCTAGACATTTAATTTCTTGGTCAATGGCATCCAAGTCTGTAATGATAATTGATACTAAAAATTGACCTTCATTTAAGAATTCTTTAGGAATAATTAATGTTTCAGTGTAAATCCCCAATTCTCTCCTGCACTCAGGTAAATTTGAGAAATTATCCATTGTTGAAAATAACTTAACTCCCTCCACCGAAGATAAATCCAGTCTCACACAAACTCTAGAACTCTTCTGCTTAACTTCAAATTGAATTTGAACAATAATTTCTTCATTTACAGTAAATTTATCTTGAATATTTCCAGAGTTATTTAAAAGTTTCAAAGAATAAATTTGAATTCTATCTTTTATTTGAGGAGCGTTAATTAAATTATCATTCCAATTTTGCTCTGCACATAAACCTCCTTTTCCTAAAGGAGCTGAATTCAATATTATTGATGATGTCTGCTTAGTCTCATTTTGAGCTGGTGAATTATTATTTTTATCTGAACTTGAATTATCCTCTTTAGTAGTATCGATATCTTTAAGTTCAACAATTCTCCCATGAGATAACTTTATAATTTTTTTACAAATAGACTCTATAGCATTCATATCATGACTTACAAAAATAACTGTCCGTCCATCATTTGCCACTTCCAGCATTTTTTCCTTACATTTTTTCTGAAAATCCTGATCACCTACAGCCAGAACTTCATCAATAAGTAATATCTCAGATTCAAGGAAAGCAGCTACAGAGAACGCAAGTCGCATATACATTCCCGAAGAATAGCGTTTTACTGGAGTCTCTATCTGACTCCCTAATTCTGAAAATTCAACGATATCCTTAAAACGAAGATTAATCTGCTGTCTGGTCATGCCATTAATGGCCGCATTTAAGTAGATGTTTTCACGCCCAGACAACTCTGGATGGAAACCCGTTCCAACTTCAAGCAAGCTGATTAAATGACCTCTGTATCTAAACTCACCATAGGTAGGAGTGGTTATTCTAGATAAAATTTTCAACAAAGTGCTCTTTCCAGATCCATTTTGTCCTATTAAACCTATTCGCTCTCCAGGTGATATTTGGAAATTAATATTCTTTAACGCCCAAAAAAAACCCGGAGGTAATCCTTCAGTTTGCTCATCTGAAACAACCACCTTTGCTGAAGATTTTTGCGTATTCTCATCTTCAACGCTTGCTTTATTATTTTTGCGAGGCAATAGCCTTTTCACTTTTTTGGATATTTGTTCATAGATAGTACCATGCTGTGTAGCACCAGCACCTAACCTATATACCTTACTTAAATTATCTACTCTTAAAATCCAGTTCATAATGCATCTACTAAAGATTGTTCATGTTTTCGAAAAATGTTAAATCCAACTACAAATACTATGATTGCAACTGAAAAGCCAAAAATAAATTGTTCGGGATTTGGCCAATTACCCTTTAAACCATCTCTATACGCACAAATCACCATACTCATCGGATTGAATTCATACCAAAAACGTAACCAAGGAGGAGAAGCAGAGATTGGGTACAAAATTGGATTTGCAAAATAATAAAATTGTAATGCCAGTGGTACAAATAATTTCAAATCACGATATCGAGTACTAAAAGGAGCGAGCATCAACCCTAACCCCATTGCAAACATTGCTTGAATAACAAATAGTAGGGGGAATAGAGCAAATAAATGATAATTAAGTTTATGATAAACTGTGGCACAAATGACAATTAAACCAAACCCGACAAGATAATCTACGCCAGCTGATAAAGTGTAGGTTCCGCCTAATAATAACCTTGGGAAATAAATTTTACAAACTAACCCTGCATTTCCTTCTACCGACCCCATGGTCAAATTTATCATTGCCATGAATGCATACCAAGGAATAATAGCAACCAAATAAAATAAAAGATATGGCAAACCATCTGTGGGAATTTTTATCATAAATCCAAATACAAAGGTAAAAACACCTACAGTAATTAATGGAGATACAACTATCCATCCAAGACCCAAGATAGTTTGAGAATACCTAACCTTAATATCTCTTGCAGTGAAAACCCATAACAGCATCCTGTAATGCCAAAGATCTTTTAAATAAGTTTTCAGAGGCTGGATATCACCAGCCTTTATAACAGTTTCATTTAATATGTTATTTTCATTCATAATAGTTACACAACCTCTGTGACATTTTGCTTAGATTTGAAAATATCAGACAAACAATGAATCACTCTATCGATATCTCTGGAACTCAAATTAGAACCGGAGGGAAGGCAAATGCCATGATCAAACAGATAATCTGAAACACTGAATTGTTCATCATGAGAATAATATTTGGAGCCTGCAAATAATGGTTGTCTGTGCATTGGCTTCCATGTCCGCCTTGCTTCGATATTAAATGGTTTTAATTGCTCAATGACCTCTTCCGGTCTGATCTTGTCTGATGTTGGTCTCATAACCAATGTCGATAACCAATGAGTACTATACCCATGATTTATCTCTGGCATCATCTCAATAAAGGAATAAGATTCCAAGGCTTGCTTATATCGATCAAAAATAGCTCGTCTTGCCTTAACTCGCTTTTCCAATACTTTTAGCTGCCCTCTGCCTATGCCAGCAAGCACATTACTCATCCTGTAATTATACCCAACCACAGTGTGCTCATAATGGGGCACTGGCTCGCGAGCCTGAGTTGATAAAAATCTTGCTCTTTGTATCAGACTCTCGTCGTCTGATACCAACATGCCTCCACCAGATGTAGTAATGATTTTGTTGCCATTAAACGAAAACACACCCAACTTGCCGAAAGTTCCGCTGTATTTGTTACGATAAGTAGCCCCCAAAGATTCTGCCGCATCTTCTATAATTGGCACATTGTATTCATTGCATAATTGGCATAGGGCATCATAATTAGCACTTTGCCCATATAAATTAACAATGATCACGGCTTTTGGCATTTGATTTTTTGCTTTACTTTCCCTTAATGCCCGCTCAAGAGCAACTGGAGACATATTCCAGGTATCCAAATCAGAATCAATAAATACTGGAGTTGCCCCCTGGTACAATATGGGATTCACTGTCGCTACAAAAGTAAAACTGGATGCGAACACAATATCTCCTGGCTTCACATCAAGCAATACGAGTGCCAGATGAATTGCTGCCGTTCCCGAACTTAAAGCCACAGCAGATTTTACATTAATATACTCTGCTACTTCTTTTTCAAAACAATCTACATTAGGGCCTAAAGGAGCTACCCAGTTGGTTGCAAAAGCTTCCTGCACGTATTGCTGTTCATGCTCACCGATATGTGGAGAGGAAAGCAGGATATTGGAAGATAGTTCTCTTCGGTGGATCAAGCGTATGGGACGATTATTCTCATCGATAACCGGAATATGATCTAATTCATATTCCTGCATTAAATGATAAGCATCCTGAATCGTAGCCGAGGCGGGTAAGGCTTTTGATGAATGCTCTGATAATTCCTCTAGAGTAGAATCTAATGTGAATCCTTTTAATAGTAACCTTCGAATGTCACCATCTGTTACCGTCCTTATCAAACTCTCATCACTATCCACGAGAAACAACACACCTTGAGCTGTAGCATCCAGCTTACTCAAAGCAGTTTTCAGGCTTTCTTGTTTATTTATATATAATTCTTTGATAGTAATCATTTTATTCCTTTTAAACTGCAGGCACACCTTTCACAACAGCATTTTCTTTTACATCACTTACAACGACTGAGCCAGCTCCAATTATCGCCCCATCTCCTATAGTAACACCAGGCAAAACAACTGCTCCAGCCCCAACAAGAACTCGTTCGCCAACCTTGACTCGTCCACCTAAGGTGCTGTTGGGTGCAATATGTGAGTAGGCACCAACTATTACTTCATGATCCACAACAGCGCTGTGATTGATGATACATCCCACCCCCACCTCACAATCAGGGCCGAGTATTGCCTGTGCTGCGATAAAGGAGCCTGCACCGAGCTTCGATGATTTCGCAATAATGGCAGCCGGATGAATAATTGTAAACAAGTTTGCATTGGAATTCATCAAATCAATAACATTCTTTCTGGCCTGATTATTTCCAATGCTAACGTGCACATAACCAATATAGTCAGCTAAACTGTCCATAGTTGAATCAACCAATACTCCACACACCTCCTGACCCAGCAAACTCTTATTGCCATCACAAAGTGAAATGTCTAAAGAGTGCTGAGTCAGTGATAAAGCATCAATTACCACCTTACAGTGTCCACCACATCCTATTATTTTCAAGTTAGTATGCATTACATTTATTCAATATTTGTGAATGCAAAGGGATAGTTTTTAACAATTGATAACACCTTTCACTCGCTTTTCCATCCCCGTAACAATTAGAGTATTTTATCTTGGGTTTATTTAGCGCTTCTCTTAGACCGGTCAAAATAGCATCATAAGTAACATCAACATCAATGACATTTTCGCTTCGTTCTCTTAAATTTTGCCTGCTTCCAACATTAACTACGTTCAGGTTAAATGAGGCTGCCTCTATGATGCCACTACTGGAATTTCCAAGCATCACATCAGAATTTGCAAGACAATCAATAAATTCCGGACGATGTAAGTGCTTGATAATTCTAACATCAGGATGATCAATATATTCCTGAATCACTTCTCGAATTAAATGACCACCCGTATCTGAATTCGGCTCAAGGCAAATGATCTGTAAATTTGTGGTGAGTGCTGCCTGAATCACACTTTGAAATTGGATTTTAATCGAGTCAACCTCTTGAACAACCGGGTGATAGATTAATAAACAGATTTTTTTGTCAGGAGAAAACCCATAACGTTGATTAAACACATCACGTGTAGACGTTTTATACTGCATGATTTCATCCAAACCTGGAGCACCAACCTGAAAAATGTTCTCTTCTTTCTCACCCATTCTAATCAACCGCTGTTTGGATGCTTCTGTTGCTACAAAATGATAATGAGATAATTTGGAAATCGCATGCCTTACCATTTCATCAACGGTTCCAGAGCGCTCTCCTCCGTGCAGATGTACAACCGGGATATTTAAATGTATCGCTGCTATGGCCGCAGCAAGCATTTCACCTCGATCTCCCAGCAGTAAAACGACATCAGGAGTTTCACTTTCGAATACCTCGGTGAATCCCAAAAGCTCATGACCGATAGCTTTTGCCATAGAACCATGTTGGGTATCGGCAAGATCAACAGGAATAATGCCGCATATTGAGAACTGATCTGCTTTAATTTCGTTAACTGTATTTCCATACAAAGCATCAAGATGCATACCAGTGACACAAATCGATAAGTCAATGTCTTCTGACTGGTGTAATCTTTTTAGTACTTCTCGCATCAGTCCATAATCGGCACGTGTACCTGTAACATAAATTATTTTTCTGGTCATTACGCTTCAATATGTTCCCATAACAAAGTAGTACCCGCAGACAAATTCATACTTAATCGAGCGCCTACAATATTTGATATTTCAGAGGGCGCTATCCCAGTACCAGGTCTTAGCAAGATCAAATCTTCTTTACTGATTTGCTCACCTTTCACCAAATCACGTCTTAAAGTAATACTTCTTCTAACCAGAGCTCTTATCGGGAGCTCATTATCCGACGGTTTTTTTTCACCACTTCCCAAAACAGTTTCAGCGTCTCTAATGGATTGTACTAAATTCTTCATTTCCTCTGGATTCATAGAAGCCAGATGATCTGGACCAGGAAGAGATTTATCCATTGTAAAGTGCTTTTCGATAACACGCGCCCCCATTCCTACTGCTAATGTTGGCACCAAAATACCTAAAGTATGATCAGAATAACCTACTGGCAATTGAAATTCGTCAGCTAATGTCTGCATGGCTTTCAGATTCACGTCTTGATAAGATGCCGGATAATTAGAAGTGCAATGCAACAAAACCAGATAATCCGATAAAGAGTTTCCATAGTAGGGTTTTACTGTATCTATAGCTACTCTTACTTCTTGTAGATCGCACATCCCTGTTGAAATGATTAAGGGTAACTTCTTACTGGCACAATGTTGTAAATAAGGTAAATTAGTAATTTCGCCAGAAGGGATTTTTAATCGCTTTACCCCTAAAGAAATAAGAAAATCAATGCTTTGTTCATCAAAGCCAGTTGACATAAATTCAATGCCGAGTGAATTGGCTAATTCACTTAGTAAATAATGGTCCTCTTCTGAAAGTTCCAGTGCCTTGAGCATCTCATACTGGGTAGAGGATTCCGGGGTATTATTTTTTTGGTATTCCGCTTTTTCTACTGTTTTATTGACCAAGGTGTCGGCTTTGAAAGTCTGAAATTTTACTGCATCAGCGCCAGACTCTTTGGCTGCGTAAACTAATTCTTTAGCCAGTTGGACATTACCATTATGGTTTACTCCTGCTTCAGCAATTATAAAACAATTCATAATAGTATCTCTTCTTTCAGTTCAATTAATTTTTCTACTAAAGCCCAATCCATTGGAGTATCTATATCTATAGATTCATTTGGATTATCCATAAGCAGAGCCCTTGTTGGATTGCTATAAAATGATTTATTAGACATTAGCTGTTCAGTAGTAGCTATATAAATCGCACCATTTAGTTTATAAATTGGTTCACCTTCTTCAGAAACATCAGAATTTCTAAAAATATTAGGGGAACATAAGTTACCTTGATTATCTACTGTCCTGTACCAAGAAGGTTTAAAGCTCACTTTATTAATAGATACAACGCTATTACCAACATCTCGGTGCATTAAAACAGCCTTTCTAATTGTTTCAGGTTTTCTAAAAGGCGAAGTAGGTTGTAGTAATAGAACACTATCAAAAAACACGTTAATTTTCTTATAATTATTCAACAAATCAATGACGGCGTATACGACATCCGACGAATCATCAGCTAAGGATTGGGGCCTTAGCCATGGTACAGAAGCTCCATACTGAATTGCAATATCGGCTATTTCTCGGCTATCAGTTGAAACAACTATTTGTTCGCAGCAATTCGATTGTAGAGCCACATTAATACTATGAGCGATAAGTGGTTTGCCAGCAAGCAATCTTATATTTTTTCCTGGTAGCCTTTTGGAACCAGCTCTCGCTGGTATTATCGCTAAAACTCTCACTTCTTGCGCCCTAAATTTGTAAAAACCGCTGGATAATTTTTAATCCTACTTCTCCACTTTTTTCTGGATGGAACTGGCACCCATAAATATTGCCATCCTTTATAACGGCACTAATAGCCTGACCATCGTATAAAGTATCTGCCAATCTTGTCTTTGGATTAGTTGGCACAGCCATATAGGAATGCACGAAATACACTGATGAATTGATAGATACATTTTTTAAAATGGTATCAGACCAATCTCCACCATAAGGAGTTCTAACTAATTCATTCCACCCAATATGTGGAATTTTATGTCGTTGTCCATCATCTCCATGTAATGGGATACTTACTACTTCTCCAGTTATTAAATCAAGCCCTTCGTGTTCACCAAACTCCATGCTTTTAGTCAACATCAATTGCATACCAAGGCAAATCCCTAAAAAGGGTTTACCACTACATGCAAATTGTTTAATGGGTTCTACAAAATTTAAATCGGTTAATCCTTTCATACCATCCGCAAATGCCCCCACCCCTGGCAAAACCAGTCGCTCAGCTTTCAGAATTTCTTCCGGAGTACTTACAAAATGAACTGGGGTATCAAAATAATGGAATGATCTCGCTACACTTAATAAATTACCAATACCATAATCTACAATTGAAACTGAACTCATATTGTTCTCACATGAATACCTTTAGCCAATGCATAATTTCGTATCTCTGACAAGCTAAGTCGCTTATAATGCAATACATCAGCCATGGCGACTGCATCAGCGTTAGCACTACAAACAACATCAACTAAGTCGCCCAAACATCCCATTCCACCACTTGCAATTACTGGAATTGAAACTGATTGAGATACTTGTTTCACTAATTCCAGATCAAAGCCTTTACGAGTACCTTCCTGATCAATAGAAGTCAGGAGAATCTCACCTGCTCCAAATTCTTCGCCATTCCTAGCCCAATCAACAACATCCATTCCGGTATGTTCACGTCCATTATCTGTCATGACTTCCCATCGTCCATTTATATCTCGCTTAGCCTCGATTGATAAGACCATACATTGCGAGCCAAATCTTCTGGCGATGTCAGATATGAGAGCAGGATTTTTGGTCGCAGCAGTATTAACGGCCACTTTGTCGGCACCACAACGCAATAATTGTTTTACATCATCGACACTGCGAATACCTCCTCCAACAGTGATAGGTATAAACACGTTTTCAGCGGTATTTTTTACAATTTCTGATAAATTATTACGTCCATACAAGGAAGCAACTGTATCCATGTAGATTAACTCATCAGCGCCTTGCGCATAATATGCCATAGCATATTCATTAGGATTTCCGACAACCCTTAGGCCCTCTAAATGTACACCTTTAATTAGATTAGGACCTTTGATATCAAGTCTTGCAATTAAACGGACATTACCCATTAAACAGTCTCCAGATAATCTCTAGTTTGTTTTTCGTGATTAGTTACTTGATGTCTCAATTTCCATTGTTCGCCTTCTTTTTTCCATAAATGAGGAGATCTGAAGGTATCAGCCAAAGCCATAAAATAGGCTCTGTCCATAATCGGTTGCTCGAACATTTGCGAAGCAATGGGAAATTCTTTGGGATTAATACTTAAGTATTTAAAAATTTCATCGGCAAAACGCTCGGGAAACTCTTGATCAAAACGCTTCACCAGAGCAACACCTTCTTCGCGAGTAATATCCCCCGAACGTATTTCCTGGGAGGCATCGTACGTCGCTCTTCCAATACCGAATTTGGTTAGCGTTGTGTAGTAATGGAAATCATCAATTTTGTCATCAATACTGTTGTATTTACTGTAAGTTCCTGGAGTTCGTTCAGGAGAAGCTTCAAAACCGCCATGTTCCACAGCATAATAATAACAACTTTGTGGATGCCATTTCAGGTAATATCCTAAGTAATGGACCTCTATCTGCTGCTCTTCGATTTGTTGTGGATCAGCAGGTAAATAAGCGTCCAAATCATTATCATTTAAACCAAAATCACTTTTTAACTCTTGTACAGACGTACCGCCTAAAAAGATTTTGCTTTTATCTTCTGCGGTAAAATATTTCCAGTCTCTTTTCGCAGATTCCGTATCACCTATTGGATTACCATATTCCGCTTCATTTTCTCCATAAACAACCAATTTAATTTTATGCAACAAAGCCATTTTAGGAGCATAAGCTTTTTGACCAATCATAAAAGGCTGAAAAGGATGGAATAAATTTTCAACAGCTAATCTAGTTAATAGCCTATGTACTTTTCCGTTAGGAGTAAATAAATAATTATCAAAGCCAGCATGTATCCAGGATTGAAAATTTCTCCACCCCCAAGGCGTATACATATGGGGGGCCCAAGTCACAGTCAAGGGATTCATCCCATATTTGTACTTTAGGATATGAGCTGCATAAAAACTGTCCTTTCCTCCAGAACCAGGAACAACACAATCATAAGAGCCGTCCTTGCTTCTAAACCGATCGCAAAGCTCTCTCAATTGCCTGTCTCGTTCTTCCCAATTAATAGTTGATTTTTTACGTTCAGCAACTCGACAGGCATCACAAATACCGTGTTCATCAAAATTAATAGTATCCTTTTTTGATTCTTTCTTATGTTCATATTCAACAGCGGAATTAGGCCTTTGGTTTGAGATAACGCAGCTTTTGCAAAATTCCACCTTGTTAGGCAACCCATATTTAGCATTAAGCTTCTCTGTAGGAAGCTGGAAATCTGCCATATCTATAGGTTTTGGTGCGTAAATTTTGCTCATATTAATTCCAATTCCAATTTTATTAAAATATCTTATTAAAAACGGCAGTATACAATAAAAATACCAGGTATTAAACAAATCCCACTTTTCATTATATAAATCTTAATAACAACAAAAGATTTCTCAAAATCAACAGTCGCCAATTGCCCCCATTTAAGGATATACTTGATAAATCGTATTAAATAGGAATTTTGCATGTCCTTGAAGGCCATGTATAACCAAATCGCAGAAAATTACGCGACAGCTAATCGTTTTGGTTCAATCAGTGAAAGCCATCACGTTGCCATTGAGCAGATGAGGAAATTTCATTTGGGATTGAAACCCCATTATAAAATCCTTGATCTGGGTGTTGGCAATGGCTCTTTTTTGCAAAAATTGCATCACTTAATGCCAACGGCTGATTTCACAGGCATTGATGTTTCATCAGAAATGTTAAAACGAGCGAGCGAAGCCCTTCCTTTAACAACCATTGAAGGCAGTGCCGCAGAAGCCAACAAGTTTTTGCCCGCACATAGCCAGGATTTGGTTCTGGCTCATTTTATTAATGCTTATATCCCCATTAATGTTCTCTTTGATGAAGCCAAATACTTGACGCGCGCCAACGGTCACTTCTCTTTAATCACAACGACCTATGATTCTTTTCCTGTAGCGCAACAGCAACTGGCTAACTTTATTGCTCAGGATACTATTTTAAGTCGAGTTGTTGGTCACTACTATAAATCCATAGTCAAAAATACTACTGTTGCCGCAAATCTCGACGAACTCTTGCTGGCATTTAAACAGCATCAATTTAATATTTTGGATCACCAACGTATTGAAATACCTATTACCCTTAACAACATTGATGAATTGGCACTGTTTGGAATAGAAGGAACCTGGTTTCTTAACACTCTATCGATACGAATGCTGCCGAAATATTTTTTAATTCAGCGTCTTAAACGGCTTTTCAGTAAGATTTTTACTTTTCCCTACCATGACACTCATATTATTGATGTAGTTCTCGCCAGGAAGTGATAATCTTGAAACGCAGGTTAGAAAAAACGGAATGAGGTGTGAAATTGATTTCTCAAGCGGTTAAAAATTATCTTCCAGAACTAAGTCTTCGTCAAAAACAAACCAATAATATTATTTTTATTACTTTTTGGAGCCAGTTTTCCGTCTATGCCCTGAATACAGTTCTGGTTTTATTTTTAACTCGACCCTTGATTGCTCAGGGATTAGGCTACAGCCAAGCCAAAGCCTACGCTTTCATCGGTGTAACTCAAGCCACAGGCTATCTGATGCCAATTTTAGGCGGGTATATGGCTGATAATATTATTGGTGTCAGACGATCCATTCTTTTGGGTAGCATCATGCTGGCATGTGCTTATTTACTGGTCATGTTAAGTGGTTACACCATCAGTTCTCTTGGGGATCAATTATTTATCATTGCTTTTGCCTTTATTCCTGCAACCAACTCGCTATTAATGGGAACCGCATCCAGTATGGTTTCTCATATTTATTCCGATGATGCCATTAAAGCCAAATCCGCTATGACTTATTATTATATGGCCATTAATGTTGGGGCGCTGCTGGCAACCATGATCGCGCCAGTTCTTCTGGAAAGTCGTTATGGTCCACTTTCAGTACTCACCTTAACCTTTATTGGCAAATCGATTGCTGCCTTGAATTTTGCGAAACGTTACTCCATATATGATAGTGTCATTTGGGGAATGGATAAATCCAAATTTTCTAACCAAGGTCTATTAAGCCTTGTTGCTTATATAGCGGCTATCTATTCTCTTACTTTATATGCTTATACTCATGTTTATATCGCCAGCACACTGATAGGCACAGGATGTGCTATAGGAATTCTCTGGTTTTTAATTAAAACCATTATGCTTAAAGGCGAAACTCGCAGTAAACAAATGATCGCTGTATTACTGATAATAGAAGCCATCGTATTTTTTATCATATACAATCAAATGAACAGTACCTTGGTATTATTTGCAGAAAACAATTCCGATCTAAGTTTTCTTTGGTTTAAAATTTCACCTGCTCAATACCAAATGCTAAATCCTTTGCTCATTTTACTGATTGGAAGTCAACTTCCCCGTTTCTACAGGTTTTTTTCGCGCTTTACGATCCCCTATCAATTTGCCGCAGGCACAATTCTCTCTGGTATCGCCCTGCTGGTTATGGCTTTTGCAGCCCAAAATGCAATCAATGGATTAGTGAATGGCAACTACATTGCTTTGACCTACATTTTAATTTCAATTGCCGAATTATGGGTTAGTGCCATTGGTCTTAGTATGATTGGTCTGTATTGTGATGCACGTGCGATTGCCTTTGCTATGGGCGTATGGTACCTGGCCAGTTCCATGTCCAATGCTATTTCAGGACGAATTGCAGGTTGGGTTGCCATACCAGAGAATATTAATTCTGCTCTTGAAAGTTTACCCTATTATAAAAATTATTATTTGATTATGGGCATGAGTGCTTTGGGTCTTGGTATTCTGATGTATTTTGTAGCTTATTATTTACACAAGATCATGAAACGACGAGGTATTGAGTTAGCATAACGTAACTGAACATTGTAATATTCAAATATGCTTCGAGACGGTGCTTTGCACCTCCTCAGCATGAACGGTTTAATGGTTTAATGGTTTAATGGTTTAATGGTTTAATGGTTTAATGGTTTAATAAAAAATCTAATTTCTTTAATTAATAATAAAATTATTTATAGCCAATTCGAAAAACACAAGCTGTTCACTAACTTCAAACATCAAGCCCTAAATTATCCCGTTTGAACACTCGGTCTGCCCTATAACTTGATCGAACTAATGGGCCTGAAGCCACTTCAAAAAAGCCCTTTTTTAGACCAATTTGCCTTAATTCAGAAAAAGTTTCAGGAGTTACGTAACGTGCTATAGGTAAATGATTTTTAGTTGGTTGCAAATATTGTCCCAAAGTCAAAATATCCACGTGATGAGCTCGGAGGTCATCCATAGTCTGTATAATTTCCTCATTGGTTTCACCCAATCCCAACATCAAACTGGTTTTGGTCAGAACATCCGGTCGATATTTCTTGGCAAAAGCCAGTACATTCAAGGTTTGCTGATAACCCGCTCGATTATCTCTTACCGGATGTGTCAGGCGCTCAACCGTTTCTACATTTTGTGCAAACACATCAACGCCACTATCTAGCAATACAGCAACATCTCTTTCACTTCCTTGAAAATCGGGAGTTAGCGCTTCAACTTTGGTTCGGGGAGATCGTTTTTTGATTGCTCTAATGGTTTTGGCATAATGATTCGCCCCCCCATCAGGTAAATCATCACGGTTAACTGAGGTTAAAACCACATAATCCAGATTCATTAAGGCCACAGTTTCCGCGGTATTCTCAGGTTCTTCTGCATCAAGCCAACCATGCGGATTTCCTGTATCCACAGAACAAAATCGGCAAGCCCGGGTACATACTGCTCCCATTAACATAATAGTTGCAGTTCCATGAGACCAACATTCTGAGATGTTGGGGCATTTCGCTTCTTCACAAACTGTTGCCAAACGATGTTTTTGCACTTGCTCTTTAACTTGGCTATAGGCTGGAGTTGTATGATTGACTATACGGAGCCACTTTGGTTTTGGCAATCGCTCATGATCTTGACCTGATGATTTTATTCCATCTTTAATAGCTGTCACACCCTGAGATGTCTTATATTTTTGTCCACTTTCCACAACGATTGGAATATCGATCAATTTGCCCATGATGCCATCCGAAATACAAAGAGTTATGATGATCCCAAATCATAAAGATAAGATCAAGTTCATTTAAAAATCGTTGTCAGAGGAAAATCATCTGTTACGATGGATTTACTCCGAAAATAGTATAATTAAAAATGGTTGGAAATATATTCCACTATAATATTTCTACCCTGTTCCTTCCAGCATTTTTAGCTTTATACATGGCATCGTCTGCCCGCATAAATAAAGATTCAATATCATCTTCTTTGGTTACCGTAGTTAGCCCAAAAGAAACCGTAACATCGACTTTTTTGTCTCGATAATAAAACAAACAATCTTCAATTAATTTACGTAATTTCTCCAAAATTCCAAAAGCGTCCTTGCTGCTGGTTTGTTCAAAGATAAACACAAATTCCTCACCACCTATTCGAGCGATAAAATCAACCGTCCTGATCGATGATTTAAAAATCATAGCTACTTTTTTAAGAACTTTATCTCCTGCTAGATGACCAAAATTATCATTAATACGTTTAAAATGATCGATATCACAAACAGCAAGAGATAATGGGCTTAAACTTCGTTTCCAGCGCTGGAATGAATCCAGTATGTGCTCATCATAAGATTCCCGATTTGGCAGGCCTGTTAAGCTGTCGTGGTTAATTCTATATTTCTGAAAAGAGAGCAAATTTTTTATTTCTTCCGCATTTTGCTCGGACTCCTGCAACCTTGCTTGTAATTCCAATACTTGCTTTGCATACTCTTTCTCTCGAATTTCTTCATTATGCCGATATTCCTTTAACCGATCGCCAATCATTTTAATATTTTGACTCACTTTTGAGGATAATTCTTCAATCGTTTTAGAAGTATCAAGATGGTTTCTAATTTGATCCAGGTTATCCTGAATTCCGAACTCTAATTGACGACTGTCCTCAAATGCTTTCCTGCGAGTACTCCCTGTTGCTCTTAAGTAAAGTTCGAAATCATTTAACTGATTGGTTAACTGTTGAAGAAAGCCTTTGAAGCGGTTCTGCTCAACATTAAATGCCTCAACGACTAATTCCGTCAAATTGTCAATAATAGTGCTAAGCTCTGCATCAGTGAGCACATGTTCCAAATTCGATTTTATGTTCCCCCTCTTGGAATCCAAGTCCTGAGGGATAGATAAATGGTTAAGTAATTGTTGCAAGCTGTCATTTACTTTTAAACTAATCTCAGATTGAGAATTTTTTTGGGGGCTATCGACTTTTGTAATTTGAGGTAAGTCCTCCAATTCCTTAATCACAGAGGAAATACATTGAGTTAATACTTGATTAAATCGAATCAAAATTGCATGGCTTTCCATCTCGGTATCCAGCATTTTTTGTAATTTTGTAACTGCCCTCTTATCCTGAGATTTATTGGCAATACGACGAATGGACTCCACTCCCTGTTTGATTAATCCATTGACTAAACGAGAGTTTTCCGCTTTCTTCTTTTGCATTTTGGAAAGTATTTCTGCCAAACGTTTCACTTTTTTTTCTATGACAGCAGGTTCAAATTCAGTATCTAAATAATTTCTTAATTGCGAAAGGCGATCATCCAACTCATAATTAATTCCAATGGGATTAATAATCAATTGATTAATTACACTTCTGAGCGTATTAATTTGATTTTGCATCTTGTCACATTTGTGCTCATATATGCTAATTGTGTTAACAATTTTTTTCTTTAATTCTTGATCAATCATTTAAGACTTCCTTTCCTGTTCATTTATTTTGCCTTTTTTTAACTACTTCAAGCAAAATCTTTGCATGAGATCCATCACAAAAAGGAGGACTTTTGGTTTGTTTGCAATTGCAAAAATAAACGTCTTCAGTCAAATCTGCTATAAAAGAGACTGCTTTATCCCCGCAATTCTCTTTATCACAGAAAGGCTGGGCCTTGCTTTTGCCACAACCACACCATATGTAAGTCTTTCCTTCTGCTACCTCCACAGCTATTGGAAATAAATTCTTAAATTCTGAATTATTATCATCCATGATGAGAATTTCTCCATAAGCGCTCAGCTTCAAAGCCTAGCCCATTTTTAATTGTATGCCATAAAATGAAAGATATTCAGAATTTATAATTATTTTATGCCGATAGAACCCTCATGCCATTTTAGAAGCATTAAACCAATTCAGTAATAGGCCAGAGATACCCAATGAGACAATTAAAAATAATGATAAAGCCAAATTAGACAAGGCATAGGGATAAATGATTAATAAGAGTGCGATAGCTAAAATATATAAAAAACCTATAGTAGTTAATTTTGTCTTAAATTTTTTGAAAAAATGAATTTTCATTAAAATCCAATAGAGAAACATCAGGATAATTAAAGGAAAGATATAGATAAGCTGATAAGCAAATTGATATAGCCCCATCTGAACTCCTGATACATTTTGGTTATGTAACCATTGCTCAAACACATAAGACCAATTCATCAAACAGGTTTGTTGAAACATTGGCACTGTAAGAGCCAATAAAAAAGCCAAAACAATAAATAATGGTTGGATAGAATGCTTTTTATAATATTGGCCAGCGAAATAAAAAGCAAAAAGGCCTACCAATGCAGCCGGAATACGGAACCATGAAAGTGACTCAAAAAACAGGGTAGGATAAACCTGTTGAAAATAATGAACACCTGCAACAGTTAAAATAAACACGGAACCGCTAATAAATTGCAGCTTTCGCTTTTCAATCATGAATAAAAGACCTAAAAATGCAGTAATCGTAAATAAAGCACATGGACTGATTGCATCGATTAAGGCTACAACAAAAATAAATGTATTTGTGGAAGGGCTTCCTGTGATATTGGAATCAAACAAACTCGCATTCCCCCATCTGTTTAAAACATTCTCGGTCGCAGGAGTCAATCTTCCATTTTTCACAATTTCTTCTTTACAATATTCTATGCCGTTTAGCAGCTCCTTTCCGGTTGTCTGTGCAGTAGCAAACCCAACCCAACGAGAATTACAAAAAAATATGGATGGAACAGCAAAGTCATATCGATTAAGTTCTGTCAATAAATCGCCAAAACGTTTCAAAGCTTTTTTGTCTTTATCGATAATATAACGCTCAACATGCAGCCAGGGATAATGTTTTTCAATTTCTTTGAAAAATTCATCGGCCTTATGACAATGAAGACAAGTAGATGAAAGATACAATTCAACGTTAATTACAAGCCCTTTACCTTTTTCTTCTGTATACCAGGGAGATGAAGAATTTATCGCCCATAAATTAAAACTGAGCATCAGAAGTAACATTGTCAATCGAATCATTTGCTTCATGGTTTTCATTATATTTCTTTGTAAATGAATACTATAGCACTTAGGATCGATTGTATGAAATAGCCAAAACAAGACTCTCGCGTTTAAAGCAATAAAATGTAAATCTGAAATAAAAGCTTATATTTCAGGAGTGAATATAATTTTCCAAATGCTCAATCACTCGCAATTTATCTTCCAGAACGTGGTACAACAAGTCTCCTATTGACAATATAGCTAATAACTCACCTTCTTCCTGTATTAATACATGTCTTCTTTTCGTTTCAGTTATCACTTGCATGGCTTTCTCTACCGAATCATGTGGACTTAAGATCGTGACGTTGGTATAAACAACATCAGATACTTTTGCAGTTTCCAAGCTTAGATTCTTATGAAAATAACAGCGAAGTATGTCCCTTTCACTCACAATACCAATCAAGTGGGCATCATTGTCGAAAACAACTAATGCACCTATATCTTTTTCAACCATCTGTTTAATACATTCTTTGACACTATCATCAGGATGAATATAAGCGATTTTCCTTGGTGGCACCGGCAGTACGCTATGAATTAAGTGAGCCATTGCACTCTCCCTGATTAATACTAAATTAGCAACTCGCTGTATAAATATAGCACAAAACAAGGAGGGTTAAGCTCATTAATCGAGAGCAAGAAAGATTTTTATAAAAGATTATCGTAGGATTTGTGTATTGAAAACCCCAAGGTCAAGGCAAAAAATGATTTTAACGAAGGAATTTAGATAAGCCAAATGATCGAATTAAAAATATTTTTTAACAAAGAGATGGGGGTTTTTCGTAAGTTCTGTCTGAATTGGTTAGAATAATAAAATGAGATTGTTGGGTTTTCCCCAACAATCTTAATCAATTAATTAATTTACAACACGCCACGAACCGTCAGCTTGACGACAGGCCTTACCATAAATTTGTTGGGTTTTTCCACCAATCATGGCTTTGGTAATGTACTCACGGCAAGGTTGTTGAGCATTATAATAAGTTCTCGTTGGCTGGACAGTATAACGGTATCCAGTATCCGGATTTGACCATGCAACCGCTTTACCTGTTGGAGCTGTTTCGAGGGCCCTTTGCATTTCAAGTCGGTCTACTTTATCCATTGTTTTTCCAATTTGACCACCCAGGTAAGCTCCTAATAATGCTCCTGCTCCTGCAGCTGCAACCTTACCTGAACCACCACCAAACTGGCTACCAAGTAATCCACCTACCACACCACCTGTAATTGTACCTACACCTTCTTTGTTCATTGAGGCACAGCCACCCAGCATGAATGTTAGGGATAATGATGCAACAATTAATTTTTTCATTACAGTTCACCTGTTTAAAGAGTTACAAAATCGGTTGTCATTCTACCACCACGAACAGTTATTATCCATAACTTATTTGTAACGTACTCTCTCCGAAATTTGACATAATAATTCGTATCCTATTGTACCTGCTGATTTGGCAATGCGCTCTACTAAAACATGTGTTCCCCAAAGCTCAACTTCATCGCCGATCTCAACATCAGGGTGCTCTGTCAAATCGATGGTCAGCATATCCATAGAAACTCTGCCAACAATAGACACCTCCCTCCCTCTAACCCAAACCGGTGTTTTCTCGGAAATATGCCGTGGGTACCCATCGCCATAACCTGCTGCAACAACGCCAATTCGCGAAGGTTTATCGCTTTTCCAGGTTCCACCATAGCCTACCTGGGCAAAAGATGGGTTATCATGAATCGCGCTAATGGCTGACATAAAACGCATGACAGGGATTAAACCTAAATCCCTGGCATTTTGATTGGCAAATGGGGAAACACCATACAACATAATCCCAGGCCGCACCACATCAGCCTGGGAATCAGGAAATGAAATAATTGCCGCCGAATTAGCGATACTGCGTTGGAGAAACCCTGGTATGGATATCTCCTGAAACAAAGAGATCTGTTGTTGATTCTCAGGACGATGAGGCTCATCTGCGCAAGCCAAATGAGTCATTAATCCTATATTTTTATCAACCCAGGTACAGGTTTGCAATGCCCCCATCACGTTTTGCAATTCATGGATTTTAAATCCCAGTCTGTGCATTCCTGTGTTTACCTTCACCCATACTTTTATCGGGTAAGGTAACGGAGTCTTGATTAGCCATTCCAACTGCTGTGCGTGATGAAGAACACAGGCGAAATCATTCTCAACGGCTACTGACAATTCATCAGAACTAAAGACGCCCTGAAAGAGAATGCACGGGGTTTCAACACCTAAAGCTCGAATAGCCAGAGCCTCTTCAAGGCATGCTACTCCAAAAGCCTGAATTCGCCCATCAAGTACAGGGGCAACTTCTCTGACTCCACAACCATAAGCATTGGCTTTTACCATAGCGATAACTTTTTTGCCTGGAGCTAAATGCTTGATTTGAGATAAATTATGCAATAAAGCACTGGGCTCTATCACTAAACGTGTAGGTCTTGACACCCTATTCTACCCCTTGATAACCATTAAATGCCAAATCTTCAAATCGTGTGTACTTACCCAAAAAGGCCACCCTGACTTTGCCTATGGGTCCATTTCTTTGCTTGGCAACAATGATTTCCGCAGTTCCTTTATCAGGACTGTCCTCATTATATACTTCATCTCTATAAATAAAACAGATTAAGTCAGCATCCTGCTCAATTGCTCCTGATTCTCGCAAATCTGACATCACTGGGCGCTTATCTGCTCGCTGCTCGAGGCTTCTATTCAGCTGAGATAAAGCAATTACGGGAACCTGTAACTCTTTTGCCAGCGATTTAAGACTCCGAGAAATTTCGGAGATTTCCGCTGTTCTATTGTCTGCATTAAACCCGGGCACTTTCATTAATTGTAAATAATCGACAACGATAAGCCCTAACGAACCATGTTCCTTTGCTAAACGTCTGGCACGGGCCCTCATTTCTCCAGGACTTAAAGCTGGAGTATCATCTATAAACAAAGGAGCTTCAGAAAGCATATGCACTGCGGAGGTCACTCGTGGCCAGTCATTATCATCTAATTTACCAGTACGAATCCGATGCTGATCTATTCGCCCCAAGGAAGACATCATTCTCATTGCCAGGGAATCAGCAGGCATTTCCATAGAGAAAACCAATACTGGTTTACCGGCTTTAATTGCCGCATGCTCTGCCATGTTCATCACCAAAGTTGTTTTTCCCATCGATGGACGGCCGGCGACGATAATCAGGTCCGAAGGTTGTAAACCCGATGTCATTTCATCCAAATCAGATAAGCCTGTAGCCAGGCCTGTAATCGCATCACCATTATGATAGAGGGCATCTATTTTCTCTACTGCCCTTACCAAAATGGATTTAATATTTTCTGGCCCCCCATCACTCGCAGTTTGTTCACCAATAGCAAATACTTTGGTTTCGGCCATATCCAATAGCTCAGGCACTTCTCTTCCAGCAGGATTATAAGCGGAATCAGCAATTTCTGTTGCTACCGCTATCAGTTGCCTCTGGACTGATTTTTCCCGAACAATATCCGCATAAGCGGTCACATTCGCTACACTTGGTGTGTTATTAGCCAACTCAAATAAATAGGCTTCTCCACCAGCATCATCTAACTCGTTGCGTGTTTTTAAAGCATCAAGAAGCGTCACTACATCAAAAGGTTGATCTTTTTTGGCTAAAGCAGAAATGGCTCTAAAAAGAATTCGGTGCTCAGTACGATAAAAATCGGTTTCGCATAATTTATTGCTTACCTTATCCCAGGCTTGATTATCGAGCATCAAACCACCAATGATGGATTGCTCAGCCTCTACAGAATGCGGGGGGCGTTTTAGTGGATCAACCGTTTTTTTAGATATTTGCAAATCAAGCATGGTAATAATATTTTTCGAGAATTTATTTATAGGGAAGACAATCTATTTAAAGACATTCCTAATCTAATTGCAAATGATCATAACACTAAAAATAAAATGCGGGATAGTACCAACTGCTTTCAATGAGAAGAGAAAGCACTATCCCACATTATATATAAAAACATCCTTCAGTACTACTTATCGAATCCAGGTTTGAGTACGTCCCAGAGCAGAAACTCCAAAATACCCTCTGACATACAGTTTATTACCCTGCAGTGTCATCTTAGCCTTATAAATTTTTCCTGTCTTGGGATCGAGGATAGAGCCACCACTCCAGACGCCGTTGCCTTCATCTTTTAATCCCCAAACAAAAGTCAACCCTTGAATTTTTTTGTCCTTGAATGCGCCAGGGCACTTAGAACAAATTCCGGTATCACCTGGTTGTGGATATACCTTCACAATAGTACCACTTAAAGTACCATTTGATACTTTAAGGTTAACTACTGCTCTCTTAGCTCCGGTTTTATCATCAATGGTTGTCCAGGTACCGGCAGGAGACTGTGATGCTGCAAAGGCTAATGGTAAATAACATACAGCAATTACAAAACTACATAACACTTTCCATAATTTCATAAGTAATCTCCGTAATTGAATCAGTATACCTCTTGTATAAATTCTGTACTCTTTTGGAATACAAAGTTCAAGTTATACAAGAGCTTGTAATAAAGCATAAGCCATGATAAGTAACTTTGCTACTGAAATCTTTAAAATAAATATACGGTTGATTATCCGCTCCCTGACGGTCGCGGCTCGGTTTGATGGTTGAGGATTGGTTTGATCCATAATCCGAGCCGCGACCGTCAGGGAGCGGATAATCAACCGTTACTTTTATTCATAAAGGCATAAAAAATTGATTCAAATCTTCTTCACTTAAAACCATTGACCTGGAAGCGTCTGTAGACAAAATCCCTTCCACTAATTGCCTTTTCTTCTCTTGCATACCAAGAATTGCCTCTTCTACAGTACCTGATGTAATCAACTTGTAAACAAAAACAGGGCTTTCCTGGCCTATTCGATGAGTTCTGTCAGTAGCCTGGTCCTCAACAGAAGGATTCCACCAGGGATCATAATGAATCACAGTATCTGCACGAGTCAGATTAAGCCCTGTGCCGCCTGCTTTCAAACTAATTAAAAATATTGGCGTATCACCTTGTTGAAATTGATCGACTAATGCTTGTCTGTTTTGGGTCTGTCCCGTCAATTTCAAATAATCATATTGCCTGGCTATTAATAATTCCTCAATCAGTTTTAGCATCGATGTAAATTGTGAAAATACAAGTACTCGCCTTCCCTCTTCAACCAAGTTATCAAGCAACTCCATCAGTGCATCAAGCTTGCATGAAGTACCGTGGGCAATCTCCGCTTCAGACATAGACAACAATCTTGGATCACAACAAACCTGCCGTAATTTCAACAAGGCATCAAGTAATAATATATGACTTTTCCCCAATCCTTGCCTTGCTATGGCATCTCTCACCTTTTTCTCCATGCTCATGCGGATAGCCTCATAAAGATCCCGTTGAGCACCAACCAACTCTATAGTACGAGTTATTTCAGTTTTGGGCGGGAGTTCATTGGCCACCTGATTTTTGGTTCGGCGCAGTAAGAAAGGTTGTACTCTTTTTGCTAACAAATCCCTTCTTCCCATATCGGCATATTTTTCTATAGGTGTTCTGAACCAAAGCCTGAATTGCTTTGCATCACCCAATAGCCCGGGCATTAGAAAATGAAATAAAGACCAGAGTTCGCCTAAATTATTCTCTAGCGGAGTTCCAGTAAGACATAAACGATGTGAAGCCTTTAATTGTTGAATGATTTGTGTCGTTTTTGTCCGTGCATTCTTAATGAATTGCGCTTCGTCCAAAATGAGATAATAAAAGGGGTAACCAACAAATTTTTCTTTGTCCCTGTGAATTAAGCCGTAGGTAGAAATAATTAAATTATAATCATCAAAATTGTCCTGATGTCTATCACTTCCATGGTAAATCAAGACTCTGATCTCAGGCGTAAATCTCTTGGCTTCGGCAAACCAATTACCAACAAGACTGGTGGGAGCTATGATTAAACTGGCTTTATGTAATCTTGATTGTTCTTTCTCATATTGTAAATGGGCGAGAGTCTGCACTGTTTTGCCAAGTCCCATATCATCCGCTAATACGCCATTAAAACGACTGACCCGCAAAAATTGTAACCAATTTAACCCATAGTGTTGATAATCCCTCAAATGAGCTTGAAGACCAGATGGAACCTTTATTTCTGGCAGATCATTTAATCTGACCAGCTTTCTTAATTCTTCTCTTAGTGATTCAGCACCTTGCCAACGTGATTTGGTTGCAGCAATAGCCAATTCAGCTTCCTGCATTAACACCAGTTGATATTTATTAATCTGTAATTGTTGATTCTGATCAATTTGGCGCAAGCCAAATTGTAATAACAAACGGACCAATGGCTTAATTCGCCCCATAGGCAATTGCAATAAACGACCATCCAACAAGGGGAGTTTAACCAGCAGCTCATCAGGTAAATTATCTAAATCATTCCCTTTGTATCGTTGAATCAAATCTGCAACCAGCGGCACAATACTCACTGGCTTGCCTTCAACCAAAATACCCAATTGATAGGAAAAAAAATCGGTCGTACTTTCCTGAATATCGGAATACCATTCCACTTCATCAGCAGAAACAATCTCTTGATAAAACGGGCTTGCAAATTCTATACGCCATCCATGGTTTTTTAAATAAGGGAACGATTGCTGATAAAGACTTTCCAAGTCTGAAACAATTTGCACATCTTTTAAAATAAAAAAAGAGTGATCGGGTAAATTCCAATGGTATTTTTCCCATTGATGAAATGGCCTCAAATCAATTGAATTTTTCAACTCTTGAATTTTTAAATCTTCAAATTCCTTATCACGTTGGTATTCAACTAATACATCTCCTTTTAAAGACACCACTTTTTCGCACTCTTCCGCAAAAGGAACAAGCAATCCTTCATAATCAAAAAAGATTTTTGCTATATAAAGAGAATTATTTTCCTCTCCGTCATCAATCCACCTCTGTTCTTCCTGTTCGGTAAGCGCATCGAGAATTAACACAGGAATTGGTTTTAATTGTTTCGTTTCCTTTTGATTGAACACATTGGGCATGGGAAATTCAGGGCAATTTTCAGACATTTTTTTAGCCAATAACTCGGCTTGATCAAGAGGAATAGGTGGTGCATCCAACAAATGACGAAGCTGCTTGATGGGATAAGGAGAGTTTAAGTGCCCCATTACCGCATTTTTAATATCAAAATACCAACTCTCATCCAATAATAATGGCTCAATATTCTGATTATCATGCCTTAATTTTAAAATCTGATTGCCATTCCAGGATAAAATCCACTGGCATTCACCAGTTAAAGTTTCTCCCTTTTTTATAGGGCTATCCTCATTTTCAATAAAAAAAGCTCTTCCGGTTGCAATGAGTTTATCAAGAAGCTCTGTATTCCGAATCAAAAGATTATCAAACCAACCGGATACATTACATTTAAATAACAATTGAGCCACAATGTCATTATCATCACCCATAAAATGTTGTTTTTTTGAATTAGCCAGAGTATTAAAGACTATTTTTTTTCCATAACCACCACGTTTTAATAGTTTGGCCAAAGCTAATTTAATGCTTACCTTGTGCTCATAACCCCGAAGCTTTAAATCAATCAAATAAATCAGATGATGTGTCGCCTCCTCCCTTTTTATTTCTGAGGCTTCTTGTGCTCGTAAATTTTTTAACCAAACATCTAATTTTCGATCTAGTTTGTTAGAAGGCAGTGACTGCAGGTTTATTTTTTCTCTGTCTCTTAATGCAAAAAGACAAGCTGCAGCGTGTTTACAATTATATTGATAAGCACATGAACATCGAGAAGGTTTTGCTGGCCATGATTTTAAATCCATATGGACATCATAAATTTGACTTGCACTACCCTTCACTCTCCCTTTCAGCAAGCCGTCACTTAAGCGAATATTCAATACCTGGCCTTTTTGAAAGTACTCTTCACCCCGAAGCAATATTTTAGCTTCAAAAGCCTCTGGCATTTTTGATATTGCTTCGTTTAACATACCTTGGATTTGTCCAGGAAAAATCGTATATTGTAGTCATTTTTTACGCTTTTTGACAATAGAATGGGTTGTTCTATCCGCTCCCTTACGGGTGCGGCTCGATTTTAACCATGATCCTATCTGACTCAGAGTGAGCAATAATCCGAGCCGCAACCATAAGGGAGAGGATAAATGCAAAAATAAAAACTTCTTCAATTAACCTGACTACCATCCTCTTCATCTGTAGCCATATCAATGTCCTCTAAGCTACAATTCCTATATACAAATTAATTGACAGATTTTCATGAATGCACCCTTGACAGTACTGATGGCTCAAATTAATCCAACAGTTGGAGCTATTGACGCGAATACAAATAAAATTCTTGATGTCATCAAAAACCATCAGGCAAACCATGATGTGATTATTTTTCCAGAATTAACTCTATCCGGTTATCCAGCGGAAGATTTACTCTTTCGAAAAGAATATCATGATAAAATCATGCTCAACCTCCAGAATATTCAGGATACTACCAAGGATTGTTATGTCATTGTCGGACATCCAATGATACACATTGGGGATTGCTACAATGGCTTCAGCATCTTTTATGAAGGAGAAAAAATCAGAGCATATCACAAGCAAAAATTGCCAAATTATGGAGTTTTTGATGAAGCAAGATATTTTACTCCTGGTAAAAAAGATCCTTGCGTTTTATCAATTAAAAACCATAAGTTAGGGTTTTGCATATGTGAAGATTTATGGCAAAAAGGTCCTGTAAACGATTTACTTGACAGTGGCATTTCCATTTTAATCAGTTTAAACGCCTCCCCCTTTGACTATCGTAAATACCAGCTGAGAGAAGAGCTTTTAAGATCTTATGCTAAACGGGGGGTGTCCATTATTTATGTCAATCAAATAGGTGGTCAGGACGATTTGCTTTTTGATGGGCAATCTTTAGCCATGGATAATCAAGGTATTATCCGTGCTCTAGCTCCTGCCTTTGAAGAAAGCTTATGTACTGTCAATATAGACGGTAACAAAATAGACGGATCAATCACCCCTTATCTCGACAAAGAAGCACTTATTTATAAGGCACTGGTTTGTGGTACCAGAGATTACGTCAGAAAAAACAATTTCCCCGGCGTACTGCTTGGGCTCTCCGGAGGCATTGATTCTGCCTTAACGTTAGCAATAGCTGTCGATGCGCTTGGAGCAGAGCAAGTCCATGCTGTGTTGATGCCTTCACGATATACCGCGTCAATCAGCAATGAAGATGCACTGGAACAATTAAGCAACCTTAAAGTTGCACATTCCATTATACCAATTGAACCCATGTTTCAATCTATGATTGAATCGCTTCATCCTGTTTTTAAAGACTTGCCACCGGATACCACGGAAGAAAATATTCAGGCAAGAATACGTGGGATGCTGCTCATGGCTTTGTCAAATAAAACAGGGAAAATGGTTCTTACTACTAGTAACAAGAGTGAAACAGCTGTAGGTTATGCCACTTTATATGGCGACATGGCCGGCGGATTTGCCGTATTAAAAGATGTACTGAAAACTCAAGTGTATGAATTAGTGAGGTATAGAAACAAGATTTCATTGGTTATCCCAGAGCGAGTCATTACCAGACCCCCTTCTGCTGAATTAAAACCAAACCAGACAGATCAGGATAGTTTACCCGAATACGGTGAACTGGATACCATTATTATGGCTTACATGGAACAAAATTTAAGTCCCTCTGAAATCATTGCCAAAGGATTTAAACCGCAAGTGGTCAACAAAATCATTCAATTGATTAAACGTAATGAATACAAGAGACGTCAGGCTGCACCAGGAATAAAGATAAGTAATCTGGCCTTTGGTAAAGACTGGAGATATCCTATCACTAATGGTTTTAATCAATGCATTTGAATGCAATAACTGCCTTGAAATAAAATTCAAGGCAGTTATTGCATTTATTCTTTAAATAGATCTTATAGCTGCATTATCATTTGGTTTTGATGGCTGTCCTTCATGATGCTCCATGTTTTTAGCTCTGTTACCAAACAAAGTTGCAATATTCTCATATTTATTTAGATTAATTTTACCAGGTTCTTGTGTAGCAACCTTTTCCTCTTCCCTTTCACTTAACTGATTCTTCAAACATCGTTCAACGTCTCCAAATAAACGCAAATCCAATTTTTTAGCATTTGTCATTTTACTTGTGCTACTGACAGGAGGTATTTTAGATTTTGGTCCGGCAGCCAGACATTCCTGCAATTGAGCTTTAAATTCCTTCATGTCTTCCTTGACATCAATGGACTTGATAGTATTTACATTCAATAAATAAGTCTTAAGTTGAGGAATGTGTTCTTCCTTTAGCGGATGGCCTTGATCATTTAACCACATTTTCATAGATGCATAGGATTCTAATGAAATTTCATGTGCGAAACCTAATGTATTTATCCACCACAACGAATACTCATTAGGTTTACCCCGCAAAACAAAAGTAGCGGAAGTCCCATTTTCCTTTAATATATCATTAGTCAACTCAGCTTGAGTTCTCGGATCTTTCGGATTGATGAGCAGTTGAACTCGTCCTAGAAGCATTTCTCGGGCTTTTACACACTCCTGTTTAAGCTGCTTCAAATGCAAAGCACTTAGATTATCAATATCCTTAACGATATCCTTAATCTTTCCGTCTATTAGAATTTGGATTAACTCTTCCCCGGGTTCCAAAGCATACGCTTTACCTGTTGCATCTACCCAGGAAAGCTTCCAAATACCACTTTCAAAAATTAAGCAAAATTGTATAACGCCCTTATTTTCTTTGGCTGATTTTTTAGCTGCTTCCAGGTCATTGATAATTGAAACATTATCGATAAATTTCTGAGCACTTTGATGTGTCTGCAACAATTCCTGTTTTCGAGCTTCTATTAATTTTTGGGAAGCCAGGTATTGCGACATAAACTCGTCAATTCTTTTATTTATTTTTTGTCTGAGCTTCAAAATAATTGGATGGACTAACTCACTTTCTAATGGTTTATAGCCAGGAACTGACTTGATAAGCTCATCAAATAAATAATAATTAAACGATCCATGTTCCCACTCCCCTTTCCCAACCAATAACTTAAACTCCTGCAAGCGAGTGTAAGCATCAGGGAACGCTTCCATGCCTTTAATTGCCATATCAATTTCTTGTCCGCGTTTTCTGGTAAACTGGTAAAACCAACCTTTAAGCCATGATTCAATGGGCTTATTATATCTTGCCCGGGCAGATTCTAAGACATGAACTAATTGCTTACATCCTTCATCGGATTCATCCGCAATTCGACTTAATAACTTTTCGGCAAATTCGTTTAAATTGTCGATTATATCCAATAATTTTTTTCCATCCTTTGGTGGCATATACGCTCCTTGTTCCTTGTCCAAATTTCATCTTACCTTAATCAGAATTTTATACAAGCAACAAAATCATTGAACTATCTGGAGTTTAAAATTTAAATTGCTCAATAAAGCGCAATAGAAAACTTGCAAATTTAAGACAAACCGCTAACATGAATCAGTTAAAAAATAATAATAATAAAAAGGGATGTCATGAGAATTACATTACTTACAACAGCTATATTAGCTACAGGTGTTGCCTCCGCCGCGGTACCTGTAGACGGGTGGTATGCCAGCGCATTTGGAGGTTACACTTATATTCCCCCCAACATATACAATTTCGCTTATGGGGTATTCCGTGATGAGGTGGGATACAATAACGGCTATAACGCCGGAGGACGAGTAGGCTACCAAAGCAACCCAATCCGCTATGAAGTAGAATACACCTATCTCAGGGGTGAAGCCAGAAAGTTTAATCTTAACTTTATAACACAGCTCGGTGTTACCGGTTTTACCTCCGCCAATACTATCATGACCAATATTTACTATGATTGCCCTGATATGCTACCGGCCATTGCGCCATTTATTGGATTGGGGATTGGTTATGCCTCTCTTAGGACAGAGCTTGACAGCATAGGTCCTTTTAGACCATCTTACTTTACCACCAGCGACAGCGCCTTTGCCTACCAGGGAACTGTGGGAATAACTTATAATTTCTCCGAAAATTATGCGGCAAATTTGGCTTACCGCTATATCGCAACCGATAATTCGAGTAATTTTGGAAAAACCTACCAGGCTCATTTGGCCAGCGTGGGAGCAATCTACCGTTTTGATCAAGGAAATTATAAGTAAGGATACGCAATGAAGAAGTTAATTCAACTCTGGGTATTATCCGGTTTGCTATTAAGCGGTTCAACTTTTGCTTTCAACCAGCCTCAAGGCTTCTACGTTGGGATATTGGGGGAAATAAGTCATGGGCCTTCTGGTGAGGACCTTATATTTACCGAACCCAACCGAACCATTACTGCCAACGTGGAATATAGTCCTGTTTCTGGAGGTGGAGGGGCTGTATTAGGTTATAAAATAAGCCACTATCGCATTGAAGGGGAGGTACTATATAACCGGATTTCAACTGGTCCTTTCACAATAAGTTCCTGTACTTTACAAAGTCCTAATGTCCTAACTCCAACAGGCGTTTGTCCTTCCGCTTTTGAAGTTAATCGACTAGGTTATGATGGCAGTAGTGCCGCTCTCTATGGTTTGCTCAATCTGTATTATGATTTTTTCAGTTCTGTGAATGAAAGTACTTATGTACCTTATATTGGAATAGGCGCGGGACAAGTACGTATTCAAAATAGAAATAATTTCGTAAAAACAACGCCCGTCAATCTGCCGGCTTCAGCTGGATTTAGCACTACCATTGTCTCAGGAGCTGGACAGGGCATTGTAGGCGTAGGGTATCTAATGGATGATTTCGCCTGGCTTGCTATGGACTTCCGCTTTCTCACAACCAGTAGTCTGTCCGACTTTAACAACAGTCGCTATACACTCAGCACATTCAATGTGGGTATCAATTTTACCTTTGACAAGTCAACCTGATGACTTCTTATGGCCTTGGGGTTCCTGCCACAAGGTCACAAATAAAACCATCACCATCGGTCCTAGAAACAGGCCAAGCAAACCCAAAGTTTCTACTCCCCCCAAAATGCCGAACAAAACAGCCAGGAAAGGTAATTGTATCGCTCCACCGATAAGAACTGGCTTTACAAAATGATCAGCAACAAACATAACCAAAGTTCCCCAAACCAGAACAATGATGCCTCCAATCAAACTGCCAACGGAAAGTAAAATCAAAGCGACTATGATAAAAACAATAGGAACAACAAAAGGTATCATAGCTGCCAATGCGGTAATAAACCCAGTCAATGTGGGGGCTGGAAACCCAACCAAGGCATAGCAAACGCCCATTAATATACCTACCCCTATGCCAACAACAATAGTTCCATTCACAGTCCCTCGCAACGCGCTGGGAAGCCTGTCGGAATAACGAAACCATCTGTCACCCAAACAATATTCTCCTATATGCTGAATTTGTAATAGTAATTTATCCCCATCACGATAGAAGAAAAAAAGTGTTAGAAGGGTAAATCCTACTTGAAAACTACGATGAGCCAAATTGACCCCAATCTGCTTGATGTAATAGCTGGTAGGGGTTAACGTTACATGCAAATTAGATAAAAACTCCTTGATGCTTCCCGGCTTACCAATATTCACATCCCAATATTGAATTAAATCATCCCCAACCAATGGAATATTTTTAAAAAACTCAGGAGCAGCTCCACCTTCCTTATTAATATGCTGCAAAAAATTAATAAATAATTGAGACTCCTTGATAAGGATTCCTATAAGCCAACTCAAGGGAATAAGGAAAAGCAAGCCCATCAGTGTTGTAAATAAGAACGCTGATGTGTTGTGTTTGTTACCAAATAATTTACGCCATCTGGTGTATAAGGGATAAGTAGCTATAACAATAATAGCGGCCCATATCATGGAAGGAATGAATTTATGAACAATATAAAGCGAGAAGATAACGATACTGACTGTTAACCCTATGCTAATTAGCTCTTTATGATTTTCATTCATTAAGCAAAGCTCCAAACCAAGATTTGCATAATACACCAGGCAGGTACTGCTGCTAAAACATCGTCCAGCATAATCCCTAACCCACCGTGAACTCTTTGATCGATCATACGTATTGGTTGAGGTTTCCAAATATCAAAAATACGGAACAAAATAAAGCCAATTAACATCCATAATATTCCTTTGGGAGCTAAAAACATAGTTAATAAATAACCAACTACTTCATCGCATACAATTCCTTTGTAATCATGTACACCAAGATCTTCTGTCACTCTGTCACTGACCCAAACTCCCAGCGCAAATCCCAGGGCAGTCCATAATAAATAAATGCTCCAATGAGCATTGATCAATAATAAATAGAGGGGAATAGCAGCTAATGTCCCCCACGTACCTGGAGCAATTGACATCAATCCACTGCCAAAACCAAAAGCGATAAAATAAACGGGATCTTGCCATACTCGATTTGCCAAATTGACTTGGTTCATATTTGCTCCTCAACCTAAATATCGCTATCACATCACTTTAGAATCGAATTTTGTCTTTAATTTTTATTATCATACTATAGAGGCGGGATTTAAAAATGTGAATAGCCTCTGGGTTGCAATTCTTTACTTGGACTATCAGCTGATTGTATTCTTAATCCTGGTTTCTCCTCTATCACACCGATGGGAAAACAGGTCAGATTTTCTTTTTGAAGATCCCGATTAAAAGAATCCAGCTGTTGTATTGAAACTGTAAAACATAACTCGTAATCATCACCTCCTGAAAGAGCCAAGTCAATGGCTTGTTCAGGACAATATTGATTCAATAAAGGATGCCTGGGTATTGCTTCTTCAAACAAGTTGGCCCCAACACCACTTGCGACGCAAATATGATTTAAATCAGCGCCTAACCCATCAGAGATATCAATCGCTGAAGTAGCATATTTTCTAAGTAAATGGCATAAATCCACCCGTGGTTTAGGATGTAATAGTTTATTCATTAATTCTATTTTATCTTTTGCATTCACTTTTTTATACCCATCCAGCAATTTTACAGCCAGCCCCGCAGCCCCCAATTCACCGGAAACCATAATCACGTCACCCGCTTGTGCGCCACAACGTCTGATTGCTTGTCCTTGAGGTGTGAGCCCCATGATGGTCAACGTGATTGATAACGGGCCTTTGGTCGTGTCACCACCGATCAGATCCATATTATATAAGCCAAGAGAGTCTTTTATCCCTCTCGCGAAGGAATCAAGCCAACTCTGATTCAATTCGGGCAAGGTCAATGCAAGAGTCACCCAACATGGCTGTGCGCCCATGGCAGCCATGTCACTAATATTGACCATTAATACCTTGCAGGCAATATCATAGGGATCCCATTGCGGTAGAAAATGAATGCCTGAAACCAAAGTATCTGTGCTGACTAGCAAATGCATTCCATCGGGAATCTGCAAGCAAGCAGCATCATCCCCTATCCCAAAAAGGACATCATTTCTCTTGCATGGGATGGATTTAAAATAATGATCAATCAGGGTAAATTCATTCATTATCAAGACTGACTTCAACAGAGCGAACCTGTTTTGCCAAATTATTCAATACCCCATTAACGTAACGATATCCCTCTTGTGAACCAAATTCTTTAGTCAAGGATACTGATTCATCAAGAATCACCTTATACGGTATCTCAGGGCAATGAAACAATTCAAAAGACCCAATTCTCAATACAGTAAGCTCTATTGGATTCAATGCATTGATTTCTCTGTCTAGATACGGTAGTAAACTTGCCTCCAATGCTTCCACATGAGTTGGAATGCCGTATAACAGGCGGCAGAAATATTCTCCATCTACTTTATCCATATTATTAATTGTTCTGAATTGAGCTTCAATTTCATGAAGATCTGTACCAGACATTAGCCATTGATAAAGGGCTTGCAATGCAAATTTTCGAGCTCGTCTTTTACCACGAATTGATTGTTTTTCCACAATTACCTCATATTATTCTAATAACAACAAGAAAAGTGAGCCCTTCACATTTTTTATCTAAGACTTTTCCTTATCTTCATTTTTCATTTGATCAATTGTTTGTCTAAAATCACTCACATCTTTAAAGCGTTTATACACTGATGCAAAACGCACATAGGCCACATGATCAAGCCTGAATAATTCCTTCATTACCAACTCGCCAACCACCTGGGAATCGATCTCGCGTTCACCTCTTCTTCGAATTTCCTCAGTGATAGAAATAATAGCTTTTTCCAAATCATCAACGCTGACAGGTCTTTTCTCCAAGGCTCTCAACATGCCAGAACGTAAATTATCAATATGAAACGGTTCTCTTCTTCCATCACGTTTTATAATCAATGGCATAATCAATTCAGCGGTTTCAAAAGTAGTAAACCGCTCATGACATTCCAGACATTCACGCCTTCTGCGAACTTGAGCACCATCCGCGACCAGACGTGAATCCACTACCTTTGTTTCTTCCGCATGACAAAATGGACAATACATGATTAGGCATAAACCGGAAATTCACGACAGAGTAGCAGCACCTGGGTTTTCACTCTTGAAATATTAGTTTCATCATGAACATTATCAAGGATATCCGCTACCCAGTTAGATAATAAAGTAATCTCTCTTTCTTTAAAGCCTCTTGTGGTTGCAGCAGGCGTACCCAAACGTAAACCACTCGTTACAAAAGGTGAGCGAGGATCATTGGGAACCGAATTTTTATTGACTGTTATGTTGGCTCTGCCTAAAGCAGCGTCAGCTTCTTTACCTGTAATTCCTTTATTTATCAAATCCACTAGCAAAAGATGGTTATCAGTTCCGCCAGAAACAATATCATAGCCTCTGCTTTGTAACACACTGCACATCGTTTTGGCATTAGCTAAAACCTGTTGCTGATAAGTTTTAAATTCGGGTAACAGAGCTTCTGCAAAAGCAACTGCCTTGGCTGCAATTACATGCATTAAGGGCCCACCTTGCATACCAGGAAATACAGAAGAATTTAATTTTTTCTCAATTTCTTCGTTTTCCTTACAAAGGATTAAACCACCGCGAGGTCCTCTTAAGGTTTTATGAGTTGTCGTCGTCACAACATCCGCATAAGGAACAGGAGAAGGATATAACCCTACAGCTACCAGACCAGCTACATGAGCGATGTCCGCCATTAAATAAGCGCCGACCTTATCGGCAATTTCTCTAAATCGAGCCCAATCCAGGATCCTGGAATAAGCTGAAAAACCGGCAATGATCAATTTTGGTTTGTGTTGAAGCGCAAGTTTCTCCAGAGCATCATAATCAATCAAACCTGTCTTGCTATTAATACCATACTCGATAGAATGGTATAATTTACCTGAAAAATTAACCTTTGACCCATGAGTCAAGTGTCCACCATGAGGCAAAGCCATGCCCATAAAAGTATCGCCTGGGGACAATAATGCCATCATGACTGCTGCGTTTGCTTGTGATCCCGAATGGGGTTGCACATTGACATAATGAGCGCCAAAAAGTAATTTTGCCCTTGAAATGGCTAACTCTTCAGCGACATCAACAAACTCACAACCTCCGTAATAGCGTTTGCCTGGATATCCTTCAGCGTATTTATTCGTCAACACAGAACCCTGAGCCTCCAATACTCTCGGGCTGACATAATTTTCAGATGCTATTAATTCAATGTGTTCTTCTTGGCGTCGTTTTTCATCAGAAATTGCTTTAAAAAGAACATCATCAAAATTTTTTATAGTATAACTTTCGTCAAACATGAATGTTCCTTGGTTGGAAGGCTATATTTACCTTGTTTTTATAATAAGGTCATTACGAACACTCTTTACACCATCTACGCCAGCCGCAATAATCCCGGCTCTTTGTTTTATTTTTTGAGAATCGACAAAACCGCTCAACTGCACTTGATCTTTATATGTTTTTACTTTTACGGCAAATCCCGTAGTCCCCAATTGGTCAACCAAACTGGCTTTCACCTTGGCAGTAGTCGTTGAACTATCAAGATATTCCCCTGTACTTTCCGACAGAGGAGAAGCGGCACACGCAATAATTATCATGGATATGGATCCCACTAATAACATCTTAAGTGAGTCGCGCATAGAGGCTCCTTAAAGATAAAAACGTTATTAGAGTATCATAAAAATTACCCTGATACGAAGAGGATAATAGTACAATTTTAGTTCTTTTAAAAAAAAGTTTGCTGTATTCAGCAAGTTAAATTATTAACTATGGCCATGAATTTTTTTCTGTTCCTCAGGATTGGAAGTATCATGTCCATGTACATTAGAAGAATCAGGATGGCTGTGCATATTACCATTATCATGAGCATGTCCATGCACCTGACCGTTATTTGCATTGTGTCCGTGAACATTTTTCTGAGCTTCAACTCTGGCTTGTGATGGTGGCGGAGTAACTACCGCAGCATGACCTTGAGTTTTCGCATGCTCATAATGAACCTGCCCCCTTGGCGCACTATAGTATCGATTATTACTATGATATCGCTGATTGTAATGACGATGATAATACCCTTGAGGATATGAGGGGGTAACCTCTACGCGAGGAGCAGGCCTCAAATACTCTGGCTGATAAAAGTCTTCTTGGATAACTGTGCAGGAAGAAAGTAAAGGAAACAGTACTACGCAGGGAATGAGGTATTTCATGTACAACTCCTCAAAGGAAAGGAAAGCTCTCTAATCATTGAGAGCTTTCCCGAATTTTCAATGAATTATCTGTTTGATAACTCAGCCTTAGCTTCTTTCAAGTAAGGAACTACACGGATGGTACTGTTCACATTTGTCCAACCGGAATAAATAGTATAGTAAGGTGATGTAATAGTAATGTACATACCACTATGGCAATAGAAATTATAGAATAGGCTTATGTAGTGAGGTGACTCATAGCGATAGATATTAAAATCTATAGTTGTGCCATCATCAAACGTACCGAATACACGAACATCTGTGAAGCTTTGGTTAATGATTTCAATTTGGCAGTAACCAGGATAAGTTACGCTCTTTTGTATTGATTTCTTGTCTGCATTATCAGCCTTGGGATGTAAATGAAGATTTGCAGCAAAAACGTTAGAAAATAAACTGAAACATACAACAAATAACAATGATTTTAACTTCATGAGCTTCCCCTTAGTAAGATGGAAGCTGCATAGTATCAAAGTATTCAATTTAGTCAATAGGATTTTTTTGTACCCATAAAATCAAAGTTCATTACAATTCAATTTCGTTAGAGAAGAAGCAAAACAACTATGAAAATATTAAAAATAACAAGTCCTCTCAAACAATAAGATGATAAAGTAAATGTTTATGTTATATTTGCTAGATTAAATTTTTTTCAAGCATTAACAGGGGAAGATAATGAATAAACGATTGACTATCATGGGAATAATCTTGTTGGTAGTTTTCGGTGGAATCATAGCTTTTAATCTAATTAAGGCTTACATGATTAAACAATTCTTCGCAAGTTATGCGCCTCCTGCTGTTACCGTTTCTTCTGCTGTTGCTCAAGCAGTAGATTGGAAGCCAACCATTGACGCTGTAGGTAATTTCGTTGCAATCAACGGAGTTGATGTGAACTCGGAAGCATCTGGCAATGTAGTTCAAATTCATTTTGAATCAGGGCAATACGTAGAAAAAGATGAGCCATTGATCACCATAGATGACAGCATCGATCAAGCATTGCTCAAATTTAACCAGTCGGAATTAACGCTTAAAGAACTTAGCTATAAACGACAAACTGATCTCTTCAAGCGTGGCGCCACGCCAAGCTCCAGTGTTGATGAAGCCAAAGCTAACTTGCAACAGGCTCAGGCGAAAGTAGAGCAGATTCAAGCACAAATTAAACAAAAACACATAGGAGCCCCTTTTTCCGGCCGCCTTGGCATCCGCCAGGTAAACCTGGGCCAATACGTCACCCCAGGGCAAACCTCCATAGTTTCTTTACAATCACTGGATCCCCTTTACCTGGAATTTTACTTGCCAGAACAATATTACAAAAGAATTCATCTTAACCAACCTGTGACCTTTCGCGTAGAGGAGTTTCCTAATATTCTCTTTGAAGGAGTCATTCATGCAGTAAACTCTAAAGTAGATCTAACTACTCATAATGTTCAGGTACAAGCCCTATTACCGAACTGCCCTGCTGATGCAATTCAGGATCCAACCAAGTCTCCTCTTATCAAAGCACGTAAACAAGTCAGAGGAGATAAACTGATTGTGTCCTGCAGTACAGAATTAAATAAACAAAATAAAATACGAAATTTTGTATTTATCCCAGGCATGTTCGCTTCCATTGAAGTAGATCAACCTGCAGAGCCTAATACTATTATCGTCCCTTCCACAGCAATTTCTTACAGTCTCTATGGAAATGCTGTTTATATCATTGAAAAAAGTAAAGAAGGTAAGAAAAATAAGGATGGTACTGACCAGTTGGTTGTAAACCGTGTATTCGTCACTAACGGGGAGCAACAGGGAAATTACACAGTTATCAAGAAAGGCATTAAAGCAGGTCAATTGGTCGTAAGTACTGGTGACTTGAAATTACAAAATGGTACCCCTGTTGTTATTAACAACAGTGTCAAACTCGATACAGACAGTGATCCCAACCAGCTGGGACATTAGATCGTGTTGGCAACCTGGTATTTAAATCATTTTATAACATTAGCATGCTCTAATAATATGGCTTGTTGTTCTTTACTACCGACTAGGATCATGGTCAGTTTTTTGCAGGATAACTTATGAAATTCACAGATCTATTCATCAAGCGCCCAGTACTCTCCATAGTGGTCAGTATGTTGATTTTTCTATTCGGGATAAACTCCATCTATAAAATGCAAATTCGCCAATACCCTAAAATGGAGAATACAGTCATAACCATAATGACCGGTTATCCTGGCGCTGATGCTGAACTCATAGCCGGATTTATCACTACTCCTCTTGAAAGTGCTGTTGCCAGTGCTGAAGGAATAGATTATATGACTTCATCCAGTCAGCAAGGTCTCAGCACAATTACCTTAAACATCAAGTTGAATTTCGACCCTCAAGTTGCTTTTACTGATGTCATGAGTAAAGTGCAGCAAACGCTCAATCAGTTACCTAAAGAGTCACAACAACCAGTTATATTGAAAAAATCAGACTCATCAACCGCATTGATGTACATTAGCCTGGACAGTAAGGATATGACTCCTCAGCAAATTACTGACTACGCTACCCGAGTCGTTCAACCCCAGTTGCAAACAGTGGATGGAGTAGCCAAGGCTGATATTTTAGGTGGTCAAACTTATTCCATGCGAATATTCATGAATCCAATTAAAATGGCTGCGCTTAACGTTACTCCAGCTGATGTGTCAGCTGTTTTGGCCAGTAACAACTTCCTTACTGCAGCCGGAAGCACTAAAAGTGAATACGTTGCCATCAATGTCACGGCTAAAACCGATTTGAATAATGTTGAGGAATTCGAAAGACTGATCGTAAAAAGCGATAAGGGGTCAATAATCAGGCTCAGGGATATCGCTAAAGTGGAACTGGGTTCACAAAATTATGATAGCTCAGTGACTTTCAATAGCAAAAAGGCCGTCTTTATATCGATCACTCCAACACCAACTGCTAACCCCCTCACAGTAATTAATGATGCTAGAAAACTTTTTCCTTCAATAGTGAGGGAATTCCCGCCATCATTAACTGGCACAATAGTATACGATGCCACAGCATTCATTCGGGCATCTATCCATGAGGTAATGGAAACTATCATTGAAGCCGCAGTCATCGTGATTATCGTTATCTTTTTATTTTTAGGCTCTATTCGTTCAGTTCTTATTCCCGTTGTCACTATTCCGCTGTCATTGGTTGGTGTCTGTACTTTGATGCTCATACTGGGTTACAGCATCAACTTGCTTACCCTTCTTGCCTTTGTATTAGCAATAGGATTGGTAGTGGATGATGCCATTGTAGTGGTAGAAAATGTACATCGCCATTTGGAAGAAGGAAAAACCCCCTTTGAAGCCGCAATTATAGGTGCCAGAGAAATTGCTACCCCGGTTATTGCGATGACAATCACCCTGGCAGCTGTTTATGCACCAATAGGGTTTATGAGTGGACTGACTGGCGCTTTGTTCAAGGAATTTGCTTTTACACTGGCAAGTGCGGTTATTATTTCAGGGGTTATTGCCTTAACGCTGTCCCCCATGATGTGTTCAAAAATTCTATCCGAAGAAGCTGCTAGTGGAAAATTTGCTATTTTTCTGGATGAGTTTTTTAACAAACTGAAACGAGTTTACCAGAATGCACTTCATAGCTTATTGGATACCCGAGAAATGATGTTGCTGTTAGCAGGGGTAGTGATTTTAATGTTGCCCTATTTGTATTCTAACACGGCCGCTGAAACTGCGCCTGATGAAGATCAAGGCTTCTTTTTTGTAATGGCTACTGCTCCACAATATGCAACCTTAGACTACATAGAAGCCTATACAAAGCCGTTTGATGCCATTTATAAAAGTTTTCCTGAAACAGAAAACTATTTTACGGTTAACATGAGCCAACCTATTTCAGGAATGGTATTAAGACCATGGGATCAAAGGAAAAAAAGTCAGTTTGCTCTAAAAGAACCTTTACAAAAAAAATTATCTAAAATTGCAGGACTTAATGCTTTCGCTATTGTCCCCCCTCCCCTGCCAGGCGGCGGCGGTGGTCCTGCCGTACAATTTGTGGTTAAGACAACAAATGATTTCCAGAGCTTAATGGATGTGTCGAATAAGCTAACTGAAAAAGCCAGGAATAGTGGGTTATTCATTTACATAGACAATTCCCTTAAATTTAATCAACCACAAGTGGAGTTTAGCATCAATCGAGCAAAAGCTTCTGAAATGGGCTTGGATATGAGAGCGCTTGGAAGCAGCCTGACAAGTGCTCTATCCGGCAACTACATCAATTACTTCAATCTGGAAGGTCGAAGCTACCAGGTAATCCCACAACTGGCGCGCAAATTCCGTCTTACTATAGAACAATTAGGCCAAATTTATGTTAAAACGCTAAACGGCACTATGGTTCCATTATCCACTGTGATAACCCCAACCGAAAAAACTCAACCTAATGCAGCTACCCATTTCCAACAACTCAATTCTGCAACGATTCAGGCTGTCATGATGCCAGGTAAAACATTAGGCCAAGGTTTGGAATTTTTACAAAAAGCAGCCCAGGAAGTCTTGCCCAAGGGATTTACTTATGATTATGGAGGAGAATCCAGGCAATTTATGCAAGAAGGAAGTGCTCTCATCTTTGCATTCCTTTTTGCTATTGTTGTTATCTTTTTAGTCCTGGCAGCGCAGTATGAGAGTTTTCGCGATCCACTAATCGTTCTCATCAGCGTACCAATGTCCATCTGTGGCGCGCTTATCCCGCTTAACCTTGGAGTAGCGACTATTAATATCTACACTCAAGTGGGTTTGATTACTTTAATTGGACTCATCAGTAAACATGGAATATTGATAGTGGATTTCGCTAATCATTTGCAACGTGAAAAAAATCTTGATAAACGTGCTGCTGTTGAGGAAGCTGCTGGAATTAGATTACGACCCATATTAATGACTACAGCTGCTATGGTGTTTGGAGTAATACCTCTTCTTATTGCCAGCGGTGCTGGAGCAGCAAGTCGATTCGACATAGGACTAGTTATCTCCACAGGTTTATTAATAGGTACCTGTTTCACACTGTTTGTAGTACCTACTTTATACACCTACTTAGCTGAAGATCATCGACATAAGCCAAACGAACCTGCGGAGATCCAGTAATTCGACTTTGGATTTTTTCGTAAGCCTTATTAATCTTTAAATAATTCGTCAAACAGCCTGCATGTTTCGTCTTCTCCGAAGCATGCAGCCGAACTTTGTAGATACCAACGACAAACAACGGTCATTAGAGAATCAGCCATTTAAAACCCAAAAGACTATAATGATTTTTTCCTGAGTTCCTGTTTTTTTAAAATGGCTAAATTCCCATACTCTATGATAAAATTGTGAGTTTTTACCAGTATAGGCTATACGATAATGGACAAAACTTACTCTCCGGAAGCAATAGAAAAACCCCTTTATAAAAAATGGGAAAGTCATCATTACTTTCAACCACGCGGTGAGGGTAAACGATTTTGTATTATGCTGCCGCCTCCTAATGTAACAGGCAGCCTCCATATGGGACATGGTTTTCAACATACCATAATGGATGCATTAACCAGATATCATCGCATGCTTGGTGACAAAACATTATGGCAACCAGGTACCGATCATGCCGGCATCTCAACTCAACTTGTTGTAGAACGTCAACTGGAAGCCCAAGGCGTATCGAGAAAAGATCTCACACGTGAACAATTTCTGGATAAAGTGTGGCAATGGAAAGAAGAGTCCGGTAATACCATCACGCAACAAATGAGGCGTTTAGGCGCTTCCGTAGATTGGAGTCGAGAACGTTTCACCATGGATGAAGGATTGTCCGCTGCTGTACAAAAGGTATTTGTACAGCTCTATGAAGAAGGACTTATTTACCGAGGAACCCGCCTGGTGAATTGGGATCCCAAACTGGGCACTGCTGTTTCAGATCTTGAGGTTCTCTCTGAAGAAGAAGATGGCTTTCTTTGGCACATTCGCTATCCTGTTGTTGATTCCGACGAGTTTCTAATAGTTGCCACTACACGCCCCGAAACCTTACTCGGTGATTGTGCCGTTGCCGTTCACCCCGATGACTCACGTTTCAGGCACCTTATTGGAAAGCAGGTTCATCTGCCTTTATGTGATAGAACAATACCCGTGATTGCGGACGATTACGTTGACAAGGAATTTGGCAGTGGGTGTGTAAAAATTACACCCGCACATGATTTTAACGATCATGAAGTAGGCAAACGTCATCAATTACCACAAATCAATATTTTAACAAAGAAAGGGACTATCAATAAAAACGCTCCCTTAAAATATCAGGGGATGGATAGATTTGTTGCACGAGAGCAAATCATTAAAGATTTGGAAAAGGAAGGCTTGCTGGCGAAAACAGAGCCTCACAAATTAAAAGTGCCTCGAGGTGAAAAATCAAATGTCATCATCGAACCTTTATTAACTGATCAATGGTATGTTAAAACCAAACCATTGGCAGAACCTGCTATCGCTGCTGTAAAGAAAGGAGACATCCGTTTTATTCCCGAGACATGGGATAAAACCTATTTCCAGTGGATGGATAATATTGAGGACTGGTGTATCAGCCGCCAACTATGGTGGGGACATAGAATTCCTGCGTGGTATGATAATCATGGTAATATTTATGTAGGTTATAGTGAAAACGATGTTCGCTTTAAACATAAAATTGATCAATCTACTCCCCTGAAACAAGATGAAGATGTACTGGATACCTGGTTTTCATCAGCTCTCTGGCCCTTTTCAACATTAGGCTGGCCTGAGCGTACTCCCGAATTAGAACAATTTTACCCTACTTCTGTACTGGTAACCGGATTTGATATCATATTTTTCTGGGTTGCCCGTATGATCATGATGGGACTAAAGTTCACTGGGAAAATTCCCTTTAAAGAAATCTTTATAACGGGTTTAATTCGTGACAGTGAAGGGCACAAAATGTCCAAATCCAAAGGAAATGTACTGGATCCATTGGACATTGTAGACGGAATTGATCTGGATTCTTTAATAGCCAAACGAACGTCTAACCTGATGTTAAATTCTGTTCGTGACAGAATCACAAAAGCCACTCGTAAGGAGTTTCCTGAAGGAATCAACGCGTATGGAACAGACGCGCTGCGATTCACTTACTGCTCTCTTGCCTCAACAGGGCGTAATGTTCGTTTTGATTTAGGACGAGTTGAAGGATATAGAAATTTTTGCAATAAACTATGGAACGCAGCTCGTTATGTCTTGTTAAATACAGATGAAGAGCAAATTGATTTTGGGGATGGCGCATTTCAATACAGCCCAGCTGATCAATGGATACTATCCCGGCTACAAAATACCGTAAGTAAGGTACATCACTATTTTGAAACCTATCGGTTTGATCTCCTCGCTAATACGCTATATGAATTTGTCTGGCATGAGTATTGTGATTGGTATTTAGAATTATCCAAGCCCATATTACAGGATGACCAGGCTTTAAGCGCCATGAAAAGAGGCACGCGAAGAACTTTAATTCATGTTCTGGATCAAATATTGAAGCTTCTTCATCCTCTGATGCCATTTATTACAGAAGAGATTTGGCAAAAAACCACAAAATTTACCAGTGAAAATGGGATTAGTATCATGCTGAGCACATATCCCAAAGTCAATGAGGAATTCATAAACCCCGCTATAGAGGAAGAACTGGATTGGTTAAAGTCAGCCATTCAATCACTACGAACCATACGCAGTGAAATGTCTATCTCACCCGCCAAGTTAATACCTTTATGCATACGCAATATTACTCCTGAATTAAAGGAGCGTATCGCAAAATATGAAAAAACTCTCAAGACGCTAGGCAAGATAGACAAAATTAATTATCTTGCTCCTGATGAGAAAGCTCCTGTTTCAGCAACTGCGGTATTGGGTGAAATTGAGTTGTTGATTCCAATGGCAGATTTGATTGATAAGGAGGCAGAGTTATCAAGACTGAATAAAGAGCTTGCCAAATTGAATAAAGACATCGAGCTGGCTCAGGGTAAATTAAATAACCCTAAATTCACTGATAAAGCGCCTGAAGAAATCATTGCTAAAGAAAAAGACAAATTAGCTCAGGCTCAACTGGCTAAAGATAAACTTTTACAACATAAAATCAGGATTGAGTCATTATAACTCAATGATCCTTAGTTAAACCCTCCTTACAGTCATGGCTCAACTTAACTCATTATTCTATACGTGACTGTAAGGAACAAATGGCACAAACCGGATTATTTAAAAGAAAGGATGTCTTCTCGTGGTAACTCAATTGAATACGCTTAAATCCTATATTTTCCCCATCATTTTGCTATTATCTATTTTACTTGGTGGGTTAACAGGATATGTTTTTAATCAAAACGTTGCCTGGTTAAAACCCTTTGGCGATATTTTTCTTAATTTGGTTTTTACTACCATCGTTCCCCTAATTTTTTTCAGTGTATCCTCAGCGATTGCAAGAACTGGTTCTATTGGCAAATTAGGCAAAATATTCTACTCAATGACAGTCATATTCTTATTTACAGGAATAGTTGCTGCAGTTTATGCCCTTTTCGTAGTTTTACTTTTCCCTCCAGCGCAAAACATGCCTATTCTCTTGGAAAGCTCAAAGCAACTCTCTCCGACAAATCTCCCGGATCGCTTGATAGAGATTTTTACTGTACCTGAGTTTTCAAAATTATTCTCACATGAACATATTCTGGCATTAGTCCTTTTTTCAATCCTGGTAGGATTGGCTGTAGCCCATTCCAAAGATAAAGGTACAATTTTTAATTCCTTCTTAAAAGCAGGAGAAGACGTATTCATGTCAGTATTTCGCCTGATTATGTATTATGCTCCTATCGGTTTTTTTGCTTATTTTGCAGTAATAGTAAGCGAAATTGGCCCCCAATTAATGGAAAATTATTTACGCATTGCCATACTCTACTATACCGCTTCAGTGTTCTACTTTTTCTTCGCGTTAACTGCCTATGCTTATTTGGCAGGAAAATCCCAGGGTGTTAGGTTATTCTGGAAAAATATTTTCCTTCCTGCAGCAACTGCCATAGCAACTTGTAGTAGTGCCGCCAGTATTCCTGCCAATTTAATGGCAACCAAATCCATGCGCATCCCTGCTGAAATCTATGAAACATCAATACCCTTAGGCTCCATAATTCATAAAGATGGATCAGTCATGGGTGGTGTTTTTAAAATTGCTTTTTTATTCGGGATCTTTCATTTACCTTTTACCAGCTTGCCCGTTCTTATGATGGCATTGGGGGTTTCTTTGTTGGTAGGAACAGTAATGGGAGCGATTCCTAGTGGTGGGATGTTAGGAGAATTGTTAATTTTGTCAGTTTATGGTTTTCCACCTTCTGTTTTAATTGCAGTTGCTGCCATTAGCATCATCATTGATCCCATAGCGACAATGGTCAACGTAACAAGCAATAGTGTTTGCAGCATGATGATTGCGCGCCTGGTAGAAGGTAAAAATTGGTTTCTCAGATCCTCCGATGAAAATAACCTATAATCTAAGGTAAGTTTGATATAAAAAGCACATATTAAATATTAATTATCCTATATGTTCAATTTAAAATCATTTTTGGAGGGAATAGTAATGAAAAAAATACTGTATGTTATTCCGGGTATTTTATTAATTACGAACTCTTTTGCCCTTGATATAACTGAGAATCTTAACAATTCTAACAAAGATCTGCTCCATTCACCTTTTCCTGTTTACGTTATTGAGGGGTCTGCTGTTGTCAATCATCCTTACCCGGGAGCAAAAAAAGTACTCCTGCCAACCGACAACAGCTATGTAGATTATCCAGGATGCTATATTGCCTGTTATTCGCATAATACAGGTGTCTACGCCATTTCCCCTACAATTTCAGTCATGGGACAAATTCGAGTCAAAGGGCAATATGACGCCCGAATTTGTCAACCTGATGGATATAAAAATCAAGACATCAGTGCTGCTTATCAATTTAAACAGCTTTGTGCTGAAAAGATCCCCGCCTGTCAAAATAACAGTTGCTGGGCCGGCGGTGATACTGGCGGATGGTTTGGAATTCAATAAGCAGACCAATGAATTTCACGGAATAAAATGAGATAGGATACTTGATTTTGGGTAAAAGCCACCCCCTTAAAATTTTTAGCAAGCATCATCACTCTCAACTTCAGCAGAGAGGTAATTCAGCAGTTTGAATAGTGGGGAATAAGGAGACATTTGGTGAATGCCTCATATTAATTAAATTAGTAAGTAACCAGTGAACCAATAACATACTTACACAGGCTATTATAGTTAAAGGGATTGGAGTTGTGATCAACAGAAAAAAACCAATAGGTAAAAAAACGCTATTAAGAATTATTTTATTTAAATCTTTCATACGAGCGTTTGTCATTGCCAATTGTTCATTCTTGATTTGTTCTCGACTAGTATCATTAAGCTTAAGTTGATATATTAATTGCCTATCTTTCTCTATATCAATTAAAACTCGTAAAAGTGAGCTAATAAGAATGATAGAAGATACTACAGGCGAAAGTGGTACTGCCACTGCTGAAAATGAAAATAATACAAAAGCTATCACTACAGATAAGCTTGTGAGCAAGGATCGAAGACCATTTAATTCTTTATTCTGACATTCAATTGCTAAACGAGAGCGCTCCATACCCATAGCTTGATTGTATTTTAAGTCATATTCCTTTTTGTCTTGTTGATAACGAATAATCATCACTAAAATATCGATGAGTTGAGCCAACGTTTCTAATTGCATCCCTTGAAGGCCTGCAGATATTGAGTTTCTATAAGATAACCAAAAAAACTGGGTCAGGTTAACAACGCACCACAAGCTATCATTTAAAAGGCTGTAGTATATATCCCTTCGTATTTTATGATTAGTTTTTTCTTCCGATTCGACTAAAATGAGATGCGCTAATAAACCAACGTTAGCTGAAAATCGAAGCATATACAGAGAAAAACTCATCACACCCAAAGCCGTATCTAAGGGAGCAAGATCTCTTGTGTTTTTTTGTGATTTTGTTAAATACTTCGCTAAACCTTTACCACGATTTAATTGAAGTCTTTTGTCGTTTAAATCAGTCAGTTTGCTATTAAAAAACATTAATGTGGGTTTTATGATCGGTTTTGCTGCGCCTGACTCGTTTTTGCTCATAATATTAGTATCATCAAACAATTATGAATTAATAATAAGCAATAAAATCTGTCAGAAGAGTGACATCAAGATTACAAAATTGTAATCTAATTCATTATGATAATTAGCATTTTTATGCTAAAGTAGAACATAATTTAAACACAATGGCATTATGCGATTATTAATTGTTGAAGACCATAAAAGAACGGCTGATTTTATCTGTAAAGGATTTAATGAATATCAATTTCAGGCAGATGCTGTATACGATGGTGCAGAAGCAATCTATCGAATCTCAGAAATTAACTACGATGCTGTTGTTTTAGACGTTATGTTACCCATAATGGATGGATGGACTGTACTTGAAAAGATTCGTGAACTAAAACCTGATTTACCCATTTTAATGCTCTCTGCCTGCGACGATGTCGATAGTCGTGTGAAAGGCCTTGAAATGGGGGCCTATGATTACCTTGTTAAACCTTTTTCCTTCAATGAGCTCCTTGCCCGAGTAAAATCTTTACTACGAAGAAAACCCAAAGAGAATCCTATCTTATTAAAGATTGATGATTTAACTCTAAACTTACAAAAGCATACAGCAATACGAGGCGACAAAAAGTTGCCTTTAACAGCAAAAGAATTCATGTTATTGACGTTTATGTTGAAGCGAAGTGGTGAAGTACTTTCAAGGACAGTCATTGCTGAACAAGTTTGGGACATTAATTTTGACACGAATACCAATATCATTGATGTAGCGATCAAGCGTTTAAGGGAAAAAGTGGATAATGATCATCCTACCAAATTGATCCATACTGTCAGAGGAGTAGGCTATGTATTGGAGATTCGCTAAGTCCATGTCTATTACTAACCGCTTATTACTGATATTTATTGGTTCAACCGTACTGATATTGTCTATCATCACAGGGTTAATCTATCCTCCAATGAAAGAATTACTCCATCATACTCATTTGAATAATGAGCATTATAATTATTTATTAACGCGGATTTGCATTAAAAATTTTTTTGTTGGACTCTGGTTTTCTACTTTGATAATCATTCTTGCCAGTTATTTGCTCGCAAAAAAAAGCATGAGGCCAATTAAAATATTCACTGAAGAACTTGCATCGATTAATGCTTCATCGCTAGAGAAACGATTACCTTACACAGGGAATCCCAAAGAACTGGAAGAATTAGCTTTGACTTGTAATGATATGCTCTTTAGAATAGAAAGTGCATTTAGCCATATAAAGCAATTTTCAGCCAGTATAGCTCATGAATTACGAAATCCCATTCATTACCTCCGAACTGCTACCGAAATTACCCTAACTAAACCACAAACGATTGAAACCTACCAACATATATTACAAACGCATCTCGAAGAATATCAAAGTTTAACCCAACTTATAGATAATCTGCTCTTTTTAACTCGCTGTGAGCACGGCCAACTTCAACTAAATGTTAGAACATTATCTGCAAACCACTTAATCAGTTCAATTATCGAGTATTATTATTCAATAGCTCAAGAAAAGGGCATAGAAATTCAGATGTTTGGCGAGGCTCAGATTGAAGTAGATGAACATTTATTTAAGCGCGTTATTTCAAATTTAATAGACAACAGTCTGACCTATACCAACAAAGACGGAAGAATACTAATCATCATAGAAAAAAGAACAGACAACAGTATTCAAATCCGTATAAAAGATAATGGAATTGGTATATCAAAAGAACACTTACCTCTTTTATATCACGGATTTTATCGCGTAGATTATAGCACTAACAAAGAAAACGCAGGTCTTGGTTTAGGTTTGGCTATCGCTAAATCAATCATGGAACACCATAAAGGCCAGCTTGCGATAGATAGCAAGATAGGTTTAGGCACCACTGTTATATTAACCCTACCAGGAAAAAGCTTTTTAAAGATTGAATAATGTATGTATTTCATCTATCCGAGACCTTAAGGGAACGGATATACATTGGACTAAGTTATTCTAAGAACATAGACTTTTCCCGCCTCACACATCAGCACCAATCTACAATAAGTAGAATTGTTAGAGTAATTATCAATTAACTCAAATTTTGCTTCTGCAGACACGATGACTTATCCACCACGCTAAAAGCAAAGTAGAAAATACTCCTAAATACACTCCATATTGTTTCCATGATGATCCTACCAGCTGCAAAGCATCAGGGCTATGAAAAATAGAAAACGGTATAGCCAGTAACACATCCATAATCGCTGATCCAGCGACCAGACCACAGGCAATAAGAGTGCCTTTTTGCTTTCTATTGGTAGATTCTTCAGAATTAATTTTCAACTGTCCTAAACGGTTTTGAACAAATAGGGCAATCATTCCTCCAATAAATAAAGGAACTGAAGAGGAAAGAGGTAAATACATGCCAATGGCAATACCTAAAATAGATAAATTAAGAAAGCGTTTGATGTTTAATATGCGATTGAGAAAAATAGCAAATAAAATAATACATGAACCAGCTAACATCATATTCCAGGGCAATGAATTTCTAAATACTGCTTCCGTGATGGCTGCCATTAATGCGGCAGTCGGGGCGGGTAACGATTGTGTTACATCCATTCCAGCATGTGGCATTACTCCTGCTATGCCATAGACATTAAATAAAATCTGCATGACTGGAGGAATAACCAAAGCAGAAATAACAACTCCAAGCAACAACATCACCTCCTGTTTCCATGGAGTAGCCCCAACTAATTGACCTACCTTTAAGTCTTGGGTGTTGTCGTTAGCGATAGCCGCTATGCCTGTGACTACAGCACCTATAATAATAGTAATAGCTTCTGCAGCTTGAATTTGATGTGAAGTTAATGGAAGTGGCAATAGATGATTAATTGCTGAAACCAATAACCATGCGGCAAAAAGCATACCTGAGATAACCACTGAACTCCCAGGACTTGCAGTGACTCCTACCATTCCTGAAAAATAAGCTGTAATCACTGAGAATAAAAAACCGACGACTAAAACATAAATAACACCAATAAATACAATAGTTGGTGAAAAATCATTATCCAGTCCAACCTGCCCTAATGGAAAAATGATTTGAAAGAACAAAAACAGTATTCCTGCCATCAGTCCAATTCCCATCAATATAAATGGCATGGGAATATCTTTTTCAGTGCGAGGATATTGTTCTCTGAACTTGCTCTTGGAAATATAAGTTCTGAATGATGTCTTGACACTTCTGGTGAGTGGTTTCACTAATTTTATAAAAGTCCAAATACCGGCAAACAGCATGGCTCCTATCCCCAAATAGCGCATTTCACTATTCCATAACAAAGTGGCTGCTTGTTCGGCGGGATATTGATTTAAAAAATCAGGATAAAACTGGCCGGCTATTGGCAAAGCAATCAACCATGAAATGACTGCCCCGAGAAAAATGCTTATTGCCATATCGTGACCAACGAGGTAGCCCGCACCTATCATGGTTGCAGAGAAGCCAGCACCCAAACCAAATAGAGAACGTTTTACAACAAACCAATAATTCCAGCTGCTGGCGATTACTTTGAAACCAATTTGCAGTAACTCGAGAAGTCCGCCTACAAGTCCACCGAGAAATATGTCTTTAATACCAACCTTATCTGCGGAAGATTTCAAGACCTCTGCAATCGCTCTTCCTTCAGGAAACTTGAGGGTTTGGTCATTAACAAGAATTCGACGCAAAGGAATAGAAAACAAAACTCCCAGGATTCCTCCACAAACAGCAATAAAAAAATTAGTGACGTAATCAAAGTGGTTCCAAAACCCGATGATAATGAGCGCAGGAATAGTGTAAACGATACCGCCTGCAACAGCCTCACCCGCAGATGCTGCCGTTTGTACGGCATTGTTTTCAAGAATGGTTGAATTTTTAAAGAATCGCAAAATCCCCATGGAAATAATAGCGGCGGGAATTGAAGCGGAGGTTAATATACCGAGTTTAAGAGCCAGATAAGCATTAGACATGGCCAGTAGAACGGTCAAAATTATCGCCAGAATAATCACTCTAAAGGTGAGTTCAGCTACTTTTTTATTCGCTGCAATAAATGGAGTATCAGACATCAATTACCCCACACTGCTTTGGAAATTTCTGGTTTTACCATAGCAGAAATTAGTGATAATGGGATATCCACTGTTTGCTCTCCATAAACATAAGCTGCTACCTGGTATGTATTAAAAACAATAGCAATCCCTTTTTTGGTAAAATGCCAAATACTATAATTTTCCTGTGTCGGTTTCGTTCCTTCTTTAATCCAGTTTTCATCTGAAATCTTCTTGGCAGTGATTTCTTTTTTAGCCAGATCAGCAATTGGCTGCAAATAATCGGAACCTGGAACAAATAAATCAGACAATTGTACAGGCTGATTCTTGATAAAGTTGAGTACCTTTACTGCATTTGAGGGATGAGCAGCTCCTCGATGATATATGGAAATATTAAATCGAACACTTAAGGCATTAGTTGATTGGTAAGGAATAGCATATGTAATATTTAAGCCGGTTTTACCTGGAGCATCTGCAGGAGTATCAGCATCTTCAGATAATTCATTCATAAAACTCTTTTGCTGATTAGCAATAAATTCCTTTACCGCCTGATTTACTCCGTTACTTTGAAATCCCTGAGGGTATTTTATATCCAGCAAATACTCCGCTGTTTCTTTTTTAATAACTTCTGTTGTAATTGCAGAAGCAAGAAATGAATAAAATAATAGCCCAAGCATCAGGCCAATTTTATTGATTAAATTCATTTGTATCGGCATTGTTTATCTCCAATCAAGTAATCCTCTCAGGATACCCATTCACCAGCCACCATCGTTTGATGAGGTAACGGATAAGCGAAATAATAACATAGTGCAGCGCTATCTTTTATAGACCATAAAACCAAATCAGCAATCTTGCCTGCTTCAATACTCCCAATATCCTTTTCCATTCCTAAAGCTCTGGAAGCCTGATACGTTACTGCAGATAAAACTTCAGGTATAGACATAGAGAAAAATTGGCAAGCCATACTCATCATCAATAACAAAGAAGTCGTTGGAGAAGAACCCGGGTTAGAATCCGTGGCAATAGCCATACCAACACCAACCTGACGTAATAAATCAACAGGTGGTTTTTGTTTTTCTTTAAGGAAATAAAAAGCGCCAGGAAGTAGGACGGCAACCGTATTGGCTTTTACCATATTTAACGCGCCGTTTTCATCCAAAAACTCCAGATGATCACAGGATAACGCACCATAACAAGCAGCCAAAGAACTGGCCCCCATATTAGATAATTGTTCAGCATGGCATTTTATTGGTAAATTTAAATCCTTAGCGGCTTGAAAAATTTGCTCAGCCTGCCTTATAGAAAAAGCTATGGATTCACAAAAAACATCCACGGCATCTACCAAATCCATATTTTTAGCTGCAGGCAACATCTCATTACAAAGAAAATCGACATAAGCCTGACTATTTCCTTTAAACTCGGGACCTACAGCATGCGCCCCCAGAAAAGTTGTTTTTACCCTGACTCCAGCCATTCCCCCTAACTGCCTGGCAACCCTGAGCATTTTCAATTCATTTTGCAAATCAAGGCCGTAGCCTGACTTAATTTCAACAGTAGTAACCCCTTCATTTTTTAGCGCAAGAAGTCTTGGCAATGATTGATCAATTAACTCTTCTTCAGAGGCATCTCGTGTCATTTGTACTGTGGATAATATGCCCCCACCTGATTTGGCGATATCAGCGTAACTGACGCCTTGCAATTTTAATCGAAACTCTGCAGCTCTATGGCCTGCATAAACCAGATGAGTATGACAATCAATTAATCCTGGTGTAATTAATTGACCGTGACAATCCTTTCTTGACTTGGCACTTTCCTGAAAATGGGCAGGTAACTGGTCCTCAGAACCACACCACTCTATTCTGCTTTTTCTTATAACAATGGCTTGATTAAAAAGCTGGAACCCTGTGGCATCGATTGTGCTTGCATTGAGCAATAATTCATCACAGGCAAACATTAAAATTCCCAATGAAGTACCTGGTGAGGCGGCTTCAACCAGGCAGAGTGGTGAGTCGTGTCATATATATCCCACTCTTTGGATACATACGTTTCATTATCAATATCTAACAGCAGCCAAATAAAAAATTCTGCTACTGTTTCGGGTGATATCAAACGATTATGATCTTTTAAACGCCTATAAAAATTGACCTGTTCCGGATCAAGATTAATCCCGTTTCGGGCTATCGCTTGCATATGAGTGTCGATAATTCCAGGCATTACGCTGGCAAAGGCCAGTGAATCACATTCAATCTGCCAGCATCGTGTTAACATAGCCAAAGCCGCTTTCGATACACAATAAGCCCCCCATCCTTTGATAGGAAAATAAGCGGCAGCTGAACCTACATTCAATACTCTGCCACCTGACAATTTATCATACAAAAGTTGTGGAAGAAAAAGTGCCGCGTCTATATTGGTGTTTAATGCCTGGTGCCACTCGGCAAAAGAAATATCTTTTAAAAGCAGTGTAGGCTCCAGAGTTCCTGCGTTGTTTATCAAACCATCAATTTGAGTTGTAGCACTTAAACTGGCTTTGATTAACTCTCTGCCTTGAGGAGTAGAGACATCGGCACATAAATAGTGAATGTTTGCAGACAAAGAAGCAGTTTCTTGCAGTAATTTTTCCCTGCGCCCCACTATGAACACCTGTTTATTGCGTTTTGCCAAAGCAAACGCCAAAGCTCTTCCTATGCCGCTACCACCACCAGTAATGAGATACACAATTTCCTCATCAATATAGAAAACAATAGGTGAAATAATACCAGACATTAGACTTCTTGCATAACCTGCACGTTTTATTTTAGAACAAGAAAAAAGCGACTGAACAAGCTAATTTTATTAAAAGTAAATGAAAATCTTGAGTATTTAGCATTTCTCTTCGAAACTAGCTCTATCATTAGAGCTCTTGCATAACCTGTTTCTTTAGTTTTAGGACAAGGCGCAAACGTTTTGAGGAGTGGAGTTTAAATGTAGTAAATGAGCACCCAGAAACGTTTGCAACGCGGCAATAAAACTAAAGAAACAGGTTATGCAAGAGGTCTATTAAAAGGAGAACTTGATGTTTGACGATTTAAGTAACTATCAGCCAGCCAACCCTGCGCTTTGGCAAGGCAGGAAGGACACCGCCAACCAAGAACGTTTTTTTCAAAAAATTACTTTTATTGATAATCAAAATGAATTAATGACTAAAGACAAAAAAACGATATTTCTTGGATTTGCCAGTGATGCCGGAATTAAACGCAATTTAGGCAGAACAGGAGCAAAATTAGGCCCTGATCAAATTAAAACCCAACTTGCCAAATTACCATGTCATAATAATAAACATTATGTTGATCTTGGAAACGTGGTATGTGAAAACGATGAATTGGAATTATCCCAATCTCAATTTGCTCAAATAGTTCATTTTTGCCATGAAAATGGCCATCAGATCTGTGCTTTCGGCGGTGGGCATGAAATAGCCTGGGCGCACTATCAAGGATTGTCCTCACTCTATCCGAAATTAGGGGTTATCAACTTTGATGCTCATTTTGATTTACGCCCTTATAAAAAAGGTGAGTTTGGCAACTCAGGAACTCCTTTCTCTCAAATTGCCACCTATTGCGAAGAAAAAAAAATGCCTTTTCATTATTGTTGTATTGGGGTGCAAAAATTTGGCAATACCCCTTATCTTTTTGAAAAAGCAAAAGAATTAAATGTCAGTTACCTCTCAGCAGAAGACCTTTATGAGCAAAGCCAGGCTTGGCAAATTGCATTTCTTGATGATTTTATCCTTAATCTGGACCATATTTACTTAACGATATGCCTGGATGTTCTCGCCGAATGCTATGCCCCTGGTGTAAGCGCCCCGCAAGCATTAGGTTTGTCTCCCTGGCAAATAATGCCCCTGTTGAAATACCTTATACAAAGTGGCAAAGTAGTAAGTTTAGATATTGCAGAACTTTCGCCGCCACTAGATTCCGAATTAAAAACTGCTAGACTAGCGGCACTTATTATCGCAGAATTGTTAGACACTAATTGAGGAGTATATTTCATGAAGAAAACTGTGCTGTGGGGTGCTTTATTTACTCTAATCACTACTCAAGCGAACTCTGAAGCAACTCAGCAAGCGATATCAACTCAAAATTCGGCTTCCACCGGCACTAATGTAGTTTCTGAGTCAACGAATCAGGTACCTACCACGAATCAAAACACGCAGCAAAATCAGCTGAACCAACCTGTGCAGTCAAATGGACAACAACCAACTCAAAGCATTCAAAACAATCAACAAAATCAACCGAGCCAGACAGGGGAACAACAGTCTAACCAAAACACCCAGAATAATCAGCAGAATCAACCAGCACAGCAACAAACCACAAAACAACCAGCTCAACAACAAGTACCTTCACAACAAACAGCGCCAGTTATAAATTGTGATTACAAGATTTCCGCCGAAACAAAAGCAATAGAGCAATCCCTGGTTTTAACCTGGTCAGAGAAAGCAATAATTCAGTCATTTGATTTTGATCCGGCTACTGTAGATGCCCAATTGCAAAAATTACAAGCCTGCTTTACAGATCAAGGATGGCTAAGCTTTAATTCAGCATTGCAAAAATCAGGTAATCTCGATGCCATTAAATCACAAAAGTTGCATGTTAGCAGCCAAATTGATGGTCAGCCACAAGTGACTGAAGCGATAGAAAACCAATGGAAAATTATCATACCATTACAAGTTGTCTATCAAAATGACAAGGAGAAGGTAACACAATTACTTAATGTCAACGTAACTGTTGGACGAAAAATTACCGGTGATTTAGGCATCAACCAAATGATCGCTGTACCCCGCACAGCAACCAATACCTCACAAACCAATTCACCGTCTAATACAAACCCAGCAGACGCAAATACCTCGACCCCTCAAACACCTGGTGACACAACAAATAATGCTACCCAAACCAATATACAAACACAGACTGGGACACCAACCAACTCACCTCCGAGTGGCTCCACAACAAATACCCAGAATTAAATTCAACAATTAGTGCGGCATTCCATTAAGAATGCTGCCAAAATCACGGAAATATCATGCGATTAATATTTACAGGAGTATTATGCCTGTTGACTCTCAATGCCCAGGCGAATGTGATACAGTATTTTGCAGGAATTAGCTATAATAACCCGGCTGATTTATTCAAAATAAAAAATGGCATCTTGCTTGTTGGAGGAACTGGCTCCTATGCTGATTTACAATTTAAGGGAAGTGTTTTAAATTTTAATACTTTTCAATACGATTCGGGAGTTAATCACTCGCGTACATATATTGTTTGGCCATATGGACGAGTCGCCAAGCGCCTGAATGATAAGACTGTAGTAGCAGTTGATCTTACCCAACCTTTTAATTCCAATCTTAATTGGGGCAACGATGCTTTTACAAGATATGCTGCGACCCAAAATTACTTGACCGATGTGGATCTAAGCCCCAAAATATCCTATGCGATTAGCAAAAAATTACAAATTGGTGGTGGCATAAACTTTAATGTACTACTAAAGAATGAAGTCAATTGGGCTTTTCCTACCGGCCAATCGACTTATGCGAATTTAATTAACCGATCCTCAAGTTTTGGTGTGGGTTATAATTTGGGGATTAATTATGCAGTAAATGATACCAATTTCCTTGGTATCACTTATTATTCAAGAATTCGCCAAAATACTTCCGGAACCAGTTATCTGGGATTAGCTGCCAACCCTGATTACCAATTCGGTTTTTATATGCCAGCAACAACGGTTGCCAGTTATGTCCATATTTTTAATCCCAAATGGCTCATCAACTTACAGGTTTTTCAAAGCGAATGGAACGCCAATCAAAAAGTGAGACTTTATAACACAGCAGCACCACCTCCATTTACTAATTTTATTTTTGATATGCATTTTGATGCCTCTTATGCTTATCTTGCCGCGATACGTAAACAAGTCTCTGATAAATTAGGCATTGCGCTGGCAGGCATGATAGATGATGGTCCTGAAGAAGATGGCCTTAGAACCATCGTTTTCCCTTCTGATACCCAATATTTTCTTGGATTGATTGGTGACTACCGTTTTACTGAACATGCTTCCATGGAACTTATCTTGGGACATGTGTATTCTAATCCCAGCATTCAAAACGTAAACGTTCACGCCCCTTGCAAAGGGGCGTCTAAATTTTTCTGAGTTGCAACCCATTGGTGAAGGGCTTCGATGATAAATGCCAACACATCCTTTTTTTGTTGTATACAAGTAGTAACAACAGAAAAGATACGTTCAATAAAACGACTGCCTCGCTCAGATTGAGTTCCAAAAGTAAGTTTTTTAGAAATAACCAGAGGTCTGAGTTGACGCTCAGCGTGGTTATTTGTTGGAGGAACATTAGGTAGTTCAAAGAAGCTCCATAAGCTAGCAACAGACTCCCAAATATTAGTGCATGTTCTAGCAGTTGCTTTATGCGAACACCGAGCTCCTTCTCGTAAATGACGAAGTAATTTTGCTTTAAAATAACGAAACCTTTTTCTAGGTTTTTTAAACGAGAGCATGTTTGGGTCATACTCTGTTTTCCAGAACTTAAAAAGACGCTCATAAGCTTTAAGAAGCCTTTTTCCTATTTTTCCTGGCACTCCAGGGCGTTCGGATATTTTTTGAAAATCCCTTTTCAAATGAGCCCAACACACTTGACGATTCCTATCCGGCAAAAAATCATAAGCAGAATAACGATCTGTTACATAAATGTGGTTTCGAAAATCACCAATGAGTTCTTTAGCAATTTTCCTTCCTCGAGAACGCTCTAATTTGAAATAAGTCGCTTCCTGTGTGCTCATAATCCATGCCCAACCATTTTGGTAGCATTCTTTATGGCCTGTTTCATCTAAATGAATCACTGTTGCGTTTTGAACTTGGGCTTTAATTTCTTCATGAGCTTGCTCGAGTGATTGACTCACCGTGTGCTCAACATTCGATACACTTCCTAAGCAAATGGGCATTTGATAAACATCAGCAAACCAAGCATGAACCAAACGCTTACTCAGCCGGTATTTACTGGTCAATAAACTCACCATCGCTTGAGCTCTGGGACCAAATCCCTTACGACTCACGCCTTCAGGCAAATTGCCTTGATAGCGGCGTCGGCATGTTCTACAGCATCCAGTTTGAAGCTGGTATTCAATCACTTCATAACGGGGGGTAGGTAGTTCAAAAACTTGATGTCGTTCAAACTGACCTAAAACATCTAACTCTTTACCACAATCACAATGCCTTTGGGGTGGACAAATAATCACTGAATTGACTTTCTCTATAGGTACTAATATGCGTTGATGTCCTTTATGGCCGGGTTGACCCCCTCGGGAACGACCACTCTTGGCTTTACTGTGTTTTTTCTTCTTCAGGTCTCGTGAGGGGGGCAATGAGGAATTCTTTGAATTGGTATTCAACTGCTCTTTAAGACAAGCATTTTCTTCCTTGAGTAACCTGTTTTCTTCTTTTAGCTCAATGAGTATTTTTGCTAAATGGCCTATTGTTTCTAATGCTTCTTCTAGGTTCTTAGGCGTTAAATTGATTTGCGATAAATCAGTCATAAAATCAGTATCTTATCTTTTGACTCTTTATAGCAATTTTTGAGGGTAATAAAAACCCCTTGTCTTAAAAAATATCACTCTTTTATATAGTTACATGACAAGGAGCGTGAACGTTTACTTCAAAACAAAGCCAAGGTAAACAATGTACCCGTTCCCTTTACTACAGGCCGGGTGACAATTAATGCCAATATTTTGGATCTTAAAGTCAAAATCGAGGGGTGATCTTCCAGGTGTAACCACCTGGCACCTCATCCAAGAGTTTTATTTTTGAATAGCCCTCTTTTGTAAACGTTCACGCCCCTTGCAAAGGGGCGTCTAAATTTTTCTGAGTTGCAACCCATTGGTGAAGGGCTTCGATGATAAATGCCAACACATCCTTTTTTTGTTGTATACAAGTAGTAACAACAGAAAAGATACGTTCAATAAAACGACTGCCTCGCTCAGATTGAGTTCCAAAAGTAAGTTTTTTAGAAATAACCAGAGGTCTGAGTTGACGCTCAGCGTGGTTATTTGTTGGAGGAACATTAGGTAGTTCAAAGAAGCTCCATAAGCTAGCAACAGACTCCCAAATATTAGTGCATGTTCTAGCAGTTGCTTTATGCGAACACCGAGCTCCTTCTCGTAAATGACGAAGTAATTTTGCTTTAAAATAACGAAACCTTTTTCTAGGTTTTTTAAACGAGAGCATGTTTGGGTCATACTCTGTTTTCCAGAACTTAAAAAGACGCTCATAAGCTTTAAGAAGCCTTTTTCCTATTTTTCCTGGCACTCCAGGGCGTTCGGATATTTTTTGAAAATCCCTTTTCAAATGAGCCCAACACACTTGACGATTCCTATCCGGCAAAAAATCATAAGCAGAATAACGATCTGTTACATAAATGTGGTTTCGAAAATCACCAATGAGTTCTTTAGCAATTTTCCTTCCTCGAGAACGCTCTAATTTGAAATAAGTCGCTTCCTGTGTGCTCATAATCCATGCCCAACCATTTTGGTAGCATTCTTTATGGCCTGTTTCATCTAAATGAATCACTGTTGCGTTTTGAACTTGGGCTTTAATTTCTTCATGAGCTTGCTCGAGTGATTGACTCACCGTGTGCTCAACATTCGATACACTTCCTAAGCAAATGGGCATTTGATAAACATCAGCAAACCAAGCATGAACCAAACGCTTACTCAGCCGGTATTTACTGGTCAATAAACTCACCATCGCTTGAGCTCTGGGACCAAATCCCTTACGACTCACGCCTTCAGGCAAATTGCCTTGATAGCGGCGTCGGCATGTTCTACAGCATCCAGTTTGAAGCTGGTATTCAATCACTTCATAACGGGGGGTAGGTAGTTCAAAAACTTGATGTCGTTCAAACTGACCTAAAACATCTAACTCTTTACCACAATCACAATGCCTTTGGGGTGGACAAATAATCACTGAATTGACTTTCTCTATAGGTACTAATATGCGTTGATGTCCTTTATGGCCGGGTTGACCCCCTCGGGAACGACCACTCTTGGCTTTACTGTGTTTTTTCTTCTTCAGGTCTCGTGAGGGGGGCAATGAGGAATTCTTTGAATTGGTATTCAACTGCTCTTTAAGACAAGCATTTTCTTCCTTGAGTAACCTGTTTTCTTCTTTTAGCTCAATGAGTATTTTTGCTAAATGGCCTATTGTTTCTAATGCTTCTTCTAGGTTCTTAGGCGTTAAATTGATTTGCGATAAATCAGTCATAAAATCAGTATCTTATCTTTTGACTCTTTATAGCAATTTTTGAGGGTAATAAAAACCCCTTGTCTTAAAAAATATCACTCTTTTATATAGTTACATGACAAGGAGCGTGAACGTTTACCCTCTTTTTAAATAGCCAATAATAAGCCCATGATCCTGCTATCAGCCCAATCACAAAATATACCGGATCGGAATTAAAGGTAGTCAAGGCAGTAATAGATGGGCCTGGGCAGTATCCGGCCACACCCCAACCAATTCCAAAAATGATACTTCCCAAGATTAATTTTTTCTCAATGTTTTTCTTCTCGGGTAAATAAAATTGATTACACAATATTGGTTTATCAAATTTGTTTATCAGTTTGTACCCCAAAAAAGTTACGGTGACAGCAACAGCCATTACAATCAGTAAACTCGGATCCCAAAATCCATTAATATCAAGAAAATTTAATACCTTGTTAGGATTGGTCATATTTGAAATAGTCAACCCAGCTCCAAATAACAAACCACATAGAAATGACATGATGTTATACATTAATATAATCCTCCCACATGTCTTATCAGATACACAGTAATCATTGCAGATAAGATAAAAAGCAGTGTCGCTATAAAGGAGCGCTTGGAAAATCTGGCCAGTCCACATACCCCGTGTCCCGAAGTACAACCATGGCCCATTCGGGTTCCAAAACCGACCAAAAAACCACTAATTAGTAATAGGAAAACTGGATAATGTGTTCTTAAAGGAAATTGGATAACAGGGCTTATGAAATAGATCAATCCTGCAGCTCCCAAACCAAGTAAAAAGGCAATACGCCAGACTGGGAATGGTTTTTCAGGTGGACAGAGTCCGTGTATCATTCCACTGATACCTGCTATACGGCCGTTTAACCATAAAAAAAGGACAGCACTTAAGCCAATCAGTAATCCACCAAAGGCACTTAGATAAGGAGTAAAAGAGGTTATATAATCCATTATTTATATTTCCGTTTCATTTACAATGAATAACACCTGAATTGAGACACTTTAAAAAATTAAAGTGTCTCTCAAATTACATTGATGTTTTAAAACAATAGTCCAAATTTTAATTCACTTTTTCCAATGAGGACATGGTTTTCACCCCGTTTTGATCTGGGTAGGCTAATACAATTACCTTCGTTCCAACTCGCAAGAACTCTTCGTTCAACCATTTGGCAGCACTGGGGAAAACCCTTACACATCCATGACTTGATGGGTGCTCTGGAACTTCATAAGCCGCGTGAATAGTGAACCCCCTGTAAAAATACATGCAATAGGGCATTTTAGCCCCGCCTTTCGTATCGACAGGGTATTCACCCGAACGACAGTCAATACCTCGTTTGTTATAAATCCTGAATGTTCCGGTTATCGTCCTGCAAGATTGATTTGGATTTTCTTCGCAAACATCTATTCCACCAGAACCAGCTCCCGTCATTACACGATGACCTTCTTCATCGTAGGCAGCCCAGGCAGACGCTTTAGGATCAAAAACAAATAATCTTTCGCCCGGTGCTTTAATTTGCATTGGGAAATAATTACGTCCTCTTTTATCCCTTAAATAATGAACGGTCCTATGTACATAACCCGCGTCGTCAGTAATTAATGTTGACTCATCAAACTCAACGCACGAAGTTAATCCAAGGCACATTAAAATAACTGCCCAATAAATTTTTTTCATTTAGATTTTATCTCCACAATAGTAAAACCTGGTGGCCTTAATTAATCGTTTAATTTTCGATACTTAATTCGTGATGGTCTGTTAGCTTCATCACCCAATCGACGCTTTCTATCCGTTTCGTATTCAGTGTAATTACCTTCGAAAAAGGTTATTTGTGAATCTCCTTCAAAAGCCATCAAATGAGTACAAATTCTATCTAAAAACCATCTATCGTGAGAAATCACTATAGCACAACCTGGAAAATTAAGGATGGCCTCTTCCAAAGCTCTTAATGTCTCAACATCCAAATCATTACTGGGTTCATCGAGTAGCAAAACATTCCCGCCACTTTTCAATAATTTTGCCAAATGAACCCGGTTACGCTCCCCGCCAGACAATTGAGAAATTTTCTTTTGCTGATCCGTCCCTTTAAAATTAAAACGCCCAACATAGGCTCGTGAAGGCATTTGGAAATTACCTATCTGCATAATGTCATGGCCATCTGAAATTTCTTGCCACACCGAATTGTTGGGGTTTAGATTGTCCCGCATCTGATCAACATAAGCCAACTTCACTGTTTCTCCAATACGAATGACACCCTTATCTGGTTCTTCCTGCCCAGTTAACATTTTTAAAAAAGTAGACTTACCTGCCCCATTAGGACCAATAATTCCTAAAATACCGCCTTTGGGAAGTTTGAAATCAAAATTGTCTATTAATATCCGGTCACCGTAAGATTTGCATATTTTTTCACCTTCCAGAACCAAATCACCTAACCGCTCACCGGGCGGGATATATATTTCATTGGTTTCATTACGCTTTTGGAATTCTTTAGAATTCATTTCTTCAAAACGGGCCAAGCGGGCTTTATTTTTAGCATGTCGTCCTTTAGGTGAGGTTCTAACCCATTCCAACTCTGCTTTAATAGCACGTTGCAAAGCATCCTCTTGCTTTTTCTCCATACTCAACCGTGCTTCTTTTTGTTCAAGCCAGGAACTGTAATTCCCCTTATACGGGATACCTTCGCCCCGATCCAATTCTAAAATCCACTCCGCCGCATTATCCAGGAAATACCGGTCATGGGTAATTGCAACAACGGTACCAGGAAACTCTTCAAGATAATGTTCTAACCAGGCAACACTCTCTGCATCCAAATGGTTGGTAGGTTCATCAAGAAGCAACATATCAGGACTTGATAGCAACAATCGGCAAAGAGCAACACGTCTGCGTTCACCACCCGACAGTTTTCCTATTATAGCATCCCACTCGGGTAATCTTAATGCATCAGCAGCCACATCGAGCTTTCTCTCAAGATCCCAACCGCCACAAACTTCTATCTCATTTTGCAGCTCACCTTGTTCTATTAACAAGGTATTCATTTCATCATCGCTCATTGGTTCTGCAAAACGCATACTAATCGCATCGAAACGAGACAGTTTCTCTTTAATTTCAGCGACACCTTCCTCAACTACTTCGCGGACAGTTTTATTTAAGTCAAGCTCAGGTTCTTGAGCAAGATATCCAATTTTAATTCCTGGTTGAGGTCTTGCTTCACCTTCATATTGTGTATCAACACCAGCCATAATCCGCAATAGAGTAGATTTTCCAGAGCCATTTAATCCTAATACGCCAATTTTTGCCCCTGGAAAAAAACTTAATGAAATATCCTTTAAAATAAACCTTTGGTTCTCAACAATCTTGCTCACTCTATTCATAGTGAATATATACTGCGCCATAATCGCTCCAACTCTCTATAATCAGCCTTTTATCAAACAATACTACCAGTTCAGTATAACTTTCCCTGACTGGCCCGATGCCATAATTTGAAATGCGTGCTGATATTCATCTACTGGGAAATTATGAGTAATAACGGGAGAAATATTTAAACCGCTCTGTAACATAGCAATCATCTTATACCAGGTTTCAAACATTTCTCGACCATAAATACCCTTAATAACCAATCCTTTAAAGATAACCTGGTTCCAATCTATAGGGGTTTCTTGTGGTGGGATACCCAATAAAGCCACATGACCACCATGATTCATCGCTTTCATCATATCGTTTAATGCCATAGGGTTCCCGGACATTTCCAGACCAACATCAAAACCCTCAAGCATTCCTAACTCATTAGCCACATCACTTAATTTTTGGTATTTGACATTAACCGCTCGGCTGACACCCATTTGCCTGGCCAGTTCCAATCGATGATCGTTAACATCGGTGATAACAACATGCCGCGCGCCAATATGTCTTACGATGGCTGCGGCCATTATTCCTATCGGACCTGCACCAGTAATCAAAACGTCTTCGCCTACTACATCAAATGCCAATGCACAATGAGCAGCATTTCCAAAAGGATCGAGAATAGCCGCTTGCTCTTCTGTAATGTTGTCAGGGAGAGAAATGACATTAGTAGCGGGAAGCGCCAGATACTCAGCAAAGCATCCTGGTCGATTCACCCCCACTCCCAGGGTATTACGACATAAATGACGCTTGCCGGCACGGCAATTTCTGCAAAAACCACAGGTAATATGACCTTCACCAGAAACTCTCTGTCCAACTTTCAAACCTTGGACTTCTTTTCCAACCTCTACTATTTCGCCATAAAATTCATGCCCTACTGTCATAGGTACAGGAATTGTCGCTTGCGCCCATTCATCCCAAGAATAAATATGGATATCTGTACCACAAATTGCAGTCCTTTTAATTTTTATTAAAACATCATTTACTCCGTATTCAGGAACAGGAATATCCTGCATCCAAATTCCAGGCTCTTTTTTTGCTTTAACCAATGATTTCATTGTCATACCTCAAATTAATTAGGTAATACCACCACTTCGCAATTCATCCTAAAAATATCAGGTTGTGAAATGTAGAGTAACTTAGTTTTAGATTACAGAGAATTCCTTACCAACCGTTTCAAACGCCTTCAAAGCTTTATCCAAATGATGCAATTCAAGCCCTGCAGACATTTGGGTACGAATGCGAGCCAAACCTTTGGGTACCACTGGATATGAAAACCCTACAACATAGACACCCAGCTCCAGCAACCGATTAGCGATTCGTCCGGCCAAACTGGCATCTCCTAACATGACAGGAATAATAGGATGTTCACCCGGGATTAACTCAAAACCTAACTGAGTCATTCCTTCACGGAAATAATGACTATTGCGCTTTAGTTTTTCAGCAAGGGAGTTATTTGTGGACAATTTATCGAGCACCACACAAGAAGTATGAGCAATAACGGGCGCCAATGTATTGGAAAACAGATAAGGCCTGGATCGTTGGCGCAACCAATCAATGACAACTTGATTTGACGCAGTATACCCTCCTGATGCGCCCCCTAAAGCTTTACCAAGAGTACCAGTTACGATATCGATTCTATCGCTAACTCCAAAATGCTCTGGTGTTCCCCTACCTGTCTTACCCATGAAACCAACAGCATGAGAATCATCAACCATCACCATGGCGTCATACTTGTCGGCCAGTTCACAAATTGCTGGCAAGTTAGCTAATGTACCGTCCATTGAAAAAACACCATCTGTTGCGATCAAACGAAATCTCGCATTTTTTGCTGCAATTAACTGTTCTTCCAGGGCCTTCATATCATTATTGGCATATCGATAACGTGCGGCCTTACACAGCCTGACTCCATCAATAATACTCGCATGATTGAGGGCATCGCTGATAATGGCATCTTCTTCCGTCAATAATGTCTCAAATAATCCCGTATTGGCATCAAAACAGGAAGAATACAATATAGTATCTTCTTGACTTAAAAAATGGCTAATTTTTTGTTCCAGTTGCTTATGGGGGGTTTGTGTTCCACAAATAAAACGAACAGAAGCCATGCCATATCCGTACTTGGATAACGCAGCCTGTCCCTCCGCCATTAATTCAGGATCATTGGCCAAACCCAAGTAGTTATTTGCACAAAGATTAATAACTTCTCTTTCGTTAACCTTCACATCAGCTTGCTGTTGGCTGGAAATAACTCGCTCTGATTTATACAATCCGTCTGCCTTGAGTGTTTCAAGTTCATTTTGTAAATAATTAATGAATCGCTCAAGCACTATAATCTCCTGTATTTCTGGATAAATTTGTAAATAATACCAAATTTTAAACATTCTCACCATGAGATATTATCAAGAAAATTTCACTTTCAAACATTAATGCTTAGACATAAGCTGAATTCTTGCTAAAATTGCTCCAAAGTTTTAACCTATCCAATGATTATTAAGACGGTAGAGCAAATGAATCACAGTGCACGCATAAATATGATCAAACAACAGTTACGAACTGGTGATGTATTAAACGACTCCATCCTTGACTTATACGATGAGCTCTTAAGACATGAGTTTGTTCCTGAACCTTTTTCTCATTTTGCTTATTCAGACATGCAAATTCCTTTGGCATACGGTCAAAGGATGTTAACTCCATTGGAAGAAGGTACAATTTTACAATCCCTTGATCTTAAAGGTCATGAAACTGTGTTGGAAGTGGGAACAGGAACCGGTTTTATGACTGCATTACTCAGTAAGTTATGTAAAAAAGTTATCAGTATTGACTATTATTCTGAATTTACTGCCAATGCAAAACGTAAACTCGAAGAGCATAATTGTCTTAATGTCGAATTAATTACCGGAGATGCTTGCCGTGGATGGTTGGAAAGTGCGCCATACGATGTTATGGTATTCACTGGTGCCATGGAAAAACTGACAGATACCCATAAACTACAAATTTTACCTGGTGGCAAGTTGTTCGCAATCCTTGGTAAATCCCCTGTAATGCAAGCTTATCTTTTTCAGTTGGATCATAATGGAATCTGGACAGAATCCATGCTTTTTGAAACGGATATACCTCCTCTGGTAGATCAGTTGAAACCGAAAGAATTTGTTTTCTAGGGAAAACTCGAATGAGAAAATCTCTGCTTTGTTGGATTTTAACGTTAGGTGTTTCAACCCATGTGTTTGCAACAGACCTAATGGATATCTATCAACAAGCCTTGGAGAACGATACAATCTTTAAAGAGGCATATGATACCTATATGTCCAGCACTGAAGCCATTCCTCAAGCTCGTGCGGCTCTTTACCCTCAAGTCGGCCTTGGTTCACAAGCTGGCCGCAATTATCAGGATGCTGTTGCCGGAGCGTTCAGTGCCAATCAATACTATGGAAGTTATTTGTGGCAAGTCAATGCTTCTCAAGCGCTGTTCAACTATCAGGCATGGGCCAAAGTAGCCCAGGCCAAAGCGTCTGTTAAAGCGGCACAAGCCAGTTTCAATGATGCAGCACAGAATTTAATTCTAAGAACAGCCAAAGCCTATTTTGATGTCTTGTTTGCTAAAGACACTTTAGACTTTGCCGAAGCAAAAAAACGGGCGAACAAAAGACAATATGATCAAGCAACTCAACGTTTTCAAGTTGGCCTAGATGCCATCACTTCTGTCTATGAAGCAAAAGCAGCGTATGATCAATCTATAGCAACAGTTATCGCTGCCCGCAATAATCAGATTAATCAGAGTGAAAATTTACGAAAACTTACTAATCACGTATACGAAACACTCGCGCCACTCAAAGACAGCAAAATTCCTCTTGTTAAGCCAGAGCCAAATGACGTTAATCAATGGATAGATACCGGACTTAAGCAAAACTATAAATTATATGCTGCAAAATATAATCTTGAGGTGGCAAAAGACAATGTAAAAGCGATCTCTGCGGGCAACTGGCCAGTTTTTTCACTACAGAGCAACGCAAGCCAGGTACATAATAATGCATCCGGCAATACTGTTTTTATTCCGTCAAAACAAACCCAGGCTAATATTGCAATCGCGATGAATTTTCCTGTTTTTCAAGGCGGCTTGGTCCAGGCTCAAACCCGACAAGCTCAATATAGCTTTCAGTCTACGAGTGAAAAACTGGAACAAACGTATCGCGATGTTATTGTAAACAGCCGCATTGCTTTCAATACCATCACTGATGGGATCAGCAAAGTAAAGGCGGACAGACAAACGGTCATCTCCGTGCAAAATTCTTTGCAAAGTACTGAAGCTCAATTTGAAGTTGGTACTCGAACCATGGTAGATGTGGTCAATGCTCAACAAAGATTGTTTGAAGCACAGGAACAATTAGCACGGGATCAATACGATTTGATTAATTCCATACTTACGCTGAAATACCTTGCAGGGACATTAAACGTTAATGATCTCGAACAGATTAACTCATGGTTAGCAACTACACGTGTCAATGGATTTTCACCCGTAGATAACAGAACCTCCAAATAACAAATTTAGGTTTTTTTATGTCTTCCAATCCTTCTTCAGTTGAAAAAAAATTACTCCATTATACAGGTAAAGCCATAGCTGATTTTAATATGATCCAGCGTGGTGACAGAGTCATGGTATGTCTGTCTGGCGGAAAAGATTCATTCACACTATTAACAATTCTTAATCAGCTCAGGATCAAATCAGGAAATAAATTTGAAATTTTTGCGTTTACTCTGGATCAAGCCCAGCCAGGGTGGAATGATGCCTGTTTGCGTCAATGGTTGGCTGAAAAATCCATTCCTCATGAAATACTAACCCGAGACACATACAGTATAGTGAAGGAAAAAATTCCTGAAGGCAAAACCTACTGTTCTTTGTGTTCTCGCTTGAGACGTGGAATCATCTACAGATATGCTGAAGAAAACGGATTTAATAAAATAGCATTAGGTCACCATCGTGATGATCTTATTCGTACATTGATGATGTCAATTCTATATAATGGCGATATACGTTCCATGCCACCCAAATTATTAAGTGATAATAAAAAGCACATAGTCATCCGGCCACTGTGCTATGTACAGGAAAAAGATATTATTACGTTTGCATCAGAACAAGCTTTTCCAATTATCCCATGCAATCTTTGTGGTTCTCAAGAAAATCTAATGCGCAAAAAAGTTGCCTCACTCATTGATCAGCTTGCGATTGAAAACCCCAAAGTCCCCAGTAACATGCTTCATGCGCTGCAAAGTTTGAAGCCAAGTCAATTGATGGATCAAAATTTTTGGAATTTTAAAAATCTGGAAGATGGGCTTGAAACCGCGCAGTCAATCCAATGTGAAGAGGTTTTTAATGCACAGGAATTTGAGCTTGAGGATGAAAAAATTTGACTTATGAAAATTATTATCTAATATTTCTTTTCATTTTTGCAATATAATGAAATAATTGGCACGTAAATAAGCTTATTATTTTGACAAATGGAATTAAATATATAAAAATAGGCTTTCAAGTTATCACATTAACTGTGACTTTGTTTCATTAACCCGATACTGAATTCAAAATAAAGGAACTTTTAGATTATGATTGATAGAAATATAGTTAACCTGCGTCTATTTCGTATCTACTCTAAACGTTATTTAAAATTTGATTTTGTTGCTGCAATTGTCGTTTTCCTCGTGGCGATTCCTTTATGCTTAGGTATTGCCCTGGCTTCTGGCGCACCTCTTTTTTCTGGTATCTTAAGTGGAATCATTGGCGGTATTGTTGTGGGTATATTTAGCGGCTCACAGGTTAGTGTCAGCGGACCTGCTGCGGGTATGGCAGCCGTTGTATTGGCGGCAATCTCTCAACTTGGTGATTTTAATACCTTCTTATTGGCTCTTACGATTGCAGGCCTTTTACAAATGATAATAGGTGCATTAAGAGCAGGATTTGTTGCAGATTATGTTCCTTCCAACGTAGTTCAAGGCTTACTGTGTTCAATCGGGATCTTGCTAATCATTAAGCAATTACCACTTGCATTCACTCTCTCATCAGATTTTGATGAGCTTAAAACACATTTATTGGAAACAACAGAAGGGTTTACAGTAAGCCCTTTGTTAGCCTTGTCGCAGCACATTAATGAAGGCGCACTCATCATTACTACTCTTTCATTGGCTATTTTAATTTATTTTGATATAACCAAAAATAAAATTCTGAAGGAAATCCCAGCCCCTATCCTTGTAGTTCTGGCAGGAATACTGTTAAATGAGCTTTTCATCTGGACAAACTCCAGCCTGGGACAAAACTCGCCTCAACTGGTTAATATCCCAGATACCAATGGTTTTTTCCAATTTTTCAGCCATCTTGAGTACCCTGACTGGTCCGCCTGGACTAATCCTAAAGTCTATCTCTATGCGCTAGTCATATGTATCGTTGCTTCTTTGGAAACATTGCTTAATCTCAAAGCTTCAGAACGATTGGATAAAAAAAGAAGGCACAGCCCAACTAACCAGGAATTAGTTGCTCAAGGCTTGGGTAATATAACATCAGGTTTGGTTGGGGGTATTCCTGTTACATCAGTCATTGTCAGAACATCTATTAATATCCATGCTGGTTCAAAAACCAAATTTTCAGCCGTACTCCATGGTTTTTTCATCTTGTTTGCTGTGATGTTAATACCTGGTGCATTGAATAAAATTCCTTTGTCTTCTCTCGCCGCAATTTTAATTTACACTGGCTATAAACTAAATAAACCAGCCATCTATATCAATATATTTTCACAAGGCAGCGATCGATTCATCCCTTTTATAGTGACCGTGATCAGTATTATTGCCTTCAATCTTCTTGCAGGTATATTAATAGGCCTGGCTATCAGTCTCTTTTATATATTAAAGTCCAATAGCCAAGCTCGTATTGATATCATTAAGGAAATTTATCCAAATGGTTCAACATACCGTTTGATACTTCCCCAACAAATGACTTTTCTTAATAAAGCTGCATTGGTCGCTGAATTGGATACATTGCCCAGACGTTCTCAACTGATTATCGATGCACGTCATTCTCAGTACATTGATAAAGAGATTCTGGACTTATTTAATGAATTGAAAGAAGAGTTGGCAGGCAGTAAACAAATTTCTGTAAATTTCACCGGATTTCAGGAACACTATAAAATTCATAACTACATCGATTTCATTACGGTTACAACCTATGATGTTCAAACCAACCTGACGCCCGCACAAGTATTAAACATACTGCTTGAGGGAAATCAGCGCTTTTTAAGCGATAACAGGATTCATCGATCAAACCAAATCGATATAAAATACACTGCAAAAACACAACATCCAATTGCTGTGGTTTTGGCCTGTATCGATTCAAGAGTTCCTGTAGAAACCATCTTTGATATGAGTTTCGGTGATCTTTTTTGTGTCCGCATAGCAGGCAATGTGATTAATGACGATATTTTGGCCAGCATAGAATACGCCTGTAACGTAGTTGGTGCAAAACTTATCATGGTTCTGGGACACACCCGATGCGGCGCTATTCAATCTGCCTGTGATGGTATTGAAAAGGGTCATATCACCCAATTGCTTTCAAAAATTAAGCCTGCAGTTAACGCAGAAAGAGATACTACAACAGAGCGTAACGGAAAAAATCAAACTTTTGTAAATCATGTCACTGAATTAAATGTTGCGAATACCTTACAGAACATTTATAAAAAAAGTGATATTTTACGGACTATGATAGACAGTAATGAGATAGGGATGGTTGGTGCTATTTATGATGTAAGCAGCGGAAAAGTGAGCTGTAAAACATATACCGAAGAGTTATCCACTTTGGATGGAGACGAAAATAAGCTCCTGGCTCAAAAATTTGAAACCATTCTTTTAGAAGCCAAAGCAAGTTAAACTTTTTTGAAATTGTATAAATACCGGAAAGAAATAAATTTCTCAAGCCAGGCATAAGATTTTCTACACATCATTAAGACTGGCGTATGAAGTTACGCTATATTATTAATGAGAATAAGCTTTTTTTACGAGTTGCAATATGAGAAATAAAATTATCACTGGGAAAAAAATTATTTTTTCACAATCCGTTGCAAAAGACCAAACAAAAAATTTATCAAGCTTTTTATCAGAGCGGTTTTACTCTGTAAATCAAAGCCATAATCATTCCATTATTATCGGTTCCAGTCTTTCTCACCAAGAGAATGATATCGAACACGATACCATACTCGATACATCAGGCGTGTTAGTGACTACTGATACAAATGGCATTGTTAACGGGACAAGAGTCGCAATTACTGACGGTCTGGGTGGTGGAAGTGGCGATGAAGAAGAAGACGATGAGATATACAGAGTATCTCATTCCAGTTGCAAGAATTTTTTGAATTGCGACCAAAATATAGATACGACTCTAAGCTTGATTACCCAACCAAAGGCCTCTGATAAAAAACAAACAGCACAGAAAACATTGCAGCATACAGAAGCATCGATGGCTGCGTTTATTTATCAAAGTCATCCGGGAAAAGGGTACATAGGTGAATTTGCAAATATTGGTGATGGGCTAATTATTATCCTGGATAAATGTTTTAAGATAAAGCATATGGTATCAGCACGCCATATATATCGCGGATTTGGTACCTGGACTCCACCATCCCTACAAGCCCTGGCAACAACTGCAAATAAAGACGCCCTGCTTGTCAGACAAACACTTAAACTTGCAGAAGGAGACATTGTAATATCAATGACTGATGGGGTTTGGGGGGAGCTGAAAACCAGTTTGATTGCTCAAACCAAAGACCGTCGAGATATAGGAGTAGATAAAGAATATTTCAAAACTCTATTTGACGAATTGACAGATGCTCCCTACCCTTCTTCATTTGATATCGCTCGTATCATTACCCATCGCGCCATGTCTCGCAGTTTGGAGCGTAGAAAAACGTTAATAAAATTAATTAATGAAATAGAACAACAACACTTCCATGAAAAATCTGTCAAAACCATTAATGAAGTCCTGGAATATTTTATTAAGACAGACCATGTGGAAACAGCACAGACATTAAAAGCAATTCTCTTTGAAGACGGTTTGAGTGATGGAATAACTTATTTTGAAAATATTGAAATCCCGCTGGAGATGGTAATGCAAGATTTAAAAAGTCGTACCGTCGGGGATTGTTCAACCATCAATGTAACGCGCATTCCCTATCATTTAGATGAGCTTATACGAGGTTTTATCAATTACCCTGAGAAACATCAAATCCTGGCGCCACTATTTAAAGCAAGGATAAAATCTGAGGCTGATTTAGAAGAAGCATTTCATCGCCTGTCACTTGAAACGGTACAATCTGAAATCGAGTGCAAAATTTCTGAAGTTCATTTTGAACAAGCTTTTAAAAAAGAAACCCTTGATAAAACTCAAAGTATCTTAACTCACTATATTCGTATTTCGACTGTTTTAGATAGTAAAAAGAGTTATCAGGAACGATTAAATGATCTGAGTTCCTATTTATCTAAAGAATCTTCTCTGGAAAAAAATGATATTAAATTATTAGTATCTATGTTAGATAGTGAGATAAAACCCAAAACTGGGGTTTTCCAAACATTGTTTGGGGAAAATCAAAATAAATTATACAAGGCATTTCATAAAAAAATTGAGCTGAAATTATTAGATGATGAAATAGATAAGAAAAATGAATTGAAATAGCAGTTCTTACAACCAATGAATAAAAACAGATAAAAATTACCATTTTATTTTCAAAGATGTGCCTACTGCTTCCTGAATAGATTTTTTATCAACTTTTCTCGAAATTTCCTGATTTTTAATTAATAATTTTAGTTCATTATCAAAAAGTTTCTGACTTCTTTTGATTTCTTCTACTCCTTCGCCAGGAAGATTACCAAGTATCTCTGTGAGTTTACTATCGTAGAGTTCCTTTAAAACAGATAAAACGTCATCATGCGCTCTGGCATCGTTTGATTTTCCTTTAAAAAAAGATACTCCTTCTTTCTGAGCATAACCCGTGGGAGTTCTAATCCTATTATTTTTAATTTGGACATACAAATCATTAATTTGTGCCATAGCAATTAGCGGATTTTGATTGAGTTCTTTCTTTAAATCGTTCTTAAATTTAAAAGGACGTTCCAAAATAGAATTGGCATCGGAGTTTTTAAGAAATTTTGACGGGGAAGAGATATTGGTATGAGCGCCTGCCTTCATCAGTTTGACGCATAAGTGAAAATACTGCTTGGATAAAGCGATATCTAATATTGTTTTTCCTTGAGTATCTTTTTTATTTAAATCCACTTCTTCTTTTAAAAGAAAATCACTTAAATTCATAAAGTATAGTTCTTCTTTTTCTTTTGAGGATGGAAACGTATGTATATCATGCAATGCTTGGTGAAAAGGATTTCTTCTTTCAGAGTTTCTTTTATGAAGTAAGGTACCGTTTTTCTTGACAATATCCAATATAATTGGCAAATCATATCTTCTCATGGCACTATGTAAAATATTATTTCCAAGTTTGTCTTCGAAATCGACCCTTGCTCCCTTCTCTAATAAAATTGTTGCCATTTTCAAATCATTAACTACCACGGCATAATAAAGAGGTGGATTTCCATTAGCATTGGGTTGATTAATTAATTTCTTATCTTTCTCAGTTATAATATTCGCTAAAGCTTCCCTGTTTTCAGCCTTCGAATAAAAAACATAATGCAGGACAGTATTCCCGCTGGTATCAGTTAAATGCGTATTAGCTCCCTTTTTCAATAAATAACTGACCAATTTGGGATTACCGGAATTTATAGATAACATTAGCGGTGTTGCTTGATCTTTGGTTAAGGGTATATCAATATCTACCCCGGTACATAAGAACTTTTTAACCAGACTGACACTTCCTAAAGAAATAGCTATCCTCAAGGCTTCTTTATTCAAAAGAATTTTCTCATTTTTAGCAATTATTTTACCTAATGTTTCTTTATCCTTCCGAGCCCATATCGCCTCCAAAAGCTCATCACTGATATCAGCACCGGAATTTAATAGTTCATCGAAAATCTTCAATTTATGATTTTTATAGGCCAAAGTGATTGCGGAAGAACCGCTGTTATCCGGTTCATTGATCTGAATAACCTCTGTGGTTGTCAAGGCTGATAATAACTCGGGAGTTCCATATTCAGCGGCATAATGGAATGCTGTTTTGCCATGATTATCCTTGATGTTTAATACCTTGATGGCATTCTCTTGGCTCAGCACAACTTTTAGTATTTTTCCCATGATTTGCATATTTCCACACTCTGCAGCATGGTGAAGAGCGGTTTTGCCATCATAATCCTGAACAGATAAATCCGCTTTTTTTGCAATAAGTTCATCAATCATTGCTATATTCCCTGATATAACAGCCAAATGAGCAGGAGTTTTACCTACATAAATTGGCGGTGCTCCTTGCTCTGTACGTTGATTAATCTGGGATTCATTGCAATTTGACAATAATAATTTTATCTCGCCGGGATCACTAATATAGATTGCGCCTCTGTGTAATGGATATTGCTCATTTAATGATGATAAACATTTTTGAGTCTTCCGATGCAGTTTTTCCGGGTTTAAATCTAAAAAATCCATATGTTTGATTTTTTCATACGATGGACTATCCAGCATATCCCGAAATTTGGTTTGCTCTTCCAAGCTTGAATGATATCCATATAAAGTAATGGGAGTCTTTTTTTTACTTTGTTCAATAATTTCTACTGTATTAAAAATTGCTTCCTTCACAACAACAACTAATTCCTCAGCGCTATATAAATCAAAGACATTAGGTTCGTAAAACGTCGCTGGAGGTAAACCTTGTTGCATTAAAAGAATATTTAATAAATTATTGACAAAGGTACGGCCATTGGCATCTCGAAAAGGGTGTAATACTTCGTACATTCGAATATGCTTAACGATAATTTTAAGTTTTTCATCAAGCGTTTCGGCGGTTTTTATTTCCTGGTTGTAAGATTGGGTAATTTTTTCCAGGTAAACATCCACATTTTTCATTACTGCAAGATAAAAGTGATTGGTATTACTATGCCCATATTTGCACATATCGAAATAGATTTGCTTGGCAAGATCAGGTATTTGTTCTGGATTCAGATTTTTAAAATAGTTCTTATCAAAGCGTGGGCTAAATGGACCCACTTTGCCTGGGCCAAATTCAGCTTCGCCTTCTGTCAGAAATACCAGGTTCAGGAATTCTTCAATACCTTTAATCGAGGCCCGGGCAGCTGGAATACCAAATGAAACAGGTTCATGTGTTCTGATCTGACCTGGATTTTTTTCCTGTAATTCCTCCACCTTTTTTCCACACTTCTTGTGTATCCTCTTTATTAAATCAACGCTTAATTCAAATTCCTCTCCTGATTTCTCAACTTGTAATGCAATAGAACATAAACTCTCCAGAGCGGCGTTAAGACATCCTGGCTCTCTCGACTCATAGCCTCTCCACCCATTTTCTTTTGACCAGAAGCGTCCATCAACAAATAATCTCCATATTTCTTCGCGTGGATAGGCTTGAAAAAAATATAATCCAGGTAGGTTTGTCATAGTTTTTACCAATTAAAAATACCAAGTTATTAATAATTATAGGACAATGTGGACAAATATAGCCTTTTGAGGCAACAGGAGGGCAGAGAAACTAAGGACCTAAACTAAACATATCGCAAATTGAAGGGTGATAAGTATATAATATCGACCTTGATTATTTATAGAAATCCAGGAATAGACATGCGCGCATCTCAATGGTTTTTGGTCACTCAAAAAGAAACTCCCAACGATGCAGAAATAGCATCCCATCAATTAATGCTAAGATCAGGAATGATTCGTAAGCTTGGCTCAGGACTTTATACCTGGATGCCACTTGGCCTTAGAGTGCTTCGTAAAGTTGAAAATATAGTTCGGGAAGAAATGAACAAAACTCATGCCATGGAACTGCTTATGCCATCAGTACAACCCGCTGAATTATGGCAAGAGACGGGACGTTGGGAAACCTTTGGTGGTCAATTATTAACCATGAAAGACAGTAATCAAAGAGAGTACTGCTTTGGGCCTACCCACGAAGAAGTCATTACCGATATCATGCGTAATGAATTGCAATCGTATAAACAATTGCCAGTCAATTTTTATCAAATACAAACCAAGTTTCGCGATGAAATCAGACCACGGTTTGGGGTAATGCGAGCACGTGAGTTTATTATGAAAGATGCTTACTCCTTCCACCTCAGTCTTGAAAGCCTGCAAGAAACCTATCAGGATATGTATCAAGCCTATTGCAGGATTTTTGATAGAATGGGACTCAAATATCGAGCAGTTGAAGCCGATACAGGAGCCATTGGTGGTTCGGCGTCCCATGAGTTTCAGGTATTGGCTGAATCGGGTGAAGATCTGATTTTTTATAGTGACGCCAGCGACTATGCTGCAAATATTGAACAAGCGACCAGCTTAAGACCACCGAAAGCGAATCAATCATGCAATGAAACAATCACATTGGTCGATACTCCAAATCAAAAAACAATCGATGAAGTAGCCAGCTTCCTTAGTATTGCCAGTAATCAAACCATCAAAACCTTGATTGTCAAAGGCAAGGAACATCCTATGGTGGCTCTGGTCTTAAGAGGAGACGATGAGCTCAATGAAGTCAAAGCAACCAAACATCCCTTAGTTCACTCTCCCCTGTCCTTTATTGATGAAGAACTGATTTTAAAAACGCTAAAAACTCCCTTAGGCTCCATAGGACCAGTCAAATTAAACATTCCTGTCATTGTTGATCATCAAGCGTTGGCCATGCCTTCATTTGTCTGTGGTGCCAATCAGACAGATAAACACTTTATCAATGCGGCATGGGATCGCGATGCAAAATACTATGGTGCCTATGATTTACGCAACGTTAAAGAAGGTGATCCAAGCCCTGATGGAAGAGGAACGCTTCACTGCTGTCGTGGAATAGAGGTAGGACACGTTTTCCAATTGGGTGATAAATACGCCAAAGCCATGAATGCGTCTGTTATCAATGAGCAAGGACAATTACAAACCATGATCATGGGCTGCTATGGATTAGGGATCACTCGTGTAGTCGCTGCCGCGATTGAGCAGCATCATGACGAACATGGAATCATCTGGCCTGAAGCTTTAGCACCTTTCCAAGTCAATATTATTCCTCTTAATGGCGCGAGATCACAAGCCGTTAAAGAACAGGCAGAGTCACTATATCAGCAACTCAAATCTCATGGCATTGATGTATTACTCGATGATCGTAATGAAAGAGCAGGTGTATTATTTGCTGATAATGACTTGATAGGGATTCCTCACCGATTAGTAGTTAGTGAGAGAAATCTGGAGCAAGGCTGTATTGAGTACAAATCCCGAACTTCAAGCGAAACTCAACTGATCAATCTGGATGAGGTGTTTAATTTTATTATTGAGTTAATTAATAAATAAGATTTTCTACTCCTCACTTCCTGCATTATCTGTATTTTAACAATGCGGTTTGGATTAAAAATTAACCTGAACCGCATTAAAGATAAGCCAATAACCCTGGGCTTATGATAAGAATTATATAAGAACCAGTTGATATCCAAGCTTTGTTAAGGCTGAGGAAGCATTTATGCCGCATCGAAGCCTTGTACGTGATTTAATGTTGTGCGTCAAGGCTTCGAGACGATGCTTATGCATCTCCTCAGCCCGAACGATCCGAGGTGGCAACTGATCTTATCTATCATTCAAGCTAAATATTAAAAACCATTTGAGGCGGCATTAAAATATCCGTCTGCAACTCCGCTGCAGGATTGGAAAATTCCTCCTCTTCATCATAAGAAAGTATCCTGTTTTTAGATTCTATCTGAACCTCATTTACTGGGGCTATTGGAGGCGCGGTTTTAAAACGTTTTAGTTTAGCCTCAAAATCATAAAAATCATTGAGGTTATCAAAACGCTTGATAATCACATTGGTTTTCCTTTCTTCTTCAAGAATCTTATCGCTTAAAAATTGAATTTTTTTGTTACCAGAGTCCATCTGTTGTGCCAGATTGCTTTGGATTAAAACCATTTCATTAACCAACACATCATATTTTGTCATTATTTTTTTAGTTAACAACGATTGCAAAATGCTATCTGAGCGTCCTTGTAATTCATTAAATTGATACCTCCAATCATCCTCTGTCTCTTCCTGTCTAAACATGCCAGGAATCAAACCAACAATCCTGCGAGTCACTGTAGAAAACCATGATTGGGACTGTTCTTCATCGACCTTATGCATTTTATTATATAATTCTGTAAGATCAGCTTTTAACTGCTCATCCTTTATCTTATCGATTTGCTCCATGGTCATCGTATTTCTATCCATGCTTTTTAACGTCTTTCTGTCAAGAAAATAATTTTGCATATTTTCAGGAAATTGACTGAGGTTTTCGGGTATTTGGCCATTAATCCACTCCTTTAGTGTTAAAATCTCCTTCGCCTTGCTTCGGCATTGCTCTGGAAATAACTCTACTTCGGGATTGCCCTTGATGCGATCTTTCAAAAAAGGTAAGTGTTTGGCATGGATTCTATTCAGATTCAGCAACTCTAATCTATTTTGCTTTAGAGAAAATTCTAACTGACGGTACGCCTCTTTTAATTCAGTTAACCTGGATTTATATTGCATAAACCCTTCAAATAATGCGGATGTCCCTTCTCCTTCAATAATTAACTCAACATACTCATTAAATCCTGTATATCCTTTTTTTACTTTCACGTTAAAAACAGAATATCCTTCTATTACCTCCAGCTCCTCCTTAATTTTTCGCGCTTTAAAATCAAAATATTTCGATTCATCCATGATATCCTGGTGTTTTTCCTGAAAACTATTCCAAAGAGTACGAATCATCCCTCGTAATTGCACTAGAGGCTCACGCAATAGGGAATATGAAATGGATAATTCATTGATTTTTTTACAAAGAACATAATACATTTCATTCAATGTATAAACCTTGCGACTATCATTTTGCTTTTGCTGAAGTTGCCTTTTAACCTCTTGCCATTCAGAATGAGCACTTAAGATCTGACTGTTATTTTTTTCAAAGTCTTCTAAAACAGAGCTGAATTTCTCCCCCAACAAATAGTATTGAGCTTCTTCTTTGCACTCCTGAATAAAATTAATATCCAGCCCACCCTCATCTCTACCCAGAACAGTTAAACTGTCCATGGTATTTAATGTTTGATTAATCAAATCACGTGTATTTTTATGACCAAATGAAAAAATCCAAACATCCTCCAATTGAGCTTGATGTTTGCATAAGGCTCTATATAATTTTTTGATAGCAACCTGTTTGGATAAAGAATCTCTTGCTTGTTTTACTCCGTTGGCCAAAACCAATATTTCATTTGCCGCTTTTTTTACTGCTGACCGCTCAATCCAATACCAAGGTCCTCTGTTTTCAGGCTTAGCCCAAGCCAATGTCTTGTCAAGATGATGAATGATTTGTGTAGCTGTACTATCCAGATAGGTTTCTTTTAAAATCTTAAGTTCTTTATGTTCTTCAAAACCTGCTTGCTGATACACTCTCAGCATATCACTGATAATTGGTTGCATGCGGAATTTTTCGCTCAATTTCTCTTTGTCTAACCATCTGCTTTCATAATCAATTAATAACAACTCCAAAGCAAGAAAGTTATCCGCATTATGAACTCTCTCTATTAGGCCTTGTTTAACACTGATAGGTAATGAGGAGTTATTGATTGCTTTACTAATATCCCTGGCCCACAATTTCAGTTGGCTGTGCACAAAAGCTAATCGATAGGGCTCTATATCACCATCATGGTAGCTTAACATCGCACCAGTTACTTCTACTGCTGACTCAAGGTGACGATGACTGCGCTTTTTCTTCTGAGTTGCTTCTTTTTTCTTTAAACGAGCTGATAATTTACTCCACTTTATCTGTTCACTTAAATCGACCTCTTCCAAATATTTACAACGCAATGCATTGACTGAGTCACTGGAGAATCTATTTTCTGTTTTTGCTTTCAACTGATCTCGATTTAGGTTCCAAATGCTGGAAACAGATTTTTCATAGGCTTGAATTGCCTTTTCCAATTCTCTGGTTTGTAAGCGCTGAAAAACATCCCTACGGACATAGGGGTTTGGATACATTTTTTTAGGATCAGAATCTTCCAAACACTTTGTCCATTGCTTCTTTAGCGAATCAATCAACTCATTTCTTTGCGCAAATAATTCATTATCCAGCTGTCTCCATTCTGACTTGGGGTAAATTAAATGCAAAAATGCTTGCCATTCTTCCAATTGATTTAATACCGCTTGTTGAATATTAGAAACAGATTGTATGAAATACTGTTTAACTGCTTCTTCTCTTCGTCTTTCAGCCAAACTTTGCGTATTTAATTCTTCCTGCAAATTCTTCCTGGCAGGGAAAACCCGATACCCCGCATCCATATCAAACCGGCTGATTTGCCCAACCACTTCACCAACGGTTTCCTCTATTTCGGTTATCCTGACGACACGCCCCTTCCCTTTATAATAATCATATAGTGAAGAAAAATGAGATAAAGTTCTATCGTCTACATTAGAAAAATCAATATGATTAAGAATAAGGTAGCTTGAGACAGGATAGCCGCATCTATCCATAGACAGTTCCTCATCCTCTATCGCTGCGTGCGAGCGGTAGGAGGTCAAATCAGAAAGTGTTGAGTAATTAATACCCCCAACCCGGTAAGTACCAGACTCAGAATTCACCTCTGCCACAGAGGAAGGTATACCCAAACAGGTAAAGAAATCTCTATCACCCTTCTCAAGATAATCCTGAGCTATTAATCCGTGATTTGCAAAACACACGTCGACGGTACCACCATCAGCAAGCACCCATTGCATGGCAGCAAGAATTGCTGCAGGTGGAGCGCTCAGGTTTTCATTACGACTGACTCCCATTAACACATTTTGTTCTTGATGATGTAAAGACAATAAAAGAGAAATCATTTGTGTAGTATCAAAGAATATGCCGGTACTGCGAAAATACTGCTCTCGCATCACTGCGAGTAACTTCAGTTGAGTTCGCAGTTTATCCTCTTTGCTAATATCGAGTCTTCTCATCTCCATAATTAAAAAATCAGACAAATCCTGCAACTTATTCCTGCCTAATTGCGTTAAATTAGTATACGTTGCACTCGCTATTTTTAGAGGAAAATCCCTGCCTATTGCATTGATAAATACAACTTGTTGAGCCAATTCATATTGCCCTTTACACGATAAACCCGATCCATCAACCAAACTTTCAATCTTGGCAATAACCTCTTGAATTTGACTTGTGTCAAATTGCTCATTAAGAATTTGTTCTCTCGATTTAACAAGAATACCTTCTTGATTCACTTTGGGCGCCCTGGCTCCGACAGGATCTCTATCAAATGAATCAATATATAATTTTAACTCTCTTGAGTATTCACGCAATTTCTCAGAAAAAGCGTCTAATTTGGGATAAGGAGGATAATCAAATAAAGAAGAAATATCTTTTAGTAAAACACTATGGATCTCAAGGCGAGACTGAACATTGAATAATAAATCACCATTTACACTCTCAACATTTCTTCCAAGTATAGTCAGTATTTTTATCCATTGTTCTAAGGTTTTCTCATCCGTTTTTTCAAGCTTATCGATAAGACGGCAATATCTGGTCAATTCTGATTTGTCATACTTCTTACTTGATTTAATGAGTACCGTTAATAAGGAAACCAACTCAGGAAGGTCCGTCGATTTGGAGTAAATAATCTCTGATGTGGATTGAATAAATTGTATGAGCAGTTCATGCTCGACATCCAAGTCAGCCTTTTCCACTGCCTCAATCACAGCATTAAATAAGGATTTTGATTTGTTTTCATCGATTCCCTTCAGAATATTGAACTCGATTAATTCCTTCAAAAGCTTGATCTCTTTGTTAATGAATTCAATTTGTTCATCATTTCTTGTTAAACAACCACCAAATTCCTTTACACTTTTGAAATTTAATTGATTTCGAGTGATTTTCATGCCATGAATTCCCTGAAAAATAGAATGCCCTCATTATATATAAGCTGCATAAAATGTAGCAGATAAATGTAAAAGAAAATTTGAAATATTACTCGATGTCCAATACAGCATTTAACAGCTGCCTGGTATAAGGGTGTTCTGGTTGCCGAAGTACCTTCTCGCACGCTCCATATTCAACAGCCAAGCCGTCTTTCATAACTAATACATCATCAGCGATATAAGAGACGACCCCCATGTTATGGGTTATAAACAAATAGGAAATACCTCTTTGCTGTTGCAATTCCTTTAATAAATTAAGAATTTGTGCTTGAACAGAGACATCAAGAGCACTGGTCGGTTCATCACAGATTAAAATATCGGGTTCTGTCGCCAAAGCTCTCGCAATGCAGATCCGTTGTCTTTGTCCACCGGAAAACTGATGGGGGTATCGATGCAGACTGGTAATTGGTAAGTTCACTTGTTCGATTAGGAGTTTTTGTTGTTTCCTGATGTAAGAAGGCTTCATTCCCTGTGCATGCATCCCTTCTGCGATGATCTCTCCAACTGTCATGCGTGGATTCATAGAAGAAAAAGGATCTTGAAAAATAATCTGTACTTTTTTTCTGTATCTTCTTAAAGCGCTTCCTGTCATAGACAGTACATCACTATCCTTATATCTGATTTTCCCCCCGGCCGCTGGCAATAACCTCAACAGAGCACGGCTTGCAGTTGTTTTCCCACAGCCCGACTCTCCAACCAAAGCTAATGTTTTACCTCTGGAGAGATTGAACGATAAACCATCAACGGCTTTGAAAATGGTTTTCTTACGGCTCAAAAAGCCTTTCTTATGTATAAAATGAACTGATAAATCATCTACAGTGAACACAATCTCTTCTTTTTCAACGGAAGGAACCCAACTTATTTTATTTTTATCCAGTAATGGCAATTCTTTGATATCAGGATACAAATGACATCTCAACATACGCTGCTCAACTTCTTGTAATTGAGGCTCCTCATGGTGACAACGTTCAAAAGCATAAATACAGCGTGTATGGAAACGACACCCTGAAGGCATAGATTCCAAAGAAGGTACCGTGCCTGCAATGATAGACAGTTTTTCATTTCTTTTTGCAAATGAAGGTAGGGATGTCAAAAGTTGCTGGACATAGGGATGCCTCACTTTTGAAAAAAAATCTTTTACTGAAGCCTGTTCCACTACCTGCCCTGCATACATCACACAAATTCTATCAGCCATGGTTTTAGCCACACCCAGATCATGAGTAATTAATAGCAGACTCATCTGATGTTTCTTTTGTATTTTTTTTAGTAAGGACAATATTTGAGCCTGGATAGTCACATCCAAAGCCGTAGTAGGTTCATCAGCAATAAGGATATCTGGCTCGCAAGCCAACGCCATAGCAATAACTACCCTCTGCTTTTGACCACCAGACAATTGATGTGGGTATTGATAAATTCTCATTTGTGGTTGAGGCATTTCTACCTCATTCAATAACAATATTACTCTTTCTTTTATTTGCTCTTTTGTCAAACACCGATGCCTTTTTAAAACCTCAGCTATCTGCTCTCCAATCGTTAATACGGGATTTAAAGCAGTCATCGGCTCTTGAAAAATCATCGCAAGCCTGCGCCCTCTTAACTCCCTCATCATTTTCTCAGGTAAATTTAAGATGTCCTCACCGTGAATATTGATTTGGCTGTCAATCCCATAGACACCAGCTCTGGGCAGTAATCTCATCATAGCCAATGAAGTTAATGATTTACCACATCCTGACTCTCCCAGTAAAACCAAAGTCTCTCCTGGATTTAGACTAAAACTCAATTTATCCAAAGCCAGAACTGTTTTATCAGGGCTTTTAAAAGCAACTGACAATTGATTAATTTTAGCGGTGTTTTGCATGGAATTTGCCACAAATAATGATAACTACACTCTAACAAGAGAGGGGTGACAGTAGCAATAAAAATACCATACCACTCTGAGCAAAAGAATGTTTATGATAGAATAAGCACAATTAATATTTGAGTGAATACCCATGTCAGAAAACTACACTGCGGAAGCGATTGAAGTCTTAAGTGGTCTTGAGCCTGTTCAACGACGTCCCGGTATGTATACCGACACGACACGCCCCAACCATTTGGCTCAGGAAGTGATTGATAATAGCGTCGATGAAGTACTCGCTGGATTTGCCAGCCGTATTATTGTTACTTTACATGAAGATGGTTCTATTGAAGTCGAGGATGATGGCCGAGGTATGCCAGTCGATTTACATCCTCAACTGGGCTTAAGTGGTGTCGAGGTCATTATGACTAGACTTCATGCCGGAGGTAAGTTTTCAGATAAAAATTACAGCTTTTCTGGCGGCTTGCATGGCGTTGGGGTGTCCGTGGTAAATGCCTTGTCTGAACGACTTGACGTCACCATAAAGCGCAATGGGATCATTTATCAAATGACCTTTGCTAATGGCGACAAATTATGTGAATTAAATGAAACCGGGGTTACAAAAAAAAGAGAGACCGGGACTGTTATACGTTTTTGGCCTAATGGCAAATATTTTGACACTACAAAAATTTCTGTAAAACACCTAACTCATGTATTAAGAGCAAAAGCGGTATTGTGTAGTGGCTTGTCCATGACCTTTATCAATAAAATCACTAATGAAGAAATGAACTGGTGTTATGAGCAAGGTTTAACTGATTATTTACGGCAAACCTTGCCCGAAGACTATTTGCCTGAAGAACCTTTTGCCGGAGCATTCAAAAGTGATGAAGCAACCGTTGATTGGGCTTTGGCCTGGTCAGACTCTGCCAATGGCAATTTAAATGAAAGTTATGTGAATTTAATCCCGACAATACAAGGTGGCACGCACGTCAATGGATTGCGTTCGGGATTATTTGAAGCCATGTCTGAATTTTGTGAGCTGAGAAACCTTCTTCCTCGTGGAGTAAAATTGACAGCGGATGATCTATGGGAATCATGCCAGTATGTTTTATCAATCAAAATGAAAGAGCCGCAATTTGCGGGGCAAACCAAAGAGCGCTTGAGTTCACGCCAAACCTCAGGACTAGTCAGTAATGTCATAAAAGACGCTTTTGCAATTTGGTTGAATCAGCATCGCAACCAGGGTGAAGCCATAGCAGCTCTCGCAATAGAACGCGCACAGAAACGGCTAAAGCAAGCCAAACAAGTGGCACGCAAACGTGTTAGCCAAGGGCCTGCTTTACCTGGAAAATTAGCCGACTGCTTGCAAACGGACTTAAGTCAAGCGGAACTATTCCTGGTTGAAGGAGATTCGGCAGGAGGGTCGGCCAAACAAGCCCGCAATAAAGATTATCAAGCCATTTTACCTTTACGTGGAAAAATACTTAATTCATGGGAAGTAGATTCTTCACAAGTTCTGGCATCCCAGGAAATTCATGATATATCTGTTGCTATAGGCGTAGACCCTGGCTCCAGCGATCTCGAGGGTCTTCGCTATGGAAAAATCTGTATTCTCGCTGATGCAGATTCTGATGGAGCTCATATTGCCACACTAATATGTGCTTTGTTTTTAAGACACTTCAAACCTCTGGTTAAAGCAGGCCATGTTTTTGTAGCCATGCCCCCGCTCTATCGAATCGATGCAGGTAAGCTGATTCACTATGCCCTGGATGATGAAGAAAAAAATAGAATCGTTCAACATCTCAGTCAAACCACAAAATCAAAAGTGAATGTACAGCGATTCAAAGGATTAGGTGAAATGAATCCCATTCAGCTTAGAGAAACCACAATGGATCCCAATACAAGGCGTCTGGTACAGCTTACTCTTGATGATGAAGAGCAGACGGAAGCCATTATGGATATGATGCTCAACAAAAAAAGGGCCGCCGACAGAAAACTCTGGCTAGAAACCAAAGGAAACCTTGCTGAAATTTGAGCTAAGGTGCATTAGCAATTGGACACCCCTTTAGCGATAGCCATTATCGGCTACTTTTCTATCTTACCCTTGGTAATATGGATAGTAACCGTACACGGGGTATGCAAATTTTTCTGCTTATAAGCCTATTTATTTGAGTTGTCTTTCCCGCGAAGGCGGGAAGCTAACTAAAAATAAACCCTTGTGCTAGCTATATGGATAGATTCCCGCCTTCGCGGGAAAGACAGAGGACTTAATATTCCTTAATTACATACCCCATGAACAGTTACTATGGATAGCCCGCACCACGATAAAGCAAGGATACAATTGAATTTGATAGATTACCTTTTTACCCTACCATTTCAGCAAGGGGATAATATTAGAATAATCATCTGTCCATAAAAACTGATCATCATCTGCTACAAATTTCCAGTTTGTTCCTTTCATCACTTGAAACGCCAAGGATTGATTTGAGGTCAGCATAGCCCACTCTGAATTAAATTGCCCCAACTTCTTATCTCCCTTATGCGCTAAAAATAAAGTTATCATATTCAAAGCTCGCCCAATTGCATTAATTACCGGGAGCATTTGCAGATGTCTGTTACTTAGATTAACCAAAATAACTCCATCTTCGACAATTTTCTTCTTATATAAGGTGAAAGCTTCAAGTGTCATCAGATGGACAGGAATAGCATCTGAATTAAACGCATCCAAAATTAACAAATCCTGTGAAGCATCTGGCATATTAACCAAGGCCAATCGACCATCCTGTTTAATAATCTCAGCTGAAGGCGAACAGTCTCGTATGTATGTGAATAATTTATTGTTTTTAGCTAAATCAATTACTTGTTGATCAATCTCAATAACCTTTATGGAATCAGTTGCCCGAAATTGGCACAGTAGTGTTCCTGCACCCAACCCCATAATCGTTGCAGAAAGCGGATGAAATTCCTTCTTCAAAATATCAACTATTGGGGCTATGGCCCCATAATAGGAGCTTCTTCCATAACTTGCTTTTTCCCCATTCATTACCTGCATCCCATGGAGGGTTGACTGGCTTATTAATGCATGCACGTCATCCTTTTTGAAGACTTGCTTGACGCCGTAAAAATTTCTTTCCTTGAGTAAAATCTGTTTGTCTTGCAACGGAGGAAAGTAAAGGAAAACAAATAAAATGAGCATGGATAGTACAAGATTGATTTTATTACTATGCCAAATCACAATAATTCCAAGTGCCAAAATAGCAAGGATGTGAAAAGTGGTAGTGCTTTTAAACCAAGGAACGGTAGGAATGAAATAATGAAGCGACAGCAAACCCAAAACAACTAATGGCACCCACCATCCTCGGTTAGTTTTCGGCAGCTGAAGAGCAAATAAACTTAATAAAATGGCTAATGGGTATTCATAAACATAATTAAACCAATTTGGCGCTAAAATTCCATTAAAAATCCCTGCTAAAACTCCTCCGATAGACAAACAAAAATAAAACAAAGTGAGTTTATGTGGCTTGGGTCTTCGCGCAAATAACTGGCCATGACACAGTAAAGCCAAAATAAAAAAACTTAACAGATTAAATAACACCAATTGCCACACTCTGATTTGGCTAACCCCAAAAATGAATCCAAGAATTGTAAAAACCAGGAAAAACAGGCAATTACGAGAAATCCATTTTTGTGAAATAAGGGGGGTCGCTGTGAAGGTAAATACAAATGACAAAAGGTAAAGCGCTAAAGGCAAAACCCAAAATAGAGGAGTTGCGGCAACATCAGTTGTGATATATAAAGTAACTCCCAGCATCAAACTGCAAGGGACAAAACTCAAAAAAATCCAATAGGCTATCTCTCGCCAAGGCAAAAAATCCACCTCTTTTTTTTCAGTTAATATTAAGGGTTGGTATTTTGTAAAAAATAAGACTGTTACCAACAGTAGCAAATAAATAGCAAATCCAAAGTTCCATAAATAAAATTGATGAGTCAAACCAATAAATCGCTCGATAACCCATGGATAAAAAAGCAAGGCACTCAAGCTTCCAAGATTACTGGATATGTACAAATAATAAGGGTCTGAAGCCCCTTTGCTTTTTGTCTGGCTATAGGCAAATTGTAATAAAGGGGCAGAAGCACCAATTACTAACAAAGGCAAACCCAGTTGAATTAACAAATTATGAAGAATCACCCATTCAGGTTGTCCATCCCTAGTTGCAGGATGAAACAGCAATGGAAGTGCTGTAAAACTTAAAACAACCAAAACCATATGGATCAAACGCCAAACAGCAGGTTTCTTAATCTGACTTAAAAGCCATACGTAGCCATATGCAATGAGCAGAATAAATTGAAAAAAAAGCACACAAACAGTCCACACACCTGGTGTCCCTCCATAAATTGGAAGTATTGCTTTTGCAACCATGGGTTGAATACTGAATAAGAGAATGGAACTTATAAAAAGACTGACTGGAAATAAAAATCGAAACACAAAGCAATCCTTAGCCAATGGTGCTGCCAAATGAATTAATCGATCATTTTACGACTACACTCTCGTTCATACAAGGATGAATTATTACTCTGCAAAAAAATTTGTAACCATAATTGATAGGGATGTTTCACAAACACATATTATTTCATATTGACAGATGGAATAATCCATTTATGGTTTTTGAAGCTTTTGTAAACATCCCATTACTTGAAGATAGGCACTGATTCCATATCAACTGATACATAAAATGAATACTTTATTTCTTTTCCTTTGAAGCTGATAACATCCAATGAGCTTTTTCATGAGCCGCAACTCGATCGCTTAGAATAGTCACAGTACCTTCGTCTTCATTTTCCTGGGCAATTTTAATTGCCTGATTCAAATCTTTTACTATCATCATATTATCTTTTGCCAACTCAATGACCATCTCATTAGCACTCAATCCGGAATCACCATCTTTAATCATTTTCAATTGATTGAACTCGATAAAGGTAGCAGGAGCCTTATGTCCCATGATTCGAATTCGCTCTGCAATTTGATCCACTGCTTCCGCCAGTTCTTTATATTGCATCTCAAATAATTCATGCAAACCTTTAAATTGAGGTCCGGTAACATGCCAATGGTAATTTTGTGTTTTCAGGTACAACGCATAAGTATCAGCAAGAGCGACTTCCAGCTTTTTAATTACTTTACTCATTATTCTTTCCTTGTTATTTATTCACGTTATTAAAGATAGTTCAAAACAGTCAAAGAACAAAATAGACATTAATAAAAAACCCGCCTTTACAGCGGGTTTTTTATTGGATAACCGGGAGAAAATTACATCATTCCACCCATGCCACCCATTCCGCCCATGCCGCCCATATCGCCGGCACCAACACCTTCTTCTTTCTTAGGCAGATCAGCAACCATACATTCAGTAGTCAACATCAAACTGGCTACAGAAGCTGCATTTTGCAGAGCCATACGGGTTACTTTGGTTGGATCAAGAATACCCATCTCAACCATATCACCGTATTCGCCAGTTGCAGCGTTGAAACCGTAGTTGTCTTTGTGCTCAGCTACCTTGTTTACTACAACAGAAGCTTCATATCCCGCGTTAGTAACAATCTGACGCATTGGAGATTCAATAGCGCGACGTAAAATATTGATACCCATATTTTGATCGTCATTATCGCCTTTCAATGAATCAAGAGCTTTCTGAGCACGAATCAAGGCAACGCCACCACCGGCAACGATACCTTCTTCTACTGCAGCGCGAGTAGCATGAAGAGCATCTTCAACACGAGCTTTCTTCTCTTTCATTTCAACTTCTGTGGCAGCGCCAACTTTGATAACAGCAACACCACCAGCTAACTTAGCAACGCGCTCTTGTAATTTTTCTCTATCGTAATCAGAAGTGGTTTCTTCCATTTGTGCACGAATTTGAGTAATACGAGCATTAATTTCAGTTGCTTTACCTTCACCATCAATGATAGTGGTGTTTTCTTTGGTAACAACGATTCGCTTAGCACTACCAAGATCTTCCAGATTAGCACCTTCCAGGCTCTTGCCAATTTCTTCAGAAATAACTTGACCCTTAGTCAAAATAGCAATGTCTTGCAGCATCGCTTTGCGACGATCACCAAAACCAGGCGCTTTGACAGCACATACTTTTACAATACCGCGCATGTTGTTAACTACCAGAGTAGCTAAAGCTTCGCCTTCAACATCTTCTGCGATGATCAATAAAGGACGGCCAGATTTTGCAACACCTTCCAATACGGATAACATTTCACGAATACTGGAAACTTTTTTGTCAACCAATAAAATGAATGGATGCTCAAGTTCACAGCTCATGTTCTGCTGGTTGTTGATGAAGTATGGAGAAATGTAACCGCGATCAAATTGCATACCTTCAACAACAGAAAGCTCATTTTCCAATCCATTACCATCTTCAACGGTAATAACACCCTCTTTACCAACTTTTTCCATTGCTTCAGCAATGATAGCACCAATCGCTTCATCCGAATTAGCAGAAATAGTTCCAACTTGAGCGATAGCCTTGCTGTCTTTGCATGGCTTAGACATAGCTTGTAATTTCTTGGTAACTGCTAATACTGCCTTGTCAATACCGCGTTTGAGATCCATTGGGTTCATACCGGCAGCAACTGCTTTGTGACCTTCAACAAGAATAGAACGAGCCAATACTGTTGCAGTAGTAGTGCCATCACCAGCAGTATCAGAAGTTTTAGAGGCCACTTCTTTAACCATTTGAGCGCCCATGTTCATGAAGCGATGCTCAAATTCAATTTCTTTGGCAACAGACACACCGTCTTTGGTTACAGTAGGAGCGCCGTAAGATTTTTCCAATACAACATTACGGCCACGTGGACCCATAGTAACTTGAACTGCATCTGCTAATGCATTAACGCCAGCAAGCATTTGTAGGCGAGCGTCATCACCAAAACGTAATTCTTTAGCCATTATCATTGTCTCCTTTAAACAATTAGATTACTTCTCGATTACACCCATGATGTCGTCTTCGCGCATCACAACTAATTCTTTTCCATCAACTTTAACTTCAGTACCAGAGTACTTGCCAAACAATACCACATCACCTACTTTAACTGCTAAAGCACGAACATCACCATTTTCCAATACTTTGCCAGCGCCGACAGCAATGATCTCACCACGCATAGGTTTCTCGGTAGCACTATCTGGAATAACAATACCACCAGCAGTGGTACGCTCTTCTTCCATACGACGAACAACAACGCGATCGTGTAAAGGACGAATTTTCATACTTTTCTCTCCTGATTAAATTAAACTTTAAATCATTTAAGTATTGCTTTCCTTAGGGCAAACAATACCGATGACAGCGATATGGGGACAAGAAATAAATTTTCAAGGGTAAAATCAAAAAAAATTTTGGATTTGGGATTACAGAGTCTACAATAATGTTTATTAGTAACTGTAAAAGATATCGAATGAAAAAGTGGCTCTTATTTTCCCTATTATTTTTAACTTCCCTTTCTGTTCATTCTGAACCTTTACCAGCTTCTGAAGTATTTAAGGTTAGTGTAAAAAAAATAGATCCCAATACCTTTGCCATACAATGGAATATCTTGCCCAAGTATTTTTTATATAGCGACCGTATTCAATTAAATTCCGATAATGATGACATTGCACAGCTTGGAACTCTTCGCTTCCCCACCCCCTTAACCAAAACGAATAAACAAGGGCGAACCTTTAAAGTTTACCGCAATCAGCTTACCCTTCCAGTGGGGGTCCTGGGCATTACCCCAGGAGAAACAATAGTCAATTTGGGTTTTCAAGGATGTGCTGACGATGGTTTTTGTTATCCCCCCGAAGTAAAACAAATCAAACTGGCAATTGACGATAAACTGGCTCTTTCTCAAGTTGATTTGGAAACATTCCATGCACCTGAAGCAACACCTCTTGAAAAACCGGAGCAAGACATCGCTGATATATTTGCAAATCATAATTGGATAATGATTCTGCTTATATTTTACGGGTTTGGCCTGCTCCTGTCCTTCACGCCTTGCATACTGCCTATGGTTCCTGTTCTTTCAGGTATTATTGTTGGCCATGGGAAAACGGCAACAACGAAAAAAGCGTTTTTCCTGTCATTAAGCTACGTTCTTAGCATGTCTGTCACTTATGCTATTGTGGGTGCTGTCGTTGCCTTGCTTGGAGCCAATTTACAAATCAGTATGCAATCACCTTGGGCTATCAGTCTATTCAGTCTGATATTCGTTTTGCTGGCCTTGTCCATGTTTGGCTTTTATGAATTCAAACTGCCAGACGCATGGCAAAGCAAAATTGTAGGTTCAAGTCGTGAACAACGTGGTGGACACTATCTTGGGGCAGCCATCATGGGATGTTTGTCCACGCTCATTCTGTCGCCATGCGTTACAGCACCATTAATTGGAGTATTAACCTACATTGCACAAACCGGAAGCGTGTTACTCGGTAGTGTCACTCTATTTACATTAAGCCTCGGCATGGGTACTCCACTACTGGTGATAGGAACTTCTGCTGGTAAATGGCTACCAGAAACAGGAAGCTGGATGAATGCTGTTAAAGCTTTCTTTGGCATATTACTTCTTGCTGTTGCCATCTATCTGATGGCACGCATTTTACCATCAGGTCTGGTCATGGGGCTATGGGCTTGTCTCCTGATTTTTTCCGGCATTTACTCAGGTGCCTTAACCAAATCGAGTACAAATCAGGAAAAGCTCTGCCAAGGCATTGGTATCATTTTATTAACCTATGGATTGCTGATTCTCATTGGAGCTAGCATGGGCTCTTCCAACCCTTTGCAGCCTTTAGCCAACTTACAAGCAGCCCCTACCGTAGCCAACGCTTTTGAATCGGCTAAAGCCCAATCTGTTAAAAGTGTTGAACAGGCTATAAAACAAGCGTTTGGAAAACCAGTGATGCTTGATTTTTATGCTGACTGGTGTGCATCATGCAAAGTGATGGAAAACACCACGTTCAAAGATCCTCGTGTACAAAAAGCTTTGAGCCATTTTATCGTTATCAAAGTGGATGTGACTGCCAATAATAAAAATGACAGAGCATTAATGCAGCATTTTCGTGTAGTAGCCCCCCCGACTTTTATCTTTTTTAATGCTGATGGCGTACAACTCAATAATTTGAAAAGAGTTGGTGAATTGAACGCCGATGAATTCATGCAAACAATAAAAAGCATTGATGAGAACTAAAGTAACTACAGACACTTTTGTATGAAATCAGTCGACACTCGAACGATTAAGCAGTATAATTAGCTCATTTTTTTTACAGATAGAAGTTTATGAATCATAAAGTAGGATTTGTAAGTTTAGGATGCCCCAAAGCACTGGTCGATTCAGAGCGAATCATTACTCAGCTTAAAGCACAAGGCTATGAATTGGTTCCCACTTATGAGGATGCTGGAGTCGTCGTGATTAATACGTGCGGATTCATTGACAGCGCTGTCCAGGAATCACTGGATACGATTAAAGAAGCGATGGCTGAAAACGGGCGAGTAATCGTTACAGGTTGTTTAGGAGCCAAAGCGGACGTAATTAAAAATGCCTGTCCTGATGTCCTGCATATCAGTGGTGCTCATGCCTACGAAGAAGTAGTCAATGCGGTACACCAACACTTGCCGCCTCCTGCAGACCCATTTACACAACTGATTCCCCCACAGGGAATAAAACTTACACCTCGGCATTATGCTTATTTAAAAATATCAGAAGGATGCAACCAAAAATGCACTTTTTGCATTATCCCGACGATGAGAGGAAAATTGCAAAGCTATCCAATGGCCCAAATTCTTACTGAAGCTAAAAAATTAAAACAAGCCGGAGTTAAAGAATTGCTGGTTATCTCACAAGATACCAGTGCTTATGGTGTGGATACACGTTATCAGCAGGTCGAATGGCAAGGAAAAACAGTCAATACCCGTTTTTACGATCTATGCGAACAATTAGGTGAATTAGGAATTTGGGTGAGACTGCATTATGTCTATCCCTATCCCCATGTTGATGATATTGTCCCTCTAATGCGCGATGGCCTGATTTTGCCTTACCTCGATATACCATTGCAACATGCCAATTCACGCATATTAAAAGCAATGAAAAGACCCGCCAGCAGTGAAAATACCTTATTGCGGATTGCTTCATGGAGAGAAACTTGCCCTGACATTACGTTACGCTCCACATTCATTGTAGGTTTCCCTGGTGAAACAGAAGAGGAGTTTTCCGAATTACTAGCCTTCCTTAAAGAGGCACAACTAGACAGAGTCGGTTGTTTCAAATACTCCCCTGTTGAGGGAGCCAAAGCAAATGATTTGGATAATCCTGTTTCAGAAGATATTAAAGAAGAGCGTTATCATCGTTTTATGCAAGTACAAGCAGAAATTAGCCGTAATAAACTAAAAAATAAAATTGGCAGTACTCAAACCGTTTTAATTGATGAGATAACCGAAGATCAAATCATAGCTCGCAGTAAAAGCGATGCTCCTGAAATCGATGGTCTTGTTTATTTGCCTAAAATATCCGGGATTACCGTTGGGTCTTTTGCAGAAGCAATGATAACCGACAGTGACGACTATGATTTGTTTGGTGATTTGGAATATTCTATTTAAGTTGATGTCATTGTGTGAACGGTTACTAATAATCTACAGTCAGGTTGCAGTAACTACAACTTCCAAGTTCATATTCGCCTCAAAAGTGTTGGGTTGACCATATCTTTGAAAAACAAGGCGCATAAAACTTCAAATTTCGGATGAAGGAGGAGAAGGAGCCTCATCGTAAAAATCTGCAATCGTTTCTTCTTTTTTATGTTTAAAAAATCCTATTTGGCTTATTCTTACCGCACTATGATTGCTATCGGTTTTTAATTCACTGGTGCTTTCTAACATCTGATACAACCCAACATTTCCGTCTAGCATTAGAGCATGGCAATTACCGAAAAAGTCAGTTTTATCTGAAGAGAGGGACAATTTATTACGCACTATGCTGATAAAAGCGAAATCTTCAGTATATTGGGCCCCATATTTTTTTGATAAATATCCCTCAAATTCCTCTTGCTTTTCTGGAGGGATGTTCATGGATATTAAAAGCTCTTTACTGGTTGTACTGATTTCATTTATATTGACAATGTAATCATCAAACGCCTCTTTTAAAGCCGTTTTTTTGCTTTCACTAATAAATAACTGAAAGTGTTGACGTGCAAAAGTTCTTATCTCCTCCAAAACCATGTCTTCAGTTAAAATAGTAATGAAAGGATGCCCTAAGACCGATTGAAAAAGCCTCCGCTTGACCCCAGAATAACAAGATGGCCTATCCCCTTCCAGGTCATCATACTCTTCGTGTTGGTTTTTTGAATTAATACGCGTTTTATCCCAATTATGTGAACGACCAATGAGTGCTAGTTCTTCTACAAAATGGTCTAATCGGGATTCAATAGTATGCCCGTCAGTGGGCTCTGCCTCTTTATCAGTCGCAGCCAACCACAACATTGCAATAAGGGGTTGATACTCTTCAAAAGTTGACCATTTAGCGGAAGTTAGTTTATCGATATAAATATATTCCGCTTCAGGATGCATCCATGGATTGGGCTTAGCTAAATAACGCCATGCCGTGTGATTCTTATTTTGGAAATAAGACTTTAGGGCTAGCTCGTAATCATTTTTGCTTAGTTTAATTTGTTTAAATTCTTCAAAATCGATAGGCAGGATAATTGTCCTTCCTTCCTCATTAATTATCGATGCAGGATTCGCCATATACCTTTCTTTTAATCGATCACGTAAAGCTTGCATGAGCTTGGCTGTACCTACACTCTCGAGAGTAGGCCGATAGCGCTTGATGGCCTCATTTAGGCGTATTTGTTCTCCTTTTGTCAGCGAAGTCATTGACGATTCACTATCTCTGCTAAGCTGTGCTAAATCTAATTTTCCATTTACTTCATCTCGATAAAAATCGTTTTCTTCGCTCAAGATTCTCACTTCGGGAATATTTAATAAAATTGAAGCAGCATCATGATTCCCTGTTGTCAAAGCAAGCCGTATCAACTCATTTGGCTGGTTGGGAGTAACAGCGGTATGCGCTAAAGCTTTTACCGATGGTATATTCAATAAAAATTTAATCTCGTCATCCAGATTGCGATCATTGCGACGAATCAAATTTCTTACCATATAAAAACAAATTTTGGCCTGTTCTTTATCCTGGATGTCAAATACAGCAGGGGGGGTTAAATTGATTGCCTCGCGATGAAGCACAGCAAGTCGATTTTCAATGAATGGATTAACGCTGCTAGTACCGTGTTCATGCCTATGAGCTTCAGCATAGGCTAAACAGCTGCTGCTATTTGAAAGCAACCAATCACTGACTTCGAAATGTCCATTTTCTAAAGAAGCGCGGTAAGCAAAAAAATTATTGGCTGCTACCATTTTATCAAATAATTGAGGAGCTTTCGATTGCATGTGCTTTAATAGTTCGATATGGCCACTACTTGCTCCCAATCTGAATCCATAATAGTCTTGTGCCTGAATCATTTCGAGAACATAACTGGGAGCCTTTGTTTCCAAGTGTTTAATTACATTGATATGTCCATTGCGTGCTGCGTGTTTATAGGCATAAAAATCATCGGCACGGATCATTTTCAATATCTTACTGGAAGCCCAAGTTTCTAAACATGTTAATACATCCAGGTTGCCGTGCTCAGCTGCCTTTTTGTATGGATAAAATTGATTATCCTTAATCATCTCCAAAATAATGCCATCATTACCATTTTCTTTTGCATACTCATTCAAAAATTTGACATTCCCTAGAATTGCAAATAATGAGAATAGATTATTTTTGCTAAAGCCAAGTATTTTTGCTGATTCAAGGAGTATTGAGAAATTCTCAAGTTGCGTTAACGCAATACCTAACCAGGCTTGCTTTTTTTTCCATTGATCATGGAGCTTGGGGAGATATTTATTTAATAGAAAAATTGCGTCTTTGCTTGTTTTGGCTTTCATAATAGAAAGCACAGACTCATCCAGAACTTCGTAAAACAGTTGATTATCATGCCACATTGAAGCAGGGATCAGTTTTGCTTGTCTATGCTTCATTCGTTCTTCATGTGTTTTGAATCTTGCCATGGCCACTCAAAAAACTTATAAGAAACAGTATAGTACCAGAAAACCCATGAATTGATCAAGTAAAACTCACAATGTCAAGTGGTTATTCATTCCATATTAATATAAACTATAGACTATCTACAATGAATTATGAGGTCCAACCCCATCTGCATGCTAATTTTTATTTCTAAGAATCTTTCCAGTTTAATATTTTTTAAATCATTGTATACAATTTATTGCACTTATAAGGTGTTTTATTATATTGTTCCAAGTACTAGCTGTAAGCTTCGTACTCCTGCATTTATTCGATTGACTTGTCATTGGAGGAATACCATGAGATTTTTTTCTGAGCAAAAAAAAGTACTCGAGAGCTTAGGATTATATTCTGATGAAATTGAGTATATTCTTGAAAAATTAATGAGTAGAAAAGCCTGGATCCTATACGATGCACACGCAGATAACACCATAAAAATTCAAGTTTTTAAATTGGAAAAAGGAAAATATTTTGCTCTTGTAAATTGTGAATCATTGTGCGGTATAAAGGATAAAGCATTATTCATAAAACAAGGTGTCGAGTTTGCGCTTAAACAGAAAAACTTGCCTGTCTCCTTTAATGATATTGCTGTAGGTGGCCTCGTAAGTGATGAAGGGCGACTAGGATTTCTTTCCAAGATAATGGGTCAAATTCCACCACCAGCTCATGAATATGTAACTTTCAAGCTACCGGGGGAAGCTAATGTATCCATAGAAGACCCTCGAACTGGAATTTTTGACACCACTGAAAAATTCCAATCCAGAACTGATGATCAAGTTTGTTGTTTTGCAGCTTCCACGCTGCTTTTTGCGTCCTATACCATGTTGAAGCAAGGTAAGGCACCAAAGAGTACTCCCGAACTTTTTTCTGAAATTTATAGGAACAAGGATCTTAAAGCCATTATTCAACAACTCGAAAATAAAGTTGGACATTCAACTCAAACAAAACAGCAAGTCATTGATTCTTTTATAGTGACTTTATCCAAATTACTTCGAGAAGGGGTAGACAAAACAGAAGAGATGTATCAGGATTTAGTCAAAACCCTATAAATTAAGTGAATTGGTTTTGACTTTATCTGACACAACCTCTGGCAGCTATTATTTATACAGGCTATTCTGTTTATAATTTGTTATGCACTTGAACTTCATGGTTATTTTGCTCCTCAAATTCTGTATGCAAACGAGTTTTATATTTATGAGTTATATCTCTAGTATCGCCTTTTTTACCCACAAGCTCAGGTTGTAAAGGTTCAACTTCAGAAACAGGCTTGTCAACAACAACTAATACAGGATCTTTCTTGAGAGTAACTTCCTGACGCTCTTCCAGTACATGCTCTTCTACAAGTCCCAATACAACATTTTCCCTTCCTTGTACTTCAGCAGATTCCCTGGCAACAATTTTACCAGCATTAATCACAGTACCTTCAGCACGAAGCTCAGTAGAATCATCAAGACCATGTAGTTGTTCTCGTTGCACTTCCATATCATGCTGCACCTCATAGTACTCTGGGGGAGTAAACGTGAGATCAGCTGTCATTGATACTTCATGGCCAATAATTGCAGGTATATTAAAATGCTTATCAAAAAACTCTGTTGGCTTCTCTTCCTCTACGTTGACATGGTTTTCCGTAGTGAAGACACCAAAGAATTTCTTAATGCCATCTATTAATTTTTGAATCGCATTCCATTGTCCATTTAATTCTTTAACCTTAGCTGTATTTTCTACTAGCTTTTGTTTAATATCGGTGCCTTCACTCTCAAGTTGGGCAATTTCTGCTTTGCGTTTTTCCTTAAGCTCTTTTATTTTCTCATCAATCTCTAAAACATCATCATCCATTTCTGTGAGAATATCATGGCTAACTCCAAATAATCTTCGTTTTTGTCCTTCCAGCTCACTGAAATACATCGGACGATCTTTTACCGGTCTGTAATGTGGCAATAACTCTTCAACAAGATGTTTATGACCTGCAAGCCGCTCAGCTGCCATTACCACAAAATTCTCTATTACTTCTGGAGTGGTAGCCACATTTTGATTAATAAATGCTTGCTTGACCGCTTCTCTAATTTCGTCTTTAGAAATAGGATGTGTCTTATAATCCAATAATCTATCTGGAACTTTATAATTGTTTTTAACAAGTTTTGTCTTAGCAAGATTTAGAACTTTTTCATAAAATTCTTTTTGTTCTTCACTTGGGCTTTCAGCAACATCAATGAAGTCTTGAATGATCATATTCTTGATGTCTTCTTGCATAGTGGCAAGATTCTTTTGTTTATTTGGCCCAGCCGTTGTAGAGTAACACAACCTGTTCTTAACTTTATCTACAAGATCTTCAGGATCCAGATTATTTTTCTCTGCAAAGGTCCTGGTGACATTCAAAATCTTATCCAGGAGTTCTGTTCGAGAAAGTTTTGGGATTGCGCTTCTGGCCTTTACAATTTCGCTTTGAACCTGTTCACTACATTCATTGAAAGCCTTATCCCTTTTTTTCTGATCAGAGGTCGTATCATCTATTACAGAACAATAAACATCATAGAAGAGATCTTTAAATGCAGAATTGAATTTTTCACCCCAGATCTCAACATCAGTATTAGGCTTTTCTACCGGAACAAATGTTGTTTTCTTATTTTTCCTCCCTCCTGTTGTCTTTTTTTCCTGAACCATTTTAGTTGCTGGTTCCTGGCTCGCAGCAAATAGTGCCTCCATGGGGACAGTATTGTGATCTTCATAGCTTACAGAATCATGAAATCTTTTTTCTACAATGGCGTAAACTCTATTAATCTGCTCGTCTAATTTTCTGCTTAACTCTTCCTGAGACATTGCTTTGTTCTTGTTTTCTTTAAATAATTTGTTTACACAATGCCCCACACCATCCTCAACCTCTCCAAACCATTGCCCATCGAGTTTGAAACCATATTCTGTTGAACCTTCTAGCTTCGTGCGGGAAAAGGATCGAATATACCATAAGGCTTTATTACCAAAATCGCCATCATAGTAATCTCTTACATCAAATAAAAATCGCATTCCTTCCGGGAAACGCTCAATTAGTTTCTTTGATCCGTCTTTTATCACATCTTCTCTTTGCTTTTCCAATTTTTCAATTTGATCACGATAATATTCGAATCTTTCATGCTTTCTAAGTCGAAGGTCTTGATATTGTTTTTTAAGATCTGTTCCTTTTTTCCTTGCCTCATCAAATTCCTTTTTAATTTGATCATTCACTTCATCAATTTTTGGGCGTTTCTCGACGGAAAAACGTTGATTGAGTTTTGAGGATACAAATACTTCAGCCCGACCCTCCCCTTTTCCTATGGAAATAGTGACACCAGACTCTTTATATTCTTTGCTATTTATATCAATATTTTTCAGTGTTTCTGTTTGCGCAATTTGTATTTGCGTTTTCTTGGAATTTTTTCCAGTAAAACCCCATTTTGGTAAATCAAATATTTTATCCTTGGCGGTAAGATTTTTAGTATCAGAATAATTTATCTCAAGTGAAGGTTTTAATTGTTTTTCAGTTAAAATTCCTTCAAATGATGTTGATAGTTCTTTAACCGTTTCACCAAATACCGGATTTCTGTAAGCGGCGAAATTCAATTTTTTCACCAGAGGATCTTTTAAAGATTCGATTACCGGACCAGCAATAGGTTCAAGCACTTTTAATTTGGAAACCTCTTGAAGTTTGGTGTTTCTGATATCGTATAAGCTCCATCCTTCTTGAGGGGCCGCTTTAAATCGGTTTGCCTCATCTTGGTTAATTAAAATTATTTTTGGATTACCTACTTCCCGAGCTACAAAATATCGAACAGGAGGCAGCGGATCTTCTTTTGTATACTTAGAACTACAACGAATAGGATCGCTATCTGTGAATAAATGCGTCATATGAGGTATTTTATAGGCAAAAGGTAAGTTACTTAGTTCTCTTGGATTTACTAAATACGATATAGAGACCGGTTCGATAGGAACTTCATGTTTGGTCAGCACAGCTTCAACCACAACTTCTTCATTATTCACTTCAGAAAATGAATGGGTTTGAGTTTGACTTTGACTCTGGCTTTGACTTTGTGATTGACTCTGAGACTGATTCTCAGTGACACTCTCCGCTTCAGCCAAAGCATTACCACGTTCGGAAGGAATTATAAATTTAGGACTTAGTTGCGCTTTGCGTCTTTCTATAATTCTATCTTTCATGGAAACATAAGGATCGTCTTCTGGTTTTTCTGGAATCTCTCTGGCCTTTAAATCCAACTCGCTTCTTGCAATATCAACTGCTTCATAAAGCTCACTCATGCGCTCTTTGAACGACTTTTCTAGCTTTTCAATAAAGGCTTCCCTGGTAGTTTCACCATATGTACCACCATATTTGGCCTTTAAATCACCCACACTACCAGAAATGAAGGGGGAAATTTTATTGAGTTTGACAACCATTTTGCCAAACGCTTTGATTTGTTCATCCGATAATTCTGTACCCTTCTCTTTTAGTAACTTGGTTATTTCTCCCTGTTGCTGCAAAATTGCATTTTTTATAACTGAATCTAACTCCATTGTCAGTACAGAAACATTGTTTAGATCATTCTTCAGCTCTTTTTGTCTCAACCAAAATGCAACATCGTTTCCTGTAAGTCCAGATGGCCTATCACTTTTGTTAAGTTTCAGGTCGATAAATATCTGTTCTTTGACGTTATCGGGTATGGCTATGGAGAATGACTGGCCTGATGTTTTATCAACAATTTTCCTCATTCTCATTATAGCTTGCTTGTAGTCATTATTAGTCACTGTAAAGTTCAGGGTTAAATGCGCATGAGCTCCATCCATCTGCTTAATGTCTGCACCGCGGGAGTGACTTTGATCATAATAGGTAAAATAACTGCCGTTTTTATCGGAATCAGCCACCATTTCGGGAGTTAAATCAACTATGGTTTCTTTACCCTCTTTCAGGATAAGAACCTTTTTCATATTGGTTACATCATCATAGAAAATAACCCCTTTGAGACTTTTTAGTGGTTCTTCTTTTGTTTTTAGTTGTTTTGCAATTTCCAAAGCAACCCCACGATTAGAGATCTTGCATAACCCCCCTACATCAATTAAAGTTCTTGACTTGTCTGAAAAGGATTTAGCCAACTCTTTTATCAAAGAGCCGGTGTAATCGCCAGAGCTTGTAAAACTTTCAGTATCAAGTGACGTAGTAGCTTGACAATTTTGTCTTCCCATAATACCTAAGGTCATGTTGCCATCGGCAGCAGGATCAAGCATGTTCTCTTTGAAATGAGAAGATGTATCACCAGCAGTTCCTGAGAATCCAATTACAACATCTTGAGTGGTGCCCATTTCATATCGATTACTATTTGCCTTGCCACTATCAAATTTAATTTGCTCCTGAATAATAGTGCGAGCCAACATCTTCCTGAATGCCCCTCCCTTATCAAGCTCAGAAAAATATTTTTCTCTTTCGGCCTTTCTAAAAATCGGGTCTTCAATTTCTGATAACTCTTTAATTTTATTGAATATTTCTCGGAATTCAGGCTCAATTTGCTGCCCTGTGGAATCAAGGAACGGTTTTTCTCCAATACCGCTTCTGAAAGAATCGATTAAAAACTCTAAATGAGGTACCTCATTTATTTCTGTCCTGGGATCCAAATAATACAAGAAAGTCGTAATGGCGGTGACTTCCGGATTGTCAAATCGTGACCCTCTCGGTTTTGGCGTATTGGCAGCCTGGTAAGGAACCGTAATTAATAATGGTTTTGTAGACTTTGTTTCTTTCCCTGTTCTAAGGGCTTCATAATCATATTGCTTTGACCCATACTGATCATTTTCGAACCAAATTCCAAAGTCTGTTCCTGGTTCTTTTTCAGTAAATACACTCAGCATAATCGGATCGGTAAGCACAGCACGCATTAAATAAACTTGCGTGCTATTTGACTGATTAACACCTTTGGGTTGCTCTTCTTCTAAAGAAGTAACGTACTTAAGAATACTTCCATCGGGATCCGCTATTTTAAATTTCTCAAATAGAATTTCAGCCAATTTAGCCGGTTTTTTATCTTCTGCAGACTTGATAGTCTGAGTTATCACTTCCAGAGGATAGACTTCATCGGGATTAATTGATTCCTTAGTACCCGAGGTGTAATTTACATCTGTAGTTGCACTGTCCTGAGTAGCATCTAACTCATCAAATACTGAAACTGTTACCATAGAACGGATTTCATTTAGTATTGAAATACACTCCATAAGCTCTTTTCTTTGTAAGGATTCCTTGGGATTTAGCTGGTTCAGCATATCCAGGAAAATTTTAGCTTGACATTCCATGGAGTTACGAACGCTAGGTGACTGCACTAAGACTTCTCTATTTTCTCTGATTCTCTCATACATCGCGAGTCGTTTTTTCAGGTCTTCTTTTGCGTTATGGAAAGACTTCAAACGAGGACTATCCAAACCCATCTCAGGTTCAGGATCAGACTCAATTCGATAGCGCTGGAAATCATCTTTTACAGCACGACCCGCCAACAAGTTACTCAACGTCAGCGACATATCGGATGTATTAGTTTCAAGCGCTGACTTTGGTACTATAAAGCGTACCAATTTATTAGTCTCAGTTTTATACAGAGCAACTAACGGTAACAGGGTTGTCTTACCAAATCCCATTCTGGCTTGGGCTGAATCAATTTTGTCTGGATTCAATTCGTCATCAAGTAATAAACCACGGAAAATATTAACCTGGCGGGTATTGCATCGGTGACCAAATTCGGATTCAAACAACAAGAATGCTCTTTGCATTTTTCGTTCTTGTTCCACTGATTCTCTAGTTGCAGTGGTATCTAAAGCAATTTCAGAATCAAGTAAACGATCAAGCGAATAATTTCGCTTTATATGCAGCATTGCTACCGCTTTCGCGTCTTGGCCGCCTTTGAACATTGCCTGAATGTCATTCAAATGATCTAACTCGGTTTTGTAATACAACATCCTGGTCATCGCATTATTTAATGCTATTTCTTTCTTATGCAGATCCGTTTCTTTGGGGAATTTAGAAAGCAACTTCGTAAAATCATTTAAAAGATATGCCGCATTTAGCTCAGCAAACGTAACACGTGGAGAAGTTTCTGCTAAAATCGATTCAATTGTATCCTTAGCATCCAAGTATTCATTATTGCATTTTTCCTGAGCCTCTGTGACTTTTTCAATTAATTCATCTCGGTTTCCTTCTTTTATTGAATAGGTACCACCACTCACAGCCGTCTGATATAAAAATGTCTCCAGTCTATCTGAAATATTGCGTATTTCGCTTTTTGAAAAACCTTTTTCCGCTAAATAACTTGAAATTTTAGGTGCAGAGTAAAATTCACTGGGGTGGCGTGCAAGCTGATATCTGTTCGAATCCTCAGATCCTACAGCACGTATCCAACCATTTTCCTTCATTATCTCGAACAAATCCGAAACATTTTCTCTACTTACGCCTCCAAGTCCCTTATGACCAGGAGTAACACTCATTAATTTTTCAAGAGTTTTTTCATTAAAAATTCCGTAGTTTTCATAATAATAACCGTCTTCTTGAGCTTGGATAGAATCTTTGAATGTACTTAAACCAGTCTTTAAGCGCATTTCAAGATCCAGCTGAGATGAATCAACTAGTTTTTGGGGGTCGGTATACAAATTAAATTGAATCACTGAGCGAGCACCTATTGATTCAATAGGCATAAATGTTGTTTTTGTATTTAGGCTAATTGGTTTAGGAGCACTCTTTTCAATCGCAGTGACAGGAGGGATAAAGAATTTATCCAGTTCCTTATCTTCATCTGAAAATTCAGAGTTTATTGAGCGCCACAATTCAGAGAACTGCTCTGAGGGCAACGTTCCTGATAGTTTTTTAAGCTCTGACACTTCAGCCTTAAATTCAGTTAATAATTGAGCATAGGCTTCTCTATTCCATTTATCTAACTTTCCATGAGCGCAGGCTGTTCGTTCCAATATATGATGCTGTAATTCTGTACCAATCAACATAATAAGAGCAGCTCTGTCTTTCATTGTGATACTTTTATCTTCTTTCTTCTGTTCCAGAGCCTGCTTAATATTCCTTAACTGATCGAGCTCACTAGAATTTAATGGCGATTTGGGAACATTAGCACCCAAAAGCTTGGTTAAAATTGATGTTTTACCTTCTATCGTGCCAATGTGAAGAATGCTTTGAAGATCTTTAGTCGTTAATTCACCGCCTATGTCTTTATAAGTTCGCAGATAATCTACGGTTGCATAAGCGCTGTTAAGCTTTTCTTTAGCCTGTAAATAATCAGTTTTTGCTTTATCATACTGAGATGCAAGCGTATTCTTGTCTTTAGCGCCTTCCATAAATTCTCTGTAGGACTGATTCATTGCCTTTTCTAACTCAACTACCCTTTCTTCTAAAGCTATGATTTGTGGTGTTTTGGTAACGAATACAAAGTATTCTGGAGTAGTGATTTCTCTAATTTTATTTTCACAATCCTTAATTTTTTTAGCTACTTGCTCTCTTGCTTGCTTACTAAGCAAACTGTTTCCTGCGAGCAATTTGATTCTGGATTCCACGCCTTGAATTTGCTTCTCAAGTTTTTCTTTTTCCCGAATACTGTTCGTGTCATTTTTCCCTTCTATTTCTCTCAATTTTTCTTTACATTCTTTAATTTGCTCTTCTAAATACTCTTTACTTTGTTTCCTAATTTCTTCTTTTAGTTCCTTAACCTCATTTTCCTCAGAAACTGATAATTCTTTTGTTGTAAAAGCAGAACCTTCCTTCATAATTGTAAGTTTTTTCCTTGCACCCACCTCAGTCATGAGATTACTGTCTGAAAGGAAATAACTATTTGTATGTTCATCGTACAGTACATATTTCGCTATGGATGGTACGTAAACCGTATTTTTATCAACGCTAATCATTTCCTCTGACGGAAAAACATTTGCGAGTGCGTGAGTAATGGCTTTTTCTTCAGATTTCAATTGAACAGGAACTTGCCTACCAAGGTGATCGACAAAACTCCCATTCCAAACCTCATTTTTATCTTTTGATAATTTTATTACTGGCTTGAAATCAGAAGTAAATCCATGAATCATCCCCGAAGAGTCTGTAAAATAATGCTCTGCCTTCAATCTTCTTTGTAAGGAAATTGGAATCGAGCCCATCTTATCGGGTTGGATGTACTGAAGGATACTAGAATCACCATCCAAAGTATTGAGTTCTCTCTGGATAACAAGACTTCCATCTTTTTGAGGTGTGATAGATGCTTTAATTTTATTACCCGAATCCAATTCATCTTCACCTTCGACATAAATATATCCGCCGTCTTTTGCTTTGAATGGAAGATTCTCTATTCCCAAAACTTGTAAAGCAATATTCGCCTGGATGTGTGTTGGCATAACTCCTAGTTTGTTATTTCCAAGATAGATGGCACCATGCAAAACATCCAAGCTGTATCTATCACCCAATGAGATAAAGCCAGGAAGATCCTTAACAGATTCAGGGACCTCTTTACAATTTATTTTACGGCCGTCAAATTTGCCATCTTTGACGTACTCATCGAACGCTTCTTTAAATTTTTTGGCTCGCCCATTTTCATTTAATGTACTTGAGAACCTGGTTATATTTTCTTGAAGTTGATTTATATTGGTTTGAACCAACCCCATTTCTCGAGTAAATTCAAAATTCTTATGCAAATTGCCAAGAGTGTCCTCCGTAGCCTGGTCATAGGTCAATTGATAAGCAAGGTTTGAACAGATTAATTTTGCATAGAGATCATCTAATTTTTCTTGATCAAGAGGACTAAGTGGTGGAGTTTTCTTTTGGAAATGCTCAATTTTGAGCGCAAGAAGGTTAACATCTCTGGCAAATCCAAATAAGCGATCCGTTGCATCAGGTTCTTTGGGACTTAATGGATTTTTTTTGGTGATTGAATCAATAAAGTCATCTGATGCTTTAGTCGATGGGAAGTCAGCATTAGTAATTGCCTTGTATGCTTCCGGGTCTATATTTGCGCACTTTACCAAAAGCTCATTGATAAACGCTTCATGTGGCACTTTCAGCGCGCAAGGATTATGTTTTTGATCCAACGGAATATTTTGTAGAAAATTTAACAGCTTACCTTTTTCATCTGCTGTAGCGTTTCGGAAAGCATCCAAGAAAGCTCGATCAAAAAATTCACGTCCTTGAGTACTGTTTATTCCATCAATTGACAGTAGAAACACTTTATTTGAGTAATACGCGATGAATTGATGAGCCAGTATGGCGTCGCCATTACGCATGCCCAGTCGATCAGCCAATTTACGTAATGCTGGATCGACAGATTTTTGTTTCCCATAGTCGGTTAAGGCGACTTGTAAGCCTCTTTGCCCTTCATAGATACCCTCTAATCCAATAGGAGATGCTTGAATAGCAAGATCAACTTTTTTTAGCAAACTAATGTCATCCGGTTGGGTACCTATTGGGTCAAGTTCTTTAATTTTGTTGGACATTTCCTCATCACGAGGGGTTATCAGTTTTTCCCATTGTTTGATTGTTGAAAAGAATTTAGGGTTAACTGTCCGATCAACATTGACGTTAATTTGAGACAAGCTCAGTTTGATTAAATTCGTTAAAAGCTGTGAACGCTCGGCATTCTCAAGATTTTTGAAGGCTTCATTTAATGAGGCTTCCTCATCATCCGCTTGATATTTCTCTAACATGCTCTGTGCCAAATCTGTTATCAATTGCGGGGGGGGAGGATAAGGTAAATTAAAGATTTCAGCAGTCGCTGAGTTACAAAACTCGGTTATTCGTTGTGCTTTATTTTCCAGGCCACCAAATGTTTTCAGCTTATGCAAATGGCTTTCAACTTCTTTGTAATATTGCGTGCAATCCTCTTCTGATCTTCCCTTTGGTTTTGGTGTTGGATTGGCGCGCAAGAATTTTAAAGTATTACCATCGATAACCGTAGTCTGATACAGTTTCAAAAATTCCACTTCAGGTGGGGCATAATCGACTGTATCGACTTTTGCGTGCTGTCCAACTAACTCTTCAGGGGTTAACTTAACAGATTCAACAACAGGTTCCTTGACTTTTTCTCTCGTGCGGATCTTATCTAATAATCCTCCGGCTTGCATGAGTTTTGATAAAATAACTCGCCCAGCATCCATGCGCTCTTTACGTTTAGCTTCGATATTAATGGGCTGCCACATCTCCTTAATTTGACTCTCGTTGAGGTTTATAGGATATCCGGATTGCACCAGAGCACCGTATTTCATATTTGCTTTTTGTTCTAGAAAGTGATGAAACGCATTATTAATTGCTGTGACCTGGTTTGTACTATTCTGAAGTTTATTTAACTTCTCTGGATGCTCATGTTTCAACCAAATCGAAAACATTTTTTCAACCCATTCTTTCTTGATTGCATCAGGAATGGGTTGCTTGCTGATGCTCCCCGCAACTGTATCCAGTTTTATGTATTCAGCATTTCCGGTAGCGATTGAATCGAAAGTATTTGGACTATACTCATCCGTACTTAATATTACTTTTTGTTCGACAATTTCAAACACTTTTTCTTTTAGCTTCTGATTTAAGCTTTGGATTTCCTGGAATACTGAACCAAATAAGAATGTATTTTTTCCTTGTCTGTAAAACTCAATCCTTTCCTCAGGAGTTTGCTTATACATATCCCTATTTTTATCAATTTCCAATCCAAGCCTTCCTGAGGCGAGTTCATCTAATATCCTGTATTCAGAATTAGCTTCTAAATGATTGCTAATTACTCGCTCACGGAATCTATTAAAGTGATTGAGGCGGTCGTTTGCCTGTTCTTCGATATTATCGACTTCAAATTCTCTTATTGCCCCCTCCGTCTCTTTTTTAACACTATCCAACGCATAAACAGCTGTTCTGAGTACTTTACTTATAGCGTTGATAGTTCGCAAATCCGGGGGAACTTTGGTCTTTAACTCTTGCAATTTTGCCAATAGCGTTTTTGCTGTAGCGATATTCTTTTTGGGGCCAGGAACCTCTTCATCGATTTGAAGTGTTTGAAGTTTGGTTGCAATCGAACGCTGCAATGCGTTTAACTCATCCACTTCTTTATTTAAAAGATCAAGACGTGCTGTCAGATTTCTTAATTTGACTGAGTTTTTATTATCACCAATAAGCTTTTGCTCTGTTTCTATTTCTTTTTTAACTGATTCAATAAGTTTTTTAGACTGATCAATCTTTTCGTCCAGTTTTTTATTAAATTGATTCAACTTATCTATAGTTTCTTTCAAGTTTTTGGCAGTTTGATCAATGCTTGAAGTCATTTTATCTTCAAACGCTTTGATCTGATGTTTATATACTTGTTTTATATAGGTTTCTTTATAAGCAGTAGAGGCATTACATAAATAATTCAACAGATCAACAACTTTAGGACTTGTAAGAGCTTCCCTATCTGCTCGTAAACGCTTGAAGTATGCATTAATATCAATTTCTTTTCGTTTACCATCTATATTTATCTCAATTTTAATCGTTTCTTTTCTGGCTTCACCGGAATTAAAAGTAACTAGGTTTGCATCGATTAAATCTTCTGTCGTAACACGGGATAAACGACTTGTTGAAGATAAGCGCTCTTTTTCAGAATGTATATGTCTTTCATTGACATTTAGTTTTTTAATTTGATGATTCATTAATTGAATGGTGGCTTTCCATGCGAGAAAGTTAGAGTGCTTACTTAATTCTGTTAAAGCATCTGGATCAATTTTTCCTTCTATAGTCTTTAATGGCATTCCATCAGATGGCCAATCTTTAGGCTCTTTATTGTAAAATGCCGGGTCAAAAATTGCTTCAATTCTATCCTGTTGTTTGTTTTCTTTTAAATACAAATAAAATTCTTTAGCATGACTATTAATTTTGTCATTAATACGATCAATTGCTGGTTGATTTGAAGTCTTATTCTGAGCAATTAGCTGTTCTTTCGCTTTGATCAAAGCTTCAAAATAACTTTTATAGTACTCTTCCGTCGGTGGTGTTTTTAATTCACTCAGACGCATAGATACTTCATACAACTCGTCTGGAGATAGTATTTCAGGTTCCAATGCCATTTTCCTCAGTGCAACAGCATAGGATCCACTTAGTAATTTGGTTGCTTTGTCACTTTGTGCGACACCTTCCTTACCGCACACATCATCCAATATACCTTGCCTTTGATCCAGCATCATCGCCAATCTAACTTTTTTATAGGTTGGTTTCCCTAATTCATACAGTTCGCAAGATTGGGCTTTTTTCGCAAAACAGTTTTGCGTATTTTGCGGTCTTTGTAGTAAATCCTGAAACTCAGGAGGTGAATCATCAGAGGCGATTGACGTAAAATTTTTGATGTAATTTGAATAGACGTCTGATTGGGCATTTAAAGCCATCAGCTTTTCCCAATAGCCCATATGGCTACGCTCTTCCATAGTGGTATGTTTAATTTTTAAATCAATATGAGTCTCTGCCCAGCCAGCCATGGAGTTAGATTTTATTAAGGTCCTTAAGTAATCCAATCCGTCTGAAGTGTATAATTTTTCTTGAGGAACAGAAAAAGTTAAGGCATTTCTTCTCATGGATTCTTCGCCCATGCGCCACAACTTGAAGAGACCAGATACAGTGCTGGCAAGAGCACCAAGCCCAGCCCATAAACCTTTTTTAGCAAAGACATCCCTAAAGTCCTTAGCACCCTCCTTGATAACAGAAAGCCCTCCTTTCGCAAGCGCAGTATTCTCTAAAGCGCCAGATGAGTCATACGTTGAAAGCTTGATATTCCCACCTTCTTTCTTGATAACTAACTGCATAGCATGGCCTTCCAGGCCTGTCTCAAGATATAGTGACTCCCCATCCTTTAGATTTTTAATCGCTTCCTGAACAGCTCGGCTTGCTAACAACAGCTTTTTTTCAAATTCTTGTTGTTTCTTTTCAAAATCATGTTCAACCTTCACGTAACTATCTTTGGGTTCCCCTTTTTGGGGTTCTGTTGGTCTATACCCCCCCCAATTCGCACCCACAGCCTTCAGTATATGACTCAAGTCTTGAGTATTTTTCATAGTGTCGTGATATTTCTTAACTTGTTCTTTTTCTGTTTTTGTTAACTTCACACCATACTTTTCAAATTCCTCTGGCTTCTCTACTAGTTTACTAAACAGCTCTCGTTCCATAGAGGTGACCATATCTGGATCGCCACCAGTAGAGCAAGCATGCTCACCATTTAGAGGATTTTCGACGAAAGGATCAATGACTCCTTTAATCGCATTTTCTACTTCCTCAATGGTATCGTTGTCATCAGTGCTTCTTGCTAGTGATTCAATAACGGTATTTAAATCGCGGTGATGTGAATTTTTTGTCCCAGCCATCATCTGCGACGCTATAACCATACCAAATCGAGAGTGTAATGAGGTCAAGACACTCGCTTTATCGCGTTTCTTTTCACCGCCAAAGCCAGTTAAACCTGTAGCCTTTGCGACCTCTTGCGCACCTTTCAGGCGTAATCCATCTAAATTATCCTTATCCTCTTCATTGAGTTCGATAACTGGGGGTTTTTCCCTGACTTCTGATTCTTGGGGAGCATTTTTAAATAAACTACCTACCTTGTAAATGCCATAAGGTATAGCTCCCAAAACAAAAGCAGTGACCTTTAATACCCCAGCGCCCAGAGCAGTCCCTGTATCAGCAAGCCAAGAGCCTGCTCTGGACCAAAAGCCTGGAACGCGCTTGGGAGAATCTTCATATGTTTTGACTGACGGTTTATAAAGTTCTGCTTTAATTTGATTACTATGACTAATCAAGTTTTGCCAGAGCTTGCCCTGCCAATGAAGATTATTCCCGTTTATCTTTCTTTCTTTTAACTCATTTTCCCATATTACAGAGTTTATATTTTCATCTTTTTCCCTTTTTTCCATCTCGGTTTGAACGCTGAGATGCAATTCTTTTGCTGAATCATGGTGAAGCATCGCGCTTAGTTTCTTTTCAAGCACAAATAACTCATTGTAGGACGCTCTTTCCAGAAGAAGTGTTCTTTCAACCTCGCTGTTAAACCCCAAAACCACATTCTGAGTAATCTCATCAAATATCCCTTTAAGTGAATCACTAATGGGTGTGTTTTCTTGAACAGCTACCTTAAGAACTGAATCTTTCTCAGCACTGGCATAAATTTGCTGCTCACGCTCATTAAGAAGCGATCTTAATTGTTTTCTTCTTTCTAAATCTGTTATTTGAGGCAAAACACGAGAACGCATGACCTTGATTTGATCAATGCTCATCTTTTGCAAAGAAGATTCTACCTGTTTTATGTCTAAGCCAGAGAGTAGACCTGCAATTTGTTCAACATATTTAGTCATCACAACCCCACAAGATAGTTGTTTAAATGTTTCACGGCCGTAGGATTAACTCCCATTTTAAATTCAAATTCATATTTATTTTATTATAGAATTATAGAGCACTATGAAATATTATTTATCAAATTTTATATTTTTTTACTTTTTTATTAAAGTATACTCCTAAAAAATTAACGAAAAATTAACTTAGTGCTCTATTGAAATCCATATTGACTTTTATTTCACATAAATGAGTGGTCATATTCTGGCTGCAATTGGACTGTTAACTTGTGTGAATGCGATATAATGCCGTTTATAAGGAGGCTAATCTGATAGATTGCATGTGTGTGAAAAGCGTTACAGGCCCTGTCCTTGAGAATTTGTTTAGAAAGAGGCTTTCCTATAGGTCATTAAAATAAATCAACCATGTGTGTGGTCAATCCGAATAAAGCATGTATGCCCGTGATCGTTAAAAATGCTTGCATTGTTAAAAAAATGGGTTCATGGTGTGGTGTATGAAAAGATTATATTTAAACTCAGAAGAGAAAAATCACCTTGAGCGAGGGCATACTCCGAAAGAAAATGGAAAAGAGCGAGTATTGGCTTTATTAGGTTGGTCATCGAGCAGCTCCACTAGGGGTCGGGTTGTCTAATGGCGCATATTTTTCTATTTCTGCTAAAGTGGCTTTATAGCCCGTAGTTAATAAATCATAATCTTTATTGTCTGCCAAAATATATTCTTTAGCATAAGCAATTGCATCTTGGGCTTGCTCATAAAGCCGGCTATAAACTTCGGGGATCACTTCTAAGTTTCTAGCGGCTAGTAGAAAAAGGGATAATGAGTGGAGCATTCTTGCATAACGGACTGGATAATTATTCCAACTATGTTTTTTAAGTGCTGCGAGATACATTGATATCGAGTTAATGTAAGTATCTGTGAATTGTTTGTCACGAAGTAAAGTTTGAGCTTCAACTAAGTTGATGGAAGCATCATAATTTCTTTGCTCCCACATCCATTCTTTGGGAACATGCATAGGAAAAATCCACCAATCATAATGGTATTTTTTAGTGAAAAATTCATTTGGCTTTTCTTGAAAGAGATGTTTATAAGTATGTTGTTGAACTTTTGCAATGATATTTAAACGTTTATGTTGATTAAAATGCACAATTATCATTTTTTCTCGTGGAGTTAATTCAGGATTCTCTAAACATCTTTCAGTATATTCTTCAATTTTTTTGGGGTCTTTAAAAAATCCTATTGCTTTGTCAACTTCAGTTTTTGAATTGGACATAAACATCTCCTCTAAACTTTGTAATTCTTTGTAACACTATTGAAAAATTTTTCACCTTATTTCTTCAGATTTTATCCAGAAGAGGTGATACCTGCTTCCGAAAAATAATGTTGTATTTTTTCAGGATAATGTTGCTTTAAGAGATGGCTCAAATTAGTTGTATCGCCCTGCTCTAAAGCATGATGCAAATTATTAAATAAAACGGGATTTTCTTTTTTAAAAACGATTTCATATTGTTCAGAGATATTCATTACGGGCACAACAATTTCTATTCGTGGAAAATGATGGTTTTTAATTTCCCTTACTGTTACACATTCAGTATTGTGCTTAATTAAAGAAGCAAGATCTATACGGGGATTATCATAAAAGGGATTTATTGCTACAAAATCATTTTCATTGGCTTCTTTGTGTTTCTGACGAGACATTTTTGTCAATTGTAAATCCTCAAGGTGGCATCTGCAGGTTGTATCCGTTTCCAGATCATAAACAGCTTTTTGAAAATGAATCGATTCTTTCTTTGTTGGCCACTCTCCAAGCAATAATTTTGTAAGGTAAAGTGAGATAAATTGCTCTGATGCAGAATACTCTCTTGTTCCAGTTGTCATATCATTTTTATTGTAGGTGCGTTCGTACAAATCTAAAAATTCAAATGGGATTAAATATCTTATTAAGCCACTGTCTATGGCTTGAGACTCCAGTTTAATCACAGGGATTAATTGTCTGAATTCTTCTTCGATGAAGTACAGCTCATATACAGTGGTATGTGACGTGTCATGATAAAGGGAAAGCGTGTGTCCACATTTGATAGCTAAAGGCTCTTGCAGATCAATGATGTCTATAAAATTATGATTACTGCTATCAAATCCAAAATAAAAGTCATCACCACAATATAAATCAGTTCTTTGAGCCATGATTGTGATTTTATCAGGCTGAGTTAATATTTTGGCCGGTGAAGAAGAGTGAAGGCCAAATCCACTTATATTGATTTTCATAGAAAACCCCTTGACTGAGGCGAAAGGCATTCCTTTGATTTCGGTATATTTTATCAGTAATCGATTGCTGTGTTAAATCTGGCTAATTGATTTTAAATGTTATTCAAATTATAGACTATTCTCGTGAAAAAATGCTTGTTTTTGATCAATCTCTTTTCCTAGCTGGATCACGCTCCGAAAAAGGTGAATTAATGATTATTGCAACGAACCAAGATCACTGAAATGGTATTCCAATTTATCTGCGCGGGTGAATTACAAAAAGATCTGGATGAATGGATGGATTACTATAATAATCAATGCACTCATCAAGGTAAAATTTGTTGTGGGTGTACTCCAATGCAAACCTTGATAGGGGCAAAGAAATCTGGATGGAAAAATTTATAAACTAAATTTGACCTGACAGACACTTCTTGAAAAAAAGTAACTGTCAGATCAAGATTGAACTACTACAACTTATGAAAAATTACCAAGCCCATGCTCGTTCAGAATAAAAGCATTTTTCAGCTTTGGAAAAAATTTGCGGCAAAGCCGTTTATTGCATGTTCACATTGAACAATAATCTCCATCTTGAGAGCTTTCTTTTGCTTTTGTTTAAGTTTGCACTTCTATCAAAAAAGAAACTCTGATTTTTTCAAGTGTTTATTTCAAATTAGTTCCATGGTAATTCAGTCAAGCAAATCTTAGTTTGATAGTTTTTTAGTCGATTCCTCTTTGAGAAGTGCCTCTACATCAAGTTTGTCAACTAATATCCCAATAGAATGAAGAGTTCTTTGTACATTTCTACATAAAAGTGAATCGCCTGTCAAAATATGTTCTCGTTCAAGTAAAGGAGTTTTGGACAGAGCTTCTTTTATAGTATTAGCTTGTTTTAGGCTAGTTCGAGAACCAAAAAAGCCAGATGCGTTGTATTCAAGCCTAGCAATTTCTTTTTTAATATCTTGCATTTCCGGTGAAGTTATTACTCCATGAACTTTTACCAGATCATGGAATCGACCCAATAGGAAAAGATAATCATTTTTATTTTCTTCTACCATTTGCTTCATAATATCACAGAAATTCTTTGTTTTCTTGTCCATTGATCCGAAGCCATTTGCCTCAATGTTTTCAATTAATCCTTCAACCTTTTCACGTATAGCATCAATCCTCGGTTGGAATGATAATGCCTTCGCGTCTTTAAAATACATCTTTGCAATTGACTCTCTACCATACTCAACTAGCAAAAGGTAATTATTGGCATCTTCCATACCACGATTCTCAACAAGAGACATCGCATTTTTCAAATGTTCTTGGCAATTGACAAGTGGCATCACAAGGCTCATTCGCTTATATATTTCAATCAGATCATCTAAGCAAAATACATCTTTTTCCTGAGAGGCTAAAAGGGCGATTGCTTTAGCTGTAAGTTCAACGCCCCAAAGATCATGAGCTTTTAGAATACTGCTTAATGAAACTGATTTATCTGAGGCCGCTAGTACATGAGCGTAACTTTCTTTATATTGTGGATGAGCATTTAATAATTTTATAAATTCATCTAATTTATTTTTATTATTTTCATTGTTTGAAGATGGATTTAATAGTAATTCCACTGTTGTTTTCTGGAGTAAAAGTATGTTATCCAACTTAAGTGAACTTTGATCTCGTAGATTAATTTCTACTATAGCGGCAATACGCTCATGGTGGCTTTTTAACACATTTTGAAGACTTGACAAATCAATAGGTTTTTTCAAATTTTCAATTTCGGATTTTAAATCAGATTTTTCAATAAATGTTTCTTTTCCCACTGATTCAACTTGAGTTGGTTGTGCCACTTTTATGTCTTCTCGGACTTCTTCAATTGATGGTTTGGGAGGAGCAAGAAAATCTCTTACCGCTTTATGATTATTTTTTTCAGCAACCAAGACTGCTTTTTCCAATAACATTGGCGAGATAACAAATGATCGGTTTCTCGCCATTTCTTGCACCAAAGAAAGATTTCCTAATGCGATCTGACGCAAAAAAAACTGTTCTTGTTTCTCTTTATTTTTTTGTGAAAAGATCTGTTGCATCAATTTGCGTTCGCGCGCTAAACCACCAAGAACATCCATTTGCTCAACAATTGAATCGATAGCAACATCAATTTTTACTTCGTCAAGTGTTTCAGAATCAATTTGCCCCTTCTCAAGCTGTGTTATGTCAGTTAAAGGCAGCGCTAATTTAAAAAGATTAACTAATAAGTCTTTTTGATAAACCTGATTTTTTTCTTCATAAACGTCATCGCCACCAGAGGTTTTCTTACGTATTCGATTTCCATCTTTGTCTCTAAGGGCATTCCCTTTGGAATCCAGTTCATAAGCAATAGTTTTCGTTTTGTCGTATGGGAACTCTCCTTTACGCAAAAGATCATAAGCAGTCTTAAGATCTTCCTTAATCATTGCCTCTGTATAATGATAAGGTGGCTTATCCTGACTTAGAACCAAAAGAGGCACATCATATTGATATTTCTTTTTAATTTCGAGAGCATGAAATGCTAAATTAAGGCGATCAAAAAGTTGATCACGAGTTGCATAGAAAGCTTGTGTAGCCCCTTTTGTATTCCCCGCTAGAATTTCATTATGCCCTCCAAGCTCAACGCGTTCCTTTTGCAGTTGAATTAATTGACTAAGATTAATCGCATATTTTGAACTTTTTCTAGCAGCCTCAATATTAATACGTTCAATCATCGCTGAATAAAGTTCTTTAATTTCTTTTTGTGCGACTTTATTCTTAGTAAAACGATTAAGATATATTTTCCGCTCTTGCTGAAGCAAGTTTTTAAAATCTTGCAAGGCTTCATCATTTGGTCGATAAGCTTTGGCCTTAAGTACATCAAAGATCTTTTTCTTTCGCTTTTGCAAATGTTCTATGAGCTCTTCTTTAGTGCTACTTTCTTTTAAAAGTTTACTCTTGTCCAAAGCAATAAAATTAGTTTTTGGGTAACGCTTAGGCTGCCCGGATTTTTCCATCTGAGCATTCAAATAATTACAAAAGTCCAAGTTAGTTTTAGAATGATCCTTTATCCAAAATTTGTTCACCGTATCCATGTTCTCAGACCAGATATAGCGCTCATCTCTCAGATCAACCTGGCGAACGTCTGAAAGAACACCAATAGGGAAATAATTCCATTTTTTATCTGGATAACCAGAAAATGGTATCACTTTACCATGAGGAGGTAGTAAAGTATGAGCCAGTTTCTTAGTAAAAATCGTATTTTGAGGAGCGCCTGGCTTGCCTACTACCCAACCATCTGCAACCTTGTCTTCAAACTTAACCGGCTCAGTTACTGGCTCTTGAAAACGAACCTCAGGAAGTGTAGTGGTAACTACTTTTCGATCATAAACTCTGTTTGTTCTTGGATCGGTGTATTTTCCGTGAATGACCGGGAAATGTATGTTCTCTCGAATAGTAGGAGTATAACGCTCATGAACTGGATCTTCAAAAGCTCTTAAAAGATAATCATAATCAGGAAAAGTCTCGCCGCTTAATGCCGTAGTAGAAACAAGACGAACTAAAGCCCGGCTATTTTGTATCATATCCAAAGCAATAATATTACCTTCGGGATCAACCAAAGAATCTTCTCTATTAATCACTTTGGGAACAGAAACTTGCTTAAATTCAACCAACTTATCATCACGTAATTGCTTGTAATGTTCCCTGTTCACCTCAAGAGAAAATTGTTTAGGTGAGTGTTGAGTAATATCTAACTTAGCTCCAAAAAGAGTATCATACATTTCTTTAAAGGATTGAGCTTGTTCCTGACTCTCGAAAGAAACAGTAACTTTATTGCCCAATCTATTATGTTTTACAGCAGAAATAACAGGTAAATTAACCTTGGTTACTCCTTTTACTGGGGTAATAGATTGCAATCCATTGACTAAGCTGACCGCATTTTTATGATGATCAATTTTATGAGGATTACCTTCTTGGGTGTTTTGAAAGTCAAACATTCGTTTATCAGTCGTTAATTTAGGAGCTGCTGTGATATGTTTTACTATTTCCTGAAGAATTAAATGCTTACGGTAAGCTTCAATCGTTGGATTGCTTTTATTACTAAGTGCCAAACTGCCTTCTAAATTTTTATAATAATTATCTGCTTCACGAGCTTTTGTAATCTCTTCAATCAATTCTGCACGTGTTTCTTTCTTGATAGGAGTTTGGAACCGTTTGTTAATATCCTGAATAGCTAACAAAATACTGTCTTTTTGACTGTCAAAAGTCTCCTGAGAAATCAAGCCAAACATTGACCTCTGCCCTGTTAGCTGCAGGGTATCAAAACTACAACGTAAGAATTTAAACACGGATTCCAATTTTTCTAAATTGGCACTTTTTAACGACTCAGAAAGACCAGATAAATTGACATAATCTTCTATGATACCAATCGCCTTTGCCCCCCCTTTTTTTGAAGGATACAGCGGATAACAACGAGTTAGATCGATACCATGTGCGTCGTTCATCATATCTAACTTGGCATCAGCAAGTTCTTGAATAGGGCCTTTGGGAAAAAATTTATCAAGACTATATTTAGGAGTTTTATTCTTGCGAGATTGGGGTTTGATTGTCAAATTTAGCGCTTCCTCACGTGAAATATCGTTCCCTAATTGCTTTTCTTTTTCAATAATGTAATCGATAAATACTTGTGGTGGATCATCTTCTCTTCTATCTATTCGATCTTGAATATTGGAATAACCCATAAGTTCTACAATAATAGCATCCCGATACATGGCATCCAGATTGTCTTTATACAGATCTGTTAAATGGGCACGGCAGTACTTAAGATACTCTCTTCCTGAGGTTGTTCTAAAACTCTCATAGGTTTCACAACCTTTGACATTGTCACCGGTGTCATTAAAACCAGTTTCATCGCGACGGCCTACGACACTGAAAAGCATCATCATCTGCGACTTTTCAAGTTCTGTATTATCGTCGAGTGCTTTTGAATGTTTATTAAACTCCTGTTTAAAAGCATGAATACCAGTCACAAGATAAGAAACTCTAACTGAGTGGGTTAAACCATGATTTGGGCGATGAACAATTTGAGTTATCTTTGAATCATATTTTTTTTCTAAACGTTCTTCATTTAAAGAAGAAGTACCGCGCTCAACTATGTCTTCATATAATTTTTTTGCTTTTATTTTATTATTATCAAACTCTTCTAATTTTTTTTCTTCTGCTTCCAGTTGTCCCTTTTTCTCTTTATTCTCGGTGACTATGTTTTTCAATTCCTCTTTCAGTTCCTCAATTTTTTTTACCAGAGCAGCTCGTTCTTTTTCATGTTCTGAGCGCTGAGAATGGAATTGAAACACGATTGCCAAATCTTTTTTATCAACCACTTTTCCATCTAAGGTAATATCAACAAATTCGGTTGCGTCTTTACCTGATAGATGTACTATCTTCCCGTTTGCAAGATGCACCATTGACAATTGATTAAACCATCTATCTACCATAGGGGATATGGAATAAGGCTTTGAAAAATGATTCTCACTAACATATTCAATAGCTTTGAGAAACCGATTTTGATTGATTAATGTCCTCATTAGATAATCTCACTAAATTATAATGTACTTTTAATGCAGTATTTGTATATTTTATAATCATATAATTATCTAGTCTAGTTTATTTTTTGTTTTTTGTGACTTTAATTTATAAAATTTGATTTATTTTGGTAAATTGAGTTATTATTTGATCTATTGTTTGGATAAATGTCATTGATGTATGTTTTTTTGACAAAGGAAATGTTCAAGCCTATGATTGAGATCGAAGAGGAATCAAATTGGAGAGAGTAATGCCTAGAATAGAAAGAAATAGAAAAATTGATAATTTCGTTAAAATTGCGTTTCAACGTATCCGAGATACAATGAGGTTACTAACATCTACATTAGCAGATACGGATAGTGAAGAAGAGAAATACCAATTAGATTCGCAATTTAAGGCTCTTTCTGCATATGAAGACAGAGTAGTTTCTGAATTCCGAACCCTGCAAATTGAAAAATCCCCCCCACCTGACTCAGTACTCAGAATTTATCAATCTGCTCTTGAGGAGACTAAGAAAGCGATTAATCATTTAAAAGGTGATAGCAAAGCCTGCGAGCTAATATTAACTAACTTTGAAGAAGTAACCAATTTTTGCACCAATGTGCTCACTAAAGAGAATGGTATGAAGTTTTTCGATACGAAAGGACTTAATGTCGACGAAGTCAAAAGGGTAAATGGTGAAATACAAGAATCATGGGAAACATTCACCAAAGAAAGTAACATTATTAACTCCTCACAACAAATTTTCAATAAAACTATGTAGAGTTTAATATTGTCCAAGCCGAAAAGAAAACACCAGTAATATGGCACTGTTAATAAAGTAGAGAATGGAGAAGAAGTTACGAATTATTTCCCGCCATTAATAACAATTAAAGATTGCATTCGTCTTTATTAGTACATGTCCTGGCAGTTGCTTTATGGTCACATTCAGAACCTTCGTGTAAATGGCGAAGTGGTTTCGCTTTAAAATAATGTTCAGTAACGTTCAGGGTCAGATCTTGCTTTTTTATTTTAAGAATCAAAAAGCAAGATCTGACCCTAGTCCCACTAGTCCCAATCCGCCCCCCAATTATTCAACCTCTTTCATTATTGATTCCTTGATTTACATAGTCGCTTTAGGATCTCAATCGATGTTCCCGATCAGTAACATTTTCATTTAATATGTGAAAAATATCAATTTATTACCGATCGGTAACATTTTATGGAATTTTCTTCAAATAGGGTATAAAATTACCGTACGGGAACATTAGAAGAAAAATGATGATTCAATCCCCAGAAAATATAGGACGTTATATTCGCAAAGTTCGTAAAGAACTTAATGTTACCCAAAAAGATTTGGCTTTAACTGCTGGAACTGGATTGCGTTTTATTATTGATTTGGAAAATGGAAAACCCACTTGCCAAATTGGAAAAACACTGCAAGTACTACAAGTACTTGGGATTCAACTCAACTTATCTCATGCTGATTTCGAAAATGAAAAATCATAAACTGGATGTCTATCTTAACCAAATGCTAGCAGGCCAATTAAGTATTGATACGTATGGCGATATGTCTTTTGTGTATGATGACGGCTACCTGGAAAACAAGAAAAATCTCCCGTTGTCACACTCCCTTCCTCTTCAACAAGACCCTTACTCAACGAAGCAATGCCGTCCGTTTTTTAGCGGACTATTGCCTGAAGCCCATATGCGTACTGCTATTGCTCGTCAATTGGGTATCAGTGAAAAAAATGATTTTGCCTTATTAGCAGCTATTGGTGGTGAGTGTGCCGGAGCTGTCATGGTATTACCTCAAAATACATCCATAACTCAGCTAAAGCCAGACTATAAAATTATCAAAAAACAGGACGTATTAGAAATCCTGCAAACCATGCATCAAAGACCTATGATAGTCGGTGAGGATGGAGTTCGTTTATCCCTTGCTGGAGCTCAGGATAAAATCCCAGTTGCCATTATTGAAGGAAATCTCGCAATACCAATGAACGGTGCACCGAGTACTCATATTTTAAAACCAATTAATCGAGACTTTCCCTCCTTAATTGAAAATGAATGTTTCTGCCTTAATCTGGCACAAAAAATTGGATTAAATGCCGTGGACGCATCAATCCATTATACTGATGGTACCCCTTATCTGTTGGTTAAACGTTATGATCGGGTTGAGACAGAGCAAGGAATCCAACGTCTTCACCAAGAAGATTTTTGTCAAGCAATGGGCATTAGCCCCGAAATGAAATATCAGCAAGAAGGCGACCCCCAAATTAGTGAGTGCTTTGGTTTGATAAGAGAGATATCAAGTCTCCCTGTCTTTGACATAAAAGAATTATTACAAGGGATTCTGTTTAATGTTATTATTGGCAACAATGATGCACATAGCAAAAACTTCTCTTTGCTCTATCATGGTTCAAAAACTCGTTTAGCACCTTTCTACGATATGATTTCAACCGTATATTATCCTAATCTTACCGGTAAAATGGCGATGAAAGTTGGAAGTAAATATGGTTTTGACAGCCTATTTCCACGCCACTTTATACAAATGGCAGAGGAAGCTCGTTTATCGGGTACCCTAGTGTGTAAAGAAGTCTTGAGTCTAATTAGCAAAATTCAAAAGAACATAACGTCTAGCCCCTTTACCAGCATCATTTTGCAACGTGCTGACAAATTATTTCAAAGGTTTCAGAAGACTTCAGCAGGATAATATTTGTAATAATAGTTAGCTACGTCAAATATAATCAACTAAACTCCGCTGTTTCCATCGTATGATCAAGTATAAAATTAACAACCTGCTGCATCGGCTTACGCAACCGTTCAATATCTTTCATGATATATCCTGCTGTAGCATAATTGTTCATTTTATGATTAAGAAGTCGCTTTAACGCATAAGCAGGTAAATCAAGGCTATCTGCGATAGCCGCAAAAGTTCTACGAATATCAGGCAAAGTAAATAGTACACCAGACAACTCAACCACCCTATTCACCGCCTTTTTTAGATTCATAGATATAGCCGGTTTTACTTTCAGCCGGGAATACAAATTCACTGGTTTTATTTCGGCTTCTACGTTCCATTAAAACATAGACAAAATCAGACATAGGCAATGTGTATTTATTGATTTTTGGTGTCTTGCAAAGTGATGGTTTTGGATCTGAGATCAATATCCTCCCAGCGTAAAAAGGCAGCTTCCATTAAAAAATAATCATGCCACAGTAAAGCATTGCGATAATTGTCATTCTCTGCCGATACTATGTGGACTTGCCTGCCCTTTCAAATCACACTTAATGTCTTTGGAACAATAGATTCTGCTCTGTCAAAAGAATTTCTGACAATCGCTGCACTGATTTGGCAAAACAAATACGAATATATTTTGACCAATAGCCGATATAAAAAAAATACGTCCTGGAATCGTGGCTATTTTTGCCTTTTGAAGGAACTGCATTGATGCAGTTTCATCGTCATTAAAGCCGGTAGAAATATCAATTAAAGCATAGTAGGTTCCTTGAGGCAGAATTGGTTTAAAGCCAAATTCAATGAAGGTATTAATCACAATATCACGTTGTTTCTGATAAAATTGAATCAGATTTTTATAGTAGGATTCCTGTAAAAATACGGCATTCATTGCTGCATATTGTAATGGGGTAACGGGACATACGTACAATAAGTCTTGAATTTTAGCCATTTGGCGTATGATGTGAGATGGCCCCGCAGCATATCCTAATCGCCACCCCGTTGCATTATAGGTTTTTGAAAATCCTGAAATTGTAATAGTCCTTGATTTATTAGTCCCTAAGCGAGCAAAAGAAACATGCCGATGAGAATCATAGGTAATATATTCATATATTTCATCAGAAATCACATTAAGATTATACTTCTCAACAATTATACTAATGACATTCAATTCATTTTCCTGAAACACTTTACCTAAAGGATTTGCCGGGTTACAAAGAAGTAATCCTCGTGTCTTACTGCTGATGGATTGTTCCAGTTGCTCCAGATCAAAGGATAAATTACTAAGACGAATTGGAACTAACTTGACATTGACTCCAAAAAACTCCAAAAGACCTCGATGTGCTGGATAAAATGGCTCAAAAAGAAGCACCTCATCTCCCGGATTGAATAAAGCTTTTATAGCACAAGCTAATGCCCCAGTTGCTCCATGTGTAATGATCACCTCCGTTTCCGGATCAACTATTATTTGGTTGAAATGATAGAACTTATTGGCAATCATCTTTCTTAAATCGCCTATTCCTTTAGGAGATGAATAATGGTGCGACATCTCATCAAGCAGTGTGTTATCTACTCCTACTAACATTTCTTCCGGAACGGATAAGGACGAAATACCTTGTCCTAAATCTACTCCATTTATCCTCTGACAATATTCAGTAATCGCGTCTATATCCCACTCGCTATCCATATTACTCAGCAACATACGTTTTCCTTTTTTACAAACCTATTCATTAGCAAAAATAATTTGTACAGTAAAGCCTTATTAGAAAATTGATACCAACCAACAAAATGTTCCTTTATAAAACTCAGGGAAATAGTGTTTGTCACCGAAGAGAACAAACCGATTATTTGCATGTCGATGAATCGAATAGAAAAACGCAATAGATGAATTAGTTGATCACAAAGAAACAGAGCATGCTCATTTAAAGCATATAACTTATTTTTTAGAACATTCAATTGCAGCATGGGAATATGATTCGCCTGGCTCAATAAAAACTGCATACAAGCCTCTTTATCTAAAGACCAAATCGCATGCATTTTTCTTTGAGCTTCGCGAGATATTTTGCATAATACTTTCATGAAACTTCTGATAAACGATGCATCCAAATCAAATTGCGATGCCATCTCCATTAAATGGCGGCATTGTTCCTTTTCAACAGATGGTGCATAAATTGTTTTTTTAAGAATAAACTTCAACGATGCAATAATATGCACATAATCCATTCTCATGTGCATCAATCGAATTAACTCATCATAGGCTGCTCGCATCTCTCCCCCTTAACTCCTAGTTTTGAATCAACCATTTTTGAAAAAAGACTGAGTTCATATTGACGTATTTTTTGATGTTGCCGCATCAGCTTCTCCCGATTCATTCCAAGTGAGTTAACAAAACCAGGACAATTAATCAGTGTACTTGTTTGTTCAAGAACGCCCTGTGTTTTCATAAACACACTGTGAAAATAGGGTAAGCTCTTCACTGACACTAAATCTGGTTGATTACAAATTACTCCTTTGATTGGAGAAATCATAAAGGTACATAGAAGACGTTTACATAAAGGCAACTTATTTCCAGGCCTTAATACTTTATGAAAATGATCTGGGTTAAGATAAGATTCAACAATCATAGAAATGTGGTTATATCCTAATGCTTCCGTATAAGCGGAAAGATCTATTCCTCCAATCGGCCTTGCAGCAGTTTCAATAAGCACAGGAGTCTTATCATTGACTAACATCACCTCACTGTGACCTGCACCAAATTTTATACCCAAGGCATCAAGCGATTTTTTAACGTAATCAGCTAGAACTTTGTAAAGTTCCTGATGTTCTGAAGTAGATAACAACTCTGCGTAATCATAGACAGGAGAAGCGTTGATGGTTATTTTATTGACTCGAATCATATCCGTGATGTAATGCTTCCCATCGTGACTCACCGTATTAACTACATATTCTGTGCCATGAAGGTATGGTTGAACGAGCAGCTCGTCATTGTTCTCCCCAAGGGCATTGACTGTGCCAATCAGTTGATTAAAAGCAAGCTGAACATCTTCTTGATTTTGACAAATGCTTACACCATCAGTTCCTGCACTGGATAAGGGTTTTAGCACAATAGGGTAATCAAGACATTGAGCCTTCAGCCAACTAAAAATTGCATCAATCTCATTCGTTTTAAAAACTGGAATTGATTTGATTCCCGCACACTCAAGTGCTTTTTGCATCTCATATTTATTTCTCCTTGCTATGCTCAGGGTTGGATCATTGGTTGTTGGAAGCGATAATTTTTGACTAAGGCTATCAGCAAGTAAAACAGCTATTTCCGAACCAGGAATCACTGCTTTTACATCAAACTCACAGAGCTCCCGAAGGATTTTTTTATCATCACCGTCCCAAACCAGATTTTTAATAAAATCCTGCGGCCTATACGAGTCTAAAAAATAAGGGCTAATTGTTGTTCCAGGTTGAATATGAATACATTGATACCCTCGAGAAATAAAAGCCGGCGCCAAATACTGACCTGTAGAATAAGCGCCAACAATGATAATTAATTTATTGTTTAAATGCATCACATCATCCTTTTTTATTGATTGTTATAAAGAAGGGAGTTGAGACTTTCACTAATCTAGTACTAAGTCCTACTCCTAATAAACTCAAAATAACGCCTATCATTTGTAATAAGCTAATTGATTGCTGCAAAACAACAGCTGCTAGCAGCAAAGCAAAGGGAGGCATTAACAGAGTAATCACTCCTGTTTGTGAGGAGCCAAGATACTTCACACCATGAGACCACCATAAAAAAGAAAGCACCCCACCCAATATGATGAGATAGCCCATATATAAACCAAAATCTATGCTGAGGTACTCCAGAATAAGGTGGTGATCACCAAAAAAACTGACTGGAAAAAACAAGAGGCTTCCGATAATGGTTGCATAAGCTGTGGTATGCAATGAAGGGAGGTGATTTAGCACTGATTTGCTTAACGTGGAATACAATGAAAAAGAAAAAGCAGCCAAAAGAAGGAGTAAATTACCTAGTATATTGTGCAAACCAGGATGTAAACTCCAATCACCCGTTAATGTGACTATTGCACCTGAGAAACCAGCAAGCAAGCCTAGATGTTGTGACCGACTGAATTGGTCTATTTCTTTAATATGAGTGATAAGCACCGTAGTTAAAGGTTGCACTGTTGGGATTAAAAGTGATGCACTAATCGCTGAAGATAACAATAAGCCCCAGTAAGCTAAGATATTATAAAGCACTACACCAAAGAGCCCCATGCCAAACAGAGGCCATATAGTGGGACGAGGCAACACCAGCCACCTATATTTTTTGGAGCAACAAAGAATCAGGATAAACCCTAAGGAAACGCCCAGATTGCGAATAAGCAGAGTCGTCATGACCGGCTGCTTTGTTAATGCAAGCTGTCCTATTATAAACGCACCACCCCAAATAAGTTGCACTATTATCAACTGCAAATAAACACTAGCCTCTGATTTTTTTTCCATTTTAAAATCCTTAACCCGCTAAATAACCACCATCAACCGGCAAGATGGCCCCAGTAATAAAAGAGGCCTCATCAGATGCCAAAAATAAAACAGTCCGAGCAATCTCACTAGGGAGCCCTAAACGTCCCAATGGATGAATTTTTCCCTTTAGCTTTTTTAGTTCTGTGACATTAGAAATAGCACCAATAGCTCTATCCGTCATCGGTGTATCGATTATTCCAGGCGCTACTGCATTGACACGAATCGTGTAGGGGGCGTATTCGACTGCCATTGCCTGAGTCAATAATTTAACTGCCGCCTTACTTGCGCTATAAAGTGCATCATCGTTCCACGCTAAAAAAGAAGCAACCGAAGCCATATTAATGATGACTCCAGAAGAGCGTTCCCGCATATGTTTCAACACATACTTCGAACATAAAAAAACACTTTTTAAATTAACATCCATAAGTTGCTGATATTCCTCTTCTGTGAAATCAACAACAGCTCCAGAAATCTCTATTCCGGCATTATTAAACAGAATATCTATTCTTCCATATCGCTCAATCACCGTATTCACCAGCCTTTGCACTTCATTGGTGTTGGCTACATTAATGTGATAATAAATACATTCCTGGTTCCTCTTTTTAAAAGCGGCTTTAACCTCTGCTTCTTTTTCAGCATTAATATCCGCAATGATGGTTATTGCTCCTTCTGCTGCAAATTGATGTGCTGTTTCAAATCCAATTCCTGATGCGCCTCCAGTAACAACAACTACTTTATTATCAAATCGATTGTTCATGATTTCTTTCCTGTTATACCCCTTGAGATAAGCCACCATCAATACAAATGGTTGTTCCTGTAATGTAATCTGCCAGACTCGAGGCTAAAAAAGTAATTAAAGCTGCGACTTCCTGAGCCTTGCCAAGCCGTTTCAACGGAATCTCTTCGCAAATATTCTTTTCGATTAATTCATCAGGATGCCTGGAAGCCTTGGATAATGTATGAATCAATGATTGATATCTTGGCGTTAAGATAAAACCTGGATTAATTCCTGTAATGCAGACATTGTACTGCGCGGCTGTCTTTGAAAAAGTTTTAATAAAGTTCATTAATCCTGCATTAATAACACCAGACATCATTAAATTAGAAGAAGGCTCTTTACCAGTTAAACCAACAACATTAATGATTTTTCCTGAATATTGTGTTTTCATGAACTCAAATACATATTGTATTAACCGGATATAACCTAACAATTTTTTTTCACAAGCCTCCAACCAACTTTGATTGCAAAAGACTTCTGTGTCAGGAGTAAAAGAAGCCCCCTCGGTACTGTTCACTAAAATATCTATTGTTCCAAAACAACGAACTGCTTGAGTAACCAATAACTGAGCTGCTTCCACTTCATAAATATCCGTTTCAAAAATTTCAATCATGCAATAAGGAGATTTAGCCAAAATAGAGGCTTTTGCACTTTCTAATCTTGTTTGTGTTCTCCCACATAAAAGTAAACAACAGCCCTCTTGAGCTAATTGTTGAGCAGTTGCCAGTCCAATACCTGAACTACCGCCTGCAATAAGCGCTACCTTTCCAGTAAGATGTAAATCCATGATTAGGAACCTCGTTTATACTTTCTGGGTTTATTGTAGCGATGCGGCAAAAACAAATTGAGAGAAAGTGCAGTTTCTTTAAATGGATTATACGCACTATGAACCACCTCATCTGGGGCATAATAAATTTTCCCAAAATGAAAATGTTCCTCTTCATCACCTACTTGCATGAGGTAATTACCTTGGACTGCGATACCAATTTGTTCACCACTGTGTTGATGAGCCGGCATCGAAGCATGCTGTGGTATCCTACTTAACATCACCTCGCACCAAGAACTAACAAAAAAGCACATATTAATTCCTGTTCTCAATGTGCGTTCATTTTCAGGATAAATAAAATAATCCTGTTTTTCAGGAAGGGTTTCCTCACATATCTTGCGTTTAATATCAAGGCCAACAGCAACTTTCTCTGAGCGATTAAATGCCGCATGGGGTACATTTGGAGGAATAGCATATGCTTTTTTTAGCTCATTCAACTGCTCTTCTTTTCCATCAATTTGCATCGTAAAGGAACCTTTTAATGCCATTCCCATTTGTCGTTCAGGATGCGCGTGCACTTTAAGCTGCGCATCCGGTTGAATATAAGAAATTAGAATTTTTGTTTGTTTTGGATCATTTAGGTCAAACAAATAGGAGTTAATTCCCTCTCCAGAGTTGATGTGCTGAGGAATCGGAAAAAAATCACTCATGCTCTTAGCTCCTTTTTAATAAATACGGACCATCCCATTTGAATCGTACCGTACAAAGCACAGCAAACGAGATCATATTTCTTCATCGCATTCATGTTGGTTAACGCTAAATCAGCCCTCTTTTCATAAACTTCTTCAGCAGCTTTGCTTGTTGAATTGACAAATGTAATTTCATAGCGCGATAAGCCCATCTGAGTTAAAAGAGTATCCAATAAATGAGCCGGTGCCGGATGAGATACGACTCGGCAATAGTGCTGAGAAATAATGCCATCTGACCGCTTTGCCAATCCATAAGGAGGAGTATTGAATGTAAACATTCGATATAAGCTAATTTGGGGATTAATATAAAATAGATTAATTGCACTGTATGCATGGGGAACGATGGCTAATGAAAGATCACCATAAATTAATTCATGCAAAACAGACTGAAAACTATTTAATAAAACCGTTGAATAATTTTCTGATTTTTTTTTAAAAATCTGAATAAAATGGGTTACCGCGGCCTCACTGCTTGTGCCTTTAGGCCCCAAGGTACCTATTTTTATGTTTTGTTTTAATTCGTTCATGTTGAAGTCTCTTATTTAACACGTTTAACGTTCAGCATATTGTTTGGCAACACAATGAATAACATGCATCGTTTGTGCGTAATTTAAACGAGGATCCACTAAACTTTTGTAATTTTTCTTAAAGTCGCAAAGAGAGGATTGGTAATCTACGCATTCCGTCACATCCTGATGTGTTGCTTCAAGATGGATGGCATTAAGTTGACTCCCAATCTTTTTATGAATCAAAAAAGAACTCTTGATTTCCTCAATAATATTGCTGAGCTTCCTGATCTTCATTCCTGCATTAATCGTTTCAGTATTGCCATGCATGGGATCACAACTCCATAAAACAGTACGTTTTGTTCCTTTTATAGCATCAATTAACTGAGGTAAAATGCGATGGACTTGTTGTGCTCCTAATCTTGGAATCAGGGTAATACGCCCAGGAAGATAATTTGGATCTAATTCATTGATGATCTTGATAAGGTTCCTAATAGAGGTGTCAGGACCGATTTTCACAGCAATCGGATTTGCAATTTTTTTCAAATAGTTGATATGTTGGATGCTGCTTACTGTGCGTTTACCCAGCCATGGAAAATGTGTTGACAGGTTATAATATAATCCCGTTCTATCATCCAGCCGAGTTAATGCTTGTTCGTAATAAAGTAAAAATGCTTCATGACTTGTATATATTTTTTGTTGTGGCACTATTCTTCGGTTCCATCGACTCATTTCTCGATAAATAGAAGCTGAGCAATTATAGCTAAGAAGCATTCGCCATGGATCAGGGGTTCGATGTTTTTTATGAGATTGATTCACCATATCGCCAAAATAGGAGTAAATCCTTTCATTTTGAGAAAACTCATAAGGATTGCTTCTAGGCTTTGCATATTGCCCTGCTATTCGGCCAACCTGGATTACAGTAACTCCAGTCTTTCTTTGGAAAAATTCGGCTAGCTGCTGAATAAACCCTAATTTTGCATGAGTTGTTTCTTGATCACACTCATAAAAACTCTCAGCACAATCTCCTGATTGTATTAAAAAATATTCTCCTAGTGATGCTCTTGCCACCAATTGGTGGAGCTTATTAACTTCTTTGATAGAAACTATGGGGGCTTGAGATTTTAAAATGTTTTGGATGTGTATCAGTTCATTAGTAGAATGATAGAATGGAAGGTATTGTTTTCCCGGATTTTTAATTTGTTGGACAGATTCAAACATATTCATCACTCCTTATCATCACGATAGATTCCCAAGACAAGATTCAGCTCAGTACTCATTTTCATTCCATTAGCGAAATAGTCAGAATAACTTTAGCATCACATAATTACATAAAAGTAAAACAACGATAATATTTTTTTACTAAAAAGTAAATTGCTTTAGATACATAAAAGTAAAAAATAATAATATATTTTCAAATAAGTAAAAAAATGTTATCTTGGAGTATTTATAAAAATGAGAATAATTTTGGTAGAACAACTTCTTAATAATCATTCTATAAATAGATTTAATGAGAATTTATCTAACAACCTTTCTTTATTAATGAAAGAGAATAATGTTTCAGAAAGCGATTTGGCTCGTGCGTTAGGTCTTCCTTACAACACGATTCATAGACTTGTAAGTGGACATACGACTGATCCTAGAATTTCAACATTAAAATCAATTGCTGCATACTTTAATGTCAGTTTAGATACTTTGCTTAATCCCATCGAATCTGTTACGAACCCATTAAAAACTAATAGAAATCCAAAAGCGGTCCCTATTATATCATGGGAGCAAATATCAAATAATGAACTTTTAAGTTCAATTGACCATCAAAACTGGGTTAATTGGTTACCAATACCCTTAGTTTCTATCGACAATCTCAGTTTAAATGCTTACGCTTTAGAAAGTCGGCCTTCTATGTACCCAAGATTCCCTACAGGTACTTTTTTTGTTATTGATCCAGAATGTAAGCCAATAGATGGTGACTTAATTCTTATTAAAATTAAAAAAGATGGGGCAGTTTCCCTTCGTGAATTAATGATTGATCCCCCAACAATGAAACTATTGCCGATTATTCAAAACTCGGACTCACTGAACTTCATTGAAAGTGAACATGAGATCATTGGTGTTATAATATTATCAATGCATTATCTAAGAAGAGGCTAAATATGTTACCACTATCAATAAGGAAATTTCTTAATCTTCTAACTAATTTTTTCAAATTATATTTCCCAGAAAAAAAATATCTTTATAAAATTGAAGAAATAAATGAATGTCTAAATCAAGTAGTCATATCATGTCGAGGGAAAGGTGTCACCTTAGTCTCAACTATTGAAGATATTGGATATGATCAATATATAATCACCTCTCTTCCCCCACATCAAGCCTGCTGGATTGGGTATTATTTGGGGAAAAATTGGTGTAAAAATAAAAATCAGCAGAAAATAAACCCTTCTTCACCACAATATCCTAGCCATCAAAACTCAAACTACAGAGTCATTTGCCAAGACCGCATTGGAGATATCATTTATCAGAACTCTCATAATGGATTGATATATAAAATGGACCCTATAGAATTAGCAAAAAGCAAAACCATCATCCTATTTAATTCATCACAAGCATTTTATATTGGTTTTCTTGCTAGCCTGAAAAATAGTAAAGATATAAAGAAAAAAATTAACATTAATAAACCTATTTTAAAATTAGTTAAATAAAACAATTCGATAATGCTAACCAAACTATCACAAATAAAGAGCTCCAATACATACTGCATAGGCACATACAAATATATTACTTTTCTTTCCATGCTTTATTTGGCTTGTGAACTTGCTTCCTTAGTTTTATCTTTTAAGATAATAAAGTTACAATTTTTTTTTGGTGCAGCAGCATCCTTAATTTTTCCGATAACGTACACTTGGAATGATATAATCACCGAAGTATATGGTTTTAAAATTACAAAGAAAATTATTTGGTTTGTTTTCGTATGTGATTATCTCTTCGTATTTCTAGTGTTCTTTGCTATTCAAGCACCTTCACCCATATTAAATCAAGAGGAATCGTATAATCTTGTCCTAGGCTCACTCTGGCGTTCATTATCAAGTGAAATGATCGGCGTACTAGCAGGAGCGTTCATAAATTCAACTATTATTTCAAAATGGAAAATAATTACAAAAGGAAAACATTTTTGGCTGAGAAGCATTTGTTCGTCTGCTATTGGCGAATTAATTATGCTATGTATTTCCGTTCCCTTGGCATTATATGGAACTTTAAACATTAAAGAAATAACGACTTTAATCGCATATGCTTATACATATAAAATTATATTTGCTGTAATTATATCAGGACCAGCTAATTTTCTTGCAACCTTATTAAAATCCAAAGAAAACATTGATATTTACGACTACAATGTAAGCTATAATCCTTTTAAAACCGATTAATTCAAAGATCTTTGCAAATAGGGCAAGCTGGTATTTTTTCCCAAGTCTCTTGAACAGTTATATGTGTAGTTTTGAAATTAAAAACACACAACTTTCCTAAGGCGCTAGGCTCTGAAATATTGGTTACTATTTTTAAAAACTCGGTCGAAATAAGACCCGAAACCATTGAAATCATAGGCATAATAGCTACATTTGGCGAAACAGCAGAAACAAAATGCTCTTCCCGTATTATATCCTGATAAAGAGAACTACAACTACTAGCAGATTGTTTCCAACACTCCATGCATCCACTAACACCTGGAATTATAGAAAAGTAAGTAGCCCATAGACTATCCAATCCCCCACTTATATATGGTATTTTGAGTTTTACACATGCACTATTAACCCAATCTAAAATTTTATCGCGGGGAATATCTGCTGCGGCGATAACAATATCCTGACCTTCCATGATATCCAGAACACCTTTTTCACTCTCAAGCTTTTTATTAAACTGCTCTATATTAGCTTTAGGCAAAAATTGTAAAATTTTAGATTTCGCGATCTCGCATTTACAAAATCCCACATCTGTTTCATTATAAAGAATTTGACGATTTAGATTAGATAAACTTACTTCATCAAAGTCAACAATCCTAAAATTTAGCACACCAAGAGCAGCCAAATTTAGTAATACATTTGAACCTACGCCACCAAGCCCTAAAATGGTAACCTTTATTGTACTTAACGACTTTTGTTTTTGATATTTATTTTCATTTGCCCGACAGTATGAGCCAAAAAACTCAGTATTTTTAGACCATCTCTCTTTATCATCAAGAGATGTATCTGAAACATTATAAAAAGAATCCTCAAGCAAATACTCGTTATCGAGAACTGTCAATAAGTCTTCTATAAACTGGCTTTCTTTAGGATAAATAAGTGATATTTTTTCTTTTAAAATATCTAAATGTGTTGCGCCATCCATCATACAACAAACATTATAAATAAACTTTACTTCATCATTAAGATTGATTGACAGTCCTGGGATTTTGAAAAAAGAAACCATACCATTTCTCCAACAAAATTCCACAAAGGGCTTTATTTTAGGGTATACAAATCTAAATGAAGGCATCTAGGATATAAAGCAGTCGGTTAATATGGAACTGCACTCCCTGCTATACTTACAGGTACATATTTAACTTCAAAACTCATAACTTCCTCCTTAAAATTAAGGAGGAAATTATATCTTTTTAAAATTATTAAGCAATGCCATCTTTATGGTTTTTTTGATTAAAAATCAATAGGGATAAATGAAAGAATTATTGAGCCTTAAATTTAAAAAAACTATAATTCTCAAAATTCGACGCTAAGTTAGAAATAATGAAAAAAAGTCCTGATATTAACGAAAAAAAAATTAATAGTATTTCTATTCGTGAAAATAATGAGCCTCTAGTTGATTTAAAAGAACAACAAGAGCTTGCTTATGGACCTCCTCCAGATACACCCTTAACCCAAAATGATTACACTAAATTAAGAAAAACCGTATATGAAAAACTCTGTCTTGCTCAAAAGCAACTTCCAAATGGTTGGAAATTCAGAATTTATGAAGGGTTACGAAGCTTAAATGTTCAAAAAGTTCTATTCGATGAACACTATAGCAATTTGAGATTAAAAAACTCCAATAAATCGGAGGAAGAGCTTTTCAAAGAAGCCAGTTTATTAATTGCCCCCGTAAACTTTTTTAAAGGAGCACCGAATATACCCCCTCATAGTACTGGTGGTGCAGTAGATCTTGAAGTTATTGACTCCAATGGAAATTTAATTGATTTTGGTATGGCAATTAAAGATTGGTACAAAGTCGATCCAGATATTTGTGAAACCTATTCTCAGAATATTTCAGCTGAAGTATTTCAGAATAGAAAAATCCTTCTTGATATAATGTACGAGCATGATTTTGTTAATTATCCGCGTGAGTGGTGGCATTTTTCATATGGAGATCGTTTATGGGCATTTTTAAAGGGAAAACAAGAGGCTATTTATGCCGGAATTACTTTGGTAAACTCTCATGAGCTGGACGAAAGATGCTTAAGATTTAGCTATGATTCCACATCTACTTAGAACTAGGCTTTTTCAAATTTTAGGCTTTATGACTCAGGAATTAACAGAATAATAAAACAACATCACTATCAAGCCACACTAATCATTAGAGTTAAACACACTAACCCCGATTACGCTGATTTATCCAGAATCAGATAATTGATGAGGGAAGATATTGCTTATAGTTCACAAGAAAATTACGAAACGGTTGAAAGCAATTAGATCGATGGCTTATAAGTTTGTTTCCGCCTCCTTAATTACTTTATCAATTAAAGTATTAGCACGTTGGCATGAATTGCTATAGAAAAGGAAGCGATTTAAAATCGTTGACAGAGCTGCTTAATTAGTTTCTTTTGCCAGTTTAAAATCTCTGACCTTGTTTTAGAGACAACTTATAATTCGCCTCAGTTAAACCAGATAAAAAAATATCCCCTGATTATTTATTTTTCAATTTCCAATTTCGAAACCGTTATTTTCCAAACGAATGCATTCTACAAAAAATCAAATTGTGTAAAATAATGACATTTAGACTTAAATTAGGAATATAATATGGGAAATAAAACAAAGGCATTAAATTTTCTTAACCGTATTAAACGATTTCTTGTACCCCAATCAAATCCTCAAATAATGAAGCAATTATTATCAGCTCTTGGGCTTGATAAGCTAACTACTGGTAATGAAGAGTATAAGTTTTTTATCCAAACAATTAAAAAGAAAAGCATTGATCTGAATCCGTTAATTAGCAAGGTCAAATCAGATATTTTAAATAATGATCCTTTATGGACTTTGCTTGACTATATCGAAGAAAACGAATTAATTGATGACGCTGAAATCGAAAACGCTTCTTCTACGATACAGCTTCAAATTAATTTATTATGCCTTTTAGAGGCGATAACCATTACAATGGCTAACAGTAACGATTTTGCTCATGATATTTATAACCATATGATGAAGCAAAGAGGAAAAGGCGCAACAGGTAATCCTTTTTACAATTTTTTATTTGGAGTACCTTCTCGTGCCACCTTATTTGAAAGATTAAAACTGATTTCCATAGATCCTGGTTTGACAAGCATTATATTCCACCGACTGATGGGAGCAAATCCCGAAACTCAAGCTGATCTCGATGATTTTGTAAGCCAAAATCGTTTATCTGGGTGGAATGCAGATATAGAACTTGCTAATTTTGATGTTGCATCAACAAGTACTTTACCCGCTATGGGAGTTAATATTTTAGAAGCGGTTTGGGAAGATGCAACAGGCCACAATAAAAATACCAGTGGTATTTTAAATGCACAAGCTGGCTTGGGATTAATTGGCGTCATGGAAGAACAAGAATACACCACTTCTTTTAAATTAGCTGAAACTACTTTGCCCCAAGGCACTACACTTCATTCAGATTTAGGTTATTCATTGATGCCTGAGTTAAAAGTTGATAACTCACCTAAAAAAATATCCCAATTTCATATCGATAAACAATGGATGAATTTATACAATAGTTGGAATTTATTGTTTGTGATTGGAAATATTGATTCTGTATTTGTACCACTTAAGTTGTTAATGCCCAGTGTGTTTTCAGCGGAACCATCAAATTATAAAGAAACGAGAGTGCTCACCTTATTTCTTGTTGCTAATCTCTTCTTAAATCAACAAACTCTTAATAACCCTCTATTTTCCAATAATTTTTCCTTTCGAAATGGAGCTGCCATTATGAAAAAATGGGGTGAAATCAATAAAAATCATGCAAGTGAATTATTGCAACAATTTTGTCCAGAAAAATGCAAGGAGCTCGACGATTTATATAATCACGTACTCGGTAAAAACCCTCACTTAAACTTTGGATTAAAACTTTTCTCATATTTTCAGGATTCACATCAATTTAGACTCACTAAAAAAGCACAACCAAGTACATCCAGTTATTATTCATTTTTCTCAGGTAATACCCCATCTGAGAATAATTCAGAGAAAATGGGTGTAGCTCTTCATAGTTCTTTATATACAAAATAAAATGTTATGCTTTATACCCAGGAAATAAATAGCAGAATCGGAGACAAATTATAGGAAATCTTTCACGGGGATACTTGATTATCCGCTTTAACTGCTGTTTTCATGTAATAAACTAATAGCGTTGGTCTATGTCAGGAGATATGCGGTTGATTTACAAAACTGGTATATAGGTCTATACCATCTAAAAAGAGCTCGATTAAGAAAATTTTAAGATGAATATTTTATCCTGTTTGAAAGGCTTTATTGCAACCGTTGATTGTAAAAGCTTTTCAAAAGCAGCGCAGAAATTGTACATATCCCCCTCTAAATTGAGCAAACAAATAACCTGGCTGGAGGAGGAGTTAAAGGTTACTTTATTGATACGCTCTACGACACGATTAACTGTAACTGATTCAGGCCATAGGTTGTATGAAAAGTCACTGCAGCTTTTCGATCAATTAGAGGCCGTCAAAGTCATTACAACACCTGATCAGCTCGAATTAAATGGCGTAATCAGGCTCTATCTTACTGTTACTCCGGCAATTCCCTATTTAACCACATTAAGTATTCAATTTATGCGGCAATACCCCAAGATTGAAGTAGATATTATTGTCGGTTCGGATACAAAAGAACTCTATTCCTCTACCTTTGATCTAGCTATTTCATTTGATGATGTCAAACATCCAAAACTGGTTTGTAAAAGGTTATTTTCAAAGGTCTTTGCCTCACCTGGTTATATTGCTCAACATGGACTTCCTCAGACACTCGACGAATTACCAAAGCATAATTGTTTGATTAATACTCTCTATGGCCTGCAAAATAAATGGGTTTTTAACAGAAAAATCATTCATGTCTCGGGAAATTTATAAGCAACAATGCTGGTGTCTTAAAACAGGCTGCAGTAGCAGACGTGGGGATTTTGTGGGTACCTTATTTTTCAGTTTATGAAGAAATAAAAAATGAAGCATTAATTCCAGTATTGCCCCATGAATCTTCACCAGATATCAATCTTTATGCAATTTGCCCCAAGCCCACTGTAGATGAACAAAAAATTAATTTACTTTTGAACTTTTTTTGTGAAAAGGCCTTGTCAGAAAACATTGCGACATCCTTTATTGATGAAAATAATTAAAGATGGGTCAGTAATTTAATCTATTTTCTATTGCAAATTCAAATAATTAGATTAATTTATCTAAGATTAAAGTACCACTTATTGGAGGGTGGCCCCTCCTTTTGAGTAAAGCCAAACTTAATAAGAGAGCCAACTCAATGCCCTCAATAAGAAACATTGAAAAACATAACGACTCCAATCCTACATTGCGAGCACTAAGTCTATCAGCCTTGGGCATAGTTTACGGAGATATTGGAACAAGTCCTCTTTATACTTTTAAAACGGTGATATTGCTGGCTGGAGGAGGAACTCCGGACGTAGCTACAATTATGGGTTCGGCATCATTGATTATATGGACTCTGATAATCATCGCGTCTGTTAAATATATTTGCTTTGCTTTACGGATTGACAACGATGGAGAGGGAGGTATTCTCGCGTTGATGTCTCTTTTAAGTTTAAAACTAAAACAAAAGCCTTTCATTATTGCAGTTGGACTTATGGGGGCTGCTCTTATCTATGGAGATGGCACAATTACCCCAGCCATATCGGTACTCTCTGCTGTAGAGGGACTTGAGATCCTTTCCCCATCGCTTAAGTATTATGTTTTACCTATTGCGATAACAATTCTGATAACACTTTTTGCGATTCAATCTAAAGGTACCACAACTATTGGAAAGGCCTTTGGCCCAGTGATGGCATTTTGGTTTTTAACCATTGGTATTTTAGGGGCAAGAGGAATTATTCAACACCCTTTTGTCTTAGCGGCGATAAACCCTGTTTATGGCTTAAATTTTTTATTTTCAAATGGCGCAACAGGGTTTTTTATTCTATGTGGGGTGTTTCTTTGTGTCACTGGTGCAGAAGCTTTATACGCAGACCTGGGACATTTTGGTACCACCCCAATTCGCTGCGCCTGGTTTGGTCTGGCATTTCCAAGCCTTATCTTTAACTATCTGGGACAAGCCGCTTTGGTTTTGGAAGGAGCATCTACAGAGCATAATATTTTTTACATGCTGTGCCCAAGTAACTTTTTATTACCGTTAATAATTCTGTCTACCGTCGCAACAATTATTGCCAGCCAAGCCATTATTACCGGGGCATTTTCCATGACAAGACAAGCAATGCAACTGGGCTGGCTACCCAGGTTACGAGTCACGCAAACGTCTTCAGAGGGTTATGGGCAAATTTATATAGGAGTTGTTAACTGGCTTTTAATGCTGGCTACCCTTGGGCTTATTATTGGATTTGGGAGTTCTGAAAAATTGGCTACTGCCTATGGCATTGCTGTTTCAGCGACTATGCTTTGCACCACTGTGCTTTTATTTATTGCACTGCATAAACTATGGAAATGGAATATTATCACATCAGGGCTTGTTGCTGGATTATTCATGATTGTCGATGCCTCTTTTTTTGCGGCCAATCTCACGAAGTTTTTCAATGGCGGATATATACCAATCACATTGGCAATCATAATCTATTCCATAATGTATATTTGGCATAAAGGCTATAAATCCATCGCTATCAGGCAAAAAGGAAAAAATATAACAGTCGATTCCTTTCTGGACAGTATTCAAAAAGAGGGGGTAGTCCGTGTGCCTAAAACTGCTGTTTTTCTTACATCTAAGGAGCAGGATATTCCTCCAACCCTGGTTTGGCATGTAAAGAAAAATCATGTGTTGCAGGATAAGGTTATTATTTTAAATATTAACAACTTGTCCATCCCCTGGTGTAAACCGGGTGATCAATTACAAATTGTAGAAACAGGAGCAGGCATCTGGCATGCCGTAGCAAATTATGGCTTTATGGAACAACCTCATATTCCAAAATTATTAAAGAAATTAGAGGCTCAAGGCTATGGCATGAATATCAAAGACATAACCTATTATATCGGTCATGAAACAATATTTGTCCGCAATGTCCGTCATACTCTGTCAAAATACATTAAAATTCTCTTCGTTTTTATGCATCGCAATGCCCTTCCCATGAGTAACTACTTTCATCTTCCGCCAGAATCAGTGTTTGAAATAGGACGACAGATAGAAATTTAGTGAAAATAATTGATCCCTAACATGGAAAATCTTAGTGGGCAAGCGCTGTTTTATGGTCAGGATTGAATTTTGCACCTGGCCTTATAGCACCTGTGACAAATCAAGATTAAATCCTGGCTTTTGCTCTTTTTCAGATTATACCCAGATCCTGAAAAAGATTAAAAACATACCAAAAAAGTGACCTATAATTATAAAACAAATACTTTGAATGATAGAAATGATTCAATTTGCTAAACCATCTATTGGCCCTCCGGCTGATTGTGGACGAATAAATCTCTAGATTGAACGTGAGTTAGGTCAATATCAAAATATCATCCAAAAATGGATTACTAATCTCGAAGACAACGCGAAACAAAAACCTTGTAATATTTCTGAATTTAAATTTGGAAAAATTTTAGGATATCTTTTACTTCAAAGCTTAAAGAAAGCAAATTTACACCCAGACAACTTCAGATCTTTTGGTTCAGACCCTTGGGAATAACCTCATTATCAATCGGCACGAATCGCTGGAAAATATGTGGTAACTTAAGATACGTACCGAATTTACTTTGATATACCAAGAATTGATCATTCAGATAAGGAAAAAATAAAGGCCAATTAAGACCATGCGCAGATACTTTATTTCCAACAATGACCAATGATGGCCTTATGGTTTTTTCCTTTGAAGAGAAGGTAGAGAAAATAGAGCCTAAATTATTTTTGAAACTGGCAAAAAACATAGAGGTAGAATCAAATGCATGGGCACAATTAATTGGCTTTATAGAAGAAATGTTGGGGATGGCAGAAAAAACGAACATGAATGTTGCATTAGAAAAGTCAATAAATAGTAGGCAAGAGAGCCCCGCGCTGCCTTAACGGCCAACCCTGCAATGGACGAACCCATGATTTTAAGGTATGGTTATTCACTCACCTAATGTGAAGAACATACATTACAAGGGTTGTGAACAATGACCATCTATTTTTTGTTTGGCAAAACTGGCTCGGGTAAAAGTTATATTGGAGAGCTGCTCAGACACCTTAAAATCGTCCATATCGATGGTGATAACCACATCACCCAAAAAATGCGTGACTGTTTAATTGAAGATGAACAAATGACTCCTGAGATGATTGATGAATTTGTCGATGTCTTGATAGATGTTATTAATACTCAAAAAGAAAAAACGCCCAAAGAGAGTTTTGCTATTTCGCAAGCGATGTATCTCGACAAGCACCGTATCAAGTTATTAAACGCCATACCCGAACTCAAATTTGTAATGATTGATGTCACGCCTGTACTGCGAGCAAGTCGCATCACCAACCGATTTCGCAGCCAGGAAAGCAAAGTAAGCTTGCGCTACGCCACCAAAATGGATACATTTTTTGAGTATCCTTCACATGAAACAATCCGGCTTGAAAACAATCAAGGCTCAGATGAAACGCTTACAGAGCAAATCCGTGAAAAATTGCCTGCACTGTTTAACATGGATTCAAAAGAAGAATTAAACCCAAGCATAAAGCTTCAGTTTGCATAATATTCAGATCCATATCCAGATATGGTTGAAATAAAGAACTTATGTAACAACTGTCTTGAAGTTAGAACTTAAGACAGTTGCCAGTTGAGATTAGAGAATTTGACCTTTTAAAAAAGATATTGTAACCCAAGAGCAACAGTATAGTGTTTATTGGATAGGCCTGCTGAATCACCGAAATAACTGCGCTCACCCGTTTCATTGTCAATGATTTCAGTATCCGCTCTCCCATTAGAATAATGATTGTAAGAGGCCTCTACAAAAATCTTCGTATTAGGTTTCAAAAAATAGCCAGAATGAATCGTTGCCGCATAATATCTGGAGCTATTTCCCCGCTCATTGAATGTTAAGTTACGGGCATAATGCTCATCATGATCTTGAGCTGAAACCCAATCACTAAATTTTAAAAGACCACTAAACTCAAAATTATTAATAAAATACTTCCCTGCCAGACCAACATAAGGGGTTCTAAATTTTTGTTGGTATCCTATTCCAGGTTGATCTCCTGGAAAACAACCGGCATAGAGCCCTCCGTTATATTGATAACAACCCCCGGTAGCTTTCCAGTCAAAGGAATTCCATTGATAACCAGTAGCCAGGCCTAACTTGTAATTTTGTTTTTGCATCAACCAAGCCCTTAAGCTCATATCTAACTCATTTGCATAATTGAGATGCGTATCTTCATGATGAGACCAGTGAGTCCACTTATCTTGATAAGGATTTAGCCAATCATAATCATCCATAGCAGCTTTATTTTTTACCAAAGTTGTCCAGCCTCTACTGTTCATGCTAAGCCAATCCATGAAATCATAATTTAATTCCCCTTTTATTATCGGAGCATTTTTTATGCGCCAATCCAGCTGGCTTAACTTAGTGTCTGTCTCTGGATGGTAAACATATTCATGAGCTTTACCTGACAGAATGCCTAGAGAAGCACTTAATGACAAACCATTAAATTCGTAATCCGCAGCATAAGTAGAGAATGAGAAAAGAAAGGATAAAGAGACTGGAGCCAACAAAACTATTTTATTTTTCATATTTTTCCTAGTTAAGGCTGGCAATCCTTGCAGCAAAGTGACTTTAAAAAACCAATCGCATTATCATGATCCATAATGGTCATGTCAAGATCAACATTGAATAATATTAATCATTAAGGGCTCTAATCAAGCAATATTATATCGCTCAATTGAGAAAGCAGGAGCAGTTATATTAGTGTGTGTATTTTGGGCAACCATGTTTTGAGTGTAGGCATTGGGCTTTCTGGACAATAGGGCAAAACCAAATACAAGCAAGCTGAAAACTAATAAATACAACAAATCCCAATACTGTGGAAGGATATGCTTACCACCATAATTACCAAGAAATGAGAAAATACCAAGTCCAAAAAGATAGAATATAAACCATAGTGCTTGTTTGCTATCAATCTCCCGATGTGCATTTTTTATAAGGCAATAGAGGAAAGAACACACTACTCCCAGAATAGTGATCACCAATAACTTTCGTACGCTATGGAAACCTGCCCAATAAACACCAACTGTACAAACATAAAATCCGAGAAAGCCAATAAGGTTACTCCCATGCAAACGAAAAGGACGCTTATAGTGCGGTAATTGCTGACGTAAGCAAACCAGTGCTACAGGCCCTATGGAATAGCTAATCATTAATATTGCCACAAGAAAAGCCGACATTTCTTGCCATCCGCGCAACACGAGCGACATGGTGCCAGCGAGTAAGAAATTTACGCCTAAACTAACCCAGGGAACTTGATACCTGTTTTGTTTGGTAAGAATTACAGGTGTAGGAACAACTGATCCCATACTGCTTAGCATGTGAGCTGCTGTGGTTGAATAAACAAGACCAGTGGAATAAGGTGATATAAAAGCATCGGCGTACAATAAAATACTCAACCAAAGCATACCGGCCATTGCAGCGAGAGCGGCAAATGGTCCTGCATCACCAGTAAAAGACAAATTCACCCACCCTTTTTCCAGGGCTTGCTCGCTGACACTCCCAATAAAGGACCATTGTAAACCAGTGTAAAGTAACGTCACGAACACTAGTGAACCACCCAAAATCAGGGGTATGTATTGTCCTGGTTTCTCCAATTCACCCATCATGATAACCACTTGTCGAAACCCTAACAGTGAAAAAAGCACACCTCCGCTTGACATTGCTGCCATAACGCCCTGCCAACCATAAGGCATAAAACCACCGTGCTGAAAAAAATTACCCGGGTGATAACTCATGGTTACCAAGCTTGCGATAGTAAGAATAGGGATTATTATCTTCCAGATAGTAAATGCGGCATTAATGCGGGCAAACAAACCAATACCAAAATAATTAAACAAAACAAAACTCATTAATACAACCAGGGACAGCATATAACCTGCTGGTGTATTTCGATAGTGCAAAGAGTCATGAGATACCAGATCTGGAATATAATTACTGGCATATTGAATGACACCTTGCGTTTCAATCACTGGCAAAATGGCCAGGGAAAACCACGTCATAACACTCATGATAATGCCAGTCAAACGTCCATGGGTATATAAAGGCAAGCAAGCCAGGCTGTCGGACTGTGGAAACATCGTAGCTAACTCAGCGTAAGACAAAGCAACAAACAGAAGTAAAAAACCTGCCAGTGGCCAAGCGATAATGGCGGCAGGACCAGCAAAATGAGCAGAATATAGAGAACCAAATAACCAGCCCGAGCCTACCATGCTGGTAATTGAAATCCAAAGTAAACTCAAAGCACTTAAATTTTTATTCATCTGATTTTCACATGTCCTTATGATTTTGATGCGAGTAAACAATTCGCCAGTTAGCAAGAGCGAAATCATTATATTTTTGCATTGTAAACAGAAATATCATGACTACCAACCCTATAAGAGTCAAGTTTAACCAGGTAGTTTACGAATACCTTCCAGCATCAGGAAAAATGAAAAACAAGAACTCGCAGCAGTGATTTTCTTTGCTATGGATTCGGCATTTTTCACTCTGCAATCTCTCGCTTGATAGTGTCTTTGCTTCGATTGCTTAGCTACCCTGCCTTAAGCTATAGTTAGGTCTCTAGTGAATTATGATCTGCGACCAGGAGTGTTTATGGATGGAAAAGTTGGAAATACAGCAACCGGGTGTCCGGTGATACATGGCGGGATGACATCTGCAGAAACATCCAACACGGCATGGTGGCCCAATGCCTTGAACCTGGATATATTGCATCAGCATGACACCAAGACAAATCCAATGGGAAAAGATTTCAACTATCGTGAAGAAGTCAAGAAACTGGATTTTGAGGCACTCAAAAAGGATTTGCATGCTTTGATGACTGACAGCCAGGCATGGTGGCCTGCTGATTGGGGGCACTACGGTGGTTTAATGATTCGTATGTCCTGGCATGCTGCAGGTTCTTATCGTGTTGCGGATGGCCGCGGCGGTGCTGGTACAGGCAATCAGCGCTTTGCCCCATTGAATTCATGGCCTGACAATGTGAACCTGGATAAAGCACGTCGCTTATTATGGCCCATCAAGAAAAAATATGGCAACAAGATTAGTTGGGCAGACTTGATTGTCCTGGCTGGCACCATCGCTTATGAGTCAATGGGACTTAAAACTTTCGGTTTTGGTTTTGGCCGCGAAGACATTTGGCATCCCGAAAAAGATGTTTATTGGGGTTCAGAACAAGAATGGTTAGGCGCCAAGCGTTATGATGATAAAGACCGTCAATCCCTGGAAACCCCGCTAGCGGCAGTACAAATGGGCTTAATTTATGTAAACCCTGAAGGAGTGAATGGTCAACCTGACCCGCTGCGCACAGCGAAGGATGTTCGTGTAACCTTTGGGCGTATGGCTATGAACGATGAGGAAACCGTTGCTCTGACTGCCGGAGGACATACTGTTGGCAAATGTCATGGTAATGGCAATGCAAAATTTTTGGGACCAGAGCCTGAGGCAGCTGATATTGAAGACCAAGGGCTTGGCTGGATTAACAAAACCACCAGAGGCATAGGCCGTAATACTGTTTCAAGTGGTATTGAAGGCGCATGGACGACACACCCTACTCATTGGGACAATGGCTACTTCTATTTATTGCTGAATTACGATTGGGAACTGAAAAAAAGCCCCGCCGGTGCCTGGCAATGGGAACCCATCCATATTAAGGAAGAGGACAAACCAGTAGATGTCGAAGACCCCGCCATTCGGCACAATCCAATCATGACAGACGCTGACATGGCAATCAAAATGGATCCTGTTTATCGTAAAATCGCCGAGCGCTTTTACAAAGATCCCAACTATTTTGCAGAAGTTTTTGCACGAGCCTGGTTCAAACTGACCCATCGCGATATGGGGCCGAAGACGCGCTACATTGGCCCTGATGTTCCTAAAGAAGATTTGATTTGGCAAGATCCGGTGCCTGCTGGTAACAGGGCATATGATATTGCTGCCGCCAAAGCAAAAATTGCGGCCAGCAATCTGACCATCGGTGAAATGGTTTCTACTGCATGGGACAGCGCACGCACTTTCCGCGGCTCAGATAAGCGCGGTGGTGCGAATGGAGCACGTATACGACTAAAGCCACAAAAAGACTGGGAAGGCAATGAGCCACAACGCCTGACTAAAGTCTTGCGAATTCTTGAAGACATCGCTGCTGATACAGGTGCAAGCGTGGCAGATGTGATTGTACTTGCCGGAAACGTCGGTATCGAGAAGGCTGCCAAGGCGGCTGGCTTTGACATTATCGTTCCCTTTGCTCCTGGCCGTGGGGATGCAACCGATGACATGACGGATGCAGAATCCTTTGACGTTCTGGAACCGCTTCATGATGGCTATCGCAACTGGCTTAAGAAGGCATATGATGTCCGTCCTGAAGAGCTCATGCTAGATCGCACTCAACTCATGGGACTGACAGCCCATGAGATGACAGTCCTTGTTGGAGGTCTGCGCGTGTTGGGTACTAATCACAACAATACCCAACATGGTGTATTCACTGATCGCGTTGGTGTCCTGACTAATGACTTTTTTGTCAACTTGACCGATATGGCCAATGTATGGATACCAAGCAAAGACAATTTGTACGAAATTCGAGACCGTAAAGCAGGTAACATCAAGTGGACAGCGACTCGTGTAGATCTGGTTTTTGGCTCTAATTCGATTCTGCGCTCCTATGCTGAAGTCTATGCCCAGGATGATAACAAGGGAAAATTCATACAGGACTTTGTTACAGCATGGACAAAGGTTATGAATGCCGATCTCTTTGATTTGGCATAATCATTTGCAAGTTGTCACACCATAGATAATCATACTAGAAATTCTTCCGATTATGTTTAGCTTTGATTGCCTTTTATCGCATCAAAACTAAACATAGCGTACTACCATAAAATGTTGTTTCAAAAGCGAACATTTACGATGGTTTGCATTAGGCCTGATTTGCCTAACTTGTCTCTTTTGTTTTATTTCTGCGTTGCAAACGTTTCTGTAAGTCTCATCTACTGCATGTAAACCCCAATCTTCAAAACGTTTGCTCCTTGCCCTAAAACAAAATAATCAGATCATGCAAGAGGTCTATTTATATTATGTCTCAGCATAAACGACATACTTCAGCATTTATATCACTGGAAGATGCTTCATCATTGCCTTTGTCTTGTGCCATAACCGAATGCATTTCAGACGATATTCTAAGTTGCGTTGATTGAAAGAAGCCAAATGCTTCTTTAGCCTTTACACTTAAACTATGTAAATCACTTAAAATTTCACTACAAACCAAGCTCTTTTTTTCTACCATCTTTGCATCAAGAGCGCCCTCTGCAATAATTGATGCGCGTGCTTGTATTTTAAATGCAAGCTCTACTCGCATTAAAGCATCCTCTTCAATACTCACATTACTTGATAAACACTGTATTTCTGTATGACTTGGAATCCCTTTTCTCGGTGTATTGGAATAACAAATAACTTGAGGATATTTTTCTTCCAGAATTTTGTGAATATTAAGGCTCATTGCAATACCACAACCCTCCTGGCTAAATTGTTTTGCTTGGCAGAAATTGACTTTATCAATCGCTGGATAGTGAAATTTAGCCAATAATGCATTGACCTGTGGGAGAATATGCATTTTGTAATCTTCCATGTAATACATATAAGTATAGTAATCAAACGAAGCTAATAGGTTTTCTGATTCAATATAATAAAGTGAAGGAATATTATTTTCGTCGATAAATAACATACACAAATTCCAGTGATGAAGACCACCTTTTGTTGCCACTGGGATTAATAGCTGCCTAACCACAGAACTGTTGCTTAACGAACACATTTCCTGGACATATGGAAGAAGAACTTTACTCACATCTCCATTATTTTTTTGATTAAATTCATAATCCTCATCCCCATCAGTTCCAAGTAGATGAATAAAAGGAGTGATTGTTTGCAAACAGGTTGAGTTACTCTTGGGATGAAAATTGTTAAGAACCATATGGATTAACAAATTAACATCACGGATATTAAAAGTTTCATCCATATCCAGAATATTGTTATCTTGAAAAATTATGGGATTTCCATCAACCTTTACTTTAATTCTACGGTGTCTGTTTTCACCTTCATCAACTTTAGGTATTTCTATTTCAATTTTTTTGTTAAATGGATTACCATCCAGATCAATATCTTCTTTATAGTAGGTGATAACTTTTGATTGTTTTTCATAATAATCGAGCGGTCTTTCTGAAGCAGAGCCCCAAGGAATAGGGTAGTGAGATTCGGTAATAATTTCTGTATCAATACCGCCTATCTCTTTTTTTTCCACATAAATATATTGGCTTGATTTTTGATCTGCATTTTGATCATTTGTTGTCTTATTTATTTTCATTTATTTCTCTTGGAAAATAGTAATATTTATTACTTCAATACATTCGATCTCAACTATTCCCTGATATTTGGCAAGAAATTTCGGAATACTTGATCTCCAAACTAATTACCGATGAGAAAACACTGAAGTGCCATTAACTTCTTTTATCTGGTGGATTTGAAATTTTAAAAAACCGAGGGCTATCTGATATAGCGAGATTTTCCGCACCTTAGAGATTGATTTCGGATACCAGGGTTGATACCACTCATTTTTAGCATTCGTTGGCCCGCAGTAACTTGCTTTTATCGAGCTGAAAAACTGTTTTTTGTTATGTATTAAATTGCAAATCCTTTTCAGGTTTTGCATTTCTTCCGGAGAAATAAAAACTGGTGCAGTATCTGGCAAATCAATTGGCTTGAGAATCCACAATTTTGGAAACTATTTTTTTCATAAATAGAAATTTTTTATAAGGTGAGACCAACTTCCATATTTCCACAGTCAGGATAAATATATTTTACGCAACCAAACTGGGCACATTTTTGTGTTAGATCACTGTTTTTCGTACCATAAACCAATAAATTAATTCGTGCCTTTTTCTTGAATCAACCGTAGGGCAGGAAGAGTCAACAAAGCCATCACCATCAAATAAATAGAAAATGCAAAATGAATGAAAGCATAACTTAATAGCAAAATAATGAGTGGTGCTGTGCCTCCAAATAGGGAATTAGACAAGTTAAAAAATAAAGTAAAGCCACTGGCGCGCTCTTCCTGCGGTAATTGTTCAAGGCTGGCGGTAAATGCGCTTCCAATAAAAAAAGAGATAATGACAGCCAAAACACTGCAGGCAACAGTAATTTGTAATAAAGTACCTGTATTGATCAAATAATTTATTACCAAAACTGTACATAAAGTTGCAATTAAACTGACTGCCAAAGGAAAGCGCCTGCCTAAAATATCAGAGGTGAAACCTGATAATAAGAGACCCATACTATAACAAATCATCCCTATGATAATGACATCCATCGCTGTAGTTAATGGCAACTCCTGCTGTTGCAGGTATGAAGGCATATAAACAAAAAATGTATAAAAGCTACTGTTGCAATAAATTGCCAAAAGAAAAATAGCAGCAATTGCTTTTTTCCGATAACGCCAGGCATTCAGTATGGGATGAGATTGTCTTTGAACAATTACTTTTGCAAAATCGGTTAATTCTCTGGTTTGACTTCGCAAATAAAGTCCGATAAACCCTACGAATATTCCTATTAAAAATGGGAAGCGCCAGAGAAAATCGGGAGACTGACCGGAAAAAAATATCAGGGTTATTTTGCTTACTATTATTGCAAGCAACAATCCACAAATAGAACCTAAAGTGACGAAACTGACTGCTAAACCTTTATGGCGCATGTTCACATTTTCATAAATGTAAATACTAGCTAGTGTCATTTCCCCTGCTACAGAAACCCCTTGAGTTAATCGACATAGCGTGAGTAATATCGGAGCGAGAATGCCCGCCTCTTGATAGGTAGGTAATAAACCAATAAAACTTGATGAAAAAGTCATGACCATAAGAGTCATAGTCAATGTTTTTTTGCGGCCAATTTTGTCACCCAGATTCCCTAACCAATAAGCAGAGAATGGCCGAACAAAAAAACCTGCGGCAAAAATACCAAATGTTGCGATGAGAGCAGTGTGTTTATCAGTGGCAGGAAAAAAAAGAGGCGCCAAAATAGGCGCCATAAACCCATAAATGGCATAGTCGTACATTTCAAACAAGGTGCCAAAAGAGGCTGCCGCAATAATTTTTTTATCCATGTTCAAGCTGTTGTTTTTGTTTCACAGGTAGTATTACAGCTTACTTTAGCTCCATTAATTTCTGAGCTTGATTCTCTGAATCCACTTCATCCTTGACTGGTTTAGGACGACCAAAAAAACCGGCTATACTAGGCCTTGATGGTAACACAGAGACAATCAATTGTCCCAATGAAACTGTTTCGGACTCAAGAGGACTTGGTAATTCGTCAAGCGAAAGTTTTTGCGGGTGATTGGCGATATAGTCATTACTGTCTTCGAGGTATTTACAAATAAATGATTCATAAACCCCCAGACCTGTATCATACTTTAGCAAATACAAATCGGCCAGATGCGTGTCCAATTGGCCGTCACTATTTCTGCCATATTTCGTCTCGAGAAATGTTATTCCTTGTTCGCTTAATGAGGCCCAATGCCACTGTTTATAGATATCTCTTTTAATACGATACTCTTCAGGACAGGGATCAATGAAATGTTCAAGTTGAGAATTGGATTCAACGCTTTCTGCAAGCGTTGCATGCCCTACCCCTAAGGTAAGATCACCTGTATGATTGATATGAATTTGGTAAGGGGTATCTAGGCCATAGTTATCCCCTGGACGAATATCCCAACCAGTATAGCGAAGCAGGGGGCGAACTGTATATCGCAAAGTAGAGAACGCACCCAGATTTCCTTCGACAGCAGCTTGAAAAGTGGAAAAGGTATTATTCAGAATGCATCTTACTGTTACATTTGATTGCAGTTTGAATTGATCACTGACTTTTTTTGCCACCGCAGCACCAAAGGAATCCCCTTGAAAAAGGATATCATCAATTGATATGCCTTTTTCAAGTAAGGTATTGGCCAGCGCTATTCCAGTGTTAACCATATCATTGACTTCTAACACTTCACCGCCCAGTTTTCTCATGCCCGGGTATTCAAAAGCATAATAATGCGCTCCCGTTATTTGAACAGCTTTTGCTATATCAATCAGGCAATCTTGATATTGTGTTCCGATTCCAGTGAAATAAATCACATGTTTTCCCTTTCCAACAGCTTTGTCCTTCTCATTTAGTAAGGAGCTTGATTGATTGGAATTATTCTGAAACCCTATCACCTCGGTCATACAGGTTTTTTGGCTAGCTAAAGTCACCTCGATTTCAAAGCGATGAAAGTCTATACCGGATAATTGTTCATGGTAGGGACAATCCTCTTGACGTATTGCCTTTACAAAACAAGCAAAACGTTCTTCAAGTGACATCTCTGAATTACCGAAACCATTTTTGACATACCAGTCCTCTCTATTGGGAGGAAAAGTTCTTAAAGCTATTTGTCTTTGCAACCAGATTTGTATACTTGAATTCGGCATAGCACTCCCCCTTTTTTTGATCAATAAGTGTGCACACAATTTGCTAATGAGTCAACATTTCTTTACGCATCTTTATTAGAGATAATTCTTACTTTCAGCACAGCACCGATTTGCATCTGATTGCAACAAAACAAACTCACTTTAACCCTTCGCTTATAAGAAATTTGCATAGACAATATACAAACAATTGATTTTAAAAATGAACTATCGGTTGATATTATTACCCATTTGATTAAAACAAAATCCATGTATTTGGGAGATTTTCACGATGTTTTACGAATTAATATTAACCAGAACCAGCAACCTGATACAAGAATTTATCTCTATCCCTCATGGCGTTACCTCTCTTGATTTGAGTTTGAATGAATTAGGCAATATAAGTAATGCTGAATTAATTCAGGCCTTTAAGTATATACCTGACAGCGTTATATCGTTGGATTTGACTAACAATCACTTATGCGACAAAAGTGGTGCAGAATTGGCACAACTCCTGGCCGCCATCCCTACCAATGTAACTTCTCTCAATTTAAGCTGCAATGATCTCCACAAGAAAAGTGGTGCTGAATTAGCACAAGCCTTTGCTGCTATCCAAGCCAGTGTAACTTCGCTTAATTTGCATTGTAATTACCTGGGCAATAACCGTGGGGTGGAGTTAGAAAAGGCCTTTGCGGCCATCCCCGAAAATGTGACCTCACTGGATTTAAGTATGAATTATTTCGATCTGGAGAGTAGCACTGACTTATCACAAATTTTTACCAGTATCCCTCCTCACGTGGCGTCACTTAATTTGAGCTTTAACTCCTTGCATGAAGTACCCTTTGAAAAGCTGGCACTCCTTAAGGATTCTCTAAAGCATGTGCAAACTGTTTATTTGAGCTTTTATAGTGTCAAAGAAATGTCCAAAGAACAACGAAGAGCACTGGGCGCTGCATTTCCCAATGTGCAAAAAATCATTTTGATTGATGATTATGGCCATAAAATTCAACCGTCTATAACAATTTCTAACCTGATTAGGGAACTTTCTGGAAAGGCAGATGCTCCTTCCTTGTTAAATCAATGTATTCTTTTTACCCAAAGACATCAAAAAGACAGTGATAACAAGATTATCCCTAAGGAATTAGAAGAGAGCATTCGAACTTTTAACTCTCGCTGATTGATAATCTTGAGCAACCATCGATCGCTCTTGTCAATGAATTAAAAAATACCAAAAACTTGTTTGACTCTTCCAAGTCAAACAAGAAATGGAATAATCGACAAAGAAAAGAACTCTTGTTAATCTTTGAAAGTTGTCGGGGAATTAAGCATTTTGGATATTTCTCCAAGATGCATTTCTTCTTCTTGAATCATTTGTCTTGCAAATTCTTCAACTAACACCGACTTATTTTCTGAATATTGTAATAGTTGATAATACAAATCCAGGCTTTGCCTTTCATGCTCAAGTGACTCTTCTAAAATATTGCTAATATTATGCTCATGAGTCTCTAATAACTTACCGATTTTAAGTGTAGGATGATAGGAAAAATGGGTAATAAGCTCACCGATTAGATGAGCGTGGTTCAAACTTTCTTGAGCCTGATCTCGCATCCATTTGCAGATCGGGATGCGATTAAATCCAAAGACCATAAAGGAGTAATGGGTATAGCGCACAACACCCGCTAGCTCGATTTCCAATAATTTATTTAGAGTTTTTATGATGGCATCATCAATGTCTTGAGTTTCAGATCTTCTATGTTTCATAGGATTACCTGTCATTTTACTTATCTAAGTATAGAATAATTTCAAGAAAATCTCGAAGCGTTATCAGTTATTGAGAAGTGCCTCTCATATCTAACATAAGCTGTGACGCAAAGATTACAATTCGCTGTTGCCAATTACTTGTAAAAAATTTAACTAATTTGAACTATAATTAATAATGCAGTGGGTTCGATCAAATAATAGGGATAATGCTTTGAACAAAGTGATAAAGGAATTACAAAAGTTCTCTCTGCGCAATGTAGCTAATATGTTATTTTGCGTTGATAGTAGTGTATTGCCCGCACAATCTAATATAGAACAAAAGATACAAACAAAAGGCATAATGTACAATGATCTTTGTAAAGACAGCTTCGATACTGAGGTCCATCTTAACAGCAGCCCTCTTTCCATAGCCGGATTCACACTGGTTGAATTATTAGTAACCCTATCTGTTTTTGCCATCATCTTAACTCTAATCGTCCCTTCACTAAGAACTATGATTTTGAATAACCGTTTGACTTCAAACATTGACTCACTGGTAAGCTCGTTAAACTATGCGCGTGGAGTGGCACTTGATCGAGCAGTCAATGTGGCAGTATGTCCATTAGGTTCACCAGGTTCAACGGCCTGTGGAGCTAACTGGAGCTCAGGATGGATAGTGGTGACCCAACCAGCAGCAGGAGCACCAACGCTTTTAAAATCGCACCAGACTTCAGTGAATGATCCTGTTATCACTTCAAACGTATCCAGTGTTGTTTTTGACCCACATGGGTTATCAACAACCCAAAGTAACTTCACTATGTGTGATAACAGAGGCAATGCGTTTGCCCGCTCGGCAATGGTTTTGGCCACTGGATTTGTCCAATCCGGAACAACACCCGGCCAGGCAGTCTGGAATAATGGAGCTCTGAACTGCCCTTAACGGAGATAGAATATGATTAACCGAATGGATACATTAGCAAAAGACAAGGGAATGACTTTGCTGGAAGTGTTGATATCTGTAGTCATATTAGCCGTTGGCATGCTAGGGATCGCCAGTATGTTGATAGTCAGTAATCAAGCAAACAATTCCAGTTATGCAAAACTGCAAGCAGTACAAGCAGTTTATGATATTTTTGACAGAATTCGAGCAAATTCGGATGCAGCATCTAATGGTAGTTATAATGTCAGTAATATCGGCAGTAATGGATACCCTACGTCCGTAAGTGCTCCTTCAGTATTATGCAATGCATCGGTGTGCAATCCAAATCAACTGGCACGATATGATACCTGGTATTGGCTCACCAGAGTGGTGTCGCAATTGCCAAATGGAAGCGGTTCAATAACTTCTGCTCTTTCAGGTGTGGCAGGGAATACGGTGATTACCGTGACTGTACAATGGGATGATAGTAAAGCACAAAATGAGTTAGGGGCAAGCAGCGCTTCTTCAGGAACTGCCAATTTCGTTCAATTCAGAGTACAAAGTCAGATATGAATATTAAGTACAGACTACAACAAGGATTTTCATTAGTCGAGTTGATGATAGCCACCTTGGTTGGACTGATACTCACTTATTCAATTTTACAAATATACCTGGCGCAAACCCAACTTTACAAAGCATCGAACTCTCAGGATCTTATTCAAAGTACTGAAAATGCCATATCCAATTTACTCATACCGATGATCAGATCGGCTGGATTTGCCGGCTGCGGATCCATTATCACCGCAGTTTCCAGCCTAAATACTGGGGGCCCAAGGCCTTTGGGAATATTGAATACAACGCCAACAATCCTTATGGGTTACAATGGCAGCGGAGCAAGCTTCACAATAACCCAAAGCAATCCTGCAAATAGCACCAATGCCAGTCATTGGTCACCCGCATTAGACTCCACCCTTGTTGGCAATGCTCAACAAGGTAGTGATGTGTTGGTAGTATTAGGCTCTACCTCTGACAGCTATCCAACAGGAATAACCACGATTGATCCCGGCAGCAATACCTTTGTAGTTCAAGGCACTAGCGGGATGTCCCTTACCTCTGGAATGTTTGGAGCGGTTTCTGATTGTGGTAAAACCGTAATATTTCAAATTACTGCAGTAGCAGGAACAACGATAACTCATGATGCTGGTGCTGGAGTGCTACAAAATGCAAGTAGTGCATTCCCAGTCAATTTTCAGGCCGGCTCCCAATTCATTCCTATCCAACAAACTGCATTTTTTGTGGGTCAAGGCCAAGGAGGGCAAAGCGCATTAATGCGGGCCTCTCTCGTTGGCAACAGCTGGACAATACAACCATTAGTACCTGGGGTGGAAATAATGAAAGTCCAGTATGGTATTGGCAATAATGGAGTCATTTCTCGATACGTATCTGCTAATGCAGTAACTGATTGGGCACAGGTCTATGCTATTCGTTTGGGCTTTTTGATCGCAGGTCAACTCGGATCGGGAAGCCTAACAACCAGACAATACAACGTCTTGGATACGCAAATCACCGTACCTGCTGATAACCGCTTAAGGCATGTAATTGAATTGACCATCAACTTGAGGAATTCGATATCATGAACGTATCTTTCACAGCTCAATATTCAAAGCAGAGAGGTTATGTCCTGATAACGTCACTTGTGCTTATGAGCATGCTCACCGTTTTAGCCCTGACCCAGATATCACAAAACACATCTCAAACCCGGATTGCAACCAATGCAACCGATTCGGAAATCAGTTTTGAAAAAACTGAAGGTGCCATTAACGAAGCCATTAATCTAATCATAAATGGCGCTTATAATCCGCAAAGTTTTCTTGCTTCTAATAATGGATTGTATTTATTTGACCCAAGTGCTACTAATCCACTTTGGAAAACGATTAACTGGTCAAGTAGTTCGTCAGTCATTAACAGCTTTCAGGGCAATACAGGGGCGCAAGCCAGCTATTTCATTGAAAAACTGCCGTCCGTTATTATGCCAGGTCAGAGCATGAAAAAGCTAAGTAATGTCTACAGAGTAACGGCCCGATCAGCAGGAGTAAGTGGAGATAGCTCCGTACTCATACAAAGTACAATTCAAATTCAACAGTAGGTTTTGATTATCATGGACGCGTTAAAACTTTGCATTTTAATCAGAGAAGGAGCTCAGAAAGCAATTAGAGTTCTACCTCGAATATTTCTAGCCATTTCATTGTCTGCCTCAGTTTCTCTTTATGCCGTTCCCTTAAGCATTCCACAAATACCTCTAATCATTGCCAGTCCAATTCACCCTCAGGTCCTGATACTCATAGGAAACTCTCAATCCATGGATGGTAATTTGAGTGGAGCAATCATGACGGGCTCTGGTTCTCTGTCCTCCGGTTTAAGCTCCCTTTACAATTCCAGTTCACCGGTGAATTATACCGTACCGGCTGGATTTACTCCGCCAGTACAAGGCCCTGATGCCAACGGCTTAGCTCCTTATACTGTTATTCAAGGAGGTAATAAAGTAGACAACAGTTCAAGCCGACTCAATGTGGCCAAAGCTGGAGTCAAAGCGATTATTGAAAATTACATGCCTACCACAGACTTTGCATTGGGCACCTACAGTACAAGTAACATCAGTACTTATAACACTTGGGTTTATTACATGTCGCCGCCTGGCAGTAATTTTGTGTTCACTAACTCACCAGTAGCTGGAAATCGATACGTTATCAACCCTTGCTATAACTATGGTTCGGCTTCATCAACTGTATCAAGTAACTGCGCATCCATTGGAAGCTTATATGGTACTAGTTTAGTTTCTTCAAGCCAGTATCTACAAATCGGGGGCTCAAGCGATGATCCAACTATTAATGACGTTCTGTATGCTGGAAGTGGTTTTCCTGGAGTTTTTGTAAGTTTTAATGGCCCATCTCCAGCAACACCTTACCCTCCGAATTTTTCTCTCAGCAATTATAATAACGGTAATGTACTTCTTTCCTATTCTTCAACCAGACCCTCGATTGGAAGTTTTGCTACAGGCCCCACAAATGCAGGTTTTGTACCCTTTTCACAACAGGTAATGTATGTGCAACGTGGTTTTGGCTATTACAGCAATCAATCTTTTAATACCGGCAATATGAGAGTGAACATGACTACGGCAGGAACAAATCCCACTACTACTAGTGTTACTAATGCAATTAATGCGTTTTTGCCTCATCTTCGACCTGAAACAAATTCTACATCCACGACAGAAATCAAAGCAGCCGCTGTACAATCCCCTCTTGCAGGATTATTGACACGATCTCGAAGTTTCATGAAGACTGTCGGTACAACCAGCGGCAATTGTCCGCAAAAACAATACATTATATTAATTTCTGATGGTCTACCCACTCAAGACCTCCAGGCAAGATATTGGCCGCCACTAGGCAGTGCGGCTGCGGCCGGCTATGGCGTCACCGCAACATTTAATGCCGATGGCTCGCTGAATAGTACTAACAGTCAAGCCTTATCGGATGCAATCAATGAAATAAAAGCTTTAAAAAACGATGGCGTTCTTACTTTTGTTATAGGCATGGGAGCTGGTGTAGATCCTGCTGTAAATCCGGAGGCAGCTGCAACCCTTAGAGCCATGGCTGTTGCAGGAGGTACCGAAAACTACTACCCTGCAACAAGTCCTCAAGCTCTAGTCAATAGTTTGAATTCCATTCTCTCAAATATTCAAAATGGATCTTTTTCAACCTCTGCAGCAGCTATCAGCTCAACTCGTATTGACAGTAGTACTGTAGAATATCAAGCCAATTTTATAACCAGAGATACTCCTTATCAAGATTGGACAGGTAATTTGACAGCCATCGAGCTGGATGAGAATACTGGTCAACCAACCAATTCTATACAATGGTCAGCTCAATCGACACTTGACTCCTTAGTGTCCGGAACTGGATGGTCTAATAATCGAAAGATAGCGACTTGGGATCCCATAGCCGCAGACGGAGTACCGTTTCGCTGGGCGAATATTAATGCCACTCAACAGGCACAACTGCAACCAAGTGATCTGTTGGGAGAAAACAGATTAGAATACCTGCGTGGCAATGCCACTCTGGAAAAAAGAAACGGGGGAACATTCCGTGATCGCTCGCATGCTTTGGGAGATATTATCGATAGCCAGGTAATTTATGTTGGTTCCCCAAGTGCCCCGTATTTAACCTCCAGTTATATCAGCTTTGCAAAAGCCAATGCCAATCGACAACCCATCTTATACGTTGGGGCAAATGACGGAATGCTTCATGCCTTTAATGCAACCACTGGAGAAGAGTTATTTGCATTTATCCCTAATGCCGTGTTTAATAATCTTCATCAACTCACTTCTCCGCTGTACAACCAAAATCATTTATTCTTCGTCAACGGATCTCCAGAAAGCGCTGATGTACAATTTTCCGATGGTTCCTGGCATACCATTCTGGTGGGAGGTGAAAATGCAGGTGGTAAAAGCATCTTTGCCCTGGACATTACTAATCCCACAAACCTGAGTTCTGAAGCAGGAGTGGCCAATGCTGTGCTCTGGGAATTTACAGATTCTGATCTAGGGTTAACTTATAGCAAACCTCAAATAGGCCAAATCAGATCCGGAAGTACATCTTCATTAAATTTTGCCGTCTTTTTTGGCAATGGATACAACAGCCCAAACAACACATCCGTATTTTATGCTGTCGACCCTCAAACAGGGGCAGTCCTAAGAAAAATAGATCTTTGTGCTGCTGTCCCTTCAGCCTGCAATGTCAATTTACCCCAGGGATTATCGACAGTCGCATTGGGACAAAAAGACGGACTGCAAGCTGATCCTGTTACCGTAGTGTATGCCGGTGATTTACAAGGCAATCTGTGGGCAATTGATGTTTCCTCGGCTGATCCTGCCAGTTGGAGTGTGCGTGTATTATTCCAGGCAAGAGACTCTGCTGGTACACCGCAACCTATCACTACTCCTCCTTTAGTGACATTGAATCCTAATTATCCTCGCAATCCAGGACTTTTTGTTGTGTTTGGCACCGGACAACTTCTGACCACATCCGATTTGGTCACTACTCAAAGACAAACCATTTATGGAGTTTGGGACAAGCCGCTGTCATCAGTACCATATGTTCGTGCCAATCTCCAACAACAAACTTTGACCTTGGTTAACTCGGCCACATCAGGTTTATCAACAAATATTATCACTGCTACTGCCAATACCATCAATTGGAGTAATAAAGTGGGATGGTTTGCCGATATGCCTGTAGCGGGACAAAGATTAATTACTACGCCTGAACTAATTAACGGGGCATTTATTGCAACACTAAACACTCCTCCTCTCAATTCGTGCGGCTTTGGTTTCACATCCATGCTTCTGGAGCTTAATTTCTTAAATGGCGGTGCTTTTCAATATGCGCGATTTGATATTTCCGGCGATGGAGGCTTTGATATAGCCGATCAGTATAATGGAGCCTACCCCGTTGGAATTGGTTTGTCCAACAGTTATGCCAACTCACCCACTGTGCTTGGGCCTAACAAAGATAACAATCTGGTCATTCTGATCACACAATCGGATGGAACACAAACTACGGTAATTGCTCCTAACATTACACCAAGAAAAATAGGTTGGTGGCAAATTCAATAGAGGATACCCAAATGCTCTGTAATCGACATTTTATGAAGAATAAGCGCATGAGACAATCTGCGTTTACCCTGGTTGAAGTTCTAATCAGCATGGTCATTGTGGGAATTCTGGTTTCAATTGCCTATCCATCCTATTTACAATATATCCAAAAATCCCGTCGTGCCGATGCTCACGCCACATTGACACAAGATCAAATTATTTTAGAACGCTGTTATTCACAGAATTTTTCTTATGCTGTGGCGTGTGGCGCCTTACCAGCATTTCCTCAAACAACTCCGAACGGGTACTATACTATCAATATTTCAAACCTGACAGCCACAACGTATACCTTAACTGCAACCCCTGTTGGAACTCAAGCCAAAGATACCGAGTGTGCCAGCATGTCAATTAACCAAGCCAATGTAAAAACAGCCGTGGATTCCTCCGCTAATGTGCAACCAGAATGCTGGAATCCTGGTTAATACTGTAAAAAATTCTTTACACGAAGGATTCAATTCGAGTAGATTTGCCAGTAAGGGAAAGTCCAACTTAATTTGAAATGGAAATTTTTTGCTTTTTAATAGGCGTACTTTATGCTTATACCTATAATATTTATCTAACTATTGCGATTCCTTTACTCTTTTATATCACACCAAGATATCCAATTGTCCTGTTCTTCATCGCCGGATCTGGCTTTGCCCTGATTCATCAGTGGATTGTATCTCCCAAGGGCATGCCTGATACGCAAGTAATCACACAAGCCCAATTGGAAGGAACAATTGCTTCCATCCCCATGCAACGTCCTAACAAAACCCAATTCCATTTTGCAATTGAAAAAATTAATAATAACCCTGCTCAAGGCTTGATCCAATTAAACTGGTATAACAAACCACCTGTCTTACGAGCCGGTCAGCGATGGCAACTTTCAGTGAAACTAAAAAAACCTCGTAACTTCGACAACCCGGGAGGTTTTAATTATGTACGTTACCTGGCGGCTCGACATATCTATTGGACTGGCTATATTCGTTATGGGAATAATAAGCTAATTAGCAATCAACCCTCTTCTTTCAGTTGGTTAACACTGCGTGAAAAAATTGGGGATGCTTTGACCAAACTGGCACCGGATACAGAAACGGCAGGCATCATCGAAGCATTGACGTTAAATGTTACTCACCATATCCATTCAGATCATTGGAATTTGTTCCGAAGAACAGGAACGGTACATTTATTCGGGATTTCAGGAGAGCACATCGCTCTGGTCTCTGGCATTTTCTTTGTAGTGATAAGATGGATGTGGTCAATGAGCTATCGCTGTTGTTTATTCTTACCAGCCAACACCATAGCGAGTATCGGTGGATTACTAGCTGCCTTGCCCTATGCCTTTTTAGCCGGTTTTGAACCTCCTGTACAGCGCGCTTTGATTGGTTGTGTACTTTACACAATATACGCCATAGGAAAACAACGTTTTACTCCATGGCAAATATGGAGATATGCCTTATTTTTAGTCTTGTGTATTGAGCCCCATGCCGTATTCCTGCAAGGTTTTTATTTTTCATTTCTTGCCGTGGCCTGTCTTCTATTGACTCATCAACGCTGGCCACTGAAAAATTATAAAAAAACACTGGCATTACAATTAAGTTGCCTCATTGGATTGATGCCCTTGACTCTCCATTGGTACGCCTATGGTTCTATCAATGGATTTCTTGCCAATTTATTCGCCATACCTTTAGTCAGTTTTCTGATAGTACCCTTGGCTTTAATGACTATGATAACGAGTCCATTTCATTGGTCCTGGATATTGATGAAACCATTGACGTGGCTTGTTGCCCTGTTACTGCAAGGACTAACGTATGTTGAGCAAATAGCAGGGATCAATATCACCTGGTCCATCACCTCAGTAACAATGATGATGGCTATGACAGCAGGTCTGTTTTTAAGGGTATTATTACCTGTCAAGCCATTCAAACACTTGGCTATCCTTTGGATTATCCTTCCCTTATTTCCGCCTCGTACTGCAATTTATCCAGGGGAAGCATTAATTAATATTTTGGATGTCGGGCAAGGACTTGCCGTTGCGATACAAACGCAACATCATGTTTTACTCTACGATACAGGAGATTCCTATTTTCAGGGGAGTGATTTAGGACAAATGGCGATAATCCCCTTTTTCAGGTCAATTGGAATAAAAACAATTGACAAAATAGTAATAAGCCATCCCGATAAAGATCATAAGGGCGGATTAAATTCCCTTGAAAAAGAGATGCAAGTCAATCAATTAATAGTGAATGATCCCTATTTCTATAAACGTGGAAGTAATTGTCATTCATACCCACAATGGCAATGGGATGGGGTGAGTTTTCGTTTTTTACCCATCAGGGAAGCTTTCAATAAAAAAAATAACAATTCTTGTATCTTACAGGTAAGTAATTCGGCTGGCAGGGTTTTGTTAACGGGAGATATTGAAAAAGCAGCTGAAGAGTACCTGGTAAGAAACTACGGCGGTCAGCTGGCATCCGAAATTTTAGTTGTGCCTCATCATGGGAGCAAAACGTCTTCATCCTATCGATTTTTGCTGGAAGTAAACCCGCTTTATGCCATTGCATCTTTAGGATTTGATAATCGCTTCAAATTTCCACATTCTAAAACTTTGCAAAGCATGAAAACATTAGGTATCACTTTTTTTAGAACAGACGAATGCGGAATGGCAGGAATTAAACTACCTGCGTCAGGTAAGATTAACAAACCAACCTGTATGCAGGCTGAATAAATGGAGTGGCTGACCCATGCTATACCTAAGCCTTATTAGCCGATTGGAACCACCAGTCACTTAATGGCGTATTATTGTAATACTTTAAATGTTCCGTAAAAAATTGTAACGCTTTGTCCTTTTGTTTAGTGTGTATCAACACCAACAAGTAAGTCTGAAAAAAAAGCTCTATCTGCGCATCGCTTCCACCTAATTGTGCACACTCAACAATCACCGGCTCCATCAACATCAAGGCAGTCTTATAATCTGCATCGGCAAAGGCATAGATACCCTGACACAGGGGTAAAACGACATCGCCCCATAGAGCATCAGAAGAAGGTGAACAGGCGTAAAACTTCATTCTTTTCAACGACTCATCCGCTTCGTTTTTATAACCTGATTTCACCAGACAATAAATAAAATGAGCATTCGTAAACCCGGTATAATATTCCAATGGATGGGTACTTAAATGGTCTACAACCTGATTTAATAGCCTGTCTTGGGGTAGACCTGCCATATCCATGCGCCATAGCAGGGAAATAGTATCCAGCTGCTCAAGCACAGTATCAGGCAATGCCCCTGAAATATGGGGGTATAACTTTTTAACTTCCTCTTCATTACGATTTGCCAAATAAAATAGTGCTAAATGCCAGGTATTATGGCCTTTCAACAAAGGCAAAATATCCTCCCAGGTTTTTTGTAAATCTCTAAGTCTATTGATACCACCAGTAATATCACTTGTTAATAAATGCACATGAGCCAGGGTATGATGTGCCCAAGGGGTAAGCAAATTCATTGTGATAGCTTCCTCAGCCATTTCCCTGGCTTTGGAATACTGGCCGCACAGTTCCAAGGCAAAGGAATGTATGGCTAAAAAATGGGACTCATCCTGATTCTCGTGAGCGCACCTATCACATACTTTAAGAAAATACTCTGCATTAAAAGCCTGTCCCGTACAATAAAAAAGCCATTCTGCGAATTTAAGCGCCAGAGTATCTCTGGGATACCTTTCAAGCAGAGTAACTAACAAGCTAATGGCATTGGCATAATCTCGCTTAGACCAATTCGTTACTGCTTCAAAAATTAATTTTTCACGTTCATTCGCTGATGTTAATAACCTGGATGCTGCTTGCAAATAATTGCTGGCTTGTTCATTCGCTGCATCTTCTTGTGCATACAAATAAAAAGCAGCCGCATAAGTTTGAATTAATAAATTCTCAGGATATTTTTTTGCCGCATCCAGAATTTGGATTGCGTTTTGACCGGAACTTAATACTTGTTCATGAAAATAATTGATACTATCTACTGTCTCTATGGAGCCTGTCGTTACTTCCAATCCACGTTGAGTATGCATTCTCGAAATCCTGTCAATGAATGAAGCAATGATTAAATGATAGCACAAATAATAAGCAACAAGGGCGGCAGTAACTCTCCAATTAGATGATAATACGGCCTGAGATCTCGACGACAGGGGCAGGGTTCCAAATACTCTTACTAAAATTGTTTTTCCTGACCCTGACCAGGAATTAATACAACATCAGATTACCCACTGCCCACTAATCATGCTTTATCATTGAGTTGAATTACCATCACCTGAATTGGATGGTTAGTTACGTTTTCATCATTATGTAATTCGTCAGGAACGTCTTTGGTAAGATAATACGCCTTACCTTTCTTTAATTTTAAATAGTGTACTTTTCCTTTGTTGTTTGTAATTTTCAATGTCCCATCCGTCAACGCGACCAAAACCCGATCGTTATCATGTCTGTGCATGGGCAAAACGTGTTTTGAAGAGGGATAGATAATTGTTTTCCACACGGTTACCCTGGCATTAGATAATTGTTCAATACGTTGAGTTGATAATCCAGCAGCCTGGAGCGTGCTTGTACCCAGAACAAAGATCATAAGCAATTTGAATAAATTAATTTTTTTCATCATGTTAGATTACTCTCCATTTTCAAATAAAATAAAACCGTATCATTCCGCTAATTCCTCAATTTTCCTTTAACTTTCCAACACATAGCTCACAAAATTGCTATAATTATAGTAGGAGGTCATTGTAAGGAGTTTGAAGATGTTAACTACATTTCTAGCCACAGTGATTGGCTGGTATTTAGTCATAGTAAGCTTATTCTTATTATTCCATAATGAGCATGCAAAATCAGCTATGGCAGAGATTATAGCTCATCGCGGATCGCAATTGATTATGGCTATAGTAACTTTGATTACAGGTTTGCTTTTAGTCGTCAGTCATAATATCTGGGTAATGGGCTGGCCTGTTGTTATTACTCTTTTTGCATGGTTAGTCTTGCTTGGTGGTTTAATAAGATTTTTATGCCCCGATACCGCAGTTAGAGTAGGCCAATCATTTGTCGATAATCCAATGAGACTAAAAATAGCAGCTGTAATATTCTTTATTATTGGTTTGTTCCTGTTATTTAATGTCTATTATGTTTATTTGAAATAAAGGAAGAGTTATGGGGGTACTATGACTCATTCTGTTTATGGGAAAAGGAAGCGATAAAGTCCTTGTCAATTCAGCAGCAAGGAATGCTATGATATGATGCTTGATATGATATGCCTACAAAAAAATGACTAGAACCCAAACCTGCCCTCATCAAACGACCGTTATTTCAAATCTTAAAATAATTCCACTCACTTTGGGTTGGTTATTAAAATCTGCTTTGCTCATTATTATAATCGCCGTTTTTATTCCACTATCCCCCAAAATGCCAGCTCCCGGTCTCGATGCCTCTTGGGCTGTAGGACTTAATCAAGCAGTTGCCCAAGGTTTAGCTTTTGGTAAAGACATTTTTTTTACCTTAGGACCTTATTCTTCCATCTATACGAAATTCTACCATCCAGCTACCGATTTCATGATGGTTTCGGGAAGTTTGTATTTGGCTTTATGTTACTGGATAGCTATTATCCTTTTAATGCAAGGCATTAAATGGCGTTGGAGTATTGCTTTTGCAATACTTCTCTTTAGTATGATCTATGCTCGGGATTCTTTGTTTTTTTCCTATTCATTAATCATTGGCTTACTCATTCATAAAGAAATTTCTGGAAAAGAAACACCCTTGAAAAGCAATTTCTGCACTTTATTTGCTTTGCTTTTTACGCCATTCGGTTTATTTCCTCTGATCAAGGGCTCTCTTTTAATATTAAGTATTATTACCATGCTCTTATGCTCTTTATTTTTGAGCCTATATAAACAGCGTAATCTTGCTGTGCTTTGTCTGGCATCTCCAGTAGTTTCCATATTGTTTTTTTGGATAGCATCCGGGCAATCTATTTTCAATCTGCCAGCTTATGTCAGTAACACTATCTTGCTTGCATCAGGTTTTACTGAAGCCATGGCAACTGAAGGAGACAATAAAGAACTGTTATTTTTTGGAATTACATCTTCTTGCATTCTCTTATCAATACTCTTGCAAAAACATCTCTCACCATTATCCAAAGCATTTCTATTTTGTATCTATCTCGTTTTTCTTTTCCTCTCATATAAAACGGGTTTCACAAGACATTTTGGCCATGCCTTCATTGCTGGCACCTCTGTTTTGCTAGCCTCTTTTTTGTTACCGTATTTTAATTCCAACAACAAAGTAATAGTCCCATTATTAGCTTTATCCCTTTATACAGCGAGTTATATCAACGGGCACTATACCAAAATATCTGTTCGAGATAATTTCATTTCCACCTATACCGCCGCTTACTATGGCCTTAAAAACAGAATCCAGAATAAGAATTGGTTAAAAGAAAATTTTTCATTAACGATGAATTATTTGAAAGCCCGCGATGATTTTCCCAGATTACCAGGTACTACTGATATTTATTCTTACAATCAAACTTCATTAATCGCCTCGGGAATGACATGGTCGCCAAGGCCAATCTTTCAGAGTTATTCCGTTTTTACTGCAAAAATGGCAGAAATCAATACGAATTACCTTTTAAGTGAGAACAAACCGGATAACATCCTTTTTAAAGTAGAACCAATTGACAATAGAATTCCTTCAATGGAAGACGGAATGAGTTGGCCGATACTGATTAATCATTATCAACCAGTACGGTTAGAAAATGATTTTTTATTTTTAAGAAAAAAATTAGTCAACAAACCTGTAACATCTTTAGTGCCATTAAAAACAGAAATTCATACTTTTGGAGAGCAACTTAAAATACCTGATACCGATAAACCTCTTTTTGTCGAAATAGATATTCAACCAACGCTCTGGGGGATGTTAGCGACGACCTTTTTCAAGCCTCACCAGATTGAAGCCAATTTGGAATTAAAAAATGGCACCCAAAGACAATATAGACTCATTTCCAATATGGCAAAATCGGGTTTTCTATTATCCCCATTCATAGAAAACAGCGCTGAGTTTGGACTATTATTTAGCCAGAATAATTACCTGGCAGGTAAAAAGGTTATTTCATTTTCCATTAACTCAAAGCAAGTGCCTTCGTCGCACTGGCAAACGAAATATACTATTCATTATAAAACTTTTGCCAGCAATAATTAAAACAACAAGGATGCGTCAATAAAAATAGTATACCAAGCTCTTCTTTGTTGATTTTTGTTTAAATTCCAAACAAATATCTTCCCAAAAGACAAATTAACAAGTAAAATATGTACTAAATTAATTCATATAGTTTTATATGTGACTTTAGGGTTCTTTTTATGTACAAAAAATATCGAGCTCCCATCCGATTGTCAGACAAGATGAAAACTCTTAAAAAGAATCTTCAGGATCAACTTGCACAATCACAATCGTTAGGTGAGCAAATTCATGCTGGAACTACAGCAGCATCAACAATAACAACGGGAGTTAGTCATGTGTTTAATGTCATTGGCTCCTTTTTAAGCGCCTATCGACAAATTCCACTGGTAGGCGGAATACTGCAACTAGTGGCCACACTTGCCAAATCAATTTCTATTGTGAGTGATCCAGAAAAACCGATAGCTGAAAAAATAATATCATCGATTCTAATTGCTGCCATTATAGGCCTTTCTATTGCAGCGAGCACTCTCGGTGGATTGACTGCCGCAATCATAGGGACAGTAATTGCCTCTACTGTAACCATCATCGAAGGATTTGGATTTTTTGGGAAAATTGCTCAAAAATTTCAATTGGCAAATTCCTACAAAATGAAAAAAGAATTTATAGATCTTGTAGCGAAACGTATAGAGCCAAACAATGATAAATATAATGACTTATTCGAAATTCGTGCCATAGAACTCCAACATGATCTTGAGAAATCTTATCCCAATCAAATTGAACAGCAACAATTAAAAGAAGAGTTGAATTTTATTAATGCGGTACTTAGGAAAAAAAAGATCACCCCAGGAAAAAACAAAGAGAATGACGCTTACAAATTAAACCAACTCTATGCTAAACGCGCTGAGCAATTAAAAACCCTTGTAGATAAAATTGCTTTAATCAATCCAACTGGAAAGCGATCTGAGCAAAACAAACTGTTAAGCGAAATCAAATCATTACAAAAAGAAATAACCAAAACCGACGATAGCATAGAAGAAATCATAGCCCCGCTTGCTAAAATAGAACGAGACAATTTGAAATCTACCATTAATTTGCCATTAAGTTACAGTACCTTTGCTATAGCAGCGGCCAGTACTTTAATATCGATAGCCGGCTTATTGGTGGTAGCTGGCGTGATTGCCGCACCTCCGATTATGGTCCCTATCATGTTTGCAGTAGGTAGTGTTATGGCAATCATTGGTTTAATCAAGTGGACTGCTGAAAAAATGGCTGAAATAGAGGATGCTCAATTAAAAGCAGAAGAAACTGCGAAACACGAGGATGCAGTTTTGGATGAAGCATTAAACGTTTATGAGCAACAATTAAATCTTGAGTTAGTCAGTCCTTCAAACCCTGCGAGACAGGTGAAAAATATATTAACAGTTCAAGATAAAGTGCCTGCTTTGTCGCCAACTGAAAGTACTGTAAACTCATTAGATTCCAGATTTACTTTATTTGGCTCATCTTCTCGAGAGCACACAAAAATAGCAGAACAGAAAACCACTGATACAACTAATGAACAAGCACCTACAACTTTTGATTCCATATCCAAATCAACTCGTTAACAAATATGACAACTTTTTATAACTTTGTTATAATTGACTTATAAATAGGCAGTTTATAGATAATAACTGATTCGTGAATATAAAAATTAATGAAATCAAGAGAAAAATTCATGGCCAGAAATAAAAGACTCGATCGTTTTCATAATGCTCAAAATAGTAATACTTGTGGCTACGATCAAGCATTCAGAGAAATACAAGGCGGAAGAAAAAGAAGCCATTGGATATGGTATATTTTTCCTCAATTGGAAAATTTAGGTAAAAGCCCATCGGCCAAACTATATGGAATTAAAGATTTTAATGAGGCATGTGATTATTTAAAAGATCCTGTACTGTTTAATCGCTATTTTGAGTTAATAAAACTCATAGAGGAAAAATTAAATAACATCCCTCTACCTCATCTCATGGGTGGTTTTCCTGATGATCGTAAATTCATCTCAAGTTTGACCTTGTTCCAAGCCACTTCAAATTACCTGAGTTCAAAAGATACGGATTCTCAAAACAAGTATCATGAGCTTTATGAGACTTGTAATAGAGTTTTTAAACAAATTGCTCCACAGGGTTATTCTCCATGTCAACAAACTGAGTTATTGGTCAAACATCAATTAAATTCCCCTCTGAAAAAGACAACAGAAAAATCAAGTCAACCTCCCCAAGTGACTATCTTTTCACCCAAACGGTCCAAACCGAATACTGCTCACCCTATCATTAAGGATCTTGCTCAATATATAAACAAGAGGGGAAATGAATGGAGTTATCATTACAATTTTCTAGGCCTAGTGGCTTTCGTTTATTTCATACAGGATTTAATTCTTGGAACCGATTATTTGAATGATAAAGCTCGTCAAGTCAAATTAACTGCTGCAAGCAAATTACGGAAAATTCTTGATCCCGAATGCAATGAACGATGTAATCTAAATCCATCAGAAAGAAAGGCGCTTTCCGATGGTCGCTTGGGGGAGATTATTAATAAACATGGGGGATTGAATAAAATCCTGACAGAGGCTCCTGACAAACCTCCAAAAAATAACCGAGCCCAGGAAATCAGCAGTAATCCCTTTTTATAAAAGAATTTCCTTATAAACCCAATAGCTTTTACAATTTTTTAATCTCCAGGAATTAACCACAAACTAAATTAGACTTCATACGTCACCTGTCTATTTTGTATTATTCAAAGGACTCCCATAAGGCAACATGTGCACCGGTCGGATCGACTATAATAGCAAAACGTCCCATTTCACCAGCCTGCGTTATTCCTTTGACTTCCTGAGCGCCATGTTGTTTTGCTTTTTTTAAAGCCTCTGATACATCCTTGACATAAATATAAGCCATCCAGTGAGGAGGAATATGACTTTGTTGATCTTTGGGAATTTGCCATATACCAGCCATTTCCTTATCATTGCATTGAATAAGAGTGTAGGTCATTTCCTCTGATTCAATCTCTCTAAATTGCCAACCAAAGACCTTGCCATAAAAATCCTTTGCCTTTTTAACATCAGAAGTGGCTAATTCATTCCAACAAAACTCTCCAAACGCAGCTTGAGTCATAATAATCTCCTTTAATTTGTTTTTTTAGAACAACTTGATTGGTATTCGGATTTATGCAAAACACCAAAGTCAAGGCAAAAAATATTTTTTAATGAGGGGATCTAGATAAACTAAATGACCGAATTAAAAACTTTTTTAACAAAGAGATTGGGGTTTTCGTAAGTCCTTATACTGTTAATAAGCGATTTCCTGATTACCTTCATTACTTGACAAGGAATACAATTTAATGAATAGTTCACACAGAATAGTAGACTAATGTTATAAATACTGCCATTACCAGGATTAAATATTTTTAACCCAATCTAATAATTACATTATGAGTCAAAACATCATTCTAAACCGATGCGAATGGGTAGGGCAAAACAAACCCCATTATGAACTATACCATGATACTGAATGGGGAATTCCTGTTCATGATGATGAAAAACATTTTGAGATGCTCATTCTGGAAGGTGCTCAGGCAGGGTTAAATTGGGAAACTATATTAAAAAAGCGCGACGGATACCGGAGAGCTTTCAAGCAATTTAACCCGCAAGCCGTAGCTCAAATGACTGATGATGAATTGAATGCTTTGTTAACTAATCCTGAAATTATCCGCAACCGGCTTAAAATCTTTTCTACCAGAAAAAATGCGAAGGTTTTTCTATCTATTCAACAAGAATATGGATCGTTTGATTCTTACGTTTGGCAATTTGTTAATGGGACACCTATCATAAATCGTCCTGAAAGCATACTCGAAGTACCTGCGACCAGCAAAGAATCAGATGCCTTATCCAAAGATCTGAAAAAACGAGGGATGAGCTTTGTTGGCTCAACCATCATCTACGCTTACATGCAAGCCATTGGTATGGTGAATGATCACATCGTAACCTGTTTTCGAGCCGAATAAAAAAATCACTCGAACTCCTGAAGGTGACTCATATTCCCCATAAGCTTTTTAGCGAAATCATTTAAACCGGATTATCTGTCGTATCTCGGCTTAACCACAAATTAGAAATTCAGTTTTCATATTTTGTTAAGCCAAGGAATGATAGTTTGACCACCCTAATCAGGTTCTCAAGCTAACTGTAATGTAAGGGCCACCTACAGAAAAATTACTTTGTGTGTGTTTGGCACTTGATGTCGACAAAGAGCCAGTGTCCAAGGCAATAACATTGGTATTTGTTTCATAACTGGATAAAGGATTAAAATACAAAGCTCCCATATACCCTGCTTCAAAATTCAAATCCCAATTTTGTTTCAATGAGTAAAGATAACTTAATCCAATTTTGGCATCCAGAGCAGGAACCAGTTGATTGACACTGGGATTAGCAAGTCCTTCACGATTTACAAAGATTCCAGCGATAATCAGTTGCTGAGAGGTTCCTGTGAATTGGTATTGAGCTGGTTGCATTCTGCCGTACAAGACTGAGCCGGCAAGTTGTCCAACCAAATTGAACCCATGAGAAACAATATAACTATTATTGAATCCTAATCTTGGCCCAACACCTTTGTATGTGGATGTATTGTTTAATGACAGTATAGGGAGTGAAAAGCCCCGAAAAGTTGATATCAACTCTTCCTTTATCCAGGCACTGCTTAACCCTGTAAAAAGCCTTGTCTGTAATTTGGAGCCAAAGTTAATAAATTTTCCAACATCGAGACTGACCGCATCATAACTAAAATCAAGACTGGCATGTGCAAGCTTCAATAAAGCCACTCCTGTAATTTGGCCAGAAGGCGTAGGAGGAGTACCGGTCTGAGAAAAAGGAGAGATCCATTGCGATGAGGGATTCACAAAGACATTATCAGTATCATTGGTACGCAGATGAGACCAGTTTAATTGCAAATCGCTTCCAGAATTGACAAATACATAACGTCCTCCCAAATTAAACCCAACTTGATAATCTGGATTAAAAGTAACAACCTGCCAATTAGGCGATGGTATTGGCAGTACTGTCGTAATCACCCCCCAGCCTAAATTATTCGCTCCCGGTTGCAGATAAAAGGCTGTCGCAGAAAATTCATATCCCGGTTTCAAATTAGGAATGAACACTCGGAAAAGGTCGCTATTTTCAACTGGCCCTGTATCACCGGCATAATTGCATACACCAAACAACAGTAAAGTAATTCCCATAAGTAATTGATGATATTTCTTCATATTTAATAAATCCTCCCTAATGCATGATTTCTATCAATCAAAATAAACTCCAAAACCAAGTTTTTATTCTTTAATCTATGGATTTTAGCGATGGACCAATCGAACAGCGATGAGTAAATCTGTGGAGTTAAGTTTAAGATTTATGCCTGAATTGGTACAAATTTCCAGGCAATCTTAGCATAGGAAAAATGTAATGTATTGAAAATTAATTATTAAATTCCCAGGCGTGTTTAAAACTTATCCCTTATACTGCTGGAAGGGATAAGTACCCTCCTTTATTGACGTATTAAACGAATATTTTGCCCATCAAAAACACAAGGTTCTGTTGACCTGATTGGATTAATATCCAGACCTCCTCTTCTTGTATATCGTCCATAAACAGTCAATGATTCAGGTTGGCAAAATCGCATAATGTCTGCAAATATCCGTTCAATGCACTGCTCATGAAATTCATTATGATTTCTAAATGAAATCAGGTACTTAAGCAACCCTTCATGATTTATCTTTTTACCTTTATAAATAATTTGAACGCTCCCCCAATCCGGCTGGTTGGTAACCAGGCAGTTTGATTTAAGTAAATCAGAATACAATACCTCTTCAACTAATTCAGACGAGGTCGAAAGAAAATCAGGCATTACATGATATACAGAGCATTCAATATCAAGCTTATCAAGGCAAATACCATCGAATGCAGCATAGATAGTTTGACTAGCGATTTCCGACAAGGGGTACACATTAACCACCACTTCAGAACCAATGCAGTGACTTAAATCTTTGCTAATAGTTTGCACAACGGTTTCCACGTCAGGGAAAGTACTATTATTCAACGAGTTAAAATAGAGTTTTAATGACTTTGATTCAATAATGCACGGGGAATGACAATCATAAGAAATAACAGCTATCGCAGCAACTGGTTTACCTTTGGAGTTTAACCAGGACACCTCATAATGATTCCAGCAATCAAAACCATAGAAAGTGGTGGAGTTGGGATCCAAATTAATTTCCTGGCGTTTTGGGGCTCTAGGAATAGGATACAGCCTTTTAGGATTATAGTGGTCATCATAATTTGAACTTTGCCCCAGTTCCGATTGATTTGTTATATTCTGATAAGTGCTTTCAAGTTCCTTATTCATTATTGATGCCTTTTGTAACTCTAAAAAACAAAGTGATTATAATCTATCATGTTACCTAAGGGTCAATTTTTTCTTAAAAAAAAAAGGAAATAGCCTATATTTAATTAAAGATACTGAAATTAGCATCTAAAGGAGTGCATTTACCCATGATTAATCAACAGATAGAAGTATTCTTGAAATCTCCTGCTTTTGCCGTAGTTGGTGCCTCTTCCAATAGGGAAAAATACGGCAACAAAGTATTGCGATGCTATCTTCAGAATGGCAAAAAAGTCTATCCTGTAAATCCACATGAAACGCTGATTGAAAGCTTGCCTGTTATTCATTCAGTAAACGATTTACCTGATGATGTACACAGTATTTCTATTATCACCCCTCCATCCATTACTGAAGAAGTCGTCAAGGAAGCAGTCAAAAAAGGAATCCAACATATATGGATGCAGCCTGGAGCAGAGAGTGACTCGGCCATTCAATATGGCTTGGATCACAAGCTTAATATCATTTCTGGGGGACCTTGTATATTGGTTGTCATGGGGTATGAAGAGAATTAAGGCAAAACAAAAAGCTATTTTGTAGTCCAAAATAGCTTATTTGATTTTTTATAATCCCAGCCGATTATTTAGAACTCCTGAAATGCTTTAATGATTCATTGACCACACTTTCAAGAGTTCTATGTTCTGCATATTTTTCTCTTAAAAAGCTGGCATCACTCCCTTTATGAGTTATTTCATAAATATGCTCCAAAGCCATAGTACTATTTAGCTGATTAGCATAAGGCTTTAATCGGCGAAGTGTTGTTAAAATATCTTCTCGAAGCAAAATTTGCTCATATGTTTTGGGGTGCACCAGAGTGCCATCCAGACCGAATCGGCATGCTTGAAAACGATTGTAATTGTACACAAGATAATCATCTTCGTGAGGCAGAGGTTCTTTATTTTCCAATAAATAACTACAAAGCGCTTGCATATAACAAGCTAAAGCGGCTGCTCGCTCAACCGTAAGGGGACTATCACACACCCGCATTTCAATTGTCCCAAATTCAGGTTTAGGTCTTAAATCCCAATAAAAATCCTTCATACTTTTCACTATGCCGGTATGCTCCATTTTTTCGAAATAACCGAGTGAGAATTCATCCCAGTTTAATACAAAGGGAGCCCTTCCACTTAATGGGAAGGCAAATACCGAATTCAATCGAGCAGAGTTATACAAGGTATCCTTACTCTGAACGAAGGGAGATGAAGCAGACAATGCAATAAAATGAGGGATATAACGATTTAAAGAATGAAGTAAAAAAAGTGCTTGATTACCGTCCTCACAACCAATATGTATATGTTGCCCAAAAATAGTAAATTGCTTGGTCAGATAACCATATAATTCAGACACCTCTATAAACCTGGTTTTATTAAAAATTCGCTGATCAGACCACATTTGAAATGGATGGGTTCCCCCGCCACAAATACCAATATTTAATCGGTCTCCAACTGTCACCAGGGCATCGCGTATATGAAACAGTTGTTTCATTAGTTGATCATATTCTTCATGCACATCTGTCGCTATTTCTAACATACTTTCTGTGATTTCTGGCGTGAAACTGCCGGGAAAAGACGATCGTCCCAAGAGCTCCAATATATCAGGGCTAGCGGCAGTCAAGTCAAAATTACTTAAGCTGATTAATTGTAATTCCAGCTCAACCCCCATAGTCAGTAAATTAGATGTTTTGAATGGTTGTAAAGGCATTTCAAAATTCCTTGATTACAGAGATCTCGTTCGCTTTAATTAAAGCACGTTGAACCATTATTGGACCCAATATTTCCAAAGTCAGAGCAACCATAGCCAGTGGGGCCAGTGTATCTACCAAATTAATACCAATATATCGACTCTGCTCTAAAATCAAAATGACAAAAACAGAGATGGGGGTCATAGCCAAACCAGTCAATATACCTTTTTTAAAGGAAATCCCACTAATATGAGCAAATAAACTAATCCCGATAATTTTAGCTACCAACCTTACAGTTATAATTGATAATCCTATCCATACACCAGTTACTACCCTTTGCCATTCTATGGTTGCTGCAATAAATACAAACAATAGTACCGATAACAAATCACCTAAAGTGCCAAATCCTGGCTGTGAAGGAGAAAAGACCATTCGCCCATGGCGGGAAACCAATCCAAAGGTTAATGTGGCTAAAACCGGGGACAATTTTAAATTATGGGTTAAGATAACCAGCAGTATCACAGCGCAGGCAAATGCCAACGTATTGTCTTGACAGGTACTTTTAACTGTTTTAAGCAAAATGGGCATTATCACTCCAAAAATAATCCCCCAAATAGTTGAAATGGCTGTCACCGTTAAGCTGGCATAAGCTGCTTCCCAAAGATTTCCTGAAGTTCTGAAAACAACCAAGCCAATGATGACTTTGAATAAAAATACTGCCAACACACAATTGATCACGGAGAGATGTAAAACACGTTCTGTCACTTGGCCTGAACTACGTTGTTCATTAATCACCCTGACTACAGTGGCTGGTGAAGTCGCCATAGACAACGAGGCCAATAAAAGGCAGGTCGAAGTTTGTAACCCAAAGGATTTCACTAAAATATAAACCAGGCAAAAGGTTAAAGTCGCTTCGGTAATACTGGATGCTGCAACCCAGGGGTTATAACTTAACCAGCGTAAATTAATTCTATAGCCTGATTCAAACAAGATTAGCCCAAAACCAATATTGGCTAAAAGTAAAATAGATGGTGGTTGAATAGACGGTAATAATCCTATTTGAGTTGATGCTAGTGAAAATCCTACAATCGCATAGATACTGATATGAGGTAATTTTGCCCATCGATATCCAAGTTCCCCTGCAAACCAAGCTATCAATAAACTGATAGGCCAAGCCAAATCGGTTATAATTTTTCCAACATCAATCATCCATACCTCCTATGAAAATCCGACCTTACTTTATAACACACATCGATTTGTTTTGCAGAATTGAAGTATTTTTAAGACAATATAAAATAATCAGGACTTACGAAAAATCCTAAGGCCGAGGCAGAAAATGTTTTTAATGAGGGAGTTTAGATAAAGTAAATGACCGAATTAAAAACTTTTTTAACAAAGAGATTGAGGTTTTTCGTGAGTCTTGATAGTTTTTTTATCCAATTAGGAAAATCATTGCTACTAACCACATTAACGAGAACCAAAAAGAAATCTCAACAACTCCTTATTTTAATAGGCTTCTTATTAGGGATATCACCAGTCATGGCTTTAGAAATTATTACTATAGAAAAAACAGAAAACCACCATATGCTAAAAACTCGGGCTGAAAATATTCAATTTCCCTTAAATCAAGAAGATAAAGATTTAATAGAAGCGATGAAAAAAAAATTATACGCATTGGGAGGGGTTGGTTTGGCAGCACCACAAGTCAATTCCGCCAAACAAATTATCGCAGTTTACATCCCTGAAGAAGCTCAGCTTTTACGTGATAATGCGAAAATCTTTCCAATGCACATCCTAATCAATCCAAGTTACGAGCCCCTGCCCCACACTCGTATTATTAGCGACTTTGAAGGTTGTTATTCAGTATCCAGTAAAGCAGGGAAGGTGCCAAGATATGATGAAATTCAGCTAAAGTACTATGATGAAGAAGGGAATGCTCACCAACAAATCGAAAATGGCTTTTACGCCCGTGTTTTGCAACATGAAATTGATCATCTGAATGGTGTATTAATCACCGATCGTTTAACTCCAGATTGTGTACAAGGGACTATTGAAGAAATGATGGTTATTCGTCGTGCGGAATTGCCTGTAGAAAAACGAAAATTATTTGATCAAATCATGGCAAAAAAACAAAAAAAATAACACTGCGTTTCCAAGTTATCTTTTATGAATTGATTTCAATGATAAACTGCCCTGGGTAATTTTTTTGCTTGTTCAACCCAGGTAACAACTTGAGATAATCCAGGTACATGTTGCGCCAAATGACATTGCTCATTTTTCTCTTTTAATGAGCTATAAAGTTGCTCAGGATTGCAATGTGCTAACTCTGGGATTGAGTCAATACCAGCCTGCTCCAGAAGCTCAGCATATTCTTCATTAATACCATTTACTCGTGCAAGATCAGCTTGATTGGTCCATTTCAAAATCAATTTATGACTGATTCCCGTTTGCTCGGCTACTCTAAAACGCCCCCGGCGACCACTACAAACTCTTAATAAATCGTCCTGGCTTTCAATTCCTACTCGCTTTAACATTTCAGCATATTTTGGGCCTACGCCTTGTAGCTCAATTAACTTGTGCATTTTATTTCCAGTCTTCTAATACGGTATTACATATATAAAATTATAGAATATAATGATTAATTATTAACCAAAATAAATGTTGAAAAAATTTATGCCTCACGTATTAAAAAAAATCAATTCATTTGGCAAAATGAAACAATTTCATTATGATAATTACTTTCCTTTCAGTCCCTGGTGAGGTAGAAAATGCGCAAGCACAAGAACAAAATGGTCAGGATATTTTTATTGGCTTTAGGACTATTTTCCAGCACCACCATTAATGCTTGGTATGGCTCAGGGATAACCATTGGTGTTGCCAGAGCGAATGTTCACTATTATGGAGATGATATCCGAGTATATGACCCGTGGGGCTATGGATACTACGACAGAAATTATTACTATAATGGGGTAAGAAACATTATCGTTCCTAATGTAATTGTGCCGAATGTAGTGATCAATGTACCAGTTCAAAGGTATTATGTACCCTCATGTGAGGAAATGGAAGTTTGTGATCCTTATGGACAATGTTGGTTAGAGCAATTTTGCAGATAAATTAAAAACTCAATCAACTAATGTTTTGGGACTCAGCCCATTATGGGATGAGATATTAGCAGGACTTACAAAAATCCCAAGATCAAGACAAAAAATGCTTTTAATGGGGGAGTTTAGATAAACTAAACAACCGAATTAAAAACATTTTCTAACAAAGAGACTGGGGGTACGTCCTGATTATAATTTTTTAAGGACAAAAAATGTCAGAAACTATTGGTTATGCCGCCTACAAAGCGGGAGCTCCTTTAAAACCTTTCACTTTTGAACGCCGCCCTGTTGGTGCACACGACGTAGCAATTGATATTCTATTTTGTGGTATCTGTCATTCCGATTTGCATCAAGTCAATAATGATTGGGCAGGAGCGTTCTATCCTATGGTTCCTGGACATGAAATCATTGGACGAGTCAAGGAAGCAGGACATCAAGTCCACCGGTTCAAAGCAGGAGATTTAGTAGGCGTTGGCTGTATGGTTGACTCCTGCCGTCAATGCACCTATTGCCATCAACATGAAGAACAATATTGTAAATCCGGGGCAACTTTTACCTATAATAGTCAAGACAATCATCTGGGAGGGGTGACCTACGGGGGGTATTCCAAGCATATTGTCGTCACGGAAGATTTTGTATTAAAAATTGATGAATCACTTGATCCTGCCGCCGCTGCACCATTGCTCTGTGCCGGAATAACCACTTATTCCCCCTTAAAAAGGGCTAAAGTAGGTAAAATGAGTAAAGTAGGAATCGTTGGTTTGGGTGGCTTAGGGCATATGGCTGTCAAATTAGCCCGAGCCATGGGTGCTTATGTGACTGTATTTACCACTTCTATAAACAAGATAAAAGCGGGTAAAGATTTGGGGGCTCATGATGTTGTCTTGTCCACCGACAGCAATGTCATGCAAACACTAGCCAATCAATATGATTTTATTCTTGATACTGTTTCTGCCAAACATGATCTTGGCCAATATTTAAACCTTCTTAAAGTGGATGGACAACTAACCCAGGTTGGGCTTCCATCAGATCCACTTGAAGTTACCATGTTACCTGTTATTTTAAAAAGACTGAGCATTAACGGCTCATTGATTGGCGGCATTAAAGAGACACAAGAAGTTTTGGATTTTTGCGCCAGGCATGGGATCACCGCAGACATTGAATTAATAAAAATGCATGAAGTAAATTCTGCCTATGAAAGACTGTTAAAAGGAGATGTGAAATATCGATTTGTTATCGATATGTCAACCTTGGATTAAATGAACCAGGTATAAAAGGCTTCCAGTTGGCCTTTTATACCACGGAGCAAATATTATTCCTGGTTTTTGATCTTGGGGAACACTTTAATTTTGGTTATAAAAGAATCCTGTACCTTTTCAATCAAGGCATCAAATTCAACAAATTGAATTATTTCACCTTCATTGGGCAATTTTCCGTGGCGCGTGATAATAAGTCCATATAGTGTATTCAGTTCTTCTTCATCTGGCGATAAAGTAATATCGCAATCAAGAGCCCGTTCTAGAGAATAAAGGGAGCAATCTCCTTTTGTCGTTATAGTTCCGTCCGCATTTTTTACCCAATCTTCATGTGTTTTATGAAACTCATCTTTAATCCGCCCAATCAGGATATGGAGCAAATTATCCAGAGTTACAAATCCAAGTAAACTCGATTTGTGTTTGTATACCAAAGCAAAATGAGGCATACCAGCTCTGAATTTACGCAGCAAATCCATGGCAGGTAATTTATGACTAACTTTAAGTACTGGTCGCACATAAGGCTTTAATGTATTGATATTTTTCTGGAGCAACAAATCGGCAAATAAATCCTTAACATGGATGACACCAATCATTTCCTTAGTCCCGGAATCATAGACAGGATAACGACTATAACGATATTTTAAAATTTTATCTTTAATCGTTTCGAATGGCTCATTGATATCTATTATGATCATTTGATCTTCAGGGCGCATTACCTCAGTAACATTTAACTCAGCCAAATCAAGAGTATGCTCGAGGATTTCACGTTCATCCTCTTTTAATTCCGATTGCAGATGCTGCCCGCTTAAAATTAATTTAAGTTCTTCACTTGAATAAAAACCTTCGTATTCGTTTTTTATATCCATGCCGGACAGTTTGAGAAAAAAATTCGAACAGGTATTTAACAACCAAATGGCAGGATACATTATCCAGTAAAACCAATACAACGGGACTGCAGTCCATATTGAAATCAATTCAGATTGCCGAATGGCAATGGACTTGGGCATGAGCTCACCGATTACAATATGTAGAAAAGAAATAAGAAAAAATGCAATTAAAAAAGAAGATATAGTAACAATATGAACCGATGAAATACCCAAAGTAACAAATAATGGCCCCAATAACTCCGCAAAAGCAGGCTCTCCAATCCAACCCAATCCTAACGAAGCAAGAGTAATGCCTAACTGACATGCTGATAAATACGCATCCAGATTTTGATGGACTTGCTCAAGAATGCGACCTCTTAGCCCGTAATTTTCTTTGATGGCTTGAATTCGCGTAGCCCTGAGTTTAACCATCCCAAATTCGGCGGATACAAAAAATGCATTGAGAAGCACCAGCAGGAATGCTATAAAAATTAACAGAATGTTATACATTAAAAATAGTCCGGTTTATGATTTAATTTCACAGAACTTACGAAAAATCCCAATCTCTTCGTTAAAAATATTTATAATTCGGTGATTTGGTTTATATAAAATCACTCATTAAAAATATTTTTTGCCTTGACCTTGTGTTTTTTCGTAAATCCTGTTTTCTATTCAGTCGTACCTTCACTAAAAACATTCACTCTCTACAAATGTGATCGAATCCTTTATGTTAATAGAATATCGCAGTCCTGGCGAGTTTAAAATGACTAAGCCAGAACCCAAAGATACAATAATTATCATCCGGTTTAATGGCAAATTATTTAATCAAAGCAACCGTATAGAAATGACACCAAATACCAGTAAATAGCAGCCCCTATTGACAAATAGAAGCACAATTTGTTAATTTGACTCATTAAAAGACAAAATTAACTCAACCTGAAAAGATTATGAATCGTCCAAATGACAAAACATGCCATGACTTTTGTGCAAATTCTTATGCCAATGTTTTGCTTTGCGACGCTTCCCAGTCTATAGATAATCTTTCAATCATTATTATTATCTTGCCCTCTTTCCCCTAGAGCGGTCAGCTGTTGCTAATTCTCTGCCTCTCTAGGGAGGCTTCCAAAGAGTTAGCACCAACTGATTTCAACTGGAGGGCGTCATGAATCAAAACTGTTTCAAACCAAAGAATAATTTCGTCTCATTGGTGATGTGGGCATTACCTTTATCTTTTTTTACTTTTCAATTCTTATTACGTCTTTGGCCTGGATTAACCATGCAAGACATTATGGCGCAATTTTCAATTGATGCCGCAAGCTTTGGCCTTATCGCTGCATTCTATTATTATGGATACGCAGGAATGCAAATCCCTGTAGCCTTACTTCTGGATAAATTTGGAGCCCGCTTTGTTGTATTTGCCTTTGCAATGTTGTGTGGTATTGGAACTTTAGTTTTCATAGGAACCAATAATTTTTACTTGGCTCTGTCAGGCAGGTTTTTGATAGGTGTAGGCTCCGCCGCAGGTTTTCTTGGCGTATCCAAAGTCGTATCAGAGTGGTTCTGCCATTCACAGTACTCCAGAATGATCGGTTTCTCCTTTAGCGTAGGCTTGTTGGGAGCAATCTATGGAGGAAAGCCGCTTGCCCACCTGATACAGAATTTTAGTGGACAACAAGTTGGTTTCGCTTTGGCGGTTTTTTCCATCCTCTTAGGATGTTGTGCGCTTTTGATCTTGCGCTCTCCCCCAAATAATACTCACTCAGTAACAAAAACAATGAATTTGTCTCACTGTTCCTTTTTATTTTCATCTTGGATCATCTGGACTCTTGCTCTTGCTAATTTATTAATGGTCGGTGCCTTGGAGGGTTTCGCTGACGTATGGGGAGTACCTTATCTTATCGCCAAATACACATTGAACAAAACTGATGCTGCCTTTCTCATCTCGTTTATTTTTATGGGGATGATATTTGGCGGTCCTTTACTCGCTTTCCTCAGCCAAAAATTAGGAAACTACTTTGTAATAGCCCTCTGTGGTACTGGTTTGGCCTTCTTGTTCCTGATTCTTCTTTACACTGCTACACTTCACTGGTGGCAGCTGGGCACCCTCTTCTTTGCAATCGGCCTGCTGTGTTGCTATCAAGTTATTGTATTTGCCGCAGGTTCTACTTTGGTTCCTTATGAAGGTTTAGGCGTCACCATTGCCTTCTTGAATTGCATCAATATGTTAGGCGGGTCTTTTTTCCATACTTTGATTGGTAAATTAATGGATAGCAGTTGGAACGGGCAAATGAGCGCTAATGGACTTAAATTATATGAAATGGAATCGTATCAATGGGCTTTGTCACTCATTCCATTCTGTGCCTTATGCGGCAGTTTGCTTATTGTATTAATTCATATCAAAACAAGAGCTTATGCAGCTCCAGAGCTTATGAAAAAGACTTCATTGACGGGAGTGTAGCTATGGAAAAAATTTTTTGGTCTAATCCCTACCAGCATACACTCGATACTAAGATAATCTCAATTAATAGCAACGAGATTCTATTAGAAAAAACCATCGCGTTTTCATTTTCAGGAGGACAGGAAAGCGATAGAGCGTTCATCAATGGCCTTGAAGTACTCAGTTCACGAATAGATGGAAATCTTATTTATTATACCCTGCCTGATGACCATAATCTTACGCCCAATGATGTAATCACCATGACTATAGATTGGCCTCGAAGACACCGGCTGATGCGTCTTCATTTTGCAGCAGAACTGATTCTGGAACTTGTAACCAGAACCAGTAGGCTTGAAAAAGTAGGAGCTCACATCTCAGAATCCAAAGCGCGAATAGATTTTAAAGCGAATTTTAATATCTCTTCTATTTTTAGCCAGCTGCTTGATGAATATAATACCATCATTAGACAAGATCTTGTTATCCATAAAGGATACCATGATGTGACAAATCAACGTCGGTTTTGGAAAATTGACGGTTTTGCTGAAGTACCTTGTGGGGGAACACATGTTCATTCCACTTCTGAAGTGGGTTTTATTTGTCTCAAACGCTCACATCCTGGCAAAGCTATTGAACGCATTGAAATAACCCTGATGGATGATAGTAGATAATGCACCTCACGCATAAGCTGATTGCTTTGCTTTGGGGCAAGGTAAGAATGTTATGTGGCAATGAGTTTATATACATTGAATGAGCGTTGCTGAAACGTTTGGAGAGTGACAGTAAAATAAACAAGGCGGGTTATTCAGGAGGCCAGGTCAAGCGCTAATCGAGACAAAAATATAGAAAAAGAATACAAAATCGCCTAAATTACAGCATTTGACTTTGTCGCCATTAACCTGCGAGCGTTATTTATCATGGAACTGCCCAATCATTTCTCTACTGTCTATGTGTCAAAACCAGAGTTTATAGAAACACTTTCTGAAGAGTTAGGCGAGGTATCCAATAAAATAGGCTCTCTCGTTTTTTCTCCTCATCAGAAGCTTGATGTTTGTTTTGCACTGGATGTATGGCTTGAACCTGAGGTAGTAACCTTTCAATCCATTTCAGAAGCAGCAAAAATATTGAGGCAAGCCGGAAAATTGTGGTATTTGCACCCCGCTACTGAAATTCGCCGATCGCGCTTGATTGAGGAACAACTTCGCAAGTGCCCATCACTAATGTCCCATTTTCCAGTTACAAGTGACATTCCACCCATAGGCGTATTTAGTCTTCTTGATAGAAACACTCTGCTCTTTAGCGCCAAACGACTAAAAAAATGGCCGGATGGACAATGTTATTTTATTGAAGACAAAGTCAATCCCCCAAACCGGGCTTATTTAAAATTATGGGAAGCCTTGTTCCTGTTAAATAAATACCCTCGCCCCGGTGAAACAGTTTTAGATTTGGGCGCATCCCCGGGAGGTTGGACATATGTGATGCAATCACTCGGAACCCAAGTCACTTCTGTCGACAAAGCAGAACTGGATACAAAAATCATGGTGCTTCCCAGAGTCAGTTTTTTAAAGCAAAGCGCCTTTGCCCTAGATCCCGAACAACTCACAGAGTCTTATGACTGGGTACTTTCCGATGTTGCCTGCTATCCTGACAGAGCCTACACCCTCATCAAAAAATGGATAGCATCAAAAAAAGCAAAACAGTTGATTTTTACCATCAAACTACAGGGACAAACTGACTTAAACACAATCAGACGATTTCAATCCATACCTAATTCCAAAGTAATCAATCTGTTTTATAACAAACATGAAGTCACGTTTTTTTATCCAGTATAAACATAACCAGGATTTAGTGATTATGTCTGCAAAATATCATAATGACGAGCTGATATTTAATTTTCTATGACTTATGACCTTGAAAAATCAAATGAGAGAATTTTTTCTATGCTTGGTTGTTTTAAGGCGAGCGCCAACAATCGATCAACCCCCAGGGCAACCCCGCTGCAAGGTGGTAACCCATATTCCAGGGCTTTCAAAAAATATGCATCGGCTTCCATTGTCGTCAATCCCTTTTGCTTTCTATGTTGCTGATCTAGCATAAAACGCTTTTTTTGCGCCTCGACATCAGTCAACTCATGAAAACCATTAGCCAATTCAACTCCCTGATAGTACACTTCAAAGCGCTCAGCCACGCCCTCTTTTACTTGTGCCAAGGCAGCCTGAGAGGCAGGGAAGTGATACACAGCAACGGGGGTTGATTCTTCTGCCAAAAAAGGCTCCACGATATGGCTCATTAATAAAAACAGATATTGATCCCTGTCTTGTTCGTCAGGAGGTAAGACACCATCCAAATCATGCTGTGCTAATACCTTGTTGAATTGTTCTATGGGTGTAGAAAAAGGGTCAATGCCGCAAGCCTCTTCAAAAGCCTGTTGATAGGTTTTTCTGATCATAGGCCGGGATTTAAGAATAATTTGTAATAATAAATCCACTTCATCCATCAAAACATGATGATCAATATGTAATTGATACCATTCAAGCAAAGTAAATTCAGGATTATGCCAGCGCCCCAGTTCGTCATCACGAAAAACTCGTGCTAATTGAAAAATAGGACCGCTGCCAGCAGCTAACAGCCGTTTCATATGATATTCCGGGGAAGTTTGTAAATAGCATGTTTCACCTCTGAAAATCGCTTTGATATTGCTCAGGTAAACATCTGTAACCCCATGCCGCGCCATCACAGGGGTTTCCACTTCCAGATATTGGCGTTCAGTAAAAAATTGACGGATTTTACCTATTAGCTCGGCTCGCGTACGTAATAATTGAATTGAAGCTGAGGGTAACCAGGAGTTATCAGACATGATCAATAAAATATTCCCAACTCCAGGCGGGCAGCCTCTGTCATGCGGTCTTGAGACCAGGGCGGCTCCCACACCAACTCAACAGTGCAATCACTAACTCCTTCAACCTGATTGACTGCCTGTTCCACCGTACCGGGAAAGGTTTGCGCCACAGGGCACCCCGGGGTCGTTAGCGTCATCTGAATATGAACATGACCTTCGTCATTAACGGCAATGTCATAAATCAAGCCCAGATCATAAATATTGACCGGAATTTCGGTATCAAAAACTCCCCTCAACGCAGTAATAACGCCTTCCTTTATTGATTCGTTACTCTGTTTTTTCTTAAAGCCAAACATGAGCTGCCTCTGGTCTATTTTGCAATATACAGACAAACTCTTTCACGAGCTCTGCCACTATTGCCATAACATTATTCTGTTTTCACCACTTCTGTTTCTTTGTTTAAAGCCGCTTCCAAAGTATGCCACGCCAAAGTAGCGCATTTTACACGCGCAGGGAATGCTTTAACTCCGGCTAAAACTGTTAATTTATCCATGGAAACCAAAGAGTCTTCTTCCTCTTGTGTTAGCATTCGATGAACACGATGAAATAGCTCATGAGCTTCTTTAATTGATTTACCCTTTAACGCATCAGTCATTAACGATGCAGAAGCTTGTGAGATAGCACATCCACATCCAACAAAACTGACATCACGAATCAAATCACTCTGCAACTTGAGGTAAACAGTCAGTTTATCTCCACATAAAGGGTTAAACCCTTTCGCCTCGGTGGTCGCATCCTCCATCGCATGGTGGTTACGAGGATTACGATTGTGATCGATGATGATTTCCTGGTAAAGTTCCCGCAACTCCATACTCATGCGAATACCTCTTTAACTCGTTGTAAGGCTTCCATACAATAATCAATTTCTTTAAACGTATTATAAAAGGACATGGAAATACGGGAAGTCGCAGCAACATCGTAGAAATCCATCAAAGGCATAGTGCAGTGATGTCCGCTGCGTATCGCTATACCTTCACTATCCAGAATAGTTCCAATGTCATGGGCATGAATTTTTCCGTGGACAAAAGATATAATGGGTACTTTGTTGGCAGCCGTTCCAATAATATTGTACCCTTTTACTGCTTCAATAGCCTTGGTAGCATAGTTTAATAATTGTGTTTCGTATTCAGCTATCGCATCCAAATCCAATGACCAAATATAATCAATTGCAGCAGCTAAACCAATCGCCCCTGCAATATTCGGGGTACCTGCTTCAAATTTATGGGGGATAGCCGCATATTCCGTTGCTTCAAAACTCACGGAGTTGATCATTTCGCCCCCGCCCTGATAAGGAGTCATGCCATTTAATAATTCTTCTTTTCCCCATAAAACACCTATTCCAGTGGGACCATACATTTTATGTCCGGAAAAAGCATAAAAATCGCAATCCAGATCCTGAACGTCCACAATCAGGTGAGCCGTTGCCTGTGCCCCATCCAGTAACACTTTAGCCCCTACTTCATGGGCCATCTTAATCATTGTTTTAACAGGATTAATGGTTCCTAAAGAATTGGAGGCGTAATTAATCGCAACCATTTTAGTGTTTTCATTTAACTTTCTTTCAAACTCTTCAAGTATTACCTCACCATTTAAAGAAATAGGGGCAACTTGCAGCTTGCAACCCATTTTCTTGCAGACCATTTGCCAGGGAACTATATTGGAATGATGTTCCATATGCGTTATCAAAATTTCTTCATCAGGTAATATGCGAGGGGCTACGAGACTCTGGGCCACTAAATTAATAGCTTCAGTGGTACCACGTACAAAAATACATTCTCTCGGTGACCTGGCATTAATAAATCGTTTTACCTTTGCTCTGGCTGCCTCATACATTTCCGTAGCCCTGACACTCAAGGCATGAACTCCACGATGTACGTTTGAATTATCCTTTTCATAAAATTGAGCAATAGCATCAATCACAGCCCTGGGTTTTTGAGTAGTAGCCGCGTTATCAAAATATACCAAATCATACTCATTGATTTTCTGATGCAATACAGGAAAATCTTTCCTGATTTTATTGACATCAAAGGATGTCATTAGGGAAGGATTAGTACTCATTTGCGTACCCCAACTGTTGAGTTAATAAATTACCCATCCAATCAGCCAAATCACGATTTGGAATAAGGCGCAAATTATCATTGGCAAATGCCTGGATCAAATAATGAGAAGCTTCATCCCTGCTAATACCACGTGTTGCCAGATAAAAGATTGCCTCTTCATCCAGTTGCCCAACCGTAGCACCATGTGAACATAAAACGTCATCAGCGAAAATCTCTAATTGCGGTTTTGTATCAATTTCAGCATTTGCGGAGAGAAGTAAATTTTTATTTTGTTGCTTGGCATCAGTATGTTGCGCATTCTTGGCTACAATAACCTTGCCATTAAATACCGCTCTGGAATGCCCCTTTAAAATCCCTTTGTAATCTTGATCGCTTCGACAGTTAGGCACCAAATGATGAACCACAGTATGATGATCTATGTGTTGCCCATCCCCCGGCGCATAAATTCCATTCATAAGGCATTGAGCCTGTTCTTCCTGCATGGACACGCTAATATCACTGCGTACTAACTTTCCACCCAAACTTAAAGAATGGCTGGAAAATTGACTGGCGGCAGATTGCCTAACCGATAAATGACCTAAATGGTAAGCTGATTTACTTTCTTTTTGAATTTTATAATGATTAAGTTTTGCGCCTGCTCCAAGAAACACTTCAGTAATACTGTTAGTGAAATAGCAAATGTTTTCTTCGCCATGATATTCTTCAATCAGACTAGCCTGAGATTCTTCTTCCATAAGGATCAGATGTCTTAAATACATAGCCTGGTTCGTTTGATCTTGGATATGCTTTAAAACAATGGGTTCTTCCAAACAAATTCCCGCAGGAATATAAATAAAGACTCCGCATTGGAGCATGGCTGTATTTAAATAATGAAACCCATGCTCATGCTCTACAATTTTTTCAAGGTGAGGCATAACCAAATCAGCATAATGTATTAAAGCAAGAGATAAAGGCAGAATTAAAACGCCTTCAGGCAGATTCTTAATCCATTCTTGCTCTTGGGAAATAAATCCATTCTGTATTAAAAACAGGTTTTTGACTGGTGAATCGTCAAAAACGGTTTTAAGAGCAGGCTTTACTGTAGGATCAGGTGGTACAAAATGTTGCTGTAATAGTGAGTCAACGAGAGTGTACTTCCATTCCTCATCATATCGGGTGGGAAAACCACAGCGCTTCAAATCAGTTAATGCTTTAGACTGCAACTGCGCAAGCCAGGGTATTTGCGATAGGCCTGATTGGGCTTGCTGTTGATAATAATCCAAAATATCACTCATAACTGCTCCACTTCTTCAAGCCAGCTATAACCCTTTTTCTCCAATTCCAGCGCCAAAGATTTATCCCCTGACGTAATAATACGACCATTTGCCAAGACATGAATAAAATCAGGCTCAATATAATCCAGTAAGCGCTGATAATGGGTAACTAAAATAATAGAACGCTCTGGAGAGCGCATCGCATTAACTCCTTGAGAAATAATTCGTAATGCGTCGATATCCAGGCCAGAGTCGGTTTCATCAAGAATAGCTAGCCTGGGCTCCAAAGCGGCCATTTGCAATATTTCATTACGTTTCTTTTCCCCACCTGAAAATCCCTCATTAATACTTCGGTATAAAAAGCTTTCATCCATATCCAGAAGCTGACATTTTTCCCGAATAAAACTTAAAAATTCTATGGCATCAAGGGTGTTTCTTCCTTGTCCTTTGCGAACCGCATTCACTGAGGCTTTAAGAAAATTGATATTGGTTACACCAGGAATTTCTACCGGATATTGAAAAGACATAAAAATACCGGCCCGCGCTCTCTCTTCCGGGGACATAGGCAATAAATCTTGTCCCAAGTAGGATATATCACCACGAGTTACTTCATAAGAAGGATGCCCAGCCAAAACCTTGGAGAGAGTACTTTTTCCTGAACCATTAGGTCCCATAATCGCATGAACCTCTCCTGGTTTAACCTCAAGATTAATACCTTTTAAAATAGACTGTCCATTGACAGCAACATTGAGTTCTTTAATGTTTAACATATTAGCCGACTGCCCCTTCTAAGCTTATACCTAATAATTTAGTGGCTTCCACCGCAAATTCCATAGGTAATTCTTTTAAAACTTGCTTACAAAATCCATTCACGATCATAGAAACCGCATCTTCTGTATCGATACCGCGTTGCTGGCAATAAAACAATTGCTCTTCACTAATTTTTGAAGTAGTGGCCTCATGCTCTACTTGTGCCGTTGGATTTTTGACTTCTATATAAGGAAAAGTATGTGCTGAACATTGACTACCCATTAACATGGAATCGCATTGGGTATAATTACGCGCGTTAGTGGCTGTTGGTGCGATGCGTACCAATCCTCGATAAGCATTATGCGCATGCCCGGCACTGATCCCTTTCGAAATAATCGTTGATCGGGTATTTTTCCCTAAATGAATCATTTTCGTACCTGTGTCGGCTTGCTGAAAATTATTGGTTAAGGCAACAGAATAAAACTCGCCAACAGAATCATCACCTTGCAAAATCACACTGGGGTATTTCCACGTAATGGCTGAACCTGTTTCAATTTGTGTCCAGGAAATTTTCGATTTCTTACCCCGACAAGCTCCTCGCTTGGTCACAAAATTGTATATCCCCCCTTTACCTTCTTTATCACCGGGATACCAGTTTTGTACCGTTGAATATTTTATTTGAGCCCCATCTAACGCAATCAATTCAACGACTGCGGCATGCAACTGGTTTTCATCTCGCATCGGGGCAGTACACCCTTCCAGGTAGGACACATAACTGTCAACATCAGCAACAATAAGTGTTCTCTCAAATTGCCCGGTAGAAGCAGCATTGATCCTGAAATAGGTCGATAGCTCCATAGGACATCGGACACCTTTAGGGACATAAACAAATGATCCATCACTAAACACAGCAGAGTTCAAAGCAGCATAAAAATTATCCCTGTAAGGAACAACTGACCCCAGATATTTCTTAACCAAGTCCGGATATTGATGTACCGCTTCCGATAATGGGCAAAAAATTACTCCTTTTTCAGCTAATTTCGCTTTAAAAGTAGTCGCAACTGAAACACTGTCAAACACCGCATCAACGGCAACACCTGCCAGCATTTCCTGTTCGCGTAAAGGAATACCTAATTTCTCATAGGTTTTTAACAACTCCGGATCAACTTCATCCAGACTTTTAGGAGCGTCTTTTTTACTTTTAGGCGCGGAATAATAGGAAACGGACTGATAATCAATCGGAGGATAGTGCACACTCGACCATTCGGGGTGAGGCATAGTGAGCCAGTGCCGAAATGCTTTCAACCGCCACTCAAGCAAAAATTCAGGTTCGCCTTTTATTGCGGACAAACGACGAATGACATCCTCATCCAATCCGGGAGGAAAAGTTTCAACTTCTATGTCGGTTATAAAACCATGTTGATATTCTCTATCGAGCAGAGAATTTAGTTGCTCACTGCTTTTAGCCACGATTTACTCCACTTGCTAATTGCCGAACTCGCTCAACATCCCTTGTTGGAAGAGTTGGTTTTGCCAATGCCTCCAAACTGACACTATCAAGAGCAGTTTCTATCGCATGGCTTATTAATCGCCAATTTCCTTGAATGGTACATACTCCCTGTAAAAAACAATCATTAGGTTGCATACTGCATTCTGTGAAACCCCTGTGCTCTTCCAAGGCAAATATGATTTGAGACACCGAAATTTCAGCTGCTGGTCTTTGCAGTCTATATCCTCCGGATACACCTCGTACCGAAGTTAACAAACCCGCGCTAGTCAGGCGTTTTAGTATTTTACTAACAGTAGGTACCGTTAAATGCGTATGCAAGGCAATATCTCGAGCATTGCATAATTCCTGCGAATGCTTGGCTAGATAAACCATTACCACTGTTCCATAATCGGCCAATTTACTGACGCGCAGCATAACACCCCCTACTCGAATAATCTAGTACCAAATAAGTCTTATTTTCAGATAGAGGAAAAGAATATCTTATCAAGAACAAGGATTAGACAATTGCTTACTGATCCAATATCACCTGATCCTCTAAATGAGCTTTTCTGGCACAATCATCCAAAGCAAAATTCTATTACCTTATTATAAATATAGTACTAATTTGGTTCTATATTCGATAAAAGAGACATTTTACCTTATTGATAAGGAAATAAGCAAATAAAATCTTCTGCTCTATCTTGGCGATTTCATGCGTTTTAATATTTTTTACAATAGGTTAGTCATAAAGGGAATGAGCTTGCCAATATTCCATCTGTCTATAATGTGCTCTCGATTTAATATAGAATACTCTTGATAAACACAACCAAACCCATAAGAATAAGCTATTCGATTATTTGCTTTCAGGAGCTAGGATGACTCACGATACTGAACTAAGCGAACTGATGCAGGCTGTAGCTAAAAAAAGCCTGCAGATTATGACCGATTTCAAAGAAAAACCCATCCCGCTTTCATCGCTGGTCAGTCAATACATCGATCTCACGGAGCATTTCCAAAATTTGATTGCTGTCATTCTAAAAAATCCTGAAAAAGTATGGCAAATGCAGTTGAATTACCTCGAAGATGCCTTAAGTCTGGCTCAAGAACAATTTAATTATTGGCTTGAAGGAAAACCACTGCCTATTAACGATCAGCGTTTTAATGGTGAAGATTGGATAAACAATCCTTTTTTTAACTTGCTAAGCCAACATTATCTTTTGGCAAATGAGCATATGAATTCATTGCTGGAAAATATGGAATATGGTGACGAGAATCTGGCAAAAAGAGTACGTTTTTTCACCCGGCAATATCTTGATGCTTTATCCCCAGCTAACTTTATTCACACGAATCCTCAGCTCATGGCAGAAACATTACAAAGCCATGGCAAAAACCTATTACGTGGATTACACAATTTGCTGTCCGATGTTGAAGCAGGATCTTCCAGATTAATCATTAAAATGACTGATACGGAAGCATTTAAAATCGGTGAGAATCTGGCTACAACGCCTGGTAAAGTCATATTTCGCAATTCCATGATGGAGTTAATCCAATATTGCCCCAGAACAACAAAAGTAAAATCCATACCTTTACTTATCGTTCCTCCCTGGATTAATAAATACTACATTTTAGACTTAAGTCCGCATAATTCATTAATACGCTGGTTGGTCGAACAAGGGATTACTGTTTTTATTATCTCCTGGGTCAATCCTGACAAAACGTATGCCAATAAAAGCTTCTATGATTATTTAAATGAAGGCCCCAGAGAAGCCATTTCAATAATTCAAAAACAATTGCGTGTTAAACAAGTGAATATGCTGGGATTCTGTATAGGCGGGACACTTCTGGCTTCTCTTTTAGCCTACAATAAGGCAACTAAGGATCTTTCCATTCGCAGTGCAACTTTTTTAGCAGCAATGATTGATTTCAGTGATCCTGGAGACATTGCTGTTTTTATTGATGAGCAGCAGATTAACAAACTTGAAGAAGAAATGAAATCCAAAGGTTATCTGGCTGGCAAATTTATGGCGTCCAGCTTTAATTCCTTAAGGGCCAATGACCTAATATGGTCATTTTTCATCAAAAATTACCTGCGCGGTAAAAACCCTGTTCCTTTTGACATACTATATTGGAATGCTGATTCAACTAATATGCCTGCAACCATGCATTCTCAATATTTACGTTGGATGTATTTGCATAATGACTTGATAAAACCTGGAAAAATTCACCTTAATCATACTCCTATTGACGTAACAAATATCGACATACCCACTTTCTTTCTGTCTACTCAAAAAGATCATATCGCTCCCTGGAAAACAACATATAAAGGATTTGAATTAATGAAGGGGCCAAAACGTTTTGTTTTAGGTGGATCTGGCCATATTGCGGGAATTATCAATCCGCCAACCCAGCAAAAATATGGTTATAGAACCAATAACAACATGGATTTATCTGCTGAGCAATGGTTTGAAAAATCCAAGGAGCACTCCGGTTCATGGTGGCCAGAATGGTTAAATTGGCTTAAATTGCATTCCGGAAGACTCATCAATTCCCCTGATATCAATCACTTGCCATTCGAGCCTATAATGGATGCCCCAGGGAGTTATTTACTAAAAAAATAATATTTTGAACCCAATAACCATACATTAAAACATAAAAGGAGTTGTATTGTGAGAAAAAAAAACAGGATACTTTTGGCAAGTTTATTCTCGCTAGGCAGCCTGAATACCTTTGCTTCTCAAGATCTGACAGTTGTTAATACGTCCGATGATCTGGGATATGTGACAATAGGATCCTATTCCTGTGAATTGACTTCCAGTTGTGCTATTCCCCCTGATAATTCGATTCGTATTAACTATGATATCGTAGAAGCAGCTTGTGCGAATACCCCAGCTGATTGTGAAATTGTTTTTGGGGTTGACAGTATAAAAGCAAGAATCGCGACCGGAAGCTTAAGTTTGAATGAGGGGATACAATACATCGCCCAATCTCGTTGGCTGAATTATTCGGCTAAGCGTTTATCCAAAACCGTGGCTGAAATCTATAAAAGATAATTTGATTTATTCCCTGCTGATGTCCTGGTTGAAGCACACAGCAATAGCTATGACAAGGTGCATTGACATGGATTGATTAAGATAAATCATAAACACAGGGTTCTGATTTTCTCCACCAACTCTCTGTTCTTGCCAAAATCAGAATACCCCATGGTGGCACTTGAAATAACATTCCCATCCGCATGGATGCATAACCAATCAACAAAATGGAAAAAGGGGCTTTGTCTATACCCCACTAGAAAGGATGCCTCCTGTTTCTGGATTTTCAATTCCGGGATCTTGCGTTCAATGCATGCTAACAAATGAGGCATACTCTCAACCTTCAAAGGAGCAATGTAGTGAGAATCCGATTCATTCACCAGGCTACTTACCCAGTTTGGCTTATCATCTGGCAATTGCCCCTCAACTAACCCCTTCGGCATTTCTCGAAAATTGATTTGAGGAAATAAATAAAGAATAACAACAAGGGCTAAAATAAGGGCTAATACTATCCATATCAATTTCATTTATACTGTTTCCATGGTTTCTTTCTGTTCTAAAAATTGCTTTTCAAGCGTTATGTAATCAATTTTTCCTGAAGGCAGGACAGGAATTTGGCATACCGGATAAATCATATGAGGAACCAGCAATTCTGATTGCCCTCTCTCCTTAACCTTTTTTATAAATGATACTTTATCTGCATACTCTGCTTCAGTAAATAAGAAAATTTGCTCCCCCTTTCTTGGAGATTTTTGCACAACAGCGGCATGTAATAATTCAGGCCAAATTGAAGCTGCAATTCCTTCCACTACTGTAAGAGATACCATTTCACCAGCAATCTTGGCAAAACGTTTGGCGCGACCTGCTATAGTAATGAATCCATCCGTATTCACGGTGACGATATCTCCCGTATCATGCCAACCATCTTCAGGTTCTATAATTACTCCAGGTTTATCCTCATCAAGATAACCTAACATGATATTGGGTCCGCGTAATTTTAAACGCCCACCTTGTACAATTCCCTCTACTGGTTCTACTTTGAAATCCATAAAAGGTAAAATCATTCCAACACTACCCGGTACTGATGCCAACGGACAATTAAGCGATATGACTGGCGATGCCTCAGTAGCACCATAGCCTTCATAAATTCTTGTCCCAAACGCTTCGCTCCAGTGTCTAATGGTTTCCGGTTTCACTTTCTCGGCGCCAGCAAAGATATAGCGGACGCTGTTGAAATCATGTTTGCCCGCGGCCCTTGCATAACCCGTTAAAAAAGTATCTGTGCCAAACAAAATAGTAGCCTCTGTTTGATAAACCAATCCAGGAATTACCTTATAATGAAGAGGGGAAGGATAGAAAAAACAATTCAAACCATTAACCAAAGGAAGCACACTTCCTGCTGTAAAGCCAAAACAATGGAATATAGGTAAGGAATTAAATAAAACATCTCGTGGATTAAAGTCGACTCTGGAAGTCATTTGCCAACAATTAGCCAATATATTGGCATGACTAAGAGCAACCCCTTTGGGTTTTCCCTCAGAACCAGAGGTAAACAAGATTATACCTGTTGTATCAGGGGATATTTTGTCACCAAGAAAACGGTAGCTTAGGGTGGGAAAGAATCCTTTGAATACCCCGGAAAGCTTGTTACCTAAATGAATGGTTGATTTAAAATCTTCTAAATAATGAATTCTTATACCCGCCTGTTGTAACTCTTCTATCAAGGGTTCTAATCTGGCGGTTTCTATGAATTGTCTTGCAGTATAAATTGATTTAATTCTTGCTGTATTACAAGCTGAATATAAGTTATAAAAACCCATGCTAAAATTTAACATGGCAGGTATTCGTCTATAAGCTTGTAAAGCAAAAAAAGTGACCATGCCAGCTATAGTAGTCGGTATCATTACTCCAACAGTTTCACCTATAGCCGTTTGCTTTTTAATTTGGCGCCCCAGAATAAAACAACGAGTCAAGAACTGTCTGTAAGTTAATGGAATACGATTATTGTCTTCTATTTTAGTTTTGTTTTTAGTTCCTATACTTACTCCTTCAATTAAAGCAGAAAATAAAACATATGGCTTAAAACTATTGGCGAATGATAAATCGCTTATTAGTTGAAATAAACGTAAACTGATACCTTCTGTGTCGACACCTGTATTTTCAGCTTGACTCAATTTTTGAGCAGGTAATATATGAAGAGTAATTTTCGGAAAAATCCGTATTCGATGTTTATTTTTGCTATTAGAAAAAATACTGTGCTCCGCCCCTTCAATACGAACAGGGATTACCTCGGCGCCAGCCTTTTGGAGCATCAATCCAGGTCCTTCAAAGACCTTTAAGCTGTCTTCCTGCTGTCTTAATAACCCTTGTGGAAATAGAAGACAACGCTTGCCAGCCCGTATTGCTCTTATTAAAATTCTTGTTGCCTGAGCGCTGCCTGGATCAACTACTATGACATCAGCAAAAAATAATAACGTTTTTACCCATATTTTTTTAAAAATATCAGGATGTAAAGCTAAAGTTAATCGTTCGGGTAAAAATACAGAAAGGATTAACACATCAATTATAGAAGCCCTGTTGGCAATAATGACAGAATGGCTGTTGGCCTGATATTGTCCTTTAACCTCTATGCGAAACCATTTCTCCAGAAAAATTTTTATCCATGTCTTAGCCCGCTGTTTTTGTTTTCCCTTCCAGGTCAAATTTTCCTCATTTGTTTTTGTCATCATGTCGCATCAGTTATCTCTATATTGACTTTTATTCTGCAAGATTCAAAACGATTTGAATAGGGGTTTATGAATCATGTTGATTTCATTTAAAAAATTTAAGCGAAAGCAACATCTGTTCTTATGATAATTTACCCAGAATATTGAGAGAAGGCTTGCGAGTCCTTAATTCCTGTAATAAAGTGAGGGGCATCTTTACTTTAACACAAAAAACCATTAAGACGTTCTGTTTCATTTTAGCCATATTAGTTTTAATTATTTTCGCAGTGGTCTTTCATAATCATTCGTTAGAGATCATTGATTATATAGACGATCTGGGTTGGCTTGCCCCTGTTCTTTTCTTAATAACCTACTGTCTCGCGACTTTATTGCTTTTACCCACAATGGTATTAACTCTGGCTGGGGGAGCTGTATTTGGGCCTGTATTTGGTACCTTGCTTAATTTATTGGGAGCCACTAGCGGCGCTGCGTTAGCATTTCTGATAACAAGACACCTGGTTTACGATTGGTTCTCAATCAAAAAGGGTGAAAAACTAAACAAATTGATTGCCGGGGTAGATGAAAAAGGTTGGGTTTTTGTGGCTTTCTTGCGATTGTTTCCAATAGTCCCTTTTAACCTGGTCAACTATGGATTAGGAGTAACTGGAATATCATTTCGTCTTTATTTGCTTACTACTTTTATTTTTCTAATTCCTGCAGAAATTATTTATACTTATTTTGGATACGTCGGCATGGATGCTCTGACAAGGCCAAGCAATTTATATAGGAATGGTGGAGTTTTTCTAAGTGGATTAGCGATTTTCTTTTTACTTATTATCAGAATAATGAAAAAAAGATAGTTCTTTTTTTCAATTAATAAGAATTTATCAAGACTCATCCTGATTTAATAAAAAGATCAACTTATCGATAATTGGATGATTGACTTCAAAAATAATGTTATCCAGGGAGAGAACCCTTCTGATACCCTGCAGACTATTAGTTAAAAAAACAGCATCGGCGTCCTCAATCCTCTTTTTCGTTAATGATATTTCGTGCACTGACATTTTGTGTTGCTGACAATGTGAAATGAGGCGTGCCCTCGTAATGCCGGGTAAGATCCCATCCTCTACTCGCGGGGTATACAAAATGTTATTTTCAATCAAGAATAAATTGGCACAAGTTGTTTCAGTAACATGATTCACTGTGTTGAAAAATAAGGCATCGTCTGCACCAACCGCAATTGCTTGACGTTGAGCAATAATCGCCTCTAAATAATTCACTGATTTTAATTGATAAAGAGGATTGGCCTTATCCCTTAGCCAATTAATACTGATTAACCGAACAGGATGCTTTTGTATTGAATAATTAAACGTCTGAAATATTAATTGGCTGACTTGCCCTCGTTCTGCCAAACCTCTCGAAGCAGGACCACCACTCAAAATGGCTTTAATGCCACCATGGTACAGGTTATCTTTTTGGATTTTTTGAATAAGATGCTCAAACCAATCATCAAATGAAATTTCAAAAGGAATACCCAACTGACGAGCTGAATTGCCTAGTCTCTCCCAATGCATATAAGCAAAGGAAGGCTTGGAGCTATTTACTCTAATTGTTTCAAATAATCCCTCACCTAAAAAAATTCGATCATCAATTCCAAATGATGGCGTCATATCTCCTTTGTCTTCAATAACACGAGTAGGCATTATGATCTCATAATTAATAATCTACAAAATCATCCAACTCATCTCGCAATCGCTTTTCCTCCAACATATTTTCCAGTCTTCTGCGCGCATCCAAACTGACCCCGGGAGCTTCTATAATTTCAGTATCCACTTCAACATCATCAAAATCGTCGACGACTTCAATTACTTCTTCTTCATCTTCTTCAAACAAGTCACTCATAACATTCCCTCAAAGAATTAAAAGTAACATTAAATAATTGCTTAAATGGAACAAGATTCCAGGACGGCTATATACCTTATTTTTAATTTTTTGCATAGTATTTTTTAATTATTTTATATTATAAACTTATCGCATCGCGCATTTACCATCACCCAATGCATAAAACAACATATTGATACCTGGAAACACTTGAACTTTAAGCCCAATCCATCTAATAATAAAAAAGAATATTAGTGATACCAAATCATGTCAGACCAATATAAAGTTGCTCTAAGAAATACCATAAAACAGGTAAGATCCAAGCTTTCTGTATCCTACAGAACAGCATCTTCCAATCAAATTTGTACTCGTATCCGCTCGCTGGAACAATACAGGCAAGCAAGGCGAATAGCCTTGTACTTTGCGGTTAATGGAGAAGTTGATTTAACTTTTCTCTGGAAAAGCGCGCCCCTCCAGGGGAAGTATTGTTATTTTCCGGTATTAAATAATGATTCCACTCTTTCTTTTTTACCAGCCACCCCCAGCACTCCTTTTAAAACGAATAAATACGATATCCCGGAGCCGGACGTTGATATTGAGTTGGCGTTGCCTGTTGATGAATTAGACTTGATTATCATGCCTCTAGTTGCATTTGATGCACACTGTACTCGTTTGGGTATGGGCTCAGGCTACTACGATCGTACCTTGGCTAATAAATCAAAAGCGCATTTCTTAGGAGTCGCCTACCAATTTCAAAGGGTTGATTACATAGAACCACGCCCTTGGGATGTTCCCCTGGATGCCGTAATAACTCAAAAAGCTATTTATTGGCGAAATCCCTTGGCCTAAAATGACATTCTATAGAGCGTCTGTACCGACTTCCCCAGTCCTAACCCTCACTACCTGTTCCAAAGCATAAACAAAAATCTTGCCATCACCAATTTTACCGGTGTAGGCAGACTTGCAAATAGCTTCTATGGCTGCTTCAACCATATTATCTGGCAATGCCAGTTCAATTTTAATTTTAGGGAGGAAGTCTACCACGTACTCCGCCCCTCGATATAATTCGGTATGACCTTTTTGACGCCCAAATCCTCGAGTTTCAGATATAGTAATTCCTGGCACTCCTATTTCCATTAAAGCTTCATGTACATCATCCAGTTTAAATGGTTTGATAATTGCGGTGATCATTTTCATATTTTTTTCCATCACGTTAAATGCAGAGTCACCCATGATATTTGTAACACGCAATTTTTACGTTATTGCTTTTCAATACATCTTGGGTATAGTTGTAATCCAACAGTTTTGCTAGACTGTATTCAAAAATAATCCGGAGCCAGCATGTTTGACCCCAAGCAATTTGATGAATTAGCTAATAAGCTTTTCGCTACTTTACCTACGAGTCTACAAAATTTTGAAAAAGACATTCAACAAAAATTTAAAGAAGTACTGCAATCAACATTCAGCCGAATGGACCTTGTTACCCGAGAAGAATTTGATGTGCAATGTAAAGTACTTGCCAGAACTCGAGAAAAACTGGAGCAATTGCAGCACCAGCTTGAAGACTTCATTAAACGGCAAGAAATTAAAAATAATAAATAATAACTATTAGTCGTCCATAGGAAATTGGATCGACTTAAGTCCAACATAATAAGGAAAAAATCTTATGAATCTCGCATTTACCAAAACGCGAAGTATTATCGGTATTGTCGCACAACCAGTATCTGTGGAAGTCCATTTATCAAATGGATTGCCAAGTTTTACTATGGTAGGACTTGCTGAAACAGCAGTGAAAGAAAGTAAAGACCGCGTGCGCAGCGCTATTATAAATAGCCAATTCGAATTTCCATGCCGTAAAATTACTGTTAATCTTGGCCCTGCCAATTTACCTAAAACGGGAAGTGGTTTTGACTTGCCTATTGCACTAGGGATACTCGCAGCATCGGAACAAATTCCTCTCACCAACCTTGCAAACCACGAATTTATTGGAGAATTGGCTTTAAGCGGCGAGCTTAGAGGAGTTTCTGCCATTATACCGGCTGTTCTTGCCGCTCATCAAGACAATCAACATCTGATTATAGCGAATGCCAATGCTGCCGAAGCTTCTTTAACTGGTCATCAAAAAGTATTTACTGCCAATAACTTACGTGAAGTTTGTGATTATCTATGCCAGGGCACTTCTTTACAAAGCTTACCTCCCAAACCAGATTTTTTATTAAATAACCATGAATTGGATTGGTCTGATATAAAGGGACAACAGCATGCCAAAAATGCTATGGTCATTGCTGCCTGTGGGGGACACAGCATTCTGCTAAGTGGTGCACCAGGCAGTGGAAAAACGATGATGGCAAAAAGATTTAGTACCTTGCTACCTGAGCTATCTGAAACACAAGCTCTCGAATGCGCAGCCATTAATTCAATTCGAGGCAAATTACCTGATTTCAGGGAATGGCGTTTGCCTCCTTTTCGTGCACCACATCATACTGCTTCACCTGTCGCGTTAGTCGGAGGAGGCAACCCGCCGAAACCTGGTGAAATTTCATTAGCCCATCACGGCGTATTATTTTTAGATGAATTACCTGAATTTAATCGGCAAGTATTGGAGACACTTAGAGAACCTTTGGAGTCAGGGCATATTTGTATTTCCAGGGCAGCTGCACAAATAGAGTTTCCTGCCAAATTTCAATTAATTGCAGCAATGAATCCTTGCCCTTGTGGCCAATGGGGTAATTCACAAGCCAATTGCATATGTACTCCTGATAGAATCAGCCGCTATTTGGCAAAACTTTCTGCTCCATTATTAGACAGAATAGACATGCAGGTTACAATTCACGCATTATCTCAAGAGGAGTTAATTAAACCCAATACCCATATAGAAAAACAAAGTCCTGCTATTAGAGAAAAGGTAACAAAGATGCATGAAATACAAATGGCACGACAAGATAGTCTCAATGCCAATTTAAATTCCAAAACATGCGAAATGGTTTGCGAATTGGGATCAGAAGAACAAATGTTTCTCCGAGAAGTGATGAGTAAACTGAAATTGTCTGCTCGTGGTTACCATCGCTTACTAAAAGTCAGCAGGACAATTGCTGATATGAATGAATGTAATAAGGTCATGCTAAATCATCTGCAACAGGCGTTATCCTATAAACAAATCTTGCATTTGCCTAAATAAAATTTTTTCTCAAGTATCTGGGTATATAAAAAAACAATTCCGTATTAATCATATACACCAAAGTTGTCCTATAATTATACATAAATATAAATTACGGGGCCATGATGAGAAACATACGACTCTTGTTTCCTTGCATTTTATTAATGATACCATGGCAACTTGCAACAGCCAATAGGCCTACTGATAATGCGCTAGCGATTATAAAATCATGCTATGATGAATCAGTAAACCTCAGCAATGACTTTACTCCCTGTGTTACCAAGAAACTCAAGATTATGCCTAACGCAGAGGATTTTCAATTGATTATGAATTTTAAAACTGACGAAAAAGGCACGAATGAAAGAATACCAGTCTTTATGGTCGATAAAACAGGGTATATGTATTACTGCATAGTAACCACAGGAAAAACTTTAATCATAAATGCTTGTGCCGGAGAGCAGGGAAAACCGTTGACGCAAGGTCAAATATTATCCATCGATCTACCTGAATAATTTTGCGCTTTCCTATCTCTTGCGAAGAATGGCTAACCATGAGATCTTAGAATATAGATAAAATGCATGATCAAGCAGAAAAAATTATATTACTCGCGAAATACACATATTCGAATTTATCAAATTAAAAGAGAAAAAGTTAAATAAAAATTTAAAAAGTTATTATCCAACACCTCCAAAACAATTCTATAATTAACCATATAAATTAAATAAAATACAGTATATGCAAATATCAAGACTATTCTATTTACTGTTTTTAGTATTTTATCCATGGCAAGTTACTATGGCAGATCAATATACAGACACTGCCTTATCGCTATTATCACAATGCTATGATGCGTCAGATGAAATTAATTCAAATATTACTCATTGCTTTAATGAAAAACTAAAAAAAATCCCTAATCCTTTAAATTATAAAATTAGCGTACATGCTACGAAAACAAAAAAATCTGACCATGGGAAAATAACAGTATTTATGATAAATAATAAGGGAATTATGCTTTATTGCATCGGCACTGCAGGGGAAAAACTAAAAATAAATGCCTGTGCTTCTGATGTAGGCAAGCCACTTACTCCCGAACAAGAATTGTCAATTGAGGGTTTCTTTTAACTAGCCACTAATCGGCAAGAAACGAAAGAAAAATCATGACCGGATATAAAGAAATTCAACTTCCTATCAGCGATTCAAGGATAGCCATTCTTGCATAAACACCGTTAGTAACCTGTTGTAAAATAAAAGATTGGTTGCCATCAGCCACTTCACTATCAATTTCAACCCCGCGATTCATAGGCCCAGGGTGCATAACCATAGCGTCAGGTTTTGCATAAGACAGACTTTTTTGAGTAAGTGCAAAATTGTTTCTATAAAAATCCAAATCCAAATGATCATCTTCCAGCAAACGTTCCCTTTGAACTCGCAGGCAAATTACCACATCCGCACCATCCAGACCTTCATTGAGATTATCAGTAACCCGTCCAAAGTGCACTTGTGATGGTTGCCAAATCTCTGGAGAAATCAAAACCAACTCACCAACCCCTAATTTACTGCAAATGCATTGGAAAGAATTAGCAACACGTGAATGTTTAATATTTCCCAAAATAGCAATTTTTAATTTATCTAATCGCTTTTTTTGTTCAATAATTGTCACCATATCCAGTATCGCTTGGCTTGGATGAGCATGAGTTCCATCACCTGCATTTATTATATGAACTCTATCACTTAACTTATTAGCTAAATCTTGCTGCAGCCCATCTTGCTTATGGCGAATTACCAAATACTGGATACCCATAGCAGCTAGCGTTCTGATGGTATCTTCAATGGCTTCGCCTTTAGTTTCTGATGAGGTCTGAAGATCCAGATTCACTACAGACATTCCAAGATGGCGCTCTGCTAACTCAAAGCTTATGCGGGTTCGGGTACTGTTTTCATAAAATAAATTAGCAATAATACTTTGGGAATAAGAAGGGTATCGCTTTGTATGTTTAAAATATAAAGCTCGTTGCAATAAGGATTCAATTTGTTCAGATGACAATTGACTAATTTCAAGAAAATGTTTCATGTTCCCCCGCCAAATTTCATTTTACGTCAAAAGAAAAATACTCTTTGAGTTATTCCGATTGTTGCAACCACTGCTCCAGTATAACACAAGCTGCTATACTATCTACCTCGGCTTTTTTAATCTGGCGATATCCCCCCTGCTCAAACAAATACCCTCTTGCCTCTACAGTTGAAAGTCGTTCATCGACTAAATGCACAGGTAAAGAAAACCGCTTGTGCAATTGCTTTGCAAAACGACGAGCAGCTGATGTTGTATACAATTCACGGTCATCAATACAGGTAGGAAGACCTATAATTAAAGCTTGTGGATTCCATTGGGTTATCACTTTTTGAATGGTATTCCAATCAGGGATTCCGGCTTTAGCTTCTATAGTAGATAAGGGAGAGGCACTACAAGTTAGCCGCTGTCCTACAGCGACTCCTATGCGTTTATACCCGAAATCAAAACCTAAATACACACCCCTAGGCATGGCCAGCATCAGAAGAGAGTTGATTCATTTTGATGCCCAGCGTTAATCCCGCGTATTCCCAACGCTCTTCAAAGGGCACTTCATAAAGAATTTCAGATTTATAGGGACAAACTAACCACGTGTTACTCATAATTTCTCTTTCCAATTGCTGCTCTGTCCAAGCAGCATAACCTAAAGTGATTAATACATCTTTAGGTCCTTCGTCGTAAGCTATGGCACGAATGATATCATTTGAGGTAGTAACCGTCACTTCATCTTGCAAAAACAAACTGGAGCGCCACCCGCCTATTTGTTTATGAATAACAAATCCTCTTTCTGGTTGTACTGGTCCGCCAAACAATAAAGGCAACCCATTTTTTTCTACTCGAATAGGTTCAATTTCCAATTGCTCAAAAACAATAGATAGTGGAAACTGTAAAGGTCTGTTAATAATTAAACCAACTGACCCTTGCTCATTATGCTCGCACAAATAGACCACTGACCTTTCAAAGTTTGGATCTTTTAAGGAAGGCATGGCAATCAATAGGTGATTGGCCAGTGAACTGATAATTGCCATAAGAAATCCCCCCCAAAATTCTCTCCGCTCACTTTAATTATACACCATTAATGATTTTAATTTTATCATTTTGCTTTTAATTTAATCTATTTGTGGTGGCATGAGCCCACAATACCGAATTATTATGATTTTCATGGCTTAAAGATGCTTACGAGAAGCTCCAGGATCAAGGCAAAATATTTTTAATTAAGGGATTAGGAGTTAGTTAATCAGTAAATCTTGGCTTATTCTCCAGTTCAGGGAAGAAAAGCCCATTGAGAGAAGATCCAAGTAAAAGGATTATGAAACGCGTTTCCATCATTTTATTTGGTGGTCCCAGAAGGGGTGGATTTTACAACTGATACCTTAATGTACAAAGTTGAATTTTGAGAAAAAGGCCTTCCAGCTGTATAAGAAGTTGAAGAAGAATCGGTATTTTGAACCCCCTCTGCTGTACCTAATGGAACCCATTTATTCAATGGCGCCATGATCGTAGTATCTATTTGTTGATTATCAAATTGTTGATCACTCTCTACATTTTCCTGCTCTCGCACTCTTCTCACTGTCAATTTGACCTGTGATCCTTGCAAAACAGGATGTACTAGCAAACCGTTTTGGATATTATGCTGCTCATAAGATACTCCTGTGGCTAAAAGACCAACACCAACTGAAGTAACTACTGGTACTTGTTCACCGGTCGCAACAAAAGCAGATTCCCCACTCATGACTTTAACGGATTGACTGCGCTGCACTTCATATTGTGGTTGTGTGCTGTAAACGACATCATTCCCATCCTGTGAGCTTAACCATTCAGGATCCCCTTGATAAACAGTAATATTAAAAACAACAGGCGGAACATCTATTTTATGTAATACGTTTCTGATTTGCGTTAAAGTTTGGGGACTCACATTAACAATTAGTGTTTGCCCTGAACCACTTACTTTCTCATCAGTCTGCAATAATGGTTGGATTAACTGAATGACCTTATCTGCCTGCAAATAATTCAATTCGATAACCTTGGTTATCATCTGTTGGGAAAAAGCGTTGCCAGAAATTAATAATATCACTAATAGCCATCGCTTAATCATAGAAACACTCCTGTTATTTCAATTTAATTATAAAATCTTTTATTGAATTGTAGCACTAATAGTTGGACTCACAAGGTTACAAATAGCCCCCTTTAATCTCTAATCTGTATTCACTGTAGATAAGTAGTAGTTTTGTTCCTCAAAAAGTTTAGGTATAATCCTTAAAATCTGTTATCCGAGATCAAAAATTATGGGTAGTATATTCAATATGTTCGGGCCATCACCAATAAAGCCCATTGAACAACACATACGTAAAGCACATCAGTGTGCCAAGCAATTGTACCCTTTTTTTGAAGCGGTGCTCAAAAATGATTGGGATACTGCAAACAAGATCAAGGATAAAATCATCGCTATTGAAAAAGAAGCGGATCTAATTAAACGTGATTTGCGCCTTCATCTACCTACTGGCTTATTTTTACCAGTCGCCCGCACAGACATATTAGAACTGCTCAGTGCTCAAGATAGAATTGCCAATAAAGCAGAAGATATAGCTGCTTTAATTATAAGCAGACAAATGAGGATACCTAAAAAATTAATTCCGTCTTTTATGCCTTTTTTAAGCCGATGTCTTGATGCCTCTAAACAAGCTTGCACAGCGATTAATGAATTAGATGAATTGCTTGAAACCGGATTCAGAGGCAGTGAAGTCAAAATCGTTGAAGAAATGATAGTTAAATTAGACGAAATTGAACATGACTGTGATGAAAGACTGGCAGACATTAGGCACAAAATCTTCGAATTAGAAAAGGAACTCCCAGCTATAGATGTAATTTTTCTATACAAACTGGTCCAATGGATTGGCGAATTGGCTGACCATGCCCAGACAGTTGGTGGTCGACTTCAAATTCTAATTGCCCGGTAGTTATCACTCATGGATTATTCAATTTACCTACTTTTTGCTGCTCTTATTCTTTGTTTTCTTATGACCTGGGGGGTCGGCGCCAATGATTTGGCTAATGTCATGAGTACCACTATGGGCTCAAAGGCAGTTACCGTCCGTCAAGCCATGCTTATCGCCATCATTTTCGAGTTTGCAGGCGCTTTTTTAGGGGGTGAAGGTGTCACTGAAACCATGCGTGATGGGATTATCAATACCAGTCAACTTTCTAATGAACCTTTAATCCTCATCGAAGGCATGCTGTGCGTTTTGTTTGCCTGCACAATATGGATGAATCTTGCGAGTTATCTGGGGGTCCCTGTTTCGATAACCAACGCATTAGTAGGCTCCATGGTTGGTTTTGGCACTATAGTCTTGGGCCCTGACGCAATACATTGGAATCAGGTAGCGCGAATCGCTATTGGATGGGTTTCATCTCCGTTGATTTCAGGGATTACGGCCTACGCTTTGTTCATTAGTATACAGCAAACCATATTTGTAAAAAGTAACCCGTTGACTAAAGCCAAGCTATATATTCCTATTTATCTTTTTTTGATTGGTTTTATATTATCTTTTATCACTGTATTTAAAGGACTTAACCATTTTGATATTCACTTGAATTTAAAGCAAGATTTGGCGGTGACTCTGGCCACCAGTATAATAATTACTATTCTGGGTATGATCTTTATTAAGCGTATTCCTGAATACCATAAAATAAGACGCAGGGAACGATTTATTCAGGTAGAGAAATATTTTGCTGTGCTCATGGCAATGACGGCATGCGCTATGGCTTTCGCCCATGGCTCCAACGATGTTGCCCTGGCAGTTGGACCATTAAGTATTGTGCACAGCCTGGTCATGCATTCCAATCAAATATTTGACGCAGATAATTACCCTTCCTGGATTATTTTATTAGGCTGCGTCGGAGTAGTAACTGGTTTCCTTATGTATGGAAGAAAAGTCATTGAAACCGTAGGAAGTTCTATCACTGCTTTAACTCCCAGCCGTGCATTTGCTGCAACACTTTCTGCAGCAACTACCGTAGTTGTTGCAACCAGCACCGGAATCCCTGTTTCGGCGACTCAAACTCTGGTTGGTGCCGTTTTAGGTGTAGGTTTGGCAAGAGGTATCGGCGCTTTGAATCTCATTGTAATCCGTAATATCTTTATGTCATGGGTACTGACATTACCTGCAGCCTCCATGCTAACGATCTTATCCTATAAACTTTTACATGCTTTGTTGGGATAATCCTCATCGCCTATCAGGCTCACCTTAAGCAATGGATTGCCTAAAACTCAACGCCTACTGTAATATATGAAAATGAATTGAATATCCTCTAAAATATAAGTTTTCAGGCAAACCATATGCTTTTCTCAATCTTACCAAAGAAGATGCCTCCACTATAATGGCATAATATTTTTTTAATTCTAAATTTGCCTTAATAATAGTCTTAATTTTAAAGCGATGCTCTTGATCTAACTCTTTTGGATTAATTGTTGTATTTTCTTCCGGATAGATAATACTAATATGAGCACCGATGGATTCATTACCAAAATAATCAGGTTTACGGATCTGCTCATTTTGTAAGAGCGGAAATAGTTCGTGGATCCATTGATCATGAATCTTAAGATAAGTTAATTGATTTTGAGAAATGGCTACTTTCCCAGTTGATTTAAGCTGCATAGCCTTATTTAATAAAGCAGGATTATTTAGTTGCAGAATGGTTGGATTTTTCATCTTTATCTTTACTAATATAATAAAGACCTGTCATTTCTGCTACTAGGTCTTGATTAACATGCTAGCAGCTTACCAAAATAGCTATAGAGTAAAAACTCTTAAAACCCTTCCCAAATTTCACTTTGATCGATCTTGTAGTCTTTATCGTCTCTCATTTTGGAGATGCGCTCATGTTTTTTAATTTCTTGTAACTGCGACGCTGACTTTTTATGTGTCGCATCAAATTCATATAAAAACTTATCGTAAGGACTGACATAAGCTTTATTTATATCATCTGTGTTCATACTCAATCCAAAATAACTTTATTTAAAAAATATATTTTATCGTTTTTTTATCTAAGTTACCATTAATCTTCTTTCAAGTAAGATAATAGGCTATATCATGAATTTAAAAAAAGCAGAATTACACGTACATCTAGAAGGAACTATTTCCCCAGACCTGGCCAAAAAACTAGCAAAAAGAAACCATTTAACTCTCCCTGATGGTCTTATTGCTCTCGATGAGAAAAGTTACTTATCAAAAGACTTTCTCGATTTTCTTAAGGTTTATGATACGCTGGCATCCGTAATTAAAAATCCACAAGATTATTATGATATTACCTTTGATTATCTTAAATCAAACGCTCAAGAACATGCTATCTATATTGAAATGATGTACTCTCCGGACCATGCCGAGCAATCCAGTGGAATTCCTTCAAAAGAGCATTTAACAGCAATTCAACAGGCTATTGATGATGCTAAAAGTCAATTTGATATTGTTGGACGTATTATTATCACTGCAGTACGCCATTTTGGTGTAGAAGCATGCGAACGCGTCGCAAAACAAGCTTCTATAGATAAATTTCCTTGTGTAACAGGATTTGGATTAGGAGGAGATGAAGCAAAATTTCCTCCTCAATTGTTTGCCAAAGCTTATCAGATAGCAGCAGACTCCGGATTGGAATGCACCGTTCATGCCGGCGAATTTGATTCAGCCAAAGGAATGGAAGAAGCAATGAAAACTCTGCCAATTAAAAGAATTGGACATGGGGTTCGAGTGATTGACTCACCTGACATCATGGCCATGGTTAAAGATCATGGTATTGCATTGGAAGTGTGCCCAACCAGTAACATATTTTTGGGATTATTCAAAAACATGAATAGCCACCCTTTTCCAAAGCTTTATGAAGCAGGGATTAAAGTCAGTATTAATTCCGATGATCCTCCTTTTATGAGCACAACACTTGCTCAAGAGTACAAAAGAGTTCAAAAAGCTTATGGCTATAGCGATAACACAATGAATAATATTACGCGTATGGCTATAGAAGCTGCTTTTGTTGATAAAAAAACCCGGAAGGAACTTTTAACAAAATTGGAACAATAATCTCAGTCCTATATTACTGTTGCCAGTACTAATTCCGTGCTAGTTTGAAGCTAAAACGATACTGTTATATTTTTACAGGTTGGTGTTGATATATGGCTTAAACACCAACCATAACTAAAACTATCTGGTTGAAATTAAAAAAATATTTAAGTTTTTTATAAAATTCAGTTTAATTCCTTGGTAGACCAAGTGCGACCTGCTACTATTATTTTATTTTCCTATTAATTGACTATGAAAACAAAGCATTTTGACCTTATAGTTCTTGGAGGAGGAAGTGGCGGAATAGCCAGTGCTGTTCGTGCTGCTCAGTATGGAGCCAAAGTGGCGGTTATTGAGCAAAACCACTTGGGAGGGACCTGTGTGAATTTAGGATGTGTACCCAAAAAAATTATGTACAATGCTTCATCAATTGCAGAAACACTCCATAAATCTCCTGATTACGGTTTTTTCCTGGAAAACAATGCCAAGTTAGATTGGAAGCGACTAGTGAATAAACGCAATGCGTATATTGAACGCTTAAGAGAAAATTATGCAAAACGATTTTTACAGTACAAAATTACTCTGATTCAAGGCAAAGGCATTTTCCACGATCAAAGTTCTATCACGATAGATCATACTATTTATCAAGCAGAACATATTATTATTGCAACTGGCGGTGAGCCAGCTCTACCAGCAATTAATGGCATTAAGCATGCTATTGATTCTGATGGTTTTTTTTCATTAACAAAATTACCAGCTAAGGTAGCTGTTATTGGTAGCGGTTACATAGGTGTCGAATTAGCAGGAATCCTTAACTCTCTTGGCAGTGAAACTCACTTGTTAATGAGAGGTACACGACCACTGAGTCGCTTTGATCATATGATTGGCGATACTTTAATGGAAATTATGCAAAAGCAAGGAATCTGTATTCATCAAAACCATAAAGCCCAAGCTATTCATCTCCATAGCGACGGCAGAAAAAGTATTTTCTGTCAAAGTGGCTCTATTATTGAGAATATTGATGTCATTATATCTGCTGTAGGTCGAAAACCGCGGACTGGCAATTTAAATCTTGATAAAATAAACGTTAACATGGATGACAAAGGATTAATCCTGGTTGATGCATTCCAAAACACATCGGTTAAAGGTATTTATGCTATTGGCGATGTCACTAATGCTCCCGCATTAACTCCTGTAGCAATAGCAGCAGGGAGGCATTTGGCAGACCGAATTTTTGGGAATCAACCTGATGCCTGCTTAAATTATGATAATATTTGTTCAGTAGTATTCTCTCATCCTCCATCTGGTTCTGTCGGTTTAACCGAGCATGAAGCCATTGAAAAATATGGTAAGAATAAAATTAAAATATATCAAACCCGTTTTATCCCTATGTATGATGCCTTGAGCATTGATAAAACCCCTACTGCGATGAAATTGGTTACCTTGGGTAAAAAGGAAAAGATTATTGGTTTACATGTCGTCGGATACAGCGCCGATGAAATGCTACAAGGCTTTGGGGTTGCCATAAAAATGGGCGCATGCAAAAAGGACTTCGATAATACAATTGCAATTCATCCAACCAGTGCTGAAGAATTTGTAACTATGGTGTAAATATACATGAACTATTCCATTCGTAAATTTGACGACAAGTATCCTGAATTAGGTGAACGAGTTTATATTGATCCGCAATCCACTGTCATTGGTAACGTAACCTTGGGAGATGACGTATCCGTATGGCCTATGGCTGTTATCCGTGGTGATGTTAATTACATTCAAATAGGCCATTCCTGCAGTATTCAAGACGGTGCTGTTCTGCATGTTACTCATGATGGTCCTTATACTCCAGGCGGTAGGTCATTAATTTTAGGGCAAGGAATCACGGTAGGGCACAAAGCTCTATTACACGCCTGCACTATCGATGATTACTGTTTAATTGGCATGGGATCTATAATTTTAGACTCAGCGCACATACAGAAACATGTTATGATTGCTGCAGGAAGCATCGTACCTCCGGGAAAAATACTCAAAAGTGGGCATTTGTATTTGGGAAGCCCTGCTCAAGCCATCAGAAAATTAACCATAAAAGAGATAGAGCAAATTGAGTATTCTGCCGGGCACTATATAAGATTAAAGGATAGATACCTTACATAGTGTGATGCAGATAAGGTGCCTGCTGTTTTTCCAATTCCGTCACTTCTCCTGTAGGTACTCTTTTAAACTGACCAAATGTTGTTATACATGGTGCTACTACGGTTTCAATCAACGATGCTCGTTGTATTCGAGTTTCACTACTAGTCGCCTCTTTGAAATGACTGTCAGATAATTGTGTGCTTGTTACATGGTCATTCTCAATTAATTTAATATTGGCGCCAAGTGCTTTTAATTTTAATATTAAATCTTCATAACCACGCTCTATATGCTCTATGGCAAAAATCTGCGTGATACCCTCCGCTGCCAAACTGGCACATACTAAAGCAGCACCTGAGCGTAAATCAGTAGCCTTGACTTGAGAGCCCCTTAATCTTGAAACACCCTTTATGTATGCAATGTTATCCTTTAAAGAAATATTGGCTCCCATTTTTTTAAGCTCTTGGACTATTTGAAAACGATCTTCAAATAGAGTCTCACACAAATAAGAGTTACCCCTTAAAACACAAGTCAGACTTAAAAAGAGAGATTGTAGATCCGTTGGAAAGCCTGGATAGGGTTTTGTGGTTATATTTAACGATTCACCATACTCTTCTCTCATATCAAGCTGGATTGAGTCAGAATCACAAGTAATTTTTGCACCTGCACATTTTAATTCGCTCAAAACTGCAACTAGATAATCCGGATTGACTCCTTTAACGGAAATAGAACCACGAGTCATCGCTGCTGCTACTAAATAGGTACCAGCCTCGATTCTATCTGCCATGATGGAATAACTTCCACAAGAATTTAATTTATCTACACCGGAAATTGTGATTCTGTCGCTACCCGCCCCATCAATTTTTGCTCCAAGCCTATTTAAAAAATTAGCCAAATCAACTATTTCGGGTTCCATTGCAGCATTATTTATAATGGTTGTTCCTTCTGCCAATACAGCCGCCATCATCGCATTTTCTGTTCCAGTCACAGTTTTGCTGGAAAAGTTAATAGTATTTCCTTGAAGCCGAGCATAACGGCGAGAACATACTAAACAATCTGGTAGCTCAACAATATCTACACCCAAAGCATTAAGCGCACTGATGTGCAAATCAATAGGACGTTTCCCAATAGAGCATCCACCTGGTAATGGCAATATCACCTTTGGATACTGCGCAACCAAAGGGCCTAATAAAATAATTGAAGCACGAATTTGTCTGGCTGCCTCCTTTGGAATAGTCAGTGCATTTATTTCTCTATTGCCAATTTTAATCGTATTAGTATTGATGAATTCAAATGTTTTACCTAATGCTTCTATGCATTGAATCATATTGGTAACATCTGATATTTTCGGTAAATTGGTTAACTGCAGCGGCTCTTTGCATAATAAACTCGCTGCCAGTACAGGCAGAGCAGCATTTTTAGACCCGCTTACTTTGACTTGCCCTCTAAGCGGCTTGCCACCAACTATTTCATACATTTTTGTGATATTGCCGTAACTGGATCCTATGTCAGGTTTAATTAGCTCATATTTGCTTAACATAAACCACCAATGATCTGCACTGGATAAAAAGAAATTCTATCGGTTAATTTTAACACAAATGTAGTAAATTAACATCTGTTTGTGCGGTATCGATCATAAGGCTTTTCATTTGATACAGATGATACAGATAAAAGAAAAATTCCCTACCCGAATGCATGAAACGATACAAGCTAAAGAAAATTAAGCTTAAGGGTGGTATATAAATTTGTTTAGATAAAAGAAGCGGCTTGTAAGCCGCTATAAGGAATAAAACCCTGGCGATGACCTACTTTCGCATGAGGAGACCTCACACTATCATTGGCGCGGAAATGTTTCACTTCTGAGTTCGAGATGGTATCAGGTGGTTCCAAATCGCTATAGTCGCCAGGAAAACTGGTTTACCTGAGGCTTTGATTGCTTTATTAAGCCACAGGTTTGGTAAAGAGTCAGAGTTTACACGATACGTTGCACGTATACAAATCAATATCACATTCTGAAGTCACTCAGATTATATGGTCAAGACAATCAGCCAATTAGTACAAGTTAGCTTCACGCATTACTGCGCTTCCACACCTTGCCTATCAACGTCGTAGTCTTCAACGGGCTTCATGGGAAAACTCATCTTGAGGGAGGCTTCCCGCTTAGATGCTTTCAGCGGTTATCCCGTCCGAACTTAGCTACCCGGCCATGCCACTGGCGTGACAACCGGTGCACCAGAGGTTCGTCCACTCCGGTCCTCTCGTACTAGGAGCAGCTCCTCTCAATTTTCCTACGCCCACGGCAGATAGGGACCGAACTGTCTCACGACGTTCTAAACCCAGCTCGCGTACCACTTTAAATGGCGAACAGCCATACCCTTGGGACCTGCTTCAGCCCCAGGATGTGATGAGCCGACATCGAGGTGCCAAACACCGCCGTCGATATGAACTCTTGGGCGGTATCAGCCTGTTATCCCCGGAGTACCTTTTATCCGTTGAGCGATGGCCCTTCCATTCAGAACCACCGGATCACTAAGACCAACTTTCGTTCCTGCTCGAGCCGTCACTCTCGCAGTCAAGCACCCTTTTGCCTTTACACTCTTGGTACGATGTCCGACCGTACCGAGGGTACCTTTGTGCTCCTCCGTTACTCTTTGGGAGGAGACCGCCCCAGTCAAACTACCCATCATACACTGTCCTCATCCAGGATTACTGGACCAAGTTAGAACCTCAATAACAACAGGGTGGTATTTCAAGGGCGGCTCCATGAGAACTAGCGTCCTCACTTCACAGCCTCCCACCTATCCTACACAGTCATCATCAAAGTCCAGTGCAAAACTATAGTAAAGGTTCACGGGGTCTTTCCGTCTAGCCGCGGGTACACTGCATCTTCACAGCGATTTCAATTTCACTGAGTCTCGGGTGGAGACAGTGTGGCCATCGTTACGCCATTCGTGCAGGTCGGAACTTACCCGACAAGGAATTTCGCTACCTTAGGACCGTTATAGTTACGGCCGCCGTTTACCGGGGCTTCGATCAAGAGCTTCTCCGAAGATAACCCCATCAATTAACCTTCCGGCACCGGGCAGGCGTCACACCCTATACGTCTTCTTACGAATTTGCAGAGTGCTGTGTTTTTAATAAACAGTCGCAGCCACCTGGTCTCTGCGGCCCTCTCCAGCTCTGAAAGTAAATCCCATCACCAGAAAGGGCGTACCTTCTCCCGAAGTTACGGTACCATTTTGCCTAGTTCCTTCACCCGAGTTCTCTCAAGCGCCTTAGTATTCTCTACCTGTCCACCTGTGTCGGTTTGCGGTACGGTTCTCTATAAGTTATGGCTAGCAGCTTTTCCTGGAAGCCGGGCATCAATGACTTCTCTGTACCAAAAGGTCAGAACCACTTCGCACCTCAGAGTATCGGAAAACCGGATTTGCCAAGTCTTCCCCCCTACATGCAAGTACCAGGACAACCAACGCCTGGCTCACCTAGCCTTCTTCGTCCCCACTTCACCACTTATAAAAAGTCCAGGAATATTAACCTGGTTCCCATCGACTACGCTCTTCAGCCTCGCCTTAGGGGCCGACTCACCCTGCTCCGATTAACGTCGTGCAGGAAACCTGGGACTTCCGGCGTGTGGGCTTTTCACCCACATTATCGTTACTCATGTCAGCATTCGCACTTCTGATACCTCCAGCACACTTCTCAATGCACCTTCATCAGCCTACAGAACGCTCCCCTACCACGTGCGCCTTCGCGCACATCCGCAGCTTCGGTGACTAGTTTTAGCCCCGTTACATCTTCCGCGCAGGCCGACTCGACCAGTGAGCTATTACGCTTTCTTTAAAGGGTGGCTGCTTCTAAGCCAACCTCCTGGCTGTCTATGCCTTCCCACATCGTTTCCCACTTAACTAGTACTTGGGGACCTTAGCTGGCGGTCTGGGTTGTTTCCCTCTCCACGACGGACGTTAGCACCCGCCGTGTGTCTCCCGTGATCCAATTAGCCGGTATTCGGAGTTTGCATCGGTTTGGTAAGCCATGACAGCCCCCTAGCCGAAACAGTGCTCTACCCCCAGTAATCATTCACGAGGCGCTACCTAAATAGCTTTCGGGGAGAACCAGCTATCTCCGGGCTTGATTAGCCTTTCACTCCTAGCCACACGTCATCCGATAATTTTTCAACATTACCCGGTTCGGACCTCCAGTTGGTGTTACCCAACCTTCATCCTGCACATGGCTAGATCGCCCGGTTTCGGGTCTACTCCCAGCGACTATCGCCCTATTCAGACTCGATTTCTCTACGGCTCCCTTATTCAGTTAACCTCGCCACTGAAAGTAACTCGCTGACCCATTATACAAAAGGTACGCAGTCACACAGCCTAAACCATGCTCCCACTGCTTGTACGCAAACGGTTTCAGATTCTATTTCACTCCCCTCTCCGGGGTTCTTTTCACCTTTCCCTCACGGTACTGGTTCACTATCGGTCAGTAAGTAGTATTTAGCCTTGGATGATGGTCCACCCATCTTCAACCAGGATTTCACGTGTCCCGGCCTACTTGCTCGCGTGCCTAGTTCCTCATCAAACCTTCGTATACGGGGCTTTCACCCTCTACGGCCAACTTTCCCAAATTGTTCTACTCAGTTCAATAATAAATCACGCCAGGCTCCTCCCCGTTCGCTCGCCGCTACTTGGAGAATCTCTCTTGATTTCTTTTCCTTCGGGTACTTAGATGTTTCAGTTCCCCGAGTTCGCCTTTGCACCCTATGTATTCAAATGCAAATGACCGCATCGCTGCAGCCGGGTTCCCCCATTCGGACATCTATGGCTCAACGCTCGTTTCCAGCTCCCCATAGCTTTTCGCAGGATTCCACGTCCTTCTTCGCCTCTTACTGCCAAGGCATCCACCGTTTGCGCTTCTCTTCTTGACCATATAATCTCAATCACCTCAAAATCACATGATGCATATACCAATCGCTTGTGTTACCTCTTCTTCTTTACCATCTTGTTAATGAACTCCGGCTATACCAGAATAAAATGCTCTCCATAAAAAAAAACACTTTGTTCTGGTCAATCCCCTCAATCTATTGGTGGAGCCGAGGAGGATCGAACTCCTGACCCCCTGCGTGCAAGGCAGGTGCT
>NZ_JAPHOP010000001.1:2015000-2260000 GCF_026191275.1 Legionella sp. PATHC039
ATCATACCCTTGTAACAGCGGGTACAAAAATTCGTGAATTGCGATAGGCTGTCCTGTAGTATAACGTTTATTGAAATCATCTCGTTCCAGCATTCTTGCCACAGTATGTGTTGCAGCCAGTCGAATCAAATCAGCCGCATTAAATTTATTAAGCCATTGTGAATTGAAAGCCACAGTAGTCTTATCAGGGTCAAGAATTTTAAATACCTGGTTTTGGTAGGTTTTTGCATTTTCCAGAACCGTTTCCTGACTCAATGGCATTCGGGTTACATTTTTTCCACTCGGATCACCAATCATGGCTGTGAAATCACCAATCAAAAAAATAACCTCATGACCAAATTGCTGAAACTGCCTCAACTTATTAAGCAGTACAGTATGTCCCAAATGAAGATCTGGCGCTGTTGGATCAAAACCTGCCTTTATTTTCAATGGGATACCTTTTTGTAATTTCTTCTGCAACTCAGGTACAGGAAGAATTTCCTCACACCCCCGCATTAATTCGGAACAAACTGAATCTTGAACTATCATGTCATTAAAACCCGTATAAATGATTGACCTATCTTCTCGCAGCGAGTATCTTAGCCCGGTTAGCAATTTCCTGCTATACCAAATGATACATTTTGAGATAATTTATTACTCTAAATTGAGAAAAATATAGCAAAATATCCAAATAAGAGTCGATTTAGTTGACTCAAGGTAGCGGTCACTTCCAAATAATGACTGTGATATATTGATTGAAATTTAAATAGCAGCATTTTTCAGATGACGGCAATATAGGCAAAAAATGGATAAAAGACCGAATATACCAAAAAGAAAATCTAGTAACTCATCAAAGCTATTAGCGTTTTTTGCGTTGGTATTTGCCTTTTCGCTTCCGTATTTGCTAGTGAAAAATTTTTCACACCCTAAACGAAGCAGTTATACTGACCAAACTGATTTATACCCCGAACTATCAGACGAGTTATCAAGAGATATAGCTGCTGAAGCTTTCACGGAAATTCCGCATGAAAAACCTGATATTAAATCTGCTACAAAACCTATGCAAACAAAGCAAGATCAGCAAGGCAAGCCAATCAATACAAGTCATGTAAAAAAAGATAATGAATGGCAAATAGTCAATCCTCATTCAGGAGATTCTATGGCGACCATTTTCCATAGGCTAGGACTAACAGCGCAAAATTTAAATGATGTGATAAAAAATAACCCGCACGCCAAGATGCTTACAAGAATTAAACCCAACCAGAAATTACAATTTTTAATTAAAAAAAATAAATTGGAAAAGTTAATTGTCCCTGTAAACACCATTCAAACACTAACAGTTTATCGCGCAGGGAAAATATACAAAACCAAAATTGACTCAAAAAAAACAACCACTCAAAATCGTTATGTGACTGCAACAGTCCAAGGTTCTTTGTATACAACAGCCCAACGATTTAATATCCCCTCAAAATTAGTCCGTCAAATGACCACTATCTTTAACAAAGAAATTGATTTTTCCAGATCTTTGCGCTCCGGAGATCAATTCTCGATAATTTATGATGCTTATTATATTGAAGATAAAATGGTAGGAGTTGGTGACATTCTAGTAGTGACTTATACTAATCGTGGAAAAACCTATCAAGCAATACGTCATACTAACGCTCATGGTGAGCAAGACTATTTTACCCCGCAAGGCACCAGCTTTAAAAAGGCCTTTACTCGCTATCCAATTAAATTTAGCCACATAAGCTCGACTTTTGCTTTATCCAGATACCACCCCATTCTTCATTACAGGAGAGCGCACAAAGGCATCGATTTGGCAGCCCCGATTGGCACTCCGATACATGCTACTGGTGATGGGGTTATTACCATCATCGATAGACATAACGGATATGGCAATATGATTAAGATTAAACATGATAAAACATACAGTACAGTTTATGGGCATTTACTCAAATTCCAGAAAGGTCTATCAAAAGGCAGTAGAGTAAAACGAGGTCAAGTAATTGGTTATGTAGGACAAACCGGTCTAGCAACCGGACCTCATTGCCATTATGAGCTTCATGTCAATAATCAACCAAGAAACCCAACTACAATAAGCTTGCCTACTGCAGCACCAGTCCCAGCAAGAGAAATGGCGGCATTCAAAGCAAAAGCCAGTACACTTTTAGCCCGGCTAAAACTTTTCGAGCAAGCCCAATTAGCAAGTAAAGGGAAAAAGAAAGTTAACGTTGGATAAAAACTGTGCGTGGGATTTTTCCATACCTAAATACCTAATCTAAATGACAGCAGACTCTTCTTTATAAGCCGAGTAAGCTGCAAGTAATTCAAACATAACGTTACTCTTTTTGTGTTAAAAAAATCTTATATCATGTAAATAAATATCGACAAATTAAAACCGAGGCAATGATTCCAGCTAAATCTGCCAATAATCCGGCAGGAATAGCATGTCTTGTTCTTCTGATACCCACAGAACCAAAATAAACGGCAATCACATAAAAAGTAGTCTCTGTACTTCCCATCATTGTTGCTGCGGTTTTTGCGATGAATGAATCTCCTCCGTATTTATGAATCAGCTCTGCCATAACTCCTGTTGAAGCACTTCCAGAGAAAGGTCTGATAAGAGCTAAAGGCAATAATTCGGAAGGCATTCCTATCATAGTCAACGCTGGCGATAAGATCTGACTCATTAAGGAAAAAAAACCTGAAGCTCTTAACATGCCAATGGCAACCATCATCGCAACTAAATAAGGTATGAGCTTTACGCTCACATCAAAACCTTGTTTTGCTCCAATTATGAAAGCATCAAATACATTTACTTTTTTAATTGCAGCGTACAAAGGGATACCAACGATGAAAGTCAAAAACAACCAATTGGATAAATGATTAGCGAATCCATTCATAAGCTGTCTGTCCTTTCAATTTTAAATCGCGGTAATTTAGCCAATTGTTTTACAGCAACGATAGCTACCAGAGTAGAAACAGTAGTCGCGATCAAAGAAGTGAAGACCACACTACTTGGGTTTGTGCTCCCGTTTGCAGCAAGAAATGCGATAGCGGTGACTGGAATTAATTGCACACTGGAAGTGTTTATTGCTAAGAAAGTACACATGGAATTCGTGGCAACTTTCAAATTCTGATTAAGGCTCTGCAATTCTTTCATTGCCTGCAATCCAAAAGGGGTCGCGGCATTAGCAAGACCCAACATGTTCGCAGCAATATTCATTACCATTGCTCCCATTGCAGGATGCTCAACAGGTATATCAGGAAATAATCGCTTTAACACTGGTTTGAGTACTTTACCTAAAATAGAAACTAAACCCGATTCTGTAGCAACCGACATTATTCCTAACCAGAAAGTCATTATCCCAGCCAAACCAAGCGCTAACTCAAATCCCAGCTTGGCAGAGTCAGTAACTGATCTTACCACCTCGTCAATACGCCCCTCAATAACTCCAACCACCACTGAAATCAGTATCATTCCTAACCATATTAGATTGAGCATTATTGCCTCCAACCCCTGAAAAAGGTTAATATGTAACTAAAATTAGATTTAAAATACCAATCAGGACTTATGAAACATACTTACAATCCCTTAAGATACTTAATATATTTCGCTTTTTTTATCACCAGCCTTTCCAGTTATAGCAGCCAAACAACCAACATTAAGGAACAAACTGATACAGGTTTAGCCCCACCCGCCCCTTCGATTACCACTAACTCAGCTGCTATTGAAGAACAGGCTAATTCTTCAATTAGGAAACTATATCACACACTCAATACCATGCCGAACACTTCTATGGCAGATAGAATTAGCCAGATCAGCGCATACTTTAAAGGGACAAAGTATATTCTTGGCTCTTTGGGCGAAGGTCCGAATGCTCGTTATGATCAATTTCCCAGATATCGAGTTGATGGCTTTGATTGTGATACCTATGTCAATACCGTACTTTCTCTAGCATTAGCTAACTCTCTGGAATCATTCCAGGATTGTTTAAAACATACTCGCTATAAAAATGGAAAAAGATCTTATATCAACAGAAATCATTTTACCTCTATAGACTGGAATAACTATAATCAGAAGAGAGGTTTACTTAAAGACATTACCTTCTCTATCAGAAATGAAAAAAAGCAGCCTGTTGCTCTTTATGCTAATGCCTTAATCAACAAACCACAATGGTACAATCATAAAACGATCGATACCATTCGATTGCAAAAACAAGATAAAAATGAGCAGGAAAAACGTCTTGTGGAACTAAAGGCCAAAGGTAAAATGCTGGAAACCTCTCTTTCTAATGTCCCTTACATTCCGTTCACTGCCTTATTTTCAGAGAACAAACCTAACCTGCATTTATTTTCCCAAATTCCTAACGGGGCTGTTATCGAAATTATCAGACCTAATTGGGACTTACGCCAACAAATAGGGACAGAATTAGATATTTCGCATTTAGGCTTTGCTATTTGGATTAATAACGAACTGTTTTTTCGACAAGCCTCTTCTCAATATGGTAAAGTAGTTGATGTATCCTTAATTGATTACCTTGATAAAGCACGCAGTAGCCCAACTATAAAAGGGATTAATATTCAAGTTGTATTGCCTGAAAAACCAGTATCCAATGGGTGCCAGCTTTTTGATATTCGATAGCTTATAAATTAATATCTTAATGGTTAACCTATAATTTTGCGTAATTATGCCCGTATAACTATTATTTATTTTATGAAATGTCCGGAGTTTTTATTAGCGATATACTCGTGTTTCTTAATAAAAAATCGATTTCTATTTTAATTGACTCACTTGGCTATTATCTAGCATTTGGCGGCTGGAAATATGCTCAATGATATGAAAATAGAAAAGGCTTATTTTGATCAAATAAGCCTTTTAAAGGAATTATTTCTTTACTTCAGCAGTTGTTTTTTTAGCTTCTTGCACCAAACTTAACATGGCTTTTTCAATAATTTGAAATGATTTTTGCATATAATCCAAAGCCTTGTGGCCATTTTCCACTGCCAAATTAATTTGTTTTTCCAGCATTTCTTCGGGCTTTTTAACTTGAGCCAGTTCATCAGGCTTCAAATAACTTAACCCTTGCAGGGTTTTAACATTCAGTTCAGCAATGGCTTGGAAAGGCTCTTGTATTTTTTTTGCCATTTCACTCCATCTTTCAAAATTGTATTGGGTCATAATATTCTCCATTTGTTGCACTGCACAATACAATAGTAGACCTTATCTTTATTATTTGTCAATATCTTATCTAATTATTTTTTGCAGTGCACCAAAAATCACGATTACATTCATGGATTTTTGATGTGTATTGCACTTTCCAAATCATCAGTAAAATTCGTAAAGGGAAACATTCTATTAACTACAAAAAAGTTTGGGAGCAATTTTTAGACTTTAAACATTTTTTGCCATTGATGCACCATTTGTTGCATTTGCTTATTCCAGACTTCAGTCGCTTGCTGGTAAGGATTGTTTTGCAAAGGTTTGTCCATTGCATGAAACATTTGTTCCATCATTTCCTTAAAGGAAACATGCATTGGATGATTAGCTAATGAAATGATTTGACGTAAAATTTCTGAAGACAAAAATTGCGTTGGTCCCGCCTCCATTTCCACTATAATTTGCAACAGAACCGAATTAGTTAAATCCTTTCCTGTCTCTGAATCTTCTATCTTGAAATCAATTCCATCCACAACATACTTTTGTAGTTGCTCAACAGTAATATATTGACTAATTTCAGTATCATACAGTCTTCGATTTTTGTATTTTTTTATGAGTCGAGTCATTATTTTCTCAAGTATCAGAATATAATTATAAAATGATGTGCAAAATTGGTATAGTTTGCTTCTTTAAGCCCAAGAGTAAATCTTTCACACTTCTTTTACAAATTCTTTCAAGGTTAAAAAAGTTAATACATATGCAAACCACCATTGACACTAAGATTTGCTCCCGTGATATATCGACTTTTCTCACTAATCAGAAATTCAATAGCCCAACCAATTTCTTGTGGCTCTGCCAATCTTTTTGCGGGTATCAAATTAATAATCCCCTCCAAAATATCTGGTCTAATACCTTTCATTAGACGAGTATTAACGTAACCTGGAGAAATACTGTTTACTGTAATATTTTTAATCATTAGTTCCTGGGCAAGACTTTTGGTGAAGCCATATACTCCAGCCTTTGAAGCAGCATAATTGGCTTGGGAAAATTGCCCTTTCTGGGCATTAACCGAAGACACATTCACTATTCGGCCTGACTCCTGAGCTTTCATACTCTCTACTACTTGTTTAGTTACATTAAACATTCCATCAAGATTGACACGTAACACTTCATCCCATTGCCTTTTGGTCATTTTGGTGAACACGGCATCTCGAGTAATTCCAGCATTATTAATCAGCACATCAATACCGCCAAACTCTTCAATAATTAAGCCTATTACTTCAGCACATTGCTCATAATCAGTTACATCCATATGCCTGAAATTAATATTTTTATAACCTTGTGTCTTCAAATCATGAAGCCATACTTCACCCTCATCATAGGAAACTAAATCCAAAGCAATGACATGTTTAAAAGTTGAATCCAGTTGTTTTGCAACAGCCGTACCAATGTCACCAGTTCCACCAGTAATTAATACCACATTATTATTCAGCATGAATTTCTCTATTAGTTTTTCCCTATCCCCAATTGATGATTCGATATTGGAGCTTATATTTTATTCATTGTTAACGCTAATCGCAGCCACTTTTTCAAAATCCCAAGGTGCCTTGCGAGCAGTAAATAATATGTTCACAAAACCTCTTGAGAGTCTTAATCGGTGAATCAAACTCTGACTACATATACTGACCACCATTGACGTCCAGATTTGCCCCCGTAATAAATCCGCTATCTGGTGATGCTAAAAATGCAACGGCATCTGCAATTTCTTTTGGGTATCCCAATCGACCAACAGGAATACTGGATATGATTGAATTGAGTACATCTTCTTTCAATGCAGCCAGCATGGGAGTTTCAATATACCCAGGCGACACTGTGTTTACCGTAATACCTTTACTTGCTACTTCTAGTGCAAGACTCTTGGTAAAACCAAATAAAGCCGCCTTGGTGGAAGCATAATTGCATTGGCCAAACTGCCCTTTTCTTCCATTGATTGAAGATATACTGACGATACGGCCATAACCTCTTTCCAACATCACTGGAACGACATTGCGCGTCATATTGAATACACTGGTCAAGTTGGCGTCTAAAACCTGTTGCCATTGTTGGGGTGTCATTTTTCTTAAACTGCAGTCTTTAGTAATACCTGCGTTGTTAACCAAAACATCTATACGGCCATAACGCTCCATCACCAGGGATGTGATTTTTTCGCAATCACTATATTGAGCTATATCTCCATATACGATATCAATGTCATAACCAAGTTGCTTTTGTTCATCTTGCCATTTTTTTGCTTCTTCATGTCTTCCATCTTTATAGTAGCATGCCACAACTTGGTAACTATCAGCTAAGCGCTGACTAATAGCAGAACCAATACCGCCTGTTCCTCCAGTTACAATCGCTATCATTTTATCCATCGACAACTCCTTTTGTTGCTAGTTCACATTACATTACTACAATCTAATTTCACTTTCTTGTCAATGACATATATATAATACTAAGTTGGTAATAATAATTCAGCTACTTTATTTTTGATCATGTTACGGATCTGATATAAATGTATTAATGATGACTAATTTGCATTACAAATCGAATAAAGATACCCTAAATCTGCTTTTAAGTAAGCATCGTAATATAAGTGTTTTTTAATATTAGAAGTAACATTCAGAGAATGAGGGTATTATGTTTAATAAATTTTTAGTTATAACACTATCCGTAGTCACATTGACACTTTCACCATATGGTTTTGCCAAAGATGATTCATGCGAAGTTCAAGTGGCTGTTTCCACTCCCCCTGTTCAATTTGATCAAAGTGTGGCGTTTAACGTAACGAATGATGATGGGATTAGTAAATCCATTATTTTACAAGGCGGAAGCAGTCCAAAAACTATAGGGAAATTAATTTGTTCTCCACTACCTTATACCATTAGCGCCACCCAATATTTTACACCAACAGGCTTAACCAATAAGCATGCTCAACCTGTTGGCCAATGCGTATTAAAAGCTGGAAAAGTCATATTGGATGGTTCTAACAATAGCGTTGCTGTTGTTTTCCCCAATGATTTTATATGCCACCACTAAAATATTAGCTGCATTGTGCATTGATGGGGAGTGCAAAAACATCACTCCCTGGTATACACCGGTACGTAGCCTTTCAATTGTTGAGCAAACTGTTTCAGCACATCAAGACCCGATTCCTCTGCCTGGCGGCACCATTGCTGCAGAGCTTCTACTAATTCTTTTTGAGTCGTTGCTGTTTTCAGCCAAACATTTTGTAATGATTGCTTGTAAGAGTAAACTACTCTCAACTGTTCGCGGGCATCAAGCAGTTTTTGCAAACGAGTTTTAGCTTTTGTCGATAATAGCTTATCTTCTCGACGCAGTAATCTACCTGCCCGTTGAAACAATTTCTTGTCTTCTTTTGTCTCAATGCTGGTATTTTTTTCATACTTCAAAATAGGTCTGATGACATTCTTATAGTAATTAGACATCACTTGAAAGCGATTTGAAATAACTGCTCTCACAGTATCCAGATCAACCTGGAATTTTCCTTCATCCATAGCCAATTTGGGAGGTAATTTTTTTACCTTGGCCAAACCGAAAAAGGAAAGAATGCGAATATACATCCAACCAATATCAAACTCCCACCATTTCACTGAAAATTTGGCTGAGGAAGCAAAAGTGTGATGATTATTATGTAATTCTTCTCCACCAATCCAAAATCCCCAGGGAATGATATTAGTAGCAGCATCAGGGCATTCAAAATTCCTGTATCCCCAATAATGGCCGATGCCATTGATAACTCCCGCAGCAAAAAGCGGAATCCACATCATTTGGATTGCCCATACAGTCATTCCAGGAATCCCGAAGAAAAATAAATCCAGTAATAACATCAGCAAAATACCTTTACTTGAATGGCGCGAGTAGACATTACGCTCTATCCAATCGGTTGGTGTGCCATGAGAATATTTGGCAACCATATCCCTGTCCTTGCGTGCCTCTCTGTAAAGTTCAGCGCCTTGCCAAAATACCTTCCTGATTCCCTCAACCACTGGGCTATGAGGGTCTCCCTCAACATCAGTTGTTGCATGGTGCTTGCGATGGATAGCAACCCAATCCGCAGTAACCATACCCGTAGTTAACCATAACCAAAAACGGAAAAAATGACTGACCACAGGATGTAATGTTAGCGCTCTATGAGTCTGGTTCCGATGAAGATAGATAGTAACAGATGCAATTGTGATTTGAGTCAGGATAAAAGTTGCAAGAACATATCCCCAGAAAGACAGGTTTAAAAAGCCGAATACCATAATAACCCCACATTGTACGGAATTATAAAAATAACTATAATTTAAGAGTAAATGTATTTTATTCCTAAATTATAGAATCAATATATGTGTAATGATAACACATTTTTTATCATTTCATTGCATGATTTCATGATGTAGTCGATAATAAATTTACTCATCTTATTTTATCAGGATATAGACATGAGCGATAAAGTTCAGAAATTGATTGAAAATATTGTGCCTTTTATAGTGATTGGTGTTGGGATCGCAATAGTTATAGCCTTATTGTTCATGTTTTTTTATGTGGCCATTTGGGGCGTAATCATCGGTGGAATACTCTGGCTTGGGGCCTTAGCTAAGGAATATTTCTTCCCCAGCAAATCATCCCAGAAAGAACAAGGAAGAATTATAGAACATGATGATAAGAAATAATGCCTGAATTACCCGAAGTCGAAACAACAAAGCAAGGTATTAAACCCCATCTTGAAGGCCGTATGATTACCGCGTTGCAAGTGCGTAATCGAAAACTTAGATTACCAGTACCTCTAAACCTGAATGAATTATGCCAAGGAAAGCATATAACAGCTATTACCCGGAGAGGGAAATACATCTTACTTCATATGGATAAAGGTTATCTTCTCATCCATCTTGGAATGTCCGGACATTTGCGTATCGTCTCCCAGACAGCAAATCCTCAAAAACATGATCATGTTGATCTGCACATTAATAATGGGCTTGCTCTCAGATTCTGCGATCCAAGAAGATTTGGCTTATTTATTTACATTGATGAAAATCCTTACCAACACCCACTGCTAGCACATTTAGGCCCGGAACCTCTGTCTGATGACTTTAATAGCGAGTACTTATTACGTAAAGCTGCGAATAAATCGCAATCCATCAAGTCATTTATTATGGATAGTCAAATTGTTGTCGGGATAGGTAATATTTATGCGGCAGAGAGTCTTTTTCTTGCCAAAATCCATCCAAATACCTCTGCAAAAAAGATAACTACAGAAGAATTCAATTCTCTGACTGGTCACATCAAAAAGATACTTGAATCTGCCATAGAGGCTGGAGGGACGACACTTCGTGATTTCTATTCTTCTGATGGTAAACCAGGATACTTTCGTTTTGCTTTAAAGGTTTATGGCAGGAAAAATCTCCCCTGTTTGGTATGTGAAAATAAAATAGAAACTGTTGTGATTGCCGGGCGCCACTCCGCATTTTGCCCACATTGCCAACCAATCATTATATAATAAGTTTAATAATGGCCACCTGGAACCATTTTTGTTTCTTAATTGATTCTGTTCTTGTGACAAAAGGTTAATTTATGGATATTAAAAAACTAAAAAAGGCAGCCTCTGATTTTCTGGAAAGATATCCAGGCGGTTTCTACCACCCTGAAATGATTGAAATAGGTAAAAAACATAAAATGGATAAGATGGTTGCTTTGGCCCAAGGGAGTTTTGCCAAGCAAAATTTTAAAAACCCTGATGAAATAACAAATTCCATGTTGAAAATTGTTACTCAGTCATCTCTGATTTCAATATTTGAAAAACCTAAATTTAGAGATTTTATTAAAAGAACTCCTCCAAACGATAAAGTACTTATTGCAAAAGGATTAAAAGAACTTTTGTATGGAAATGAACAGGAAGGCTTTGAAGAGCTTCTTTTTCAATTTCAAAGAGAGAAACTGGCGAAGTGGACTTTAATGACTATTTTTCAGGCTTACTTCAATCCGGAAGTGGATGTGTTTATAAAACCTACAACAACCAAAAATATCATTAAAGAACTGAACCTTGATATCGTATATAACCCAACCCCTTCCTGGGAGTTCTATGAATCTTATAGGAATATCATTAACCAAATGAAAACAAAAATTGAAAAATCACTAGCGCCCAGCAATGCGGCATTCTGTGGTTTTTTAATGATGAGCCTGGATGATGGTTAAATTTTCTATGAGTATCGCTTGATGGGCTCTATGAAGACATGCCACATTTTTTTATTGAGCGGGTGATGGGAATCGAACCCACGCCATCAGCTTGGGAAGCTGAGGTTCTGCCATTGAACTACACCCGCAAAAACTCACGAACCCTTTCGTCAATAGAATATTAAGGTACCATTTTATAATAATTGATTCAATTAAGTTATCACAACGGCGATTTAAATTTAAAAACAGGTTTTAAAACTCAACTATTAACTTAAACTATACAAATGTATGGTAAGTGTAACTCCCAGAACATAGCTTGGTTGCTTCTTTTGATTACAATCTTATATTGATATCTAAATAAAGTAAAAAATAGTTATTCTTTTAGACTATACTTTACAGCTTCAAGAAAATCAGCTAAGACCTAATATGAAATCCCTGTTATTGCAATCTGTGATTGAAAAATGAATCCGATAAGAAAAATTATCATATTGATATGGACTGTTTTTATGCGGCAATTGAAATGCGTGATTTCCCTGAGCTGGCAAATAAACCTATCGCTGTAGGCGGGGATGCAAAACGTCGTGGAGTTATAGCGACCTGTAATTATGCTGCCCGCCAATTTGGCATACGCTCTGCAATGCCAACAGCCCATGCGCTTAAACTTTGCGGAGAGTTAATCTTGCGGCCAGTACGTATGGATGTATACCAAAAGGAAAGCCAATATATCAGATCCCTATTAACAGAATATACGGACCTCATTGAACCTTTATCATTAGATGAAGCCTATCTGGATGTCACTGAATCCACAGAATACCAGGGAAGCGCCACCTGGATTGCTGAAGAAATACGCACCCGCATTTATCAAACAAGACAACTCACTGCGAGTGCGGGCATTGCACCAAATAAGAGTCTCGCAAAAATAGCCAGTGATTGGCTTAAACCGAATGGGCAAATGGTTATTAGACCTGAGGACGTTAGCGCATTTGTTCTTGATTTACCAGTACGCAAGTTATTTGGTGTAGGGCCCAAGATGGAGGAAAAATTGGGTGCGCTCAATATTAAAACCTGTGCTGATTTGCAGCGATATTCCATTGAATATTTATTACAAAAATTTGGCACCATGGGTCAAAGACTTTATGAATTAGCGCGAGGCATTGATAATCGCCCCGTCAATCCTGAGCGTATTCGAAAATCCATCAGTGTTGAAGAAACCTATACAAAAGACTTGCCAAATAGTGAAGCCTGCCTAGCAGTCTTGCCAGATCTTATGGCGCGCCTTGAAGCAAGAATACAACGTGCAGGTAAAATTTCTGGCATTCACAATTTATTTGTAAAATTGAAGTTTAATGACTTTCAGCAAACAACTATTGAACGAGTTATGGACAAACTTGATTTAATCGTTTTACGTCAATTGATACAAGAAGGTTTTGCCAGAAGAAGCATCCCAGTACGATTATTAGGTATAGGAATTAAATTGAAACAAGAAAATACGTATCAAAGCATACAATTGCCATTACTTGACTTATAACAAGTATCTAAACAGTTGATATCAGATTCTTTCCCAAACTTGCCATAATTATCAGAACTTAATACATCAGCTCTCTTTTTTATGCAACATCCTGCAATAGTTAACAAAATCAGGACTTGTATATTGAAAATATCAATCAACTGACGTGCGTACTGTAATTTTCATAACATAAACAAATAGATAGGATAAATTTAAAAATAGTCTTATTATTCATGTATCATAACACTTAGTAATATTATTTTGATGCAGCCATTAATTATCAGGCATTGTAAACACCAATGCAATGAAAGTGCAAAACCCTGCCGTATTATTAATGAGCTATTCTTAACTGAGCTATAATCTATACTATATCGCTCAATTTGACTCAGGGAATACTATTTCCTTGTAAGCAGCGATATGCTATAAAATAATCTCCGGACGAGACGCGCCGTACCCGGTTAAGACAAGACGACGCCTTTAATCAATCTAAAAGGAGTCGTTATGCTACTACCCTGGCTTTATTTAATTATCGCAGGGCTCTTGGAAATCTGTTGGGCTGTCGGTTTAAAATATACCGATGGTTTTTCGAAATGGCAGCCAAGCCTGTTTACAGTCACCACACTGATTATCAGTATGTTTTTATTAGCCAAGGCCGCCCAAACATTACCTATCGGCACTGCCTACGCGTTATGGGTAGGGATAGGTTCACTGGGGACTGCAATCATGGGAATACTGCTGTTTCAGGAACATCTATCTGTCTTCCGATTGCTATACCTTGTATTAATGCTAATATCTATCTTTGGTTTAAAATACACGGCTTGATTTGAATCGTTCCAGTATTTCTCAACTTGTTGTATGATGGCCCTCTCATAATCCCATGCGCTCTAACGATGAAAATAAGTCGATTAAAAACTTTTTGGATAATTACCCGCCTATTTTATTACACAGGTGTTGCTTGCACTCGCTCCATATTTAAGTATCTTTTTAGCACTCCTACGAGGCCATGGGTTGATAAAGTCATCCACCATTGGGTTGATCAACTCTTAAATGCTGTGAAAGTAGAATATAAAGTAATCAATCCACATAATGTCCAGCCTCAGCCTGGCAAGGCAACGATCCTTATGTGCAATCATTCCAGTGCTTATGATATTCCTTTAGGCTTCAAAGCATTCCCTAATAACTCTATTCGTATGCTTGCCAAACGAGAACTCTCCAAAATTCCACTTTTAGGGAAGGGAATGGCTGCAGCGGAATTCCCTTTTATTGACAGAAAAAACAGATTTCAAGCCATAAAGGATTTGGAATTTGCCCAGCAACTGATGGAAAGTGGAATTATTCTATGGATTGCACCAGAAGGAACTCGCTCAAAAGATGGCAAACTAGCCCCATTTAAAAAAGGTGGTTTTATCACTGCTATTCAAGCCAAGGCTATTATAATTCCCATAGGAATTCGCGGAGCTTTTGATATTCTCCCTGCCCGCACCTTTAATATACATTTGAATCAAAAAGCAGAAATTCATATTGGGGAGCCTATTGATGCAGCTCAATATACAATTGAAAATAAAGAGGAATTAATCGAAAAAACCCATCAATCAATAAAAAAGCTGGTTGGGGAGAATTGAAAAAACTCACATTCCGGTTTGCTGAAAAGATGACTAAAAATACCTACAATAACTAGTAAAAAAAGACCTCGTTATACAAAAAATAAAATTGATTTCAACAATAGAATAAACAATCCAGGCTACCTGTTTTTTAATATCGGTACTAACTGTTTTGAAATTTCCTAAAACTTCACCTAGACTTTAAAAAGAAAATCAATATGGCCGTGCCATGAGCATTGATAAAATAGAAGAAGACAGGGATACCTCTTCTGATCTGGAAATGAAAGCCAAGATGTACTTAGTACACCGAATGGATAAAGCGGGGCCATTAACAGTTAAAGATGTTCACATCCTGATAAACAAGTTAAGTAAAGATTTGCAGAAAAATCAATTAACATTAATTGATTGTCAACTAATAATAAATCTTGTTGAATCTCGCTTTACTTTGGTCAAACAAGCAATAAGATATCTACAGTTTTTTCTAAATAAACTTGATGGCAAATCAATTAACCCAATCTTAATCCCACTTTCAAATAAACCCTTTTGGCAAAATGGACCACATCCATTCGATCATTATCGATCTACCGATCAACTACCTGAAAAAGCAGATATCGTAATCATAGGAGCAGGTCTAACTGGCGCTTCTACCGCATATCATCTGATCGATGCAGTCAAGAAAAGAAACCTTACTGTTGTATTGTTAGATAAAGGAAATCCAGCCACTGAAGCAAGTGGTCGCAATGGGGGTAATTTTGAATTATTACCTGAAAACTCTGTGGGAATCTATAGTGGTTTAGTCTCAGAGCGGTTTCGTTTTTTAAAACGATGCTACCCCCATGTTCATCCGTCAATATTACAAATTGAAAGCGAATACCATGCCTCACTGGTTTTTCAATTTGCTTTAAAAAATCGCAATCGCTTTAAGGAAATTGCCAGAAAAGAACGTATTTATTGTGATCTGGCAGCAAAAGGATGGCTCTACATTGCTCATACTGAACAGGAAGAACAAGCAATTTGTGATGAAGTCACTCTGGCTGCCCAACATGGCGAGCGCATCTACATTTGGTCTCGAAAAAAAATTAGAGAACAATTCGGCATCAACTCCAAGTTCATAGGCCGATTTATTCCAGATGACGGCACCTACAATCCCTTTAAATATACGTGCTGTCTGATTAAGTCGGCAATCAAAAGTGGTATCAAGCTCTATACGTTTGTGAAAGTTCAACAAATTAAGAGCATGGATACAGAATACCATCAATTGAAAACCAATATGGGTTTGCTTAAGGCTCGGCAAGTGATTGTTGCAACAAACGCATTTACTAGTGAGTTGCTCCCGGAATTGAGCGCGATTAAGCCTCACCAAAGTCAAATTGCAATTACCGAGTTAACACCAGATTACTGTAAGGGTCGATTAATAACTAGCGAAGATGGACCACTCTATCTCAATCAACCCAGAGTCAGATCAAAAAATGGGTTGGTGCCATTGCTTATTGGTGCCGGTGACGACCGACCAATGAAAAACCCTTATTATCGCAAGCGTTCAAAAAAAGTTCATGATCTTATTGTGCAGCAAAGAGATAAGTATTTCCCGGATCTTAAAGGGAAACCATTTTCAACCGAGTGGGTTGGCGCCTTAGCTTTTACACCTGATCAATTACCCGCTATTGGTTACCTGTCTCCAGGAATAATTATTGTGATGTGCTGTAATGGATATGGAGGAAGCTATACCACAGCAGCAGGATTTGCCGCAGCTGAAATTGCATTAACTGGAAAAAATCCCCCATGGTTACCCGCAGATGTATTTTCTCCTAAACGCCTCCTATCAGACAAGCCACTATTTTTGGAAGATAGTGACAGTTTATGGCGGATTGGAAAAACACTTTGTACAACACTTAATAATCTCAATCAACTTCTGGCTGAGTCCCTTTCATATCAGTCCATGTATCAACCTTATTCTACAATTTCTTCATTACCGCATGGGCACCAAGAGAGGGCTTGCAATCTTGAACCACTAAGAGTAATGCATCAATTAGCAATCTTTAGAACTTTTGCATATCAGGAATTAGAAATATTAATTCGCTATACCTCGCCTGTTTGCTTAAATAAGGGAGAAATTCTTTTTAAACAAGGTGATGCGGGACATTCTTGTTTTATTCTGATTCAAGGAAAAATCAATCTTTATTATGAGCATGCTGAAGGCTTTACTTCAATGGTTGCAGAACTGGAGGCCGGGTCAGTATTTGGTCAAATGGCATTATTTCTTGAGAATAAACGTATGGCCACTTGCCAAGCTACAGAAAACTGTTCCATGTTAGAAATCATGGTAGAACCTTGTAAATCGCTTTTTATTCAGCAACAGGCTCTTGGAATTAAATTACTCCGCCTCTTAAACCAGGGAGTCATCGATGCGTTACACAAACTCAATAAGCGATTGAAATACACTTAACAAAAATCATAAAACACATATTGATTTTGATTGCTTTATTCAGCACTAACAATTTATACACCAAGTGTAGCTTGCCAATTCATTTCAAAAATGTATTCTAGTAATTAACCCCATACCCATATGCCATATTGGATATCGCAGCAGCTAAACCAATATGTCTTGGATCAGAAGCAGCCGTTAAGACATTACTTTCTTTGTCCCATGTAATGGCTTGCATATCTCCATAATATTGTTTCAATGGCATTAAATGGTATCCCATAGCTTGTAAACCTTGTTGAATTGAACTTGGGAAAGTATCAGGCTCAAATTGCAAAACATCTGGTAAATATTGATGATGAAATCGCATGGCTGAAACCATACTGATAGCTCCATACCCATCATAAAATAATAGTGAGGCAAGTAAAACCATAGTAGGAATACGGCTTCCTCCAGGAGTCCCCAGGATAGCTACACGCCCTGGCATCTCCAGGAAGGTTGGAGCCATACTGGATAGCGGCCTTTTTCTTGGTTCAATGGCATTGCGCTCACTTCCCACCAAACCAAAGACATTTTGCTTACCCACTTTAGTAGAAAAATCATCCATTTCATCATTTAATAATACCCCTGTTCCCTTTGCAACTACACTGGACCCAAAAATGTAATTAATCGTCATTGTTGCAGCAACACGATTTCCTTCCGTATCAATAATCGAAATATGTGAGGTATTTGAGTGTTTTCCCGTCGGAACTGAGCCTTGCAAGACTTTACTATCAATCGCTTTATTTGGTGAAATCAAGCGGCTTAATTGTTTCGCATTATCTGAGGAAATCAATTTATCAAGAGGAACCTTAATAAAATCAGGATCACCCAGAAATTGATCTCTTTGCCAATAAGCCAATCTCATCGATTCAACGACGTAATGAACCCATTTTAATTTGGGAAATGAAGACAAAGGAAATTTGGATAATATATTGAGCATGGTTACCAATGCCACTCCACCGGCCGAAGGCAAAGGAGCTGTGATAATTAACATATTATGATAAGCACTAATTAAAGGTGGCCTCACTTTAATTTTATATTGAGCCAGATCATCAAGAGACCAAATTCCACCTGCCGCATTGACACCTTGAACGAGCAGAGAAGCCGTTTCTCCTGAATAAAATCCGGCATTTCCGTACTTGGCTATCAATCTGAGTGTTTTTGCCAAATCTTTTTGAACAAGTTTTTCTCCAATTTCAAAAGGCTTACCATTCTTTAAAAAAATAGCGGCGGTATCGGGATATTTCTTCAAGTTTTCCAATCTATCATCCAGAGTGGAGAAATAACGAAATTGGGGATCTACAGGAAAACCCTCTTCCGCAAGCTTAATAGCCGGAGCTAATGTCTTGCTAAGCGGAAGACGTCCATAGTTCTTGGCTATATAAACCAGGGCAGCTGGCTGTCCAGGTATAGCCGCAGATAAACCACCATTTAGAGAAAGGCCGGGAATCACTTGGCCGTCAGGAGCCAAATACATATCCTTACTTGCGGCCAAAGGAGCTACCTCCCTGCCATCAATAAAGAGATTTAAATGTTCCTTTTCCTGATGAAGTAGCCAAAAACCTCCTCCTCCAAGCCCCGAATGATATGGCTCGACTACTGCCAAGGCAGCAGCTACCGCAACTGCAGCATCAAAAGCATTTCCTCCTGCTGCCAAAATCTCCAAACCGGCATGAGTTGCCAAGGGGTGAGCACTTGCTACAGCATATCCAGGAGGGTGTTGTGGAAATGTTTTTGCATTAACCTGATAAATATTACAAATTAAAAAAAATAAACAACTCAGCCATTTATAGTTATATTTCATTTTGTCTCTTTTTTAATTCTCTAACTACATTGGGAGGAACAAATTGAGAAACATCGCCATTTAAGGCTGCAATTTCACGAACTAAAGTGGATGAGATATACATTAAATGCTCTGCGGGAGTTAAAAATAATGTTTCCACCTTTTTAGATAGCTTTCTATTCATTCCAGCCAGTTGAAATTCATATTCAAAATCAGAAACAGCTCGCAATCCACGTAAAATAATGCCTGCGCTTTGTTCTAATACAAAATCAATTAACAAATTATCAAAACCCACAACTCTCACGCCAGTTAAATGTCCAACGGACTCTTCCAGTAAACTAATTCTGCTTTCCCAAGATAAATAAGGCCGCTTGTTTTTATTACTCGCTACAGCAACTATCAATTCAGGAAAAATACTGCTGGCCCGAGTAATAATATCAATATGGCCATTGGTTACAGGGTCAAATGTTCCAGGGTAGATTGCTTTTTGTTTCATCTCGTTAATTACCATTTGCATATAGAAGCAGTCTAGCGTATTGTAAATTGAAAAACTATAAAAAAATGGAATTGAGGTAAGCAATGAATGCGATAAAACGTTTGACAATCATTTTAATTTGCTTTTTAACAGCATGCGCTCCCCCAAGACCCTCTGAAGAGCCGCCTACAAACCGTGAAATTCCTCTTGAAGAACGTAAAGCCGAAACAGCCACTGTTTCCTCATGGGAAATTAAAGGGGCTCTGGCTGCAAAAACCAAAGCGAAAGGATGGTCTGCTACTATGAATTGGGTCCAACAAGGGGCTAACTCATACCAAATTCGTTTAATAGGGCCATTAGGTGGTGGAGCCGTTCTAATCAGCAAAAAAGGGAATACTATTACATTTCAAGATGGCTCCAAAGTAACTACTTCGACTAATGCCGATGAGTTATTACTAAAACAAACTGGCATTCGACTTCCAGTAAATAATTTGTATTACTGGGTAAGAGGTTTACCTGCACCAGGTGGAGTCCAATCAGAAAAACATGACCAATTCAATCACCTGATACAATTAAAGCAAAATGGATATACCATTGATTTTACTAAGTATACTTCGGTCAAGGGAATAGATTTACCAAGTATGATTCGCCTTGAAGGAAATGGCGTCATGGTAAAGGTAGTGATAAAGAATTGGGTTGTATAATTTAATTCTTGTAATTTATTTGCTTTCTGAAGTTGACATCGATAAAAAAGCACTGCAAAATACGCAGCACATTGCAGGGAAGAATACTATTTATAAACTCATGGATGATTAAAGAATCTACAATTATAGGGGTGTCGCCAAGCGGTAAGGCACAGGGTTTTGATCCCTGCATACCTAGGTTCGAATCCTAGCACCCCTGCCATTTTCTTGTTGATTCAACCTAGAATATGAAGTTGAATCTAGGTACAAGTAAACAGACGGCAGAAGATAACCTGGAAGGATGCGTACTTCGTATCGCTCAAATAATAATAATATCTTTTTGGCTGTCTTCTGCTATGTGTTTAAGTTATGTGATTAACCTAAATCTAAGGCTTTTGACACATGTCCACGATGATGATTTTTACAGGGAATGCTAACCCTGAATTAGCACTAAAAATTTCCTCACATTTGCAAATACCTATTGGCAAAGCCACCGTTGGTACCTTCAGCGATGGAGAGACTATGGTTGAGATTTTGGAAAATGTCCGAGGTAAAGATGTTTTTGTCCTCCAATCAACTTGTGCGCCTGCAAATAATAATTTAATGGAATTGCTGATTATGGCGGATGCCCTCAGAAGATCATCTGCTGGTCGTATTACAGCTGTAGTTCCTTATTTTGGCTACGCACGCCAAGATAGGCGAGTGCGCTCCGCACGTGTTCCTATCACAGCTAAAGTAGTGGCAGACATGATGGCTTCCGTTGGAATTTGTCGAGTCCTTACTGTTGATTTGCACGCGGATCAAATACAGGGTTTCTTTTATATGCCGGTTGATAACGTATACTCAACTCCGGTATTGCTGGAAGATATAACCAAACAAAAATTAAATAGCATCATGATTGTATCACCAGATGTCGGTGGGGTTGTTCGTGCAAGAGCAGTTGCTAAAAGGCTGAATGACGCTGAGCTGTCGATTATTGATAAACGCCGTAGTGGGCCAAATAAATCAGAAGTAATGCACATTATTGGTGAGCCCGCCAATAAAAACTGTATTATTGTAGACGATATAGTAGATACTGCTGGAACACTTTGTACGGCTGCTCAGGAATTAAAGAAAAACGGAGCAAAAAGCGTAAGAGCTTACATTACACATCCTGTGTTGTCTGGTCCTGCAGTTAACAATATTAAACATTCAGGTCTTGATGAGGTGGTAGTAACTGATACCATTCCTTTATCAGCCGAAGCACAAAACTGTGAAAAAATCAGAGTGGTCAGTCTTGCTGATATGTTAGCTCAAGCAATCAAACGAGTAAATGTTGAGGAGTCAGTAAGCTCCATGTTTGCTGAATAAAATGAAATATTCTTTGATGATAAAAAGGGAGCCTTAGCTCCCTTTTTATCATCAATCTATCTTAATCCCTTGTACCAACATATTTATCATCAAAATAACGTCTTAATTTAGTTCTTAAAGTTCCACGACTAATTCCCAGCATGATTGCAGCGCGGGACTGATTATACTTGCAATGTTCCATTACTGCACGAAATAGAGGGGTCTCAATTTCTTCAAGTACAAACTGGTATAAGTCAACAGGATCAGTTCCCTTAAGCTCTGAAAAATATTTTTGTACGGATTGAGTCACGCTTTCGGCTAGTGAAGCAGTGGTATCTCCTGCATCATTACTGATTGTTGTCATTATTATTAGCTCCTCCTTTTAAAAGCGGTATATTACCGAATTGAGCAATACGAGACAAGGGCAGAACAGAAAAAACTGCATTAAAATTCAATATATACTGTTTGCTCTTGAATCATTGCCACGTTTCTCACCACAGTGGATTGAAAAGAGGATAAGCCGCTCTCAACAGCTTATCCTATATCTAACGAACTACTGAAATTTCATCATAGATGGATCAAATGGTTTCCCATTAACTGTGAATTTTCCTTCACTCAAACTCATCTCAATAACATAGTCTTTGCCATCGACAGTAATTAAACCAGATTGCTCCAACTCATTAATTTGCTTATCTACTTGCATTGCAGCGATTTGCTCAGGAGTAAGTTCTGCTTGGTTTGATTGACCTTGACTGTTTTGCAGCTGTTGAATTAACGCTTGTTGCATTTCTGGCTGTTTTGCCATTTGTTGCATAATCGATTGCTGCATCAGTTGCTTCACTACCTCGATTGGCATTTTTAACTTGGCATTACCTTGAGTTTTTTGAATCAATTCAAAGGGATTAGAACTATCTCCTTTGGGTAAAGTGATTAACAAATTACCATCAATCATGCCTTGTGGAAGTTTGATACTTAATTTGGAGATTTCAAACTCTGCACCTTTACTAAATAACTTTGGCAATTCTGGCAGCATTGCCATCAACGCTTGTTGACGCTCTTGATCTGTGCCCCTTTGCATCGCATTAGCTTGTTCATTGATTTTAGCCAATACTTCAGCATCAAGGTTTCTTAAGGACATCTCCACTTCACCAGGACCGTAATTTTGCCCATTGGCGAATAGTGATTTTAAAGCGGCACTAAAATGCGTGCTGAAGAGATTATCGTCTATATCGCTGCTTGAACTTAATGTCAATTCACTAATTTCAAACATCTTTTGATCTTTAACAACTACAGCAAGTGATGGCAATGAAAAACTGGCTTGACCCAAGTATAACCCTGTAGTCGTTTTATGTAAGTCATACTCGCTGGTTACCTTACCCAAAGAGAGATTGGTATCATCTTTAGAAAACTCTGCACCATCAAATTCAATTTCCCCTTCCACTTTATCCAAATTGGAAGACATTGATGTAGTACTGTCCATACCCATCCAATTAAATTTACCATTTCCATCTTTAGCAGTTAATTTGAAAGAAGGAATGGACAACTCAACTGTACTTTTATTCAAATAATTTACAAAAATACTTAAATCCAGCTGAGGCTTTTCTGAATCTTGAGAAAAAAGCTCATTGAATTGCTGATTATATTTTTCTGGAAATGGAAATACGGTTTGTGCAAAGCCCATTCCAAAACGTAACTGCTTATTCGCGTATATAATGGGGCCATGATAAATCTTAATCGGCATTTCCATTTGATAATCTTGGGCAGGAGTAGTTTGCAATTTTCCATCATCGTCTTTTACTACTCGCTCAGGTACGTGTAAACGCCATTTAACTAATGCATCAGAGCAAAACCAACCTCTCTTATATTGCTGAATGTCAGCGAAAAGCCCATTGGATTGATTAATTACCTCGACAGTTTTTTTAACCGTTCTTTCGGTTAGAATTCCCATGCCATAATATCCACCTAGGATTAAAACAGCCAGGATAATTACTAATCCTGTAAGTTTTTTCATTATTATCTCCATGTTATTAATTTGCAAATAGCATTACTCGAGCGCAGCAAAGTGCTGCGAAAAGTATAACAGCAAATAACCTAAAAGTGCGACAGTCTAATGCAAGAAGATTAAAACTTAATGAAAAATATTTTCATTAAGTTTCATAAATTTGATGTATTTACAGCAAAAATCAAACAATGATGGCATATTTATAATGCGATGCTCAATGTTTGATTTTTACTATCTTAATGTCTTATGGGTTTGCAATAAGTCTCTTTAACAGTAAACGCGAGGATTAAGGCCACTAAGGAACATAAGGGAAGTAATTTTAGACCGGCTTGGAAATCCGATAATAATAACGTTTCAACATTATAGGCTCTAGGCCCAGACACCATGTCTATGATACGTCCTACTAAAGGCTGGAATAAGGCCCCGACAAAAATTGAAGTCATATTGGTAAATGCGATAGATGTACCAACAACACTCCTGTCATGTATTTCTGTAGAAACAGCGTATGAAATCGCAACTCCAGTGTTTGTGAGACCAAAAACAAAAAATAGTATGTAAGCCGTTGTTTGGCTCATTTCAGGAATAAAAACAAATAAACTGCTCAAGATCACACCACATACTGCGGAAATAATCATCAATGGCTTACGACGTCCCATTTTATCAGAAATCCAACCTGATAATGGGCCACTAATTCCCCAGCCTATAAAGATCAATCCTGTTGCAAATGCAGCTGCGTGCGCCCCTAAACCACGTCCGAACTGTAAATATGCCGGACCTATTGCCTCTCCAATTACAGCGGTGGGGCCAAATAAAAATCCAGCATACATCGCATTAAGCCAAGTTTGTTTATTTGATAAAATGATCTTTAAGCTATCCAAAATACTGATTCGATTAACAGAACGAATTTCATTGCGATGCTCACCGGGTTTATCTTGCACAAATTGATACAATAATCCTGATAAGGCAATAAATAAGAAGGCGATAATCAGCATACTATGGCGCCAGCCAACATTACTCACTAAAAATGAAACAGGGGCCTCCCCTGCAGCAGCACCAAGCATTCCTAACGCTTGAGTTAATCCAGATAATAATCCAAGCATAGTTGGAGGAAACCATGAAGTGGCAAGGCGAAGTGAGCAAATGAATGCAAAAGCGGCACTGAAACCAATCAACATTCTTCCAATTGATGCAGTCAGCAGACCATCCGCAAGGCCAAATACACAGCAGCCAAAAGCAGTAACTAATGACATAATAGTCAATAACCATCGTATGCTTAATCGATCAACCGTCAATCCTACAGGAATTTGCATTAAGATATATGGAACATAGAAGGATGCAGTTAATATGCCGAAGCCAGCCTCATTAATGCCAAAGTCCATTTGTAGATATCGGTGCATTACACCAGGCGCTACTCTAGCTAAATAATCAGAAAAATAAAAAGCAGCTGCCAACCCCCAAACTAACCACGCAAAACCCAGGTAATTTTTACGTTTATAAATTTCCACTTTAGATATTCCCATTTTGGTATAACCACCACATGCTGTATTTATTTAAAAAATGATCAATAAATTAACAATGATAACTTATCATTATACTGCTGTTGTAACTTATTTCAACATATAGTTTATTTTTACCTTTTCCCTATTAGTAATGTATTGAGGATTTAGGATATAATCCTAATTTTTAACGACTCATCATCATCCAGTAAAACAAAAATCCTCTGGATTGAATTGAAAGATTAAAAGACCAGGGCTTGCGAAAAAATCCAAGGTCGAGGAAAAAAGTGTTTTAAATGAGAGAATTTAGACAAATTAAATGACTGAATTAAAAACATTTTTTAACCAAGAGATTGGAGTTTTCCGATATCCAGTGGATGAACTCAAAACAAAACTAAATAATCCTCGAGGGTTCACCAAGAAGTTTTAAAGAGAGTAAGGCAAAATCATATTTTGATTATATAATGAAATATTCGAGTCGCTTCGCCTGTGCGGGTGACCAAAATAGGTTCAAGTTTATCAAGTACCAGGGCTCATAATTGACCGAAATTGGTATGCCCTTGTCCGCTTAAAGTTGAATCTTCATATATTTTCATGAATGGAAGTTGGTTACTCTGAACAAGTTTAAAAAGCAAATTTTCAAGATACTATACAGACATGAGATCTACCCCTAATGAACAAACTAAATATAGCCATTAAAGAAGCTTTTGAATCTTCCGGAAGCTCAAAAGAAGCGAATAAAGTTTACCTTGAATTTATCAAGGCAAATTTTATTATTCCTATTGAATCCAATTCTGATGATAGTGAACCCAGAGTATTATTTTTGGAAGAAAATAACCATGTTTTTTTGCCGGTATTCACTGATATGAAATACCTCGATGCTTGGGCAAGTGAAATTAGCCAACATATCAAATTACTTAAATTATCAGGGGTTGACCTGCTGAAAGGTTTAGGTGAGGAAGTTACAGTTTGCCTTGATATTGGCAGTGAGCTTTATAAAGAATTCAATCCATCTGAAATTGAACGAATGAGGTCGATGGTTTTAAAACTATTTAAAGACTGAACTCAATAAAAGTAACACTCCTATTCAATTGAAGAAGCATTACATTATGCTCTTCAATTGAACGTGATGATCATGCTACGAGCTCAAGTAATTGGTAGCCTACTATTGCGGAAGCGGCTATCGCACCACCAATTTCAAAGACTAAAGATAGAAAGCTGTTTTTATGATGATATTGCTGATCATTTGCAGCTGTGGTTTTATCTAAAAGAATATCTTCCTCGATATTGTTCAAATCAAATAATGGTTTTTCTCCATATATGCCAGCCCACCATCCTTCGAGCCATTGTTCTGCTTCTTGAGAACCTTCACGGAAAGGATTATCCTCTTCTGGAACTTCTGCCAATGCACATTCGTACCCAAAAATATAACATTCTTCATAGCTTGGGTGTTCAATGTTAAATCGTAATCTAAGATGTGATAATAATGATGTTGTATCGTTCATGATGATAGCCTCTTTTATGTATCCTGAATATATTTCCGCTTTTCAACTCATTTACTCCTAAGTCTATAATTATTAACGCAATTGGTGCAGAACTGCTTTTTAGTGCATATAACTCCGACACTTAAATCAATTTTACGACTTTAATTTGCCCCCTGCCTTCGAAGATCAAATATTTACATTATCTTGACAAAAATCTTTTTACCTTTGGTTCTTTAAAACGATACTTCATTAACTTATTGATTTTATTGATAGAGATGCAAGTATTAGGCCAACTTTTTCATCTTATTTTTTCATGGATTTTTATGATTAATAAATGGTTTTATTGCTTAAAATAACAACTGCCAAGAACGATAAAATATCCCGCTCTAACCCATCTATCCCCAACAGAATATTGATAAAACGGACACATCATTCTAAGGTCAAAGCTCAATATATTTTTAACAAAGAGATTGGAATTTTTCGCGAGTCCTGATTTATAAATCTGGGAAAATTTGCGAATCCCGTGTGCTTATTCAAAAGAATTCAACCATTAACTAACCTGCCATGAAAACTCATCCTTCTATATCTTAATAGTAAAATGATACCGGCAGGAATGATGACAAAAACTGCCGGTCAAGGTGCCAATCTACGGTGCGTCCATTCATGACCATGCCGGTAATAATGAATTCGATCATGTAATCTGTTATCTCTACCCTGCCAAAACTCAATCTCATCCGGGATTATCATATATCCACCCCAGTTTTCCGGTCTGACTACGGGTTTTTGGCCATATTCTTCAATCAACTGATTTAAAGCATCTTCTAAAGAAATCCTATCCAGAATTTCTTGGCTTTGGGGAGACACAATCGCACTAAACTGACTTTTTAAAGGTCTGGAGGAGAAATAAGCATCGGATTGCTCGCTACTGATTTTTTTTACTCGACCACGAACACGTACTTGTCTTGCCATTTGAGGCCAATAAAAATTAAGTGCGGCATAAGGATTCTTTTGGATTTGCATTGCCTTGGCACTTTGATAATTGGTATAAAAGATAAAATTACCGTTCTCTAATCCTTTTAATAAGACAACTCTTGAATCTGGATAGCCCTTTTCATCTACTGTAGACAGAACCATTGCCGTGGGATCATTTTTTTCATTTAGTAATACATCATCAAACCATAGTTTGAATTGAGAAATGGGATCATTTTCAGCGGATTCTTCACTGAGCTGCAACTCACCATAATCTCGTCTAATATCCGCAAGACTTCTAAATTTGCTCATAGCAAACCTTCACTAAAAAAATGTAAATAATTATACTCTCTAAAATTTATAATTTGCGACAAATTTTGCAGTTAAAATTTTTCAATCGACTTCTTGCATAAACTGATTATTTTCAGAACTTATGAGAACCCCCATGGCCAAGGCAAAAGTTCTTTTAATGAGGGAATATAGCAATAAACTAAATTAAAAAAATTTTTAACAAAGAGATTGATGGTCCTAAGACCTGATTTTGTTTTAGGGCAGGTTATGAAATGGATCTAATCTTATTTAACCAAGTGACAATATTATCATGATGGCTGTTGGGCTGCGCTTGATACACAGCACCAACGTGATTCGAGGAAAAATCACCAATTTATTTTAATCAGTTCCTATTTTTATAATGCAAGAGCTGTTAAGTGAGAAAAAGTACTTTCTTACCAACCAGTTACCTCAGCTATTGCATCTCCCAAGTCAGCAGGAGATCGAACTGTTTTCACACCAGCCGCTTCCAGAGCAGCATATTTTTCTGCTGCGGTCCCCTTCCCGCCAGAGATAATTGCTCCAGCATGCCCCATACGCTTTCCAGCAGGTGCTGTGACTCCAGCGATGTATGATACTACAGGTTTTTTTACATGAGACTTAATGAATTCAGCTGCCTCTTCCTCTGCTGAACCACCAATTTCTCCTACCATGATGATAGCTTCTGTTTTAGGATCTTTTTCAAATAAAGACAAAGCATCAATAAAGCTGGTTCCTGGAATTGGATCGCCACCTATTCCTATGCAAGTACTTTGACCAAACCCTTTATCAGTAGTTTGTTTTACTGCTTCGTAGGTTAAAGTTCCTGAACGTGAAACGATTCCAACTTTTCCGGGTAAATGGATATAGCCAGGCATAATACCTATCTTGCATTCGCCTGGTGTAATTATTCCTGGACAATTTGGACCAATTAATCTAGCCTGTGTATTGTTTTCTATATACACTTTTACTTGCAGCATATCCAATACAGGCACACCTTCTGTAATACAAACAATCAATTTAACACCTGCTTCTGCTGCTTCAATAATGGAATCTTTGCAAAATGGTGCAGGAACATAGATAACGCTTGCATCCGCCTGGGTTTCCTCAACTGCTTCACGCATAGTATTAAAAACAGGCAACCCCAGATGCATTTGACCACCCTTACCTGGAGTAACTCCCCCCACCATCTTAGTCCCATAAGCCAGCGCTTGCTCTGTATGATAAGTACCTTGTTTTCCAGTAAAACCCTGACATAGTACTTTTGTATGTTTATCAACTAATACACTCATTGTTAACCTCGTAATTTAATGGCATATCCGCTTTGAAAACTACCTTACCAATAATGCCAAAATTAATTTATTCTTTATTCGGAAACTGCTGCTACAATTTTCTTGGCTGCGTCTGTCAAACTCGTTGCAGCAATCACATTTAAATTGCTTTTATTCAATATCTCAGCACCTAACTGGGCATTATTACCTTCCAGTCTGACAACAACAGGAATTTTTACATCCACTTCTTTTACAGCGGCAAGAATTCCATCAGCAATAAGGTCACAACGAACGATTCCACCAAAAATATTAACTAGAATTCCTTTGACTTTTTCATCTGACACAATAATCTTCAAAGCTTCGCTGACTCTTTCTTTTGTGGCGCCTCCCCCAACATCGAGGAAATTAGCCGGCTCACCACCATGTAATTTTATCACGTCCATGGTAGCCATAGCCAAACCAGCACCATTTACCATGCAACCTATTGTCCCATCCAAAGGAATATAATTAAGTTCCCAATCACTGGCACGATTTTCTCGATCATCTTCTTGGGAAACGTCTCGCATATTTTTCAATTTAGGCTGTCGGAATAAAGCATTTCCATCGATATTAATTTTTCCATCCAGACAAATCAGTTGCCCTGATTTTGTTATGACAAGCGGATTTATCTCTAATAAACTTAAATCACAATCAACAAACATTTTTCCTAATCCCATCATCAAATGAGTGAATTGTTTGATTTGATCGTCTTTTAATCCAAGTTTAAAAGCTGTTTCACGACATTGAAAGGGCGTAACACCAACTAAGGGATCAACAACCACCTTGAAAATTTTTTCAGGTGTTTCATGAGCAACCTTTTCAATTTCAACACCACCTTCTGTGGAGGCCATAATGACAACTCGTCTGGTGGATCTATCAACAACAGCACCAAGATATAATTCCTTGTCTATTTCGCAGGTTTCTTCAACCAAAATAGCATTAACCGGTTGACCTCTGGCATCAGTTTGATAAGTAACCAGACGTGTGCCTAACATGGATTTCGCAACTGTAGCCAATTCATCTTTGCTAGAAACCAGTTTCACACCACCTGCCTTACCTCTTCCACCAGCATGGACTTGTGCTTTCACAACCCATCGAGAAGTTGATAATTGAGAAGCAACGAGCAAGGCATCCTCAACATTATAAGCGACCTCACCACGAGGAACTGGTAAACCATAGCTAGCGAACAATTGCTTGGCTTGATATTCATGTAAATTCATTCTAATTACCTTTTAAAAAAGCAAAACCCGTCAAGACGGGTCTTGCAGTTAAACATGATTCATTAAACATTCAGTAAAAGTCGGGATGGATCTTCCAACAGCTCTTTAACACTCACTAAAAATTGTACAGAATCTTTTCCATCAATTAAACGATGATCATAGGATAAAGCAACATACATCATAGGACGGATTACTATTTGCCCTTTCTCTACAATAGGCCTTTCCTCAATTTTATGCATCCCTAAAATACCAGTTTGCGGTGGGTTGATAATGGGAGTAGCTAATAGTGAACCGAAGACTCCACCGTTAGTTATGGTAAATGTCCCCCCTTGCATCTCTTCCATAGATAATTTTCCGGTTCTGGCTTTTGATGCAGCGTCATTAATGGCTAATTCAATTTCTGCCATACTTAACTGATCAGCGTCTCTAATCACCGGAACGACTAAACCTCTTTCAGTAGAAACAGCAATTCCTATATCATAGAAGCCATGATAAACAATATCTTGGCCATCAATTGAAGCATTTACAGCCGGAAATCGTTTAAGCGACTCCACTACCGCTTTCGTAAAAAAAGACATAAATCCAAGTTTTACACCATGTTTTTTTTCAAAGCTATCTTTATACTGAGAGCGCATATCCATAACTGCCTTTAAATTCACTTCGTTAAAAGTGGTTAACATGGCAGCATTGTGCTGTGCTTGTAATAAACGTTCCGCAATCTTGGCTCTTAGTCTCGTCATAGGGACACGTTTTTCTTCCCTACCACCAAAAGAAAGTGCTCTCATAGAAGATTCTTTTTGAACTTCAGCAGTCTGGTTTGATTTTTCTCTTTTGGATTCTATGTAAGATAAAACATCTTCTTTGGTTATCCTGCCATCTTTACCAGTACCTTGAATCTGACCGGCTTTCAAATCATTTTCAGCCATCATCCGTCTTACCACCGGACTGGTTGATTTATCTTCTTTTGTGCTAACTGATTCATTTTCGGAAATTTTTATTTCTTCTTTTTTGACAGGTTTCTCTTCTTTCTCAGTTTTTTGAGATTCTACGGAAACACTTTGAGAAATTTTTGCCAGTAAGTCTCCTGAACCAACCGTATCTCCGGTATTAAACAGAATGTCAGACAATACCCCATCCACAGGTGATGGAACTTCAAGCACAACTTTATCTGTTTCCAGATCAACTAGGTTCTCATCGCGAGATACTTTATCACCCACTTTCTTATGCCACGCAGCCACTGTTGCATCAGCTACTGACTCAGGTAGAACAGGTACTTTGACTTCAATAGACATGGTTATACCTTCTCTTAATATTATATTGTTTAGATTTATTTTTTACTAAGTAATGCTTGCTCAACCAGAGCAACTTGTTGCTCCGCATGCAACCCGGGACTACCAACTGCAGGTGCAGCTGCAAACTCTCTGCCAGCATATTGCAAGGTTTGGTCAGAACGCAAGCAATCACGTATATTATGCTGAGAAGAGAACCAGACTCCTTGGTTTTGTGGTTCTTCCTGACACCAGACAACTTCATTAGCCTTTTGATATTTCTCCAATTCAGTCATTAATGCTTTTTTGGGAAATGGGTACAATTGTTCTATACGGACAATCGCTACGTGGTTTAAGTTTTTATCGCGACGCATTTGCAATAAATCATAATAAACCTTACCACAGCATAACACCACCTTTGTTACTTTTTGTGCGTCCAAGGCATCGATTTCCGGAATTACTGTATGAAATTTTCCTTTAAACAAAGCTTCCAAAGGTGAAACAGCCAATTTATGTCGTAAAAGACTTTTGGGAGTCATGACAATTAAAGGCTTCCTGAAATTACGAATAACTTGTCTTCTTAACAAATGAAATATTTGTGCTGGAGTTGTTGGAGTGCATACTTGAATATTGTGCTGTGCACAAAGCTGCATATAACGCTCCAATCGGGCAGAAGAATGCTCAGGGCCTTGTCCTTCATAGCCATGGGGTAATAGCATCACCAATCCGCACAGCCGCCCCCACTTTTGCTCACCGGAACTTATAAATTGATCGATAACAACTTGTGCTCCATTTGCAAAATCACCAAATTGAGCTTCCCAAATAACCAGGAAAGATGGCTCAGACGAAGCAAAGCCATATTCGAAAGCTAATACCGCTTCTTCGGAAAGAACTGAATCTATAACAGTAAAATAGCGCTTGGGATTGGTTGATATATGTTCCAAAGGAATAAAAGTATCGCCTTTTTCAATATCATGGAGTGCAGCATGTCTATGGGCAAAAGTTCCTCGGCCACTATCTTGTCCAGAAATTCTTACGCCATAGCCTTCATGCAATAAACTGGCATAAGCCATGATCTCAGCATAGCCCCAATTCATAGGAATTTCACCAGCGGTCATTTTATTTCGTTCGGCTAACAAACGCTCTACAACGGGATGCAGTTTCATTCCATCAGGCAATTTGTTTAATTGAGATGAAATTTTTTCCAATTTTTCCTTGCTAATGGTTGTCTCTACTTTATCCGTCCACTTGGCATTTATATAAGGAGTCCAATCTAAAGATTGCTTTCCTTCATAATCTTCATGAACCAAATCGACAACCGCCTTGCCTTTATCTAGTGCTTCTCTATAAGAATCGACCAATTTGTCTAATTCTGTTTTAGTTAATAAATTAGCACTGACCAATTGTTCTCCATATTTTTCACGTAATGTAGGCATGGATTTGATTTTTTTATACATCTTTGGCTGGGTAACTGAAGGTTCATCAGCTTCATTGTGGCCATGACGTCTGTAACAGACAAGGTCAATTACTATGTCTCGTTTAAACTTCATTCGGAAATCAAAAGCGACTTGAGTAGCGAAAACTACTGCCTCAGGATCATCTCCATTGACATGAATAACTGGTGCCTGAACCATTTTGGCAACGTCTGTACAATACAGAGTTGAGCGGGCATCCAAAGGATTGCTCGTTGTAAATCCTATCTGATTGTTGATAACAATATGGATCGTTCCACCAGTACAATAACCACGTGCCTGGGAGAAGTTAAAGGTTTCCATAACCACGCCCTGACCTGCAAAAGCAGCATCACCATGAATGACAATGGGAACTACTTTATCTTTTTTAGCCAAATCGTTGCGTCTTCCCAAACGTGAACGTACGGATCCCTCAACTACTGGCCCAATAATTTCCAAGTGTGAAGGGTTAAACGCCAAAGCCAAGTGCACAATAGCACCTGATTCTGTTTTTATGTCAGAGGAAAAACCCAGATGATATTTCACATCGCCCGTTCGTTCGTATTTAATTTTTCCTTCAAATTCTTGAAATAATAGTCCTGGTTCTTTACCGAGAACATTCACTAACACATTTAAGCGCCCTCTATGTGCCATTCCAATGACAAGCTCTTTAACCTGATTTACACCAGATCTTCTAATGAGTTCTTTCATCATTGGAATTAAAGAATCTCCCCCCTCAAGCGAAAATCGTTTTTGACCAACATATCGGGTTCCTAGATAACGCTCCAAACCGTCTGCTGCTATCAAATCTTTAAGGATATTCAATTTTTCCTGCGTACTAAATTCAGGACAGCCACGAACTGATTCCATCTTATGTTGTAGCCATTCAGTGACTTCAGTATCGGATATATGCATATACTCAATGCCTATACTGCGACAGTATGTTTCGCGAAGGGCGTTGTATATTTCCCCCAAAGTCATCTCCGGCCCATTAAAGCTGGTACCAGCAAAAAAAGTGCGATTAACATCAACATCGGCAAGATTATGATAAGCAAGCTCCAGCCGCGGTACTGGCATGCGTTCCGTCATTTCCAATGGATCCAGTTTTGCGGCAAGATGCCCTAATGATCTAAAATCATTAATCAAACTGGCCACCTGGTACTGTTGACTATCTGCAATTTGAATTATTTTATTAAGCTTCTTGTCAGCATTCTGCAAAAAATAATCGCGAATGTCCCTATGAGATACTTCTTTGGTAGCACCATTTACTTTGGGTAAAGCGCTAAATACCGCTCTCCAATCCTCTGACACTGAATCAGGGTCTGCGAGGTAATCCTCATAAAGACTATCAACATAAGCCATACTTCCTCCAGACAAATAGGAAGAAGCCCATTCTTTTTGCAGATCAGAACTGCTCATTATCATTCTCTCCAAAGGGTTCACTCAGAAACTTTCTGAGTAACAAGGACTGATTTATTACGTTTCCTGCGTCAACATTTGCGTGCGAATTTTTGCAATCGCTTGCGTTGGATTGAGTCCCTTCGGGCATACATTCGTGCAATTCATAATAGTACGACAACGAAATACACTGAAAGGATCTTGTAATAAATCCAAACGATGTTGCGTTGCCTTGTCACGACTATCTGCTAAAAAACGCCTAGCTTGTAAAAGTCCCGCAGGGCCTACAAATTTATCAGGATTCCACCAATAAGAAGGACATGAACTGGTACAGCAAGCGCATAAAATGCACTCATACAAGCCATCCAATTGTGCCCGCTCTTCAGGAGATTGTAACCTCTCTCGAGCAGGCGCTACTTCATCATTCTGTAAATAAGGCTCAATGCGTTCATACTGCTGATAAAATTGTGTCATATCAACTGCCAAGTCACGAATTACTGGAAAACCTGGCAAAGGACGAATGACAATTTTATCTGTTTTTAATTGTGAAAGATGTGTAATGCAAGCTAATCCATTAGTCCCATTGATATTCATACCGTCAGAGCCACATACTCCTTCTCGGCATGATCGTCTGTAAGTAATAGAAGGGTCTTGCTCAGCTTTCAATCGCTCCAGCAAGGTAAGTAACATGGGATCACTTTTAGCCGGGATTTCTATCTCATAATCTTTCATGTAAGGCTTGGCATCCACCTCAGGATTATAGCGATAAATCGACAGGATTACATTTCTACTATCAGCCATAAAATATCCTCATTAGTAAACGCGTTCTTTCGGCTCAAAAGGCTCGACATACTTAGGTGAGGTATTAACCGGACGATAATCTATCACCTCACCTTCCTCAAAATACAATGTGTGCTTAATCCAGTTTGCATCATCTCGTTTTGGATAATCTTCCCTGCTGTGCGCTCCTCTGCTTTCAGTTCGCGCGATTGCAGATAAAGCCGTTGCATAAGCAGTTGCCATTAAATTATCCAATTCCATAGCTTCAACGCGTTCTGTATTAAAAATTTGACTTTTATCATCAAGTTTAGCATGTGCTAATCGATCGCGCAGGGCTTGTAAACGTTTCAATCCTGAAGCCATTACCTCACCGGTACGGAATACTCCAAAATCTTCCTGCATTACTCTTTGCATTTCATCTCGTATTACCGCATGGCTTTCACCATCCTTTGAGTTTTCCCAACGCTCATAACGAACCAGGGAAGCCACTACATCGTCTTCACTTACATAGGACATATCAGGCAATTGATTTGATTGCCATAATTCTTCAACATGTATCCCGGCTGCACGGCCAAACACAACCAAATCCAATAAGGAATTACCACCTAATCGATTAGCACCATGCACTGAAACGCAGGCACATTCCCCTACAGCATACAACCCCTCCACCACATGCTCTTTGCCATCAGTTTTAGTTATAACCTGGCCATGCATGTTGGTGGGGATTCCTCCCATACTGTAGTGGCAAGTTGGAACAACTGGAATCGGCTCAACGATTGGATCCACACCGGCAAACTTCATTGATAACTCACGAATGCCAGGCAAGCGAGACATAATCAAATCAGCGCCCAGATGGTCAAGCTTTAACTTAACATGGTCGACACCTTTTGGATCAAATCCTTTCCCAGCTCGAATTTCCAAAGCCATAGCGCGAGCGACCACATCCCGGGAAGCCAAGTCCTTTACTCTGGGAGCATAACGCTCCATAAAACGCTCACCATCTTTGTTTATTAAATAACCACCTTCACCTCGGCAACCTTCCGTAACCAGAACACCAGCTCCCGCTATGCCAGTTGGATGAAATTGCCACATTTCCATATCTTGAAGAGGTATACCAGCTCTGAGTGCCATTCCAAAGCCATCGCCTGTATTAATAAAAGCATTAGTTGTAGATTGAAAAATTCTACCGGCTCCTCCAGTCGCCAAAATACAAACTCGAGTCTGAAAAAATACAATCTCGCCAGTCTCCATACACATGGCAGTAACACCTGCAATTCTTCCTTGCGAGTTTTTTACCAGATCGAGAGCATACCATTCACTAAATACATGAGTTTTAGCTTTTAAATTCTGTTGATAAAGAGTGTGCAGCAAAGCATGCCCTGTTCTATCTGCCGCAGCACAGGTACGGGCCGCTTGTTCTCCACCGAAATGTTTTGACTGGCCACCAAACTGACGTTGGTAGATTTTTCCATTATCCATTCGTGAAAAAGGTAGCCCCATATGCTCCAGTTCATAAACTGCTTCAGGCCCGGTTTTACATAGATACTCTATACAATCCTGATCACCAATGTAATCAGCACCTTTCACGGTATCATACATGTGCCAGCGCCAGTCGTCTTCATCAGCATTTCCCAAAGCAGCTGTAATACCACCTTGAGCCGACACAGTATGTGAGCGAGTTGGAAATACTTTTGATAACAACGCTACTTTTAAACCAGAATTTGTCATCTGGAGTGCAGCTCGCATTCCTGCACCGCCAGCTCCTATAATTACCGCATCAAATCTGTTACGTGCCACTGTCATGCTATTGTCCCCAAATGATCATAAGGCCCCAGATAAATTGACCAAGGAGCCATAAAACAACCAATAACTGTACTGATAAACGTATAACAGTACATTTCATATAATCTGTAGTTACTGTCCAAATACCTATCCAGGCATGCAATGTTAAAGCCATCAACCCAATTGTTGTTGCAATTTGAAATACCTTATTGGCAAACAAAAGATGCCATTGAGAAAAATTTAAACCAGGATTTGCCAATATAAATCCAAATAAAAAAATTAAATAGGCTGCAAAATAGACAGCAGTAACTCTTTGAATTAACCAATCCTTTAACCCATTTCCTGTTAAGCTGGTGACATTGTTTACCATATCCAGATTCCTAGAAAAATTGCCAAAATAACTGCAAGAGCTATAATTGAAACGGCCGACATACGACCAGCACGAAGACTCTCACCAAATCCCATATCCATTATCAGATGTCTTATACCTGCAATCACATGATAAATCATAGAGGCGCCAAAAGCCCATAACAGAAGTTTATAGTAGGGATTAGCTAAAATTATTTTAGTCTGTGCAAAAGATTCCTCTGATTGCAAGGAACAACCAAGAATAAACAATACGAAGGGAAATAATAAAAATATGAGAACTCCTGAAACCCTATGTAATATCGATGCGATAGCCATAGGCGGAAATTTCAAACTGCTTAAATCAAGATTGATCGGTCTTTTCTTGTTCACTATTAATTTCTTCCTCATAAGAAAATGTCATCAACATATTTTCTTCTAAATATTGAATCCCATTCAATTATTTCACATTCACCCTTTAGACTTATTGAGAAACATAATTCATTAACTATACTGCGCAACAAATGGCTTTGAAAAATAAAAAATTGGGTCTTAAAAACTATTTAGAATTACTAAATTTCAATTCATGCATGGGAAGTATAGCACTCTGTTTTTATCACGCAAAGTTCAGTTTATAAGGAAAATGAATAGTCCATTGGCCAATTACAAAAACCGGTACTATGATTACATAATGTGAGCAAAAGGAGATCTTTATGATCGCCAAAAGACCAATATATAATCAACAATTAAAATGTGTCGCCTTTGAAATATTATCCTGTCGCAATGTAATACTTAATGAAGAATTAACAAGGCAATTTTATGAGCTCATTTACCACACAGACACCCAATTACCTTTATTTGTTCCTTTTTCCCTAAAAAAATTGCTTGAGCAATTTGCGACGCCAATCAACAACCCCATTATTTTAAAATTATCCGCAGATGAAATCGAATCGGTTTATTCACTAACTGAGCTACAAGACTCTGTATTTTCTATTGCTTTACTGATCAATACCCCTCAACAATTGGCTTGGCTAAATTTTGCCGAATACATAGGATTGACTGAGCAGTTAATGAGTAAATCGGATGTAACCAAGGTAGTACAATACAGTAAGGCAAAAAATCGTAAAATCATCGCTTATGATCTAAATCAACACGTTAATTTTGAAAAATGTAAGGCTATGACCATGGATTATTACTGTGGCGATTTCCTGCTTAACTACATTGCAGAGGAGCACACAGAAATAGCAGCAAACAAATTAAATGTACTTCAACTCATCCAGGAATTACAAAAAGAAGATTGCGATTTAAACACGATCACTCATATCATCCAAGAAGATCCATTATTAAGCTATCAACTTCTAAAACTGGTCAATTCAGTTGGATTTTCTAGTGGACCAAGCATAGAATCCATCGATCAAGCCGTTGCCAGGCTTGGCACCATTAACCTGAAAAAATGGGTTATGCTGTTTTCCATGAAAAATATCTCTGATAAACCTGTAGAAATATTGGAGTCCGGTCTAATCAGAGCTCATATGGCGGAAGAGCTCGCTAAAAAAAGTTCAAATATTTTCAGCCAAAGTGCCTATACTGCAGGATTATTATCCATATTAGACTGCTTATTAAACAAACCCATGCCAGCATTGGTAGAACAAATCACCCTGGCTGAGGAGATAAAAAATGCTCTGACAAATAAATCAGGACCATTAGGAAATCTATTATCTTTGGTAATTGCTTATGAAGAAGGGCATTGGGAAGAAGTAACTCAACTTAACATCAATGGAATTGATTTAAGTCAATTATATATTGACAGTTTAGCCTTGGTAAGCCAGGGTACAAAAATCATGAGTAACTGATTGCGCAACAATTTAAACAATATTCTTTTTATTTTTCTATGCCTGACTCAGGCTTCTCTTTGGGCAACAAAAAATTTAGAATGTGTTTTCCTATATGATCAATATTCCAAAAATTAATAGTTGAAATCAATAAAGGATATTTATTAGTCATGTTTTTCATCAAATACACTGGTGCATTGATTTATGATTTAATCATCTTATCCATTTTATTTTTTGCATACACCTCTGTCCTACTATTATTCACTCATGGACAAGCCATACCTCCTGCCACCCGTTGGTATCAATTTTCATTATTCATTATCACTCTTGTTTATTATTATGGTTCTATTCGCTGTGGTGGACAAACTGTAGGTATGAAAGCCTGGAGATTTAAACTCACAACTGATTCTAATAAAACACTATCAAGACAACAAATTATCGCCCGATTTTTTTATTTTATTCCTGCCACCTTAATAGCACCTTTTTGCTTAAAGGGGAATTATATGCTTTTGCATCAATGGACCCAAACGCATTTTAAAAAAGTTTAAAACACTATTGAGCCATTCTCGCTAATTATTTATTTTCGTGCAGTAGTTGCGGAAGATACCGGATGCTTATAATTTTCTCTTGGGGACTCAGGAGGATAACCATACCCTTTATCCGCCAGACGCTTCACATTTTGTAAATATTTTTCACCCCATATTCCGGGATCAAAATTAGTCACAACAACATTATAAGGTAAATTAATAATTGACTCAAAAGCCTTTCTCTGGGCTATTTCATGGCCAGCAAAAGCTATCTGAACCTCTTCCTCTATACTGACACCGCCAGATTTTAAGCGATCTACCAGAATATGAACCATTTTTTCAATAGTATAAAAAAGTTTGCACATAGACATACCCGCACTAAACATATCCTGGCTTTTGGATGTAGATAATTTAGAGCCACTATCATGAATGGAATAAACAAATTCATGATCATTAGAACCAGGTATCAGTTCGGGTTCGATGACTATCGCAGGAGTAATAGTATCAATATGCGGAGAAATAACATGAAGATGAAAATCTGCCCAATGCCACCATATCAGATAGACTCGCTCCACTATCGCTAATGGATTATTCAAATCATCTATCATTGTCAGTTTGCGATCGTCTAGATCAGTATCTACGAAACCTGCTTTGATTTCGATATCGCCGTCTGCCATTTATATTTACCCGGGTAGTAAGGATATTATTGATATATTAGCCCAAAATTGACAATAGAACATTAAACCTACCTTAAGAAAAGGTAAAAAAGCCGTAAAATCAACGTATAGCATAAAATAGATACTTTTTTATTCAGAATAATTTGTATTTATATCGTTTCATGTTGATATGCTAGGGATTGTTTTGGGGTTAATTTAAGTACCTATCGACGGATAAATTCACTTCAAGTACAATAACTCGTATACTTTATCAAAGTCTTAATTGAATGAACCTTCAAACAAAAGCGGAGTGTAGCTCAGACTGGTAGAGCACTGCCTTCGGGAGGCAGGGGTCGCAAGTTCGATTCTTGTCACTCCGACCAATAAAATATGTAGTTACAACCCCCTGATTGAGGCGCATTTTAATTTATAAAGTGCCTATTTAATAGGCCATAATAAAGTGTGATTATGTTTTCTGATGACACGATGGAGACCACTTATTCAAAGTGGCAATTTTGTAGGAAGTATTCAGTATATGAATGTTTCTGATATAGACGAATGTATTGGTCATGATTGTATTGCTTATAAAGATTTTAGCGGCAACCCCAATAATTTGGCACCGATGGAAATTTATAAAACCAGACTAACGAAGAAATAATTTATGTCCTCTAAACAAAGTACTATTGATTTTATTCTTGACCAAATCACAGGTACTGGCATAGTCCGTGCGAAAAAAATGTTTGGAGAATATGCAATATACTATCATGAAAAAGTAGTAGCTTTAGTTTGTGATGACCAATTATTCATCAACCCCACTAATGCTAGCAAAGAATTTATTAATAACTATGTTGAAGGAATCCCATATGCAGGCGCAAAACCTTACTTACTCATATCTGGTGATTTGCTGGAGGATAGTGACTGGCTTACACAACTTCTTAGACTGACTGCTTCAAAACTCCCTGAACCTATTAAGAAACGTGCAAAAAACAGATAACAATGTACATAAAAATCACAAATTTAGAATAACCAATGAAAATTACTTTTAAGACTCTTTCTGAGTCTGATTTTACTCTCCTCTTGAAATGGTTAGAAGAGCGGCACGTAAAGGCCTGGTGGGATCAAGATGTCAAGTGGACATCTGAACAAATTCAAAAAAAATATGGTAGCTATGTTAAAGGGTATAAGATTGAAAATAATGAGGCAAAATCTATCAGCGCTTATATTATTTATGTAGATGAAATTCCTATTGGATACATTCAAGTATATAATGCTTATGATTTTGCTCGCTCAACCCCCTTAATAGGATTGCCTTCTAGTCTTGCTGCTTTTGATGTATTTATTGGAGAAAAGAATTTTTTAAATAAAGGTATTGGATCCAAAGCGATTGATCAGTTTTTAAAAGAATATGCTCATTCATATACACATGTCTTTGCTGACCCAGATAATACCAATAGCGCAGCGATTAGAGCCTATGAAAAGGTAGGCTTTAAAAAGATTAATAAACAGCCAACTACAGGTGAATTATGGTTGATTCGAGAGCAAATTTCGTTACATACTGAAGAATTACCAAAATTAATTTATAAACTAGAACTATCTCTCTTAAATCAAACCATAAGACAATCTAAAAGTAAGTTAAATCAATTAATAGCTGATGAGTTTGTTGAGTTTGGGAAATCAGGAAAAGTATACAAACAACATAATATTCTAGATTCTCTTCCCTTTGAAAAAACGAGAACAGTTAGCGTGCTCGATTTTGAAGTCAAAGAATTATCTCAAAATGTAATTCTTGCAATGTATAAAGCAATTGAAAATGACGCTGTTTCATTACGCTCCTCAATTTGGAAACTATATGGTGATGAATGGCGGATAATCTTTCACCAAGGTACGAAAATTCCAGAGGCATGCAATGATCACAAAAAATAATACTACAAACAACTCCTGCATAATTTATCTCATTGGAAAACCTGGTACTGGTAAGTACACAATAGCAAAAGAACTTGAAAAATTCGGGTTCATTGTTTGTGATAATCAACTCATCAATAATCCCATTTTTACATTGCTGAATTACGACGGTTTTAGCAAAATTCCTGACATTGGATGGAATGCTATAGAACAGATACGTACAGCAGTCTTTGACTTTATCGCTATAGAACAGCAACACAATTATGTATTAACTAATTGCCTTTATGAAAATGAAGGAGACCTTAAATGTTACTTGCAAGTGGAGTCAATGGCATTAAAACGTGGGTCATTATTTATTCCAATTAAATTACTCATCTCTGCAGAAGTGCACTTAAGGCGTATCTCCGAACCTTCCAGAAAAGCAAGATGGAAATCAATCGATCCACTAGATGTGTTTCAAACAGAACCACTCATTACTATAAACCATCCACATTCATTCGAATTAGATGTCAGTCAATTATCTGCCACACAGGCAGCAGAGAAAATTTTAAACCATATACAGAGATTAACAAAATGAACATAAATTTTGAAAAAGCCAATTCGAGTCATGTCAATATTATCTTTAGCTGGCTTAAAGAACCCTTTGTTCAGGAGTTCTGGGACAACACGCAAGCTCATAAAGATGATATTGTAAATTTTATCAATGGCCGCACAGAGCCTTCATCCTATGCAGACGGTAAATATGTTTATTGGATAGCAAGCTGTGATGAGTATCCTTTTGCAATGTTGATGACAATCCAGGAAACAAGCGACGATGAGATCGATGAAATTAAATTGATTAACCTTTCCAAAACTGGACATTCATATGGTATCGATTACATGATTGGTGATAAAAATTATTTTGGCAAAGGCTATGGAGCCAGAACCTTAGTAGAATTTATTGATTTTTTTATAAAAGAGGTCGATCCGAAAGCCGATACGTTTTTAATTGATCCCGCAAGTGACAATCCTAGAGCCAAGCATGTTTATATAAAAGCAGGTTTTGAGTATGTTGCTGATTTTTTGATGTCAGGTGACGTCTCTGGAGCAGGTAAACTTCATCATTTATTGATTAAACGCTTGGGGCATAATATTAAAATAGTACCGGCCTCCCTCACAAATTATCCAACTATTCAAAATATGGCGCGATTTTACGTTTACGATAGAACTGCCTATATGGGTTGGGAATGCCCTGAAAATGGATTATTCGAATGCATTGATTTCAAGCATTATTTTGAAACTCCCGATGAAGAAGCTTCTTTAATAATAGTTAATAATGAAATTGCGGGATTTGTCCTGTTAGATAAAATACCAGTGCTTGATCCCGTCGACTGGAACATGGGAGAGTTTTTCGTTCTTGCTAAATTTCAAGGAAAAGGTATAGCTAATCTAGTTGCCCAACAAATATTTAATGAGCATCCGGGAAAATGGTCAGTAGCTGTAATGTCAAAAAATATAAAGGCCGTAAAATTTTGGCGCAAAATTATTTCTGCTGTTTCCAGAGGAGAATATACAGAAGTTTTTAAAACAGAAGATGAACTAAGGACAGCAGAAAATCCCGAGCCTTATGCGATGAATGTTTTTAGTTTTAAAACACAAAAAGTTAGCTATGGTTAAACTCGCCTCTCATAAAAAAAAGCTCCTCTCTATGCTTGGAGATATTAAGGGCTGCACTGTCCTAGATTATGGATGTGGTCGAGGAGATTTTGTTGCACTATTACTAAATTCTAAAAACAAGGCACAATTGATTTATGCAGTTGATTCAAGCTCTGAGATGATTGATACAATAAACTCAAATTTCTCGAAGGAGATTAGCTCAGGCGTCGTGATTACAAAAATTGTTTCTAGACCCCAAAGTTTAGAAGGTCAAAAGTTTGATAAAATTATCTGCCATAATGTTCTTGAATGCCTGGAAGATAAGATCAAATTTATCGATCAATTTGATGCCTTACTGGATAATAATGGCATATTTCTTCTTTCCCATCATGATTTTGACTCAGCAATTTTTAATAGTAGTTACAAAGAGATAACCAGAAAGTTAGTGCATTACTTTTCAGATACACAGCAGGCTTGGCAGGAACATTGTGATGGACAAATGGGACGAAAAATGCCAGGTCTTATTAATCATAGCGTCTTTAAAAATTTTGCAACATGTCAAACGATCAGGATAGTTGAGACTGAATTTCAACCAGGTAATTATGGTTATTTAATGGCTGATATGCTTTTATCGATTGCTGAATCTCATTATGATGCAAATACAATTAAAAAATGGTATCACGATCTTGAAGTTTTAGATAAAGCTAATGAATATTACTTTGCAATTGATTTAGTTGTAGCAACTATAAAGCGAAGCAAATTATGATCACCATCGACCTTCTCAAAAATCATCCACAAAGCATAGCAAGATGTGCGACAATTTGGCATGAAGTGCTTGGGAAAATCTGGGTTCCTGAGATCCCGGTTGAACAAGTTATTCAACGGTTCAGTGAGCAACTAAACGCTGACAAACTACCCATTACGTTTATCGCACTTGATGCCGGGAAGCCCGTTGGGATGTGCTCTTTACGTGAAAATGATGGCATCAGGCCAGAAATAACCCCATGGCTTGGCTCACTTGTGGTTGACCCTGTCTATCAGAAACAAGGTATTGGAAATAGGCTAATTGAAGCCGCAAAAAATAAAGCCAGAGATTTAGGTTTTAATAAACTGCATCTTTTTGCCTTTGACCCAACCATTCCTAATTATTACTCCCGTCTTGGTTGGACCATAATCGGCATGGATAAATTTAAAGGACATCCAGTCACTGTAATGGAGATATTATTATGACTCCGCATATTATTGGCATTAGCGGTATAACAGGCGCTGGAAAGTCCACTTTGGCAAAAGCATTGTCCCTGGATTTAAAAGCAACTCTTATTTCATGCGATGACTTTGATGACATTTCTTTAGAACCTGAAGATTATATCGAGTGGTATCATAAGGGTTGTAATTACAGTGAATTTCAAAGGGAAGACCTTGCAAAGGCTTTGGCAGAGCTTAAAGCAAAAAGAGAAATTATGCATCCAGTCTTAAGCACTTTGCTCAACCCCGCGGAATACATAATTTTTGATGCTCCCTTAGGGAAACTTCACGTACAAACAGGTGAATATATTGATACCTGTGTTCATATTAGGGTGCCACTTGATATTTCATTGTGCCGTCGCATTTTGAGGGATTTTAAAGATAAATTACAAACTAAAGAAAATCTTCTTGAAGAAATCAGTTTTTATTTAAACCACTCAAGACCTTTGTTTTTTGATGATGAACTGAAACAAAATGCCGCTATAGTCATTGACGGTCTCCTAAGTACCGAAGTGCAAATTCAAATAATCAAAAATTTTTTAATTGGTAAACAAGATGACAAAATTAAAAAACCTGGATACTTATCTTAGCTTGTGCACTGAGGTCTATGACTTAAGCAAACCCAATCCTCCTGAAGAGGATTATGCATTTTATCGCAGTTATGTAATGAATGTGAAAGGCCCTATTTTAGAGCCAATGTGTGGTACCGGTCGTTTTTTACTTCCATTACTTGAAGAAGGATTCGAAATACACGGCTTTGATGCAAGCGAATATATGCTTGAAGCCCTCAATATTAAAGCCAAAGCTAAAAATCTCAAACCAACAGTATGGAGAGGTTTTGTTGAAAATTTAATGAGGCCAGAAAAATACAATTTGATTTTTATACCAAGCGGTTCCTTTTGCTTGCTTATAGAGCCTGCAGCAGTAAGACTAGCACTTCAAACATTTTATAATCAGCTAAGCGATGAGGGTATTTTATTGTTTGAGGGCGAAACACTCAAAGCAGTGCCACAACTCGATATCTGGAGAGGCTCAGTTTGGCATAAGCCCAATGGCCAGATGATTATGCTCAGCCAATTAGCGACCCTGAAGGATCAGGTTTGTCATTCTATCGGTAAATATGAACTCGTTCACGACAATAGTATAATTCATACGGAGGTTGAAGAATTGAGGGTAAGAATTTACGACCCGCAGGAGTTAACAGTAATTCTTAAAAGTTGTGGTTTTAAAAATGTCCGTTTGATTAAAGCATTTGATAGTGCTGCAACTCCAGATGCCCAAGATGAGACAATTGTTTATGAATGCCGAAAATAATGTTCTTAATACCCTAAATAGCTTATCTAAAGAAATAAATAAACTCTATGGGTACGTCACCATTTCTGGGGACAATTTTGGCGAACCTGCAATTAACTCAGGCCCTTGTGGCCCATTTGCCAATGCTTTTTACAAGATTTGGAATCAAAAATTTACTGAAAAAGTAAATATTGCATTTATTATGATGAAAAATTCTGATGAATGCTGGCATATCTTAATCCGATTACCTAATGGGTTGCCTTTTGATGGAGGTTTCGGTGTTCATAATGAAGACAAATGGAATACAGATACTTTCGATATAGAAGATATGTTGGAATATGACCTTCAACTTTTAGAGAAGCATTCTGGTGGTTTAAACAGGACATATCCCCGGTATTGCCCTGATTTTTCGATTGATGTCATTACCAATTTAATACACAAACATCTGGAACTGGTTGAAAAAAATAAGTGAAAACTTGCTACCGAAAAATCTATTTATTGTTTTTAATTCGATAAAATTCACCTTGTACTTCACGCCCCACTCCGTTTTTGTAGTATTTCATACCTCATTTCTCCATCACAGGATGTGCAGCATCGTGGTCGATTGGGGCATACGCAATAATAAAATTTGTCTTGATATTCGATTGCCCCCAACTAAGAAGTGCTTTCAAAACCTCGAAAGCATATCCCAAGCCCAAATAATATTCACCTTGAACATACTTATTGATCTCCGATTAATCAATAAGCTTAATTTTCCCTTAATTATGGAGTGGTAATATACTTTTCGCCAATAAATAATGCATTTCATGCGGGAACAATTATGCAAAACCAGGAAACCATTTACGAACAAATTCAAAACGACAAAGGAAGCTACAAAGGCGTTACCTTATCCTATACCGGTGCACAATATTTGCCTTCTTCTTTTCATAATAATAAATACAGTGCCGATAACCCTGAACTAACTCCCTTACAAGCATTCACCGAGCGTTTTAAGAACATTGGCGCACTAGTAATTCGTTTTCATCTGGGCCAAGGGCAACGTGCTGGTTTATTACAACAAGTATCTAAATTCAATTATTCCGAAAATCCAGTTGAACGTCCAGCTCAAGGTGGCGATGAGGAAACCTTATTTTTCAAAGAAGAAAGCGCAAATTCCGGTAGAATTAATGGTGATGTACTTGAGTTTGCTAGCCATCTAACTTTAGGGCGCTCAAAAGTGTTAAATGAACTAGCACAACCCTTAGTTCATGTGAATCAAAAAAACACTTACGGAGAACAGGGAATATGGGACATTATACACGCCCCTGTTTGGAATGTTGGTCGCGCAATGAAATATGAATTAAATAAACAAGGCTTTATTTATATAAATTGCCCAGCTCAACTTAATTTAAAAGAAAAAGAAATATTAGATCGGCAATTACGCACCTCGGGTGCTCCTCCCGCACTGGTTTTCGAAGAGATGGGGCTTGAAGCAGTAGAATCGGATATCAGTAATTTAGATATTTATTTAGATGACAAACAAGAATTTACTAAAGAACCCAATGGACTTGCAATTGCTAACAATAAAGAGGATAAAAAATATGCTCCTATGGGCTGGATAATCCATAAAAAAACAGGTGAAGTTCTACCGCAAGAAGTTACAGAAGATATTATTCGTGTTTCTGCCATAGCTGAAGGTGGGTTTTATGAAAAACGTCCCACCCAGCAAAAAATTCTGCAATCGGGTAATTTAATGAATTCAAGTGGATTAGGGTTATTCACTCAAAATCAGGCTTTTAACGCAATGTATGTTATTTTTGATTATTTACAAAGATACCAATTCGATCCACGTCCTTTGTTAGACAATTCCTTACAGATTGCATACAACCGATTACAATCGACTCTAGAAAAAGATCCTTCTTTAATTGATGACTTTCTTGTTGGAGCTATGCAAGATGAAATGGTGCAACATTTAAGAGTGAGTCAACCTAAAAGTATTCGAAGTGTCTTACCGGTTCGCTTTACCAATAGCTTTCCTGTAACAATTAATAATCTAAAGGCTATTGCTTATGCTTTTGGAATTAAAGATAAATCAGGGCAGCCTATATTTAGAGGGTTCGATGACAATGCTGTTTTATCCAAAAGCGAGAATATGATTGATTCTCAAATAAGTGGCGCATTGGTGACACCATCTTTCAATACAGCTGCTCATGTAGCAGCAATTGTTTCAACAGCAGAATTGATTGCTGAACAGATGATTTTAGAGCAACTAATACCGGATGCTTTTGCTAAAAAAAATCTCAAGGATAGTGCATTATTCATTCTTCTGGCAGAAGTTTTAGGTAAGGAAGAAGCTGACAAACTCTTCACTGAATTAATGGATGAAACAGCTAAATTACCCACAGTAGATGACAAATTAATTGTAGGAGCTCAGTTTGCTTATTGCAAAAAATTAGTGCAAAAACTGCAACAAGGCTTAGGTTTAGACTCTATGAATATTCTTTTGTGCAAATTATCGAAGCCGGGATTAAGCAGACAAGAAGTTTGGGAAAATCTTGATTCAAGGGAACTTGAGCTATTAACTAATGTATTAGAAAGATTGTTCAAAATTGGAAATATATTGCAAGAATTGCCTTTAACGACTGCAGCTCCGGAGTATTCTCGGGGAATAAATGCGGGGATTGCTCCTTTAATTGCCTGTGTTAATCCACATTTAGCGGTTAAGTTAAATATACAAACTCAATCGATAATTAAAGCAGATATACCTGCGATTGATAAGGAAAAAGTACGCGATCGTATGTCGGCTCGGGTTTATAATCGTTGTCCTTTTTTGGCCAAGCAGTCTGGGCCACAGCAAGTTTCTGGAACCAATAATGTTTTGGTATCCAAAAACACAGGGCCTTCTTTTTTCCAAATAATAAGAGAGAATCAGGGTAAGATCACCGCAGTACTTCTAGGAGCTACTTATATTGGTCTTAGTTCCCTTTTAGGCTAAATCTAATCTTTGGCAGTGAAATGATTATTTATTTCACTGCTTCTTTATTTCTGTTCCACAAAAATCTTAATTACCCAGATTTTGGGTGAACTATAAAGTTAGATCGAGAGTATGTAATAAGATTTTTTTGATGATATACCTTTTACAAACTATCCGGGTGAGCAACAGTAGCTGCGCGCGAGGCTACTACTAAAAGGTGCTACAACTAGCCCACTTCGCATTCCTTTAGCTTTCTTGAGAAGGAATTAATTTATTCGGGCTTTATTTAACTTTTCTTTTATCTCTTTTAATAAATTTTGGCAAAATGTATACAAATACAGTTGTGTGCGATAACAGTTTTTTCGACATTATGATTCCCATATGACAATTGGTCAGGAAGTACCTGAAACTCATTTGTTAATAAATAAGGATAGAGACGAGCTTTAATTTGTTCTCAGTAGGCAAAAGAGAACAGATGCAAACATCAAAAACAACATGGGCCAATATTAGTCATTTATGTTTTTTTTGGTTATACTCTCCCCGCTTGTTTAATTAACATAGAGAGAGACCATAATGACAGACCTTAGAACAGAAATTGAATCGCTCATTAATAATGGATCATTGCCAGATAGAGAATATGTTTCAGCCAAGCGATTTATTAATCATTATGCCAATACAAATGAATTTTGGGCTGGTTTGGCATTAGTAGGGATTACCCCTATTATCAATGGGTTATATGCTTGTTACTATGCCTCAAGGGCAGTATGGGCCACCTTGCGAACTGTAGGTAATTTATTAATTTTAAAACCAGGTTTGGCATTGGACGCGATCAAAGATGTGGGTTGCCATTTAACTCTCTCTACCTGTTTACTGCTTATGGCTCCAATTCACGCTCTGACTAATGCCGTTGAAATTCTTACCAGAGTTATATCATCATGGTTTGTTGGTCAAGAAGCTCGCCATGATTTATTAGAAACCGGGCTTATGGCAAAGTGGGCAAACAGAGTAAGTGGATATAAAATGGTTAATGAGTTGCCTTCATCCAATTACTTCAATAAAGCCAGGTTCTTTTCTTCTTATAACAATGCCTGGGATTGTTTAGAACAAATGGCATCCCCAATGACCTCCTTGGCTAAAGGCGGATTTCATTCATTAGTCGAAGCATTGTATGGAGTTGAGTCTGCGATGGAATGTATTGTCAATTTGGCTATCTGTAAGCCTTTACATGCAAAAGAGAATTTCCATAACTTACAAGTACATTTCGGTTTGGCTGTCTCTTTGGCTGTGATGACACCAATTAACGCTCTGGTCGAAGGAATTGCCTTTATGACACGTCTTGGTACTACCTGGGTTTCTGCTTGCCTCAAACCAGAAGTGACTGAGACTGAGCATGAGAATACAACCGCTTATCAATTCAACTAATTCTTACCTGCCTGCTACAGTCGCTTGCGACTGTAGCTCATTAAAAAATACCAAGGTCTTTGTGATTAAGGACTGATTTCCTTGTATAATTCCATAAAATTAGTACGTTCTTCGAATAACCTTTTGAATTAATCCCGCCTGTTGTCTTTTAGGTAAGGATTTGTAACTATTGAAAATGAAAACAACAGGACTTAGGAAAAACCCTATGTAAGACACACAATTAGCTATGGTTTGCTCTGTTTTTTTGAGTCAAAATAGAGTCTGTTTGCAGATAATAAATCGAGAAGGAGATTGAACGATGGACCTTGGCTTTCCAACTTTTATATATGGAACCGCCTGGAAAGAAAAGCGTACAAGCGAACTGGTCGAGCTTGCATTAACTACCGGATTTCAGGGTATAGATACTGCAAACCAAAGAAAACACTATTATGAAGAAGGTGTTGGATATGCCTTGCAACAATACTATAAAAAATCAGGTATCTTGCGTGATGATATTTTTTTACAATCCAAGTTCACCTATGCTCATGGCCAGGATCATCGCAAACCTTACGATGATACAGCAAGCCTGACTATTCAAGCCCAGCAATCTTTTGCAAGCAGCCTTGAACATTTAAATACTGATTATTTAAATTCCTATATTTTGCATGGCCCTTATTATCAATATAATTTTTCTGATGAAGATAAAGAAGTCTGGAACAAGATGGAATCCCTGCATAAAGATGGGAAAGTAAAACACCTAGGCATATCCAATGTGAGTTATGAACAGCTAATCGAACTTATTTCATTTGCTTCGGTAAAACCCAAGTTTGTTCAAAATAGATGCTTTGCCAGGGTATTATGGGATAAACAAATTCGTAACTATTGCCAGGCTCATGGAATTATTTATCAGGGGTTTTCTCTGTTAACAGCCAATCAATATGAGTTAAGACATCCGAAACTTGAGAATCTCAGCAAAAAGTATGAGAAATCGATTGAGCAAATCATTTTTAGATTTTCACAGCAGATAGGAATGTTGCCTTTAACTGGCACGACAAATTTGGATCATATGAAAGAAGATCTTGCCATCCATCAGTTCAGTCTGACTGATGATGAAATCAATTTCATTGAAAACATTGCCTTTATCCCATAGAATTTTTTTTCGATTTGACTGGGAAATTCATATTGTAATCCCCTGTAAAAATGGCATTCCCTAACCAAAAAAATGAACTTCATGATGAATGCTTCCTGGCGTTCGAGAGATAATCCAATCCCGCACTTCGCAAAATATTTTATCACCCAACGATTCGTCTTCCATTTGCAAAAAAAACAAAATCAGCCATCTCAACTTCTTTATAAGTATAAAATTTCTCTAAATGATTCCCAATATAATGCCTGAACTGCGATTGAATTTCATAAATTCCATGACATCCTCTGATAACAATTAAAGAGGAGTCTCCTGCTTCATGAATCTGTTTAATTATTTTTGGCAAATCAGGGGACCAATACAAACACTGCGATGCAAAAATTCAACCAAAATGGTCAGTGCATACATCAAAATAATCTTCTGCAGTTCCAGCAAAAGTATTCGTTTGGACTGGAATTGGAAAATTTGCTTTTGCATATTCTTTAATTGCTTGCAAACTAGGATCCACTCCGGTAATAACTAACTTTTCCGGTAAATGATTTGCGTAAGCATTCACTATATTTTTCATCAATGCGCCATCATGGCAACCCAAATCCAATATCGCTAAATTTGATTGTAAAATGCTAGGAAATAAATTACCGTCTGCTTGCAGGCTTAATATATATGGGGAATCTGGTTTATCTGACACGGTTATGACCTCTTTAATAAAAAATAAAGAAACCATCACCAAAAACCTAATCGCGTGTTCAATCAGGATGACTAAAAGAATACTGAACACTAAGGATTTTCTTGTAGGAAAATTTACAAGTATTTATTATGGGTGTCAACACAAAACCAACACATAAGCTTGCCGAACCATAATGGTATAGTTAAACAGCAAAAACCATTTTATTTAAACAATGTATTTAATTTCTGACATCATCCGGGGGTTGGTATATCAGGGTTTGGCTCATCATTCTCAGGGGATAAATTTTCTATTTTAGTATCTTTAGGCCCTAAATTATTTCGCTGGGCATCCGCTTCTTCAACAGTATCAATTGGACTGCCTACCTGTGTGTCCAGATAAAGCTTTTTAATTCTATCCGCCGTTGACACTGGTGCTTGATTGTTATCTACTTTATTATCACCTTGTGATAGACGTTTAATTTCATGCCATTTGGATTTTGGAGGTTGATCTGCCATTGCGTTTCTCATCTAGAGTGATTTAGTACAATTATAGATCACAATGTTTGTAGATCACAACATTAAGATTAGGACTTCTAAATACGTTGATGCATCGTTTAGATCTAACCCTGAGCCAAAAAATCCAAGTTCGTTACACCTATTTATCCTTGTCTGCCCATGATAATTTATTAATTTTGAGCTAATTTTAAAATTTGGTTGATAAATTCACTTTTTGCATCAGTGTATTGCTCCCTATCATATTTGTGTTCCTGAGCCAGTTTGATTTTTAGTTGCTGATATTTTTCGGCTGCTTCTGGATGAGAGAGTAAATAGTCTCTAAAAAATATTTTTCCTTTCCAATGCCTGGATGATGTTTCGACGATATGAACATGGTGCGTTCGTCCATTACCATAGGGTGGCATGCCTTTTACAAAAAACATTCGTTCAGGATCCGGATTATCTTCCCAATATTCATAAGCTAATTTCTGTAATATCGGCACAGCAATAATCTTCATTTCCTCCAATGACCTGACTGCAATCTGAATATCAATAATGGGTTTTGATGCCATGCCAGGTATTGCTGTACTGCCTACATGCTGAATATCAATAACACTATTTGCAGGAAATGCGGCGCGTAACTTCACCATTTCTGCCTTGGCTAGAAGCGGCCACTCCGTATTGTATGCAACAATATCGATATGATCTTTTTCAAGCACATCATTATTATCCTTGTTAAAATCTTCGTAAGTCATAGCCCAATGCTCATGACCCTGCCACACGTCATTCACTCTCAAATATCGTGGAGAAAATCCTTCATAGCGAAAACCATTTTTCTTCACAAGCCAGATTGAACGGATATTCTCAGGTTGTATATTCGCTTCTAAGCGATGCAACCCTATGTCCTTAAAAACTTTGGTTAATATTAATTTCAAACCAGTACTCATATATCCTTTACCCGCATAAGCTGCAACAGCATAAAAGCCCAAATACGCATTCTGAAAGTAACCACGTACTATTTCACTGATATTAAAGACACCCGCTAAGTTATTGTCAGAAAGAAGCAGATAGCTTTTTTGGTTTGGTTTTTGATAGCGAGAAAAATACTCATCAAGCTCTTCAGGCATTATCGGTGCCTTAACCCAAGGATGATGTAATGCTTGACTACTTTGCATAGCACAAAGAAACATCTCTTTATCTTCAGATGTTATCTCACGAATAATTACCTCGTTCATTGGATTCTTGACTCCAGAATGTTTCATGAACCATAAACTAAAATGTGATACTTAAGATTCAGAATAATTGATATCTATGGCTTTTGGCCAGATTCTTAAGGAAAAATCAAAATGTTTCATTTGGATTAGTTCAGAGTTACTGGATATTTTTCTTAAAAATACTCAAGAGGCGATTGATTTGATTCAATGTAGCCTATCTATTGCTCTTTCCTATTGAAGGCTAACTTTTAAGAAGAAATATCCATGATTATGAGCAAACCTATTTCACAGAGATAATATCAATACCACCTAAATAAGGTTTCAAAGCATCCGGTATATGAATGTTTCCATGCTCATCTTGATAATTCTCCATAATGGCAACTAAAGTTCTTCCAACAGCTAAACCTGATCCATTTAGAGTATGGACTAATTGAATCTCATTAGTATCCGGATTGCGGAAACGCGCTTTCATTCGGCGTGCCTGAAATGCTTCCATATTGGAACAAGAGGATATTTCTCGATAAGTATTCTGGCTAGGCAACCAAACCTCAAGATCATAGGTTTTGGCTGAACCGGCGCCTATATCCCCGGTACACAAAGCAACCACTCGGTAAGGCAAGTTCAAACGCTGTAAAATAACTTCAGCATGCTGAGTAAGTTGCTCTAAAGCATTATAAGAATCTTCCGGTTTGGTAATCCAGACCAGTTCAACTTTCTCAAATTGATGCTGTCTAATCATTCCCTTTGTGTCTTTTCCGTAAGAACCCGCCTCACTACGAAAACACGGGGAATGGCAAACATAACGAATAGGCAATTGCTCAGCAGACAATATCATTTCCCTTACTGTATTGGTCACTGGAATTTCTGAAGTAGACGTCAAGTAGTACCCATTATCTCCTGTTAATTTAAATAAATCAGCCTCAAATTTTGGTAACTGTCCAGTCCCTAATAAGCTATCCGCATTAACAATATAAGGTACATATATTTCCTGGTAAGCATGTTGCTGAATATGTATATCCAACATGAATTGAATTAAAGCCCGATGTAATCGGGCCAGATGCCCTTTCATGACGACAAAACGACTGCCCGTAATTTTAGCTGCAAGCGCAAAATCCATTTGCCCTAGTGCTTCACCCAATTCATCATGTGACTTTACAGGGAAAGAAAAAGCAGGTACGTCGCCCCATTTTCTGATTTCCTGATTATCCAATTCATCTTTACCAACAGGTACTGATTCATGAGGAATATTAGGTAATGATAGGCTAATTACCTCAATTTGCTTAAGAATCTCGTCCAGCTCAGTCTTTTGTTGCTCCAGTTTAGCGCCAAGTTTACTCACTTCTTCGCGCATAGGTTCTATGTTTTCACCTCGAGATTTTGCTTCACCGATGGCTTTCGAACGCAAATTTCGTTCGTTCTGTAATGATTGCGTACTTACTTGCAAAGCCTTACGCTTTTCTTCCAACTGACTGAAAGTGACCGCATCAAATTGAAATCCTCGCTTCAGCAATTGGGTTGCTACATATTGAGGATTATCTCGAAGTAATTGATTATCTAACATAAGCCAACACTCTAAAAATTATTAATTGGAGCCCTGATGTCCTAATAATACATATTTAGCAACTAATGTTCCAATGAAGACCATGGACAATGAGCCAACATTATTAACCAGTATATTGGTAATTAATTTAAACCAATATCCTTGCTCAAACATAAATAAAGATTCTGCAGCGAAACTCGAAAAGGTAGTAAAAGCTCCTAAAAATCCCGTAAAAAGGAATAAACGAAAAGACTCCTCGGCACTAAAACGACCTACTAATACAATAAGAAAAAAACCAGCTAGAAAAGAACCTAGTGTGTTCACTAAAAGAGTACCATAAGGAAATTTAATCCCCCAGGCATTTTGAGCCATTATTGTAACTAAATAACGAGACATTGCGCCTAAAGAGCCTCCGATAGCTACAGCCAAATAGGGTGCAACAACCATTGCTTACCTCACAATGCCTCTTGTGGATTGATTCAAAGCATCAATCATAGGAATAATTTCTGGACACTCATTTTGAATCAACTCTAATTCTGAAACTGCCTGTTGAACGGTTAACCCTTTGCGAAAGATAATTTTATATGCGCGTCGCAAACAATCAATCGCAGCAGAAGAAAAACCTCTCCTTCTTAAACCAACAGTGTTGATTCCACAAGCAGAAGTGGTATGACCTGCAATCATAACATAAGGCAATACGTCTTTAGTTACATAGGTAGCTCGGGCTATGAATGCGTAGGCTCCCACCTGACAAAATTGGTGAACTGCAGCATAAGGGCCGATAATTGCGTAATCATTAATTGTGACATGGCCTGATAAGGCTGCATAATTGACCATAATAATATGATTGCCTACCATACAATCATGGCCAATGTGTGAGTAGGCCATTAAATAATTGCTATTGCCAATGCGAGTGACACCTCCACCTTTGACAGTACCTCGGCTAATCATGCAATATTCTCTGATTACATTATTATCGCCGATTTCAAGACGAGTTGGCTCGCCCTTATAAGTGATATCTTGTGGCTCATCTCCTACGGAAGCAAATTGAAAGATCTTATTGTTTTTACCAATTACAGTAGGTCCTTCAATTACCACATGCGGCCCTATCCAGGTATTTTCACCAATCTCAACATCAGCGCCTATCACGGTCCCAGGGCCTATTGACACTCCGCTTGCCAGCTTCGCCGATGGGTGAATCATTGCTCTTTCATCTATCACTTTTTAATTTCCTTTGCTGCGCTTAATAAGTCTGCGGAACAAGCTAATTTGTCTCCAATATAAGCTTCTCCGTGCATACGCCAAAAATCTCTTTTTTGTCCAGCCAGTCTCACCTCTAATCGCAACTGATCCCCGGGAATCACTACTTGCTTGAACCGAGCATTGTCAATACCGGCAAAATAATGCAGAAACTCATACCCTTCTTTGGGTTGGCGAGACAAATTGGCTAAAATGCCACAAGCTTGGGCTAAGGCCTCAAGCATTAGTACCCCAGGCATAATAGGATTTCCTGGAAAATGCCCGGTAAAGAAGTTCTCATTAATAGTCACATTTTTGATTGCAATCAAATATTCCATTACTTTGTAATCTATCACTCTATCAACCAGAATAAATGGGTAGCGGTGTGGTAACAAAGTAAAAATTTGATGTATATCTATCGATTCGTTCATACCCTAGTTCTCGTTAATCGCCTATTGCATTACAAAATGGTTCATTATCTTGGTTTAGCTCGTTCTAATCAATTAAAAATTTCAAAAATAATCTTACTTCAAATTGATAAAACATAATTAGTTGTTATTATTCAATTTTTTTTCTATTGTTATCAGCTTTGTAATGTAGTCATCCAAATGCCTGAACCGCGCTGTGTTACGACGCCACTTGCGATGATCGTGAACCGTCGTTCCCGAAGAATAAATCCCGGGGCGAGCGATGGATTTTGTCACTGTAGACATTCCTGTTATTACTACATCATTAGTCAAACGAATGTTCGCTGCAAGGCAACTTGCCCCACCTATGATACAATCACTGCCTATTTGCACTAAAGCACCAATTGCAGCAGAACCTGCAATAGCAGTGTTATTCCCTATATAAACATCATGCGCGATGAGTACTAGACTGTCTATACAGACTCCATCGCCTAAATAAGTATCGCCAATGGAGCCTCTGTGAATTACTGTATTTGCACCGATTTGAGTTCTTTGGCCAATTACAACTCCACCAAAGTTTGGTGCTTGTTGCCAGACACCATGTTCCTTGTAGCAATTAAACGGGGCAGCACCAACAATACAGCCAGAATCAATAATTACAGATTGGCCCAAAACTGTACCAGAATGAATTATTGCTCCAGAACCCAGCTGACTTCCTCTGCCAATCAGTACTGAAGATTCAATGGTCGTATTAGAACCAATAGATACGTAATCATCCAATTGTACATTTTCACCAATCACGCTGTTAGCGCCAACTGATACGTGTTGACCTATTTGGGCAGATTTGTGGATTTGAGCTGTAGGATGAATTCCGCAAACATTGGTAGCAAGGTGAGGCAGGATCTTTGCTGCTTTAAACATTGATTCTGACGGATTGGGAACTACAATATAGTTCACAGGACACCAATCTTTGTGCTCGGGCTTTAATAAAACAGCACCTGCTCTGGTAGAGTTTAAGACAAACTGCAATAAGGGATTATCAAAATACGCAAGATCCTTAGATGAAGCTCGAGCCAACGAGGATATACTAAAAATGGCGTGATTGGCATTGCCATGCCAGACGCCATTTAAATAGTTTGCCAGTTCCTCTAAGGTTAGCAACGCATCCGCCGAATTAATTAATTGCTTTGATAACTTTATCTGTTACATCAAGCGATTCGCTGCTGAAGGGCGCTGCATCTTTCTGAACAATAATATCGTACTTCTCATCCTTGGCAATTTTGGTAATGGCAGTACGAACCTTATTATACAAACCTTCCATAGCTTCATTATGAGCCGTGCTCAATTCTTGCTGATATTGTTGTCCATCACGTTCAAACTGTTGTTGTGACGCAACAATTTTCTTTTCCAATTCTTTCTTTTGGCTTGCGCTCATTATAGCACTATCACGCTTAAATTTTTCCATGTCGCTTTTCAAGCTTGCTTCCATTGCGACAAGCTTGTCTCGACGAGGCTTAAATTCTTTTTCCAACTTCTGTTGGATTTCCTTCATTTGATTTGAGGTTTGCATGATTTTTTGTAAATCAACTACGCCTATCTTTGCCCAATCAGCAAATACAGTCGTGCCGAACAAACCCAAAAATAATGCGACTAGCACCGCACCCAGACGTTTCATAATGATCTCCTAATTTAAAGTTTGAAATGCTATCACAATTCGAAAAAGGTTGCGATATATACAGCACTAGTTTTTAAAATACTAAAATCCGCTTACTCTAATCCATAATACCTCTAAAAACCTGATGAAAGAGCAAATTGGAAGAGTTGAGTCTGATCCAATGGCTGTGGATTCAATGCCTTAGCCAAGCTAAAAGACAATGGACCAAAAGGTGAGCGCCATTCTAATGACACACCAGCAGAATAACGCATCGGACCTGCCGGAGTTCCACGTAAAGCAGGAGGTGTCCCGGAAGCAAATACATTACCCGCATCAGCAAAAATAGTCGTTCTTACATTATCTCGACTCAATGGGTATGGTAGTATCAGGCCTACACTTCCATTCACAAGGAAATTCGCACCCATTGCATTCCCAAAATTATCTTGCGGGCCTAAAGAATAACTATCGTATCCTCGAACCTGGCCTGGTTGAACTGGACCACCGGCATAGTAGTTTTCAAAAAAGGGTAACCCGAAATTATCAAAAGTATTTCCATACCCCACATTACCCAGAACAGAAAAAATCCAGCCACGGGTTAGAGGATAATATAAATGCGCCTGATAAGAGCTCTTATAGTAAGATAGAGATTGCGATGTTGCTGGCAACGCGACCATAGCAATAGCTTGTTGATTAAATCCCTGGTTAGGATAAGGCATTTGATCATAGCTGTTTCTACTCCAACCGGATGTCAACCTTATTTCCTGAAAATGATTACCGTTTAAAGCAACAAAGTTGATTATGGGGAGTACGTAACCCACTGACTTAATATTGATATCTTGATAACCATATCCCAATTGAAAACTGCTTTTCTCACCTAACGGGAAGTTATAGCTGATGTCGCCACCATAGCGATTAGAACTGTATGTACTGACATTTAAATTTTTAGGATCAATCCTTGAATAATATAAGCTTCCTCCCCGGCCTACCCCAGTATCGGTATAGAACGGATTATAATAGTTAAAAGAGTAGTCTTGCCCCCATTGACTTGCATTGAAAGCAGCCCCCATGGAACGTCCACTTCCCATAAAATTGCGTTGGTTAACGGATGCATTAAATTGATAACCGTTTGTACCATATCCCATGGATGCGCTTGCTTCTGCTGAAGGAGCTTCTTCCACATTAACATCCAAATCGACCTGATTATTGGTTCCTGGAACAGGCGTCGTTTTGACATCAATATTTTTTAGATAGCCCAACATTCGTAACTGACGCTCAGATTCCTTGATGTTATGTAAAGACAGTAACCCACCTTCATCCTGACGAATCACATTACGCAGAACATAATCTCCTGTCTTTGTATTACCATGAAAATTAATACGTCTCACATAAACATGACGGCCCGGCTGCACTACAAAAGTAATAAATACTGTTTTATTATTTTCATCTATTCTAGGTTCAGCATTAATCGCGGGAAAACCATATCCTACATCCCCTAAAGCTAACCCTATTGCAGAGATGGATTCCGTAACCTTCTTACGAGAAAAAATATCGCCTTTCTTAACCTGGATCAGTGAATCAATTTTTTCTTTAGATAATATCGTTTTTCCAACCACATCATAACCTGAGAAATGATATTGAGGTCCTTCTTCTATATGAATATTGATGTAGACGTCTTTTTTATCAGGCGATAGCAAAACTTGCGAGGAGACAACATTAAATTTCAAATATCCCCTATCTAAATAAAATGAACGTAATGCTTCTAAAGAAGCATCCATTCCTGCTTTGGAATATTGATCTTTTTTAGTAAAATAAGTAAACAGATTGCTTGTACTTAACATCAATTCAGGCAATAACTCATTTGCTTTAAAATCATGGTTACCAATTATTTTTATTTCTTTAATCCGTGAAACTCGACCTTCTGATACAGTAATACTAATGGCTACTCTATTTTCAGTAAGAGGGGTTACTTTAGTTTCAATACGAGAATTATACTTCCCTCTGGCTGTATAGGCCTGTTTCAGCTCCTTCTCCAAACGCTCCAAGGAAGATCTTTGAAATACTCTGCCTTTGACCAGCCCCATTTCTTTAAGAAAAGCTTTCATTTTATCAGAGGGTATTTCCTTATTTCCTACTACGGTAATAGAGCCAATAGTTGCTCGCTCTACCACATTGACCACTAACACATTCCCTTGGCGTTCAAGCGAAACAGACTGGAAAAATCCTGTCTCATAGAGAGCGCGGATAATTTGAGCTGTTGAGCTGGAGCTGATTTCCTCACCCACTTGCACAGGCATATAGTTTAATACCGTACCTGTCGAAACCCTTTGTAATCCGTTAACTCTAATCCCTTTGACAATAAAGATATCAGAAGAAAAGGTTTGGGATGACCAAGCTAAAAGAGTAGAACAACAAACACCTAATATTAATTTATTACTGACTTTTTTCATTATTATTTTACGTCCAGCACTACGCGCACTTATGAAGTTAAAAACCATTCAATTGTACAAAAAATTGAAACCCTTTTATAGGAACTAGAAACTACTGTCAAGTTTCTTTGTCGCTAAAACATCATTTCATTCATTAATCATACAGAAATTAGAATTACTCTCGCCAAATCCTAACTGGTTAATCTTGATATATCATTACTAAGAGCAACAAACATTAAGGCAACCAACAGTAATAATCCAAAATAGATCCCGACAGATTTAGCTCCGTCCGATAATGGCTTTCTTCTTATGATTTCCAAGACATAATACAAAAGATGACCGCCATCCAGCATAGGGATTGGTAATAAATTAAGCGCTCCCAGGCTAATGCTTACTAAAGCCAGAAAAAATAAATAGGATACCAATCCTCCGCGTCCGGAGTCGCCGGCCCCCTGGGCTATACCGACGGGACCGCTAATACTGTTTAATCCCAATTTTCCAGTCACTAGTCTTCCCATTAAGATAAAAGTTGTGCCTGTGAGTTGTACTGTTTGCTTAAAAGCCGTACCGAGTGCTGAAATTGGCGGCTGTTGCTCCAGCCGTAGCCAATGAGCAGGCCAATCTACTTTCTGAGATCTAACTCCTATTACCCCCTCTAATTTTCCATTATTATCCTGACTTCCAGTGTGTACCGTTATCTTCAGCAATTTACCTTGGCGTTTAATATCCAAATTGATTTGAGAATTGGGCCTTTCCCTTACATAGCTGACTAAATACAACCAATCATTGAAATGCCGACCATCAACACTAATAATTTCATCCCCTATTTTTAAGCCTACTTTTTCAGCGGGAGAATCGGGAACCACTTCACCGACTATGGGTGGAATAGTGGGTATAAAAGGAAGGATGCCCAGGCTTTTAATAGGATCAGGCTTTTTATCATCCAACTGCCACTTATCCAAAGGCAAATACAACGTACTTTCTTCACCATTTATCATTGACTTTACAGTCAAGCTCACTGTTTCCTGGGAACCGATAAGAGGCATTATTTCATATTGAAAATCTCGCCAACTATTAATTTTAACTCCATTAAGAGCAAGGATTTCCTGCTTGGGGGCTAAGCCAGCTCGTGCAGCAATACTATTTGGTTTTACTGACTCTATCATCGGTGCCAAAGAGTGCATACCGATAACCAAAACCAACCACAACGCTACAAACGCAAAAATAAAATTGAATAAAGGTCCTGCCACTACAATAGCTATCCTGACAAGAACAGATTGATTATTGAATGCGAAAGGCTTTTCTTTTTCAGAAACTTCTCCTTCCGTTTCATCAAGCATTTTGACATAGCCACCCAAAGGAAACAAAGACCAGGCATACTCTGTTCCTTTCTTATCATAAAAACGGGCAAGAATCTTTCCAAAGCCAAATGAAAATCTTAACACTTTCACACCACACCAGCGCGCTACTTGAAAGTGGCCGTATTCATGTATGGTGACTAACAATACCAATGCTAATAAAAAGTACAGCAACGTTGAAAGCATATCGTTATCCAAAGATTGATACGACCAGAAAATTAAATTCCCAGTGGTATGTAAGTTAATCCAAAGTAAAACCATGGTAACGCGGCAATTAGACTATCCAGTCGATCTAATATACCGCCATGACCTGGAATAATATTTCCAGTATCTTTTAATTGACAACGCCGTTTTAATATACTGATGAACAAATCACCAAAAATTGAAATAACTACAGTAGACAATGCTAAACCAAACCATATATAAATTGAGTAAGGTATAAAGTAATAATAGCCCAAAGTCGCGACTATCATGGCTAAAATAACCCCACCTGTAACACCTTCCCAAGATTTACCAGGGCTAACTTTAGGGATTAATTTATGTTTTCCCCATTGTTTTCCAGTGAGATAAGCACCAATATCAGAAGCCCAAATTAAAAAAAGCAAATAGACAAGTAATTCCTTTCCTTGTTGTAAAAAAGAAATTTGAATAAGACTTTGAGTAAATAACGGTAGTAATATCAAAGAAGCTATGGCAACAACGATTGGATAACCCCAATAATTTTGTGAACGCGGATAAGTAAGAATTGCTAACCCATTTAATAACCAAACCAATAAGCCCACACTCAACCAATAGGGATAGAAATAGCCACAGGCCCAAAAGCACATCAATAAAAATATCAAAAAACAAGCCTGTACAGTTAAATTATCAACAGGAATCAATTTAAAACATTCCATTCCTGCAAGCAGGAGTATAACTAGAACAACGCCCCATAAAATCCAGGAAGGAGCATAAAAAATAGCTAGCAAAACCAGGGGCGCTAATATTAATGTCGTGATCAATCGTTGCATAAACATGGTTTTACCTTTATTCAGATTGTGAAATTTGCCCAAACCTTCTTGCCCGCTTGGCAAAAGAAGTCAATGCCAATTCAAACTCATGCTCATTAAAATCAGGCCAATGAACATCAGTAAAATACAGCTCAGTATAAGCTAGCTGCCAAAGAAAAAAATTACTTATCCTTAATTCACCACTAGTTCGAATAAACAGATCAGGTTCCGGCATGCCATTCGTATCAAGAAATTGAGCGAATACTGCCTCATTGATTTCATCATATGCCAACTTCCCGTCCAAAACCGTGCGTATTAATTTTCTAGCCGCCGTCACTATATCCCATTTCCCACCATAATTCACAACAACATTGAGAATTAATTGTTGATTATTCTTGGTAAGAGCTTCCGCATCACACATCTGCTTTTGTAATACTTGAGACAAAGGTTCTCTATCGCCAGTAAACTTTAACCGTATTCCATGCTGGTTTAAATCGTCTATCTCTTTTCGCAAAGCCTCCAAAAACAATTCCATAAGAAAATTGACTTCTGTCACTGGTCTTGACCAATTTTCAGAACTAAATGCAAACAGGCTTAAGCAGGAAATTTTTTTTTCCAGGCAACAATTGATGATCTTTTTAACTGAGTCAAGGCCCGCTTTGTGTCCCTCTACACGGGGCAAACCGCGGCTTTCAGCCCAACGCCCGTTTCCATCCATGACAACGGCAATGTGTTGAGGTAATTTATGATTCAAAACAACTTATCCGACTAATAAAAATGATGCATAGTCTAACCTCTTTGAGATAAAAATTTAAGTACTACTTAAGAAATCAATTGACCTTGTTTATGAAACACCTCATTATTAAACCTGAATAAATCTTCGTAACGAGTTGTCACTTTTCATCATGAATACCCAGAAAGGAGATAATTCCCATGACCTATAACGCTATAAGTCGTTTTTGGTTACGGTTATTTGTACAGACTCCATTAATACCTATGCATTATCTCGGGACGAACCAATGCATCAATATTTCATCTCAAATGTTATACAATACGCTATTTCTCACTAAACCCAATGATCAATCCCTGTTGATGAGGACATAATGAAAAAATCTATCCATCGATTAGTAAAGCCTCGGTTATTTGCAATGAGCATTAGCTTGTTGGCTTTTTCCTCTATAATTTATGGTGAATCGAACGGCAGTTTTGCTTTGTCCGAGCATTGGTCCATGGGGCAACAAATCAAACTACGATTTGACATAAATGAGGTTCCCCAATCGGGTGCTGTATTACATTTAAAAAATGGATTGGCACTAACAGCCGGCGATATCATAAGTCTGGGTGATCTGTATGGAATTGTAGGAAAACCAATTAGTCATGGCTTAACAAAACTGGAAAAACAAACTCGTTTTAAAGAGGTTTTCAACAGTTTTGCCAGGAATGTTATTGCAGTTAGTGAGGTAGAAGATCTTAATTCCGTTATCAGAGCAGAAATGCGCGAAGTCGAATCAGGGATTGCAAAAGGAGAAACTTCTGAAGCCATTTATAAACGAATTGGGAATGAAGTAGGTCGCCAAATCAACTGCATCACGGGAGGTGGTTGTAATAGCCTGACCTGGTGGTTAAATCCTGGCAGATATCTAAAACTAGCCATAGAAAACTATGATCACTTTACGCCAAATAATCTGATAGCCTATAAAAGTGGCCACCATGTCGCACTGCAACAGGCATTAAAAGCAAAACGAACAGGAAAACGCTCTGATTTGGAAATCGCCTATGCGATGGATGCTTTTGCCTGCCACTATTTATCAGATCACTTTGCTGCCGGCCATTTGCGCACTCCTAGAGAAGAATTATCAGCCATTATCACACCAACAGTCCTTGGTGCGTTGTTATCCAATTATATGCATAATGAAGAAAATAAGTACGGAATTCATGTGACGAATAATCTGGGAGAACAATGGATGGTTTATGGTGATTATTCTTACTTTAATCCTTTTAATCAAACCAACCAGCAGATGCTCTTAAAAGCCTTGCAAGCTTCCGCTGATGAAATATTTGAAGCTTATTACTCAGGCGTTCTACCAGAAAAAAATCAAATAGAGGACATGATTCCACACATCACCAAATTAAATGATGAAAATAACATGGATATTGCTCCTATGTTCTATTGGGATAAAGAAAACAAACAGTTGTTAAGAAGAACCAATTTGACAAATCCTTATGACAGGCATTGGACAAACAGTTGGTGGGGCTGGAGTACTTTATTATTGTTAAAAACGCAATATGGGATAACCTCGACTGTGCAATTGAGTTTAAGCAAATATTTGTCTCAATATGTACCGGAAGAATTGCAAGATAATCCTTTGGTATAGTAGCAGAACCATAACAAGAAACTATACTCTTATTATCGCATAATACGGGGCATAAAATTAAAAAGGAGTTCACATCATGAGTAGGGATACTAGAAACATGATTCTCAAAGCAATTATTTTATTTATTAGTTTAACTGCTCTTGTTAATCATGCCATAGCGTTCAATCTATTAGGGATAGGACCAAATCCAAAAAATCTACCCAAAGACAATGATGTAAGAGCCACTTTTAATCATTGTAAATCCTGTGATAAATCAACTACTCCTCCTTTAATTATTACAACTCCTGTACCTATTATTTATTACCCTGGGTGTCGACCGATCCAGTCATGCGATGCTTATGGTCACTGCGAACAAAAAGAAGATTGCTACTAAATTTAATAACAGCGAACTCTTACTGAAACTATATACCTCTTACTGCCGCGAAGGTATAATTATCATTTTAGCCCTTTCATTGTACAATTTAGGATTTAGGTCATGTCGCATAATGCTCCCCTGGTACTCATGATTCTTGATGGCTGGGGCTATAACGAAAATGATAGATACAATGCTATTGCAAAAGCCAATACCCCTCAGTGGGATGAATGGTGGCAAACCTGCCCTCATATTCTTTTGAAAGCCTCCGGCTTGCCTGTTGGTTTACCTGATGAGCAAATGGGTAATTCAGAAGTTGGGCATATGCACATTGGCGCGGGTCGAGTGATACAGCAAGATTTTACTCGCATTAATGAAGCGATAAATAACGGAAAATTCGCTAAAAATGCTGTTTTCCATGAAGTAATTGACCAATTAAAGAAAACAGAAAAATCTCTTCACATCATGGGGTTACTCTCTCCCGGCGGAGTGCACAGTCACGAACAACATTTGTTTGCTTTACTTGCCCTTTGTAATCAAAAAAAATTCAAATCCGTCCATCTGCATTTGTTTCTTGATGGCCGAGATACCCCACCACAAAGTGCTCTTGATAGCTTGAAATGCCTGAATGAAGAACTGGCTAAACACCCTGTTGCAACCATTAATTCAATTTGTGGCCGATATTATGCGATGGATAGAGACAAGCGTTGGGAGAGAGTAGAGCCTGTTTATAATTTGTTAACACAAGGCAAAAGTGAGCGCCAATTTCCTGATGCAGAAACTGCAATACATTTTTATTACAAAAATAAAATTTCTGATGAGTTTGTTCCACCTACTCTTATAGGGAAAGAGCATTCTATACAAGATGGTGATGCTGTCCTGTTTTTCAATTTTCGCGCTGACAGAGGAAGGCAATTAACCTCTTCATTTCTTGATCCTTTGTTTAAAGGATTTGAAAGAAAAACACTGCCAAAGCTGTCCTATTTTGTCTCCATGACCCAATATGATAAAAATTTATTTACCACGACAGCATTTCCACCTGTTCCTTTAAATAATACCCTGGGTGAGGTCTTGTCTTCTCATGGTCTCAGTCAATTACGCATTGCTGAAACTGAAAAATATGCTCACGTTACTTTTTTCTTTAATGGCGGATGTGAAAGTGTTTTTACAAATGAAGAACGCATTATGGTACCCTCTCCGCAAGTGGCAACTTATGATCTGCAACCAGAAATGAGTGCGCATGAATTAACTAAAACTCTAATAGCCGCCATCAATAGCCGAGATTATCATGTCATTATTTGTAATTATGCCAATGCTGATATGGTGGGACATACGGGAAATTTTGAAGCTACTGTTCAAGCTATTGAGTGCCTTGATCAGTGCATGCAGCAGGTTTGGCAAGCCCTTAAAAACAATGGGGGTAAATTATTGATCACTGCTGATCATGGAAATGCTGAGGAAATGTTTAGCGAAGCGACAAATCAAGCTCATACAGCACATACCAGTGAACCGGTTCCTTTTCTTTATGTAGGTGGAGGGTGGCACTTCACTCATTCCGAAGGAAGTTTAATCGATATAGCACCTTCTTTGCTTGCATTACTAGGGATAACCCCGCCTCCGGAAATGACTGGTCGTATCCTTCTGGAAAAAAACCATGCGCATGCCTAGCCTATCCCACTCTTTATCCGGTGCTTCTCTTGGTTTGGCACTTATGGTCATTCTATTTTTTTGTAATGGCCTTGAGGCAAAAGCTGCTCCAAATTCTATAACTCAAGCACAAACCAAACTAAAACAGTTAGATGCCAAGATTAACAAACTAAAGCAAGTTTTAGCCAATGCACAGGATAAACGGACTGTGCTAAACCACGAGCTGGGCAGCACTGAAAAACAAATTGGAGAAGGAATACGCAAGTTAAGAATCATACAAGCAAATATGTCCACAAAAGAAAAAAGCATTGCCGAACTGCAAGGGAAAATAAATCACTTAAATAAACGATTGCAATCTCAGCAGGAAATGCTGGCAAATCATGTCAGAGCACGTTATCAGATGGGGGAGTATCAACCTTTGAAATGGTTGATTAACCAAGATGAGCCTTTTAAGATCAACCGAATTTTAACTTATTATCAGTATATAATAAGATCACGTCAGCAGTTGATTGATGAAATTGCTCGAACCCGACAAAATCTTAACGACAGTAAAACCAAGCTTGGAAATGAACTTGCAGAAAACAAGCAGCTACAATTTAAGTTGTCACAAAATCAAAAACAGCTAGAACAAAATAAAAAATACCATAGCACACTGATTCAATCCATTGATAATGACATTCAAAATAATCAACAATCATTAAAAGATTTTCAAAAAGATAGAGACAGCTTATCTCATCTCATGAAGTCATTATCTCAACAAAGTGTAATTCAAAGCGGCAAACCGTTCACGGGAATGCGCAAAAAATTGCCGTTACCTGTCCAAACCACCCATAGATCTTTACGCAGGATGAATCAAGGAGTGACATTTTTTGCCGATGAAGGCTCCATAGTTACTGCCGTTTACCCAGGCAAAGTTGTGTTTAGTGATTGGCTAAAAGGTTATGGTTTGCTTCTGATTATTGACCATGGCCAAGGGTTTATGACTTTATACGCACACAATCAATCTCTCTTCAAACGCAAAGGACAAATCGTCCAACAAAACGAGCAAATTGCAAGTGTAGGCCATACCGGTGGAATTAAGCAAAACGGTCTATACTTTGAAATAAGACAAAGAGGAAAAGCGGTCAATCCGTTAGACTGGTTGTCTTAAAGCTTAGCCGCTGGCATTTAAATTGCATAAAAAAATACGCAGGTGGCTAATTTCATGGCCTTGCATCTGAGGAGATCGCTATGGTTATTAAGAAACTTTTTTCCAGTACTTTGGCATTGATTTATGCCCTAACTCTGATGCTGCCTTTGACCGCATTTTCGGCTGAAGAAACCAATTCAAATTATTCTAATGCAAAACGAATTCCGTTGGAAGATGTGCAACGGTTTTCCAATGCCATCGGTGAAATAAAGAAATACTATGTCAAACCAGTTGATGATAAAGAATTATTTGATAACGCAATTCGCGGGATGCTAACCGGCCTTGATCCGCATTCCAGTTATCTCAATGAAGAGGAATTCAAGGAGTTGCAAACATCAACCAGCGGTGAATTTGGTGGTTTAGGTATCGAAGTGACCATGGAAGAAGGTGTTGTTAAAGTAATCACTCCTCTTGTAGACACTCCAGCATTTAAAGCGGGAATCAAATCTGGGGATTATATTATTAAACTGGGTAAAGAGTCAGTTCAAGGTCTTTCTCTTAAAGACGCTGTCAATTTAATGCGCGGTAAACCAGGCACTACCATAGAATTAACTATCTTGAGAAAAGGTGTAAACAAACCTTTAACTTTTGACTTAATTCGCGAAGTTATTCAAATAAAAAGTGTAAAAAGCAAAATGCTAAGCGAAGGTTATGGTTACATTCGATTGACTCAATTTCAGGCTTTAACTGGAAAAGACATGATTAAAGCAATCGAACAATTAAAACAACAAGCAGGCGGCAAATTAAAAGGATTAGTATTGGATTTAAGAAATAACCCCGGGGGCTTACTTGATTCAGCTATTCAGGTATCTGATGCTTTTCTTGGCAATGACAAGGCTGGTAAGCAAGAAATGATAGTCTATACGGAAGGCAGGCTACCTGGCTCTAAATTCACTGCCCTGGCTAATCCAGGGGATGTGTTGGACAATGCGCCTATCGTTGTCTTAATCAATAATGGTTCTGCCTCTGCTTCAGAAATTGTCGCTGGGGCATTAAAAGATAATAAAAGAGCTATAATCCTTGGTACAAAGAGTTTTGGAAAAGGATCCGTTCAAACCGTGTTACCTCTTGATGGCAAAACCGGAATAAAACTAACCACAGCACTTTATTACACCCCATCAGGAGTCTCCATCCAAGCCAAAGGAATAATTCCTGACATTGTTGTAGAAGAAGTAGACGTTCCTAAAAATGCGGTCAAAAAAGACACTCTGGCTGGGTTTACTGAAGCTGACCTGAATGGGCACTTGATTAACAAAGACAATTCAGAAAACACCGAATCCAAAAATAACCAAGCTCAAACAGGAGATTTAATACACGAGGATTATCAGTTATATGCGGCACTCACCGTATTGGAAGGAATGGCGTTAGCTAACAGGTAATGACCAATTAGTCACTCCCACCTGAAATCATCGATTCACAATGAACTGATGATTTCAGGTTTTATTTTCTACCTAGACAGTATGAATCTCGCCATTTTTCACAGTTTTCACTTCAGATTTGGTAAATAAAGAACCCTTACTATCGAATACCATAGTTCCCATGACACCTGTTCCATTGGCAATGTCATGGAGTTGATGAACCACTTCCTGGCTTGTAGGAGAACCTTGTGTTCTTATCGCCATTACTATGCTTTTGTTCAAAAGCTGAAATAAATCAAACGCGTAACCCGCCTCAGTTACAGGATAATTTAAATAATTTTTTTTAAATTCATTAATAAAATCAGGCTGCATCTCATGAGAATCAACATACCATTGACCTTCAAATACCTTTACCACTTCTGGAGTAGCACGCTCAACTATACTGGTAATTGGTACATGTTGTTTATCTGCCTCCATTTGTTCTTGTATTAATTTAATATCCTCCGGTGATGCCATTACCAAATACATATCTGCATTTTTTCTTTTAATTCTATTAGTTAATCTTGAAAAATCCTTATTTCCAGGTTCAAAAAACTCGGAGGCAGCCACATCAATATGAGAATCACCCTGTAATTGTTTTATAACACTATGCGTCAAAGCGATTGAGGAAGGTTGATTTGCCGTAATAATTCCCAAGTGATGGACTTGCTGAAGTTTTAGCTCGTTAACCAAAACCTTGGCTTGGTCATAAACTGGACTCCAGACAATAAAATTATTTCTGCCGTCTGCAACTTTAGTATTGTTAGTCAGACTAAAATGAATCAAATTGTTTTTCTTTGCTATGGGAGCTGCTATTAACCCGGTTTCTTTACCTCCGGTCACCAACACATTGATATGATGGGTATCAATAAATTTTTGCAGCACAAGACCAGCATTCTTATTTTTAGGAAGTTGATCGAGAGTATAAAATGAATAATGAATATCAGAGGACTGTAACCGTTCACTGCCCATTTCCATTGCAGCCAGAATATTTCTTCCAATAAAAGCTGAATGACTGGAAAACGGAGCATAGATACCTATGTGAACATCTACTTTATGTTTATTTTTTGAATCAGTTTGAAATTCATAGGCATAGGAAAAATTTATAAAAATAAGTGCAATAACGAATACAAAAAACAAAGGCGCTGATCTTGTATAGAAATAGGGCATTTTTTTCTTCCATGTGTTAAACCTTAAAAACATTCTGCAATGAATAATAAAAAAATACAATCATTATCATTTCGTAAAAAATCATAAGAGATTGCATGATAAAACAGATATTCTGTTGGGAATCGTGCAAGATTATGAGATAATACCTGACCAATTAATGATCACATTGAAATTATGAACATTACCAAATCACTCGCATTTTTTACCAGTTTATTCCTTTTGTGCCCAATTTATGCCAGTGTTGATTCCTATTTTAGTCATATAAAAAAGGATTCCAGTGCCCTTTATGCCTTTTTTAAAACAATGCCCAAGGGTGGCGAGTTACATTATCATTTGGCTGGAGGAGCCTATCCTGAGACCATGCTGGCACTTGCCGCAAATGGCAGCTATTGCCTCGATAAACTCTCATTTGCCGTAAGTAAAGATTCTTCTCATTGTGAGGGAGTTAATGTTAAGGAGGTTTTTAACAATCCTGAACTCTATTCCAACATAATTAAAGACTGGTCTATGAAAGACTTTATACCTGGTAAAGAATCTGGCCACGATCATTTTTTCAATGGATTTGTCAAATATATGCCCATAGTTTTTGATTATAGGCCTCAATTGCTTGCCGATATTGTTCAGCGAGCAGCACAGCAAAAAGAGCAATACATGGAAATTATGATAATCCCGGACAATGCCCACTCATTAACTTATGGGGATTTAATCAAGGACATTCCATCATATGACCAGAAAAGGCGCCTGCTATTAGCGAATAAAGATTTTCAAAGCAACATAAAAAATACTGTTTTGGAAAGTGACCGAATTCTTACTAAAGCCTCTCAAGAATTAAGTTGCAAAGATAACCCTTCTTCCGATTCCTGCCTTGTAAAAATTAAATTTATTTATTATGTACTCAGAGAGCAGCCCGTTGATAATGTCTTTGCCCAAGCCTTGAATGCCTTTGAAGCCGTCTCCAAGTCTAAGGGGAACTTAATCGGCGTAAACCTCGTGCAACCCGAAGATGGAATTATTTCTTTGCGTGATTACCATAAGCACATGTCCATCTTTGAATATCTGCATCGAATATACCCGAATGTTCCTATTACTTTGCATGCCGGAGAATTATCACCTCAGGCAGTGACACCAGAAAATCTAAGTAATCATATTCGCGATGCACTGCTGATTGGGCACGCCCAAAGAATTGGCCACGGTGTGGATATCGGTTATGAAAACAATGCAGAAGATACCTTAAAATACATGGCTAACCATCACATACCCGTTGAAATCAATTTGATTAGTAATTTAAAAATTCTGAATATATCTGGCCGCAATCATCCTCTTAATTATTATCTTACTCATAATGTACCAGTCGTTTTATCCACTGATGACGAAGGAGTGCTAAGAACGGACTTAACCCAACAATATGTAGAGGCAGCCAAAGAGCATGGTCTTAATTATCAGCAATTAAAACAAATTAATAGAAATACATTAACTTACTCCTTCTTACCTGGAAAAAGCATATGGGCTAATGCGGATAAAGCTGAATTGATTTCTGATTGCCATAACCTTGGAAGCAAAAGCTGTCAAAAATTTATCGAGCACAACGAAAAAGCAACATTGCAATGGAGCCTAGAACAAAAATTAATCGCCTTTGAGAAAAATTACTAAATTAATTTGCAAAAATAATGAGCCCATATCAGGCGGAATGCGCAATAGCGTTTATTATGCACAAATATGGGCCTCATAATCCAAGGCTCTATTGATCCAAAAATAACATCAAGGCCTTTTGTACATGCATTCTATTCTCACTCTGCCTAAAAATGATAGATGACGCGCTGTCGGGTAAAGTAGCAGAAACCTCTTTTCCCCTTTCCATAGGCATACAATGCATAAACACCGAATTGGGTTTTGCATGAGACATTAATGTCTCATTAACCTGAAACCCTTTAAAAATCTTGCCCGCTTCAGGATTATCAAATCCCATACTTGTCCACACATCGGTATAAACGGCATCCGCTTGCTTCACAGCTTCCTCTGGTTTATCAAAACAATAAATCATTTGTTTCCCTGTCTTGCTTTGGGCTTCCTTAACAATAGCCTCATTAGGCTGGTTTGATTTTGGGCAACAATAATGCACAGTGACACCTAACTGCGGTGCCAAAAGCATCAAACTATGCAAAATATTATTGCCATCCCCTATGTAAGTGAGGGTTAATCCTTCCAAAGCACCAAATTGTTCTTTAAGGCTTAACAAGTCAGCAAGAGTTTGACAAGGGTGATGCAATGCGGAGAGGCCATTAATAATAGGGATTTTGGAATATTCGGCCATTTCTTGCAAAAAACTGTCCTCATGTGTTCTGACCATTACAAAATCAGCATAGCCATTTAAAACTCTAGCCATATCAGCTGGAGTCTCCTGCTTTCTTGAGTTAGCGATGCTTTCAATAACGATCCCCCCCATACTCTGAATCGCTAAAGCAAAACTCAAACGGGTTCTAAAGGAAGGTTTTTCAAAAATCATTACCAAACTTTTATTAGCAAGTGCCTGATTATATAATCCCGGGTTTTGTTTTAGAGAGCTAGCCTGGCTTAAGATAAACTGAATTTCCTCCCTTGCTAACTCTGTGCCAGTAAGAAAATGTCTTGGTTTGTATTCACCGGCAGGAAATGGAAAGCCTGTATTCTTATGAGAATCAAAATCAACAGCCTCACTACCCGTCTCCAGGCCAAAAATAGCTTGTTGTAAATTAATGACAAAAGTATTGGTCTTCACTTCATTAATTGCAGATGGGTTATTCTGAGATTGAATTTTTTCAAGGTCATCGTCTTGAATTTCAATTGGAGTCAAATTGGTTGAGGTGGAAAAAGACATTCTTAGCCTCCTTTTAATAATTCATTCAGGGAACATTGTTTTTCTATCGCTTCTGCAATCCATGCCCCAACTTGATGGTGTGCATCACGAAAAGGCATACCCTCCATCACTAATGACTCCAGAATGGCAGTCGCATCAAGGTAACCACTTTGAGCTTTGGTTTTCATTAACAGGGTATTAAAAGTCAGACTTTGCAAGAAAGGAGTTATCATTTGCAGGCAAACGATTATCGTATTAATCGTATCAAATAATCCTTCTTTATCCTCCTGCATGTCTTTGTTATAAGCCAGGGGCAATCCTTTCATTACCGTTAAAATGGCCATTAGATGACCATAAACTCGTCCTGATTTGCCACGAATCAATTCAGGAACATCGGGATTTTTCTTGTTAGGCATCAGTGAAGAGCCTGTAGCAAACGCATCATCCAATGTAACAAAATTAAATTCCTGGGTAGACCATAGAATCAAATCTTCACATAATCTGGAGAGATGCATCATAATCATTGCAGCAACACTACATAACTCGATGACAAAGTCCCTGTCACTGACTGCATCAAGAGTATTAGGAATGATCCCTGCAAATCCCAAGGATTCGGCTACCCATTCTCTATCAAGAGGCAAGGTACTTCCAGCCAATGCCCCGGCGCCCAAAGGAGAATAATTCATGCGTTTAAACCAATCTTCCAATCTGCTTTTATCTCGGCTAAACATGCATTGATACGCGTTAAAATAAGCCCCTAACGTAACAGGTTGGGCTTGCTGTAAATGAGTATAGCCTGGCATTAAATCCTGTTGATGTTTACTGGTTAGATCATCTAGACAATCGATAAGCCTTGTCAAAAGCTCATTAATCAGACAGCCTTTATCTCTGGTATATAAACGAAGATCCAAAGCCACTTGATCATTACGACTACGGCCAGTATGTAATTTCTTACCCAAATCACCTATTTTTTGAATCAGCAATTGCTCAATAAACATATGTATGTCTTCTTCATCACGTTCATTAAATGAATATTGGCCTTGTTTTATCTCGCTTCTGATTTCTTCAAGAGCAGAATAAATCGCCTGGCTTTCAGCTTCTGTTAAAATCTTCTGTTTAGCTAATTGCTTCACATGAACCTGACTGCCATTAATGTCTTGGTCAAAAAGCACATGATCAAAAGACAATGACGCATTAAACTGGTTGACACCGCTATCCAAAGATTTCTTAAATCGCCCTCCCCATGTCTTATTAGTCATAATTCCCCCCCTGATGTACCTGGCTATAGATTTTAGCGGATAAAGAAAAGAGGTTGATAAATCCTTCAGCATCCTTTTGGTTGTATACATTATCCTCTTCAAAAGTAGCCAATTCGGGATGATGCAAGCTATAGGGAGAATGCATACCGGCAGGGATAATGTTTCCTTTGAATAACTTTAACTTCACACAGCCCGTGACATGCTGCTGCGTCACATCAATGAATGCATCCAAAGCCTGTTTGGTTTGAGAAAACCATCTTCCTTCATAAACCAAATTGGCATAAGTTTGCTGCAAAGATTGCTTCAGATGTAACGTAGAACGAGTGAGACATAAACTCTCCAAAAGTTTATGTGCCTTATAAAGCACGGCAGCAGCAGGTGCTTCATAAATCCCTCGAATTTTCATTCCAACTAATCGATTTTCAACAATGTCCGCCACTCCAATACCATGCTGCCCTGCTTTTTGATTTAATGAATTTAAGAGATCCACTGGAGAAAGTTCTTGTCCATTTAAGGCGACTGGAACCCCCTTTTTGAAATCAAGAACAATCACTTCCTCTTCATCAGGAGTCTGTGATACAGGAGCAGTCATTAATAACACGTCATCCGGCATTTCCTGAGAAGGATCTTCGAGCACACCACCTTCATGAGAAATATACCAAATGTTATGATCTCTAGAATAAGGCGCTTTGGGAGTCACTGGTACCTCAATGCCATGCGCTTTAGCATACACAATTGCTTCCTGTCTTGATTTAATATCCCAAGTTCTCCAGGGAGCAATAATTTCAAGCTGAGGTGCAAGTGCCTTAATCGAATATTCAAAACGCACTTGATCATTCCCTTTACCGGTGGCTCCATGTGCAATGGCATTTACTTGCTCCGTCAAAGCAATTTCAACAAGCTTTTGAGCAATTAGTGGCCTTGAAATAGTGCCCAAAATGTACTGATCTTCATATAAAGCACCTGATTTTACCAAAGGCCAAAGATATTGAATGGCAAACTCATTCTTGACATCGACTAGATACGCTTTGGAAGCGCCGCTTTTTAGCGCTTTATTTTTTATGGCATCGAGATCTTCCTGTTGCCCTAAATCACAAATCACAGCGATTACTTCAGCATGCTCATAATGTTCTTTAAGCCAAGGGATCATGATGGAGGTATCCAAGCCACCTGAATAAGCTAATGCGATTTTTTTAATAACCTTTTTCATAATATTTCCCCTTGGTAAAACTGCTGTAGATATAAAATAGGATCAGACACCTCTTGGGTATTAAAGTCAGCAATTAGTTGCCCTTGCTTTACAACCAACAATCGCTCCGCAATATTGGATAAAAAAAACAAATCATGAGAAGCGATAAGCATAGTGATTTTTAGAGTCTTCACTGTATTTAACAAAGCAATGACATCATTAGTAGTCGCCATATCTAGACCAGAAGTCGGTTCATCACAAAGCAATAAATCCGGTTTCATCATTAAACTTCTAGCCAAGGCCACGCGTTGTTTTTGTCCACCAGACAATCCTTGTGGGTAAGAATGAGCTTTGTCTGACAAACCTAACATAGCAAGTAAAGTCCACGCGTTTGCTATATGATCAGCAGTTTTATCGTGAAGACTTGGTGCATAAATTAGGTTATTGAGTACTGTCATGTGCGGAAATAATTGAAAATCCTGAAACATAAATCCGCTTTTTCCTTCGCACTGGATAGAGCCTGAATCGATTGACTCCAATTGTTGTATGCATCTCAGTAAAGTTGTTTTTCCACTACCAGAAGGCCCTACTAAACCAACAATACTGTTTGCTTGAATACTTAAATTAATCTCATTAAGTACTTGGGCATTGCCGATTTTTTTCGATGCGTTAATGACTTGCAGCATAATGCCCCCTTTTTTCGATTTTTTTACCTAGCGCTTCAAGGAGTAAGACCAAACTGTAGTAATAGAAACCCGTGATACATAAAGGCATAAAGTAAGTAAATTGTTGTGCTGCCAATGTTTGAGCCTGGCGCATTAAATCCATGCCTCCAATAGTGGAAATCAAGGCCGTTTCTTTTAACAAGGCGATCATTTCATTGATCATTGCGGGAAAAATATTTCTTATCACCTGAGGTAAAATAATATCTTTCCATAAGTAAAAGGTAGGAATTTGCAGAGTAAGGGCTGCTTCAAATTGCCCTTTGGGTAAACTCTCAATTCCGGATCTTAAAATTTCAGCGAAATAAGCTGAGCTATTCAAACCAAAAGCAACAATTCCAGCCACTAAAATACTTGGTCGTATACCTAATAAAACAGGCACTGCAAAATAAATAAAACTTAATTGTAAAATGAGTGGTGTGCCTCTCAATATGGATATGAATCGGTTTATAACAAAGCAAGCTACTCCTTGATGTCTGCAAATTGACAAGAGAGTTCCAAGTAATATTCCAATCAGTATACCTCCTGTCAATAATTGCATAGTTAAAACTATTCCTTTGCCAATGAAAAACAGATTTTGCACTATCTCCGTCATATTGACCCCTTTATCCAAATAGATTCCAATTTTTGAATTTCACCCTTCGCTTTAAGATTTTCCAATGCGGAATTGATTTCATCCCTTAGAGGAGAACCTTTTTTTAAAACCAATCCATAACCGTCATTAACTTTCACCAGGATAGAATAAGACAGTCCTGGATATTTCTTGCTATAAACACCCCCTTGTGCTCCATCCATAAGGACCACATCAACATGACCTGCGATTAAAGCTTCTATCGCTTGGTTGTTATTATCCAAAGCCGTAATTTCAGCTTTAGGAAAGTTTTGATGAAGCCAAATTTCCATAACACTACCTAGCTGGACTGCTATTTTTTTTCCTGTTAATTGCGAGATTTCTTTCACGGGCTGTGAAGTATCAAAAACTGCAGCCATCCCTTCAAAATAATAAGGTTTGGAAAAATCAAAATTTTTCTTACGTTCCTCTGTAATAGTAATTGTGGCAATCGCAAGGTCATCCTGACCTGAATTCACTGCAGGCAAAACCGTACTAAACTGCATGTTGTCAAAAACTGCTTCTTTACCTAACTCTTTAGCGATCAATTTTGCCAAATCAATGTCAAATCCTTTTATTTCTCCGTTTTCAATATATTCAAAAGGTGGATATTCTGCTGAAGTAGAAAAACGCAGTGTATTTTGATTTTTTTGCTCACTACAACTGGATATAAATATAATTGAGCTAATTAACAATAAAATAAAAACTTTTCTCATTGAATATGTATCCTATATTTATCCATTTTTTGAATATACATGATCAAGATTTGTACTGTCAAGAAAAAATGGATATAATTTCAATTTCAGTAATATATATTCAACCAAATTAATAGCAGGGAGAAAGCAATTGACTCATGATGCCTTATTGGATGATTTGATTTTATCGATAGTACAAACTGAAAGTATTGCGGAACAAAGTGATTTGCAGAACAGCTTAAAAAAAAGAGGGTATGAGATTCCTCAAGCAACGCTTTCTCGTCGCTTAAAAAAAATGAAAATTGCAAAAGTATCCGGTTATTACAAAATCATTGATTACAATCAGCCTGGATTACCTCTGGTTCTAAATATCCAGAGTTCTGATTTTGGTCTAATCATTCTACAAACTCATCCCGGTAATGCAAACAGTCTTGCTTATTATATAGACCGTAAATACGTTTCCTTCAGTATAAAAGAGTCTTCGAACTCAGGAATTTTAGGAACTATTGCTGGAGACGACACCGTCCTGCTTATTATTAAAAGTAAGTTTGATCAACAAAAAGTCCATGATATTTTAATGAAAGAATTCCCATATTTATTTGCTTCGTAGCTACAATTTTAATTTTGACAAAACTTATGAAAAACCCAGGGTTGAGGCAAAAAATGTGTTTTAACGAAGAGTTTCATTTCCATATACAAGTCTTGTGTGAAGAAACAGCAATTTGCTAGGCTTGCTAGTGTAGTAACAGTGATAAATATCAACCTAACTATAATTTACTATAAATGGTTGCATCAAATTGTTAACGGGATCGTACTGATGGCGACCTGTATAATTCAAATTTTTTCCATAAACATGCAGTGAAATTGCTACATCACCTGATTCATTGATTACACTGTGAATATCATTGGGCAAAAAACCAATTACTCCGCCAGCAGGACGTATAATAGCTGTTTTGTCTCTTATGATCTTGGCATACCCTGGCCTTGAACCATCATCCACTCTTTTCCAAAAATAATTCTTTTCAATACCTATTATACTACCCACAACCCCCCAGGTCTGATGATCATGCGGAATAATTTCTCGTCCTGACTGCCAGGCAACTATATTAACTGCCAAAGTATGATCTTTTTCTTCATGAATTAACCAGGAACTAAACCCAATATCCGGGTCAACGTAGTAAAATCTTTCATCTAGCCATTCTTTCTCTACAACCCAGTGTGCTAAAATTTCTGATACGAGAGCAATATTAGTATTATCATCTTGTTGTAGAATATTAAGCGCTTTGAGTTCGGTTATAAAAGGAATCAATCCTTTGGGAGTTAGGTATTCCATAATTCACCATTTTATTGTGTAAACATTCAGATAAGAGATAATTTATCTTTTATGTACACTAACTTTAGCATGAAATGAAATTTAGCGATGCAAGAATTGCTTGCGGCCCCCAAGTAAATAGCTTGCTAAAACACAGAACAATAATACTTAAAAGGCGAAAAGTGTCATATCAAGAAATCCTTGCATGACACTCATAGTGGTTACAAAACTTTATCTTTGTATCAAAGAAAAGGACCTCGTAAAGTAATTGTTGAATCCCTTTCAGGTCCTGTTGATAGCATATCAATAGGAATTCCTAATATCTCTTCTATTCGCTTTAGATAAGCCCTTGCATTAGCAGGTAAGTCGCTCATCACCGTCACATCAGCAGTAGATTCCTGCCAACCAGGAAGCTCCTCATAGACTGGTAACAAATCGTTGAAATCATCAGCTGCCAGAGGAGGTCGAGATAATTCATTGCCATCCCTGTCTTTATAAGCCACAGCAATCCGTAATACCTCTAAACCATCAAGCACATCCAATTTGGTAACGCAGAGTCCAGAAATGCTATTTAACTCAATCGAGCGTTTTAATAAAACAGCGTCAAACCACCCACAACGTCTGGGCCTACCAGTTACTGCTCCGAATTCCTGTCCTCGTTCCGCAATGCGTTTTCCAACGTCATCAAGTAATTCAGTGGGGAATGGGCCACCGCCAACTCGAGTTGTGTAAGCTTTTGTAATGCCTAACACGTAATCAATATAGCGAGGACCAAACCCCGCACCATTAATTACAGATCCCACACAAGTATTTGAAGAAGTTACGTAGGGGTATGTTCCATGATCAATATCTAAATAAACACCTTGCGCCCCTTCGAATAAAATGTTTTCACCTTGTTTTCTATGTTCATGCAAACAGGCAGAAACATCGCAAACCATTGGTCTTAATTCTTCAGCCCATTGTAATGACTCATCCAATAGGGATTCCAAATCAACAGCTGGTTGTTTGAAATATTGTGTTAATACAAAATTATGATAATCCAATAACTCTGTTAATTTACTGGCAAATCGGTCTCTATGAAATAAATCACCTACTCTTAAAGCACGCCGAGCCACTTTATCCTCATAAGCAGGACCTATGCCGCGGCCTGTTGTTCCGATTGCAGACTTGCCCATATGTGTCTCACGAGCCTTATCCAAAGCAATGTGGTAAGGGAGAATCAGGGGGCAAGCCAGGCTAATGCGTAATCGCTCCCTCACATTAACGCCATTACCCTCAAGCTCCTTAATTTCACTAAGCAATGCCTGAGGTGATAAGACCACACCATTTGCAATATAGCAGGTTACGTTAGGGCGAAGCATCCCGGATGGAATTAAACGAAGTACTGTTTTTACTCCATTGATTTTTAATGTATGGCCTGCATTATGGCCCCCTTGATAACGGACAACCACTTGAGCATCTTGTGTCAGCAAATCAACAATTTTGCCTTTGCCTTCATCTCCCCATTGTGTACCCAAAACAACAACATTCTTACCCATGATTTACTCTTTGTTTGCATACCTGTAAAAATTAAAAATGCAGTTGCATTTTACGAGAAACCCAACTGCATTTATATTAGATGGATGATGCTAATAAATATTGAACCTGATTACAGCAAAATTTCACATTATAATTACTTTTTAGCCGCTGTACCATCATTTTTTGGCGTAGCTTGTTTGAAATAATCAAAAAATGAACTGCTTTGGTCCAGTATTAAAATATCTTTTTTACTATGAAAACTGGCTTCATAAGCTAGCAAGCTCTTGTATAATGCAAAAAAATCAGGATTTTGAGTGTATGCTTTGGAATAGATAGCCGCTGCTTCCGCTTCACCAACTGCTCTAATTCGCTGAGCATTACTTTTAGTTTTAGCCAATAAAACCGTGACATCAGCATCAGCTTTTGCCTGGATCTGTTCTGCGGCAGCTTGTCCATCAGCTCTATGTCTGTTTGCAATTTTTTGCATATCAGCTCTCATGCGTTGATAGATGGCATTACTGGTATTTGAAGGCAATTCAATACCTTTAATACGAACATCAACCACTTTAATACCTAATTCACCAGCTTGCTTCTCAGCAGCATTACGCAGTATTTCCATAACATCATCACGCCCTCCTGAAACAGCATCGGATATGGTACGCTTACCAAATTGGGCTCTGAGCAAGGTATTTAACTGTTGTTCTAGCAAAGTTTCAGCTTTAAATTCATTTCCACCTGTTGATTTAAAATACTGGGCCAAATCTGAAATTCGCCATTTCACATAATAGTCAACCATGACATCTTTTTTCTCTTTGGTCACAATACGGGTCGATTTGATATCCATGGTTTGGATGCGTGTATCGAATATGCGTACACTTTCGATAAAAGGGGTTTTAAAGTGGAGCCCAGGATTTAACACTTTCACTGCGTCAGTTTGAGGATCTTTTACCAAACGTCCTAAACGTAAAATAATACCCTGCTGTCCTTGCGTGACAGTAAACATAGTGGTAAACAAAAGCACTAGTACCAAAAAGATTAAGACACCCAATGTCGTTTTAAATGCATTCATTCTCAATCTCTCCCTTGACTATAAGTTGGTCTTGTGAGATCTCTTCCAGAAAGAATCAAGTTGTCCTCCTCATTACTGACATTCGCACCGTTTTTTATGGCTTTTAGATTTTCAGATTGCGGAACGTATTGATTACCAAGTAGTTTGTCTAAAGGTAGATACAATAAATTTCCTGCTTTACTGTCAACAATAATCGTACTGCTCTTATTCATTACTTTTTGCATAGCTTCAAGGTACATCCGTTTAGCCGTAACTTGAGGAGCCGCATTGTATTGAGGAAGTAAGGCTAAAAATTCCGCTACTTCTCCCTGTGCCCTTAAAACAACTTGCTTTGAATAAGCTTCTGCTTCCTGTTGAATACGACTCGCTTTACCTTCTGCAATGGGCACTACTTTTGCTGCATAAGCATAAGCCTGCTCCTTGAAACGTTTTTCATCTTCTTGAGCTTTAATCGCGTCATCAAAAGCATCCTGAACACTTTCTGGAGCTCTGGCAGGTTGGGGTGACACATTAACGATTAAAATTCCGGTCTTATAGCTTTCTAAAGTTTTCGTCAGAGTTTCTTGTACTCTACCACCCCAAACTTCTCGACCTTCAGTTATTATCTGATCCAGGGTTGTCGTGCCTACAACCTGCCTTAAAGCGCTGGAAGTTGCCTGTTGTAAGCTTTCCTCAGGATTTGCGACATTAAACAAATATTCACTCAAATCATTAATGCGGTACTGGACAGCCAAAGAGACCGATACTAAATTTTCATCACTGGTAAGCATTTGAGCAGAGTAGGAGTAATCTAGCACCCTATCCACATTCATAACAATCTTTGATGAGATAAAACGAGGAATCCAATGAGGACCAGGGCCAACTGTTTCTGCATATTTACCAAAGCGGAGTATCACAGCTTGCTCTGCAGGATCGACAATAAAAATACCAGAAAGAGCCCAAAGAATAAAAGCTATTAATAAAACTGTGACAGCAAGCAACCCGCCACTGGAACCACCTGACGAATTATTATTTGATTTGCCCGTGCCTCCAAAAAATGTTTTCTTCAATTTATCCTGGATACGTTTAAGAGCTTCATCCAAATCCGGAGGTTGATTTTTACCCGACCATGGATCTTTGCCCTTCTCTGGCTCATTCCACCCCATGTACTACTCCTAGCAATTTCAAATGAATTTAGGATTTTATGGGGTATATGAAGTTTAAGCAAGTAGATACTTCAAGACTTGTATACAGGGCAAAATCATACTTTGCCCTGAATTTGCCCAATCAAGAGTTCACTTCTAAATTTATCAGACCACATAGCCTTTTTTAATTTTCCCTTCATGCTATTTTTCTGAGGATGAAGTCGAGCCAGATTGAGTGCAAACCTACGAAGCAAGGCTAGATTTTCTGCTGCATTGTCTCTGCGTATTCTTGAGTCATCTTCTTTGTAGGTCACATCCAACACCCAGTGAGCTTTGTTTTCGACTGCCCAATGCTCTCTGATAGCATCTGCAATTTGTTTAGGCTCTAAGGGCAAGGAACTGATATAGTATTGTACTTCAGTGCCGGTTTTTTCTTTTATTTCACGTGTTCGCGTTACTTCAATTACGGTTTGTAATCCTTGCCAGTCGGCGTAACCTTCAATCCATGGACTAATTACGATTTGCCGGCATGTTCTTGTTTCTATGCGTCCATGGCCTGCGTCCACTTCTTCGAAGTAATTTTGTGACCAGATTTCTCGATGGTCTCTTTCCATGATATGAAAATAATCCTTAATTTCATTCAATAGTTTTTTATGGTTGTTTTTAACACAAAGCACATAGTCTCCGCCTTTATCATGTATTTTTTTAGCTATCTTCTTTTCTGTATTCATAGCATCGGCAGTAACAATTGCTCCCTTAAGCTCCAAGAGGTCTAGCATTTCTAACACACTGGCTTTTTCGTTTGCTTTTCCATTAGAGCGCATTTGAGCTAATATCAACCCATTTCGTTTACTCCATGCAGTAATGCTATGTAAGGCTGTGGTGCGGTCACCTGTATATGAGCGGCGTAGAGTTTTTCCATCTATTGCTATTTGTTCTCGACCATCTTTCGAACGAAGTTCATTCACCCAATTTACAAAACACAACGTGAACTGCTCTGAATCAAGAGCACTAATTACACGAGCTATGGTATCATCGGCTGGTATCCCATGCTTAAAATCCCGATATTGTCTTAGCCAATCAAGCTTTTCTTCTCCAAAATCCTTTATGTCTTTCCATCCCTCAGCTCCAGACATCACCGCAGTACCTGCTAAAAATAAGATATCTAGCAGATTATGGCGCTGATTTATTTCGCTACGAGGATCTTTAAGTATGGAAAAATTTTCTACAAAACTCATTTCTTGTCATCCAAAAAATGAGTATTTGATCACAAATCACTGAAAAATCATACTAAATGATAATTACTGGTCAAAAAGGTATGATCTTGCCCTGGACTTGTATATTGAAATGAAGCAAAAGACTATCTGTACTTGGCAATCATCTGGAAATACTCAAGATGTTTTATAAACCTTCGCAGACCGCCGAGGTGTCTGTCGAAGGTTCAAGATCAAAATATTGACATAAATTATTTTAGGACAACTCGTGGAGAATTCTGTTGAGACTCAATATCCTCATGTACCCTCGGTATCGGGTTAAACATTTCATTCAACACAATCCTGGTACGGCTCGTTGGATGATTTTTCGAATACCGAACTACTGTATCCCAATCACAATTTCCTTCGGCGATCATCCAGCGCATGGTACTCCAACGATTGGTAATCATTTGGCTATCATATGCTTGCGTGTATCGCCTGACAAATTCGGCATAGAGTTTCAGTGGGTTCCTCTCTGAACGTAGATTTTCCGTAGCAGTAGTTGATAATGACGAAACATTTTCGCTGGCAAAGGAAGGATCACTGTATTTTCTCGTTACTAACTCTTCAACAATAAGGGCCGCCTCACTGGGAACACCGAGTAAATGACGAATAGAACTCCCCCATGAATGATCGGCATAAACTATATTATGTAAAGCACTTTCTCGTAGATGACAACGCTCTACAAAAGCATCGACCAATTGAGGCTTATCTGCCAAATAGGTACTGACCGCTTTTAAGAAGGCAACCCGGTTGCTGCTTAATAAATTTCGCATTTTTTCATTACGAGGTGGTTCAGCGCCACGGCATATTAGCATGGCAATCCCACGAAGAGCATCTGCTTTATCATTCTCATTGGCCATGCGTTCACATAGCTCTTCCACTGCTGTATGGCCAGTTTGTTTGTCTTCGAATAAATGATTGTTTTCGGATTCAAGAGACAAACTTTGAGTTGGTAACTCCAGTAAAGCCGCCAGTGCATTTATTTTCCCCAAACGAGCGGCCAAAATGACCGGAGTGTCTCTCATGCTACCCAGGGGATTTGTCAATTGCGCCCCCATGCCGGCCAATAAGGTAATGCCCTGCGCATAATCCAAAACAACAGCCTGGTGAATAGGCTGGAAAGGAACATAGGCTGAGGATCTTAACGTTGTCGCGTGTACAATGGGATTCCTGGCTAAAATGGCAATTAATAATTCCTGGCGTTTGGTATCTAATGCCAAAGACAACAAAGTGCGCCCATAACCATCCCGTTTATCCACATCAAAAAAACATCTTTTAACGTGGTTAAAAGACTCTTCGATTTTTTTCCTTACTTTAGACAAAATACTCAAAACATCCGTTTTTTCACTCTCCTCGGGTGTGAAATTATTTTCATCCACTCCCAACAGATGGAGTGCCAAGGAAATTTTTCCAGCAACAATTGCCTGGTGCAAGGGCTCACCAACATTCACATCTTTAGCCTCGTGAAGGACAAAATCTATTTTGGCAAGCAAATCCCTATTTGCATCGTCTATACCAAGCTTAGGCTCAGAGTATTGTTCGATCAAATAATTTAAAACAGTCATTTGAGAACCATTCGGCAACCAAAATAACTTTTCTAAATAATTTTTATCTTCTTCCAGCTTCTTTTGAATAAATTCTTTAAATTGCTCTAATTCCATTTGTAGAATCTTATTCATTTCACTTACAAAATCCATAATGATACTTCCTTTATTTATAAACTATTTATAGGACACCAATATTACACAATGGACAATGGAAGATCAAAATATTGTTAACTCTTTTTAATCTTGTCAACCACTTCCTGATTCAAATTCTCAGCAATCAACCTCAACAATTTAGCTGTATTATCGTAATCTCTTTTATCAAATATCCCGGCATGTTGGTGTGCATATCGAATAGGGATACCTATGTTGACGACAGGAACGCCCATGCCTGATGCCTGAACCTTCGAACCATCTTCACCATATCCTGGCTCCACCTCAAGTTGTAGCGGGATATTATTTTTATTAGCAAGTTCCATTACCCAGTTAATTAACTCCTGATTGGGAATCATTGATTTGTCATAAACAAACAAGGATGGTCCCTTCCCCAAACCAATTCGACCTTTTCTATCAGCCAGCAGCATTGGATAATCATCAGCGATTCCCACTTCAACATTAATTGCAATATCTGGATGAGTCGCTTTATATACTGTACTGGCACCCCGCATGCCAACTTCCTCTTGCACTGCGGCAGCAAGATATAACTGATTGGGTTGTTGTTTTACTGCTCTCAGAGCATCACTAATGACAGCTAATCCTAGGCGATCATCCAAGGCCTTGCCTAAAAATCTGTTCTTGCTTAATTGGCTAAATTCACTTACTGGTGTGACTTCAAGGCCAGGTTGGATTGCAAATTCTTTCTGGGCTTGTTCTTTATTCTCTGCTCCGATATCTAAAAACAGGGCATTGATATCAGGGGACCCTAACATTTTCTTATCACCCAATAAATGCGGAGAATCCATGCCAGAATAAGCTAACACAGGTCCTTTGGGTGTTGAAACTGTCCAGCGTTGAGCATAGATGACCGAGTTTGCGATCCCGCCTAAAGGGATCACTTTCAAAAAGCCATCAGGTGTTATGGATTCCACCATAAACCCCGTTTCATCAAGGTGTGCCATGAAGAGTAATTTCGGTCCTTGCTGATTATCTTTCCGCTGGCCGATCAAATTACCCATACCATCGATCTTTAGCTCCGCCATATAGGGTTGCCACTGTTTTTGCACCAAATGACGAACATTTTTTTCGTACCCAGAGGCACCAGGTACCTCCGTCAATTGGGCTAAAAATGACATTTCAGCTGCTGAAGCTAAAAAGGAAACAATCAATCCGCTAATAAGAGTTGCATGCTTTATCATTGGTAACTTCCTTATTTTTTTATAAAAACCAAATCCCATACCCCATGGCCTAGACGCTCACCACGCTGCTCAAATTTTGTTAACGGCCTTGAGTCCGGGCGAGGTGAGTATCCGCCATCTTTTTGTTGGTTAAACAAGGCGGATTCTGAAGATAAAACATTTAAAATGTGCTCCGCATAATCTTCCCAATCAGTAGCACAGTGAATAAACCCCGATGGCCTGATTTTTTTTACTAACATTTGAATAAATTCGGATTGAATCAGTCGTCGCTTATGATGACGCTTTTTATGCCACGGATCGGGGAAGAAAATTTGAACCCCGGCAAGTGAGTTTTCTGGTATTTTGGTTTGTAATACTTCTACTGCATCATGCACTACTACCCGCACATTAGTTATCTGGCACTCATGCAAATCTGCTACCAGACTACCAACGCCTGCTTTATGTACTTCTATGCCCAGATAATTACATTGAGGGTTATTCATTGCCATGGTAAACAACGAGGTACCCATACCAAAACCAATCTCTACAATAGTATCCGCATCATGACGGCCAAATTCTTTTGCAAAATTCCAGGGAGTGGGACTATCAAATTTTAATTCATAGTCTTCAAGCCAAAGATCTAATCCTTGTTGCTGTCTGTTACTGATTCGCCCAGCGCGCAACACGTAACTTTTAATCTTACGTTGCATCACAATAACTCAATATAAAATTTCAGGATTATACTGATTTTGATTAAATATTCTACTTTTACCAGATACCTGTTTGGACAATAGCCCTGAAAAATCAGTTTTTAATGAAAACAAAGTAAAAATATTGCAATATTTGGGTTTTTTTGTTATAAAACCGCTCTTGTATTTCATATCTGGTTATTTTTTACAACGAAAGCCCGCCAAAATAAACACCACTGTAGTGCATTGGTAAGGGCTGTTAAAATTTTTTTTATCTTGGAGTAACACAATGTCTAGAGTATGTCAGGTAACTGGCAAGCGACCCATGGTTGGTCATAAAGTGTCGCACGCTAATAACAAAACCAAAAGACGCTTCCTGCCTAACATTCAGAATCATAAATTCTGGGTTGAAGAAGAAAATCGATTTGTCACCTTGCGGTTAAGTACTAAGGGTATGAGAATTATTGACAAGTTAGGCATAAAGGTAGTTCTGGATAAAATCAGAGCTAAAGGCGAGAAGATATAACAAGGGGATAAGCCATGGCAGCTGTTACAATTAAAGTGAAAATGGAATCCACAGCAGGAACTGGATACTATAAAACCACTACCAAAAATCCACGTAACCATCCTGAAAAGATGGAATTAATGATGTACGACCCTAAAGTACGAAAGCACGTGCTTTTCAAAGAGAAAAAAGTAAAATAAATTGATAGGCCCCTGTCTTTGGGGCTTACGTCCTATCATTATCCACTTTAAAAACCAATTTGTTATATTTCAAAACAAGCCTATCATTTTATTAAAAATATAGGTAATTCCATTACTTTTAAATTCAAATTAACGACCGTAAGCACTGGATAATCCTTGTGGATCGTTTAAACTGATAGTTAAAGACAGTGAAAAAAAAGAGGATTTGAATGAAACCGACATTGCAGATTGGTATTGGTCAACATCTCACGTTAACCCCACAACTGCAACAAGCCATAAGACTGCTGCAATTATCCACCTTTGATTTACAACAAGAAATTCAACTCGTTGTTGAATCAAATCCTTTGCTTGAAGCCACTCCTGTTGAAGAAAAAGAAGACGCCCAAATAAATACCAATCAGAACCATGATGAATATTCAGATTTTCAATGGTCGCAACTGTATAATAACTTCAACAAGCGCAATAATTTTGAAGAAAACGATTACAATTTCGATAATTTACACTGCACTACCACCAATTTACAAGATCATCTTAACTGGCAACTTGACCTGACGCCTATGAGCGATATTGACCGAGTCATTGCTACAACAATTATTGATGCGATAAACGATGACGGCTTTTTAACTATACCCGTTGCTGAAATTCACTCCAGCTTAAATAGCGATGATTTCCCTCTGGATATAGAAGAAATAGAAGCAGTGAGACACAGGCTTCAATTATTTGACCCCGTAGGATGCGCATCTGTTAATTTAGCAGAAACACTCGTTTTGCAATTGGAACAACTTCCACTGGAACCCAAGCTTTTGGCTACTGCCAAGAAAGTCATTCTTGAAGACATTGAGTTGCTCGGGCAACATAACTACAGACAACTCATGAAAAGTCATCAAATAAGTGAAAAAACAATTCATGAAATATTACAAGTCATTCATAAATTAAATCCAAAACCAGGAAGTTTGATCCATCAAGATAATATTGAATATGTTATTCCCGACTTAACTGTTAAAAAGATAGATAATCAATGGAAAGTTTTTTTGAATCAAGATATTCTTCCCAGGCTGAGTATCAATAGCCAATATGCCGCTTTAATCCAACGCGCAAACAATAGCCTGGATAATCAATTCTTAAAGCATAATTTACAAGAAGCACGTTGGTTTTTAAAAAGCATTCAAAGCCGTCAGGAAACACTTCTAAAAGTAGCAACCTGTATCATGGAATACCAACATGGATTTCTGGAACTTGGTGAAGAAGCGATGAAACCATTAATATTGAATGATGTAGCTTCTGCCTTGGATATGCATGAATCAACGGTATCAAGAGTGACAACTCAAAAATTTATTAACACTCCTCGAGGTGTTTTTGAGTTAAAGTACTTCTTCTCCAGCCATGTCAATACTGATAGCGGAGGAGAATGCTCTTCCACTGCAATCCGAGCGGTAATAAAAAAATTAATTTCAGCAGAGAATAGAAAAAAACCTTTGAGTGATAGTAAAATTGCCCAACTAATAGGTGAGCAAGGCATTAAAGTAGCAAGACGAACTGTTGCCAAATATCGCGAAGCAATGGGGATTCCCCCATCCAATGAAAGAAAGGTTATTAGTAGTTAATTAATCGGTCAACGAAAGGAGGTTTTATGCAAATCAACATTACTGGACATGGTATGGATGTCACTCCTGCACTAAGAGCATTCACTGAAGAAAAATTTGATAAGCTTGAGCGTCATTTTGATCACATCAGAGCAATTAATGTAGTATTTGATGTCGAAAAAGTAAGGCAAATAGCAGAAGCGACCGTATTGGTTACCAAAGGTGAGTTGCATGCCAGTTCAGAATCAGAAGACATGTATGCTGCTATTGATACTTTGGTGGACAAATTAAATCGACAACTGATTAAACATAAAGAAAAAATTTTAGCCCATAGAGACAGGGATTAAATGTTATTTTAAATACAAACTCTTTTAATTTAATTTAATATCAACACCTTCTCAGTGCTCATGTAAGCTGACATAAAACAAATAAACGTTTTTTAGATGAGGTCATAGCACTGAGAAAGAGGGTTGATTACTAAAATCACTTATTTAATCACTGTACCTGATGCCAGAGTCATGATACATTGTATGTGCTATGATCAAGACCAAAATAAAGATAATCAACAGACTCGGTTTACATGCTCGTGCCTCAGCGAAATTTGTCTCAACAGCAGCAAAATTTCAAAGCCATATTGATGTAACCAAAGATACTCAGACCGTTAATGGCAAAAGCATTATGGGTGTGATGATGCTTGCTGCTAACAAAGGTAGTGAGTTGACGTTGGAAATTGACGGTCCAGATGAAGAACGCATGAATGAAGCTTTAGTCGAATTAATCAATAATCGATTTGGGGAAAGTGAATAAAGAATACTAACCAACGCTGTTTACCTCTGCTCCATATCTTTTTGCGACACCCAGAGATTCCTGTTCTCCATCAATCTTCCTCTCAGTTCTTGTAACATCTTTATTATGATCAACCTGTGATTCAATAAACCAACCTAAGATCTCAATACACCATAATTGATACTAATCTGAAGAAATCTACTGTTCACATGTCTGGGCCACAGATTTACATAATAATTCATCAAGAAAGACCAATCCATGTCATTTGCTCATATTTCTTCTTTGTTTCCTCATTTTATGTAATGAAATCACCGTCAACATAGGGCCTGACAAAGCATAAATACCTGAACTTGCAAAAAGCACTATTGAAGGATTTGCAGCAATTGCAACAAACAAAAGAATCATCACTAAAACATATAAAAATGGAACCTTACCCTTATAATCTACTTCTTTAAAACTGTAATAGCGTAAATTACTCACCATCAATACGGAAACAATCAAAGCCAGGACAGCTGTAAATAAAGATACAATCAAATTTGCCCATTCATTTTGAAAACAGATCCAAGCAAAAGAAGCCATTACTGCTGCAGCCGGTGGGCATGGGAGGCCCTGGAAATAACGTTTATCTGATTTTCCAATCTGAGTATTAAACCGAGCGAGACGCAACGCAACAGCCGCTGTATAAATAAATGCGACCAACCAGCCAAATTTTCCTAATTGATGCAGAGTTAAATTATATAACAGCAAGGATGGCGCTACTCCAAAAGTAACCATATCAGACAAACTATCGTATTGAGCACCAAACTCAGTTTGTGTATTGGTTAACCGGGCGATCCGTCCATCAAGACTGTCAGCGATCATTCCTATAAACATAGCGACAATAGCAGCCTCATATTGTCCCTTTGTGGAAGCCACTATTGAATAAAATGCCGCAAATAAACTGACAGTCGTTAATAAATTTGGTAACAAATAAATCCCAGAATGATTTTCTTTATTCATTCGCAATCATACCTCATTCATTTTTAAATCAAGGACATGCTATCATAAGTAGAACTAAATCTACTATGGAAACTTATGCTTAGTCATAAAGACAGCATGCAATTTTGACTAATGATTGGCAATGACTAAAGCGAAACAGCTATTTATTGCAATAAAATAATTAATTTTCCCTGCAGGCCCAGCATGATGATGATATAATTATCATACTGTATTTAATATGCATAGAGTTATGTCTAATCGAAAAAATAAAACTATTGTCATTGAGGGTGTTACTTCACAAGGCAAAACATTTCGCCCAAGCGACTGGGCTGAGCGTATGAGCGGTTCTTTAGCTGTTTTTAAAAATAGTAGAATTTATTATTCTCCGCTCTTGCAGCCAAGTGTTAATAGTGAGGGTTATAAATGCGTTTTACTTGATCCCAAACTCAAGGAATCAAGCCCACAAGTTTATCAGGCAATTATGGATTTTGCTAAAGCTAACAACTTGAAAATCTGTGGTGAAGAAGACTTATAACATTCCAAAGGATTGCCCTCCAGTTTTATTTTCTCAGGACTTAGGAAAAACTAGAATCCCGCTGCGGCTTTTACTGATAAGGTTGCTTTGACAAAATAATCTAAAGCAGAATTAATCATGGCAATCGTATTATCAAAATTCATTGCAAAAACGCCTGCAATAAGAAATACCAATCCTTTTAGCCCTTGTTGAGTACCTGGCTGGCTAGAATGAGCGACAAGTACACATCCACGTATAAACCACAGAACACCCGCCGTGCGAATTAAAAACCCCATTGAACTGTAGATATTGGCGGGATTATAATTGGAATAAGTTAATACATTACCGACACCAAAAGCGGTGTTTGCCATAAGATCCATACCCGAAGGCAAGTAGATTAAAAGTGCCCCAACTAATAAATACATCATTGGAGTAAACATTTTTTCCTGCGAGGAGGATTGAGCCCGATGATCCCCGATTTTTTTTAACTTGCCAATTGCCGTTAAAAAAAATAAGACACCCAATATATAAGCTCCTCCTGTGATAAGTTTTTGCACAGGATAAAGGGATTGGCTAATATTACCTAATATAGTGATTAAATCTATCGTGTTCATATGTTAATTATATGCGCTTAGCTCTTGCAATGCATAATTTTTCCCCTATATTAATCATTTTAGAATAAAAGTTGATATTCCTTATGCAAATAAATACTTTCCCCATCACTCTAGAAGAGTCTTTCATGATTTCTCCCAAGGTAAAGCACTTTATATTCAATTGTGAATTATCACCCCCTTTTGAATATTTACCAGGACAATTTATCACTATTCATTTTGAGCATGATGGAAAAAACTTAAAGCGTAGTTACAGTATTGCCAATGAACCCAAAAAGGATAATCGCATTGAATTTGCTGCCGGGTATTTCGAAGGAGGGCCAGGCACAGAACTACTCTACAATTTAAAGCCAGGTGATGTGATCCACATTAATGGACCTTTCGGTCGTTTGATTTTTAAAGATGAAACTCCAGGAAGATACATATTGGTAGCGACTAGTACTGGTACCACACCTTATAGAGCCATGCTTCATGAGCTTGGTCAAAGAATAGAAAAACATCCTGATTTGCAGGTAGTCATCCTTCAAGGAGTGCAACGCAGCGAAGAGATTCTCTATCCAGATGATTTTCAAGCCTTTGCAAAAAAATATCCTCAAGCAAGTTTTCGTCCCTATTTAAGCCGTGTGCAAAAACAAGACTTGAAAAATAATGAATACAGTGGTTATGTACAACATGCATTTCCAGAGCTTAATTTAAATCCAACTCGCGATATGGTTTATTTATGTGGAAATCCAGGTATGATCGACGAGGCATTTAATTATTTAAAAGAACATGGTTTTTCCATGCAACATATTGTACGTGAAAAATATATTTCACGCTGAAATATCGCATCAAAAACCATTGTTAATCAGTGTTATCCTTTCGGTAAATAACCCGGATTTGACAAAAGATGACTGATCGTTATTTAAATTTAATAGGTGCCAAACCACTTCGAAAGGTCGACACCCGATAATTAGGAGATAAACACGCTATGAGTTATGAAGAATTATCAAATACCATGGAGCAAATGCTGCATGAAGGAAAAGGTATTTTAGCTGCAGATGAAAGCAACAGTACAATTGGCAAGCGCTTTGCGTCAATCAATACAGAAAATACCGAGGAAAATCGAAGAGATTATCGCTTGTTACTAGCGACCACTCCTGATTTAGAACAGTATATCAACGGCGTCATTTTATTTGAGGAAACTTTTACTCAAACTAATAAGCATGGAACACCAATTCCTGAGCTTTTTGCTAATAAAGGCATTATTCCTGGAATTAAAGTAGACAAAGGGCTTGTTGATTTAGCCAATACAGAACATGAAAAAGTCACCCAGGGATTAGATGGTTTAACTGAGCGTCTGCTTCATTTTAAAAAATTAGGTGCAAAATTCGCAAAATGGAGAAACGTTTATTCAATTTCTGAATACACTCCCAGCCTAACTGCAATCAAAACAGGAGCTGAAAATTTGGGCCGTTACGCTGCTGCTTGTCAATCAGTCGGCATCGTTCCAATTGTTGAGCCCGAAGTATTAATGGATGGCAACCATAGCATAGAACATTGTGCTGAAGTCTGTGAAATGGTTCTCCATGAGCTGTTTCATACCTTGTTTATCCATCAAGTGGAGTTGGAGCATATTATACTTAAACCGAGTATGGTTACCTGTGGTAAAGAAGTGACCCCGTTTAGCGATCCTGAAGAAGTGGCTGACTACACCATTAGTGTATTTCGTAATAATGTTCCAGCGTCAGTACCTACTATTAATTTCCTCTCTGGCGGCCAAACACCCCAACAGGCTACCGCTAATTTGAATGCAATCAATCAAATTGGCCACCAACCCTGGTTATTAAGTTTTTCATTTGGAAGAGCATTACAAGAGGATTGCTTAAAGGAATGGTGTGGAAACAAAGCAAATATTGCCAAAGCGCAAGAGGCTTTAATTAAGAGAGCCCGCTTAAACAGTATGGCTTGTTTGGGTGAATACCAAAACGACATGGAGTAAAGTTGCAATAGCGACAGAACCTTCTCTCGACCAGGAAGACTGTCGCTTTAATCTTAATCATACAAGGCTTACTAAAAACCCCAAGGTCAAGGCAAAAAAATTTTAAATGAGGGAGTTGGAATAAACCAAATGACCGCATTAAAAATCTTTTCAATAAAGAGACTGGAGGTAGCCCTGTCATAATAATTCAAAACGTGCATACAAGGGTAAATGATCAGATAACATCCGCCAAGGTTTACCCTGTAAACAAGCAACCTCTTGAACTTTCATCCCGCGAAAATACACCCTGTCGACACACAAAGCAGGTTTTATGGCAGGAAATGAACGGGCATGTTGTCCTTCAAGCGCGACAAAAGCTTCTTCAATCCCTAAGTTTTCAGCAAGGATTTTAGAAATAACATGACGCCAATCATTAAAATCTCCTGCCATTATCAAAGGCTCATTTTTAGGCACAACATCTTTAATACGTTGTATCAATGCCTTACATTGCTCAGTACGCTCTGCCTTAAATAGGCCTAAATGAACACACAAAAGATGAATAATATTATTCTCCAATTTTAATTGGGTATGAAGTATACCTCTTGATGCTCTGTTCATGTTTGAAAGATTAATACTTTCAAAACTCTCGAACGGGTATTTGCTTAAAATAGCATTTCCGTGGTGACCAGATTGATATACTGCATTCTTTGCATAAACGTAATGTGGCCATATATTCTCAGCAATGTACTCACATTGAGGGGAATCAGGCCAACTGACAATTCTTTTTTCGCGTTTTCTATGTTTACCTTGCACTTCTTGTAAAAAAACAAAGTCCGGATTTAATCCAGCGATAGCATCTCGCATTTCTGGAAGCAAAAACCTTACTGCACCTACTCCAAAACCTTTATGAATATTATATGTTATCAGCGATACGCTGCGCGCCTCGGGTTGCATAGATACTCTATCTCTCATTTAGGTTTCTATAATCAGTATAATGGTAATAGGATTAATGTATTGCTTTATAATTATAACCCACATTTTGAAAAGAATTTGTCATTAAACATGATTAGCTCGGACTCAGAATTATTTTTATTTATCATAATATTGGCCCTTCCTCAAAAACCTGTAAAGCCACTTATTTTGTGATCTTTTATAGTTTGTTACAAGTAAACCCAATAGTCGACTTACTTTATTGCTTTTTGTCTATTTCAATTACTATCAAGACTCGCGAAAAAAACCAAGATCAAAGCAAAAATTGTTTTTAAATAGGGAGTTTAAATAAACTAAATAACCGGATTAAAAGCATTTTTTGGCGAAGAAATTGTTTTTTTCGCAAGTCCTGACTATTTTAAAAACTGAATTTACATCCCTGTGTATAAAGTAATAAGCTATAACTATTACCTACAAACCAAAGAAAATTGATGAAAACAAAGATTTTAAGTATCCCGGGACTATCTATAGCATGCAAAGTATGGGGAAATCCTGACAATCCGCCAATTCTTGCCTTGCACGGGTGGTTAGATAATGCTAATAGTTTTGATGATATTGCCGAACATTTACAGAATGATTACTATTTTATAGCCGTAGATCTGCCTGGACATGGTCATTCTTCACACTTACCCCCAGGGTGCATATATCATTTTACTGATGGAATATTTACTGTTGTTGAAATTATTAATGCCTTGGGACTAAATAAGCTTCACTTGCTAGGGCACTCTATGGGAGCCTGCTTGGGAAGTCTTGTAGCAGGGGTTGCACCGGATCGTTTTCTTTCATTAAGCTTAATCGAAGGTTTAGGCCCTTTTTCTCACCCGGCAGAAACAGCATGCCAGCAACTGTCAAAATACCTGGACTATCTATCACAAAAACAATCAAAAAAAGCAAAAGGCTACAATAAGTTTGAACATGCTGCTCTTGCCCGCTCCGTTAAAGGATATGTTTCTCTGGATATTGCCAAGTCACTTTGCGAACGCGGAATTCAACAAGAAAATGGTCTATATTATTGGAGACACGATCGCAGGCTATTAGCCCCATCTCCATTACAAATGACTGAAACCCAAGTTCTGTCGTGCCTTACAGAAATAAAAGCTCAAACTTACCTTATTTGGGCCAGCAAAGGATTTTCATTTGATTCGGATAAGATGAAAGCAAGGATTCAAGCAGTAAAAAATATTAAAATTGAGAGGTTAGATGGTGGACACCATATTCATATGGAAAAGCCAGAAGTCATCAGTCGACTTCTGGCTAAATTTTATCAATCAATAAAATGAATTAATCGACATAACAAGATTGATAATTTATAGTCACTTCGCTCAATGACTTCTTAATATCATCGAGATTGTAACCTAGGTCTTTAGCAGCACTCAACATACCGCAACCACCCTCATCAAATGTTGAATAAGGCGTCCAATAATCCATATTGGCTTTCACCATGACATCAAAAGCCATACGAAGATTCCAATTAGGTTGATTGGCTAATATGTAGAATAAATGGTTGTACACTCCACTAGAGTAATGAACATCTAACCCGCCATAATAATCATCAGCTACATCAATAGACATACCATCACGGCTTGGTTTATCCATGTAACGCAATGCGTCATAACCACTGTCTTCTTTCATTATTTCCGGGCCGATCTGCCAGCTGTTTTTTCCAACTGAATAATATTCAGCAGCTTGAGCAGCCATATCTGAAAACGACTCATTCATGCCACCAGACTGACCGAAATATTCAAGTCCAGAATGTTGTTCAGTGAATCCATGGCTAACTTCATGACCACCTACACCAAGAGAAACCAAAGGATACATCATGGTGTCACCATCACCAAAGGTCATTTGTTTGCCGTCCCAGTAGGCGTTTTCATAGCCTTGACCATAATGCACTCGCATAACTAATTGCATTGGCGATCCATCTGATTTAGTCAAAGCCTCTACACCATACCAATCGTGGTACATGTGTTTAATAACATAACCAGCATACAATGCGTCATTGGTAGGAGAAGCGGCTCCATTATCTCTATCATAACCATCAGCCGAATATCCGGTATAATAAGTTTTAGTAGATTGAGTATCGGGAGTCTCTTTACAAGTAAATTGCATAGGTTTGTTATTTGAATAGTACTTATGTCCCATGTCCACTACTTTAACATCGGTATTTTCCATAAAGCACATTTCAACACTTGAATCACGTGTGATTTCTAATAATGGCAAGTCCTTGCCAAATTGATATTCACCAATTTTACGATTTCCACCAAAGCCCATCCCTTTTGCTTGAACTTTTTCCGTTTTTACATCATCCCATTGAACAAAAGGCTTATTGGTTTCTGCATCAATAATTGCTGTTGGTCGCTCAGGAATTCTATCGTCATGGATAACTAAAACGCTGACTTTGTAAGCCCAATGAGCTTGATGTTTTTCATCAATATAAATCATTGGGGTTACTTGATCTTCACTAATTTGTTTGTTCGCGTATTTATCCTTAAATTGTTGTAATGCCAAAGAAGCATTTTTCACAAATGAAGGTTTAGGCTGGCCTAATTCTGCTTGCAACCCATCATAAATCACACCATTCATTTTCACATCAGATTTTGCCGTCGCTAAACCAGGAGTGGCATTCTTACTGTGCAGGATAGCGTAACCACCAAAAACTGGAAACCCAGCATATTGTTGCTGCATACGAACATGCGTCACTTTATTCCCGTCAGTATGCTGTCTTATAAACTGCAAACTATTCGTTGAAACTACAGCACCTTTCATAACACCAGGCAAAGTCAACTGAAATTTTTGTGTGACTTCAGAAAAAGATGACTTTTGTAAAGGGATCGGGTCGGCTGCCTTCACAGGTGAAGCAATCCCTAATGCTATAGCTACAGCTAAAGGTGACAAATAATAATTTGGGTGCATTGATTCTAACTCCTTAAACTAAATTCTCATACAGCAACTCTTCCTGGAGTGCCCAGGTTTGTTATATTCCCCTATAATTTTTCAGTTAATTTTTTAGCGTAGACTAATGCTCAACTGCAAAATTAAGGATGATCCAAATCGGGACAATACTTAAGATAATAAAAAAGCATTTTCCTTTTTAATTCAATTATTTGGATAGTATCCTAATATTTCTAGGCATATAACCAACTACCATTTTCAAAATGCAAGAACTCTTTTCCAAACTTTTCCAAACTAGCACAAATTTATTATTTTTGAAAATACTAATTTTGCTCAAATGCAAAACTTGAGTTTATCCGACATTTTGAAAAGCCACAGACTGATGGACTTGGGCTCTCTAAATAATTTCCAAAAAAATTGACCTAAGTGGTGCAATTTTAACCTAATAAAATAATAAAGCAATTTCTTTTTAAACCTAAAAGGTTTCTAATTAACCTTGTTGTTATTTTTAATAACATAAAAATTCTTACATAATGTTGGAATAGGTAAAAACAAGTAGTGAAAATAATACACTTAACTACCCGTTAACTCACCTCCACTCTGATTAATACTTGCCCTGGAGTCACTTTGTCTCCCTTTTGACATAATATTTCTGCAACCACCCCATTTGCAGGTGCTTTTATTTCTGTCTCCATTTTCATTGCTTCAATAACCAGTACAGCTTGCCCGGCCTTGACTTCATCACCAGCAGAAACATGAATTGCAATAGCCTAACAAATTTTGACCTCTTTACAGCACAGAGAGTTGAGTATTCGGTAACACTTGGCGAAGTTGACGCAATCTTGAGCAGGGATCTTCCTTTAAAAATCGCAAATAGGCATCAAAAGTAGCGCCTCCCCAGACTTCCATAGCCCAAAATCCTACATCATCCATTTTATTACAGATTGGCAACATATCTTCAGTGCGCATTCTTGTAGCGATTAAGCATTGATAGGCATCACGCAAGGTGACATCTGTTATAAACGTTTTAGACATAAGCTCTTCCTGGCTCAAGAAATAAATAAAAATATCATAATCCTAAAATTGCTACACTCTTTAAGTACAATCCTTTGCTTTTTACCAAATATAAAATTTCTTGCTAAACTTGCGGAGATCTTGCCGATATCCTCGCAGATATATAGACATGTTCATAAAGTTCAGGCAAAATCTGCAAATCTCAGACTATACTGATGTGTAATGAAAAAAATTCTAGTATTACATGGTCCTAATCTAAACCTTTTAGGCTCCCGAGAACCGTCCGTTTATGGACATGCTTCGTTAACTCAAATCAATGGTGATTTAATCCAGGAAGCAGACAATGCAGGGATTCGACTCAGCTGCTTTCAAAGCAATGCTGAAGCAGAGTTAATTCAAGCTGTCCATCAGGCTGGAATTGATAAAATCGATTACATTATCATAAATCCTGCAGCATTTACTCACACAAGCATTGCTCTTAGAGATGCCTTAAGTGCGGTTGCCATCCCATTTATTGAAGTTCATTTAAGTAACATTTTTTCCCGTGAAACTTTTCGTCACCATTCCTATTTCTCAGATATTGCCGTTGGTGTCATTAGCGGTTTGGGGACGAAAGGGTATTTACTGGCCTTACAAGCGATTATCAAAGAATTAAAGTAGAGAGAAAAAACAAATGGATATTAGAAAAATCAGAAAACTTATTGAACTCCTGGAAGAAACTGGTATTTCAGAGATTGAAATCAAAGAAGGAGAAGAGTCGTTAAGACTAAGTCGGCATAGTAATATAGTAGCAGAAACAGCTCCTCAAATTCATTATGTGGCTCCTTCTGCTGTGAAGCAACCGGCCCCTACTCCTTCTTCCAATACTTCCACCACCGAACCTCATGTGATTGAAAATAAACAAGTTACTTCAGCCTCCTCAGGTCATAAAATTCGTTCACCAATGGTTGGAACAATGTATACAGCGCCATCTCCTGAAAGCCCACCTTTTGTAACAGTGGGACAATCTGTTAAAGCAGGAGATACTCTATGCATTATTGAAGCAATGAAAATGTTCAATGAAATTGAAGCCGATCGTGCTGGGAAAATTGTTGAAATCTTGGTAAAAAACGGGGATCCTGTTGAATATGACCAGGCCTTGTTTATTATAGAATAGAGGGGCCTGTTTATGCTCAGTAAAATAGTTATTGCTAATCGAGGCGAAATTGCGCTTCGTATACTGCGTGCTTGTAAAGAACTCGGCATTCAGACTGTTGCTGTTCACTCTGATGTCGACAAAGATTTATTGCACGTTCGCCTGGCTGATGAAACCGTATGCATAGGCCCTGCACCTGCCCAAAAAAGCTATCTCAATATTCCTGCAATTATATCTGCGGCAGAAATTACTGATGCAGTAGCGATACATCCAGGTTATGGGTTTTTATCAGAAAATGCAGATTTTGCAGATATTGTTGAGCAAAGCGGTTTCCGTTTTATTGGCCCACGCGGCGACTCCATTCGTCTTATGGGAGATAAAGTTTCCGCGATTGCTGCCATGAAAGCGGCGGGAGTACCCTGTGTTCCCGGTTCAGACGGTCCTTTAGGAGATGACGATAACAAAAATCTGGAGTTGGCGCGAAAAATTGGTTATCCAATCATTATCAAAGCGGCCGGAGGCGGTGGTGGACGTGGCATGAGAGTCGTTCATAGCGAATCCAATTTAATTAGTGCTATTGCGTTAACCCGAAGCGAAGCAAAAGCCGCTTTCAATAACCCGATAGTTTACATGGAAAAATTTCTGGAAAATCCTCGCCATGTTGAATTCCAAGTCCTTGGTGATGGGAAAGGGCATGCTATACATTTGGGTGAGCGTGATTGCTCGATGCAAAGACGGCATCAAAAAGTCGTAGAAGAAGCCCCAGCTCCAGGAATCACTCCTGAATTAAGGGAAGAAATTGGCGCGTCAGTGATTAAAGCTTGCAAAGAGTTACAATACCGAGGTGCTGGAACCTTTGAATTTTTATTTCAAGATGGTTGTTTTTATTTCATCGAAATGAATACGCGCATTCAGGTTGAGCATCCGGTAACTGAAATGATCACTGGTATTGATTTAATTAAGGAACAAATCAAAATTGCCAGCGATATTCCTCTGACATTAACCCAAAAAGATATTAAATTACACGGCCATGCTATTGAATGCCGAATCAATGCGGAAGATCCGAGGAATTTTATGCCCTCTCCTGGAACCATAAAATTACTTCATCAACCAGGAGGCCCAGGCATTCGTTTTGATTCTCACATCTACAGCAGCTATGTTGTTCCACCTAATTACGATTCCATGATAGGAAAATTAATAAGTTATGGGGCAACAAGAGCAGAAGCGATTGCCAGGATGCGTAATGCTCTTGATGAAATTATAATTGATGGCATAAAGACAAATATTGAATTACACCAACGTATTCTTCATGACAAATCTTTTATGGAAGGTGGCACAAACATTCACTATCTAGAAAAAATGCTTAAGGATTCATAGCGTGTGGTTTCAACTAAAAATAGAACATTGTCCTAATGACAAGATTGAAGAAATAACCGAGGAACTCGAAGAATACGGTGCCTTGTCCATCACACTCACGGACAAAAATGACAACCCCGTTCTTGAACCAGAGCCAGGGACAACGCCTTTATGGCCTGAAGTAATCATTCATGCCCTATTTGCCCAAGCAGAAGAAGCGCAATACGTAAGAGAACAATTGGTTGCTAAAAGACCATCTCTGCATTGCAGTTTGGAACTGCTCGCTGATAAAAATTGGGAAAGAGCCTGGATGGATGATTTTCGACCTCAACATTTTGGTAACCGCTTATGGGTCTGTCCTACTTGGCTCCCTCCCCCGGAACCTGATGCAGTTAATTTAATCTTAGATCCTGGGTTAGCATTTGGTACAGGCACACATGCGACAACTTCCCTATGCCTAACCTGGCTGGAGCAGGCTGATTTAAAAAATAAATCAATAATAGATTATGGTTGTGGTTCAGGGATACTCTCACTCGCGGCAATCAAGTTAGGAGCTAAACATGTCTATGCTGTTGACATAGATAGTCAAGCGTTACAAGCCACTCAAAGTAATGCGCATGCCAATCATATCACTGAGAGCCAACTCTCTATCAGCTCCCCAGAAGCATTGCAAAATCCTGTGCATTTAATTATCGCAAATATTTTGTTGGCCCCATTAATCAGTTTAAAGGAACGTTTTCATCAACTACTCCCGTCAGGCGCGCATTTGGTAACATCAGGAATTCTGGAAGAACAAGCCCCTTTGCTGATTGACGCTTATGATTCCGCATTCACTCATATTGCAACTGAATATTGTGAAGGATGGTCGTTGCTGGTTTTTACAAGCAAATAATAACTATATCACTAAGGTATATGTAAATGGCGAAAAAACAAATTTACTCTTCTTTCAAACCACGACGAGCGCTACTCAGTGTTTCCGATAAAAGAGGAATAAGAGAACTCGGTCAGGCCTTACATGACCAAGGAGTGGAATTGATAGCTACAGGAAACACAGCTGTGATCTTAAGGGAACATAAATTACCAGTTACCGATGTCAGTGAGTGCACGGGATTTCCCGAAATAATGGATGGAAGAGTTAAAACCCTTCATCCAGCTATTCATGCTGGTTTATTAGCCCGCGGAGAACAAGACAGCCCAGTTTTAAGACAACATGGAATAAAACCTATTGATTTGCTGATTGTCAATTTATACCCCTTTGAACAAGTCATTAACCACCCGGACTGCGATTTTAATAAGGCCATTGAAAACATTGACATTGGTGGACCAACAATGGTGCGAGCTGCAGCTAAAAATCATGCCCATACTTATGTCATCATTGATCCAAATGATTACTCAAAATTAATTCATTATTTACAAGATCAGAAAGCACCTTCCCATTGGAATTTTGCGTTAGCTAAAAAAGCATTTGCCCATACTGCAGCCTACGATGCCGCAATTGCAAATTATTTAACTACTTTGGGTAATGATTATGTTCCAACTGGATTTCCCGACACACTAACTTGCCAATTTAATAAAATTACTGATCTTCGTTATGGTGAAAACCCCCATCAGCAAGCTATTTTTTATGCTGATAAAAATTCACATCCAGGCTCTCTAAGTACAGCAACCTTATTACAGGGAAAACAATTATCCTATAATAATATTCTTGATGCCGATGCAGCTCTCGATTGTGTGAAATCATTTTCCAATGAAAAGTCGGTTTGTGTCATTGTAAAACATACCAACCCCTGTGGCATTGCGCTATCCGACACATCACTTGATGCTTACTTAAAAGCTTTTCAAAGTGATCCAATATCCGCTTATGGTGGAATTATTGCTTTCAATGGAACTCTGGATAGCGATACGGCAAAAGCAATATTAGAAAAACAATTTGTTGAAGTGATTATTGCACCTGATGCCAATGAAGAAGCAAAAAAAATTCTGGCTGCCAAAGAGAACATTCGTGTTCTTCTAACCGGCTTTTGGCAACAAGGTAACAATTTTAGATTAAGTATGAAGAAAGTCGATGGTGGTCTATTAGTACAAGAACACGATTCTCTTTCTCTGGAATCATGTGAGTTACAAATCGTTACCCAAGTAAAACCCACCGATGAACAACTACAAAATTTAATGTTTGCTTGGTTAGCAGCCAAACATGTCAAATCCAATGCCATTGTATACGCTAATGATTTGGCCACTATAGGGGTTGGCGGAGGACAAACCAGTCGAGTAATGAGTGCTCGTATTGGCTTGTGGCAAGCAGAGCAAATGGGGTTTGATCCCAAAGGCGCTGTTATGGCCTCAGACGCATTTATCCCTTTCCCTGATACTATTGAAATAGCTGCGAAGGCTGGTATATCCGCAATTATTCAACCAGGGGGTTCTATCAGAGATGAAAAAATTATTTCTTGCGCCGACCAACACAAGATAGCGATGATTTTTACAGGAGTGCGACATTTTAAACATTAATGTCAAGCATGTATTAATTCTAAGCTTGACTAACTTGAACAAAGAGTCGTATATAACGTATCATCTTCTTTTTAATTGAAGCTTTTTGATTAGCATAAATGGACCTTTTCTTGTAGGACTGATGGACTTGATATTAGAACAAGGAGCAAGTATTTCTAGAAGCAGATTTTACCTATAGAATAAATAAGAATTATAGGAATACTTACTAATTAACTGGCAATCACGCAAAAGACAAAAATGCTACTGAAGGTCTAATGCGTCACTGAAACCCATGGAGTAATATAATGACAACTGAGCAATACCCGTCCTCACTTGTCAATCGTCTTGCAATCACAGAGCTTTCGTTGGTTCCTAGTGGATATTATCGTTCGAAATTATTTATTGCCCCATTTTCTACAAATGTTTTAGTAGCAGCGGCCGGACCAATACTGTCTTTACTGGAAAGACTTTGTTTAAGTCCTTCTTTACCTCCAGTAGAGGATATAAGAGAAAATATACAGCATGAATTACGCGCCTTTCACAGTAAATTAGACGCTTCTAAATATCCGTTGGATATTATTAGCATTGCTCAATATTTATTATCAGCTACCATTGATGAAATATTAGGTAAAAGTTATCTAAGGGTCTATAACCTGACGACGGAGTTCAAATCATTTACTCCCTTATCAAGTGATGGGGCACAACCCCAGCAGCGCTTTTTTGAAATATTGAATTACATTAAAGAGAGGCCAAATCAATTTCTCGATTTAATTGAATTAGCCTACTTTTGCCTCATTGCCGGATTTGAGGGTGAGTACCATCTGAAAGCAGACGGGCGACAATGTCTTGATAATACTATTGAAGATTTATATCAAATCATACAAAAATACCGTTTTAATAAACCACATCGCTTGTTTAATGAGAATCCTCTTCCCAAAACTGTTAAAAAAAATTATAAAGCAACGTGGATAACAACTATTGCTGCTGTAGGTATTGTAATTCTAGCTTTTGTTACTAGCCATGTTTTATTAGAAAACAAAGCTAAAACTGTTTTATTTGGACATACCCAACTTGCTATGCTGGAAAACTAATGGACAATTCATTACGCGCATTATGTGATGCTATAAAAAAAATTCTCTCTCAATTAAAACCACAAGCTAATCAATTATCTTTTATTGTCATCACCGGAAAAAACGCCCAAGGCAAATCGGCACTGTTAAAGCAAAGTAATATGGAAGAAATGCCCGTATTCAGCGAAGAGCATGCCAAACTGTATTTTAATCAAAAGGGAATCATAGTAGAGCTTGGTGAAAATTGGCTTACTAATAGCAAAACATTATTGCTCACAACACTTAAACAATTAAATAAATGCAATCGTCATCTCAAAATTACAGGCTTGATTTTATGTGTGGATGTCAATGATTTACTGATCGCCGAACCAGCACAATTCACTGAACAAAAAAAATCTCATTTGCAACTTATTCAACGATTAGGTGTTAACCTTGGATATCAGGCTGAATTAGCTTTAATATTCACCAAAATGGATACCTTGGCTGGCTTTTCTGAATTTTATCAAATGGATCATGTCAATGATCTATCCAAACCTCTTGGTTTTTCCCTTGATTGTGTCAATCAATTAAGTAAAAAAATTGAAACGTTTTCCCTTCAATTCAATCAATTAATTGAAGCTTTAGGACAGCAAGTTATCAATAAAATGCACCCGGCACGTTCTACTATTAAGCGCAGTTTGATACGCGAATTTCCTTTGCAATTAGCCAGCTTGAGAGCCCCAATTCAGTCGTTAATTCAGGGGATTTCGCCAAAATTATTCCACGTTCACTCTATTTTTTTCACGAGTGCCGAGCAAGGTGGAGTCAGTGTAGATAGGCTAAACAAAAAAATTCAGCATGAATACGCTCTGGTTGTTCAGGATACTTTCCCTCAAGCGACCAATTTCAGATCCTATTTTGTAGAAGGTGCACTGCAAACAATCCAGGAACAATGTATCCAGGTACCACAGACTACAAAATTTTCTCAAAAACCATTCATTGCCGTTGCAGTAAGTTTGGCCGGGCTCAGTTTATTAACGCTGATTTATAACCACTACAAAACCTCTCATATTCTTGATGAGGCTAGTAAAGAATTGCTTGCCTATGAAGCACTGAATAATCAGGGTACTAGCGGTGCACAAGCGCTATATCACTTATCACAGGCTGCAAATAAAATGAATCACATTACATCAAACTCCATATCACTGCCTACTGTGCACCAATTAAAATTAAACCTTCACAACAATGCTCAAAATCGTTTACAAGGAGAATTTCTTCCCTCCTTAGCCAATGAGTTAGAACAAATCATCACAAGTCCTGGCAACACCCCTATCACTCGTTATAAGGCTTTAAAAATTTATTTAATGTTAGGAGACTCAAAATATTTTTCATCCCAACCCATTCTGGATTGGTTTCAACAACAATGGCAGGGACGTGCACCAGGCACTACGCAAAAACAATTGGCTCTTTTAAAACAAACTCTTAGTAATCCTCCTCAAAATATACCCATCAAATCACAAATAATCAGTGATGCGAGGAATTATCTTAATGCACTTCCAACAAGCTATTTATATTACTCTATTGCTAAAGAATATTTCCCTCAGGAAAAACAAAAGATTGTGATCGAAGGTTTTTCTATACCCACGGATGAAGTGCCAACCTATTTTACTAAAACCGGATTTACGAAAATTATTAACGAATTACCTAAAATTACCAACACACTTCAATCAGAAAACTGGGTACTTGCGAGACAGGATTTGTCTCAATTACACAATATGCTGATTCAGGCTTATTGTTTTGATTACGTGACTTGGTGGCAAACGTTCATGAAGAAATCCCAACCATTACGTTATCAGGATTATCAGCAAGGCCGTCAATTAACAAAATTAATACAACAATCCAATTCGTTTTATAAATTCGCTAATCTTATTCAGCAGGAAACCAAACCGGATTTAACCGAAGGCATATCCACGTTTAATCAATTCATTGCCAATCAATTTACTGATTTAAATTTAACAACTTTATCCAGCATCAAGGAATTAGATTTTAGAATTTCTGAATTAGAACGATTTATTGCAACTTTATCTGTTGTAAATGATGGAGGTAAAACAGCGTTTACCATTACACGCTCGCGTTTTCTCAATGAAAATTCCTCTGACCCTGTGAGTTTGCTCTACAGCCAGGCACGACAATTACCTGAACCATTGAGTTCGTGGACAAAGCAAATAGCTGGTGACACTTGGGTTATACTGATTAGAGATAGTCGTCAATACATTAATAATCAATGGCAAAAAACCGTCTATAGAGAGTTCGAAAACTCTATTGCCCGGCGCTATCCTTTTGACTCGTCACAAACTGCAGAAATAGATATTGCAGATTTTAATCGCTTTTTCTCAACACATGGCCTATTGAACACCTACTCTGAACAATACATTAAGCCATTTCTTGACACTTCATCTCCAGAATGGAAGCCTAAAGCTGTGAATGATTTCATCTTGCCTATTTCAAATGAAGTAATTGATGAGTTAATTCGTGCCAATATCATTACTAATATGTTCTTTCCTGATCACAGTGATGAAAGCAAAATTGATTTTAGTTTGCAAAAAATCTCTCTGGATCCTGTAGTTTCTAACCTAGTCCTTGAAATTGGCGGCACTAAATTGATGGATAATCAAACTAGCGATTCACTAATTCGTTTCACCTGGCCTCAAAACAACGCTAAATTGGCTCTTGATTCTATTGAAGGAAATCATTATGAACTCGCAGAATATGGAACCTGGGCAATATTTAAATTACTTGAAAAAGTTAATGTGCTTGTGGATGAACAAGATAGTTCCAGCCTCCAAATACTTTTTGAAGTGAATAGCAACTCCGGCCGCTATTTATTAAAAACAAACAACCAAATTAATCCTTTTACTCCAGGAATTCTAAATGGGTTTACCTTAAACGATCATATTGCATAATTATGAAGCAAAATACCAAACGCAGCATTATTGCTGGATTATACGGAAATACTTTGGAGTGGTATGATTTCTTGCTCTATGCCAGTTTTGCCCCTGTTTTTGCTGAAATTTTTTTCCCTTCAAAAATCCATTTTGTTTCTCTTATAGCAACATTTAGCTTATTTGCTATAGGATTCATCATGCGCCCAATTGGTGGGCTTTTACTTGGGCACTATGCTGATCATGTAGGACGGCGGAAAGCATTAATACTATCTATGTCAGTAATGACCATTTCTACCTCATTAATTGCGGTATTACCTGATTTTAATTCGTGGGGAATTATCGCCCCACTTTTATTTTCTATTTTACGGCTCATTCAGGGTCTTGCAGTGGGAGGCGAACTACCTGGCTCGACCACCTATTTGATTGAGCATATGTTTCAACAAAGCCGGGGGCTCGCTGGAAGCCTCGTGTTAAGTAGCGCTTTTTTAGGTATTTTTATTGGAGCGCTTACCGCATCAATATTCAGCACATTATTTACAGGTGATTCTCTATTAAATTGGGGGTGGAGGTATGCGTATTTGTTAGGTGGTATTTTAGGAATTTTGGGCATTTATTTACGTATTAAAAGCTTTGAATCACCCACATTTCTAAAGGATAAGCATACTGCTGTACTTCCTGCAAAAGTGGTATTCACCCGATTTAAACAGCAACTTTTTTTATCTGTTATAATTACTAGCATTCTTGCTATGTCTAATTATGTACTTATCGCCTATGTCACAACTTTTTTAGTCAAATCAGAGTATTTCCTTTTGAAAGATGCGTTATTAATCAACTTAATTGCCCTTGCTCTTTTGACAGTTTTAATACCGCTGATGGGATTTCTTTCTGATGTTGTGGGACGCAAGCCTATTTTTTTAATCGGTTTGTTTTCTCTTTGCATATTAATTTTCCCATTTTTTTGGCTCTTATTAAGTGGCAGTTGGTGGGAAGCATTATGCAGCGAATTATTACTAGCGATAGCTTTAGCCCCAATCAATGCGACAGTACCCACTATTATTGCAGAAATGTTTCCAACCAGTGTACGGGCGAGTGGGATTTCCATATCCTATAACATTGGCCAGGCTTTGTTTGGCGGTACCATGCCTTTGGTTGCGTTTACCCTGATTGAATTAAGTAGCAATAAAATGGCTCCGGCTTGGTACCTGTTCCTATGGATCCTTATCGTGATACCAATAACTATTTCCATTCGTGAAAGCTATCAAAAAGAACTTACTTAAAACATTAGATTGAGACAAACCGACATAATTTCTATCGATTGAATAAGCAACAATAGATTTAAATCAGTTTTTTAGCGGAAAAAATTCAGCATTAATAGCCAGAAAATAAGTGCATTGAGACATACTAATAAAAATCTTACCTGCTTCAACCTACTTTTGCAGGCAAGCTTTTCACGTTGGGATCTTTTGAATAAGCATCAAGAATATCATTCACCAATTGGTTAATCATTCCCTCTCTCTCATCATCTTCAATTAACCCAACTTTTTGCTTCATGCTTGCTAATCGAGCCTCCAATTCTTTAGTCACTGTACCATTTGGGAACAGTGCAGCTAAAAGCCGTCGAGCTTCACTTGGTCCCAGATGCCTATACAAAAGATTTCGTACTGTGGCATCTTCTGCAGTAGTACTAAATGCCCATAATTCCACCGGCCCCAATGTTAAGGTTAATAATTGTACGTTGATGCCTGTTTTAGTAGCAAACTGAGCAAGGAAAGTAGCGCCACCTTGTCTAGGACCATGAACTCGAGTACGTAAAGCAATCTTGGCTGTTTCAGAAAGTCCAAAAATTTGACTGGTTTTCTCGACAGCTTGAGATGGTCCTGCATCCATAACATAAATAGCGGTAGCAAAATCAATCATTACTGGATCAAAGTCATCTACTGCTTGTGATAATAGGGAAATTTGCACTTTCCATTTTCGGCCTTCACGCATATCAATAATAACTTGCTCACGAACAGCAGACGATTTTGACGTGCGATGGAATTCATCATAAACAATACGCTTATGATCTTCTCGAATCTCTAATACTCTCTGTTTGTGATACTCTTTATATTGTTCCGGTACATTATTCAAACTTTCTTCTGTTAAATAATAGTGTCTTGCCAATACATATCTGGCTAACATATACATAACCGCTGTTTGTCTATCTGCCGCATCACCACCACTTTTCGCTACTTCATCCAAATCAAGAGACACTACTCTTGCGTCACCAATATCAAAACTAGTGACCCGCGATAAAATAGGATATTCGCGAACAGCAGATGAAATCATTCTTGAAAAAGCATTAATTAGTGATTCACCAGTTGGCGCTGTAATCTTTTCATACAAATCCTCAATTGATGGTGTTCTACAGATAGAAGCAGCATCCGCTAATAACGGCATTGCATATCTTTGCGCCAACATCGCTTCATGGACAAAACCTGCTGAATAGAGCGAGTCAGTCACTTCCCACCAGGTTGATTTGGCATCTCGGACAAAACCTATTTCCTCCAGGATGCTATCAATAAATTCCTCTATTCCTGGAGCATAAGGTGTCGGATTGAATTCATCAGCCATGCTTTTATATAATTCATCTACCACCATACCCGCCAAATCGGCCATACCGTCATATGGCTTTGCAGCACCTAATGGCGTAGTTAGCAAGGTCATGAAGTTGACTAAGAATGATCGTTCCAAAGCAGTTGGATAACGACATCCCAATTGGGTATCAAAGGGATTAATGGAATAATCTGGGGTCATCCTTAATCTATGATAAGCAACCAAATGACGTTTGGATGCAGGAAGAGCCTCTTTTAGCAATGAAATCAAACCACTACTTGAGGGGCCTATATCAATAATTGCAATGCGCGGCAAACGCATTAAACCACCTGAAAGACAAAGAGCTAAATTCAGTGCATTTGACAACACAGATTTACCAGAACCAGGACGAGCGTAAACCAGATCAATCCAGGTAGTTTGTTCAGTTGAGCCTGGTTGAAATGGCCACGGTTTACCATCTGGTGTTCTAAAAAGCAAGGCTCCTGTTTTCCAGGGAGATGCTGGTCTTGTAATAGGCAGCATTGAGATAACGTCTGACAAAGGAGCTACTGATGCTACTGCTGAGCTGTTCAAAGTAGTTGCTAGCATACTTGACACAAAGCCTGCAAACGGATCCCCACAAATCTCTGATACATCAGTAGAACCCCAACCTTCAATAGCCTTTACTAACTCAGAACTTCTTCGCCGCAACAAGGGAATATTGCCTTCTGGGGCCCAGGTTGTTGCAACGACGCGTAGTCTGACAATCGCCTCATCCGTATTGAGTTGTATATATTTCAGCAGATTAACTGAATCACTAATTAAACGATTCTGTGCGGAGCTAAAGCTCAATATCGCTGCCAAGAGCCCCTTCAATTTAATTGTGCTTAATCCTTCGCTTTCTAACAAAAAAGAAATTTTCCAGGGCACATGTGAAGGAAGAATACGAGAAAATAAACTAATAAATGGTCTTACATCCTTTGGAAACAAATCAATATAGGTTGAAGCATAAATTTTATCGCCCACTCGGACAGTGCGTAAATCAATAATCTCTGCATCTCTTGGCAAAACCTGTTTGGACAACGGCGGCCATAATAAATCAGAAGGATCCCCCTCAAAATTATTCAGCTCACGAACAGGTATTTTATCTCCAGGTAAAGTTGCGCGCCAATCATCTGCAGTATAATCAGGATCACCTGTCATGCGAATGGCATGTACTGCATCGTGTACCTCAAGCAACTTAGCTATCACATTCAGGGCATCCAAATCATTTAGAATTGCACGCACATAAGCATCATGTGTATCTCTTATTTCCGGAACAGCCGCAAAAATCGTTTGTGTGTTTTTAAATGGGGGAGCTTTTGTATCCTTGATCATCTTCATTTTTGCTTTGTTCGCAGCTTTTAACTGATCGCTCGCCAAGTTAAATGGTCTCGTATACAAAACAAAATAAACACGCTCCTCTGCACAATATTGTGATAAATAATTGACCCGCTCCTCAAATAAATCTCTTAAATTAAGTTCAAGACGACTTGCTGTTGCTTCCGCAGGGTCATAAATATCCTTGATCATTTTTACTATGTTTTGCTTATCATGGCTAAAATAAACTTGTAGCGCATGACCAGGTCTACCCATAGCAGCTTGAAATGAGTTGGCTAAACCTTCAACGAGTCGTTCAAATTCTTCAGGGCCTGCCAATCCAGTAATCCCTTCAATTTTTAATATCGACAGTAATGATCCATCATGATTAACTAATACGGTAGGGCTATCTGCCGTTTCCAAATCTATATAAGACTCTGTAGTTTGCTTCAAGGAAGTACTTAACCAGGCAAAGAAAGTATCGACGCCTTCAAAAAACGATTCTGACCAATTTGCCATCGTTTGTCCTCAATTATTAATAGTACTTTTACTGTTTAATCTGCAATTTCTTCTAAAGCACTGGCAGCCCATTTCTCTATTTGCTTCCTGAATTTTGCCCTAGAGGGTAATAGCCTTATATTTTTAAAAAGTTTCTCTCTTATCTCTTCACTATTCACACCAGAATCAATCATTAATTGCCCAAATATTGCAGGATCACTTGTGCCCTCACCAAATTTTTCTTCAACAGTTTGCGAGCGAAATTTAAAGCTTCTATAAATATTCTGTGCACTGGATTTGTATCCGGTATCATTGGTAATAGCACAAAAAAGAACATGGCATAAGCTATTTAGTTCAGCTTGGGTCAGTTCTGGCAGGTAAATCAAAGTACCTCCACCATAACCACCAACTCCTACTGACTCAACAAAAAAGCATTGCGCACAAAAACAACAAGCTGTAACTAAATTTGATAACCTATTGTTTGTATAATCACCATCCAGATTCACGATGTCTTGGTATAATCGGGCTTGAAACCCGCAAAATTGACAAGTATACCTATCTCGCTGAAAGATTTTTTGCTCATAGGATTTGAATCGCTCATCAATTTTTCTGGCAGAATATAAACGCCAGGAACCTGGTGAAGCAATTAGTTTTAGCTCACATCGTTGTTGATTATCTGCCATATTTTGGTTCACATTCAGTCAATTTTCAAAAAATTATGTGTTCTATCATTAGCTACTGACTAAGGCAGCTTAAAGATATTTGACCATATTAATAGAGACAATCATTTAAATTTACTATTTAACACAATAAAAAGCCTATAAATTAAATTGGGTAAAGCGGTATTCTCTTTACCCAAATAATATAAATAATCTCTCTATTAATTAGTCTTATATATTGTTCCAGTAGGTCCAGCAGTTTTACCGCCGCTACCACCGAACATAGTTACTCCGGCCACTCCTAAAATAGATGGAAGGAATAATAATGCCGCAGCGATAAATATCAAAGCTATTGGTGTTCCAATTGGAATTTGAGTAGGATTATCCTTGTGCTGTTTAAATTTCATAATAGCACCAATAGAAAAACCCAATCCAGCCAAGTAAGAGCCCGCAGTAATCAATTTAGTAAGACTTGTAAATGAACCCGTAATTTGTGATGCCATTTTACCTAGCGATACACCTGCTGCAGCATCCTGACAAATTAGAGTCAATAAAGTCAAACAAGCTGCGCTTACTAGCCAGTGTTTATAACCTGATTTATGGATAACCTTAATGTTCACAATTCTCTCCTGTTTTTAAATTAGTTTAAGTACCATATAAAGTATTGTTAATCATATCAACTGTACCAACAATATTGATTGCCAATATTCCCCCAAATACATGAATCAAACCTTTACCTGTACCTCCTGGAGGTTGCCCCTGCGACGCAGAACGTGCAATTAATACCCATCCTCTTACAAATGCAATTAGACCAATAACCCGTATAATCATCACCAAAGGTCTGCCTACTAGACTGCCACTGCCAAATAAGGCTGAAATAGTATCGCTTCCACTACTCACACCTCCTGAGTAAGCAAGTGGGTTACTATAACCAAAGGTCGTTTGCAATACAGAGGAAACCAGTGTTGGGAAATAGATAAGTAATGCACCTACCAACAAATACATCACCGGCTCTTTCATACTCGTATTACTCGACATCATTGTCCTGGCTTCTCCATAAACCTTTAAGCTATAAATTGCCTTAAATATAAAAGCACACCCAATCAAATAAGCGGCTCCAGTAATCAGCCTTTGAACAGGCTCCAACTGATTAGCAATATTAGCTAATATGTTAGCTTGACTCACTATCCAGCATGCTACTGTGCCGCCAGTACAAGTCGGATCAGCCATATACGCCTCAACTATCTTCTTGACTAAACTTAATCACTTGTCCAGAGCTTGTTAAAATACGACCTTGCAAAGAATCAATTAATTTAACCATTCCATATCCTGGAATTTTTGATCCCTCTCTAACTGTAAGTGTAGAACCATTTGAACCAATTAGCCAAGCCCGACCTGGAATTACTGCTTGTATGTAATAAATAATTCTTGCTTGAACTGTTGGCCGAGACACTTTTACAACTTTCTTAGGTGTTGTACGCGCCATTAAGACATTAATCACTTCTGATTGTCTAGCAATTTGATTTGACATATTACCAATAATTTGATTCAGATTTACAATTTGAGCATTTAAATTTTTGATATTATTATTTACTGCATTGATTTGCTCACCAAGGACATTGACTTCCGAACGAAGACTCTGCTGTGTCATTTCTATTGCTGAAACTTTCTTCTTTAGATCGGGGTCATCTTCAATAATAGTCGTAGGCTGAACTTGTTGTATGGGAGTGGTGGTTGGTATTGTCTGTACAGGTTGTGGTGTTGCTACCTGTGTTACTGGAGGAATAGCGGGCTTTGAGGTTACTTGGCTGGATTTATCTGAGAAAAACATCCAGCCAATTATTTTATACATCACCATTATAAATACAACTGCCCCGATAACAATAAGAGCATTTCGCTTAATATCTTTTTTCTTTGTTAATCCCTCTTTTCCAGATTGAAACGAAGTTTCTGAATCGAGATCCGATTCACCAGACTGATCCATATCGTATGAATCAAGTTCTGCAAATTTATATTCATCATTATTTTGATCGTGCTCTGCCATCATTATCCGCCATCAAATTAAATTGTTGTAACATCCTGGGTAAATAAAATACCCAAACCTGTACCAGAATAAACTTCCACAGTTGTTGGTGTATTAAACAATTGTTGCGCCTGTTGACTCCATGCCTTTCCAACGGTAGCCAATCCTATAACTGCATTTTCCAAAGTTGAGCGACCAACACCATTGGCTACAGTAATATTATTACCACCACCAGTACCCCCAATGGTGATTGTTGTATTTGCCGACTGGAATGCATTTCCAAATCCTTGTAAGAAAGAAGAAGCAAACAGGGAACCATATCGCATTAAATAGTGATGATTAGTTCTACTGGATAGGGCTGTTCTTGCCGTGTTTGGATCAATTGCATAAGCCGAGATAGATATAGTTTTTTCTGCTCCTGGAATTGACATTGTATTAAAGGTAATCACCATCTTGTCCGCATTAGACGGTAAGTTGAAGCTTCCTATTAATTTTGAGCCTTTTAGCTTACCAGTAACAATAGTTGCCAATATTGGACCTGGCTCATCACTATTCACAGCGGTATCCAGAACCGCAAACATAATATCGCCCGTTTTGATAATAGCCTGATTCTGAGCACCACTTGCACCTTGCTCTACTGGTTGATTATTAGCACCTGCACCAGTGCCTGCTCCTGGAACTGAGCTTTCACCACCAGATGTTTTTGTTTCTTCTGTACCTTCTGTATACACCTGTGTTTCAACCTTCTTCCAGTCTTGAACAAGCTGAGTCGCCGCTGTGAGCATGTCAGAAGTTCTTTGTTGAATTTCTTGCTGATATTTTTGCTCAGCCAATTGTTCATTTTGCTTTTGCAAAATGGCCTGAAGCTGCTCAGCACTAGAGGCAGCATCACTGGTTGTTGGCCTTGGAGTAGCGCCAGGAATTGAGGGAATTCCTGTAATACTTGAGTCGAGTTGTTGCAAATCAGGCCCTTGTAACCCTGCAACGGCTGATTCTTGTGGAGAAAATCCAGCATTTCTCAGCTCAGCTGAGGTATATCCGGCTTTTTTTAGCTCATCAGCCGAATATCCAGCATTCTTTAATTCTGAGGCACTAAATCCTGCGTTTTTCAAATCTGAGGCGCTAAATCCTGCATCTTTCAATTCTTTTGCGCTAAACCCGGCATTTTTCAAATCCGAGGCGCTAAAACCTGCATCCTTCAACTCCTTTGCACTAAATCCGGCTGCTTTTAATTCCGCTGCAGAGAAACCAGCATCTTTTAGATCTTTTGCAGAAAACCCAGCAGCCTTTAGCTGGGCAGCAGTGAATCCAGCCGCTTTTAATTCAGCAGCAGAAAACCCAGCGTCTTTTAAATCTTTTGCACTAAAACCCACATCTTTTAATTCCTGGGCGGAGAAACCCGCATCACGCAATTCCTTTGCTGTAAAACCGGCATCTTTTAAATCTTTCGCACTAAAACCGGCTGCTTTTAATTCCGCTGCAGTAAACCCGGCGTCTTTCAGCTCTTTTGCAGTATAACCAGCTGCTTTCAATGCTGCAGCGGAACATCCTAATGTTTGCTTTATTGTCAAGGCACTAACACCAGCTGCCCTCGCTTTTTTTAATGACTCTACACTACAGTCTGCAACACGCCCGTCTGCAATAATGGATGCAGGATTTAATCCAGCATCTTCCAACTGCTTTGGTGTAAATCCTGCCGCAAGCAATTCTTGAGGTGTAAATCCTGCCGCAAGCAGGGATTGCGCATCATACCCCGCAGCTTTTAAAGCTTCCGCACTGCAACCATTGAGTTCTTTGATGCGTTTTGCAGATACACCCGCAGAAAATAATTTTTTTAGTTTATCAGGATCACAGCCAGCAGCCTTTATTTCCGCATCGCTCAAAGGAGTTGCTGCACTGATTTGAGCTGGTGTAAATCCTGCGCTCGCCAAATCTGCATCAGTGAATCCGGCAGCTTTGAGGGCCTGTGCGCTACATCCAGCGTATTGTCTGATTAAAGCAGCACTAACTCCTGCTTCCCTTTCCTTTTTCAAAGCCTCCACATCACAACCAGCATTCTTCACATCTTGCGGAGTAATTCCAGGCGGAAGCTCTGCCTGCGCAGCTTTGATTTGAGCATTAGAAAATCCTGCCTTTGCCAGATCAGCTGGTGTAAATCCTGCGTTTAACAAATCTCTTGCAGTAAATCCCGCATCTTTTAATTCTGCAGCAGAAAAACCTGCTCGTTTTAAGTCCGCAGCACTAAAACCTGCATCTTTTAGCTCTTTAGCGGTATAACCTGCCGCTTTCAACTGCTCAGCGGTGCAACCACTTATTTTTCTAATAGCGGACGCACTAACCCCTGCCTGGCGTAATTTGGCCAATGCAGCAGCCCCACATCCTGCTTTGCGCACATCATCTGCAGTTATACCATCTGGTAAGCCACTTGCTTTTGCAATTTCAGCATCAGAGAACCCAGCTCCTTTTAATTCCCCGTCTGAAAAACCTCCATCTTTCATTTCTTGAGCTGTAAAACCCGCATTACGTAGTTCACACGCATCAAACCCGCAATTTCGAAGTCGACCCGCACTATAACCTGCTTCTTTCAACTGCCTTGCATTATAACCAGCGGCCTTTAGCTCTTTACACTCACAGACCTGCTCTAATTCTTGCAAACCGTATCCACTATCTTTTAACTGAACACAGCTACAAGCCGCTTTCAAATCAGTTAATTGAGCTCCCTGATTCACAACTTTCGTAATCACAGATTTGCTACAACCACCATCTTGTAACTCTTGTATCCATAAACTTCGTTGAGGACCACCTAACTCTTCTTGAGCCAAAGCAGCAAAACCCACTCCACTTTGGGAACCGATAACACCAACTCCTTCTCCTAGTGCTTGGGTGCGGATAATTGTTGGAATAGCACTCCCACCTGTTTTTTCAGCGACTTGCGCCTGGGTTATATTTTGTTCTTCTTGCAATTTGGCATATTGAGCAGTTGGATCTAAAACTCCTGGAATAGATTGAATTCCTCCCGGCACTGTAGAAACTTCAGCTGCAGCAATCGAACTGGTAGTAGCGCTTCTTATTTTAAAAAAGCCTATTACTACCGCGATGATTAATAAAGCTGCTGTAAAAATGATAATCACTCGAGTCCGAGTATTGGAAAACAGTGACTTTAGATTTTCTTTTTTGCTCGCCATTTGCTTATAACCCTTCTACCTTGAGTTGCATGACTTTTCCATGCCAAGACACTAATAAAACCGGAGATTTTTGCATTTCATAAGCATGCGTTCCATCTGCGCTAGTCATACTGGCTAACCAGCCCGGCGACAATATAGTGAGATTCGTTCTAACATACATTTTTTCATTAGATAACCAAGCTCGAGCATCCCCACCACTAACCACCAGACGCCTGCTTCCTGGCGGAGGAACACCTTCTAACACATGAAGAAGTAAATCATTCGCTGATGGGGGAATGCCTTCTTCAGTTGGCATACTTTTAGCGTTGGGGCCATAGCCTTGAACTCTCAAGTCTACTCGATAATCCACGGCTTTCTGCCCGGGTATTAGAGTAAGCATGACAGGGGTATTTAATCCTCTTAACCTTACTGCCAAATTACCATAGTTATATAGCTTCGTAGCTTGAATCATTAAAGTATTACTGGTTTTATCCCATTGAATATTAAACGAAGAGGGATCACCCAAATCATATGCAGCAATAGGCCACGGGGCTCCTGTTGAATCCAGGAACACTAAGGAAGACACAAAACCCTGTGATAATCTTATTACCGGCGGTGTTGAGCCTGGAGACAGATTAACAAATTGTGATGTCGCTGTAGGTTTAGGTGGAGTGCCTGCTGTTGAAGCTTTGGCATACTCGGAAGTTTCATAAATTTGTTTTAATTTGACTACTTGCTCAGGATTTAAGGGATATAAGTTGCGTGTCATATCCTTAAATGCCTTCTTATCAATAACTTCGGCATCATCTTGACTAATTATCTGCCCATCACCGCCCGCATTTGCTGTTTGATTTGCAGCCGGAGCATTAGCCTGACCGGATTGATTAGGCTGTTGCGTTGAATCAGAAGCCGCATTATCACTGCCATCACCGGCTCCTGACTGTGCATCAGGGGAAGGGTTTTGTGATAATTTCTGTTGTAGCATTCGTAGTTGCTGCAACGCTTGTTGAGCATCATCTGATTGATCAGCCGCATAGGTACTGCATGACATACTGAATGTCAAGACTATCACCAAACAATATTTACATAATTGATCATATTTCTTCATCACTAGGATACCCCACCGCTGGCAGGTCCAACAACAAATTGTGAAATACCTATCCCTCTAGGCGAATTCAACGTTGAAACTCTAGTTATTAACATTGTTACTACGTTATTTTGTTGTGTAAATTCACTGGCACTTTGATAGGTGACTAATATTGGCATTTGTACCCTCCATGAATACCTACCATTGAGCACCCCTTTTTGCAAAATGATTGGGGCTCGGGTTGCTACTGCTGACACAACTAATTTTTTCGCTTTAACCGCATCAAGGTTATTGGATTGCTCTAATGCACTTAAAAATTGGTCCCAGCCTTCCGCGGTAAAAAAGCCGGAAGAAGCCTGTAGTTCATCGCGATAATTTACGAAATTATAAGTAAATGCGGCAATTGCTGCCTGATTAGCCCATTGTAGTACAGCGGAGTCCGATTGGTTTGGTTCATCCAAAGGAAATAAAGGGGTAATACGACCGTTAATACTTGTTGCAAAATACTTTGGAGCAGGTGGATGGGTAATCATATAGACAACAAGCGATGCCAAGACCACATTCACCACAATAGCAATCAATAACGCCAAAATGACTTTGCGTTGACTGTCTTTATAAAACTTATTTCTTAATGCAACTACAGTTAAGGCATCTTCAGCCATAATATCCTCTAAAAATTATTGCGGTATAATCCTTTGTGAATCTTCATCTGGTGGATCCGGCGGAAGCAATGCTTCAGATGACATGTTAGGAGTGGACATTGGCTGAAGCTGGATAGGAGGAGTTATGCCGCTGGTCGCATAAAAATCTCGCTCAGGTTCATGCATATGAACATAATAAATCAACCCAGACAAACCACAACTCAATCCAAGAGAAAGAATTAGCAGTGTTAAGCCACGTCTGTAAATATGGACATTAAAATTCTTATTTCGTTTTATTAAAGCCCATGTTTCTCGACTCATTTTTACCTCAATTATGCCACAGCCCGCCTAAATGTGATCTCCACCCTGGCATTAGGTGATCTATCACCACCAAGAGTATAACTAGTTATAGGTTTATCACTACCTAATCCTTGTGTAAAGATGATTCTGCTATCAACCCCCTGAGACCATAGGTATTCACTTACTACTCTGGATCTCGCCAATGTCAATGCTCGTTCTCTTTTTACCGATACATATTTACTACTGTAACTGGTTACCGTTATAGCAATTTTACGAAATTGTTTAAGAAACGCCGCGATCTCATTTAAAAGGCTATAGGAAGCCCAATTTAACCGAGGAGATTGATCAGCAAACAGAGCGCTAGCAGGAATACTAATTAAATAATTTTGGCCTACTGATGCAACTTTAATCCCTTTTTTATTTAAATCAGTCATCATTTTTATTATTGTTGCATCGCATGCACCATCAACACGGCATGGTAATTTGGGCACTTCATTCTCAGGGATATAACCAGAACGATTACAAGCACTCAGCAAAAATAAGAATAATAATCCAGTTGTTTTAAACAATACATAGATGTAGTTAGTACGAAGTGATCTCACCTGTTATCCCCATCTTTGAAAATAGACTAATTGTGTTATCTATGTCTAACTATCTCAAACATTCCATTTGATAATAAAAACATACAAATCATTACGTTACAATGAATTTAATAAAATTGCCATTTTTTTAAATAATTTATTTATTTAAGATGGGGTTGACTAATTAAGGCAAATCAACATATCCCAAATTAATCTATGAGTAAACTGATAATTACCCTGTTAATTCAGAATACAAAATGCTCTCCCAAAGAGGAACCACACAGAATATCAAACTGATATATCACGGTTTAAAGAAACAACGTCACTGCCCGGATTATAAAAAACTCAGAGTAACTTACATATGGAGCTCTCTTCATGCCCAATATCACAGGAACACTTCTACCTCCAATTGCCGACTTAGTCTTTATGTTAATTCCTCTGCAGCCTTTTTATTGGCTTTCTCACGTTCTTCGGAAATTTTAGCTGATAAATCTCTTATAATACCAGTAAGTTCTTGGACATCAATCACATCCCTTTCTTCAGGAGGATAGCTTGTCGCTATTTGAAAATCTTTGATTAATTCATTAGCTACTGTACCAGCGTATTTGTCTTTAGCCCCTGCCAAACGCTCAATCGTTATCATTTGATTTCGTGTTTCATTAATAGGTAATAATGGCTCAGAGAAAACTTCTTTGTCAGCGACCAATATTGGAGGAGCATTAGGGTCAATTCGTAGTTTGCTGAAAATAGTTAATGCTCCCTCAACTTCTTCCTCTACAATATCTTCCACAGGTTCGGGTTCATTTTGACCATGAAATGCAATTAAAGCAGCAACGCCTCGTTCAATTGGCTCTACGATAGTAGATTCTTTTAATGCCTTACTAATGAGAGTGATTTCCTCGTTCTCGACTGCCTTATTGATACTCAAGTCACCACTTTCAAGAATGCTCTGGAAAGAAGCCAATTGTTTCTGTAGCTTCATTAAATAATCATCTGGCGGCGGCTCTACTTTTAAAAACTGGTTAATTTTCAATTGCTTAACTGGTTTTGGATTGGCATAAAACATGCGAGCACGAACAATTTTGGATTTGAAAAATATATGCGCCTCACCTTCGGTTTGCTCTTTTAAATCCAGGAGGTCTACCCGAGCTCTCTTTTCAAAAGAAGAGCTTTTAGTATCCATATAGCTGTTGGCTATGCTGGTTTCTTTGGTTTGAAACGAATCCACTTTTGTAACATAAGCTTCGCCGGCTGTTTTAGTGAAAAAATCCCAGGTTTCGGTAGGATCTTCCAGTTTCATACATATTTTAATGTTTGTGTTTGCACCAATGGAAGCTGCCTCTTCTTTAGATGCTTTTTGGAATGCAGGTAAGTCTTGTCCAGCAAAAATAGCAGAAAATCCTAGAGAACGAGCTTGCGCAGGCACTACCGCAAATCCTTGTACTGCGTAATAACCATACTCATCAAGAATGCACATATAAGGAGTTGGGGCATTCGTGGGTTTTCTTAGAATAACATCACGATAATCACCTTCTACTTCTTCACCTAAACCTGCCGCCATCATAGCTTTTAATGATGAAACAATAATCTTGCCGAGGTTAGATAATTCATCCGGTGATTTTTCCAGAGCGGGTAATAAAACCACTAATATACGTCTGTTGAGCACCACATCTTTAAAATCTACTTCTGCTAAATTGGTGCGAATAATATGCCCATAAGTATCTGCCAGAGAAGAGAAACTTCTTACCAGCTGCATGGTAATAAAGCCATGCTGTTCCAAAACTTGTGATACCTGTTTCCCCTTTTTCTCTTTATTATACCCAGGCAAGGTATTTAAATAGTTTCTTAAAGGATCCGTTACCAGTTTTGGAATGGTTTCAATATTGACGCTTTCTTGATCATCTCTGGGAAAAACTTTATCAATTACAATAGATTCTAGTCTTTGCAAATCAAAATAATTTCGAATAGTATTCGCATCAAGAAGAATTGCCCCTTCATCACGCATATACACCAATAAACGCATTAATGCTTCTACGAAAGCTATAGCCCGTCCCTTCCACATATCACCATCAGATGATTGGCCCGAAGATCCCATCAAGCTGACTACCAACTGAGTTAGCATGCTGGAAGAACCTTGGCAGAATGGGTTTAGTGTATTGGAAAGTCTTTTTTCCTGTGGACCGACAATATCGCGCGCTCCAGTCATGAAATTGATTAAGAGCAAATCATCTTCACGCCCCATGCTCCTTACCATAGAAAATACTTTAGCATACAGGGAGTTATCTCCTTTACCATCAACGTAGATAAATCCGCTCCCCTGTACCAGGGCATTATATGATAGAGAAACCAAAGTTTCAGTTTTACCACTACCCGTTGAACCGAAAATTAACGCATGGGTACGCATATCATCGTTAGCAAACCAAAGTTCCTCACCAGTCTTTCTGTCATTACCAAAAAAGGTAATACCTCGAGCTATATTCGGTTTATTAATACCCGGTTTCAAATCGTTGTAATCCTTCGCACGCGAAATTTGAGGCAATCGAAATGGCAACTTTTGCTTTCGGGTATAGCTATAAAGAAAAAATATGCCCCCCATAATCAACAAAAATGTTGCTGCTTCAGAGAAATAATATGAAACAGCTGCCAAAGAAATAAGAACAATAGAAATATTGGTCGGATCTGCAAAAAAATCTGCCAACCGCTGCGTAAAAGTACGTGTATCCCTAAGTAAAAGGGTTGGATCTAATTCATGACGAGAATCAATACCCCGCATCATGGCTCTAATTCCTCCATTTGACGTGGTGTTAATCTCACCTCTTTTACTGCAATTTCCAGAGCTCTAATCGCTTCATCTATCATTGGCACCAAAGAGCGTCTCCCCATTTCCTTTTCAGCTTTCCAATGTGCGAAAGGACCTGCAACTTCAGAGTATGGAGTTTGCCTGCCTACACAATTCAACATATACCATAAACGTCTGTCGACTGGTTTGAGCCATAAAAACTCTGAGCTGGGAACCACGCCATCTTCTCTTGCTGCTTCAAGCAAAGAAGCAATCACTGTGAGCACATAAGCATGTTTGGCTACTACTTCCTGAACCAACTCTGAGTTTTGGTATTTTTTCATTACTGGCCTTGCAACAGAAAAATCAGGTTTCCCATCCACAAATGTTTTATCTAAAACTTTAAGAATATTAGTTGCTGCGTCTCTGTCTCTATTCATTCTTGCCATAAATACGGCAGACAATGCGTAAGCCTGAGGAGAGCAACGTTCAAAACCATCCCAATAAGGACCCAATTGCATGGTAAATACTCGTTTGGCATCACCACGCCGAATCCCCGCTGTCATCTCTTCGCCAGGCACAGGATTATCCAATAACGCGTCGTCCTTTCTCAATAAATTATATTTTCGCGCAAATTCCATGGGTGTTAACGCCATTGCCCAAGGCCCTTTATTGACGTCTTGACTGACCAAATCCTCCTTAACTATAGGCATGATGGCAGGCCAATTAAATTGTTCCTGAGCCCGCAAACTTTTCATATCATAGGTTTTGCGATATTTTAAAGTCACATTTGAGTTATAAAGAACAAAGGCTAACACTACCAGGATACAAATAACCGGGTAACGCATATAATCACCGACCGCACGCATCACAGTCACCATTTGATCCCAATTAACAGTGTTAGGATCAAGTGTTTGCATCAGATAAATTTGGTTGGCCAAGAGTTGATTATTTAAAAACAAATTAACTAATCTTGCTTGCCAGATATTGATAGTAAATGCAAAACTAACAATGTACTGATGAGCCAGTGCCCAAACAAAATAAGCAGTAATAAATAACAGTATGACGATCCATACTGGCGCCATGGAATTATCTGAACCTGATTGCTGCTGTTGTTGTGCCATCTCTATATACAATTAGTTAATAGATTCTATATATCAAGTATATACTGCTCAGAGCTATTTTTGCGAGATTTTCGTGTACTATATCAAAATATGAATACAAGGATGATTAAATAAACCGTAAAGACAGTTAGAGTAGAAATAAATTTTTAACGCGCTCGAAATCATTATAAAGAAAACAGAAACGGCCTATGCATTTTTAATTAGACGGCCATTGGAGTATCGATATACGCCACTCACATGAACAAAGCGACTGATGTTTTCCAGACTGATGGATTTATCTTTAAGCGTTAATAACGGTTTACCTAGTTTATCTACCGGAGCCTTATCAGCGGATAAATGCAAGATATCTGATTGACTGATGTAAATTGCCACATACGCTTCATTTTGTTTATTTTCTTTTGTTTTTAATATCGCTTTTATGTCTTCTTCATCTGCGTAAATAGGTCGTGAAATCATTTGCCTGGGTAAACTACCCACTATTTTCTCCCAAGACTGAAGATTGCTTCCATCTGAGGAGTATAATGAAACATATATTTCCTGCTGACCGCTCCTCAAGGCAATTCGATTTGCAAGATGAGACTCTGCTTTTAACTTGGCCTGACTAGCGGCACCTATCCGTTTTAAAAAACGATCTCGAATTGCAATTAACTTTTTACCAATTACCCTTAAGAAATTGGATTTATCCCATGGACCTTTTTCAATAGCATCGTTTAAGGCCTTTAGAATGGTTTCTTTTTGTTCATCCGAGAGTTGATCTTTCATAACTTCAATACTTATGGGAACCAAGAATTAGGGGAAATATAAGGAAAGTATAACAGCATTTGTAAAAATCACTGAAATGAAATTAATCTTTCAAGATGATAATTTGAAACCACGTTCCTCATGACTTGGTTGCTCAGACGATTTTTCAGATTCAGCAGCACCAAACATTCTTTCTGTCTTTGTTGTTAAAATCGGTTGATTTAAGGCTGCTCTCTCTATTTTTGTATTGAGTTCTGTTAACACCTCAACTGCATCGGTATTATCCTTCCCTCCGGGATTAAAGCTAACAGCCTTTGCAACAGTCAAAATGCAATCTTTTACCGGTGAAATAATTTCACTATAGACACTGCCAAGAGTAGCATCAGTTATATCAGATTCACCTATCTCTTTAACACGAGGTGGCGTATAAAAACCAAATGGATTTCGTGCACTGTCATCAGTATTATTACCCATTATTACCACTCCTGAGCTCAATCTCTTACTTTACATATATCAAAATATATCTTTCAATATATCCTGATCCGATAAAACTTTCTAATTTTTTACAAACAACTAATCATACATTAACTCATCCAGGGGAGTATAATCACGGCTTGGCCCCCCTTGAATAAGCTCATTCATAACATCCGTCATACATAACAAGCGTAATACATTCGGCGTCACTTCATCAAAAACCACTCTAATACCTAGTAACGCTCCCTCAGACTCGTCATAAGTTGCTCCCAAACCATAACCTAAACACAAGGAACACAATTGATCCGCTCTCTTGGCAATGGCCGGTAGCAAACCCGTTTCTGAGAAAACTTCATCAAAACTTACAAATCTATCGTTCAGGTAAAATTTCGCATTCATGCTTGCTGCAATCTTTGCCATACACTTGCTAATATCTCGCTCCATTTATCTCCACCAAGGTCTAGCAGATCTAACTGAACCAGCTAAAAAACTTCTGAGCCAGCGTAAAAAAACCGGGACAGTGAAACCATAATGTTCAATTATCCCAAAAAAAATTGCAGAAACTAAGACCAAAACACCTGTCCATACTCTTATATGCATTAGAAATAAAAAAATTGGGAATGCGGCCCTCGCATCAACTACAAAAAACCGTGCGCTTCTCGCTGAGTCACGCCAGTGGCTAGTTGCTGAAAATCCACCTGCCATTTTTAAACCTCAAAAAATCATCCTTTAAAAAAAGTATATACTTAAAAAACTACTTGTGCACGTTGATACTTTCAAGAAACTTAAATTTAAGATTAATTTTTGTGCAATTGAATATTGCAAACACGAAGGGGTTGATCACAAATAGATATTCTAAGTGTTAGTAACCCGGATTTAATCCATTGGAGAATGTTTTTTATTAGATGATATCCCTAACATATTAGATAAAATATTTTGCATATCAGGTTTCGCTTCTGGTTCAGCTTGAAGTTTTAACCGTGGAACAGTATCCGCTTCAGCTTGCTCAGTTTCAGCAATTTTATGACTGCTTAGCTCTTTGTTCCCTTGCATTTTAGCTAACATTTTGTAGGTACTGTGGATATCCATCTGAAATCCCCTTTTAACAACTCTTAATTAAGATATCACATACAAATTAAGGAATTATTAAGAGTTTGAAAAAAATCAAAAAATTCGGCACTGGCCAATCATTCCCCCTTTATAAAATTAGGTTTCTTAATATTAAGTTAAGTATTTTACAATATAATATCATCTTGAAAGCTATTATGAAATTAAAAGTTGCCATATTTAATGACAAACTGTAAAACCAGTGACACTTTGCTATTAAAACCCATTTTGGGATATAGTTGTTTTAATTTTTCTATAAGTGTCTTTATTTTAATTTTGTTTTATATCCCGCTGACATCAGGCACATGTTGGGCAAAAAAAAGTGTAAATCACAATGAGGTTGTAATGAGAGGAAAAAGAGAATTTTTAAAACATGAATACTCCCCTGGCCATTGGTCAATTGATTATACTCGGGCAGGCACCTCAATCGCAGTTATCACTGTCCGAAATAAATACCATTACTCCGTGATTCTTAACCCTACCGATTGTAGAGGCTATCGTGTCATTATTCGATATCTGAATGAGGGTGATTCAAGCCTTTCATCTGCTTTTAACCGCCCTTACACTGTATCTGAACAACGCGGATTGAATGACGTTGCAAGTTTGATGACCCAAGTCTATGAAAAATTAGGACTTATTGTGCAATTTTCTCAACTTGGCAATAACTCCCAGTCTTTCGATAAAGAGACAGGACTAACACTCATTGGAAGTGAAGAAGAACCCAGCATGCTTCATTTGCATATGTGGGGCAGGGGCGATCCTGACATCGAATATATCGCCGGTGTTCCTCTTAGAGGGCCCGAACCTGGTTTGATGTTTGATTTAATTGCAAAGAATAAAACTCACCCTATTAACCAACATGCCATTAAATGGAATGAAGAGGAACTCCAAGCCTGTCTTGCCATATTCAAACTTAAACTGGCTGAATACGTTAATTCACCAGAGTTTATTGAAGAATTTGGCGATACCCTAAAAGTGACTATTCACGACAAAAAAGATCTTGGCGAAGCGAAGGAAAGTGGTTTTGGGTTTTTCCATAAAATGAAACCTTCATCAGATGACCTGACAACTTTGGAGAAAGCTGTAACCCCAAATGATGGTAAAATAAATTCCTTCTGATAACTATCAGAGATAGCATAAGGGAATTAACTTTACAGTACTAGTACTAGAGCTCCAGCCATGAAAAGTGTCAAAATTCCCGGATAAAAATGTTTTCAGCCAGCGACTTTTAACCACGTGCATCCACTATCTACCTTTTTTACTACCAACTTGATAGTGGATAAACTTTTGAAAAACATATCTGCAGATTTTTTATCTGTTCCAGTTCAATTCATCAACAGCTCAATTGATGTTCAAAAAAAAATAGCAGGTTATCCAAGCAATCTATTCGTCTCGGCAAAGTACATAAAAACATACAGCGAAGTACAAGCTATAGGTCTATTATGAAAGCCACGGAACCTCTGGATAAGAGAAACTAATTGTCTTTAAAAAAATTTAAAAAAAGAGCTAGACAATAGAAATTACATTTGAGTGCAAAAATCAATCTTGTTCAGGATTATTTGTTCGAAAGATATATTCTTAATGCAAAACTTCCCTGAATTTGATGCCTCGGGCAAGCCGAGGCTAGTAGGGAATGGGAGCTCAAATTATCCTTTAGCACCCATAAACAGTTCCATCTTTTGGCGTAGGGTCATTTTTCTTATCTCCACTCTCTTCATCTTTCTTGCTGAAGAATGAATTTGATTGTAGAGCTTCCTTAACATGCTTCTTATTAACAAGAGCCTGAGTATACGTGGTTGCATCATTCATCGCATGCTGCAGGAATCCAGCAAGCTCAAGGTTTTCTTTAAAATAGCTATAAAGGTTAACTTGAACACCGTATCCTTTGAATATGTCTTGTACATAAGGATCATGAATAACATCAATGACCTCAAGCATGGCATGAAAACCGCGTTTGGCATAAACACCTATGACCTGAATAAGAAAAAGATTGATATCGTTTTGCAGTTCGGGATCTTCCTTATATTTTTCCATATACTTGTCTAACATACCCACAATATTGCAAGTATGCCCGGAAATCGATCCTACGTAAGACGAATACTGACGGTTATTATTCCAAAACCATTGTTTTCCCTCTTTGTTATCAGGAGCAACAGTTGAAGAATCCACTAGCATATTACGCATGGGTTCGCGTTGGGCATCATAAAAGACAGGCGAACAACCTTTCATTACCCCACCGCCACAATTCCATACATCTGAACCTACCTTTTCTGAGTCAGTCTCAAATTTTCTTTCTTTAATGCCCGTCAATTTATCCCGCTCAACCCTATCGCGCCCTTTATGCGCTCCAGCATGATGTAATACACCGGTAATAAATTCGACTTCTTTCTTGGTAAATTTAGAGGTATCCTTATAGCCATTGGCAAAGATACAAATTTTTTGTTCCATCTCTCGTGGAGTATCAACTCTTCCACAATCACCTAAAAAGAAGTGCAGAATTTTATTACATGCCTTCAATGTGTTAAATCTCAATTCCTCATCTTCAGGCTCCAGACTCTCTTCTGTCAAATCGATTTCAAGGGTTTTTTCTAAGTGGGAAATACCGTTAATGTACTGGGCAAGGCGAGTTTCAAAAAATCGTCTTGGGTCATTACGTGTCGGTTTAAACCGCTTAAGGTTTCCAGAAGCTTCCATGATTTTTTGAACTTGTTTTTCCCCTAATTGTTCTACTACCTCTTTTTCCTTTAATTTTTCCATTATTTTATGCAAGCAGTGATCATATCGAACAAATAAATAATCAGCCGATAATTCTTGCAAAACCCCCTTATCTCCAATTTTTAAGGAAGTAAAAAGCCCAATCGTTAATATTAAAAACTCTGAAATATCTGTTTTATCACCAACAAGAGACAAGTATTTGCTCAAGTTTATGTTCGTTTTCTGATAGCTGGGATCACCAATCGATGGACGAAATGCGGGTAATACAGAATCAAATGAGATATCAGTTAATTGTGACATGATTGATTTTGCAATCGAAGTATCCGCTTTTGCAATTAAAAGAGGCAGTAACTCTTTTTTAGTTTTCATACTTAAAGTCCCTGTCTTGCTATCAAGAGACAGCTCAGGGATAGACTGGAAAGCATTCATCAGAATAGTGAGCAATACTTTCTCACTTTCATTGGCAAGCATCTCTTGCACAAACTCCAGAAGCTCAGGTGAGAGCGGATCTGCTTTGTCCTTACTAAAAGCACCAAGCATCTCCAGATCACTTGAGTAAGGTATTAATTCAATTTGTCGTATAATTTCTTCAAGTAGAGGTTTATTATGAGTCAATAGCCCTTTTAAGAAGAGAGATTTTAACAATATATGCTTGGATTTCGGTGTTTCCTCAATTGCTTGCCAAATCTGCTTAAATCGAGAAAAACGTATATTTTTCATAAAATCATCTAAAATTTTTTGGGTGTCAGTAGTGCTGACTGTAGTATCTACGGAGAATTTTTTGGTTACTTCGTTAATTTTTTGAACCGTTTCGTTGGATACCTTAACCACATCTTCAGCAACTTTCCTTGATAAAACACTGAGCTTCTCAGCTGTTTCCTTCGAAGTCTTTTTCAGATCTTCTCCCAGTTTCTTTAGAATCTCATCTAAGTTTTGCATATAAACTCTACCTCTTAACATTGTCTTGCCTGACAATTTATATTTCACAGGGGGTATGATAAAACACAAAGATTAAGAAAATATTAAACTTATTGTTCAAAATTAAAAAAAAGTGTTGCTTATTTAAATTGCCACCTGAATTGATCTAAATAATCATTAATAAGTAAAATAAATGAACAAAAATATTGTCATTTATACAGACTTCATGCTAAGATTCAGCCAGTTTGATTTTTAAAATACTATGGCGATAGTTTAAAATAGGTGATTACAATGGGTAGAAGTGAAATGAAAATAGCATCAGCTGAATTGCGTGAATTGATTAAGGCAGTATCTGAAGGTCATTATGAAACTGTCAATACAATACTGGATAAAGATCCTGAGCTTGTAAATCAGTACGCCCCCCCCACTTACGATTCACCCCTAGCAAGAGTATTAAACAAAAAACACATTGACTACAAAATGCTTGATATTTTGGTCAAGCACCATGTTGATTTTGATTATCCCATCAACCATCACAAAGAAACACCAATTGAATTGGCTTGTCAAAATCAGGATCTTCAATTATTCAAATACTTAGTGCAACACAGAGCCCCCATTTCAGAACATGCACCACATTTCCTGCTGGTGAATAGCACCAATATCAAATACCTGACAGAAGATAAAATTAAAAATACCTGTGAAATTATTAAATTGATGGGTGGTTTGAAAGCTGTCTCTTCTAAATGTGATGCGGAAGGTAATCGCTTCGAGGAACTGGCAAGGAAATCACAATTAGTCAATCGTTTCGGTGGTATAGTAAGGTACGATTACATGCAATTGCTGCAATCGGTTTATCCAATTGTTGATAGAGAAGTGGATACTCCAACCATTAATTCCTCTACTGAAAAACTTACAGCCCTGCTCAATAAAATTAGGGATGAGCACACCTCAAAAGAAGGATACGATCAACAAAATTTAAAAGATTCTATCAGCCTTTTCTTTATGACCGGTGGAGAAATACCTCCTTCAAGAAAAGTTCCAGAGAGTCGTATTGAAGATGCTGGCATAGAAACCCCTAAAAACACGCTTTAAATTTTTTTATCCTATCTTAAGTTGTCAAGAAGCGCCAAATTTACTATTTGGCGCTTCTTGGCACCCTCGCATCTCTCCTTATATAACTCTCAATTCATAAGAACTTGATTGCGCCTTCTAAGCCAATACATACAATTTTATGATTAACCATTTATGCGATTTTTTTGGCTACAATAAAAAATTTATGCCAATGCTTATAATAACCAAAAGCATCCATTTCATCCTTTTCTTCTTCTTGAAAATATTCAATTTTGAATTGGAGAAACAAATGGCAAATCATTTCCCGATTTAAAAAAGTCATATCCGTTCTGGTATTCCAGAAGTCATTACGCAAAGACTTTCTGGGGAGAGTGTTTTGTTTCGTAGAATTATAATAAGCCGTCCAATTTCTTTTATTCATTTACTATACCCCCTCTAGTTACCAAAAGGTAACTAATTGACTGATTTTATTAAATATTTTAGTCTCGAACCTGTTCATTTTATAAAATAAAGGAGTGGATTATGAAAGAAAAACTCATTAAAAAAATTGTCCAGAAAAAACTGCTAAAAAGGAATAGAGGATGGTGTGGTCCAGGAACTTGTATTGGATGATATAACTGCAATGATGGCACGTTACCAAAAAACGTGCCGTTACACTTAAACCAATCAAAGCCCCATAATCATGCATCCTGACTTAAAAGACTTACTTAATTACAGAAATCATAAAATTATTACCAGATATAATATGGATTACCCGACTGCAGCCATGCAAGCTGAAGAGGCATTACATGAATTAATGAAATTTATTTGGCTCTGCCATAAACATAAAACAGATAAATTACTTTATCCTGATGATAAAAATCTCGATTTCTCTTGTGTCATTCATGCTGAAATGGCTGATATTGATAAGATGTGGCATACTTTTCTTTTATTCACCAGAGATTATCATGAGTTTTGTGATACCTGTCTCAATGGAATTTTTTTTCATCATGACCCTTTAATTGGGGAAAATACCCCTGTTTCTGAAGAGGATTATGCTATGGAGTTGACCCGCTATTTAACCTATATCCATGACCATTTAGGTTCGGAAACTTTAATCAAATGGTTTCAATAAATCAAGCATGACAACCAAGCTTCTGTTCGCAAAATGTTTTTTCCGCATTGATTATTTTATCCATATTGGTTTCAGTCCAACGAGTAAGTAAAACCAATATGGCACTTAATTCCTTACCCAATCTGGTTAATGAATACTCAACCTTCATAGGTAAAACAGGATAAGATTGTCTTTGGATAAAGCCATATCGCTCCAATTTCAGTAATGTTTGCGTCAACATTTTAGGTGATATTCCACCGATTTCACGTTTTAACTCTCCAAAACGGTATATTTTTTGGGATAAAAGGCTAATGACCAATATAGACCATTTATCACTAATACCTTCAAGCACATTATGCGATGGGCACTTCTCGTTATAAACACTATAATCAGGATGAGACATATTTGTACTCCCTATTTCTAATTAATAACGACCTTCAAACTGAATAAAATGGGTTCGCGCTTTATTCATCAGTAACTTAAATCGTTGCAAATGCTGTTCAGATGCCATTGAGGAATGTAAAACAAACTCTGAAATACATAATGCAAAAACCAAGCGTCGTATTTCCCAAATCGTTTCTTGAAAAATATCAATTCTTTTTTTAGTATGTTCACTGGTTTTAAAATCCAGTTTCAAATTTTCGGAGCTGATAGATATCGGGAGATAATGCTCAGTAAATTGGTCACGCAATTTATCTAAAAAAAGTAATGTATTAACTTTTTCTATATTGATTTTGTCAATTCTTCGTACAATGTCATTTAAAAAATCATACACCATCACCTGATGAAAAAAATAAAGCCTATGAGAATAACGGAATGCCTGGAATAAAAAATAATCGCCCGCCAACACAATAAAAACACCAAACAGTGTGCATATGCCTCGATTAAGAACCATCTCAAAAGGACCATGAGGCGATGTCGCCTCTTCCGTTTGCGCCATCAAAAAAAAGACAACTAAAGTAATAAAAAATACACTAATGTCGTAACGTTTTGTGTTTAAGGTAGCAACACTCAAACCAACTATCGCCAGAACAAATAAGATTGATATCAATCGATAATTCAATTGCAATAAATAAAGTAGGGGAATCAAAATGACGAGAGCCAACAGTGTCCCTCCTATCCTATGTTTAGCTCTTCTTATAATCAATCCTGGTTCAATGCCCGCACTTACTGATAAAACAGTGATTAATACCCACCATTTTTCAGGAAAAGTTGAAAACAAAAAAATGAGCATGGCAACCATAAACATGATGAGCAGGTGAATAAATCGAGCATAATCAAGTTTTTTCTTCAATGCTGAAGTATGTTGCATAATTGATTCCATTGGCTAAATGCTTGTTGCAAGCATCTAATAACATATTGTTGTAATTTTGTCTCAGGCAGGATGGACATTATAGGATCATCACAGGATGTATTTGCTTTAATTGCGCATCTAAGCCCATAAAGATTCTCTTTCACTTCATGCCAGAAAGATTGATTTTCTCCTTCATAATAAAGATTATCCAAAGAAAATTGAATATTACGTATATTGATTGAAATTTTCAGGGTAAAAATCATGTATTTTTTGGGAATAAGTCTACGATATTGTCTAATTACGCTCAGATTTATCATTTCTTCCTGCATGAATCTCAGATCACGATGGCTAAATGATTTTTCAATATCCTGCTCAAGGGATTGAATAAATTTTGCCAAAGCCCTTTTCCAGACACTGAGATATTCGTTTGGAAAAAATCTTAAACAAATAAATATTGCAATCATAGATAATGCACTTGACCAAACGATGTCGTAAACAATTTGCCAATTTGCAGGAGGTTCTGTACTTAAAATTGTCGCTCCTGAAGCAACAATGAGCATAGTTAAATTTTTTAATGGGAGATAATTTTTTAGCACATAAAAATAAACACTTGCTAATGCAATAATTGAGAAAAAGAAAAATACAACCCGAAATGGGTAAACAAGATAAAATGAGGTACTCAGCAATACCACTACCACTCCAATAAAAATCAAAAAGTGTTCTTTCTCTTTAAAGCTGGTAAGACTGGGGGATTCATAAAATCTTACGAGCAAAAATGGTGAAAAAAATGCCGTAAAATTCGCGGGACGAAATACCCAATAAACATAGGCCATTACTGTGGCAATAAAAAGTGATTTATAAAGTGCTATTCGTTGAACAGCATAAGGATCAACCTCATCAATCCATTCAATAAACTTCGACATAGACATAAGCGCTAGCTCCAACACGAAGCGGGTATTTAGGGTCAGGGTCAGTAACCTTTATAATCACAGGAAGGCGCTGAGGCAATAAAATCCATTGATTTTCATTGATAACATTTTGCAGCTGAGTACGATCATCCACCAATTGCCTATTCGCAGACCAATAATCCGAATCAATAACACCATGAAATATTTTTCTTCCTAAATACATTCTTGGAAATATCAATACCTTTGATCCCTTGCGCACATCACGCAAATCGGTCTCATTAAAATTGGCCTGAATATAAATATTATCCTGATCGACCAATGAGAATAATGGCTGATTAATATTGACTGGAGTTCCTATGGTAAAAAACAAATTTTGAATAACTCCATTACCCTGAGCATAAACATCCGTTAAATCCAAATTGACTTTGGCATTTTTTAACCGTGCCTGAATGGATTTTATTTCATTCTCCTGAACTGTTATTTGATGCTGATCAATTTCAAGTTGTTTTAATGAAGCCTGCCATTTATCTTTAGCTGCTTTTGTTTCTTGCTGAGAGTTTTGCAGGGTAATCAGAGAAACAGATTTTATAGCGTACCCTTTAAGGTATTTTTGATCATCTTGCGCCAGCTTTTTGTATATTTTTTGCTCATTTTCGCTAAGCTTCAAATCCCGTTCGTACGTAGCTTTTAATACTGCCAACTTTGCCTGTGCTCCAGCTAAATCAGCACTGAGCTGCTCAACTGTGTATTCATAAGGCTTTTTGAATACGGTAAATAGTTTTTGTCCCTTACGTACTACATCACCATTTTTTACATAAAGATCAGTTATGTATCCGCTTGTCAGTGCCGCAACTGGTCGTACATTATTTACTACAAACGCATTATCAGTAAAAGGAATCAAATAGGAAAAAACATAGATAATTGCGGTAAGAAAACCAATAAAAATAATGGAATTAGTGAGGGTAAACCAACGTTTTGGTTTTAAATGAAGCAAATACTCTTTTATTTTTCCACCATATTCCATCAATTTTTTCATAAAATAGCCAACCATTTTCCCTTGGTATATAACAATAATGCGAAATTAGCCTATCTCATCAAACAGCTCAAGAGATGAGAACTGGAATTTTAGCCCGCCCGGGGACTTTTAAAATCAGTGCGTTACAAACTAAACTGATTTAGTCACTATAGGCATACCCACCAGCCAAATCTTGATACAGCATAACCAGTGACATGGCCAATTCCAGCTTTGCCTGATTTGTTGAGAGTGCCAAATTATCCAGATAAACCTTACTCTCCAATAACTCTTTATAAGACATTAGACCTGTTTTTAATAAACCATTTTGTAACTTGTATTTATGCTGATACTCTTCTTGTGCATGCCGATAGGATAAAAATTGCTCTCTCATGCGCTTATTAGCTGAAAAAGCATTATCAACTTCTTTTAAAATTAATCGGACTGTCTTAACGTATTCGGCCAATTTCGCATTATAAACTCCCTTACTAACTGAAATTTTACCCAGAGTATTTGGATTAATTGCCCAGTTTAAGTACGCATCGGTCGCTTGTTCAAACGTGCTATCAGGCAAATGTGCCTCTCCAATAAAATCATCCAACTGCATAACAGGAAAAAAATCACTATAAGCAACAAAAATACCTGCACGAGCTGCTTTTAGGGAATACTCCACCATCTTCATATCAGGGCGATTACTTAATACGCTAGCAGGTAAACTTCCGGGCTTGAAGCGGGTAAAATCTAATTCAGCAAAATTATTTTTGCTTTTGATTAAACCAGGATTCTCATTTATTAAATAACGCAACGCATTCTGACTAACAACAATGTTGTGTTTAATGGGTTTTATTTGTGCTGCAATCAAGCGCTCGTTGGATTGCAACTGAGCCAAATCAATATCATTTTTTAATCCTATGTTGATTTCTTTCCTGCTCAAAGCAATTAACGACTTTAAATCCCTATCCAGTTCATACAATAATTTAAGTTGCTCCAACTGTGCAATCAAAGTGAAATAAGCCGCTGCCACCTGACCAATCAAGGTCAAACGCAAACCATCGATTGCTGCCTGATGATATTGGACCTGATATTGAGCACGCTTTTGCTGAGTATAAAGTTGCATAATATTCAAAATATAACTTGGCCATATTCCATAAAACCCTCCTGGCACACCAAGAGCAGGATTAGTTGAATATCCTCCCAATATTTGAACATTAGGTATCCAACTCAACTTCACTTGCTGTAACTCTCCTTGAGCCTGCTGTAAATTAGCCATTGCAATATGAATATCCATATTGGTCTTCAATCCAGTATCAATTAAACGATCCAATTCTGGATCCTGAAATTGCTTCCACCAGGCCAAATAAGGCAATTTCTGAACTGGTCGATAATCCCTGGGACTGGAGGGGAATTGCTTCAGCGTTATAATATTGGAAACTTGCTGATCAGTGCTTTGGCTACAGCTTAACAAACCTGCTCCCAACAATAATAAGAACATTAATTTTTTAAGCATGCACATCATCGTTTATTTCAAATTGAATGTTTATCATTGTAATTTATAATTCATCTAATGGTGAAAGTATATTTAAATTTCAACAAGGGGCACTCATGATCAAAAAAATAGCATTTACCATGTATCCAGTTCAAAATATGGATAGAGCGAGGCAATTTTATGAAAAAACACTTGGACTTAAAGTCGGTAAAATTATAGCAATGTTTCTTAGTATGCCTTGTTTACTAAATCACCCAAGGTAGGCAGTAAACTCTTTAATTCACTTTCAGGGTAAGGAATAGAAAGCATGGAAGATTGCCAAATACCTTGGGGCCACAAAGGATCATTTTTTCTGCGAATAACAATATGTATATGCAATTGCGGAACAATATTGCCAAGAGCGCCTATATTAAGCTTGTCTGGTTTAAAGTAATCTCTCACCAGAAGAGACAGTTGATTGATTTCCTCAATTAACAAAAATCGATCGCTCTTCTCAAGCTGATAAATTTCTTGAATATCCATCTTTCTTGGAACCAAAATAAACCAGGGGTATGAGGCGTCATTTTTTAACAGAACTGTAGATAAAGGCCACTCTCCAAGTATAAAAGAAGACGACTTAATCTGATCATCAATACAAAACAAAATACTCTCTCTATCAATAAGTACTCAATCATTGTAACAAAAACAGGACCTTCAGATCATAAGAATTACAGATAAATTTTAATAAACCTATTGAGTAATGATCCCTTTTTGCGTTATGTTGAAATTACCTATTGTAAAATGGGCTATTAACAATTGTCATTTAAGGAAGAATGCAATTGCTCAGCTGACAGCTTATGTCAGTCGACGATTGATAAGCTTTAGCATAAGGAGGATTCATGGCTAGAGGTGAAGTCAAGTGGTTTAATAACGCCAAGGGTTGGGGTTTTATTATCCCGGAAGGTGGTGGTGAAGATATTTTTGTTCACTTCTCCTCAATTCACGGCACGGGATACAAAACGCTAGTTCCAGGACAGGCGGTCACCTATGATGTCGTTAATGGTGAAAGAGGTTTACATGCCTCTAATGTCGTTGCTCTTAGTGAAAACGCCGAACAAGAAGAAATAGCTTAACCCAATTAATGTAATAAACTATTAAGCGCAGCAGTATAACTAATATTTATGCTGCTGCCTCCATCAACTTGAGGTATTATGTCCTTCATTTTATAACTGGACTTTAGCTGATGAGACGTGGTTTATTACTGTTAAATCTTGGCACTCCCGATAATGCAGATATCAGGGCGGTAAAGTTATATTTGCGTGAATTTCTTACTGACAAAAGAGTAATAGACTTACCAACTATCCCGCGCTATATCCTGGTATATTGTTTGATCTTACCCTTTAGATCGCCAAAATCAGCCCAGGCTTACCAATCAATATGGACTGAAAAAGGATCTCCGCTTTTGTATCATAGCCAAAATCTAGTGGCAAAATTACAGTCCGCACTTAAGGATGAGTACAAAATTGCTTTGGGAATGCGCTATGGAACTCCATCAATTACAACAGCACTTGCAGAATTAAAAGATTGCCATTCCCTTACCATTTTACCCTTATTTCCTCAATATTCTTCTGCTGCTACAGGTTCAGCCATTGAAAAAACCTTATCCTATTTGGCAAACCAAGAAATTATTCCATCAATTAAAATCATTCGAGATTTCTACCAAAGACCAGAATACATCCAGGCGCAAGCTAAAATTATGAAGCCTTATATTAAAGACAATTTCCACGTTCTTTTTAGCTACCACGGAATTCCCGAACGGCATATTCACAAAAGCGGGTGCGATACGCTTTGCCCCCAAACATGCACACCCATATACGATAAAAATCAAGCATGTTATAGGGCTCAATGCTATCAGACCAGTCTATTACTGGCAAAAGAATTGCAATTAGGCACCCACCAATACACAACCGCCTTCCAATCCAGACTCGGAAAAACTCCATGGATAAAACCTTATACCGATGAAATTTTTGCCGAACTAATAAGCAAAGGAATTAAGAACATTGTCGTCTCCTGCCCATCTTTTGTTGCAGATTGCCTGGAAACTCTTGAGGAAATAGGAATTCGTGCAAAAGAACAGTGGGAAAAACTTGGCGGTGAGCAATTTATATTAACGCCTTGCATGAACGATCATCCTGAGTGGATCAAAGCAATTCAAAGTATTGTTAACGAGCAATTTTAACCCGCTGTCTTACTGATTTCACCATCGGCAGTCGTAATAAAATTACGTTTCGCATTAAATATTTATTGCAAAACAATAAATATTTAATAAAATACGTATGATCTCATCTTAGAAGGACAATTATATAATGAAAAAAATAAAATCTGTGAGTCATTTGCTTTTTCTATTATTCAAAACATTAGCCTATGGCCTTCCCCTTGTAACGACTTATTTCATTCTATTTCATTTCGAGAGCATGCTGAATTGGGGAGGATGGCACTCCCTGTTATCAACCCCAGTGAAAGACCCTTCTCATTTTTCCTTGTTGCATCGTTTCATTATTTTATTGATTGAAGCATTACCCTTATCTATTAATATTCTAATTTGTCATCAATTGGCAAAGCTGTTTCGCCTGTATGAACATGGCTATTTATTTGAAGAAGAAAACATTCGACTGATTAAGAATATCAGTATTTACCTGATCTCAGGTGAACTTATACAATTGCTTTATCAACCTTTGATAACCGCAGCTCTGACTTTTACCAATCCATCTGGTCAACGTATCGCAAGCATCACCTTGGGAACAGCGAACCTGTCCACGTTAATTACCGCTTTTATCATTTTGATTGCCTCTTGGATTATTAAGGAAGCACATAAATTAAAAACGGATGCCTTGTTAACCATTTAATGTGAACTTCAGAGTAAGGACATCAAGAGATTTTCTTACGCAGTCTCAATCAGTTTATATCCCGCATGTTTAAGGAGTTTCAATCGATGTCAATTATTGTTAATTTGGACGTGATGATGGCAAAAAGAAAGTGTCGACTTAGAGATTTAGCTGAAGCTATAGGCATTACTGAAGCTAACTTATCCATTTTAAAAAATGGTAAAGCCAAAGCAATACGTTTTGCAACCCTTGAGGCTATTTGTGCTTACTTGCATTGTCAACCCGGAGATCTTCTTGAGTATCAATCCATTGAAGACAATCACCTTATCAAAGACGGAGCTTAATCTGAGAAAGCTTTGAGTAAGGACTTGCAAAAAACCAGGGTCAAGGCAAAAAGTAATTTATGTTAAACACATTTTAAAATAATCCGCCCTAAAGACTATGGTCTGAAAAACTCATTTCCTGTACTATGACGACCTTCTTTTTTAAAACTAACTATTATCAGGAGATTATGTTGAAAAGGATCTTTTTCTTAATGATTTTTTTTGTCTCTCAAACTATGGCTTCAGTATTTACCCACGAAGAGGTTCAAATATTAAAAAAACATTTTTTAAATAACTTTCAAGCCAATGGAGCCATCGTAGCCTCACCCTCGCAATACAACCCCAATTATTATTATGACTGGATTCGAGACTCAGCTATTGCCATGGGATTGGTTGAGACATGGTATGAAGCCAGCCAATCTGCTCGATATAAAAAACTTTTATTAGAATATGTTTCATGGACAGAAAAAATACAGCATCAAGCTGATCCCATTGCTGGCCAGGATATATTGGGTGAACCCAAATTTTATATCAATGGCAATCCTTTTGATGGTGAATGGGGACGACCACAAAATGATGGTCCGGCACTCAGAGCATCTGTTTTAATTCGTTTTGCGCAACAGCTTCTCGATCACAATGAAATAGGCTATATCAAATCACATCTTTATAACAACACCATGGAACCACAATCCATGGGCACTATCAAGATGGATTTGGAATACATCGCACATCATTGGCAAGATGCAAATTTTGACCTGTGGGAAGAGGTTTATGGCCATCATTTTTTCACGGCTATGGCACAACAAAAAGCGCTGACCGATGGCGCCATTTTGGCTCACCAACTTCATGACAGACAAGCTGCTGTTTTTTATGAAATGCAAGCCAGCCTAATTAATAGTCGACTGCAACAGCATTTGGACCATCAGAATAAAATAATTCAAGCCACATTATTACCTCACCCCGGTCCTCAAAAAACACTAGAGCTTGATTCGTCCGTCATGTTGGGTATTTTAACTAACCCACAAAAAGAAGGTGTTTTTGCCCCACATCACACCTTTGTGCGAAATACTGCAAAAGCTTTGCATGAGCAATTTAATTTGATGTTTCCTATTAATAAAAACCGTTCTGGAGCAATATTGTTTGGTCGTTATCCCGGCGATACTTATGATGGCTATCAAACAAACAGCATAGGAAACCCCTGGTTTATCCTAACAGCTATGATGGCTGAATATTATTTTACCATGGCTCATAATCTGTCACTGAACAGCAGTAATAATATTCATATACAGAACTATCTAAAGAAAGGGGACAATTACCTAAGGCTTATAAAACAATATGGCCCTGATCTGAATTTAAGTGAACAAATTAATTTGAATACCGGAGTTCAGCAAGGAGCGACATCCTTGACCTGGAGTTACGTTTCCGTCTTGCGAGCTATTCATTTAAGAGAGCAATTGGAAAATAGAATAAAAACTCTGGTCTGGAATACCTATTAGGATTTTATACGATCGGGTAATGCGATAAAGAATAGAATTTGTGGCCCGTGTCAGTCAAAGATAACACGGGCATCAGAGGAAAATTTGTATCAATTTGTTGAAGCCAGCAAAGAAGATTCCGATTTAGTTGACACAGCATTAACCTCTTCATCCTCTCTACCTAAAAACCGTAATGACTTCCCACTCATTATATAAGTTTCTATCTGCTCTAAACTAATATTCCTGGTTTCAGGCATATAAATATAAGCATAAATGAACCCCAGGAAACAGATTACCGCATACAGAACGAAAGTCATTTCTATACCAAACATTTGATGCAAAACAGGAAAACTAAAAATAACTATCGTATTAAACGACCAATTACTCATGGATGACATCCCCATACCGGCACCACGGACATGAAGAGGAAAAATTTCTGCCATAGCAATGTGGGGGATAGGGCCCACGCTGATCGCAAAAGAAAAAATATAAACCATTAAGCAAATAACCGATAAATAAGATAGCCAGGCAACATGATTTAATGAAAACAGCGATAATGCAAACAAGCTCAAACTGGTTCCTGCAAAACCCAGTAACAGTAATTTGCGTCGCCCTAGCTTATCGACATACAAAATGGCAATAATAGTAACCAGTAAATTAACTAACCCAATCCCCATTGTTGCTAATATTTGTCCAGTCGTGCTGCCCAAGCCTAAATTCTTGAATATTTCTGGTGCAAAATAAATTACCACATTGATACCGCTTAATTGTTGTAAACAAAACAATATCGTTCCTAACATCAACACAGGTAACAAGGGCTTTTCGAATAGAAGTAGGCAGTTGCCTTGTTTTGGTTCGTTCGCCAGTGTGGCTTCAATATCTTTTAACTCTTGCTCAACTGAGTGCTTGCCTCTCAATTTTCTTAAGGAGTTTGCTGCTGCATCATGACGTCCAACGCTGCATAACCACCTGGGAGACTCTGGCATAAACAAAATCCCCAGGGTCAATAACAAAGCAGGGATAGCACTTGAAGCAAACATTGCACGCCACGCTAGCTGCTCTATCAATAAATAATTGACCGAATAAGAACAAACAATACCCACAGTCAATGCAAGTTGATAAATTGCAACCACTGCGCCACGTGATTGCACGGCGGCTGTTTCAGCCAGGTATAATGGAGTTAAAACTGAAGCCATTCCAATGGCCAAACCTAAAATTAACCGAGATAAAATCAACACTGAAATGGTTTCAGCAAAACCGGCACCCAGGGCTCCAACAAAGAACAAAAAACCGGCAAAGGATAATAAAGAACGTCTGCCGAAACGTTTTACGCACTTTGATGCCATGAATGCACCAATCAACAGCGAACCAAACAATGCCCCAAAAGGTAAAGCAGAAGCCATAACGCCAATGTGGGTTGCATTCAGATTAAAATGATTTTTTACCAGTCCAAGAGAACCTGCTATTATTCCCTCATCGTAACCAAATAAAAAACCGGCAATTGACCCAATTATTGCGACAATCCAAGCCATTTTTCACTCCTTGATTTTAAATTCTTTTCCTCTGTCTCTACTCAACACAATGAACTGTTTTAGCTGGCACTATCCCTTACATCACGTGAAAACATTTTTTCAACTCGAATAGATTAATTCTGCGAGCAGAGTTCTCGCTTCTGAGAACTCACCGCCATACATAACTCTGTAATTAAAGACCAGTTATGATTCTTGATAGCCTCTTCCGGTACAATCCAGGACCCTCCAACGCAAACTACATTTGGCAAGCGGAGATACTCCTCATAATTTTTGGAATTAATTCCTCCTGTTGGACAAAATTTAACTTGAGGGAATACCCCTGATATCGCTTGCAGCATAGGGATACCTCCAGCCGCTGCTGCAGGAAAAAATTTAAAATGGTTATATCCCATCCCCAAGCCTTCCATTAATTCTGAAACACTGGCTACACCTGGAATGAGAGGAATTTCACTTTTCTGTCCTGCTATTAATAATTCCCTTGTTTGGCCAGGGCTGATGGCAAATCGAGCGCCTGCTGCTGCCACATCATGAAGTTGACCCGAGGTAATCACAGTTCCGGCACCGATTAATTCATCTGGAAATGTATTGATCAATAATTCCAGTGCTTTTATTGCCACTGGTGTTCTTAATGTCAATTCAAGAACATGAATCCCCCCGGCAAATAAAGCCTCGGCCAAAGGCAATGCATCCTCTAACTCTTTGATTACAATGACTGGAATAACCGGAGATGCAGCAAATACCACGCCTGGTTGTGTTTTCCATTCAGAAAAGGACATGAGAAGCTCCTGTCAATATTTGTTTTAAACTGACGCTCGCGCCTAAAATACCTGGTTGAGCGGCTGCAATGACATAAGTGGGAATTAAGGCATTAAAATCACTAAATCGTCCTTTGTCTTCAAATTGGATTCTAAAGTCGCTTTGGTGTACCAAGGAGAGTAAACGCGGCATAATCCCTCCTGCAATATAAACACCACCAAAAGCTCCATAAGTTAATGCTAAATCACCAGCAAACGATCCCAAACTTGAAAAAAATTGGGCTACTGCCTTATGAGCTATGAAACATTCCTGATTTAATGCCAAAGATATAATTTGCGCTGCTGACAAAAATTCAACTTTTTTACTATGATACGCGGCTAAAGCTTGATATAAATTTTCCAGTCCTTGGCCAGACAGCAAGCGCTCATAAGATACATGGGAGTATTTACTTTTTAAATAGCGATAGATAAACCACTCCTGCTCAGTTTTTGCTCCCCAATCAGCATGCCCCCCTTCCCCTGCAAAAGCACTATAGTGACGTTGATGAGGAATTAAATAAGCAACACCCAAACCGGTTCCTGCGCCTAATACCGCTCTCACTTTACTGGCATCCAGGTAACCATTACCAATCTGCACCAGATCCTGAGTCGATAATACAGGTAAACTCATCGCAATCGCAGTAAAATCATTCATGACTTCCAGAACTTCAAGGCCAAGTCTCTGTTTTAACTCTGTTATTGAAAATTGCCAATGACAATTCGTCATAGAAACCAAATCATCGATGACTGGACACGCAATCGCTATCGCAATATGTTTTATTTCTTGCAAAGAATGCCTGGTTTTATAATTTAATAGCGCGGACTCCAGACTAATAAACTCGGCACAAGGAGAAATTTCAATTTTATCCATCTGCAAATTGACAAGATTAACTCTACTGAAACGAGCAAAAGTACCGCCTATGTCTGCAACAATCGCATACTGCGCTAAATCATGAGGCATCATAAAAAAATTCATTTCCTTTAAATAGACTACATGCCCCCTGTTCTGCACCAGTAAAATGTAATCTTAAATTACCAAACAACTCTCGTCCCATGCCTAGAACAGAGGAATATCCTTCGATAGCAACTGGAGAGCGGCTCGCTAATTCTTCATCAGAAACTAATAATTGAAGTATTCCTCTTTCACAATCGATCAAAATCATATCGCCCGTTTCAATTTTAGCAATTACGCCGCCATCAACCGCTTCCGGAGTAACGTGAATTGCAGCGGGAACCTTGCCCGATGCGCCAGACATTCGACCATCAGTAACCAATGCCACATGAAACCCTTTATCCATTAACACACCAAGTTTTGGCGTTAATTGATGTAATTCTGGCATTCCACATGCTTTTGGGCCTTGAAAACGAACTACCACCACACAATTTTTATTAAGCAAACCTTGATTGAATAGATGTTCAAATTCCTCTTGGCTTGAGCAAACGACTGCGGGGGCTTCTATCACATAATGTTCATCATAAAGACTGGATGTCTTAATAATTGCTCTGCCAAGATTGCCACTTAATACCTGCAAACCACCCTGAGGTTTAAATGGATCGGCAACAGAGGTTAATACTTCATTATTGCTTGAGCTGTCAGGACCATTAACCCAAACCACTCGATTGTCAATCAATTGCGGCTGCTGCGTATATTTATCCAGTCCAAAACCCACGACTGTTTTGACATCAGGATGAAGTAAATCGGCCTCTAGCAAGGTTTTAACAAAATAAGCCATGCCTCCAGCTCTTTGAAAATGATTGATATCTGCTTGACCATTAGGATAAATTCGAGCAATTAATGGAATAATTGCCGACAATTGCGCAAAATCATCCCAATTTACCCAATACCCTGCCATAGCCGCTATCGCAACAAGGTGCATGGTATGATTGGTCGATCCCCCTGAAGCCAATAATCCGATAATACCGTTTACAATATTTTTCACATCAAGCATCTGCCCTATTGGCATATAATCAGAATTTAAATCTGTTAATGACAAAATCTGACATGCTGCTGCTTTAGTTAATTCATCGCGCAACTGGGTATTAGGATTCACGAAGGAAGAGCCTGGGAGCTGCAGCCCCATCAGTTCAATAACTAATTGATTTGAATTGGCCGTACCATAAAATGTGCATGTTCCAGCCGTGTGATAGGAGGCCGCCTCCACATCCAATAAGGCATTTTTGTCGACTTGACCTGCTGCGTACAATTGACGAATTCTTGCTTTTTCCTGATTGGAGATACCAGAAGGCATTGGGCCCGCGGGTACAAAAATAAAAGGCAGATGGCCAAATGCCAGCGCAGCCATTAATAATCCAGGGACTATTTTATCGCAAATACCTAAGAGGAGCCCTCCATCAAACATGTTATGTGACAAAGCAACAGCAGTCGATAAAGCGATCACATCCCGGCTGAGTAAACTTAATTCCATCCCTGGTTGTCCCTGAGTAATCCCATCGCACATGGCTGGGACGCCCCCGGCAAATTGCGCAACTCCTCCTGCAGCAGAGATCGCTTCCTTAATCAAATCAGGGAAAACAGCGTACGGTTGATGCGCCGATAACATATCGTTATAAGCAGAAACAATGGCAATATTGGCTTTTGTATTACCTCTCAAAATAGCCTTGTCCTGTTTAGCACAAGCAGCAAAACCATGTGCCAAATTTCCACAATGCAGAATACTTCGTTGTGGGCCTTTAGTACGAGCCTTATCGATTTGATTCAGATAAGCTGCTCTTCTAGCAGCGCTACGATTTTGGATATTTTCTGTTACTTGATTTATTATAGGGTGCATTCTTTTTCCTCATCACTTGGGGCATACATCACCTGAACATTGGCATCCGGGGCATTTAAAATAGCGCAGATTGGCAGGATCCCCGGGTTGTTAGTTGCCATTGCCTGCTCCAGAACAACCTGTTTTCTTTGACCTACTAAATGTAAAAAAATAGTACTGCTATTTAATAATCGCCGTTTCGATAAGCTAATCCTCTGGAATGAAGCTGTTCTAGGCTTCACAATAAGCACCGCATTTGCTTTATCATCTAATCCTGCACTTAACTCATCACTGCATGGAAATAAAGAAGCGGTATGGCCATCGTCACCCATTCCTAAAACTACTGCATCAAACGTTGGTAGAGAATCAATTTGGCCATTTACCTCGTTCAACTGACTTAATGGATCCTCTTTTTCATCAAACAAGCTGATAAATTTGGCTTTTTTTGCGTTATGTTGCAGCAAATATTTACGCACCAGCCACTCGTTACGATGTGGATCAAAAAGGTTGACACAACGTTCATCGGCCAAAGTAATCACTACTTTTTCCCAAGGCAAATCGGCTAAAGCTAATTCCTTGAACAAATCGATAGGCGTTCTACCGCCGGAAACCACCAAAAACGCCTGCCCTCTTTGTTTGATTGCATCTGATAGAATAGTTCTTAATTTTTCCACCAAGTCATGAATCAACTGTTTGGCATCCCTAAAACTATGAAACTGCATTGTGATCACCCCAAACATGTGCTTGCCCGTTAAATAAGCGTATGACTTCCTTTGGCCCCCAGGTACAAGCTGGATAGGTGTACAGTGGAATATTATCTTCTTCCCACGCCGATACAATACTGTCAATCCATTGCCAAGCTTGTTCAATTTCTTCTCGGCTTACAAAAAGATACTGATTACCTAACATGACCTCTAGCAATAATCTCTCATAGGCATCAGCAATCCTTTGCGTTTTAAAACTATGATGGAAATTTAAATCCAACTTGGAATCATGCAACATCATACGCTCACCAAGACCCGGAATTTTATTCATTATCCTCACCTCCACCCCTTCATCGGGTTGTAAGCGAATAATTAACTGATTAGGGTACAATTCTTCATTTAAGGGATGAAAAATATTATAAGGCTGTGGTTTAAAATAAATAACCACTTCGCTTTGCTTTTTGGGTAATCTTTTGCCAGTAAGCATATAGAATGGAACACCAGACCATCGCCAATTGTCAACATAGGCTTTGATAGCAACAAAAGTTTCTGTTGTAGATGCCTGATTAGCACCCACCTCTTCTAAATAACCAGGTATTTTTTTACCATTTGCTAAATTATTAGCCACATATTGAGCTCGTACTGTATGATCATGAACATTGGACTTGTTAATAAAACGCAAAGATTTCAGTACTTTTAATTTTTCGCTTCTGATACTTTCTGCTGAAAGGCTTAAGGGGGGGTCCATCGCAACTAAAGATAATATTTGCAACAAATGATTTTGCAGCATGTCCCTGACTTGGCCCGACTTATCATAATATTCCCAACGGCCTTCAACACCGATTTCTTCGGCAACAGAAATTTCAACTCGATCAATAACGCGATTATCCCAATTGGTTGAAAATATGGAATTAGCAAAGCGAAGCACTAATAAATTCAAGACGGTTTCTTTACCCAAGTAATGATCAATTCGATAAATCTGATCTTCAGAAAAAAAACAAGCCACTTGTTCGTTGGTTGCTACAGAAGAAGGCAAATCATGGCCAATAGGTTTTTCCAAAACAACTCGCGATGGTTTCTGTGTTAGATTAAGGCGTGCAAGACTGCGGCAAGTTTGAGAATAAAGGCTTGGAGGAATTGCCAAGTAAGAAATAACCACTCGCTCAGAAGGGTTAACATAATCCGTTAATTTTTGATAATCATCTGATTGATTCAGATCAAGCTTGCAATAAGCCAGTTTCTTTATAAAACGTAACCAGACTGCTTCATCAATTTCATCAAATAAAAACTGCTGAATTTTATTTTTAATCAAGTCAACATAAGCAGAAAAATCGAGCTCTTCTCGGGCACACCCAATAATTCTTGTTTTTTCGTGAAGTAAATTAGCCAGCTCTAGTTGATATAATGCGGGCAACAATTTTCGACAAGACAAGTCACCCAGCGTACCAAACAAAATTAAATCACAAGGATACTTTGATTCTGCTTTTAAGAGCATATATCATCCCAAAATTACAATAACTATGTCCCTGAAATTGCATCGATTTTACATCACTGGAATCAAGCGTCAATCAAAATTGATTTTTTTCGCTCATTCTATCAGGTACATTACCTGTTTATTGTAGTGAATTAAACGCGGTAGAGGATAAAAAAGGATTAAAAAATCTACTTGGAAATCCGCTTTATGAACTGCAACATTATCAAAATTAGCGATTTTTGTCTAAAAATTGCAAAACTTCGTTTTTATGCTATATGAAATAAGTACACGTTAGTAAAAAATCCCTTTGATCAGGAGCCACTCATGCTTAACAAAAGATTTTCAGAACGACTGAATAAAGAATTGGATAATATTGGAGTCCCTGAGGCCGCAGGAGAGCGAATTGAGATACTTTCCAAACTCATCAAAATTCCAAAATTTAAAGCAGAAGCTTTGCTTAATGGAATTACGAGCCCTGATGAAGCCGTATTAAAAACATTAGCTCAGGAACTGGAAGTCAATGCGGATTGGCTAATTGGCAAAAGTGACTCCAAATCAGGAGCCCATTAGAAATTATCCATGAAATCTATGATTGGAACTAATTGGCTTCGCTTTTTTCTCAATGTATTCAATGATTTTTCCTGCCAAATTAATATTAGTTGCTTTTTCTATACCTTCAAGACCTGGAGAAGAGTTAATTTCTAGCACTAATGGACCATGATTTGAGCGAATCAGATCCACTCCGGCAACTCTTAATCCCATTGTTTTTGCGGCACTAACAGCGATTGCCCGTTCTTGTGGGGAGAGTTTGACTTTTACTGCTTTTCCTCCTTGATGGACATTTGCGCGAAACTCCCCATCCTTGGCCTGCCGTTTCACTGCGGCAACTACTTTTTCTCCTATGACAAAACAACGTATATCCGTACCTCGGGATTCTTCAATGAATTCCTGGACCAAAATATTGGCATGCATTTCTTTAAAAGCATTGATGATACTCACAGCTGATTGATGACTGTCAGCAAGAATCACTCCTTTGCCTTGTGTTCCTTCTAATAATTTTATGACCAGAGGAGCCCCACCAACCATATGAATCAAATCTTCAGTATCATCAGGAGACTGGGCAAAACTGGTTAACGGCATAGGAATTCCTTTACGTGCCAGCAATTGTAAAGAGCGAAATTTATCCCTGGATCGTGATATAGCTATGGATTCATTAATAGTATACATGCCCATTGTTTCCATATGACGCAATACAGCCGTACCATAATAGGTAATGGATGCGCCAATTCTAGGAATAACAGCATCAAAATGCGGTAAAGGTGCCCCACCCCGATAATGTACCTTAGGATTAGAAGCAGCTACGTTCATATAACAATATAAAGGGTTAATAATTTTAACCTCATGCCCCGCAGCCTCAGCCTCCGCCTTTAAACGCTTATGAGAATACAAATGGGGGTTAGTTGCCAATATCGCAATTTTCATGAATTAAACTTTCCTCAGTAATTTCATACTTCAATCTGAACAATCCAAACCATTTTCCCTAATTTTCTATTAAATAACGCAATTTTTAGCATCACAACAGAGCTGCTCTGAAATGACAAAAGCAGCCAAGCGTAGAAAATCGCGGGTTTTAAGCCAAGATAAATGAAATGTCAACAATCCTTACTTAAAGCCTAGATGAAAAATCACAAATTATCCTCCCTTCAGTACCTAACAGGAGAGTAATTTTTAAATTTATGCAACAGTCAATTAATTAACTAATGCATTCTGGATAGATTTCATTGACATAAATAAAACAAGTCTGCTTAGCCATTGCTCCTGTGGAGGTAAAATATCGAACTACAGGTTAAGATACCAATAAGACATAATCCTTAGCTAAGAGATCCGCATGATGTGGTGTTGTAAAAAATGCATTTAACTCACCTTGAGGATTAAATAGCATTACGGCCCCACTATGCTGTATATCATAATTTTCAGGCTCCGAACTCTCTTTATTGTTTATTTTTGCGTAAGCAATGCCCATTTCATGGGTCATTGATTTAATTGAATCCTCTTCTCCTCTTGCACCATAAAATGATTTATGGAAAGAAGTGACATAACTACCCAATTTATCAAGACTGTCTCTTTGCGGATCAATAGATATCATCACAACTTGAGGTAAATTTTTCACCCCTTTCTTTTCCAGAATTCGATACATTTTTCCAAGCTCTGCCATGGTAGTCGGGCATAGATAACCACAATTGGTAAATCCAAAAAATACTAAAGTCCAGCGCCCCTGCAAGCTTGAGTTATTGAAAGCCTTCTCATCTGTGCCTGTTAAGCTAAAATTATTGACAGTTCTTGGATTTTCAAGATAAGTCCCGTGAAAATCCGCCACATTGATCTTCTTTTTAAAATGAAAATTCTGAGAGATATAAATACCAGCCAATAAACTGACCAGGGCCAACACAGAGATTGTTACAGCGCCCCCTTTTATCTTTATGTTCATTCTAACCCCTTAAAAATAGTGATCTACTAATAAAAAGATAAACAACAGCATTAGGTACAGAATAGAAAATCGGAATGTTTGCATAGCAACGACTGGCTTATCAGTAAAATACAACTTATGTGCCCAAACCAAAAATCTGATGCCCAAAACCAAAGCACCCAGCAAATAAATCCAGCCGCTCATACTTACAAGAAAAGGCAAAAGACTGACTACCAGCAATAAAAGCGTATAGAGATAAATATTTAATTTAGTGAATTGAATACCGTGTGTCACAGGTAACATAGGAATTTCAGCATCTTGATATTCTTTATATCGATAAATTGCCAAAGCCCAAAAATGAGGAGGTGTCCATGTAAATATAATCAATACTAGTAACAAGGCCTGAGGATCCAATTGATCAGTAACCGCAGTCCATCCTAATAAGGGGGGCGCAGCTCCGGCTAGGCCCCCGATCACAATATTCTGCGAAGTGGCTCGTTTTAAATACCCTGTGTAAACACCAGCATAACCAATCAGTGTTACAAAGGTAAGTAATGCTGTTAATTGGTTCACAAACAGGATAAGAAGACTTAATCCCATTAGCCCGATAATGACCGCGAACCATAAGGCTTGCTTTACTGACACACGTCCATAAGCAACTGGTCTCTTTTTTGTTCTGGCCATAATCGAATCAATATGCCTGTCTACCAAATGATTAATTGCAGCGGCACTGCTAGCGCACAGTCCTATACCAAGTAAAGTAAAAGCGATTAACCGCAAGCTCACCCAGCCAGGAGCAGCTAAACACATTCCGACAATGACAGTGAGAAGCATGAGCAACACGACGCGTGGCTTACACAATTCCACGTAATCACGCCAATCCACAGGAAGTCGAGCTGCGTATTCAGTACGCATGGCTAACCTCCCTATCTTGTGTAAAATGCAAAGAACAAAATGCCACCGCTAATAATAATGCAGCTACACCATTATGAGCGACCGCAACCTTGAGCGGTAATAGATGAATCACATTCATTATCCCTAAAGTGAATTGAAGTAATACTAACATAGCCATGATAATAGCAGTTGCTCTTAAATAAATTGAATGCGTTTTGAATACGATTATTAATGACAGAGCCAGTAGATAAGTAGCAGTCAATATAGCCCCTATTCTATGAATAAATTGAATGCTGGCCCTAACTTCACTCTCAAGAACACCGCCTTGGTAATTGGCGCCTATCGTAGAAAATAAATTAAATCCTTTTGCAAAATGCAATTCAGGAAACCAGGCTCCGTTACATAATGGAAAACCAATACACGAAATACCTGCATAATTGGCACTTACCCAACCACCCAAAGCAATTTGCAACAAAATGATAACAATTCCCAAACGCAACCAAGGTCGCCATTCAGGTAAATTTTGACCCTTTAGCTGGGCTATCTGCAAACGAAAACGGCATAAACAGGCAACGATTAACATGCCTCCCAGCAAATGTCCCATGACAACTACAGGCAGTAATTTTAAAGTAACAGTCCACATTCCCAATGCCGCCTGAAATACCACAAGCATAAATAAAGCCAAGGGAAGATGCCAAGGCAAATCTTGGTCCTGACGACGCTTGAACCATACCTGGAAAGCGATGAAAAAAATCAACAGGGCTAAGGTTCCTGCCGCATAGCGATGAGCCATTTCGGTCCAGGCTTTCTTGGATTCAATAGGAAGGTCCGGATATTGTGATTGAGCTTCTTGCAAAGCTTTATCTGCTCCTGGAAGAACCATGCGACCATAACAACCTGGCCAATCCGGGCAGCCTAAGCCCGCATCAGTTAAACGAGTATAAGCACCTAACATAACGACAAAAAAAGCCAAAAAAACAGCAAGAGTCGCTGCTAATCGTATTGAACTATTAGACATCAATTTATCCGCTCTTAATTTCAGTTGTATTGAGTAAAAGTTTCAAATCTTTATATATATCACCTGGGTTACATCCTGGTTGATAACTCAGTATGAGGTAATTATCCGGGTTTGCTATAAAAATTTTAGCTTCAGGATATAAAGTCGACAATTTAGACATTTCAGTTAATGATAAGGCAGCAACATGGATATCTTGCTCTTTTAAAATGGGTTTTAATTCCTCTGCGATCAATGAGTCTTTGTTGCTTAGAAGCAACCATTCATCCACCTGATATAATTTTCTCCCAAAAGAAAGGCGGACTCTTCCCAACATATTAAGCTGCTTAAGACAAGTCTTGTCACAACCATTAGGATTCCAATAGATAATGCGCCATTTTGCACTGCTATCTAATGGTTTTAGAGCGATCGGTGGAGAAAGTAAAATTCCTTTATTTACTTTAGAGGTTCCAAGCCAGGAAGGATGTTTATAGAACAAATAAGCGGTTATTCCTGGTGCAGCAAAAATCACTACCAAGAGTAATAATGTCATGTATTTATATGGTTTTTTCATTTTTCTTCAAATTAAAAATCACGAATATAAACAGAATAACCAATGCCATGGCAAACCACTGTATTGCATAAGCAAAGTGCCTTTGCGGGGGCATGGATACTATCTCCCATTCACGCACAAAACCAAAAGGCTCATTCTTGTCGAGGCGAATAATAAACGGATAGACCTTTTTTTGCAAAAGTTGTTTCAGTATTTCTTCATCAATGAGCTCAAGAAGAGTCACCTTATTCTCTTTTTCTTCAAAACTTGGCCCTAATACCCATTGTTTTTTACTTGGAAAATAAACCATGCCAAATAGTTTATATTTGCCATTGGGAGTCTGAACATTAGGAAAAGTGCGTCGAGTAATGTCCCCAGAAACCCACCCTCTATCCACCATAACGATGGAATCATCATCAAGAAGCATAGGAGAAACAACGTTATAACCAAACTGATGTTGATAATGTTGATTATCAAGCAAAAATAACTTTGGCAGAAAAGCTCCTTCAATGCTGATTCGTTGATATTGCTCTGGCAATTTTTGCCCTGGCTGCCAAGTTATGGGTTCCTGCTTTGCCAGCGCTTGTTGTGCGGTTATCATTTCAGTTTTTTCATCAGCTCTGTGTATTTGCCAAAATCCAAGGCTAATGAATAAAAAAAAGCAAACAACCGTAAGAATAAGCATTGGCCAATTTGAGGTGAAACGAAAATTAAAACAGGTTAAACTAGGCATCTTTTATCAACTACTCATTTGGTTAGCTAACATTCCCCTGAAGCTAGCAATGTTAGGAGTATAACAAATGTTCACTAAAATCTTCATCATCTTTGTCATGATTCTTATTGTGGCCTCGTTAGCGAGCGGGCTCTTTTACCTGGTCAAGGACACTGATAAATCAAAGCGCACAGTCAAAGCGCTCACCGTGCGCATTGCAATTTCATTATCTTTATTTGTGTTTTTATTTATTGCCTTCAAATTGGGATTGATTCAGCCACATGGAATTTAGCTTTTGGCTTTTAATAAATTCACCTCAAGAGATAGAGTCATGGCTGAGATAATGAGATATTTTTAAATAGTCATTTCAGCCACCTTCAGGAAATTCCACCTAATCCACAAGACGACAAACAACGAGAAAAATCTCTCAGCGAGCATCAATTGACCATAAACCAATACCACCGTTCCAAGCAGGAAGGGCTACTCTCTTACAATAAAATTTCGAAATTGCTCAATATACTATCTATACTTTTGTTGTAACTCTCAAGAGGGATGGTGAGCATCATGATGATAATTCTGTTTTTATTTTATTTCATAATAGGATTACAAATTATATTTAAACCCAATAAAACGATAATACCCCAATTTCTTTTCAGTTTGTTTCTTATACTAATCAGCTTCAATTATCACAGCCATCTGGTGAACCTATGAATAAACAAATGCAATGGCATCTTTTCGGGAATACTTCGGGGTTATTGATAATTTGTTGCCTTTTGATCTTGGCCTTCCTGGATCAATTCATCTTTTATGAACTACCCTGCCCTACATGCATTTTGCAAAGAATTTGCTTTGTTGCAGTAGGCCTCTGTTTTGTTATGAATTTAATGCTGGGTATTAGAGCTTCACATTACGGGCTGATGCTTTTGGCAAGTCTTTTAGGGCTGTCTATCTCGGTTCGACAAATGTATATTCATTTAACACCTGGTGATCCTGGTTATGGCGGCCTCTTTTTGGGTTTGCATCTTTACACTTGGTCAGCAATCATATTTTTAGTCATTATCTTATTAATTGCTGGGGCTCTAATCCTTGATAGGGGCCTCATGCCAGATTATAAAGTACGAAGCAAGTCAGCAAAAGTAATGATATGGGTATTTTTTATCTTGATTCTTGCCAATGGAATCAGTACATTCTTGGAATGTGGACCGCACGAATGTCCAGATAACCCGAGCAAATATTATTTACTAAATAATAATTAAGGATCTTGAGGATTTAAAATGCGTCTTTTGTTTATCAGTTTAATTCTTGCCAGCGGATATTTACAGGCCGATACAATAAATAATTATATGAATATTGCTAACAATATTCCGCAAATGGAAATGAAAGCAGACCCTCAAGCTCAAGCATGGGCCAGATCGGCACGTCATGTACTTACCATCACCAGTGAAAGTATTGCTGAAACTTTAATCCAGGCGAATGAAGCCGCAAAAACACAAGGTAAACCTATCTTTTGCTTACCACAAGGTGTGCAACTTAATTCTTTTGTAATGAACGAGCTCATACAACAAACCTATAAAGAAATATCCAGTCAACAAAGCGACAAAGATAAAATGACCGTTTCTCAAGTGGCTTTATTAGGGCTTAGCAAAAAATACCCTTGTGAACCCAGTCCTCAGGAGAAACAAATTCAACATGTGGCTTCCCTGTTATCGCCACAATAGCACCCGCAGCAACAAAGTCCCGGAATTTTTTTTCTACATCCGCTTCTTTAAACCAGACGGCATGTTCTGAAAATTGTTAGAGTGGGCATGGCAAAGCAAAGTTGGCAGAGCGTCAAACACTGTGAACTCCCTTGCCAATGTTTGCAAAAACTCTGCCTTGCTGGTTTTTTATTGATTTTAGTGTTTATTAAGCGCAACTTTAGCTTCTTTATAATTACTTACTAAATTCCTCAAAAGCTTCCAATGCTTCTGCAGCATACATTAGAGAAGGACCGCCTCCCATATAAACCGCCATACCCAATGTTTCCATTAACTCTTCTCTTGTCGCTTGCAGTTTCACTAAAGTTTGTGAATGAAACCCTATGCATCCGGGGCATTGCTTGGCCACGGCCAACGCCATAGCGATTAATTCCTTGGTTTTTTTATCTAGTGCACCGTCTTTCGTCGCCGCTTGTGCCAAAGAAGAAAATCCAGTCATTAACTCTGGCATCTCTTTGCGAAACTTGGCTAATTGTGTAGTGATATCTTTTGTAATGTGTGAAAATTTGTCTGACATGAGGCTCTACTCCTTTCCTTATTATATTTTTTCAAGCGTCTCTAATTTACAGCATAATATTGGGATGCAAAAGATGTATTCCCTAATTTAACGTGAGTAATGTATAAGAGATCGTTGTCTTGAATCGTCCAGGCAGAGGATATCGCCTGATTCTTATACAATCTCTATCGATAACTCACGTAAACTTAAGAAGTGGCGATTTCAGGATATTGCTCGATTGAGCGTTTCCCTAGCCAGAGTAAGTCTTTTCTCAACATTCCCTAATTCGGTTTGTAAATGCAAAATAGTTGCAGGATTAGAACAAGACTTCATTTGCTCTAAAGTATTTCTCATGGCTTGATATTGTTCCTCCAAGGCACAGATCTTCTCTTCCATGCTTTTAATCCATTGTTGTCTTGTACTAAGAGTCGTCAAATCAAAAGAAATTTTTGATTCAGGTTTATTATTCTTTTTGTCCATTTGGCATAATATGACCAGTACATTAATTTTTTTCTGAATACGCTCTGCCAAAAAGCATGCAATTGACTCATCCTTATGTTTCTGTAAAGCGCGAATATCATCCTGGATTTCCTTGATACAGGCAGGTCCATTGAATTCTATAACGGAAGAAAATATGCCTTTGGGCAAATTATGAATTGAAATAGAAGAACTCAATCCACTGATCTTCCATTCTAGCTCTGGTAATCGTGCAGATAGTTCTGCCAACAATTCGTCAATATAGCCCATCTTTTGAAAGTTACATAAACAACTAGGGTTATTAAAATTAACCTGTCTTGTTAAATTATACAGCAGGTTCCAAATCCGCCTCTTTGGATTGCAACCAACTGGTTATAAAAGGAGGAGCACACATGAGCAGCAAACCAATAATCAAAGTCAATTCATAACGTGTTGCACCGCCGACATTAATCCCCTCTGGAGGAATAAAACTAACCGCTAAAGTGGTAACAACTCCAATGATACCTATACCTGCAACAAACAACATTCCTGCCATACCTCCTGGAATTTTAAAAGGTCTGGGATGGTAAGGTTGGCTTATGCGCAATTTAATTGCTGCGACAAACATGATCAAATACATCAGCATGTATAATTGAGCCGCCAATGCCGTTAAGAGCCAATAGGATCCATTGACACTGGGCATAAATAAGAATAACGCCGACAATACTGTGACTATGGTTGCCTGGGTGTATAGCATCATGGCCGGAGCACCTTTTCCATTAGTCCGTTGAAATACCTCTGGTAAATTCCCTTCTTCTGCAGCAACTAATAAACCTTTGGTAGGGGCAATGATCCAATTACTTACACCACCAAGCCCTCCGAGAACCAACATCACAGCTACCACAGGCATCATCCAATCCATGTGATATTTAAGGAAAAAGGCAGAAAAGGCTTGCATAATTCCAGCAACTAGATTGATGTCCTTTTGTGGGAGCACTACCGCAATCGCTAATGAACCTAAAATCAAAGTACTCAAAATGATCCCTACAGAATAAACCAGGGCTTTGGGGAAAGCATACTGGGGATCCTTCACATCATTAGCATGCACTGTAGCAATCTCTATCCCGCAAAACGACAATATGATAGCAGTTAATGAAACCCACATGCCCTTATCTGATAAATGGGGAACAATACTTGGCATGTCAAAACTGATTTGTAAGGGGTTCCCTTGAGCTATCCAAACAGCACCCAAACCAATGATCAAAGACATGGGTAATAATAATCCTGCCAAAGAACAAATATTACTGAACATGGCCGATGATTTCATGCCGCGCAAATTCACAATGGTTGCTCCCCAAAAGCAACTGACAATGACTGCCCAAAGAAAATAAGGATTGGTAGTTAAAGAGGGGTTAATAAGATAACCTATTGTTCCCGCAACAAACGATAGAATCGTAGGATACCAAATCACATTTTCTATCCATTGCAACCAAATGGCTAAAAACCCTGATTTTTTCCCAAAAGCTTCCTTAACCCAGATATAAACGCCACCCTGCCTGGCCCACCCAGAAGCTAACTCTGCCGAGACCAATGCGGTTGGGATGAGGAAGAATAAGGCACCCAGGATAAAATAAAAAATCAATTGACTCCCAAATAATGCAGTAGCTGGCAAGTTACGGATACTGTCCACAGAGCCAACGGTAATCATAGTCAAGCTAAATATAGTGAGAGAATGTTTTTTATTGCTCATTGTATTCCTTCAGTGAGGACTATTTGGAATCAAAAGTTTATTATAAAGAAATAAGCTTAAGGAAACCTTAATAATCGAATAAAAAATAACCAAATATACCCCTTAGTATACTGACCTATAAAATTGACCCAACAGGCATTGAGAATTTTCATTTCAGTACAGGTCCGATGCGAAAACATCATATGATGTTATGTCATTAAAAACCAGTATTCTGTATATAAAATTAATAACAAGAATCTTTCTAATGCATATTAAGTGGTTTGTTTACTAATAGGGCGCAAAATCCCAAGGTCGAGACAAAAAACTTGAGCTGCTAAAAAGACAAATTTTATTCTCCTATTTCATACCAAAACCAGGTTGCTGTGATTGATAAGAAATAGTTTTCACTCCTCTCTGAAACAAAGTACCTTTTGCCTCAGAAAATTTAAAGCGACGAGAGGTTGAGTTCTCTTGCGCACAAGCTTCTTTTTCCAATCTCTCCTCAATCATTTGGATTGCAAGGGTATGCTCATTTTTAAGAGCATGATCAAGTGCGGTCAAACCGTCATTATCTTTAATAGAAAGAGAAGCACCTTTTGCAAGCAACAAATTAAATAATTTTCTATCCTCTGTCACTACGGATTTTTTACAGGCGTACATGAGCGGCGTCCTCCCCTTGCTGTCTTGGGGATCGATTTTAATTCCACGTATATTCAACAGATCTTCGACTATACCACTACCACCATACCGACAGGCGATATGGAGCAAAGTAGAAGAATCGCTTTTACGCTTTTGGTTAACTCTATGTCGAGAAGTACTCAGCATGGCACGTACTACATCTCTTCTTCCCAAATAGATGGCGGTAAGGATAGGCGAATCATCACTTAGCCGTTGTCGAGAAAAAATTGACCAGCCAGAATGAATGCATTTTTTTACAGAATTCATATCACCCTGAGTAGCTGCCATGGAAAAAAAAGCCAATCGTTCAGGGTAAGAAGTTTTGGTTCTGACTGGAAACACAGGGAATACATTCTGCAGTGCTCTTGACAGTTTTTCTTCAGGATTAACTGAAACAAAATCGGTATTCACGGTCAATCGACTTCCCTGAAGGTTTTCGGCACAAACACGATACAACTCTTTAACCAGGTTTCGGGACGAGAACTCAAAGTAAGGTTTATTTTTGTCTTGTTGGTATAAATCATTGATGTTAATAAACCGCCAGACATTACCAGCCAGTTTAAATCCCATGGCATGATCTGCGGTACTGATAATTACTGCAACATCCTCTCTGATGCCTGTTCTTTTTAATAATTCAAGATATTCTGTTACTTCATCCTGATTTAAAAAACTATGCGTCTTATAAAAAATGTGTTTTGCAACGGAAGAATCGGCATTTATGGCTTTCAAAATGGAATTAATATCAGGCTGCCATACCAGTTTTCTGTATTTCTCTTTATATTGTAAGGGATCTTGAGCAATACAGATTTTCTTTCCTAACTGAGGCAAAGTTTCAATGATCTTCTCATCTTTGCTTAATGATTGGTTCCTTTCTTTCTTTTCTTTAATTTGTTGTAATGTTTCAGGCAAACCAAACTGGTGGGTTCGTAAATGATGCAATTGGCGGTAGAAAAAGGATTCTTTACCCTGAGCCACTGCTAATGCCCAATTGAGAGTGAAGCCATAACAGACTCCTTCAAACTTGGGGTGACCTAATTGTGTTAAGACATTCGTAATGCCATCATGAGTTAATTCACTGGTATCCTGTTTTTTGGAGATCAAGGAAGTAGAATACGAAAGAAGCTTGGGCATGAGTTGATACACGACCAAACCACAAACTAGCATAATACAAATTAAAACATAAATCATATCCTTTGAGCCTGATGCTATCCATAATGAATTCAGTATAAAATTAACCCATAAAATAAGTCGAGGGGAAGTCAGGATTAAATTTTATTCAAAAAACTTGGTAATACCAAAAAACAAACAGCATTACCCAAATACTTCAATAAAAAAATAACCCGGACTGTAAATTTCATATCCGGGTTATTGAGATAATTACTAAACAGGTCATTAAGACTAGTTTAAAATAAGCTAATAAATTTGCTGTGGCCACTTTTCTCATAACAGGATTTAATATACTCAGGAACCCAAGACTCTGATCCATCACAAGGTTTTGCTCCAGAATCATCCATAATTTCCAAGGAAGCTCCTGCTTGAACCAATAATTTAATGGTTTCTTTATCTCCTCTTTTAATCGCATAATGTAAAGATGATTTACCAGACTTATCTTGAATATCAACAGAGGCGCCAGATTTAACTAATAATCTTGCGCAATCTAAGTGCCCCTGCATCACAGCCCAATGAAGTGCCGTGTATTGATTGCCTGCTTTATCTTTTTTATTCAAATCAGAAGTTGACATTGACGCAATCAACACCTTCAATTCAAACAAGCGACCCCAAGCTGCTGCTCTGCGTAATGCTTGATCAAAAATAGGTGACGTAGTTTCACCACTCTTGCGAAGGGACATGCATACGCTAATGCATTGCTTATGTGATTGCGTCGTTTTAGGTTTTCCGATAAAGCTTAAAAGTTCACCTGCCACAGTTCCATTTGCTTTTGCAATGATTCTTTTATTCATTTCTCCCAAGCGACCAGTAACTGACGACATACCTAAGAGAGATTTAATTTCTTTCATTTGACTTTCTTTCAATGGTTTTTCTGCGAAAAGCAAATTAGACAAATCGGTAATTAATTTCGGCATAGCCCCAAATAACGTTGTATCACTGGAGCAAATGGATTTCACAGCAATCAAATAAGAAGCCACGAATTGTGTGTTATTAGACATTGTCTGATAATACGTTAATTTACCATCTTGCATCGCCTCAATAGAACTCATAACCCCTGTGGAAACAACCAAAGGACCAGAAGACTTTGAAACCATGTTTCGCATTAAACAATTATCGACCGAATCATGGAAGAAAATCTGGGGCAACGTTGATGATACCGAACTACCTTTGTACTGTAGACTATGTAGAACCATTTGAACTTCTTTTGATTGTTTGGCGTATTCACCCACCAAGACATATTGCCTCATCCCAGTTAAAGACATGTATTGATTTATCAAATAAACGTCATCAATCCCATGTACAGCGGCAAGATACATAAATCCATATTCGCCGCTTGGTATTTTTTGTAATTGTGTGGAGTTCATCTCCGGTAATTCATCGACTCTTGGCAAGGATGGTAATCCTAATCGATCATCACCTAAGCCTACACTTTGTATTAGAGAATCGTCTTCGTCAAAATGCTCATAAACATTAGGCTGATCACCTTTATGGCTTATGTACAACCAGGATTTAGTAAATTTATCGCCTTTTGCTATTGCCTTTTGGTTAGCAGCTCCAATAAATAAAAATTTGCTGTCAGGAGAGAGAACTCGCTTCAGAATATCACTTGGCGCGTATTTGCATCGGTTTGCTTCAATGAAAGCCACCACTTCATTATCTACCGAGTCAAATAATTCCAATGCACATAAGCCTACGCTGGTCCCTTCAATCATTACACGGCCATCAACTGCTTTGCCATAAAGGCTTTCAAATTTTGCAATTCCATCCAAAGTAGAGGTTAAGACCACATCGATATCATCAGAAGTTTTTTCTCTAACTAAATCTTTGGCAATCTGTCCAGCCAGAGCAAAATCGCCTTTTGCAGTTGAATTAACACAATTAGCATACACCAAGATTATTTTAGCCATAACTTTCACCACATCCAGATACAAACTGCGCAAAATAATAACTAAAAATCATTAAGAAAATATTAAGAAAAATAAGCAATTTGATTTTTTATTGCCAAATATAAAGAGATGAGATAAATGCTTGCTGAAAATAAACCTTAAAAAATAGGAATAATGTATTTTTAATTGAAGTGTTTTTTATGAGAATTTATAAAAAAAATTTTAAAATCAATGGGTTATTCTATATTTTTCAATTTTAGTGTTAGTGATATATTACTTTTGCCTCATCAGAAAATCTCAGTAAAAAGAGAGAAATGGAAATAGGGCCAGTCAATACAAATCAAAAGCTTGGTTGTACAGCAAATCCGATATCCTCGAAGCAACAGATGAGTTATTGCAATTCTTTGCACTTCTTGTTTCTTCTTAAGAAAACCTTAATATTGATGTTTTAAGCTATGGGGACAAAATATAGACAACTGCTTTTTTTAAAATCATTGGAGTCCCTTATGCCTAAAGCATTTACGCATTTGTGTAAAAAAGTTAATCTCAGTTTATATAACGATACTTTGACTGTCTACCCTAAATCATCTGCACTGCCAAAACCTATTCAAATACGTAGTGACCTTGATCTTTTTGAGCTTGATCTTCATATGGTTCTGTTGTTTTCTCAAATGGAGTGCAATAGTGCACAGGTTAAGCAATTTTTTATGATGCGTTCGAATGAACTTGGTGTCTATCGCTTTATACATCGTGACGACACTGATCATGATTTGTATCATCAAGATGAATTTAGCATGGACGATAACCATTATCATGCTCAATTTGACAAGACTATTGATGAGAATAAATTGGAAAATATTCTGGGAATACTTGAAAAGCATTCTCTTATTTCGTCTGAAGAGCACGTAAGCTTTATCGAAGCCTACCATAAAGCCAATACTCTCACCGAAGATATGCCAAAACTGGAAACAACTCTGCCCAGTCCTTTGCCTATATCCTCTCCTTCAGTTCACTCAGGCGCAAAAAGACCTGTTGTGAAAGAAAAAGAAGTAGCTACTCCAACAACTTTCGCAGGACTAAGAGTAGCATTTTTCCTTACTTCAACAAAAACAACAACAAAACCCTTATCCAGATCTCATGATGATGAGAAGAAAATCGAAACGAATGGGTATGGGCTCGATTAATTAATATAGTTAGATAAACCATAGTAAAGATCGTTCTATTGGTTTACTTAATATGACAATTTACGCTGATTTACCCAAAATCTAAAAAACTGTAGAGTAACTAAATAAATTACTCTACAGCTTCTAATTACAAAATCATAAAAATAACCCTAATTGATTCACTGTTATCAATTACTGTGACTGATTAATCCGTTTTTCTCTGTGGTATACTTTTAACTCCCTATGTTATAGTAGTTATTTTTTAGGTACTACTTATTATGTTTGAAAATTTAACCGAACGCTTAACCCGGACCTTTAAAAATTTGAGGGGTCAAGGTCGCCTGACAGAAGACAATATCCAGCATGCTTTGCGTGAAGTAAGACTGTCTCTTATTGAAGCAGACGTGGCTTTGCCTGTTATCAAAGAGTTTATTGAGCAAGTAAAGCAAAAGTCTCTTGGGCAGGAAGTCTTAACCAGTTTAAATCCCGATCAGGCATTCATTAAAATCGTGCATGATGAACTTATTCACGTCATGGGCGATGAGCGGGTTGAACTTGATTACAAAACCCAACCGCCTGCTGTCTTTTTAATGGCCGGCTTACAAGGTTCTGGTAAAACAACGAGTACGGCAAAACTCGCGCGTTATTTGAAAGAAACCGAAAATAAAAAAGTCATGATGGCAAGCGTTGACGTATACAGACCAGCCGCCATACACCAACTGAAAGTGTTAGCTGAACAAATTGACGTCGCCTTCTTTGATTCAGACCCTAATGAGCAACCCATAAAAATAGCTCAAAAAGCATTGGAAAGCGCCAGAAAACAGTATGTTGACATTCTCATTCTCGATACAGCAGGGCGCCTGCACGTTGATGAAGACATGATGTCTGAAATCAAGTCTTTGCATAAAGCGGTCAATCCAATCGAAACCCTTTTTGTCGTTGACAGCATGACAGGACAAGACGCTGCCAATACTGCAAAAGCATTTCATGAAGCCCTCCCTCTGACTGGTGTGATTTTGACCAAAACGGACGGCGATGCTCGAGGAGGAGCGGCGCTATCTGTCAAACAAATCACAGGGAAACCTATAAAATTTATAGGGAGTGGTGAAAAAATAGAAGCCTTGGAACCCTTTCACCCTGAACGGATTGCATCAAGAATATTGGGGATGGGAGATATTTTAACTCTCATTGAAGAGGTAGAGCGCAAAGCCGACAAACAAGCCAGCGAAAAACTGGCCAAAAAATTAAAAAAAGGGAAAGGGTTTGACTTAGAAGATTTCAAACAACAATTGTTGCAAATGAACAATATGGGGGGTATCTCCGGGATGATGAGCAAATTACCCGGAGTGGGGCAATTGCCAAAGCAAGCCATGCAGCAAGTGAATGACAAAGCGATGGCTCAAACCATTGCAATCATTAACTCTATGACTCCCAAAGAACGCCGTATACCCAAAATTATTGTAGGCTCACGTAAAAAACGCATAGCCTTAGGCTCTGGAACTCAAATTCAGGATGTCAACAGACTATTAAAACAATTTGAGCAGATGCAAAAGATGATGAAAAAATTTACCAAACCAGGCGGAATGCAGAAAATGATGAGAGGAATTGGTGGCATGGCCGGATTGAAAGGCATGTTTCCAGATGATTTAAAATAATTCGTAAGAATTACTTCACATGTCGATGTAATTTTCGTACAATACACGGCATTTTTATGTAACCACTCTAACAGTAGAGGAAAATAATGGTCGTTATACGTTTATCACGAGCTGGCGCTAAAAAGCGTCCTTTTTATCACATGGTTGTTACTGACAGCCGCAAACGTCGCGATGGAAACTACATTGAGCGTATTGGTTATTTTAACCCTGTAGCACGTGGACAAGAAGTAAAGCTTCACATTGATATGGATAAAATGACCCACTGGCAAAAAGTTGGGGCCCAGTTATCCGATCGAGTCAGTGCCTTGTTAAAAGAACATAGCAAAAAATCAGAGACAGCTGCTTAACCAAAGTGAATAACAAGACAAACTGGGTTATCATCGGCCGTTTTGGCCGACCCCATGGTATTAAAGGCTTTGTCACGGTACATTCCTTCACAGACCCTGCTGATAATATCTTGCGGTACAATGACTGGCACGTTTTTTTAAATAAACAGTGGCAGCCCCTTAGGTTATTGACAATAGAAGTAAGAAGTAAAGCGATTATTGCTCAAATTGAAGGGTACCCAGAGCGTGAATTGGTCTCTGCATTAACCAATTTAGATATTGGTGTGCAAGAATCACAGCTAGCAGCTTTGGCACCAGGTGAGTATTACTGGTATCAACTGATTGGCATGAGTGTCATAAACTCCAAAGGCGATCTTTTTGGAAAAGTTGTTGAAATCATGCCTACTGGCTCGAATGATGTACTTGTTGTGGAAGGTGAAAAAAGACATTTAATTCCCTATCTTCCAGGACAATTTGTAATCAATATTGATGAAAGCCAGCAAGTAATCACTGTTGATTGGGATATGAATTTTTAGTGGCATTACATCTTGGAGTCATCACCCTGTTGCCTGAAATAATACAAGGCATCCATTATGGGGTAACCGGCAGAGCTATTGAACAAGGCTTGGTTAAAATTGATTGCTGGAATCCTAGGGATTGGTCATCAAGACCTTATAAGCAAGTGGATGACAAGCCCTATGGTGGTGGACCAGGAATGGTCATCATGTATGAACCATTGCATGCTGCAATAAAGCATGCGCGCAGTGAAATGAAGGAAAACTGCAAAACAATTTACTTAAGCCCTCAAGGCAAGGCAGTTAGACAGAACGATTTAAAGCAAATAGCTACCCAAAAACAATCCTTGCTATTTGTTGCAGGGAGATATGAAGGAATTGATGAGCGAATCATTAATCACCACATAGATGAAGAATGGTCGCTAGGGGATTTTGTATTAAGTGGCGGTGAATTGGCCGCAATGGTATTTATTGACGCGATAATTCGCTTGATACCTGGAAGCCTTGGGCATTTGGGTTCAGCAGAACAAGATTCATTTATGAATGGATTACTGGACTGCCCACATTATACTCGGCCAGCAACTATAAATGGACTGGATGTACCTGATGTTTTATTAGGAGGAAACCATAAAGAAATAGAACGCTGGCGTAGGAAACAATCCCTGGGTAAAACCTGGCTCAAACGCCCGGATTTACTTGAGAAAATACAATTAAGTGAAACAGACAAGCAATTGCTTGCTGAGTTTAAATACGAACACGGCGATTCCTGCTGAGGATAAGCCAATTTGAGGAGTAGTCTATGACTAATATTATTGACCAAATTAATGCCGAACAAATGCAAGGCAAAGAAATTCCTGATTTCAACCCAGGCGATACTGTTCTGGTCCAAGTAAAAGTTATTGAAGGTAACCGTGAGCGTTTACAGGCATTTGAAGGCGTTGTGATTGCCAAGCGTAACCGTGGACTAAACTCTGCTTTCACTGTACGTAAAATTTCCCATAACGTTGGTGTAGAGCGCGTTTTCCAAACCTACAGTCCTATTGTTGATAGTATTACGGTGAAAAGACGTGGTGACGTTCGTCGTGCCAAATTATATTACTTAAGAAATCTTGCCGGTCGCGCTGCTCGTATTAAAGAAAAATTATCTGGTAAGAAAGGCGATTAATTCTTGAATGATAAAATGCTCCTCGTGTCTATTTTTAATACTCCTGTGGGTAACCTGGAAGTAGCCCATGATGAGCATTTTATTTTCAATGCGTCCTTCACAGACAAATCGGGCGCTCCAGCCCAAAACCAATTGGCCCATTTAATTGCCAGTGAATTGAAGGCTTACTTCGACGATCCCCATCACCGTTTTCAGCTCCCTCTGAAACCTCAGGGAAGCCTATTCCAGCAAAAGGTTTGGAATACGTTGTTAGTGATTCCCGTTGGCAGGACAGTTACCTATGGAGAACTCGCTACAAAACTGCAAAGTAGTCCAAGAGCAGTTGGACAAGCCTGTAAATGCAACCCACTGGCTTTATTTGTTCCTTGTCATAGAGTAGTAGGGAAGCATGATCTTGGAGGGTATATGGGAAATCCAAACGCCATTTCTTATAAAAAAAATCTGCTCGCTCATGAAGCAAAAATCATCTGATGAATTAAATTTATAATAATCGATATTACATTGATCAGAACTTACAAAAACGCCAAGGCAAAAAATATTTCTAACGAAGAGATTAGCAAATCGTGAGAGATTAAACTTTGGGATTCTTATCCACATCAGAATTGATATTCAAAGGTGGGGAAGGAGGTTGTAATATACTAAAAAATCTGGCACTTAATCCCGTTAATATTCGTACCGTATTATCGATAAACGGCAACGGCGAAATTTTCTTTAAAAACTCCTCTTCGAACTCAGCAGGCTTCATTTCCCAAAGCTTTTTTACATACACGGCTATTTCATCATGAACATCTTGATTTAATTCGGTTTGCTCATTGAGATACTTGGCTAATCGAACAACCAAGCTGATGCGAGAAGATTTTAATTGATCATTTGGCAAGTGTGCAGACTCTAATAAACTAAGATAATCTTCAATTAAATATTTCAGATAGGTTACAGAATAAATTTGATCAAACGCTTTAGAAACCGCTGAAGAGTCTGCTTCCTTAACCCAAGTAAAAAATTTATCTTGCTCTTGCCCTAAAAACTCGACAAATCGTTGCTTCTCAAGATAAGCATTGTTCATAGCCATTAATTGGAGCACTTCCTTACTTGATAATTTTTTCGAAGTAATATAGTGCTCTTGCAGATTATTTGTTAAATACACCATACAGGGAAAAAGAGCGATAGAAATTGTAGTGAGTGCATAGGATAATCCCTCTCTTAAAGGCCTGGACTCCATTTCATGAACGGCATACAAAATAGCAAATTTTTTAATGTCATCCAAACAAAAGCCATTATTTAACCATTCAAATATGAGCAAGCTTATCATTGCATCAGCTTCTTGATTTTTGTCGTTCTTACCATAATATTCCACAATAAATTTTGGCCACTGCAGAAATAGAAGGTATTTTCCATCACGTAAAGCTTGAAGATATTCCTTTGTTGATGAAAGCATAGTTATCCATTACCAAAATCTGATTATTCAATTTATAACATTAACAATACTAAAAATCTTGTGAAAAATTATTTCATGTTAAACAACATACGCACATCAATTGTTATCCTATACTTAAAATAAAACGACAAATCAGGTGGGGAATTCCATGAAAAATAAATTGGCAATAAGTATATTATTATTCCTGTTACCAACGGCTGCTGCCATGGCTAATTGTGATTTAACCAAGTTTCGATGGGATTGTGATCTTCCAGTACAGGTTAAGCCCAGTCCAGGCGCTTCCTCTCTAGTGTATTGTGGAAGCTCTTACGGCTATATCACAAAGCAGCAATATGATATTCTGACTCGCTATCAACGTGCCAGTGTCAATATGGTTTTGGATATCAATGGTGAATACATTGATAGCCCGTGTATAGGAGCGGAACGTTAAAATTTTTGTAGCAATGACTTACAATAGACAATGAGAAAATAAAAAGGAATATTATTATTTCCAGCAAGTTGCTTATTCAAAATCAAGAATCTCTGGACTTGTGGGTTTTCAATAAACTCAAGTATCAATATCATAAATATCACTTCTTCTGTATAATGGAAAAACAAATCAATAAGCTATTTTGCTATGCACATTCAAATTGATGGCATTCCTATAGAAATACTGAGAAAACCCATTAAAAATTTAAATTTGAGAATTTATCCTCCCGATGGGTTAGTGAAAGTGAGCGTCCCTTTAAAATACAGCGAACAGCTAATAAAACAACAGCTGCAGGAAAAAAGTGAATGGATTCGTGCCCAATGCCAGCGAATTCGCGCACGATCTTTTTATCGTGAACCATCACTTCAAACAGGCGCAACCATTCCATTCAAAGGTAAAAACTATTTATTAATTGTTGAAGAACATCATGGCCCTTCTCAAATCCTGATTAAAGATGAATTAATTTATTGCTATACAAAACCTGATTTAACTCCACAGCAAAAACAGAACATTCTGGAACGCTGGTATAGAAAAGAAATGAATCTTGTCATTCCCAGGCTTATTCAACAATGGGAAGCCATAATGAAAGTCGAAATTAATCAATGGGGTATAAAAAAAATGAAAACCCGTTGGGGTTCGTGCAATCCTCGCGCACAAAGAATCTGGCTCAATCTTAACTTAATCAAAAAGCCTTTGGAGTGCCTTGAATACGTTCTTGTTCATGAAATGGTGCATATTTTGGAAGCCAGCCATAACAAACGATTTTATGCACTCATGTCACAATTCATGCCCAAATGGCAAGAATATCAAAGGATACTGGAGGGTACACCTAATGCCAGTACGTTTTCAAGGTAATCATCGAATTCATTACCTCATTATTTCCAAAAAATAATTCTTGGCGTACAATGCATTATCACTTTGCCTGATTGGTGTAGACAGGTTGTTTAATCCGGACTTAATTGCCCATAATATTTGTACTCAAGGATTTCATATCATTGATGAATTTCTGGAGGAGACACACTACTGCTCTTTACGAGACATGGCTTATGAATTAAAACAGCAAAATTTATTCAGAAATGCAAAAATTGGCCAGAACTTACAAGCGCTGCAAAATGACAAGATTAGAAGCGATCAAATTTTCTGGATAGATGCAGACTCCCCTTATCCACCCATTCAAGCTTACTTAAAAAAACTTATCTCTTTGGGCAATATTCTGAATCAAACCATGTATCTTGGTTTAGCAGAATTTGAAACTCATTTTGCAATTTATCTCCCTGGAACCTTTTATAGAAAGCACATTGATCAATTTGAAAGCACAAAAACCAGGAAAATATCATTTGTCTATTATTTGAATGACACTTGGCAAAAAGAATTTGGTGGCGAATTGTTACTCTACAATATTGAAGATGAGCTCATTCAAAACATCCCTCCATTGGGAAATCGGTTCGTCTGTTTTGATAGTCAATTACCGCACGAAGTTCACCCAACTCAACGAACGCGCTTCAGTATGACAGGCTGGATGAAAACACGCTCAACCTCCGTACTGGCCGACAATAAACTGACCCAAATAACTCAGTAGCACTTTATCCGCTGTTCTATAAAAAAATGAATAATTATTTTTTAACTTCACAACAGCTATTGAACTTTAATTTAAGTTGATATTAAATGAAACACTATGATTCCATGGATCAGGAGTTAATTACCATGCCTATCAGTAATGCCTTTCTTAAGTTATTCAGTGAATTTGTTGATAATTATGCGCGCAATGGCACCCCTTCATTTTATCATTGGGCAAAGGAACAAAATCATGAAGTCATTAACAAATTTTTCCATGAGCTTTTGGAAATTATTAAATCAAACACAGAAACATTCCATGATGTCAGTATCATAGAGCACCTTAATGCTACGGTACTATTATCAGCAAAGACCAATCCCTACTTACTCGATTGTTGGATTTCATTTATTACTAAATACAATGCTGAAACCAACAGTTTTACCCCAATAGGGGTTTCGATGCACATTAAAGTCGGGCCAGAAGGCACGCCATCCGAACGGATAATAAGGGAGCTCAAAGAAAGTCTGGTCATGACGCAACAAGCGTTTATTTTAGCTCAAAAAGCCAATGCTACGGAAGTTGATTCTTTAAAAAGACAACTTGAGCAAATAAAGCAAGAAAACGAGCGCTTAGTCACACAAAATCAATTTCTAAAGGATCAAGTCAGGGCAGAAAAAACATTTGTAGACCTTAACCCACAGATTAACAATGCCCGGGAGCAACTCAGTGCTTTAACAGAATTAATACAAACTCTAAGCGAAATCACAAATGCCAAACCCAAAATAGAAACTGTATCTTCGCTATCCATTCCAGCTGTTACAGAAAATAAATCTGACCTTTTAAAGGAAAATTCATGCTCTGTCGCCTCTGTATCCAAGGAAGTTACTCCTGCAATCAGTCAAGAGCCGAAAAAAAGACCGGTTCCGCCGCCCCCCAATGATATGAATGGTCAAGCATTATCTACCAATATACCCCCTAAAGAAGATGTGTCTATAAAAGTTACAATACAGTCCATGCCCAAACCAAATTCAACCCAACCTGTTGCAAAAAATTCAGGTTTCTTTTCAGGCGATGGTTTTTTAAAAGAATTAAATGCAAAAATTAAAGAAAGAAAGGAACGCCCAAAAGATGAGTCACATACCACTCCCGTCGAAAAAGAAAATCTCTAGTTAAGCCAACTTCTGTTCCTCCTGAATATAGGGCACTCTTAGATAAAATGGAGGAAATTAGAAATGTAGTAACCGGGAAATATCCTCATACCGATGACTCATCGCCAGAGTCAACTCCTCCTTCATCCCCAGAATTAACCCGTTGGAAGTGAGGGATGAATTAAAATCCATAGTCTACTGTAGAATAAAAATTATGGTGTATAATAGCGTTTTTACTTAAGTAATAAATCATGCATGCCTTAGAAATTAAACAACTTTCAAAAACCTACTCGAATGGAGTTGAAGCGTTAAAAGGCATTGATTTAACAGTGAATACCGGTGATTTTTTTGCCCTGTTAGGAGCAAATGGCGCTGGCAAATCGACTACCATTGGTTTAATCACATCTTTAGTCAATAAAACCTCAGGAAATATCAAAATTTACGGCTTCGACCTGGATGCTTATCCGGAAAAAGCCAAATCTTGTCTGGGACTTGTACCTCAAGAAGTCAATCTGAATATTTTTGAAAACTGCGAGCAAATTTTACTGAATCAAGCTGGCTATTATGGCATTTCAAGAAAAAAGGCTTTACCCAGAGCAGAAGCCTTGCTAGAACAACTAGGACTTTGGGGCAAGAGACGTTCTATAGTACGGCATTTATCAGGTGGAATGAAGAGAAGACTTATGATTGCCAGAGCACTGATTCACCAACCCAAATTACTGATTCTGGATGAACCCACCGCCGGTGTTGATATAGAAATAAGACACAGCATGTGGGATTTCCTAGCGAGAACTAATGCAGAGGGAACAACGATTATCCTGACGACTCATTACCTGGAAGAAGCAGAACAATTATGTAAAAACATAGCGATAATCGATAAAGGTCAAATTATTAAAAATACCTCAATGAAAGCCTTATTACAAACCTTACGCCATCAAACCTTTATCTTTAACACAGAAAACCCTATTGATTATTTACCGGATATACACCCGTTCAATGTGACTCCGATTGATCCAACTACTTTTGAATTGCGCGTTGACAATAACTTCAGTTTAAATGAAGTATTCGCTGTATTAACAAAACAGGGAATAAAGATTCACAGCATGCGCAATAAAACCAACCGATTAGAAGAACTTTTTATGGATCTGATTAAAAATGGGATTTAAATATCAACTTATCGCCCTTTATACCCTGGTAAGACGTGAAGTGGTTCGTATGTTTCGCATTTCGAGTCAAGTATTTTTGCCGCCAGTAATCACCACAACGTTATATTTTCTAATTTTTGGCAGTTTAATTGGACCTCGTATTGGAGATATTGAGGGCGTGGATTATTCACAATTCATAGCACCCGGATTAATTATGATGTCCGTTATCATTAATTCCTATGGAAACGTCTCTAATTCACTATTCAGTGTAAGATTTCAAAAAAGTATAGAGGAAATGCTGATTAGTCCCATGCATAATGGACTCTTATTGTTAGGTTATGTGATAGGAGGCGTGCTGAGAGGATTAATCGTCGCAATTCTGGTTTTTGTTATCTCTACCTTTTTTCTGCCTGTTGAATTAGATCATTTACCAATGACCCTTCTAGTCGTCGTGCTTGTTGCGGCCATATTCTCGCTTGCTGGATTTACCAATGCCATGGTCGCTCGAAATTTTGATGACATCATGTTGATACCTACCTTTATCCTGACCCCTTTTACTTACTTGGGAGGAGTCTTTTATAGTATTAATATGCTGCCCCCCTTTTGGCAAAAAATCTCTCTTTTCAATCCAATTTTATACATGGTAAACGCTTTAAGACACACCATGATCGATCAAGAAGAGGTTAGTATTACTCTGGCCATGATTATTATTTTCCTGATGTTAATTGCTTTGACAATAGGGAATATGATTCTTTTAAAAAAAGGGGTAGGGTTTCGCGAATAAAAAACCGGATTCCCTGCAAAACGGATTATTTACGTTTAAAACCCAATGCTTCCAGACGCTGTTCAATACTAGGGTGAGTTGAAAAGGCATTATTTAGCGATTTTACAGGGTCAATGTGAGAAGGATCAAAAAGATAGGAAGCTTGCCTTACCTGTTCATGAGGGGTATCTCCGTAAGCTTTTGCATATTGCTCCGCATTCTGAACATGGTCTTGATTAATTTTAAGCAAAGCCCTGGCCATAGGCTCGTTATCTCTCATTAATTCAACACAACCGGCGTCAGCCATGTATTCTCTGGTTCGGCTTAAAAAGAGAGCTAGCAAAACAGTAATAATAGGTAATAGATATCTTAAGATGATAATAACCATTAACAAGCGGTTATCTCCTCTTCTGTCTCGCTTGTAAATGACGGAATAAAACAGGATATCAATGACAATTAATAAAATATTACTGAGCACGGCGACCATGAGTGTCAATTTAATATCATGATGTCTGATATGGCTTAACTCATGAGCCATTACAGCCTGCATTTCAGCCCTGTCCAATTTTTCCATCAAGCCACGAGTAATCGCGACCATCGCCGATTTCTCACTGTAACCACTGGCAAAAGCATTCATATAACTGGCTTCGATAATGTAAACTTTAGGCATGTATTGCAAGCCCGATGCGACTTTCATCTCTTCGACAACATTGTACAATTGCTTTTCTTGTAAGCTACGAGCCGTTTCTGGCGTTATTTCATAGTACTCCGTCCCCAATAACATAATGCGGTCATAAAGAGCATAAGTAATTAACAAAGAAACGCCTGCAAATGCGATCATTAATAAAGTAGCAATAGGCACCACTTTAAAAGTGATTAAAGCATGTATAATATTTTCCAAAGAGGCATGAGGATACATGCCTTGTAAAACAAACGCATCGACTATCAATCCCACCAAGATATAAACTAAAAAAAAGACCGCAATCACCCTTCGGGTCTTTTTCTCATTTCGCCTCAACTGAGCACGCCAATCTCCTGCTGTGGCATGATAATCTGCAATCCCCATGGTATATAGCTCAAAGTTTCACAGTGTAATTTTCTTTTGCTTGAATTTGCTCTTCTGGAAGCCCCCAATAGATAAATTCTTTATCCAAAGCAGAAGAAAACATTGCCACAACCATGGATTCAAAAAATGATTTTTTCTTGGCGTTATAGCGTTCTATCCCATCATTATAAGCTTGTTTCGCATAAGCTAACTTGTTTTCTGTATTAACAATTTCCTCTTGTAACTGCATGACATTTTGGCTTGCTTTCAAATCAGGATACTGTTCAAAAACCAAATTCAAATTGGATGCAATTTTTGAAATTCCATTTTCTGCAGCAATTCGACCTTGCTCATCTCCCGCATCTTTAGCAGCCTGTGCCTGATTACGTAAAGCAACGACATCCTTTAATGTTGTTTTTTCGTAATCCATGTATTTTTTAACTGCTTCGATCAGTGATTCAAAAACTTTAAATCGCCTATCCAATTGAATATCTATTTGTTTTTTGTTGTTATTAATTGCTTCTATCAAACCGATTAGAGTGTTATAGATGCTAATTGCCCAAATGAATGCGAGTGCGATAATAATTAAAATTACGATAAAAAATGTTTTCATCTTCCTATCCTGTGAATGGTTCCTTCCCTAATTTATAGCTCGAAATTTCAGAAAATAACAGCTAAGATAAGAAAAAAGAAACAACTGGATAACATGTTTTTTGTCTTAGAAAGAGATTCATGTTGCCTGAAAAACAAGCTGCATGGAACATCAGATATAAAGACAGATATAATTAACGAACTATTTGCATTTCTGCGATAGAAGCTCATTTGATTTAGATAAAATTTGTTTTAAAAACTGACCTGTAAAAGATTGAGGGGTTTCAGCAACCATTTCGGGTGTTCCTGTCGCAATAACCTTCCCTCCTTTACTGCCTCCCTCAGGGCCAAGATCAACGATCCAATCAGCTGTTTTTATCACATCCAAATTATGTTCAATAATGACAATGGTATTTCCTTGTTCTCGCAGGCGAGTCAACACAGTTAATAACTGTTTCGTGTCATGAAAGTGTAATCCTGTTGTGGGCTCATCAAGAATATACAGTGTATTTCCGGTATCCCTTTTTGATAATTCTCTGGCCAACTTGATCCTTTGGGCTTCTCCTCCAGAGAGAGTAGTTGCACTTTGTCCAAGCTTTATATAAGACAAACCGACATCCATTAATGTTTGGCATTTTCTGGCAATAACAGGAATGGCAGCAAAAAAAGCGCACGCATCTTCGACAGTCATGTCCAACACTTCATGAATATTTTTACCTTTGTAATGAATTTCCAAAGTTTCCCTATTGTATCTTTTGCCTTGACATACATCGCAAGAAACATATATATCAGGTAAAAAATGCATTTCAACCTTGATAAGACCATCGCCTTGACAAGCTTCGCACCGGCCACCTTTTACATTGAAACTAAAGCGCCCAGGTTGATACCCTCGTGCTCTTGATTCCGGAGTCCCTGAGAATAAATCTCTGATATGAGTAAATAAACCAGTATAAGTTGCCGGATTGGAACGCGGTGTTCTGCCAATTGGACTCTGGTCGATGTCAATAACCTTGTCACAAAGATGCAGTCCAGAAATGTCCTTAACCTCACCTATAGTCATTAAGCTGGCTCTATTTAGGGCATTGGCAGCAATAGGATATAAAGTATCATTAATTAAACTGGATTTACCTGAACCAGAAACACCTGTAATACAAGTCAACAAACCTAAAGGAATACTGACATCAACATTTTGTAAATTATTGCAAGACACGCCTTTTAAATGAATCATCCGATCATGGTTAACCGGAATTCGATTCTTGGGAATTTCTATTTCCTCTTTCCCAGACAAATATTGGCCGGTGAGAGATGCGGGATTGTTCATGACCTCCTCAGGAGAACCGCTGGCAACTACTTCCCCACCATGCACTCCAGCCCCAGGCCCTATATCAAGAACAAAATCAGCGCTTCGGATAGCATCTTCATCATGTTCCACAACGATTACAGTGTTCCCCTGGTTGCGTAAGTGCATTAAAGTACTCAATAATCGGTCGTTGTCACGTTGGTGCAACCCTATTGAAGGCTCATCTAAAATATACATCACCCCTACAAGCCCTGAACCTATTTGACTAGCCAGGCGAATACGTTGAGCTTCTCCGCCAGATAGAGTCTCCGCGCTTCGAGCCAAAGACAAATAATCCAGCCCGACATTCACCAGAAACCCCAGCCGCTCGACAATTTCCTTATTGATTTTTGCTGCAATTTCACCCCTATATCCCGATAACTTCAGCTCTTTAAAAAACTGATAGGCTTGCTCAATAGAATAGCTGGTGATTTCTGGTAGATTTTTATTATCAATAAATACATGTCGAGCTTCTTCACGTAATCTCGCTCCCTGACAAGATTGGCAAGGGCGTGAGGATAGGTATTTGGCAAGTTCCTCCCTTATCATACCAGAATCTGATTCACGATAGCGGCGTTGCATGTTAGGAATTATTCCCTCAAAACTATGCCGCTTCACCATGTATCCTCCATGCGGCCTATGATACTGAAACTCGATTATTTCACGACCACTACCATACAAAACGATTTGTTGCATTGCTTCACTTAAATCACAAAAAGGCGTACTGGTATCAAAACCATAGTGCCTCGCAAGCGACTCAAGCATGCTGAAATAATACGTAGTTTTCCTATCCCATCCCCTGATTGCCCCTTCTGCCAAACTGGCGGTTGCATCGTGGACTACTCTTGACGGATCAAAAAACTGATCCACTCCAAGCCCATCACATGAGGAACACGCACCGACAGGATTGTTAAATGAAAAAAGCCTTGGCTCAAGTTCACTTAAACTGTAACCGCATTCAGAGCATGCAAACCTGGAAGAAAATAAAAGTTCCTTGAAATGACCATCCATTGAAGAAACGATGGCAAGACCATCTGCCAGATTGAGCGCATTTTCAAAAGATTCACTCAAACGTTGAGCCAAATCAGGGCGCACTTTAAAACGATCAATAACTACTTCAATAGTGTGCTTGGTGCGCAATCCTAATTTAGGGGGAGAATCCAGTTCATAAAGCTCTCCATCAATACGTGCACGTACGTACCCCTGCGCTTGCAATTGTTGCAAAAACTGGACATGCTCTCCCTTCCGTTCACGAACAACAGGCGCCAGAATCATCACTTTACTATCTTCTGGTAAAGCCAATACCTGATCAACCATTTGGCTAATGGTCTGAGCATGCAAGCTGGTATGGTGGGTAGGACACCTTGGCTCTCCGACTCGGGCATAAAGCAAGCGCAAATAGTCATAAATTTCGGTAATAGTGCCTACCGTGGATCTGGGATTATGAGAGGTAGCCTTTTGTTCTATAGAAATCGCCGGGGATAGCCCCTCTATCGAATCAACATCAGGTTTTTCCATCATGGACAAAAATTGTCGAGCATAAGCAGACAAAGATTCCACGTAACGGCGCTGGCCTTCGGCATAGAGAGTATCAAAGGCTAAAGACGACTTCCCAGAACCGGACAATCCGGTTATTACGATTAATTTATCTCGAGGAAGCTCCAGGTCCAAGTTCTTGAGATTATGGGTTCTTGCGCCACGAATGGTGATGGTATGCATAAAATTCGCTAATTTGACTTAAAAATACATGAGTATATCTCTGCTATAATAATAAAACAAATTGCACAATATGATGCGAAATAGGGATTTTAATATGAAATCACTGATAAAAAGCTTGCTTTTCATTGTGGTTTTCTCAATCAACTCGTCTGCTCTCTATGCTGTCAATAGTAATACTCGAGTGATTAAATGGGCTCAACAAACCCTTATGGATACTTTATCTGTTAGTTATACTACAAAATCTCAAGACTTTGCCACTGTTCGCAAAAATTACTCACTTAATGCCTGGAGTGGAATAACCGGATTTTTAGGTGGTAACATGCAAAGCATACGCGAAAAACAACTAACGCTTCATCCGGTTCTACTGCCCGACACCCAAATTCTATCAACAGGCCTTTATTTGGGTATGAGTTATTGGATTATCAGACAATCCGTAGCCATTAATGAACTCAATATTAAGCTGACTTTTACCTTAACCATCCTGGGACGATCTGCAGCAGCAGGCTCTCCATACATAGTTCAAAGCTTAAGTATCTTGCTCAATGCATTATAATTACGAATTAAACAGGAATCACCTGAAATATGGATTGTCTCCATAACCACGTGGAATCCTCAACATGTAACTTACTTGTAAAGGTATACTCCGGCTTTAAATTCTGCTTCAATATAAACAGGGACTTACAAAAAAACCCAAGGTCAAAGCAAAAAATGTTTTTAATGAGGGAGTTTAGATAAACTAAATGACGGAATTAAAAACATTTTTCAACAAAGAGATTGGGGTTTTTCGTAAGTCCTGATAAAAGCAACAACTGGAGGACACAACCATGCCTAAGTGTATGCATTTTATTTTGGCTACTGCATTAATTTTTGTTACAAGTACATTTTATGCCAGCAATCTACGGGCAATAGAACAAGAAGTAAGTGATTCAGTGATTACTGCCAAAATTACCGCAAAGTTTGCTGAAAGCAAGCACTTGAATCCATTAAAAATTTCAATCGATACAGAAAAGGGAATCGTGACTCTAAGTGGCTATGCTCCTGATAAACAGGCTTTCATAGATGCCTTGCAGATCGCCAAAGACACGAAAGGTGTCAAGGCGGTTCATGCCAAAGATCTCCACATAAAGAAAGTCAATACCGCTTTCACAGATGCCTTCATCACGGCAGAAGTTGAAACTGCTGTTCTAAAAGCCAAAATTCTGGATGATGAATCAATACCATTAGTTGGAATCAATGCCAGCACAACGAATGGCGAGGTCACCTTGTCTGGGCATGTAAAAAGTGCGGCCTCCATTGCAGCCATCATTAAACGCGTAAATGAGATACCTGGCGTCAAAAAAATCGTTACCAATTTGGAAATTCAGGAAAATGCATGAGTCCATTAACCCAATTTAAATTCTTTTTATGGTTTTTTAGCCACTTTAAAGTAGCCTTGATTGGTTATTTAAAGCCTAAGTTAATTCAGCTTACCGATAATGAAATTGTTGTGCGACTGCCATTGACAAGACGCAGCCGCAATCATCTGCATTCCATGTATTTTGGTGCCTTGGCAGTTGGTGCGGATATAGCTGGAGGATTACATGGTTTTTATCATGCTAAACAAGCGAAATGTAAAGTATCCCTAGCATTTAAATCTTTTCAAGCCCAGTTTCTGCGTAGACCTGAATCCGATGTTTATTTTATATGCACAGAAGGAGAGGTAGTTAAAAAAATGATAGAAGAATCAAAAAAATCCAGTGAACGAATTAATAAACCAATTCATATCAAGGCTTATATCAATTATTTGACTCATCCAGAAAAAATTGCTGATTTTATCCTTGAACTCTCTCTAAAAGTTATAAAATAACAGCGTTCGATTATTATACAAATATTAACCCTACAAATGAAAATTGTTTTTTCAATCTCATTTTCTTAAATATCACATGATTATAAGTCTTCTAAAATCACTTATTATTGAATTGATTACACCATTTGACAAAGAAGCCACTCATGTCTAATTTTAAAACATGATGGCACTATTTTTATCGCAAGGATTTGCCTATGATTGACCTGATAATACAAACTCAACCTGATGACGAAACTTGCGGACCAACCAGCTTACACGCCATTTATTTATACTACGGTTTAGATTTGCCATTAAACGAAATCATTCAAGGAGTGGACAAATCTCTTTCAGGAGGCACCTTAACACCTATGTTGGGAAAACATGCCCTTCTTCATGGATTTAGAACAACTGTTTACATCTATAATCTGAATATATTTGACCTCACCTGGTTTCATAATGGTGAAGTCAATAATTCCTTTTTGATGGATAAACTTGAAGCCCAAATGAAATACAAAAATGACCCCTATATTACCAAAGCCTCTCTGGCCTATTTAGACTACTTAAAACTGGGAGGAACAATCCGATCCAAATCACTGAACGTGGACTTGTTAAAAAATTATTTTAATAAGAAAATCCCCATTTTAACTGGCTTAAGTGCTACTTACCTCTATCGCAGTGCAAGAGAATACTTTACTCCGGAAGGCAAATCAGTTTACGATGATATTCGTGGTGAACCTTGTGGGCATTTTGTTGTACTGTGCGGTTATGACGTAAAAAAACGCCTTGTAATTGTTGCTGACCCCCATGCAGAAAACCCACTGTCTCATAACAATTATTATAAAGTAAGCATCAATCGCTTGATTAACTCTATAATGCTTGGTGTACTAACTTATGATGCGAATCTACTCATAATTGAACCTAAAGAGTGATAAATGCAAACAGTTATTGTTACTGATGATCTGGATAGCTGGTCTTTTTTAAGTGAGCTTGCTCCGATAGTACATGCCTTGGAATATCTTAGTGGGGATGAGTATCATCAAAATAAATCATTTCGGGTCATTAACTTATGCCGATCTTATAATTACCAATCGATTGGCTATTATGTATCTTTACTTGCACAAGCCCGTGATCACAAAGCATTACCCTCTGTACATAGTATTCAGGATGTTTTAAACGTCAGTTTATCCAAACTGATCTCTCAGGATACTCATGAAGAAATACAACACAGTCTCCACGATATCAAAGGCAATGAATTTGTTTTAAGCCTCTATTTTGGCCAAAATCTGGCAAAGCGATATGCAACATTGGCAAAACAACTCCATGGTCTTTTTCCTTTACCACTCATTCGCTTTTATCTGGAAAAGAAAAAGCAATGGCGAATTAAAACAGTAGTTCCTTTGTCTTTGTCGGATGTACCAGAGCATCATCTCGAGTTTATGCGCCAATCAGCTGAAAATTATTTATCAAAAAAGAGAGTTCATCAATGGCGTAAAAAACAACGATTTCATGATTTGGCCATTCTTGTCGACCCCTCCGAACCTAATGCTCCATCCAATAAAAAAGCCCTTGAGTTTTTTGTTTCTTGCGGTGAGGAACTGGGATTAAACGTTGACATCATAGATAAAAATGAAGCAAAAGCAATCGCTGAATACGACGCTCTTTTTATCAGAGCAACTACTTCCGTTAATCATTATACTTATCGCGTGTCACGGCGCGCAGCCCAGGAGAATTTGGTCGTTATTGATGACCCACAATCTATAATTAAATGCTCCAATAAAGTTTATCTTGCAGAGCTCTTAAGCAGTCATCAAATCATGACGCCAGACACCTTATTCATTAGCAAATATGATAAGGAATTACCCAAGATTGAATTCCCCTGTGTTTTAAAAAAACCTGACAGCGCCTTTTCTCATGGCGTGGTTAAAATAGATGATGAAAAATCTTTACAAAAATCTCTTAACCAGTTTTTTAAAAATTCTGATTTGGTAGTGGTTCAACCTTTTATACCGACTGAATTTGATTGGCGCATCGGCATCCTTGATAATAAAGCACTTTTTGCCTGCCGCTATTTTATGGCAAAAGGTCACTGGCAAATCTATGATTGGCATTGCCAGGAAGAAAATAAAGAGGGAGATAGTGAAACACTACCCCTTCATGAAGTGCCAGAGCAGATTATTAAAATAGCTTTGAAAAGTACACGCTTGATTGGTGACGGATTATATGGTGTCGATATAAAAAGTCATGGCAATAAATACTACGTTATAGAAGTGAACGATAATCCCAATATTGATCATGGCCTTGAAGATAAAATCCTAGGCCAAAATCTGTATGAGCAGATCATGAGTGTCTTCTTACAACGAATTCGCAGGAAACATGGTTATGTCTGATTTTCCTATTTTTTCTGTCATGGGGATTGAAATAGAATATATGCTCGTGGATAAAGAGAGTTTAAATGTCCAACCTAAAAGCGATCTTATTCTAAGGGCTTTGGCAGGTCATCAGGTTAATGAAATAGAATTAGGAGACATTGCGATAAGCAATGAATTAGTATTGCATGTCCTTGAGTTAAAAAATAATGGTCCCAAACCACTACATGTTCCAGTAGCTGAACATTTCCAGAAAACCATTAGAGAACTCCAGCCCCTTCTTGCTCAACACAATTTATTGCTATTACCTACTGGCGCTCATCCCTGGATGGATCCAAATACTGAAACAATTCGCTGGCCTCATGGTAACCATGATATCTATAATCAATTTAATTCAATTTTCAATTGCCAGGGACACGGCTGGGCAAACTTGCAAAGTATGCATGTCAACCTGCCTTATTCGAATGAAGAAGAATTTTGTCAATTGCATAACACCATACGCTTGATTTTACCTTTATTACCCGCCATTGCGGCAAGTACTCCATTCCTTGATGGCCAAGCTACAGGATTACTGGATTCCCGCTTGTACTTTTATAGCCGCAATCAGCAATGCATTCCCTCCATCAGCGGCGATATTATTCCTGAGTTTATCAGAACAGAAAGGGAATACCAGGAACAAATTCTCGAACCCATGTATCGAGATATTAGCCCTTATGATCCCGAAGGGATATTACAATATCAATGGCTAAACTCTCGTGCCGCGATTCCCAAGTTTGACATGAAGGCTATTGAAATTCGCATTCTTGACAGCCAGGAATGTGTAGAAGCAGACATTGCCATAGCAAAAGCAATCAATGCCATTTTAAAATACTGGCAAAGCACCTCGAATTTTTATCTTGATAATCCATGTGACACCAAGAGTTTAAAATACGTTTTTGATGAAACCATAAAAAACGGATTAAGTTGTTATATTGATAACAAAAAATTACTGGAGCAATGGCAATTACCCCTTCAAGAAATGTCAGTCAATACCATTTGGTCACTATTGATCGAAAGAATTAGTCATGAACTGGATAGGAAACAGCAACTGGCTCTGGAAATTATTTTAAAACAGGGAAATTTGAGTGAACGAATCCTCAAGGCTTGTAGTTCCTGTGTCAATCATGATTCATTAAAGCAAGTGTATACGCAATTAGCACATTGTTTGCTTCGTAATGAACAATTTACCCCCTGATATAATGAAAAATATAGCCCTTCTAATCAGTTGTGAACATGCTGTCAATACAGTTCCCTATGAATTTCAAACCCTGTTTGAACCTCATAAAGACATATTAGAATCTCATAGAGGAATTGATTTTGGTGCGCTAGAAATTGCAAAATCGATTCATAAAAACAACCATTGCAGTTTGTTTCAAGCCACCTGTACAAGGCTCTTGGTTGATTGCAATAGGAGTATCAATCATCCCCATTGTTTTTCCGAGATTACAAAAAATTTATCATCAGACAAAAAGAAAAAAATAATGGATGAGTTCTATTTTCCGTTTCGCAATCGCGTCATGGACCACATTCACCAACTGATTAGCCAAGGACTGCAAGTTTGGCATCTGTCCACACACAGTTTTACTCCTGTAATGAACAACATCATTCGCACGACTGACATTGGCCTTCTATATGACCCTCGGAGTAATTCAGAAAAAATCTTGGCCAGACAATGGCAAAAAGAAATCAAAATACTCCACCCCCAGTTAAAAGTACGTATGAATTATCCTTATAAAGGGATCAGTGATGGATTTACTACATCCTTGCGTAAAAAATACAGTCATCATGAATACATAGGCATTGAACTGGAAGTCAATCAAAAACTTGTCTTTCACAATCACAGCCTGAACGCACTCAAAAATACACTGCCATTGAGCGTATCAAACACGATTAAGGCTTATCAAAAACCAGAGAGGTAAGCGACAACATTTTTTTCAAGTTGCAATTTAAAAAAACCAAGTGGCTGAATTAAAAATTTTTTTTACAAAAAAGATTGAGTTTTTACAAGCACTGATCATGTGTTAATATTTGCTTAAGTATTTTTGTTTATAATATCACAAGTTAATTTTTTTAATATTGAAATGATTTCAGAAAAGATCAAGCTTTTAGAATCCTTCAAGCAAAACCAATTCTCTAAATTAATTGAAAAAATTAATTCAAAAATCCTTGCGACTTTAAAAAGTGGACATTTTAACCCCAGACTGGCCCCCTACTTGGAAAAAATGAATAAAGACGGGGTTCCATTCACCGATTTTGATCTTGACCCGGAAAATATTTCTCAAATCAAGAAACTCATTAACGCCCTTTACCATGCCCGCTTAGCTTTTCTGGATTTAGAAAATATTGATATAGCGAACATCAAACGAACTATTCCTGATCTCAAATTACTTTGGAGCAATACGATTCACCAGGCTTATCAAGCCGGTTATCTAATCACTAACCTGGATGTTGATTTGCAGGCAATGTTCAAGGAAGAGATTGATCTTATTCTTCCTGTCATTGGAAAATTACAAGCTTTTGCTGGTGAACACCAGGAATGCACCCAGCGTTTGGCAGAGTCTTTGAAAGATTTTCCTATAAGCTATAAAGCAGGAGAAGTTACAGGCATTGCCTTAGAACAAATGCAACCAAGAACAGGTGACTGGGATTACCAATTCCTCACCCAATTCAGTGCCGTATTACCTGGTTATATAGAGAAATTAACTCAATACATTCAGCAATACTCTTCGCAAATCAAAGAAAAAGAGCCTACCCTAAATAACGAAAAGCTGGAAGAGTTACAAAATGCATCATTAAAGTTACTGAATGACCTGGAACATCTGAAAGGGAATGACTTTTTTATATCCCTCAAAGTTTTAAAATACATTCACATTATCCGTAATATCATCACATTGGCGACAAGTTCTGTTGAACAAATGGGACATTTCAGTGATTCATCCCAGGATGTCATTCGTGATAATTTGGCTCAATTAAAATACGTTGTATTACCAACTTTATTTGGGTTAGTAGATAAAATTGAAGACAATGCCATGCTGAAGCCTGGCACACTGTCCATTCCGTTAATGGAAAAAATCAAACCTCTATACCAACTTTTAATTTATTACGCATCCAAACCCGTCAATTTCAAAGAAAAAGGAGAAGAGTTACTCAGTATAGAGGACTCCCGTTTTCTCGCTTTAAGACTGGAAAGAACATATCAACGAATTGATGAAGCTAACAAAGCCCTTTTTAAAATTCAAAAAGCGCAAGAAGCTCTGGATAATTTTTACAAAATATTGGACACCCCCCCCTATAATAAGCAACCCATACACCAATTACCGAAAGAAATTAAAAACCAACTGATTACATATTACAAAATAATCAGTCCTTATATGATGGATGTGGATCCTGATCTCAATATTTTGTTGATCGATAGTTTTCAGGGCCCGGAATCCTGGTCTTCTTATTTAAAGAAGCCGTGGCGTTGGTTAAGAGGTACTCTTCCTGCCGATCACGCCAGTTTTGTTTTAGCGCAAAAGGAAGCATTACAAACTTTAATTAGCAAAAAGAAAACCACTCAACAATTTCATATCGAATTGAATAGAGACCTTATCGAATCTGTTCACAAACAAACAAATCTGGTTTTATTCCCTTATAGTGAAAAAACGAATGTCTTTCTTATAGATGAAACAAAAGCACTAAACCCTGCTAATGGCGCTACGGACAAACTAAAATTCAGGCCAGAGAAAGGACATAATATACTGGTTAATCCTGAGGATTTAACATCTGAACAGGCTCTTGACCTCTATCAATGGTATAGAAACAAACGTGAAAAATTCAGAGTTGCCAGCAAAGCATATAACGAATTTATTACCTTATTAAAAAAGCAAACCAAGACAATCGCTGAAACGGAAGGCAGGATTCTCCATTTAAATAATCTTGATAAAGAGACCAAAACTCGCTGCCGTAATTTATATAATATATTTCAACCTTATTTTATCGATGGGATACCTCCTGAACTCAGAGCTTCCGCAATAAGTTTTGACAAATTTTTGGTCCATTCCTTTTCTAATGAGTCATCCACCTATGATGCTCCGGCAGTTGACCTGTTTGAAAAACTGGATGAACATTTTCAAATTTATTTTACAGAAATTGATTTACAATGGGGCAAAAAGAGTAATCAATATTTAAAATGGGCCCAGGAAAAATTTGCCAGTGAAAATAACTCAACCGAACTTGAACATGATGAAAAACTGGAAAGCAGAGCCCATCATTTAATTAAACATACCAATTTCTCTAAATGCATACATGAGTTCAGAACGGAGCTAAATCAATTCATTTCGTTTTTTAATAACGCGATGAGGGCGCAATTAAAACAACAACCCAACGGAATACCTTACCCTGAATTGCAAGATCAAAACAAAGAGCTTGCCCAGAGTGAACAGGTTGTTGCGATAAAACGCATATTCAATAGCCTTTATCATGTTGAAAAGATTGTTGTTGAACTGGAAAAACTGGACACCAGAAGTTACGAAATGGTCTATGTCTATCATTTAATACAAGCTTATGATCACATTAATGAAATTAAGAAATTAGCGCTAAAACTCGCTGTCGATCCTCATTTTAAGCTCATAGCAAGCGAGTTACTGGAAAAAGCGCAAACTCTTATTGCAACAATACAAGAACATAGTGATGCGTATCAGGTATCCCCCTTAGAAGTACCTTATAACCAGGATATTAAATACAATGCTCTCTGGTATACGCTCAATGCTTTTTATATTTCACCAAAACACATTAGAAGTTTAAGAAATACCAACTATCTCACGACAGAAGAACTCAACGACTTACACTTAAAGGCAAAAAAAGCAACCGTTACTGTAGAAAATATCATTAAAAGTTCAAACTCCTATTTCAAATTATTCTTACAAACGCCTGCTATGTATTCTCTCTATAGAGAAATGTCGAACAAACTAAATGAATTTATTAGCACATCACATGACGCCGTAATGAATAATCTGGATCAATTCCGCTCCAAGATTTTTACACCCATGCTGATGGAAGCGGACGCATGGGAAGATAAATTAGGCTTGGTACCAGGTACTATCTCAGGACCATTAAAAACAATAACGGATGAATATTATAAAGGCCTGTTACATCCTTTAGCACTGCATTCCAAAGCACATATTCGAATCATATGTGATAAAACACCAATAGATCAAAGAATAAAAACAACGAATAAAAAACTCGAAAATGCAACACAACATTTGGATAAAATAGAAAAAAATTATAAACATATCATCAAACTATATGAAATTATCAAAACAAAAGGTGGCGAAACCACTGATGATCAATTAATCGAAACTTATAAAAAAGCTCTGTACAAATTGGTAAAATTGCAAAAGCGATTACCCCAGAATACAGATCCTGATCCTAAAGATTATGAGTTAGACACTCTTTTAAATTCCGCGCTGAAAGAGTATGAACCTAAATTAACACTCATTAAGCCTCTCATTATCTCAAGCTACCATCATTATGAAGGCTTAAAAGCCACTTATCTTATGAAAGCAAATACTGCCAGAGAAAAATTAAGTTATCTTAAAGAGTTACGATCGACTCAGGAACAAGAAGATCTCCTTTATATAGAGGAATACACTACAGAATCATTTAATAAACAATTAGATGCTTTCTGCAACCGTCATATAGGCTTACAATACACTGACAAGGAATATCGCACAAAACTTAGAGAATATTTACTGACATTCAAAGAAAGTATTATTCAACGCTCAAAATTCGCAGAAGATATTAATTTAACTATAAAAAATTTGCTAAAAGAAAAAATTAAAAATTTTGAAAGAGATAATTTTGAGAAATATTATCACCTTGATGCAGTAAGAGTTGCTTTAGCCCAATTTAAGAACTACCTTAGTCTTTCTACCGCCGCCATTGAGCAAAATAATTCGACATTCGAAAGCGAAGAGACACTGGCGAAAAAGACAGAGCTCATCAATAAATTGGTTGATATCAGTGAAGATGGAACCCTTACGCCAAAAGAGCGTGTCGACCAAATATCTTTCCATGTTAAAAATCCTAATTTTGAAAGAATCATCATGGATTACAAACAGGAAAGCTACTTTAGCTTTGCCTATTTAAAACAATGCATTTTATCCTTATTAGAAGCGCTTTGCCTGTACACTCCGGAGAGAAGAAAACTATTTAATAATTTGGAAAGCTCTGTAAAAACCCAGCCTAAAATCAATGAATTGACCAAACGATTTGGATTATTTGCTGGCAATGAATCGACTATGTCTACTGAATCCAGGGCACTTACATCAATATCCTCTGTTGAAAACAATGGGGCAATTGAGTTAAATCCATTAGCACCGTCCGCATAAAACTATTTGACTTAATCTACTATTTCACTAAATCATGACTTACGCTCGATACATGCTCTGCATAATTGGTGAGTGTATAGTTTACCTGACTACTTAACAAATATTTTTCCATTTATCCATATCCAAACCTTCATTTACTATTAAATCATATTTTGTGGTTAATGGTTGTTTATCGAATTTTAAGCAGAATGGTAATCCCAATTATTTGTACAAAAACCAAACCCTTTCGAAAGAAATAAATTCATGTTTTTTTTCAATATAGTGAATTAATTATAGTATAGGATCCTTAGGCCAAAAATCACAAAAGGTAGTGAGTATCAGGGCAATATTTCTAGTTACTTGATTTTTAAATGACTCATTAAACAGCCTGCGTACCGCTGCTTTTCTGAGGTATTTAGCACGCCCTTTGACGATACCTGCAATATCGAAACGGAGTCAGAGATGCTCAATTATCCCCCACAAAACGCAAATATTATTAATCCGTTGGTCCTATAATAATTTTGAAAAATCTTGCAATAACTTTCTTTTTTCGTAAACACACCCTGAAATCAAAATGTGACTATATTGACACAATAGAGATTAATGTTTCTAAAAATGACTTGTGGAAGAGTTATTTCAAAAACAAAAGAACATGATGATTGTTTAATAGTCATTGATTCCCTATAATCCAATTTCCTGAATAACAATAAGAAGGTATTTTCATATGAAAAAGTGGATGGTACTAGCAGCAAGTAGCCTTTTAATGATGAATGCATATGCCAATGAATCATTCTGTGGATACAAAGATTTTTTTCATTTGAGTGATAAAACACACCCTGGAATTTATGTGGTTAGTGGTTATAATGATTCAGATGTCGTATTACAAATAGTTGGCCCACGCAGTTTTGTAATCCGAGATGGCTTTGATTGTCGAGCAGGATATGCTCATGTCACCGTAGCCTATGACAATGCCAATTGGTGCGTGCTTGATATTAATGACGGCCCATTTATGAACCATCCTGTTGTCAGCGCTTCCTGCAATGGCATGCGTTATATCAATACCACCTATGATGGTTTTGGAAGTTACTCCTATTCTATCAACATAGAATAAAAAATAATTAATCCAAAAGCTCCCAGACATAAGAGAAATAAAATTTTATTCTCTTATGTCACTTTAAAAACTTTAATTGACTCTCTGCTCTCGTTAGACTAACGATTTTGATTTAATTTGATTTTTCCCTGCTTTTTTTGCTTGATAAAGTGTTTTATCAGCAGCAGTAATGGCGCTTTGTTGATCGATCACTCTCATAGAGCCAATGCATATGACCCCCATACTTAACGACACATTTTTATATTGATTTTTTTTATTAAACTGCTCTTGCATTGAAGCACAAACTGTTGTCACTTCATTTGGTGTCATATTAATAAGAATGGCAGCATATTCATCGCCACCAATCCGAAACATGCTATCGCTGGAGCGCCGTAATGTTTGTTTCAGGATATTTGACACATGAATTAAAAAACTGTCACCTGCAGAATGGCCAAAAGTATCATTAATATACTTGAAATTATCTATATCAATGAAAACCAGACTGATAGGATATTTATTACGTTTCGCTCTGCTTAGTTCATTGTTGAACACCACATCAAAATGGCGACGGTTAAATAACCCGGTCAATGAATCGGTTATAGATAATGCTCTCACTTTGGAAAGTAATTTTGAGTTTAATCTTGCTGTCAACAATACTATGATCAAAAAAAGCGAATACATGACAGCAAAAATTGTTTTATCAAACTGAAATAAATACAAATTGTAGGCAATAATTGGGAAATTCATTGGCAATACGTAAGCATAATAGGCTGGAAGATAAATCGATAAAGAAGCGATAGCGCCTGTCGATAACCCCCCCAGAATGAGTACAAAAATCAACTCATTTGTGTTATTTAAATAAGGAGAAAAAATAAAGTAGCTTAAACTCCAAGCCAGCCCCATTAAAAAATTCAGCAGTAAAAAACCACTTAAAGACTGCTTGCCTTTTGTGGTGTAAAACTCTTTACTGATTATAATTCTACTAGTTACCCAACGAATCACACTTAAAATTAAAATGAGAAAAAACCAGATAATAACCAGTTTGATTGGAACCTCTTTCGTATAGATAAAACCTAAAGCAAGCACCACCACCGCCAGGATATTGAATGGGATAGTTCTTAAGGATCCCTCAAATAACGACAGTAAGGCTTCATGTTCCAATGAAGACCGCTTTTTTTGATGCATAATTATTCAAAACCCAAGCACCTTCATTATAATTTCAAGTATAGACTAGTTTAGAGAGTTGTTCTTTACCGCCCAAATTCCATTTAGAATAGGAGGCTCTCACGAAGAATTGGAATATAGTGTGATAATTGTTCTGCAATTCTCATTGCAGGCGGGTTAGCATTTCCAGAAATACGCTATCTCCCGCTTCCACCAACAATAATTTATTGGCGGCATTGGCACTTAACCTGGAAGAAAAACCCATCCTGGGCTACCATCACCAAAAATAATATAATCAAGTTCCATGTGATGAATCCTTAAAGAAAATAGCATGTCACCAAAACGCTCTGATCATTTTAATAATAAAGCACTACACAGGAATATAGTAAACACGCTTAGGATATTCCGTGAATTGTCAAGCCAATCCAGTTAAAATATCAAAGTCATTGACACTGCGGACAAATACCATATATGTTTAGCGCATGATCTGTCATTCTAAAATGAGCGCGCTCGGCAATTGCTTTTTGTCTTTGTTCTATTATTTCATCTACAAATTCCTCTACCCGCCCACACTTAACACAAACAAGATGGTCATGATGTTCGCCTTGAGACAACTCAAATACCGAGTGTCCTCCTTCAAAATTATGCCTGGATACTAATCCCGCTGCTTCAAATTGAGTAAGAACTCTATACACAGTAGCTAAACCAACATCCTCACCCGATTCCAATAAAGCTTTATAGACTGCTTCTGCACTCAAATGATGGTTTCTTGATTGCTCCAATATTTGTAATACCTTGATACGAGGTAATGTGATTTTTAATCCAGCGTCTTTTAACTGTTGACTCTCTTCCACTTGTGCTCCTTAACTGTAACGAATTTCGAGCTTTGATCATTATTCCAGCAAAATTGGAGTAATAACTAACAACAAGGCCTAAAGTATTTTTCATGCTCTAAAAACCATTAGCGACCTTTAAACTTAGTCTGGCCGAATAATGGCAAATACCAAATTCCACATGATGACAGGTGCCTTTCAATAAATGACATGTTATTATGGCGAAATTTTTCATGGTAGGCAAAAAAATGCGAATAATCACTTTTTTTATTTGTTTCATTTTAACATTAACCTTAACCCAATGCGCATCATATGACTTCTCAAGGCGCATCACTCAGCAAGGTAATTTGTTGCCTCAATCCAAAATTGCCCGGTTAAAAACAGGCATGAGTAAGAATGACGTTGCAATCTTGATGGGTACCAGCTTAATGAGTCCAACATTCAACAATGATAGGTGGGATTATGCTTATACCTGGCGGCGAGGAAAAGGTAATCTGGAAATTCGTAATGTTGTGTTATATTTTTCCCAGGGCTCTTTAGTAAAAATAGAACATAAGCCGTAATGTAATATCTCCCCCTTGCCTAAGTGATTAGACAAGGGGAAAGTTGTTTTTAAGAGTTCAGTGTAGATTACAAAGCCTAATATGGCTCTATTTTTTAAACTGTGCTAACTTACGGCGTTTTTCTTTGGGGTCGAGTATCAATGGCCTATAAATCTCAATTCGATCTCCTTCTTTCAATACCTGGTCCACAGAAACCCGCTTGCCATATACTCCTACAGGTAATTCCCTCGTTTCAGGACAAGTTGAATAAATATTTGATTCAATGAGTGCCTCTTCAACTGTAGCTCCCTGTTTTAAATCCATTTTGTAATGCAGGCAATTTTTAGAATTTGCTATATAGACTAATTCAACCTTTACCATAAATGACCTCAGCTCTTTCGCAAAATGCGTCAACCATTTTATCGGTTATCTGATCAAATATCGGGCCAAGAAGCATAGAAAATATTTTCCCGGCAAACTCAAACTCCAAATCAAAAGAAATTCTGCACCCTTTTTCTTCCTGATCAAAACGCCAAAATCCTTCTAAATGACTAAAAGGACCATCAACCAGACGAATTTCAATCATTTTATTAGTTTGCAATCGATTACGAGTAGTGAATGACTTACTCATTCCAGCAGCTGCTATCACCAAAGTCGCCTGGACTTCATCATTGTCACGATGAAGTATTTTGCTTTCCGCACAATAAGGCAGAAACTCGGAATAATGTTCAACATCATTAACCAGTCCATACATTTGCTCACAAGAATAAGGTACTGTTCTTGACCTTTTTACTATTGTCATTGTAAAACTCCTTGAACCTGCTTATTAAGCCAAAGGCTAAGATCTTTAATTTCTTCAAAACATATGGAGTGTTCCATGGGGTATTGATGAAAAGAGACTTCATTATACCCATTAGCCAAGAGCCAATCCTTACTCTGTAGAGTCCATTTTGGCAGAACTAAAGGATCAAATTGTCCTGCTCCCATAAAGATAGGAGTATTCTTATCAAGTTGCGGCTTATTATGCTTAGCCAAGGGCAAATAAGCGGACAATGCAATAACGCCGCATAATCGCTCAGTCATATGAAGAGCCGTGTGCAATGCCATAGCTCCCCCTTGAGAAAAGCCCGCTAAAAAAATTTGATGAGGTTTAAAGCCACAATTATATTGAGCGTCAACCACCTTGCGTATTAACAATTCAGATTGCTCAATGCCAGACTTATCTTCTTCATCGACAAAGCCTAATCCATAAATATCATACCACGCAGGCATAACCATTCCCCCATTCAGAGTCACTGGTCTTCGAGGAGCATCAAGAAATACATGCCTTAAAGCGGTATCTTCTATTGTTAGCTGATCAGCTAAACCCATCATATCAGAGGCATCAGCTCCCAATCCATGCATCCATACGACACAAGCTTGTGCATTCTCTAAAGGTTCCTTCATATAAACGCTCAAAACAAATTCTCCACGCAAAAACGTAAATTATCGCCAATGCAATAGAGCAGCGCAAGTTTAACATTTAAAAATATATTGAACAATTTATAGACATATTGACACTGGGAATTCTAATAACTATTGACTTTATTGTGCAAATATTTATCATTATGTTTATTTTGTATGTTATGCTGTTTTATGAGTATTTCGTTTTTAGCAAGAAAACTGGCTTCTGACTGCGGGTTCATTGAGCAAATCCAGCAAAACCATAACCGTAACCAAATAAATTATCGCTTTTATTCCCCCAGAACTGATCTGCATGGTTCCAATACAAACAGGTTATATGGAAGTCCCGGCAAAGGTGTCATGTCACAAAATACGATTTTCATATACTGGTACAGAGATGGAAAAAACAGTTATTTTATTGAATGTTCAAATAGACTACCTAAAAAGGAACTTGAAGTGTTGCATCAATTGCTCATGGATAATCAACACTCTTTGGAAGAGATACTCGAGGCATCCAATAATAGATTTCTCTCTTTTCAGACACGCCATACCTAAGCACTACTTCACTAAAGAAAGACACAAAATACGGAATAAGCTATCTGCCTGTCTTACTCAAGCTTAAAATATTCCCATATAAAATAACAAGAAGAATGAATCATTGAGTTTCAAAGCAAATCTCATATAATTAAAATTTAACTCTATAATAATACCTCATGAGACACATTTATTTCGCATTATTACTCATCGTTATAACTCAGACTTCTTTGTGTTTGTCAGCTTGTGGGCAAAAAGGACCTTTGTATTTGCCTGAACAAGAAAAGAAAGCAACAACCAATCAATAGAGACATCCTATGGGAATAAAATTTACCAAAATGCATGGTTTAGGCAATAACTTCATTGTATTGGATGGAGTCAACCAATCTATTCAACTCACTGTTGAGCAAATACAAAAACTAGCCAATCGCCATACCGGTATAGGGTTTGACCAATGTTTACTAATAGAATCCAGTCAAACCGAAGGAATTGATTTTAATTATCGAATCTTCAACGCCGACGGGCAAGAAGTAGGTCAATGTGGTAATGGGGCGCGATGTATAGCTCTTTTTGCCAAATATTATGGTTTAACAGCAAAAAATAAATTGACAGTAGCAACTAAAACTACGCTCATGGATTTAATCATCCATGAGGATAACAGCGTGAGTGTCAACATGGGCGTTCCTAGACTAGCCCCAGGTGAAATTCCTATACTTGCTGATCGCCAATCCCCAGAATATTCACTTGAATTAAATAACGGCAATACAGTGAATCTTCATGCGATAAGTGTAGGAAATCCTCATGCTGTATTGTTGGTTGAAAATATAGATACAGCCCCTGTAAACAGTTTGGGACAACAGATTAGTTTTCACCCGCAATTCCCAGAGCAAGTCAACGTTGGATTTATGCAAATTGTTAATCATGAAAAAATCAACTTACGTGTCTATGAAAGGGGTTGTGGTGAAACGATTGCTTGTGGTAGTGGTGCGGTTGCTGCGGCAGCGATAGCACGTTTATTTTACAACCTGTCAGACAAAATCACCGTTCATTTGCCAGGAGGAGATTTGTGTATCCAATGGCCTTGTCCCACTGCTCCCATTATATTAACAGGACCTGCTGCTTTTGTGTATGAGGGCACATTACTTTCATAACAAAATTCACAAAATTAAAACAAGTATTGAATTTTTTTTTCAAACAGTTATTCTGAATTAATCCACAAATATAAAACAGGACTTAGGAAAAACGCGAAGGTCAAGGCAAAAAAATTTTTAATGAGGGAGTTTAGATAAACTAAATGACTGAATTAACAACTGGTTTTTACGAAAAGATTCGGGGGTTGCTTAAGTCCTGTAAAGATTCCATCGGGAGAATTTGTGAATATTATATTCCGTGGCTTAACATGAACGAAATGGGTATTAAAGTTGATAGAGTAGTTTTGGCATTTCGGTCAAGGAGGATCAAGTGGTTGATTTTGATAAACCTGTCTCAAAAAATGATATTCTTGCCAGCTTATTACTTATCGCAGATTTAAATAGACCATCTCTAAATCAAACTCTTTCCTGGGAACAAGCTCTAAAATCATTTTTATCGCTTAATGATCCACTGATTAAAACAGAAATATTTATAAAATGGCTCTGTCAATTAAATCCTGATCAACTTCAATCGTCCCCAGAGATAGTCCTCCTTTTGAAACACATTGTCGAGCAAAAGCTGCTCCCCTACACCCTCAAAAAAATATTGATTCAGCGTGAAAACTTCACCACTTCACAAATCAATTGGCTTTGCAATCATTGTATTATAGTTGCACCTGATCAAACGACTTTACCTGATATTTTTAAACTCGGCTCATGGAGCTGGCTGGAGAATCATATGAAAAGAAATGAACTATTAAATTTTGATTTGTTAAAAATAGCCATCTTAAATAAGGATTATTTAGCCAGCATCAACAATAGTAAAGAAAGTCAGCTTGATTTTATCTATGCGTTAAACGCTAATAAATTTAACTACCAACAAATACTTGAATTAATTGCTTTAGCGCAGGATAGCCAGATTAAATCATTATTAATTACCTGTCTATTAAGCAAAAAGGAGTACCTGGACAATTTAAAAGAAAAATCATTTCTAGCCCATTTAAATCAAAGTGAATTTCACTCGCCACCTCGGCTTAATCCACTAATTCACCAATTAAACCTGAATTGTTTGACTGTGGCACAAATAGAACTTCTACAACCTGAAGCATGTGTTACTTTACTCTGTTCGATCCCTCATTTTCATCAATTATCAGAAAAACAGGTTGAAAAAATACTACTTAAATATCCAAAGCCTGATATGATTGCCTATTGGCTAAATCATTACTCATCCAGGCCAAATGCGCATTTTATTTTAGCCCATTTGATGAACCTGGTAGATGTTCATGTTGTTGACGAACTTAATAAAATGGATTCTACAAAAAAGGAAGCCATTATTATGAATATGGTGGAACATCTCGAATTATTTGATCCGACTCATCCTCTTTTGATCAACCAAAATGAAGAAAAACGATTAATTACCGCTATTCAACGCTATCTCTATGGCCAACATCATGACGCGTATGTAACTTACATCAAGTTATTGGTTTATAAATTATTAAACCGTAATTACCAATTCTCACCTCAAGCGATGCAACTCCTGATTTGTTTAGATAATCTGGAAGAGTTTAAAGAGTTAACTAATAAAATCGCCTCTCTGACCAATTACTACTTGCGAGCATCAGCACAATCCGGTGATTCGAGCTTATTTTATAATGATTCACGCATAAACATCACGAGCATGACACAACTGGTCCAGCTAGCCCCAAAAATTCCAACTAAATCAAAAGAAAAAAATCTTTTAAGCAGCCTCTTCTGCGGCATCAAAATTAGCGAAAGCTCTGTAATGACACCGACCAATGATATACCTGAACACCCTTTAATTAATAAATTAATAAAAAGCAAGAGAACGGTGAAATCGATAGATTATTTTTTAATGCATTATAAAGGCGACAAGCAAGTACTTTCCAAAATCATCAATGATTATTTAAGTTACTATGTTCAAGAAGGGTGCACTGAAATACATCGGCGTTCGATATATCATTTAATTGTTCTCATGTCTTTAAGCGATATATCAGCTTCTGTTAGAGAAGCTATATACACAGCGTTTCTAAACTATCCTGAACTACATGATGAGCAAATTAATTTTTCTTTATTTGTCTATGATGCTAAAAGAACTATCCGGCATTTTGGGGCACAAGCTAGCGAAGACAGCTATGCCAGAGTTATTGATTTATGCGAGGGAGCTCTAAAAAAATTAAATCCAAATAAACACAAGGAAATTATCAGTATAGCGACTCAAGCTTTAACTGAAGCAAAAATCGAGTTAAGTTTTGGTGAAAATACCGGATTTATCGCTCAACTGATTTCACGATTGAAACGATGTTGGTATTATGGCTGGACTGGTTTTTTTTCCCCAAATCCACCTACCTTTGTTGCAGCAATTGACTCTCCAATAAAGCAAAGCGAAAAAAAAACCTCCCTTCTTCTTCAACAAAGAAAATATTTCACTACCAAACTTGAAACAAATCTGTCGATTATCCTCGATGACATAAAATCAGGTTACACCCAACAAAAACTTAATGAATTAATCGAAGCATTGAGTATATTTTCATTGCAATCCAATCCCAAAAACGAGCTTAAAATTCGTCAAAAACTCGATCGCTTATTTCACTATCTGTTACTAGAAAGCAAAAATGACTTAACATTGGATGCCTGGCTAATAAAAAATCAGCAACTTTTAATCGCGAATCGTTTTCGTTTGCTAGAAATGCAACTAATGAAAGGGGCTCGTAATGAGGTTGAATCTTTACTTAAGGAATTCGATGAAGACTCTACTCATTTCAGCACTATCAGTAAAGAATTTACTCATTCTTTACCTGAACAAAATCCGTATAAGTGTGAATCTGTTTCTTCAAATCAAACTCCAGGCGCAACTATCCTGGATTCAGCAACTGAGTTAGCTACCAGCTTAAAAAGCACATTAGGCAACTTGGGGGTATTTTTTAGCAACAACATCATGTCAGCTATTTATCCAAAGAATAAATCCACTCCCCAATCGACATCAACAATGATTTCACCTTGATTAATCTTCCGGTTGCGTATCTGCAGCCGGATTGATTCATCTATCCGTTATAATGACCTGAAACAAACAACCGTTCTAAAATTTAGATCCTACTTACTTAATCAGCAGATATCACGCTCATCAGGTTGACCTATCAGGAATAATAGACCTAAAATTAAAAAGCATACTTAATTTATGGTTAAACAATGGACGAAAGGCGAAAATATTTTCGGCTAAAAAACCATGGCGAAATAAATGCCAGCTTAGACAATAATCCAATTGAGATTGTTGAAATCTCTTCCAATGGTGCTGTAGTAGTTAAGCAGAAAACTGATATTCCTAAAGGGGGAATGCTTAAACTACAAATCCATAACTTCATTATGGAACTTTGCTATGAAGTGATTCGAGCTGAAGACAGCAATATTGTCCTTCATTTCACAAAAGAAGACGAAACGGATAAGTTATTTCTGGTACTCAAACGATTAAGAGACGAACGAAAAAAATAAAACATAAAAATTTGACATAACTTGCCCCATAAAAAATCATTTGTGATTAAATAGGAGCCTGGAGAAAAGATTCTGTGACAAAGAATAAATAAGAAACCGAAGACAATCCATTCATTTAAGAAAGTTTCCAGCGTTTGTGCATCCAATTCCACTGCTCCGGATGTGCCAGAATAATCTTCTCCAAAGCCTGATTATAGGCCAAGGTATTTCGGTATAAAGATTCTTGCGTAGTGTCATAGTCTTTCCAAGGAATGGGATCATGAAACTCCAAAACATGCTTTCCGTTAGGTAATCTGTAGCTGGCTGCAGGTATAACTGGAATTCCTGTATGGCGTGATATCGTCGCCAGGCTTCTGTAGGTGCCCGCTTTTTTCCCAAAAAACTCTACCGCTATCCCATCTCTGTTCACCAGGGATGCATGCTGATCTAATACGAAGATTACGGCATGATTTTGTTCCAACGCAACACAAACCTGCTCCAGAGAATTTTTTTTAGGAATAACATTTAGGCCAGCTTGATAGTAATTTTTGAACATAATGCGTTCTATGAACTTAAATCGCAGAGTACGCCTGATGAAATGAAATTGGCCTTTGAATTCCTTAAAGTTTAATACCCCTCCCAAGGGCGCAAACTCCCAATTTCCAAAGTGACCGGTAACTACTAACACCCCTTTTTTCTGTGCCACAACAGCTAACATTTTTTCATGGCCGATTACTTCAACCTGAGCTCGTAATTTTTTTTCACTCATGAATCTTAATTGCAGCGCTTCTTTTAAAGATTTTGCAAGATGTGAGTAATACGCTTTTGCCAAGCGCTTTTTTTGAGATTCATTCAGTTGATCATTATAAACCTGGCTAATATTGGAAAAAATCAACCGGCGCCTGTATGGCAAAAACTGATAAATAAAACGTCCCGCCAGTGTAATGGGTAATGCTTCTATTTGTTGAGCTAAATTATTCACAGGCTTTGATCACCAAACATACATTCATGCTGGCAAACCCTCGGTTGATCATCATGGCATAGGAATTAGATATTATCTCTCTATGCTCATGACTTACTGATAAGCCTTCACACGTCGGGGCAATTTGTTGAAAATTAGCGATCCCCGGCACGCATTTGGTTTCAAGGGCATATGTAGTTAATACCGCATCCAATACTCCAGAGGCACATAAAGTATGTCCCATGGACCATTTAAAAGCAGTCGCAGGAACTTCTTCTTGTTTGAATACTGATTTGATAGCCAGGGCCTCACTGTCATCTGATTTACTGTTTCCATTTCCATGGGTTACTATTAATCCTATTTCCTCAGAGTTTATTCCAGATTTGCTTAACGTCTGCCCCATCAATGAAGCCAAATGTTGCCCATCTGCTTCAATAGAAAATAATCCTGTTGCTTCAGAAGCGGATAAGCCACCAACTATCTCGCCATAACAAATTGCAGCCCTGGACTTCACACTGGCTTCACTTTCCAATACAAGGGCCGCAGCGCCTTCAGCAAGAATGGTACCGTCATGCTCTTTATCAAAAGGTTTTAAATGACGATTACTTACCACACCCAATTTTTCATAATAAAATAAGCCTTGAGGCTCTGTGCCTATATCATAGGCAACCACAACCGCGCGTTCTGCCTGCCCGCTGCGTATGGCATGATACGCTTCCAAAATGGCTTGTGTACCACCTACCGCATGATTCGTTACATTGTGATTTGGACCTTTAAAGCCATAGGTAATCCCTGTATAGGCAAGCACATTATTAGGTAAAATCCTCAATAACCACATAGGATGCACTTCATCAAACAACTGATTTGCAAAGCTACTCATATCTCCATGGGTTTTAGCCAACAAAGGTATAAAGTCATATTGTTGAAAATATTTATTCCCTGGAGAACCAACATAAATAGCGGTTTGTTCATTAAATAAATCAGCATCTGCCAGGCTATCTCTGTAAGCAATCATTTTACTATGCTCAACAGCTTGCACTGCCACATTGATTCCCATTATATCCTGACGGGAAATAACTTTTATTAATTTTCTATCAGGAAGCATCTTGGAAGGTTGGAAATCTTTTATTTCTCCGCCCAAACGATGCGACCATCCAGATAATTCCCAAAAATTAATTTCATCTATTCCACACTGGCCTGAAATGATTGCATTCCAAGTTTCATCAGCAGTTGCACCAGAGGCAGTTAGAGCGCTGCGACCAGTAATAAATACTCTATTCGCTTGACTCATTTATTTTGCCTCCTCGAATTCTGGATGTTTAAATAACAAGCAGCTATTAGAACCTCCAAAACCAAACGAATTAGATAATACTACCCCTAAAGATTTTTCACGTGGACCATCAACAACATAATCCAAATCACACTCCGGATCAGGTGTTTTTAAATTCGCTGTTTTGGGGACTTGCGCCTGTTCTATGGCTTTAACTGACAATACCGCTTCAAGCGCTCCCGCAGCTGCGATTAAATGCCCCGTTTGACTTTTGGTAGAGCTAACTGGTAAATTGGCGATCCTGTCCCCAAAGACAGCTTTGATTGCATTGGTTTCACTTAAATCATTCATTTTAGTGGATGTACCATGCGCATTAATATAATCGACATCCCGTGGTTGAATACCCGCATCCTCCAACGCACGTTTAATTGCTTGAATAGCACCATCACCATTGGGATGTGAATCAGTTATTCGGTAGGAGCTCAAAGAATTCCCCTCTCCGGCCAGTTCAGCATAGATTTTTGCCCCACGGGCTTTTGCTTTACTCCATTCTTCAAGGATCAAAAAGGCAGCCCCTTCACCCAGGACAAAACCATTGCGTGTCGCATCAAAGGGGCGGCTTGCCGTTTGCGGAGTCTCATTATAAGTTGATAAGGCACCCAAAAGACAAAAGCTCGACAAACCCAATGGATTAATCATGGAATCAAATCCACCTGCCAACATAAAATCTGCCTCGCCACGACGAATTACCTGCATTGCCAATCCCAAGGCTTGGCCTCCTGAAGCGCAGGCCGTATGGACAGAAGAGGCATAACCAGTAATCCCATATTGTTGTATTAATAAGGAAAGACCAGAGTTTGAAGTGGTTTTACCAAAATCAACCAAATTATAGAAATCCCTGCTATTAGATTGCAGCTTTCCCCAATCAATTTCACCGCCTGCAGCACAAGTTTGTTGAAACCGCGTTAAATACTCAAACTCGGCCGTCATCATCCCACTGCCTGTTACGACTCCCCACCGATCGGATGTTTGCTTGGTAGGGAGGATAGAAGCATCCTCAAAAGCCTGGCGTGCAGCTTCCAATGCAAAATGAGTAAAAGACATGATAAATCGAGTATGCTTTCCCGAAATAGACGTATCAGGTGAAAAGTTCTTTACTTCAGCAGCAATAATGGTAGGAAAAGCACTGGCATCAAACTGCTTGATACTATCTATGCCAGAATGGCCAGCGATCAAATTGTTCCAAGTGGTGGATACATCATTTCCTAGAGGCGAAACAACCCCTAGACCTGTAATAGCAACTCGTCGTTTCATAACCTCATTTACCTTTTGGGATAAGCACTATGTCGACAACACATACCCGCTTGCCATCAACCTCACACCTATAAGACAGTATTAATTCATCATCCATTTGCTGTTTCACTTTGACCTGGCAAACTACGACATCTCCGGGATGAACAAATTCATTCATTTTAATTTTACGTAATTCGCTTATTCGATAAGTTCTATCATATTTTGCTCTAGCTATAAACTCTTTCGCCAAATTCAATTTACATTCAAGAAGTACCGTCATCGGTAGTACAGGTCTGTTAGGAAAATGATCAGGGAAATAAGATGCTGAACGAGTTATCCTTTTTTCAGCAATCAAGCTTATACCTGGTTCACTGGCGAGGATTCTTTCAAATTGCATGGAAGAATTAATCATTCCACAATCAGAGCAGTTTTCCTCTATTAAAACAGGCGAACTCAAAGCTAAAACAGAAGACCACTCACCTGGCCGGTATATCTCTGCAAACTGTTGTCTAATGACCTTTGTACTAATAAATTCAGTCATAGGCAGCATGGGGCCTAATGCCCCATCTATAGTAAAAATAATATCATTACCTACTTTGGCAATGCTATGGTATTGAACTGCCTTTTCATCCAGTGAATCAATATTTGATTCAAGCAATATCGTTTCACCGACGTAAGCAGGTCGATACAATCGGGCACTTGATACTACGCCAGCGACTGGTCTTGCAGTAAAATGATTATGTTGCATCACATTCCACGCTGCCAATTGCCCCAATGTTTCACCAATCAAAGAAGGCATAAAGCAAAGCCTTCCATGATCATCAGTGGTTAAATAAGCATCATCTCTTGTGACATGCTTTATCCCTTTAATCCATTCTCCTGGGGATAATTGTACAATGCGATCAACAAATAAAAACCTCATCAAGCTACAGTTTCCGTTGCTTGCTGCTGGGTTATAGCTGAAATAACCAGCTTGCAAAAAGTTTCTACGTTAAACAACACAGGAATTTCGTTAACTTTCATATTCTCTTTAAATCGGTCAGCAGGAACTTCGCTCAAATAATTTTTTAAAGCCTGTAATCCTGAGGTTGTTAAAATACCACCTTTCTCAAACTCATCTTCAGCCAGATCACCACGAGCATTCTTTTCCAGCTGGCCTCTCGGGATTTTAATCTTGAATTCTTTTTCCAATTGAAAAACCAAATCAAGAAAATCAATGGACTCAGCACCCAAATCATCAATTAAACTACTGTTTAAAGAAATTTCTTCTTCATCAATTACTAATACATCAGCAATAATTTCCCTAACCTTAGGGTAAACTTCAGCTACATTCATATTTTATCCTCTGAACCAACAAAGCTCGCAAAGCTTGAAATTATATCATAAAATTTACTTTTATCACCTACTACCCAACCTGACTATAGCCTGCGTCAACATATAATGTATGGGCATTAATCATGGCCGCTTCAGGCAAACAAAGCAAATAGATAGCATTAGCCACATCTTCAGGTGTTAACGCTCTATCTGCCAAAGCATGAGCTTGATATTCATCCAGTAACTGTTCTCTGTTTGGAAAATGCTTTAAAGCGTCCGTATCGACAACACCTGCAGAAACAGTATTCACAGTAATACCATAACTAGCCAGCTCCAAACTTAGCGAACGAACTAATGCTTCCAGAGCTGCTTTAGAGGCACCAATAAAAGCATAATTTGGAATCGCCCTTGATGCACCTAAGCTGGATAGTGCAATAACACGACTGTTTTTAGGCATTAGGGCAAGACCTTCCGTAACCAAGTGGTTCAAAGCCAAAGCATTGGTTTCCAAACACCAGCGCCAATGCTTGGTCGACATTTTCAAAGCAGGTTTTAATACTCCACTCGCTGCATTGCTCACTAGAAAATTTAAGTACGTAAAGTGTTCTCTAAATTGAGAAAACATTTCTTTGACAGATTGACAATCTGCTACATCGGCTTGTAAGGCAACTGCTTTTCTACCCATGCCAGTTATTTCATTAACCAGACTTTGAGCCTCATCAGAGCTATTATAATACACGATAGCAATATCGCAGCCTGAATGTGCTAGCTTTAATGCGGTTGCTTTACCAATTCCTCGTGCACCACCCGTTATCAATCCTACCTTTCCTGAAAAAACTAATGAACTCATACGATAACCCTATAGTATAAAATCCCACCAAACTACCGCTAATCTGCTGTGCTGTCAATGGAAATATCTGGACTCTATCAAGCGGAATTTCATAATTTATCTTGTTTCCAAAGCACTTAATTTGTACCATCTCCACATGATATAATTTAGACATATAATGAATGAAGTATTCTTGGAACAAAACTGTTTTTCCTATAGCAGCAATATTCTCTTTTCGTCTCCTGGGATTATTTTTACTTATCCCTGTATTCACTCTTTATGCCACTAATCTTATAGGTGCTACTCCAACTTTAATTGGCTTGGCTTTGGGAAGCTATGGATTGGCACAAGGATTACTACAAATCCCTTTTGGTATGCTTTCAGATAAACTAGGCAGAAAACCTATGATCGCCATAGGTTTATTGCTATTTGCTGGAGGAAGTTTGTTAGGAGCAGTCACTCATTCTATTGCTGGAATGATAATTGCCAGAATACTACAGGGTGCTGGAGCTATAGGTAGTGTGTTAATTGCTTTGCTTGCTGATTTAACCCTGGATGAACAACGTACAAAGGCAATGGCCATAGTAGGGATAACTATCGGAACATCATTTAGCCTCGCAATGATAATTAGCCCTGCTCTTACCCACTACTATGGATTATCAGGAGTGTTCTATCTCACTGCAACTTTAGCTGTTCTAGGGATTATGATACTTTATCTCATCATTCCCAATCCCTCAAAAGAGCAGTTTCATGCAGATAGTGAACCCAGCTTGTCTCTAATAAAACCTGTGGTAACAGATCAACAATTACAACGCCTCAATTTTGGAATTTTTTGTCAGCATTTTATTCTTACAGCCACTTTTTTTGCTATCCCCATGCTGTTGAAATATCAAATTGAGAATGGTCATTTGCATCAGCAGTGGCACTTCTATTTGCCACTCATGTTATTCTCATTTATTTTAATGGTACCCTTTATCATTATTTCAGAAAGAAAAAAACGATTAAAAACAGTATTTGTTATATCTGTACTGCTGACAACCTTTACCCAAGGTCTGTTGGTGCTTACATCACAAAATTGGTATTGGTTTTGTATTTTAATGTTTGTGTATTTCGTTTCCTTCAATGTTCTTGAAGCAACATTACCTTCATTAGTGTCAAAGCTGGCAAGTCCAGGGAGCAAAGGCACAGCAATGGGTATTTATTCAACGAGTCAATTTTTAGGAATTTTTTTTGGTGGGTCTTTAGCTGGTATGCTTTATCAGTGGCACGATAACCAAGCTATTTTTCTAATTAACATGATTCTGAGCTGTCTATGGCTCATCATTTCGCTGAGCATGAAATCTAATGTTTATTTTTCTACTCTTATTTTGCCTTTTACAGCAAATAATGAAGAATCAAAATTGGTAGTCAATCAGCTTTTAAAGGTAGCCGGCATTAAAGAAGTTATTTTGTCCAAAGATGAAAATACCTTGTATGTTCGAGTAGATAATGAGGAATACTCCACAGGAAGCGCTGAAAAAATTCTTCATCAATCTACTATTTACCAATAACACCTTCTCGTTGGGCTGCTTCGAAATAACTGCCAAATTATGTATAATACCTAACTAACTTTCGCATACAGGAGATGATTTCAATGGCAAGAGGAATAAATAAAGTAATACTTGTTGGTAATGTAGGGGCAGATCCTGATGTAAGGTATTTGCCTAACGGAAATGCTGTTACTACACTTTCAGTTGCTACCAGTGAAACATGGAAAGACAAAACGACAGGTGAAAAACAAGATAGAACTGAATGGCACAGAGTTGTCTGTTTTAATCGTCTGGGTGAAATAGCCGGTGAATACATTCGTAAAGGTTCCAAGCTATATGTCGAAGGAAGCTTAAGAACAAGAAAATGGCAAGATCAACAGGGCCAAGATAGATATACAACTGAAATTGTTGCGTCTGACATACAAATGCTCGATAGCAAAGGAAGTAGTGCCACTAATTACGACGACATGCCTTCATTTCAGGGAAGCTCTACCCCTCAACAAGCTTCAACAAAGAATCAAGCAACACCAACATCTACTGCACAAGATGCTTTTGATGAATTAGATGATGACATACCGTTTTAAATGATTCAAATAAAAGCCCGCGTTAATGCGGGCTCAAAATATAGATTATAGTTATTAATCTAAAATTTACTCTTCTGTATCATCACTGCTTACAGGTCTATCCATTAATTCAACTATAGCCATAGGTGCATTATCACCATCCCTATACCCACATTTAATAATACGTATGTACCCACCTGGTCGTTTTGCGAAACGTGGGCCTAAATCAGTAAATAATTTGCCTACAGCTGATTTAGATCGCAAAATATTAAAAGCTCGTCTACGTGATGCTACTGAATCAGATTTGCTAACAGTAATCAAAGGTTCGATATATCGACGTAAATCTTTTGCCTTTGGTAAAGTGGTTCTAATTAACTCGTGCTCAATCAAAGAACAACACATATTAGAAAACATAGCCTTACGGTGGCTACTGGTACGGCTAAAACTACGTCCGGAATTACGGTGACGCATAACAAAGACTCCTAAATATTACTCGCCAAGGCTTGCTGGCGGCCAATTCTCAAGTTTCATACCCAGCGATAATGATCGAGACGCTAAAACGTCTTTAATTTCAGTTAGTGATTTCTTACCAAGATTAGGTGTCTTCAATAATTCACTTTCTGTTCTTTGAACCAAATCGCCTATATAATGAATGTTTTCAGCTTTTAAACAATTAGCTGATCGAACAGTCAACTCCAAATCATCCACTGAACGTAATAATACAGGATCAAAATCATTACGCTCTTTATTGTCAGCACGTGATTCTTCAAATTTCATGTCAACAAACGCATGAAGCTGTCTTTGTAGTATACTAGCAGATATTCTTATTGCCTCTTCAGCATCGATAGTACCGTTAGTTTCTAATTCAATAGTAAGCTTATCTAAATCTGTTCTGTTTTCTACACGTGCACTGTCGACGAAATAAGCTACTTTCTTCACTGGAGAAAAACTGTTGTCAATTTTTAACTTTCCAACCGTCTTTTTCTCAATTTCATCATCATGATAGCGAACAAATGCATCAGTATTATGAAAGCCAATACCTCTTTCAACTTTAAGAGTCATATTTAACTTACCCTTTTCATTGAGATTGGCTATGACAAGTTCTGGATTAATAATTTCTTGACCATGAGTCAACTGAATATCACCAGCTGTAACTTGACATGGTCCTTCTTTATTTAGGGTAATCTGCGCTTCGTTTCCTACAGTCAATTTGATAGCGACTGATTTTAGGTTAAGCAACAAATCAACCACATCTTCCTGAACACCTTCAATAGTACTATATTCATGCAAAACACCATCGATAGAAGCTTCAGTAATGGCACTACCTGGCATGGATGACAATAAGATTCTTCTCAAAGCATTGCCGAGGGTGTGACCAAAACCTCGCTCCAAAGGTTCTAAAACTATTCTAGCTTTATAGGGCGACTCGGCCTGTACTTTGAGAACCTTAGGCGTCAACATTTCATTGATTTCAGTATACATTCAGCTATCTCTCCGAGCTTACTTAGAGTAAAGTTCTACAACAAGGTTTACGTTGTAGTCTGAAGATAAATCCATTAACGTTGGTGCTGTAGAAAATGTACCTTTAAAAGAACCAGTATCTACAGTAATCCAATCACAGGGTGCTCTTTGTTCAGATAAAGCTAAAGCAGCTTGGATACGTCCTTGGTTTTTAGCCTTTTGTCGAACGGATACAGTATCCCCAGGATTAACCAGGAAAGAAGGTACGTTAACTACTTTATCATTTACAAGTATTGCCTTATGTGCAACTAATTGTCTAGCTTCAGCACGTGTACTGGCAAAACCCATACGGTAAACAACATTATCTAAACGTCTTTCCAATAGGGCCATTAAATTTTCACCTGTAGAACCCTTTTGTCTAGCCGCCTTTTTGTAATAATTACGGAATTGCTTTTCAAGAATCCCATAAAGCCTTCTAATCTTTTGTTTCTCTCTAAGCTGAATTCCATAACTATTTAAACGAGGTTTTTTATCACCATGCTGTCCAGGTAATTTTTCAGATTTACACTTGGATTTATGATCACGAACCCCACTTTTAAGTAACAAATCACAACCTTCACGTCGTGATAATTTACATTTAGGACCAAGATATCTAGCCATTAATTACTCCTGAGTCTTATACACGACGTTTTTTAGGTGGCTTACAACCATTATGTGGTATGCCAGTTACATCGGTAATTTCAACAATTTTAAAATCCTGGGTTATTAATTCACGAATAGTAGATTCACGACCAGGACCAGGACCATGCACAAAAACTGCAACAGATTTCATACCATATTCTTTAGCAACAGCAGCAGCTCGCTCAGTTGCAACTTGCGCAGCATAAGGAGTACTTTTTCTAGAACCTCTGAAGCCAGATCCACCAGAAGTTGCCCAGCATAATGCATTACCTTGTCTATCTGTAAAGGTAACTATAGTATTATTGAAAGATGCATGAATGTGTACTATGCCATCAGACACTACTCGTTTTACCTTTTTTCGTGTTTTTTGCTGCTTTGACTTTGTTATTGCCATCTTTTATTTTCCTACATGAAAAATCAACTACTAGTGCCTTTTCTACGGCCTTTTCTGGTACGAGCATTGGTTTTCGTACGTTGTCCGCGCAACGGCAATCCTCTTCTGTGTCTTAATCCTCTATAACAACCAAGATCCATTAGTCTTTTTATGTTCATTGTTACAACACGTCGAAGATCACCCTCTACAGTAATTTTCGCAATTTCAGTTCTCAAAGATTCCAACTGAGCATCTGATAATTGAGAAACTTTAACTGAAGGATCTATATCAACTGTTTTACATAATTTTAATGATGTTGTCTTACCAATACCATAAATTGCTGTTAAAGCGATTACCACATGTTTATGATCAGGTATATTAACTCCTGCAATACGAGCCATTAGTTTCTCCGAACGTTATTTGTTCTGTCGAAAGGGACAGAAGGATACTATTTTAATAAAATAAAATCAAGCAGATATTACCCTTGCTTTTGTTTATGACGGGCATCCTTACAAATTACTCGTATAGTGCCACTTCTTTTTATTATTTTACAATTGCGACATATTCGCTTTACTGATGCTCTTACTTTCATTCCTAACTCCGATAAATCATAGCAGACCAGGTAACTTAGTACCTCTAAAATTCGCCTTTTTTAATAAAGAATCATATTGCTGAGTCATTAAATGAGCTTGTACCTGTGCTACAAAATCCATAATAACAACAACTATAATCAGCAACGAAGTACCACCAAAATAAAATGGAACATGCCAGGTATACATTAGAATTTGTGGTAACAAACATACTAAAACCAAGTAAATAGCTCCAACTAAAGTCAAACGAGTCATCACTGAATCGATATACTTGGTTGTTTGCTCTCCTGGACGAATTCCAGGAATATATGCTCCTGATTTTTTCAGGTTATCTGCTGTATCCTTAGGGTTAAACACTAAGGCAGCATAAAAGAATGCAAAGAACAAAATAGCTGCTGCATACACTATCAAATATAAGGGTTGACCTGGTGATAGTGCCATTCCAACATCAGATAACCATCCCAGCCCTTTAGTTTGTGAAAAAAATTGAGCTAAAGTTGCTGGCAATAAAATAATGCTAGATGCAAATATTGGTGGAATCACACCTGACATATTTATTTTTAATGGTAAATGACTCGTTTGGGCTGCATATACCTTTCTACCTTGCGTCCTCTGTGCATAATTAACACGAATTCGTCGTTGAGCACGCTCCATAAATACAACAAAACCAGTTACTACAATTACTACTGCTGCAATAATAACTAGTGTAAGGGCTTGCATCTGACCTTCCTTAACTTGCTGGAGGACAGATCCTATAGCATTTGGCATGCTAGAGACAATTCCAGAAAAGATAATTAAGGAAATTCCATTACCAACACCTTTCTCGGTAATTTGCTCACCCAACCACATTAAAAACATAGTACCTGTAACTAAAGTTACAACAGCAGTAAAATAGAATGAGAAATCTGGTTGCATAGCAATTTGCTGACTAGCCAACCATCTAGCCATACCCATGGACTGAAATATTGACAAGAGCAATGTTAAATATCTGGTATATTGATTTATTTTCCTACGCCCTGATTCTCCCTCTTTCTTTAGTTGCTCCAGCTTGGGAGAAACTACAGAAAACAGTTGAATAATAATCGATGCAGAAATATAAGGCATAATACCAATCGCAAACACTGTTACACGAGACAGGGCTCCACCAGAAAACATATTAAACAAGCCAAATATAGTGTTTTGCTGTTCACTAAAAAAATTAGCTAATTTTGCAGGATCTAATCCTGGAACAGGTATATGAGCACCTAATCGGTAAACTAATATGCCGAGAACAACAAACAACAGCCTTGACTTTAGTTCGGCTAATCCACCACGAGGCTTACTACCGTTATGCTTTTGGTTTTTCATAGTCACTCTTCTATACTACCGCCTAAACTCTCAATAGCAGAACGAGCTCCTTTCGTGACTCTTAAACCCTTAAGCTTAATTGCTGCAGTCAGCTCGCCAGATAAAATTACTTTAACATCTTTGATCGAGTTATTAATTAAACCTGCTTTACGTAAAGCAACTAAATCAATTACTTCATCATTCAATTTTGCAAGCTCACCTAAACTCACTTCATCAATGGTTCGACCTACTCTAGACTTGAAACCCATCTTGGGTAACCGTCTCTGTATAGGCATTTGACCACCTTCAAAATTTATTTTGTGGTAACCACCTGCTCTTGATTTTTGACCTTTATGACCTTTGCCACAAGTTTTACCTAATCCAGAACCAATACCTCTCCCCACTCGTCTTCTTGAGGGTCTGGAACCTGGATCTGGCGATAATGTATTTAAATTCATTATGCACTCTCCTCAACCAACAACAGGTAATTAATTTCATTTACAAGTCCACGAATTGCAGGAGTATCACTATGAACCACACTTGAATTTGTTTTACCTAAACCGAGCTGTTTGGCTATAGCAACATGTTTTGGTTTTCTACCTATCGTGCTTTTAACCAAGGTTATTTTAATTTTATTTCCCATAATTAGCCTGCCATTACTTCTTCAACTGTTTTTCCACGTTTGGCTGCTACATAGTCCGGTGTACCAATGTGTGTCAATGCACCAATAGTGGCACGAACAATGTTACTTGGATTGGTAGAACCAATGCTTTTTGCAAGAATATTTTGCACACCCAACACTTCCAAAACGGCACGCATAGCGCCGCCAGCAATAATTCCTGTACCTTCACTTGCCGGCTTCATAAACACCTTGGAAGCTCCATAGTTCCATGTGATTTCGTGGAATATTGTAGTACCTGAAAGAGGAATGTAAACCATATTTTTCTTGGCTTGATCCATAGCTTTTTGAATTGCTATTGGAACCTCTCTTGCCTTACCTCGTCCAAAACCTACTTTACCCTTTCCGTCACCTACAACTACTAAAACAGCAAAACCAAAAACTCGCCCACCCTTTACAACTTTAGCCGTACGAGTTACCGATACCAACTTTTCTTGGTATCCATCTGACTTGGGTAATTCATCGAATGACATAATCGTTCCTTAAAAATCTAATCCGGCTTCGCGTGCACCTTCAGCAAGTGCTTTAACTCTGCCATGATATTTATAACCTGCTCTGTCAAATGCAACCTGTGTAATGCCTGCAGCCTTAGCACGCTTACCCAACAGTTGACCAACTAAACTGGCTTGTTCAACTTTACTTTTTCCAGTCAAACTGGATCTCAATTCTTTATCTATAGTAGATGATGCTACCAACACCTTATCACCAAGCTGGTCTGACTTGACAATTTGAGAATAAATATGCACACCACTTCGATACACAACTAATCTTGAGCGGCCTGTCTTGCGTATTAAGGCTTTGGCTTTTAATCCACGTCTATGTCGTGCGTTTTGCTTATTCATAGTTAACACCTTATTTCTTCTTAGCTTCTTTACGAACAATCTGCTCTCCAGCATATTTCACACCTTTCCCTTTATAAGGCTCTGGTGGTCGAAATGCTCTAATTTCAGAAGCTATTTGTCCAAGAACTTGCTTATCAACGCCCTTCAGCAAAATGGTTGTGTTATTAGGAGTTTCTACGGTTACACCTTTTGGTAAATCATACTCTATAGAATGTGAGTAACCTAATGACAAACTAATCGATTTGTCTTTAGATTGCGCTCTATATCCTACACCAACCAATTCTAGTGTAACTGTATATCCCTCGGTAACTCCTTGAACCATGTTTCTAACTAAGGCTCTAGCTGTACCAGCTTGTGCCCATCCCATTGGGTCATTAGAAGCAGGTGAAAATTCTAATTTGTTTGATTCCTTACTATGTTGAATATTAACCAATTTATTAATTTTTTGAGTTAATATTCCTTTGGGGCCTTTTACAGTTATTACTCCATCAACAAATGTTATTTCGACATTTGCTGAATGAATTACTGGGGCCTTTGCTACTCTAGACATATCATTCCTCGCAAGTATTAAGCCACTTCACAAATGACTTCGCCACCAACACCTTTTACTTTTGCTGATACATGGGTCATTATACCTTTAGACGTAGAAAGAATAGCCACACCAAATCCAGGGATTGAATGCAAATCCTTATATGACTTATATACTCTCAAACCTGGACGACTAATGCGCTTAATAAATTCAATTACCGGTCTTCCATGATAGTACTTTAGCTTTAAAGTAATTGACTTCAGGCCATTTGGTAATGTTTCAATAAAAAAGTCTTGTATATATCCTTCTTCCTTTAAAACTCGAGCTATTTCTTCCTTTAATTTAGAAGAAACCAATGTTACTTGCTGATGTTTAGCTTGTTGACCATTTCTAATTCTAGTCAGCATATCAGCAATTGGATCATGCATACTCACAATTATTCTCCAATAAAATAGTTTACCAGCTTGATTTTCTACCGCCAGGGATATTGCCCACCATAAGCTGTTGTCTTAAACAAATTCTGCAAAGATTAAACTTGCGATAAACTGCGTGTGGTCTTCCACATTGCTTGCATCGAGTAACATAGCGAACAGGATTTGAATTAACTGGTAATTTTGCTAGTTTTGCCTGACTTTCCATTATTACCTGGAAATCATCAGATGATTTAATCAATTGTTTTAACTCGTTTCGGCGTTGTCTGTACTTTTCTACCAGCTTCGCACGCTTTGACTCTCGCATGAGCATTGATTTTTTAGCCACAATTTCACCCTTTTATTTTCTATCTTTGTCTTTCAGTGGAAGATTAAATGCTTCTAACAAAGCTTTAGCTTCTTCATTTGTTTTAGCACTTGTTGTAATACAAATATCTAAACCGCGTATTCCGTCTGTTTTATCATAATCAATCTCTGGAAACACGATTTGTTCATGTATTCCCATGCTGTAGTTTCCCGTTCCATCAAAAGATTTTGGATTCAAACCACGAAAATCTCTTACACGAGGTAAAGTAATAGATATTAATCTATCTAAAAACTCATACATACGTTCACGTCTGAGCGTTACCTTACAACCAATTGGCCATCCTTCTCTTATTTTAAAACCAGCTATTGATTTTCTAGCTTTTGTAACTACTGGTTTCTGACCAGCAATCAGCGTCATGTCTTCAATTGCATGATTCATGACTTTTTTGTCACCAACAGCTTCTCCAACTCCCATATTCAGAGTTATTTTGAGAATCCTGGGTACTTCCATCACACTCGAATAGTTGAACCGTTTCATCATCATAGTGACGACGTCTTTCTTATAAAATTCTTTAAGTCTCGCCATTTCAATCACCTAACTTTATATACGGTCAATTATTTCATTGTTAGACTTATAATATCTAACCTTTTTGCTAACACCATTACTCTCAAGATATTTAAAGCCGACCTTATCAGCCTTTTTTGTAACAGGATTATAGTGAGCAACATTTGAAACGTGCAATGGAGCTTCACGCGCTATAATACCACCCTTATTTTCAGGCTTTTGTGGATTAGGCTTGATATGCTTTTTAATTAGATTTCCGCCCTCTACTACAACGGCATCATCAATTACCCTTAAAACCTTACCTATATGACCTTTACTTTTACCGGCAATTACAATTACTTCATCGCCTGATTTAATACGTTTCATATCTAATCCTTCTTACAAAACCTCTGCGGCAAGAGAAATTATCTTCATAAATCTTTCTCTTAACTCGCGTGTAACCGGGCCAAATATACGTGTTCCAATTGGCTCGTTTTGGTTGTTTAAAAGAACTGCTGCATTATCATCAAATCGAATCAATGAACCATCATCTCTTCGAACACCCTGAGCAGTTCTAACGACTACCGCTCTCATTACAGCACCCTTTTTTACCTTGCTTCTTGGTATAGCATCTTTTACGCTTACTTTAATTACATCACCTACACGGGCATACCGTCTGTGTGATCCACCAAGTACTTTAATACACATTACTTTACGTGCTCCGCTGTTATCAGCTACTTCAAGCACTGTCTGCATTTGGATCATTTTTCTCTCCAGATCTAATTTCGACCAGAAAAAGGCTGCTGATTATATCAGGCCTTTTAGGGTTTTAAAAGTAAAACAATTAAGTTACTTATGAAATTACTTCGACTAATACCCAGCTTTTCGTTTTAGAGAGTGGTCGTGACTCACGGATTTTTACGGTATTACCAACTCGGCAAACTTGATTTTCATCATGTGCGTGTAGTTTAGTTCTTCGCTTCATGATTTTCCCATACTTTGGATGTTTCACAGTACGTTCAATCATAACTACAATAGTTTTATCCATTTTGTCGCTAACTACTTTTCCAATCATTGTTCTGGCATTTGATTCACTATTAGTAGACATTTCACTTACCTGCCTTTTCAGTCAAGATTGTTTTAACTTTTGCCACTGACTTACGCACCATAGTGATCAGATGTGTTTTATCTAGTGAGCCACTTGCTTTTTTCATTCGTAAATTAAATTGATCTTTACGTAATGAAAGCAATTCATTTTGCAATTCCTCAACTGACATATTGCGCAATTCATCTATTTTTTTCATTACATTACCGTCCGCTCTTCAAACATCACTTTGAAGGGAAGTTTTGCTTTTGCAAGGTCAAATGCTTCCATTGCAAGCTCTTTGCTAACACCTTCCATTTCAAATAAAACCTTACCTGGTTGTATTTGGGCTACCCAATACTCAACACTTCCCTTACCCTTACCTTGTCTTACTTCAAGTGGTTTTTGTGTGATTGGTTTATCTGGAAATACTCTGATCCAAATCTTACCACCACGCTTAATATGTCGTGTCATAGCCCTTCGCGCTGCTTCGATTTGTCTAGCAGTTAAACGTCCACGCTCTACAGCCTTTAGACCAAACTCACCGAAACTAATTTTACTACCACGAAGAGCCAAACCTCTATTGCGACCCTTCATTTGTTTTCGGTACTTAGTACGCTTTGGTTGTAACATAATTTCTAATCCTCACTCACTGGGCGCTTTCAGTTGATCTTTTCTTTTGCGGGAGAATTTCACCCTTAAAGATCCAGACTTTTACGCCAATAATTCCGTAGGTAGTCTTGGATTCAGCGGTACCATAATCAATATCAGCTCTAAAAGTATGTAAAGGCACTCGTCCCTCTCTGTACCATTCACTTCTTGCAATTTCAGCACCACCCAATCGGCCACTTACACAAATTTTAATACCCTTTGCTCCAGCTTTCAGAGCAGAGGTAACAGCACGTTTCATAGCTCGTCTGAACATGACTCGTTGCTCTAACTGCTGAGCAATACCTTCAGCCACCAAAGTAGCATCCAACTCAGGCTTTTTCACTTCTTCAATATTCAAATGAACTGGCACACCCAGGTTATCGGAAATTTCTTTACGAAGTGTTTCAATTCCTCCGCCTTTTTTGCCGATAATAACACCTGGTCTTGCTGTTAAGATAGTCACAACAGCGTTATTAGCTGGTCGCTCAATAAGTATCTTGCTAACAGCTGCAGCCATCAATTTCTTTTTAAGATCGTTACGTAATTTTATATCCTGAATTAAAAACTCAGCATATCGCTTTCCTGCAAACCATTTTGAGTTCCAATCTTTAATTATTCCAAGGCGTATACCTATTGGGTTTACTTTTTGTCCCATTGCTATTCCTCGTCAGACACTTTAATAGTTATATGGCAGGTACGTTTGCAAATTCGATTTGCTCTACCCTTAGCTCTGGGACTAATACGTTTTAAAGTTGTTGCTTCATCAACGCATACCATGCCTACTTTCAGATCATCAATATCAGCTCCATTATTATTTTCAGCATTTGCTATAGCTGACTCTAATAATTTAAGCATTAATTTTGCACCTTTTTTTGGTGTAAACTTGAGGACATCAAGCGCACCAGACACATTCATATTACGTATCATATCGGCTACTAATCTACCCTTTTGTGCGGATAAAGGAGCGCCTTTTAATTTAGCTGTTACTTCCATCATATCCTCTTACTTACCTTTAGCCTTTCTGTCCCCAGAGTGGCCCTTGAATGTACGAGTCATGGCAAACTCACCTAATTTATGACCAACCATATTGTCTGTAATAAATACAGGAACGTGGTCTTTGCCGTTATGCACAGCAATTGTTAAATCAATCATTTCAGGAACGATTGTAGAACGCCTAGACCAAGTTTTAATTGGCTTTTTTGATTTTGATTCGATTGCAGCTTCTACCTTGCTGATCAAATGATGGTCAATAAATGGACCTTTTCTAATTGAACGAGCCACTTGATATCCTCATATTAATTATTTCTTCTTACGTCCTCTGACAATAAATGTGTCAGTACGCTTATTGCTTCTAGTTTTATAACCTTTTGTTGGCAAACCCCATGGAGATACAGGATGACGTCCACCTGATGTTCGTCCTTCACCACCACCATGTGGATGATCAACTGGGTTCATGGCGACCCCACGAACAGTGGGACGTATCCCTCTCCATCGTTTGGCACCAGCTTTACCCAATGCTCTTAGGTTGTGTTCGCTATTACTTACTTCACCAATTACAGCTCGGCATAAAACATGTATCTTGCGCATCTCTCCTGAACGTAATCTTAAAGTTGCATAAACACCTTCTTTTGCAACAAGTTGGCCACTGCAACCAGCACTTCTGAGCATTTGCGCACCTTTACCAGGCTTCATTTCAACACAATGTATTGTTGTACCTACTGGTATATTTTTTAGTGGCAGACAGTTCCCTACACTAATTGGTGAATCAGCTCCACTTTGAATAGTAGCTCCAACTTCCAGATTTAATGGTGCTATAATATAGCGCTTTTCACCATCTTTGTAGGATATCAGTGCAATTAGCGCAGTTCTATTTGGATCATATTCCAATCTCTCAACACGACCTAATATACCATCCTTATTGCGTTTAAAGTCTATAATTCGATATTTTTGACGTTGTCCACCACCAATATGTCTAACAGTTATACGACCTTGGTTATTTCTTCCACCTGTTTTTTTTAGTTTTTCAACTAATGCAGCATGTGGCTTTCCTTTATAGATATCGTGATGTACAACACGTATTTCACCTCGTTTTCCGGGTGAAGTCGGTTTAGATTTTAATAGTGCCATCTTTATCTGCCTTATTCAGTAACTGTAAAGTCAATATCTTGGTCTGCATGAAGAGAGACAAATGCCTTCTTCCAGTCACTTCGCTTCCCACTGGTTTGTTTGAAGCGTTTAGATTTACCCTTCACATTGACAACAGATACACTTTTAACTTTTACATTAAATATATGTTCAACTGCTAATTTAATTTCAGTCTTAGTCGCATTTTTCAGTACTTTGAAAGTGAACTGTTTAAACTTATCGGCCATGACAGTTGCCTTTTCAGAAGTATGTGGTTCTCTAAGAACCATCATCAATCTCTCAGCGTTCATTGTAACTGTTCCTCAATTTTTTTAATTGCAGCTTCTGTAACAACAACTTTTTCAAATCGTAGTAAGGAAACAGGATCTATAGTTGTAACATCACAGATATCATAATCAATCAGGTTTCTTGAACCAAGGTATTCATTTTCACCAACTTCACTCATTATAATCAGAGCATTACTTATTTCCATCTGATTCATTTTTTTGAGGAAATCCTTGGTCTTGTGATTATCACATTGGAAATCACTAACAACCACCAAGTTGCCAGTGCGGCAAAGTTCGGAGATTATACTACGTAATGCACGTTTGTACATTTTTTTATTAAGCTTTTGTGAATAATCTCTTTTTTTAGATGCAAATGTTACTCCACCACTTCTCCATAATGGACTGCGAATGGTTCCTGCTCGCGCACGACCTGTTCCTTTTTGGTTCCAGGGTTTTTTACCACCACCACTAACTTCAGAACGAGTTTTCTGAGCGCTATTCCCGCTTCGAGCATTGTTCATGAAAGCAACTACTGCTTGATGAACCAAGCCTTCGTTGTATGTATAAGCAAATATCTCTTTATTTAGCTTTAATTTTGACTTTGTATCTATTGTAGTAATTTCCATCACTCACCTCGTGCTTGCTTTTTGACTGCAGGCTTAATTTCTACTCTAGAACCTGGAGCACCAGGAATTGCACCTTTAATGAGCAATAAATTTCTTTCAGAGTCAACTTTTACCAATTCCAGACTTTGAATTGTACATCGAGCATTACCCATGTGACCGGCCATTTTTTTCCCTTTAAAAACACGACCAGGGGTTTGGTTTTGTCCTATAGAACCAGGTACTCTATGTGATCTTGAGTTACCATGCGATGCATCTTGAGTTCTAAAGTTATGTCGTTTTACAGTTCCTGCGAAACCTTTACCTTTAGTCAGACCGGATACATCAACATATTGTCCGGCAGTGAATACATCAGCAACAGATATGACTTGACCCGGTGTAAATGCATCCTCTGAATCTATACGAAATTCTATTTGCATATCACCAGCATCGATTTGTGCTTTAGCAAAATGCCCAGCCACTGGCTTACTCACTTTGCTAGATTTCTTTGTACCACCAGTTAATTGTACAGCTGAATAACCATCATTCGCTGCTGTTTTTACCTGAGAAACGCGATTCGGCTGAACCTCAACAACAGAAACAGGAACAGAAACTCCTTCTGGTGTGAAGACACGCGTCATACCGATCTTACGGCCTAATAAACCGATCATCATTGTAACACCTCTTTAATATCCTTTGCCTTTATATTTAGTCATCAAGGCTTATCTGAACATCAACCCCGGCAGCCAAATCCAATTTCATTAAAGCATCTACAGTTTTTTCAGTTGGATGAACAATAACAACCAGGCGTTTATGAGTACGTAATTCATATTGATCTCTTGCATCTTTATTTACATGCGGTGAAGTCAATACAGTAAATTTTTCTTTTCTGATAGGCAAAGGAATTGGTCCACGTATTTGTGCGCCAGTTCTTTTCGCAGTATCAACGATTTCTCGTGTTGATAGATCAATCAACCGATGATCAAAGGACTTTAATCTTATTTTAATATTTTGATTGCTGCTCATTTTTTTTACTCGATTATTTTAGCGACTACACCGGCGCCAACAGTTCGGCCACCCTCTCTAATTGCGAATCTTAAACCTTCATCCATCGCAATCGGAGCATGCAAGTTAACAACTAATTGCACATTATCTCCAGGCATTACCATTTCAACTCCTGATGGCAAGTCACAAGTACCTGTCACGTCAGTGGTTCTGAAATAGAATTGTGGACGGTATCCATTAAAGAATGGTGTGTGACGTCCGCCTTCTTCCTTGGATAATACATACACTTCTGCTTCAAACTTGGTGTGTGGCTTGATGGTACCTGGCTTCGCCAATACCTGCCCACGCTCCACTTCATCTCGCTTCGTACCTCGTAATAACACACCAACGTTATCACCAGCTCGACCTTCATCAAGTAATTTACGGAACATCTCAACACCCGTACAAGTCGTCTTTTGGGTGTCTCTTATTCCTACAATTTCAACTTCCTCACCAACTTTAACAATTCCACTCTCAACACGACCAGTTACCACTGTTCCGCGTCCAGAAATTGAAAATACGTCTTCAATCGGTAACAAAAATGGCTTGTCTATGTTTCTAACTGGCTCAGGAATGTATGAATCCATTGTTTCAACCAATTTCTCAATAGCCTTAACGCCTATATCACTGTCTTCACCTTCCAATGCTTTCAAAGCTGAACCAACAACAATGGGTATGTCATCCCCTGGGAAATCGTAACTGCTTAATAAATCTCGCACTTCCATTTCCACTAACTCTAATAACTCAGGGTCATCAACCATATCCGCTTTGTTCATGAACACAACAATATATGGAACTCCCACCTGGCGAGACAATAGAATGTGTTCCCTCGTTTGTGGCATAGGACCATCAGCTGCTGATACAACCAGTATCGCTCCGTCCATTTGCGCAGCACCAGTAATCATGTTCTTAACATAGTCAGCATGCCCCGGGCAGTCTACGTGCGCATAATGTCTGCTCGCTGATTCGTATTCAACATGTGCTGTAGAAATAGTAATCCCACGCTCTCTTTCTTCTGGCGCAGCATCAATTTGATCGTACGCTTTCGCTGTACCACCATATTTCTTCGCCATAATCGTTGTAATAGCTGCTGTCAATGTCGTCTTACCATGATCTACGTGACCAATCGTGCCCACGTTTACGTGCGGCTTCTTACGTTCAAATTTTTCCTTCGCCATTTCAATAACCTCGTTAACTTTTATTGTTTCTTGATAATTGCTTCAGCAATATTTGTTGGTGCTTCTGCGTACTTACAAAACTCCATAGTGTAGGTTGCTCTTCCTTGAGTAGCAGAACGTAAGTCAGTTGAATAACCAAACATCTCTGCAAGCGGCACCTCAGCTCTTACTATTTTGCCTGCTGGTGAGTCTTCCATACCTTGAACTAAACCACGACGTCTGTTCAGATCACCCATAACATCGCCCATGTAATCCTCGGGTGTAACAACTTCGACACTCATAATTGGCTCAAGAAGTACCGGTTTCGCCTTTAGTGCACCTTGCTTGAAGCATTGAGATCCAGCAATTTTAAATGCCATTTCGCTTGAATCAACTTCATGGAATGAACCATCAAACAGTGTAACTTTAACATCAACCACTGGATATCCAGCAATTACACCATTTTGCATTTGCTCTTGAATCCCTTTATCTACTGCAGGGATATATTCTTTTGGAATGACGCCTCCAACGATAGCATTGATAAATTCATAACCTTTTCCTGGTTCTTGTGGTTCAATTTTCAACCATACATGACCATATTGACCACGTCCACCTGATTGTCTTACGAACTTACCCTCTTGTTCAACAGCTTGCTTGAGCGTCTCTCGGTATGCAACCTGAGGTTTACCAACATTAGCTTCTACATTGAACTCTCTCTTCATGCGGTCAACAATAATTTCAAGGTGTAACTCACCCATACCTTGAATGATTGTCTGGCCTGACTCTTCATCAGTATGTACTCTGAAAGAAGGGTCTTCCTGGGCTAACTTGCCTAAAGCAATTCCCATTTTTTCCTGATCCGCTTTAGTTTTTGGTTCAACAGCAACTGCAATAACTGGATCTGGGAAATCCATTCTCTCTAATATTACAACTTTATCTTGATCACAGAGGGTATCACCAGTAGTTACTGTTTTAAGACCAACAGCAGCGGCTATGTCCCCTGCTCGCACTTCTTTAATTTCTTCACGTGAATTGGCGTGCATCTGCAACAAACGTCCAATACGTTCCTTTTTGCCCTTAACTGAGTTATAGACAGTATCCCCACTCTTAAGAATACCAGAATAAGCTCTAAAATATGTTAGCGTACCCACAAATGGGTCAGTTGCAATTTTGAACGCTAACGCTGAGAATGGCTCATCATAACTGGTTTTTCTATGGATTACATCACCATGCTCATCAACTCCCTGAATATCAGGAATGTCAGTTGGTGATGGTAAATATTCTATTACTCCGTCGAGTACTGCCTGGACACCCTTATTCTTAAAGGCTGAACCGCAGAACACAGGAACAACTTTATTTGTGATTGTCAGATGACGAAGAGCCTTTTTAATTTCCGCCTCTGTGAATTCTTCACCTTCCAAGTATTTTTCCATTAACTCTTCAGAATATTCTGCTGCTGCTTCAATGATGTGTGCACGGTATTCTTCACAGGTTGCCTTTAAATCAGCAGGGATATCAACATATTTAAATGTCATACCTTTATTTTCTTCATCCCAGTGAATTGCCTTCATTTTAATGAGATCAATCACACCTTTGAACTCTTCTTCTGCGCCAATTGGTAATTGTAACACAACAGGAGTAGAGCCCAATCTTTGCTTAATCTGGCTAACAACTCTTAGGAAACTGGCACCCATCCTATCCATTTTATTTACAAAAACGATACGAGGAACACCATACTTATTGGCTTGACGCCATACTGTTTCAGATTGAGGTTCAACGCCGGCAACTGAATCAAATACAACAACTGCTCCATCTAGTACACGTAGGGAGCGTTCAACTTCAATCATAAAGTCTACGTGTCCCGGTGTATCAATTATATTGATCCGATGGGATTCAAATTGTTTGTCCATACCAGACCAATAACATGTTGTTGCAGCAGAAGTAATGGTAATACCACGTTCCTGCTCCTGGACCATCCAGTCCATAGTTGCAGCACCATCATGTACCTCACCAATCTTATGAGACATTCCGGTATAGTACAATACTCGTTCTGTAGTTGTTGTTTTTCCAGCATCAACGTGGGCTGCAATGCCTATGTTTCTATATAGTTTTAATGGAGTTGCCACGGCTTATCTCTCTCTTAATTCCATCTAAAATGAGCAAAGGCTTGGTTAGCTTTTGCCATTTTATGTGTATCTTCACGTTTCTTTACTGCAGACCCTTTATTTTCATAAGCGTCCATCAGTTCCCCTGCCAAACGCAGCATCATACCTTTTTCACCACGTGTGCGAGCAGCTTGAACTATCCACCGCATTCCAAGCGCTATGCTTCTATCATGTCGAACTTCTACTGGAACTTGGTATGTTGCACCACCAACTCGACGTGAACGTACTTCCACGCTTGGGCGAACGTTATCTAAAGCCTCTTCAAAATAACGAAGTACGGCACCGGCACTTCCGCTGCTGCCAGTTTCACTTCCATCTTCTTCATTTTTCTTAATTTTTTTGACACGCTCTTCCATAACAGACAGCGCACCATAAGTGATTTTTTCAGCAATTGATTTTTTACCGCTAACCATTAAAACGTTAATGAACTTAGCAAGCAGTTCACTATGATGTTTTGGATCAGGTAAAATTTCTCGTTTGGGTACTTCTCGTCTTCTTGGCATCTCAATTTTCCTACAATCGGTTATTTTTTATCTTTTGGCTTTTTTGTACCATACTTGGAACGCCCTTGTTTTCGGTCGTTCACTCCTGAAGTATCTAAGCTACCTCGAACCGTATGATAGCGCACACCAGGTAAATCCTTAACACGACCACCTCTAATTAAAACAACAGAGTGCTCTTGTAAATTATGACCCTCACCACCAATATAGGATGTTACTTCAAATCCATTGGTCAAGCGCACACGTGCAACCTTACGCATAGCTGAGTTAGGTTTTTTTGGTGTAGTAGTGTATACACGAGTACATACACCGCGTCTTTGTGGACATGACTCAAGTGCTGGCACGTTGCTTTTCTTCTTTACGTCCACACGAGGCTTTCTTACTAACTGATTAATAGTAGCCATTTGTACTTAACTCCGATCTGTCACTTGTGAATATTTTGAATGCATAAGGAGGCCGGATTCTATATAGGTACGGCAGATTTGTCAAGCTTAAATCTGCCATTTTTGAATCCTGATTAATGTTCATGATTATCCGCGTTTAATGCTTCACTCAACGCGTGTTCAACATCACTTGCAGTAACTGTGTGTGTTGCTGAACTGTCTCCGCCTGCTGCAGCCCTTGCTCTTTTTGCCTTTCGGCTTTGATGATAAGTGTAACCTGTTCCTGCTGGAATTAGGCGACCTACCATCACGTTTTCTTTTAAACCACGCAATTCATCAATTTTTCCGCTTACTGCTGCTTCAGTCAAGACTCTGGTTGTCTCTTGGAATGAAGCGGCTGATATAAACGATTCTGTAGCTAATGAAGCTTTTGTGATACCTAGTAAAATAGGAGTACCTCGCGCAATCTGCTTTCCTTCAGCTAGAAGTTTATCATTTTCCTGAAGCATAGCACTCTCTTCTACTTGCTCTCCTACGAGGAATTTTGAGTCACCAGCGAAAGTAATAACTCTCTTACGTAGCATTTGTCTGACAATTACTTCAATGTGTTTATCATTAATTTTCACCCCTTGTAAACGATAGACGTCCTGGACCTCATTTACAATGTAATTAGCCAGCGCTCCAACACCTAACAAGCGCAATATATCATGAGGGTTAAGTGCACCCTCTGCGATGATTTCACCACGCTCTACGTGCTCACCTTCAAACACTGAAATATGACGCCATTTAGGAATAAGCTCTTCATGACATTGATCTTCCGATACATTGATAATCAAGCGTCGCTTACCTTTGGTTTCTTTACCAAAATTAACCAATCCTGATACTTCTGCCATTACTGCAGAATCCTTTGGTTTTCTGGCTTCAAATAAGTCCGCTACTCTTGGCAAACCTCCGGTAATATCTCGGGTTTTAGAACGTTCTTGCGGAATACGGGCAATAACATCTCCTATTCCCACCAGACTTCCATCTTCAAAGTTCACAATGGCATCGACAGGTAGATAATATTGTGCCGGGACATTGGTTCCAGCAAGATATATGTCATCCCCTTCATCTGTAACTAATTTTACCATTGGGCGCAAATCTCGACCTGCCGCACTCCGTTGTTTGGCATCAATTATTACAATATTGCTTAATCCGGTTAATTCATCAGTTTGTCTATTCATTGTAATGCCATCAATAAGATCAACAAACTTCAAACGCCCTGACACTTCGGAAATAACAGGATGCGTATGAGGATCCCACGTTGCAATAACCTGACCAGCTTCAACAGGAGAATTATCCTGTGCTGAAATTACTGCACCATAAGGAACTTTATATCGCTCTCTTTCTCGTCCGAAGTCATCAACAATAGTTACCTCACCTGAACGAGAAACTGCCACCAGGTTTTTATTCTCATGAGTTACGGTCTTTATATTATGTAACCGAATAACCCCTTTCGTTTTAATTTGAATATTATTCGCAGCTGTTGCCCTTGATGCAGCACCTCCAATGTGGAAGGTACGCATGGTTAACTGTGTTCCTGGCTCACCGATTGATTGTGCTGCGATAATACCAACTGCTTCACCTGTGTTGACAAGATGCCCACGAGCAAGATCTCTACCATAGCATTTTGCACAAAGACCAAATCTTGTTTGACAAGTGATTGGTGACCTGACCATGACCTGGTCTACCCCATGCTTCTCTAATTTTTCAACCCATTCTTCATCCAGTAAAGTTCCAGCCTTGACTACTGGTTCAGTTTGAGTAGGAATATAGACATCCGAGGCAACCACCCGCCCAAGGACGCGTTCATGCAAAGGCTCAACAATATCACCACCTTCAATCAGTGGTTGCATTAGAATACCTGTATCAGTACCGCAATCATCTTCGGTAATAACAACATCCTGCGCAACATCTACCAAGCGTCGTGTCAGATACCCTGAGTTTGCTGTCTTTAACGCGGTATCTGCCAAACCCTTACGAGCTCCGTGTGTAGAAATAAAGTACTGGAATACATTCAAACCTTCGCGGAAGTTTGCAGTGATAGGCGTTTCAATGATTGAGCCATCTGGAGCTGCCATCAGGCCTCGCATCCCGGCAAGCTGTCGTATCTGAGCAGCAGAACCTCTAGCTCCAGAATCAGCCATCATGAAAATTGGGTTAAATGATTCTTGTCTTACTTTGTTGCCTTTTGCATCAGTGACTTCTTCTGTTGCAATTTTAGACATCATTGATTTGGCAACTAATTCATTAGTTCTTGACCAAATATCAATTACCTTGTTGTATCGTTCACCATTCGTTACCAAACCCGATCTGAATTGAGACTCAATTTCTCTTACTTCATTATCAGCGTGTTCAATAATACTGGCCTTATCATCTGGTATTTCCATGTCTTCAATACCTATGGATGCCCCAGATCGTGTGGCGTATTTAAACCCAGTGTACATTAACTGATCAGCAAAAATAACTGTTTCTTTCAAGCCGAATTTGCGGTAACAGCTGTCTATTACTTTTGAGATAACCTTTTTTGTCATTGTACGGTTTATAAAGTCAAATGGCATTCCTTTAGGTAAAATCTCAGCTAAAATAGCGCGTCCGACTGTTGTCTCAACTAAATGATATCCAGTTTCACCGTCTTCTTTAGGCATACGAATTTTAATTTTTGCATGGATATCCAAATGACCTGCTTCATAGAAATTTTGCGCTTCCTGAGCACTTGAATATATTTTTCCTTCGCCTAATGCATTAACCTTTTCTCGTGTTAAATAATATAAACCAAGGACGACGTCCTGACTGGGAACAATAATCGGCTCTCCGCTGGCTGGAGATAATATATTGTTTGTAGACATCATCAATGAACGAGCTTCCAGCTGCGCTTCAAGTGTCAAGGGCACGTGCACAGCCATTTGGTCTCCATCGAAGTCAGCGTTGTATGCTGTACATACCAAAGGATGGAGCTGGATCGCTTTACCTTCAATTAAAACAGGCTCAAATGCTTGAATACCTAATCTATGTAAGGTAGGAGCACGGTTTAAAAGGATAGGATGTTCTCTTATAACATCATCTAATATATCCCAAACCACCGATTCTTCTCTTTCGACCATTTTCTTGGCCGCTTTGATAGTAGTTGCCAAACCTCTAAATTCCAATTTGGAAAATATAAATGGCTTAAATAACTCCAACGCCATTTTTTTAGGCAATCCACATTGGTGCAATTTTAAAGTTGGCCCAACGACAATAACTGAACGTCCAGAGTAGTCGACACGCTTACCTAAGAGGTTTTGCCTGAAACGACCCTGTTTACCCTTAATCATATCTGCCAGTGATTTAAGAGGTCTCTTATTTGTACCTGTGATGGCACGACCTCTTCTGCCGTTATCAAGTAAAGCATCTACAGATTCTTGCAGCATTCGTTTTTCGTTACGAACTATAATGTCAGGCGCGTTGAGATCCAGCAGGCGTTTTAGTCTGTTGTTCCTATTAATGACGCGCCTGTATAAATCATTCAAGTCTGAAGTAGCGAAACGTCCACCATCTAGCGGAACCAATGGTCTCAAATCGGGTGGAAGCACTGGAAGTACATCCATGATCATCCATTCTGGTTTATTTCCTGACTCGTAAAAAGCTTCTAATAACTTGAGTCTTTTGGTGATTTTTTTAATCTTCGTCTCAGAATTAGTTGTTGGAAGTTCTTCACGTAAATTTCTAATTTCATCTTCGAGATCAATTTGGCGCAATAAATCACGAATTGCTTCTGCACCCATGCGCGCGTCAAACTCATCACCATACTGTTCCATCGCATCAAGATAGGCTTCGTCGTTAAGTAGTTGCCCTCTTTCAAGTTCTGTCATCCCAGGATCAACAACGACAAAAGCTTCAAAATATAGTACTCTCTCGATATCTCTTAGTGTCATATCGAGGAGCAAACCAATTCTTGATGGTAAGGATTTTAAGAACCATATGTGAGCGACTGGGCTAGCTAGTTCGATATGCCCCATTCTTTCTCGTCTCACTTTGGCAAGAGCCAATTCAACCCCACACTTTTCGCAAATAACACCACGATGCTTTAGTCGTTTGTACTTTCCACACAAACACTCATAATCTTTAACTGGACCAAAAGTTTTAGCACAAAACAAACCATCTCTTTCAGGCTTAAATGTCCTGTAGTTGATTGTTTCAGGCTTTTTTACTTCGCCATAGGACCATGATCGAATTAATTCAGGTGACGCCAATGCAATTTTTATTGCATCAAATTCTTCACTTTGACCTTGTTGCTTAAGAATACCAAGTAAGTCACTCATTACTGGTGCTTTTTTCATTGGGTCGTTGCTTAGGGTAGCCAAGTCTATGCCTCCAAAAATGGTTAGTCAGTATGTATCGCTGATGAGTTAGTCATGATCCAACTCGATATCAATTCCCAGTGCTCTAATTTCCTTCAATAATACATTGAAGGATTCGGGCATTCCGGGGTCCATACGATGATCTCCATCGACTATATTTTTATAGATCTTTGTTCGACCTCCGACGTCATCTGATTTTACGGTTAACATTTCTTGTAAAGTGTATGCTGCACCATATGCTTCTAATGCCCATACTTCCATCTCACCAAAACGCTGACCACCAAATTGTGCTTTACCGCCAAGTGGTTGTTGAGTGACCAAACTGTATGATCCAGTCGAACGAGCATGCATCTTATCATCAACCAAATGGTTTAACTTCAACATATACATGTAACCTACAGTAACCGGATTATCAAATTTATTACCTGTTCGGCCATCTATCAACACGGTTTTACCATCTGCTGGCAAATCAGCTAACTGCAACATACTTTTGATTTCTTGCTCAGTAGCACCATCAAAGACGGGAGTTGCCATCGGCACACCAGCTCTAAGGTTATCAGCCAGTGTCATCAATTCATCATCATTGAGGCATTTCAAATTAATGCGCTGCACTCCGTCATGATTATAAATTTTCTCAAGGTATGCTTTTATTGCTTCAGGTGTTTGCTTTTCATCAAGCATCTGTGCAATTTTTCTTCCTAATCCTTTGGCAGCTAGTCCTAGATGCGTTTCAAGAACCTGGCCGATATTCATTCTCGATGGTACGCCCAATGGATTAAGAACGATATCTACGGCCGTTCCATCTTCCATATGTGGCATATCTTCAACTGGAACAACAATGGAGATTACACCCTTGTTTCCATGACGACCTGCCATTTTGTCTCCAGGTTGAATTCTCCTTTTGACAGCCAAATACACTTTAACAATTTTTAATACACCAGGTGCTAAATCGTCTCCCTGGATAATTTTCTTTCTGCTGTCGTTAAAGCGCTTTTCCATTTCTTTTGTTAAAAGTTCCAGCTGCTTGGATAATTGTTCAAGTTGCTGACTAACTGTGTCATCTTCAATACGAATATCAAACCACTTTTCTCTTTCAAATTTATCTAAGTAATCCTGGGTGACTTTAGATCCTGGCTTTAAGCTTCCAGGACCGCCTGTTGCCACCTTATCCAACAGCAAGTGAGAAACTCTATGATAGATGTCTTCTTCACGAATACGTCGTTCGTCTATTAAATCCTTGCGAACTCGAGCTAGATGCTCTTCTTCAATGCTTTTAGCACGGGCATCCTTTTCAAGTCCATCACGGGTAAAGACTTGTACATCGATCACTGTTCCATTCATGCCTGATGGAACTCTCAAAGATGAATCTTTAACATCTGAAGCTTTTTCACCAAAGATAGCTCTTAGCAGTTTTTCTTCTGGAGTTAGTTGGGTTTCTCCCTTAGGTGTTACTTTACCTACAAGAATATCGCCTGCTTTTACTTCTGCACCGATGTAAACAACTCCAGATTCATCCAAATTGGAGAGTGCAGACTCGCCTACATTGGGAATATCTGCTGTAATTTCTTCTGTGCCTAATTTCGTATCTCGAGCTATACATGTTAACTCTTCGATGTGAATAGTAGTGAATCTGTCGTCATGAACGATTCGTTCAGATATAAGAATGGAATCCTCAAAGTTATAACCATTCCAAGGCATAAATGCTACCAGTAGATTCTGCCCAAGAGCCAATTCACCCATATCTGTACATGGACCATCAGCCAGGACATCACCTCGTTGAATTCGATCGCCTGTTGATACTATGGGTCTTTGATTGATACAAGTATCCTGGTTAGAACGAAAATACTTGGTTAAGTTATAAATATCTACCCCTGTTTCCCCTGCAGTTGTTTCGTCGTCATTCACTCGAACAACAATACGAGAAGCATCAACCAGATCAATAACGCCACCTCTCTTCGCTACAACTGAGACCCCTGAATCAGATGCAACGATTCTTTCCATACCGGTCCCAACCAAGGGCTTTTCTGAACGCAATGTTGGTACAGCTTGTCGTTGCATGTTTGAACCCATTAATGCTCTGTTTGCGTCATCGTGCTCTAAAAAGGGAATCAATGAAGCAGCAACTGACACAATTTGCTTGGGCGAGACATCCATGTAGTTAATTTTATCCGGGGTAGTCAGTGAAAATTCATTTTGATGTCGACAAGGAACTAAGTCAGCAAGAATATTTCCTTGTTCGTCTAACTCAACATTGGATTGTGCAATGTATTGATCAACTTCCTCAATAGCCGATAGGTATTCAACTTCATCTGTCACACGCCCATTAACGACCTTTCGACAAGGAGTTTCAATAAATCCATATTCGTTAGTTCTTGCATAAACTGACAGTGAATTGATTAGACCAATATTAGGCCCTTCAGGCGTTTCAATTGGACACACACGACCATAGTGTGTTGTATGTACGTCACGGACTTCAAATCCAGCCCGCTCGCGTGTTAAACCACCTGGCCCAAGAGCCGATACACGTCTTTTATGTGTAACACCTGATAATGGATTCACTTGATCCATAAACTGTGATAACTGACTGGATCCAAAAAACTCTTTAATTGCGGCGGATACTGGTTTTGCGTTAATTAAGTCCTGTGGCATCAGATTTTCAGATTCAACCAAACTTAAGCGCTCTTTAACAGCACGTTCAACACGAACAAGACCTACTCTAAACTGATTTTCGGTCATTTCGCCAACACTTCTTACCCTACGATTTCCTAGATGATCGATATCATCAACCATCCCTATGCCGTTTCGAATATCTATCAGTGTTTTAATGACAGATAAAATGTCTTCTTTCGTTAAAGTGCCTGGGCCTTCGTCACTCTTAATTCCTACGCGACGATTAAATTTCATTCTGCCAACAGCAGATAGATCATATCTTTCTTCAACAAAGAATAGATTTTTGAATAGTGCCTCAGCAGCTTCTTTTGTAGGAGGCTCTCCAGGGCGCATCATGCGGTAAATTTCAACGAGCGCTTCTATTTGCGAGCCTGTGGGATCAATTTTTAATGTATCCGATATGTAAGAACCATGATCCAAATCATTAGTATAGATCATATCAATTTGTAAAATACCATGGTTGGCCATAGCATCTAAAAGCTCTTCAGTTATCTCATCATTCGCTTGAGCCAGAAATTCACCGGTTGAGGTGTCAATAATATTTTTTGCTAATGTTTTTCCAATTAAATAGTCTCTTGGCACCACAAGATCCTGCATTTGGCTTTTTTCCATTTGCTTTATATGTCTTGCAGTAATTCGACGACCTTGTTCTACGATAAGCTCTCCTGTCTCAGGAACATGAATGTCGAATGAGGCGATTTCACCACGCAAACGCTGTGGAATTAAATCGATATGGTATTCGCCATTTTTTAGATGACAACTAGTTGTCTCAAAAAATTCGCTTAATATATCTTCTGCTTCGTAGCCCAATGCTCTGAGCAAAATGGTCACTGGCAGTTTTCGACGTCTGTCAATACGCACATAAACACAATCTTTAGGATCGAATTCAAAATCTAACCATGAACCACGATAAGGTATTATTCGTGCGGAATAGAGCAATTTACCTGAAGAGTGAGTTTTTCCCTTGTCATGTTCAAATATAACTCCAGGCGAACGATGTAATTGTGAAACAACAACACGCTCAGTACCATTGACCACAAACGTACCAACGTCGGTCATTAGGGGAATTTCCCCCATAAAAACATCTTGCTCTCTAATATCCTTTATAGGCTTGGGATCATCGCTTGCATCTTTATCAAGAACAATGAGTCTGATCTTGACTCTTAGAGGAGCTGAGTATGTTAGCCCTCTTAGTTTGCATTCACGAACATCAAATGCAGGCTCTCCAAGCTTGTATCCGACATATTCAAGTCTTGCATTACCAGAAAAGCTCTCGATAGGAAATACAGAAGAAAATGCAGCATGCAATCCCGTATTCAGTTGTTCGCTTAATTTAGTATCAGTTTGAAGAAAATCCCTGTAGGATTTAAGTTGAATTTCAAGCAGATTCGGTATTGGCATTATATCTGTCTGCTTACCAAAGCTTTTGCGAAATCGTTTTTTCTCAGCATGCGAATATTGAGGTTTAGCTTCTGCAACTGCCATGGTGGTTCCTCTGTAAATTATTGATGATTTTCAAACGAGTAAACCCAGCCATGTGAACATGGCTGGGTTCTTAAATACTGCTATATTTTAATTATTTAACTTCTACTGTAGCACCAGCTTCTTCAAGCTCTTTCTTGATGCTGGCAGCTTCATCTTTTGATACACCTTCCTTAACAGTTGATGGTGAACCTTCTACTAAGTCTTTAGCTTCTTTCAAGCCCAGACCAGTAATGCCACGAATTGCCTTGATTACGTTTACCTTGTTAGAACCAAAGCTGGTCATTACAACAGTAAACTCTGTTTGTTCTTCAGCAGCAGCGGCGCCAGCACCTGCAGCAGGTGCAGCAACAGCTACGGCAGCAGCGGCAGCAGAAACATTAAATTTTTCTTCCATTGCCTCGATTAATTCAACAACTTCCATTACTGTCATGTTAGAAATTGTTTCTAAAATTTCGTTTTTTGATACAGCCATTACTAGCTCCTAATTAAAATTAAATAATGATTAAGCGGGATTGCCTGCTTTTTTGTCCTTTACAGCAGCAAGAGTTCTAGCCAACTTGGCATGTGGCTCTGCAAGTGTACGAACAAATTTCTCAATTGGCGCTTTCATCACATACATTAACTTGGATATTGCTTCATCACGTGTCGGCAAGCTCGCAACAGCATCTATTTGATTTGCATTGTATACCTTCCCGCCAACTGATAATGCTCTAATCTCAAGTTTTTCAAATGTTTTTGCGTAATCTTTCAGTAGTCTTGCAGCATCACTTGGTGCTTCCAGCGACAATGCAATGAATACTGGACCTACAAGTAGGTCATTCAAGCATTCAAATTCAGTGTTTTTAAACGCTCTTCTTGTTAGTGTATTTCGCACCACACGAAGATAAACACCGGATTTCCGTGCTTCACTACGCAATTGCGTCATTTGATTTACAGTTAACCCACGATAATCAGCAACCACTGCTGAAATAGCCTTTGACGCGACTGCAGTCACTTCTTCAACAACGGCTTTTTTTGCAGCTAAATTTAATGTCACGTTACTGACCTCCTAATATGTACAAATCTCATGGACTTGACAGTTATGGTGGCCGTCTCTTTATTAAGGAGCCGGTTCACCGTCTGCGCAGGAAATTAAGCCTAGGCACCTGCGGTCTTCGACGGCATGGAACCTAATCTATGCCGTGAATTCTTAAAAATGGGATGGTATGTTACACAGGTATTGATGAAATATCAATAGGCAACCCAGGCCCCATTGTTGTAGATAAAGATATTTTTTTCAGATATTGCCCTTTAGAGGATGCTGGCTTTGCCTTCTTCAGATCATTGATTAGAGCAACTACGTTTTCAAGAACATCTTCAGGAGCAAAATCTGCCTTTCCAACAGTACAATGAATAATTCCATTTTTATCAGTTCTGTATCTTACTTGTCCAGATTTAGCATCATTAACCGCTGCTTCGACGTTAGTTGTTACTGTTCCAACCTTAGGATTAGGCATGAGTCCCCTCGGTCCCAAAATCTGTCCGAGCTGACCTACGATTCTCATAGCATCTGGAGTTGCAATAACAACATCAAAATTCATTTCGCCTGCTTTGATTTTATCAGCCAGATCTTCAAATCCTACTATATCGGCACCTGCAGCAGTTGCTTTAGCAGCATTATCACCTTGGGCAAAAACGGCAACTCGTACTGTTTTTCCTGTACCTTTTGGCAGATTGGTGGAAGATCGTACTACTTGATCCGACTTACGAGGATCAACTCCTAAATTAATACTGATATCAAGGCTCTCACGAAATTTTTTTGATGCAAATTGCTTTAGAATAGCTACAGCATCAGCAACTGTATAGAGTTGATTTGGCTTAATAACTTCCGCTATTTTCTTTTGTTTCTTAGTTAATTTTGACATGGTAACCCCTTATTCCAAACCTTCAACTTCAATACCCATGCTACGTGCTGTACCTGCAATACTTCTTACAGCCGCGGCTAGATCAGCCGCTGTCAGATCAGGTTTCTTGACCTTGGCAATTTCTTCAAGTTGACTAACATTCAGTTTGGCTACTTTTTTAGTATTTGGTGTGCCACTTCCGCTTTGAATGCCAGCAGCCTTTTTCAGCAGAACTGAAGCTGGAGGGGTCTTGGTTATAAAGGTAAAACTACGATCACTATATACAGTGATAACAACTGGAATAGGAAGACCTTGTTCCATTTGCTGTGTCGCTGCATTGAATGCTTTACAGAATTCCATAATATTTACACCACGTTGACCTAAAGCAGGCCCAACTGGAGGGCTAGGATTTGCTTTTCCTGCAGGGATCTGTAATTTAATATATGCTTCTACTTTTTTTGCCATTATTACTCCTTATGGGTCATGCGCTAGCTTTTATTGAATTAGCATTTTCAATTAAGTCTTAGCTCCCCGGTTTTGTAAAACTTTTAAATTTAAATTTTAAACAGTACAATAAATTTAAATTCTTATCTAAATTATTTATGTTTTTTCTACTTGACTGAACTCAAGTTCTACTGGAGTTGAACGTCCAAAAATAAGAACCGCTACTCTTAGCCTGTTTTTCTCATAATTGACCTCTTCAACAACTCCATTAAAGTCAACAAATGGACCTTCTTTCACTCTGATTACTTCTCCAGGCTCAAACAGTATTTTTGGCCTTGGCTTAGTTACGCCATCTTCAACTCGTTGCATAATGGCTTGAGCTTCTTTATCAGAAATCGGAGTCGGGGTTTGGCTGGTTCCGCCAATAAAGCCCAGAACTCTGGGTATTCCTCTTACCATGTGCCATGTTTGATCATCCATTACCATATGTACGAGGACATATCCTGGGAAAAACTTGCGGGTACTTTTACGCTTTTGGCCTGAGCGCATTTCAACAACTTCTTCTGAAGGTACAACTACCTCGCCTATTTTATCTTGTAAATTGTGGTGTTTTGCACGAGATGTTATTTCGCGCATGACAAAATTTTCATATCCTGAATAGGCATGTACAACGTACCACTGTTTTGCTTTGTTTTCCTCGACCATATTCACCCTAAATGTGTTAACTTAGCAATTGCCCACATCATGATTGAATCTACTCCCCAGAGTATAAATCCTGTCAATCCAACCATCACCATTACTATAGTAGTTGTTTGTATTGTTTCTTGCCGTGTAGGCCAAACCACTTTTAATAATTCAACTTTTGCTTCTTGCGCAAACGCAAAGACTCTCTTACCTGTTGTTGTTAAGTAACCCAAGAAAAGGATCAAAATAAGCCACGCAAGCCATATTATCGATTGAATTGGTCCTGTGAACGTATAATAGTAAGTACATACAAAAGCTCCTGCTGTAGCTAATATGATAGCTAGCCAGGACATTATATCTTTCATCTTACCTTGATTTTCGTTTGAACTTTTCATATTTACTTGTAGTTGGCAGGCCAGGAGGGAATCGAACCCCCAACCTGCGGTTTTGGAGACCGCCACTCTGCCAATTGAGCTACTGGCCTAAATTTTATTGACATGAGCCATGTATATAAGGCTCATGCCACTTTTGTACTTTTTCCTATTTTACTCGATTATTTTAGCGACTACACCGGCGCCAACAGTTCGGCCACCCTCTCTAATTGCGAATCTTAAACCTTCATCCATCGCAATCGGAGCATGCAAGCTAACAACTAATTGCACATTATCTCCAGGCATTACCATTTCAACTCCTGATGGCAAGTCACAAGTACCTGTCACGTCAGTGGTTCTGAAATAGAATTGTGGACGGTATCCATTAAAGAATGGTGTGTGACGTCCGCCTTCTTCCTTGGATAATACATACACTTCTGCTTCAAACTTGGTGTGTGGCTTGATGGTACCTGGCTTCGCCAATACCTGTCCACGCTCCACTTCATCTCGCTTCGTACCTCGTAATAACACACCAACGTTATCACCAGCTCGACCTTCATCAAGTAATTTACGGAACATCTCAACACCCGTACAAGTCGTCTTTTGGGTGTCTCTTATTCCTACAATTTCAACTTCCTCACCAACTTTAACAATTCCACTCTCAACACGACCAGTTACCACTGTTCCGCGTCCAGAAATTGAAAATACGTCTTCAATCGGTAACAAAAATGGCTTGTCTATGTTTCTAACTGGCTCAGGAATGTATGAATCCATTGTTTCAACCAATTTCTCAATAGCCTTAACGCCTATATCACTGTCTTCACCTTCCAATGCTTTCAAAGCTGAACCAACAACAATGGGTATGTCATCCCCTGGGAAATCGTAACTGCTTAATAAATCTCGCACTTCCATTTCCACTAACTCTAATAACTCAGGGTCATCAACCATATCCGCTTTGTTCATGAACACAACAATATATGGAACACCTACCTGGCGAGACAATAGAATGTGTTCCCTCGTTTGTGGCATAGGACCATCAGCTGCTGATACAACCAGTATCGCTCCGTCCATTTGCGCAGCACCAGTAATCATGTTCTTAACATAGTCAGCATGCCCCGGGCAGTCTACGTGCGCATAATGTCTGCTCGCTGATTCGTATTCAACATGTGCTGTAGAAATAGTAATCCCACGCTCTCTTTCTTCTGGCGCAGCATCAATTTGATCGTACGCTTTCGCTGTACCACCGTATTTCTTCGCCATAATCGTTGTAATAGCTGCTGTCAATGTCGTCTTACCATGGTCTACGTGACCAATCGTGCCCACGTTTACGTGCGGCTTCTTACGTTCAAATTTTTCCTTCGCCATCGGAAAGTCTCCCCGTTTGCTAATTTATATTACATGGTGCCCACAACTGGACTCGAACCAACGACCTCTTCCTTACCAAGGAAGTGCTCTACCGCCTGAGCTATGTGGGCTTTCATATCAGCTTGCTAACTCACACCAACAAGCAAATACTATTCACTACTTTGGAGCGGGTGATGGGAATCGAACCCACGCTATCAGCTTGGAAGGCTGAAGTTCTACCATTGAACTACACCCGCTTTTTAACTTCTCTCTTAACTGGTGGAGGGGGAAGGATTCGAACCTTCGAAGGCTGAGCCGTCAGATTTACAGTCTGATCCCTTTGACCGCTCGGGAACCCCTCCAAAAAGAACGCTATTGTCTTTTAAGATGAATGGAATGTCAACATTTTTAGTCAACGTTTATCCCTATTTAGATGGTGCTGGCACCAGGAATCGAACCCGGGACCTACTGATTACAAGTCAGTTGCTCTACCAACTGAGCTACGCCAGCATATTCTTTACATATGATAGGTTAGCGCTTATTTAATTTATATTATGCGCATACAAGTAACCTATTTTAATTTAGTAGGCTTTACATGCCACACTATAAAATAAAACCCTGGCGATGACCTACTTTCGCATGAGGAGACCTCACACTATCATTGGCGCGGAAATGTTTCACTTCTGAGTTCGAGATGGTATCAGGTGGTTCCAAATCGCTATAGTCGCCAGGAAAACTGGTTTACCTGAGGCTTTGATTGCTTTATTAAGCCACAGGTTTGGTAAAGAGTCAGAGTTTACACGATACGTTGCACGTATACAAATCAATATCACATTCTGAAGTCACTCAGATTATATGGTCAAGACAATCAGCCAATTAGTACAAGTTAGCTTCACGCATTACTGCGCTTCCACACCTTGCCTATCAACGTCGTAGTCTTCAACGGGCTTCATGGGAAAACTCATCTTGAGGGAGGCTTCCCGCTTAGATGCTTTCAGCGGTTATCCCGTCCGAACTTAGCTACCCGGCCATGCCACTGGCGTGACAACCGGTGCACCAGAGGTTCGTCCACTCCGGTCCTCTCGTACTAGGAGCAGCTCCTCTCAATTTTCCTACGCCCACGGCAGATAGGGACCGAACTGTCTCACGACGTTCTAAACCCAGCTCGCGTACCACTTTAAATGGCGAACAGCCATACCCTTGGGACCTGCTTCAGCCCCAGGATGTGATGAGCCGACATCGAGGTGCCAAACACCGCCGTCGATATGAACTCTTGGGCGGTATCAGCCTGTTATCCCCGGAGTACCTTTTATCCGTTGAGCGATGGCCCTTCCATTCAGAACCACCGGATCACTAAGACCAACTTTCGTTCCTGCTCGAGCCGTCACTCTCGCAGTCAAGCACCCTTTTGCCTTTACACTCTTGGTACGATGTCCGACCGTACCGAGGGTACCTTTGTGCTCCTCCGTTACTCTTTGGGAGGAGACCGCCCCAGTCAAACTACCCATCATACACTGTCCTCATCCAGGATTACTGGACCAAGTTAGAACCTCAATAACAACAGGGTGGTATTTCAAGGGCGGCTCCATGAGAACTAGCGTCCTCACTTCACAGCCTCCCACCTATCCTACACAGTCATCATCAAAGTCCAGTGCAAAACTATAGTAAAGGTTCACGGGGTCTTTCCGTCTAGCCGCGGGTACACTGCATCTTCACAGCGATTTCAATTTCACTGAGTCTCGGGTGGAGACAGTGTGGCCATCGTTACGCCATTCGTGCAGGTCGGAACTTACCCGACAAGGAATTTCGCTACCTTAGGACCGTTATAGTTACGGCCGCCGTTTACCGGGGCTTCGATCAAGAGCTTCTCCGAAGATAACCCCATCAATTAACCTTCCGGCACCGGGCAGGCGTCACACCCTATACGTCTTCTTACGAATTTGCAGAGTGCTGTGTTTTTAATAAACAGTCGCAGCCACCTGGTCTCTGCGGCCCTCTCCAGCTCTGAAAGTAAATCCCATCACCAGAAAGGGCGTACCTTCTCCCGAAGTTACGGTACCATTTTGCCTAGTTCCTTCACCCGAGTTCTCTCAAGCGCCTTAGTATTCTCTACCTGTCCACCTGTGTCGGTTTGCGGTACGGTTCTCTATAAGTTATGGCTAGCAGCTTTTCCTGGAAGCCGGGCATCAATGACTTCTCTGTACCAAAAGGTCAGAACCACTTCGCACCTCAGAGTATCGGAAAACCGGATTTGCCAAGTCTTCCCCCCTACATGCAAGTACCAGGACAACCAACGCCTGGCTCACCTAGCCTTCTTCGTCCCCACTTCACCACTTATAAAAAGTCCAGGAATATTAACCTGGTTCCCATCGACTACGCTCTTCAGCCTCGCCTTAGGGGCCGACTCACCCTGCTCCGATTAACGTCGTGCAGGAAACCTGGGACTTCCGGCGTGTGGGCTTTTCACCCACATTATCGTTACTCATGTCAGCATTCGCACTTCTGATACCTCCAGCACACTTCTCAATGCACCTTCATCAGCCTACAGAACGCTCCCCTACCACGTGCGCCTTCGCGCACATCCGCAGCTTCGGTGACTAGTTTTAGCCCCGTTACATCTTCCGCGCAGGCCGACTCGACCAGTGAGCTATTACGCTTTCTTTAAAGGGTGGCTGCTTCTAAGCCAACCTCCTGGCTGTCTATGCCTTCCCACATCGTTTCCCACTTAACTAGTACTTGGGGACCTTAGCTGGCGGTCTGGGTTGTTTCCCTCTCCACGACGGACGTTAGCACCCGCCGTGTGTCTCCCGTGATCCAATTAGCCGGTATTCGGAGTTTGCATCGGTTTGGTAAGCCATGACAGCCCCCTAGCCGAAACAGTGCTCTACCCCCAGTAATCATTCACGAGGCGCTACCTAAATAGCTTTCGGGGAGAACCAGCTATCTCCGGGCTTGATTAGCCTTTCACTCCTAGCCACACGTCATCCGATAATTTTTCAACATTACCCGGTTCGGACCTCCAGTTGGTGTTACCCAACCTTCATCCTGCACATGGCTAGATCGCCCGGTTTCGGGTCTACTCCCAGCGACTATCGCCCTATTCAGACTCGATTTCTCTACGGCTCCCTTATTCAGTTAACCTCGCCACTGAAAGTAACTCGCTGACCCATTATACAAAAGGTACGCAGTCACACAGCCTAAACCATGCTCCCACTGCTTGTACGCAAACGGTTTCAGATTCTATTTCACTCCCCTCTCCGGGGTTCTTTTCACCTTTCCCTCACGGTACTGGTTCACTATCGGTCAGTAAGTAGTATTTAGCCTTGGATGATGGTCCACCCATCTTCAACCAGGATTTCACGTGTCCCGGCCTACTTGCTCGCGTGCCTAGTTCCTCATCAAACCTTCGTATACGGGGCTTTCACCCTCTACGGCCAACTTTCCCAAATTGTTCTACTCAGTTCAATAATAAATCACGCCAGGCTCCTCCCCGTTCGCTCGCCGCTACTTGGAGAATCTCTCTTGATTTCTTTTCCTTCGGGTACTTAGATGTTTCAGTTCCCCGAGTTCGCCTTTGCACCCTATGTATTCAAATGCAAATGACCGCATCGCTGCAGCCGGGTTCCCCCATTCGGACATCTATGGCTCAACGCTCGTTTCCAGCTCCCCATAGCTTTTCGCAGGATTCCACGTCCTTCTTCGCCTCTTACTGCCAAGGCATCCACCGTTTGCGCTTCTCTTCTTGACCATATAATCTCAATCACCTCAAAATCACATGATGCATATACCAATCGCTTGTGTTACCTCTTCTTCTTTACCATCTTGTTAATGAACTCCGGCTATACCAGAATAAAATGCTCTCCATAAAAAAAAACACTTTGTTCTGGTCAATCCCCTCAATCTATTGGTGGAGCCGAGGAGGATCGAACTCCTGACCCCCTGCGTGCAAGGCAGGTGCTCTCCCAGCTGAGCTACGACCCCAATCTTGGACCGCGTTCTTAAATAATGAAAACAAACTGTGTGGGCACTTTGATTCCTTCTGTGCCTTTCTATGTAAGGAGGTGATCCAGCCGCAGGTTCCCCTACGGCTACCTTGTTACGACTTCACCCCAGTCATGAACCACACCGTGGTAAACGTCCCCCCAAAGGTTAGACTATCTACTTCTGGTGCAACCC
>NZ_JAPHOP010000001.1:2262500-2945000 GCF_026191275.1 Legionella sp. PATHC039
TTATGGCCTGGCCCAAAGAATCGACAACAACAACACCCGGTATTGACTGAATCGATTGACTAATCACAATATTTAGCCTGCCTGGAAGAGGTTTGCCTATCGATTCATAAGTTTTTCTGCCCATGATAATAGGCTTACCCATGGTAATCGATTTAAAGTGCTGCAAGTCGGCTGGCAAATAGCAGAGTAATTGGTTGTTAATACCCAATCCTCCTGTTTCATCTATGGCTGCTATCAGGCTAATCAGAGACATTTCATTTTATCCTTGTTAAAGCCATATCTTTCGCCATCTTAACCGCCGCAAGCATACTCCCAGGGTTAGCTTTGTTCTTACCAGCTAATTCTAATGCTGTTCCATGATCTACAGAAGTACGAATTATCGGTAATCCTAGAGTTATATTTACTGCTTCATTAAATCCAGCATACTTTAAGACTGGCAGTCCTTGATCATGGTACATTGCCACATAAGCATCGCAGTGATTAATATTGTTTGTTATAAACATCGTATCTGCTGGTAACGGCCCTAGCACATCGATCCCTTGTTTTTTTAGAGTATTTAAGGCTGGAATAATAATTTCAATTTCTTCTCGACCTAAATATCCTGATTCTCCAGCATGCGGATTCAGACCAGCCACGTTGATTTTTGGATTTTGAATTCCAAAATCATGTTTTAATGAATGATGTAATTGTTGAATTACCTTTATGATATGCAAAGAGCTAATGGCATCAGGCACCATACGCAGAGGAAGATGCGTTGTGACTAATGCCACTTTCATTTGAGAACAGGCCAACATCATCACCACTGTTTCCACCTCAAAGAAATCAGCAAAAAACTCCGTGTGGCCAGTAAACGTAATACCGGCTGCATTAATGTTTGCCTTATGAACAGGCGCTGTCACTAATGCGGAAAACTCACCTTTGGAGCATAGCGAAGCCCCTAAAGTTAAAAGCTCCATAACATAAGACGCATTTTGCGGATTTAACTCACCACTGATGACCGGTGCAGCGCATGAAACAGGCCATACAGTTAAATATCCTGCTTTTTTTTCGAAGCTTTGGCGAGGGACGTACTCTAAAAATTTAATACTGAGATTTAACTCACTGGCTCTTGCCTCTAATAAAGACAGATCACCCAATATCACTACGGGAAAATCGGTTTCTGCCAAAGCCAGGCATAAGTCCGGGCCAATTCCAGCAGGCTCTCCACTACTAATAAGCAGTGGGTTCATGCTAAATCCTTATCAACTATATTAATATAAGCTTGAGAGCGCAAATGTTGTTGCCAGTTTTGTACTGCCTCTACAAACTTACGCTGTTGTAGAAATTGCCTGACCTGTTGCTTCTTAAAAGCTTCTGAATCATCCTTCTGTCTGCGTGCAATCACTTCAATGAGATGCCACCCGTATTGGGTTTTTACCGGTTTACTGACTTTATGTAATGGCAAACTGTTCATAGTTTTTTCAAACTCTGGAACTAATTCACCAGGATTAACCCATCCTAAATCACCGCCTTTCACTGCGCTGGCAGCATCGAGTGAATATTGTTTAGCCATAAGAGTAAAATCTTTGCCTGACTGTATTTGCCGGTAAATGTTATTAACTTGCTTAATTGCTTCAGTTGGCACCATGCTGGCATCAGGTTTAAGCAGTATATGTCTGACATGGGTTTGAGTGATCACATGACGCTGATTCTCGCCGCCAACAGCTACTAATTTGATCAAATGAAATCCATTTCCTGCTCTTATCGGACCGGCCACCTGACCTACTTTCATATGTACTACTTCCTTGGCAAATACCTCAGGCAGCTCAGCCAAATGACGCTCACCCAAATCACCACCTTCCAATGCAAACTCCCCACTCGATTCTTCTATTGCCAAACGGCTAAAGTCTTCACCTTTTTTAATTTTATTTAACAAGTTTTCTGCCTCGATTTTAGCTCTTTGAAGCTGTTTAGTCGTTGGTTCTTCGCTTAAAGGGATAACAATATTTTTTAAATGATAAGTCAAGTTAGAATTTTCTATGCGGCCTGAAGTTTTTAGGTATTGTTCCACCTGCTCATTAGTAACAATAATATCTTTACCTACTGCTTTTTGCTGAACCCTGGAAATCAGCATTTCTTTACGGATATTTTGTCTGTATTCTTGCCAGCTAATTCCTTGCTTTGTAATTTCATCGCGCATTTGCGATAAATTTAGATGATTTGAAGCAGCTATTTTTTCTATCGCTTCATCAATTTCAGCATTTTCAATAGTAATACCATTTTGTTTTGCCATTTGCATTTCCAGATCTACGTCTATTAAATGTTGCAATACTTGCTTACGTAATACAGACTCATCTGGCATTTGCATATTTTGAGCGATAATCTGCTTCTTAGATAACTCGACTTGAGCGTTCAATTCGCTGGAAGTAATGACATTATCATTTACTATAGCAACCACTTTATCTAACAGCTGCTTTCCTTCAGCGAAACATACTCCTGAAAACAAAGCGCATACCAATGCTATTCTTTTAAACATGCCATAATCCTCATTTACATTTTTCGGGCAATTTATGTTATTCTTTGTCAAAATACAAGCAAGTTTGCTTAATTTACACCATAATTCACAAAAAACAGATTAAAATATTTTCAACCTGTACTAACCTAAACACCTAAACCTGACTCGCTTTTATTGCGCCATTTATCTTTGGATTTTAACGGCGTCGGAAAGGGTCATAGTATCCTGGGATATAGGTATTCAATATACCGCTTGGATCACTGCTAGCTACTGATCCTAAGCCTTTTAGTAATATTTGCAAATAAATGTTGTTATTGTACCGAGGCTCAAATTCTTCATTTAAACTTCTAAAAGTTCGCCCTCCCAAAATACGCATGGCCCAGCAACAACTATCATATTGAACGCCAAGAAATGACATCATACTGTAATTTTTACTGATATTATAACTATAGGCTCCAATACCACTCCATTTTTCACTAAGCGGCCAGGCAGCGGATAAAATGGCTTGATGTAAGGCATTATTTTCAGTGTCATTATTTCTTACTTGAGTGACGTCACCATTAACTAAATAACTATACCCGCCATTGATGATAGCATTACGAGCTGGCTGATAGTGCAAATTCAAATCCGCATTATTTGTAGCCCTTGTTGCCGGATCCCAAATGTAATCCCCTGTTATTCCCCAAGCTGGATTAAATTTATATACCGCCCTTGACGCAACAGGCGATGTTCCAAAAGTAGAAGATAAGTTTCCAAAGGTATCTGGATTATCGGTACAAAACCCGGTAGGGCTTTGACAAAGTTGTACTCTTCTCTCACTGAAATATTTGATTTGGCCAATAGAAAAATTCGCTTTCTCAGCACCTGATTCATCTTCTAACCACCTTGTGGTAAGGGCATAACTTAGCTGATTTGCATCTCCAATTCTATCAAACCCTGAAAAGCGATTGGCTCTAAACAATTGATCGACATTAAAAATCATAAATCCTGAATCGTAAACTGGAATAAGTGTTTGGTTATAATATGGTACTCTTAAATAGAATAACCTAGGCTCTAAAGTTTGTATGTAATACGTACCATTAAGATGCAAATCTCGTTCGAAATACAATCCGCCATCAAGACTATAGCGAGGTATTGTCAGGTTATAATTAGCTCGAGATGTGCCCCAAGTATAATTTCTTGAAATATCGTAATAATTTTCCACAAATTGTACTGAGGGAGTAACATATCCCCAAGGCTTCATCATTGGCACTGATAAAATGGGATTCAAATGAAACCGGGGCCCCTGAGGCATATTATTAAGAGCTATATTCCAGGAGTCATTAGGCCAGTGAAACTGGTCGTATTGACCAAGGATGTTGAAATTGGCATTAAAAGGTAAATCATCATAATAACCTCGTGCCATGAGTTGCGGTAACCGTTCATAAACAGGTGAAACCGGGATTTCGTTAATTGGATGTAACGTTTGATAACTTTGTCCCATACCTCTGAAAGTCCAGTTTTCGGTAGTGTAGGTTAAATCAGCCTGGCGCAATAATTGTCTTTGAGTTACTGATGCCAAATTTGTACTGAAATCTTGCAAGTAATAATCATCAGAAACCTGTTGAAAATTAACATTTAATTGAAGATCAGAGAGAAATTGGGTTGAATCGACAAAATTTACTTCCCAACGATTCGTGGAAAGTCCTCGAACCTGAGGGAATTCTGCCTCATTGTCCTGTAAAAATCGGCCAAAGGCTTTATCTTTTGGTAAAAAATTTCCATTAAATGTTCCATTGCTCTTTGAAGTCAAATATCTAAATTGCCCTCCCAGCATCAAGCCGCGTTTTGTATAAAGGTGAGGAACGAGAGTCATGTCATAATTTGGCGCCATATTCCAATAATAAGGGATGCCCAAATCAGCTCCCCCTACATTGGAATAACCCACTATGGGCATCAGAAACCCCGATTTTCTATCTCTATTGGTAGGGAAACTTAAATAGGGGGTATAAAGCACCGGCCATTCGTGGATACGTAATTTGGCATTGCGAGCAATGCCCTTTCCTTTTTCGTTGTCTATGCTGATGGATTCGGCCTCGATAGCCCAAGCCTTATCTTGAGGCGCGCAAGTCGTGTAAGTTGCCTCTTTCAAGAAGTAGTCCTGATTTGCAAAACGCTTGATTAAACTTGCCCTACCCCAGGCAGGCAGCAATGCATTGCTTCTATTGGTATTAAATCGATAAAGAACATCTTCCACTTCACCCGATTTATCTTGAGGATACACAACTGCTTTTCTAGCGATCATCATTCTATCAGGTTCTAAATAACGTACATGATTCAAAAATTCAATTTTTGTTACTTCATTCGTTTTAGGATCCCTGTACACATAGGCTGTTTGAGCGTTAACTACTCTTTGGCCCTGCTGCATTTCTACATGCCCAGATAAAGTGGATCTTTGAGTACGATAGAAGGAAGCCGTATCTGCCAAAATACGTACTTCATCAGGACTAGATAACGGCGTCACCGTAATGGGTTTGTAAAAACCGAGACACAAAGGGGAACTTTGATCAGCTTGCCAACCCAAACATTGGGCAAATTTGGTTCTTATATCGTCTGTTAAATCAACTTCTCGCGCAATCACGCAAGCTTGAATAGGTTCATTTATCAAGGCAGCGGAGTAGGCTAACCCTTGATAATTTATCAAAGATAAAACACAAGCAGTTATCCCTATGGCCATTAAGACCCATTTCACTGAAAATAAAGATTCAAGCCATTTTTTAAATGGCCTTTTTAAATGGCAATAGAGTAAACCTCGCAATAAGGCGATAAATGAAATAAAACCGGATATAATTAGCTTTTTATAAAACCTCATGTTCACAGCTAACAAAATACCTTATTATTTGTGCGAGAATGAAATTACTCTTTATTAAGAAGGGAGTATATCAACCGCACTCTGTAAATAAAAACGGGAAGTATACCATGCATGAAAGAGAAAACGCACTGAAAGAGTGGTTAGCTCAAACGATTCAACAAAAAGACTTTGTCCTCCTTCCTTTAGCAGGAGATGCAAGTTTTAGAAGGTATTTTCGCATTCAATACAATGGATTATCTCAAGTAGTTATGGACGCTCCACCTGAAAAGGAAAATATTGAACCTTTCCTCCATATCGCTAACGTTCTTGATAAAGTTAAAATACCAGTCCCCGATATTCTGGCAATAAATAAAAGAGAAGGTTTCCTATTACTAAGTGATTTAGGGGATCAATTACTATTAAATAAGCTGAATCATGAAACAGTAGATAATTATTATAGCCAGGCAATGAATTTGCTATTACAAATTCAAAAATGTCCCACTGACGATCCTGAATTTCCCTTATTTGATAAGGGTTTCATGCTCAAAGAAATGAATTTATGTTTGGAATGGTTTTTGAAAGCCTATCTATCTCTTGATTTAAGACAAGACGAATTACAACTAATTCAGCATACCATCGAGTGGATCGCAAGTGAAGTAGCGACTCAACCAAGAGTTTTCATTCACAGGGACTATCATTCAAGAAATCTGATGCTAGTCAAAAATAAGGATAGCTGTTTAGCAACTATTGATTTTCAGGATGCTATGCTAGGTCCTGTTACCTATGATTTAGTTTCTTTACTCAAAGATTGTTATATTTCATGGCCGAGAGAAAAGGTTTTAGAATGGATAACCTATTTTCATGAAAAATGCCCCCACGCCAATATTTATTCTCTAACCGATTTTATTCGGGCCTTTGATCTATGTGGGTTACAAAGGCATTTAAAAGTGTTAGGTGTTTTTTGCCGTTTATATTTGCGTGATAATAAAGCAGGATATCTTAGGGATTTGCCTCTCACGTTAAAATATGCATTAGAATGCGCAGAAACATATGAAGAATTACACCCATTTTTTAATTTTCTGCAAAAACGGGTTTATTTACCATGAAAACCGCTATGATTCTTGCAGCAGGACGTGGAGAACGATTACGCCCTTTAACCGATAAAATTCCTAAAGCACTTTGTATGGTAAGAAACAAACCGTTAATTGAACACCATGTCATTAACCTGGCCAATGCCGGCTTTGAACGATTAATAATCAATCATGCCTACCTGGGCGGACAAATTCGCCAATATATAGGAAATGGAAAACAATGGGGCTTGAATGTTATCTATTCTCCAGAACCGCCTGGAGGCCTTGAAACAGGGGGAGGGATTGTGAACGCCTTGCCTTTGCTGGGCGAGGAGCCATTTTTAACAGTAAATGCCGACATTTATACTGATTTTGATTTTGCCAAGCTCCAACTCAAAAATATTGATACATTTCATCTGCTTTTAATTCCCAAAAATCCTTCTTTGCTTCATCATGGCGATTTTGGTTTAATCAATGGATCCCACTTAACCAATACAAATCAGGCTTACACTTTTTCAGGTATTGCCTACTATAACCCAAAGGTTTTTGCCAACTGCAGACAAGGAAGGTATTCTGTTACCCCTTTACTCAGAAAATATGTGGAACAAAATAGTGCCACTGGAAGTGTTCACTCAGGAATTTGGTATGACATAGGCTCTTTCGATAGACTGCAGGCAGCAAATCAGTTCACCTAAAAACCAAGATTGGTTTTTAGGTGAACCAGTATATTCCTATCTGATGGATTGAGTGGTTGGGGCTTCAGCACCGGATTCAATTTCTTGTCTGATTTCTTCTCGCTTGGTTTCCAATGCTTTGGGTTCTTGGTAGGTTCGTTGTGCCACATCCATGCTCACTCCTTTATCTGCAAAATATTTGGCGACTCCCTTTTCGCTATCGTTGATTAATTGTCTGATTTCCTCTGGATCTACTTTGGTTTGGTTGCCCGTGTTGTCTATTTTAACAACCGCACCTCCTGAAATAGCAAGACCATTCTTGGCAAGCCATCCTTCTAATAATCCATCCATCGTTTTGAGCTGATCTCCTTCTACCATTTTTCCATTGGAAGAAAATCCTCGCAATATTTTGGCATCGTCCCCAATAGCAACTTCGAGTTTTAATCCACTTGGCAACCCTTCCAAATGGCTTGCCAAAAATTCGGCTTTGTTTTCCTGCGTGTTTTGGTAATCTGAAGTTGGCCTTTCTTGGCCAGACCAAACTTGAGCAGAGGATAATAATTTGAATTTAACGAATTGAGCATATTCTTTTATTTTTTCCAGCATATCATTACATTCTGGTAATAACTTCGCTTTTGTTAAAATCTGCTCAAACCTTGTTGCCATATATTCAGCAGCTTCAATGGATGTTTCACCTACTTGCATCGCTTTTAATAAGGCATCTCTTGTGGGCAGTGTGTATTTTGGCATAACTTACTCTCAACAATGTATATTTGGTCCAGGAAATATAGTTTAATTATAGCAAACCAGCCTCATTTGGATTGATAGCTGGTTGGCAAATCGATGTTAAAAGTCTGTAAAAATCACTCCAAGGGAGATTTCATTTTTTCTATCACGGAATGCAATGCCTTCTTCTTCATGGAGTCGAAGGTAAATTCATCCACTAAAATGGCATCCCAACGTGCGTCTTCAACAGCAAGCAACTCTTCCATTTCCTGTTGTGACAACTGGCCAGATTCTACTTTTTCTTTTAACTTCCCTTTCAACTTACTCCACTTATAGCGCTTCAAATCACTCACTTTTTTGCTTAATCCATCCGCTTCAATAATAAGCTGTAAAGCATGTTCCATACGATCCACAGGCTGCTTCGAATCACCACTGAGAAAGACCGATTTTTTCAAACGGTCACGATAATGATTGTTGCCCGTCATCAAACGAGCCAACTGATGATCTAGTTTGTCTGAAGGATAACGCATGGTTTGCCCAAATGGAAACGCAACTACTCGGGCAATAAAACCTAAAAATTTGGAAGGGAAATTGTGACAAAGTGCAATCATGGATTTTTGCGCGTGGTAAAAACTATAGCTTACCGCCCATCTGGCATGCAATTGCTCATCAGGATGGTCTTGATTTAATTGCACATTTCGTAAAGCCGCCATTGCCATATAGAGATAAGACATGCCATCGGCCAATCTTGCAGATAATCGCTCCTTGCGCTTTAAATCACCTCCCAAATAAATTAAAGACAGATCAGCAAGCCAGGAATAGGCATAACTCAAACGTGCCAGTTTCTTATACTCTCTTTTCATTGAATTTTCGGGAACCGCAATAAACAAACCACTTGTCCATGCTGAACAGACTGTTTTAGCAAAATTCTGCATAAAATAATGGATATGCTTCCAAATTATCTCTCTAAATGCTTCTTTATTCTCACTGGAGATGGCGTAGAATTCATCACGAATAAACGGATGACAGGCCATAGATCCCTGCCCAAAAATCAATAAATTGCGAGACATAATATTAGCCCCTTCTACCGTAATAGAAATAGGAACACTTTGATATAAACTATTTAAGTAATTGCGTGGCCCAACAACAATGGCTCGTCCAGCATGAACATCCATAGAAGCATTCACAGTGATTCGTGCCAATTCCGTATTAAAATATTTGGTAATCGCCGAAGCTACAGAGGGTTTCTTATGCTCATTCACTGCAGCAACCGTTAACAACCGGGTAGAGTTGATCAAATAACTCAAACCCGCTATTTCTGCAAGTTTTTCCTCTACTCCTTCAAACTGAGCGATTTCTACATTAAATTGGCGACGAATTCTAGCAAAAGCACCTGTTGTTAAATAAGAAATAGAAGAAGAACCTGCTCCAAGTGCTGGCAGAGATATTGAGCGCCCTATAGATAAGCACTCAACCAGCATTTGCCAACCGGATCCCGCTTTCTTTTGACCACCAATGATGGTATCAATAGGCACAAAAATATCTTTGCCACGTAAAGTTCCATTCATAAAGGGCTGATCAGCTGGTAAATGCCTATTGCCAATTTCAAGATTTTCAGTATCTCTTGGAATCAGCAAGCAAGTTATGCCTTCCTCGCCTTCACCCTTCAAAAGCCCATCCGGATCTTTCAAGTTCACGGCCAATCCAATTAAAGTCGCAACAGGAGCTAAAGTAATCCACCGTTTATCCAAGGTGATATTTAAGCCAAGTACTGATTTTCCATCCATCTTCTTTTTAACTACAATGGCTTCTGACTGGATGGAGGTCGCATCACTTCCAGCCCCTGGCTCTGTCAATGCAAAACAGGGGATCTCAACACCTTTGGCAAGACGTGGAAGATAATATGCCTTTTGCTCATCGGTTCCATAATAATTTATTAACTCACCCGGGCCCAGGGAATTAGGAACCATTACCGTCACTGCCGCTACTCTTGAGCGAGTTGCAATTTTCATTACAATATCGGAATGGGCTCGAGCTGAGAATCCCTTGCCACCGAATTCCTTTGGTATCACTAATCCTAAAAATCCTTTCTCTTTAATGTAATTCCAAACCTTGGGAGATAAATCATATTCCTGGCTAATTTCCCATTCATCCAACATACTGCACAAAGTATGAGTTTCATTATCCAAAAAAGCTTGTTCTTCTGCTGTGAGCTCTGTAGAAACTGCTGATAATCTTTGCCAATCAGGTTTTCCTGTAAAAATATCTTGTTCCAGCCAGGTATCCCCCGCGTTTAAAGCTTCTTCTTCCGTTTTAGAGAGCTTGGGTACCGATTTTCCTGCAGTTTTATACAAATAATCGCCGATGAAAAGGCGTAATGGCTCCACTCGAACTACCAGCACGGCAGCTATAATAAAGAACCAAATGAATAAACCGATAATCCAGGGGAACCCAAAATAAAATGTTGCGGGAATGAGGTAGATTATGCTTCCAATTTCCCAAACCAATGGATTAATTCTTCTGGACAGTACTCCCAGAGTAAAAGCCAAATAAATTAAAAAGAACACAATAGCCATAAAATACCTTCCTTTGCTATTTTATTAATAGGTTTATAGAATAACCAGTATATACTTTTTACGCTTTATTTAGCGAGCAATAATCCTTTAAAAATTATAAGAAACATTTAAGTTAACCTTGCCAAAACAAATCAAATCATCTAGCGTAAGCAAAACAGAAAATGAAATACTAATAATGCAAAGACTGGTTTGGAACTTTGAATTTTCCTCTGAACAAACAACACCACTTACCACTTTAGGTCATGATGCTCAAGACAATCTAAAATGGGAAAAGCGCTATTTTTGGCCTACAGATCAAATCATCCGTTTAAATACTATTGACAGTTCGTTGCTTGATCTAGCCAACTATCAGAAAAAACATAAAGAAGACTATTATTATTTACTACCTGATTCTGATCATAATATAAAGCAAAGGCGTAATGAATTATTGTATAAACCTGTTATTAAGCAATCTGGCTCTGCACTAGGTTTTGGGCCTAAAGTTCATCTTGAAAACCCACAAACGCTCTCTTGCCATGACGATGCTGGGCAGTTAAATCGACAAGAACTATTGAAAAAAATAAAAGAAAAAGGAATCGTTGTTTTTGTTAAAAAAGAAGCCTTTGTTTTTAAATTACCCACAACGCCAACTGTCAAGCTTGAGCTTGCTCGTCTTGAAGTCAAGGATAAAGTGTATTTCAGTGCCTGTATTGAGGGGAGATCATTAAACCTGGTAGAAACCATCAGCGTCCTTTTACTCGGAACCCAACCTTCTTTTGAATACGTTACCTTCTTAAAAAAGACTTTAAAAATATGATAAAAACTTTCATTGAAATCATTTACAGTTTTGGGAAAATTGGCCTGATATCCCTAGGCGGCGGCAATTCCATGTTAAAATTATTAGAATATGAGGCGGTCACATACAGGCACTGGATAGGAAAAGAAGAATTTGTAGGTATGTTAGGTTCAAGTTTTTTATTCCCAGGATTAACGGGAATAAAACTGGCCGCACTAATAGGCTATAAGGCGGCCGGAGTAACTGGTTTAATTCTTGCGATCACCTGCCTGAATTTACCAGGATTAATCATGGCTCTTGTGGGATATCAGTGGCTTAATTCTCATAATGGTCCAATAACACGCAAAATTATGATCTCAGTCCAATACGGAGCATTGGCTTTGTTAGCGGCTGCTACATTTTCAGTAGTTCAAGGTGTTATTGACGTCTATTACTCTATTCCTATGGCTATTTGCTGTATTTTGTTTTTTCTTGCCTTGGCCTTTTGGAATCTATCACCCTTTTATGGTTTTTTAGCATTTATAGCCGTATGTTTTTTTGTGGTGCGTTAATATGAAAACAAACACTATCGCTTTTAATCCATTTTTTGAATAAAATTCAGGAAAACATTAATTTAAAGGAAAGTTATGAAAAGGATTTTTTTTGTTGTATTTTTGCTTTGTTTAGAAACCGCTTGCAATACAGCAAAAAATAATCCTCTCCCAGCACAATTGGCAGATAAGGCCTTAGTGCCTGGATTTAAAGAGGTACGCACTGAATTCACCCGCAGTGATGACCCAATAATTAAAAAGCAATCTCTTGAACGTGTAAAACAACTGGCTAAAGCTTACCCTGATACCATGTTCCATCAAAAAGGCTCTTTCAGCTTGCTGATTATTTCAGGTGGTGGCGATTATGGTGCTTTTGGTGCTGGATTACTGAATGGGTGGACAAAATCCGGTTCTCGGCCAACATTTACAACCGTGACAGGTATAAGTACTGGGGCATTAATAGCACCTTTAGCTTTTGCTGGACCCAAGTATGATGCTACATTAAAAAAAGTGTATACAACCATTACCACGAAGGATGTACTGAGTAATAAACCTGTATTATGGACTCTGTTAACAGGAGGCAGCGCCCTTAAAGGAACCAAACCATTACAAGACCTGATTGCTCGTCATGTCGATGAAAAATTGCTTGATGACATTGCCAAAGGCTATTATCAAGGACGGCGGCTTTATATAGGGACATCCAATCTTTACTCTCGAAAACTGGTGGTATGGGATATGACCCGCATCGCGGCAAGCAAAAACCCCGAGAGAGTTCAGTTATTTCGAAAAATTCTACTTGCTTCTGCCAGCATTCCCGTGGTCATGCCGCCTGTTTATTTTGATGTCATGGCCAACGGAAAACCCTACACAGAAATGCACGTCGATGGCTCAACAACGTTTGCGGTCTTTTTAAGTCGTCTTGGTTCTGATATCAAAACCGCGAAAAAACATTTCAAATTAAAACAAAAACCAAACGTTAAAATTTATGTAATACGCAATAACCAGAATCAATTCCATTACAAAGTAATCAAGCCCAAGTTATTGGTAATTGGCAAGCGAGCGATAGAAAGTGTCACGGCATCCCAGGGGGCTGCCGATGTTATTTTTATCTATCTTTGTGCTCTTATAGAGGGAGTTGATTTTAATTTAGCCAATGTTCCAAATGAGTTTGATTCGAACTCGGAGGAATTGTTTGATACTCAAAGAATGAATCAGTTATATCAAATTGGTTATTCCAAAGCGGTAAAAGGTTACCCCTGGCAAAAAATCCCTCCAGATGTAAGGGCTTTGCATGGTGACTAAATTGCCTATGAACATGAAATGAAAATACCTGGAGTTCCTCATGGATACTACTCTGGATAACCCAGATTATTATATTAATAGAGAATTTTCTGCTGTTGCGTTTAATCAGAGAGTACTCATGCTTGCTAATGATGAACGCGTACCCTTATTGGAAAGAATGAGATTTCTCAGTATCTGCAGCAGTAATCTTGATGAATTTTTTGAAATTCGGGTAGCCGGGTTGAAAGAAAAAATTGCCATGTCGTCAGGCAAGCTAACCATAGATGGATTACGGGCTGATGAAGCATTCAGCCAAATAAGCCATAAGGCTCATGCTTTAATCGATCAGCTTTACAATATTTTTAACAAACAACTACTTCCGGCATTGCGCAAAGAAAATATCCATTTTCTTGAGACAGATCAATGGACTGATGACATTCATTTATGGGCAAAGCATTACTTTAAACATGAAATTCTACCTGTTATAAGCCCTATTGCTCTGGATTTGGCCCATCCTCTTCCAAGGCTTATCAATAAAAGTTTAAATTTTATCATTTCATTGAGTGGGAAAGATGCTTTTGATAGAAATATCAATTACGCCGTAGTACATGCTCCCCGCTCGATTCCACGCATGATACATTTGCCTTCTGAGCTTTGTGGGGATGCCCATTACTTTGTTTATTTGTCTTCCATTATTAAAACGCATATTAATAGCTTATTTCCAGGGATGGAAATAAGCGGGTGTTATTCATTTCGGTTGACGCGAAATAGTGATTTATTTTTAAGAGAAGAAGAAATTGACGATTTGGCTAAAGCGGTGCAAAGAGAGATATTTTCCCGTCATTATGGCCATGTCGTGAGATTGGAAATTGAAAACAAATGCCCTGAAAAAATTGTTGACTTCCTCCTGCAGAAATATCATTTGCGACATGAAGACACCTATTATTGTGATGGGCCCGTTAATTTACAACGATATATGAGTGCTATTAACAGCATCGATAGACCTGATCTGAATTATCCCGCTTTTACCCCACAGTATCCCAAGTTCTCCAAATCACAACGTAATTTATTTAATATTCTCGACGAACAAGACATTTTATTACATCACCCCTATCAAGCATTTGATTTAGTCATTGATTTTGTCAGACAAGCTGCTTCAGACCCTAATGTACTGGCAATTAATCAAACGCTTTACAGAACCCACTCTGAATCAGTGATGGTCGATGCGCTGGTTAACGCCGCCCATTCAGGGAAAGAAGTAACCGCTGTCATTGAGCTAAGAGCCCGTTTTGACGAGGAATCCAACTTAAAATTGGCTAACAAACTCCATGCTGCGGGGATCCTGGTACTCTACGGAGTAGTAGGCTATAAAACTCACGCGAAAATGACGCTGGTAGTTCGAAGAACGCATGGTAAATTAAAACGATATGTGCACCTAAGCACAGGAAACTATCATGAACAAACAGCCAAGAGATACACCGATTTGGGATTATTAACTAGTGAACACACTATTACTTCTGACGCCCAGCTCATTTTTCAACAATTAACCGGTCTTGGAAAGGTTGTTAAGTTAAAAGCCTTGAGCCATTCGCCATTTACCTTACAAAAAACTCTTTTACAATTCATCGAACAATCCAGTACTGCTGCTGCGGGAGGCATTGATACTGAAATCATCCTGAAAGTGAATGGATTAACTGATAAAGTGATGATTCAAGCATTATATAAGGCATCACAGGCAGGCGTTAAAATTAATCTTCTTGTACGTGGGGTATGTTGTTTAAAACCAGGATTGCCTGGTGTGTCTGAGAACATCAGAGTCTTGTCTTTTATTGGCAGATTCCTCGAACATCACAGAGTGTTTTATTTTCGCATCAACGAAGAAGAACACTATTTTTGCTCCAGTGCCGATCTGATGGAAAGAAATTTATACAATCGTATTGAAATCATGTTCCCCATTTATGATGAGGGATGTAAAAAAAGAATAAAAAACGAAATCATTAAAAACTATCTTAAAGATAATAATAATGTTTGGGAAATGCAAAGTGACGGGACTTACAAGCACCTCATGCAAAACGGCGGCTGTGCTCAGGAAAAGCTGATTGCGCTTTATGAGGAAGAGGACAAATCGATTTAGTCAGAAAAACATGGCTATTGAATAAAACCATAAATAGTCAGGACATATCAAGCTCTTTAAATCAGCAAGGTTTTACTGGATCTTCCCGGCTCTTCTCGTGCGAGGCGAGGCAATAAATATCCTGGCACAAGGGATTGTAATTGATGGTAAATTGACTGAGCCCTAGGAAGCGGCATATCGAAATGTGCCGAGCCTTTTACTTTATCGAGCAAATGCAAGTAGTAAGGCATGATCCCGTAATCAAAAAGAGCATGACTTAACTTGGATAAAATCCCTGCATCATCATTAATCCCGGCTAATAAAACAGATTGATTCAGTAAATAACATGCTGCTTTCTTCAAATCAGAGCACGCCCGTAATACACTCTCATCCAACTCTTGCGGATGATTACAATGGACAACAATCACTTTCTTAAATCGCGTATTTGTTAATAAATCAAGTAATCCTTTGTCAATACGCTCCGGTAAAACAATAGGAATTCTTGTATGAATTCTTAAAGTATGTACATGAGAAATTTCTTCCAAAGATTGGAGTAATTCTTCCAAAACCAAATTGGCAGCGAGCAATGGATCGCCACCACTTAAAATAACTTCAGTAATACTGGGATCATTTGCGATGTAGGCACACACCTCTTTCCATCCCCGGCGGCCCGGATTATTCACTTGATAAGGAAAATGTCTTCTAAAGCAATAACGACAATTCACAGCGCAAACACCGGTTAAAGTTAATAAAACACGCCCGTGATATTTATGTAACATACCTTTAATAAGGGTATTACTTTCACTCAGGGGATCGATAACATAATCATCTGCTTCAGTAAGCTCATCTTCTTTTGCAAGAACCTGTAAAAGCAAGGGATCTTTGGGATTCCCTTTTTGCATTCGCTTAGCAAAACCTAAAGGAATACGGCTTGGAAATTGTTTTTCCGCGAATAGGTTTCCTTCAGATCTCGGCAATTCCAGAAAATCTAATAAATCAGTCGTTGAAGTAAATCCTTGTGCCAAAATTTTTTGCCAACTCAAAGAGGTATCTCGCATTAAAGTTACAGACTTGATAAACTGTGCGAACTTTAGCGAAAATACAGCAAAATCTCAACTATGGAGCAGAAATGGCAGTCTATAGCACAAATGAATTTAAAAACGGCTTAAAAGTAATGGTTGATGATGCTCCGTGCAGCATTCTTGACTGTGAATTTGTAAAACCTGGAAAAGGTCAAGCATTCACCCGTGTTAAAATTCGCAATCTAAAAACCGGGCGCGTTGTGGAACGTACCTTTAAATCTGGGGACACCTTACCCTCTGCTGATGTGGCTGACGTAGAAATGCAGTATCTATATAATGATGGGGAGTATTGGCATTTTATGGTTCCAGATACGTTTGAACAATATGCCGTGACTGAAAACGTATTAGCCGATGCAGCACAATGGCTAAAGGAACAGGACGTTTGTGTACTTACTCTATGGAATAATGAACCTATACAGGTCACGCCACCCAATTTTGTCATTTTGGCAATCACCGAAACAGATCCTGGATTAAAAGGAGACACTTCTGGCGGAGGCGGAAAGCCAGCTACATTGGAAACAGGTGCCGTTGTTCGTGTACCATTGTTTGTTCAAACTGGCGAACTGATTAAGGTAGACACGCGCAAAGGCGAATATGTGTCTCGCGCTAAAGAGTAATTATCAACAGAAATAGCCTTCATTTGATTTGAAGGCTTGCATTCTCCCCGGAAATTAGAAATCGTAATCTCCTCCCCAATATCCATAAGGACCTACAAAAGAAGGTGACGAATAGTAGTTGTTACCCCAATAAGGGCGATTGCTATAATATCCAACCGAATAAACGTAGTCATTGCTATAACCTGAATCGTAAGAAACATCATCAACAGCCACGCCATCAACCGCACATCCAGTTAGCAGCAACAATGATGCACCAGCAGTGACCTCAACAATTAACTTGTTCATAATTGCTTCCTGGCAAAATAGTTGTTCTTTAATTATAAGATAGTATTATTAATTGCTCAAATTGTTATTTATTTTAAACAGAAAGTGTCAGGATTGACTTTAGCCGGATTTACGCAAAACCATAAGGGGCATTAAAAAATTTTTTAATGAGAGAGCTTAATTAAACCAAATGACTGAATTAAAAACATTTTTAACTAAGCTATTGTGGGTTTGTCTATGATCTGTTCGACTTAACTCATTCTTTGATAAGAAAAAAAATTAGTTTATACAGATAATAGAAAAGAGTTTAGGTACAGGCAACGACTTCCCGGTTTCTGAGCCGCAACTGAAAGACACTGTGGAGATTTATGTAGAGCTTCAGGTTTCCTACCCTTTGTAGGCTTACACACCACCCTCCAAAACGACCTCCTAATCTGGCACTACTTACTGGTTCAGCCAGGATCAGTCATCACCTATATTTTAAATAATAGACTAACAGCCCTATTTTTGGCAAATTTTTGCGCAATTATTCGCCTGATTATCTGCCTTTCCTTGACAAATGATTTGCAGAAGCCTGAACTGTTGGCATAATAATCATTTGCTCAATATCGACATGCAGAGGTCTTGTGGCGCAATACAAAGCAGCATCAGCAACATCTTCGGCCATAAGCGGTTGAAAATCCTTATAGAAATCTATAGCTCGCTGTTTGTCTTTCCAGCGAACCTCGCTAAACTCTGTCTCAACAGCACCTGGTGCAATTTCAGTCACTCGAACTGCACTTCCTAACATATCCAATCGCATGGACTTTGATATCGCATGAACAGCATGCTTGGTGGCGGAGTAAACATTTCCATTAGGATAACACTCATGACCTGCTATAGAACCGATATTAATCACGTGCCCACTATTCCTTTCTAACATCCCTGGGAGAATTAACCGGCTAATATAAAGCAATCCTTTAATATTGGTATCTATCATGGTGTCCCAATGCTCCAATATTCCTTGATGCAAAGGCAAAGTGTCCAGAGCCAAACCCGCATTATTGATTAACACATCAATAGAGTTCCACTGACCGGGCAACGATTCGATTTGTTGTCTCACCAAATCTTTCTTACAGACATCCAGAGGAATAATATAATGTTCTTGATTATTATGATGTTTTAACTCGCTGGATAATTCATGTAAACGTTCAACTCGTCGTGCCGCCAAGATGAGTCGTGCTCCTTGTGCAGCAAAAAGTCGGGCGCAAGCCCGTCCAATGCCGCTGGACGCACCTGTTATCATTACAATTTTATTGTTTAAAAAATTCATCCTCTCCCCTATCATTATCAAGTACAGTATATTTGCCGTTAAATTGAACCAAAACATGAACAAAAACAACAGCAATAGAGTTCATTACAATCAAGATGAGCGCCCCATCAAATTCGATGAAACTCTGTGGGGACAGAAATCACAGGATCCTCTCCAAGATCAGAAGCCATACTCGATGATTGCATCAATTGATTTGCCAACTTAACTTCACTGAAACCCGATATCCCTACCCCTAAAGCATTTACAAATTGGATTGTAAATTCAGTAGAGTCTTCATCATAGACCTCTGTATTGGTAAAACAAGTCCAGTCGGAACGTATTCCAAAATACTCATTCCTTTTCATGTTTGCAAAACAATAATCTTTCAAATCTCCCACAAAATTTAACCAGGGGTCACACACGATATCGTTATCAATGATTAAAAAGGCATGGTTGGAAATGGTGATGATAGAAATTGGAATGCAAGTGGAAAAATTAGATAGCTTATCCTCAATCAATCGCGTCAATAAACGTTGAAATGCTAAAAAAGTTTGCTGCATACAATTTCCTGATTGCAGATCATCGATAATTTTTGCGCATTTTAAAAGACGCTCCAACAAACTGATTTTGGTGTTACTCAAGATCTTATCGCATTCTGTTTGACATAGATAAACCAAAGGCGCAAAAAATTTATTTTCTTTTTTTTGATTGGGGATATTACACGCTTTTATGTTGCCATGAATGTAGTCGACAATCTCCAGTGCTGCTTTCTTAATTCGTTCTTTGCTCATCAATGTTCCAATTATAACCATAGGTGGTTTTTCTTTTGTTATCTATTATAACTTTTTTAAATCAAAAATCGCTTACAATTTGACAAAAACACATCCCGTTAGGTCAACTTAAATGCAAAAATTAATGTTATCTTAATAATTAACTTATAAAATAGCAGTCTCAGTGAACCAGGCTCTGTTTTTACAGCAGTCCAACTCATTATCATCAGCGGTTCAACTTGTCATATCGTAATTAACTATTATAAAGAGAGTGTAACATGTTCACAAAATCCTGTGCCAAAGCGACTGATCAAAATAGACAGGAATTATTTATGAATGGTCTTTTAGGTGATTTTCAAAAAATGAAAGAAAAAGCACTTAATCAGCAACAAGAAAAACGCTCCAAAAAAAGAGAACTTCACTGCAAATCTTCTGAAAAAACAAAAAAGCCGAATCAGTATGCCGCCCTGACTCATTCTCAAATTCAGGAAGTTAAAGCAAAAGCCCGGACAGTTAATGATAAATTCCATCTCAATGCTGAAGAAAAAAAACTCTGGGAGCTGATTCTGCTTGGCAATCAATTGGCACAAAACATCAGTTCCTGTGATTTACCCACCGATAATGAAGACGATGCTTCACTGGTTAAGCTAACTCAAATTTTCGCTGATGAAACTCTGGAAAGGACTGATTTGACCTGGCTAAATAAAATTCTGAAGATAGCTCTGTATAGCAGAGGCTCCGGTTTTGGTAATTGCCAGGAAAAAGCTTTTTTTGCTTTTGCACTTCTGTTACACCAGGCGCAAAAACCAGAAAGCTTAATTGACTCCCTTCGATTAGCGACCTTTAATAACCATTTTATATTAATAGTCAATGAACGGTTTTTAATGGATCCCTGGTTGAATTTGGCCTTCCCCTTATCAAAGGGTAATCAACAACTGGAAATAGGTTATGTTTTTGAAGGATTCGGCCGACTTATCAATTATTTTTCAATCAATCAGGAAGGTCAATGTTTTACCCATGCAGTGCGGGAAGGAGTCACTACAGAGCGTGACCCATCATCTGAAAAAGACATGGCAAACTGTATTCATTCGCTACTTGATCACAGGGATTATTTTGATCTATCAATCGTTTCGGAGAGAGAAATTCATAACAATACAAAAAGAAGAAAATATGAGACTCAGGAACAAGAAGTGCCTCAACCTAGACAAGAAACATCCAATCAGCCTACAGAAACAGTATATACAGACTCAAACCATAACACTTGGGATATCGAAGGAGCCGCAGACGATTTTCTAGAGCATTTTGAGCAAACACACCCTGTCTACAATCCAGGTTTCTTTTCATTTGGCCAAGACGATGTTGGTTTACAACCAGACCTTCCAAAGAATTTATTTAAATTTTAAATCATCCACTGTTTACCCCTTTTCCCTGAGCTGCCGCTGTCTTTAAAGGCAGCGGCTACTTTGAATGAAAACAGAAAGACATAAGACAGCATAAGCGACGAGGAATCAAACCAATTCTACTGCTTGGTCAGTTCCTGTAGTAGTATTACCCGCACTATAAGAATGAGAACCAACCCCGGCTAAGCGGCCTTGAGACACGATCAGATATTCCTCCCTAATTGGTTTGTTCCCTAACCAACACTCTAATATTTCTCTGACTCCCGCCGCATATCGCGCTTGCGCGGACAGGGTAGTTCCTGATGTATGTGGTGTCATGGCGTGATTTGGCATCGATCGCCAAGGATGGTTTTTGGCTGGGGGTTGTGGAAACCAAACGTCTCCAGCATAACCAGCCAAATGCCCAGATTCCAGAGCATCAGCTACAGCACGCTGATCGCATATTTTTCCACGGGCGGTATTAATTAAATAAGAGCCTCGTTTCATCTGTTTTATTAATCGCTCATCAAAAAGATATTCTGTTTCCGGATGCAATGGACAATGAATCGATACCACATCACAAACTTTCACCATGGATTCGACAGAAGGGTGATAGGTCAAATTCAGTTCCTGCTCCAACTGTACTGGTAGTCTATGTCTGTCTGTGTAATGCAGTTTTACAGCAAATGGCTTTAAACGTCTTAAAACAGCTAATCCAATTCGGCCTGCAGCAACACACCCCACCTGCATGCCTTCCAAATCATAAGAACGACTGACGCAATCCGCAATATTCCACCCGCCATCAATTACCGTGTTGTATTGTGGAATAAAATCCCGCACCAAGGCTAAAATCATCATCACGGTATGCTCAGCAACACTGATGCTGTTACAATAAGTAACCTCACAAACGGTGATATTATGCTCCATGGCCGCTTGCAAATCGACATGATCTGAACCGATACCTGCGGTGATAGCGAGCTTAAGCTTGGGTGCACTTTCAATACGATCACGAGTTAAATAAGCGGGCCAAAAAGGTTGGGAAATGACGACAGTAGCTTCTTTTAGCTCCCTGGCAAATACTGAATCAGAGCCATCCTTATCAGAGGTAACTACCAATTGATGCCCATTGCTTTCAAGAAATTGTCTTAGTCCCAATTCACCACTCACAGAACCTAACATTTCACCTGGAATAAAATCAATCGAATCAGGAGTAGGTAAGCTTTGACCATCAGGATATTGTTTCAATTCTGGAATGGATTCTCTTGCATAGTTTGGAGGAAATCCCCCCTTAGGATCATCATAAAGCACACAAACAATTTTTTGCTGACTCTGGCTGAACATACCTGACTCCTTTTCATAGTTTGAAGTAAAAACATCCTGATTTTTTTACAGCACTCACTATACTTGATTTAAGTCATTCATCTCAATAAAAATACTATTCATAAAAGAATTCATGAGCTATTTTAGGGACTGCCCATGATGTATCATGAACAATGATGACTGAACAATTATGGAATAAATAACCATCTCAAAAGAAAGGAATAAGTATGTCAGAACGTGAGTGGCCAGCCAATGACTATGCCATTGGATCTTATATTCAATCGACTGTAGCTGAAGAATATTTATCGTACCTGAAAACAAATCCCACTGATAAAATATTGGATATTGGCTGCGGTAACGGCGCTTTTACAAAAAACATTCTCCTGCAAGTGCCTCAAGGCTCTGTATTAGGCATAGACGCTTCAGAGAATATGCTACATTTAGCCCAAGACATGAGTAAAAAATTCCCTAATTTTTCAGTCCAAAAAGCGGATGTACTCACTATGACATTCAACTCACAGTTTGATTATGTCGTCTCTTTTTGGTGCTTGCAATGGGCATGCGCCAATATTCAAAAAGCATTTTTTAATATCATTAACGCATTGAAAACCAGAGGAAAATTTCTCACTCTTTTTCCAGCAGGAGACGATCCGTTTATCATGAGTTATTATGCTTTAAGAAAATCAGGACAATTTCCATCTTTGCATAATTTTATCCCTCCCGTGGATTATTCTCACTTAAACAACCTCGAAAAAAAACTGGAGTCACTCACCTGCCGTGATCTTAATGTAAAACTATGCCAACAATCCATTACCCTGCCATCCCTGGATACTTTCAGGAAATTTGTCAATGGCATTGCTTTTTATCAAGGACAATTGCCCAATGAAGAGATAAAGCAAATCAACGAAGCGATGGTTTGTTATTACGATAGCGAATGCCAAACAAAGTATCATGGTGAATACCAATTCAATTTCACTATCTATCTGGTAACTGGCGAAAAATAAAAGAGGTAACAAATAAAAAAAAATCCGTTCTACGACTATAGATCTCCAGATAAAATGGGGGAGCGATGCACTTAAAGCGAACTTTATCATTAACACTGCTAGCCTTTTATGGGCTTGGAACTATATTGGGCGCGGGAATTTATGCTCTTGTTGGTGAGGTCGCAAAAGAAGCGGCACAATTTACCCCTCTATCATTCTTAATCGCATCCATCATCGCTCTTTTTACTGCCATTTCTTATGCAGAATTAAGCTCAAGGTTACCTCATAGCGCAGGTTCTGCTCTTTACGTGCGTAGGGCATTCCATCAAAAATGGCTATCTGGCCTAATAGGCTGGATCGTAGTCTTAACAGGTATTATTTCAGCAGCCACCCTATCCCATGGTTTTGTAAAATATTTTCAATTGTTTTTTCCATTACCACCCTCTCTCATCATCACCATATTAACCGTCATTTTAGCTGGGGTTGCTATTTGGGGTATTCGTGAATCAGCGACTGTTATCCTGTTCATGACGCTCATGGAGGTGGGCGGATTATTGATGATTATTTATTACGGTCGTTATTCATTTGCTTCTATCGACATCAAATCCTTCTCTTTTCCTCATTCTTTTGATGGGGTGCTTATTGGAGCTTTTATTGCTTTTTATGCTTTTATTGGTTTTGAAGATATGGTTAATACCGCAGAAGAAACAATAAATCCTGAAAAAACACTTCCAAAAGCTATTTTTCTTGCTTTAATATCCGCAACCATTTTATATATTGCAGTCGCCTGGGTTATCGTCTTGACCATACCATCGAATACTTTAGCCAAAACGGACATGCCCCTTATTGAAATTATTAAGCTTCAAGGACAATCTCCCCTGCTGTTTTCAATCATTGCATTAATTTCTATTACCAATGGAATTCTGGTGCAAATTATTATGGCTTCACGGCTTATTTATGGTATGGCCAATCAACAAAATGCCCCCCAAATATTCTCTTCTGTCTATTCCAAAACTCAAACACCAGTCCACTCGACCTTACTGGTATTTCTTATGATTTTACTCTTTGCCTATGCTCTCCCTATTACTACCCTGGCCAAATTAACCAGCAGTATCATATTGTGTATTTTTATCATCATTCATGCCTCACTAATTAAAATCAAACTGACAGAAAAAAAACCAACAACCGCCGTTTCTTTCCCTATTGTTTTCCCGATGATTTCGATTTTATTAACCCTGGCCTTTTTAGTCATACAGTTTTTTTTAAATTAGATTATTTCTCATAAATTTTTAACCCGGTGTCATATAAAATTTAGGAATCAAGAGAGTGATTGTCTGTTTTCAATTGGCTGCTCATCTCTGCCTGTATCCTCGTTTAAAATGCCGCGTGATTCCTCGACCCCTGCTTAGAAAATTATGATCATCTGCCATCCTTGTTTAGAAAGCGCTTAGCACCGCTATGCTATACTTCTTGTAAAAAGGCAAGCATTCTATGGATATTAGAGACATCAAATCCTTTCTCGCTGTCGTCGAATACCATTCTCTCACATTAGCAGCTAAAAAATTGCATGTCACTCAATCAGCCATGAGCAAACGCATTCGAAAAATAGAGGACGAGTTAAATGTACGGTTGATAATTAGTGAAGGCTCAAGGTTAATTTTTACCGAAGCAGCCAAGCAGCTTATCCCTTATGCCAGGCAAATGCTTTCCGCACATCAAAATATGGTTCATACCCTGAAAAACTCGCAACAATTCACGCAAAGCATCATCATAGGGGCTTCCGTGTATGTGTCTCACTACGTATTGCCAGGCTTTTTTAAATACTTAAAGGAAACCCATCCGACCATTCAAGCGCATCTGAAAACCATTAGTGAAAAGGAAGTCGAGTATATTCTGAACCACGGCACAGTTGATCTGGTAATCTGCCCAACGCGGGAAATATCTGAAAAGTTATTGGGCAATTGTTTGCTCTGGGAGGAAAAACTGAATTTGGTTGTAGCAGCAAATCATGAGCTTGCCCATAGAACATCAGAGCTTTCACTCTCAGAACTTTCAGAGTACCCGGCCATCTTAACTGAGAAAGGAGCAGCATTGCGTGACAAGCTTGATACCCTATTTGAAAAAAATCAACTGGTACTAATCCTGGGTTTTGAAATGAGTACTATCGATGCCATAAAATCTCTAGTAGAGTACGGTTTAGGCTGGAGCTATCTGCCTGATTGTTTACTGTCAGAAAAATTAAAAATCTTAAAAATAAAAGACTTTGAACTAACAATCTCATTTCATGCTTTTTATCTGAAAAAAAGAATCAGTGACCGCTTGATTAATGAGCTACTAAGCGACTTTAAAAAATGGCAAAATTGAGATAATTCACAAGCATGAATCCAGGATGAAAATAACCGCCTTCATCAAAATCGAAATAATAGACCGTTGTTAATTTATGTTTTTACGATACTGGCATTACAATAGACAGAACCTCCTCTTCATTGATCCTTTTGAACATATACTATAATTAATCATAAGATAAATCCAAGTCACAGCAATATGATGAAAATTGAATCATTTCAATACATTCAAAACCAGTGGTGGAGTATCCCAACATTTCCTGAACTCGACTCCGAAAATACCCTAATTTTAGTTTTTGCCAGCACCATCTTTAGGGCAAACACCAAACCAATTGAAGAATTGGCTCAAGCCTATAAAAAATCAAAAATTATAGGATGCTCCACTGCAGGAGAAATTTTTGGGCCTAATATTTTTGATAACAGCATTTCGGTTGCAGTAGTTCAATTCGAGTCAACGAAACTTCAATTGGCAAAAACAGAGGTTAAAAACACTGAACAATCTTATGAGGCAGGAATTCATTTATCAAAATCATTGCATCAAAAGCAAAATCCCCAAAGTATATTTGTTTTGTCCGATGGCTTAAATGTCAACGGTTCCGAATTGATTAAAGGATTAAACCAGCATGCTGGTAAAGAGGTTATTATTACAGGGGGGCTGGCAGGAGATGGTGCGGATTTTAAAAATACCTGGATTATTTACGATGGAAAAATTGTAGACCATTGCATTGGGGCAGTAGGGTTTTATGGTGATCAAATCCATGTAGGACATGGCTCAAGAGGAGGATGGGATATTTTCGGACCGGAAAGAGTTATTACTCAATCTAAAGCAAATATTCTCTATGAACTGGACAATCAGCCCGCGCTAAAACTCTATAAAACCTATCTTGGTGACAGGGCTTCTGAATTACCAGCGGCAGGTTTGCTTTACCCGCTTGCTATCCGTAACCCATCTGCACCAGATTCTCAACACATTGTGCGCACTATTCTGGGAGTCAATGAAGAAGAGCAATCCCTCATTTTTGCTGGCGATTTGCCTAAGGGATACTATGCTCAATTAATGCGTGCCAATTTTGACCGCCTCATTGTCAGTGCTAATGAGGCGGGAGAAAACGCTAATGATAGACTTTTTAAAAATGGAAACTTGAAGACGCAACCTGTTTTGGCAATCGATATCAGTTGTGTCGGCAGAAGATTGGTATTAGGTGAACTTACGGAGGAAGAGACCGAAACAACATTTCAATCACTGCCTCCCAAATCGATACAAATTGGCTTCTACTCTTACGGTGAATTATCACCTCTGGCAACAGGTGCCTGCGAGTTGCATAATCAAACCATGACCATTACGACCCTGTTAGAGAGTCCATAAACCAAAAAGGAATTCAGCAATAATGACAGAAATGCATCGGTTGTTGCAGCGACAGTTAAAAAAATTTGGTTTTACTGCTGATGGATTACCACAAAATCTGGAGAGTTGGACTCAATTTATTGCGCATATCAATAAAACATACTACGAAAACGATCAAGACAGATATTTATTAGAGCGCTCTATCGATATAGCTAATTTCATATAAATTGAATATAATCAATTATTTATGACTTATTCCTTAGATTTTAGGCGCCATATATTAAAGATAAAAGCAGAAGAACAGTTAAGTTATGATGAAACCTCATTACGATTTAAAATAAGCAAATCCAGTTTAGTTCGCTGGAATAAGGGACTAGAGCCAAAAAGGACACGTAATAAGCCTGCAACAAAGATCGATATGGATGCCTTAAAAGCGGATGTAAGCATCTACCCTGATAGTTATTATCATGAACGAGCCAAGCGACTTGGAGCCAGTAAGACAGGAATATATTGGGCATTGAAACGTCTAGGTGTCACCTATAAAAAAAACATTGTCCCATCCAAAAGCAGACGCCGAAAAGCGATTATTGTTCCAGAATAAGATTCAAAGATACCAGTTAACTTCCCGTCCACTGGTTTATCTGGATGAAAGTGGATTTGCGCATGATATGCCCAGAACACATGGATACTCTTTCAAAGGAGAGCGTTGTCATGGTACTCAAGATTGGGGAGCTCGTGGACGCACTAATGCTATAGGTGCATTACTTGATAATTCGCTACTCAGTGTGAGTCTTTTTGATGGGACAATAAATAGTGATGTATTTGAAGGATGGGTTGAGCAAGATTTATTACCTAAGCTTCCTCCGCACAGTGTTATCATTATGGATAATGCAGCTTTTCATAAAAAAGCATCAACAAAGCAACTAATCGACAATGCAGGACATACTCTGGAGTTTCTTCCTCCCTATTCTCCAGATCTCAATCCCATAGAGCATAAGTGGGCCCAGGCTAAAGCAATTAGAAGACAGCACCAGTGTTCTATAAATGAACTTTTTCAGAAATATTGTACATGAGCATTTTATATGGAATTAGCTATATTTCTTCTAAAGAAATGAGGGATATCAATTCAAAACTCGAATATGCCCAGGATATAGCACAAATGGGGTATTGGCATTATGACGCTGACACAGATACCGCAACATGGTCCAAAGGACTTTTTAAAATTCTGGGTTTGCCGCCTAGTAATGTGGCACTAAACTATTCTTCATTTTTAGATCGTGTGCATCCTAATGATAAAGCAGGATTAAAAAATGTGGTCGAAAAGGCCCTCAAAGAAAAAGAAGATTATGATTATGAGCTTAGAGTAAGAAATGGGAACAATGATTACAAATGGTACCGAACATTAGCAAGAACTAACCCTCATAAAAACGAAATTTCCGGGGTTTTAATGGATATCTCCAAAAGAAAAATTATTGAAGAGCAAGTTCATGAATTGAATAATAAACTGGTTTCAACAGCACGTCTTGCCGGGATGTCGGAAGTAGCCACCTCGATACTTCATAATTTGGGCAATATATTAAACAGCGTCAATGTTTCTGCAATTATTCTGAAAAAGAATATATCCAAAATTCATTACAAAAAACTGTCCGCTATAAAAACCATGCTTGACGAAAACATCAATCAATTAAGCGAATACTTGTTGCAGAATCCAAAGGGTAAATTAATTCTTCCCTATTTGGACGCGTTATCGAAAACCCTGCATGAAGAGTATGAAGAAAACATGAAGGAAGCCAGCAGTCTGGAAACTAACATTAATCATATTAAAGAAATCATAGCCATGCAGCAATCATTGAGCGGCTTATCGAATTTAACAGAGAAAATTTCAATCCATGATGTGATTTTTAATGCGGTAAAATCTGTCATATTGGACAAACATCAAATTGATGTCCGTATTGAGATTGAACCGGATATCAATGAGTTTATCACTGATAAATCCAAGTTATTTCAAATTCTTATTAATTTACTCGCTAATGCCAAAGATTCTGTTTTATTACACGAAGCGAATGATTCCAGGAAAATTGTTATTTCCATTGCTAGAACTGAAAAAAATCATATTATGATTAAAATAAATGATAATGGAATTGGAATTCAAAAAGATAACCTGGATCGAATTTTTTCTTTTGGATTTACAACCAAGAAAAATGGTCACGGTTTTGGGCTGCACTGTTCCGCAATTTATGCGAGAGACCTGGGGGGTACACTTTATGCTGAAAGTAATGGGAAAGGAGCTCAATTTGTATTAGATTTGCCCATCAATCCCAAAACCTTGAGTCCGAGGTAGAAATGAGTACTGAATCTTTTCGCATTCTGGTCATTGATGACAACCCGGCAATCCATCAGGATTTTATGAAAATCTTAAATGTCAGCAAGAACTCTGCTTTACTAAATAAATTTGATGCCGAGCTGTTTGATGATGAGACAGAACAACTTGGAATTTCTTTGCCTGAATTTGAAATCGATGTAGCGACTCAAGGCATTGAAGGCATAGAAAAAGTGAAACGTTCACTTGAAGAAGGCCGGCCATACCCACTCGCCTTTGTTGACATAAGAATGCCCCCGGGGATAGATGGGATAGAAACCATCAAGCGCATTTGGGCCATTGACCCGCAAATACAAATTGTAATATGCACTGCCTATTCCGATTACTCATGGGAAAGCACAGTGACTACCCTGGGTTTATGTGATAATTTATTGGTGCTAAAAAAACCCTTTGATGTTATTGCAGTAAGACAGCTGGCAAGTGCTTTGACACAGAAATGGGTACTTGCCAGGGAAACTCAAAAACACACTGAGTTTTTAAATCAATTGGTAGAGGAACGAACCGAATCATTACAGAAATCCTTCTCCTTATTGAGAGCAACAATTGAGTCCTCTTCGGATGGCATTCTGGTTGTCGATTTACAAGGAAAAATCGTTGATTACAACTCTCAATTCGTCAAATTGTGGAATATACCCGAATCCATCATGAAAGAAACTAGTGAAACCCAACTCATTCAGTACATGTCAACACAATTGCTCAATTCAGAACAGCATGCCCAGCATGTTAAAGAATTTTCTATTCACATCGATGATTCCAGTATACAAATTTATCATTTTAGAAATGGTAAAGTAGTTGAATGCTGTTCCAAACCGCATCGAATTGGTCCGCAAACGGTAGGCCGTGTATGGAGCTTCAGAGACATCACTGAACAAACGCAATTAAAGGAAAAACTGGAGTATCAGGCCACTCATGACGCATTAACCAATTTACCCAACCGCTTGTTATTAATTGATCGTATTGAGCATGCTATCAGTGGTTATGCCCGCCATAAAATGAAATTTGCCATATTATTTTTTGACTTGGACCGCTTTAAAATGATCAATGACAGCTTGAGCCATGAAGCAGGCGATCAATTACTGTGTGCCGTTGCTAAACGATTACGCTCTTTGGTGCGAAAAGAAGATACTCTCGCCAGACTTGGTGGGGATGAGTTTGTCATGCTTTTTCAATCGTTTAATTCTGAAGAGCAAATTGCCGGAGTAACTCAAAAAATCCTCAAATCTTTTCAAAAACCATTTCATATTGCTGAAAGAGACATCAATATTCATGTCAGCATAGGTATTAGCGTTTATCCAACGGATGGCAAAACAGTAAACACTTTACTCAGTAATGCGGATATGGCGATGTATCAGGCAAAATTTCGTGGCGGTAACCAATTCTCATTTTATACAGAGAAACTCAACAAAAAAACAAACCAGCAATTTCAGTTGGAGTTGGACTTGCAAAAAGCGATTATCCATCATGAGTTTTTCCTCCTTTACCAGCCTCAATTTACAGTTAATACTCATGAGATTCGTTCCATGGAAGCATTAATCCGGTGGAATCACCCGCAAAAAGGTATTATTTTACCCTTGGATTTTATTCCTACTGCCGAAAGTTCAGGGCTTATCGTACCGATAGGAGAGTGGGTTTTGCGGGAAACCTGTAAACAAATTGGTACGTGGCGCACAATGAGGCTGCCTGAAATTCGTGTCGCCTGCAATGTAGCAAGTAAACAGTTAAGACAATACGATTTTCCTGCAATGGTGGAGGATCTTTTAAAAGAATATTCAGTCGAACCTCATTGTCTGGAGCTGGAAATTACTGAAAATGTGATTATTGATAAAGAAATACAAAGAACGATAAAAAAGTTGAAATCATTGGGTGTGTTGATTATTTTGGATGATTTTGGCACAGGAAATTCCAGCCTGAATTTATTGAAACAGGTCGCTTTGGATAGTCTTAAAATCGACCAATCATTCATTCAGAATATTTCAAAATCGCCAGGAGACGAAGCGATCATCGATGCGATTATTGCTATAGCGCAAAGCATGAATTTTAATATCATCGCTGAAGGAGTCGAAACGCAAAACCAGCTTAAATTCCTCAAGAAAAGGCGATGTAATGACATTCAGGGCTTTTTAATGAGCAAGCCTATACCACCAGAAGAGATAGAAAAACTGCTGCAAGGAAATAGGACAAAATAAGATAAAAGTAGTATTGGCATCTATAAGAGCTATCCGATGGATTGCAATTATAGATGCAAGACAAATTACACCGTAATCATAACGGTTTGGCCACGTAAATCGTTCTCATCATAATCCATCACATCCACATCCATGACTTCAATATCCATTGGTTCTGGACTCAAAGGTCTCCCCCTCCTTCTGGCTTCCTTAAAGAAACCATAGTTTGCCTCACCTGAACAATGATAAATAACCTTAGGTTTAAGATCTTCTATAGCCTGTTCGAGCTCACGCATCAATTTCATGCCACTATGGTGAAGTTGGTACACATCATCCGTTGGCAACTCTTCCACAAGCACTGGTTTCGGGTCTCCATCCGTATTTTCTTCCATGCATGGAGTATCAAGATTTGCAAAAATTTTGGAAGTATAATCACCAACAGATTTGGCTTTTACCAAAGTACAATTCATTTCTTTCAACTTCCAGGAGAGGTCATCAGACATAAATGTAATCGCGGTTCTGTCATTTTACCATGCTTATAAATTTGCTCGAAAAGATTATTGAGATCCTTTTCCATCTCACGGTATGCATTGCTATCTAAAATTTTAGGCATATTGATTTCTCTATTATTAAAACATGCAATTAACGGTAATAAATTACTTTTATTTCTCAAAAAGTAAAATTATCATACTAAAATTCCTTGTCAGGTCAATCTGTGGGCAAAAAATGCAATTCCGCCTTTTGGAATTGCATCAATCCGTACTTATTGCAATCACAAACTAGTACTGTCCTGAATCAAACGAGCTTCGATGATTAGAGGCACATTTCCTCAACCAGCGCTTACACTAACCAAACTTTGACTAGAGACCTCATGGTGGTGTGCGTCTTCCTTGGAGCAAAATGGCTCTCTTACTTCAGGTATTGTGTTAAAAAATCTATGCTGATGGGATAATATATGTCCGGATTCAGTATATCCCGTTTTTCTATCCCACTCTTTTTTCAAAGAATACGTCTCTTGTTGAGGAATGGTTAAATCTACTTTTTTCTTGGTTTCTGTCGATTTCCGTTGCGCATGATATTTCTTTTCGAAACTCTTTTCTGCCTCATGAAGATGACCGGAACACAAACCAGGCGATGTTTTTTTAGCATAAGTCCCTTTTTCAGACAGATACTCGATTAATTTATCGGCATTACCATCCTCCCAACTGAGGCCGGATGTTAAAAGGCCATCTTCATTATCTTCATGATGTAATAATACAATTTTATCGTCCATAATAGGCATAGCCATTTGTTCCATGACACTTAAACCACCCCCACGGATAACCACACAGTTACTCCGGGTCATTATCGGTGCCATTTCAACATCAGATTGATTCCCGAGGAGAATAATTTTTTTACGTATCTCATCACGCCTGGAGGCAGGGTAAGAGTTGATGATCTGATCGATGAGTTTGGCAATGGAATCATTAAGTCCGCCGAAAAGAAAAATATGATCATAACCTTGATTCAATAAATATTTCGCATAATCAGCGGAAGAATTTGCTGCCAGAGAACCTATCATGATGGAAGCAATTTTAGCATGCGGTTTGATTGTAATTGTTTCTTTACCATTCAGTACTGGCAGTGCATTTTGTTTTTCCTTTTTATAAACATTAAAGTGCAAATCAAATGACTGGCACTTATCCAGATATTTTGTCAATGAAGGGTCTTTAAAGGTATTACGAATCATTGGGTTATTACGCGGATCAATATTATGAACCGCTTTAAAGCCTTGTTCTTTACCAAAATGCGCCTCTTTAAATGGTTCACTCATATTTACTGCATGTATCTCCATCAATTGCCTTTGCTCTGATGTGAGCTCCTCCAAATTATTCATAAAATGAATACAACCCAATGAAGGTAAATCGGTCATATACTGATCAATGGTAATAGGCTGATAGGAGGTTCCTCTTTCAGCATTGTATACAGGCAAAAATACCGTATTGTAGTATTTAACGGCATCGCAAATAGCTCCCAAAGAAAGGGCCTGTGTGGAAATTAATCTTGTGTAAGGAGTACTCTGTTTCGCCGCATGCATAAGGCGTTGTAATATATTTTGATAGACTATATTCCTGTTATCCTCTTCAACATGCCCCTTGAAGCTTATCATCGTTTGAATGTCTTCAATACTGGAAGTCAAGTGAGTCGCGTTATTGAATGCTGTGTATTCATATCCCTCTGGGTATATATCCAACAGCATGTCCACATAAGGACGGGTTCTGCCTGTTTCAATTCCATTTTCTTTTTTAGTTTCACTCTGCTGTATTTTAGACATTTGATCCCAAAAGATGGAGGAGCTCGGTAAAACGGGATATCCGATAAACCTCATAACTCCTTTCAGTATGTCCTCCAGGATAGGAAGGGAGGTAAACCAAACACCAATACGAATCAGAACAGATGTAATTGAGAAAGGCTTGTTTTTGTAGAGCTCCGCATGATGCTGCGTAATGACAACATTATCTGTTTTACTCTGCAAGTAATTAATGATGCCATGAGTAGCAGAGATATGCCCTGTTCCTCCACTGCTAGCAATAATTAAGGGACGCTCTTTATGATTAGATAGTTGCAGTGGAATCCCATCTACATCCTTTTCCCTCTCTTCAGCCAAAGCTACTGGACGTATTGCGCGATCCAATTGAAATTTTTCCCGCAAGCGGTCAAGGAAATAATCATGATTGGTATATTCCTCTCGATGACCAAGCTCAGCTACCAAATCTTGTCGAGAAATAAAATGCGGGCCTTTGTATTTTGGATTTTTTAAAACACTTTGACTTGGTTTAAAATGGTGAGAAAACTGATCATCACACAAAATTTGTTTTTCTTCCTCAGTAAGCAGCTGATCAGTGGATAATTTGTATAAAATAGAATTAATTTGAGAATCAACCAACGACGCAATGGAACAGAAGTGATCGTGAATTACTCCATCGTACAAGCCATTGTCTTTATCTCGCACAACAGAATACATTTTATCCTGAGCAGGTATTCTATTCCAGGCTTTGGTCACATCAACTGGCCATCCTGCCAGCCAAATTAAAGGCGTGAGTAAAGCATAAACTACACCGGCCAGTAGGAAGCGACCATAAGTCAAAGGACTCCACCAATTTGCCGTTTGCAATTCAGGTACAATAAAACCAAATACTAGAGAAGAAAGAGAAGTAAAAGAGCGTTCATTATTCAACTTGACTTTCATGCCCTTCTCATGAAGTTTTGCTGCGGCAATTGTTGCTACTGCCCCACCTATACACATACCATCAAGGCAGATGTTCTTAGAGTCGGCACCAAGGCTAATTAGCCTTTGCACCTGAGCCAGAACATCGTCGACAAGATTATTTTCTGTCCAGACAAGACCGCGACTGTAATCCACGCCTCTATAGTTGAAACTGATGGCTGTGGCGCCCAGATTTTTTGCCGTATAATTTAAATCCTTTATCCAATTGATGAAATTTTGATCCCGCGCAATACAGGTAATAATAAACTTGCGCTCCCCCATTGGTTTTTTTTCTTCATCTTCACCTGTAACTTGCACTGAATCCAATTCAGATCCATCAGGAGTTTTTAAGGTGAAAAATTCAATATTAGGTTTGCGTTTTGTTGTATATGAGACATCACCATATTTTTCATGCAGTTGTTCATAAACATACCCTCTCATTTTAGGGTCCAGGAACTCCAATCCCTTCAGATGAATTTTTGACCAATCGAATACCCTGCCTTTGCAATACTTTTGTTTTGATTTGCCCTGAATAAGCGCATCGATCTCGGCAAGCAACTTGTTCACATGATTGATATCATTCTCATTATCGTAATGTAATCTTGTACGTAATCTTGGTGTTACAAAAGGAAGAGCTGCAATGGTATTGGCAATTTTAATCAACGTGTCATTAAACCATTTGTGAGGAGGCCGTTTTTTGAAATTAACAACAACAATATCATCCTCTGGACGATTACTTATTTTAGTAAGATGTATTAAACGTTGTTGTGGAACATTATTAGGATTTAATGCCACATGAGTAATATTCCGTGCCAGGAAAAAAGAAACGATCCAACCAGGTAGTCTAAATGGGGCTTTCAGAATATCCAGTACATGTTGCCAGAAAGTTTTTTTTTCTTTTTCAAGACTGTAGTAGTTGTATTTTTTATGCATATTAACTTCTAAAAATTAAATAAATCAAAGTGGCACTATCTGTTGCAATCCCATAGGGTTAATATATATGCAAACAAATAGTAAAAATTGTGCACATTTTATCATGTTTTATTACACTTATACAATCAGAAAATTAGAACTTTAGGGTTATTACCATATGTTTCTAAAATTGCTGTGCAAAGTATGGGATTATATTTTTCAAGTTTTAAAAACATTTTTCTCTAGTTAATAATGTTTCTAACTGTTGTTATTCTAACAAAGCAACCTGAAGAATTTATTAACAGACACACCTAATTTGCGACACAATGAGGCCTTGCATAACCTGACATCGCTCTCTAAAAAAAGCACGCACTCCGAACTTTTTTGATTTGAACTCAGATCTGCTAGAATGACACAAAATACTTGCTTTTATTGTTATTTTGTAAAAAAATCAATAAATCTTCGTATCTTAGGCTGTAAATATCGGCTTGCCTGATAATAAAGGTACACCGATAAACTGGACTCTTGGAATTCAGACAAAATCTCAATGAGGCGTCCATCTTGCAATTCTTCAGCCGCTATGTATTCATGTAATTTGATAATTCCCATCCCAAGTAAGGCGCACTCACACAAAGCACGACTATCATTGAGCCATAACACAGGTTCAACATAAATCTGCTCATTGTCTTTAAATGTAACCAAATTATCAGGCTTTCGCATGCTGTGAGTGATATAACGGTGCTTCCCAAGTTCAAAAGGTGTTTTGGGAATACCATTTTTTGCGAGATAATCCGGCGATGCGCAAAGCACATACCGTGTTGTAGAAACTCGTTTGCGCACCAGTTCAGGTGGGCCCTCCATAGAAACACCAAAAAGCACATCAACGTTTTCCTGAGCTAAATCAGGAAATCTTTCCGCCAATTCAATTTTAATCTGCAATTTTGGATTTAACTCCATGAATTCTGGTAAATAAGGGAGAAGAAATCTCATAGCAAAATAACGGCTGCTCGTAACATTTAATATGCCCACCGCCTCACTTCGACTATTAGCAATCGCTATTTCTGCTTCATTCAACTCCAAAAGAGTCTTTTTGCATTGCTGATAATAGCGAGCCCCGATGTCAGTTAATGATAATTTTCTAGTTGTTCTCACCAACAGCACTGCTTTTAGCTCCGCTTCAAGACGTGCGATCTGCCTGCTAACAGCGGCTGTAGATACGCCAAATTTTCTTGCGGCTGCTGCAAAACCATGCTCTTCAACAACAGCAATAAAGTAAGTCACTTGATCAAATTTACCCATGATTTCGATTTTATTATTGCAATATAGTTAATAAATGTTAATTAATTATGATATTGTTAATTATTTTGTCAATAATTATACTGGTCTTAACTGTTAATCGTTAAAATTATTCTCATCATGTATCCAAAAACCAAACTTTCTTTCGTGACTTTATTGTTGTTAATTTCTTTTGCTTCCGTGAATGCAGTCTTATTTACATCGGCATTGCCCAACATTACTGCATTTTTCGGGATCACAGAACATGCCGCACAGCAGACAATCACCAGTTTTTTGGTTGGTTATACCATAGGGCAACTTATTTATGGCCCTATAGCGAATCGCTATGGAAGAAAAAAAACACTTTATATAGGTATTGGCTTGCAAATTATCAGCAGTCTTCTATGTGTATTGGCCGGAATGACTTCCATGTACCCGTTGCTTGTTTTAGGACGATTTCTATTAGCCTTAGGATCAGGTGTAGGACTGAAGATGACTTTTACTTTGGTTAATGAATGCTATGAGCGCCAATTAGCCGTACAAAAAACTTCCTATCTGATGCTGGCTTTTGCGATAGCACCCGGTTTGAGTGTTGCACTTGGCGGCATTTTAAACTGCCATTACGGTTGGGAAAGTTGCTTTTATGCAGGTGCTATTTATGGTTGCATTCTGCTTGCTATGGTCAGACAACTTCCCGAAACACAAAAAAATCTTCAACTCGAAGCGTTGCAAATGAAGCATCTGCTCCAGGGATATGTATGTCAATTTAAGAACAAGCCATTAATCTCTGGTGGGGCGCTAATGGGTGGCGCATCCTGTTTTGTCTATATCTTTGCAGCGACAGGACCATTTATTGCCATCAATTTGCTAGGAATGAGTACAACAGAGTATGGCGCTGCCAATATATCACCCTCCTTAGGCCTGGCCCTCGGTTCAATTCTGTCTGCTCAATTTGCAAAAAAATACTCGCAGCGTGCAGGAATCCAATTGGGCATTTCAATCTCAGGGTTTGCCGCACTGGCAATGATGATGGCAGCATTGACCCATCATTCAGCGCTTATCAAGCTATTTTTTCCCATGATATTCATATATTTGGGACTATCTTTCATTTTTGCAAATGCCTCGACATTTGCTATGAATCATACCTCCGATAAGGCCCATGGCTCTGCGGTTATGAACTTCATCAATATGGGATTGGTTACAGTGGTTATTTTGGTATTAAGCCTACTTCCAATGTCACAATATTTATTACCAACCATCTACATCATTCTATGCATTTTAATGATGTGGCTATTCTTTTCTTTCATAAAAAGTAATGAAATAATTTCTTCTATCGACAGGAACAAGGAATTATGATGAGTATACAATTGAATCATACTATCCTATGGGTAAAAGATCGCGACAAATCAGCTCACTTCCTTACAGAAATTTTGGGGTTGCCTGAAGCAATTCCATATGGCCCATTTATGGTCGTTGAAATGAGCAACCATGTGAGCCTTGATTTCTGTAAAACAGATAAAGAAATTAGCCCTCAACATTATGCCTTTTTAGTAACAGAAGCTGAATTTGATGATATTTTTAAACGAATTTGCGAACTTAAAATGGATTATTGGGCTGATCCGGGACAAACCCGATTAGGTCAAATGAATTATAATGATGGGGGTCGAGGATTATATTTTAATGATCCCAATGGCCACCTTCTTGAAATTATTACGAAACCTTATGGTAGAGGGCCTTAAAAATACGCCGGGTTTCCTTCGACCGCGAGCTCCATCATCAATTAGTGAGCTCAAAGCTACAAATTTACAGATCTTCTTATTGTAAATTATTAAGCAAATTTGAACTATTAATTATGTGAGTGCCTTGTTTTATCAATTCTTTTTTTATTCTTATGAAATCATCCTTCACAAGCGCTTGAGTTGCATCCTCAATTAAATAGCAATCAAATCCTTGGCTGAGGGCATCCTTAATTGTAAAATAAACACAAATATCAGCACACAAACCACAAAAATAAAGTTCTCTCGCGCCTTTTTCGTGCAGATAACCGGCAAGTCCTGTGGTTTTTTTATGCAAATTGTCATAAAAACCACTGTAGCTATCTATATTGGGGTCTGTACCTTTTCGAAAAATAGCTTCAATAGGATTAGTATTTAATTGCGCATGAAATTGCGCTCCAATACTACCCTGAACACAATGATCTGGCCATAAAGTTTGTTCTAAATTCCCCAGCTTGATTTTTTCAAAAGGTTTCCTGCCAGTATGATTGGAGGCGAAACTGATATGATTAGAGGGATGCCAATCCTGCGAAGCAACAATCAGATCAAAACAATGCAAAATGCTGTTAATAACGGGAACAATCGCATCACCATTCGTTACCCCCAGTGAGCTGCCTGGCATGAAATCATTTTGAACGTCGAGGATGATTAAAGTCTTCATAAAATTAGCTTGAGTGTTCAGCTATCAGTTGATCTCTTTTCATTTTAAGCTCGGTACTTAAACCCACTTTATAGATATGAGGATTAATAAAACGCTTGTATTCCAAAGGCAATCGATCAAAACATTGCTGGCTAAACCTGGCTATTTCTCCAAGTGATTTTTTAGGCAGTAACCGTTTTCCGTTTTCCATCACTTTATGCAGTAATGCTTCTTTTTTATAGTGCTTAATCGAAAGCGATTTTAGAATTTCAAAAGGATGATGCATCATATCAATTTTTTTTTCCGTTTTGAGACAGACAACATCCGCACCTCGATATGTCCCATCTCTTTCGAACACCCTGTAGACTTGCTTTTGATAAGGAATAGTGATCTTGGCAGGGGTATCCGATAATTTAATCCTAGGTTGACCATTTATAAACGCTAATTTATAAACCCCATCAAGAGCCGCATCCGGGGCACCAATCGCCAGATTGGTCCCCACACCAAAAGCATCAATAGGTGCATCCTGCTCTAACAAATTCTTGATGACATATTCATCGAGTTGATTGGAAGCTGTAATAGCCACATAGTTTAAACCAGCCTCATCTAACATGTGGCGAGCCCTCTTAGCTAACCATGCCAAATCACCACTATCCAGACGAATGCCTTTGAGTCTATGTCCTCTATTCTCCATTTCCTTAGCTATTTTGATTGCATTAGGAACACCACTTTGCAACGTATTATAAGTATCTACTAACAAGATGCAATTCTCCGGCCAAGCTTCAGCATAATCAGAAAAAGCTTGTATCTCGCTATCGTAACTTTGGATAAAGGAATGAGCCATAGTACCCGATACAGGAACTGAATAATCACGCCCTACTCTGACATTGCTTGTCGAATCAAAGCCACCAACTATGGCTGCACGGCTTGCAAAATACCCTCCAGCACCCTGTGCTCTCCTTAGTCCAAAATCAATTAAAATCCGTTCTCCCGCAACCTGTCTGATGCGTCTGGCTTTTGTCGCAATAAGTGTCTGAAAATTAAGAATATTTAATAATAATGTTTCTATGATTTGTGCTTCAATCAAATTGGCTTCGATAATAACCACTGGCCGCGTAGGAAATACAACATCTCCCTCTAGCGACGTATACACTGTGCCATTGAACTTAAACTGTTGCAAATAGTGAATAAAGTCAGGATGCATATTCTGATGTTGTAAAAACTCTATATCTTGTTGTTCAAAGCGAAGTTGTTCGAGAACATCCAGTAAATCCTCCAAACCCGCAAAAATCGCATAACCTCCTTTAAAAGGAAGAACACGAAAAAAATAATCGAATGCCGCTATACGCTCATGCTGCCCTTTTAAAAAACACACTTGAGCCATAGCCAATTGATATTGATCAGTGTAGGTTCCTGTGATGTTTATCATGTATATCCTTATCGATTATATTGGTTTTATTTTGACCATGCACGGTATAAGTTAAAAATTTAATATGGAAGACAACTGGCCTAGTTCCTTTTACTCTTAAACAAAGACAAAATCGCTCTGGTGAGTTCCCTAAAAACTTGACGTACCACTTGTCGGAATAAGGTGTTTTTACTTAAACTATTCAACACCGAGGAATTGTTTTCTTTCTGACTGGTCTGTTGTTTTGCAACTTGTTGCTCAGAGATTAGCTCAGCCAATTTCTCTTTCGCAGAAGGCGCGTCTATCATTTGAGAATATTTGCCAAAAAGGAATGATTCATCCAGTAAAACCTTTAACTCCTCATTGCTTAAAGGCCCCATACGTGATTCAGGTGCTCTAATCATCGCATGAACTAAAGGTGTCGGTTGACCCTTGGCATCCAATGCACTCACTAAAGCTTCCCCTATACTTAAAGTAGTGAGTAGTTGCTCAGTATTATAGTAACTGGATACTGGAAAATTCTGCGATACTAACTTTAAGGCTTTTCGATCTTTTGCAGTAAAAGCACGTAATGAGTGTTGGATTTTTAACCCCAATTGGCTTAAAACAATCTCAGGGATATCATTAGGCGTTTGAGTGCAAAATATCAAACCGATTCCTTTGGATCGAATTAGCTTAACTATTGTTTCTATTAAATTAAGCAATGCTTTGCTGGAATAATTAAATATTAAATGCGCCTCATCGATAAAGAGAACCAATCGTGGTTTGTCCGGATCACCTAATTCCGGCATTTGGCGATAAACATCAGACAATAGCTTCAGCATAAAACTGGAGAATAGTTTAGGTTTGTCCTGCATGTTTAATAATCTTAGTATGGAAATGACACCATAACCATTTGCATCCGTTCTCAGCAAATCCTGAATTACAAAGGAAGGTTCACCAAAAAACTGTTTCCCTCCCTGAGACTCGAGTTCGATGATTTTACGGACAATAGTCCCAATGGATGTGGAAGCAACTCCGCCATATTGGTCGGCAATCAGCTGGTTGCCTCTATCCGTTTGAGCAAATTGGAGCAAAGATTTAAAATCATCCAAATTAACCAAATTCAGTTGATTCGCCTTGGCATACTCAAATAATACAGTCACGACTCCTGCTTGAGTATCATTCAGATCCAGCATCAGCGAAAAAAGCAGGGGACCAAAATCATCAATTCTCGCACGTAATGGAACACCGGGGTCTTCTGGAGTCAGAGTCAATAACTCTACCGGGAAACCTCGCGGAGTAAAATCTATATGCAGCTGCTGACCTCTGTCCAGTAATTTAGTCGAAGTTTCACCTGGCATAGCCAGGCCAGAAATATCCCCCTTGATGTCCATCACTAAACTGGGGACTCCATTTAGGGATAATTGCTCTGCTAATACCTGCATGGTTTTCGTTTTACCTGTTCCAGTTGCTCCCGCAATTAAACCATGTCGATTGAAAGCCTTTAACACTAGGTGAATAGGCGTTTCAGAGAGTAACTGACCATTTAAAACAATGCCGCCCAATTTTAAAGAGGGTAGGTCGGTAGATGCATAAGGCTTCCATAGATCATCATACATAATGCTTATCTTCTTGATAATAAGAGTTTTTAAAAGTATAGAGGATTCGTTTTGATTCACCAACTTTTAATCTGTCTTGAAGGATCTTTAACATGACATCTGGCAGGATGTGTTGAAAGCAAATACAAATGGCACTATAAAAAAATAAGTTGCTCTTTGAGTAAATCCGCTTTTAATTTTTCAAAACATAATCGGAATTATATAGGGATAGAATTAAAACAAAAATCAAACAAGAGGCTAGCTCTCCACGAGACACTCACAATCTATTGGAAAACCCAGGCTATAAAAAAAGAGTTTGTCAATATCATTTAAGTCTCCTATCCTTAAACTATATGAGGAAATTAATCGAATAAGGATGAGCATTCAAATGCATTCGTTTGATTCAATCGCCGTTGAATTTGATTTAAAAAATCATAGTATGCAAAAAATTGCGATTGATGATTTAAATATCGATCATCAGGATAAAGATAAAATTTATTGGATACATAGCAATTTAAACCAAAAAAATATCTTTAAAAAATTGCGAGAGAAATTACGATTACCCGAGCAAGTGATTCAATTGTGTGGAGAAAAAGACAATAGATCCACAACCATAGAGATCGATGAAGCACTCACATTGCAAATTCAAGGTTTGTGTTCAATGAAGTTGAATGATAATTATAATGCTGATTTTAGCAATTTGATTATTCATCTCACACCCAATTATTGCTTTACTGCCTCTAAAACACTTTCTTCAGTTTTGTTTGATCTGTTAAAAAGCTGCCCAAAATCCTTGCCCTATGCTAAAACACCCTGTTTTTTGTTATTTTTGCTCCTAGAAGGAGTAATTAACGATTATGCCAAGATTCATTTGGCCTATGAAGAATTGGCCGATCAATTGGACGCGCAAGTTCGCACCCCCAATAAAAACACGTATTCGCAAGTTTTGGAATTAAAGCATGGCGTAATGAAAGTGAAGCGTTACACCATAGCAATAAGAGAAATATTAATGCGTATCACTAGCCGAAATATTTTAGTCATCTCAGAGCAGTGTCGAACCTCTTTATATAATTTATCGAATCACTGCCACCTTATTGTCAATGAAATAGACTCTCTTCGCGATATGTTAAATGGCTTATTAGGACAAATCGACAATCAGTTGATGCAAAACATGAATGAAACCATGAAAGTATTAACTGCCTTCGCTGCCATTTTCTTGCCTTTAAGTTTAATTACCGGAATTTATGGGATGAATTTCTATTGGATGCCGGAATTAGGCTGGAAATATGGCTACTTTGGGGCACTTGGCTTGATCGTGCTGTGTGCTCTGCTATTGTTTTTAATTTTCAGAAAAAAGAAGTGGTTTTAGGCCAATTCATAGAACTAACCGACACTAAAATTTTCTCCTACCCCTTTGACTACATGCCACATACATTCAGCCCCATGATAACTAAGCGCCTGAATATCCGGTTGCGCAGGCCCATTAGCCGTGATAACAAACACACAGGCTTTTGATTGAAAACCCTGTTCTTTACTTACAGCCGTTAAAGTATATGCCAGGTTAAAATCTGCGTCTTTGCTGAATTTAAGGCCATAGCTCAAAGGGTTATTCTGAGCCAATCCTGTTTCAGTTATTTCTGCACACGAGGGTTCAACAAATTGACCATTCTGACTGATCATTTTTAAAGTGATTTTCCACGAACCCGATTTCGAGGTTACTTCATGCCAGGTATGAGCTCCGCATCTCCCCATTTGCTCAAAAGCGTATGCAGAATTTAAAACTATCCCAATCATCGATGTTAAAAAAATTCTTTTCATTATTTTCCCTATAAAAAACGCCGAATCACTCATCCTTCATGAATCATTGCAACTTGAAGACATGGTGTAATTCCAGTAAATGAGAACAATAATACAAACGAGAATTATTTGCAATTGCGCGACTGATTCTCAAAATTAATCCTAATAATCCCTAAAATCAGCGATTTGCTTACTGCGTTATTAACTGATAAAAATAATAGAACTATCATGTACATGGAAAGACCATCAAAATGACCAATACAACAGACTTTTATCGACTTACTCCTCTCACCGAAGTCCATTGGAAAAAAATTCTAATCAATAAAATTACAGTGCGGACTTTGAGTCAAATATCTTTTGTTATCATGATAGCAACTCTCATGATAACTCCTTTTAAGCCCTCTTATGCAGCAGATAGTAAACGTAAACCGACGGTCATAACCGTCAGTGAGGAAAAATTCCAGGTCGATGGTAAAGGAGAAAAAACAAAGGAATTTAAACTCACTTTTACCCATCCGGACGGCACAAAAGACAACAAAGGGTACTTTGCCAATAAAGGAGATATGTTTCATGTTTTAGTTGAAAATAAAAGTGCGTCACCAATAACTCTTCATTGGCATGGATTAATTGTCCCAAGCGATCAGGATGGAGTGCCTGACGTGAGTCAAATCCTGATTCAGCCAGGGCAAAATAAATTATTTAACTACAGATTATTGCAAGCCGGAACCTATTGGATGCACTCGCATCAAAAATTTCAAGAGCAAAAGCAACTTTCTGCCCCTTTGATTATTTATGACAAGGATGACCCGCATAAAGACTTACAAGAAGTCATCCTGTTTTTAGAGGATTTTACTTACAAGGATCCCCAGTTAATATTTGACCAGTTAAGAAATGCTAAAATGGACATGAAGAAAATGGATGCTGGTAATGATTTGAATGACGTGACCTACGATGCATTTCTCGCCAACAAAAAAACATTGGCTGCACCCGATGTTATTTCAGTTCAACCCTTAAAAAAAGTAAGATTACGAATCATCAATGCGTCTTCTTCCACCAATTTTAAAATTGATACAGAGAAACTATCAGCCACTTTGATTGCTGTTGATGGTGAAAACATTGAGCCTATTGTGGATAGTTCTTTTCCTATTGGCGTTGGTAATCGTATGGATTTGCTTGTTGAGATTCCTTCTGCAGGCGGAGCATTCCCTATTAAAGCCCTGGCAGAAGGAACAAACAAACAAACCGGTTTAATTCTAAAAACAGACAATACACCTACCCCAACACTATCGCCCAATACCAATAATAAAATGGGACGAGTCAATTACTATAAATTGGAAAAAAAGTTAAAAGGAAAAAACATTTTAGCCAGTAAAAAAATAAATGCTCGTTTGCACTATGTGCTTGATGGTCAAATGAACGGTTATATTTGGACCATCAATAATGAAAGCTGGCCAAATGTCACGCCCAAAGTAATCCATTTCGGTGATCGTGTTGAAATGATCTATGCAAATAAATCCTCCATGTCGCATCCCATGCATTTCCATGGGCATGTCTTTCAAGTGACTGAAATTGATGGCCAGCCATTGAACGGGGCTGTGCGTGATACCCTGTTAGTGCAACCGCATTCGACAGTGAAAGTACAGTTTGATGCACTAAACCCTGGTATCTGGGCTAACCACTGCCATAATTTGTATCATTTAAATGCAGGAATGTTTACAACGTTTGAATATCAACATTATCCAAAGCCCGATTTTTATTTAAAAACTATAGGGCAATCCAAAAATAACAATTAACAGCTAAACAGAAATCCCAACAGACATTACCTGCATAAGCGCCTATACTTTTACTTATGACGCAAGGACTAATTGTTTTACTTTTTTAACAAATGTTGTGCCAGGATCTGTTTTATCGGTTTGATAATTTGGATCCTTCTCCAACCACAAAGCCGTTCTCTTGAACTGCAAATACTCATTATGACCAATAAGGTATTTTATTTGCGGGTATTTGTTCTTAAGATAGCACACAAGAAAAGCATTTGCCTTGGCTTGCTCCTCAGTCAAATCGTCTTTACTATCAACACCGCCAATATTTTCAATACCAATCGCGTAATGATTCAAGCCAATCACATGCCTTGCCATCCATGTTTCTGGCATCAGTTGATAAATAGTTCCATCCCGATCGACTAAAAAATGGCTTGATACATTTAAATCCCCGGGCAATTCATTTCGTCTTGGCGAACTGGTCGGTAAAGCGGGTGGATCAAATATGCGGAAAGTAGTATCAAGGCTTGGTATACAAGTCCAATGCAATACAATCATTTTAGGCTCAATTTCTATCGACTCGGAATCAATACCATAATGAGTTCGTTGATATTCCCGAGTTAAGGCAATCCGTTTTTCATCAAACTGAATGGGTTTTTGAATGATGGTCTGTGGATCATAGCAAGAAAACGCATGCCCAGAGGCGCTAATGAAAGCAAACAATATTGATATAATAATTTTCATATTAGAACAAAGTTTATCATAAGAAATAACTTGTAAAAACAAAGAGTCGAATTCTGTTTTTCAAACTCATACTGAGCTTCAAAACAGGGAAAATCAGTCTTACCGGAATTTTTCTTATTCATTTTCATGAACCAATAATAATAGTCCGCCTCCGATGATAAAAAAAGGAATAAGAACAGCCATCCCCAAACGCTGACTGTCAGCGAAAGCAGTAGTTGTACTAACCAGGAAAGGTCCTAAAAAACTGGTTGCCTTACCAGAAAAAGAGTAAAAACCATACATTCGCGTCATTTCTTCGGGTTTTGCCAAACGAGCCAAGAAAGTACGACTGGCAGCCTGAACAGGACCAACAAAAATACCAAACACCGGTGCAAAAACCCAAAATAACGTATTTGAGTGGATGGTTAACAGAAAACAAAAAGTGAGTGTCAGGCACGCTAAAGCAATTAGAATAGTTTTTTTAGATCCAATCCAATCATCAAACCAGGCGAATAATCCGGCGCCAAGACCTGCAGTAATATTTAAAATGATTCCAAACACCATAATATCGCTAACACTCAAGTGAAAGTTGCCAGCCGCATAAATACCGCCTAGTGCCAATATAGAATTCAAGCCATCGATATAAAAAATTCTGGCTATTAAAAATAAGAACAGATCACGTTGTTTAGGCAGGCTTTTTATTGTTAACCGCAATTCTTGCAGACCTTTCCTAATCGCACTACCCACTGTCAAATGCTCTCCTGTTTTCTGTTGCACCATTAAAAACAAAGGCAAACTGAACAAACTAATCCACAAAGCCACAAATACAGTAACAGCACGAATATTGGCAAAATTCTCTGTTCCAAACCATAATCCACCAAGTTCACCTTTCACAAAAACAAATAAGGATAGAATCAGGCACAGCAATCCTCCCAGATAACCACAACCCCAAGCCCAGCCAGAAATCCGCCCCAGATAGTTTTCCGGGGCCAAATTTGCCAAAAAGGAATTATAAAATACAGCTCCTACTTCCAATGCAAAATTGCTAATCAAAATACAAGTTAAAACCAAGGGAATAGAATGGCTGTCAGGATAGGCAAACCACAAGCAACCTGTTGAAATAACACCCAAATAGGTAAAAACGAACAGCCAGGATTTATGATGCCCACTGAAATCAGCTATTGCACCAACGATAGGGCTCACCAGGGCAATGATTAACGCAGAAACCGAAATCGTATACCCCCACAATTCGGTTCCCAGGATAGTATTGGGGGCAATGTAGCTTGTGAAATAGGTTGCAAAGACAAACGTAAATATCACTACAAAATAGGAAGAATTGGCAAAATCATAGAATGCCCAGGCAATCACTTGCTTAATATCTAATTGTTTTAAATCCTTTTGGCTATTCATATTCTTTCCAGTCTCTGTTCAATATTCTTCACCCCCTCAACTCCCTATTTCTTACAGGTAGCGAGTATATGATGTTTTTTTAAGTTTCTTTCTTTAAAATAGGACTGATACAATAGATTAACTATAGGACTTAAGCAAAAAACTCCAAGGCCAAGGCAAATAATGTCTTTAACAAAGAGATTGGAGATGCGTAAGTACCAAACTACAAAAGGTAAGTCTAATCTATAATCCGGATTTTATTAATATCATGAGTTTTTTATGCCAGATGTATTGAACAATTACTACCTGCAGACTATGGGGATTGAAGTCTGGGTGATGCGTAAGTCCAATCCTTCTTGTGAAAAGCATTTAGCGACTTTAGCGGATGAGGTGGCATCCTGTGTACGTTGTTCCCTCCATAAAACACGCACCCAAACTGTTTTTTCTCGCGGGAATCCAAAAGCAAAACTGATGATTATCGGTGAAGCGCCTGGTTTTTACGAGGATCAGAAAGGACAACCTTTTGTGGGGAAGGCTGGTTTTTTATTAAACAAGATGATACGCAGTATTGAAATGACAGAGAATGACGTCTACATTGCCAATGTTTTGAAATGCCGTCCTCCCAATAACCGTGATCCAGCGCTTGAGGAAATTTCTCAATGCAGCTCATTCCTGACCCGCCAAATTAAGCTCATTAAACCGCACTTAATCCTTGCTTTAGGACGTTTCGCCGGACAATTCTTACTTGATAAACCACTTCCTCTGAAGCAGCTGCGTAATCATATTCACTACTATGACAATACCCCTTTTATCGTAAGCTATCACCCTGCCTATCTTTTGCGCAACCCCTCGGATAAAAAGAAAGCTTATATTGATTGGTTAGCTGTGAAAAATTTTCTGGTGGATTACGGCCAATAAACTGTTTAGCATGAAATTGGCGTAAGAGAACCCGATAGAAAATGGCTGATAAATCCATCTTCTACCGGAAAAGACGATCCAGACTTTACATGGTATGCTGAACTGCTGATCTGGTTTCTGCAGTTTCTTCATTGCCGAGTTTTTCAAGCTCCTTAAAATTAAACCGGTGATTAAAGACATCAATAGCATTTGCAACACCCGGAATTGTTGAAGGAAGCGAGGTGATAGCCTTAAACAAAGCATCAAATCCCCTATACGTATTTAACGCCATAGCAACTGCTTTAACCGATTCGGGGGCTTGTTTACACATTAAAGTGATAGCAGTCAGCGCGTGAATAGAGATATCAATGACGTATTCAGAGGGTTCAGCCTCAGGATTACTCCATAAGCTATACAATACTGCCAAGCCTGTAAGCCCGTTATAAACGACAGCAAAATTTCTCAGAGTGATGTATTGTTTGTAATCACTAAAAAAACCAAACATAGAATATTCCTTTCAAAATAAAACGCATCTAATGTGACTTAATAGTCTTCGTACCATTTTGGCCGCAAAAGCATAGCACTATTTTATAGCTGATGAAAATAATTTGATTCTAAGGTATTACTTATCAATTCAACTCACATTATTCCATGGCTATTGGCCAATATGAATCCGCCTTGCTGTACACTCTATATCAACTCAATATCAAACTCACCATCTTCCCAAGTGAGTGGGCCACAGGCTATACCCAGATCCGCTTTAGCATTTTGGGAAACAGGTAAACCGCCAATAATTTGCGCTGCCAGCAGCGGCTTCATATCACTTGTTGCGATGTTAACTGTTTGAACATAGAAAAAATGTTTCCATGGACCAGCTGGAATGTTATTTACACGTAATGTGCCGGTATATATACCGGCCATAACGAACCAGAACAAACACCCGCTCCAGCAACTTTTCATCATCTCGTTGCTTCACTACGGTTAGCAAATCTTGAAAAATCTGGTTTTTTTGCGCAAAGACTGGCTCACGCAAAACAACTGGAAAAGCACGATCCTGCGTCGTTGGCGTAAGAATGGCAACAGGGTGATAACGATCACAACGGCACCGTTTAGGATTAATGACAGCAGCCCTTGTATTCGTACGACGCGCTGGCGAAGAGGCAATGCCAGAATCCATTGTGACTACCAGCTCAAAATTGATACTTGAAGCCACATTAGGATAATGAGTTATATCTTCCAATTCCCGGGGACTAATTGGTTGACGATCGTCCCTGGAATGGGCAATTCAGGACAATCCATTTTAACTTTTTGGGTTTCAAATAATGTTTTAGATAATGGTCGCACGCCATTTCCCTTCAAATGGAATTTTCATATGACCTCCTTGTCATTAAACTATGAAACTCACGTTTTGATCAATTTTTATTTAATTTATTAAATTAAGGCTGGTCTAAAAAATGCTCACAGTCAAATTACTAGCTAAAAATTAACACTAGGAAATAGAAAAAAACAGAATATATCGCACTCTTGATTTCAACACCTTCCATGATTTTAATGAGTATCGATATACACATAGGCACTGACGCCTATACTTAACGGGTAATGCGCCGGGTCATAGTCTGTTATTTGAATTTGTACTGGCAGGCGTTGAGGCAATAAAAACCAGTTGCTTTCGCTATTGCGAACAATTTGTATTTGCCTTGCCCGATGGGTTTCCAGGCGGCTTGCAGCCCAGTTTCTGGAAAGAATCACTCCATGATAAATTTTAGATCCAAAATACATTCACGGGAAAATAGAGACTTTATTCCCTGGCTGTAACCTTCTTAAATCCGTTTCGTTGAAATTAGCCTGGATAAACAAAGTATCGGTATCTGCTATGGCAAAGACTGGCTTTCTGATCTTGATGGGGGTTCCCAATGCAACAAACATATCCTGAACTGCCATATTTTGTTTGGCATAAACTGTAGTTTCATCCAAATCGATTTTGGCATTCTTCATCACTGCAATTACGGTAAATAATCGTTGGCCTTTTTTTACTTCCTGTTCATTTTTAACATAAATATTGGTGATATAACCTTTTACATTGGCAGCGACTGGACGAACATTCGCAACAACAAATGCATTGTTTGTAAAAGGAAATAAATACGAGTAATGATAAATCAGAATGAATAGAAACACGCATAATAAAATAATTGCAGGAAATCCAGCTTTGAGTTTGTCACTCATGTGTCTCTTTCATCCTCATTTCTATTGACCCCTTCCCAAGAGGTATGTCGTTATAATTCAGCAATACAATAGTAAGCGTTACAGCCCCAATGGTACCAATATACGTTTTATCTCCCCCCATGAAAAATAGGTATAAAGAAACAGACCAGGTACTAAAGCCATGATGTTAATCAACGGGCTATTGGCAAAAAAATGGACAACTATCATTCCATAAATAGCACTCAAAGCCGTGCCTGCAAAGCGCAAAAAGCTTTTTGTCAGTACGACACCAACGGTGGAATATTCATACATGACAAACCATATGGTCACTAAAGTCCATGCGCTTTCTGGGGCTTGGTAGTACCAGGTAATTAGAAAAAGAAAAATACACGTCAGGGATAAGCGCAAGGTACGGAAGGTCTTTTGCTGAACAATGCCCACGGTAACCACCTCCTAAATCCTGATATAAAGTGACTATGGATAGCAGTTTTTCCAGCTTATTCTGGTTTATCACCAACTTAAATTCGTCTAACAGGATTTGGCATTTTATTAAATTTAAATAGCCATCAATTCCGTGAAGATAACGAACTTCTGCCAAATGGCATTGCTGTTTTTCATCGCTTAAAGCCGATAAATTATTATTTAATTGCTGGCTGGAAGTTGAATAGGCAGACAAGTCATTAGCAACATCACGCAAGGCCTTACGAATAGTAGTAATGTATTTGATATAGATTGCCTTATATTGAGCTTTACTCACATCATCCTGAGCAAATAGAGGCAAATTAATGATGTAGGCAGGATATGCAATTGCCGTAGTCCCCGGATTACCTAAAACGGGAAACTGGGTGTAACCTGCAAGCCCTGTGAGATTAGGCAACCAACTTAACTGGACTTGCTGCAATTGCCCCTGTGCGGATTCAATATTTACCATAGCGAGGTGAATCTGGTGATTATTTTGTAATGCCTTTTGGATAGAAGCATTGAGCTCCTTACTACATGAGCACACAAACAGATTCTTTCTCTGGTGGCTTCCATCGCAAACGATTATATTCCTGTGCCAGATATTCCTTATTAAGAAGTTGTGACTTGATGTCTTGGGCAAAGTCCGGTTGCAAGCGATAACTATCCTTAATAAAAGCGATAATGCCCTCCAAATACGCCTGTGTATCCTTACCAGGCACCATCCCCAGATGAAATGTTTTCTTTTCTTCATCAAATACGAAAAGCTCTTCCCCTTTTCCATATTGAAGCTTCAGCTTGAGCATCCCTTCCATCGTTTCTCGAACTTTTTTGTGGATATTTGACTCATTTCCAGAAAAAATAATGTTAATCCCAATGACGTCACCATACTTATTAAAAGCAAATTGAATCGATTGCAAACAAACCCAATCTCTTTGTAACCCACTGGGCATTAAAATAAATGCACAACAATCATCAACCCTTCCCTCAGTATAATTACTGTACATTTTGAAATATAAAATCGGATCAGTATTCAGAGGCTTAAACATTTTGTTGTACATTGAGCACTCCTTTCTCGCAGGTAGAACCAAATATTCACTCAATTAAAGAAAAATACCAATCTTTTTTCATTCTATTTTATTGTGTATCTGATTATTTCATGAGTTGAGCTGTTTAACCCAGAGAACAAGGGATTACTATATCGAGACAGCCAAGTGGTCTTTATCGGTTGCAGCATAGTTCAATCTCTGTATTAATCGCTCTTTTACCGCTGGCCACTCCGAGAAAAGAATACTAAACATAATAGTATCCGTTATCACCTGATTATGAAGAATCATATGTTGGCGCAACACCCCTTCCTCCGTCGCACCCAGCTTTTTGATAGCACGATAGGAATGAATATTACGAGAATCTGTACCCAGTTCTACTCGATTAATCCCCCAGGCATCAAACGCCTGATGCAACATGAGTAATTTTGATTCCGGGTTTGCCGTTGTTCCCCATACTTTAGGAATGTACCAACTATAGCCTAAAGCCAGCCGTTTGTTTTCTGGTTGAATATCGTAAAATGAAGTAGCTCCTTTCAGATACCCTTCTTTTTTACAACGCACTGCATAAGTAATTTGGTCTCTTATAGACATTTTCTCAAGACAATCATCAAACCAGGAATTAAATAACTTGCCCGTTGCCTTTTGCGGCATGTATTGCCAAATTTGTTCATGATTTGCTGCTTTTCGCAACTCCTCACGGTGCTGGCTGGTAATGGGTTCTAGCTGAATGTATTTGCCATTTAAAATCTTGAGGTCTTTTGCAAGCAACCTTAAACCAGTCAGCATCATCAATCCTTATTTTGAAAATGGTGTCAAGATACCTTTATGCCATTAATTTATTGGTAGTTTTTATACCAAGAATACTTAAAACCAGACCATAAACCGGAACAAAAGCAATTAAACTAATCATGATTTTAAAAAAGACATCGACCATCGCAATTTCAGGCCAATTCTGACTTAAAAATGGATTGGAGCAGTGATAAAACGCGATGGTAAAAAATAATGCCGTATCTATGAAATTGCCTGCAACCGCCGATAGAGTTGGGGCCAGCCACCAGGCAGGCCGATTTCTATAGCGTTGGAAAACTGCCACATCCAGCAATTGCCCAACAACGTAGGCTATAAAACAAGCCAGGGCGATACGTAATGGCATGAGGTGTAAAACAGATAGACCGTTCTCATGCAAATTATTGCCTGCCTCAATATAGCTCGCAACAAGATAGGACAATATTAATCCTGGGGTCATACTCAGCATAATAATTTTCCGCGCCTTATTAGCGGTTGCTATCCTTGTTGTCAAATCAGTTAAAATAAAAATTGCTGGATAAGTGAACGCCCCCCAGGTCGTGTGAAATCCCATCATAGCAAATGGATATTGAACCAGAACATTACTGAGCGTTATTAGAAAAATATGACCAAGTGAGAACATCCATACTGAATTCAACCCAATTTTACCCTTCTTCAGGGAAGATTGCTCATCAAAAAAACCTTTCGCTTTCATGCTGACTATTATCACCAAATACTATGGTTGTTATTTTTGCATATGGGATAGATAAAACACAAGAAAATAAATGGCTCACTCCTTAACTAAGCAAAATAAACAAGACATACTTACAAATAACTGTTATAATAGCTCCAAATATTGCATGAATTCTTTCAAAAAACCTTTGAAAATTCCTATTTTTCCCCTCTAATTAATGCCTCATTTTCCCCACAAAATAATGAGTGATTAAACTCAGAGCCCACAATACCAATAGATATCAATAAGGAAAACAATGAGTTTTAAACAATTAGCGCTGATTGAGCCGCTAAACAGGGCAGTTAGTGAGTTAGGCTACACTACCCCTACCAGTATTCAATTAAAAGCCATCCCGCTCATTTTAAATGGGCATGATTTACTTGGTTCCGCTCAAACAGGAACAGGAAAAACAGCAAGCTTTGTATTGCCTATCTTACAAAAAGCCTGTCAGCAAACTCAAACCAGCCGTAATCGAGTTAAAGTACTAATTTTAACGCCCACACGAGAATTAGCCATCCAGGTCCACGAGAGCATAATCCAATATGGCAAATACCTAACACTGCGCTCGGCTGTGATTTACGGAGGAGTAAAAAGCCGCAACCAAATTAAACAATTAGACTCAGGCCTTGAGATACTGGTTGCAACACCAGGAAGATTATTGGATTTATATCAGCAAGGTGCTGTTAAATTTGATGAGATTGACACCCTGGTACTCGATGAGGCGGATAGAATGCTGGATATGGGGTTTATTCATGATATAAAAAAAATTATCAAATTATTACCTTTAAAAAGACAGAACCTGCTTTTTTCAGCAACCTTTACTCCTGAGGTACGTACTTTAGCCAGAAATATACTGAATAAAGCGGTTGAAATTGATATTGCACCAAGAAATACCGCGGTAAAAACTATAAAACAAACTGTTTATTCAGTAGATAGAAACCATAAGTTAGCCCTTCTGAGTCATTTACTTCATAAGAATAACTGGGGACAAACTTTGGTTTTTTCTCGAACCAAACATGGAGCCAATAAACTAGTTAAGCAACTGGCCGAATCCCAAATATATTCGGTTGCTATTCATGGCAACAAATCACAGGCTCAACGAACAAAAGCCTTGGCTGATTTCAAGTCAGGCAAAGTACAAACATTAATTGCAACAGACATCGCAGCACGTGGCATAGACATCGACAAACTTGCCTGTGTAGTGAATTTTGACCTGCCTCATGTGCCTGAGGACTACGTTCATCGGATCGGACGAACAGGACGGGCAGGCGCCTCTGGATTGGCTGTATCCTTGGTCAGCACAGAAGAAATCAAGCTGCTGCTGTCTATAGAAAAATTAATCAATCAAAAACTGGAGCGCATTAAAATTAAGGATTTTGAGTTTTTGCATAACTTTTCAGATTTAGTCTCAGCCAAAATTCAAAAATTTGCGCCGCCAAAAGCGGGATATAAAGGCAATATCAGCAGAAAATCCAGGACCGCTTTTAATAAGATCGCGTAAATAATTAGCTTTTTAAATGCCACTAAGATAAAAATAAATAATATATACTTAGTGAATATAAAGATATTCTTACATATCGCTTTGCCAATTACACAATTTTAGGCACCAAAGAGGAGAAATGATGTTTGGTTTTTTAAATATGACTTTATGGGGATATCTTTTGACCGGTTTTGTCCTGACTCACATCACCACCACTGCTGTTACCATTTACCTGCATCGCTACCAGACACACCGCGCATTAACTCTGCATCCTCTTGTCAGCCATTTTTTCCGCTTCTGGCTTTGGTTAACGACCGGTATGACCACAGCGGAATGGGTTGCGATTCATCGGAAACATCATGCCAATACTGACATGGAAGGGGATCCGCATAGCCCTCAGGTATTTAATATAAGAAAAGTATTTTGGCAAGTTCCAGAGTTATACCGAGAAGCCTCTAAAGATAAAGACATGATTAAAAAATACTCCTATGGTACCCCCAACGACTGGATAGAGAGCAAATTATACTCTCCCCATGCGAACAAAGGCATATTTTTAATGCTCATACTTAATCTTTTCTTGTTTGGAATTCCTGGAATTACCCTTTGGGCAATCCAAATGATGTGGATACCTCTTGTTGCTGGCGTGGTCAATGGAATAGGGCATTATTGGGGTTATCGCAATCATGAATCGTCAGATTCTTCAACCAATGTTTTTCCCTGGGGTTTATTGATTGCTGGTGAAGAATTGCATAATAATCATCATACCTTCGCCTCCTCAGCCAAATTTTCCATTAAATGGTGGGAATTTGATTTGGGTTGGTTTTACATAAGTTGTTTATCTTTTTTAAAGCTTGCCAAAGTAAAAAAATTACCCCCAAAACTGATCATTGACAAGAATAAATCTCATATAGATGTAGATTCGGTAAAAGCTATCCTTGGCAATCGCTTTCAAGTGATATCTGATTATTACAAGCTGGTTATATTTCCTACTCTGCGTGATATGCAATACCGCATAAAAAATAGGGATTTAAAGAATGCTCGTCATTTACTCAAGAAACCGAACGAACAGCTATCCCATGCTGATCAGTTGCGATTGAAAACATTACTTAAGCAACATGACAACTTGCAAGCGGTTCATAATTACCGCGAATTATTACAGCAGATATGGCTAAAAACGTCCCTATCCAATAAGGATCTTCTTAATTTAATACAAAAATGGTGTAGCCAGGCCGAAGAATCCGGACTGCTTGTGTTAAGGCAATTTGCATCACAATTAAAAAGCTATTCTCTCTGAAGTTTTGCAAATGCTTTTATTCCTTACCATGACAGTGAGATTAGTCATGGTATCAGGATTAAATTTATATTATCGTACAATAAAGACTAATCAAACAGCTCCAGGATTTTCTCTGGCGGGCGCCCGATAGCAGCCTTACCTTTAAATGTGACAATTGGGCGTTGCATTAATATAGGTTCTTTTACCATAGCTTCTAAAACTTGCGACTCATTAGCCAGAGACAAACCCAATTCTTTAAAAACATTTTCATTCGTGCGCACCAAATCTTCAAGAGCCAGGTGAGTCCGTAATCTTTTCAACTGTTCCAGATCAAGAGGAGTTTTAAGATATTCAATGATAATGGGTTCAAAACCTTTGTTTTGCAGTATTTCCAATCCTTGTCTAGATTTTGAGCATCGAGGATTATGATAAATAGTAATTTTTTCCATATTCTTTTTAAATTCTTTGCCAAATAAATTAAAACTATAACACTTTTCTTCGCTTTTATCCTTTCCGCTTTGCAAAAACACAAGCAGAGGGTTTTAAACTGAAATCTAACATTCATACTAATTTAACAACTCACCTGATATAGAATAATCAGATGGTACTTACCGTTGATGACAAACCACGCATCCATATCCCGAATTAAACATAATCGACTGGTTGGGGTCATTGGATTTTTGATTAAAATGTTGCACATTGGCTTTCGCATTCAGAATACGTTTCTCTAACATGTCTTTATACGGCCATTTATTGTAATTTTTAGTCAATTTGGCATTGCTGTATATTTTTATCCCTGTTTCGGGATCTCCTGATTTAACTAACATATCCCCCATATTCATAAAAAAACCTTCAAAATTATGAGGCGCAATTTCTGAATTCCAACAGGCTCTTTGGGCACCTATTGTTGTTTCCCTCTTCATATAAGGCGTAAAATCAGGATTCTGTCTACTAATCTTCTCACCAGCACAGATATCCAAAGTTTTCCATTGCCAATCCAAACCCTTTTTAAAATGATCCGAATCAGCACTTAAACTACTCATGGGGTACCCTGCAGTAAAATAATTAAATTCAGGCCAATTGCTTATCGCTTTCTGTAAAGTAAAGTATCCCCTGACTTCTTCTTGTTTGTCTTTAAAAATCTGCCCTTCTACTAATTGGGTATCGCCATAAAATCCTTGATAAATTGGGTTTTCCGGATCCAGTTGCAGAGCATCAGCAAAGTATTTTTTAGACAAAATAATTTCATTGGGAAGCAAGGGAGAGTTATTTTTTACTCTTTCCCGCTCCGTAATTTTCCAAATATGAATAAAACCAAGATGGGCCGCTAATTTCGAATCATACGGATTCTCGAGGTAAGCTGCCATCAGCAAATAATCCGCTTGAGGAATATCCTGATATCGCCCCTCATGAAGGGTTCGCCAAAAATATCGCTCTGCCCGAGTAGCCAGTGGACTATTAGATAATTGCTGTTTTTTAGGTGGCGTAGTCAGTAATGCCATTTTTTCACAAGCCACCAAATTAAATATCATGAAACCTAACAAGCCATAAGATAAACGCACGCTCTTAATCCCTTAATCCTTTTATTTATTTCATCCCTATGTTTTATCTTGCTTTAGACGCCAACTCAATAACTCATTACCAAGTCAGCGCATCAGAAATATAGGCAGGAACCAATCATATCATTCATAAACGATATAACGCGGCCTCCTAAGTGGCAAGTAGTTGAGAAAAAATAATCACTCCCCATTACAGCTTACAGCACAAAACAATCTGATTTTCTAATTAATCTAAATTAAATGGATAGACGACTTAGACTTTCGTCTTCCATTTCTTCAAATTTATGTTTATGAACTCTTTTAATTAAATCCAAGATGTCATATTTGTACAGTGTGAGACTTGAAAGTTTTCCGTTGAAATCGTCCTTCTCAGGAGCACGCTCTAAATCTGAAAAAGTTAGCGAATTTTTATTTTATTCTTTGAAATAGCCTATACTTTTTAGTAACAACAAAAACATATTCTTCATGGAATTTTAAACATGACGACTAACTCATGGAAAGATAAACTGCAAAAGCAATTAATACAACAATGTGGTGCCCAAAAAGGGAGGCAACTCATTGATAAATATACCGAAACACTGTCAATGAGTTATTGCGAACAGCATTCTCCGGAAGAGGCACTCCAGGACATTTTACAAATAGAAAAACTGTCCAAAAACAATCCCCTAGTCATCGATTTTTATGAAACTACTCACTCACAATATCCTCTTCACCTTAAACTCTATCGGTATGAGACTCCAATCCCTCTATCTGACATCTTGCCTATGCTTGAAAACATGGGGCTACGCACTTATACCGAACGTCCTTATAAAATCAAAACACAAGAAGGACAATTATTCTGGATTAGTGATTTTAACGTAACCTATTCTCAAACCGATTCACTCAATATTGCCCTAGTCAAAGACATTTTTGCGGAGGCACTCATTAATATCAATCTTGGTATTTGTGAAAATGATGGTTTTAATAAATTGGTGTTATGTGCTGGACTTTCCTGGCGAGAAATTACTATTTTGCGAGCTTACGCAAAATACCTGCATCAAATTGGGATTCGTTACAGTCAATCCTATATTGAAAAAACCATTGAAATGCATGCTTACATTGCGCGGGAGCTGATTCACTTTTTTTATTTGAAATTTGCCCTTAAAAAGAAATCTTCTTTGCAAAAAGAAATGTCTGCATTTGAACAGAAAATTCAAACAAGCATTGATGCGATTAGCAGCCTCGATGAAGATAGAATTATGCGTTACTTTTGGGCTTTGATGAAAGCGACTCTTCGTACTAATTACTTTCTGATGAACAACGAGGAGCAGCCCAAAGATTACCTCTCCTTTAAATTAAAGTCTTCTGAAATTCCGGATTTACCACCAGGCCAACCACTTTATGAAATTTTTGTGTACTCAACTCGTTTTGAAGGAATTCATTTACGCAGTGCCAAAGTAGCGCGAGGCGGTATTCGCTGGTCCGATCGGCCAGAAGATTTTCGAACTGAGATTTTGGGACTCATGAAAGCGCAAAAGGTAAAAAACTCTGTAATTGTCCCCTCTGGCGCCAAGGGAGGTTTTGTCTTGAAAAAGCCGCTTCACTCAGCCAATCGTGAACAAATTCAACAGGAAGTAATCTCTTGTTATAAATCGTTCATCAGTGGTTTACTGGATCTCACCGATAATCTAATCAATGATAAAACAATCCCTCCACAGAATATTGTATGTTACGACGAGCCTGACCCGTATCTGGTTGTTGCTGCTGACAAAGGAACAGCTACTTTTTCTGATATTGCCAATAGTATTGCCAAGGAACATGGATTTTGGCTAGGTGATGCCTTTGCTTCTGGAGGTTCCGCCGGGTACGATCATAAAAAAATGGGGATCACTGCCCGTGGTGCGTGGGAATCTGTCAAAAGACATTTTCGTGAACTTGATATCAATATTCAGCAACAAGACTTTACGGTAGTAGCTATTGGTGATATGAGTGGTGATGTATTTGGCAATGGCCTCCTTTATTCAAAACATATACGACTGTTAGCCGCTTTCGATCATCGCCATATTTTTCTTGACCCGGATCCTGATCCTTTAAAATCTTATGAAGAAAGACTTCGCTTATTTAATTTACCTACCTCATCCTGGGAAGATTACAACTTGCAACTTATTTCTAAAGGTGGGGGTGTTTACAAACGCTCAAGCAAATCTATCCCCATTAGTCCTCAAGTCAAAAAAGCACTGACCATAGACGCAAATGCCCTTACGCCCAACGAACTTATCCGAGCACTCTTAAAAGCACCAGTGGATTTACTATTTAACGGCGGCATTGGAACCTATGTCAAAGCAACCACGGAGTCACATGCCGATGTTGGCGACAAGACTAATGAATTCTGCCGCATTAATGGCGCAGAACTACACTGCAAGGTAGTAGGAGAAGGAGGAAATCTGGGTTTTACTCAACTTGGACGCGTCGAGTTTGCATTAAAGGGCGGTCTTATTAACACTGATGCGATTGATAATTCCGCCGGCGTTAACTGCTCTGACCATGAAGTCAATATCAAAATTCTTTTAGATAAAGAGATCAGAGAAAAGAAGCTCACAGAAAAAAAACGCAATCAATTGCTAAGCAGAATGACGGACGAAGTCGCCGATCTTGTTTTGCAAGACAACTACAATCAAGCCTTGATTTTAAGTATATCGGCAGCTCATTCTTCTCACTATAGTGGCTTATATCAGGATTACATGAAAGAATTGGAAAAGTGGGTTAACCTTGACAGAAGCGTTGAATTCCTTCCTGACGATAAAAAACTCCTCGAACGCAAAACCACTGGCGCAGGGCTGACAAGACCAGAGCTTGCTGTTTTAATGGCACACACCAAAATTCATATTGCTAACGAATTATTAAAATCGCATTTACCCGATGACTCATACTTTACAACTTTTTTGGAAACAGGTTTTCCCATCTCGCTACGAAAGCCCTATGCGAAAGCCTTGCCAAAACACCCTTTATCTCGTGAAATCATAGCGACGCAACTGAGCAATAAGCTGGTTAACAACATGGGAATTACTTTCATGTACCGCATGCTGATGGAAACCGGTATGTCGATTGCTGATATTGCCTGCGCTTACACTATTTCAGCCTGTATTTTCCAAACGGATGTCTTACAAAATCTGATTGATTCATTTCAAGATAAAATATCTTTATCCACCCAATATGAATTATTACACCATATTCGTCAATTGCTCAACTTGGCGACACGCTGGTTTTTGCATAATAATCGACTGGCCGGAGGTATTGAAAAAAATATTAAAAATTATGGCACGTCAGTCAAAAAACTTGAACAGTTGATTCCCAAGCTCATGGGTGGTGTCACTAAAGAATACCTTGAGAAACTCATTAGCCAATTTGTCAGTATTGGCATTGAAAAAGATATGGCTCAAAAAATTGCTATCACTCGGGCTCTTTATACTTCATTAAATATCATTGAAGTAGCCACGCAAAATAAATTTGATTTATCGCTTGCTGCAGAAACTTACTTTAAAGTTGGCAGTCAATTTAATCTCGTTTGGTTTCGCGACCAAATAGCCAATGACTCACGTGAAGGTCATTGGAATACCATGGCTCGCCTGTCTTTGCGTGATGAGTTAGATAATCTTCAAAGACGTTTGACTATTGCCATTTTAACAACTAACACCAAAGAACGCACTGCTGAAAAATTGATAAACTATTGGCTGGAACAAAATCACCCCATTCAAAAACGCTGGGAAAAGTTATTAGAAATGTTATTGGGTAGCGAAAACATAGATTACACCATATTTTTTATCGCTTTGCGTGAACTGTCCTCATTAATTCAAGTATTGTGAACAAGGGTAGTTACTAATTGATTAAATGATTGAAATTATCAGGAGAAAGGAATGGTCTTACAATTTGATACCATCATTTTAGGTGGAGGGAAAGGTGGGAAGACTCTTGCAATGGATTTAGCAAAAGGCGGCCAGAAAGTCGCGATGGTTGAAAACAATCAGATTGGTGGGACCTGTATTAATGTGGCATGCATACCTACTAAAACGCTTGTTCAGTCAGCTAAAATGGCACATTACTGCCGTAAAGCAAAAGACTATGGATTAAATACCACATTGGAATCAATTGATTTTAAAGCAATTAGAGCACGTAAAGAGGCTGTAGTGAAAGGAATGCGTGAAGCGAATTTAAAACAATTTTTAGATTCAGGGATGGATCTCATGTTAGGACATGGTCATTTTATTGGACCAAAAATGATTGAAGTTATTCTTTCCTCACCGCGAGACAATCAAAAAATACTGCACATTACGGCTGAAAAAATTATTATTAATACAGGCGCCCTGCCATACATTCCCCCAACTCCGGGGCTTGATAAAGTAATTTATTTCACCAATGATAGTTTAATGAACATCAACACGGTACCCAAACATTTATTGATCATCGGCGGTGGTTATATTGGCTTAGAGTTTGCTCAAATGTTTCGCCGATTTGGTGCCGAGGTCACCGTAATCGAAGCCAGCCGTGAATTCCTTAGCCGGGAAGACAAAGACATTGCTGAACAGGTTTTTAATACCTTATCCAATGAAGGCATTCAATTTGCTATCGACACAAAGATTAATGCCATTCGTCAAGAGCAAACCGAAGTAATTATCGAGGTTAATCGACAAGGTCAGTCAGAGATTATCCGTGGCACAGCCATCCTGGTTGCAGTAGGGCGTATTGCCAATACAGCAGGATTGCATTTGGATAAAACTGGCGTTGAGCTTGATGAGCGTGGATTCATCAAAGTCAATGAGTTTCTCGAAACGACAGCGGCAGGGATTTGGGCATTGGGCGATGTCAAGGGAGGGGCACAGTTTACCCACCTGTCTCTTGATGACTATCGTCTGGTGAAACATAATTTACAAAACCCTCAGAAAAAGCTTTCTTCCCAAAACAGGCTTATTCCTTACACAGTGTTTCTCGACCCGGAATTAGCACGCATTGGAATTACTGAAGCTCAAGCCAGATCCCAAGGCCGCCCAATTAAAATCGCCACAATTCCGGCAGCTGCAATTCCTCGCGCCAAAACCCAAGGGGAAACAACAGGTGTTTTAAAAGCGGTCATTGACGCTGAAACTGATTTGATTTTGGGCGTTTCTATTTTCTGTGCGGAGGCAGGGGAAATATTAGGCGTCATCCAATTAGCAATGGAGTTAGGTATACCTTATCAAAAATTGCGCGATATGATGTTCGCTCACCCTACTTTAGTGGAAGGAATCAATCTGTGGTTTGCACAAATAATTTGAGCAGATATAAACCTTACTCACCATTTTTCATAGTGCAAGGCAAATTGTTAATTGAGACGTTTCAATAAATCCTGTGTATAGGCAGTAATCAGATACAGCCGATACACACTTTTTTATTTAATTTATTGCTGTGACTGTACTATTCTACATGGAACGTTTGCTTTTTATTGAATAACGAGAGGATAAATTATGAAAATAGTGTTGATTGGTGCTAGTGGGATAATTGGAAGAGCAATCATTGCTGAATTAAGCCCAAGACATGACATTATTTCAGCAAGCTATAAAAATAGTGATATTCAAGTGGATATAACAAGTAAACAATCAATCGACGCAATGTATAAAAAATTAAAAAATATCGATGCGGTCGTGTTGGCTACCGGTAAAGTGCACTTTGGTGCTCTAAAAGATATGGGTGAAGATAATTATAAAATTGGTTTGACCAATAAATTAATGGGGCAAGTTAACGTAGTCTTAGCCGGATTAGAATATATCAAAGAAAATGGCTCATTTACATTAACAAGCGGAATATTAAATCGCGATCCCATTCTCTATGGAAGTTCTGCCGCCATGGTTAATGGCGCATTGGATGGTTTTGTTAAAAGCGCTGCTCTAGAAATGCCAAGAGGTATCCGAATCAATTGTGTAAGCCCTACAGTAATTACCGAAGCCATGGAAAACTATGGCTCCTATTTCAGAGGCTATGAATCTGTATCCGCTGCCCGCGCAGCACTCGCTTACAGCAAGAGTATTGAGGGCGCTCAAACAGGTCAAATCTATTGTGTAGGATAAATTAATATTATTTTAAAAAACAGCAAGCTTGGTTTTGTATGGTATTACAGAAAAATTAACATGAGTTATGAATAAGATTGGTTGTTATCTCTAACCAATAAAGGCTAAAGAGGAATTTATGCCGTCCATGAAACTTCCCTCTGATTTTTTCTCTTCTTCGGCAACGTTTTTTTAGGTAACTCGAGTTTATTTTGGAATTGTTTATTTGGCAATTTGATCTCTCATAAATTAGAAACTACAATTAATGTAGTTTTTTTATTCTTTTTGTTTAAAAAATCAATATGAGAGAGCTATTCAATAAACTTAAAAATCATGGATGTTCGGCCAAACTCTGTGATGAAAAGGAACAACTCAGTGGAAATGAGGTACTAGAGCAAGTTCAGATTTATTCTGCTTCATTTTATCCGTTGATTTGTCCCCGATCTAGAGTAGTTCTGATTGGGGAATATCATTGCAATTGGCTCATAGCATTTTTCACATTAGCACAAATCAATGCGGTTATTATTCCTTTGGATAAGGAGCTTCCTCCAAGTGAAATGAAGAAAAAAATTGAATTTATAGAACCTCAATTTATTTTAAGCCTGTCTCATCATTTACCTTACCTTGAAGATTTTGTTGAGCAAGATAGGGGTCTTTCCATAGGAATTATCTATATAAATCAAAAAAATAAACCACTCCAACAGGATGAAACCCTGGTAATGATTTTCTCTTCAGGAACCGGCGGTAAAGAAAAACTGATTAAATTATCAGCTTTTACCGTTTGCGAAGTGGTTAATCTTTACATCAGGGAAATGAACCGATATCAATGCTTTAATGTATTAAACGTTCTTCCTCTTACAGCCATTTACCCTTTATCTATTGTCATAGCAACCCTTCTTAACGGCGGACATGTTATTTTATCTAATCCCAAAAGCAATCTCGTTAAACTAATGCAGGATGAAAATGTGGAGTGCCTACCTGGTGTACCAATGCTTTTGGATAAAATTTATACAAACATACAAAATAATCTTAAAAAACAAAAGCACTTCAAAAGAATAGTCTTTAACAGCATTTATTCTATACTTTACCTTTTACGTCAAAGATGGAATATCAATTTCGGACGTTATTTTTTCGGTAGCATCCATAACGCATTTAACCCCAAGTTAAAAATCATACTTTCTGGTGGAGCAAATTTTGATAGAAACAAACTCAATTTTTTAGACACTCTTGGGTTTCATATCCTTGAAGGATATGGTCTCACAGAATTAGGAGGAATTGTTAGTATCAGACGAAATAACCCAGAGGAATTTGGTTCGGTTGGAAAAGTAATTGAAGATATAGAAATCAAAATTGATGAATCTAGTCAGGAAATACTGATTAAAAGCCCAAGGCTTTTTAGCGGCTACTATAATGATGAATTTGCGACAAAAGAAGCAATGCATGAAGATTGGTTTAGATCTGGTGACATAGGGTATTTTGATCAACACGGATATCTACACATTGTAGGGCGTTTAAAAGAAGTTATTATCAAAGCCGATGAAACCAAACTACTTCCCGAAAAACTGGAGGAATATTATAAGACGATAGTACAAACTGATGATTTTGCTATAGCAGGGGTCCCCCATTCCAATCAATCCGGTGACAAAGTAGTAATTTTTATTGCTAATGCCGATGTAAACCAACGCCAGGAGATATTATCTAAAATTCAGCAAGCCAGTGATTCATCCCATACACAATTCAAAATTGATCAGTGTCTTTTCGTGCAGGAATTACCAAGAAATAAGCTTGGGAAAATATGCCGTCAAAAATTAATCAAAGAATACTATGCCAGCATTGTGCAGGAGGTAAGTAATGAATCTGAGATACTTGAGATTTATGAAAAAAAATTTTAAAAAAATTATTTCTCAGTCCTTTTTTTGGTCCTTATACTCTCTAAAGCAAGTTTTTGCTTATGATCTTGACAAAAAAAATATCAGGGCTACTTTTAGCCAAAAAAAATTTTATAAGCACAGCTTGGTAGATCAACTTTCTGCTTCTGCACGTATTACGACCTATTGTATTTATCGTGGTGAATTCAATCTTCAGCTTTTTGAACAAGCTGTCAATTACGTCTTTTCTCAACATGAAATCTTTTTTACAACCTTTTACATAGAGAACGATGAATTGTATTTTAAAGTCCATGAAAAAAACCTCGTGAAAATTGATTTTATTGATTTATCGCAGATAGATAACTACCTAAACGTAGAGCATACCTGCGAAGAAATTGCTTCAGTTGCTATGGATCCAAGAAATCTTCCCCTTTACAAAATTGCAGTTATCTTGTTACCCAACTATTATTTTAAAATTGTCTTCTGCTTTCATCACATGATCATCGATGGATGGTCCTTTTATTATTTGCAATCACAGATTTCCAAGGCTTATTCCCTTTTAGTTGATAAAAAAGAACTACCAATAATAAAACGTAAAGTACAATTTAGTGATTATATTTACATCGAAAACATGGCCAATCGACTATACGAAAAATCAAGGCTAGTCTTCTGGAAAAGTTACCTCGAGCAAGCCTCTGCATTAACACTCCCTTTTTTGAATAAGCCTACTGCATCAAGCAAAAAAGCCAGAAACATTGGCCTTTTGATGAACAAAGCCATTTTTAATGCGCTTAGAGACTTCAAAACAAAAACAAAGGTTTCCAACAATACCGTCCTGTTGGCCGTATTTATCACACTTCTATACCGTTACTGCCGCCAAGAAAGCATAACAATCATTATTCCTCGCTTTGCTCGCTTTCACCCCAAACAACAGTCGATAGTGGGACCCATGCTTGATGGATTGCCGCTGATCATCAATATGCATGACGAAATAACTTTTATTGAAGTAATAGCCGAAATAAAAAGAGTCATGTCTTTAATCATGAGCTATGATGATATTCCTTTTGATTATCTCCTAGAAAAATTACACAAAGATCAGCATATCGATCTCGATTTTTTTAAAAACTCAGTGATTTTTAACTACATTTCGGCTGAATGGCGAACAAATCTTGAATTGAGGAATGCAGAATTCATCAAAGAATCGTTTATCTCTAACTCAATATCTAATTTATTTAACTTTTATATTGTTGGCGGAAAAATAAAAAAGGAAAACGCGCTGAGTTATCAAATTTCATTTCAAGAGGAATGTATTGATCCGCTAATGGCAAGATTTTTGGTTGATCAATTTGAAGATCTATTGCAAACTGCCATTAACTATCCCCAAAAGCCCATTATTGAGTACCAACTGCTGACTCATTATCATGATTTAAAGGAACCAAATTTAAGTCATGATCTTAAGTTACCAAATCTACCACTAATTACTCAACAGCTATTAAAAAGCTTTAAAAATAATGCTGCAAGACCCTCACTAATGACTAACGGCGAACAATACTCATATCAACAATTATGTGAGAAAATTTTAGGCATGTTTCAAGCATTACAAGGTATAGAAAATTGTGATGTTTTCATTATAATGGGGCAACGAAATATATACTGGTATGCTACCCTTCTAGCTAGTCTATTTCTCGGTAAACCTTTCTGTCTTATTGATGACAAATCAGATGAACAAACCATTTGTAACAGAATCGAATCATTAGATAGTTATATTATCATCTCCAGCTCTGAGTTGCATGAAAAAACACTAGCAATTGTTGATAAATGTCAGCTTTCAGTTATACGTGCTGATGAACTCTTTCCTAAAATAATCACATCAACACTGGATTCATTGCAAGAGGCTTCTGACAAAATAAACCCCGAGCAACTTTGCTACCTCATTTTTACTTCAGGATCAACAAATAAACCAAAGCTTATCAAAGGCAATTATCTCGGTTTGTCTCATTTCGTCGATTGGCAAGTTTCCCAATTTAACTTAAACAATACAGACGTATGCGCACAAATTACTAATGTACATTTTGATGTTTGTTTACGTGAGATATTTTCACCATTAGTTTGTGGTGCTGAATTGGTTGTTCCTAGCATACCTCTAATAGACAATGCGCTATCTTTTATTGATTGGGTCGATGAAAACAATGTTACTTTTTTCCATATTGTACCAAGTTTATTTAGCACTATTTTAAAAAACAGCTGTGATTATGGGGCTCATAGCCTCAGAACAGTACGCTTCATATTCTTTGCCGGAGAAGCATTACACTTAACTTTAGTTTCTACCATCAGACATATGTTTTACGGATATGGATTTTTAGTGAATTTATATGGTCCTTCAGAGACTACATTGGCCAAGCTTTACTACATGGTTCCAGATTCCCCTTTGCATCAAATTATTCCAATAGGTAAACCCTTGCCAGGTAGCCAAGCCCTGATCATGAATAAAGGTCGGTTATGTGGAATAGGCGAACCAGGAGAAATTGTTCTCCGGACCCCATATAGAACTATTTTGGCTTCTAATGATAAGAGAGTGATTGCTAATCCTCATTCGAAATCGCAGGATGATTTACTCTACGCAACTGGCGATTTTGGATTGTTAAAGCCTAACGGCGATATTTGCATTCTTGGCCGCATAGATTCAATTGCCAAGATTAACGGGGTACGCGTTAACTTGAATCGAATACAGCAAAATTTAATGGAGCTTTCTTTCATCAAAGAAAGTTGCGTAACTATTAATTTAAATGAAAATCAAACAACACAATACATTGTAGCTCATGTAGTTATTGACAAAGAAGTGAAAAAAAAATTTACTGAATACATGATTAATAGCAAACTGAAGAAGAAAGACCCTTTCTGCCTCACTCCGAATGCTTATAATGTAATGGATAAATTACCGAGATTATCCAGTCAAAAATACGACAGAATGAGATTATCTCGTGTAAATATTGAAGAATTAAGTCGATTGAATACGGTTGATTCTCAACAAAATGCAGTTCCCAGTAACACCGATGAATTAAAAATTCATCAGCTCTTATGTTCTGTGACCAATCAAAAGGAAATCTCTTGCAATAAAATGTTTGACCACTTAGGTGTTACTTCTTTACAAACGGTGCAATTCTTAATGAAATTACAACATAAATTTTCTAAGTCTTTAACGCTTCAGGATATATTTAGATACAATACTATCCAGAAATTAGCATTGCGGTTGAATGCAGGGTCAACTCTAAAAGAACTTGATAATCCTCTTAAAGGGGTTAGCGCTAACTACCTGACCCAATTTGCAAAACTACCTGAACTTAAACTTGGAACTGGGAAAAATTTGGTGCTTAAACCGCCAAAAAACATATTTTTAACTGGCGCATCAGGCTTTTTGGGTAGATTTTTACTCGTAGAATTAAACAAACAATTTCCCTCTGCGACGATACATTGCCTTGTGCGTAGTAATGATATTAATGAAGCTTTATCCAAGCTAAAAAAAGGGCTAAGTATATGCCTGCAAGAAAACAACATAAATTTCAATCAAATTAAAATCATTCTTGGTGATTTGGAAAAGAGCCACTTTTCCTTAAAAGAAGAAACCTATCTGACCTTAGAAAAGGAGATTGATTTAATCATCCATTGTGGTGCTTATGTAAATTTTATTAGTGATTTCAATACATTATATCCATCAAATGTCCTCGGAACAAAATCCATAATTGAACTAGCCGCCTCACGTAAAATTCCGATTCACTATGTTTCAACAGCAGGTATCTTTCCAGGAAGGCATGAATGGGAAAAGGTCGAAATTAGGGAAGATATAGATATTCATTTTGAGGATGAATTTCCCTTGATTGGAGGCTACGCCCAGACAAAATGGGTAGCAGAATACATGCTGCATAAAGCTAGAAAACTTGGAATTCCCGTCAGTGTTTATCGATTTGGACGAATTAGTGGTGATATGTTAACCGGAAAATGGCCTACTCACGATTTTGTCTTAGCTTACCTAATCTCTATGGTACAATTAGGTATTGCACCTGATCTTTCAACTAAAATTGAAATGATTCCTGTTGATATTGCAGCAAAATTGATGATCAGTGCCTGCGTCAATGATCTTGATGGAAATCAAACTTATCATATTATCAATCCTAATCAAATCTCCTTCAGCGAACTAAAAAATCTTTTTACGCAAATCGGGTTTAATCTACATATAGTTCCATATCAAGCATGGAAAGCAGAATTAGAAAATGCTGTTTTAAAGGGCAAAGAACATGCCCTAACTCGCTTTCTTACATTATTCCCGGAGATCGCTGAGGATTTACCCAGGTTAAAATTTAACCGAAAATTTTCAACTAAGACTATAGAGCCTATCATTAAGAAAACTGGAGTTAATTTTCCTCTCTTGACCAAAGAGATGTTGGCCTTTTATTTGACCAAAAATACAAATTTTCAAATAAATCCTATATTTATCCAAGGAGAGAGAAATGAATCGATTTGATCCAAAACTAAAAACACCCATCCCATGGATAATCAACGCATTGACTTGCTGGTTACTTATTTTGGGTAGTGTTTACTTTACCAACCTATATTTAAATCCTGTTTCCTTTACGCTTTGCATAATGATTGTGGCATCAAGGCACCACGCCCTTTTGCTGCTTGGGCATGATGCAGCACATTATCTTGTGAGTAAAAATAAAAGCCTCAATGATTTTTTTTGTTATCTTTTTGTTTCGCCAACAGGATTTGCCCTTAAACGTTATAGAAAATTCCATTTTTTACACCACAGGCATTTAAATACAGAGAGAGATCCTGAAATGCATTTTAGAAGTGAGAAAGTACCTGATTACAAACTACCTAAGACCAAAAAAGATTTGATCAGGATATTGCTGCAACACTTCACGTTGGTCAATTATCGTTATACTATTGAAATTTACTCTATGTTTAGACCTTCCGGCTTGATTGATTACATATCAATTTATGGAAGCATTCTCTTGATTTTGTCTATCGTTGCCTGGAATAAGACTTACTGGGTTTATATACTCATTTTACTGATTTACTTAATTTTTTTTCCCTTACTGTTTCGATTTAGAACCTGGACTGAACATTGGGGATCTGAGTACGCCCATGTGATTAGTGCTAATCCAATTGAACGGTTTTTTCTTTACCCATGTAACACCTGTTACCATAAGGAACACCACTTAAATCCAAGCGTACCTTATTGGTACCTGCCTCATTTAAGAACAGAAAAGGACAAAGCGCAGGCAATAAGCACAAAGCAATTGCTGGGTAAACTATTCTCATGTGCATGCAAAACTAATAAATAATATTTTATAGAAGATACATCAAAAAATTATTTTGATACCCCATTAAATGTTTTATAAACCACTGCAATTTAGGCAATTTCAATTTCTGATTTTAAATAACCCATCCACTTCATTTAATACAGTTCAAATTAAATGTCCGAATATCATGATGTTAAGATGCTTCAAGTTAATGGCTGTCGAATTAAGTTATCTTAGTTTTATATTTGTTTATGAGTTTTTAGTACAAGTTTTTCTACTCAGATTTTAATAAGCAGATTGTCTTTGTTCACTTCAATCTAAGCTATAGCTTTCCATCCTATAGTACTCTTTTCTTAAAAATTAAGGTAATGCGAAATGCCAATTCATTGCTTTGGATAAACCTTCCAGCATGATTTCCCCTCGGATGCTATTTCCTTTCGCATTCACTCTTGGACTCAACACCACAATACCTGCTTTACCGGGAACAACCGCGATGGTATAACCAGACACTCCACTTTTAGCTGGCATCCCTGTTTTAACCATGTGAGTACCTGTTTCATCATATAATCCACAGGTTGCCATGATAGCCAAAGTAATTTTACAGGTTTCGATAGAAAGGATTTGTTCACCCGTGTCCGGATCTTGCCCCTTGTTCGCTAACACAGCAGGTAAGTACATCATCTGATCTAACATGGCTTCATAGGAACATAGCGCAAAATACAAATCGAGGGTTTCATGAACATCAGCTCCAAGATTGTTTCTGCTTTTCAGTAAATAGGCAAGAGCGCGGTTACGATTACCGGTTCGTTTTTCAGAAGCAAAAACCAGAGGATTGATACTGAGACGTTGATTAAATAATTTTTGCACCCAATGTTCTAACCATCTAAACTGCTGCTCACCCACGCCTGGAATACGTGAACATAAGGCAATTGCGCCAGCGTTCAGCATGGGATTTGACGGTTTAGGTCCAAACTGCTCCAGGCGGGTAATGGAAGCAAAATCATCGCCCGAAGGCTCCACCTTAACCCATTCAAACAATTGATCAGCACCAAACTCCTCAAGCAAACCAATCAAAGGGATCATCTTCCCAGTGCTTTGCAAAGTCACTGGATGAAGTGGATTATTACTATAAGCCAAGGTTTTCTCACCCAAAGGTTGCACCGCAATTGCTGTCAATTCCTGATTAACATTCGCCAGTTCAGGGATATAATCCGCGGTTTTGCCTTCTTGATTTAATTCGGCAGCATGCACAAGCTCTTCTAACAATTGGATGGTAAGCAATTTTGATGACATAGTACTATCGGATTAAAAAAGGGGCTATTATGGTAAATTTAGCACATTAAGACAAATATTTTATTTCTAAAGCATATTATTGATATGATAAATGGACCCTGTTGGAAATAAGACCTCTTTGGGAATTTATTATTCTTACATCAATTGGAGGTCATACCCCAGTACTCAATCTGCAATTTTTATATTAGATGATAATCTCTAGACCTGTATCAATTTTGTCCCCGAAAGAATTCAGGAACAAAATAATGAGAACAACTATATTGATATATTATTTTTTATTTACAAGCACATTGGTTTGGTCACTCAACTCAACACCAGACAATGTAAATAATTTAAATATACCAAGTCGATGCAATATGCTTACACTCTTGGGCATGGAATTGACGTGAACATTCTTTTGCAATGGAGTATTTTCCAGATTTTCATCAGTAATCTTAAGACTAGAGTCGGAATCGAAATCAACAGTAAATTGCAAATTGATCATTTGCGCTTCTATATCTTTCATCATTTGGCTAAACCCTTTCGAACAATCGTTATCTAATCCTTTGCAAGCCTCAGTAAAAGATTGGATTGTTTCCAAAGTGCAATTTGCTTTTAGAATAGAGATTAAGTGTTTGAAATCAATGTCAACTTGATGATTTAAACTGACAAATGTCTCCACTTCAAGTTGATTGAGAAACTTATTAAACAATTTACCCTCTTTATCTGTATCGAGGAACTTCTTAATTTCTGTAAGGTATGGAATAAAATCTGAGTTCCATATAGCTAAATCATTGCCTGACTTAGCATAGAGCAAGCTTAGTCCTAAAATATGCCTAGAGAATTTGGCTAAGGTGACTGAGCCGGGCTCTTCATTCTCAAATTTTAAAAAAGATTTTTCAATGAGGCCTAAAAAGAATTCCATTTCAGGCTCATTGTCTACTTTTTTAACAACCAGAAATAGTTTATCTAAAAAAAATCCGCCATCTTTTCTACTTGCTTCCGGAAGTTTTTCAAGTAAGTTGCGCATTACATTTTGATACCACATACCATTTACCTGCAATTAAATTAAACAGATTATACCGAAAGTAAATTAAGTGAATATTAAGTGGACTTTCCTGCGGTTTTAAACTGTGCACCTACAGCGATAGTTTTTTAAGTCCTGCATCAATAATTGAAAGGCCGATTTCCAAATCTTTTACGCCAGTAGAAAGTGGCATGTGGAGGCGAATTATGTTCCCATATGTTCCACAGGTCAAAATGACCAATCCGTGTTCTAAACAAAATTGAGCCAATTGTACTGCGGCTTCTTTATTAGGTTCTTTCGCGCTTTTGTCTTTTACCAATTCGATCGCCTGCATGGCACCCAAACCGCGAACATCACCGACTACCTTGTATTTTTCCTTAAAGCCAGAAAGTCTGGACTGCAGTACCTTTGCAAGATGGGTAACATTTTGCAGCAGGCTTCCTTCTTCAAAAATATGGAACACTTCAAGAGCAGCAGCACAACTAAGGGGATTTCCACCAAAAGTTCCACCCAACCCCCCTTCCATAGCCGCATCCATGATTTCAGCTTTACCTGTTACACCAGCAAGCACTACCCCACCGCCAAGGCCTTTTGCTGATATGGTGAGATCGGGGCTTACTCCTAAGGTATTCATCGCAAACAGATTTCCTGTGCGGCCAAAACCGGATTGGATTTCATCGGCAATAAAAACGATATCGTTTGTCGTACAAAACTCACGAAGTTTTTGCAAAAATAAGGCAGGGGATTGAATAAATCCACCTTCACCCAATACCGGCTCTATAATGACTGCAGCAATGTTTTCAACACCGACACGGAAATTGGCAAGATCGGAAAACTCATTGAAACATTCTTCTACACAATTGGCTCCCTTCCAACGATACTCATAAGGAAAAGGAGCGCGATGGATTTCGGAAGGAAACGGGCCGAATCCCTCCTTATAGGGCTTGTTTTTCGAAGTGAGTGTCATTGCCATGTACGTGCGTCCATGAAAAGCATGATCAAAACAAATCACTGCTTGTTTGCCCGTATAGGCACGAGCAATTTTAATGGCATTTTCAACTGCTTCCGCACCGGAATTCAAAAGAAGCGATTTTTTTTCGAAATGTCCCGGGGTGTGATAATTTAATTTTTCACACACCTTGATATAGGCTTCATAAGGAATGATGTTAAACCCGGTGTGTATGAATTTTTCGGCCTGGAGCTTGATGGCGTTGACCACTGAATCAGGGCAGTGCCCTGTATTGACCACCCCAAACCCTGATGAAAAGTCCAAAAACACGTTTCCATCAACATCCTCCACAAAAGAACCTTTGGCCTGCTTCACAAAGATAGGAGTAGCATGAAATGGCCCTCTTGCAACATGCTGACGTCGCAATTCCATCAACTGTTGCGATTTGGGTCCGGGTATTGACGTTTTGATATGAATTTTTTTCATTAGTTTAGTACCAACCAATTGGTGTTTCATCCAGGTTAATATTCACTTGCTTGACCTCAAGGTAACTCTCAATGCCATACAAACCTAACTCACGACCTGCTCCGCTTTGTTTGTATCCGCCCCAAGGCATTTCATTATAGGTTGGATGGTAATGATTCACCCAAAGAATCCCGGCACGGATTTGAGATGTGACTCGATGGGCCCGAGTAATGCTCTTCGTCCATACAGCCCCGGATAAGCCATAATCAGTATCGTTCGCAATGCGAATGGCTTCTTCTTCTGTATCAAAGGGGATGACCACAAGTACTGGACCAAAAATTTCTTCACGAGCAATGCGCATCGTGGATTTCACTTCATCAAAAATAGTTGGCTCGAAAAAATTTCCCTTTGCAAATTCACTGCCTGTCGGGCGTTTACCGCCGCAAAGTAATTTGGCTCCTTCTTCCATTCCAAGCTTGACATAGCTTTCCACTTTTTCACGATGTGCACTTGAAACCAAAGGCCCCATTTTTACCCCGGCGTCCAAACCATGGCCAAGCTTGATATTTGGAATTTTTTTCAACATTCCCTCTACTATTTTTTTGTGAATAGAGCGCTCCACTAGCAAGCGGGAACCCGCAGAACAGACTTCCCCTTGATTTGCAAAAGCACCAAAAAGGGCGCCGTCGATTGCCATTTCAAGGTCACAGTCTGCAAAGACAATATTTGGATTTTTTCCGCCAAGCTCTAACGAGATTTTTTTTAAATTGCCAGTAGCTGCCTGCATGATTTTTCTGCCTGTTGCCGATCCTCCGGTGAAAGCAACCTTATCCACCATAGCATTATTTGCCAACTCCTCTCCAACTCCTATACCCGGCCCAGTAATGAGGTTAACCACACCCGCTGGAAATCCGCATTGATCAATCAACTTGAATAACTCAAGTGCCGTTATCGGGGTCAATTCTGATGGTTTTAATACCATGGTATTGCCTGCGGCAAGTGCGGGAGCAAGTTTCCAGGCCGCCATAAGCAGTGGAAAATTCCATGGAATGATTTGCCCACACACGCCTATGGGTTCACGTACTACGTAACTAAATGAATTCGCTGGAACCGACATCGTTTCACCATGAATTTTAGTCGCAAGCCCACCGTAAAATTCAAAGCAATTGGCAGCATCAGTGACATCAAACTCCGCTTCGGGTAACGGCTTTCCGCAATTTCGAGTTTCCAGCTCTGCCAACATTTTAGCATTGGCTCGAATCAAATCAGCAAGCTTGAATAACAATTTGCCTCGATCAAGCGCCAGTGATTTTCTCCACTCTCCTTCATCGAAGGCTTTTCTGGCTGCTTTGATAGCAAGTATGGCATCTTCTTTGGCACTTTCTGGCACTCTTGCAATCAATTCCCCGTTAGCCGGATCAAAAATGTCGCGAGTAGTTCCGCTTTTGGCTAAAGTAAATTTTCCATCAATGTACATTTCGTAAATTTCCATTTATTCAGCACCTTTTTTAGGAAGAGGTTAAAAATTTTAGTATGGCATCATTGACTATCGCGGGGTATTCCAAGGGACTGGAATGTCCACCAGGAATTGTAATAAATTGAGCATTAGGGATCCCTTGTGCCAGTTGTTGACTTTCTGCAGGCAAGGTCAGTATATCGTCCTCTGCTGCTATAACTAGTGTGGGTACTTTAATTTCATGTAGCCACCCGCGGGAATCAAATGGTGGTATGGTTCTAAATTGTCGCGCTTGATCTTGTAAGGATTGCGGGTAAGGATTATTTTTCAAATTCTCTTTAAAAGTAGCGATATTTTTAGGCTCAGCCAAATATTCGCTTGAAAAAAACCATGGTATTCCAGCCTCTATTAATAAATCGAATGAAATATTCTCCTTTCGCAAATTCAAAAGGCTTTCCATAGCCTGGTTTGCTCTTGTATTGAATTTTGCAACCGAATTTAAAATAACCAATTTACTGATTTTTTTACCATGCTTTCTGGCAAGCAGTTGAGCAATGGCCCCACCCATTGATTGCCCCAGAATAGAAGGGTTTCTAAAACCTAATTGCTCCAAGAAAGCCATGATGTCATCCGCCTGAGCTTCTAATGTAAAAGAATCTCCATTGTCTCTCGTTTGCCCTATCCCGCGATTGTCAAATATCAATACCTGGAATTCTTCAGCCAACTCATGGAGCATGGCGTTCCAAAAGGTGTGATCACAGCAATAGCCTGCAATTAAAACCAGTGGTTTACCTTGCCCATAGAGCTCATAATAAATATCAACACCCTGAATCTTGAGTGTGGGCATGTCGCAAAAACTCCTTAATTGATTTTTTTGACGAACAAACACAACGCTTCATTCAATGACTTTTCGCCTCAATTATCTATTGTTTCGATGAATTAAGCCATTTGTCAACAAACGTATTTGATAAGTTTCTGCTGTCATAATTGTTAGTTTTTATAAAATCTGACTGCTCAATTATCATCAAAATAATTGATGCAGAAATCAATTCCTCTTAATAATTTCTTAATTAAGGTTTAATATACTCATCGCTTCATCGCCTTCCTATCTATTTTAGATGAAAATAAATGCGTTATGTTAATTTTGAATTATTAAAGAGAATCCCTCAGCATCTTAAAGGGGTTATGGAATACTACCCCGATGTGCTTCTGTTTCAATTGAATCAAATACAGTATACACATTTATGGCATGAGTTATCTTCCGCAAAATACCTGTATACTAACGGATTTGTGATAAAACCTACCCATTGGTTGATGTATGCCTTTCAAACGGTTAAAGGCTGGCTTGGCTTTGATAATCATTGCCAACCAGAGAAAATTTCATACGTTTTAGACAAACTCTCGTATTATGGATACACGAAACAATTTCTTCAGCCTGATTTTTCATCAATAACAAATTTCTCAATCTCTCCAGAAATTTCTGCCCTGGCTGTCAAAAGCAGAGATGATTTAACGACAGCCCAGCTACAAAATAAATTGGTGAATAATTATTTTAAAGTGGAGCCCCATCTTGGGATTGATTATTCCTACCAGAAACTAAACCCCAATCATCGCTTTGGTGAAAGCTGGACGCACGCACACGAGTGGGGACTGATTCCGCAATTAGACCCTCAAGATGACAGCTTGATCGCGGAGGTAATCAGCACCCTGGATAAGAAGGGGATTTCAGCAAAAGATGTGTTCTTTTTGCAACATAGCAAATACGCCAAAGCTGCTGCTCAGTACTATTGTGATAAGGCTAAAAATACAATTGTCCCTTCATTTTTTTTCCGCTTGCTTTGGACCGACCCGCGCCCTCGCTATCTCGCTTTGGCCCTTGCTTACGATCCTGAAATAGCCAAGCGGGATGCCCAGAAATTCATTGAATATCATCTTGCGCAAAAGGAATATGACAGTGCGTTTAATCTATTGGGCATATTGAACGACTCCAATCTGGTTTTAAAATTTTTGTTAGCGATTCCAGAAACAGAACGTCATGCTTTAATTCAAAAAGACACAGCAATCGCCGCCATCATGGCGAAATATTATATCGAAAAAAAACAATATCTCCTGGCAACACAATTTTACACCAATATTGAAGAAATTAGCCCTAATGCAGCATTTGCTATTGAAATTCAAGAGCAAAATTATGAAAAGGCTTATGATATCTTTAAGAAATACAATTCCCCTGACCTATTTTCAATGCCTGAGCGTAAATCGCTTGCCAAGATATTTTATAGTGAAGCTGAAACAGCCTACGTGGCCGGGAAAACATATAGAGGAAATAAAAGTTGGGAAAAAGCAAAACAATATTATCTGCAAAGCCTGGAGCAAAAAAAGGCAGCGCACCACCTGGATCCCACGGACGAATACCTGGAAGATTTATACGCTCACAAACGCTTATATGCCTTGTTATTAATCGACACGGATATCGACCTGAACAAAGCAGAGGACAGTGATATTGCCAGCATCCAAAAAGCAATCACTCTGTTAAGAGAATGCCGCTCAAACAATAAAGAAGAACAAGAACATCATAAGCGCGCCCTGGCAGCCGGGCTTATGCGCCGAGTAGATACTTTGCGTGAAAAAATTGCTTTTAATTATTACTCTTCTGATTTTGAGTCTATCAGAAAACATAAAATCGAACACCAACAAGATATTGCTATTTTAATTAAAACATTGGGGGAGTTAATTGCTCTATTGGAAGGAACTCAAGACAAAGCCTTGCGCTTGCAACTAGGTAAAGCACATTATCTCCTGGCCGATGTTCAATGCTTTTTTGATATCAATGCCCCAGACATTAACCAGCATTATAAAATGGCGATGAAAGCCGTACCAGGAAACCCCTTTTATGTGCTACGCGTAGCAGAGCTATTTGAAGAAGAAAAAAGCAAACTGCAAAAAATCGGCATAACTCAGCTGAAAAATATGGGGTACCAGGTCTTCGATTTTCTTCATTGGTCTGAAGAGCGTTGGTGTAAACGAGACGATATAATTCATAATATCAAAGATATCCACATGCCGCCCTCAGAACCAATTAATAGCTCATCATGGAATTTTACGTTTTAATTAATAGCTATAAAGTATAAAATAAACTCGGTTTGTGGGCTTTCTTTAAAATATACTTTTCCATTACTGCCAATTGAAGGAGGCATTTAGAATAATGGCAACTTATTATGGTCAATGCGCTTGTGGAAAAATTCAATTTATGTGCACAGGTGAGCCTGTCTTTACTCAATATTGTCATTGCAATAAATGTCGAGAAATTGCTTCTTTATCTCGAAAGAAACAGGATAAATCAGGTTACTCGCTCACTGCAGCTTATTTGACCAGAGACTTCAGGATCTTGTCTGAGGAGAATGATTTTGAAGAAATCATTAAAGAAAAGGCAAAGTTATTTCTTTGCTCATATTGTCACAGCCTTGTTTATGGTATTGCACTTGATCCCGCGCAACAGGATAGTATTGGGATTAATGTAAATAACTTTAGCTTTGATACGAGCATCCCAGATTCATTTAAACCAGTAAGGCACATATGGTATGCCAGTCGTATTATGGATTGCGATGATCAACTACCTAAATTTAAAGACGCTCCCAAAGAGCAGTTTGGTTCAGGGGAATTATTTGAATTGCCTAATGCCAACTGATAAGCCGTATTCTATGCTGATGTCATTGAGGATAAAGATCATAAATGGGCAGATTCTCTAGATCATGTCCTGGTCAATCAGGGCCATATGGTTGATTTAGTCAGAGTAAAGCAACCCCCTGAATCTTATCTGGAATACTATTTTTCGCAACTTCAACCTTGGATAGGCTCAAAAGCAGCTGAAGCGGTTTTTGCGGCACAGAGACAATTCTTCCATGCCACTTATGAGGCAGTTGCTGGTTTTAATAGCGAAAACACATAACCTCATCTGGTGGTTGATAGCTTAGGGCGCTATGTGATTGGGCCTGATGATAATCCAATACGAGAAGAACTTGTTGACGAAGACGAGGAAGAGTCTGGTGAATTAAAGTTTTTCTCACAAAAAAAGAAACTCGAGGAAAACCAACGTTACATGCGCGTTGATGAATATTTAAAACTTGATGAGGTACAAAAGCGATTCCCTGGCGCTGGCTAAAGACTCGATGGGGGACTGCCAGGACTGACTGAATATCAATATTTACAGCGCTTGAACTCAATAAACAGAGCGAGGTGTGAAAACGATGTCGACTTTTGTTTGGGACAACTACAAACAGCTCATCATCAAACTAAAATCACTCAATAAAGAGAGCATTTCAATCGAGTTCTGAGAAAGCGCGAAGACAACCCAATATGGATGAAATTGCTGCTGCACGTATTGTTCAGCAAATCATGGCCAATCCTGATTGCATCCATGACGATCATGTCTTCCTTAACGGTCAAAAACTGGAAGAAAAATTCTTTCGTGATTTGTTAGCGAGATGTGACATGGCTATTGTAGGGTCGCTATTAAACGACACAGACATTAGAAATATCGATACGTTAATGCAACATGAGAGAAACACAGAATTTAACTCAACCGATGACAAAGCAAAAGCTGTGAAACTGAGAGAAAAATGGGAAAAAACAATCAGATCAGGTGGGGGTGTTGCCCAGATAAAACATGATTTAATTTTCCTCATGCAAAATGATGCCTGGTACCATACTCGAGTCAATGCGATTGCACAAAACCGAGATATAAATTCAACCTTCAAAGAAGTGTTGATTAACACTTTCAAGGCCATTTGGCTAAAACAAGAAAAACAAGGAACTTTCGTAAGATTGTAATTCTTTATCTTCCACGGTAGTCCATGTAAGGGTAACTCGTGGGATATTTTAGATGATTATGAAAATAAGACTATGATTATCACCTCTTGCCACGTTTAAAATGCAAGCATATATTTAATCGCTGCCATCTAATTTATTTTTGATCGCATTGTCCCATCACAGCATTAGCTCCTAAAAACCGTATTTTTGCCCTATTTTTTATGAGTGAGAGAAATTGAACAAATAGCTCTCTTGTGCTAGGAATATAGATATGGAAAGCGTTACTATTTCTAAGGATGCTTATCTGTGAAGAAAACGGGAAGTGATGTTCTCAAAGAATTTATAACTACCTTTGAAATTAATTATATTTTTGGCAACCCTGGCACTACAGAATTGAAATTTCTGGAAGCCATTGAGCAGTGTGATAATTCTACCTATTTTCTCACACTGCAAGAATCCAGTACCGTAGGTATAGCCGCAGGCTATGCCATAATCACCAGGAAACCAGCTCTTATTAATTTACATAATTATGTTGGATTAGCGAATGCTGTCTGTAATATATACAATGCATTCACTTCAGGAATTCCCCTGCTAATAATTGCTGGCCAACATTCACGTCCTTATTTAATTCATAGCCCAGTCATGTCCGGAGATCTGACCTCTTTAGCTCACACTGCAGTAAAATATGCCTATGAGGTGAATTCAGCCAGCGATCTGGCCGTTGCTTTACAGCGTGGTTATGCTCAGGCAATTTTGCCTGGCCCAGGTCCGGTTTTTCTATCAATCCCTATGGACATTTGGCAAGAAGAAACTCAAGAAACGACGATAAAGAAGACAAGATTTTTACATACTTGCATCAACGCTGAAATAGAGCAAATTTGTGAGGTTTTAACAAATACCCCCAAAGGAAAATTGGCATTTATAGCGGATTATGAGGTAGGTGCATCGAATAGTATTTGCCTTTTACATACCATTGCCGATCGACTAAATGCCGATATTTATGCTGCCCCCTATCATGTGCGTGAAGTAATTAATCCCTTAAGTGTAAATTACAAAGGTAGATTGTCTGATAAATCTGGAGAAGTGCACAACCTGCTGCTGCAATATGAAACTGTGGTACTTTTAGGCGAAAAAGTGAAAGGGTATTTATATACTGGTCAATCTTCTATTCCACAGGGTATACAATTCATACAAATCAGTGCCGCATCGGAGCATCTGGCCTTTGACTATCCTTGCGATCTGGCAATTCTTGGCAATCTTGAAGCGACCTTGACTGCTATTAGCAAGCATTTAAAAATTAATGGGGTAAATGTACCGCTTAAACCAGCCACCAACATTAAAAATTTGGAAAAAAATATAAGCAACATCCTCTGCATTCATTGATTGTTACCCTCCTGAATCAAGTAAATCGCTCTGTTCATTTAATAACAGAAGGATCATCGGAAGATGCTGTTGTGCAGGACATTGCAACAACACTAGGTTTTTTAAATGTGAATTTTTCACCCAGAGGGGGTGGACTTGGCTGGGCTATGCCATTAGCAATAGGTATTTCTCTAGCGACCAGACACCATTCAATTTGTTTTGTAGGTGATGGGGGCAGCATGTATGCGATTCATTCAATATGGTCAGCTGCCAAATATAAGATTCCTGTCATTTTCATTTGTTTTGTTAATCGAGAATACAGAGTATTAAAAACAGATATGTCTCAAAATAGATCTTTCACAGAAGAAGATTTTTTTCGCCTGGATTTGAATCATCCACCAATTGATGTCCAACAAATTGCTTTATCTTTCGGGGCACAGGTGAAGACAATTAAATCAAAAGAAGAAGTAGAGGCTGTTCTCAGGAGTAGCTTTGCATTCCAAGGCCCAACATTTATTACCCTATATCACCAATAAAGCATTTCGAGAGTCAGACATTGACTATTGCATTATCTAAAAATGTAAAGCATAAAATCAGTCTCAGTATTTAAAAATTTGTTATTATACAACTCATAGGAAAATTATTGCCGGGAATTAATTTTTCAGGTTAGTCAGATTGCAATCAGAACACAAGCCTTTGATTTCTACCGTACAATTAATAATTGAAAATTGAATGGAGTTCGCCGCTTCTGTTACCGAAGTAAAATCAACTACACATTCCAATTCTTTGACAAAATCACACTGATTGCATATAAGAAATTGGGCTTGTCCCACATGATGGCCATACAAACAGGCGACATAGGATTTCAGACTGTCAATGCAATGAATAAATCCCTCTTGATGCCAAAATTGAATAGCCCGGTAGACCGTTGGTGGCTTGGGATTGTCTACTTCCATAGATAATCTTTGCAGGATGTCATAAGCACCGAGAGGCTTTCTCTCATCGACTAATATTTTGAGGACACGCTCCCTTGGCTCGGTAAATCGATAGCCATGGTTTACACAATGTTTATAAGCCTTATCCAACAAATTATGTTTCATTAATCTTCTTTCAAGCGAATAGTTAGTGCGCACTATTTTATCATAATCCCTGTTGCAAGGAAAAATGATCAAACAACAGCCAATCATTATTTCATAGAAATCATTTACTGTCTAAAAATTATTTAATTTTTCTTGTTATCTAACAATTAAATGTTACAATATAACATTTTTTGAGAAAGGCAGTATGTGCTTGTAACGCCTGGCTTAGGAAGAAATCTTATTAGGGACAAACAGCTGGAACTATTGTGCAGATCCAGTTTCAAAACAGGCATTTGCAGAAAATGAACCTTTCTCTATAGCAACCGGATAACCCTTTTAATAGAGGAAAGCTATGCTGTATAGTAATTATCGATTCTACCTTGCAAAAGATGCCCAACTGCTCGACCCGGAAGAATCCAGAGAAGCAATTGAGCAGATTTTGGCTAAAACCAAAGAACTGGAGTTAGTACGAGTAGCAGTCGATTTGACTGGTTCCAATAAAAGCATCAGCGTATTGTGCGCATCCAAAGAGAATCACGTCATAAAAGCCAAAGTAACTCAGCTTTTAAAGGAGCAAGGACTTACTGTAACAGACATGATGGAAACGGAAGTACTCCAGGATATTGAGCCAATGGATCATCACCATCCTACTCATAAGTCTAAGAACGCACATCTTCATCCCATTAAAAAGCACCAAAAAAAAGCAAAACATGACCATTCTCATGGGCACCACCATGGACATCATCATGAAAATCATTGGATCAAAGCAGCATTAGGTTTGATTTGGGGAATTGGATTGCTTGTTCTTTCTATTGGGACTTTTAATATTCCCCTGGTTGCTTACTATGTCATTACAGGACTTACCTCTTTGATGACTTTGTATTTGGGCTATAGAGTTTATCAATCAGCCTGGCAAGCATTGAAAGAAAAAAAATGGGACACTACTACCTTATACTCAATTAGCACTCTAACTATTCTTGCTGTTTCTATTGCGAGCGTTTTTGTCCCTGGCCTACCCATGATGTTTGAGGCAGCCCCTCTGGTTTTAGGCTTTTGGCATTTAGGTGAAGGAATTGAACATACTCTGGTCGGTAAAATCAATAAAAAATTGGATGTCCGGGATTGTGTACCACCATTAGTCCTGTTAAAAGGCAATCCGGATAAAGAGATTTCAGTCAAGACATTAATTCCTAACGACATGATTATCATTAAAAAAGGACAGGTCATTCCTGTTGATGGTGTCTTAACGCAAAAAGCGCTCCTTTATACCACAAGAATTGATGGCTCGCCCAAACTCAAAGAATTTCACCCTGGCGATGTTGTAAAAGCTGGCATGCAATTGGCAGATCATATTCCTTCCCTGGAAATGCAGGTTACCAAAACTTATCAAAATTCTTATTTGTCATTGATTGCCGAAAACATTAATAAAGCGAATGATGAGAAAGCGCCTATTGAAATGTTCGCAGACAAGGTATTGAAATATTTTATTCCTGGTTTGATTGCAGTAGCGCTCCTATCGGGGATTGTGATCGGTTCGTTGTTTAACCCGGCTCTGGCGATTCAATGCGTCGTGTCTGTTCTGGTAAGCGCCTGCCCGTGCGCTTTGAGTTTAATTACCCCAATGGCAGTTAAAATCGGTATGAAAAAAGCCTCTGAAAACGGCATCCACTTTAACAACGGTAAAGCCTTGCAAGCAGCAGCCGACATCGATACCGTTGTTTTTGATTTAAATGGCACTCTGACTCAGGGCAAAATGGTGGTCAAATCATTACATATTACCGATAAAAAGTATTTGCGCCCTATTGCATTACTGGAAAGCCAGTCGGATCATCCAGTAGCAAAAATTATTAAATCTTATATAGAACAGCAAGACGCAGCTTCAACCGAACCATTAGAAATAACATCAATTGATAAGAGTCATCATTCCGGCATGAAAGGTATTATTAATGGCGAGGCCTTTATGATAGGGAATAAAGACATGCTTGCAGCCAATGGAATTACCTCCTTCGACAAACCCTATGATAACCCTGAAAACGGTTCTGTTTATATTGTACGTGGAACAATGGTGATAGGACAGATTGCCTTAACTGACCCATTGCGCGAGGATGCCATTGCCACAGTGAAGCAATTAAAACGTCTTGGTAAATCCGTACACATTTGCACAGGAGCAGATCAGGCTACCGCAGAAAAATATGCGGCACTATTAGGCATTCCCAAGGATAATACCTGTGCGAACACCGTAGGGGCTGTCACGAAAACAGGTGAAGTATCCAAAACCAGTTATATTCAACAATTAAAGCAAAAAGGCTTTAAAGTAGCTATGGTTGGTGATGCCGCTAATGACGCTACCGCAATTGCCTATTCCGATATAGGCATTGCCGTTAAATCAAGTATCGGCGATTCCATAACCGAACAACATGCCGGCATAGTCGTACAACAAGGGTTATTATTCCCTATTGCGACCGCATTTGATGTTGCCAAAAAAACCAAACAAAATATTTTCCAAAACCTGTTCGTGAGCCTAAGCTATAACTCAACAATTACTCTGGTAGCAGCTGGGTTGTTTGTGGCATTAGGTTTTGCGCTCAATCCTGTGCTGGGTGTTGCATTGATGGTGCTTGAATCCACTATCGTTTTAACGAATTTATATCTTTTCAAGCAACAAGACATTGTGTCCTCAACATCATCCAATTTCAATAATACTGTAGAGGTCGAGCCAGCTGCCAATACAACCTCAAAGGTCTTGCATGCTTTAGGGCATCACTCCCAGCCTCAAGAAAATTTAGCAATTGTGACAAAGCCTAAACCAGTCAATCCGAAAGTAATCAATTTGTTTGCGCCTAAAGAACATTCTTCTTATAGGTCTGATGTCACTCAGCAAAAATTGGGATGTGGAATCTGTTGATCAAGCGGTACTGAAATTGCCTTGATTTTCTACTTCAAAGCAGTTGTTACTCCTTTTGCCTCATAAATAACTGTTTTTTGGACTATACTTTTATCAAGACCATACAAAGCATCAAGCCATAAAATTAGGCTGATTCAATGCCATGAATAACACTTGGCATCAAACCGCCACTGGAAACCACTCCATTTTAAGTGATTTGTGATTAAGTAGAACTCTACTTAACGTCATCTTTATTATTGCCCTTTCTCTGCTCTTAATCATCAATATTATTTCTTATAACCAGGTCAAAAACTTACTCTTGGCCATTAACTGGGTTTCTCAAAGTTATGAAATCATCCAAAGCATCCATACTTGTCTTTATGAAGTAGTCAGTATTGAATCTCGCCAGCGGTTTTACCTGATTCGAGACTCAAACGACCAACATATGGTCGATATGAAGAAAATGAAAGCGGAAAATTTGCGTTCAGCCATTTCCAAGTTACATGTTAAATACGGGGCACAACCTGTAGGACAGATAACAGCCTCAATCGGGATCTCGGTCTATGCTGACGATGCCAAATCTCCCACTGGACTGATTGAAGCGGCTGATAAGGCTTTATACCAAGCCAAAAACAAAGGCCGGAATAAGGTGATCTGATTATCCGAAGTAACCTATTGATTTAACTTATCAACAACCCATGGATTTTCAGGAAAAAGCGCTCAGTGTCCAACGTCAGAAACTCTGTGATTTTTAATGGCAAGCCAGTTTGCATTAATGTATACTGTGCCATCATTAGGCATCATGACTTCTCTACATGCTCTATTAAGGAATTATCTCGAATGTTTAGCAAAGCCCTGATCACTGCAACCTATAAAAATGCAAAACCCGGCCAACTTACAGAAGAACATGAAAAAGCTGAGCATCACCGCTTTAAGACAGAATTTCTGTTTAAAAATGCCAAGATCCCTAAAGAGTTATACGCTTCACGCTTGATTCAGCATTTTTTGATTATTAAAGCCTTAGAAACAAAATTACAAAGTTTGTCAAAAACAGAGCAGTCAGAAATCAGCGCATTTTTTGCTTTATCTTATCTTGAGCACCTATGGCGTACCCCTGGTATAGAAAATGATTTACGGCAACTCAGCATTAATCCTGATGAAATTCATAAGAATGAGATAACAAAATCAACCGAATATTACCTTGAAAACATAGGAAAATTTACACCCAAAATCCTCTTGGCTCATTTTTTATTGCATATTGCCGGGTTTATGCATGGAGGGAATATTATTCGCTCGAAATACATTGAACCAAGTAATCGTTTGACCACTTACCAAATAACAGCAGAACAATATGATTTTTCTTCTGCCATCTCCTTTTTATCCTCAGGAAAACATTCACCGCTCGCTCTTTATCAGGATATGATGAAACAAGTCGATAATATTGTTCTAACTGGTGATGAGTATCAAGAGATTCTTGAGCAATGCAAAGGCATCTATGAATCCATGACCAATATCTACGATGACTTATGTGATATGCACACTCATCACTCGAAACTACCCACTTGCTCACTTGCGGCTATCAGCGTCAGTCTGGTTGCACTTGGATTAATTCTAAAACTACTGATGGATTTTTTAAATCCGATGACGAATCCTATAGCAAACGCTCCTCGTTAAAGCCCATCGCCAGAATATTATTGTGGCCTGGATATTAAGATTTACAATGATTTATTTCTTTATATATAATCATTACCCACTTTTATAGAAATTTGAACAATATCAAACAGATAGTGTTGTATTGATAAACAAATGGAACAGTAACAGATGTTAAAACGGGATATTTCAACCCTGAATATATTAGTTGCATCAGCTGGCGGAATGATTGGTTCAGGTTGGTTGTTCAGCCCATTTATCAGTGCCCAAATGGCAGGCAGTAATTCTCTGATAAGCTGGATTATTGCAGCAATATTTATGTTGTTTATTGCCCTACCGCTTTGTGAACTGGGAACGATGTTTCCAGTTTCCGGGGGTATGTCTAATTATCCTACTTACACACATGGTCGAGAAGTGGGTTTTTTATTCGCATGGACATCCTGGTTATCTTATGTCGTTATGACACCTATTGAAATACAAGCAATTTTGCAATATTCAAGCCATTTTTTTCCAATATTAATCGACAATCATAGCGAATCACTCACACTGTCCAATTATGGTTATCTTGCTGCAATTGGGATTATGTTCTTCGTGGTTATTTTGAATTCTTATGGGATTAAATTTTTAGCCGAGTGTAACAAGTATGCCAGCGTCATTAAATTTGTTTTGCCGAGTATCGCTATTATCTCACTGTTAAAGCAATCACCCTCTCTTGTTAATGTTAATATTAATCTGTCATGCAAAGAACATTGGGTAGAGATATTTACCGCTCTTTCTGCAGGCGGTGTAGCTTTTGCTTTTACAGGGTTTCAAAATGGTTTAATCCTGGCAGGAGAAGTTAAAAATCCACAACGAAATATTCCTATTGCCATACTTGGCGCGGTATTGGTTGGCTTTATTCTTTATTTTATGTTGCAGTTCAGCTTTATAGCGGCGGTACCACAAAAATATTTGGCTCAAGGTTGGCATGCATTGAGTTACCCCGGCGATGAAGGCCCACTGGTTGGATTAACTCTTTTGTTAGGACTTGGTATTGTTGCTACTCTGTTATTGTTTGACGCCGCTTTTTCTCCTTTTGGCACGACTTTAGTTTATACCGCAGCTACATCTCGTATTTTGTATGGCATGGCATTAAACCAACATTTGCCCAAGCTCTTCTTAAAGGTCAACCGCCATAACATACCTTACGTAACGCTTTATGCAAATCTTTTGGTTGGCTCTTTTGCATTCTTACCCTTTCCAGGATGGCAAAAACTAGTGGCGTTCCTTTCATCAGCAAGTATTTTATCCTACGGAATTGGCCCGATTTGTCTCTTGGCCATGCGTAAGATACACCCTAACATGGATAGACCTTTCAAACTCAAAAATAGTGTATTCTTGTCGCATATCGCCTTTTATATATGTAATCTCATGCTCTACTGGTGTGGTTTTTCTATTATTTGGAAGCTAAACTTAGCATTGCTTATGGGACTTGGTATTTACTTTTTTTACCATCGCCATATTTCTTTGAGAAATGGCTCGCCTCTGGTGTGGTTTATCATGTACATGGGATCATTTTCTATTATTTCTTATTTAGGATCTTTTGGCGGCATTGGTTTATTAAAATTCCCTTTCGATTTAATTTGCTTCTTGCCTTATAGCATTTTAATACTTTACACATCTCAAGTTTTAGTGACACCCCGCCATGACAGTGACATGGTTGGTAATGTTACAGAATTGCCAGTATACAATTCTTGAGGTAGCAAAACGACAAAATAAAAACGCTTCCTGATTGTCCTTGTCTGTTTTGTAGTGAAACGTCATGATTTCTTATGGGTAAAATGCATCAAGGGTAACTTGCCTGCTTCCTGCCAAGATACCCTGATGCATATTGAGTTTCCAACATTTTTTACGATAAAGCGATTGCATCAAAATAAAATTTGTCTCAGTTCCGCTTCCTGTAATCGAGTTGCCAAAGACTCATCGGACTCCGAACCGGTTTGCACTTTGCCAGAAACGTGAGTATACCTTTTATTCTGTTCATGAGGAAAGAAACCATAACGCGACAAAGTATCAAACAGTGTTTCAAAGTGTTGGTGGTAACGTTTTGTTCTCTCTGATTGAGTTTGGGGTTTGAAGGTTCTTTCAAGAACTTGCTCTTCTTTCAAAGAAACGGCTCTGTCAGATAAGGCTTCATAACCAAAAGCTCGCTTAGGAGGTTTGTATTGTCTGGGTCCCTGGATAGATTCTACTTGTGTTATCCAATGTGTATTACTCAGGTTCTTTAGAGTGACCGTGGGATATTCCGGAATAGGTTTGCCATTCGGTTGTCCAACAACATTGAGATTGATTTTAAGTAGGTCGGCAATTTCTTTCAAATCATCATGCGTAGCCCATCGTCCTTGTTCTTTAATTTTTTCAAGGTTCTTCAAAATAATTGAATTTGAATTGATTGTATTGCCTGATAGAACATCGTTTAGTAAGACTTCTTTAACAAAAGCATTTTCTATTTTCTGTACCTGATGAAAAGGCTGGTTTCTGAGGATTGGTCTCAGTATTCTGGCAATATCTCGCGCTGTTTGAACAATTTCCGGAGAGAGGGCTAGTTCATTGAATTGACTTATCCTTTCCAGCGAATCTCTTCGATAGAGATAAAGTTGTACCAATTCCATGAATTTGCAATAAGCATTTGATCCTTCTACTTTGGTTTGATCTTTACTTCTACCTTCTTCGATTATTCTCTTGACCAAATCTTCTTTATTAACAATGACTGCAATATTTCGTAAAGACATCTGCAATAGAAATAATAATTCACTTTTATAAGTGTAGGGTGAATCATGAAGTTTTGTTAGATCGACATTAAGGATGTCTTGCAGTCGTAATCCATAAATACCTTCGACTTGCTTCCATCGATCATAAGTTTTACTTTTTCCGTAAAGTTTGTATTCATTTTGTATGATGCTTATTAAACCAATAGCAAGAGCATAAAATCCACAATCCCCGCCACCAGGATTATCTATTGAATATGACATCTGTACACTCCCTTTTAGGATTAATGATTTAATGTTTCAGTCAAGCATTATAAAATATGAACATTAAGCAAACATTGTGTAACATATGACATGGGGAAGTGCAAGTCGTTACCAATTATCTTTTACCTTACTTGTGGGTATCCAAGATATTTATAACTTACATTTAATATTGATATCAGTTATTATCGTGTGGAAGAAAAAAATCTTGCTAAAGCCTTAGCCTCTTGTAAATTGATTTCTGCGTTAATCCAATTTAACTTGACTTGCGCTGTTGTTTGTTCACGTTGATTTACTAAAAAAAGTGTACTATCGCCTTCATAAAACCGCTTGTTTTCACCTTCCTCAACTTGCTGTGCCAGTTTTAACTCTTTATTAAGTAACACAACCTGCTGCTGATATATTCTTATCGCAACCAGGAGATTAGACAACTCGTTATTTAATTGTTCATAGGTAAATTTCATTTCTGTTTTCACTTGCTGCAGTTCGCTCGTGGTGCTAATAAGCTTTCCTCTTGCTTCACGTTGAAAAATAGGGAATTTAAAATTCACACCGATCATCGCAGCCTGAGGGATTAATAAAGGATCGCCCCCTGTCCCATATTGCTTAAAAGTATAAGCTGTCGCATCAAGGTTAGGGAGAAGCTCATTTCTTGCTAAATTTTGTTTTAATTGGATAATCCGTGAATAATTATCCAATTTGCGTAAGGCAGGATGTTGTTGTAACTGTGAGATGCTATTGGATACTTTAATTGATCTTCTAGGAAATGAAGTGGGTAATTGACTTTCCGCTGGTTTTTGAGGTCTGCCATTTGCATCCCGATAATAAAGTGAAAGGTTAATACCTGCTTGTGCCAATACCATTTTTCCTTGATTGACCAACTGTTCACGTTGAACAATCAGTTGTAAATTTTCTGCTATGGCAAGCTTAGGCAAATCACCTTGCTGAGCTTGTTGAATAATCGCATTTTGTCGTATTTTAGCTAAATTTAACAGATGCCTAAAAGTTCTTAATTGATAACCAGCCTCAACCCATAACCAATAAGCTTTGATGGTTTCTTGATAAATTTTAATTTTTGTGGCAGCAGCATCCTGCTGTTTCATGCGAATGGTTTCTTCTCTTGTAAAAAGCTCAGTGCGCTCTTTATCAATTTGCCTGTCTCGCAGCAGCGGCAAAGAAAATCCTGCACGATATTCACCGCCTGAGTTGGTCAGAAAATTTCGGTAGTAAACAGGCCAATCCCCTCTACCAATACGATAACCCCCAAACAATTTAAGCCCATTATAGAGTGTTGGCACATTGAATAGATTGTCTGCGTAATTATTAATATATCCACCAACTGGTTGGGATTGAGGACTCACATCGAAAGAAGGATCAAACTTTCCTAAAGCATTCATATAATCACCCTCGGCTTTTGTAATTTCAAGGCATGCTATTAGTATCTGAGGATAACTTCGATCAACGCTTTTGAGTACTGCATCAAGCAGCAAAGGTTTGCTTCGCTTTGGAAAACAGTTGAATGACAATATCAAGAGCAAACATAAGAGAATCAATCTGTTTTTGCTCGAAGAAAAAAAAATCATGATGCTTTATTCTCGCGGTCACTTTCCGGGGGAAAACCATTATACTGGCGCCAAAGCTCATACCATAATGGAACTTCACCCAATTGAACCCAACCGTGAACCCGTACTCCTTGCCTTAAAAACCGAGTACTAGGCCAAGGTTCATTAGGAACAATCACTACGCGAAATAAACCAAATCCATTATCTGTAGGATCGATAAAGGATACTATTCCTCCAAATGTTCCCACAGCAATTTCTGGCCATCCACGAAATTGAATTGCAGGCCATCCTTCAAATTGCAAACGTGCTTTTTGATTCAGACGCACGAAAGGAATATCATTCCCATCAATCCATAATTCAACGGCACGAGACTCTGTTTCAGGCAGAATTTGGGCCAATACCTCTCCAGCATTGACAACGACACTTTCCTGACCGGTCAAACGCCTAAAAATAATACCGGCAACATGGGCTTTAATGATTTGTGTTTCTTGACGCGCAATACGAACATCGACATTCACTTTATCAATGTTTGCCTGGGCTAGTTCATTTTGGTATTTTGCATATTCAATTTGTGCCAATTCGTATTGCCTTCTCGAATTAATCCCTTGTTCATACAATTTCTTTTGTCTGTCAACATTGGCTTTACCAGCAACAATAGCTTGTTTAGCCGCTTCTATACGAAGCAAAATTGCTTTTTTTTCCTGCTCAAGGCGTGACAGAATCTCTGGATCGTTATCAGTAATATCGACTATCGGATCCCCGGGGTTAACGTGCATGCCTTCATCGACATACCACTTCTTTATTCGTCCGCTAATTGGCGAATTAACCGTATGTTGTCTCTCAGTTGGTGAAAAAGCGATGACTTTCCCATTACCTAATGCAAACTGTTGCCATGGGGTAAAACTTAAGAAAAGAAGAATAATCATAAAAACAATAAAAATTATTTTGCCTATTTTTTGAGGCTTAGGCAGTTTACTAATCATTGTATAAGCATACAGTTTCATGAGGGAACCACCAAGCGGTTGGTCAATTTGTTAAAATCAGCGTGTTGGCTCACGATCACCAATAGAGTATTTTTTAATGTCAATACCAATGCCATCATCTCATTGATTTCTTGACGATTTAGAATGTCAAAAGCTCGATCAATCACAATTAATTCAGGCTGCAATAGCATAGCTCTGACCAACATCAGTTTAATAATCTCAACTGAGGTAAACACATCCCGCCATTCATAGAGAATGGTGTGCAGTCCTTCCGGTAGTTGTATAATTTTATCAGCGAGTCCAACATTTTTTAATTGTTCAATAATCACTTTGTTGGACATTGTGCGATGATTGAGTACCAAATTGTCATAAATGCTCCCAGTAAACCACTGGGGCTCTGCAATCAATAAACTAAAACGACGCAGAGAAATAAGGTTTTTCTTCATGCAAGGAATTCCATTTATGAGAACCTGAAGTGAAACAGGATCTTGAAATCCTAACAATTGCTCAACAAACAATTGGCATATATCTGGTTTTTCTGAAGACACTAATAAAGGATTATCAGCAGTAATTAGTGCCTTATCCTTGCCATCTAAACCCAATTGGATGCTTTTAATTGGAGTCAGTAATTCGCCGCTATCCTCCTCTTTCACCTGCTCAAGCGATAAATTAAGTACTGCATCGATTTTATTTTCTGAAGCGACCAACTCATAATAATTTTCTAAAAGAACACTAAAGCGTTTAAATGAGTAAATCAGAGCGCCTAAAACGATTTCAGCGGCAACCAACTGACCAAGACTTAGCTGATCATTAATAACAAGATAGCCCCCCAATCCCAATAAAAGACTGCTCGCCAGAGCCGACAGGGTATAAAAACCGATTTGATGTTTGATAAGCTGCTTAAAATGAGTATTTCTTGCTTTTAAAAAAGCAACCAATTTTTTATCCGTTTGTTGGGTCACAAAGCGGTGATATAAACTAAAACGGAAGAGATAGCGGTTAATCAAAATTTCTTCTAACCAAGCACCTACAACGTGTTTTTCAGAACATTCTTTTTTGGCGCTGACCAACGCTTTTTTGTAAGGAATGAAAATGATCAACAGAATGCTAAGAATGATAAAAATATCAAACAAAAGGAAAAGTGGGTGGTAAATTAGAATCAGCAAAAGCCCAAAAAAGAGTTGTAACCCCAAATTAATGCCATATAACAATAAACTTGCGAGTGATTTTTTGATAGTGACTATTTCAAAAAAGCGATTGACCAACTCCGGCCCATGATGTGTCGAAAAATTATCAAGGGACATGTGGGTGAAATGTCGTGTCAAACTTAAGCTCACTTTAACCATCAGTTTTTGCTGAATTACTTCAATAATTACACTTTGCCATATCTGAAGAGCTCCTAAAGCCACCATTAGAATCAATACCATGAAACTTAAAGTAATGAGTGGTTGTAGTAGCTTGCCGAAAGCGATTAAATTCACAAGTGTTTGTGCGGCAATTGGAATACTCAATGACAGTAAACTAACAAGAACACTAATCATTGCGATGGATGAGAGTGTTTGACGATCTAGCACATCAATAATTGAATTAATTGGTTTTGCATTCATTCCCTAATTATCCCTTTTACCTTTGTTTCTTGTATATGCTGTTAATGTTTTAATTTTTGCAAGATAAAAAATTCAAGCGATTCAATCGCTTTATTGCTTTCACTCTTTTTTAATAAAGAAACATGGACATCATTCAAAACAGGGAGAAAATCATAATCGAGCCGTTCCAGATAATTTGGGATCATGCTGCGCTGAATAGCAGTAATTCCCAACCCAGCGCGCACAGCGGCCATTTTTCCCGCATAACTGGCACTGCTGTATACGAGGCGCCAGTTAATATGAGCTTTGTCCAAAGCATCAATGACATTTCCCCGATAAACACAAGGTGTTGGTGACAGCACTAGTGGAATTGGCCCTCGTTTGTCTAAAATAGGTAATAACTCCTTTTTTCCTATCCACTCAACAGGTTCTGTGCACACATCAATACACTCAGTACCAACCTGTTGCTGAGTCGTTTTAATGAGAATTAAATCAAATTTACCTTCATTAAAACTCTCAATGAGATTAAGCGTCAAGTCACATTCAACGTTCAATAGGACACGAGGATGTAATCTTGAAAATTCCACGAGAACATCCGATAAAATAATACTGGCAAAATCCTCTGGTAATCCGAAGCGGATTTCACCTTGTAACTCAGGCGCTTTAAAACGATCGAGAGACTCTCGATGCAACTCATAAATTCGTTTGGCATACCCTAAAAATATTTCACCATCCGTGGTCAGAGAAAGTTCTCGGCCACGATTAATTAAAGGTTTTTCAATCAGGTTTTCCAATTTAGCTATTTGCTGACTGATAGCCGATTGGGTGCGTCCAACCCGCTGCGCCGCCTTGGTAAAACTTTGTGTTTCAGCCACGGCGAGAAAACATTGTAGTGTGATTGTATCAATTGACATAAGTTTTTCTAATAGTTCTAATCATTATTTTTAATTTTACTTATATTAACATATCTAATATATTTCCACAATAATAACAGAATTTCTAATGGAGAATTAATGTGGATAAACTTTTAAATGGGTTATCGATTTCACTCATGCTATCACCCTTGATAGCGATGCTATTCTATATCTTGTTAGGAAAGACAAGAAATATTCAAGCAACTTATTACGGTACCACAATCATAGGTTTTGGTTTTGGTTTGAGTCTCTTGGCATTAATGATTTCTGCAAATACTGTAAACCAAAACAGCTATTCTTTAGTTCATACTAGCACGTTAAGTCTCTTGCTAACCACATTAATATTATTCATCAGCTTTATTATCCACCGTTTTTCCATACGATACATGCATGGGGATAAGTGCTACCGACGTTATTTTTTCAAACTTTCAGCCATAACTTTAACAACTGTTGTGATGGCTTTAGCAGACAATCTTTTATTATTTTGGATTGCCTGGTCGGTAAGTAACTTGCTCTTAATAAATCTTATGATTCACAAGTCGCAATGGAATGCTGCTTACAACTCAGGAATATTGACTTTAAAAACACTATTACCAGGAAGCTTATCTCTGATCACAGCATTTTGCATATTGTTTGCACTAAATAATACTCTGTCGATTGAAATAATAATCAGCGAAGTGAGCAATAAGCCATCCCCTGCTATTGCTGTAGCGCTTGGATTTATTATCTTAACAGCGATGACGCAATCTGCCATATGGCCTTTTCATCGCTGGCTAATGAGTTCATTAAACTCGCCAACGCCGGTATCTGCTCTAATGCATGCTGGATTAGTTAATGGAGGAGGCTTTCTGATTGTTAAATTTGCACCTTTGTTTGCAACGCAAGCAAATTTATTAACCATTTTATTCGTTTTCGGCGCACTGACTGCTTTATTAGGCAGCCTCTGGAAACTATTGCAGTGGAATATCAAAAGTATGCTTGCCAGTTCCACCATGGCACAAATGGGTTTTATGATGATGCAATGTGGCTTAGGACTTTTCCCAGCCGCTATCGCGCATCTATGCTGGCATGGCTTGTTTAAATCCTATCTTTTCCTCAGTTCAGGCTCTGCCGTCCAACAAAAGAAATATCAGAATAAATCATGTCCCAAAAAATTGACAACCTTATTGATTGCATTTTTTGGTGGGCTGTTGGGAATGTATGGTTTTGCCCTGATCACGGGGAAACCCATCTTATCGCTCCAGGCATCCACCTTTCTTTTAGGTTTTGCATTCATCACAGGTACACAACTCACCATGAGCTTAATTGCAAATGAGAAAGATTTCAAAAAGGTAATTTTAGCCTTGGCTTTAGTTTTCTTAATTGGAGTTTTTTATGGAGGAAGTATCCATCTTATCGAGTCACTCCTACCTAATCTAACAGGATTTACTCAATACCAATTAAGCAGCTTACAAGGCTTAACTCTGATTGTCTTCTTTTCCCTTTGGATTGTATTCAGCATGGGGTTATTCAAAAAAATCAGAGAGACAAGACTTTGGGATTGGTTTTACATGTACATGTTTAACGCAAGTACTCCTCATCCCAAAACCATTACGGCAAATCGACATACTTATTACTATTAAGAAAAGGAGCAAACATGAGCAGCCACATCACTCTAATCAAAACTAATAAGGACAATCAAAATCAAATGACTCAATGTAACTACCCAATCGATAATGATGTCATGATTATCCAGGCCATGGTAAATAATGTTGCAAAACAAATTACACCTGTATGGCCTCTGGAAAAATTTATTGCCTGTAATTCCTTGCATGGTTTTGAATCGATGTCCTTTGAAGAGGCTATCCTGATAAATCAAACAGCAAAAAAAGGCACTCCATTTAATGAAAAACTGGAAAGAGTTAATTGGCACATGATCAAATGGTGTGGGAGCTTTCTGGACATTGGACAAGGCACGATTGAAATGCCTCATCGTGATAAAGGCTTATATTTTGGTTTTTTAAAGCTAGCCCCTTTTGACAGCGCACTGCATCAAAACAATAAATCAACAAAGATCTGGTTATCAAACCTGCCAGAAATGCCTGAACAAGCTATCCAACTTTGCCTCGATAAACTTGGCGTATTAAACCAAAGACAAGAGGAATTTCTCCAATCTACTCTGTCTCACTTACCTGGATGGGCTGGATACATTAAGTGGATAAGCGAATGGAAAAATCGTAATGGCAAGGAAGAAAATCCTGTAAGCCTAGTCGATTTTCTTGCAGTGAGGCTGATAATCACCTGCGTATTATGGCCAGAAGCAAATCTGGAAGAAAAAAAAAAGGAAAAGGATAGTACACATACTAAACAACTTATTCAAAATATAAAACACAAAGAAGATGATTACAGGCAATTGCTTTTAAAGAAGCTTTTGCCTGAGTTAAACAAAGTTCAGATAAAAGAAAATAGAGCTAATGCCCAAATGGTTTTTTGCATTGATGTCCGCTCAGAACCGTTTCGACGATGTATAGAAAAACTGGGAAGCTACGAGACTTTGGGATTTGCAGGATTCTTTGGTTTACCTGTGAGTATCAAAGATTATGACGGTGAAACAATAAAAGACTCCTGCCCAGTCCTCTTAAAGCCACGATTTAATATCCATGAAAAAGCAATTGCTGCAAATGAACATTGCATAGAGCATCATAAGAAAGGTAAAGAGCTTAAAAAAATTTTGAACCGGGTCTATCAGCAATTAAAGTACAATTTTTCAACCCCCTTTGCCCTGGTAGAATCATTAGGAATCTGGTGTGGGATTACAATGTTCCTCAAATCATGTAGCCCAATTTTCGCTAGACGTATTACCAAAAACCTAAACGAAATGATATGCCCCTCCATTCAAACACAGCCTGTTTTTGAATTGGATTTATTAGAGAAGGAGGTGGGGATCTCACTTCAAGAACAAATTGCCTATGCCGAAATGGCATTGAAACTCATGGGACTAACTGATAACTTTGCCAAACTTGTTATTTTCTGTGGTCATGGCAGCTCTACGCAAAATAATCCTTATGCTTCAGCCCTGGATTGCGGCGCTTGTGGAGGTAATCAAGGTGGAAAAAACGCGCAATTACTGGCGTCTATCCTCAATAAAATAACAGTGAGAAGGGCTCTGGCAGAAAATGGAATCAATATTCCCCAAGATACTGTGTTCTGTGGCGCACAACATGACACAACGACGGATGAGGTTGAAATTTATCATTCAAATGTCAGTCAATTCATTGACCAAGATATCCTCGACCAGCTTAGAACTGACTTAAAAATGGCTAAGCATAATAATAATTTAGAGCGAATTAACTATTTGAATTCTATAGATTGCCCGGAAAAAGACATTGTACGAAGAAGCACGGATTGGTCAGAAACAAGACCAGAATGGGGACTTGCTCGCAATGCCGCTTTCATCGTAGCACCTCGCCAACTGACCAAAAACATTGATCTGGAAGGGCGTTCTTTCTTGCATTCTTATGACTGGACCAAGGACGAAGACGGCACCCTGCTTGAAACCATTTTGACTGCACCTATGGTGGTTGCCCAATGGATTAATACCCAGTACCTGTTTTCAACAATCGACAACGTGGCATATGGAAGTGGCAGTAAAATCACTCATAATGTCGCAGGAAAAATTGGAGTCATGCAAGGCAATGCCAGTGATCTAATGCATGGACTACCACTGCAATCTGTCATGAGCTATGATGACAAATCCTTTCATGAGCCACAACGCTTGTTAACTATAGTCTATGCTCCTCGTGAAATTATCAGTGAACTAGTTGAAAAACACGATGTCTTAAAAACCTTGTTTTTTAATGAATGGGTTCATTTGGTAGCGATTGATCCACGTAGTCACTTGTTTTACAAGTTAGAGAAAACCAATACATGGTCTGTAATTAAGTGAAAGGAGTTTTATGATGAATATAATCAAAGTATCAGAAAAAAAAGAGATGAACATCTCTTTGCATCCGATGAAAAAGATCGAAGTGATCGTATCTGGTGAAAATGAAAATATGGTCGCTAACATGATGGAGAAGGCAAATATTTCTGGTTTTACCTTATTGCGAAACGTCTCTGGAAAAGGACATCATGGGTTTCATGAAGGTAAAATTTTGTTTAACGACAAAGCCTCTTTCGTCATGTTTATTGCAGTGGCAACTGAGGAAGCTATTGCCAAAATTGCACTTGGCATGAAAACTCTATTCCAAAAGAATTCAGGAGTCCTCTTTGTGTCGGATGTTTCTGTTGCTAGAGTCGATTATTTCTCTTAGTATTTAACTTTGGAGGTGACCCCTATGCACTATCAGAATCAGCATGTTTTACTGGCCTCAAAACATCAAAAGGAAAAAGCGATTCAGCCTCCTTTTGAGGAGAAATTAGGCTGTTTTATCCATGTCCCTGCTGATTATGATACTGATCAGTTCGGCACCTTCACCGGTGAAATACCAAGAAAAGCCTCAGCCTATGAAACATTAATTCTGAAAGCTAAAGCAGCAGCCCAGCAATTTGGATACCGTTATGTTATATCCAGTGAAGGAAGCTTCGGCCCCCATCCCCAGCTTTATTTTTGTCCTGCAGATACTGAATTGATGGCCTTTGTTGATTTGGATAATGACTTAATTATCGCTGAGCACGAATTATCTACAGAGACAAATTACAGTCATATTGATATCAGTGCCACAAATGACTATGAAGCGTTTCTCAACAAAGCAAAATTTCCAAGTCACGGTATTATTGTTCGAACCTTAAATAGGGAAGAGAATTATATTCAAAAAGGAATCTGTGAGCTTGAGCAACTTAAAACAGCGATTCAAAAAGCGTTCACATACAGTACAACTATCCGCCTTGAAACCGATATGAGAGCGATGATGAATCCACTTCGGATGAATGTAATTAACAAACTTGCCGTGAAACTGGTTCAGCGTATTCAGCAACATTGTCCTCAATGTCACACTCCAGGGTTTGGAAAAATCTCGGCTGAAGGTCATTTAGCCTGCATTTCTTGTGGAACACCAACAGAACTTTACCTGCGAAAAGTTTTAAATTGTCTAAAATGTGAGTTTAAGACTTATCAAGCGCGAGACGATGGACTAGAATTTGCTGACCAAAGGTATTGTCCTTATTGTAATCCTTAACCGTTTGCGAGAATCAAGTATATGCTATGTTATAAACATTCAAACAAGAGAGGCACACTATGAAACCCATATTAATAGGTCTAATTATGGGTTCTCAAAGTGATTGGCAAACATTAATCCATGCTGCCCAAACACTGGATGCGCTCAACATTGGCTATGAGGCAGAAATTGTCTCCGCTCATAGGACACCCGACAAACTTTTCCAGTATGCGGAACAGGCTGAGGAAAGAGGTTTGGAAGTGATTATTGCTGGTGCAGGAGGAGCCGCTCATCTCCCAGGCATGGTAGCAGCCAAAACATCTTTGCCTGTTTTAGGTGTTCCCGTCATGTCACAAACTTTAAACGGCGTCGATTCCTTGCTATCCATTGTGCAAATGCCTGCGGGGATACCTGTAGGGACTTTATCGATAGGTAAAGCAGGTGCCATTAATTCTGCACTGTTTGCAGCTGCAATTCTTGCTAATAAATATCCTGATATTCGAGCTGCCTTAAAACGCTATCGAGAACAACAAACACAAAAAGTGCTCGACAATCCAAACCCTAAAGAGGAAAAGTCATGAAACTTGGTATTCTAGGTGGTGGCCAACTTGCAAGAATGTTGGCATTAGCAGCATATCCCTTAGGGATTAACACTGTCTGCCTGGATCCCAGCCCTGACGCCTGTGCGAGTCAACTCACCAGGCTGATAGTCTCTGATTTTAATGATGAATTGGCTTTAAAACAATTTTTGTCAGAAGTGGATTGCGTGACAATAGAAACCGAAAATATACCATTTTCCTGCGCCGAATTGGCTGCCCAAATAAGGCCTTTCTATCCATCAACACAAGCTCTGAAAATTACGCAAGACAGATTGCATGAAAAAAATTTTTTCAGAACTCTGAATATTCCTGTACCAGAATTTTTACCGGTTGAATCAGAAGATGAATTGATACAGGCTATTTCAGTCATAGGAATGCCTGCTGTGTTAAAAACAAGAAGGTTTGGCTATGATGGCAAGGGCCAATATGTTTTGCGAACCCAAGCTGATATTTCAAAAAGTTGGGGCCTGTTAGGCGGCCAACCACTCATTCTTGAAAAATTAATCTCCTTTGAAAGCGAATTTTCGTTAATTGCTGTTCGTAATAAGAATGGTGAAACAAGTTTCTACCCATTGATTAAAAATCATCACAGGAAGGGCATTTTACATTTCTCAGAAGCACCTGTTCATCATGATACCTTACAACAGGAGGCGCAAAATCATGCATTCAAAATTTTAGAAGCACTGAATTATATCGGTGTACTTACCATTGAGTTTTTTTATCAAGACAACCAATTGATTGCGAATGAGATAGCACCACGCGTTCATAATTCTGGCCACTGGACTATCGAGGGAGCACATACTAGCCAATTCGAAAATCATCTGCGCGCTCTTTTTGATTTGCCCTTGGGAAGCACTGAAGTAAGCGGCTCTTGTTTTTTATTAAATTGCATTGGCAATCTGCTGCCATTGGAACCCTGTTTATCGATCCCGGGCGTTCATTACCACGCCTATGGAAAAGCACCCCGGCCAGATCGCAAGGTAGGTCATGTTACCCTTATCGATACTCATTTGGAACGTTATGCAAAAAGTAAAGACTTACTTCTTGACATTTCATGAGTAACAGATAGTTAGAAAGCGAGCAATAGCAGTCAGTGCATAATATTGTTTGCAATTTGGAAAGCTGAACTTTGGATTCTGTTTCCTACTACTCATCCTCATTATCCTGCTTATTATTGGTTGTCACTATAGACTCGGCATCAATGGAGCTTCCAGGAATTTTTCGGCTTTCGCTGGCCCATTCTCCCAGATCTATTAATTTGCATCGTTCAGAGCAAAAAGGCCTGAACTGGTTATCAGGGCTCCAGGTATTTTGCTTGCCACAAATGGGGCATTTGATTTTTTGCTGGTTGTTCATTACGGTTTTTCTAATTTATATAGTTTAGATATGAAGTATGGCTACAGCAGCAATGATTTTCAATATACCTGCCTCATTTGGACAATAGGAAAATAGATCTCTTGCATTCCCCAATCTAAAACTAATTATCAACATGCACTTCGCGCACCAGAGCCAACCAGGCTTGCGCAGCCTCGGAGAGATAAGAATTTCTGCGCCAAGTCATCGCCATATTCCATTGGAACTCACTTCCATTAAGTAAAAGAGAGCGAATTTGTGTCGTATGCCTTTGAGTGGCAATCATCCGTGGCAAAAAAGTAACCCCAAGGCCTGCTGCAACAAGCTCCAGCATAAAATCAATCTGACTGCTTTGAGCCACCACCTTAGGTTCGAAACCAGCATGACGGCACGCATCCAATATAATTCGATGTAGTGCGAAACCACTGCCAAAAAGGATGAAAGGTATTTCTTTAAGTTCTGGTAGAGAAATGCAATGTTTAGTTGCTAATGGATGTCCAGATGCCAGGAGCGCGACTAACGGTTCAGAGCGAACTAATTGGCAATCAAATTCTTTGGAAGTGGGTAATAAGGTTCCAGCAAAATCTATCTCTCCTGCACGCAAACACTCTGCAAGTTTATCGCTGCCATGTTCAACAAGCTCTACTTCAATGCCTGGATAACGTTGTCTGTACAGAACAAAAAGAGGGGCAAATAAAGTACTGCTGCCCACCGGAGAAATACCCAAACGCAGTCGACCTTGTTTCAAACCTCGGATTTCATCCAATTCTTTAAGAAGATCATCTCGATCAGCCAGTAGTTTGGTTCCTCGCTGATAAACAATTTCACCTGCTGTTGTTGGTACATTACGCTTTTTAAACCGCTCAATCAGAGTGATACCTAACTCCTCTTCAAGCTGTTTTATGGCTTTACTCACTGTAGACTGGGTCGCAAATAGATTTTCAGCTGCTTTGGAAAAACTACCCTGCCGTACAACCTCTATGAAAATCTGAAACAGTTTAAATTCCATAATTATTCCATATTGGAAAGGTTATTAGTCTATAAATTCATTTTATTCATCTTAATTAAAAGTGTAAACTTAAATGAAAAAATAATATTCATCATGAACACATATATGGCAAACAAAATTCAGCAAAATTCATTTTTTCAGATAGTATTGGTTGGCTTATTTTGGTTAGCTAGTGAATTATTGCTCAAACTGATCAAGCTTCCTTTGTCCGGAGGAATCCTTGGCTTGGGAATTGTTTTACTGCTTTTAGCGACGAATTGCTTAAAATTAAATCGTATAAGACGGGGGGCTGAGTTACTCCTTGCCAATATGTTACTTTTTTTTATCCCTGGCGTCCTTGCAATACTGGAGCACCAGGAATTTATCGGTCTTTTAGGCCTTAAAATTCTCTTCATTATTCTGCTCAGCACAATCACGGTGATGCTAGTCACTGCCCTTGTTGTAGATTATTGCTACCGTTGGAGAACGCATCATGCCAAGCAACATTCTCTCTGAATCCATGATTCAGGCATTTTTCTGGTCGCTTATCACAATAGGCATGTATTTTATTACCCAAAAACTATATAGAAGATGGCCCTTTTGGTGGCTAATGCCGCTTGCTTTAACACCAATACTGGTTGCCAGCGTAGTGCTTTTACTGCATGTAAACTACGAGGACTATTTCCGCGGAACAAAATGGCTAGTCTTGTTAATCGGTCCTGCAACCGTAGCCTTTGCCATTCCCATTTATGAAAAACGTGCCCTCATTCGCCAGCATTGGCCAGTGATTTTAATTGGCGTGATTGTGGGAAGTTTCACTGCTATAGCATCCAGTTGGGGATTGGCAATCCTTCTTGGCCTTGATGATAATTTACGTTTAAGTCTGCTCCCTCGCTCTATCAGCACACCGTTTGCTATAGAAATCTCAAGGGGAATTGGTGCGGCACCTGATTTGACTGCGATTTTTGTTATTGTCACAGGGATATTGGGAGCTATACTCGGCGAGTTCATCCTGTCGCGATTGCCTTTTAACTCAGCTCTTGCCAGAGGTGCCCTTTTAGGAGTAGGAGCCCATGCGGCAGGAACCGCTCAGGCCCATAAAATAGGGAATACGGAAGGCGCCATTGCCAGTTTGGCTATGATTTTAGTAGGCCTATTTAATATACTTCTTCTCCCCCTTATCAGCCATCTTTTGAAATAAAAGTGCGTTTAGTAGAAATTAAAGGGAACTCCTCTAGTTAAGAAAAAATCATAACCATGTTATTTTATGGTTTTTCCATCAATAGAAGAAAATAATGACTATTGCTCTTGTGTGGTTCCGTCAAGATTTAAGATTGACCGATAATCCCGCGTTCATCGAAGCATGCTCCCATCATGAAATTGTAATTCCACTTTATATTTATGATGATAAATGCAGTGTTTTAGGGCAAGCTCAAGCTTGGTGGCTCCATCATAGTCTCATTGCTTTGGGCAAATCGTTAAATCAACTGGGTTTAAGCCTCGTTCTTCGCAAAGGATCTCCGCAAGAGATTATTTTGGAATTAGTCGCGCAGTATGGTGTGGAATCAGTCTATTGGAATCGCTGCTACGAGCCACAGGTCATTGCACGCGATAAAAAAATTAAGTTTGCTTTGGGTGAAAGAAAAATTAAAGTGCAGAGTTTCAATGGAAATTTACTTCATGAGCCGTGGACAATTAAAAATAAAAATGGGGATTTTTTTAAGGTTTTTACTCCTTACTGGAAACAATGTCGACAAATTCTTAATATCCCCTCGCCTTTTTTTCTCACTAAACGCCCAAGGGGAATTGAAATTACAAGTGATGACATTGGCAAATGGAAGTTATTGCCAGCAATTAATTGGGCAGCACGATTTTCTGAATATTGGATTCCTGGAGAAGAAGGCGCACAAAAAAAACTGGATGAGTTTATTGCTCATCACCTTAGCGGATATAAAAGGGATCGCGATTTTCCAGCAAAAAATGCGACCTCTCGATTGTCCCCTCATTTGCACTTTGGTGAAATCAGTCCTTGGGTGATTTTAAGAGCGCTGGAGTTGGCTAAACTGGAACAAACCTGTGATCTGGCCTCATTAGAACATTTTTTATCAGAGCTGGGGTGGAGAGAGTTTTCTGTCTATCTGCTCTACCACTTCCCCAAGCTGGATTGCGAAAATTTTAGAAAGGAATTTGATGCATTCCCTTGGCAAAATGATGAGCAATTATTAACTTGCTGGCAAAAGGGAATGACTGGGTATCCTATCATTGATGCTGGAATGAGAGAATTATGGGCCACAGGATACATGCACAACCGTGTTCGCATGATTGTCGCATCATTTCTTACCAAAGATTTACTGATTGATTGGCGTTCGGGCGCACAGTGGTTTTTAGACACTCTAGTCGATGCAGATCTGGCGAATAACAGCGCGAGCTGGCAATGGGTAGCAGGATGCGGTGCGGATGCAGCACCTTATTTCCGTATTTTCAATCCTGTTTTACAAAGCCAAAAATTTGACCCGGCTGGCGTTTACATACGCCAATGGATCCCCGAACTTGCCCAATTAAATACTCAGTCAATTCATCAACCCTGGACAGATGCTGACGCCAGTTCCATTTTTTTAGGAAAAAAATATCCCAACCCCATCATTGATCACCAAGAAGCGAGAACTAAGGCATTGAGTTACTATCAGCAAATAAAAAAAGGAATGGATTGACAATAGATTAACTAAAATTTGGAGAGACCCTATTGAACAAAAAAAGTTGGATGGAGCTGATTGCCTGGATCATTACCTTTGAAGCAATTGGTTTTTTTTTAGGAATGCTGACGCAAGCGAATATTCCCTCTTGGTATGAGGGGCTCAATAAATCCGGTTTAACTCCTCCTGGACCAGTATTTTCAATTGTTTGGTCGATTTTATATGCCCTTCTTGCAATAACTGGTTGGGCTTTATGGTGCTCTCGAAAAAAGTCTGAGATGAGATCCGTATTTTATTTATATTCAGTACAGATGCTGATGAATTGGGCATGGACCCCGCTTTTTTTTGTGCTGCATTGGACTGGGCTTAGTTTGTTATGGATTCTTGTGATGGTGGGGCTCACTGGGCTTCTGATTTTGAGCCTAAAAAATAAGAAAAAAAGCATCACTATATTCTTGCTCCCCTATCTCGTTTGGCTTCTTTTTGCCGCCTATCTCAATGGCGTGATATGGCTTCTCAATTAACTGTCCCCAAGTTATCCCTTAAGCCAAATACAAACTGGCTATAGTGAAATCGTGCTAAATCTTACTTTGCGAGATAAGCACAGGACTTACGAAAAACTCCAAGGTCAAGGCAAAAAATGTTTTTAATGAGGGAGTTTAGATAAACTAAATGACTGAATTAAAACCATTTTTTAGCATAGAGATTGGGGTTTTCGTAAGTCCTGAAGCAATCATCTTTGAGCCAACAGAATATTGCCCTCTGAAGAATTAGGGTTGAGGGCAGTTGGAAATCCAATCCATAGTATTATCTTCCGCGATATTGTAAATATCCGAATTATTAACAATAAGAGAATCTTGTAACGCAGAGGTGAGTTGGCAATGTTTTGCGCCATGCTTGACTAAAAATAAAAGAGGAGACTTCCTTTGCTGATCTTTTTTTAAGATTTTGGCTAGGGCTGCCTCACCAAAATCATCAACAGCATCAACAGAGCCGACATGTTGCTGGCAAAATTTAATTAGCAAATCACTCATCAAGGGATATTCCTCAGATTTGTTCGCAATGGTCTTGATTGCCTTGGGAAAGAGGTTCTTTTGCCATGGTGAGTACAAGGCTGACATTAATTTTTGCGCAACACGATCTGCTCCTGAATCCAATTCAGCAGTTAGCATGCTGATTTGCTCATCATAACTACCATTAGCTTGGGATAAAAAATCTAAAAAGAGCTGTTCGTAATCTTTTTCAGCATAAAATTCCGCTGTCATGGGAGTATCGGTTTTATCACTCGCCAGAAAGCGCTTAACAGGTTTATCTAGGTTTAAGAAAATTCGATTTTTGATAATTGCTGCATTTTTCATATCACAACTTACTCTACCTGGATATATAATTTTCATTATAATGAAATTTAAGGGATATTTAAACTATTTCTTTTTTTTCCTTTACAATTTTAAAAATTGGCTAGTGTTGCTACAATCCTCACTCACCTGGTGTTCTTTTTTTAGAATTCGATGCAGATTAAAGCACTCTATTCGAAAATCATCTGAAAAAATTTCAGCCTTTGTACTGATTACTAATGGAGGATCCAATTTCATTTTCTCATTGATATGAGATATGATTTGCGGGCTATCTTTTAAAATATCAAGGAAAAAACGGATATAAGAACGAGTTTCAAATTTATGCATCGCTGTTGGCCGAGCAATATTTTCCCCTGAAAAATATTTTTGCAATAATCGCATAATACCGCTAATTGAAGTTTGACTCGCGCAAGCCTCCTTCAATTGATTAAGAGCATCAATGTCCGCAGTAGTCGTACCTATAAACCTGCTGTCCAGATGCCTATTAAGATTATGAAAATTAATGCAGTCCTCAATTGATTTAAGCACAATACCGCATAATATTTTTACTTCAGGGGCGGGGTCAGGGCAATTTGCAAGTTGTTCAGCCTCGCAGAAATCTCTCATACATAAGGGCATATAGCACGATTTAAAATAATTTAGATAGTATGCCCATACTTGCTCTCTTAACTGAATAAAATCAGAATCAAATTGTGCAATTTGCTTAAAGTATTCATGATATAGAGGAGGATGAGTTAAATATTCAAGTCCCTCGTAGCTTGGATAATTAGGCAGAAGATTAATGCATTTCACCAGAGGAATAAGAATTTCGTTGACACTGTGAAAACCGGCACCGACGATATACGCTATAATTCCAAGGCTGTAGGCTTGTATTAATTCGATATTTTGAGGATTTAAAAACAGCAGCATCATGTTCATATAGATAGAAGTCATGCCAGAAGGGCCAGTGACATAAGGACAATCATTTTTAAGCGCAGTCTTGTAATATATTGAATTCTGATTGGCTTCTTGTGCTTGAGCATCCGCACACCAAATTTGTTTAGGAATAACGGTTAACCCCATGCTATGCGCTGAATGATCCAGCTTCATCAATCCTAACTGGTTGGTTTTTAAGTGGGTTTTACGAGGCCCTTGGCGCCCTCTGTTTTCTCCTTGGGTATAAAGTTCATCCTGGTAAAATAATTTTTTAGTGATGAAAGTTCTAAATTCTTCCGCCTCATTTTTAGCTGCCATAAGCTGATAGGAAAAGCCATCCTCTTCTTCTTTCAAATCGGGGTGAGCCTGTAAATATTTACCCAGAACTTGGGCAAAAAGGCCAGTTGGCTTAAATGGTGGCAAATTTCGTAATGGAAATGGTCCGATTACACTGCGAGCAAACATAAATGATATGAATTGAATTTGAATTAAATTCTTAGGATTATTTTCCTTTAAAATAGCAATAACCTCTTCCAGAGACGGCCTTTTTTTAAAAGCCCCAAACTCTATATCAGAACCCTCTAACTCTTGCAGAAAAAAATTCAGCGCAGCTCGTTCGGAAGATTTCGAGTCTAATTTACTATACTCTTTGATTAAATTGATTATAGCTTGAGATACCAGATCAATTGCTTGCATCATGCTTTTTGTTGGCGATTCTATCAAGCGGCAAGCCAGCTCTGATTCAAATCGCCGGGGCAGAATATTGTTTGCATTAGATTGACTGTCTTTGATAGGCACCAAGCATAACGCATTTAACTCATCGGCATGCTCCTGCTCAAGCAAGTGACTCAAGCCATGTAACGTTTTGTGAACGACCAAAGTATCTTGCTCATGATTTTCATAAGCCATTTTTATTGAATCAATGGCTTTAGCTATCGCTTCTCTTTTGTCGGCCATGTAATTGGTCTGCCATTGATTTAATAAAAAAATAAAATAAGTGTAAGCCTCTGGTTTTGAATTAAAACATCGGTAGTCACCCGTGTTTTTTAATGATGTTGGATCAGCCATGGCAGCAAGGTTATCGCTGCCTTGGCGTTTTGTATTTTTTAGAGAAGGGTTAATTTTTTCTTTACTTAACATAGAACGCCTTCCTTGAGGTTAATATGGCAAAACGATGACGTTGCGGTTTTCTTTCCTGGGTTCATGATTTGCAACCATCTGCTCTTCATTTGCTGCGATGGACGTCTTCTTAATCTCCAGGAAGAGTTCTTTTTGCTTAGAGCTTCCCAATTCGCACTGATGCACACCAATCGTATTTTCTATCCTTAAGGTCAAATTGAATTGTGAAAGCAGTGTTGGGCTTTCCTTCAATACATCAAAGAAATGAGCAATAAATTTAAGTTGCATTTCTCTATTTATTATTATTCCTTCTTCTGTCTCAAAAGTTCCTTTAAAATACGCCTGGATCTGCCTAAAAATTGCGGTTAGCCCTACCTGTTGTTGACAGACATGACTTAAGACCTCAAGCGCTTTTCTTTGCCCACATGGTGTTGAAAGGAACAACCCCATATCGCCAGTACGCTTAACTTTATGCTCTTCTAAGCAATTTTTCACAGATTTAGACACAATTTCAAGCATTTCTTTTACGTCTGAACTTATATCCTCCATTGAGGGGACTTGATGTGGCAGGCAATGATCACGCATACAAACGGGCATATAAGTCATACGGAAATATGCAAGGTAATCCTGCCAAATTTTTTCATGAACCTCAGCAAACTCTTTATCAAATTCCTCTATCGCCTTAAAGTAATGGTTATATAAAGGTGAGGCTGTAAGACACTCTATTCCTTTATGCTGTGGATAATCAGGCACAATACCTACGCACTTGACCATCGGAATAAGAATTTCTTTAATGCTGTGGTAACCAGCACCAACTACATAAGTCATTACCCCAAGGCTGTAAGAGAGAATGACATCTTGATCCTTAGGATTGAGCAGAAGAAACATCATATTCATGAATAATGAAGTCATACCGGAAGGCCCCGTAATATAAGGGCAATCCGTTTTCAGGGCTGAGAGATAATGAATTGAACCGTAGTTTGGTAGCTGGGTCTTACAATCAGCATACCAGGATTGACCATTTAACGTCAGTAGTCCTTTGGTGTGGGCTGAATGTTCGAACTTCATTAAACCAACTTGATTAGTTTGTAATCTTTGGTTAGGCTTGCCTTCGCGGCCACGATTATCCCCGGTACTAAAAATTTCATCGCCATAAAAAAGCTCATCACAAATGAATGCTCTAAAGCGGTATCCCTCCCCTTTTTTTACTTTCGATGCGCTGTGATCTCTAACAGCTGCCATGTGATGATAGAGCTCGAAAAGTGATGTCTCATCAGGCGCATATTTTGCTTGATATTTTTTCAATATTTCTAAAAAAGCCCCTGTTGGCTCATGTTTTGGCAGGTCATGCAAAGCAAGATCACGTAAAGCAACTTGGGCAAATTTAAAAGAAATATGCTGAATTTGTACAAAATCCTCCGGTCTGTTTTTCTTGAGTATTTTTATAATATCGGAAATCTCAATTTTCTCTTTGGGTGCGCCAAAAAGAATGTCCGATTGAACCATTTGTTTGAGAAAATCTTGCAAAACCTCATGCTCAAAGGATTCGGTAGGAGAATGTTCATATTTTTCCAGGATTTTTACAATAGCATCTGAAACTTGTTTAATCGCTGCCATCATTTTAGCTGTTGGAGTTTTTATTAGCTGGCTCACAATGTCTGATTCAAAGCGACGCGGCAAGATGTCGTCGTGCCCGATTTCTTGTTGCTGGACATTAGCAAGCGATTTAGTCAGTACAGAGAGCAAAGATTTATGAGAATTAAGCAGTCCGTCCGCTTTAGATAACTGCTCAAGCATTGATATAATTTTTAAGACATCCTGTTCATGGTTTTCATAAGCTACTTTTATTTCTGTAATGATTTCATCTAACTCCTTCTTTAATTCCGGTATTTCATAGCAGCTTTTCCATTGAGTAAACAACATAATCATATAGGTAAATGCTTCTGGTCTCGATTTGAAACTCTCCGGGACTCTTTGTAATTGCAGGATGCGGGAAAAATAAAGTGTTCGTTCTGATGCTTCATTTGACATGAGCCCGTTAATACACGCTTCGATTTCAGCATGCAAAAGCACAAGATGCTTATTTTTAATTCCTATATCCACTTTCAAAAACTTAACCTGCCTGAATGGATTAAAAAGTTCATCAAGGGAATAGGCCAAAGCAAAAAGATCGCTAGCCTGAGAGAAAGCAATAAAATCCTCTTGTGCATTAAGTTCTGGTGCTAAATAGCTTGAGGTTCCCCATGATGCCGGTTTAGGTTCTTCATCAGAAGAACTGCTGCCAAAATCAACTAAATGACACTGCATTTCCGCATCCAGCATAATATTTCCAGGTTTAAGATCGCGGTGAATTAAGCCTAATTCATGGAATTGTTTCACCTGATGGCATACAGAAATCATAATGCCGAGAACTTCCCAAAAATGTTTTAGATTAACATTAAGAGGAAGCGCGTTTTTATATCGGGATAAATCAATCCCTTTTATAAAAGTTGTGAGAATATAATGCACCTGGGTTTGTTCATTAAAAAAAGTTCCTACCAAGCGACCCAATTTACTTAAGGTATCTTTCTCATTGGTAAACTCTGTCACGCTTTCAGCATCGATCTTAACGGATTTTAGGAAATAAGTTTTTCCATCATCCAAAGCATAAACTTTAAATTGCTCGCAATAAGATTTACCACCCCCTGAAATCTTGTTTTCAGTGGGAACGATGATTGGCTTAAGAGATGCCTCGGTGGTAATAAACAGAATTTGACAATCTATTCCAAACTCATGAATCATTTTTTCTCGTGATATTGGCTTGCCATCGGCAGATTTTATTAGTTTTCTAATGCCTTTGTTGCCTAAAACCTTTATCAACAATTCCAATGCTTTCTCGTCCATGCCTGGCAATGATTTTAATTCATGAAAACGAAGCAATTTCATAAGGTACCTCACATATTTACAAACTTGGATAAAAATGACTTAGTATTATAAAAAATTATCATTAAGAAAAAATTAAGAACAACACTAAAAGATAATAACGCTTCCAAGCATGCCACTGCATACCAATTAGTTGCTCACACGATGGGGCTCATTAAGAGATGGTTACGCAAATATCAAACACTATATTCAAGTACCGTAATTACCGATACCCTTTTATAGTAAGAAGCATTTATCTCGATTAGGCATAAAATTAACTTTTGTTAAATGGTAGGTTTTGGAAATGAAGCTCTGTTACCTGAATCGAATTGAATGTAAAATACAAAACCAGAAGGATAAAAATCATAATTAAGGGAATAAAATGAATGGATGGACGCTTAAGGTTTTTGCAATTGCCTTTTTTATCTTTATTGTGACAGATATGATATGGCTTGGATTTATCGCCAGAAATCTTTATTTTGACCAATACCAACAATGGCTGCGTCTTTCAGAGGGGCAATTAAAGCCAATATGGTGGTCTGCTTTATTAGTTTATCTGCTTTTTGCCTTGAGTATTGTTGTCTTTGTTATACCGCTGGCTAAAACATCGCTACCTCATGCCGCATTATATGGCGCACTTCTTGGTGCTATTATTTATGGAATTTATGATTTTACCTGCCTCGCTATTTTTAAGGATTTTCCTATCGGTATGGCATTCCTTGATTGGCTATGGGGTATAGTGTTGTGCTCCTGGAGTTCGATAGCGACAATCTATGTGGCAGGTTATATCAAATAAGACATCAGAGATTGGCGGAATCCAAGTCTGCCAGTATCTGCTGTGCTTTATGGATAGTCTTCTTTTGTTTATCAAAATCCATTTTTTGCCAATTCATATAGGCATAACGAAGGCGAGGGTTATCTTTTAATTTTTCTTGATTTTGGTGAAGAAAATTCCAATAGAGCGCATTAAAAGGACATGCCTTTTCACCCAAAAGATCATTGGGATTATAATAGCAGGATTGGCAAAAATTACTCATGCGGTGAATGTATTTTCCACTAGCAGCATACGGTTTACTGGCCATCAGCCCCCCATCTGCATAAAGAGCCATACCCAAGGTATTGGGTAACTCTACCCATTCATACGCATCAGCATAGACAGCAAGATACCACTCACAAACTTGTTTGGGATCTAAACCTGCAAGCAAAGCAAAATTACCTGTTATCATCAACCGCTGAATATGGTGGGAATAGGCCTCAGTCGAGGTCTGACGCACCACTTCCTTAATACAAAACATTCCCGTTTCCTCTCCCCAAAAAAAGGAAGGCAACGGCCTGCATACATTAAAATAGTTCATCTCGCCGTAATCCGGCATAAAAAGCCAATAAATACCCCTCACATATTCTCGCCATCCTAAAATTTGGCGTATGAATCCTTCTACCGAGTTCAGAGGCATTTGCTTTGAGAAATAGGCTTGCTCTGCCATTTGACACAATTCCAGAGGCAATAAAAGCCCAGCATTTAGATAAGACGACAGTTTTGAATGATATAAGCTGATTTCATCTTTGAGCATGGCATCCTGATACGCACCAAAATTGCAAAGAAAATGTTCCATAAAATAATCGGCTTCTTCTAATGCTTGTTCGCGGGTCACTGCCAAATTAAAGGGATAGCACTGACCAAAGTGCTTAGCAAAATGCGCTGAAACCAAGCCCAAAACTTCATCAGTGATCACATCCCTGGCATGATCTAAACGCTTGGGGAATGAACTGACGTGATTGGCATTCTTACGATTTTGAGCATCATAATTCCATGAGCCGCCAACCGGTTTCCCATTATTATCGACCAAAAGATGATATTTTTGGCGCATCATCCGGTAAAAAAACTCCATCCGTAGCTGTTTTTTTTCCTTAGCCCAATTTCTGAACTCATTAATTTTGCATAAAAACCGATTGTCTTCATGTAGAGTGACAGGAATGGTCAATTGGCTTTTTAAATCATGGAATATTTTCAGAACACGCCACTCTCCAGGTTCAGTAAGGCTTATTGCTGACACCTGCTCCTCTTCAATGGCACGAAGCAATTCTTTGGCAAAACTGCCTTGATTGCGAGGATCATCGAATGCCGTATAGCGGACTCGATAACCCTTCTTTTTCAATTGTTGCGCAAAATGACGCATTGCCGAAAATAAGAACGCGATTTTTTTCGGATGATGAGGGACATAAGAAGTTTCTTCTGTCACTTCACATAAAAATACAATATCCTTCTGTTTATTAATTGCCGCAAGTGAGGCGATTGTTTCATTAAGTTGATCGCCTAATATAAAACACAGTGTCGTCATAAGAATTATAGTTTCATTAAATTTTCATCTTGGGCCGAACTCGGCTTAACCCACCATCAACAGCAATCACTTGCCCTGTGATCCAGCTGTTGTCCGGATTAAGTAAAAACACAATTGCGTGGGCAATATCTTCCGGAACACCAATTCGCCCTAAAGCATGCATTGCCTTTGATGCATTCAAAACCAACTGATTGCTTAATAACGATGAGGTCAGCGGGCTATTGACCATTCCAGGGGACACGACATTCACTCTTAAATTGTTTGAAGCATAAGTGGCTGCAGCAGATTGAGCCAAACCAATAATACCTGCTTTGGCCGCCGCTATGGCTTCATGATTGGCCAGACCTACCAAAGCGGCGGCTGATGATATCAATACAACAGAACCTCCTTGATTCATAGTTAAACCAGCAGCTCGAATGGTAGCAAAAGAAGTAGTAAGTGACGCATTGATCGCTACTTGAAATTCATCAAAACTAGTGCTGTGAGCATTTTTCAGAAGTAGTGAACCCGCACAATTGACTACGCCATCAAGGGGACCTGTTTGGCGAAAAACATCTAAAACCGCATCAAAATCAGTGGCATCCAGTTGAAAATCAGGGCTTATCTTATGATTATCTCGTGCTGTGGTAAAAACGGTATCACCACGATTTTTTAAAAGGGTTGTCACGGATTGTCCGATAGCACTGCTTGCAGCAATTACCAAGTAGCGAGCCATATTATTCTTCTTGCATTAGTATAAAAATACCTACTATGATGGATTAGCTTGGAAACTTCAATATTTATTATACGGACATCCCATGCCATTGGATAAATTAACTGGTATAACATTTCATGCTGCAATAATAGCCGGCTGTCATAGACTTATTCGCCATAAACAGGTACTCAACGACATTAATGTTTTTCCGGTAGCCGATGGAGACACGGGGGATAATTTATCCTCTACTGGTATGGCAATCATTGAGTTTTCATCAGCAAAAACCAATTTAAGAGGCACTCTTGAATCCATTGCTGATGCAAGTATTATCGGTGCACGTGGAAATTCCGGGATTATTTTTTCTCAATTCTTTAACTTATTAGCCAAGCATTTACCCCTCAAAGAAGAACTCTATTTTAATGACTTTTCCAAAATCATGGTTCAAGTTGGTAAAGAGATTGCCTCTGTAGTAACTAATCCCGTACAGGGCACTATGATAACGCTCATTCAAAAGTGGACCACCGTGTGTGAGATAAAACAACCCGACTCCTTGCTAGCTCAAGCTATGTTGGAATTGCTACCTTTACTCTCCGTGGAAGTAGAACAAACTAAAAATTCGTTGAATATTTTGCAAAAAGCCAATGTTGTGGATGCTGGTGCCCTAGGATTTTATTATTTCGTTGAAGGGTTTACACAGTTTTTACAGCAACCACATACCACAGATACAGCAAATACCCACTCACCGTTATCTATCACAGAGCATCCCAAGTTGATATGTACCACGACAGAATATCGATACTGTACTGAAGCAGTACTCAAATCGGCCTCCATTGATAAAAATAAATTATTACATTTTTTAAAAGAACAAGGAGAGTGCGCCTCTGTTACGGGCAATGATCGCATCACCAGATTTCATGTTCATACCAATAACCCTCGTGAAATTTTCACGAGTTTATATAAGGATTACACTATTCAATACCCTAAAGTAGATGACATGCAAAGGCAACATGAACTGCAGTTTGGGAAAAAATATAAGATAGGGTTGGTCACCGATTCAAGCGCCGATTTGCCTCAGGATTTAATCGATGAATATCAAATTCATCAAATTCCTTTAAATATTCATGTTGACGAGCACCATTTACTGGATAAACATTGTTTTGAGGCCAATTATTTTTATACACAACTGAACTCGTTCAGAACTTATCCTAAAACCTCTTGTATGAATCCGAATCTTATAGAGGAAAAACTGGCAAAAATTGTCTCATACTATGATCATGTTCTTGTTCTATCAATATCCAGCAAAATGAGTGGCACTTATGACGCCTTCCTTACTGCAACCAAAAAATACACCAATATCACTGTATTGGATACCAAAACGAATTCTGGGGCGCATGGATTGCTTTTGCATTATGCGGGGCAACTAATTGCCTCAGGGAATGACATCGATACCATAGCCAAATTACTCGGCAAAGCAATAAAAAACACCTATATTTTTGTTATGGTGAACCAATTCGAATCGATGATTCGTTCTGGCCGAGTTAATAAAATATCCGGGCGAATCGCCCAGTGGGTTAATATAAAACCATTAGTCTCCATTGATTCAGCAGGCCAAGGCATTATGGTAGGCAAGTGTTTTTCAGCCTCAAGAGCACGTAATAAATTAATTAACTTCTTTCAGGAAAAGAAAAACGAGGCTCAACTCATTTTAGAGGATTACTGCATTGTTCACGCGGGTGAGAAAAACCAGGCTTTGCATCTCGCCGAGATGACAACCCAAGCATTCAATAAACCACCCACGTACATAGAGCCTGTATCCCTTGCCATTGGTTTACATGCCGGTCAAGGTTGCATTGCTATCGCAGGTCGCCTGAGAGAACGTAATGATTATTAATCCTTTGAATCTAGTTCATTATCTGTCGTACTATCTGTGCTGGATATTTTGTATCTACTTAGCCTCTTATGGCTATCCTTTGCTGGGATTAATCATTACCGTATTAATCATGGGCCTACAGATTATTGTACAGATACTTAATCAACTCCCCTGGCGTGGTGCCCTCTATTTTGCTATTGGATTAGCCTTGTTAGGTGCGATCACTGATGCCATCTGGCTTTATAGCGGTATGATCTATTTTAAGGCCAATTTCTTTGGATCTCATTTTCCTCCACTATGGATGGTCGCCCTCTGGCTAAGTTTCGGATTTAATCTCGTTGTTTTGTATGGTTCCTGGTTAACTTACTATTTTCTTTGGGGGTTAGTCATGTTTCCCTCCATTATCTTTGCCTATTGGCTAGGAGTACAATTTGGAGCGGCAACCCTTATCGGCAGTGACGTTGGATTTTACCTTACTTTAGGGTTAACTTGGTCTCTATTCTTGCCTTTGAGTTTATACCTATTTAATTACCAGCATGGGAAATGAATAAGATGATAATTTTACTTGTGATCGCCATCATCTTTTTACATATGTGCTTGATTTGGCTATGGTACCGTTACACCAATAATCCTTCCGTGGTTGATGTGGGATGGGCTTCTGGTTTAACACTCGCCGGACTTATTTATTTAAATAATCAAGAATTTTCATTGCGCTCTTTACTGCTTAGCCTGGCATTGCTTACCTGGGGAATCAGACTTGGAGGGTATTTATGGTGGACACGAATACGCCTTAAAAAAATAGACAAGCGCTATCTTGCTTTAAGCAACGATTGGAAGCTTGCCAAACCTTTGGGATTTTTTTTAAATTTTCAGTTGCAAGGCGTATTGATTTGTCTTGTTTCCATTCCCTGGTATTTTTCTTCCTCGGAAACTCAAACAACATTAAATCTATTGGATGGGCTCGCATTGATTATATTTCTCACGGCCTTAATTTTGGAAACAGTTGCCGACAGCCAATTGCAAGATTTTAAGAAAAACTATCCTGGAAAAGTCTGCAATCAAAAACTTTGGCGTTACTGCAGGCATCCAAATTATTTTTATGAATGGCTGGTATGGTGCTCGTTTACCTTATTTGCCCTTTCTGCTCCTTATGGATGGATAGCTATTATTTCTCCATTGACCCTTTATTTAATCATGACAAAAATCACAGCTCCCATGACTGAACAAGGTTCGATTGAATCCAGAGGCAATCTTTACATCGAGTATCAAAAAATGACCCCCATGTTTTTCCCTAAATGGCTTAAAAATAATTCGACGCCCAGAAAATAACTAGTGATAATTTTCTGATGATTTACCCCGAAAAAGGTAATAAGCATAAAGGGTATATCCAAGAAGGATTGGCAGCATGATAGCGACACCTATCAAGATAAAAACAAGGGTGGAATCAGGTGCCGCCGCCTCCCAAAGAGTCACGTGATGAGGAATCAGGTAAGGGTAGACACTGATTGCAATTCCTATATAGGAGCATAAAAATATAATGATACTGTAAATAAACGGTTTGTATTCACTACCGGAATTTAAGTTCTGCCATACGAGGTAAATAGCCATTAAAGCTATCAAGGGCAAGGGGCTCAGTAATAGCATATTTGGAAAACTATACCAACGATGAAACACTTCCTCACTATGCAACGGTGTCCAAATACTAACGAAAAGCAGGAAAAAGCTGACCAAGACTAACAAGCCTCTGGCATAATGAACCATTTTACGCTGCAATCTTCCCGTGCTTTTGATAATCATCCAGGTAGACCCCAAAAGCGCATACCCACACACCAAAGCGATACCAGTACAAAGGCTAAAAGGGGTAAGCCAGTCCGGATCATTGATAGTCATCGAAGATTCATTGATAGAAAACCCCTGCACAAAAGCGCCAAGAATAACCCCTTGCAAAAAAGTGGCCGCAAGCGAACTGATTGAAAATGACCAATTCCACAAAGTTTTTGACCTCTTGGCCTTAAAGCGAAACTCAAAACTCACACCACGAAATATCAATGCAATCAGCATAAGCATGATAGGCATGTAAAGGATGGGCAAAAGCAAACCGTAAACCTGTGGAAATGCACCATAAAGCATGGCTCCTCCAAAAACCAGCCAGGTTTCATTGCCATCCCAAACAGGTGCAATCGAGTTCATCATTTTATCGCGCTCGCTCTCACTTGAGGTGAAAGGAAATAAAATACCAATTCCCAAATCAAAACCATCTAAAATAACATACATCAAAACGATAAACCCAAGAAGTGTAGCGAAAATAAACGGTAACATTATTTTTTCTCCTTGGGGAAATCGGTCATATATTGAAAAGCATGATGTTCCGCTTCATCTTCTTCAAGAATTGCAGGCCCATGAGAGATGAGCCTCAGCAGATAATAGAGATAAAATCCAAAGACCACTCCATAGGCAACAATGAGCAAGACAAAAGAAATAATAACTTCTTCAACCCCTATTGCAGAAACAGAGTCTCTCGTCTTTAAAAGACCATGGACAACCCAGGGTTGTCGCCCAAGTTCAGCGGTTAACCATCCAGCGATACTGGCAATAAAACCGAGTGGTGCCATTACAATGCACCACCGATGAAACCATGAATTTTCAAAAAGAGTTCCTCTTAAGCGCAAGATTAAACCAACGATAGCCGTAAATAACATGATGAGCCCAATACCCACCATAATACGAAAGGAAAAAAACACAGGAGCCATGCGCGGCTGCTCTTCATTGCCAACAGAACTCAAACCGATCATTTCACCGTTCCACTCATGCGTATTGATCAAGCTTGCCAGTTTTGGTATTCCCACTTCATAAAAATTTTTTTGCTGTGTCTGTGACGGGATAGCAAACAACAAAAGCGGCGCTCCTTTTTGAGTCTCCCATACGCCTTCCATAGCTGCTGTTTTTAGTGGTTGGTAATGATGCACATTAATACCTACGACATCACCCACTCCTATTTGCAAAGGGACTAAAATCAACGATGCCCATAAACTGAAAGATAAACTTTTTTTAGCAATTGCAGTAGATTGTTTCCTTAAAAAGTAAAATCCGGATACCGCCATGATGACAAAACAAGTCGTTACATAAGAAGCTAACAGCATATGAATGAATCTAGGAATGAAGGTAGGATTAAAAACAACCGCCCACCAACTATCGACAACATATTTCCCTTCAATAAGTTGATACCCGCTGGGTGCCTGCATCCATGAATTGGCTGACATGATCCAAAAAGCGGATACGGTTGTTCCTATGGTAACCAAAAGGGTGGCGATAAAATGAAGTGCTGGAGGAACTCTTTTCCAACCAAAAAGCATGACTCCTAAAAAACCAGCTTCCAGGAAAAAAGCGGTCAACGTTTCATAAGCAAACAAAGCCCCCAGGACGTTTCCAAATTGAGTGATGAAGGGTCCAAAATTGGTACCAATTTGATAAGCCAACACAATGCCGGAGACAACTCCCATACCAAAAGTCAAAGCAAAAATCTTAGTCCAGAACTTGCATATTTCGAGATAAACGGGATTTTTTGTTTTCAGCCACAGGGCTTCCATGATAACAAGAAAAACCGCAAGGCCAAGATTTAAAGTTGGAAATAGAATATGAAAACCAATGCTAAAACCGAATTGAATGCGGGATAATAACTCTACAAGCATTGGCCACCTCAAAGATATAAGTTATTTGAATATATTTTAGCATATAAGCCTGTGCCCATCTTAATGAATTAGCAATAATATTCAAAAAGGAAACTATGGCATTCACCTACTCTTAATTGGTATCTGCTGCATTTGCTTCATTATTGGCTTTATAGCATTTAAAATAACTTCCATTCAATTTAGGTAAAAGCTGTTCTGAGAAAAATGGTTCTTCGGTATTCCAAAATAAAATGAAAGCTCCTATATACTCTTTTGAAAAAGAATAGAAGTCATCAAAGCGATAGAAATTGCCTGACTTAGGATTGGTATAAGTATAATCTGGTTCTTGAATAGCCATAGCTATTTCTATCTTTCCTTTGAATTTGTGAAAAAAAGGATAACTATTTTTCATTTGTGATTCTTTATAGGGCACCACATCAGGTCCACCTAAACCGATGTGGTGTTTTCTGGCAAAAGCAAATAATCGGCTTATATAGTGATGGTCATTATTCCACTCGTCTGGAAAAAAATTAACATATTGAGTCACCCTGGTTTTTTGAAACACCTTTTTTAAATAACTCATATTATCAATAACTGAATAGAAATATTCATCTGAGCTAAAATCTTCGGGGAGATTATAAGGATCAAGATCTATTCAGGAATAAATGATTTGTACCCCACGAATGCAAGGATTTTGCAAAGTCTCCTGAAATGTGCTTGCTCTGTCTCCCCCTAAAAACAAAAACAGTTGCGGAAACTCAGATTGCGCGAAACCAAGGCTATTAAAAAATAGCAAAAGAAATGAAAGAAACACTCTCATAATTGTCATTTTGGTTCCTGCTTATTTCATAGCACGATCAGTAACTAATTCCTTACCAATTTTCACTCTGTATAAAAATACTCTGCTCTAAAACAAGAGCCAATGATGTTACCTTAAAAAACTGGATACCAACTTGCTGCAAACATGCGAAAAGAGCTCGAAGTATAGAATCTAAAAATTGAATGAATATTCTGATGATTGTAAAACATTTCCATGTAATGGAATAGAGTTAATTGGTCATTTTATTCCAATCTGCAATAAAAGTTATCACTTTTGTGATTCTTAAAGAATGATAAAAATTTGCCATAAGTGCAAACGCATAAGCATTACTTGAACAAACGTTGAACTAATAAAGAAAGGGAACCCCAAGGGTTCCCTGATTTACGCGTTAACCCAGTAAAATCCAGGCTTCTCGCCATGCCAAACCTACGCCAGGTTCATAATAGGCTGGCGCTTGTGAACACCAACCAGAATAAGGCCAGGGCTTACACTGATAATACTTGCGATCAAGACGACCCAGAACTATGGTTCCTGCTTTATAGGTGCTAATACCATCTGGGTAAATCAGATCAGAATTACCTGAAGGCTCTACAAAATCAACGAGAACACGGTAGCTGCTGGTATCGTTGTCGCTAAGGTATATCTTATTGGCTTGATTGGCTGCCAAAACGACCTGGCCACTTTGCGGATCAAGTTGACCAATACGTACCAGTGAGGAGCTGCTATTGACTGCTGTGCCCAAAGCCAGAGGCCATTGTTCTGCTGTACGATTGCTTTCATTGACGGTGATACTGGTGTTTTCAACTTCTACTTGATTCTTAAAAACTCGTAGAGTGATCTTAGTGTTGGCTGCAATATCGCCCGACCCGTAAAAGTTCTGCAATTCAAACCAGGTTGGAGCCTGTGCCGTACCGTCAATAAATACATCACTACAGGAATAGAATGCCTCAGGACTGTCCTCACGTTGCCAAATAACGTAAAAAATTCGTTTGCCTGTCTTATTCGCTGGCAATGGGCAGTCCATCTGATAACGACCATTCGCTAAAGCGACGCTGGTGATTGTACAAAATGGGCTAATCTCCAAATCGGACCATTTTAAGGGAGTATTGAAATCATATCCGTCCTTAGTGACATAAAATTTAAAATACTTAGTTTTATGAGGAGCAGTAGCAACATAAACAAACTGAAAGCGGCCATTAGAATCAGGATGCACTACCGTGGTTGTCCAATCGTTGCGAGCCAGATTGAAACCTTTAAAAAAATCTCTACCCCCGGCGCATAATTGCCCATCTGCAATGAGTTCACGATGTCGGTCATTAGCCGCTGCCTGGTTAACTTCGTGCCAATTGTACAGAGGTTGGGTTCCACCTATCTGGACAGCCGCTTTACAAGCTGCTGATTTAGGGCTTTCCGGGCCTTCCTTGTAACATTGATAGGTTCGAGAAATTGGAACTTCCATAGACCCATGAGCAAACAGTGAGAAACTGACTACTGCAAGACCAATGCTCCCTAATACTTTTTTCATTAATCCCCCTATTATGACATTCAAGAAAAGTATGTTTACATCAACCATGTTCAACATGTTTTTTTAATCTAACACAATTTATCCTTATTTAACAATGGATTAGATGAGGTACATATTAAGGTCGGCTTATAACCTCAATAGATTTCTTGCATCAGCTGATTATTTTTTTAAGACAAGGCGCAAATCTTTTGCAGAGCGGAGTACATGGATTGAATGTGCACCAAAGAAACGTTTACAACGCGGCAATAAAATGAAAGAGACAAATTAAGCAAGGTCTGAGAGGAAAACCGCTCTCCTGACGACAATATTTGAGCTTTTCTGAACTGATTACCCACACTATCTAGCCTTATCATCATCAATCAGATGAAAGGAATGCAAAAATCTCGAAACATCAGAATGCAAATAGCGGCAGCTTAACCTTTTTTGGCTCCCCTGGTGGATGGTGAGGGATTGTTTTCCTCCGGTAAATTGTTATTGTTATTATCACCAAATAAGCCCAGGTTAGCTAGGGATGGCTGATTTTTCACTTTATCAGCCTCTTCAATACGGATTTGCTCTTTCTCGATAAAACTGGTAAACCGCTCACATTGAGCCAGCGTCTTTTTGCTTGAAGCATTAGTCATCAAAATAACTACTAATTTTGTGTTATTTTTAAGAAAATCGTATATGCCCAAGTTGAAAAAATATTGCGGACCTTTTTTATCTTGCTCTGTAATAATTTTAGCAATAGCATCTAACAAGAATGGATCACCTGGTTCATCGAAATATCGTTGTTTTGATAAAATACTTAATGCCACTAACACTCCCTCATCAGACAAAAGCTCGCGGCACTCTGTTAAAAGAGTAACTACCAGGTCTGTTTTCTGCCCTATTTCAGTGTTTTTCACCACAGCAAGTAAATTATACATCCATTTTTCCCTAAATTCTTCCTGCTGTTGAGTATCTCCAGTACTGTTGTAAACAGCCATAATAACATCCTTAATCAATGGAACAGTAAGTTTATTCAGAACAAATGGCTTATGTAATAAATTAAGGTATCGTTCTTTAATTTCTTCAATTTGTTTTTTTTCCAGTAAGACCGATAACATTTTTCTCAGAACATGACCCGCATGAGCAAAACCAAACTCAAGCGACTCCAGTAAAAAAGGCATAAAGTCCCCTTTTTGTTTATCTACTATCAGGGCTTCAAGATAAGCCGCTTTAGCGCGATCAGCCTTACGAGCAAGGGCAATATATTGTTTTGCCTCATCTAGTTGATTATTTGCCAAACAATAGTCCAAACAAAGCAATGCCGCATCAGGATTTTTATGGCCTGCTAATTTTAAGTAATGGTATTCACGTATTTTATTTAACATTTCCACGGCTGCTCGTCGTATTTCTCTTGTGCTGGCATGAATGGCTTCATACAGAATGGAAACTAATTTTGCTTGTTTATTTTCTTCAGGATCTTTCGTGCTTGTTTTCCCCTCATTGTAAAAAAACAATCCTTTTTCTTCATCAACATGGGGTGGGGTAACATAAAACTCCGCCAATGCCGCATAAACTCTGTAGTTTTTTATAAATGGATTTTTATTGCCTTTAATTTGTTTCTCTGCCCAAATTGCTATTTCTTCATTCCCATCAAGGATTAAATCAACCAAGAAGTCTAGAGTTTTTTGAGCATGAAACTTAATTTCCTGAGGTATAGAGAATTCGCTATTGTTTTTCTGCACCTCATTAAGGGCAAGTATATAGCTCATCTTTAATTTTACAATTTCAAAAACAAATAACGGATACTCTTTATAAGACAAATATTCTTCAAATTTATTAAATTTTGCACTATTGGACAGGCAACGGTACAATTTAATCATTTGTTGAGGATTGCTGGCCGCCCAAATCTCTAAATCAAAAGTTACAGGCATTTCTTTGGTTACGTTATTATTACTATCCAAACGATTTATCAACCGCAAATAATAGGCTTTTTTGATAGTGGAATCACCTGCTACCATAGCAAGTGCTAAGCCTGTAAATAAATCAGGCGAGGGATTAGCTTCTACTTCTTCTTTGCCAGTCTTATCGGTTGCTTCACTCTGCTTTTCAATGAGATCTTGTTCGTATAAGTATTGTGCCATTAGAGTTAGCATGGCTTTATAGGTTTTCATAAAGGATTTGTCTTGTAATTGCGGCTTGATTCCCAATAAAATGTTTACACTTAATTCAATTCTTTTCGCATGTTGGTTAAATTCAGCAAATTGTTGATTAGACAGGACTTTGATTAATTGAGAGGTTAACATATTTTGTTGAAGGTTTTGCTCTTCTAATTTTTTAAGTTGTCCTAGTTGGTCGTGTAGTGCTTGTTCTAAATTTTTGAACATTCCTTCAATCTGCTCTTGATCGTCTTTGGCACTGGTTTGTTTTAGAACTGACGATTTTTGTTGCTGTAAATCACTAATCTGCTCTTCAACTGCTTTAATCTCTTTGACATAAGAGAGATTAAATTCTTTAATTGTTATTTTAGGAATACCAGTCACTCGAGTAGTAAGCTCACCGTATTGCTGCATTTTGTCCAATGGGTTCTGTGAGTGCTCTTGAAGATACTTGGTAAAATAATTAGACCATGTGTCTAAGTTTGAGGTTATGTACTCTAGCCAAAGCTCCCAATTTTTTTCTATGGCTTCAATTGCTGGTTTACTTTCTTCCCCAAAAATTAAAGGGAAAGGATTTTGAGTAAACGCGACAAGTTCATTAATAGAACATTGGAATAAATTTTCAATATATTTTTCGACCTCATCAGGATATGAATTCATCAATGGCTTTTTAACCGGTTCAAAACCTTTCATGCTGAACAGATTATCTTTCACTTCCCAGCCTGAAACACCCCTATTACCATCAAGCCATATCCATAACCTATCTTTGTGTTCTCCTATTACTGTCCCTAATCCATTGGGGGTTTTAATTCGTTGTAAAAAAACTACCCCCCACCTTTTTGCAGTATCCTTTTTATAAACAAGATTTAGAATTGGCCCTTCTTCCGATGGACAAGGCATCTTTAAACTCACGCTGGAAAATTTATTTATATCGATGGGCATCATCCACCTCATTGTCAACTTTTGGGGTGGTTTGTTCTGGTATTTTTAGATCAATTCAAATTGAAAATAAAAAATCCAATAGAATAAATATAGTTCAGTAATAGTGGATTATCCAATTCCCTGACTCATCCTAAATGCTCTGAAACTATCTATCTATTGCTAAAGAAGGCAAAAAAAGAATGAGCAGGTTGTAGAGAATTGCCTGCAGCAAGGGGCGGGCAGGACTTGAATTTTGTAATCTATCATTCGCCCGAATAATAGTTTATCAGATAATCACCGCTGTTCCATAGCATAAAACTTCTGTGCCAGCCTGCCCAACCTCACCCGTATCATAACGCATGGCAATAATGGCATTGGCGTTGAGTGCCTGGGCATGTTCTATCATGAGCTGAAATGCTTCTTCTCTTGCATGCTCACACATTTGCGAGTACGCACCAATTTTTCCTCCGACGATCGATTTCAAGCCTCCCATCAATCCCTGGCTGATGGTAGGAGAGCGCACTACTATACCTCTCACAATACCCAAATATTGTTTAATTACTTTCCCTTCAAACGAATTTCCTGTTGTAATCATCATTGTCATAATCTGCTCACTAAATATCCCTTTTATCTTTCCATATTAGTTTAAAATCTTGAAAATAGAAGCTTATTGAAAAAAATTATTAAAACTACGAGAAAATTCTAAATAAAGACCTCCCTATTTATAAATACAATTCATTTGCGGGATTACAGATTAGCATTGGCAAGAATAGTTAATCCATTTTGTTTATACTGAGAAATATTCCCTCTTATCAGATCAGGTTTTCGCTCCTATTGACGTTTTTCATAAGTCTTGATGAATCTTTAAAGATTCAGCGTTATTCCTGTTAGGAATGTATGATGCTGAGATTCCCTGCACATATAAGCCCCCTTTAATTTAATTTTTAATCAATTGGCTCATAATAAAACCATGTTAGTTGTGTGGAGACTTTATTATGAGCCTTGAAATATATACCTGGAAAAATGGTTCCAAAGGGTTGGGGTTTAGCAAACCAGTTAAATCCATGTTATTTGGTGGCAATGTTGGCCATGCTGCCGTTGAATTAACATTTCCAGCTGATGCAAAAGGAGATGAGTTAGCGAAAAAATATCAGGATGTGCCTGGTCTTTCAATCAGTAAACGCACAGAAATTATTCCAGAAAAACAAGAAGACGGGAGTTATAAACCCAAAGAACAAGTCGTCTATTTTGTCTATTTTAGCTGGTGGCCTGGGCATACCAATGGTCATCACATCAACAGCCACAGGCAAGATTTGGAATCAGAATGGCGTCATGAACCAGCTCCCAAAATTAAACCTGAAATACAGAGGCATTTATACGGAGAAAATACTCCTGCTGCTAATAAAACTAATGTTACGGGAATATTAATTAGTGAAAAAACGATTTCCAAAGTAAAAGAATTTTCTCATCAAAATGTTAAAGAAACTATTACAATTGAAAATGACCCGGCTTATCAGCAATTAAAAGCTAAGGAAGCAGCATTACAAACTGAATTGCAACAGTTAATTGATAAAGGAAAAAATTATGCGCAGGAATTGGCCAGATCTGCCCTTGAACATCGGCAACCTAATAGAGATCTCGGTTTAACAGATGCTGAAATTATTCGCCTTGCTGAGATTAACAAAGAACTAAAAAGAGTGGTTGAGCAAATCAAATTATGTCAAATGGATTTTGAAGAGCGGTATCTGAGCGTTGGAGAACCTCCCTTATCAGTGCTCAGAATACCCACAACCCACGATTACAATGCACCAACTTTTGCTCTTGATACAGCAGGAATCCTTGACAAAATGGCCAGTTTGGCACGAAGTACAACCGCCTATAGCTTCTATAAATTTAATTGTTCCACTTCAGCAACGCAAATAGTCAAAGCTGGCATCAGCGACGAGCTAAAAAATATCATGAAAGCAGATGGGTTTAATGTAGATAAATCATCTCAAACCACCATCGCCACACCCACATCGTTCAGTCATTTCAGTCAACAAGTTCAAACGGAACTAATACTTCTTAATACTAATCAAGCGCTTGTAGAACAACAAAGAGCAAAAACAGCGAATACTTCTGGGCCACTGCCTACAACCACACAGAGCTTCAAACAAAAACTTCAAGAGGCAGTGAAAGGAAAATCAGAAGAAATAATTAGAGAACAAGATGAGTCTGAAGAAAACAGAATGGATTTAACCATGAGCTAATGTTTTCATCTTTCCCAAAGTATTAATCGGTTGAGTTCTGCATAACAATAATGAACAAGATAAACTCAACTAATAACTACAACACAAATTGGCAGGTAAAGTAACTTAATTCAAAATTTCAATAAGCATACTTCAAAAAAGATAAGAAATTCACTTTTTTACTATCTTAATTCTCCAAATCGCAATTCAATCAGAAAAGTTATTCTCCAGACAACCACACCCCAACAGGATGAAAATGCTAATCAATACCTCTGGTACCATGTCCATAACCCGGATAATGAAACACAGGCCTACAAAGAATTGGTCAAATCATATACAAAAAAAGGACTGTCTACTTATTTCCCACTGGGAGTTAATATTTTTAAAAACTCTGATAAGGAATTGGATACCGATTTTTGGAATAAGGTAAGCGCCAATTGCTATAATTATGATCCAAAAGCTCTTGACACATTGACTGCTTCCATTTTGAAATCCTTACTAGGTCCTGAAGTTTCAGCACACTTGCGCACAGATGGACAACATCACGTTGATGCGCTTATATCTCTTGAAACTGTTGAAAAAACACATCAGATAAAATCTTTGGATTTCTTGAGAAGCTTAAGTAAAACCTCAGGTGGCATTCACTTTGAAGTAGCAAAAATCAAAACCAAAGATCAGGTGATTATTCGTGGCATTAATGAACCTGAGGTAGCAGAGCAGATCAGTAAGTTATCAAAAAAAATGTAACCCTACCTTTTTGAAAGGTATAGTGTACTTTAAATTATCTTGTTGAATAAACAGTTAAATGTGTTATTGCTGCTTGAAAGTAACATGGAGTATACTTTGCCTTTTCTGTATAGAAAAGGGAGTCATTTCTATGTTCAAACGAACAATACCTCTGTTTGCAGCATTCACTCTGGCCATCTCGCCTTCCGTTTTACCAAATTATGCCCATGCGCAAGAAGATAAACCGAAAACCAATCAATACTGGTGGCCTAAAATGCTCGATCTTAGCCCGCTGCGACAACCCAATGCCACTTCGAATCCCATGGGTGAAAAATTCAACTATGCCAAAGAATTCAATAGCTTAGATTTAAATGCCGTGATAGAAGATCTCAAAAAATTAATGACTACCTCGCAAGACTGGTGGCCTGCTGATTATGGTAACTATGGTCCATTATTCATACGCATGTCATGGCATGCGGCAGGAACTTACCGCATCTATGATGGCCGCGGTGGAGCAAATGGTGGCTTCCAGCGTTTCGCCCCGCAAAACAGCTGGCCGGATAATGCCAATCTGGACAAAGCCAGACGTTTACTGTGGCCAATTAAGCAGAAATATGGGCGCAAGATTTCATGGGCTGATTTGTTGGTACTTGCTGGAAATGTTGCGATGGAATCTATGGGCTTCAAGACCATTGGATTTGCTGGAGGGCGTGAAGACGCATGGGAGGCCATCAATATCAATTGGGGCCCTGAAGGCAAATGGCTGGAAAGTAAGCGCCAAGATAAAGATGGAAAACTTGAAAAACCGCTTGCTGCGACCGTAATGGGCTTAATCTATGTGAATCCGGAAGGACCAAACGGCGTTCCAGATCCTCTTGCTGCGGCCGAAAAAATTCGCGAGACTTTCGGGCGTATGGCCATGAATGACGAAGAAACAGTTGCTTTAATTGCAGGCGGGCATGCATTCGGAAAAACACATGGAGCCGCGCCCAGCAAATATCTGGGGCCAGCACCAGAAGCAGCAAGCATAGAAGAACAAGGCTTTGGTTGGAAAAACAGTTACGGTAGCGGCAAAGGGAAAGACACGATTACCAGTGGTTTAGAAGGTGCCTGGACCATAACACCTACCCACTGGAGCCATAACTACTTACAAAACCTGTTCAATTTCAATTGGGTTAAAACCAAGAGCCCCGGTGGAGCAATCCAATGGGTACCTGAGAATTCGAATGCCTCGTCAATGGTTCCCGATGCATTTGACCCCAGTAAGAGGCATGCGCCGGTCATGCTGACCACAGACTTGGCACTAAAATTTGATCCTGTTTACAGTAAAATTGCCAAGCGTTTTCTTGATAATCCTAAAGAGTTCGATGACGCATTTGCTCGTGCCTGGTTTAAGCTGATTCACCGAGACATGGGGCCACGTTCACGTTACCTCGGCTCTTTAGTGCCTAAAGAAATCATGATTTGGCAAGATCCAGTTCCACTGGTTGATTACAAATTAGTTGATGCCAATGATATTGCTAACCTCAAGGGTAAAATTCTCAACTCGGGATTGACCACATCCGAGCTGGTCAGAACTGCTTGGGCCTCGGCATCTACCTTCCGTGGTACTGATATGCGTGGAGGGGCAAATGGTGCTCGAATTCGCCTGGCTCCCCAGAAAGATTGGCCGGCTAATGATCCTCAGGAGCTGGCAAAAGTATTAAAAACATTGGAGAGCATTCAGAATAACTTCAATAATGCTCAAGCCAATGGGAAAAAGATATCTCTTGCGGATTTGATAGTTTTAGGTGGTAATGCCGCAATCGAACAAGCGGCCAAGCAAGCTGGCTACGACATCATTGTTCCCTTCTTGCCAGGACGCACAGATGCCACAAAAGAAATGACTGATGTGAAGTCTTTTGAGGTTCTTGAACCTACAGCAGACGGGTTTAGAAATTACTTTGATAAAAGCAACAATATGTCGCCACCAGAAATGTTGGTGGAAAAAGCGAGTCTGTTGAAATTAAGTGTTCCGGAAATGACGGTTTTAGTTGGTGGGATGCGTGTACTTAACGCGAATACTGGACAAAACCAATATGGTGTATTCACTGACAAACCTGGAACTCTAAATAATGACTTTTTCATCAATCTGCTAAGCATGTCAACAGAGTGGAAGAAATCAAGTGAGAAAGAAGGGATTTATGAAGGTTATGATCGCAAAACTGGGAAGCTGAAATGGGAAGCGACCTCGGTTGATCTCATCTTCGGCGCGAATTCTGAGTTAAGAGCAGTTGCAGAAGCCTATGCAACCGATGACGCAAAAGATAAATTTATACAAGATTTTGTTAAGGCCTGGGTTAAGGTAATGACAGCCGATCGCTTCGACATCAAAGCAGCAAATGCCAACATTGACAGTTAATCCTCATTCTTTCAGATTTAGGGTGACAAACTGTGACTTAATAATCGTTTGTTACCCTAAGTCCCAAATCACCGGAAAGGATTGATTACACAGTTTGATGCCGGCTTGAAATTTTGATTTTCTGCAGCGCTAGTTAAAGGAAATCAAGAGTCAGGGTTTGAATTTTCTATTGCAAATATTTGCTGTCTTTGCACATAAAATTCAAGCCCCGGCACCTTTTTTTCCATCTATAAAAATAGCTGATTATTTTAACTGAGGCTTACCTAAGTTAGGTTGAACCGAACTTATTGCATCCTCTGCCGCAAGCACTTCATTGTCAGTGCTTAAGCTTATGATTTTATTAATTAATTCTCCTGTAAGTCTGTTGAAGAAGCAAGTGTTATTTGGATTTCTAAGTGCTTGGCCCAAAATCCTTGCAGCATAACGAACATCCGCATGGGCAGCATTAGATGATTGTGAAACACACGCTGGTGCATTAATACCAAAGTTATATCCGGGGGTATGCAAATTTTTATCATTAAAATATACCGCATCATGCCCTTCATAAATTGACCATGTTGCTGAAGAGGCGTGTCTAAGTAAAGTTAAAAAGTTTTGACGTATTTCCTTATTAGGAAAAACTACGGCTAACTCCCCATTTTTTGCGGTATAGGTACTGAGATACAACGTAGACGGATTTTCAGGATAAGTTTGCGGACATTCTTTATTCGCATTGAATTTATCAGAAGATGCAAAATGAGATACGCCCCCCATCTTTTGAATAAATCGGTCTCTCCATTCTTGGGTAGGAAACTTCAGTGCAAGTTCTCCATTTTTTGCTTTATAAATAATAATTTTTTCTTGGCTTACACATGCATGAAAATTTTGTAAATTTGTTAATAATTCCGGTTTATCCTTGGCATAGTGAATACACATTTTTTGGAAATGATCTTTAAAAAAATCATCAATTAACAATTCATTAAGAGCTATTTGGGGATCAGAATTCAACTCTTTTATACTGCTCATGCCTGAAGTAGCTACAACTGGTACAAATTGAGTGTTGTTTGCTATAGCTTTTAGTGCAGCCAGAGCATTGGGCATAATTTGCGCATCAAAACGTAAAAGATTTTGATAACTTGTTGTAATAATATTTTGCAGCTCATTTAAGTGTTTTTCATACTTGTTGAGTAAAGCAAGTGCTTCTTTTTGGGATATCATATTTTTTCCTCAGGTTTTCACATGGCTCGAAATTCTAACAGTAAATTATTAAATCAATATTAAATTAATTTTGACTCAAGCCATTGTGTTCTTTTTATAAACCATTACATTCACTTGCTTCTTGGTATTACGCATCCATTCAAAACCATATACTTCTTCATAGTTATCTATGGTCTATTAAAGTAAAAAAATTTGCTATTCCCTTTCGCTCACATGCGATCATCACATCTGTTTTATTTATGTTGGTTATAGGATCTAATCTTCAAACCAGATAAGATATACTTTCTACCCCATCCGATTAGAACAATTATTAAACAGCATTCTAATCGGATAATCATTTGAATGGAATTCTGAATTAATTTAAAAAGGAGTTTGTTATGAAACCAGGTTATTTATTAGGCGCTTTGCTTTTATCTCCCCTTCTCGCTTTCGCCAATTCTGATAACAACGCAGATGGCCTTATTTTTTCGCCATTGCCGCAGAATAAAAATACCGTAGTCAGGCACTATAGCAATGAACAGGACATGTCTAATCTTAACCAGATGACTCAAAGAACTATTGATTTTCCGACTCAAATTGTTCGTGTTAGCGGAAATCTTACAGGATTGGAACTTAGCTGTGACGATGTAGAAAATGAAATAGATCAAATCTTTTCAAAAAAAATTTCTCCTAATTTGTTTACTTACAACACCTATGTCAGCTGCGGCTATGATGTAAATGATCCGGAACAGCACGCGACAAGCTTTTCTATTCAAAGTTATTTCGATCCATTGACAGATAACGCTATTGATTATTTAAAATCCTATCTGAAAGAATATAATGGATACAATTTATTCAATACTACAACATTACAAATTGAAAATGCCAAAGGCATCATTGTATCGATGAATCTTAATGCTGGTTTAAAAAATAACCCCGATAAAACGCCATTCACGCTTTATCGTCAAGACAGAAACAATTTTTATTTTAAAAGCAATTTTGACATGAGAAAGGAATTAATCACCGATATTTATCAACGATTTTATTCTAACGATCCTGATATGATTCTACCCTTTTTCGACAAATGGATTTTCTCTTATGCGAGTTCAGTTTATTACTCTATTCTGAAGGCATCCAATTATCTTGAATTGCAACCTGAAAGAATCTTTGTAATGGAAAACGAAGGGGATATCTTTGTCTCTGATTTAAGATATTATTTTGCCAATCTTTGTATGAAAAGGAATCCTAATAAACATTGCTTGTAAATAATTCAATTATTGAGCCACGGGCTTGTCTTTAGGCACTCCACAATCGTGGCTCTTAGGATTCCAGGCCATTTTTTGGCGCAGAGTTTGAATTTGCATTTGAAATATTCGCTTTTCTTGCATACAAAATTTAAACCCTGCCACATTAGGGTTTTGGGTAAGTCCTAATCTATTTAAAAACAACCGATGTGACACGCGCCGTGGGAATATCACCGATGAGTTCCTTTCGAATGAGAGATTTCGCACGCTCATCATCAAAAACGTCCTTGAGATCCATAATTTTCCCAGCTGGAACATTTTCCCTGTGCAACATTTCGAGAAGCTTGTTACTTTGCCATTTCGCTGTTTGTTCAGCAATTAATAAAGCGAGCTTTTCTCGGTTCCTTACCCTGTTTTGATTGTGCTTAAACTCATCATTATCCGGCAAATCGTTTAGCCCAAGGACAGCGCATAGTTTTGCAAAGTGCCTATCAGAACCTATAGCCAAGATGATAAGCGCAGCATCAGCTGCACGGAACAATTCGCCATAGGGGGCGATATTTGGATGCAGTGACCCGATACGCTGCGGCACCTGCCCAGTCATCAAGTAATTAGATGCCTGATTGACAAGACTGCTGACAGCAGCATCATAAAGTGAAACAGAGACAACCTTACCTTCCCCGCTCTTTTCCCGATTATAGAGAGCCAGAAGGATAGCTTCTTTCAGGTGGTGAGCTGCGAGGACATCGATTAGGGCGACAGGCATTTTAACTGGGCCGCTGTCAGATGTCCCATTGATTGACATAAAACCGCTTTCACCCTGGAGAACAAGATCATAGGCAACGCGTTCGCTTTCTTCACCATAACCATTGATTTTTCCGATGATTAGGCGTGGGTTTATACTGAGAAGATGATCAGCTTGTATTCTTAGCTTTATGTCATCTCCCTTTTTAAAATTCATAATTAAAATATCTGCTTCTGCAATAAGGTTAAGGAAATAGAGATAATCCTCCTCCTTCATGAGATCTAAAAACAAATAATCCTTTCCGAAATTAACACTGGCAAAATAAGCTGAAATCTCAGAATGAGGATCCTCTCCTGGGAGTTTCCATGTTCTTGTCACATCCTTATGCACAGGATGTTCGATTTTAACAACTGAAGCACCTAACTCGGCAAAAAAAGTGCCTACAGAGGGCCCCGCAAGAACCGTACTCAGATCAATGACCTTTAAGCCCTTCAACATATATCTGTTTTCCAAATCTCAATAAACATTCGTTGTTTTTACAAGCTTTTACATCGGGAAATTCTGCAAAACTGACCTCAGGGACCTCAAATCAATATCCTGCCTGATTTAGTGAGGTCCCGACCGGAAAAATCATGCTTAAGTTACATCGCTTGACAGTTGTTTCACCAAATCATAAAGGAATGCATGAGCTTCATAAAATGATTCGACACTAATCCGTTCATCACGACCATGTGCTCGGAAATCATCGCGGTCTAAAAATAGCCCCATCACTCCATAGGTAGGAATTCCAGTTGATCGCAGATAGCGTCCATCTGTTGCGCCAGTAACCATAATTGGAATCGCAGGAACTTCAGGCCAATAAGTTTGAGTTAGATGAGTAATTGTTTTTAGTATTTCCGGGCTAAGTGGAGAACTTGGGCCTCTGGACAATTTGCCAATGCGCTTTAGTGTAACCTCTCGATCGTTAATAGCTGTCTTCAAAGATTGCTCAACCATTTCAGGTGAATCCTCTGGGAGCACACGACAATTTATGGTAACAGCCGCTAATTGTGGTAAAGCATTCATTGCATGCCCTCCTTCAAGTAAGGTAGGGGTACAGGTTGTTCGTAAAATAGCATTCCATTGCGGTGAACTATCAGCTAAACGTTGCATAGCTTGCTTCGAGCCTTTGCTTGCTTCAATCATTTCTGTTTTCAGAGGCCCTATCTCAATAGCCGCCATTTGTTTAAAATAGGCCGCAGTGACATCATTGGTTTTTAAAGGAAAATTAAATTTTGACAGTCGCTCTAAAGCCCCGGCAAGACGATAAATGGCATTATCTTTGGTTGGCAGCGAACTATGCCCCCCTTTATTACGGACCTCAAGGTTGTAATTGACAATGTATTTTTCACTCACCTGGATATTTTGTGATATTTTTTTCCCGTTAGCCAAATCACCCCACCCACCCTCATTAAGAGCGAAATCTGCCTCGATTAAATCCTTGTGATTTTTAATCAGCCAACTAATCCCGTTGTATGGGCTGCTTCCTTCTTCATCAGCCGTCAAGGCAACAATGATATCGCGTTTGGGTTTAAATCCTTCCTGCTTATATTGGATTAAGTTGGCTATCCAAATAGCCGCTTGCGCTTTATCATCCAAAGTGCCTCTGCCATAAAAATACCCATCTTTTTCAGTCAGTTGGAAAGGATTCATGCTCCAATCGGAAGCTTTGGCTTCAACAACGTCCGTATGTGCAAGTAATAACAAAGGTTTCTTTTCCCCAGTACCGCGATAACGTACAACCAGATTGGCTTTTTGTGGACTGGCTCCACCAACGAAAATGTCCTCGTTGGAAAAACCGGCTTTCTTTAAGTATTTTACAGCCACTTCAACCAGCGGCGTTGTTGAACCGGTAGTAAATCCTGATTGCACTTCGATAAATTGTTTATAAATAGAGCGAGCAAGTTGTTGTTCATCCGCGGGACGAGTAGTCTTAGCTTCTACAACCCCAACAATCAATGCCAAAATCATAAAAAATGAAATTTGAGTTATCTTTTTCCTAATCATAAAATGAAATCCATTCAAAGAATTAAGCGTTTAAAGAAAAACTCACTATAAAGTAATCTGAGTAAAAATCAATGCGCTTTGGGAGCCAGAGCTTGAATTTTGAATGCCAACTGTTCATTTTCCTTGATCTGCAGAATTTAAATCTGGCCTCTATTGTCCCAAGAAAATTTAAAATCAGATCCACAATTATCGCTCTCAATTTGTCCTTGAGAGCGATATCAATTTAATAGATATTGCCACAGAATAACCGATGTCAGGTTTATGGCATTGAAGGATAGGCGGCTACTGCTGCAACCTCCACCCTCATATCTGTAGACAATTTCGGAGATAGGACAGAGTCAAGTATATGAGGGAATAGCGCGAGACGTTCATTTTTATCTAAACAATGTTCTCGCTGATTCAATTGGGCAGCAACTTGTAATGCTGCTGTAACACCACTTTCATGTGAATCATTAAATCCAGCAAGAATACCGCCATGCCATAACCCGGCCTCACCTTGTGCTGCATGCAAGGCTTGCTGTGCTTCGTAGTAATTTTTATCCATGACCGGGTGTTTGTAATGAACTTCTCTCAGTACGTTTTTAGGCATTTCTTGCCCAGGCAAAACCCAGGTTTTCATTATGGGTATTTCATCTTTATTAAATTTCCAGGGTTTGCACATGGTGTTTGCTGATTGAGTCCCATCAAAACGGCTGTGCACAACTGTTCTGTAGGGAGACAGGTATTCGGTATCCTGATGAAATACTACTGTTGTGTCATAATAAGTGACATTGGCAAGTGTTTCACGCAATACTTTTATCGTGTTACTTTCAATACCAGACAGCAGTTCACTCGTTATATAAGCCGGTGTGGAGATAACCACATCATCATAAACAATTGGACTTCCAGTGGCATCGCAAACGAATGTGCCATCTCTTTTCAATAATTGATACTTTATTTTTCCATCAATTGTTACTGGTATTAATTTTTTTATAGCCGTATTCACTTTAAATTGAGTGTTGGTGCATTGCGCCACCATTTTATCAATATAGCTGCTCAAACCTTCTGGCGCATCAAACCAATTCATTCCTGCTGCCAGATAGTTCATGGCATAATGGGCGCCAAATTTTTTGATTGTTTCAATTGAAACTCCCCATCCTGAGGCAATCAAAGGATACACGAACTCCTCAGCAAACTTGTCTATAGGTGAAAGTGCGTGTACACATTTCTCTTTAAACTCTTTTATAAATTGCTCTAATGTTATTAAATTATCTGGATGCAGTAATTTGTTCCTGGCATCCATAATTAAGTGGTTCATCTCAAGCAAATTGTACATTTCAGTGAGTAGAGTATCCACTGAAACACGGGTATCATTCTGTTTCCTTCTCTTGCCAAATAAACCACAGGATAATGTATATAGAATTGATGAAGTGTCCTCAGATTTGCCACTTGATGTATGATACAAAGGGGGTAAAATAATATGATCCTTTTGTTTCAGATCGTCAAAATCCATATTTAATTCAAACTGATCTAAAGCCACCCCCAGAGATTGAAACAATCGATGCACATTGGGATACAATGTGGGTGGTCCTATGAATTCTGCACCCCCTTCAAGGATTACATTATTAATCTTGATGCTGTGAATATGCCCGCCTAAACGATCGTTTTCCTCAAATACAGTAACATGAAATTTTTGTTGATTTTCCAAAGCCCAGGCAGTAGTTATTCCTGTTCCACCACCAATTACCGCAATATTCGTTACTTTTTTAGTCATTTTAAAAGTCCATTTCCAAATACCAGGCTCGTAAACTAAATGGTTAGAATAAAAAAGTAAATAAGCTTTTCATGATTAATCAGGAAAAGATAAAGGGAGATTATTAAAAACAATGTGCGCGCTTGTTTGTATTCCATTTACGACTGTCCCATTTCAAAATGTCATTCCACCTTAAGAAAATCTTAAGATGCTCATCATTACACTTCGTATTCATCAAAATTTAAATACGTTGGAGTAGATATGAAAATCAATCTTAGTTTATACGACATTGATGGGTGTATGTATCATGCACATACCCTTGAAAAACCTATAGAAAAATGGCTAATTGAAAGCAACCAAAATTTATTTGATTTGCAAAGAATGTTGGTAAGGAAAGAAGCCTATGATTTGCTAATTGTTGAGAGTGGAAGCAATCGGCAAGACAAATTTATTGATGAGTTTAACAGCCAACGCTCAGACTCCTCTGTTCCTGCATTCCCCATCATCCAGAGTTATTTAGCCAGTCAAGTCGATTGCAACGTCGTCATGGATCCATTTTTTCTGGCGGATCTGTATGGGGAAAAAGAAGCAGGACATAGTTATAAAGCAATTTTAAAGGAAAAATATTTACATTCTCAAGAAAACCATGCCCAATCAGAATTTGATGAAAGGAAACGCTCTTTGCTTTACGCCCATGCCCATCGTGTTGCTGCTCTTCATCCTGACAGTGAAATCGTTATTGATTTCTAAGATGATCGGAACGATATTTTATCCGGACTTTATGATTTTTTTAATGATAATCCTTTTCTACTCCCTGCAAACGTAATCTTACGCTTAAACCAATACGAAGGAAAGGATATAACAACTTATCCTGGCATAAAAGGCGACGGGGCTACTGAGCACTGTTATCTTGTCAATACTAAAAAAATGATAATAAGAGACCTTTCCCCCTTTACTTTTGATAATGAACGAGAAACAAATCCCTTTAATAATGAAGTAACTCCGTCAAGTTACACGAGCGCCTACGCGTTAAAGGAACAAAAATTGATCCCTGATGTTTTTGAAGTCATGGCGGAAAAAAGGAGCTGAAAGAATTGTCTCAGATGGGTAAAAGGAGTATGCAAACAAAAAAATTAGTTCCTTCTGAAGAAGATAAGCAAAAATATAAAGCCTTATGTGAAGAGTTTCGCACTAAATTCCAATCGAAAAAACCGCAAAGTGCAGATTTTGCATGTTATCTCAAACAATTACCCAATCAATTAAAAATTGATTTTATCTCAGCAATGGGTGAATTTTTTACTTCTAATACCATAGCCTGGATTTTTGCAAGGAATGTTATTTCGGGTGACATAGTGAATGACTTTATAAGGGATGTTCATCCTGAATTACTACAAAACTTTGCAGCGACCTTATTATCCTATTTACCTCCTAAATTTAGGCTTCCATTTATTATGCTATCTAAAGATGCGCTTCTAAAGGAAATGGCTATTGAAGAAATCGCAGAATATGCACCAAAAAGTTATCGGCAATGTATCATCGATTTGCTGAATTCACATACGGTCGCTGAAGATAAAGTCCCTGACCAAGATAATCAAAGCACGCAAGCTGCTTCAACTGCATCGCTTCTTTCCAGCTTTAGTCTCTTTGAACCGCCCTCATCGAATTCTGCAGCGAATATTTTGACAATTCAAGAAAGAAAAGAAACCTGCTCGATGTAAAATAATACGTCCATTGTTAACCGCCATCAGTGGTTAGCAATTCAAATACCTTTAAATTGTTTATCATGATATAATTTTGAGCATATCTATGTTTAATGGTAGCTCCTATATGAAAAAATCATCTTTTTTTGATTATTCCTTTTTTACCACTTCAGATACCAAAGAAGAGTTTCCTCTTTTTCCGGAAGAAGGCATGGATTGCTTATTTGAAAAACTAGGTTCACGCATTACATCTAAAAAAGCCGGCAATACTTATTTTATCGCTCCCGCTGATCCATCTATTGCTATTCAAAAAGGTAACGATGGGGTTCATGAATATTATCACCTGTTACTTAATAAAAAAATCATTGCTGTATCATCATTCGTTAATCACAAAACCACAATTTATTTAGCTAACATCATTAAACAACTGGAACCAGAACGCATCGGTACGCCCGTAGATTTTGATTTTTTGGGTGATACAGATGAAACAGATTCCGTGTTTTCAGATACTTTGGATAATACAGAAGGTAACGTAGATCAAATGCCCTCACCTCGTTAGTGGTCATCTTCAACGAATTCAAGGAAAACCAGCATCTTTCTTATTACTAATCATAAACTGGCTTTGCCCAGTCATCTTCATAACAAGTAGTGCTCTCTTTAACCCTATAGATATAAGAAGCATCAATCGATTTAGTATAAGGATGTTCTTTAAATAAATTATCCGATGAGTTCATGACAATCTCTTTCATCAAATCTGTTTTTGATGAAAGATGACAATTTGATTGCAAAAGATAGCTCATAAATTCCGGATAGAGTTCAACCAGTTCTGCAAGGGTTTTATCAAAAGGATTATCGCAACCACCGAATTTAGCATAAAATTCTAAATAAGCTATAGAACAAGCACGTAATGCTGTTTGCTCTTCTTTCTCATTTACTTCCTGAGTATATTTGTTTCTTATAAGTGAAATTAACTGGCAGTAAAGAGTATTAAACTCCATTCTCGCTTCTTTATTGTCTTGAGGTATCCTAAGATAAAAGGGGTTAACTAATTCTTTATTGTGAATTGTAATTTTTCTTATGCTGCAAAAGGGTACAGCTAAAGCAACATGCTCTCTTTCTCGTTCCATTCGGCCAGGCAAATTGAGCTGGTTTTTACTAAAGGTTGCATGAACATCTACAATATAATCAGAAAATAAAACAGGGTCGATTGTTATAAAACATCCTTTCCCCCAATCTAATGCAATTTGAGGATCCTCTGACATACTCACCATATGAAAATCATTAGATAGGTTAGTTAATTTGTGCAATCTTATTTGCTCCATATCCACAACCTCAGGAAAATTTTGACAAAATACTCCTGTAATTAGAGTAGGCAAAAGAAAAATTATACCTGCAAGATTATTATCACCTCGATATAATGATTCAATGGCAGAGGGAATTCCTACAACATTTGAAAACCGCACACCTGATAAAGACTTTATATTCTTATTTGGGAAAAATACTGGATATTTACTATACATAAGATGTTTAATGACATATAAATCCGCGCAACAATATATCACATTGATCTCAAAATAAAAACAACCACGTATTACGCTCAATAGGTTTTCTTGATCTCCAGCTCTAAAGCATGGACATAAACAGAGATAACGCTCCAAATTGAATTTTTAACATCTGGCCTTATATATCAGATATAAAATATAGGAAGAGTAAATGAGGTGATGAGAAATGATAAATAACCTGAAAACTTTTATCTTGCTAGCCTCTCTAACAGCATTGCTGCTTGTTATTGGGGGATTGCTTGGCGGTTCTACAGGAATGCTGGTTGCGTTACTATTCGCAGGAATTATGAATTTTTCAGCTTACTGGTATTCAGATACTCTTGTTTTGAAAATGTATAATGCTGAGCCTCTTTCTAATAATCACTTTGTTTGCCATATTGTTTCAGAGCTTGCTCATAGAGCAGGAACCTCAGTACCCAAAGTTTATTTAATTAATAACTCTACTCCGAACGCGTTTGCAACAGGGAGAAATCCGGAGAATGCCAGTATTGCTGTTACAACAGGATTGTTAGATAGGCTCACTCAAGAAGAAATCACCGGAGTTTTAGCTCATGAACTGGCTCATGTAATCCACCGCGACACTTTAATTAATGTGGTAAGCGCAACAATAGCAGGGGCGATTAGCGGGATTGCCAATATGTTCATGTGGCTTTCCATGTTTGGCCACAATTCAAATAATGAAGAGGGTGTCCATCCTATCGTTGGCATGATCATGATGATAGTAGCTCCCCTGGCGGCTGGACTGATTCAAATGGCTATATCGCGCTCCAGGGAGTTTGAAGCGGATGCCGGTGGAGCACGAATTTCCGGGAATCCGCAGTGGCTAGCCAGTGCCTTGTTAAAGCTTGATAAAGCCAACCATGAGCAATACTTTGATGAAGCAGAAACTCACCCTGCCACTGCGCACCTGTTTATCATTAATCCATTAAATGGAGAAAAGCTAGCGAACCTCTTTTCAACTCATCCCTCAACAGCAGAGCGGGTAGCAAGGCTAAGAGCCATGCACTAATTGAGATTTCTCTCATTGATTCGGAATAGGCATTGCTTTAATCAAAACGATAAACATAGTACTCTATTTCAGTTATACCCAGTGCATCTCAATAAAACCATGTACTGGAAATAGTGGATTGGTTTTTATGATTCAATCTTTTGAATTAAATAATAAAAATAATATTTTTTCTTCCAGTGCTTGCACTGGCGAGCAAACTTTCCAAGCGCTTGCAATGCCGGATTTTTAAAGCGAATCCTCCACCAGGGAAGAAACATGAGCCCCATTGAACTGGCGACATTGGACAGTTCTGAAGTAAAGTTAATTTTATCAGGTCCCAAAAGGTATTGAGCTAATTGGTAAAATCCTTTTTCATTGACAATTAAACGCTGATAAATTGATGCTTGGATCATTTTAGTAATATTATGCTTTTCAATGATGCGTAAATTTTTCCTAGTCTTCACAAAAGCTTCTAAGCGTTCTGCTTGCTGCTTCACATCAAAATTAACATCCGCATAACAAAAAAATCCGTTAGGCGCTAAAACCCTCTCTACTTCAGAAAAAAAATGCTCGATTTGTGGATAAAGATGTGAACTTTCAAGGTTAGTGACAATATCAAAACTTTCGTTTGCTATAGCCATATTTTCTGCATCGGCCTGCATATAATTAATTTTATCTTCTATATAAAAGCTATTATTCGAATTAGTGACCAACTTGTTGACCAAATCGATACCTAACGTGTATCTTGTGTTTAATAATTCAGAACTTATTTTCAAACCTACGCCATTACCACAACCGACATCAAGTAATCTTTTATTAAATAAATGGATTTTTATTAATGGCCTTATCAAATAAAAAAGAAGTGATTGTCCATAAACATGAGGAAAAAAACCTACTTTAGAAAAATCAAAATTTAATGCCGATAATTCCCGATATATTTTTTTATCACATAATCCCCAGTTCAAAAAAACTCGGTCATAAAGCATATTAGCCCAGCTCCGGTAGCTCTCTTGAATATTGGATTTAATGAATTTTGCATCCGATGCATTTAAACAGACATGATGTATTGCATTACCTATTCGCTCATTCGCTTCACTAAAGCTTTGGGGGGATTTATTCATTTTTGAATTTTTAAAATTAATAATATAAGTATAGACAGCAAGACGTTGACATTGAATTAGTGAGCCAAATTTTAGATAAACTCTATGCTTAGGATATCTATCGAGCAATATTGAACTATTAGCAAACTACACACTTGCTAGTAAAAAGCCTTACGATAAATTTGGATTTAGACAGACCGAACTTCCTTATTCCATCGAAGGCGATACAGAGTTAATCTCGATGCTATTGATAAATCAGAGTCTAATACAAAATTATTATAAAAAACGAAATTTTATTAAAAAAATTACTTTCTTTGCTAATCTCGATGAGAAAGCAGAAAACCATTCAGTTGGATATACTCATTAATTGACTTGTTTTTTCATCAGCCTATAAATACCCTCAACACAGGATAACGGCTTCTAATTGAACAACCAAAATCTCAACATGAGATGAAGTTATTTTCTTAAATTATTCTATTTGTTTATTCCATTTTATGGTGAATTTTTAATCAAAAATTCTATACTTTAAGAATATCCTCAAACCAAAATGGAGCTCTATCATGCATTCCAAATATGATAAACTCATTTACATCAATTTAGCTCAAGATCAAGTAACGGCAAATATTGATACACTTATAATTCATGAAAGCCCCTCAATACTCGTGAAAATACCGGATGGAAGCGACCTGAAAACCTTGGTTGACCCAGATTTCTTTCCTGGACCGATAACAAATCGTACCAAAATATATTTTTCAGCTCATGGACACGAAGAGCTAGATGACATGGTTCTTGATAGACAAAAAGAAAATCCAAAGATATACAAATTAGACGATGTTGCTGCCTATTTTGGCAAATTACTAACGAATCCAGATTTTAAAAATCCTGATATAACACCTCGGTTGACACTAGTGATGAGTGTATGTGAAGGATTAGGCTTTGCCAAAAACTTGCAAAAAAAATTATTTGACGACTACGGATTAATTGTCGATGTGATCGCTAATAAAAATGTAATACATGAGAAATTTGTAAAACCTTACCATGAATCAACAGCCTATCTCACTCATAGGGAGACATCCATAAAAGGAGAGGGCAAAGAACACAAAAGACCACATAGCAAAGTATTATTGACTATTGATAAGGAGGGGAAACAACAGGAAATTGATGCTTATGAATTAAAATGGATAGAAAAAGTTCTTAATACGATTCATCAACAAGTAGCAACTTTTGGCAAATGGGCTGATTTTGAAAAACCAGAAAATATCAAGATACAAGAAGGCCTCAATGCTTTTTGTCATGATATCGACGCCCTCATCTCGTTATTCACCAATAAAGACATTAATTTGACTGCTAATAACCTCTTGGCATTGCTGTTAAGTTGTCAGAAAACCACCGCTGATCCATTGTATAAACAAGCAATGAACTATGAAATGTTTCAAATTGTGACAAAAAATCTCATTAATGAAGGGTTAAGATATATTAATCCGAAAATTGAGATACAAGAATATTCACATGCTCTTGAAGAACTTCAATCACAAAAGGACAAAATGATTCGAGATGAGGTTGCCCCTAATATATTTCGGGCAAAAAAGGCAATTTTTTCGGCATTACTTGCCGAAGCTTCAGAATATGGCATTGATTCAGTCTTGGAGCAACTTGAAAAGGCAAAACAAGAACTATCCCAAGGAGAGATGAACCCGTCTTAATTAATAGCATGACCGGCCTCTGTTTTGCTTATTTATTCTTTTAGTGGGATAGCAAAAATCAAACCCGCTAAAGCTGGTTTTAGTATAACTGTATCACTGCAAAAAACAGTTAAAGACCATAAAAGACAGGAAAAATATTGTCATAGAAGTTCAGCAATAGAAACCCTAAAATGTTTGGATAACTAATTTCGACTCCATGCTTCGAATTTTTTCGTAATCCAATAAAATGGAGTCGCGGTCTCCAGCCAACCCAATAATTCCAATACTCGTTAAATAATCAACTGTTTGTGGAACAAGGTCACCATTTTTAAACCAAATATGTTCATTAAGAAAAGTCGGTAATTTCGATAGATCGGCGAAAGCTTCTACATTCGAAATTTTGCCTTTCGCGGGTGATTTCAAAAATACAGGCACAACCGTTTTTTTAAATACATATTCTTCTGCTGAAACACTCCCATCTACATAGATTTCCACTAATTTATCGGCCTGGCTAGTGCCTGTCGCCTCTCGAGCAAAGCCAACCACTGGGCCACCACACATTCTGGCGCCTGTTTCTATGAGGCGAGGTCCGTCCTTAGTGAGCATGATTTCATTGTGGGCAGCCCCCCAGCGAATTCCCAAAGCGTCCAATGCCTTTTTCGTATAATCAAATAATTCACCATATATTTCTTCGCTATAAGGCACAAATTCCACATAGTCGTATACCGTTTTGCGATCATTAAAGGATGTTTTATTGTATTGGATTAAATGTGCTAAATAGTGTTTTCCATTAGCACTCACTGTACCTACAGCAAATTCAGTTCCTATAGCCTGCTCTTGCACAACCACGGTTTCATTGTTTTTACCGGTAATTTTAGATGGCTCCGATAAAACCTGGTTGAATGCTTTTTTCCACTCCCCTCTGGCTGGAATATGAAAGACCTTATCACTGCCAGCAGATACTGGGGGTTTAATAATAAGTGGAGAATCAATTAATCCGTTTGTCCTGATCCAGGCTTCAACCTCATTTTCAGATGCCGTATTGAGCGTCTTAAGGGCAGGAACTCCAGCTTCCTGCAGCGCTTTTTGCATCAGAGCCTTATGTAATCTATTCTGTGATTTTTCAGGATCATTGGCAAATTGAGGCGTCAAGTTTATCGCCAATGCTTCCGCGAGAGGGACTCCTTCCTCAGTACCAGGAATAATGGCAATAGGGTCATATTTTGCAAGTACCTCCACAAGATTTGCTTGGTCTGGAATAATCTCGATAAAATCCGAGATTTGCATGTTTGCTCCAAATCCAATCCAATCCAGAGGTTTATGCGTGACTGCAATAGCAGGTATCCCTCGAGCCTTAAAGGCAGGAGCCAACTCTATTCCTGATGATAATGGATCGACAATGACAACAGGCCTGTTCATATGTTATTTACCTTATGTGAAGTGTTAGTTACTATCAGCTGCATTATCAATACGAAAAACAATAAAGTGGCAGCAGAAAAAGGAAGATAGATTCCCCTGAATCCAGAGGAAATCAATAAGCCGCCAAGCAACGTTCCCAAAGCTGACCCCAAGCCCAAGGCCGATGAATTGATCGCGGCAAGGATAGTTCCCTGATTTTCATGTAATTCATATAAAATGTGTTGCTGGGGAGTCACTATAGCCCATCCGCAAGCACCCCACATAAAAAAAGGGATTAATCCCAGGTAAGGCAGATTCCTGGTGAATGGTATGGCAATCAGAGCAAACATGAGGCCAACCAAAATTAAGGCCATAATAACCCGTGGTTTACCCGTTCGATCGATAAACACCCCAATCAGTGAGCTTCCTATAAATCCTCCCAGTCCCCAACTCAATAGCGTCATACTGAGCGAATTAGGGGATCCTGATTGAATCAGTGTGACATACGAGTATAGTCCCAAACTTGCCAAGGCGGTAAAGCAAGTAATTCCAATTACCGATAGCGTTTTTGGCTCGACCAGAAGACGAAGCCTGCCTCCAAATGGCGAAGGTTTGGGTAGTTTTATATCAATCTTTTGCATTGAAAAACCAATCAATGCAAGCAAACTTAAAATAATAAGACTGGCAATCGATAACTGCCAATGAAACAAGGAGGATAAGTAAACTCCAGCAGGAACGCCAAATACTACACCCGCACTGTTAGCACTCCAGATAAAACTTAAAATTCGTCCTTTGGCAGATGGAGAGGCAAAATGAATGGCAATGCTGACACATAAGGGCGTAAAAATCCCGGTTCCTGCTCCTGCAATAGACCTTCCAATTAAAAACAGCACGATATTTTCAGAAAGTAGCGTTATTAAATTGCCAAGTATGAAGACAGTAAGCGCAAGCTGAACCATACGCTTTACCGGCTGATTAGCAAAAATCAGAGAAAAAAGTGGCGCTGAAAGAAGATAAGTCAAACTGAATAGACTCACTCCTTGCCCAGTTACTGCAACCGGCTGCCCAAGCGTTTCGCCTATTTGAGGAAGCAGACCAGCAATCAGAAATGTATTGCAACCTCCTGTAAACATACCTATTGCTAAAAAAATCAGGCTTTTCTTCATAACTGCGCCAACTCAAATAAGGATTCAATTTTATCCAGCGGTACAGCGTATTGGATGTAGGAGTCAGGCCTTACTAAAATAGCCTGGTTTGCATAGTGTGTATTATCGGTCCAAAAATTTTCCTGGCATTGGTTTGGATATATTGGAATGACTTTGACAAACTCCGGAGGCTGTGACTCGACTTCACAATCACCAAAGATAAGTAAAGTGAATTTCATATAATCCAGAAGAGAATATAGCCGTGTCTTGGCAATGCCATTAAAAATTTCAAAATCAAAGAGTCGAGAACCACATAAACCTGTTTCTCCATAACGAATCCCCATCCCCGTGATATAACCCGCGCGCTTTTGCACAATCCTGACATAGTCTTGGGCATGGGTTCCATTAAGCGAATACTTGGTCGAGCGCACAAGCTCACCGGAAGTCTCTATCACACCGTGAGCTACTGGTTTACGCTCAGCTTCATAACTGTGCAAAAGTTCTTTGGGAGCGCCGAAATGCATGACCATGTGCAATTTCCACATGAGATTAAACGCATCTGCAAGACCAGTGTTAAGACCCTGCCCACCGTTTACCGAATGAATATGGCAAGCATCACCGGCAAGAAAAATGCGATCCTGAATGAAGAAACTCTCTGCGACAGATTCTTTAACTGAAAATTGTGAAAACCAGACAATGTCCTTAAAATTTAAGGAATGGGGCCGCACGGCATGATTAATTTTGTCCATTGCTTCCTGCAAGGTAAAGTCTTTAGTATCCATTCTTACGTAAAACCTGTCGATTTCCCCTTCCCTTGGAATCCAGGCCACATCTGAAGTTTCTGCCTGAAACACGATGATTTCAGGAACTTTTGGAAAGTCGGTGTCAATCATGCCATCGATGACCGCCCATATAATTTGTGGCCGTATGATCTCAAAAGATATTGCAAAGTGGTTGCGAACAAAGGAACGAGCCCCATCGGCTCCGATGACGTAGCGTGACTGAATACGCTCTCCATTGACAAGAGTCGTAAGACATCCTGCTTCATTAATCTCAATGTTGACAATCGCTGTTGAACGTTTTACTGCTGCCGCAGTTTCCTTCAGCTTCTCATCTAACAATTTTTCTACATAGGATTGACCAAGCATAAGGAAATGTTTATGCAAACAACCCTCCAATTCCTCCCACCATGACGATTGTCGGGAAATGAATTGTCCATCTGCCCAAACAGAACTGGTATTGCAGGTCTTTCCTAAAGGATAAAGTTTATCAAATAAATCAACTAGTTCGAGAAGTTGTAAAGTGCGCGCGTTAAGGGCATCCGCTCTACCAACCTCTAAAGGACCATCAGACTTATCCACAATCACGGTATGGATACCACAAAGTTGTCCCAAATAGGCACACATGAGCCCTACTGGACCCGCACCGACAATTACAACGTCTGCAACTTGTGCGCTCATTGATACGACTCCAGACCCGGGTTATCAAAAGGCGGATTACTCAAAACATGAACGCGTTGGATATGGCGAGGCGATCTGGAGACAAACCCTTCTCTGCCATGTAATAAAGAAAAATTATCTGCAATGACTATATCTCCGTTTTGCCACTCATGAGCATAAAAATTATCCGCTGAATAAAGCGCTTTATTTAAACTTCGGTGGAAGAAATCCAACTCTTCCTGATCAATACCGGTAAATACAATATCGGGTGGATTTACAAAATGACCTTTGTCTGCAGAGGGAGGCTCATTGTAGCGAATGACTGAAAAATCCTTTTGAGGATGCTTCGTGATAATTGGTGATACCGTCTTGCTGTTATAAAACTCCATTTTCCTTTGGTAGGTACCACTCACCTTATTCCATAATTCTTTGATTTCTGAAGAGGCAAACTGTAACGCTAAAATTGTGTTTGAAAAAGTAGTCCTTCCTCCTTGTCCAGGCAAAGGCGCTTTCACACAATGAAAAATCTGATATTCAGGCACTTGGGGTCGATACATACCATCCCAATGCAAGGGCATGTAACTATGATCAAAAATATGATCTTCCGGATCCTCTTGCTCAATTAACTCCAGTACCTTGCCAAATGGCCAAAGGCTGACTTCTCCCCACAACTCGCAATAATTAGAAAAATCCTCCGCATTTTGAAAGGCGCAAAAGCCTCTTAATACAACGAGTTGATTCTTTGCAAATAAATGGCGCATGTTCTCTATATCGACATCAGTCACCTTCGTTTTTTCGCTCACTGGCTCCAAGAGTACTCCAAATGGTTTTATAGGAGTCACTTTATAATTCATGTCACACCTCTACCATCAATTGATAATGACTGCGCCGACCATCAGAGGAGCAAATTAATTTTGCGCCTAAAGCCTCCGCTTCCGAGCGTTTCAGCAAGACATACCCTTTCTTGCTTTCAACGGCAACGCCATGCCAAGGGGTCATCCAGCTTTCATTTCCTATTAACCGAATCCCTAATTTTTTTGATCCGCAAGTTTGTGGATGAATAGACAGCCGAACTGCCTTGGGAAAGTGTTCGGAAATGAGCGCACTCCAGGCGTTGCTTCTTCTTATGACCTCATAGGCTTTAGAACGAGATTCTTTTTGGATAGCAGTACGACTTTTGGTTTGACCGGCATGCATGGCATCTTCAAATAGAAAACGCGTGATTCCGCTATACATACGGTTGGCTTCTTGCTCATCGGGGCTTGCTGAGGGTTTTGCGCCATTACGGATCTTTTGTTTAAGGAAATCCAGGGACTGTCCATAGCTTTTCATGAGTTCGTCACGCATTTGTACAAAATGAAAATCTTTATAAAAATAATCAAGATTAAAAATGGACAGGTCTGCAAGGGACATTTCTTTTATAAGCCTATCCAGCTCAAGCTGGTAGGCTGTGACATCACTCTCATTCATTCCAACCACATCGCTAAAAACCCTTCCATCGGAACACAGAATAATTTTAATTCCCGGCGTATAAAAATTTTTTATTCGCTGACAAAGTGTTCCCAAAAAATTAAGAGAAAGGCGTTCCGCATGATCTGGCAGGGGCCCCAGAACTTTTTCAGGGTTGGGAGATTTTCCCGGGAAGGCCGGCAATATAAAAGTAACCGGCTCATTTTTATTAACTGCCGAGATGATTTTTGGCAAATGGGGTGAAGCGCACTTTTGGCATCCGGTGTCGCATAAGCTAATGGTTTCCGGGACACGGCGAAAAATCATTACTTTAGCTAATATTCTTTTGGCTACCCCCATAGCAGAATCACTATCGGGTGATTTTTTAAGTCGATAATCTTTAGGGTAATGATTCTCTGTAATTAAAAACGCTGTATTCTTCATTTTCCTTCCCTCCTGAAAAAGAGAGTACAGATCTTCTACAAATAATTAAAATGATTTATTTTAATTGTTGTGATAAATTTTACTTATACCTAAAGTGGAGTTGATGAGTTATGTCTTTATTGTTGGATGATATAAGGTATTTCATAGCGGCCAGCGATACGCTCAATATGACAAGAGCTTCTGAAATTATTGGAATATCTCAACCTGCGCTTAGTTATTCTATAAAGAGATTGGAGAACAAACTTGGTGGATTACTATTTATCAGGCTTAAAAATGGAATCCAGCTTACAAAACTTGGAGAGGAGTTTAAGCGGCGCTCTCACCGTCTATTATATGAATGGGAGCAGGTGCAAAACATAGCAAACCCTGAATCAGGTTTTGTTCAGGGAAACTATACTATAGCCCTTCACCCTTCCGTTGCGCTTTACACTCTCCAGTACTTTATGCCAAAACTGCAAGTGAACTATCCTGGGCTTGGCATTAATTTCATTCATGGTCATTCAAGAGAGATGACTGAAAAAGTGATAAGTTGGGAAGCCGATTTTGGTATTGTTGTGAACCCCATACAACACCCTGATCTCGTTATAATAAAGCTGTCTACGGATGAAGTGACAGTCTTTTATGCCAATGATGCACAAAACAAACTGATTTATGATAGAAAACTTGCCCAATCACAATACATCCTTAAAAAAATTGGCAAAAAAGTAACTTTCAATGGCGTAATTAATTCTACCAGTCTTGAAGTTGTAGCCAAACTCACAGCCTTAGGTCTTGGGTATGGCATTCTACCTACGAGGGTCACCTATCCCTACAAACACCTTAAAAAATTACTCAATGCGCCTGTGTTTAGAGATGAGATTTGTCTTGTCTATCGACCTGAAAAACATAATAATCCTGTCAGTAAAAAAATCATTCAACTTATCAGATCATCCATAAGCAATGATAATGATTTTGATTAATTCAGCTATTACAATGATTTTTGCTTATTTTTGAGGTAATAGAATTTATTGCAAAAAATATAAAATACCGAAATTGATTGATAATAGACCATTGTTTTTCAATTTCAGTATTTTAAATTTGATGCCCTTTAGGATAGTGTTGGAATATTATCAACAGCTTCACCCAAAATGGCTGGACTTGGAGAAATACTCTGAGTGAGTTTTTTAATAATCACTATATTCTCGATGCCTTCTTTCTGCCTTTCCCATTGTCCGTCGGTAAAACCATAGCTTTTCAAAGTATCATCTTCTATTTTACCGTAGGATCTTGCCTCGTATAATATTCCTGGTTTTGTCGACTTGGTAAATCTTTTATCTGTATCCACACTCTTTAGAGAAAAAAATGAGGTATTAACAACACTTGTTTGGGTTGGTTTTTCGGGTTTGCTTTCTTGGCCTAATAACCTTGTTAAAGTTGAAACAGGCTCAGAATAACCCGCAGCATCTTGACTGCATGTAAAGCCGGCTTTTTCTAAAACGTCTTTTGCTGAAATGCCATATTTTGTTTCATACTCTGTAACATCGAGGCTATCAAATTGAAATACAAGATTAACTGTCAAATATCCAATTTCCCTCACTCTTCCATTGCGTTGAATTCTTGCCATTCTGAGATCATTCTCAATGTCATAATTAGAAAGAGGAGACCATAAACCAGGCATATCAGCCGTCATTTGCATGCCATATCTCTTGGTTTTTATTCCTTCTTCAGTCTTTTCAGCAGCTTCAAATAAGGCACGACAGACTGCTACTTCATTATATCTTAAATTTTTTATGTAAAGCGTTGTCATTAGATAACCCCATTTATTGTAAAGCAGGCATTTTATCCATTTTTGCTCAAAATAAAAGCGTGTTTACCGATTGGACTTAATGAAAACGCATTAATTACTCCCGCATATCAATATTTTATATAGCTCCTATACAAATAAATCATTTTTGACACAATGCAAAACTACCTAAAATAAATTTTAATTTTTTCAGAAAATAAATAATTTAGGTTATTCACTATGAAAGCAAAATACGACCCCACAGAGCCTGGGCTCCAAAAGTTACCTCCTGAAATCAAGGTAATGATTCTTGAGTTTCTTGATGCCAAATCAAAACTTGCTCTTTCACAATCAAATTATGGTTGGCGTGATTTAATTCGACATCTGCCAGAATGTACCAAAGAAATAACGAATACATTATTTCGTCTTGATAAAAAACGCCATCATCAAGAGATAGCACAAATGATGTCAGGAAGAGTTACAGCAAGTTCTATGTCTAAGCTATTTGAAGAATTACTATGTTCCAGCATACTTTCGTCCTATGTGTTTTTAATCCTCTTCGCATCGCAAAAATCTGTAGCGCTTATAGAAGTCTTAACTGTAATCCTTTTGTTTGCTGCAATCACTTCTCTTGCCCATGATCTGGTGGATTATTTTATTGAGAGTGACACAAAAGCTGAGAAACAGCATGCACATCGCCGTGCTTTTCAATTCTTTGCCCAACCCAGTCAAAGTGCTGTACAACAAAACTCGGAGGAAGAGAATTTAAGCGCTGATCCCAAGGCCTAGCCATGTGAACCATTGTAGTTCGGGTCTTGGCCCGATATTTACCGAATGCCTCTACTTAATTCTTCGATATTTATTATATTTACAACCTTATTTTGATCCTCCACTCACCCGAATATCACTAGCAACGAACTAAACAGAGTGTTATTCTTGGTTGTAGTAAAAGATCAATACGTCTCACTGCTATTAAGTTAAGAATTAACTTCTTTTTGCCTGATACAAGCATCTTGCTAACGAAGCTATTATTCTTGTCGAGGCATTTTGAAAGAGGACTAATGGATTAGCCATGTATGTTTTTCGCCGTTTTTCGAAGCATATTATTACTTTTCTCCATTCGCTTGAGCTCGCGTTTCGATTTTTAGGCCATTTGGTTGATAGCACTATCAAAGCTATTTTTGGCAAACTGTCCATCGTCTGGCCTAACACACTTGAAATGATTTACTATTCTGGAGCGCGGCTTGTTATTCTACTGAGTTTTATTGGTATATTATTAGGCGCTACTGTTTCACAAACGGTTTATGCGCTCTTAAAACCTTTTCAGCTACATCAACGAGTACTTCCCATTGTTCAAAATATTTTAACCCATGAAATATTACCGGTACTTATTGGCTTCATTTTATGTATCCAAGCCGCCTTGCATATGGTTAACACCCGTTTGGAGCATTACCAGGAGAATCCAGAGGCAATTATCCTTGCTCAAGTATTACCAATCATTGTAGGTATGAACATTGCCTCCTTACTGTTATACGTTTATCTTGTATCCGCTATTTTTTTTAGTTTTTATCTCACTTTTCATTTTATGCTAGGGTTTACAAACAATGAATTTTTATCCTATGTTGTCAGCTCGACAACCTTATTTGATCTGATATACTCGGTCGTTAAGACATTGATTTTATGCATCATAGTTGGGTTGACTTCTGGTTATTATTACTATGAAGCATCTATTAGACATATTTATTTGAGAAAAGCAGTTTCTCGAATTTTAACGCGTGGCTCATTCTGGCTGATCATTGCCAGTATGTATATTACTCTTACGTTTTAGGGACGACGTGCATAACGAACGATTCTATACATTAGTAGGTATTTTTATAGTAGGCGCCCTATGTTTAATGATTCTAGGCGGTACTTTTTTTTATATAGAATACAAACGCGCACAAAAACAAACTTTTGTCATGTTTTTCAAAGGCTCTTTAAAAGGGCTAGTCACCACTGCCCCAGTAACCTATCGAGGTGTGAAGATCGGTGAAGTCAAAGTCATAGAAATCACTGAAAATAAAGAGCACAGTAAAGTACTTATTCCTGTTTACGTCCAGTTTTTTGTCGAGAGAACCTATGGTTTTAGCCAAGACCCTATTCACCTGCTTATTGATAATGGGTATGTAGCAAACATCACCAAACCAAACCTGTTAACGGGCGTTGCTGAAATTGAGTTGATTAAGCCAACCCCAGCGGTAAAATATAAACAAACATACTATCGTTCTTATCCTGTTTTCCCGACTCACAATTCGGCTGAAAAATATACATCTATGGAAGAAGCGTTTGAGGCCGCGAAAAAGGCTTTTGAAGACGTCAGTGAATTAGTTCGCTCCAAAGAAATTCAAGATACTTTAGAGGCGATACAAAAAGTTTCTGAAAATTTAGGGCAACTAGCCTCTAGTCTAAACCAAGATGTGCCCACTGTTGTTGCTTATTTAAATCAAAGCTTAAAACAAATTACCAGTGCAGCTTACTCCACTCAAAATTTGACAGATTATTTGTCTCGATATCCTGAATCTTTACTTCGAGGCAAAAGATGAAAAACAATAGGCATTTTTTAAAATTCTATTGCATCAGAGATCTGAGTTGGCTAAGTAGTGTTCGAACCTCTTTTATATATTCCCCCTTTGAGAGCATCGCATCCTCGCCTTTTTCTAGCTATATTGAGCTTCGAAAGAAACCTGTGAAGTTCCTGTTAATCTTGCTCATTGCCTTAACACTCTGCGATTGTGGTCGAAGCAAAGAAACTCAATTTTATTTATTAACACCTATTTCCCCTCAAAAAAACAGCCGTAACTCCTATAATCATTTACAGATTGGTGTTGATGAAGTGAGTATTCCTGATTATATGAAAAAACCTCAATTAATGATTCACCAGACACCTCATCACCTAACTCTCGAAGAGTTTAACCAATGGGCTGGGGCCTTGGATAAGAATATTACTCTTGTATTAACTACTAATCTTTCAACTTTAATGCCAGGAGTAGTAGTTCAGACCTCACCTTGGAACAATAAATTCCACCCGGATTATCATCTTCAAGTAATGATTTCACAATTTGAAATTGATATTCATGGTAACAGTATTTTAAGAGCCGAATACCTTATTTACCGAAAAGAAGAGTTAATCTACAAAGGAAATGCTTATTACCATATTAAAGTCCATTTAATCAGTATTGAAACGCTTGTGCAGAGCATGAACACGAACCTTACTCATTTAACTGAAGAAATTGCACGGTTTTTTATAAAAAACACGACTAAGTAATATACTCATGTCTTCAAATCAAGAAAAATTATTTTGATTGAATTCAGCTATTATAATGCTTTAAAGGCATTATTTTATGGGATAACAAAGAGACTTCATGATTGGCAAAAATAAAACGCCAAAAGAAACGACGGTCCAGAAGATCCAAGCAAAAAATGTTGGATGAAAAATCCAAACAGAGTCAACTCAAAACATTAACAAAAACCCCTCTATCTCATGATAGTGAGTAATAAGTACACTAGGGTCTCAGTCGATTTTTTCAAGTTAAACAGTCTCTGATTTGATAATTATAAATACTGAAATATCTTAATTGAAATATTCATCAAATTTATAAATTCTGAATTCATTTTGTTACAACACGAGATTAGTTATGATATTGATTAATTTATAAAAAAATAGTACAATTAAAAATCAATGTAATTTCTATATAAGCGTTTTATTATGCTCGAAATGAAAACTTATCGTCTGAAAAATTCCTTTCCTGATCAATTAAATCTAACAGAAAGATCAAGAAGATTATTCAATGAGGGAGTACCTGGACAAGGTTATATAGGTATATTGGATATAACCAATGGGGAAGTTCATCTGCTTCCTGCATTTAATAAAGATGATAATAAATCTCGATTAAATAAATATAATAAATTATTTTCAGATTATTTGGACTCACAACAACCTCTGCATACGATGAGAAGCTACCTCCATGAAGATGCTGCTAAACATCTTGGTTTAAGTCATCTTGGGGGACAATCTGGTAAACTTTTAGGATTTTCAGTTTGGAAAGATCATGAAGAAAATATTGAAGAGTTTCTGAATAGATCCACTTCTCATAATAAATTTGTGTTAGAGCATTTTCTTCTTTATAGGGAATTTTATAATGATAAAGTTTTTTATCATAGCGCGCATTTGCTCGAACTTCATATTGAATTACCAAGAGAAATTTCTCAGCAAATTTATGATTGCTTAACCCGGGACTTAAACTTGCCTCATGAAGATGTTAGAGTAAGTAAGAGAGTTAATGAGCGAGTTCGACAACATTTTACTGTAGAAGACAGTTACTTTGGTGACTTCTCCAGTAAATATTTTTCAGCAAACCCTAATGATCATGATGATAAATCAGTCTGGACTGGATTTGAATTTTTAAAGTCACTAATTGATGGCAATAGACTATCAACACTGGAATTATTTATTAAAGAAGCACCTTGCATTTTGAGTGGTAGGACTCCAGAAACCCGTTACATCAGAGACCCAAATGCTGTAGAAACAGCCTTGACATACGCTATAAAAAATAAGAAATATAAAGCAGCCAAAATCATTCTTGAACATGGAGCATCGTGGCAAGATGATCCCGCTGTCAACAATAAAATCATCTATTTATTAAAACAACAAATTGAATCTAATCCCCAAGGTGCTACAGGAGCTCAAGAGTTATTGCAATTTATAAAAGAGAAAAACTCTTTAGAAATAAAGAAATTCTTTAACTCGCCTCAGGGAAAAGCAATAATTACCTATGCAGAGCAAAATAATAAAATGAATGTTATTGAAGAAATACTCTCTGATTGTGAATTTTCATGCGTAGCCCTTATAATATCTAATCTTAAATCAGAAGAAATGATATTAAAACTTACACAAGGCACAAATTTTCTAGGTTATTCAATATTTTCTTTTTTTGTTACTCCAGCTCAAACAATAGATGCAAAGAAAAAGGAGGCATTAAATAATATTCTAGAACAATTAGATACCTATAAACTTGATGCAATAGACACATTAGAAGATCAAGATCCAAGTATCAATAGCTTAGTTGCGTATAAACCCCATTAATTCGTTTATAAATTTATATTTGTTTGTAATTTGTTTGATTTATTTGTCATGTGATTCACAAAATATTGTATATATCCTGATCTAATTGTTTGTTAATTTTTCATTATGGTACTATCATAATCATATAGCTATAGCAAATAACTATTGATGGTTGTGTATTATGCCAAAACTTGAAATGAAGGCATATAGCCTCAAACATCCTTTCCCCGAACATCTGACTTTAACTGAACGTTCCAAGAAATTGTTTGAAGAAGGTTCACCTAATCAAGGATATATAGGAATTTTAGACATATCTACAGGAGAGATACATTTATTACCATCATTTAATAAAGATGATGGTAAAGAGCGATTAAACAAATATGGAAAAAAATTCTCAAAATATCTCGAGTCACAACAACCTCTAGGGACTATGACGGGTGATCTCCACACTTATGCAACAAATGCTCTTGGTTTAGGTTTAAAAGGAGGTGTTAATGGGCAGCTTATGGGATTTGGTATATGGAAAGACGATGAGGGGAATATAAAAGAATTTCGCAACAGATCTTCAAGCCAAAATATGTTCTCAGTAAAGTATAATGAGTTTTATAGAGAGTATTATAACGATAAGGTATCACATCATTCTGCCCATTCATTAGCACTTCCAAGAGAATTACCACGAGAAATCTGTCAAGAAATTTTCGATTGCCTAGCAAATGGTTTAGGTTTTCCAACCGAAGAAGTCAGCAATAGCAAGCGTGTTCATCCAGAAATTAGACAACACTTTATTGTCGAAAATGATTATTTTGGTGGCGATTTTTCCCCTAAATATTATTCAAATGAAGAAATGGAAGTTCTGGGTAAAGACGTAACTTTTGGATTCAGTTACCTATTTGAGCTCATAGATGGCAATAGGTTGAAAATGATTGAGTCATTTATCAATAGTACACCATGCATACTAAATGGTAGAACACCAGAAACAAAGTACTCAGTTGATGCAAGTATAGCTGAAACCGCTTTAACTTATGCTATCGCAAATAAAAAATATGACGTAGCAAAACTGTTTATTGATAAAGGATGCTCATGGCAAGATGACCCAATTATCAATAGGAAAATTATAACCTTGTTAAAAAATCAAATTAGTAGTAATCCTGAATATACACAACAAGCCACAGCACTTCTGCAAATTGTTCAAAGTAAAAACCAACATGCTATAGAATCTCTTTTAGAATCACCAGTAGGGAATGATTTAGTACAGTTTGCCAGTAAACTTAACAAAAGCGCGCTAATAGTCGGTTCTAACGCAAATAGTGGTGATTTCTGCTTACAGGACTTTAAAAACTATCTTAAATCAGAGGAAATAAAACTCGAACTAACGAAAGGCACCAATTACTTTGGATATTCATTTTTTAAACCTTTTGTAAGCGCTGAATATACTGTAGACCCAAGTAAAAGGCAGGAATTGGATTCTATATTGAGTAGATTAGATACACCTCTTGATTTGGATCTGGGCACTGAACATACACAATACTCTCCCCCCATTTAATTGATTATCAGCCCACTAATCCAACCTTAATTATGATAATAAAAGGCAATATTAGCCACTTAATAAGCAATCTGTTACCATATAAGCTCATCATCTTTTTCTAGCATAAAATGCTGCCTTGTAATGCCTATACTTTAAATTGTTCATGGCCCTCTCTCTTAAAACTAACGGAAGAGTCCATTCTGCTTTTTAATGAAGGTTTACCAGGACAAGGTTATATAGGTATTTAGATACAACAAGCGGCAACAATACTAGGCCTTAGCAAACTTGGTAGCAAATCAGGAAAACTAATGGGATTTAGTTTATGGAAAGACAGAGATGGAAATGTAACTAACTTTTTAAACCGTTCTTCAACACACAATCCTTTCTCAGTAAACTATCATCCACTTTATAGAGAATTCTTTTGTAATAGAGTCTGTAACCATAGTGCGCATATACTCGAATTCCCTACAGAGCTGCCTTTTGAGATAAGCCAAGCGATTTTTGATTGCGTTTTACTTGGGCTAGGTTTACCGAAAGAACAGATTGGTAATAGCCCAAGGGTAAACCCGGAAATACAACAACATTTTGCTGTTGAATATGATTATTTTGGGGGTGATGTATCAGAAAAATACTATTCTCAAATCGAAGCAGAACGAGATGGCAAAGAAGTAAGAATTGCATTTGAATTTTTGCATGATCTAATTGTGGGTAGCAGAATAAAAACTATTTCTAAATTTATCAATCACTGCCCTTGTATTCTATGAGATGGCCACGAATACTTTCAAAACAACTGATGAATATAAAAAAATGTTGGACGACTTTCGTTGTGCAAATGAATTGGCATCTTCCAAAATTAATGGGTCTAAATAAAAGTATCAGGGATCAAGAGCTAACCTGCATTTAATCCGATTGATAGCAAAAAATGATTTTAATGAGGTTGTTTAGATAAACTAAATAACCGAATTAATAACTTTTTTTAACGAAGAGATTGGGGGTTTCGTCCTATTTAGTTCGACTTGGATAAAGGAAAGACTTGACACTACTCACGCATCTTGCAAGCGATGCATTCAAAATTCAATTCTTGGAAAGCAGGATACAATCTTTTTATATTATCAGGTTCTAATCTTCGAGAAGTAGATAAGACATATTTTTGCATTGCTTTGAATTTGCTTTAGTATTTAGTGTAATCATTAAATTAAACTCGGCGTCAATATGGCAGGAACAAGTTTATTAACACTGATTGATGATATTGCAGCGTCACTAGATGATATTGCTGCCATGACTAAAGTGGCAACTAAAAAAACAGCAGGCGTATTGGGTGATGACTTGGCACTCAATGCTGAGCAAATAATAGGCATACATGCGAGCCGAGAATTACCTGTCATAGGAGAAGTGGCCAAAGGATCTGCTATTAATAAATTAATATTAATTCCCTTAGCGATTTTAATAAATTTTTTCGCTTCATCTCTGGTGGGTATCCTATTGATTTTGGGTGGATTGTATTTGTGTTTTGAAGGTTTTGAAAAAATTGTAGAAAAAATTTTCCATAAAAAAAATGAGACTGCAAAAAATAAACTGGATTTACAAACCATCGACATGCACCAATTTGAAAAAGAAAAAATTCGTGGGGCGGTACGGACGGATTTTGTATTATCGGCTGAAATTATTGTCATCACATTAGGCACGGTTGCAGCAACATCCTTGGTTAACCAAATAGCGGTATTAACTTTGATTTCATTAATTATGACCATTGGTGTTTATGGTTTGGTTGCCTGCATTGTGAAATTGGATGATCTGGGCTTCATTTTACGGGGAAAAAAGCACCTGCTTAAACAAATTGGAATTCTTTTGATTGGCACAGCACCAGTACTTATGAAAATGTTAAGCGTGGCAGGAACAATTGCCATGTTTTTAGTAGGAGGGGGTATTATTACTCATCAAATAACTGCCATTCATCATTTCACAGAAAATCTGTCTGCAATGATGTCTATAGGAATTAATTTTTTTATAGGAATTATTTCAGGTGCAATTACGGCTGCTCTATATTTTACATTCAAGAAGATGAAATCAAAATTTAAGCTATTGAATACGAAGTAAGTACTATAAGAGTCGAAATCCATTGTAAAATCAAAGTAACTTTGCATTCCATCATTCAAATGACTATAGTTAAACAATGATTTTTAAACACCAAACCTCATCAAACGACTCTTTTTTTGCGATTTATTTTGGATTTTAATACCACACTATCAATAGGAGATAAGCATGATGCCAGATATCAAACATTACATTAAACCCATGGTTTTATTTTCAGGACTATTGGTTGCTCCTTTTGCCATGGCCGAAGCAACAAAAGCCGAGGAAACCTCTACTGTAAAATTAAGTACTATTCTTCAACAGTTGTCTGACCAGGGGTATAAAAACATTCATGATGCTGAAATTGACGATGGCGTATTGACTGTCGAAGGCAGCAATGAGCAAGGCGTTAAGTTTGAAATTCAACTTGATCCCGCCACAGGCAAAATTTTCAAAAAGCAAGAACATCCACAACCAAAATATTCAATCATAGACATTACCAAAAAAATTGAAAACGAAGGTAAATTCAAAATCATTGAAATTGAGTTTGATGAGGGTGTTTACAAAATAAAAGGTGAAACAGCCAGCCACGAAAAAAAGGAACTGCATATTGATCCCAATACCGGGGAAACCAAAACAGATAATTAACTCCACATGAAAGAGCAAGTCTTTCCTTTCCCTTAGTACAACCAATTATTTGCCTAAGGAAAAGGGAGATGCTTGCCCTACTCAACCACTTTGCTCTTCTGATGAAGGAGTTAAATAACGGCTGGCCCAGGCAGCAATAACCTCTGCAGCATATTGGGAGTCCCTTTTGTCACTTAACAAATGATCAGCCTTATCAAGACTGATAAAGCTTTTTGGATGCTTGGCGGCTTTATAGATTTTTTCGGCCTCTTTAATTGATACCACTTTATCTATGGGGGAGTGCAAAATGAGTAACGCTTTACCAGCATCACTATTAATCGTGTCCTGATACCGATCAATATCTTGCAGAAATTGTTTTTTGATAGTAAACGAGCGTGGACCAAGCGTAACTTGAGCTTCACCATCAGACTCTATTTTACTTAAATCAGCAGAAAAATGGTGCTTAACGTGGTGGGCACTGGCAGGCGCGCCAATAGTGGCTATTGCCTTTACTTCAGAAATATTCTTGGCTGCAAGCAGTACAGCGGCACCTCCAAGACTATGACCTATCAGCAGAACAGGAGCTCGATAATGGGATCTTAAATAGTCAGCAGCAGCAACTAAATCTTCAACATTTGAAGAAAAATTCGTTTCTGAAAAGGAACCTTCGCTGCTGCCTAAGCCTGTAAAATCAAAGCGTAACACCGCAAACCCATTTGAGACCAAAGCACTGGCAATTCTGCTTGCAGCAGCTATATCTTTACCGCAGGTAAAACAATGAGCAAATAAAACATAACCAAGACATTTCCCAGTCGGTTCTTCCAGTTTCCCTTCCAGCTTCAAATTGTTACTATAAAAATGAACGGTTTTGTACATTGCATATTCCTTAGTTATCTTGATTAGGTGCTCATACAGAACATTCAAATCTGTTTATAAATCCTTTTTCTTGCTCTGGAATTAATTTGATTGATTACTGATCCAGAGTTTGGATATTCTGGCAGTGTTCACATACTAACAAATATAGCCATATTTAACCCCACTTCCCAATTTATTTCGAATATTTATTAACCTTTTTAGCAAGCAATGATATAAAACTCATACTTCCTTCTACCCAGCTACCAGAAGCGACAATATGGTAAAGTTACCAACCTTATCGCAAGGAGAATCCAATGAAGAATATTACGGAATCAAGGGTCAAGGAGCTTTCCCCTTTTCTTATACTCCCCTTATTTTCGCTAAGGAAAAAAGAAAGACCTACCCCCTATTTCCTTACATCAAGCTTATTTGATCCCTTATTCCGCCGTAAATTTTTAATTTAAAAACCATATAAAAATTGATGGCTTGTTATTTATGAACAATGTAGCGCCCTGATGATTTGTAAATAATTAAATCTATATGTATAGTAAATGCTCATTTGGCATGGTATAATGGCAACCTCTTTAATCGCGCCGAGAAATAATTATGCAAGAACAATTTGAATTTCCCTTTGATGAATTACCCAAAGACATAAGGGAAACAGAAATTGGTCAGTATTTAAAGTTACCTGATTTTGCCCATCTTATCCAAAGCTCAAAGGCTAACCAAACTCTATTTAAACCCCTGCTGGATGAGCAAAAACTACCTACATTTCTGCACAGGGCAGTCCGACGAGAAGATGATGCGGTCCAAAAGATACTGATAAATGACCCCACTTTACTCTCTAAAAGAGGAAAAGTCACCGACTGTTCAGGTCGAACTTTCGAGAACATCAGTGCTTTTGAATACATGCTTTGGGCCTTGGATAAGCATGGTTGGACGATGCTTCTTGAGTGTATTCCTAAAACCAAGAATAACGAGGAACTCGTTAAAGAATTATTAGCACAATACAACAAGGTGAAAAATGAAGGAGTGACCTATACACTCAACGGAATAAAAATCACGGAACAGCATTTTGATTTTAAAAATACCATTATTAAAGAACTGCAAGACCAAGTGGATGCGAGTAATGTGCCCAACCCCAATTGGGATTCCATTGATAAACAATGGAGAGAAGGGGTGGGCGGCGCGCAAAAGCTTTTTCCTATGCATGTCGTTTATGAATACTGCTCGGACGAGCCTTTTGACCCTGTACCGAAGTTTAAGTCAAAACCCAAGTCATCCAGCCAGTTTTATAATTGGATAACTAATAAGCTTGAAAGTTGGGTCTCTTCTGATTCGTTGTTGGGGGGTGAATTTGCAATATATAAAGCCGCCGGGGAGGTGGCGCGGGCGGGGGCCGTGGGCAGTCGTTTGCTGGTCCGCGCCTCGTGCGATTTAGTCGCCATGAAGGCATTATACGAAATAAGAACAAGCGATTTTATCGTACTCAAATCAACACTCGAAAATTTACTCAAGCCGGCTGTTAAGCTGGAACACAAGGATATAATCAAGGGGGCATAATTTTTTAATGTGCGCTGCATGAAGCTGTGTGGCATACGCTGCCACATCAGCGTCCCAGCAGGTCTCTAAAAACCATAAAAGTACGTCTGGATACAACCAGTGTTTTGATGTTCTTACCTACCACAAACACCAACGATGCATCTATGCAAAAGAGGCTGACCATTCGGATGGAACATTGCATCTACCCCTCCCGCAACACTTTCATCAGGCGCTGGTTACACCGATTCAAGCGCTTCTCGCTCTGCACACCGCTTGAGCCTTGAAGGTGATAACAGTTGGGATTCATGACAAACGGGAAGGTCGCTTTGAGTTGGTGCAACAAGATATTCTGCAATACTCTGTCAGTCAGATGGAGTTGGTCCATCATTTCATCGGGGAAATAATGGCGCCTAAGAAAACGGGCTGTATAAGAACCATCGATTAACGAGCGTACGCCTTGGGTCAACCAAACCTCTTGTTCCCGCGCCAGAAAATGTATGTCGTGGTTATGAGGGGCGTGGTGCTTTTGCCTATAGATTTTGGCAAACAATTTTTGACCTATATCCAGCATCAAAGCCATGTTCCAGCGCTTCATACCCCACTTAACCCCATTTCCATTGCATTGATGTATTTGCTTCGTAAAAAAATGCGCAGCATCTCTACTATCATCGCAATTTTAAAACAAATAAGGGTAATGAATAGGCCTGTATTACTTTCTTTGTATGGGGATGAACTTGTATTGTTGGATTGCAGCTCTTAATTACAGATTCATTCCAAAAAAATTTATTCAGATAGGCTTGACTCGGATCGGCTTATCTTATCTTATACTTCCTTTTGGAAATTAGGATATGACAGCATCGAAATAGGATGTAAAGCGATTGGATCATTTGGGTTTAATCTCTGGCTTTTTGTAAAGAAATAGGCCTTGAAAGCTGGGGGAATAAGCACTTTCCCAAGGAGTCTCATAATAGCCATATCAGTAACGGTCAGCTTTTTGTTGCGATGCTTCTCAATCGCCTTGGATTTGTGAGTCCTACTCGCATGTATACCCTGAATATTTCAAGGACATCCCCACAGAACGCTTACTGGGGAAGGGTATTTTATCCGAGCATATTAATGATGATGTCCTAGGGCGATTTTTGGACAGCTTTTATGAGAAAGGTGTTTCCTGCCTTTACCAGGAACTTGCCCAAAAAGTAGTTTCGCACTTGCAACTACCCTGCTCTAGCCTAAATTTGGATAGTAACAGTTTCCATCTTGATGGACAGTACCATCACGATCTTGATGTGGTAGTGACCAATATGATGGAGAGGCAAGAAGTTTTGCTTAATTGTATGGGTAAAGCGTACCAGGAGTTTTATTTATGAATATAAGCATGAAGGTTGTTTTAAATTTTATACAATATGTGATTTTAATAAATTCTGAAAATTACTGCGGGATATAGGATTGGTGAGAGATCTGAGCTGAAATGCAATGGTAAAAAAAATTTTTAAACTGACTTAAAATGCATCAACTGGTGAATTAGTGATAAGTACACAAAAGATAAAGAAAGCATTATTAAAACATTCAAAAGCCCACAAAAAGAAAGGGCCCAAAATTAACCTTGACCAATCCTATTACATTGGAAAAATCGCTCAATATAATATTGATGGACTCATCGAGTCCACAGACATTTTTATAAAACTTATTGACGATTGTATTTCCTCCCTTGACCTGGATGACAGCAGTAAGTTTGATTGCCTACTTATCCAATTAATAAGAGATACTCAACATAATGGAAATAAAAACTTTATTCTTTCACTTATTGCCTTGCTGAACAAACATCTTGCTCAATCTGCCAATGAAAAATTGATTCTGCTATTATCCGGATTTTTTTCAGTCTATGAAATTCATCAGGTTCATTTATCTGAACCAGTTAAAATGAAGTTAAAGTTAACAAATTTCCTGGATCATTATTTAAACACTCAAGTTTTTGGTGCTTCCGACCAGCAGACTCACTCAAAAACTGACAGATTTCAAGACCTTCCAAGTCATCAGCAACAATTATTAATTAAGCTGGCAACAAAAGGTTTGTTAACCAATTTACCGCAAGATTTTATCAAATCACTCTACTCTAAAATGAGCGATGAAAATGCTAGTTTACTTGCTTCTCTCCCTAAATTATTACCATCGAAACTTATGAAGGCAGTCATTGAAAGAATAATCTCAATGACTAAAAGTAAAAGACGAGATTCCATCTATCAAGCCTGCATATTGATCAAGGCTTACTTTCCCTTTATGGAGGAAAAGAATCAAAAACTAGTTATTCAATATTTGAAAAAAATTGTCAGTCGAAAAAACAGCCTGCTTTCCAGTGAAGATAATACTTATGACAACATGGCCTTGAAAGTTCTTGATAAGATATTGGTCCATATCAATCAAAGTCATTATAGCGATATTATTTCAATGCTTTCTGAACCTTTAAACAGGCAACTGTATTTTTATAGAATCGGCACAAATCAAAAAATATTCTACCCAGCAAGAATTCTGTTAAAACTAAGAAATCTTTGCCCTACCAATGACGCAGTTAAGATTTCATTATTAATAAAGAATTTTATAATCAATCACAATGATAGTGCACTAATACTACTTACTTCCGAATGGAATCGCCTCACCGCTAAAGAACAAAAAAAATTAGCCGAGTTGATCATCAGTAAATTAAGAAATGATAATCAAGAAAGCACCATAACAGCATTAAAAATGTTGGCCAATATTGATGATCTATCCAATATTGAAAACCAACAAGAGGAATTGTTAACATGTCTTTCTTTGTGTATTTCAAGTCCGGACAAGGAAGAAAATTCGGCGGCACTTTCTGCTCTCTCAAATTTAACGTCACTCATTCCAAAACACTGGAAATTGAAATTCCTTAATCAAACTATTGGGTTATATAATGCAAATATGCGTTATATTACCTATATCTATAAGAACAACCACCCAATGTATACAAATACATATAACTTATTCAGAGAAATTGATAAGGAAAAAGCGACTCGCGCACCAACTGTCGATAATTTTGGATTCGAGTTATTTATAATGGCAAAGTTAAGCCTTTCTTTTCCGGAAAGAGCTGCCCGTTTAGTTGGTCATTTAATGTCAGTCTTTGATTTATTTGAAGAGACAACCTTAGACTTGATTGGCTTTCGTAGTAATCTCCAATATTGGATAATGAAATCCGTTGTACTATTAGGTGAATATATTCCTAAAAAAGAATATAGGACTTTTGCAAAGGCTTTCATTAAAGAAGTCAAATTAACTAGCAATCAAAATAAAATTTTTATCTTGGCCGATTTAATAGAAACAATGCCAAAAAAATTAAAAATTACAATAGTCACTGAATTAGCGCAAACTGTGTTATTGAAAGATGAAAAAACTCTAAAACTTATACTTCCCTATGTTGAAAACCTCCCCTTCAACTTTAAAATTTATATGTTAAATTATCTGACCCATTCAAGGAGCAAGGACCTAAACCTGGGAGAACTTTTTTCTGCCCTGTGTGCCTCTTGTCGAAATGACATTATCAAACATGATCTTGAGCATGTTCGTGTTAATCAACATATCCTACCAAATGAGCTTATCGACTATATCTTTCAATTTACGCATTGCTAGGCATTAAATTGATAATGAATACCAATTTGAGCTTGATTGCTGTATACGTTGGTGAATTTTGTTGGCGCTCCTGAGGCTGGAGTATTATTGGCTGCAATAGCATTATACTGACCTGAATTCCTCACTTCTCCAATTGAAATAAAATTATAATTGATATCTATTAACAAAGAGTCACTGAGGGCGTAAAGACTTCCAATACCAAACTGCCAGGCAAATTTTGTTGCCTTGTCAGAGAACTCCGTCTGAGTAGCCGCTGGCCAGTATATGTTCGTTGTTTTGTTATAAGCAACCCCGGCACCAGCCATAATATAAGGGTTGAAATTCATAACGGAAAAATTAGGGCTAGATAAATAGCCATTGAGCATATAAGTGTAGTTATCAAAATGTCCCGTTGCTGTTTCAGGAGCATCATCGGTTACAGCAAAGTTAACATCCGGTCGTGCCTGCACAGTTATCGCCGTCCGCACATAATCATTAAAACGATACCCCAGACCAAAACCATATCCCCATTGATTGTCGATAGACGCTTCAAGTGCCGAAATGTTTTGTGGTCCAAAAAAGGAAGCAGTATACGCATTGTTATAATGAAACCAATTGTAGTCCAGCATCGCTTGCAGATAAAAACCTCTTTTTTGAATAGTACCCATCTCCCCTGCGAAGCATCCAAGGCTTATTCGCTGTCTGTATGCAAACTCTACCCAATCTTGTGCTATCTGGGTTTTCCAAATCACCAATATCTATAATTGACTGAATACGTTACTCTTACAGGCATTTACATTTTTACCATAAGCTCAAAATGCCTTAACAGGATGTTCTCTCCATATCCGCATGACTTTCCGGGTAGTTTCTCTAAATAAAGATTAAATTTAAATTATCATCCATTTGAAATAGAGCCAGGAATGCTATATGTTTGCCAGATATTGATTTATTGCCCAATCATTATCAAAATCATGAAAACGTACCGAAAAGAACTATGGTTTAATATCCCGGAGCGTATGGGATTTATTAATATCACAGATAAAGTCATTGAATGCTTAAAGGAAAGTAGTATTCAGGAAGGTTTAATATTGGTCAATGCCATGCATATCACCGCTTCCGTATTCATCAATGATGATGAAAGCGGCTTGCATCAAGATTATAAAAAATGGCTTGAGCAAATAGCACCCCACGAACCTATTAGGCAATACCGCCATAATGACACCGGCGAGGATAATGCTGATGCCCATATCAAACGACAAATCATGGGGCGAGAAGTGGTCGTCGCTATTACAGATGGAAGACTGGATTTTGGCCCATGGGAGCAAATATTCTATGGTGAATTTGACGGCCGCCGTGATAAAAGAGTCCTTGTAAAAATTATCGGTCAATAAACCAGGACTCGAAGGCATCATGGGTAACTTAAGAATAAAAGGTCGGGCATTTCTTTATTCTCTAGTAAGCCATGCTTCTAATTCTCGCTGAGAAAAAAGGAAATAGTCGACCATACTCTAGTCGGCTTTCATGGATTATTTCGTCGGTAAGTCCTATTTTCATTAATTATCTTTCTTGATTCTACTAGAGATTCATTTTTTCCATCCCAAAAACTAAAAAGTGATGGTAAGCGACGTATATTGATTGCTTTTGATAATTCGCTGTTGCTATTGTTTAATTCATTATCGACATCAAGGCCTTTTTGATAACAAGTTCGAAGCGCCTCCAAAATTTTATTGAGCTTCGCCTGACTACCTATCCAGTAAGGATTGTAACTTTTACTTCCTGCTTCCAGGCGGTTGATGACATGCAACAAGGTTATATGCTTACTGTAGATGGTTTTAAGATTCTCGCAAGACAGATCTTTGCGGGAATTATAAATCTCACCCTTTGTTCTGGTTTCTGATTCTGCTTTGGCTCTGGCAGTTCTCCTCCGTATTTCTGGATGAAACTCATGATTAAGTGCGCAATATTCGATTGCAGCACCCTCATTTTGAGTTCTCAAAATATATACGAAATTCGCTGCATGAATGATGTTTTGTACACTTGCATTAACAAGTAAAAATGCATAGTTTCCATTTTCTTTTCCCCAATTGGCATGGGGAACAAGTAGCCCCTTACCACTGGCTGTTAACTTTCCATTGCTGTCGGTCACTTGAAAGTGATTGGATTGAGATGAATAATTAACCCAACTTGATTTTGCAGGCTCATAGTACAGGACTTGCCAATGACCTGCCCCCCCTTGAGTGCCGGTACGGAAAAAATAAACACTGCTTTTATTAAGAGTCGCCAGATCCTTTTCCAACGTTTCCTGATTTTTCCCACTTAGCCAAAGTGTTTTTTCTTCGTCTGGACTGAACATAAAAGCAGGACCCAGGTCAATTTGAATATCTTGAACAACTCTAGTGTATTCAAAATCAAGATCACTACCTAAAATCAACTGAGCAGCTTTCTTTATCATCATTTCTGCACAATTTTGGTTTAAAAATAATTCAACTTTTAAGTTCATTCGAAAATACCAGTCATTTATGGGTTATTATTGTACAAAATAATCACATAAAAAGCAACTGATTACTTAAATTGTAGAGCAATCCCAATATTTGAGTTCCCTGTAAGACAGCAGAAAGGAACAAAGCAAGGTGGGAGAAATCTTACTCCTTTCCTTGCCAGTCAATCCCGCCCTATGCTTGATAGTGAAAGAAGAAAAAATTGACTCTGTGGCCTGTTAAGGATCATGTCCTTGCATCAATGCCCCCAAGAGTCGTGTTAAAATGTCAAAGATAGAAATTCCGTATAAAACAGATTGATTGAAATTGGTTATGAAAGAAAAGATAGTGAAACAATTGAAATTGTTTCTTATATATCTGTTGAGTTATTGGCTATTAAGCATTATTTCATGCCTCATCGTGTTAGGTTATGAAGATTCACTGCGCATACTGCATGCCTCGCCAAAATCAGATCTCAGCGGTGCTTTATTATTTTTCTCTTCATTTATTGCCGCCGCTTTGTTGTTTGTTTTTCGATACAAGACTTTTTCAGAATAAACCTCCAGAGTCTTCTATTTTTCATTTGTAATCGCTCCCTTGTTCTTGCCTTGGAAAAAAGAAACCTGCCTCTAATCTATTGCCCGATTTATTTATTCCCCACAAAAATATATTTTACAGTTAAATGTATCATTTTATATTAAAATGCCATATTATATGTTTTTTGGAGAAAATATGGGTATAGTAAAAATTTCTGACGAATTGCATGAAGCAACCAAACTGATGGCAAGAGCTATGAGTCGGTCAATCAATTCACAAGCAGAATATTGGATTAGAATAGGAAAATTGGCGGAAGAGAATCCATCCATCACCTATACTGACATTCTTAAAATTTTAGTCCATCAAGCTTCATTAAGTGAAATATACGATGTTAGTGAAGACGCCTGAAGAAATAAAAAAAATGCGCGTTGCGGGGCAATTGGCCGCATCCGTAGTTGAAATGATAGAGCCTTATGTCATTGCAGGTACCAGTACCAAGGAGCTTGAACAAATTTGTCGTCAGTATATTGTCGAGGATTTGAAAGCGATTCCCTCGACGTTAAACCACTATGGGTTTCCCGCATGCATTTGCACTTCGATAAATCACGTGGTATGCCATGGCATCCCCTCCGAGAAAAAACTTAAAAATGGCGACATCATTAATATTGATGTGACTGTACAAAAGGACGGTTATATTGGGGATACCAGCAAAATGTTTCTTGTTGGCAACATAAAGCCATTTGCTAAAAAGTTAGTAGAAGTTACCCAAGAATGCCTATACAAAGCTATTTCAATAGTTCGCCCAGGGGCTCATCTCGGAGACATCGGAAACATAATCCAGACACACGCAGAGCAACATGGATATTCGGTAGTACGAGAGTTTGGTGGGCATGGAATTGGTAAATCCATGTGGGAAGATCCCCACATTATGCACTTCGGCAAACCAAATACCGGATTACGATTACAAGCAGGAATGACTTTCACTATTGAGCCAATGCTCAATTTGGGCCGCAAAGAGGTCAAGACTTTAGGGGATGGTTGGACTGTTGTCACAAAAGACCATAAATTATCTGCACAATGGGAGCATACTGTTTTAGTGACCGATAATGGACATGAAATACTGACCTTAAGAACGGATGAGCATCTATAGAAATCTCTCCTCTTGCTTAGTAACTAATGTTCCCCCAAGCCTCGCGACGGAAAACATATACTATAATCAAACTAAAGGAAACCCAGTCAATCAAGGGAAATAGTATGCCTTGCGAAAAGTGCGATTCAGCGGCAACCTACCATTTATCGGGAACCTACCAGTTACTTATCTTACCCCCACGAGGTCATTGCTATTCAAAATTATTAAAGCATTTAACCGAAAATAATTTTGATATCAATAAAAGAGACAGCGGCATTATCGAATTATTATTTACTGCTGAGAGGGCACAAGACATAGGTCATGCACTGGAGCAATGTTATTCACAAGCGGAGCTTGAGGACAGCAAAGCAGTTTTGTTGCCAATTGATATCGCGGACAGAAACGTAGAGAGAGTACTCAATCATACGCACTCATTAAAAAAAATTGTGGGGCTGTGTTTGTCTCAATGGCTGGTTGGACTCATTGAAAATCAGGGGCTCTCAACCTTCTGCCAGCCTATTTTGCATAATACCACGCTCAAACCCTATGGGTTTGAGTGCCTGCTTAGGGGAAAGCAGGATAATAATATACTGCCTTCCTCTGATTTATTTGGAGCAGCAAAATCGAGCGACATGCTTTTTTTGTTAGATAAGAAAGCTCGTATATGCCACATTGAGAATATGAGCAAAATTGACATCGCTGACAAAAAAATCTTCATTAATTTTAACCCAACTGCCATTTACGATCCCCTTTTTTGCTTGAGAACAACGAACCAATCCTTAAAAAAAACGTCCATCAAACCTGCACAAATTGTATTTGAAGTCACTGAAAGTGATGAAGTAAAAGATAAAAAACACTTGTTAAAAATAATAGATTATTACAGAAATCAAGGTTACTGTGTCGCCCTTGATGATTTGGGCTCTGGTTACAGCTCTTTGAATTTGCTTACCGAGTTACAACCTGATTACGTTAAACTTGATCAAGAATTGATTAGCCAGATTCATGCAAATGAATTCAAACAAATCATATTGGAAAAAATATGTGAGATGGCTACCAAGCTAAAGATAAAAATAATCTGCGAAGGCATAGAAACAGAAGATGAGTTACAGATTATAAAAAATTATGCCATCGATTTTTATCAAGGTTTTTTGTTTGAGAAACCTATGCCTTACGAAAAAATACCCGACTATATCAAAGCAAGCACATAAAAATGGATTGGCTATTGGATGTATAAAAAATGCTTACAAACATTGAAAGAGCAAAACTTCAATTAATTGATGAAACCAGCGATATGGTCATTATAACCAAAGCAGAACCACTTGATGCGCCTAATGGTCCGGAAGTGGTTTGGGTGAATAAAGCCTTTGAAAAAATTTCAAAATATAAAGCCAATGAAATTATTGGCCAAACACCACGCATCCTTCAAGGTAAAGAAACCAATCAAAACACGTTAAAAATGATAAAAGAAGCAATTAAAGCTCAAACGAATATCAATGTGGAGTTATTAAACTATACTAAGGATGGAACAACTTATTGGATTAATTTTTCAATAGTATATTTGAGAGACGGTCAGGGTAATTTATGCTATTTAGGCGCAATAGAAAAAGACATCACCGCAATCAAGAATTTAAATATTCAATTATCTGAAAAAGCAAAGACCGATCCGCTTACCAATGTTTACAATCAGGAAAATTTCTTCATCGCAGGGAATGAAGCCGTTAAAAACTTTCATCAAAACCAGGAAGCCGTTGGATTATTATTTTTCGATGTAGATGATTTTAAAGGAATAAACGATACCCAAGGGCATATCTATGGCGATAAGATACTAAAAAAAGTTGCCCAGGAATCTTTAAAGCTTGTCCGTAAAACGGATAAAGTATTTCGATATGGCGGCGATGAGTTTGCTATTATTTTTTCAAGCATTGATGTGAAAATCCTGGAAAGAAAAGCACAACAGCTACAAAAAAAGTTAGCAGAATCTCACATCTCCGTGAGCATTGGAGGGACTATTTCAAAGCAAAGTGACAAATCGATAAACACCCTCTTGGCGAGAGCGGATGAAGCACTCTATTACGTCAAAGCCAACAAAAAAGGGTTATTTTTTATCAGAGAGTAATCACATTTTGACGCTGCCAAATTGCAAGGAAATTTAACCCAGAGACATTCAATTCAATGATATCGACCTTTAAACAATTCTTTTATGCCATGAAAAAATAATTATTTTCAGTTTTAACCAGGCTTCTCTCAAAAGTCATTTTGCATAATCATATGTTACATCATATTGTTCCTTAAAATTATTGAGGGTGAGTCTGACTAAAAATCTATTGATCAGGACTTACGAAAAACTCTAAGGTCAAGGCAAAAAATGTTGTTAATAAGGGAATTTAGATAAACTAAATGACTGAATTAAAAAAATTTTTAACAAAGAGAGTGGGGGTCGTAAGTCATGTTGATGTTGAATTAGCCTGGTTGGAAATAAAGCTTTTTCAAGACCATTTCAAGAGCCTTGGCACTGGGTGAATCCTGGTCTTCATGGGCGAAATTTGACGCCTTTTCCAATGTTATTGTGGTTTTGTTAAACAAACAATGGCGTCCGGATCGTCCTCCAAAAAAGCCTGGTTGATAATGGGCAAAGAAATGCTTATGAAAAGTTGGGGGAGACAGGAGGCTAAACAAATCCTCCGTAGTATAGCTATCATGAGTGAGGCTCCCGACCAGGAATCCCCCCAGATAGAACATCCAAGGGCTGTTATCCAGTTTTAATACGGCGCGACCTAATGAGTCAGTCGGAAAATTCCACTGCGTTTCCATAGGTTTTCGCCCTACACTATTTAGGTTCGCTTCAATCAACGTGTATTTAAAAAAAGGAGATCGTGACAGTTGCTGGGCAAGGCCACCAGTGATTCCTGCTCGACAAGATTCAAGACTCAATATCTTTGGCGCTTCTTTTAACCCATTAGTAGTTAATCGTCTGATTAGATCATCTGCTGTATCCCCCTGTATATACAGTCCGATATCCTCTGCTGGTGTTGGCGCAAGTGTGGAATGTCCCATGATTGCCAGATGATCTTCGCATGAGACTTTTCCTAATTCCCGATCGTTTAATAAGATATAACCATGATCCTTGGCATTGGTTTGCTGGCCAAGCAAAGTTGCCTTAGCAGAATCTAAAACATAGGATGGATGAAACCAGATGTATCGCTTCATAAAGAAATCTCTTTTATTAAACAAAATGAACTCAAAAAATACAAATTTATTTGTTTTTTGTAAATGCAAAATTTGATATTTGTTGTCTTTTCAAATTTAAAATAATGTCCCCAGCTCAGGAAAATAACTTGTGAAGTCAAGCTTACAAGAAAGGCTTGTCCCTGTTTTTATAGTGGTGGCGTGCAAAAGCTGGGGCTGGCAGCCCCCATTGTTCCGGCTCTTTACAGATACTTCCAAGTTCCTGGATGTCAAAGCGAAACGCCATTATTTTGATGGCTTTTAGTATTCACTTTTTGAGTCGACTGGTCGAAGAGTTTGGCTTGTTGTCCAAGGTTAGGGTGACGATGGTCTCTTGGGTCAGTATGGCACTTCATAAAGAAACCTAGTCGCTCAAGACGATGATTCATGTTCTTTAATTCCATTTTAGAGTAGATCCCTTGTCTATTTTCAACTTGATTTAACGCCGTACTGACAGAACGCAAATGGCCGTAGTTGGCTCTTAGTGTTTTTAGTAAATCGTTGTAGTGCACCCGATTCAAAGACGCTTCCAGCGATGCGAACAAGTCAGCAAAAAATGATTTTGCACTGGGATATGTACGCTGTGGCAACCTGGCCACAGATGGCTTGTCAACTACTGACGACCCTTGCATTAGTTTATTGAATAAACGCACATGACCATTGGAGCTAGCAACACACATTAACATATTGTATCGTTCGCTATAGGGAAGATACCTGTAGTTTGCAACCAAATTCGGGAGCTTTTTATATAAAACCATACATGAACTTAGCGGATATTTCGCAAGCTCGCTATCCAATAAACCACATTGTTTCATTTCGCATAACAAAAAAGCTAATTCTTTGTTGCGAAATAATTCACATCCTATCTCAGTCTTATATTCCAAAAAAATTTCTGTTAATAATTTTTTTTGTGGGGAGCTGTCAAATACGGCAAAATGACATTTCCTTTTCCTCAGGTCGGTGAGCAGACAGGTGGTTTGTTTCTGATTATTCCAGGGATTGATTAAAGTAACCTCATACTCTCCATCGTCTAAAGGCTTAATATTTCCAACACGTAGTGCATGACGCCTGTGCCTGCCCAATCTATCCAACTTCCCAAAGTTCATCCCTACATAAACAGGAATCATGGGGTCTATTGTTTTAAGCTTAACCAGCTTGTGCGAGTCATAGAAAGAAGTGACATGAACTCCCAAAAGCTTTGCTAGAAATGCAGTATCGCTTTGCTTGGCAATAGGATTATTGCGAAATTTTGGGTGTAGCTTATGAGCCAAAAGACTTTCGCCATCCCAGGCAATTTGGTAGTAGTAAGCACTGATATGCTCTAAAATTTTTACTGCGAGCGAATTGGAATTGGATCCTTTTTTACTGTTATCAATTTCTTTTAATTTTTCATTATCGATAAAAATAACATCTTCATCAGTTCTGGGATCATAAGAATAAGTATACTTCCCAGCCATTTTTTTCCACTGCACCTTCATGGTGTTGTCAGTGCGTTTAATTCTAAGAGTAACGCCGGACGTTGTTTGTTTGAATTTTTTCCGTACAACATCGGCCCCTTCTGCTTCACCGTTGAGCAAACAATCCAAGCAAGCCAGGAGAAAGCAAGACCCACTCCTGCCTTGTTTTATGGCTACATGCTGGCCTTTTTGTGGAAATAATAGCTTCATTGATCACAAATATACGAGTTACTTCAGATGCTGGATATGATAACCGAAGACTCAAATTTATCAAAATAATGAGCACTTAGGACATTTGCAATCCATTCTTACCTTAACTTATGTGGACATGTATCCCTTCCATTAAATAACCTCATTTCCGATAAGGTTGTCCGAGAAAATCTTTATTCGAGTAAAGATAAGGGATGTGGGAACTCGCAAAGGCAAAGCGAATAGTGCCCATGTAGTCCTTCAGAATAAATCGCGGGAAGATCCCAGCCCATGTTTAAGGGCATTTTGATAGGCAAAGCTTGCGATACTAATATTTTGAAAAGTAATTTAATTGGCATGTTACACCTGGTAAAAATTAATTAATTCGTCTAGTTTTTCCAGGCCTTTACGCAATAGGCCTTGAGGGCGACCAAATGAAATTCGCAAGGCATGTTTGTCTTCAAAAACTTCAGCTGGCATGATTAAAACGTGATGCTGTGCGAGCAGTTGCTGACAAAATTGGGCGGAATTCCATGTCTTAGGCAAGGTGATATAGGCAAAAGGCGTACCTTGAGGCGAAATCATATCGCATTCGGGCCATCGTGCGACAAACTCCCTTAAAAGGTTCTCGCCTTGTGCGCTCATTGTTTGATAATCAGACACATACTGTTTTCTGTTTTTAAGCACTTCTATCGCCAAAAATTCGCAAAGAGATGAATTTGTCACTGTAGTATAACGCTTGTAATTAACCATATCCTGGATTAAAGAAGGGGTTCCGATAAACCAGCCGACCCTCAATCCGGGATAACCATAAATTTTGGATAAACTACTAACAGCGCCTGTTAACCGTCCGAATTGGACAATGCTTTGCGTGTAGTCGGTTAAATATTCTTCGTCATTCAATAAAAAAATACCCTTTTCGCAACACAGCTCGTATAACTTTTCTAAATCGGCAGGATCACAGTTAATACCTAATGGATTATTAGGGGAGGTTAAAACAATGAGCTTGGTATTTGGTCTTAACGAATCAATAATTTGTGCAATATTGATCTTATAGCCCGTTTCCCGAGTCAATGGGATTTTTGTAACCGTACAGCCAATGTAGTTTGGTACTTCCCAGGATTGTTGCCACCCAGGAGTAAACGTGATGACATGGTCAGCGGATGATAAAAATGATCGGTAAAATAAATACAAAGCCTCCTGGCTGCCATTGGCAACCATTACCCTTGCCAAGTCAACTTCATACATATCCGCAATGCACTGACGCAATTGTTCCTGGCCAATATCCACACTGTAGTTTAGGTCGTAATTTTCAGTAAATGAAAGGTCTTGAATGCGATGTGGATGAATCCCACTCTCTGCCAAATCAATGTCAAACCGACCATTCGCGATGGAAAAAAGCCAATCTTGTATAGTGTAAGTCGCTATTTTTTTCATATTAAATCTCCGGGATATAAATATTACCTTCTAAATACAAATGGCAAGTGCCCATCAAAAGAACGCGATTGCTATTTAATTCGCATAATAATTCGCCCTGGCGTTTTAGCCCTTGCCACGCTCTGATAAGGAGCTGATTCAAACGCGCACACCAAAAAGGCGCTATGACGCTCAGATGCAATGAATTGCATTTGTTCCTTGCTTAACCATTGGTCCAGGACACATACAGCTGCGGGATTACCGCTAAAAATGGAAGAAGCAAACGCATCCATCTGATATATTTTGATTTTTTTTATACTCAACTCATTTGTTCATAAAACATATTTTATGTTAACATAGCTTGCTAATATATAGCAAGCTATGTAATTAGCCAGTCAACTGCCATGCTGTATTGTGAAATTGAAAGTCGGATCAATATCCGGGGACTCAACCCTGGTAATGGGAAGGTTTAAGTGAAAAAATTCACCTTGAATTTATAATCCACAGCTCAGCCAGGGATTTGCCTCGTATTGAGTACTTATTTATCCCCATCTCAGGAGTTCAAATCAGATACACCAAGCCATAATAGTCTATCCTATATGGTATAGGAGTATGTGGGAGATGCCCTTAGGCAATCTCATTATCATATTAAGGGATACGAATTTATGAAACTCACCCTATTTTTAGTATTAGTGTGGATCTGCAATGAGTCTTTTGGGACAACTATTATGGTAAAAGGACTGCCATCTCCTTTAGAGTACAGAAATGATCTTTATTATTGGCCTCCAAATGTTGCTATCAGCCCTGACACCACCAATTTATTCATTACAATGGATGGTATAGACAAGGTGTGTTTCTTGAATACAGGACTCCAAGGGGGGATAGAGCAAATTTCCGAGATTAGTATCATCATCAATGGGGCAAAAAAGGATTGGAACTGTTTTCCATATACCACGACTATTCTTGAGGCACGCCCTTAGAAACACCAAACCACCAATCGAATAGGTGGCTTGCCCGTATCTACTCTTGTTTGGATGAGCTCACATTGTCCCTTTATAACCGTAAATTGTCCTTTTAAACCATGGCTCAATTGATTTTTTAAAGTACAATTATTACATTATTTTTTCATTAAGAATTTTTAGATGACTTTTTGATTTTAATTTGCACCAAAATAACTTTTAACCTGAGGATAGATAATGAAACCTATAAAATACACTCAAGAACAAGAACATATTGCTCCCGAAGCTCAAGACCCCAGATTGAGCTACACTGAGGACGATCGTCGCCCACTAACGAGCACAACATCAGCAAAACATCCTAGTAGTTTGTTCGGCAAATCGGAAGAGCGCTCAGCAAGGGAGAGTTACGATCAATATGGTAACAATGTTAGTACCTATTGGACACAAGGTCCCTGGAATTAATGCACTAACCAATGGCTTGGGTCGTTTCCACTCAGGCCATGCATGCCCCAAACTGTCCTTCCTGTTTAATCCATTAAGATTAAAAATAACTGGTACCTGGGATGGTAATCCCCCTCCGATTTTAATTAGCATCAAAAGTAGAGATTTAAATAGATATACAATTAAATAAGTTGCAAGGGTATATTGAATGTCAATTTTTAAAAAATTCAAAAAATTTTACAGATCCTCATCAGAGAACAGGACACAGATACACCTGTTTCTTGGCTTTGTTATAATTCCAATAATAGGCATGTCTGTTTTATATATTTGCGTAAGAATATTCTGGATGTAGCAAAAAACCTTGATTTTTGAAAAGAGTTTTACAACCAGTTAAGATCCAAATAGAAAAGCTATATTCTTTTCCTTACACAGTCCACAAACCCATCATTTTAAGAATATGATATGTTGAGGTTATAATTTCTTTTTATACAGTACCTCCTTTAATAACGCTCCACCGTCGTAAAACTCCGTAAGTTTTGATTTATCATTTAATTCAAAGCCCATGCCTTCATAAAAGCTACGCGCTTGATGATTATCTGATAAAACCCAAAGCAAAGCTTCCGTATAGCCTAGTTCTTTCAGAGTTTTTAACGCAGCGAGAGACAATTTCTTACCAAATCCTTGATGCCAAAAATTGGGGTGTATATAAATAGCACTAATTTCCCCTTTAGAATTATCCTCAATATCATCACGAAATGTACAAATACTCGCAAACCCTATTATTTGATTGTCAATTTCCAATACAAGTGCTATTACGCCATTATTTAGTAGTTCATTCCATAGCTGGGTGCGCTCAGGAATTGATAAACTACTGAGCACTATTTCTGGAATAAATTGTTGGTAGGCTTTTTTCCAAGAATGAACATGTACTGATGCAATCGCCTCCGCATCCAAAGAAGTAGCCTTTCTAATAGAAACATTAAACATGAACTGATGCCCCTTTATTTAGCTTTGGGTCTCGAATAATTTAATTTGTTTTACCATTTTTATGATAAAAGGGACAGTATACCAACCAATTAATCCCTCTGTAACATGACTCAATCTTAAAACAATACAGAAAAAACTACCGATTAGGAGTTGGAGTGTTATGTGCTTGATAAAATACCTCCTTATTTGGGAAAGACACACGTTAATTTCAAGCTTGCCGCCTTTTATAGATAAAGGCAAAGAGCAAGATCTGACCCTGAACTACTACTAGATGTTATGCTATAGTCTTGTAGTGAAGACCATGGAGCCCAAGCATCAAACTGTTCTTTAGTATAATCTTTAGCATTCACAGTATGTATGGTGTTGTAATAAATTTGGTTTAAAAATTTTGCATCACCCTCTTAATAACGCCGCATTTGAATTTTATTGTTCATAACACTTTACCTACAGGGACATCATTTGGATCAGATTCATGGCCTTCAGGATCACCAAATGGCATGTCTACGTAACTATTTTTGAGATAAAATTTTAAACTGCTTTGCCTAGATTCAGCATGAATACTTTTAACACCTAAATTTTTTAGCCATTTTTCAATTAAGACCAAAAACGTACTTCCAGCATTTTTGCGACGTGTACCTTCATCAATAGCGATAATTCGTATCGCCGCTCGTCTATCAGTCCAAAATTGAATATGGGCGTAACCAATAATTTCTGTACCTTGATATAAAATAAGATGAGTATGCTCGCAGTGATCAAACGTCCATGTGTATGGATCATCTATGCCATGCGGGCCAAAGAAATAGGTATCGCGAAAATGCTTGGCGGAAGCCCATTCTCTTGGTGTGAGTGCTTTTACAACACGCAAGCCATTAAATCCTGTTTTAGAATGGATATTCTTTACAAATGCATCTTTACCGAAAACATACTGGTAAATGTCATTTGGATAACGCAAGGCTAGATCTTGCTTTAGCTTTGCATAATGTTCCCTGTCATCCCTATGCTCTCGCATCCAATTGCGAAATAGCAAGTGTCCATCGATCTCAGCGCTAGTTTGTTCAAATATGTGGACATTGAATCCCTTTTTTTGAAAGTATCTGCGAAAAAGCATTCCATATTCCCCTTTTGCCTCATAGCCAAGAGCTTCCATCACTCTTGTGTTTTGGTCTAAAGCTAAAATATCCCGAACCACCGGTACTATATCTATAATCGGTTTTGCGGCCAATCCTGGCACCGATGTCGAACCAACATGGTGAATAGCAATGCAGTTATTACCCAGTGCTTGTTTAATTTTGGCTGCCTCAGTTTCAAAAATATTTGGCCAATTAGGATCATAGGGCACGACTTCAATAGGATCTGTTTTTTTCATGAAATTTAACTCTGATAAAATATGTTGAATTAATTCAAAGATATCAGCACATTGATTGGGGTTATTTTGAAAATCTGCTCTCTTAAGGCAATCAAGTAAAGACGATAAGTTCAATAAATGTATAGCCGTACGCCAGGTGTGCTCTAATTTAATGCCGTTTTTTTCCAGCGCCTCTATGAATGAACTCTCAAACTCAGGTGGCATTTTATGCGCGTATCTGAGCATGTTAGCGACGTCCCATAAGACAGATCCAGAAAAAGAAAATTCCCAGTCTAAAATACCGCTCACAACCCAAAGACCATTCACTTTTTCCACTAAAATATTGGCAGGATCAAAATCGCCATGGACGAGGTGCTTTCCATTTTCATCGGGAAACAAGTGTCCATATTGCTCGAAAACCTTGAGGATTTCTGAAATCACCTCAGGTGTTAATGCTGCTAATACAGTCTTATAACCCAAGCAATCTTGTGCAAACTTTATGACATCAGAGGATTCATAAGGGATCACATTAAGTTGCTTATCAAAAAAACCTGTCCTTGAAAATTCATGCGCTGCAATTTTTGAAAGAATCGCGCCTAGCTCATGCATAATAGTGCTGAGATAATGTGGAGCATCTCCCAGTAACAGATCTCGAAGCGGCATGCCCGGCATAAACTCTGTAATGGCAAAATGATAATCCTCCAGTTCGCCGATATAATACGTCAACGGTACCGGAATAGTTTGCTTTAATAATGCTGCCAGTTTTTGTTCGCGGTAAGAAGCATCTTTGTCGCGCAAATAAACACGCAAAATCAAAGGATGTTTTTCATCTTCCACCACGATTTTAATGTTGAGGTTAGCGCACCCACCAGTAATCAATTCATGAGAAATGAGTTTTTTATCGGGATAGGCAAGCCGCACCATTTTCTCAACCATGCCCTCTGGTAGTTGGCTGGTGACGCTTGTTTTTTCCCAATCGGCTTTAAACATTACAAGCTCTGCTTTAAAAAGATACATCTGGAATTTTGCGTATAGCCTGCTCTCTCAAAATCCACAACACATCCCAATTTTTCATAGAATGCTTTAGCTCTCTGAAAGCTCATTGTGGCAACTGTTGCCATGGCACACTCATTCTCGCGGCCATAATCATGAACTTGTGCCATCAATTTATGTCCTAGACCTTTACCGCGATGCTCAGGATGTACCCATAATTGATCGGTATAAATACTGCCAAAGATAACACTACCATTGCAGCCTGTTATGATTTGACCTTTCTCATCTCGTACAAAAAAAGCAAAAGAATGTGCCGATCCAAAATCTGGTGTTTCTTGATTGATTCTCTCACTTAGAAAATCGATGTCTGCAGTTGCGGGTGTGCATGAGTGCTCAATGTTCATTTTCTAATGCCAATATAAATATCGAGTATCGCATTGTTATGATCGCTGCTGCGTTCATCATAAACTTCAAAGTCCGCAATATAAGCTCTTTCACCTCCTAAATCAGATGCATTCATTTTCCATATATTTTGCCACATATCGATGCACACTGTGGGCATTGGCCCTGGCTGATTCGTGAATTTTGCGTAATTTTGGACAGGTATTGTAAGTGTCTCAAATTCTTTATCTATGCTATCAAAAGAAATTACTTCTTCACCGATAAAATACGTGTAATCTCCATTTACATCACTTGCATAATTGGAATAAACGCAGAAGGTTGTTCCAGGATTTTTTCTGTCATTGATCTTTTCGGCCAATCCACTATGAAAATATTTCTTAACTGTAGCTGCTATTTTATTAGTCGAAGGATCTGTTTCAAATATTTGGGTATTATTGGTTCTGGTGGTTATTCCTACTAGTTTTAGTTCTGTTAGTATTGCCATTGTTTTTTGCATCATTTATTTATTCCTTAGTACTGAAGCTGTGGGATAGTTTCTGTCTATTTCTTGTCCAAAATTTTGGGGCACAAATTGGGTACTTTCCAACGATTTTTGGGTACATTTTAGGATCATCCGAGGACAGTAAAAGACTACAAAAGACAGTGTGTAAATACAAAAACCCCTTGATTTATAAGGGCTTTTTATGGCTTCAAGTGGTCTTTAATGGTGTTTTAAATTGGTGGAGGCGGCGGGAATCGAACCCGCGTCCGCAAGTCCTCTGCCTTTAGCTCTACATGCATAGCCTAGTCTTTTGAATTTAACTGTGGCTCCTCCGACGGGCAGGATGATACACAGCGATTCCCTGAGTTTCGCGCCATAATCCGGGATAGATTAGGACGTTAGCTTATCTCTTATGACCGTTGATTCGATACCGATAAGCGGGCTCGGTCGAACGGGATACTGGGTTTATTGGCCAGTACACAGTGATGGTTTAACTAAAGTGCTTATTAGGCAGCGATAGCTTCCCCACCAGCAAAGTTTTCATCGTTTGCATTTATATTTAATTGAGTCTTATTTACGAGAGATCTCCTTCTCGGCATGCACTTCCGGTTTTGCAACCCACGTCGAAGCCAGGTCGCCCCCCATTCTGTACACTTTAATTATAACATAAAATGCCGGCATGTAAGCAAAATCCCGCCAGCATAACGAATATATTTTCAGAACTTACGGAAAAACCCAAGTTCAAGGCAAAAAATGTTTTACCTAGAGAGTTGGGAGTGCAAGTCCTGTTTTTATAAAATCCCGTTATGGCGCAGCAAAGCATCAATCGTCGCGGGTCTTCCTCGGAATTCAATAAAAGCATCGGCTGCTTTTCTTGAGCCGCCTACCTCCAAAATGGATTTCAAAAAATCATGTCCGGTTTTGGGGTTGAAAATACCTTCCTCCTCAAAACGTGCAAAAGCATCACTGGATAGTATTTCTGCCCACATGTAACTGTAATAACCCGCGGCGTAGCCACCCCCAAAAATATGCGAGAAACTATGTTGAAAGCGATTATAAGGAACAATGGGTACAACACTGGTTTTAGAACGTACATCCGCCAGAATATTTGCGACATAGGACGCCTTATGTGCCTGATATTCCTGGTGAATACGAAAATCAAACAAGGCGAATTCCATTTGTCTTAACATGGCCATGGCGGATTGAAAATTTTTAGCGGCAATCAAGCGCTCGTACAATGCGGAAGGCAAGGTTTCCCCTGTATCCACGTGCGAAGTCAGTAAAGACAATGCATGCTCATCCCAGCACCAGTTTTCGAAAAATTGGCTGGGTAATTCCACCGCATCCCATTCCACGCCATTAATCCCTGAGCCGCCAAGGTAATCGACTTGAGCCAAAACGTGATGCAGGCAATGACCAAACTCGTGAAACAAAGTCACCACTTCATCGTGCGATAACATAGCCGGTCTTTTTGCAGAAGGCTTGGCAAAATTGCAAGTCAAGGTCGCAATGGGTAATTGAGCTGTGCCATCCTCCAGTTTTCTGCGGCTTTGCATGGAGTCCATCCAGGCACCATTGCGCTTGTGCGGTCTGGCAAACAGATCCGTGTAAATGTACCCGCGCGTTTGATTGGATTCATCGACTATGCAATAGCATTGAACATCCTTGTGCCAAACATCCACGCCCTCAATCTCCTCGATACTCATACCAAAGAGTTTTTTAACAATCGCGAACAAGCCTTGCATCACTTTAGGTTGCGGGAAATAAGGCCGTAATTCCTCTTGAGATAAGGAATACAAATCCTGTCTTCTTTTTTCAGAAAGATAAGCAACGTCCCATGGGTTTACCGGGCTCAAATTCCATTTATCCTGTGCAAACACTTCAAGCTGCCTAAATTCAGCTTTACCCTTGTCAAGAGTTCTGCTGATCAAATCATAGATAAATTCAGTGACTTGGTTGGTCGAGGCAGCCATCTTGGTAGCCAGGGATAACTCGGCAAAATTATTAAACCCCAAAAACTCGGCTTTTTCATGGCGCAGAGACAGAATTTCATCAATCAGCGGAGTATTATCAAAGGTTCCTGCATTAGGACCTTGATCTGACGCTCTGGTGATGTAAGCTCGATACATTTCTTCACGTAAAGCCCTGTCTTCGGCATGAGTAATAACGGCCTGAAAACAAGGGTACTCAAGGGTTAAAACAAAGCCATCCAGTCCTTTCTCACGCGCCAACTCTTTTGCCGTATTTAATGCATGCTCAGGTAATCCCGCCACACGCTCTGCTTCGGTAATATGGATAGTGTAGGCATGGGTTGCATCCAGCACATTGTTTTCGAATTTGCTGGATAATTTGGCCAGTCTCGATTGAATGGCTTCAAAGCGCTTTTTATTCGCCTTGGATAAAGCAACTCCCGATAGCTCAAAATCCTGTATGCTGTCCGCAATGATTTTTTTCTGGGCTGGGTTGAGGGAATGCTGATCTATCGATTTAATCGCCTCATACAAGTCTTGATTATGCCCAATCGCAGCATCATAGGCAGACAGCAATGGCAGACAAGCCTCATAAGATTCACGTATTGCCTCAGAATCCATCACCGCATGCATATGGGCAAAAGGAGACCAAAAACGCTCCAGTTCATCGGCGAGGCTATCTAAAGGATAAATTAAATTATCCCAGGTATAGTGGTGATTTTCCTTAAGCAGCCTGTCAATTTCCTCAAGATGGTTTTTTAATAAAGCATCAAGATGGGATTTGAAATGTTCAATTTCAATATGGCTAAATTGTGGTAATCCAACGGTGGTCGACATGTTATACCTTTCCATCATGTAATTTTTTTGAAAGCATAACATTCAATTGAATTAGTCTCTATACTTTACTGGCGCTGAAATGGCAAAGTACGGCAATGAATTAAAAGACAGGCGTCAGGATTAATTCATCCACTTCATTGTCTTTTTCTGCCTTGGAGGAAGGATGGGGAGTCTCTCTTTTTTCATTTTTGGAGGCAAAAAAGCTTAATTTATTGATAACGTAAGGAGCTGGTTTTTCAATGTTATCGACAGGTCTGTATTCATCTAACTTGTTGTTTAAATAAAATGAAATACCCCACAACGCTAATAAAAGCAGCGCTCCAACCAAGGGAATAACAGGATTTATAATAGCTAAAGCAGGTATCGATAAGGCCATTGCAATCACAACAGCAGCTGCCCCGCCAACCGATAAATAGGAGCGCAAAATCTCAAATTTAATGCGATAACTGATCGAGTCTTGATACTCTTTAATTATCTTTTTCTGGTCTTCATTTTCTTCCTGGTCGAAGAGCTCGCCATATTCCTTTTGCAACTGCTGTAATCGACCAATCTCTATGTAAGCACGAAGACTTGTATTGGCGACATCAAAGACAAACGCAAACAAAGACAAATAAACAGAGAGAGGTGCCAAAGCGCCCGCCATCACGAAGCAATTGAGAATCCCGATTGTAAACCAAACGCTATCATTGGCCAGCTCAAACCACCGTCGTTGCAGGTGGGCATAAAATCGATCAGACCAATCCAGTGATTTTTCTTTTTCGCCCATCCATTCCCCTGGAATGGTGTGCTTTAAAATTAAAAAGAGATTGGTAAATAATCTGGGGGCAAAAAAACACCAACCCAAATAAGCCAAAAATGGATTAGTGTATTTATCAAGCAGCACGACAAAATCACGAAATGCCTTTGAACCAGTGTCTAAATTATCCAAAAGATTAATGACTCGTTTACTTCTGCTGATAAAAATTCTATACCAATTGGATTGAGCAGTTTTCTCACGAATGGCCTGCGTCAACGATAAGCTTGTCTTGAGAGATTGCGGCTCCGGATTATCCGAGGCAAAAGAATACCCGGACAATTCCGTCAATAATTCCCTGTATATGGCTTTATGGCGACGTAAACGCACTACTTCGCGTGGAACAACCAGGTAGTGTTGATAGGTATATTCCAAAAGTTCAGCCAGTTTGAGTGCATCAATCAGCTGTTCCTTGATTTGCTCGGGAGAACTGTAATCAGGCGCGGACAGGTTGTACCTTAAGCGCTGACACAATACGCTGTATTCCATATTGAGAATGGGATGAAGACGCGCTACTTTCGAATAAAAATCAGGGCCCAATTGCTTCAGCTGCGTGTTAAAAGTCCAATTCAAAGAATCAGTTTTAACTTGCGTATTCAGCTCTGGAAATATTTTTAATAAATGACTAATAATCGGTGTCATGATTGTTTGAAATAAATAATCCGCATATCATTGTGTTTTTAATCCAGCTTTGCAAAAATTTTTGCTCCTGTCACCTTATCTGGGCTGCAAAAATTAATCAAACTCCATCATTATGTCAAAAATTAGGAAAAATTTAAACTTAAATCTACATTTTGCTCTAATATTGTCATTATTTTCAACTAAAAATGAATGGTCTTCTTGCCGATTTATGCCTTCTGAGCGACAATAGTGCCTCAGTTAAATGCAAAAGAGTAGGCATGAACAGTTTTACAGAATTAGCTAATGCAGTACGCATCTTAAGCATCGATGCAGTAAACCAGGCTCAATCAGGCCACCCTGGCATGCCCTTGGGTATGGCTGATATTGCCACCGTTTTATGGAAAAAATTTCTAAAATTCAACCCCAAAAACCCGCATTGGTTTAACAGAGACCGTTTTGTATTATCTAATGGCCATGGTTCCATGCTTCTCTATTCGTTACTGCATTTGACCGGATACAATCTGGATATTAACGAGCTTAAAAACTTCCGCCAATTGCACTCAAAAACACCAGGGCATCCGGAACATGGGCACACTCCCGGTGTCGAAACCACAACAGGACCATTAGGTCAAGGTTTGGCCAATTCAGTCGGGATGGCATTGGCAGAGCGTGTACTCGCCAGTCACTTCAACCACGATCACTATAACCTCGTTGATCATTATACTTATACTTTTGCCGGCGATGGATGCCTGATGGAAGGCATTTCTCATGAAGCATGTTCTCTGGCTGGCACTCTTGGTTTGGGAAAACTCATTGTATTTTATGACGACAATGGAATATCTATTGATGGTAAGGTAGAATCCTGGTTTACGGACGATACCACGTCTCGCTTTAAAGCTTACAACTGGCAAGTCATAGGCCCCATCGATGGCCACGACGCAGATCAAATTGAGCAAGCCATATCAGCAGCTCGTGAGAACACGACTCAACCTTCATTAATTATCTGTAAAACCGTCATAGGACTGGGTTCCTCTGTAGCCGGTAGCGAAAAAGCGCACGGCTCTCCATTGAGTGCCCAAGACATAAATAATGTCCGTGAATTTTTTAATTGGAAACATACTCCCTTCGAAATTCCAGATTCAATATACAAGCAATGGGATCATAGAGAACAAGGAGACAAAGAAGAACAGCAATGGCTGCAGCTCCTGCATGAATACCGGCTACAATATCCATCGGAACACGATGAGTTTTTGCGTCGTGCCAATGGCGACCTGCCCGATGATTGGCAAGAAATATCGGCTGGATTCCTAAAACAATGCCTGAACAATGAGAAAGCCATAGCAACGCGTAAAGCATCGCAGCAATGCATAGAGTTTTTCGCGCCAATATTACCGGAAATGTTTGGTGGCTCAGCGGATTTGACTGGTTCCAATAATACCGACTGGTCAGGCAGCAAAGCCATCACGGCCCATAATTTTTCCGGAAATTACCTTTATTATGGAGTGAGGGAATTTGCCATGGCAGCCATCATGAATGGACTTGCTGTGCATGGAGGATTCATTCCCTACGGCGGAACATTCCTTGTTTTCGCAGATTATGCAAGAAATGCCATCCGTTTAAGCGCTTTAATGAAACAAAGAGTGATATACGTATTAACTCATGATTCTATCGGTTTAGGGGAAGATGGCCCGACACACCAACCTATAGAACATATCGCTATGTTAAGAATGACCCCTGGCATGATGGTCTGGCGCCCTGCTGATTTGATGGAAACCGCTGTTGCATGGCAACAATCGTTAGAACATCATAATGGTCCGTCTGCCTTGTTACTCTCACGACAAAATCTGCCCGCTTTAGCCCATGGCACCAATGCGGCTGACTTGATTAAGAAAGGTGGATATATTATCGCAGATTGTGAAGGGAAGCCTGATGCTATCCTGATAGCCACTGGTTCAGAAGTTCAACTGGCTATAACCGCAGCAGAAAAGGCAAAAGCAAGAGGTCTCCAGGTCAGGGTGGTATCCATGCCCTGTGCTGAGCGATTCCTTGCCCAGAGTGATGCTTACAAAAACCAGGTATTACCTGGTCAGGTTCGCACACGTATTGCGATAGAAGCAGCTAGCAGTGTCTATTGGCACCAATTTGTTGGCTTTGACGGCGCTGTCATTGGGCTGGATTGTTTTGGGGTATCAGCTCCTGCTACAGATGCGTTTAATTACCTTGGAATTACAGTAGAAAAAATTATCAATACTCTAGATACATTAACCAAACAAACAATGGTGTAACCCATACCCCTTCTGAAGTTTCAAGAAGGCCTGTATTCAGTATAACTGAGTATGGAGGTTACCCTAACTCGGAGAAGTAGTATGACAATACGAGTCGCGATTAATGGCTATGGCCGCATTGGCCGTTGCATTTTAAGATCGATTTTTGAATACAACAGGCAAAATGAGTTTGAAGTCGTTGCCATTAACGATTTATCTGGCATTGATGTGACCGCTCACCTGACTCGCTACGATTCAACTCATGGTCATTTTCGCTCGGATGTTAGCATAGAAGGAAACATGCTGATTGTTGATGGGCATGGCATTCAAGTGATTGCTGAGCGTGATCCAGCCAAACTGCCATGGAAACAATTGGATATTGATATCGTCTTTGAATGTACCGGTTTCTTTACCAGCGGAGATGCGGCAATGGGTCATATTAATGCCGGCGCCAAAAAAGTATTAATCTCAGCTCCGGCCAAAGGCGTTGATACGACAGTGGTCTATGGAGTTAATCACTCGGCCATCAAAGCGTCTGATGTCGTTGTATCCAACGCTTCCTGTACAACAAACTGCCTGGCACCAGTGGTTAAAGTGTTAAATGATGCCATAGGAATTGAATCAGGATTAGTTAACACTGTCCATGCTTACACAAAAGATCAAATGCTTTTGGATGGAAGCCATAAAGATTTACGACGCGCCCGCTCTGCAACGCAGTCCATCATTCCAACCAAAACCGGCGCTGCCGCAGCAGTTGGATTGGTTTTACCTGAACTGGCAGGAAAATTGGACGGATTTGCGATGCGAGTACCGGTATTAAACGTATCCGTTGTTGATTTAACTTTCCAGGCGAAACGCGCAACTTCTGTGGAAGAAGTCAATGACATCATGCGCAAGGCTAAAAGCCGAATTTTACAAATTAACGAAGATCCTTTAGTTTCTTGTGACTTCAATCACAACCCCGCTTCTGCTATTTTCGACACAACAGAAACCAAAGTGATAGGCAGTTTGGTCAAAGTGGTAGCCTGGTATGACAATGAATGGGGTTTCTCTAACCGCATGATTGATACCGCACACCAAATGATGAATTGCTAAAGGATAACCAATGAACCTGATTAAAATGAGCGACATTGATCTGTCTGGCAAAAGAGTTCTGATTCGTGAGGATTTGAATGTCCCGATCAAAGACGGCATGATTACCAGTGATCAAAGATTGCAAGCGGCTCTACCTACAATCAAATCCGCTTTGGACAATGGCGCAGCAGTAATCGTATTATCCCATCTTGGGCGTCCAGAAGAAGGCAAATACGAAAAAAAATTCTCTTTGGAACCTGTTGCTGATTATTTAAAGAAAAACCTGGAGTATCCTGTTCGCTTCATCAAGGATTACCTGAATGGCCTGGATGTGAAACCCGGGGAGTTAGTTATTTGCGAAAATGTCCGATTTAATCCCGGTGAAAAAGCCAATGACAAAGCTTTGGCAAAAAAACTGGCAAACCTTTGTGATGTCTTTGTCATGGATGCTTTTGGCACGGCACACAGGGCACAAGCTTCTACCTATGGTGTCGCTCAATATGCTCCAATTGCCGTTGCTGGTCCTCTGCTAATCAGAGAACTTGAAGCGTTAAACCAGGTGCTCAAAGCCCCCAAAAAACCAATCGTCGCCATTGTTGGAGGAGCCAAAGTCTCATCCAAACTCAGTTTATTGAAACAATTAGTGGGTATGGTCGATGTTCTCATCCCTGGCGGAGGTATCGCCAATACTTTTCTGAAAGCCCAGGGATTTGAAATTGGTATTTCCCTTTACGAACCTGATTTATTGGATGAGGCTCGACATATCCTTATTCTGGCCAAAGAAAAGGGTTGCCAAATTCCTCTACCCACCGACGTTGTAGTAGGCAAAACATTTAGTGAAACCTGCCCTGCTTTCAACAAGTCTCTGTCTAATGTGGCTGAGGACGATATGATTCTTGATATTGGTCCAGAAACCATAAGAGATTATGTAGATCTCATCCATGAAGCCAATACCATCATCTGGAATGGTCCGGTTGGCGTCTTTGAATTCCCGCAGTTTGCTTATGGAACAAGAGCCATCGCCATAGCGATTGCTGAGAGTGATGCCTTTTCTATTGCTGGTGGTGGTGATACCTTGGCCGCTGTTGACCTTTATGATTTGAATCAACAAATTTCTTATATTTCCACAGGAGGTGGGGCATTTCTGGAATGTCTGGAAGGAAAAACCTTGCCTGCTGTTGCTATTTTGCAGGAGCGCGCAAAACATGTTAAGACGAACTAAGATTGTTGCCACTTTAGGCCCAGCCAGTAAGGAACCTGAAATTCTGCGATCCATGCTGGCTGCTGGAGTCAACGTAGTACGAATTAACTTTTCTCATGCCGATTCCTCCGCGCTGCAATTAATTGCACTGGTCCGTAAAATCGCAGATGAATTAAACCATCCGGTTGCAGTCATGGCTGACTTACAAGGACCTAAAATAAGAGTCGGCCGCTTTCAAAACAAATCCATCACTTTAATTGATGGGCAAAATTTTACATTGGATTGTATGGCTCCAGATACCCTGGGTGATATAAATGGCGTATCAGTCGCTTATCCTAATTTGGCCAATGAACTCAGTATTGGTGATCATCTTCTGATTAATGATGGGTTAATTGAATTGGAGGTCATCGAGATTTCCGGGTCAAAAATTCATTGCAAGGTAGTGGAAGGCGGAATACTCACTGATTTGAAAGGTTTGAATCGAAAAGGTGGCGGGTTAGCAGCCAGGACTTTAACTGAAAAAGATAGAAATGATTTACGTACAGCAATTGAAGCAGAAGTGGATTACATCAGTTTATCTTTTGTAAAAGATGCAGAGGATATCCGGCAAGCAAGAGCGCTAATGAAAGACTATGGGGCCCAAATAACCCCTATTATCGCTAAAATTGAGCGCATGGAAGCCTTGGATCACTTAACTGATATTATTCGCGAAGCAGATGCCATCATGGTGGCCAGAGGAGATTTAGGAGTTGAAGTGGGTGCTGCTGAAGTTCCCGCTATTCAAAAACACATCATAGAACAAACGCGGCTTTTAGATAAAGTGGTGATTACCGCAACACAAATGATGGAATCCATGGTAAGCAATCCTCAACCTACTCGTGCCGAGGTTTCTGATGTAGCCAACGCGATTCTGGACGGAACTGATGCTGTGATGCTTTCGGCAGAAACAGCAAGCGGCATTTTTCCAGTCAAAGTCATTACTATGGTCAATAAAATATGTTTAAGCGCTGAGAAGCATGCCAGCTTTTTTTATCATAGTGATCCGGAAACCTGTCATTACCACCGGGCTGACCAGGCAATTGCTATGGCTACCATGCATACCGCCAATCATTTTCCCATTCAGGCCATTATCACTCTGACCGAATCCGGAGACACGGCTTTATGGGTATCCCGACACCACAGCACCGTTCCTATTTTTGCTATATCAGCCAATAAGAGAACCATTGGTCGTTTAAGCCTTGTAAACAATGTCTTTCCTATCTACATTGATTTTCATCAATTCAACTCTGAAGGATTGAATCAACAAATTTTGCATGAATTAATCAAATCAGGACACCTTGAAAAGAGAGGATATGTTTTATTAACACGTGGAACCCAAATTGGAATGCCTGGCGGGACCAACTGCATGGAAATTATACCTGTTGTCTGAGTTCAAGATATCCTGTTAATTAAAGCAAGATTCTTTCATAAAAGACAAAAATGATTATTTTAATGACATTTAAATCAAATTATCACCTTTATGCTACTATTAAGCATAGAGGTGATCAAAATGCCGGATAAAAAAACATCAGAAACTCTGTTATCGCAGCAAATAAATGAAGTAAGAGGTTTGCTGCTGCAAGCCCTTAAAACTCAGTTAGATGATCTGGTAGCTGAAAAACTCATTCCACAACCAAGTGGCGTTCCTTTTATTGATTTTGAGAAAGATCCACCGCAAATTGCAACTCTAAAAAAAGTCATTAATTGTCTTTATCATGCAGAGGAAGCGTTTAAAAGCTGGGAAAACATTGATGCTAGTACGCTATTGGGTAAAGCCAAAGCAGCGCCAAAATTAATTCGTGCGCTAACCCAGATATACAAATCTTTGGGTTTACTTGATGAGGCAAGCCCTGAAATAAGAGGTGTCATAGCAGACAATTACCATTTACTTGAACCTCTATTTACTCAAGCGTATGCCATCGTGCAAGAGTCTGGCTGGTTATCAGAATTCATGGAAATGGATGTGACCGATAAAGCATCCAAAGTGATCTTCCAAGGGATGGATTTATTAGGTCCCGATATCGATAAATGGCATGATACGCATCCTCTTGTCGACGCATTTTCAAAAATATCAAAACTGGTAGAAACCATAACCATACTACAAGAAAAGGACATGCCAGGAAAAGAAAAAGAACAAGCGGTAGAATTGGTTCGCGCCTTACTTGATAACCTGGACAATAACCCTTTTATCAGCAAATTAAGTATCAGTGATTTTGAAGACTCCAAAGCCATAAAGGATTTATTAGAATGGTTCAAGAACATACAAGACGATGGTTTTGATTTTAGCAAGAAATCCATTAAGCAATATGTTTCCTGGGCAAATCACTATTTACCGACATTAATAGCCTTCGCTGATCAACTGGAACGGCAAAACTATTTAAAACCAGGCAGCTTATCCGCCAATTTATGTTCTCAAATAGAACATTTGGGCAAACAAGTGAATGACATACTGTCTGAGCCTGGTTTTGGTATTACTGAGCGAGTTGTAACAATAGACTCATTGCAAAGGCAAAGAGAGCAAAAAATTCATAATGCTCAGGTCAAAAGTGTGCAAATTATCATGACTACTGAAAAACAACAGGTGGCTACTGCTGATTTTTATCGGATCCTGGAAGCCTATAAGGGCATGAATCTTTCACAAATAACAGAACCAGATCGGAGAGTACTAAGACAATTATATCCCCAAATACAAACAGCGCTGGCGCATGCCAATTTGGATCTTGAAAATCAGTTAACCTCTGTTTTAAATACTACCGGCCCTGAAAAAACCCCAGCCAAGCCCAAATCATGGTGGGAATTAGCCAAAGATGGTTTAGGTTATGTAGCCAGTTATGTGGTCAATTACAACGTAGATAAAACCCTGGGAACCAGGGAATCTGTTGATCGTTTTCTGTCAAGCCAAATTGCGTCCGAGCAATTTAAGATCCTGGTTGCTGAAAAGGCCCGTGAAAAATTAAGAACCGGATCAGATAAAATAAAAGAAACTGCACTGCAATATCAAGCTGAAGCTCGTGTCAATGCAATAAAATCAACACTGAGAAAGCAACCCACTCAGATGGAAGCTCCTCCATCCCAATTTGTTGCAGTAAAACCCTCGAAACTGCTCAATCTTCGTGGAACACTTACAGCCATTCAAGAAATGCAATTATCGACTACAGTAAATGGCTCAAGAACAAGTGTCGATACTCTGATTCATCGCCATTTACCAGAAAAATATCAAGTCTGTTTTTCAACTCTTCCGTATCAAGTCAATGAAAATGATCCTGAATTGGTAAAACAAATTAAAACCGTTGAAAATAATTTGTTTCAATTAGAAAAAGCTCTTAAAGATTTTGAAAAAATCGATTTGAGCTATGGGATTATGATTCGATTGCGTTATTTTATCGCAATCGCTTCTGCAGCCTCCAAACTCAAATCAAGTGTTAAAGAACTTTCCCCTGAGGGTCAAAAAGCGCTAGCCCCACTATTACAACAAATTATGACATTAGGCTTATCCTTCTCAGACACCAATTATACAGCTAATGATTTGTCCGCCTTGCAACAATTAAAAATGGAAGGCCAGCTAAGACCTAAAAGCCCATCCGTAGCATCTCCGGATACAATAGGAACATTACCTGAAGAAACTGTAAAGAGAACTGCAAAAAAACCAAAAGAAAAAACGACTGAATTATTGGATTATGCTGACAAAATCAGTACTGCTCGGACATTGTTATTAAGCAAGTTTAAATCCACCTTATCTCCCACCATAACCGACAGTCTAAACCCACAGGAACATGGCGTTCCATTTGTTCATCTTGATCAAGACCCGCCTCAAACAGCGGCAATAAAAAAAATCATCAACAGTATGTATCATGCAGAGTGTGCTCTTAGGACCTGGCATGGCATAGACACCAGCACTCCATTGGGTAAGATTGCTGCAGCACATCAAGGCGTAGCGGCATTATCGCAAGTATACAAATCATTTACGTTGTTTACTGAGGATTTCTCAGACTTTCACAATTTAATTCGTGAGAATCACGATTTAATAGCGCCGGTGATCATCGAAGCAAACAAGCTGGTTAAAGAGTATGGATGGGCAAGTCAATTCAGTGAACTTAATGTAGCGCAAAAACTAGGAAGCATTTTAGGTCAGGGAATTAATACAGTTCAACCTAAAACGGATGAAATAACACAAACCGCTTCACTAGTTAAATTATTTTCAGAAATTCCAAGGCTACTGAACAATATGTCAAGCTCATTGGATCAAAACACTGAGAAATCAGTTGATGAGTTAAGAATCAACAGCAAAAAAATTGAAGCCATAGGCGCAGTATTTGAATTGTTCTTTGAAGAAAATGCTTACTTGTTGAGTATTTTTAAAGGATTCAGCGCCATCTCCGGTCTTCTTGAATTAAATAAAAAAATTCAACGCGAAGGAAACAACCTGCAAGAAGTCACCATTCGACAATACCAGAAATGGTTAAAAGAAGGTTATCCCAATTTGATGATGATGCTTGATGAAATTGAGACACGTCACTACTTAACCCCAGGCCTTTTGTCAGCACCTATAGCCCTGGAATTAGACCAAATTAACGACAAACTCAATGAAATTATTGAAACCAAGCCTGATTTTAAATTGCAAAAAATTCCTCTTTCATTCTATATGGGCGACAAGCGTATGGAGCGCTTAATGGCTAAAAAAACGGAACACTACTTTGCATTGATCCAAATAGAAGAGCAAAAAAAAGCGGTTAACACTTTTTTCGGGATACTTAAAAACTATGCAGGTCAACCACTCTCCAACATAAAGCCAAATGAGCTCGTTCAATTGCGCCTTGCTTTTGTAAAAATTCAATCCGTAATGGCAAATAGTAATTTGGAATTAAGCAATGATTTTGTTGCTGTTTTAAATCAACTTGAAACGTCCCCACCAGAAGAGATCAATAAAATCAAGGTTACAGTCTCTCAATTGATAAAATTGCAGCCTGCTGTTGAAAACAATTTAAACGAACACAAAAAATCCTGTGAATTAAAAATTGCGGTCATTGATAAAGCCATAGATCACGTTATAGGCAAATCTTTCGAGCTAAAATCTGATGTATCAAAAGAAATCAATATGCTCCAACTGCGCAGAACATTTTTAGAAATCGAAGGCAAGAAACCTGCTGTAGGCCCTGGAGAATTAAAACCAACATCGGTCTCATCTCTTAACACCGTTCGTGGTAATTTAGCTTACATTCAAGAATTAAAATTGTCATCCACTGTGGGTATGATACGAGAGCAATTTTCGGCTCTTACCGGAGATAATTTCTCCACTCGAGTGCAAAAATATTTAATCAAACCTCAAGACAAGCCGTTGCATGTGATAAATGACAACGATCCACTCATGGTAAGGCAAATTAAAGAAGTCGAAAACGGATTATATCACCTGGAAACCGCTTTAAAACAATTCGAGCAAATGAAAAAGAGCGACAGCCTTGTATCGCAAACAAAAGCGTTGGTAGAAATTGCAAACCATGCTCATGAATTAAAAATGGCAGTGGAACGATTTTCACCCGAGTTAAAACAGCATTATGGCCCAGTAGTTCGTGCCGCATTGAGTTTCAGTAATAAAGTTCAATCCATCAATTACAACAAAGAGGATTGGGCTGATCTTCAGTTTATTCTTAATAGAGCTCATAAAGAATTGTTAAAAAGAAAGACACCAAGAGACCATCGTATTGAAAAAGCATTTTTTGAAGCTGGAATTCGTGAAGTACAAATCGATCGGACTGAATCAGTAGGAAAAAAAGCGGCAAAACTGGGTGTAAAATACGCGCACCTTGCTTCTCCCCAGTTAGAGAAAGCAAGAAGCTATTTAAGTTCCAGATACAAAAATGTGTTTGGCCAACAACCTAAGGTTATTCGTTCATTGACTCGAGAACAATTGGCGAATGAAGAATTTATGAGCGCTGAAATTGGCAGATTGAAAGAAGCATTAGAGGAGAAGTATGGTTTTAATCTTACCACGATCAAGGTTATTCTTGATTTGTTAGAACAAATTCAACGGGCAGGGGCTCAGGCCGCTGAGGTAGCTGGTATGGTCAATACTTTGGTTACTTATGACTTCCCCAAGATAAAAGAAAATGCATATAGGGATTTACTTATGAAATTATCTCAAGAAGAAGACTACCTGAATTTAAAACCAGGCACATTAATTAATCCAGCCATGGCTGCAGTCAACCAATTATTCTTATCTGCTGCCTTGGAATTAGACATGCCTTTTAGTAAAAAGTTATCTATTCTGGACGATACCACTTATGTCAATATTCTAATAAGACAAACCGAAAGCGATCTGCAAACATTAAAGAAAAAGCTATCCGAAGATCCCTCGAATCATGAAATAGCATTTGAAATTGAGATTAAGAACGATAAATTAGCTTTTCTTATGCAACAGATGGTGTTGCTTGAAGATAAAAACCCCAATCAAACCAGAAATGTCTTATTGGACATGCAGTTCGAAGTGTCATTACGTAATCACCTTGTCTATACAACGCTTAAAGCACCCATTGCCCAGGAATATGAACAAATTGCCAGAGAATATTACAAAAAAAATAAAAATCGCTTTCTGTATGCCGATGACTGTCCAAAAGAATTGCTGCAAGGATTGAAAGAATTTGAAAAAAAACATTTGCCTGATCATTTGATAGTTTTTGAAGCCTACGACAGGCTTCGCCTATTCAGTGCAAAACTTCCCCCCAAAAATCAGGATGTCAAAGAGTATATTGAGAACATCAATAGAGAATTACAAAATAGAGATATTCCTATAGAGCAACGTGCTATAAAAGTTAAATCATTACCTAATGACTCTGTCTTTATTGAAAAATTAAGTTCAGCTGATAAAGGCACTCATTTCCTAAGAAAATTCATGCAGTTCATTACAATCATTACAGCAAGCATCACCGAAGCAATAAAAACCGGCGGCAGTTTGATTTATATTTATCGCCAAAAACAAATGGAACAATCAATAAAGAATATAGAAAAATCGATAAGCTTTAAAGAGGAACTCCATACCATAAGAGATCCTGATGGCCATTCGCCACGCAAGGGAGAAGGAAAAGAAGGTGAAATCGAATTTACGAAATTGTAAGACTCAATAGGCTATATTGGTAAAAAATGATTCTACACTCTGGACTTACCCCGTGAATAGTGTGTAAACAGGAATGGCAAAAATATTCATGCTAAATGCCTAAGGTTGTTTTAAAATCATAAAGTAAGCATCGACATAATCGGGTAAATCTCGAGTGGCCCTGTACAAAGCGTCCTTTCCTGCAAAGCTTCCTGCCAAATAATCAATTTGATATAAATTATTATTAAAAGCTCCCCCAGTATCAGCCAGGATGCCCATTTTAGTCATTGTACGTCCTGATTTGTCTTGATACTGAATCATTAGTAATTTCCCTAAACCAAACTCAGCCAAATCAGCTGCAAAGGTCACCTTGGGGTTAACCGTAATTTTGTATTCAGCGTCCTTACCATAACCTTTAATTCCATCGACTTCCTTGAAATACCAAAATCGCTCCTGCTGATAGGGAGTTTTAGTTCGATCATAAGCAATATTATTACTACGGTGGACATTAAATATTTTCTTGCCAGCAGTCGGTCCAAAATCCGCGACAACGGTACCTTGCAGTAAAGCCGCCTCCAAATCATCTCGACTTAAATAAGCCAACTCGCTAACCGGTTGATTTTTAAGAGCACCGGATAATATCGCTTGCTTACCATATCTGAAACGGATTAGTCCTGGTTTGGCATTTGCTTCATCCAGAGTCAAATTCTGCTCGTCTTCGGGCAAGGCATACAGAGGATAGGGTTTCGCGGAGATTGGTTTGGTACTGGCGCCAGCCAAATGCACAAAATATTTAGTCATCAATATCTTATCTTTGGGTATATTTTGTAATAATGGTTTATTAGCAGATAATTGTTTGGCTTGACTTAAGTCAGGATACCATCGAATAAATTCGAAATGTTGTTTTACAAAATCCGGGTTATTTAATTTTTTTTGGTTTTGACAAATAAATTCCAAGGTTTTTTTCACTCTGTCTAAAGAAATCTTAATGACTTTTCCATCGTGAATCACTTGGGGATCATAATTTTTGCCTTTATTTAAGTAGGCTAGAGTATGCTTTGCTGTACTGCATAATTCAGTGCCCTTAATGTCATATACTCCATTCAAGGCCGGTTGGGATGGAAAGAGTTTTGGCGCAGCCCATAGTGGAGATATAAACAGTAGTGCTGAAAATAATGTCGCTATTCGCATTTACTCTGTTGTTTCCTTTTTATCTTCTGCTTTTCGGGACAATCCTAATTTTTCTTTTAAACGGGCCACAGCATCCGGATCATATTGCTTTGGTACTTTATGTTTGACTACTACGGATGGTGACTTGGCGGATTGCATTGCCACATTTTGCGAGGCATAGGTAGAGCTTCTGAGAGGATATATTGGCAAAAGAGGCTCGGGATGAGAGTCAAACGAATTCATTGGCTTAACGCTGGAAACTGTACTTGGCTGATTATTTACATGCGAATGATTAGCCGCTTTTGCATTCACTTGTTTGCGAGCATTTTTAACACTCTTTTCCACGCGTTTTTTAATTTTCATGGAAGCATGCTCCGCTTCTTCCTCAGTAACCTCCGCTACTGGATTTCCGTGCAAATCGATACGGACTTCACGAGCTTTCAGGCAAGCCAGATAATCAAGACGACGGGTAAAAAGAACAACAGCTTCCCTTAATTTACTTTTAGAAATTCCAACTTGCTCTGCTTTTTCTGCATGCTGCAATATATCAGACATAATACCAATCTTTAATGGCCGAATACGCAAAGAATTATCGAATGCCTCAGGGAAATTAGCTGCAAGCCATAATAATGCGCCAGATCGCGCGCGCTTGGATTGATTTTTTTGTGCTTTATTGATGACAGCGGTTCGTGGGTGCAGCGCCTGCTTTCTCATTCTGGTACCCTTATTGTGTTTAGTCTATTGGCATGAAAATTATCAAAATCATTTGATTTGCAAAAGTCTGTTGACCTTGAATGTATGATAGTCATATCTTGAAGTCAGATGCTGTAAATTATGCTATTAGTTACTCGAGGAATGAGCGCACAATGTACAATGTTTATTGGTTGTTTGCAAGCCTTCTTTATTATTTCCATTAAGCCGAATGCCTTTTGATTTGTATCCAATTAGCAAAATACATTATGATATGTCTATAATTAACTTAAGTCAGATAGAATAGCGCAGAGGATGCTTGATAGATTGCTAAATAAAGGAACCTTATCGCTCAATAATGTATTAATGGTGATTACAAAATGAGGATATTACTTTCAATTCTTGCTATATTCATACCGTGGTTGGTTTTATTGATTAAAGACAATCCAGGCGGAGCTGTCGTTGCATTGATTATGCAAGCGACACTAATTGGATGGCCTTTTGCTTCAATCTGGGCATGGCGAGCAGTTAACCCACTTACCCCGGCGTCTCAATCCAAACAATAAGTATCCCAATCCTGTTTTTATTCAACATATAATAAATCAGGACTTATGAAAAATGCCAAATCGAGGCAAAAAATTTTTTTATAAAGAGATTGGGATTTTTCGTAAATCATGTAAATAATTCGGAGTGATAAATGCGAACACGTGTCATTGTTAATGGTGCCAATGGAAAAATGGGGATACTAGCCTGTGAAACATTGGAAAACCATGAACAGTTTGAAGTAGTAGCCAAACTAAGCAGACAGGATAATCTTGGGCGAAGTATACTGGACACCAAAGCACAAATAGTTGTTGATTTAACAAGAGCAGACTGTGTCTATGAAAACTCTTTAACCATTATTAATCACGGCGCTCGACCGATTATTGGAACATCGGGGTTGGTTGAAACACAAATCGATGAGCTCACCAAGCTGTGTGAAATAAAACAAATAGGTGGAATTATTGCACCTAATTTTTCTCTCGGCGCCATTTTAATGATGATGCTCGCCACGAAAGCTTCTGAATATTTTTCAGAGGTTGAAATCATTGAAGGCCATCATCAACAAAAATTGGATGCACCATCAGGGACTGCTTTAAAAACTGCAGAAATGATAGCTGCGGCGCGCAAAAAACCCAAAAACAAACTTCCATTAAAAGAATTAACCGCTGGGGCCCGAGGCGGCTCTCATCATGATATTAATATTCATTCCCTTAGACTGCCTGGATTACTTGCTCGGCAAGAAGTCCTCTTTGGCAATATAGGCGAGACACTCTCCATTGCACATAACAGTATAGATCGCCGCTGTTTTATGCCGGGAATTGTGCTGGCCTGTCAAAAAGTATTGAATTTAACTAATCTGGTTTATGGTTTGGAACATTTGCTTTAAATTTCAAAAACCAAGTCGACCCGTATTACTGTCAGGCATACGGGTCTCCTTTTCGCATTTCACCCCTTGATATGGAACGTTTCCCAACTCATTTTTTTAAACATTACATATAAACCAATCCACTGTTTTCTCTTTTGGAACTCTCAAACAAAGAAGACCACTCTAAAATCGCTTCTTCTGCCAGTGTTTGTAAAGTGGTTTCTGATGACAGGGGCTGTAATAATTTCCTAATACGATCATAAACTGAATTGGTTGCTGTAGTTCTTGATGAGTCGCTTTCTGGCCGATTTAAAACGGCTGCAAATATTTTTCCAATACGAAGAACATTATCATTGCCCGAGTTTTCATCATGCATAACTTCACGAATATTGAGTATTCCAGTAGGTGTTAAGCTCACATCTTTATCAGAGAACCAACGTAATTTCCAGGAATCTTTGCTCGATTTTTGAAATCTGCGCTCCTCATTGATTAGAGCGCTTAGCACATCATAAAGCATTGTACACATTTTTTCGCCCAGCTGTTTGGCAATTAACAAGCAATGCAATTCGTTTTCTGGTAGAAAAAAGGAACGCAAATCCTTGCTAATATTCTTCACTTCATTATCAGTAGCTAATCGGTCATCATAGGCTAATGCTTTCTCAGTGCCCAAGCGCTCGTTAATGGCCTCAGCGATATCGTTTGGCCAGTACCAATCAGGCGTTTTGATTCCCTCTGAACCTGGCGCATTTTGCCCTGCAAGCTCATGTTGATGTCTGGAGATATAAAGATCTACGACAATATTAATGAAATTGACTCGTTCTTGTTTTTCTTTGGGAATTCCAAATTTAGGCCAATTTCCATATTTTGCTTTATACACAATCATCGCATCAGTATGCAATAACTCTACTGCTTTTCTGTCTTTACCACTGACACAGGAGCCATAGCTATAGCCGCCCATGTTTAGAATAATCAATTCTTCCAAAGAGCTAAGAAATAATTCCCTGCCATCGTAATCCCAAAATGTTGCAGAGCCTAAAGGCGACTCTAAAACGGCCTTATAATCATCGATTAGCGCTTGCAATCCAGGCTTGGAAGACACATATTTCTGCGCAGCTTTTAATAAAAACTCGCTGTCTGTATCCGTTGCCTGAGTATAATAATAACGCTTGGCAATATTAAAAGGATGATTATGCTGGAATATTTCATGCCTGCGTTTGCTCCGGGTGACCGCTTCTCGGGCAATTTTATACAACTCCAGATCCGGAGGTAATTCCGGTAAAAAGTCTGTAACCACTGTTGGAATATAATCTACTGCATGAATAGGGCTAATTAATGTTTGCAATAACAAAGGTTGTTGAGGTTTGGCAAATTCCATCACCTTAACCAGGTTGGAGTCGACATGACGCTGCTGGACATCCTCAGGAAATTTTAACGAATCACGACTGGCAACATGGCTTGAGCGATACCTCTTGTCATAAAATAAAGTTTCTTTACCCTCATCATCGATTAAATATAAACTGTGCGCACCATAATTGGCTGGAGCAGGCAAAGTTCGGTGCCGGCTTGATAAATAAGATACGACATCCTCAACCTTTTCTGCATTTTTGAGAGCATATTCCAAAAAGTATTGTTGTTTCTCGGATAAAACCCAATACCACTGTGGAAGCTTAGGCACTAGGCTCAAAGTCGATGCGTATTGATCATTCCTGGCCTGCTCAACCATAAATTTTTTAAACTCTTTTAAGCTGGATTTAATCTCATGCGGAGTAGCAGACAAGACGCGAATCATGGCTTGCTGAGCAAGGCTTAATTCATTGAACCAGGAAGGATAAGGCGGTGAGTTGGTATGTATTTGATTTAATTCCGTGGTCAAATTCAGTGACCTTTTTGCAATATCTCCCCAATTGCCAAAAAATGTATTAAAGTGCTGCAGCGCTTTTTTAGGATCAACAGAACTTAAATTCAGATTACAATAATAAGCTTGTTGATAGGGCGGCAGATTTTTAAACCAGGCAGGTGTTTTAGGAAAATTATATTCTTTTAATTGTTTTAATTCAGTTAACCATTGTTCATAAACGGGAGAAAGGGATTCATCATATTGCAAAACATACTTTGTCTCACTGCCCATTTCAATCGGCATTATGGTAGCGATATCGCTACGACCCCGACTCATTAAGACATACTGCTCTGCTTCATTAAGGCTGGCTATCGCCTCTTTGACTGCCTTACCTTTAGGCCATTTCCACGCGATTGCAATAGCCTCAACCAATTTGGCCGTAAATCGTTCGAGCTCAAGATGCAACTCTTCTAATGTCAGTTTTTCCAGGTCACATGAAGCCTTGCATTCTGCGGCATAAGTACTTAAGGTTGCAACCGTCAGCGAAGTATGTTTTGGATCGAGGGGGTAAGCTTTTAAGATAAATGAAAAGGCACCATGAATGCTATCTATCCGGCGAGCGATGCTTTTACGATAATCTGGCTGCTCTTTGAAATACTCTAATTTGTAACCAGGTAGAAGTCGCTCTAGTGTATCAAATACCTGAGGAGATAATATTGTATTTTCCAAAACACGTAAAATTATACCTTTTCCCATAGCTTAATTCCCTTACTGCCTTAATTTCCTCATTATTGTATAAATAATTCAAAGTGACAATCTTTTGAATTAACAATTGAATTATATATTCACCCTAAGATATCAGGAAGTTAATTGCCTTAATAGCATTACTTCATGCTAAACTAGTTTTTTTGGAGGAATAGTAAAAGGATAGCTATGAAAAGTATAGAGGATTTTACAGGTTTTTCAGAATCCGGGATTGATGATGCCATTCAAAATGCTTTAAAAAAAGCAGGTAATCCAACTCATTTTGAAGTCGTTGAAACACTAGGTTCACAAGATAGCCTATCAGATCGACGATATCAGGTAACGCTTAAAACACTGAGTGATTAATCATTAAGTAACGGCAATCATTGGCTAGAAATAAATGACAAAAATTTAATGTCAGTACTCTTTCTATAACTATTATCTAGCTACCGCCTTTCAATACAAGGAGTTTAAAAATGGGATACAATGTGCCTCACTATATTGGTGGACAACTTATTAATGAAACGGATACTGAAGCTCAAGCCATTTATAATCCTGCTCTGGGTGAAATTATTGGCCAAGTCCATTTTGCGTCAAAGGCAACCTGTGACAGAGCTGTGGCTATTGCGAAAGCGGCAGGAAATGAATGGTCGCAAACCCCTGCTATAAAAAGAGCGCGAGTTTTATTCCGATTTAGAGAGTTGCTGGAAAAATACCAAATGGATCTGGCACGAATAGTCACTCGTGAGCACGGCAAAACGCTGGATGATGCGAAAGGATCGGTAGCCAGAGGCATTGAGGTAGTGGAGCTGCACTGCGGGCTCGTCAACGAACTAAAGGGAGATTTTTCTGCTGAAGTGGCCAGCCATATTGATTGCCATACTTTTCGACAACCCTTGGGGGTATGTGCCGGAGTATCTCCATTTAACTTTCCTGTCATGGTACCCATTTGGATGATGATTCCTGCTATTGCTTGTGGAAATACCTTTATTCTTAAACCCTCCGAGCAAGATCCCTCTGCGCCTGTCCGTTTATTGGAACTGTTAAGTGATGCTGGGTTACCTCCGGGCGTTGCCAATTGTATCCAGGGTAATAAAACGACTGTCGAGCATTTATTGGCTCATCCGGATGTAGCTGCCTTTACTGCGGTCGCCTCCACTCCTGTTGCCGAATACATCTATACCACTGCAGCAGCCTATGGAAAGCGGGCACATACTTTTGGCGGAGCTAAAAATCACTGCGTGGTTATGCCTGATGCCGATTTAGACCAGGCAGCTAATGCTATCGTCGGAGCAGCCTATGGTTCGGCAGGAGAACGGTGCATGGCTTTATCTGTCGTTGTAACGGTTGGTCAACATACCGCTGATGCCTTGATCAATAAAATTTCCCCCCTCATTCGAGCCATTCGCGTAGACGCCGGAGATGTTGAAGGCACTAATATGGGTCCTCTTGTCAGCCAGGCTCATCGACAAAGAGTTTTGGCCGCTATTGAAAAAGGGGTTAATGAAGGTGCCCGCTTGATTATCGATGGCAGAACCTTTCAACATCCTCAATACCCACAAGGTTTTTACCTGGGACCCTGCTTGTTTGATGAAGTAACCGAAGAAATGTCTGTCTATCAAAATGAAATTTTTGGACCTGTGCTGGTTATCGTGCGGGTCAACCATTTTGAAGAGGCTCTTGCTTTAGTCAATAAACATCAATACGGAAATGGCACTGCTATTTTCACTCGGGATGGCTTTACAGCACGTGAGTATAGCCAGCGAGTTCAAGCAGGCCTGGTCGGCATTAATATTCCAATACCCGTTCCCATTGCCAACCATCCTTTCGGAGGCTGGAAGCGCTCTGTGTTTGGAGATACCAACATGCACGGAGAAGAAAGTATACATTTCTATACTCGACGCAAAACAGTCACTAGCAAATGGCCAATAACCGAATTAAAGGATAACAGCTTTGCCATGCCCACTCATGATTAATCATGCTTATTACGGAGAAATATATGGCTAATATTGGATTTGTGGGATTAGGTCATATGGGTTTTCCAATGGCCATTAATCTTTTGAAAGCCGGTCATAGTGTCATGGGCTATGATTTGCAACAATCAGCACTTGAACATTTTGCTGAACAAGGAGGAGCTATTGCTCATAACTTGCAGGAATTGGCAAAAGGCAAAGATGTCATTGTTACTATGTTACAAACCGGACAGCAAGTTTTACATGTATGCCTTGGTGTAGATGGTATATTCAGTCAGTTAAATGCTGGCTCATTGTACATCGATTGCTCTACAATTGATGTAAAAAGCTCTCGAGAAACCCATCAAATAGCGAAAGAAAATCATCTTCTAGTCGTCGATGCTCCCGTCTCTGGCGGCGTAGCGGGGGCCGCTGCAGCCACGTTAACATTCATGGTCGGTGGTGAGGCGGAGGCTTATAATGCAGCGCATCCCATTCTCTCTGCCATGGGGAAAAAAATCATCCATACAGGCGGTGCAGGCAGTGGGCAAGCGGCCAAAATTTGCAATAACATGATATTGGGTACCACGATGATCGCCATATCAGAAGCGTTCATTCTGGCGAAAGAACTAGGGCTGTCTGATGGAAAACTATTTGAGGTGGTAAACAATTCATCGGGTCAATGTTGGGCTATGAGCAAATACGTCCCTGTACCAGGAATATTGGAAAATGTTCCTGCAAATAATGATTATAAGCCAGGGTTTGCAGCAAACATGATGTTGAAGGATTTGTTATTGAGTCAAAATACTGCGAAATCAGTACACATTGAAACACCCCTTGGCGCCAAAACAACTGAAATTTATCAACAATTTGTCGATCAGGGACTTGGTGATATCGATTTTTCAGCCATTATTAAACACATTGGCAAAACACAAGAGGTGTAGCATGCTTCCCATTCATCTAAGGCACCCTCATTTAACACCTACAGAAGAATCTTTATCTGAATTTTGGTCTGAAATTGCCGCGCAAACCATTGACTGGATACAACCTTGGAGTATTACCCTGCAGGGAGGATTACACAAAGGCGATGTGAAATGGTTTCAAGGCGGCTTGCTCAATGTTAGCGCTAATTGTCTGGATAGGCATTTACCCCATAAAGCGAATCAAACGGCCATCATTTGGGAAGGTGATGATGAAAACCAAAATAAAACCCTGACTTTTGCGCAGCTTTATTCCGAAGTATGCAAAATGAGTAATATGTTAAAAAGCCTAAATGTTCGCAAAGGGGATAAGGTAGGCATTTATTTGCCCATGATTCCTGAAGCGGCCATTGCCATGCTGGCTTGTGCTCGTATAGGAGCTATCCATACCGTTGTGTTTGCCGGGTTTTCGGCCCATGCATTGCAGCAACGATTAATAGCCTCTTCCTGTAAATGTTTAATCACTGCGGATGCGTTTCAACGCGGTGGAAAAACTATCCCTTTAAAGAAACAGGCTGATGAAGCCAGCGTGGACTTAAATATCACTAAGCTGGTTGTTAAAAATTCAAATGACCCAACAGCACTAAATAAGAACAAAGAACATTGGTGGCATGAGCTAAAACAAACCGTATCGGATCAATGCATGCCGGAACCAATGAACGCCGAAGATCCACTGTTTATTCTCTATACTTCAGGAAGCACGGGGCAGCCGAAAGGGGTGGTACATACCACAGGTGGCTATTTAGTACAGGCTGCTTATACACATCAACTGATATTTGCTTGTCAGGATAATGAAGTATTTTGGTGTACTGCTGATGTCGGTTGGATTACAGGGCATAGTTATGTCGTCTATGGACCCCTCTGCAATGGCACTACCACATTGATGTTTGAAGGAATACCTACGTGGCCTGACTCAGCAAGAAATTGGCGCATCATTGATAAGCACCAAGTGAATGTGTTCTACACAGCTCCCACGGCCATCCGCTCCCTGATGAGAGCTGGCGATCAATGGCTAAACTCAAGCTCAAGAAGTTCTCTTCGTTTACTGGGTTCAGTGGGTGAGCCAATTAACCCGGAAGCATGGAATTGGTATCACCAAAAAGTTGGACAAGGGAAATGCCCGATAGTGGATACATGGTGGCAAACGGAAACTGGAGCCATTATGATTAGTCCCAGAGCCAGTGATGAAGTGATCAAACCAGGCTCTGCTCGTAAACCTATTCCGGGGATCGTACCACTCCTGTTAAATGAGCAAGGACATGAAATTAATGGCGCTGGAGAAGGCTTTTTGGCTATCAAATACCCATGGCCTTCTATGGCAAGAACCATTGCAGGAGATCACCAAAGATACTGTAACACTTATTTATCCAACGGCTATTACATCACTGGTGATGGGGCCAAACGAGATGAGGATGGAGATTATTGGATTACAGGCCGAATTGATGACGTACTTAATGTTTCCGGGCATCGATTGGGTACTGCTGAAATTGAATCAGCATTAGTCAGCCATCCTAAGGTTGCTGAAGCTGGCGTTGTAGGTATTCCTCATGACTTAAAGGGTCAAGGAATATTTGCCTATGTCATTCTGAAGCAGGGAAATAAGCCGGATGCCAAGCTCCAAAATGAATTGATGGAGCGAGTCAAAGATGAAATCAGTGCTATCGCCAAACCAGATGTCATTCAATTTGTAAATGATTTGCCGAAAACCCGTTCAGGTAAAATTATGCGCCGAATACTAAGAAAAATTGCTTGTAAAGAAGTGTCGCACATTGATGAGCTGGGTGATTTAACAACTCTTGCTAACCCTCAGATCGTTGAGGAAATCATGAAAAATATTTTGAAGCGGTAAAAAGAACTGTCGAGCTTCACAAAGTTTATTCTGATAGCAAACAAATAAACTATGTGAAGCCTGACAACCAGTTCAAATAATATCAAATCAATTTCATCAGGCTCTGACAGCGAGCGGTTGCATTGACAATGAAAAATCTTTGACAATTGTTTCAGACTCGGTGGGTACAGGAAATAATCGCCATCTTCCCGCGTATAAATTGGCTCCGCCCAAAGTGCATAAAGTGACTAAAGCACTCGCTAAATCAGCAAACACTTGTTTCCAACCACGATGTACTTCTAAAACAGGTATGACTGCATTAATGGCACGGACGCAATCTTGATGAAAATCCTTGCATTTCACATTCTTGGGCAGCTGAGAGTTTTTGAAGCGCTCTTCGGCCCTTAATAAATTATTGTAAAATGTTCTCGCTATGGGTGCCGCACGTTTATAATTTTCATCGCCAACCGCTTTGGTTTCCAGCGTTTTAACCATACTTTCAATAGTTTTCAAGTGGTCGGAAAATTTAATTTCGGCAAGAATATTCAAGGTTTCTTTTGTTGCAGCGATTTGATCAGTAATACGCTTACTCACTGCATCAGCTTGCCTGTTAACTTCGCAAACTTTATCTCTCAGAGCCATTTTGATATCACTATGATACTCACCAGATAAAAGTTGAAGCTGTTCCTGAGCCTTAAGCAAATCTGGTTTGTTGCCCACCAAATTTCGAACCGATTGAATTAAATCCTGTTTTCTGGCAATCACTTCTTCAACTGTTTGGCATCTGTTAAAACTTATCGGAAATTCCCTGATTTGTTTTTCATAGCTTTTTACTACTTCTTCAGCATTTATTTTAATGATCAATTGATCAGCTGTTTCATTTATTTCTTGTTTTTTCGCTTGCAGTGCTCTTACTATGGATGGTTGCAAGTCATTACAATCCAGAACTTTTTCAGCACCTAACAAAGCTTGATTAGGTTTAACCAGATTATCAAGTTGCTGCAATAAATTATTGCGCTGCCATTCTATTGCGGAAGTAGAACTTATATCATTAAAACGAATTGTAAAATTATTAATTCTTTTCTCAACAGAATCGATAACCTTTTGTGACTCATCAAGAAGCTGTTTTTGCAATAATTCAGCCCGCAAATTAATCTTTTCAACCTGCTCATAATAGACCATTTTTATTTTTGGATTCGCGATTAATTGTTCACCCAAAAGGTCTTCAGCCTTAACCCGTGTGTGAAGTTTTTTATTCAACAAAATGCGTTGGGATTCAATAGCTACTATGGTATCCGCATCATTAAAGTCGATGGGGAAATTTTTTATTTGCCTGACATGCTCATCTATATCCGTTTCATACTTCCTGAGAAAATCTGAACGTCGATTAGCTGCGGCGTCTATCATTCGGAGCTTACGTTCTAAAGCCTTCTGGACTTCCGGATGTCCATCAGCTAAATCCAGTATTTGCAACGCATTTTGCAATTCGTCAGAATAAACTATTTTCTTAATAAGTTGGCCTCTGAACTCTTCTGCATTGAGATTAACGTGTGCTACGGTTTTAAATCCCTCAAAACTAAATGGAAAAGAATTGATTCGTTGAACAATATCTAAAATCACTCTTTTAGCATCGTCGACTCGTTGTTGCCTTAATACATTATCAATTTCTGGAATTTTTATCACAGGTTGTGGCTTGGATAAGGGCTCAAACCATGATTTGAATTCGCCTGAATCTTTTAAAGCGATTTTTTTTGCGTATTCTTCTGAAGATATGCCAAATAGAACACTAATTTTTTGAGATGCGAAAACAAATAAAGTTTTTGCCACTTCTGGATTAATTCGGCTTAATCTGAACAAATTTTCAAAGAATTCATCCGGATCTTTAAACGTTGCGCTGGCAAGAATAACATCAAAAAACTCCTCATCAATTGGGGATGTGTCTTTGCTTTTTAAGTACTCAATCAATAAATCCGGTAAAGTCTTTAGTGTGAGATAGTTAGCAATTGCTTTTGCAAAAAGAGCTTTTGGCGGAAATAATGTCTCTATTGATTTTTTGGAGAAAACATTGGCTATAAACAATGCTCTTAACCCTGATGCTCTTGTTAAATTAGAGGATGCTCCGCCAAAGTAAAAGTTAATTAACCCGGATTCAATTTCTTGTTTCGCTTTTTCAGGCATGTAATCTAGCTGATTGATTTTTTGCTGTATTGCAGACTTCACTATTAAATAGAGAAAAGCCTCGCTATTAAAATTTATGCCTGCTTTGGGACTTAATTTGTTTTCTTCGACTGGGCTTGACAAGGCTAACTCTGTCAAAACCTCGCCTAATAATTCTTGAGATGTTTCTTCACGAAGAACCAGTTCAAGCAAATCCATTGCAGGGATATGGGTTAAAAATAATTTTAGGAATTCTTTTTTAGAACCATCCGCATTGGCTATGCAAGTAGTTAATGTTTTCTTTTCATCCACTGACAGTTTAAGGAAAAGTTTTTCAAGATAAGGGATTTGTTTATGCAAACTAATGCAAGAAGAAATAATTTTGTTGCTGGTTAGAAGATTCATTTCCTCCAAAGATATCAACCTTTTCTGCAGCCCAGAATTAGAAAAAACATACCTCCCCTCATCATTGGAAAGTTTCAATAATTTTTTTGTCAAACTGGCTCTATGGATACTGGTATTAAAAAGGCAAAATCGGCAGTTTCGTTTCTCGAGCTCATTTAGGCTATAAGTTTCTGTTTTAGAATTATTGTGCGGATTGATTAAAACAAAATCATAACTTTCAGAACCTTTAGGAATAATTTTGCCTATTCTTAAAGCATGGCGGGCATGAAATTTCCCATAACTATCGACTTTTCCGTAAGACATACTAATATAAACAGGCTCATCAGGATTCATTAATTTCAATTTGATGATATCGTCAAGCCTGGAGTATGGAATGTCTTCCGCTTGAATACCAAAGAGTTTGCCCAAAAAAGCAGTGGAAGTAAAACCGGCAATTCTATCCGGTATATCATGAGCAATAATGCTTGCCTGAGGATCAGTATTACTCCAATCTCCCACATAATAATAGGAAACTAAGCGTTCCAAAATCTTTATTGCCAGAGAATTACTTTCCACTCCACCATACTGGGTATCAATTTCCTTTAATCTTTCAGGGCTAATCTCAAACACATCTTCATTGTTGAGCTCATCCACATAATGGGTGTATTTCCCAGTCATTTTACTCTTTTGTAAATTATCTTTTAATGCCTCATGACGTTTGATTCTTACAATAACTCGGCCGTCATCTCTTTGAGTAAACAGTGATTTAATTAATTGCTCACCTTCCTGTCCAAGATTTAAAATACAATCCAGGGATGACAAAAGATAGCAACTACCTCCAATACCTTGTCGGATAGTAATAGGGCCTTGAGTTGGGAATAAAAGTGTCATTGTGATCCTCTTGAAATCATATAAGATATAAGTTGCGCATTATATCAAAAAATGAACAGAAAGAGAATATTAGATACTAATTCAGTAAAAAAAATAAACCATATTCCACCGAGCGTCCACACTAAAAAAATTAATTCCATTCATACCAATGGTCTAGCAAAGAAATCAACTCCTCAACACCATCCTTTTTCACAGAAGAAAACGCTTGCACAGAAACCAAATGCTCTGCCAGCTCATAATACTGCCGAACTTTAAGTACGGCATTTTTGACTTCACTACGACTTAACTTATCTGCTTTTGTCAATAAGATATGCACTGGGAGCTCTCTGTGCAAAGCCCAATTCACTAATATTTGATCCAAATCTTTCAATGGGTGCCGTACATCCATCAACAAAATTAATCCTCTCAAACATTGCCTTGCTTCTAGATAGTGGGCTAAATTCTTTTGCCATTCCAATTTTACTTCCATTGCTACCTTGGCATAACCATAACCTGGTAAATCAACAAGGCGCCTATGCTCATCAAGAGAAAAGAGATTGATCAGTTGAGTGCGGCCTGGTGTTTTGCTGGTTCTTGCCAAATTTTTATTATTAGTCAGACAATTTAAGGCACTGGATTTTCCAGCGTTGGAACGGCCAGCAAACGCTACCTCATATCCGGAATCTTCAGGTAATTGATTGACACGGGCTGCACTTTTTAAAAATACTGCTTTAGAATATAAATTGATTGGCATAAGATATCATTTTAGTTTTGGGATTTTGACCCAGGCAGTGTAACATTAATTGACTAAATTATTATGAGAAATCCATGAAAAAATTAGCACTCGTATTAATCCTGTGCTCTTCATCAGTAATTTTTGCCCAGGAAAACCCGCAAGAGGCTGGACAAAATAAGTCAACAGTCTGTACCGCCTGCCATGGTCCGCAAGGTATTAGTACGAATCCCGAATGGCCAAATCTTGCCGGCCAGCATGAGAAATATTTTGTAAAACAATTGAAAGATATAAAAGAAGGTAAGTCGCGCTCTGCACCCACTATGACTGCAATAGTTGCTAATCTGAATGAGCAGGATATGGATGACTTGGCAGCCTATTATGCTAAAATGCCCGTTGCTGAAGGTTCAACCCCTGAAAAATATTTAAAAAGAGGCGAACAACTTTACAGAGGTGGTGATTTAAACAAACACATCGCGGCCTGTATAGCCTGCCATGGTCCTAAAGGAAGTGGAAACGCTCAAGCAGGCTTTCCCCTGCTTTCTGGTCAGCATGCAGCTTATACTATAATGCAACTGCAAGCATTTAAAGACGGGAAGCGAAGGAATGACTTAAATCAAATTATGCAGGATATCAGTAGTAAAATGAGTCCAGAAGATATGGAAGCCGTTGCTTATTATATTCAAGGCTTATATTGAGGAATTGACTATGTTTAAAAAATTAATTGCCCTATTATTTCTTATACCAATGACTGCTTTGGCAACTCAATTTATTGAAGGTAAAGATTATCAAACCGTTGCCAGTGCGCAATTGTCTACTAATAAAGATAAAACACCCCTGATTACCGAATTTTTTAGCTATGGCTGTCCATGGTGTTATAAAATTGACGCCCCACTAAATGATTGGGCAACCAGAATGGGTAAAGGTGCTCATCTTGAGCGCATTCCAGTTGTTTTTAAACCAAACTGGGATTTGTATGCCAAAGCCTATTACACAGCAAAAACCCTGGCTATGTCCGATAAAATGAATGTCATATTGTTTAAAGCAATTCAGGAAGATAAAAATCCACTGGCAACGAAACAATCGATGGTTGATTTTTTTGTTGCTCATGGCGTAGACAGAGAAATTGCCAAGAGCGCTTTTGAAAATTCGCCAACAATCGATATGCGCGTTAACAGCGGTATGTCTTTGATGGCGCATTATCAAATTAACGCCGTACCAGCCTTTGTCGTCAATAACAAATACAAAACTGACTTACAAATGGCAGGAAGCGAAGAGCGTTTATTTGAAATTTTGAATTACCTGTTAAGAAAATCAGCTTAATTAACTCAAGCTATAAAGGATATTCCTAATCAGGTCAGTACCCTCATGTTTCAATATTCTCTAACGGCCGGATTTGGTTGAGATGGGGGCTGATCTCTTACGCATATTCCTCGCCAAGGTAATTGACCACAGGCCAGGTCATTTTGACCTGGCTTTCTTGCTAAGCCCCCTTGCCCGGGTTTTCCAGACTCAAAATACCGGTATTGAAATCATAAGCAAAAATCTCGGCATATCGTCCCCAGTCAATCATTGTTTTCAAAACACGATCTGCTTCTTTCTCGCTTAAATAATCCTCCAGCTTACTCAAAAAGCGCTCTTCCGAGACGCGATGCCCCGCTTTCTCATCCAGTACACGTCTTATATAACGAGCCAGAGGGACTTTTTCCAATAATCTTTGCGCAAACAATTGCTTACGCTCTTGCAAATCAGCTTCTGAAAATTGCTTTCCTAATTCACTTAACTGAATATCTCCCGCAGACACCTTGGCAAAACCAAGTATCTCCAGAGTTTCAAGAATTGGGAACAGATCATCAATATTCATCATGAGCTCGTCTGCCAGCTCAGGTAAATCAATACGTTCTTCAAAGGATTTCATAGTTTCTATCAGACCGGATAATTCCGAGGGCTCGACATCGGGTAAGCGATAGCCTAAACCTATTTGACGCTCCCTTTGCGCTCGCTTGGCTTTTTCTTTGGGTCCAGTAGTCATTAAAGTATAAATCTTATCAACTAAGGCAAGATATTCCGGGCTTTCCGGGTCACGGGGTTGCGGAAGAGTCACTGGTAATTCAGCACGAATATAGCCGGGATCATTACCAAAAATCACTATCCTGTCAGCCAAAGTCGCCGCTTCTTCTATATTGTGTGTTACTAATAAAATACCATTGGTATTCGTTTTCTTTTCTTTCCATAACTCCAATAAATCTGATTTGAGGTTTTCTGCAGTAAGTACATCAAGTGCGGAAAAGGGTTCATCCATTAACAACACATCCGGATTAATAACCAAAGCGCGAGCAAAACCAACCCGTTGTCGCATCCCACCAGATAATTCCTTGGGAAAAGCCGATTCGAAACCATCCAAACCTATAATATCTATCGCTTCAATAGCCCTGTGCCTTCTTTCCTCGCGGCTGATTCCTTGTGCTTCCAAACCAAGCTCCACATTTTCCAAGACTGTAAGCCAGGGCATTAAAGCAAACGACTGAAATACCATAGCAATGCCTTCTACCGGCCTGGTTACAGGTTTACCGCGGTAAGTCACTGTTCCACTGGAAGGAGCGATAAGACCAGCAATAATCCTGAGTAAAGTGGATTTCCCTGAACCAGATTTACCTAACAAAGCAACTATTTCGCCTTCCTGTAATTTGAAATTAACATCTTCAAGTACAAGAAGGTGCTGGGAAGGTGCTTTTTTAAAAGATTTGCTTAAATTTTCTATGTTAATAATTGTTTCCGGCATAGGAGTCTCAATTAAAATTAAATCGTTCTTCGGCTAATCGATAAAGCGGGCGCCAAATAAGATGGTTAAAAGCTAATACATAGACGCACATCATTGCTGTTCCTAATGCAATTTGCGGGAAGTCTCCGGCTGTCGTACTAGCCTGGATATACTCCCCCAGGCCTGTGGCCTTAAGAGTAATATTTCCCCAGCTCACGTATTCAGCAACGATACTGGCATTCCATGCACCGCCTGCTGCTGTAATAGCTCCGGTAATGTAAAAAGGAAAAATACCTGGCAAAGCCAATCTTTTCCACCATATCCAACCCTTTAACCCAAAATTATCAGCTGCCAGATAAAGATCGCGGGGTATACTCGAGGCTCCTGCGATCACATTAAATAAAATATACCACTGTGTGCCCAGGATCATGAGCGGAGTTACCCAGATTTCCACGCTCAAATTAAATTTGACAATGGCAATTACAAATAAAGGATAAAATAGGTTCGCTGGAAACGCTGCCACAAATTGAATAATGGGTTGTATTTTTTGAGCCAGCCTTGGCCTTAATCCTATCCACACGCCAACGGGAATCCATAACATAGAGCTTAGCAAAATTAATATAATGACCCGAGCTCCTGTTGCTGCGCCCAATAAAAAGACATGAAATATATCACTCACCTTCAATTCAGCGAGAATAAATTTCAACAAAAACCACCCGCCAGTAATAACAGCTATCACAACCAACGCTGTCCACAATCGGTCCAAACGCTTTCGCCTTTTAAAATCAATTTCCTTAACAGCCTTCACCTCACCAATCCTCAGCCAACGAGCATTTACAAAACTATTGGTAAAGACCGCGAGCCACTCGGTCACTCTCTTCATCAAACGACTACTACGTATCAAGTCAATTAACCAGGATTGATATTCTGACTCATCGGGAGACTGTTCCATTTTAAATTTTTCAGACCAGGCAATAAGTGGCCTGAAAAGTATTTGATCATACAAAAAAATAACGATAACCATGGTTAGAATGGCATATCCCACAGCATGCAAATCCCTCTGGGCTATCGCCAATGCGATATAAGAGCCTACACCGGGTAATCTGATATTTTGGTGCGCCACCGAGATAGCTTCTGACAAAACCACAAAAAACCAGCTTGCCGACATTGAAACCATCATATTCCATAACAGTCCAGACATGGAAAAAGGAACTTCTACCTTCCAAAAGCGCTGCCAGGCTGACAACCTGAACATGGCAGAGACTTCAATCAAATCATGAGGAACTGTTTTTAAAGATTGATAAAATCCAAAAGTCATATTCCACACTTGGGCGCTAAAAATAGCAAAAATTGAGGCGCATTCTGGACCTAACAAGCTATTGGGAAATAAATGAATAAACCCGGTGACAGTAATAGATAAAAAACTCAGAACAGGAATCGATTGTAAAATATCAATCGCCGGTATAACAATTTGCTCAGCCCTGCGATTTTTGGCAGCTAAAGCACCTACAATAAAAGTAAACAGAATTGAAAAAATCAATGCGATAAACATGCGTAAAACTGTTCGCAACGCATAAAAGGGAAGGTTAGAAGGTTCTAAAGAAATGGGAATTTGATCCCCTAATTGATACGGGGTAGCCATCTGTGAACCGGCCCAACCCAGGAAAAATAACACAGAAAAAGTCAATATAAGCAATAGCAAATCCCATCGATTAATAAATCGACTGAATTTATCAGGATTAGCAAAATAAAACCGACTATTGCCCACTATACCCTCTCTTAAAATTGACGTTACAAGTTTCCCTTAATCTAATCCTTAAATCTAAAAAATATTTATCCGTTCCTGAATCTGGATTTACGAAAAACCCCAAGGTCAAGGCAAAAAAATTTTTAATGAGGGAGTTTAGATAAACTAAACGACTGAATTAAAAACTTTTTTAACAAAGAAATTGGGGTTTTTCGGAAGTCCTGTGAATATAAAATACCATAAATACAACATCATCGATACCAGACAATCCAACACATTCAACCGTATTTACAAATAATTTTGATTAAATTTTGAACTTTTTTGCAATTCATGTGTCTAATATAGTGAGCATTCTCCCCCGAGTGCTCTACCCCGCTTTCCCCCTCTTTATGCGGGGTAGTATCCGGATTGCACCAAATCCGGATATATAATTCTCCCCGGGATCTTAGCCGGGGATTTTTTTGTAATGAAAAAATGACTAAACTGGCAGTATTGATATAATCGATGAGAATTTATTATGAACAAAACAATCACTATTGCCCTGAGTTTACTTCTAAGTATTGCCTCAAAACTAACTTATGCAGCGCCAGATAGAGCACAATTGGCAGTTTGGGCTAATGAAGCGATTATTGCCACTTACACTTTTGATTATAAAAATTACATGCAACAACAAAAGGAAATAGCCAAATATTTTTCAGCTGATGGCTGGATAGCCTATAGCAAAGCGCTTAATCAATCAAAACTGCCTGAAGTAGTACAAAAAAATGCCTATTTCGTCAATGCTGTTGCCACAGAACCACCCAAGCTGATCACCCTGGATCCGACACACTGGCAAGCTATCATGCCCATACTGGTTGTATATAAAAACCCCCAATACGAGCAAAAACAAAATTTAAAAGTTATATTAGGGTTTACCGTTGCATCTCCCGGACAAGGTGTAAGAGGTTTCAGCGTAACCAGCCTGCAATCCACCCCCATCAACCCGCCATGCCAATGTAAAATTGAAGAGACACCTGGGAATACTAAACAAGGAGACGCCAAACAATAATACCAATATGCAGCAAAATTAATGAGCTGATTAGAATTAAAATAAAAGTTAGTTTTTTAGGTATGGTAACATCTAAAGCAGATTGTTCAGGACGATTGGGATTATAGTAGACGTCAATTTCTGAGTTATCTCTGTAAGCTATTGCCACTTTATATGCAATACTTCGGGAATATTTACTGTTGGGTGTATTAAATGTTGTATCCAAAAACAAATATTCCCCTGTCAAATCCTTCTCATAAACTTCATAGATATATTCTATTCTAGGCCAAACACTATGCTCTACTCTTGTCCACTCACAGCGCGTGACATGCCCCTTCGCTTTTAACCAGGATTTTGCTTCAACCAAATCTCTTCTTTTTTTCCAAAAATACCAAAAAAGAATTAAAAGAAAACAAAGCCATCCTAAATCTAGGATCCATCTCCAAATTATCGGCCACACCATATTCTTTCCCATAAATTTATATTATATGCTATTTCCAGGGAGAGGATCATGCAAAAAAATCAAATTGGAAACCTCGCAAAATTAATCCCAACAGGTATAATCACATCCAATAAGTGATAAAAAAAGGAAATGCAATGACTGCTAAAACTCCTCTTCACACTATGCACTTAGCATCTGGTGCCAAAATGGTGGATTTCCATGGTTGGGATATGCCTCTTCATTATGGATCTCAGTTAAACGAGCATCATGCTGTCAGAAACGATGCTGGCATGTTTGATGTCTCACATATGACCATCGTTGATATTTTAGGCGCCGGTGGTCGTCAATTTCTGCGCAAACTGCTAACCAACGATGTCGACCAAATTACTCATAATGGAAAAGCCTTATACAGCTGTATGTGTAATGAACACGGCGGAATTATAGATGACCTTATTGTATATCAACGCGCTTCCGATAATTACCGAGTGGTACTTAATTCGGCAACCAGGCAAAATGATGTGGCCTGGATTCGCACAAAAAGTGAAGGATTTGCTGTTGGCTTACAAGAAAGGCGTGAATTATCAATGCTCGCTGTACAAGGTCCAAATGCCATAGCGAAAACATTGAGTATTCTTGCACCCGCCCATGTAGATGCCGTTTCAACTCTTACCTCTTTCGAATGCGTTGATGTGGATCACTGGTTTTTTGCTCGCACCGGCTATACGGGGGAAGATGGCCTTGAAATCATTGTCCCTAATGAATTTATTACTCAACTCTGGAATGATCTCCTGAATGCTGGAGTAACGCCATGTGGATTAGGGGCCAGAGATACCCTGAGATTAGAGGCAGGAATGCTTCTTTACGGCCAGGATATGGATGAAACAACAACCCCACTGGAATCTGGTTTGGCTTGGACAGTAAAATGGGAGCCGGAAGATAGAGGATTTATCGGAATGGGCGCTTTGGTTTCTCAAAAGCAACAAGGAATTAAACGTAAGATGGTCGGTTTAACCTTGTTGGACAAAGGCATTATGCGTCATGGCCAAAAGGTTATTATTAAAGACTGCCCTGATGGAATTATCACAAGCGGCAGTTATTCTCCTACCCTGGAACAATCTATAGCTTTGGCACGAGTTCCCGTGGAAACAGGTGAACAAGTACTGGTTGACATACGCGGAAAGTTAATCCCGGCAAAAGTAGGGAAGCCTCGCTTTATCAAACAAGGAAAACCTGTTTAAATTTTAGTAATATTAATATTAAGGATATACAAAATGAATGATTTGAAATTCACAACAACCCATGAATGGCTGAGAGAAGATGAGGAAGAGGTCACAGTAGGAATTACAGATCATGCGCAAGAATTATTGGGGGATATGGTATTTGTAGAACTACCCGAAATAGGTGATGAAGTGAGTGCAGGCCAAGAATTAGGTGTGGTGGAGTCAGTGAAAGCAGCTTCTGATTTTTATGCTCCCATTAGTGGTGTTGTAACAGCGGTTAACGAAGCCGTTGGTAAAAACCCTGCCCTGGTAAACCACGATCCCTACCATGAAGGTTGGCTCGTGAAGCTAAAGCCCAGCCATCCTGATGAAATAAAAAGCCTGTTGAGTGATGAGCAATATCAAAATGAGATAGCTGAGGAAAATTAATTATGCCTTATATTCCACACACGCCCAATGATACCAAAGAGATGCTAGCGACAATTGGTGCTCAAGACATTCAGGATTTATTTGATGAAATACCTGCTTCATTGCAATATGTAGGATTTCAAAATATCCCTGCTGGCATTAACGAAATGGAAATGTTGAAAGAAGCCCAGAATCAAGCCCAAAAGAATCGCAACGGTATATGTTTTATTGGTGCTGGATGTTATGAGCATCATATTCCAGCAGCCGTGTGGGATATTGCATCTCGTGGTGAATTTTTAACTGCCTACACACCCTATCAAGCTGAGGCCAGCCAGGGAACTTTGCAATTATTGTATGAATATCAAACCATGATCTGTGAGTTGACCGGCATGGAAGTATCTAATGCGTCAATGTATGACGGAGCAACTGCGTTAGCTGAAGCAGTACTAATGGCAGTCCGCCTTAATAAACACAGTAAGGCCAACAGGGTACTGATTGCAGGCACAGTTCATCCTTTTTATCGCGAAACCATTGAAACGATAGTACGTAATCAGCATATTGAAGTCATCACCCTCCCTTTTGATGAACAGCAAGGAATCACTAATCTTGGCTCTCTCAATCAATACAACGGAGAAGATATTACAGCTTTGGTCATAGCCCAACCGAATTTCTTTGGTTGCCTCGAACAAGTCGATGAAATGACTTCCTGGGCACATCATAACAAAACAATCAGTGTAGCTTGTGTTAACCCGACTTCATTAGCTTTATTAAAACCACCCGGCTTATGGGGAGAACATGGGGTAGACATCGTATGCGGTGAAGGACAACCTTTAGGCTCACCTATGGCATCAGGAGGCCCTTATTTTGGTTTTCTGAGCACCCGTATGGCCCATGTCAGACAAATGCCCGGAAGAATAATTGGCCGCACGGTAGACAAGGATGGAAAAACCGGTTTTAGTTTAACTCTCCAGGCAAGAGAACAGCATATTCGGCGTGCTAAAGCCACTTCAAACATATGCACCAACCAAGGTTTACTTGTAACAGCAGCAACTATCTATATGAGTCTTTTAGGGCCGGAAGGTCTAAGCCAAGTGGCAACTCAATGCCATCAAAACACTCATGAATTGATTACTGCCTTAACACAAATCGAGGGGGTAGAACTAGCATTCAAAGCTCCTTTTTTCCATGAAGCCTTGATTAAACTAAACCAACCAGTCCACTCCGTATTGCAACAACTGGCCGATGCTGGAATTGCTGGAGGTTACGCACCGGAACAACACTACCCTCAGCTAGCCAATACGCTGTTAGTTTGTGCGACAGAGGTGCGCACTGCAGAGGATATCGCGAAATATGCAAAAACATTAAAAACTATAATGTCCAAGCGAGGTGCCTGATGTTTATTGTGCAATTAACCTATTTAGTTCCCATCAATGAAGTAAACAAATATCTGCAGGCACACAGGGAGTTTCTAGATTACCACTACAAACAAGGGCTATTGGTTGCTTCTGGCCCCATGAAACCTCCAACCGGTGGGATTATTATAGCAGCGACAAATGATAGGGCCCATTTAGAGTCAGTTTTTAAACAAGACCCTTATTATTTAGCAGAAATTGCTGAGTATCAATTTATCGAGTTTACTCCAGTAAAACACAGGAATGAACTCAAGGAACTTATTCAAAAAACGGAAGGCAAATTATGTTGATTTTTGAATTATCTAAAGCTGGCCGCCAGGCAAAAGCCCAAATACCCAGAGCAGTAAGCAAAAACTATTCAATACCCGAAGAATTTCAAAGAAAGTCGCCCCCAAGATTACCGGCCTGCTCCGAATTGCAAGTGGTAAGACACTTTACCTGCCTTTCCCAAAAGAATTTTTCCATAGATACTAATTTTTATCCTTTGGGCTCATGTACCATGAAATACAATCCCCGGGGTGTTCATAAAGCCGCTTCGCTTCCCGGCTTTATAAATCGCCATCCGTTAGCCATGGACAATGAAAGCCAGGGATTTCTGGAAACTCTTTATAAATTACAAAATTATATTTCTGAAATTACGGGGATGTCCGGTGTTTCACTAACTCCAATGGCAGGTTCACAGGGAGAATTTGCCGGAGTCGCCATGATTAAAGCCTATCACCAGTCTCGTGGCGACACCGCCCGAGATGAAATTCTCATTCCAGATGCGGCGCATGGAACAAACCCTGCCTCTGCGGTAATGTGTGGCTTCAAAGTAGTAGAAATAGCTACCGCTCCAGACGGTGACATCGATCTTGATGAATTAAAAAGAAAAGTAGGCCCCAGGACTGCTGGAATTATGCTAACTAATCCATCCACTTTGGGATTATTTATGCGTCAGATAAAAGAAATAGCCAGTCTTGTACACCAGGCTGGAGGATTATTATACTACGATGGGGCTAATCTCAATGCTATTTTAGGTAAAGTAAGACCTGGTGATATGGGTTTTGATGTCATGCATCTTAATTTACATAAAACATTTGCTACACCTCACGGGGGTGGCGGTCCTGGCGCTGGCCCTGTTGCTGTTGGCAAACGCCTTATTCCTTACATGCCCTTACCTGTTGTGAAAAAAACCGACTCCGGGTATCACTGGGCAACTCGCCAGGATTATCCACAAAGCATAGGAAGATTATCGTGCTTTATGGGTAATGCCGGCATTTTATTGCGAGCTTATTTTTATATGCTTGTCCTTGGTAAAGAAGGCCTATTGCGCGTATCAGAGTTCGCAACACTTAATGCCAATTATTTACTTAAAGAATTGACTAAAGTGGGCTATACAGCAGCCTATCCTGACAGACGTGCATCGCATGAATTTATTCTTACTTTAAATTCCGAAAAGAAAAATTATGACGTGACTGCCATGGATTTTGCAAAAAGGTTATTGGACTATGGGGTTCATGCCCCCACTACTTATTTCCCTTTACTGGTACCGGAATGCTTGTTAATTGAGCCGCCTGAAACAGAAAGTAAAGAGGAATTGGATGCTTTTGTGTCCGTGATGAAGACCATTCGCGAAGAAGCTATTAAACAACCTGATATACTGAAAGCCGCGCCCCACACTTTACCTGTCAAAAGACTGGATGATGTGAAAGCGGCTCGCGAACTGAATTTAAATTATTTTGCAACGCACGAGTAACTTATACAACAGATTTTTTCGAATTTTAGCGCAGCAGCTTTCTTTTGATGACAGTTGCTGCGTTTTATGACGGCCAATCTTCTATCGCCAAAAATCTGATGCCCTTTTATAACAATTCACAAACTTCTGCATTCCAAGACTCTCAAGCATCGCATTATTAACTTTATAAAATAGTGTTATAATATAATTCTAGTGGATTAAATAAATGGTTGTAGAATTGGATGAACCACCAGTCAAAACGCTGCTAGCACGTCAGGGGATTTATGATAAGAACAGCGCAATCTTTGCCTATGAACTCTTGTATCGTAATAGTGATGCAGAAAGCTCAAAAGTAGATAACCTAAATCCTTCCTCAGGTGAAGCAGCTACCTCATCTGTCCTATTGCAGTTATTTGCAAATCTTGATGTAAATACCATAATAGGCCATAAACAAGCTTTCATTAATTTCACTCACAATCATCTTGTACAAAAAATCCCAATGCTGCTTCCCAAAAATAGAATCGTCATTGAGGTTCTTGAAACGGTCGCGATAGACCAACCATTGCTGCTCAATTTAATAGAATTAAAGAAGCAGGGGTATCAAATTGCCCTCGATGACTTTGTCTTCAGGAATGAATTAGCTCCTCTGGTTGACCTAGCTGACATCATTAAAATCGATGTCCTTCATCTTGATGAGCAGCAAATCGCAGAACAATTATTACCGCTGAAATCTTTTAAAGGTAAGTTACTGGCAGAAAAAATTGAGGATAAACAACAATTCAATAATTGTATCAATCTTGGATTTGATTTTTTTCAAGGTTTTTTTCTAAACAAACCGGATTCCTTAACAGGACAAATCATTACTGAAAATAAAATACAGCTTTTAAGATTATTAACAGAAATAAACAATGAAGAGGTGCCAATCCAACGCATTGAAGAAATTATCCTGCAAATTCCCAAACTAAGCTATCGTATCTTGCGTTTGGCAAATTCTGCTTCTTTGTACATGAGCAAAAAAATAGAATCGTTAATGGATGCCATTTCTCAATTGGGATTAATGCAAATACGCAATTGGTTAAACCTGTTACTCTTGGCAAGTCTCGATGATGTCGCACCTGATTTGTTGGAGCGAACATTAATTCGCGCCAAAATGTGTGAGTCCTTAGCAAAATCAATGGATTATCCTAACTCTCATCAAGCTTATACCGTAGGCATACTTTCTACTTTGGATGGTATTTTAAATGAGCCTATGCCTTCGCTATTAGCAAAAATTCGGTTAAGTGAAGCACTCAATGAAGCGCTACTGAACTATAAAGGGGATTTAGGCAAAATCCTGAAATTTGCTATAGATTATGAACAAGCAAATTTTAATCAATTAGAACGCATTCCTGTAAAAAGCGAAACGCTCTCTCAATCTTATCTTAAGGGAATAGAATACGCCAATCATGTGATAGACATTATTAATAAATAATTGTCGTCACCATTATTATTCATTCTGTATTCAACCTGTTTTACAAAAGACAATGCTAAGGAAATTGTCCATCTCAGATAGTACAAAAGGGATTTTCATACCACGCATAACTCAATAAATTTTATTTAAAATCAAAGAGATATTAAATTGTCCTTATCGATCAAATAATAGCTTGATGTTTCTTCTTGTTTATTTATAATTCATGGAATGTTAAATTTATTCTCATGTTTTAAATTATGATCATACGTGAACTGTTTAATTGGATACACAATGATAGCGCAACCCTTCATCTCAGTGATCAAACGATCGAACGTGATCTTATTGAACAAGAGGAATCACAAGCCAAACAAACTCATCGTGTGCTTCTGGGTAATGTCCGTCTTTTAAAATATAGTGGTTCATCCAATACAGAGGCGATTAAAGAATTAGAGCAGCATTGTCTTTTTATGGATTATCTCCAGTTATATAAACAAGAGTTTGTTAAGGATGGAAAAAACACTGTTTTTTTAATTGCATTAAGAAACCTGTTATCCCACTCTCATGAAGAGCAACTTCGTCTCATGCCTAAAATTAATGAGTTATTCCAAATATTATTACGAGACAACAAAGAAAGTGCTCTCTCTTTTTATGATAAAAATAAGGAATTATTCAGGCACTGTGCAGAAATTCAAGAAAGGGTAACGTTTGAGCTCCTCCAGCAAAAAATGGAGGCTGACAGTAAATTAGTAATGACTCAGCTAGACTATTTCAATGAGCATTTAGCCTACCAGGAAAATCCCTTAGGAATCATTGCGCTATGCAGAAATTGGATTGGTGAAACAGAAAAATTCACTGCTTTAATACTCTGGTTGCTAGAACGCAAAGTAAGCGTTGAAAAAATTCTTCTTACTAATCTGCTGCAGGATTTTCTTAAATATCATTTATTCACTTTGCATTCCAAGGATAATGAAGTTTCTCGCTTATACTCCCTGCTCGGCCATTTCCCTGAAGCTCAGGAACTCGTTATAGCAGCCCAAAAGATAAACTGTGGAGAATTAATGTTCCAGCAATACTCTCTTGACGGCATTTTTCGGGGTAAAAATCTTCCTGTTGTTTCACCAGAAATACCCCCTTTGCAATTTTCCTTAAGCAAAGACAATTTTATCGCATTACACCGAACTTTTGGCCCGGCTTTTTTAACTGCAGGAATTGCTACTGCAACAAACCATGGCGAAGTGGCTTGGCTGGATCTGTTAAGGCATACTCTGAATCAGCCAGAGACACTCAAATTACTGCCCGATATTATCAATATTATTGCCAGAGAATATTCACCGAATGTCTTAAAAACCCTTGCAGAACTCATTGCGGAGTCTACTGCCCATCAACTTCTTACTCTTAACCAAAGCAGTGTTTTTCATTTACTACAACATAAACCAAGATTGCTTCACGATATTACAGAAGAAAATGTTATTGGGTATATCAATCATCTGGTTCGACTGGATACTCATGATCAGGAAATCATTTATCAGCTAATGGCTTTGTTTAGGGTGTTATTGAAGAAAAACCATCCGGCAACCAAAGCAGTATTCGAAGCAATTCTCGATAATCTTGTAAATCATCCGCAACTGCTGGAGGATGAAGAATTTTTAACACAGTTAAAAAAATACCCGGATTGTGAGCTCCTTTTAGAAGAACGTTGTGAAAATATCCTAAAACAGCTTAATTTTTGCATTGCTGAACAAACATCAGGACTACTCTTTGGCAAACATAACTACTACATCATAGAAGATGTTTGGCTTGGAGCCTTAAGAAAATTTGCAGTACTCCAGCAAATCAACCCACAAATGAAGTTTAGCTTTGGGCATAAGTATGCCCTTCAAGCAAGAATTGCCGAAGTTGTCTTTATCCATCAGGGAGACTTGTTTGATTTAGATACCTTTATCGACGCCTTGGATTTGCCCCCCATCACCTCATCAGGAGAAATCAGTCCTTACGAACGGGCTCTTATCGAAATTCTTGCCGCGATTGATAATGATCTCATCAGAAAACAAATTATTCAAAATCTGGAAACAACCCCTTTCAATAGACTTGACTGGCATGAAAGGGAATATGGAAATCAAACTGTTTTCATTAAAGCAGCAAAAAAGGGTAATTTAGGCTTAATCAATTTGCTTGAAGACAAGATGAAACCTTCTGTGCTTAACAAAGCCCTAAGAGCAGCAGCCAAAAACTATCAATGGGAAATATTGGATCATCTTTGTAGTCTTCCTGGCGTTGAGTTAAGACAAGATGAAATGGATGAGCTTGTGGTCTATCTCGCAGAACATGGGCGAATAGAAAGTGTAAAAAAACTCTTGAAATTATATGATTACAAACCATCCACAGAATTAATTGGCACGATTCTTAAAAAAGCAATAGACAATGATAATTTACAGGTCGTCATGTATTTCTGTAAGCTGCCAGTGGAATCACCCAAACAAGCAATGCTCGATCGTCTATTTAAATTGGCAATCCAATTACAGCATTGGGACATTGTTGAGTATCTTGCCAACTCAAAGCATTATTCTCCATCCCAAACGACGCTTGAAAAAGCTTTTCAACAAACTGCACTGGCTATGCAACATGAAGCTGTAGAAATTCTTGGTAATTTGGAAAAGACTCCCGTACGTGCAATAGTTATTGAGCAGGCTTTACTGAAAGCCAGTAAACTGGGGCATACAAAGGTTGTTCAATCGATTTGTGCCTTACCTTCCGAGTCATTAACCAAACAAGCTATTGAAGATGCTCTAGAACAAGCAACGGCCGAGGGACATTTGGAGATTGTCTCCTGCCTCTGTGAGCCAGGAACCCCAACGCTAAGGCAACCAGCGATCAATTCAGGAATGAAAATTGCGGTTCAGGCAGGCAAATTATCTGTGGTTAATTATTTCTGCTCGATGACAGGGAGCAATCAACCAACTCCCCGCTTAATTGATCAGACATTAGTGATGGCGGCTAAAAAGGGACAAACAGCCATTTTTATCGCCATTCATTCAAACCACCAAACTCCTCCTGGAAAACATGCTATTGAGCAATCCTTTCAACTTGCTATCACTGCAGGAAAATTACCAATCCTAGACTATTTGTGCCGTCATGAAGGGCATGGTCTCAATCAGAGCAAGGTAGATCAAGCATTGATTTCAGCAGTCAAATCTAAACAACTCGAAATTGTTAGCTACCTATGTGAATCACTGGAAATTACACCCAGTCGAAAAGCACTAAGAATTGCTGTAAGTAAAGCAATTTCCAGTGATCAAACTGGCTTGGCCGAATACTTGCGAAGCCGATCGACTGACAAATCAAAACTCACAGATACCCTCGTTGATGAGATTGATTCCACATCCAAGGTTGGCAAACAATTAAATGCTAACGGGCTATTTAAGAAGAAGAAAAGGCAAAACGACAGAGAGCCTCAGATACTTTTTAATCCTACTATTTAAAACTATTGGTCAGTAGAGGAGAATATTCTTTCTTTAATTTCGTTTGACCTTTTGTACCTCGTGATTATTTTTGCGCGAAATATTTTTATCATTAGTTGGTATATACAAATAATAACCATATGAGCAGGGAGTCACTAAGCCGTGTGCACTGCGGTTAAATTTGTCTGACTCAATAACTGGTTATAAAGAGAAAATCGCGTGATCGGGAAACCAGATCAGGCAATTGCTCAGCCAATTGCAGGTATAATTTTGTTTAAAACCGTCCGTAAATTTGCGACAGTTTGCACTAAATCTCCCTCATCATACTTCGATATCCAGATCAAACAATGTCAGAGAATCCATCTCACCATCGTAAATTTTCTTAAACCAAGTTGGTATTTTTTTCGTTGATTCAGAAGCATAACGTGAACCTTCATCATACTGTCCTGGAAGATAGCTGTTAAATAATTTTTCTAAAGCGCGATTATCATCAATTAACAGATTTATTTGGTTAACTAGATAATACGTTTCTCGGGGTTTAATTTTTTGTCGGCGACCATATTTATCAAGCCATTTCAATGAAGCCAAACCAATAAATAAAGACCAGGCGCAAAATAAGCGATACGGGCGTCCTTCAATAATTGGGATACTCTTTACATAAGCCAGTGAATGGTGTGCATGAATAACCAAACTCTCGCGCAAGTTATTCTCTGAAGAAATAAAATAACGCCCACTTGTTTCATCATCCACTTTATCTTTCAATAGATTGATTTTTTGTAAAAAGAAACCAAAGTGAAAGGCTTGATTTAACAGACTGGCTGTCCACTTAAAATTAGATAGTAAACCAGTAAATATGTGCGACAATAATTTGCCAACCAATCCTGCAACAAAAAAACAGTATTGATTAGTGGTAACTGATGAAGGAAATACGATTTTGCCATCCATATGATAATGATTAAGGAAATAATGCATTCCATCCACTACTTGCAAAATTGTTTTTATCACAGATTGCTTGATGGATTCAGGTAAATTATCTTTTTCTTCCAACAAAAGAGGGACGGCACATAGAAGTTGTTTCTCCCCTAATGGAAGCTGCGAAGGAAAGCTGGAAAGCCATTTTGTGAATTCGTCGTTTGCTGGTGTTTGAACTAAAAATGATTTAAAAGCAGCAAATGAATCACTTTGTGTTTGAAGATCTTGCCATTTGGCATCTTCAATACTGTCTGCAACACGCAAAAGTAAATAACTCAACGCAACCCATTCTTTTGCTGGAGAAGTTAACTGGCTTATACAAAAACTAAAACTTCTGCTTACATTTTCTAGATGTTGGTAATAAAAAGAAAACGATCGCATAACCATCAGCCAAGTTGATGTTCGCTTTTCGATAATGCCTGTTTGATTCTCTCGTAATTTTCTTCCACTGTTTTTGATAACTCATCATATGAAATATAATTTTTCCATACATGCATTAAAGAAAATAAATACAGAAACCCAAACTCTAGGTCGTTTTCCAATAATGTATTACTGTACTTGATAAAGTTATCTAAATTTGAAAAGGGTTTTGACAGTGGCTTTTTCCTGGATTGCTCCATGTCTTGAAACATTTGATCAAAAGCCTCCTGCATATAACGCGGGAACGGGATATTGCCATCAAAAACTCGGTGATCAACACTCATGCCTACAGGCAAAATATCTTGCACCTCAAATGTGTTATTTGTTTTATTCCAGACTTGTTTTCTTTCGATTTCTGTCAGAGTTATTTTAAACGTTTCATTTGGAAATAAGGGTGAAACCGCTGCTTGATATCCCCAATGACCAATATTGCTCAAAGAAATAGCAGGTCTGGCAAATAAGAAATCACGGTACACTCGCTCATGCCGTGGAGTTAGCAAGCGATCGACTACCTCCATTAAATAGGGATGCTCTTTTTGTAATGATTGTGTTTTTTCATAACAGTACTTCATGATGCGCATGTCATGCTGAATGTGAAGCGCTAATTCAGTCATAGTCATCTCATGGCAATTTTTAAACTCAATCGCTCCTAATTGATCACTACCTGGAATTTTTACCGCAAGCGCTACGTAACTATTGTGCGAGTGGTACAGTTTATGATTGAAAATATAATTTCTCGTCTGCGGATTATCAAAGCAAGCCTTACTCAAGGCTTGTAGCATGAGGCAAGTTACTGTTTCCGGTTTAAATTTCTTTTCAAAAAAACAAACAGCACTAACATTTATATTAAAAATAGCAGACTCAGTTGGTAATTCGGGGTCATTCCAAATCGCTGAAAGTAATTTACGAATATTGGTCGGTTCAACGGCTTTGTCTTTTTCAAAATCATGCGATAAATTCTTCATCAATAAAGGCATGGTATCCATAAACAATTGCCAATGGACTGAAGGCGTTAAGCCAATTTTTTTAAGCATCCAATGGTGTTTATTATTGATATTATTGAGCAGTTTCAGTGCCCCCTCCTTGCCTAATAGAATACCAAGGGTGGTTAAATATTGCTCATGCGCAAATACGGTATTTATCAGCTCATCTTCAAAAATTGCTAATTTTTTCCTTAAATAGTCCTTATTTGGCAACCCTATCTGACGATATAAATCGTACTCGTCCATATGCCGGCTTTCATCTTCAAGAACTGTTTCAAAAATAGTTACTGCGATGTTTTTCTCTTTCATTGCAATGCATAATTCTTCTACCCATCCTTCTCCAACCAAATTGACCAAGGTGATAGAAGTGGCCAGATCCTCTTCACCTTCAAGAGAAGAAATAAAATGATTGATGCTCTTTTGGTGACCAAGTGGTAATGCGTAAGGAGCGGACAACTGAAACGCAATTTTTGCAAAAACAGTGGCATGGAAAATCTCGTCGGTAATTTGTTGACGCATTTGTTGATACAAATCCGTTCCACGGAGTTTTTCCAGTGATTTTATAAGCCCTCTTAGTCCAATTGTTTCTAATTGAGCAAACAAGGTAAATAAATGAATATAGATAAGCTTGTCATGCTCAAGTTGAAAAGGAATTTCGTTGTAAAATATCTTGTCCATTCGGCGTTTGATGGTTTCCTTTTCCTCGTCATTCAATACAGACCAAGCATTATTTAAAGACTGCTCCGCAGCCCAAGTTGGTTTTAACAAATCGCCTAACTGAATCATAAATTAACCCCAATCCATTTGTTATATTGCAAACGCCTACACTCTTCCGGAGCACATACTAATATTTAAGGGGAAGTGTACTATTGAAAGCGTTTTTTGTGGATATTGTCATATACTGATTGTAATTGCTACTGGATTCCAGCCTGAAAATAACCATAGATAAAAAATGCAATGCCCATCAGATAAAAAAAGACTTCTTAAAATTATCTTATCGATAGCGATAAAACCCCTTTGCTCAATGAGTTATTCGCAAATCTCGAGAGCCTGAGATGACTGGTTTTCTGCTCACTCCGAATTCTCAACAGGATCGATAAAGTACAAACTGATATCTCATGCAAAGCAAAGTACGTTAACTGATTGAGGAGTCATTTAAAAATCAAATCTCTATAATAAAATAAGCATCCCAGAACTGTTTGCAATGCAGCAATATAACAAAAGGGATAGATTAGAGAGAGGAGCTATTATATCAATGGAAAATAATTGATTTTAATAGCAAAAATATCTTTGCTATTAAAAAAAAATAAGTTATAACACTCTTAACTACATCAAGGATTGATTAGTGCAAATGTTGGGTCAACATCTCAGTAAATTCATGTTGGGTTGACTGTATAATTTTCATGGAGTGAAAAATGAATAGTAAAGTATTTTCGCAACGTTTTAATCGTGAATTGGCAACTCTGGGATTCCCCGAGGATTTAACAGAAAAAACGAAAGCCGTATCAAAAGTATTTGGCGTCACACGCCATTTGGCTAATGCAATGATATTTGGCCACGTTCTTCCTGATAAAGAACAACTGGATAAAATCGCAGAAATTCTGGAAGTTTGTCCTCAATGGCTAAGTGGAGCAACGGATAGGAAAAAAGCCTACTCAGGCCGTGAGACTGCTGATAGTGTGTAATAAACCTGGAATTTCATGTATACTGCAAGCTAATAGACAGCGTTTGCTAAAATTATTTGCTCTGCAAACGCTTTTTTCATTGTTAGGTTATTAAAATCATGGAATGCTTAAGTTTCTGTGTGGCCAAAACCATAGACTTGACTCGTCTTGATCTTCATCTAAAAAACGTCTCTAAGGAATTTAGTGCTGTAAAAACACGAGATGTAATAAGATTAAATTCTCATAAAAACAAAGATCATACCGTGTTCATTTTTAAAAATGGAACTGTCGTATCTTGGGGTGTAAAAAGATATCAAATCCACGAATACCTGGATATTATTAAACTGCTTGTAGACAAACCTGTAGCACTTTTGGTGCATGATGAATTTCATTATCAAATTGGTGATAAAACAGCCATAGAACCGCATGGTTTTTATGATGTAGATTGCCTGACCATTGAAGAAGACAGTGATGAACTAAAACTCAGTTTGTCTTACGGCTTTTCTCAATCGGTAAAATTACAGTATTTCGAAACCATTATTGACGCATTGATTGAAAAATATAATCCGCTGATTCAGGCCTTATCTCATAAAGGAGAAATGCCTATAAGCAGAAAACAAATTCAACAAGTTATTGGTGAAATTTTAGGTGCCAAGAGTGAGCTGAATTTGATCAGTAATTTCTTATACCACCCTAAATATTTTTGGCAACACCCCACTTTAGAAGAGCATTTTTCCATGCTTGAACGTTATTTACATATACAAAGACGTGTTAATGCTATTAACCATCGTCTGGATACACTTAATGAAATTTTCGACATGTTCAATGGTTATTTGGAAAATCGCCATAGCCATCACTTGGAAATAATTATTATTGTATTAATTACAGTAGAAATTATAATTGCGGTTATGAATTTCCATTTTTAGGGTTTTTCCCTTAATTTATGCCCACTCTAAAATCCTATTTTCTCAAAGACACCTCTTTGCGCACAGAAATACTTGCCGGAGCAACGACCTTCCTTACCATGGTTTATATCGTTTTTGTCAATCCAAAAGTCCTACACGATGCAGGAATGGATCAAGGCGCAGTATTTACCGCCACTTGTTTGATAACCGCTTTCGCCTGCGCATTAACAGGCTTCATAGCCAACACACCGATAGGTGTAGCTCCAAGTGTGGCCTTAAATATTTATTTCTCTTACAGCGTAGTACAAGGGATAGGAGTTGACTGGCAACACGCCTTGGCCATGGTGTTCATTTCCGGCCTGCTTTTCCTGTTTCTTATCCTAACCAAATTAAGACGCCTCCTGATTGAAGCAATCCCTCATAATTTACAGATAGCCATTGTTATAGGTATCAGTTTGCTAATCGCCTTAATTGCTTTAGAAAATAATCAAATCATTATTGGTGACCAGCACAATTTAATGCGCTTAGGGCCTATCATCAGACCAGAAACAGGACTCTTTTTCCTGGGATTTATTCTTATTCTTGCTCTGGATTATCATAAGATTCCAGGTGCCATCATCATTGAGATACTGAGCATCAGTTTCTTAAGCTTGATGTTGGGCTTGACCAGTTGGCAAGGTTTGATTGCTATGCCACCGTCGCTCGAACCTACGTTTTTGCAGCTTGATTTTTCTGGTCTTTCCAGTATCGTGGCTTTAAAAACCATTTTTACCTTTTTTCTGATCACCGTGTTTGATGCGACAGGATCATTAATTGGCTTACTAAGTCCAACCATTTTTAAAAACGAAAAAAATTATTATAAACGTCTAACTCGAAGTTTAACTGCCGATGCAGCCGCATCTTCCCTCGCAGGCCTAATGGGCTCTGCCAGCACCTCACCTTATATTGAGTCAGCAACCGGAATTGAAGCCGGTGGGAGAACCGGGCTAACTGCGTTAGTCATTGCAACTGGATTTATTCTGATGCTGTTTCTTTTTCCACTTGCCAAAATGATTCCAAGCTTTGCGGTTGGACCGGCTTTACTCTACGTAGCGTGTTGCATGATGAAACATATTACTAATATGAAATTACAGGATATCACCGAAACAGCACCATGCATGATCATCATCATGATGGTGCCATTCACCGCTTCGATTGCCGATGGTATAGGTTTGGGAATTATACTTTATACCCTTCTTAAATTATTTACTCGTCAAAAACCCAATCCTTTGATTATTGTTTTAAGCCTTGTTTTTATCGTTTTCTTTTTGATTAACTAAGTGAATGTGATCTTTAAATCCTGGATAAACCAAAAAGCTTCCATAAAAAACTTGTCTACTCTCAAAAACTGCAAACAAAAGTTTCTTTAATTTATTGAATTTAGTAGTATTTAAATAAGTGAATTATGCACAAGATAGGTCGTTATCTTAAATCGTTCGGGCTGAGGATATCAAATGCTTCTTATATAATACTTGTCCATAACTCACATTAGATAGCCAAATAACTGCCATAAGCTCATTGTTGGCCTAAGCGCGATGAATTATTATGCTTGAACAATCATTACGACATTATTATCAGCTTGTCTTGGTAGATCCCATACTACCTGCTTTACGTGGCAGGATAACGCCATTGTCCATTACCTGGTTATCGGGAATATTTGGCATGTTGTTTATTCCTTTTGTCTTATTAGACAAACCTTATATTGCAATTAGCTTTCTCTTGCTTTCTGGATACCTGGATACTCTTGACGGTTCGCTGGCCCGCTTTCAAAACAGAGTCTCTGATTTTGGTTCAGCAATGGATATCGTCATGGATAGAATTGTAGAATTTTCTGCTGTTCTTGCTTTGTATCTTTTTGATCCACAACACCGTGCCACTTTAGCCATTTTAATGTTAGGCAGTATTTTGCTCTGTATTACAAGCTTTCTGGTTGTGGGAATTTTTTCCAACAATAACACTCAAAAAAGTTTTTATTACAGCCCAGGGATAATGGAGCGTGCCGAAGCATTTCTATTCTTTATTTTTATGGCATTATTTTCCAGCTGCTTTAATTTTCTTGCCACTCTCTTTTGTTTTTTAGTCTGTTTAACCGCGTTGATAAGGCTTTTTGAATTTAAAAAAAGCGTACAGGCTCTAGGTTAGCGAAACAATAAGTTTTCCGAAGCCTGATTTAAAATTTTATCTGATTTTATGCTGACTCCAATACAAAATCTTGTATAATTTATAGGAATTCATAAAAGAAGCTTACAATGTTGCGTATCCTTTTGTATTTTCTCTTACTCATTAACACAACATTTTGTCTGGCAAAGACTGAAAAAGCCATTTTTGCAGGTGGATGTTTTTGGTGCATGGAAGCAGACTTTGACCATCTTCCTGGAGTCCTGTCAACCACATCAGGATTTGATGGGGACACTCTTAAAAATCCAACTTATGAACAAGTTTCTGCCGGTAATACCCATTACGCCGAATCGGTAATGGTAGAGTTTCATCCCAATAAATTAAGTTACAAAAAACTGGTTGAGTATTTCTTTATGCATATTGATCCTACCGTCAAAAATGCGCAATTTTGTGATCAGGGCCGCCAATATCGCAGTGCAATTTTTTACCTGAATGATCAACAAAAGAAAATTGCCATGGAATACAAAAAAGAGTTAGAGCAAAAATTCCCCACAATTTACACAGAAATTGTCCCATCAACTTCTTTTTATCCGGCAGAAGAATATCATCAAAATTATTACAAAAAAAATCCTATACGTTATAAGTATTATCGATATCGTTGTGGCCGGGATGCCCGAGTTCAAGAGGTTTGGGGTAATAAAAAACAAGAGAATAATTCTTAATCATGATCCATAGTTTTATCACTTATCAAAAAAGAATAAGCAAATCATGAGAAAACGCGCTAATCTAATAAATAATAATTTTTCAATTTTTTACTAATACAATTATGATTACTCAAGTTAACCAATTAGATGAACTTCAATTAAAAGACTTAAAAGCATTAAGAGCAGAGTGTAAAAAAAGCGATGGCAGCATCCCCAATCTATATATCCATATATTGAAACAACACCGCTCTCTTCCTACAAGCTTCCTTTATTATCATAACGGGACCTTGATTGGGTTCTTGAGTGTTTATTTCTTTTATGATGATGCCGTTGAAGTTGCTGTTCTGGTTAGTCCCCAATATCGCAGGCAAGGGATTGCTAAACAATTAATAAAGGAAGCATTAATTTTAATTAAGTCTCAAAACTACTTTAACTTGATTTTTTCATGCCCCTCACGCCTCAATGATAACTGGTTAACCCAAAAAGGATTTACCTACCTGCATAGCGAATATTTCATGGAACGTGATGATTTAAATCCTATACTCGATTACATGCGCCCATTGTCCTTTCGCATGGCGACTTTAGAGGATATTCCTATATTATGTGGCCTCGATGAAGTGTGTTTTCCTGATAAAAACCAAGACTTGGTTAACCGATTCCAACAAATTCTTAACGAAAGAGAATATGAAATTGTAATAGCCATGCTCAATAATCATCCCATAGGAAAAGCCCATATTCGCTGGCAAACCAAAAGGGCTACCTTGTCTGATATTGCCATATTGCCTAAAGAACAAGGAAAAGGATTTGGTTCTGCCTTGATTGCTCATTGCATCAATATGATTTTGAGCGAAGGCAAATCCCGGGTGGATCTTGACGTTGAAACCCATAATAAAAAAGCATTAAATCTGTATATTCAGCTTGGATTTCATATTCAAAATGCTTGTGATTACTGGTCAATTAATGTGAATCAACTTGCAAAATAAAACTGTTTATTCTTTCGTTACAAATCGCATATTATAAATATGGCTTGACATAATTAAAATCTCACCATTAGTATTGCGAATGGCGATAGAGGAAGGCTTGTTTTATCAAAAATAAGGATAATTAATGAAAAAAAGGGTTGTTATTACTGGTATGGAAATAACGTCATCCATAGGATCGGGAATTGATAAATTTTGGCTTGCTGCATCTCAAGGTCAATGCGGAATTAAACGCATACAATCTTATGATCCATCCCCCTATTCAACCCAAATAGCAGGCGAGATTACAGATTTATCTCTTGACCATCTCCCCGAATTCAACAAAAGCAAACGTTATCCTCGTGCTGCTCAGTACGCATTATTTTGCGCACATCATGCCATTGAGAAAGCAGGGCTTGAGCAAGCTGAGCTCAATGCAGCAGGTACCTTTATAGGCACAAGCATTGGCGGCCAACCTGAACTGGAAGCAGGTTACAAGTTATTCTTTACAGACAGCTGGAAGAAAATCCCCCCTCTTAGCGTAATTAGGGGAATGCCCAATTCAATAGCCAATCATATCGCAATTGCTTTTGGCATAGGTGGACCAAACTCAACCATTTCCAATGCCTGTGTTTCATCCGGGGAAGCGATAGGCATGGCTTACCAACAAATTGCCCATGGCAATTTGACCACAGCTCTTTGCGGAGGAACAGAGTCTTTAGTCTGGGAATCGGTTATGGCTGCCTGGTGTAAGCTTAGAGTAATGTCAACTAACAATGAAAATCCCTCACAAGCGAGCAGACCGTTTGATCTCAATCGGGATGGAATGGTTATGGCAGATGGGGCTGGGATATTAATTCTTGAAGAGCTACAACAAGCAAAAGCAAGGGGAGCACAAATTCTCGGAGAGATCATTGGCTATGGCGCAAGTTGTGATGCATTCCATGTCACAGCACCAAACTCACAAGGACAAGCAAGAGCTATTGTTGCTGCTTTAAATGATGCCAAGTTATCAATTAACGATGTCCATTACATCAACGCACATGGGACAGGAACCCAGCTCAATGACAGCACAGAAACAGAAACGATTAAAATGGTTTTCGGCAAAAGAGCCTATGACATCCCGATTACTGCTCAAAAAGCCATGACAGGACATGCGATTGGGGCAGCAGGGGCAATGGAAATCATTGCAACAGCACTAAGCTTACAAAAAAATACGCTGTTACCAACGATTAACCTGCATACTCCAGACCCAGCCTGTGATCTGGATTATGTGCCTAATGAGGCGCGAGAAAAAACCATTGATATTGGTTTATCCAACCATTTCGCTTTCGGTGGAGCAAATGCCGCTTTAGTTCTACGTAAATACATTAGTTAAGAATATAAATAGCTTACGCTAAACAGCAATTGATTATTATATAAATGGCTCAATCGTGGCCCTTTGGTAATATTAACTCCATCACCACCCAAATAACTTTTCCCTAAGTCTGCAAACTCATATCCTACACCAACCTGCCAGTTACGATTTAACATTTTTTGGACACCGGCCCCCACACTGTAAGCAAAAGCATAAGTGGTGTTTGACGCAAACCATGGTGCAGGAAACAGGAATTGATTGATAGAAAGAGTCCTGTAATCATGGGCATTATTAAATGCTATTCCAAAACTACCGCTCAGATAAGGTTGCACGGGTGTAAATGCACTTCCTATCAGTTTGCCCTTTAGCTCTACTCGCGCGTGATTCACTTTATAGTCATACGTATAGACATTAAGGAGGCCATTCAGGTTGACATCACCAGTAATCTTGGCATCGCTTACTCCCGCTACCCCTAAACCTAATTGACCAATCAATTGGGGATTGATCGCACGCTGCAGCCCAAAGAATATCTCGCCATTGGCTAAAATAGTCGTCGGAGAATCATGGGTAAAATAAAGATAATAATTTGGCGGTAAATTGGGATTGAAATTATTAATATAGATCGGAGACATTGGATAAATATACTGATTTTGTCCAGGTGTTGCCCACGAAGGTCCTCCACTCACTGTAATAATAGAGGACCAAAGTAAGGGAATTTCTTCGTCATAAATCGGTTCAGAAGCGGAAAGATTCATACTAAACAAAGCACATAATCCGGTGAGCAATATTTTTTTCAGCATATCTCATCCTTTTGATTACAAATCAGCGCTCCTGATTCAGGCTCTTTAATGAACTGATTTTAATAGAAGTTATTTGATTTTATACCTTAATTAATCTCATTTTTCTAGGGGGCGTTGACAAATCATCTGGATCACCAGAATAGCAGGATCATGATAAGAAAAATTATTAATCTGAAAGCCATCCGAATCGAGGATAATTAACTCGAAAATGGATAATAAGAGGTATATAATCGCTCTATTTTGCGGAATTGAAAGGTAAACCAATGAATTCTTCTCTTCGTGATATAGCAAACCTTGTTCAAGGTATGGTTATTGGCAATGATGCCATCACTGTTTCCACACTATCACCCATAGATAATATACTTCCCGGATCTTTAGTTTTCGCCGAAGGTGAAGACAATATCAAACTTGCTGAAAACTCTGAAGCAGCAGCTATTCTTATTGGTCAAGGTACTACAGATTCCCCAAAGCCATTAATTCAGGTAAAAAACCCTTTTAAAGCATTTATTGCCTTACTCAACCATTTTTATCCCCCAAGGAGAATATCTCCGGGGGTACACCCCACTGCTGTAATAGGTGCAGAAGTACAATTAGGTGATGAAGTTTATGTTGGGCCATTCGTAGTCATTGAATCAGGAAGTATTATAGGCAACCACTCGGTGCTCAAAAGCCATATTCATATCGGCCATAATGTGGTCATTGGAGATCATACAACCATTCACCCCCAAGTCACTATTTATGATAATTGCCGCATCGGTTCGAATGTCACTATCCATGCCTCTACAGTAATAGGTTCCGATGGCTTTGGGTATACTTTTGTTGATGGCCAACATCTCAAAGTACCTCATTCGGGATATGTGGTCATTGAAAATAATGTCGAAATTGGAGCCAGCACAGCGATAGACAAGGCCACATTAGGCGCTACAGTGATCGGTGAAGGTACAAAAATTGATAATTTGGTACAAATCGCTCACTCAGTCAAATTAGGCAAGCATAATATTATTTGTGCTTTTACTGGCATTGCCGGCAGTACCACTACCGGAAACAATGTCATCTTTGCCGCCAACGTGGGAGTGAGTGACCATGTTCACATCGAGGATGAGGTCATATTAGGCGCACGTACAGGAGTTCCCCCGCACAAACACTTAAAAAAAGGAACAGTATATCTTGGTAATCCGGCAAAACCTAAAGATGTTGCGATTAAGCATGAACTGTCAGTGAATCGTATCCCTTTAATACGAAAAAACATTAAATCACTTACCGAGCAAGTGGCTGTAATTAATAAAAAACTCGATATTAAAGCAAAAGAGGTAGAGTAACTATGCAACCGCCTCTGATTCTAATAGACGGATCTTCCTATTTCTTTAGAGCGTTTCATGCCCTTCCACCATTGACGAACTCCAAAGGCCAGCCTACAGGCGCAATTTATGGAGTTGCCAATATGATTAAAAAAATAATCAAAGATTATCAACCAGAAGAAATAGCCGTTGTCTTTGATGCCAAGGGGAAAACATTCCGAGATGAATGGTATCCAGAATACAAGGCACACAGACCACCAATGCCTCAAGAATTGAGCTCTCAGTTTCAACCACTAATCCAATTACTGCAAGCAATGGGATTGCCCCTGCTTATCATCGATGGCGTCGAAGCAGATGATGTGATTGGCACTTTGGCAAAACAAGCCACAGAGCAAGGCATACCAGTTGTTATATCAACCGGTGATAAAGACATGGCACAATTGGTCAACGAACATGTCTCCCTCATCAATACCATGAGTAATTACAGTATGGGTATTGATGGTGTCAAAGCAAAATTTGGTGTAACACCTGAGCAAATCATTGATTACCTCACCCTCATTGGAGACAGCGTAGATAATATTCCGGGAGTAGAGAAATGCGGCCCCAAAACAGCTGTAAAATGGCTGACAGAGTATCAAACGCTTGATAATTTGCTTGCACACGCCAACGAAATTGGCGGCAAAATTGGTGAATATTTGCGTGCCAGCATCCCTCATTTGCCACTCTCAAAAAAATTGGTCACTATCAAAACTGATTTGGATTTGCCCTTAAATTTAAACCAATTGATGCCCAAGCCGGCTGATAGCGAGCAATTAATTAAATTAACTCGTGAATTAGAATTTAAATCATGGCTTAAAGAGTTACTACAGGAAGAAGAGAATCAAAAATCACCCAAAGAAATGGATGCCAGCAATAATAAATCCTATGAAATAATAAGGACTCATCAACAGTTAAATCATTGGCTTAATAAGCTAGAGCAAAGTCAACAATTTTGCGTCGACACGGAAACAACCAACCTTGATGTCATGCAAGCTGAATTGGTAGGCATCTCTTTAGCAGTTGAGGAAGAAAATGCATCTTATATTCCCCTTGCTCATAATGATGGCAGTACGCAGTTAGTAAAAGAAGAAGTTTTAACTGCTTTAAAGCCTATTTTAGAAAATCCAGCTATAGGAAAAATAGGGCAAAACATTAAATATGATTACAGTGTCCTTAAAAATTATGGCATTACCTTAAAAGGCATTAGGTACGACACCATGCTGGAATCCTATGTGCTCAATAGTGGTGGAGGCAGACATGATATGGATTCTTTAGCTTTAAAATATCTGGGTTATAAAACAATTAGTTATGAGGATGTTACGGGAAAGGGAGCCAAACAACTCCGCTTTGACCAAATTCCAGTAGAGAAAGCCGGAATCTATGCAGCCGAAGACGCTGACATTACTTTGCGATTACATCATAAACTTTACCCCATGCTGGATAAGCCATTGCGTAACGTGTTGCATGATATCGAAATGCCTTTACTCACTGTTCTCGCAGACATGGAAATGCGCGGCGTTCTCATCGATCCAGTCATTCTGGAAAAGCACGGAAGTCGTTTGAAAGAACAAATGAAATCTCTCGAACAGGAAGCAGTTCAACTCGCTGGAAAAGCATTCAATCTCAATTCGCCAAAACAATTACAAGAAATACTATTTGATGAACAAAAACTGCCTGTTGTAGCGAAAACCCCAACGGGACAGCCTTCGACTGCAGAATCTGTTTTACAGGAATTGGCTTTTGATTATCGCCTTCCAGCTGTAATTCTGGAATACCGAAGCTTATCAAAATTGGTCAGTACCTATATTGATGCCTTACCCAAAAGAATCAACCCCAAAACACATAGGGTGCACACATCCTATAATCAAGCGGTAGCAGCAACAGGCCGATTATCATCCAGTGATCCTAACTTACAAAATATCCCTATACGGAGTGAAGAAGGAAGGTTGATTCGAACTGCCTTCATAGCACCAGAAGGAAGTCTTATCATGGCGGCTGATTACTCGCAAATCGAGTTAAGGATAATGGCGCATTTATCTCAAGATGAAAATCTTTTACGAGCTTTTGCTAATGGTTGGGACATCCATGCTGCAACCGCGAGTGAAATTTTTCAAACGAATTTGGAAGCTGTGTCCAAAGAACAACGAAGGCGTGCCAAGGCAGTGAACTTTGGTTTGATATATGGTATGTCTGCCTTTGGACTGGCAAAACAAATTGGTGTGGATCGTCAGGATGCTCAGCAATATATTGATACTTATTTCCGCCGTTATCCTAAAGTACTTGAATACATGGAGCGTACTCGCAAACAAGCGCATCAACTTGGTTATGTTGAAACCTTGTTTGGCCGTCGTCTCTACTTACCTGAAATTAATTCACGCAACCTAATGAGACAAAAAGCAGCTGAGCGCACTGCCATCAACGGACCAATGCAAGGAACCGCAGCTGATATTATAAAAAAAACCATGCTGGCTATTTCCAGTTGGGAGCATTCGCAAAAGACCCCCTCTGCAAAGATGATCATGCAGGTACATGATGAATTGGTTTTTGAAGTCCGAAAGGAAGCGGTTGAAGAATGTCACGCCATTATCCACAAGCTCATGGAACAAACTGTAAAATTATCTGTACCTCTTGTTGTGTCTATTGGCACAGGGCCTAACTGGGATGATGCGCATTGAAGAGCATAAAAGCGTTTAATTTATTGGATTTAATAATAATTAATAGAAGTTTGACTCGCAAAGGAAGGATTTTGACCACCTACAAACTCACCAAAATAATAAGACCACGTTTTATGAATACGTTCCAAACCAATGACTTTGGGCCAAGTATTATACTCATTCAAAAACAGGCCATGACTCTTAAACACTTTAATAAAGTCTTCTCGCATAGCATCGGAATCAGACCAGGCTACAATAGGAAGTTGCGGGTATTTTTGCAATAAAATTCCTGCAAGCTCGGGACCATTGCAGTTCATTTCATCAGGGCTGGCACCCAGATCACCATCAACAATGACGATATCGGGGTAATAGTTATTGACAAAGGATAATGCGGTTTGACTATTATTGACAATAGTCACTGAAATTGATGCAACAACCGACTCCAACAATCGGCGCAAACAAAAGGCATTAAAAGCACTGTCCTCAACAATTAATACACGCATCACTGCTCCCTCTTAACTACGAGAGAAGTATAATGTGCGAACCTTAAGAAAATCTTAAGAAATAGAATTAATCCAGTTAAAAATTACAAATTGAAAAATCAACGAAGTTCCCTATTAAATTTTTTTTACAAATTCTGATTTTAATTTCATGGCGCCTATCCCGTCGATCCTGCAGTCAATAAGCGGATAAATAATGATTTTTTTAATCATTATTTATCCAACGAAATAGAAATGCTATGAATTATTGAGTGGATTAGTCAATGCGTATGCATCTTGGCATTTCTCTTCTTTACCTTTCGTGGGAGTTCTTCTTGATAGAACGCTTGGGAAATGAACAACCGGATGAATATTGTTTGTGCTCAGTAATTGAGAACCGCCCAAACCCCGCATAGCCTCATGGCTGCTTTGCTTAACAGCAGGAACAGGCTCTTCGCTTACGGGCTCTGGTGTAATTTCTGTTCCTTTAGCAACTGCAAATCCAATAGCACTTGATAGTGCAGCAGCACCAGTACCACTTATAGCACCTAAGGTCAAAGCTCCTAAAAGACCAACACCTGAAGGAGCAAAAACTCCGGTAGCAACTAATATAACACCTAAAGCAAAGCCGAAACCAAAACCAATGCCTGCAAAAGCACCCATAATCTTTAGGGTACGAAAATCAGAAGACGGAACCGGGTGATTAGATAAGACATTAGCCGTTTGTTCATGCAGGGATAAATTATCCTCTTGCTCATATGGTAATCGAACCTCTTCAGGAGAGTTCTCTTTAGGCGGGAAAATTTCCCTAACATCTTCCAAATATTGGGACCATTCAAATTCCCCGGGATTCTTACAATACCCACGAATTTCTTCCTCATTGTATCCTTTACCTTTTACTGCACGCAGCATCTCAGCATGGTCTGTAGGGCTATCATCAAGGATATAAACCTGATTAGCTTTCTCTGTTTGGTGATTAAGCCGGGAATTGACATCATTAAATTTATACCCTGACTCTAGCGTTGTTAACTTGCTGATTTCTTCATCAGAAAAACCTTGATATTTGAAAACTGCTTTAATGTATTCAACTCGGTTTTTGGTGACAATATTGACAGTCACATCATCATTTTTTAATACTTCATGGAAAAATGCCACCGCTTCTGGTCTCATCAGGAAATCAACATCCTGCTGGTCATGATCAAAATTTTCGTTGTATTTTCCATATTTTGCTTCGAATAAAGCCTGAGCTTCAATTGGATCTTTCATTGGAGTGTTTTTGTAATCTTGCTCTACATCCTTTTTATAGCCTTGCAACAGTGACTGATAAAACTCGGTAAATACAGTTTCATTACCGCTTCTTCCAGTTACTGTACCATCAAAATCGGTAAAAATAATAACTTTAGGCATTGTATTTCCTTACTATTTCTCTTAGTTTTAAATGACTCGATATTGTACAAAGTTTAAATTAAGAGAATATTAAGTATAGAAAATTACAAAATTATCAGGCCACCTTCCCTGTACAAATTGCAATAGACTTTGCTTATGAGTTTTATCAAATTGTTTTCTGCATAGAATACTTATAATTTATAGTTGCAATTGATTATTTAGACAGCATGAAGGCCTGTGAAAAAGCACCAACCAGTCTGGTTGGCACACTGCCTTATAGCGTATCCAGTATTTTGCGTGGTAAAGATCGTGTTCCCTTGCACATACCACGTCATAGAATAACTTTGCTGGGGATGAATAGCACTCCCCCTCGTCCAATCCCGGTACCTAATTAATAGAAAAATCAAATATCTATATCGTGAGCTAACAATCGCCTGTTGGCACGAAAATAGGTCATTGGAGAATGCTCCAGTAAATCGGATAATTTTTCCATGTAGATACAGGCGAATCTATCGACTTGGTAGGCGAAGTAGCTCTCTTCCGCCCCAGCGCGAAAAACTCTTTCCCACTTGGGATTATAGAAACTGTTTTGTTCTTGTAACAATCTTGAAATTTGTATGTCAACAGTGGATATTTGCAATTGCAAATCATGAATTTCCTGATCATACTGTTGAGAGCTTTCGTCAATACTTCTTGTACAAAGATCAACGTATTTCTGCTCCAACTCTTTTTTAATGGACATGGCTTCAACAATTTTCTTTTCAATTGGCAAAGCCCTTATTTGGGATGAAATTTCTTCACCTAATTCTTCAACAACCAAAGCAGTACGCCAATTACAATCTTTTTTCAATCGTAATATATCACCGTAAATATGATCCCCTATATAGAGAATTTCATCTCCGCCGACCCCGAGATCTTCAGTAAATTTTTTGGCATTACCTCCTTGGTATACGCCAGGAACTATTGGGCCATGGACATTAGTCATCGTCCCGTTTTCAGGATTAACTGATAAAAATCGTAAGTTATCATAAAAGAAACGGGGTTTATTTGCCAAGGTGATAACAAACTCAAATAAACCTTGCCAGTGCTCTCCTTTATCCAGGAATGGGGACAAGGCATAATCCAACAACAATTTAGAATAAGAATATTCTGAATTGGTCAGAATAAATATCTTTTTCCCATAACGAATAAAATGCTTCAACCCTTCAACAACTTCCTTTTCTCTTATCACATATTTTTTCAAATTTTTAATAATTATGTTTTTCAGAGTACCATCCGAGTGAACTTTATCCACACAATATTGCACGTCTTGTGCTATGGCTTGATAGCTTGGCATTTTATCGGGATTAGTATCTTTTAAATCAACCAGCTGACCATACAGAATGCAAAATGCTATAGAAAAAGAAGTATCAATTGCCATGTAATTCGGATCACCCAGGTCAACATAAATACTTCTGTAAATTTTTTTCTGATCGCTAAAACTGATCTGTTTCGTACCATGGTAACTCAATCTAATGGCGCCATACCGGCTTAGTTTTAAAATGTTGCCATTCTTACTGTCAATCACCAAACCACGAATAGCATCATCAAAATTAAATTTGAATTTTTTAATTTCCTCAGGATAGTGAAAGCTTTCTGCCAGCCTTTCCTTGACTAGGTCGTAAACTAAAGATTCAAAATTTTTCGAATTATATCGGATGAGGGTATGATCCATGTCCAAACCAATCAGTTTAATTTTTCTCATATTTATAATTCGATTTACAAAAACCTTGTGAGTATCCATTTTTGAGGAACCTATAAAATTATTGGCAATTAATGTTTTGAGATATGAACGTATGCAAGTCGACTATTTTAAATTATTCACACCACTTGCTGAAGCCACTAACACTTTATCTGCCAAACGTTTGGCAAACACTCCATTTTCAACGACACCCGGGATTACATTAAGACTGTCTTCCAAGGTCATGGGTGTTGAGAAATTCAGATTAAACACATCCAGAATAATATTACCATTATCAGTAACGAAACCTTCTCTGTATTCAGGGTCTCCTCCTAATTTAACAATTTGTCGTGCAACAAAACTACGGGCCATTGGAATGACTTCCACAGCAACGGGAAATTCCTCTAAACGTTTCACAACCTTGGATTCATCGACAATACAAATAAATTGTGTGGCTACATTCGCTACAATTTTCTCCCGAGTCAGAGCTCCTCCGCCCCCCTTTATCATTTCACCGCGTTCATTGACTTCATCAGCGCCATCAACATAGATAGGTAAATCCTGTACTGAATTCAAATCAATTACTGGGATACCTTCTGCCCGAAGCAATGCCTCGGTTGCTTTTGAACTGGCTACACAAGCCTCTATATTATGTTTGATTGCTGCCAGTTCTTTTATAAAAAAATTAACTGTAGAGCCTGTTCCAACACCTATAACCATATCATCTTCAATATAAGCTATAGCTGCTTTGGCTGCTTTGATTTTTAATTCATTCACGAAATTGCCCTCTTTGCCTAATTACTTCATACAATGAAACACCAGTCGCCACTGACACATTTAAACTCTCTACACTTCCCATCATAGGCAAAGAAAACAATCCATCGCAATGCTCGCGAGTCAATCTTCTTAACCCGGTTCCTTCTGCTCCCATTACAAGAGCGATGTTTCCAGAACAATCTATTGCATAAAGTAAATGCTCTGCTTCACCAGCTGCTCCAAAGATCCAGACACCCTCTTGTTTTAAGATGTCCATAGCTCTTGCTAAATTAGTTACTCTCACCAAAGGAATTGATTCAGCAGCGCCGCAAGCCACTTTACTGACCACGGGAGTAATATTCGCACTTTTATCTTTAGGAATCACAACAAAATCAACACCGGTTGCATCAGCCGACCGCAAGCAAGCGCCTAAATTATGGGGATCTGTAATTCCATCCAGAATAAGAATCAGCACAGGCTTTTTACTTCTATCTAATAAAGTAACCAAATCACTTTCACCGTATTCGGGTAATGCCGAAGCGAGTGCAACAACACCCTGATGCGTAAACTCTGAAAACTGCTGATTCATTTTTTGCGAGCTTAGCTTTTCGATGGGGACATGGGCGTTCTCTGCCTTGGCCAAAAACTCATGCAGTCTTTTGTCTATTCTATCTTGATTAACAAAGAGTTTTTTGATCATTCGGTGCGGGTTTGCTAATAATGCAGAAACTGCATGCAACCCGTAAACATACTGCTCATTCATTACAAGCTTCATCCTCGACAGGCTCAAAATCTATTTTACGTTCGTTTAAATCAACACGAGCTACCAACACAGTCATGTTATCTCCCAAACGATAAACTTGACCGCCGCGAGCCCCTATTAAACGATGTTTTGCAGAGTCAAACGTATAATAATCGTTTTTCAAAGAAGTGACATGAACCAAGCCTTCCACATAAATTTCATCAAGCTCCACAAAAATACCAAAGCTGGTCACAGCGGATATTCGACCCTTAAATACCTGTCCCAATTTGTCTTGCATATACTCACACTTTAGCCAGGTAATCACTTCCCGGGTCGCTTCATCAGCGCGGCGCTCTGTCATCGAGGAATGTTTACCCAAACGATTCATATCTTCATGGCTATACTCAAATTCATAAACAGGATGATTATCCAGTAAATGCCCTATTGCTCTGTGAATTAATAGATCAGGAAATCTTCTGATTGGTGATGTAAAATGCGTGTAAGCGGAATAGGCTAAACCAAAATGACCTTCATTCGATTCAACGTACTGAGCCTGTTTTAAAGAACGCAGCATTACCGTTTCAATAAGATGTTTCTCTGGTCGGTCACCAATCATGTTCATGGTACGCTGAAAATCCTTGGGTCCAGGTTTTCTCCCCCCTCCCAATGACAATCCCAGCTCCCCTAAAAACTGCCTCAGTGCAGTAATTTTATCCTCTTCAGGAGCCGCATGAACTCGGTATAAAGTAGGAATTTCAGCCTTTTCTAAAAATCTTGCTGTTGCAACATTCGCTGCCAGCATGCATTCCTCAATTAATTTATGAGCGTCATTACGTATTACAGGCACGATACATTTTATTTTCTTATTTTCATCAAATTCGATACGAGTTTCCGTAGTCTCAAAATCCATAGCACCTCTAAGTCTACGGGTATCGAGCAGAACATGATATAAATCATAAAGAGACTCAAGCATAGGCCACAAGGCTTGATGTTTTTCATCTGCCTTGCCTTGTTCCAACCATGTCCCAACTGACGTGTAGGTCAAACGGGCATGAGAATGAATCACTGCCCGATAAAAGCGGGATCGGGATATTTTTCCTTCTTGGGTAATCGATAACTCAGCCACCATACATAAGCGATCAACATGGGGATTTAATGAGCAAACGCCATTGGATAAGGCTTCTGGTAGCATTGGCACCACTTTACCAGGAAAATAAACTGAATTTCCTCGCCTTGCTGCTTCTTGATCCAAAGCAGAATCCTTCGCCACATAATGACTGACGTCTGCGATAGCGACATACAATTGGAAGCCGCCTTTGGGCTTTTTGTAACAATACACAGCATCATCAAAATCTTTTGCATCTTCCCCGTCAATGGTTACAAAAGGAAGATTACGCAAATCGGTTCGACCCTTTAATTGTTCCTCGGAAATCTGTTGCGGAATTTTACCCACTTCCGCAAGAACATCATCTGGCCATTCGAAAGGAATGCCATGGGCATGGATTGCTACCTGAATTTCCATGCCAGGAGCCATATGCTCACCCAAAATATGGATTACTCTACCTATAGCTTGCGAACGCTTGTTAGGATATGCGATTAACTCAACCAGTACTATTTGGCCATTTTTGGCCTCGCCAATGAATTCTTGGGGAATTGAAATATCCTGAGTCAGACGTTTGCTATCAGGAATGACAAAATTCACGCCATGATCAGTAAAAAATCGACCTACAACCGTGGTATTCGCATGTTCCAGGACTTCGTGGATTTTAGCTTCTGGCCTTCCTCTTCTATCCAATCCAGATTGATAGGCAAGCACCATATCTCCATGCATGACAGCCCTCATTTCTTTAGCAGAGAGCACCATATCCTCAGAACCATCATCCGGGATGAAAAATCCAAAACCATCAGGATGGCCTTGAACCGTTCCACGCAATAAATTAATTTTTTGTAATAAACAAAAGCGTCCACGCCTGTCCTGCATGATTTGGCCATCACGCAGCATAGCCTTCAAGCGAAAACCCAAGGACTCCTGCTGGCTCTCAGAGCTCAAATCCAATTTATCAAACAGTTTACTGCGAGACATTGGCCTACCGTATTCATCCAGGATTTCCATGATGTATTCCCGGCTTGGAATTGGCTCGGCGTATTTTTCGCGTTCCCTCTTATAAAAGGGATCTTTGGATTTTTTACTCACTTTTCACCATTTTCTCTTCAAACCTAATGCTAACTAAAACCTCTTAAGTCCTGTTCTACCATTTATCATTATAACTAGCAAGAATATGCTGCCAACTATCAGAGAATTCTGTAGAAAACGCCTTTTATTCATCTTTTTTCCAATCTTACAAGGCAAGAAGCCCTCATAATAATATGTGGCTTTTTTATATTGCATAATCTCAATCCATTTAGCCCATTATTAAAGTTTTAAGTTATCATAAGTACTCAAGAGTGGGTAGCATGGCAGCTAGCTAAACAATTTGCCAAAGGCTCAAGATAGCCTCATCAGCGGCTATCTTGAATTGTAATGAGAGTTGATATGACTCTTTGCAGCATAGAGTCCATACCCATGCCCCAAGATATTCATTGATAAATTATTTCTCCGGCAATATAAAGCCTCTTCCACCGACTGCGGCATTTAATGCTGCTAATGACAGGTCTTCCGCTACCCAGAAAGTACCTTGATTGCTTGCCGGTATTTTTACTCCTTTCCATTGACATACGGCAATAGCATTTTCACAAGGTATCTGTTGCTCATGCCCTGGCCTTGATTCTATGCAATTTAAAATAAAGGCAGGTTTGTCCACTACCAAAGCTGACCATTTACCCGCTTGCAATCGGCTTGTCCAACCCGCACTGGCCCCAGGATCTGTAACTGGATGAGTAATCCATAGATCTAAGTTGGTAATATTGTGAATAAACACCAACTTATTTTTCTTGGCTTTTAAAGTCACTGATTGACCTTGTACAGGAACAGCCCGACAACCATCAGGAAAAGTAGATTCTGCAAAAAGCCCTGTTGAAAGCAATAAAAGATAGAAAGAGAGCAAAATTCTCATGATTCACCCCATAGTGTTTATGTAACTAAAAATTATTAAATCTTCACTAATAAACCCATCATCAATATCGGCATCGATTTAAGAAAACACTCATATAATATCCCTACTCATATAAGACTTCCATTGATAAGTCATACATCGGGTTGATTAATGCATTCAGAACGCCTTGCTAATAAAACAAAAATATGAGCAAAGGTATAAATGCCCTATAAGGACAATCCTACATTATACTTTCAAAGTTACTTGGTATTGCAGGAGTATTATAGTTAATGGACTTTTGGGGTTGTTCCCCAAAGAATGTTTGAGTATTGTCTGAATAATTGACAACTCGTGTGAAATGCGCCGGACTACTTTTAATAGTAGCTAAAAGACTAATTAACTGCTTGCGTCTTTCAGAAAAGCCTAAATACAAAGAATTGGTTCTGCTTGCTGCAACCGGTGCATTGATAAGATCCGCTGCTTTTTTACGAGTAGGGCCGGGAGTGGGATCATCACAAAACTTTATAATTTTTGATGAACTGTTTTCCGCATTAAAGCCATAATGCCATAATCTTTTAAAAAATTTAATTAGCCCAAAATAAAATGTTTGCACACTGGAGCTCAAATCCTGTTCCACTTCCGCTTCTTTGGCAGCACTAACCAATCTTTTTTTTACTCCTTTATCCTCACAATCCCTGACTAATAGTTCACATCCTCTTTTTACTAAACAATAATGTTTATTCTGCCCCCAATACGTTAATAAATTAATATCCGCCTGGGGGAAACTTGTGTCCTTCCTGGCCAACTGTTTTCCATAATAAAAGGCCATGTCACTTAAAATTTGCCTGTCTAATAACTGAGGTTTTTTTATCATTTCAGCTTCCAGCGCATCATATATGACTGCGGACACATCGCGTTGAGGGAAAAATCTCAATAATTGACTGACTGGCCTGATGTAGTCTGGCATTCCTTGAAAAGAATTAAAATAATCCTGTAATAAATGCGACAATACGCTTTTCTTACCTGTATAACTCAGCAAATAAGAACATATTATGGGTGACTTCTTCTGTTTATCCCTTTTACTCCAGGTTTGCTTAATAAAATGACTCCAGTCCAGCAGAGGATGATGGTCTTTTAATTCCTTTTGCAAGAAGACTTGATCATCAAACCAGGAACCCTTAAAAAACAAAGACTTTCCATAAAGTTCCCTGATTCCTTTAGGCATCCATAATTTATCCACCATCCTGACTAAAAAGGGTTCTGTGATTGACAATCGGGTTATTGCGCGATTCAACGTTTTTTGCTTGTAAAATAAAGACGTTATCCCCGAATTGGCGCACCTGAAAAGAAGCTCGCCTAAAACACGATATCCAATATCATGTTTATTATCGAAAGGACGTTTTTTGGATAAAAGCCTGCTTGTAAAACAGGCCAGTTCTTTTAATTCTTTACCTTGCCAGGCCTGAGGAGAATCGGGGTTCAAATCAGTTTCAGAAAAAAGGCGTCCATGTTGATTAGCCAAAATATGTAAAGCCAATTTATACTGTGCATTTTGCTCCCAATAAGAAGTCTTATTTAACTGTGCAATAAGGGGCACTATATGCCGCCTATCAAAAAATTGGCTTACTTTGCCAATTTCCGGATTATTTACCTTCTGAATGGAGTTATGAGTTCTATCACCAAGAAACTCCTTTAACACTAATGCGGCACATGCTTCAGAATTTATTAAACGATCCAGTACAGCATCACAGATTGTCTCTTGCTTCTTATCTTGAGAAATTTCCTTGGTAATGAAAGTCAAGGCGCTACTTAGAAGATCTGGCTTTTTATATTTTTTACCATGGTAAGCAAATCGTACTAAGACTTCTGAAAACCAGGGTTTATCATAATAATTAACTAAATAATCAGCTAAACAAACATCAGCGCCTTGATGTTCCAAAAATCTTTGAAAATCAGATTCATACAAGCCATTCAGTAAAATAGAACGCCTTGGAACTCGGTTTAAAATATAATGAAAAAGCTCAAGCGCATTATTTTTATTCCTGATGACGCCTAATAATTCAAATACTGCTTCATCCTCAAAATGATCGAGCAATGGATATAAAACAGATGCAGGGATTTCTCCTGGAGCCTCTTGGATTTCTTTTAAAAATTTATTATTCAGCCATATACGCTTATTGGCATCAAGGCAAATGGATTCACATTGGTATAAAACCCTTATCGCGTTCTCGAATAACACATTGTGTAACAGAGACTCCAATCCAAACGAGGAACTTTCCAAATCACTTTTAGACAAACCAGCTAAAACCCAGGCGGCAGCATTTTTATGAATGGCGCTTTCGCTTCTTAAACAACTCCCTTCCGTTAAATACCCAAGAACCAAACCCTCTTGATCATATAAAGGCTCATTGATATCCATAGAGCCCGTTCGAGCTAATAATACAATTTCCTCATTAACAAAAGTCATTGCAACATTAGACTCACCAAGAAATCCAATCTTCTTCCCGGCAGAGTTATATAAAAAAACTTCTTTTTTTCTGCCTAATTCTTTGGGCAACTTATCAATTAGAGGAAAATTTTGTTTTAACCAGTAAAGTAACCCGTTCCGAGCTTCGGTTTCATTATTCCCCTTAGTAAAAAACCGTGAATAAATATGATTTACCACTTTAAGGAATAAATCCGAACGTAAATTAGGATAATTCAAGGCGTAATAATGATATAACACCTCTAATCCCTTATTATTTAGCTCATCTCCTCCTTTGTTCGCCTCCAGTAAACACTCCATTTGATAAAGCAAAGCGCTTTTACTGATCCCAACTCTAAACTGCAATAAGCTGTATTTTTTATCCAGCCAAAATGATTGAGCTTCCAGATGAATAAGCAGATTACGCTCAATCTGAGCCATATGCTCATTGATTTCATCAAAGTATGGAGCATATTCTTTAAAACGCAGGTCTTGCTTGTAGTCCATCTGATTCAAAGTTAAGGTATACAAGCCATATCTTTCAATTAATTGTTTTAAAATCTTAGGCGTACAAACCCCAACAAATTGCGGTATGGATAATAATAAAGCGATTGGAGAACTGGATAAGGGCTCCTTTCCTGAGTTAGATGATTTAGTCATTAAATTGGATGCCAGTTGATATAGCTGAGGGGTATCAAAGAGATAAGGATCCAGCTGGTTAATTTTCGCTCTTATTTTCCCCAAAAAATCCTGGCTTGAAGCAGAAAAAGCAGAACATAGCTTGGTAAGTAAGTTTTTACAGTTCTTTTTCTCTTCCCCGGTCGTTTTGTTATATTCCGCTAAACAATATTCAATGAGTAAAAGAACTGTTTCCTGACTTAACTCCTGAAAAAATTCCTTTTGTTTGTCTAATTCCGAATTTTTTAATAAATCGTGCAGGAACTGCATGACTAAATGGCTTTCAGGAGAAAATAAATCTTTTTTTAATTCATACTGATAAAAATCAAACACAGCCCGCATGGCGTGCAAATCTATTGAAAAAGGATACTGAGCAAGGCAGGCTCTAGCCTCCTTCAGTTTCTCAATCGCTTTCTCAGAAGAAATCAAAGACAACAACAATCGAATCGAGAGAGCATTGATAGATTCATCGATTAATGAATCAAGGAAACGGCTTAACCATCCTGCCAAATCAGGTTGACGTAAAAATTGTACCAAATGGTTTCTATTGACTAAATCCAAATCCTTATTGTTTTTAACTAAAAAGGTTTCAATTAAAACATTTAAATCGGTATCTTTAGCCAGATGAGAAAAAGCTAACAAACTGCGCTCATCTGCTTGCTCCAAGATCTGAATTAAATCCTTGGCTCCTCTTTCTTTCAACGCGATAAGGACAGGTTTTGCATCACTATAATAATTCAATCGCTCCGTGCATCTCTCTGCTAATTGATTATCAACACTGATTTCAGTCTCTTTTATTGAATCTAAGATTGTTAGCAACTGCTCTGATAACTCTCGGGGAAGCAGATTGGGGGCATAAGTCAAAACGATTGCGAGTACAGATAGCGAAGCCGGTAAACCAAATGGGACTGAGTGATTAAGCGAGAATTGATTTTTCTGAGCGGGGATTTGTTGGCAAAAGAGTTCTGTTAAATCGTGAGCATCTTCTTTAAGGTGACTTAACAACAAATGTTTCAGGTCGGGAATAGGGAGCTGTTGAATTTGTCCTTTTATTATACTTATTAACTGCTTCATTACGACACTTCCCTAACATCTTAAAATAATCCTTTCCCCAATAGGGGTTTAAAAGGATAATGCTTTTACTATACCCTTAAGCTATTGATTTGAAAACTTTAGGATACCAAATGACGATCTGGGTTGATGCCGATGCTTGCCCGAAAATGATAAAAGATATCCTCTTTCGCGCGGCCATACGAACCAATACCAACCTTATCCTGGTAGCTAATTCCTACCTTACTTATCCAAATTCACTGTTTATTCGCTCAGTGCTTGTAGAAAAAGGCTATGACCGAGCAGATCATTATATTACGAGTCATATGAAAGCTAAAGATTTGGTGATCACAGCAGATATTCCTTTGGCAGCAGAAGTAATAGTTAAGCAAGGGTTAGCAATGAGCCCAAGAGGAGAACTATTTACTGCAAATAATATCAAACAGCGTCTGACTCTTAGAGATATCAATGAACAGCTGCGTTCAGCCGGGGAGCGTACAGGTGGCCCCTCTGCATTAAGCGCGAGAGAAAAAAACAATTTTGCCAATGCCCTGGATCGTTGGCTTGCAAAAAGCAAATAAAAACATCAATTAAAAAACACATTGGCTTTAATTTGACAAAATCGATCACGCCTCCTAAATTTTAAGTACATCCTAAAAGGACTTAAAACATGAAACGATTCATGTTCATTCTATTGATGTTTTTAAATTTTTACGCCTATGGAAAGCCACTCCTTATTGGTGTTCCAGAGTTTGCACCACCATTTGTATCAAGATCAGGCAGTGGGGAGATCTATTTCGGGTTCAACATCGATTTGATGAATTCCATTTGTAAAATCATTGAGATAGAATGCCAATATGAAGGAATGAGTATTCAAGAGCTATATACTAATCTTAACGAGGGGAAGATTGATATTATGGTGGCACCCACTCCAATCGTATCAACCGCTGACACTAATTATATTTTCAGTCTCCCCTATTTACCGAGCAACGCACAGATTGTAACCCTTAAAGCAAACGACGATATCAATACCATAATGGATCTGAAAGGTAAAAAAGTAGGTACTTTAAAATACACTTTGTATGGCAGCCTCCTTGCAGAACATTTTCAGTTATATTTTGACTTGGTACAATTTGCCAATCTTTCCGATATGGCTCTCGCATTGTCAAACCAAAAAATCGAAGCCATTGTTCTGAATGTAAGTGCAGCAAAATATGCACTGAGCAACTCTTCGATTGAGTTAAAATTAGTGGGCGATAAAATTGCTATAGGTAATGGTTATGGAATATTAGCCCTCAAAAACAATGCTCCACTAATTATGAAAATCAACCAGGCTTTATTACAAATAGAAAAAGACGGAACCTATTTAGAAATATATAATACCTATTTCAGTGATTAGGATATTATCCTGAGCAATTCACTGGGCATTTCAAAAACCCGAAACTAGATCCAACTCCGGAATTCAGGTTAAACTAATACCAATTGAACCTGTAGCTCATAATGTATTGAGCCTCAATGCATGAGATATAGTTCAAAACAGTGGAGTTCAGGATATGGAAATAGGTATATTTTCATAGACTAAACTCATCTTAAAGTACAATCCAAATTAATCTGCAGGATATGACATGCAAGAAAGTTTTGATCCATCAACTATCACTACCCTTCATAAAACGAGCATCATACGCTGGAAAGCCAATGGCATAGAGTATCAACATAAACAATTCCTTCAACTTGTAGAAGAAAATCATGCTTTTAATTTCCAATTATGGCATGCAGAAGACAAGGCGCGCCGGGATGATATGGGCTTTGAATTTGTTTACCAAGCCAAAAGAGAAATAGACGCTTTCAATCAGCAAAGAAACAACCGCATGGAAGCAATGGATGAGTGGCTTTATAAAGCATTACAACCTGAAAACCATAATCATTGCCCAGTCAATTCCGAATCACCTGGGATGATTATTGACAGATTATCTATTTTATCACTGAAATCATATCATATGGATATACAAACCAAACGCCAGGATGTAGGCGTAGAACATAGAATGGCCTGCACACAAAAACTGGAAATCATACAGCAACAATTAAATCAATTGGCTTTGTGTCTTGATGAATTACTTAATGAGGTACGAGCTAAAACACGTACGTTCAGAGTTTACCATCAATTTAAAATGTATAACGATCCTAAGCTAAACCCAGAATTGTACTGTTCTGACTAGGTGTTAATTGATTTAATGCTGATTCGCTTTTCGAATGAGGAATTGATGGAGAGTCGGGTTGATTTCTTTTGGTTTTGGTTTTAGTTTCAAATATACCGAATAAAGACAGAGAATCCGTATGCCCTGGGGAATCAGTCCAAGTTTTTTCAGATTGGATTGATTCCCTTTGTTCTTCGGTTTTCTGCATAACTTCCTTCTTTATCTCAGGGTTAACCGACGCTTCTTTGCTGTCCTCCGTCAGCTTGGCCTGCTGCGCCAAGGGAGTTCGCCCCAATCCTTTGGCTAGAGCTCTTAAGGCCAGAGTAACCCCAAACAATAAGGCACTAAAGGCAGATAAGACATACATAACAGGCGTATCACGATAATGGCCATCCTCGCCCAGTTCCTGTAACGAATTCCCAACAAAGTCAATAAATTTTTGCCCCTTACCAAACCCGGAAAACAAGGAACGTAAAACTTCAAACCATTCTTGAAAGAAAAATTGCGGTGAAGGGTCTAAAGACAATCCATCATTTAGTAATTTATGAAATTCTTTAGGATCCAACAGCTCAGTCTTATTAAATTCGTCATTAAGACAATTATTCCAGTCGATCAATTGCTCATATGGGCGTTGTTTTTGAGTTTCCTGCTTCTTCTGATGCCAATAATTACTCACCAAAGAATGAATAGTGAAACTGAGCACTAATACCAGACCTAAAATAATACAAGCTGTAAGCAAGGCAGGAGGAAAAGAAACACCTGCCATTACTAAAATAGAACCCACTAAAAACAAAACACTTGCAAGGGCACTATAAGCATATAATCCATTTTTCATACCCAACAAAGCAGATGATAAATAAGTGCGGTTCGATTGTTGGGATAATAACTTACGACTATCGTCAAACTGGGTTATCAAATTATGGACTAACCTTTTTAGTCGTTTGAGCTCCTCCTGATCAACTTTCTCAAGATCCATTTTGTCTTGCAATAAGAGTAATTTGGCGTAATTAGTTTCCAGTTCTTTGGTAATTAAAGCCAATTGACATTTGGTTTGCGTCACTAATAATCTCAACTGGAAATCATATTCCTCATAAATACGGGTAATAACACAAGCCACTGTATAAAAGGCACAAATAAGAGCCATTGCCATAAGCAACTGCGGTGACAATACAGCCAGACCCAATACACCAACGTAGAGATATAAACCATCAAGAAGTCCGCCTGCAGCAACAGCCCAGAATGCCAAATTACGAGTTTGCATGGTCTGGTATCTGATTCGCTTGAAATAAGAAAAGCTTTCCTCATGAGATAAAGAAATTAATTTTTTTATTTCCATGAGAAGCGCTATATTCTCACTCATCATTGTTTTACGATCTTCCAGCATGCTACGTATCCAAAACCTGTTGGCTGCAGCAAATACCCCCAAAATCACTCCCATTGGAAGAATAAGAAACTTTGCATCCACTCCTCCAATTAAACTGAATGCAACAACAGCGCTTCTCCAGCCTTTGTAAGCATTTTTCAAGCCCTTCATGACATCACGAAAATATGGCCAGGCATTAGCTATAAATTTTTTATAGGAATCTTCTTTTTCATTCTCAAATTGACAGGCCAAAACAGAAAAGGTAACTAAAAATACTGACTCAACTGCAATAGTAATAAGACCGGTTGGAGAATTTAAGAATTCATGCATTGCATCGTTATCATTAGGAGATGCAAACAGATCAAAAAAATATTTGAACATGCTGTACGAGGAGCTTAGAGAATCCATAACAGCGTAGGCATAATAGATACTGCGACTTTTATCGAGTTTTTGAGCGAGGATTCTACTTTGCGCGTCGATACGACCAGCAATTGCTAAAATGAAGACTAAATCAGTAGGCTTGGAAGCCTGATTTTCATCACTCGCATTAGGCATGTATAGGTATGGGGCTATCAGCTAAGATTGGGCGCTATTGTATGTATAATTAGACTTGATGTCAATTAAACTTTCATCCTGGGTTAAAAAAATACAATAATAACCTCAAACCCTACATAATAACACATCCTATTAGCAAAATTATTAAAAAAAATGAAAAAAATTGCATTAAATTCTCTCTCAGACTGTGACTTATGCCTTAAACCTGCTACGATATTGCACCAAAATGAAACCCAATATGAGGATTAAATGAGATCAAAATTTGTTCTCTTTATGTTAATGTCACTACTGACAGGATCTCTTATGGCAAACAGTGAAGCTCAAATCTATGGCTACGTAGAGAAAGCCACATTAATCGATCAAAACCTCACTTTATCTGCAAAGCTTGATACTGGTGCTAAATCAGCATCATTACATGCCGTGAATATCACAGAAATTGAAAAAAAAGGCATTCCTTATTTACGTTTTACCGTTCCAACCAAAACCGGTGATTACTCATTTGAAGGAGAGTATGTCGGCAAAGTGAAGATTAAAGTAAGGTCAAGTGAGACCAATCCAGGATTATTAAGAACAACTCCCATTAAGCGACCGGTAGTCTTACTTAATATCAAGCTTGGTGATAAAGTCAGAACGATTAAAGTGAATTTAACCAACAGGAAACGATTCCTTTACCCTTTATTGTTGGGAAGAGATGCCATTATTGATTTTAATGGGGCCATTGACCCTGCCCTTACTTTCACAACTAAATCCAAGAGCCCAGTGAACAATGAAAAATAACAAACGTCATGTTTATGGTTTGATCCTCACTCTATTGCTTTTAGGATCAGGTATTTTTTTATATAGACATATCATTCTCGATGTCCCTTTGACCGATACGGAAACGATCAACAGTTGGATGGTTGAATCCAATCTACGCTTTACCGCTGATAGAAATACGCCGATAAAGGCAAGCTTTAATATCCCTTATCTGCCCCCCAATTTTGCCATTCTCGATGAATATTTTGTATCCAGAAATTATGGTGTCACCACCAATTTAAACGGTTCCAATAGAGAAACCGTATGGTCTATAAGGCGTGGTCATGGTCCTCAATCACTTTATTATAGAGCAATCTTCCGCCAAACGGACAGTGATGAGTCTTCTTTGCCTAAACCTTCCATAATTAAATCACAACCTCTGAATGACAGTCAAAAATCGGCCATTGAAACGATTACCAATCAAGTGAGATCAACATCAGCAGACATTCAAACATTTGCCCAAAGCACTATTAAAGAGTTAAACAAAAGAGATGGTAATGCGAAGCTTTTAGTTGGGAACGAATTCAATGATGACAATATTATCAATGCCACCATTTTGATTCTCAATCAATCAAAGATTCCGGCCATTACAGTCCAGGGGATTTATCTAAACCAACAAAAAAAGGCCGATTTAAAATCCCTGCTCGCTGTTTTTAATGGAAAAAACTGGATTTACATTAACCCCAAAACTGGCAGTGCCGGCTTGCCAAAAGAATTTCTGATTTGGCAATATGGGAATGGCCCTCTATTTAACGTTGTTGGGGGTAATAGAGCTCAATTTTCATTAACTGTATCGCCAACACCCATTAATGCCTTAAGTGTGGCCAAATCAAGAGGGCTAGAAGACTCGCAACTCTTGCGCTTCTCCTTACTCCAGCTACCCGTCAATGTACAAGGGATCTATAAAATTTTGTTAACTGTTCCTATTGGAGCATTCATCATTTTAATACTGCGTAATTTTATAGGCATTAAAACTTTTGGTACGTTTATGCCCGTCTTGATTGCCCTGGCCTTTAGAGAGACTCATGTAGCATGGGGCATTACTTTATTTGTCATTATTATTTCTTTCGGATTATTAGCCCGATTTTATCTGGATCAATTAAGGCTACTGTTAGTCCCAAGACTTGCAGCCATTCTCACTGTAGTAATTCTATTAATGATCTTTATCAGTGTTCTATGCCAAAATCTTAGCCTTGACACCGGTATGTCTGTCGCATTATTCCCTATGGTCATCTTAACCATGACTATCGAGCGTATGTGCATCACATGGGATGAAAGAGGAGCTTCCGAAGCAATAAAAGCAGGAATTGGCAGTCTTGCTGCAGCAGTTATTTCATACGGAGCAATGAGTTATGAACCACTACAATATTTGATCTTTGCCTTTCCTGAATTACTTTTGGTGCTTTTGTCCTTGATTTTATGGTTCGGTCAATATCGTGGCTATCGTTTAGTCGAATTAAAACGCTTTAAATCACTTGCGAGTGCGATGAAATGATTAACCTGTTTAGGCGCCTGAAAAATCATGGGGTTTTAAGCATTAACCAGCGGAATACGGATTTTGTATTACGATACAATCCAAGAAAGTTATTTCCTTTGGTTGATGACAAGCTCAAAACCAAAAAACTGGCCTTAAAAGCTGGAATTGCAGTTCCTGCGTTATACGACATCATTGAAACTGAGCAACAAATCAAATCCATAGAAACCCGATTTGCCAGCTATAATGATTTCGTGGTAAAACCGGCCAGAGGTTCTGGTGGTGATGGAATACTCGTATTTAAAGATAAAGTTTACGGTCGATATCGACAAATTAATGGTAAGCTGACTACCGTGCAGGAACTGAGTTACCATTTATCTTGCCTGTTATCCGGGGCCTATAGCCTTGGCGGATCCTCGGATTATGCCATCATTGAAAAACGAGTGGTCGTCGACCCGGTATTTGCTGAAGTCAGTTACGAAGGCATACCCGATATACGTATTATTACCTTATTAGGCTATCCGGCAATGGCCATGGTAAGACTTCCCACCCGTTTATCCGGCGGAAAAGCCAACTTACATCAAGGAGCAATAGGCGTTGGCGTTGATCTTGCAACAGGAAAAACTCTTGGTGGCGTATTTCAAAATGATACCATAGACTACCATCCCGACACGCTAAATCCCATCGTAGGTATCGAAGTGCCCTATTGGAATCAGATTCTTGAAATAGCCTCCAGTTGCTATGAGTTAACTGGTTTGGGTTATCTTGGAGTTGATATTGTACTTGATAAAGAGCATGGTCCATTAATGCTGGAATTAAATGCCAGACCAGGATTAAATATACAAATAGCCAACCGAGAGGGCGGGCTTAAGCGCTATAGAACAATTGAAGCCCGATTTAAGGAAAATGGCAAAGAATCTACTCTGGACAAAGTTAATTTTTGCCGCAAAGAGTTTGCACGCTAAGGCCAAATAAAGTTATGGAAAACGCAGGTTCTTTCTTTATGCATTAATCAAATCCAAGTCTGGCACCTATAGTTTCTCCACTCAGTTCCTGCCTGAAAATTGTAATTTTAATAAGGATAATGAGTTTTTCTGATTTGTTTATATGAAGCCAGTTTGTTTTAAATAACAAATAAGGGCAACCTAAAAAACTTCAGAAATAAAAGTAAGTGATTTAAAACCTCGGAGAGTTTTTTAGGTTAGCAAAAAAATTATACATAACAATTATTAACTAAAAATTAAGCATTATATCTTTTTTGAAAAAAAGCCTTATTTTGGCGAAAAATTACTTATAAACCACTAGCCTGGCGCATAAATAATCGTTTAATTGGGATAAATTCATTGCATGCCCGCAATCCGAGACTGCGTAATGAGGTAACAGGAGATGCGGAGGTTCCAAATAATCTTTTAAATCCCTCCATAAGCAAAATAATTTGCCAAACAGAATGCTTGCGTTCCCTTTGGTATGCCCCTAATACTTTTTTGGATATCAATTCACCTTTACCCATTTCAAGACAGGTTAACCAGCTTTTCACATCAGCCAGGCCAACATTTAACCCAAGACCGGCTAATGGATGTATAGTGTGGGCTGCATCACCAAGCAATAACCAGCGATGCCCTGCATATTGCTTGACATGTCTCATTTGTAAAGGAAATTGATGGCGATTGCTTGCTACCTTTATTTGACCTAGCTGACCTCCAAATGCCTTAGTCAATTCCCGGCTAAATTCATTATCATCAAGTAACTTCAATCTCATCGCATTATCGGCATGAGTTGACCAAACGATAGAACATTGGTTGAGATTAGGTAATGGCAAAAAAGCCAAAGGGCCATCAGGATGAAACACTTGAAAAGCAGTATTCTGATGTGATTTCTCACTATTTACCGTTGCGACCAATGCTTGCTGCTCATAAGACCAGCTGGTTACATCCACCTTAAGCTTATGACGCATAGGAGAGTTAGCTCCGTCAGCTATCATTAATAACTGCCCTTCCCAGGCAGTATTTTGGCTGGAGATCTTGATGCTCCGCTCTAAATGGCACACCTCATCTATTACACTTTGAGGAAATAAATTTATTTTGGACTCTGATGAGATTCGACGCAACAGGGCTTGCTTTAAGATTGATTCTTCAATAATTGCCCCTAAATTTGGCTCAGAAATACTGCGAGAATCAAAGTCAATGTATGCACCACTCACACCATCCCATACATGCATTTTATTATAAGGAGCGACTCGAGCATCATCGAGGTGCTGCCACACTCCTAATTCACTTAATAACATTTTTGATGCCTTATTGATGGCATAAACACGCAAATCACTCTTGTCTGTATTGACCATCAATGTCCCTGCATCAATAACAGCAACAGTATAATGGCGTTGGGCCATGGCTAAAGCTGCAGTCAAGCCAACAATCCCGCCTCCAATGACAAGTACATCAAAATGTTGGCTCATTGAAATTCTCCTGTGCTTAATGCAATTTCACAAACCAAATCAGGAGTAATTCCGCCAAAACCCCGCGCATATCGCGCTAATAAATTTTTTAATGCCGGTATATTATCAAGTGCTAGCAATCCAAGGTTACGCGCTACTCCCATACCGGGTAAACGACTCGTAAATAGATGGATCAAACCGTCTGTTAGCCAGGTAATCATTTGCTGATCATGTGCTCGCAATTTCAAATAATGCTCCAACATCTGTGGATTTAATCCCTTTTGGCTGATGCATTGTGCCAAAGCTGCAATATCCCTTAAACCCAAGTTAAACCCCTGACCCGCAACTGGATGCAAAGTGTGAGCGGCATTACCAACAAAAACAACAGGCCATTTGGTTTGCTGGGGCATTAACACTTGTTTCAGGGTATAAGAGTATCGCTTTCCTACTTTACCAAATCGTCCTAACCTATACCCAAAAGCAGTTTGCAGCTCGCGCAAAAAATCACCATCATTCAACATCACTAACCGTTTTGCTTCTTCAGGCTTTGATGCCCATACCAATGACATTTTGTCATTCATCATAGGCAACAATGCAAGAGGACCATTAGGCGTAAATCTCTCAAAAGCACGATTACCATGAGGTTTTATCAGGCCCACATTGGCGACAATAGCGTCTTGAGCATAATCTTTGATTTTGACTGGCAGATTACAGAGGTGGCGAGTCATTGATTGCGTCCCATCGGCCGCGACAATTAATTGAGCCTGGATAGAAATCATATCGTCGCCATGAGCAACAGTGGCAGTAGAATTGTTAAAATCGATGGATTTTAAAGCCGCTGGAGCTAACAAATGTTCTTTATTGAGTAGAATACTCAAAGCCCTGTTGATGTATTGCATTTCTACCACATAGCCCAAAGGACTATTTTTTTCGCCATGCAAACGAGAAACCCCAAAGCGATGCTGATCAGAAACATGAATCATATGAATTGGTGTTATATATTCTTTGAGAATCTCCCAAACTCCCAGCATTGCCAATATACGTTGACTTGCAGGTGACAACGCCAATGAGCGAGCATCAAAGTCAGGATTTACCTTATCACTGTATGGCCTGGATTCTACTAACGTGACAGAGAAACCTAATCCCTGCAGAGCCAGGGATAAGCTTGCGCCAGTTAAACCACCGCCAATAATCAGTATATCAGTCTCTTTATTCGCCACGCATCAAAGCCTCAATATCATCTACATTAACAGGCAAGTCACCGGTCAATACCTCATATCCCACCCTGGTTACCAGAATATCATCTTCTATACGCACACCGATATCCCACCATCGTTTATCAACGCCTTCCATCCCCGCACTGATATACAGCCCTGGTTCTACTGTTAATACCATTCCAGCCTCTAAAGGACGCCATTCATTATTGATTTTATATCGGCCGACATCATGCACATCCAATCCTAACCAATGTCCTGAATTATGCATATAAAATGGTTTATAGGCTTCATTTTTAATGAGCTCCTCCAAATCGCCCTTTAAAATTCCTATATCACAGAGACCCTCAGTAAGAATTCTGATAATAGTCTGCTGAATATGATTCCAGGGAAGGCCCGGTTCAATCGCTGCTATGCCAGCCTTTTGTGCTCTCAATACCAATTCATAAATGATTTTCTGCTCAGGGCTAAAAGTACCACTGACCGGGAAAGTTCTGGTAATGTCTGCGGCATAACTACCATATTCGCCCCCTGCATCAATGAGCACCAAATCGCCACGGCGCAAAGGTTTGTTATTTTCTGTATAATGAAGAATGCAGGCATTGGCGCCACCACCCACGATAGGGTCATAAGCTACACTACGACAGCCATGACGGCTAAACTCATAGATTAATTCTGCCTCCAGTTGGTACTCATATTCCATTTTCTGACAAACTTGCATCGCTCGTTTATGAGCAGCCACTGAAATACGGGCTGCCTGTCTCATTAACTCTAATTCCGCATCGCTTTTAAGCAAACGCATTTCGCTTAGAATAGGTTCGAGATCGCATAACGACTCAGGTGCCTTAATGCCTCTTCTCACCTGAGCTTTTAGTGAAGATAAAACATGCCTGATTTTTTTTTCCAATGATAAATTACGGCCGAGGTCATAGTATATGGCAGATTTCCCGCTGAATAGTTTAGGAAGCTCTTCTGCAATACTGCTTAATGGGTATGCCGCCTGCATTCCAAGCTCTTGCAAAGCGCCATCCTGACCTAATCGTTTACCTGTCCATTGTTCTTCTGCAGGATTTCTTGGGCGATTAAACAAAATACTTTGGCTATCCTTTCCAGCAATAATGACCAGCAAAGCATCGGGCTCATTAAACCCTGTTAAATAATAAAAATCACTGTCCTGTCGAAATCGATAATGAGTATCTCCACTGCGCAGCACTTCATGTGCTGCAGGTATTACAGCAACACTGTCATCAGGCAATTGCGCAGCTAATTTTTTTCTTCTCGCCTTATATTCTTGTTGGCTTATCATATCAATTTCCCTTTTCACTTTAATAAATAGAACAAATGAGCAATCCTTAAAAAATCAAAGAAACCAATAAATACAAACAACTTTGATACCTTATCAACTTGCTATCAATGGGTTGTTCCAGAATCTCCAAGTTCTCTTTCGTGCAAAACCAAATCACTGTGCAATCGAAGTACTGCCATACGAGTGTATTCACTGACCTCCATCAACGCTCTCTCATCTTCCTCGCCTACCTCCAACGACTCACAATCCAGCTCTGCAAATTCTATAAGGTGCTGAAGAGCATCCTGAGATTCCTCCTCATAAAACTGCTCCATCCCAACTCCTGCAATAGTTAACCCTTGCGTAAATCCTTCACACCACTCACTAAAAGCCTGAGCACGAGTGACTAAAGATTCATCGTCATCGGGCAATAACATTTCAAATTCAAAATCAAAATTATTAATTTGTTGCTGGCTAATTGAAAAGACAGAAAACATGGATAATAACGCATTACGACTTTGCTCATCTTTTTTATTATTTAGCAAAGCGCGTATGTAAGCCTCGCCTTGACTATCAGCCCCTGCACACAGATAACCGCACATGATTCCATGTAATTCGCTTCCGGACATAGTTAATGCTAAAACAGAAATGGATTGCACAAAATCGTCGTACTTAGGTAAGTGCAGCGAATCATTATCTAAAGACATATTTAACCCTATTTAAAAAGATAGCTAATGATACTCCATTTAGAATCAGTGTTCACCTGCTGCACTTTCTCACCACCTATGATTTTCATAATTTGCTGCATTAAGGCAAAATTGCTACTATTTGCTTAGTACCGTGCAAATACAAAGGCGTAATAATGACCAATATTAAACCCTGTAAAATAAAATTATTAAATAAAATCTATGAAATCAAATGCCCTGATGGCGAAGAAGTGAGTTTAATACTCGCAGCAGAAAAACTTAATGAAAAAATGCAAAATAACAAAAATAAATTTAAGCACCTGGATAATTTTCACATCCTTTTACTTGCTGCTCTGGACATTGGCCATGAATTAATTGTATGTAAAAATGAACAGGAGCAACAGCGATTGCAGGTGACCCAATTTATATCTTCTTTGGAAAATAAAATTAATAAAGCAGTAGTTGGCTATGAAATGGATAGCAATCAATAAGCAGATAAATTAAGTGTTCCTTGGCAAACCATCCTATACTATTGATATTAATAGCAAACAATTAAAAGGAATTAGCTATGCGACGTCAATGGTATATCGGATTTGGAGTTATCCTTTTATGTCTATTTGCCCTGTTTGCCATGCTGCAGGATATTGTCTGGTTTTTTGCCTTTTTGATACCTATTGTAATCCTGTGGATTTATGATGTATTGCAAACAAAACACACCATTTTGCGCAATTTTCCAGTACTAGGTCACGTTAGATATTTTTTGGAATTTCTTCGCCCTGAGATTCAACAATATTTCATCGCTACGGATGAAAGCGAGCTTCCTTTTAACAGAGAAACCCGCTCCATGATTTATCAACGCGCAAAAAATGTCAGAGACACCATTCCTTTTGGAACGGAGCGAGACATTCTAAGCGTTGGTTATACTTGGGCACTCCATTCTTTATCACCGAAACACTCTAGCGAAGTGGAACCAAGAATTGATGTGGGTGGGCCTGATTGTAAAAAACCTTATAATGCATCCCGATTGAACGTATCGGCTATGAGCTTTGGTTCTTTATCGGCTAATGCCATAATGGCATTAAACAAAGGAGCAAAACTTGGAGGATTTTACCACAATACAGGGGAAGGAGGGTTAAGCCCATACCATTTGCAAGGTGGTGACATTGTTTTTCAAATTGGCACAGCTTATTTTGGATGCCGTGATGACAAAGGAGACTTTGACGAAAATGAATTTATCAAAGAAGCATCCCGTGATGAAGTAAAAATGATAGAAATTAAATTATCACAAGGCGCGAAGCCATCTCATGGTGGAATTTTGCCTGCTGCCAAATTAACTGAAGAAATCGCAAAAGTAAGAAAAGTACCCATGGGCAAAGATGTTTTATCGCCAATTGCCCATAGCGCTTTTGATAATCCTGTTGGCTTACTTCATTTTGTAAAACGATTACGCGATCTTTCCGGTGGAAAACCCATAGGATTTAAACTCTGCCTTGGGCGCCGACATGAATTTATGGCTATTTGCAAAGCCATGCTGAAAACAAATATTTTACCTGATTTTATTACAATAGATGGTGCCGAAGGAGGGACAGGAGCAGCACCGGTTGAATACACCAACTTTATAGGAACTCCCTTGGAAGCCGGTTTGGTCTTTGTTCATAATGCCCTTGTTGGCACTGGTGTTCGCGATAAAATTCGGGTGATTTGTAGTGGAAAAGTAACCAACGGGTTTGATTTGCTCACTAATATTGCCCTTGGGGCTGATATCTGTAATTCAGCAAGAGCCATGATGATGTCAATAGGATGTATACAATCGAAACAATGCAATGCCAATACCTGCCCGACAGGAGTTGCCACTCAAAAGAAACGTCTTCAGTATGGTCTTGTTGTTGATGAAAAAAAATTTCTTGTTGCTAATTTCCATAATAATACGATAAAAAGCTTTTTGGAAATGGTTGGCGCATTGGGATTAAACAATCCCAGTGATTTAAAACCATCCCATATTATGAGACGAATCGGGGTGGATGAAGTCAAATCGTTTGATCAAATCTATACTTACGTTAAGCCAGGCCAATTTTTACAAGGCGATATTCCTGATGATTATAGAATCCACTGGGAGCATGCCGATCCAGACAAGTTTTAATATCAGTGTGGCCATAGCGTGTCAGCGTTGTGATTCGTATTCCATGTGAATCAAAGCGGGAAAATGAATGGTAAGTGATTTAAAGCCAGATTCATTTCTTTAGCAATGATGTAAATTCAGCGACATTGACCGCTCGAGAAAAATATAATCCCTGACCATACAAGCAGCCTAAGTCTCTTAATTTTTCCAATGCATTTTGATCAGCGATGCCATCTGCCAGGGGTTCCCACCCTAATGTTTGGGCTAGTTTTACTATAGCCTCTACAATTTTGGCCTTCTTTGCGTCTTTTGCAATTTTTAGTACGAATGATTTCTCAATTTTAATGTTTTCGATAGGGAAATTAGTCAAATGAATGAAGGAAGAGCTCTCACTGCAAAAATCATCAATGCATAATTTGATGCCCATGGTTGATAATCGGTCAAACACTTCCTTGGTAACCATCTGCTCAGTTAAACAAGCCCTTTCGGTAAATTCAAGTTTCAAGAATTGCGGGGCAATCTCATAATCATTTAATAATTTCTCTATTAATTCAGGCAACTCATGGTGCACTGACAGATTTACAGAAACAAAAATTTTATGTCCAGCATCATGCCAAGCAGCTAATTGCTTTATGACTTCCTTAAGCATAAGAATTGTCAAATTATGAATTAAATTGGTTCCCTCGATTAAAGGCATGAATTTTTCTGCACTTAATAAACCCAATTCAGGATGTTCAAAACGAGCTGATGACTCGGCACCTACAATTTGACCATTAGCCAGCTCAACTATTGGCTGGTAATGAATTTTCAAATCTTTGTTCTCAATGGAGCGTTGCAGTTCACTCATCACCATCCGATTCTGTATAAGGTCCTCTTCCATTTCAGGGGTGTAAATTGCATAGGATTTGTTTTCCTTTCGTGCCTGGTAAACTGCAATAATGGCATGATTTACTAAAACATCGTCTTCCTCTCCATGTACAGGATAGATAGCAGCACCAACTGTAGATGTCACATTGATACTAATTCCATCCACCATCAGGTTATTATTCAGCAAGCTAAGAAGATGAATTAATAGCTCATTAATATCCAAATCTTTTTTAAGTCTCGGCATCAATATGGCAAATTCATCACTTTGCAATCTTGCAACCATATTAATTCCAAGAGAAGCTTTTAGCATGTAGGGATCAATCAAAATCGATTTTAATTTTTCAGCAAATTGCTTTACGATATTATTGGCATTAAATGAACTGAAATTATAATTAAGATCATTAATTTTTATCACAATAACAGCTAATTCACCCTGTGAACCCAATTGTTCGATGGCGAGCCGTATTTTTTCATTTAACAAGCGGTTGTTAGGCAAATTGGTCAAGCTATCGTGATTACTTTCATATTTAAGCTTTAATTCCAGATTTCCACTGATATTTAAAAGCTCTTTGGTTTTATCAACCAGTAAACTCTCTGCTTTGTTTACCAATCCATAACAAAACGCTTGCCCCCAATACACAAACATAAAAGGTGTTAAATCGAGGATCCAAATTGCCGGGTTAGATCTTTGAGCCTGAATAAACCCACCTAAACTCACAGATCCAGTCAATTGATAGGAAACTATACAACTTGCAATCAAGATACTGCCAACAGAGATCAGCAATCCTAAAAAAGCATATCGATTAACATGACCTTTCAGGATAAAAGAGCTATGTGCCAAATTAGATTTAATATTCATGGATTAACAGTAATTCCCTTATGCCTGTCAACAGGCTAATTTTTAATTCCCCATCCCTTCTACAGCGACTTCAATGCTCTACAAAAAATTGAATAAATGGACTACTTAATGATTAGTATAGCCTAAAGAAAAAACAACAAATGCTCTATCGTATGGAGTTTTTCTGGATGTAAAAACCTGGTTAATGTTATAATCTAATTAACCCGATGGCGAGTGATTTTAGAACCAACACTCACAGCCAGGGAAGCATCCTGTTATCGGCGTTGAGCAAGCCCACCAATAGAGTGGGAAGCCTGAACCGATGCATTCGCTGCCCACTTGAACCTAAGGGTTCAAAATCCGGTACCCATCGGGTTATATCTTCATGAGCTGCTCTTTTAATAGCAGGTATTCATCCCGAATTTTAGCTGCCAATTCAAATTCCATATTTTGAGCATGAGCATACATTTGTTTTTCCAGTGCATTAATCTGTTTTGCCAATTCCTGAGGAGACCAATGGGTATATCGGGGAGCTTGTTCAGCAACCATTGTCTTTCGTTTACCGATATAGGCACCCTCCAAAATATCCTCAACTGATTTATTAATACCCTTGGGAGTAATGCCATGTTTCAAATTGAATGCCTTTTGTTTTTCACGTCGTCTCTCTGTTTCCGTCAATGCTCTTTGCATCGAACCGGTCATGGTATCGGCATACAAAATAGCTCGCCCCTTCACATTACGCGCTGCACGGCCAATCGTTTGAATTAAAGAACGCTCCGATCGTAAAAAACCCTCCTTGTCAGCGTCCAAAATCGCAACAAGAGCAACCTCGGGCATATCAAGACCTTCACGCAATAAATTAATTCCTACCAGAACATCAAACTCACCCAAACGCAAATCCCGAATAATTTCCATGCGCTCAACCGTATCAACGTCGGAATGCAAATAGCGCACCTTGATCCCGTGCTCACTCAGATACTCTGTCAAATCCTCTGCCATGCGTTTGGTTAATGTCGTGACAAGAATACGGCTGCCCTGAGCGATCACCTGTCTGATTTCAGACATAAGATCATCCACCTGAGTTTTCACCGGTCTGATTTCCACCTCAGGATCAATCAATCCGGTCGGTCTTACCACTTGTTCGGCCACATTATCCGAATGTTCCTGTTCATAAGGCCCTGGAGTTGCTGAAATATAAATAGTCTGCGGCGAACGCTCTTCAAATTCTTCAAAACGCAAAGGCCTATTATCCAAGGCAGAAGGCAGGCGAAATCCATAATTAACCAAGGTTTCCTTGCGCGCCCTGTCTCCGCGATACATTCCACCTATTTGAGGAACAGTAACATGCGATTCGTCGATAATTAGCAAGGCATCCGTCGGGAGATAATCAAAAAGAGTGGGCGGTACTTCCCCAGCTTCGCGGTTGGATAAATAACGCGAGTAATTTTCAATACCAGAGCAATAACCCAACTCCAACATCATTTCAATATCAAAACAAGTCCTTTGTTCCAAACGTTGAGCTTCTACTAACTTATTTTGAGCATTCAACTCAGCCAGTCTTTCTTGTAGTTCTACTTTTACTTTTTCTACTGTTTCTAAAATACGCTCTCTGGGAGTGACATAATGAGTTTTAGGAAAAATAGTGACACGGGGCAACCGCTGTAAAATTTCCCCTGTTAAAGGATCAAAGCGGGCAATATTATCAACCTCATCGTCAAAAAGCTCAATTCTTATTGCTTCTTTCTCCGAATCAGCCGGGAAAATATCAATGACATCACCATGTACTCGGAATTGACCGCGCTCAAGGCTGAGATTGGTTCGTGTGTACTGCATTTCTGCAAGACGCTTTAAAATTTTACGCTGATCGGATTGTTCTCCACGGGAGAGATGTAATAACATACGCAGATAGGAATCCGGGTCGCCCAATCCATAAATGGCAGAAACCGTCGCTACAATGATGGCGTCTTTGCGTTCAATCAACGCTTTGGTTGCCGACAAGCGCATCTGCTCTATATGTTCATTAATGGAGGCATCCTTTTCTATAAAAGTATCTGAAGCAGGCACATACGCTTCGGGCTGATAGTAATCGTAGTAGGAAACGAAATATTCTACGGCATTATCAGGAAAGAAGGCTTTAAACTCTCCATAAAGTTGAGCCGCAAGCGTTTTGTTCGGCGCCATGATCAAAGCGGGTCTTTTCATGGCTTGAATAACATGAGCTATAGTAAATGTTTTACCAGAACCAGTAACGCCTAATAATGTTTGTTTGGCTAAACCTGATTCAAGACCATCAATCAAAGAGGCTATGGCTGTAGGTTGATCGCCGGCAGGTTGGTAATTTGAGTAAATTTTAAATAAGTCTTTCATATTTTATATTATATGCTAGTACCCCTATAATTCACAGGAGCAACAGATGGATATTGCATTGGCAAAGCGTGTACAAAAAGTAAAACCTTCACCTACCCTTGCCGTAGCTGCAAAAGCAGCGCAGATGAAAGCCCAGGGGCTTGATATCATTGGCCTTGGAACTGGTGAACCTGATTTTGACACGCCGCAGCATATAAAGCTAGCCGCCATCTCTGCTATTGAAGCAGGTGATACCAAATACACCGCCGTTGATGGGATAGTCGAACTAAAGGAAGCGGTTAAAAACAAATTCAAAAGAGACAATGAACTGGATTATCAACTCAATCAGATATTGGTCTCCGTAGGGGGTAAACAAAGCTGCTATAACCTCTGCCAAGCTTACCTTAACCCTGGCGATGAAGTCATCATCCCAGCTCCTTATTGGGTATCCTATCCTGACATGGTTTTGCTGGCTGATGGCGTTCCTGTCATCATTGAAACTACTCCCGCGCAGCGTTATAAAATCAATGCACAACAACTGGAGCAAGCCATCACTCCAAAAACGCGAATGATTTTCCTAAACAGCCCGTCCAACCCCTCTGGAATAGCCTACACCCAGAACGAGTTAAAGGAATTAGGTGACGTTTTGAAAAAATACCCACAGATACTTATTGCTACTGATGACATGTATGAACATATTATCTGGAGCCAACCCTTCACGAACATCCTCAATGCCTGCCCTGAATTATATGACAGAACCATCGTATTAAATGGCGTGTCCAAAGCTTATGCCATGACAGGCTGGCGGATAGGCTATGCGGCAGGCCCTGCGCCATTAATCAATGCGATGAAAACCATTCAATCCCAATCCACATCCAATCCATGCTCTATAGCACAAAGAGCTGCCGTAGCGGCTTTGAATGGCAGTAATGAAAGCATTGAAGAAATGGTCAACGCCTTCCATCAAAGGCACGACTACGTGGCCGATAGACTGCAAAGCATCGATGGCATAGAAGTCATCCCCGCCGACGGAACTTTCTACATTTTTCCCAGTGTGCAGGCCATTATCGAAAAACGAGGTTACGCCAATGACATCGAATTTTCCGAAAAATTGCTGAATGAAGTAGGTGTGGCACTGGTTCCAGGCTCCGCTTTCGGCACAGAAGGCTGCATCAGAATATCCTTCGCCACCGGTATTGACACCCTCAAAGATGCTTTGAACAGATTACAACGTTTCTGCAGTTAAAAAATATATTAAAAACCTCTTGATTCTCTCGCGGAATCGTTTTAAGATTCCGCCTCAATTCCCCGGTAGCTCAGTCGGTAGAGCGGATGACTGTTAATCATTAGGTCACAAGTTCGAGTCTTGTCCGGGGAGCCAACTCCAGTCTAGGTTTTGGCGAATTCCAAGTTTTCCCTTCCTAAAGCTTGGTACCAGTTTTGGTACCGATTTAAAATTTAGATTACCACATTCTATAATGTATAATGAAGGACTGATAGATAAAGCCGGAAAGCTAATTAAAGCAGGAGTTGATTCCTTCGTTCCAGGAGGAGCTATAGCCACAGAGTTACTTTTCAGTTTAATCAAAATGCCATGCCAAAAACGCTCTGAAGCATGGCAGCAAGAAATAACTGATGCTATTAATAAAATTCAAGATAAGGGAGTTAATATTGAACAATTACAAAATAATGAAGAATTTATTGATATCTTACTTCAATCTATCCCTATCGGGCTCAAACATCATCAAGAAGAGAAAAAACGAGCACTTAAAAATGCAATCATTCATTCTGCTCAAAAAAATGCCCCTGATTTCTCATTACAACAAATTTTTCTCAATTGCATAGATACTTTTACTATTTGGCATATAAAAATCCTGACTTTATTCAATAACCCACAAAAATGGTTTGAAAATAATGAAAATAGCCTTCCAGGCATCGGGGGAATTGGAAGTGTTCGAGGAACATTGGAAAAGGCGTTTCCTGAATTAAGGGATTCAAAGGACTTAGTAGATAATATTTGGACTGATTTATATAATAGAGGATTTGTGAGTGGTGATAAAAATTTATTGCAAACCACCATGACTAGTCAGGGAAGTTTAGAGAAGAGAACGACTAAGCTTGGTGATCAGTTTATTGCATATATTGAAGATGAATAGACATTATAATTTCATTTAACCTTGTTCTTTATTTGATCGATTCGGTTTATCAACGCGTTTAATTTCATCTGTAATAGTTCTAAATTTTTCATGTACTCTTCCAGAGATTTAGGATTTGATAACTTATCTCTTATTGAGTTTTCGCGCTCAATTTCCTCTTCTGTTCGGATAGCCTCTTTGATATCTTCCATAATTTCTTTTAAAAGCAACAGTAAATGATTGTTTCTCATGACTCTTCCTTGGCTGTGCCTTTTACTAATTGTAGACCAATGAATATCCTTAATCTAGAAATGAAATATTAGTAGAAAAACATTGAAGCAGTATAGATAAATATAAATGTCCTAACTGGAATTTTGTTACAAAGTATTTGCCCTGTTCTGAGTTTAGTGTTGGTCGAGCGGCTCACTCAAAGTTGAAACCCAGCAATGCTGCATAGCTCGAAGTTGGGAGCAAATCAACCGTTATATGGCAAACGGTTTCGCCTACAGCTATTTTTTAATTAGTTACCTCCTATATTTTTAAATTGAGCAAACAATTATTAAAAATTGTTACCTTTACTTACCCTACTAAACGTCCAGCCACAAGTTAAGGGTTAAGTGGCTTTGCATAAGACGTCAATGACGTTTCGCCTGTGCGGCTCATCAGTTATGCTTCATTTCAAAATAGCAAATAGATAAGTGCTAAACAATCATTTTGAGATAAGAATTTTGTCCTGACGCCAGACGGGCGCCAGGACAAATTCGCTGGATGCCTTGATTTTACTGAGCAAAAGGTAGGGTATTTTCCTGCGTCACTGCACAGAATTTGCAGTGACGCATATGATTAACAATCTATACTTAAAACAATGAATAAACAATTTCATGGAAGATTTATTAATATGAGAAAATATTTACTGGATAACATTTATCTACATTCTGATTCGAGAGATCCTCTCACGATAAATATAAACAAATATTACATTCATACTCATCCTGTAGTTTCTATGAATAGAAGCAATTATAAAAGGCATAATAAAACAGCATCTATTGAATTTGAAGGATCACAGGAAGACTCAATACTTTATTCTGGGGGACGTTATGGCACTAAATATAAAACAAGAAAAACAAAGTTAATAGAGGATATTCTCATAATTGGATCTATTTTTACAGGCTGGAATTGGGGACTAACTTCAAGAAGAAAATATAATTATTATCCATTGCAACCGATCTCAAATTTATCCCAGCTTCATATTTCTGAAACATGTGAAGTAGAATCTCATTTTAAAAGCGCACTCAATAGGCTTCTCGATAAAAATTGGCAAATTCAATATGAAAATGGCTTTCATCTTCGAATGTTATTTAACCAAGCAAATATAAACCATATGGAATCAAGATTTCTTTCTAATATGATTATTTGGGAATGGTTATATCCACATGAAAAAAATCCTAATGGGGCGACTCCCAAGGATGAATCTCTGGATTTAAAAAAAATAATTAGTTATATTTTAACAAAACATTGGCCTGCACAATATAAAAGGCAAGATAAGAATAACATTTTCCATGCATTACGTAACCAGTTAGCCCACTCAGGTACACTACCAATAAATCGGCCGCATAAATACGTTGATAACTGGATGAAACAAATACCATGGGATGATCCCAATGGAACAGATTTACAAAGCTACTTAAAATTTTTCAATATACTCACTCAAGTGGTTGTGCTTAAAACTATCGATATTAATGCTGATTATTTAATTCAGTCTCAACTCAATAACTACTTATCAAAAGGCTCTATTGATTAAAATGAAAATCCTCTAAGCCAAAAATCACCTACACAATCATCAGACTATTCTTTAAAAATACTGATCCTGGTCGATAGCATTTTCAAACCCGAGAATATCTTCCCAATACTCACCAGCCAACCAATTAGCAGGAAATATACAGCTTGGCTATCATTCTTATCAATTATATCAACAACGAGAACATCCTTGATATAACATAATGGGAAACGATTACCTAACTAAAGCGTTAATTAAAAAATCATTTACCCTGTTTTGATTTTAAGGTTGGGTTCATAGGGATTTATCATGTAAATGATGTCCAATCCCGAGCAGCGTGATCGGACAAAAGGGCTACTGGTCTTGATTTTACTGGCTAAGATTGAATTATTAATTCTGCGTCACTGCTGGAAAATTGCAGTGACGCAGAAAAGCATTCTAATGAATTGAGGACTTGTTGTTAAATAAATTTATGTGTTAGGTTGAGGTACGCAATGGAAAGCGAAGCAACCTATGTCCAACACTCCCCATACCCAAAATGGGCTATTGGCGCGCACCTCCATGGAATATGCACGCCATCGACCCGAGCAAACCTTACTTTATCAAGTGATTGAGGAGTATTATCCTGCATTTTTGTCCCATCTTGCTGAATTAGAAAAGTCAGTACCCCAGTATGTTCAAGATGAATTTGAGTCCTACCTGAAATGTGAGCGACTTGAGCATGGATTTTTACGTGTACAATGCGAATCTTGCCATGTTGAGCAACTGGTTGCATTTAGTTGCAAGCGCCGAGGTTTTTGTCCGAGCTGCGGGGTAAAACGGATGGTGGAGAGCGCTGCTTTGCTAGTGGATGAAGTATTACCAGAAAAGCCAATACGTCAGTGGGTATTGAGTGTGCCTTATCCTCTACGTTGGTTTTTTGCAAGCGAGCCTGAGATGATGAGTAAGGCACTATTAATGGTGACAAGAGCTATCAGTAGCTATTTGATTAAGAAAACCGGATTCACTCACAAGACAGCCAAGACAGGTGCTGTGACTTTGATTCAACGTTTTGGCAGTGCTTTGAATCTGAATATTCACTTTCACATGTTATTTCTGGATGGGGTGTATGGAGTTGATTCAGGAGGCGCCATTGGAGCGTTTCACGGGATTAAACCACCTAGCAGCAAAGAGATGAGTTTATTGCTAGGCAATATTAGTGAGCGTATAGCAAGACTAGTTGAGCAAGCAGGCTATTTAGAGAGGGATGAGGGTGATGGTCTGAAACTGGAAGGTTTTGAAGATGAAATAATGAACCACTTTCAAGGCAGTTCAATTACCTACAAAATTGCGGTGGGTTCCCAGAAAGGACGGAAGGTATTGACGATAAAGACCTTGCCATGCAAGGGTTCAAAAATGAGTTGGGCGATGCGGTTAAAGCGAGTGTTTAACATTGACATAACGGTTTGCGGGCATTGTCAGGGTAGGGTAAGAATCATTGCTTGTATTGAAGAGCAAGTGGTGATTGACCAGATTCTGGCGCATATGAATCAACAGCAACAATCGCGGATATTAGTCCAAGTTTCATCTTGTATCCGGACACCGCCAATTGAGCAGTCAAGTCAAATGACAATGAATTATTAGTGACTTTAGTCAAATCAAAAGAACATGGAATCAGCATGAGGCTTGCTGTCATCTTGGATTTACAAATGAGCATAAATCAAACATCAAAATGAGGTGTTTTCTGGATCTAGTGGGAGCTTGTTCATGAATGCAGCCTGTTTATTAATAAAAATGGGTGGTTTCTTGCTAAGAATTTAAATAGGATACTTTTGAAAAATGGGAAATAGGTGGTTTAAAATTCCTATACCCTAATGCTGCTTTGAGTTAAATGTAGGTTGGTGCTGAGCTTGCGAAGCCCAACAAGGGAGCGTAGCGACCTCCTTTACGTTGGGCTGCACTTCGTTTAGCACCAACCTATTTTTTTGATTTACCTTAGGTTAAAATTAGTCAAGTCCTCTTGAATATCGCGAACAACCGCTTGTGATTTTGTTAAGGGCAAATCATCAAATTCAGTGTCCATCAACAAATTCGCTAAACTAATAATACTGTGCAAAGTACCACCATTCCTATTTCGATTAGCCAATTGCGATCTGCTTGAAGTTTGCGACAATTCTTGGAAAAAAATGCTTACATCCTTGACAGAAGCGAAGGGTTTATTCGCCTTTGTCTTTTTCAACGTTTCATAAACAAGATCACCAAAATGATTACCCCAGTGCCCAGTAAAAAATCGCGCAAACATTGCACTGTAATTAGAATCGCAATCTGAACGGCTGTATTGAGCAAGTAAATTATAAATATAGCGATGGGGTGCAATATTTTGATTGTTAATTCTATCAAAATGTTTCAAAAGCGGAGCCATATCTGGACTTTGAATGTAGTGTTTACCAATCATCTCAGAGAATTGATGTTGCTTATTGCTAAGTAAAACATTTTCATTCGATTTAAATATCCTTTTAATCATAGTAAAATCGGACCCCTGACAAGCTAGGGCGAATAAAGACTGACCTTTGAAAAAAGGATTTTTGCAAACAACATTAAGATCCGCATTATGGTCAAGAAGAATAGATACAAGATCTTCTTTTTTATCGAAAAAAATAGAAATAATAGAAGAGTAAGCGCGCAGTAATGGAGTCTCGCCGTAACAAGACGGTTCATTAATGTTAAATCCTTTCTTGATGAGTGCTTGTAATATAGAGCCTCGGTCTTTTCTACGATCTTCGAGCTTTAAAAATACACCATTACCATTCTTGTCTTTGATATTGGGATTAGCCCCGAGTTCTAATAAAAGCTCTATTGTCTCTAAATTACTATTACTGCAGGCGTAATGTAATGGGCTTAGTCCTGTTTCTTCATGCAGCTTATTTAGGTCAGCTCCCTTATTAAATAGTGCTCTGATCAGTTTCAAATTATTATTAATAATGGCCGCTATAAGAGGACTCCTGCCATAGGAGGCCTCGTTTTCGTTTGGATTGGCTCCTTTTTGGATTAAATAGTCGATGACATTTTCATTGATGATGTAACCAGGCCAGGCCATTGAGTGAAGAATCTCTTGTGCATCTGATGGAGTAATCGGTGCTTTTTGCGAAATTATGTCTATAATTTCGATGTTGCCCCATTGAAATGCACGCCGTAACGGAATTATATGTTCATTATCTTGATTGGATAAATCTAAGTCCAAATTTAACAAAAATTTGATCATTTCGTTTGAGGCTACTCCATAGCGTGGTTTTAAAACCACATTAAGAACATGTTCCATAGATCGGTTCTTTGCATTAGGCTTTGCACCCTTTGTAATTAAAAGTTTTGCAACAGCTAGATGATCTCTTTGGCAAGCTAAAATAAAGGGGGTATTCCCCTCATTATCCTTAGCTTCAATACTTGCTCCTAGGTCTAATAAATGCCTAACTACTTCTAAATGACCATTTTTACAGGCTGCTAAAAGAGATTCATTTAAATCATCAACTTGGAAGTTCTTCAATCTATTCCTCATTTCACATAGATATCGAACCACATCCAAATGTCCACTCGTACTAGCTTCTTTGAGTGCGTTGATAGGAAATGTTATCCATTCAAATTTGTTGATGATGCTTTGGACTGCATCAAGTTGTCCATATCGACAAGCTAACCTTAGTGGTGAGATGTTATTATGGACTATCATATCATCTGATGTACTACACTCTAAAACATCGACAAGATTCAAAATGGCGGCATAATCAAATTTAGAGAAACCATGTTTATCTACTAAGGTGTCAGTAGAGTCGTTTAAACCCCTCGTTAGCAAATCAAAAATGAGTTGCCTAATAGGAAGGGGTTGGCATGCTGCCATGGCAAATAAGGAGAAGTCTAGATAGTAATTTCTATCATTTTGAGATCTTTCATTGGTGGAAAAATAATGAAATGGAATCAAGTCAAAAAGCCTGCGAATCTTTTGTTCATCACCACTTGCTATAGCTAGATGTAAATCCCAAACTAAAACCTTCTTTGTGTCAATAACGCCCAGTGTATCAATATCTTCAAAGCATTCTAATGTATCCAAATCTTGAAAGCTTTCTATAAGCTCTTTAATTAGTTGTTTAGCATCGAGTTGTTCTAAAGGAACATGGAATTTGATAGGTGTAAAATAACGATGGATCAATTTTATAAACAGTTGATTGTTAAACAGTTGATTGATGTTTTTGCTTAGCAGGCGAAGCGCAAAAAATTCATTCACCGGTAATTGTGCAAATAAGTCAACTAAGAAATCCTGGTTAAAAATTGTTGGCAATAAATCGGTATTATCAGTTTTGTTAAGCATTTTCTAATCTCAATAAGTTATTAAATCATGTCCAAAGGACACAAACGAATAATTGGGATTTTTGCTCGACAACTGTGCAAAAAGTGTTTGAATGATAGGAGTTCAAACCTTATTGATAGCTAGTTGTTTTAGAGACAAAAATTAAGAAAAGAAAAAATCTGGAATAATCTTATGACTTGGATATCGAGTAGGCTTGATTTCGCCTAGATTGAGGTTGTGGTAAATGTAATTACTCATTTTAAGTCAATTAATTATGGCAACAGAAACATTATAACAGATTTTATACAAAAGAAAATCACTGTGTTTATTATTTTTACTATTGGTGGGGGAAGGATAATCCTGGTGACGACTTTGGCTACACCAAGGCTACAGGTTATTAACCGGTGTAGCCTTGATGCAGTGAAACGGAATCAAGGTTTTCATTGTACGGCTTTATGCCATATTTAATTGACTGGTATTCAGCGGATCTTGGTATGTGCTGGAATGAGCAGACGAACGGTTCAAAAAGCCATTTGGATTTGTTCCTTGCTGAACGACAGGAGGAGTAAAACTTTTTTTGCTGTCAACAAGTGTTTGGTCGCCCTGGGCTATGGTAATACTGAGGGTTGAGTTTGGATTTATCTCTACTGGGTCTAATGCCACAATTTGACCAGATAGATCGGCTATGAGATGGGTGTTGGTCTCTGTTTTTGGCCCTGTTTCAAGATGGACTGAGTACTTCACTGTAAATAGACCACGCTCAGCCGCATAACTCTTTAACTTTTCAGGATCTTTAATGGCACTCATGAAATCTGCTGATTGAGTATGAATGATTGGTGAGTCAAAAGTTTTAGCAATATCTTTGGTTAGTGCATCTCCATCGGTACCACAAAAGATAACGAAAAATTTGTTTCTTGCTTTCGCTTCTAATAATAAGCCGCTAACCAATTCTGAAAGCTGTCTCATCTCTTGACTATCACGGGCGCTGTCTTCTCCATCAGTAAAGAGCAGCACATTGTTGGCATGGGCTGACATAGCTAAAGATTTTAGTGTATCAAAACTTGTTCCATATAACCGAGTTGACCCCTCGGCCGTAAGCGTTTGAACTTTTGCTTGCAGCGATGAGAAATTTTTGGCTCTACCCCAATTAAGCTGTCTCTTGATCACATCTCCATCAACTCGTTAGCTATCCTAAGCCCTTCTACTCGTTCCTGTAATCGGAACTATCCTTTCCAGATAGTAGACCAAGCTGCTTTCCCAGTTCTTTTGGAATCAGTCCAACCGCCCAACTTGGCTATTGCTTTATAAGCCCAAGCAGCAGTAGGTATTTTTTCAGGTAATGATTTTCTTTCAACACTATTCCATAAGACTTTCCATTCAGCATCAGTGAGCAATTCATCGCAAGAAGTACTGCTATCATTGATAACTAGAGTAGTCGGGTATTCAAAATACTCTTTTAATTGGAGTAATCGAATTGCTACAAATGAGAGAATGACAATCATTTTCTCTAAATTTTCAATTGATTGCATACGCTGCTCTTCAGCACCAACCCCCGATTTCCATGCTTTATGAAAATCCTCAATGCGCCATCTCATTTCATAATATCGCGTTATTTTTCGGGTACACTCTAATGTTGTTGTGGCTTCTGTTGTTAATAGAATCCATTCAAGGCAATCGCTTTCAGATGGATTTTTCTCTTTAGCGATTACTACGTTTAAAGTGATTGGTTTTAATTCACGTGCTTTAGCTCTTCGTTCAGAAGGTGAGAAAGTAACAGATGTTGTTTTTAACTCAAGAGTCACTTGGCGTTTCTTTCTATTTGCTTTTTGAGCCACTTTAATTGTATAAGTACCCAAGTTTACTGCTGAAGGTAACATTTGAAATAAATAACAGTTACTTCCTTCTAGTTTTCGATTATGGCTCGCTCGAACAATAAAACGTTGAGCATGGTCTAACTTGTACTGAATGTATTCAAAAATATCAGCTTCTCTATCGCAAACAGAAATCACATCAGACATTTTAGAACCCAATCGGTTCTCTAATGCCCGAGTATTCTTTTCCCATTTATAGCTTTCTTTCTCTGTATATAACCTTACTCGTCGATGATTTTTTTTGCCCCTTTCTTTGATATCTCGACACCAACGTTCTTGCGCAATTAATCCTATTGTTTTCTCTTGCTCTGCATCCATGAGCATAGTTGTATGAACATGAAAACCTCGATTGCTTTTTTCTTTAGGACCGCCTAAATCACCTAATGATTCTTTTACTTGATGGGTATAGGAGAGCGTGGTTGTATCTTCAATGGCTAAAAGCGTGGGGATTGACTGAGATAACCAGCTTGTTACTTGATAACCACCCTCTGCAATTTGATTCGCTGTGACTCGTTTGTTTCGTAAAAAACGATAACTACCTTCTATAAGCGCATCCTGCCCTCCACAACTTCCTGAAAGAGAACCACCAGGCGTCGATGATAATTGTTTGCCTATTTGAATTAACCGACGAGTAAGTCGTTTATCCCCTAAAGCAACTGAACCAAAAATAGCTTCCGACCATGCTGTAGTATCTTCAACTGCTAAGTCCATACATACCTCAAAAAGAGGTGATTTGATCATGTTTGTTTGGAATAAACAAGATGTGTAGAAGATTCAGGTAATTGGGAAAGAGCCCGTAATTGGGAAAGAGCCGATTTTTGTTGGGCAATTAGACTATTTAATAGAACAAGTTGATTGCTGCTCATACATAAAGCCTTTACGAAAACATGTCTACATTGCGTCTACATGGAAAATTTGAATTTTTTTGATTTTTACGTAACTCATTGATTCTAATGGTGGCCAGAGGCAGAATCGAACTGCCGACACGAGGATTTTCAGTTTTAACGCCTGCAATCGGTCCAACATAGAGTGTTTCACGCAATGATTGATAACTGATTCTGCGCTTAATACCTACGATGCAACTTTGTCTGTCCATATATGGACGAATACCCATCAGGTAAACTAATCTTTGTATATAAGGCAATTCAAGTAACGCCGCTAATTCATGTGCATTGGCAAATAAAAAACTCATGCATCTTATCATCCATTTTAAGCGAATTAATAGTCTTTATGGTTTCATTGTAGGAAGAAAATTGCATCGGTCAATAGCTTTTCAAATGCTGATATTGATTGATATCAAATGATGTTGAATTATTTTGCGTACATTATTTTTATATAAAACGTACGTAATTGGGTTGTGTATGGTAGGGCGTACACAACCAAGCTTGTGTACAGTAAAATCAGAAAAATCGTACGCAAAGTATTTTGTGTATGAGATAGTAAAGATATTTCGGTTTGCCGCCTTAATGCTGCAAATTAACCATATTATCTGCTAAAATTACATCGCCTCATCTACCTCAGTGTAGAAGGAGTACTCAAGGTCGCTACGGCGGCCTTAGCTTTTTAAAATTCTAATTGATAAACCAATATCAGAAGTCATGGCCATGGTTTTTTAATAACCGCGCCACTTCATTCCATGGTAACCGGCTACCGGAGTGTTTCATTTTTAGAAAAGCTATTTTGGCTACGTCAGCAGTTATCAATTGATTATTGATCATTTGTTCCACTAGCCAAATTGTACCGTGCACTTCAACTTGATGAACTTTTGCAACTGCTCTTAACGCTCTATCTCCTGTCAGTAATATGGCTGTTTCATCAACCGCTAAAATTAAAGCCAAGAGATCATTTAAGCTAGGGCGACTATACTGCTGTCTTAAATTATAAGCTTTTGCGATTAACTCACTGCGCATGGACTTTGATATTAAGCCCAAATTTTGAAGGTCTGCATGCCGTTCAGATAACTCTTCCTCAAATAAGGTATCAGGCACCGCAAATTGATAAGGCAAACTGAACATAGAGCTGGTTAACTCGCCTTGTTCAATATCAATTAATACACAGGAGTCACTGATTAACAACAGCATCATGGCACTCCATTGACCGTATAGCTCTTAATTGTTCGACATTCAAGTTTAAAAGCTCCGCGGCTTTGGATTCGCCAAGGTATTCTTCTGCAAGTGCTCGAAAAATCATTTGTTCAAATAAATAGGTTTTTTGTTTTGGATACTGCTCTCCAGGTTCCTTTTTATTCCAACCATTCTCATTAAAGGTACTTCGAATTTTACGATAAACACTATTGGTGATAATGCCAACATCTTTTGCTCTATGAAGAATAGCTAACATGCTAATTCCAAACTCTTGTTTTAAAATACTCAGTTCACGAGGCTCAATAAAAGTTCTTTTTTCACCCATAATTAAAACGAGAGACTCTTTAGGTAATAAAAATGCTCCCGCAAAATGATTACAACATCGTTCTTCATCTAAATCTGGATGCATAAAACCATATAAAACAAGATGCCCTAACTCATGGGCAAGGGTAAATCGCTGTCTATCACCCGGCCAATTACTTCCAATTACAATAATCGGATGATCATTAATGTGTGCGGAAAAACCATCAAATTTAGGGTATAGCTGATTATCAATTTCAAATACTCTTATGCCGTTTTCCTCAAAAGTATCGATTAAATTAGCTATCGGTTCTAAGCCTAAATTCCACTGCCTCCTGACTTCATTGGCGATTTTTTCTATATCGTCATAACTGCGTAACTTTTTTTCACCTAGCCTGAAATTTTGAATAGGAGAAACAGGAAACAGACTTTCAAGCTCAATTCTCCGCTCAATTTGATCCAGAATTTTTGCTTTTATTTCCTCTAATTCATGCTCCGGCATATCAGCATGTTTTCTATATTGAATATTTTGGAGGGTAAATCGCTCTGGTCGAAAAAAATACTCAACCTTGACATCAAGCGCTTTTGCTAATTTGATAAGCATGTCAGACGCAGGAGTCATTTCATTGTTTTCATATTTTTGGATAGCAGTATGACTTAGAGATACCTTTTCAGCCAACTCTCTCAAAGTTAACCGTGCCGCTTTGCGTGCCCGATATATCCGATTACCCAACATTTTAATATCCTCTCAATAGGTTTACAAATTAATTATAGTTTTTAATTTTGTAAACATCAAGTTAGCCGACTTGTTTTCGCAAAAATATCAATTTTTCAGTTATAACATTTTCAATACATACCGCCCAACGCTCCAGAGCCTCTTGTCTCTGAGGTAACATTTCGTTGCGGTTATACGTTACCATAATCCGGGGCATCTTATGACCAAGGCATTTCTCAATTACAACCGGATCTACTTGGAGCGTCTCTCCTAGTTGGGTGTCAAAAGTACGCCGCAGATCATGGGCTGTCCATTCTGGAATACCCAAACGCTCTTGTATGCGTTTAATAGCCCTTGGTATGGCATTTTCTGTCAATGGTTGGCGATAATCCGCACCTGTTAAAACATACTCTGACCGACTAATGGGGTATGACCTCGAATTAATGTACTGTTTGCTTCTTATAAATAACTAGCAAATTTCTGCCAGACCAATTAATCCAGCTTGATTAATACGATCCCAAAATTGTTCCCAACGACCTTTGGTTGAAATCAATGCTCTTAAATGCAGAACCATTGAAATACCCTGATTTTTCCACTTCATTCCAGACTGGCAAAGACGCTGTTTAATAAGAGTCTTGCAAGCTGCTTCGGTAATGCCAGAGCCAATGGGCAAATTGCTCATTTGATAAAAGTTATAATCCATTCGTTGCCTTTGATTTTTAAAATAGGTAATTGCACTTTTTAGTTTGTCAACAAGCCCCTGTTTTTGTCTATTGGGTAGCATGTTGCTCATTTCATTAAGCAACTCAGAGGCTGCATTAAGCTCATGTTTTAATCGGTGACAGGCTAACTCGAGCCAAATTTTCCGAAGTGAAGTATCGATTGGGTGCATGGCATGAGAAGCCTCTGCAAGATATTCAGTTGCATGAAAAAAATCAAGCACTTGATATTGGGTATGGCGCTCTAAAAAATCCCAATTCACTCGTGCACCATCAGCAATACCCACATAGATTGCATTAGGGTATTGTAATTTAATGCGGTACACTTCTCGCTCAAGACGCTCCAAAAAGTTCGCCTTGCCATATTCTGGGGCTGCCCCTAAATAAATAGTATGCAACCGTTCTCCAGTGTTATTGTACAAAGTAATTGTTCCTGTCATGGCTTCTCGCCAACCTTCATTGACCATGAGCACACAAGTGCCATCAAGACTCACAGATACCGTAGTAACGACGTCATCAAGTTTGGGCGTTTCATACATCCAGTCTGCTTCCACAGCTTGAGCAATTGAGCCCACCACATCCACAATATTTTGTAGAAAAGAACGGGCTACTGGACGGCCATGATTGGTTTTAAAATCATCCATGACCTCTTGTGCGCTGAGTTGTGCGTATTTACTAGAAACTTGCTTGGCAAATCGTGGCGTTGAACTGATAATAGTTCGTGCTCGTTCATCTAAAGGACAGTAGGTTTTTCCTCCAGATGAGGTTTGATAAACGTAACGCTCCAAGTGAACAGCACCATAAGGTGTTTCATAACATTTTCGGACTTTTCCTTTACTCGTCATCCGGACATTGCCTATTTGAATAGGTGCCCCAGTTGTATCAAACCGCTTTAACGCCTCTGCTGTTGCAAGACTACCCACTTCATTGACTGCGGATTGAATGGTCTCCTCCATATTCAGCATGGAACCATCAAGTTTAACTCGTACTTGCAACACTAACTCATCACCATTTACAGTAATCACATCAGCCATATCAATTACTACAAATCCGTTTTAAAATGGCGATAATATAAAATCTGGTTTGGCAGTCAAGTTAGAGTGCTCATTATGGGGTATTCGATGCAATACAAACAGATAAATGGATTCCCAGATGAAGCAAGGATACAAATAAATTATGAAACGCTGGGATCTGACTTCAATGCTGGATATAGGCCGGAAACTGTTTGCTAAGATCCATAAACAAAAACACCATGCCCACCACAACCATGACATTCATTTTTTAGCACGAGAATTGGATGATTGGTTAGTTGAAGGAGTTCATGCGCTTATCGATGGCAGTTATACACCACGATTTCTTAAGCGTTGTTATTTTCCAGACGAAATGATTGACCAACTCCATCTTTCGGACCGTATTCTGCAACATGTTTTGCTGCACCAATTAAAACCCACATTTCCTTTTGTCATGAACCCTAATTGTTATCACCTTCATGGTCCAAGCGGGGTAAAGTATGCAACGGAGCAAGTGAAAAAAGTCCTGGAAGAGAAGAGGCCAAAGTACCTTGTTCGCGCGGATATTAAATCGTATTATAAATCTATTTCACATCATCAATTAGTCAAGGATATTCAGGCACATTACCATGATCCTAAACTGAATTTGATGTTGGAACGCATTATAGTCAATCCAATTGAAACACCAAGAGGTTATAAGAATCCAGATACAGGCATTGCGTTACGCGGCCCTTTATCCCAATTTTTTAGTGCACTTTATCTCAAGCCCTTAGATGATGCATTCAATGAAATGGATGTGGCTTACTTTCGGTATCAGGATGATATCCTTATGCTATGCCAAACCAAGCGCAGTCTCAATCGCTGTAAGCAGCGTCTAATGGAGGTATTACAGGAAAGGCGTCTACGCTTGTCAGGAAAAAAGACACGTATCGGGTCAATTGATAAAGGCTTTCATTTTTTAGGCATCCAATATCCACAGACACGACCTTTGGATAACACCACAATGACACAGGCTGCTTTGAATGTTATTAACGCACAAATAGATCGAAATCTACCCAAATCGGGGGGGGTTAGAGACAATTTGGCAACCAGAAGAGCAGCCTCTTTTGCAAACACATTTTGCTCCTCATGCAAGAACGTTACGCAAAGCGCGCGAGCAAGTTAAGTGGATGGTCAAAGATGGGGTTTCTCCCCGACGAATCATCAGTTAATTGCATCGATGGTGTACGTGGTGGGTGAGAACAGCAGCGCACTGGTTATACCAGGATTTGCTTTTATGGTTTTTAGGCTCATGCCGGGATGAGCACGTGGCGGTTTACGCCACCGGGCTTCTTCACCGACATGGTGCTAAATCGGTCACATTTGATAAACTTGGGGTTGATTATCAACCGTCATTTGCTCCTCAAGTAGCGATTTGAGATCGATAAAATCCTTTGTTCTTATTTTACATAATGCCGACATGGCATCCAAATCGCCGCCCAAGGCCACTCCTACGGCGCAAATCGCCGCCGTGCTGTGGCGGGGAGCCTTATATATTGCAAAATCAACCGACAACTTAGAATCAACACTAAACCAACTTTCAAGCTTTTCAGTTATCCAATTATAAAATTGCCTTGATGATTTAGGCTGCAAGGTAAATTTTGGCACAGGATAAAAGGGCTCATTAGAACAGTACTCATCAACACCATGCATAGGCAACAGCATTTGTGCACCACCAACACCTTCTCTCCATTGTTTATCAATGGCATCCCAATTTTTATTTCCTGGTGCGTTTATCGAATTAACTTGCGTTTGTAGCTCTTTAATAATGGTGTTTTCAAAATCAAAATGTTTTTCGGTGATGGGGGCTCCATTCAGCTTATAAGTTACTCCTTTTGTCTCAACATGGTCATATTGAGAGCACAGTTTTGCCCAAACCTTTTTGCTATCTTCATTTTTGGGTATACAATCGAGCATCATGATCCACATATGTTTATCAAGGGCCCAAAGCGCATATTCAAAACCACTAATAAAATGAAAAGTGCGACCAGAGCAATCGGTTACTTGATCCTTTTTAAAAATTAAATTGATGTCTTTCTTTAAGATCTCTTTAACCGCATCATGCTCTCCACGCACTACATGGTGTAAGAATTTTTGTAGCACTTTACGTTCCTCTAATATGGGGGTAAAGAAAGCCCTATGTCCCTTCGATGTCATAGAAAGTCTTATTAAATCAGTGGTGGGTAAATGGGATGCTGTTTCAGTCCCCATGTCTTGGGGTGATTGACCAAGAAATTCAAATTTATTTTCCATACCTTTCACCTTGTTATTACTGTAAGCTTAACTTGGAAAGGAATTATACTTGAATTAATTGAAGAATAAAAGATCAATAAGATATTAAAATGGTCTAATCAGAAGGGAGCATTTCTCTTAGGTATACATTAATGCGAGGTCACACCCGACTAATGGATTTGAGTTGTTGCAATAACTGTTTGGTCAAATCACTAAGATGAACTTTATGAACAATACTAGCCTTGGAATAAATGGCAGGAATAGTCCAAAGTGACTCGTCAAAATTGATTTCACTCCATTGTGCCAAACGCAACTCAGCAGTACGCACACCTGTCAGTAAAATAATCTTAATGGCAATGCGAGTTTGTGGTGCCATGTGAGAGTCATTACTGTCCAGAAATAGCCAGAGAGATTTGATTTCTTCCAGACTTAAAACACGCTCTCTTGGTTTCTCATGACCCCCAATATCTCTTGCGCGAATGTTAGAGGCTGGATTGGTACTCATAGTGCCCCGGCCTTACCGCATAACCAAACATTTGCTTGAGCGAGCTTAAAACGCGGTTTGCGTGCACGCTTGCCCCCCGTTTGACGATTTTATCCAGCACATGAGTGATATGCTTGGTTTCCAGTTCATCCAAAACCCAATCACCCAACAGCATAGTGATATCACCGTCTATTTGCTTTTTAACTGTTAAAGGACATTTTAAATGTTTTTCGACATAATGGGTATAGCTAATTTCATATAAATTGAATATAATCAATTATTTATGACTTATTCCTTAGATTTTAGGCGCCATATATTAAAGATAAAAGCAGAAGAACAGTTAAGTTATGATGAAACCTCATTACGATTTAAAATAAGCAAATCCAGTTTAGTTCGCTGGAATAAGGGACTAGAGCCAAAAAGGACACGTAATAAGCCTGCAACAAAGATCGATATGGATGCCTTAAAAGCGGATGTAAGCATCTACCCTGATAGTTATTATCATGAACGAGCCAAGCGACTTGGAGCCAGTAAGACAGGAATATATTGGGCATTGAAACGTCTAGGTGTCACCTATAAAAAAAACATTGTCCCATCCAAAAGCAGACGCCGAAAAGCGATTATTGTTCCAGAATAAGATTCAAAGATACCAGTTAACTTCCCGTCCACTGGTTTATCTGGATGAAAGTGGATTTGCGCATGATATGCCCAGAACACATGGATACTCTTTCAAAGGAGAGCGTTGTCATGGTACTCAAGATTGGGGAGCTCGTGGACGCACTAATGCTATAGGTGCATTACTTGATAATTCGCTACTCAGTGTGAGTCTTTTTGATGGGACAATAAATAGTGATGTATTTGAAGGATGGGTTGAGCAAGATTTATTACCTAAGCTTCCTCCGCACAGTGTTATCATTATGGATAATGCAGCTTTTCATAAAAAAGCATCAACAAAGCAACTAATCGACAATGCAGGACATACTCTGGAGTTTCTTCCTCCCTATTCTCCAGATCTCAATCCCATAGAGCATAAGTGGGCCCAGGCTAAAGCAATTAGAAGACAGCACCAGTGTTCTATAAATGAACTTTTTCAGAAATATTGTACATGAGCATTTTATATGGAATTAGCTATATACCAACTTAAGGCCAACTTTTTTACAGTGTTGTCAGATTTGGCTTGTTGCTGTTTAGCATATTCTATCGGATTAATGCCTTGTTCTTTTAAATGTTCCGCATCCTGCATTAGCTCACGTGCTTCTTTTAAACCAATCCCCGGGTACTTACCCAAGGTCATCTTGTATCGCTTAAAAAATTCCTTCATAATGAGTAGCGAATTAAATACAGTATAGCAATCGTGTTAATAAAAAATATGTCCAATCCCGATAGGCGGGATCGGACAAAATAGCGGAATACCTTGATTTTACTGGGGAATATTAAAGTGATTTTTCTGCGTCACTGCTGGAAAATTGCAGTGACGCAGAAAATAATAGATCATAGTGACGTTATTCTTCTTTCTCAAAGTGCAGTGCATTAGCAGTTATTGAGCTTCCTCCATCTATGAAGTTAAGTATTATCCAGTCTGCAGTCTTCTTGAATGCCTACCTGTTGATTTTCCAAGTCATGTACAACTGGTAATGATTGCTCAAACACATACGGATCTGTTTGCCAACATTTTTTGGCTAGCCAGTTAGATGGATATTTCCACTTCGGCACCCATTCACTTAACATCACCAGAAGATTGTAACTTTCAATTTGCCCATGTAATCCCGCCATAATCTTTTCAAATAACTTATCATCAGGATTAAGTTCTCTGAATTGATAAAAAGCCGCTTCCCTATCAACGAGATGTGGATAATTTTTCCAAAATTTTTCAAATTTGCTACACATATAAATATAATTATAATCTTCTGACTTCTGAGGTGGGTCGGGATAAAGGTTCGGCTTCGGTACGGCCTTCTTTTGAGCAGGGTTATCCAATTCGGCCTAAATACACTTTACTATCAAGTGCCTTTCAGTGGACTGAATCTCAATAAGTCCAGCACGTTCAAGAGATTTAACAGCTCGTTTCATTTGCTGAAGACTTGGACTGCCAGTTTTAACACCTGCAATCGGGCCAACATAAAGAGTTTCACGCAGTGATTGATAACTGATCCTGCGCTTGATGCCTACGATACAACTTTCTCTGTCCATGTATGGGCGAATACCCATCAAATAAACGACTCTTTGTATGTAGGGTAGCTCCAGTAATGCCGCTAATTCATGGGCATTGGCGAATAAAAAACTCACACTAATCATCCTTAAAACCATGCGGTATGCTCATTTTAGGTGTGTCATCCGGATAGTCAATATGATTAGAAATGGTGTTACTAAATGATATTGTTTGAACCAAAAAATAATTTGAGTTTATAAATATTCCAAATAATCTAGCCATACTAGAATATTTGGAATTTATTTAATCTTGAGAAATGTTATGAATATGAATCAAAAAATTATGAAGCGACTCTCTTTACTGCCATTGAAATATCAAATCCACAAGCATGTGCATATTTCTCTAAAGTATTCCAGCTTGGATTAGTATTTCCTTTTTCCAGTCGAGAAATATTCCCTTTTTTTGTCCCCATTCGCTCAGCCAACTCTTCTTGAGTTAATCCAGCTTTTTGACGCATCGTCAGTAACGCATCGATCAAGGCAAATTCAGATTCCAAAGCATCGTATGCTTCTTTTACTTCAGGATTTTTTAACGCTTTAGCCTTTAATGTTTTAAGTTTCATCATTTTTCTACCTCCCGCTTTCTTTTGAGAGCTAATTGCAAATCTGGCTTTGGAGTTTTTGCACTTTTCTTTACAAATGCATGCAAAACCACAATATGCTTTCCCTTCATATAGCAATAAAGCGAACGCCCGATTCCTTCTTGGGCTTTTGCGCGAATCTCAAATAACCCATCACCCATCGCTTCAGTATGAGGAGGCCCAAGATTAGCGCCATGTGTTTCAATCAATTCCAAAAGTTTAATCATTCGAGCCTGAATTTTTGGCGGCATTGTAAGTATGGCCTCCTCAACAGACTCATTATAAAATTCAACAATCCAAGACATTTATTATTAAATCCTTTGTTATCTTATATGATAACTTATTGTTTTTATTTTTTCCAGTCACTGTCACAAATAAAAATGACAAATTTGTTTTACCAAGATCTTTCATTTTGGAGCAGTTTGTTATTGAATAATATTAACTGTTACTGAAAGTCTTTAAAAAATGGATGTGCCCCATGCGTCCCAAAGTTGAAAAATAAGGTGGGGCGCGTTTAGTTCATTAATTGTACGGGATCCCACGTGTCCCATTTGTCCCGCGCCTCTTTTAACCATTGGCATTAGGGCTACAATGTGTTCCCATGGTAATTGTGACACAGCTTGTGTCGTAATTGATGCATGGCCAGTTGCTTTATCAGTGTAAACTCTGCATATTCAATCATTTTTTACCCTCAAATGCGGGTACAATTGATTTTACCCGCACTTGAGGGTATAGTTAATATTATTGGCGATTAGGGGTAAAAAGAGGAAATCGATGATCATTAGCTCAGCAAAAGATTTAGCATTATATTTAAATGACAAGCGCAAACAACTCAAAATGAGTCAATCTGAAGTTGCCGATTTAGTCGGCTTAAAACAGGATACCATATCAAAATTTGAAAATAGCCCCGACAATAGTCGAATTGATACCCTGTTTAGGATATTGTCCGCCCTAAATTTAAACATTAGTCTTGTTGAAAAAGGGCAGAAAACTCATGAAGAGATAGAATGGTAATGCGTAAATTATACATATTGATGAACAATGAGCTCGTGGGGGAGCTTACCCAGGATAATGCAGGTGGTTTGAATTTTTCCTACGTTGCTGACTGGATTTCTAAGCCGCATTCACGCCCAGTTTCTTTATCGTTACCGTTAATAAATCAAAGGTTTTCAGGAGAAGTTGTTTATAACTTTTTTGATAATTTACTTCCCGATAATCCACAGATAAGAGCGAGAATTCAAGCTCGTTTTCAGGCAAAATCATCGCGACCGTTTGATTTATTGGCGTTAATTGGCAGTGATTGTGTTGGTGCAATACAAATTGTTGAACGTATTCCTCAGACACAGCGTCTAAGCATTGAAAGTCACGTTGTCAGTGAGGCCGAGATAGCTCGTACTTTACGTTCTTACCAAACCTCACCACTGGGAATGGATAAAGAGGATGATGAGTTTAGAATCTCAATAGCCGGTGCTCAGGAAAAAACGGCTTTTCTATATTATCAAAATGAATGGCATAAACCATTTGGACCTACACCAACAACTCACATATTCAAATTACCTATTGGATATTTACCACATCAAGGAATTGATTTAAGTGAGAGTTGTGAAAATGAGCATCTCTGTTTACTACTAGCCAGCAAATTTGGTTTAGAGGTTGCAAAATCAAAAATCTTACAATTCGAAGATGAAAAGGTGCTGGTTGTCGAAAGATTTGATAGAAAATGGAGTCGAGATAACCGTTATATACTCAGGTTACCGCAAGAAGACCTATGCCAAGCGTTGGGTTATTCACCAAATTTAAAATATCAGTCAGATGGTGGCCCCGGTATTAAAGAAATTATGCCGCTACTTAATGGCTCACAGCAGCCTCAAAAAGACAGAGATGAATTTTTCAGAGCACAAGTTGTTTACTGGTGCCTTGGTGCTATTGATGCGCATGCCAAAAACTTCAGTATAAGTATACAACCACAAGGCGGTTACCAACTCACCCCCTTATACGACATCATTTCAGCCTATCCTATCGTGGAACAAAAACAGCTATCCTTTAAGAAATTGAAAATGGCAATGGCTTTATATGGTAAAAATAGTCATTACAAGATTGACGGTATTCAAAAAAGACACTTTATTGAAACAGCAAAATACGTTCAATATTCTAAAATTAAAGCAGCTCAAATTTTTGAACAAGTGATTGACCGTATTGATTCTGCTATCGATGAGGTCTCAACACAATTACCAAACCACTTCCCAGAAAAGATTGCAGATCCAATCTTCAAAGGGATGAGAGCTTTTAAGGAGCGAATGATATCCACATAGTAACTAAATATTACTTAATCAAATAAATCGTTATGAATTTTGATTCCATTTTTCACATTTTACTCCCTGTTGCGGTTGGATTTCTAAAAGGGTTGCCGAAGGTTGAATACCCATACACCTTCATAAAATAATCAGTAATTTGTTGCATGGGTCTTCTTAAACGCTTTAAAGCATAAGCCGAGATATCCAGCCCCTCGGCAATAGTGATAAGAGTTCGTCTTAAATCATGAACCGTAAAACGAATGTCTGAGAGCTTGGTTACATTAGCCATTTGCTTACGTGGTTCAATGATATGACCTGCTGCTCTTGTGCCTGCAAAAACATACTCATTAATCCTCTTTTGATTGCGGAGTCAAAGAGTTAGATTACTACAACCGGGTTATAGTGCCACTACCTTTGGAGTAGAACCGGCTTGCAGCTTAGCTCGTCCGTCTTTTCATCGTTTGGCCTGAGAGCGGTTTTATTCACAGGCTGGAAGAGTTTGGTATAATGTTCTTTATGTTCTTGGTCTTTCGAGAGCGCAGACTCTTGTGAAATCTCATGCGTACAAACCTTCTCTTTTGTTTTTTCCACAGTGCCCATCTCTTCGATGTCATAATGGTTGTCCAGATTCGCATCAACAAGTGATATGTAACTATCATTTGAGAGAACTTCTTTTAAAAGTGCATTGTTTTTATTAACTTTTCTATAAAACTGTATCGCCGACTTTGATAGGCTTACACAGAATACAGCCAAAGATATACCGAGCAATATGGGGCCAATTGGCCAGGCAGCGATTCCCCAAAACAGGCCTAACACCCCAACAATAAGGCTTGTAAGAGAAGTGCCAAGTTCAATAAAGCTCTCCAGACTGTGGGTGTGCTTGCGATGGCATGCGATGTCGTAAAGTTTAGCTAGCCCCTCTTGTTTAGCAAAGGCTAATTTCTTGTCAAGCTGGTAAAGCTTAAAAACTAGCAGCACTCGTGTTTGCTTGTCGTCGAGCCGCGTGTTGAGAAGTTTTTCGTACTGGGCTTGTCGCTTTTCTTTAATACTTTCCACATATTGCTCAGGGTTATCTTTATACTGATTTATGAGTGCATTTTCCTTACGCACGTCCGAATAAAGGTAGTATGACGAATTAAGTACGCCCAGTCCCATCATGCCTATACCAAGATATACCCACATCGCAGGGAATAACGTTCCCAGATAGATTAGTGGTATCGCCCCTGCAGCAGATGCAACGAGAATACCAGCCGACATGACGCGACTTAATTTAGAGGCTGTTGGATCAAGTATTCTTGCAATGTTACTGCTTACAAAACCAATGACTGAAAAGAGCGCTCCCAGAATGCCCAGGGCAATGCCCGCGCTTTCCGTAAGTACAATGATGCGCGTCATGTACTGCAGAATGCTCGATAGAGAGTTTGTGGCGAGCCCCGTACTGCGCAAGTAGACAAAGGCTGAATTATTGTTCTGTAGGTTCTTCTTGATTTCTTTACTCATCTGGCAGAACTGGAATAAATATAAAAAAAGTTCATTATACAAGGTTTATCTTAAGAGAACTTTAACAACCCTGGATATCGATAGCTCGATGATCAACTTTCTATATTTTGACAGTGTATAGCTAGTGTAGCCCTGAAGCAAGCGCAGTCATACTCCCAGATTTCGTTCCACTTCATCAGGGCTACGCTTGCTAGTTGAATGACATAATCAACATGAATAAAGCCATTCCTATCATCATTAAATTTTCAGTGAGAGAAATAAATCCTAAAGGTACGTTGCTATCACCACCCACACAGGCACATTTAAGCTCGCGCTTGTCGATATAAACCGCTTTAAAAACAGAAAGAGCACCTACAGTTCCAATAAATAAGGCAATTGGTATAGAAAGCCAATTTAACACTCCTGCAATCATTAATATCCCTGCTAAAGCTTCAGCAAATGGGTAAATATAGCTGTAAGGAACCCAACGTTTGGCCAGGAGGTCATAGTTTAAAAACATGGTTGAAAAGCTTTCGATATTCTGAAGCTTTAATAAAGCAAGAACTGCCATGCTAAATGCAATAAACCAGCTTAAAACATGTGGTGTAAAAGGGTTAGCAAAGCGAGCATAACTCACTGCCATCGCCATTAAAGCAGTAATCGCAAACAGCACTAGGACGGGGCGATAACTTTTTTCTTTTGCATCTCTTACTTTCTTTCCAAGGTAACGCCGTAAATCATCATAACCCCCTATACGCTCATCGTTGATAAAAATTTGAGGTGTGGTTTTTACATTGTGTTTATCCTTAAACGCATCGACCTGTTCACGGGTTGTTAGCCAATTATCTTCTACCTCATAGCCTTGACGTTTTAACAAATCTCTGGCTTTGAGACCATAAGGGCAAAGATGGTGCTCTATCACCATGCGATACAAAACTGCTTTTTTAGTTGAGGTATGGTTCATTTCTATCCCCTATGATTAATGGCCTATAAATAGTAATATAGACTCCGTACTATAGTACGGGGTCAAGTAATGAATAATAAAAAAATTGGTGAATTTGCTAAATTATGTGGAGTTGGCATTGAAACCGTGCGTTATTATCAACGCCAAGGACTGCTTCATGTTCCTGTGCTTGACAAAGAACTTGGGGCTGAAAAAATAAGGCGTTATGGTGACGATGATATAAGTCGCTTAAGGTTTATCCTTTTAGCCAAAAAAGCTGGCTTTACTTTAAAAGAAATAAAAGAACTATTGGAGTTTGATGCTACAAATGATCGAGAGCGAGTAAGAGATATGGCTGAAAGGCGTATTGAAAAACTTAATTTAAAAATTAATGAATTAACCGAGGCTCGGAATAGACTTTCACTCTTAGTAACAAAATGTATAGAAACCAGCTCTTCGCCTTGCCCCATTCTTATGACCTTTGAGAAAAGTTAAACCCATAAAAATAGAAAGCAATCAAATTGTTGATAACTAGTTATTAAGCTCATCAATGCTTGCAATTCCCTTTTCTGGCAAGCCAAGCGCCCAAACTCGATCAACATCTAAAACACGTAAATGCCTATACCAAAGAAGCTGTATCCATCCTAATTCATCGGGCTGAAACCGAACTGGAAGAGAAAATACTGTTCCCAAATTGTGGAATGTTTGGGTGATATTATTCTTTAACTGGATTTTATCAATGAGCTTACCTTATCGACATAACAATAGCAGAGCATGGGAAAAGGGTTACTTGCTTTAACTTGATTTCGGGGTATAGCCCATAGGATTAGAAGAAAGAAAACTAATTTTATCAGGATCATAATCCTTTTGAGGGTGTGCTTTTATGTATTTATCTGACATGACTAAATAGTTATTAACAAATCCTTCATAGACCGATTGCCCTCCCAGCATTTCCAATTCACAAAGATCGGCAAAATGGGCATTAACCTCACCGCAGCGGTCCACACCAAATTTAGCAGCTAACCGTTCTTTTGCAGAATCTCTAACTCTGACAAAACAATTCTCATCAAGAAGGTCACGATATGGCTTGTATTCCTCAGGGCATTTATCAATAACAGGATCTCTTGAGCGGGATGTGGTTCTCCCCGTTCTTATTTCTTCCTTGTATTTAGCGACCTTGGAGGATAAAGTCGCGGTAGTTAAGGTTTGATCCCCCTCATGCTGAATATAACACTGGTAGGGATCTGAATGGATATACTTTTGCCCAGGGGCAACGTTCCATCCGGTAAATTCCAGCAAATTTTTAACAATGGATTTTGATACCGAAGGAATTAAAGGAGATCTGCCAATTAAGTCAGAAACAGCTGCTTTAAACGATTTAAATGCATTATTCATTATCAATCGTACCTTTATATCCGCTTGCTTCTCAATCTCATTTTTTACCTCCAGTGCAACGGATGCTCCAAAACAATCGCCTTGCAAAACAATATCATCTGGCTTGACACCCTGATTTAATAAAGACAGGACCACTGCAATACCGGCGTTGGTTAAATCATTAGCCTCCACAACTTCTCCAGTACTCATCCCGATGCCTGGGTAATTGAGCGCGTGTACCGTTGCTCCGGTTTCTTTTGCCGCAGCGCTGATATCTCGAAAGCAAGCTTGATAGTAGGTATTTGCGCCAGGAAAATACACAATGTGTTTACCAGTGCCCGTTTTTTGAGGATAATCTGCTTCTGGTTCGCATGTCAGAACTTCCAATTCACACGAATCCCCTGAAACCAATTGAGAGGGTACTCGGTTTAATGTTAATTTAAGATTCTGGAATGCGTTATAATAAGTGGCTTCAGGGTTGGTTTTTTGTTGCTTAAGAAAATCAGCAAATGGTGCCAAGAAATCCTTATCCGTGTCTTGAGCTCCATAACCCTTTTTTTTATACCAATCTCCCACTCCCTCTGAGAACAATAATTTGGCAACAGAGAGCTTCAAATGATTCTGAAAGAATGAACTATTTTCTGTCTTTGACTCTTTACTTCTGTTCATTGTAATGCCAAATTGATAATATAAAGAACATATCAATTTAAGTATAGTTCGTCGATTTTGAACAAATCAAATTCAGACACAATTGAAGATCTTAGTCACTACGCATTGGTCAAATCCTTTGCATAGCCCATTCTTATAAACTTCAGTCAACGCCATATATATTCGAATCCCTTGTACCGGGTAAGTCATAATCATTTATTTGGTTTTAGCTGCATAGCAATAGCCATTCGTAAATGGTAACTGAAAAGAGGAAGTGTATGAAACTCATGGTTTTCACTACCAAGCATGGGTTTGTAGTACACGTTTAAAAATAAAAACTCATCTACGCGTATTTCGGCTCAATAATTAATAAATTACCATCGCGCGTCACTACTCCCAACATAATTGCGTTAATTAATCTATGGATGGATACGGTGTAATAATTATCACCTGAAACCGGATTCTTTTTGTAAGGATCAGCGACCACCACTAAACGATGCTTTTGATTGTATCCGCATAGAACAACAAAATGTCCACAAGGAAGGCCGCGAATAGGATCACTCCTCGATTTGCCCTCATTGTTGAATAATTCGCGACTGCAGTTATATAGATAGGTTGAACTAAGCCCTGTCAATATGGGAATCTGCCTGGCAAAATATTCCTTTAAAATTTCTGCAGTCAGGCATCGAAAATAGATAGCACCCCCCAAAGTCAGAAAATCAAGTGCTGCATGTGTTCCGCGGGCAAAGTACTGGTTACGCTTATACCTCATTTGTTGCATGAGCATTTCTCTCAGAACGTTGGTATTTGATGAACCATCGCTATTAAACCAGGTCGGGTCATACAATTGTAAATTATTGACATAAAGGGTCACTTTAAATCCCAATTGCAAGGCATGTTTACCAAGCATGGGCGCTATTGTTCCACCAGATAAAAAACTCTCTACCTGACTTGCCACCTCTTCATAACTGATATCCAAGCCATAATGTTGATATATGGCATGTAAACAGGTTGGCCCGCAAGATTCATCATCAGGTTGGGAATTTATTTTAAAATCAATCATTATAATATCCAATTTGAGATCAATTTTATGTCTTTTTGATTTAAATTTAGGCTTATCTTGGTTTTATGTCAATGAATCACCTCCTGTTTTTCAAATATTCGGTCCACCAAACTGCTTGAATTAGCAAGCAAACACAAAAATTGGTTATTTCAAATCGGGAGATACTGTGTCATCAGCATAACTTTTTAGTGATTGCGAAGCATAATTGGAGACCATGCCATGCTCTTGATTATTTAACTGCACAGCATAAATATCCATAGTAACGGCCACATAATCCCTAGTATTTAACTGAACCTTGGAATATATATTGAGCCAAATGTTTGGGTTATTCATGATTTGTAGTTGATTTTTGCCATCTCTCGTTATGATACCAGGCAAACAAGCTTGTCTTTGGTACATGATCTATAAGCTTTTCAAGCTTTGGATGTCGTTTGCTGTGCATTTCCAGAAATTTGAAAAAATATCCAAAAGAACGTAAAAATCAAATAAACCAGACTTACGAAAAACCCCAAGATCAAAGCAAAAAATGTTTTTAATGAGGGAGTTTAGATAAACTAAATGACCGAATTAAAAACTTTTTTTAACAAAGAGATTGGGATTTTTCGTAAGTCCTGATAAATTCTCATCTTAGGCAAAACAAGGAAACCAAATGTCAAATTTTCGATACAGCCAGGGAAAAAAACTACAGGAAGCTTTAATGAAAGAAAAACCATTGCAAGTTGTAGGAACAATTAATGCCTATACCGCTTTGCAAGCCAAAAGAGCAGGATTTCATGCAATTTATCTTTCAGGAGCAGGAGTAGCTAATGCCTCTTACGGCTTACCAGACCTGGGTATTACCACATTAAATGATGTACTCGAAGATGTACGGCGCATTATGAGTGCCGTTGATTTGCCCCTCCTGGTCGATATTGATACAGGATGGGGTGGAGCCTTTAGCATCGCACGGACTATCAAAGAAATGATTAAAGCTGGGGCAGCAGCGGTACATATTGAAGATCAAGTTCAAGCGAAACGATGTGGTCATCGCCCGGGTAAGGCATTGGTTGAAAAGGAAGAAATGATAGATCGTATTAAGGCCGCCGTGGATGCGAAAACTGATCCTGATTTTGTTATTATGGCAAGAACTGATGCCCTGGCGAATGAAGGTTTAAATAAGGCACTGGAGCGAATTAGTGCTTATATTGAAGCCGGAGCAGATATGATTTTCTTCGAAGGAGTACGTAAACTTGAGGAATATCAGGCACTAACTGAGCAATCTAATGTTCCGGTATTGGCGAACATCACTGAATTTGGAGTCACTCCATTATTTACGCTGGAAGAATTAAAAGAAGCAGGAGTTAGCCTGGCTCTTTATCCTTTAAGTGCATTTCGGGCAATGAGTGCCGCTGCAGAAAAGGTTTACGACACAATCCGCAAAAACGGCAGCCAAAAAGATATTCTCGCAGAGATGCAAACTCGCGAAGAGTTGTATCAGGTATTAAATTATCATTTTTACGAAGATAAGCTTAATGAACTCTTTATGAAAGAAAAAACGACGTGAATATCAATTAATTATCAGAACTAATTTGAGAAAATAAGGTTTTATGTGCCTGGATAGAGAATTATCTGCCGAAATTGATGTATATATTAACTCTCTATCCAGACAAGCATTCAAAAGCAATCAATTTAAAATTTGATAAAGTTATTGCAAAAGAAAAGCAATTCTATTTATAGTTTTAGGATAAGAGATTTGTTGAAACAGATATGTGGCTTGACTACCTCCATAAGATTAATTCCGATCCAAACCTTTTATATCTTTTTATAAGAACTTTTATTATCTATGTTTTCGCAATTTTTATCATCCGTGTTGGCAATACCCGATACAATTTTGAAACAACATTTGATTATATTTTTCTATTTGTCATTGGAGCCGTGTTAAGTCGTGCAATTAATGGCAACTCTACTTTAATATCTGCAATGGCTGGGAGTAGTTTACTTATTTTTTTACATTGGGTCTTTGCTATTTGCTCCTTTTATTCCCACGGATTTGGAAAACTGGTTAAAGGGAAATCGGTACTATTAATACAAGATGGACAGCTCATTTGGAGTGCTTTGAAAAGACATCAAGTGACTGAAGAAGATTTGAGGCAAGTTTTCAGAGAAAAATTAAATGCAAGCGATTTGACAACAGTGAAAGAAGCTCGTTTGGAGCGAACGGGGCGTATCAGTTTTATTACCTACAAATAATTTTGTAATAAGAGCAAATTCTTGCGATTACTTTTTTCGTAAATTCTGGCTTTTTCATTGGATAGAAATTGTATCTTGAAAATTAAGAATACTCTTCTATTCTTTATGTAAAGAATTCTTTTTATGAAAATTAAATAAAAATACAAACGTAATTATTTGATTTTTATATGACTCGTTTAAAGACCTGCGTGCTTCCGCTTATCCAAGACATGCAACGGCAAGTAAAAAACGGGCATTTAAAATTCAAGTGAATCATAAGCATAAAGGAGGAGTTATGTTTAACTTAAAAAGGAATTTAATCAAGTTAGGGACTCTCAGTATCAGCATTGCTCTATTAGCAGCATGCCACACTGTCAAGGGGACTGTAACAGGAGCTAAACAAGATATTAAAGCAACTGGAAAAGCAATATCAAGAACCATGCAATAAGACGAAAACAATGTTGGATTATTTTAGTCCAACATTGTTCGATGTTGAACACACCCTGGTTATCTTTTCAATAGAACCAAAGGCCGCCATTAAAACAATTATCAATAAATGCCAGATACAGCACCAGTAAAATACTCCTAATCCTAACAATCATTGCTGTTCCTTTTCTCTGACATTCTTGTTTATTTTGGATGAATATGTCTATATTTTCTCCCTTTATAAAAAACGATTGGCAATAACTTTCCAAAGAAGTCCCAGGACAAGTAAACTGATTCCCGTTATCCATACTCCAGTTGGAACCCAAAACGCCAGGAAAAGGCAGGACAGTAAGCCTCCGATAGCAAACAGAGGTGGATACAATTGCTCCTCTTTAGGCAAATGCAAGGCAGCGAGGTTAGTAATTGCATAATAGATTAAAACTGTAAACGCACTGAATGTCCATGTTGTTTCAACACTACCAGTCAATACCAGAGCAATAATTACAACTCCAACTCCAATGACAGCGGAAACAGGAACATGTCTTATTTCTGATACATAGCAAAAAATCTTCGGTAAATCTCCTTTTCTACCCATAGCTAAAGCCACACGAGATAACCCAAGTATTAAATTGAGTAATACCCCTAACATGGCCGTGCAAGCCCCAATGGAGACCAGAACACTCAACCCGGGGATACCAATGGCTTGTGCCGCACTCTCTAGAGGAGTTGCGTTTGTTTCAGTCACTTGAGCCAGTTTTTCAACCCCTACAGCTCCAATAGCAACAAGACCCACCAGAATATAAAGTACGGCGCTCACCATCAGAGTGATAATAATCGCTGCAGGAATAAATTTTCCTGGGTTTTTAACCTCTTCCGCTAATGTTGCAATTCTCCCATAACCGGTATATGCCACAAACATTAAAGCAGTGGCATAAAAAAAATGACTTAATCCTCCTTGTTTTGGAACAGGAAATAAGGGCCTCAGATTAGCAGTTCCCCTTTGCATGACATCAGGTAATCCGCTTATTATAAAAACGGTTAAGGTTATCAATGTAATCATTACAATAATAATATTCACTGTATTTGTTCTTCTGAGCCCACTTAAGACTAAAAGTATTAGCGTGATAGACACTGCTAAAGCGATAGGTATGACAGGCACCGTCTCTAAACCTGACAAGTGAATAAAATAACCGGCAAAGCCAAGCGCTGCCGTTGCAGCGGAGGCGCTCTTCGCACATAAAAACATCCAACCGGCAGTAAAGCCAAAAGCAGGATGTAAATAACGATATCCATATTCATAAGTACCTCCACTAACAGCATGATTTGCAGCAAGTTGAGCGCTGGAGAATGCATTACAGGTAGCAACAAGTGCTGCCAAAGCAATAGCAAGAATGACGGATGGTCCTGTGACACCCGCCGCCACTCCGATGCTGACAAAAACACCCGTCCCGACAATAGAGCCAAGCCCCATCATCGTGGCGCCAAATAGACTGAGTTCACGCTTTAAAGGCTTATGTTTAATATCCATATCCATCTTTTTATTTCCTATCAATAAATACTTTTACTGTTTTAACAGGTATTCACAATTAACGTGTTAAGAGTATTGGTTTTTTTAATATGGCCAATCGATAATTGCCTACTTTATTAAAACCTATTGCCTGGTATGCTCGTACGGCAGCTTGATTATTAGTAAATAATACCGCTCGGCTCACTCCAATTTTTTGGGCTGCACTAAGACTAAGCGCAACAACTGTTCAAGCATATCCTCGCCCCCGCAACGTAACTGGTGTCCATACCGGTCCAATTTGGACAATATCCGGTAGTCTTGCGTTAAAACCGCATAGCGAGACAGGGATGCCGTTCTCTTCTAAAACCCAACGGTCATTGCCTGCGAGAGTATTTTTCACTTCACTCTCTACTTGCTCTCTTAAAATTGAGCTGCCCTCTTCAGCACCTAAGGCTTCGATTTGATAAGCTCTAAGCCATTCATATAATAAACATTTATCACAGTCTTTGGCGAATTTCAGTTGATATTTGTCTTGATTATCAGGCATTACCAGATTCTGTAAATTAAGTGCATATAACCCATCCGGGTAATTCACAGCATAATCTACATGCTCCAGCTGGAGTTCTTTCATGACAACATCGCCTTGCTGATCTTCGCCGAGAATACCTGCAATTTCTCGGGTAGCCGTTTTTTGAAAAGCGCCCACTAGTGCTGTTAAAACATTGAAATCAGGGCACTGCACAATAACATTGCCGTTCCAATAATGAGCTAATACACCGCTAATCTTTTTGGTGTTATCAAATGAAGCAAAATAATCCCCATGAAAAGGCTTATCATGATAAGACAACCCGGAGTGATAGAGATTGCTGCGTAAAAACATGCTCTCATCAGCATGAGATTTTAAAAAAGTTTCCAAGGTGGATTCATCACCTAATCTTAATTTCCTGATATTTATCATTTGCTTTCTATGGTATGGTTTTGATCATAGCTCCTGCTGGCCTGCTCTAATTTATCTATATTATTGCTGCAAATATAGTCTTTTAATAAGTTAAATTTGGCTTCGCCCCAGGAATAAATATCTAAGGCCAGAATTCGTTCAATCACGTTTTCTGCAAATCTTTTTTTGACTGGTTTCGCAGGATTTCCAGCAACAATGCTATAGGGCTCCACATCTTTGGTTACAATACTGCTTGCAGCCACTATTGCTTCTTCGCCAATAGTAACGCCTGGCATAATAACAGCACGCATGCCAAGCCAGACACCACCCTTAATAATAGTATGGCCTTTGCCTTGATAAGCCTCTACATATTTATCTGCAAATGGATACAAACAAAACCAATCTGCTCGGTGATTATGGTTTCCACCTAACAAAATTATCACTTCAGCAGCAATACAGACATAATCACCAATATATAATTGATCAATCGGCCATTGTGGTTGCCAGGTTTTTAAACTGTATTCATCTCCATAAAGATACCGGACAACGGTTTGCTCGAAACTACCAGTCCAGGCATCGCTATAATAGCTATGTTTACCCTTGATATGTATGTTTGGATTTTTTACGCTTTGGTGTAGATATTCGATTTTAGACCAGTGTTTTTTATCAGTAGGTTTCATGCCTTGCTCATTTAGGAATTTAAATGAGCTCATTGTATATTATTATGATCACAACTTTCTAATGTTTGATTGCGTGTGGGCTCTATGCAATCAATAAGATGAGAGAAATCATTTGAATATCCATTGCACATCATTTGCGAAACTGAGCCAGCAAAATCTTCCATTATTAAGAACAAGGATCTGCTTTCAATCTCTTCATTAACTCATTGAGAAAGAAGAAGACTTGATATATCGCCAGCTTTCGCTGTTTCTAATAGGAATCATTTGATGGTTCTGGAGGAAAGTATTAACATCCTTGATGGCCGCATCACCTTGGTCGATGGTAATTCCAGGAATTTTTGCAAGTTGATTAAGCAAATAATCTGCCGGATATTCTTGGGTTGTCCCTGCCAGTCTTGAAGTCCAAATTGCGAGATTATGTTCTGGATAGTAATACCAAACAAAAGGATGGGTGTCACAAAAGATATCTGTAAAACAAATTTCCTTTACCGTTGTTTTATTTATAGAAGTACCTACAGGAAATACGCTTAATGTTTTTTCCGCTTTTTCTTCGTTATTTTTTTTATTTTTTTTTGCAAAGAAAGGAAAACAGTTCATTATCTATTCCTTGTTCTGGCATCTCGATTCCTGTCAGTCAGATAACCATAACACATCTGGGACAACTACTACAATTGATCACCTGTCTGAACTATAATCACCAAGCCATGAGCAATAAAACGGTTCATTTGTAAACAAACCGGAACTCTCTTTCCTGGTTTGAACGATACTTAAAATTCAATCTATTTTCTTAATCAAGGATAAGATTTATGAAATCAACAAATAACATGCAAAAAAAAGAGACTGAGAAACCAACTTCGGCACAAGCACAAAAGATGGAAGTGAGAAGAAATAATGCCCCCGATTTTATTCCTGGTGCATCACCTTATTATAATCTTTATTGTTTTTTTTATAAACTTTGCCATGGAGAAGAAACATCGAAGCAACATCAACCAAACACTACTATTAAGCACGGGAGATAAATTTCTTTTTGACATAACTAGAGGCTACCAAGATTTGATAACAATTTATGTATAGGGAATCATTAGTTATGGCTCCCTAAAATAAGTTTTTAAAAAAATGGCTATATTTTTAATTAAAGCCTACATGCTATGGTAATTAATAAAATTCAACTATTCCAAAAATTACTGTAACTCCTATCGTAATTAGTGGCAATTTGAAATAGACAAATTGCGGTTTGCCAAAAAAATGGATTAATTTATTTATTAATAAGAGATTTTTGAATTCAGGCCAATTTGTTTTTGTTTGGACTCCGAGGGTTAATTTATTGATATCATCTTTATTCCAAAGGGGTTCTGTTTGAGTATGAAATAAATAGTCCCATAGTGTTAGTCCTGCAGCATAATTTCTTCTACATTCATCTTGCGTATGATGCATCACATGATATCTCGGAGTAATAATTATTCGAGATAGTGCTTGCTCAAGTTTAGCATTCAGGGCAATGTTGCTGTGTCCCCAGAATACAAGAATGGCTTGAATAAAGTCGGAGACAAATATGACAAAGAAATAAGGACCCAAAAGGATAATCAAAACTATTTTTAAGGCATTGAATAAAATATATTCAATAGGATGAAATCTAAAACTCGTCGTTACGTTAAGTGATTTATCGGAATGATGTATTTTATGAAAATGCCATAAAAAAGTCGCATGACTTAGGCGATGAAATAAGTACACATACAAATCATACATTATAAACCATAAAATAAAGACAAGCCCAAAAGGTACCTTTAGCAAGTTAAATAATCCTATTTGGTAATACTCACAATAGGCCGCTGTAGTTAAGGTGCTTAATGGAAGGGCAACTATAATGTTAACGATACCCAAATACCAATTGCTGATTCTTCGCCTTCTAAACCCTGCTTTACCCAAACGATGAAAACTAAAGAAATATTCAAGAAATACTATAAAACCAATTAGCGAAAAAAATAAAAGAGCTCTGGTAATGGCATAAAAATCTAAATCTAGAGAATCCATAACAAAACCTTAATAAATCTAGTTAAACACAAACAAAAAGAAGCCACCCCCTTGGTGCTTATTCCTTAGCTTATTAAGTTATGTTAATTATCTTGACTAGAATAGTGTTTTTTTTACCCACTATGATGATGATTATAGTACAAAAAGCCGATAATATTGAGGTGAAGAAAGCCAAGAAAGTGAAAATAGTAAATTTTTAATACTATCTGTACTTGTTTAACTATCTACATTACAATCTCGGACTCAGGCTATTCTGAAATAGCCTGAGTAACGCCAGTTTTATGTATGTCATGCAGTTGTATTTTTATAAGGATAATAATCTATGAAACGAGTACATCATCACCCTGCAACACACTCTCACCCATCAAATGCTACTGTTCAAGTCAGCAATGGACAACACACTGTAGTTGTTAATCCAAACCCGTCTTATCTTCCAGGCCAACCGCCCATGTACCACCCCAATAGTTTTTTTACAACTCATCATCATTCACCCTATCACGCTTCTCAGAATCAACATTATCACCAGCAACCAACTCCCAATACTCATCAACACCCATAAATGGTGGTAACTGTTAACAAACAGACTATTACTCTTTAAGAATTTAGACTGAACAATAAGTAATAACTGGCTTCTCTGGTTATTACTTGTTTTGCTCTCACGTTTTTTTGACAAGGCCCTTTATAGAAAGATCGCTTTCTATTATTCTGGAAAACAAAACAATCAAATGAACTGCCATGATTAGCTATTTATTTTCAGAAGTACATTTCACTCATGCTCTGAAGAAAGTACTTGGAATTAGTGTTTTGGTTGGTGTTTACAGCGCCATTATTTATTTTTGGTTTGAACAAGATAACTTGCATTCCAGTAACTGGTTATCCTATTCGCAAAGCGTATTTGGCATCATTTTAGGTTTGCTTTTGGTTTTTAGAAGCAATCGGGCTTATGAACGTTGGTGGGAAGCGAGAACCCTGTGGGGTCAATTAGTCAATGCCAGTCGTAATTTAGCAATAAAAATCAGGATATTGTTATCACCCAATGCCGATGAGGCTAAAAAATTCTCTGAACTCATCAATACGTTTTGTGAAGTATTGGCCATTCATTTGAGACAAAAAAGTAGCCGGGATGATTTTAAAAAATTTTTAACAAGGGCGAGTCTTCTCAGTCATGTGCCCTCTTATGTTGCACAAGAACTGTATCGTGAACTGTCTGAGAAGACTAAAGCATCGAAAAGATTGAATCTATGGTTATTGGATAACGAATTTAGCAAATTTATGGATATTTGCGGCGGTTGTGAACGTATTAAAAATACATTTATCTCGATTTCATTTCGAGTTTTTGTCAAGCATGTATTCATTATTTTTATCCTTTTTTTACCTTGCAGCCTAATCGATACACTTGGCATTTGGGCGATACCTGCTACCATTATTATCACCTATCTAATTATTGCCATAGAGGGAATTGCTCGCAATTTAGAAGAACCATTTGGTTTAACAGAAGATCACTTAAACCTTGGTTCAATAACAGAAAGTATTAGAGAAAGTGTCAATGAAGTCTTGCTAGGACAGAAATCTAACGAAGAATCCAATTCAATTTAGTATGGATTATAATTAATAAAAGTTTTTCTACTTAAATAAAAGGGAGTCATTATAATGGAATGTAAATGCAATCAATGTGGTATGGGCGTAAAAAATTTAACCTGCAGTAAATGTGACGCATTGTTGGTTAGTGGCACCATAGTCAAAAATGATGGGAATAAAGTTCAAGTAGCAAAATGCCCCAACGGATGCGGTCAAATCAAATCACCTGTTTGCTGCGGCCACGATATGGCGTGCTCAGTTTGATTATTTAAAATCAGTTAAGGATAGGAAACCTCAAATAACTGCAATTGAGGTCTTATCCATAACTGAGATTAAGTGTCTTTTGAGATTTCATCTGAAGGATGTACTTTAAAGCCTATTAGCACTGTGTTTACGTTTGGCTTATAGCTCCCTCTCAACGTATCTTCCGATAAAGGTTCCATTTGAACCCCGGCAATACTGTTATATTGTGTGAATTGATAGGTTAAAAGTAAGTCTATATTGCGAGTTAGCTTCGTTATCGAACCCGCCTTAATACTTATCCCGGTTAGCCATTCATTCAAACTATCACTGGCCCCTACGTTTCCAGCAGTATTATAAAAGCAATATTCAATCAACCCGATGACACGCCTGGACCTACAAAAAATTGAACCATGTCATTAAATTCAATTAAAATTGAAAAAAATTACTTTTATTTTTTAAAATAATATCTATAAAAATTCTTTTGCAATATATAATACTCATTTTTTCAATGAAATAAAGCTAGGGCTTTCTCTGAAAAAGTGCGTTTTCATTGTACAAACGGCTCGTTAAATAAAAAATGGATCCTATAACTCACGGTGCTTTAGGTGCCGCTTGTGCACAAGCGGCTTTAGGAAAATATGACAAGAGAATTCCCTGGCAAGCAGGTGCCTTAGCAGGGATGGCCCCGGATTTGGATGTTTTCATTCGTTTTAGCCAAGAGCCATTGAGCCTTGAGCAATGGCACCGTTACCTTACGCATTCTTTAATGTTTATCCCAATTGGAGGACTGATAGTTGCACTATTTCTATTGTGTTTTTCACAATATAGAAAATATTGGAAAGTAACCATTGGAGCCTCTATCGTTGGTTATGCAACTCATTGTTTATTAGATTCCTTGACTTCTTACGGCACTGTTTTATTTTGGCCCTGGAGCGATAGTCGTATTAGTTGGGATATTATTTCTATTATTGATCCCGTATTTACCTTACCTCTATTGTTAGGAACAGCCTGGTCAGTCATCTATCAAAATCAAAAGGCAGTAACTGCAAGCCTGTTTTTCTGCATTTTATTCCTGATTTTTAATACGATATTACATAATCGCGCTGTAGATGGCATTCATCAGTACGCCAGGACTAATAACTTCAAAATAAACCATCCTCGTGCAATGCCTAAATTGGCCAGCTCTACTTATTGGCGCATCATAGCTAAGCAACAAGATTGTTTAATTATCGCGGAAGCGAAAACCTCTCTTTTCTATCCAACCACAATCAGACTGATTCGGCAGGCTTTAAGCTTTAATGAATCAATGATTCCTTTTGGTTTGTCATCCGGACAAAAAAGTGATTTGGCTACATTTCACTGGTTTACCGATGGATTTCTAATTATTGCCAATAAAAATCCCTTAATCCTCGCAGATGCGAGATATACGATAGATGACAACCCCATATTCTCACTATGGGGAATAGAGATATTGCCAGGGCAAGAACATATTAATAAATTAAGCTTGCCTAAAATCAATGAATATTGTAAATCCCCAGATAGCGAACGCTATAAGGAGGATGGACTAAACTAGAAACAACTACAATTAATAAGCTTATTTTTTATTTTTTCCAAAAACAACATAAGAATCATAAATAAATAAAGATTTAAATTTATCCCAAAATTGTTTCCCGCAAATAAAAAAGCTTAAAGCAAACATCATTGTCCAAATAATTTCCACCCAATAATAATAACTTCCATAGGCTAAGGTAATTTCTTCTACAAACACTTCCAGCAACCCTATAACAAGTGGAAAAGCAAAGAATACCAAACCCAGGCGATAACGGGCTGTTGATACTTTTTCCTTAAAAAGGATATTTTTAATTTTTTGCTCGAGAAGGCCATACACTTCTTTTCCAAGTAAAGTGATAGCTAAGACAATCAAAACTTCCGGAAGACCGAATACTAATATTGAAGATAGAAATCCCTTTATTAGCACAGAGAAGTTGGATTGCACAATTAACGGGATCAGCAAAGGGCAAACTATCGCCAAAATTAAAAGAATAATACCCAGATAAAAACGGAACCGAAATTTCAAGATGGCCACTCACGCTATTTACCTTACTTATCAATAGTAATCCAAAAGAAGATTGAATATCTCCAAAATGAACCATTAATTCCTGCAATTATTAAATATAGCCTCGCTCATCTGGTTTTTTCCTATAAACGCCGGATGCCATGAAACTGAACTCAATGACCTTAAAGATCTTTTATCATATTTATTTTATTAAATGTCATTTTTTTGTTATCAAAACAATACTTTTTGTTTATAATATTGACAATTTATTTAAGGAATGATTATGGTCGCTACAATTTCCCATATTGAAACAATCACATTTACCGACTGGTTCCTCGCAATAATTGACACTCCAGGCATTCCCATCGATGAAATTGAAACAAGGGTGGCCGAAGGCTTTAAGAGAAAATTGACAGAACGACAATTTCAACAATTAACTCAATTAATCCATTTAATCAGTTTCATTAAGCACAGGCGTTTCTCCAATCCTACCCTGGCTCTACGCATCTATGTTGATGAAAATACGAGCTCTCTATCAAGAACTGCTTTGGTTGAAGCAATCAGGATGCTTCCACCTAAAGATAACAAAACCTATGAGTTGGTAGCCTACTTGGCTCAAAAAAACAAACTGGAACGATATACTAACATAACGAAAGTACCTCCTCTGCAAATTTACCAGCAGAATGGCGTATTTGAGCAATGTGATGAATGGATTTTACTTTTTGAATTGTTCGAGCTAACCAGGGCAACGCCCAATGATTTAATCCCAGTAATTGCCGATTTATTAATTAGCAGGGATCTTGGTATCCCTGATCTTCGGGCACTTTCAAAATTTATGAAAACCATGGATAAATTAGGTATATTAAGCCTAAGTTTTATGCAAAAAATTACTCCTAATTTGTGTAATGGGCAAATTATAGAAAAATACGAGTCGTTCTTACTTAAATTACAAATTAACGATTTGTTAACCAAGGAAATTCTGGAAGTCATCTATCCGCTCCTCAATCAACCAGATGCTCTTGACGCTTTTTTTTCACTGTACCATGAAGAGCTATCGCACGACAGCGCTATGTCTTTCCTGAGAGAAAATTTGCCATCCTTTTGTGCAATGAGCCGCCCCAGTAAAGAAAGTTATGACGATGAGATATCAACAAATACGCCTTTGCATCTGGCTGTAATTGAGAGTGATAAAGCGAATCTGGAACGAACCTTAGCCTTTGCCAATCGCAATTTACTGATAAAATCCTCTAATGAAAATACAGCACTTTTATTGGCTTGCAAACTTGCTGATAAAAAGTCAGCGCGATTGATTTTAGCGAAAATGCAAGAATTAGGTTGTGATGTCAATCAAAGAGATCATCATGGTATGACCGCCTTGCATTGGGCTAATTTTTATCATTTTGATGAGCTAATCCGGGAACTGGAGCTTGCTGGGGCGGATCCCCAATTAAAAGCAGCCAATGGAAAAACCTGCGAGTATTTCTATCAGCATCAATTCACCATGAACGATTTAAAATTAAATGGCAAAGAAATCATTGATGGTGAATTCAAGTTATGTGATTGTGCGCTAACGGATATTGCTTTCCATATGGATAAAATAGCCTTAAATTTAAAATTAACAACACCATCCGAGATTGCAGATCTGTATGCAAGGGATGAAATAGCACAAATTCGTTCAAGCAACCGGTTCTATTTGTTTTTTAAATTATTCCGGCCAAAATTAATCAATTGGTTAGGGGAGCAAAATAACCTGAAACCCCAAGTGATTTATCGTTTATCAGGGCAAAGTGCTTCCGATTGATATCATTAACTTCACAAACCCTATACAACTGGCAATTTACTTGCTTTGTTCTATACAAGGTAAAGCATCCTGATTTATGGAAAAATATAAATCCAACCGTTCTTTTATTTTTCAAAAATAAGGCTAAAATAATAAATAACTATATGAAAAGGATATTTAAATGGTTCGCCTCAGGATTTATTTATGTTCTTTGCTGCTGGTTATTCCCTTTTATAAACCGTATGCACTGAGTTTGGTCATAGGTACCTTATCTTACAATCCTCCGTTTGAAACTCAAGTCAACGACTCTTCCAAGAAAAATGAGTTTTATGGTTTTGAAATTGAACTCATGGATGAGATTTGCGAGCGCATCAATGCAAAATGCCAATACGAGCCATTGTTATTTGAACAAATTTTAGCTGAAATTAATTCTGGTGCAATCAATTTAGGCATTGGTAGCATTAATATTACGCCTGAAAGAAGCGAACGATTTTTATTCAGTCTTCCCTACAAATCCAGCTATCACCAGTTTCTTATACCATCTAACTCGAATATAAAAAAAATTGACGATCTCAAAGGAAAAACGATAGGAATTCATTTAGGTGCGCCTACTGTCGATTATTTAAAGGTCTATTTTAACAATAATATTCAATTTAAATATTACGAAACATTTATGGATTTACTTAATGGGCTGACTGATCCGCAAGTTAGCGCAATAGTGACTAATAGCGATCAAGCTCAATACTGGGTATCCAATACACCGGACTGTAAGTTATTAGGCGACAGTTTTCCTTTTGGCATAGGACTTGGAATTGTCGCGAGGTTAGATCAAACAGAACTGATTGAAAAAATCAACCAGGCATTAATTGAGATTGAAAATGATGGGACTTACCTTAAAATATATAATCTCTTCTTTCAACCTTAAGTATTATTTCGACCGACAAAAGACTCTAGTGCCTAATAAATCTATTGATTTTTGTCTATAATCTGAGAAAGAATAAAAGGTTAACATGATTCTATCAATACTATAAAAAATGACTCTCAGCTATTTTATAAAAAAATTGAACAATAAAATAAACAATATTGACGATAGTTTCTCAAACCTGCTGCGCAATAACTTTTTAAGTCTTTTTAAACAATGAATTATCAATATTCCCCCAACCTAAAGAAAAAATTCCTGCTCGCATTTACTATTTTATTTATTGTACAAATGTTCTATTTTGCCTCTGTTAGAGCATCGACAAGGGATACTCAATTATGGACACTTATGAATGTGATAGGACCAATCAATAAACAACATCGCAAAATAAGATATTGGCTTGAGATACAAGATAGAGTTGGTGAAAATATTTCGCAATTGTCTCAACTGCTATTACGTCCTGGACTAGGATATGAACTCTTGCCTACAACAACCATCTGGCTCGGATATGATAGAATTTATACGGCGCAACCATTTGCCAATCCACCTGTAGATGAAAATCGAATTTGGCAACAATTATTGTGGGGCAAGGAGTATACTCGATTCAGACTGACGGCTCGTTCACGTTTGGAAGAGCGCTTTATCCAAAGAGCTATTCATACCGCCTGGCGGTATAGACAATTATTTAAAACTAGTATTTTTATTCCCAAGCACCCTAAATACGCAGCCGTGATTAGTGATGAAGCTTTTTTTCATCTGAATGACTTCAATCTTCAACGTAATCAAGGCTTTGATCAAAACCGTTTATTTGTTGGCCTAGGTTATAGAACCAGTAAAAACAGCACGATAGAGATTGGGTATCTCAATCAAATGATTAAACGCGTAAATAACCCTGACTACCGTGGAGATTATTTATCCATGGCTCTATTATTAACAGAATAAACAAGCGGACTCAGATCTCATGGATAAATTGATTTAATTGGTTTGCAATTTTTTCTTTTTTAGCAAAAGAAGAATCATACGTTGTTACTAAAGGAATAGGTGGTTTATCCTTTAGAGCGATGGCAAGTCTATAAGTTTTCGCACCTCTGCTCCCAAGCGAATCTTCGACTATTATTTTATCTACATCAGAAAACGATAATTTGGTTTCCTCTGTCTTAAACAATCCTTTTCTTTTGATTACAATTGTTTTTAATATTCTGTCAAAATCAGTAATTGCCCCTCTAACAGTAAGCAACAGAGCGCCTGCCAATAGAAAAAAAACGGATAAGCCATACATCCACCACGAGGCCGGATAACTCACTTTAAAAGTCGTTTCCAAGCTATTGCTTATGTAGTTATTGATGCTGTTGGCAGCAATTTCTTTATCGTCACGCCCGCTGGAACTGCTCCCCGTCAGATTGACCGAACCTTGATCTGTTAACAAATCCACATAATAAAGCGTATTTCCTTTACTTGAGCGACTGCTTCTGACTACTGCTGCTTTTAAATCCCCTAACTCGGTGCTGGAGTGATATAAATTATAAATTTTGCTGTGTAAAACACATTCCTTAGCCAAATGGTATTGTTTGTTTTTGCAAACGAGGGTGTATTCCATCATTAAAATAAGCATTGTAAAAAAACTTGCTACAAGAAACAAAACTGCGAATAGATATATAGGCCACATGCTGATGATGAGGCGTATCTTGTTTGTGCTGATGGAGTGTAGTTTCATTTCATATTATTGCTAATAACTTATTTTAAATATAGCAACAACTTTCGATTATATGTAATGGTTGATACTACTAGACAACGTGAAACCCATTCCATAATGTCCAAAAAAAAACCCATAAGGGAGCTATTTTTCTACTAAATGCCATTTTTTGCCACAAATAAATCTGGCTTTTAAAAAAAATATGTTATTCTTTCCATCATTACTGATTCGTACTTAATCAAAGCGACGAATTTATTTTTTATCATTTAACAAAAGATTTTAAATATGGGATGGACTGATCGATTTTGGAATGCGTATCGCGTGGTTACTAATACCGTAATCGAAGGCGCAGCAAACTCTTTAAATGCAGCTGGATCACTAGCTTGCCTGCTCGGAGGCACTGGGCTCTCTCTCTCTTACTCCATGTCTGAAACAATAAAAGCAGGGTACTTCGGATCAGTTGGAGTAGCAGGCACAGTTAATTTGGATATCACTGCAGTAGAATTTAATTATGGATTTAATCAAACCATTCCTTTTCGCAGAGATTTGCTGGAAAAATCCGGCGGTGGCAGCTATGCATTGAATGATTTTGCCAATCCAGGTACTATTTTTATGATTAGTTCTCTGGCTATTCTTTCCGGAACCACTTTAAGAACTTTTGGGGCTAATATTAAAAAATGGCAACAAAACAGAGAAGACAAATACCACTTTATTGCCAAGTACAGCACTGATCTGGAACCCCCTTCTTACAAAGAATATCTGTATGTCAACGCAGAATCCTTCTTCAATTCTTTGGCAATAGCCTCATTCAGCAGTCTTTTGACAAAAAATGTTCTGGATTTTTCGATTAAGGATTTATCAAAATATCATTTGACTTATCCTTTTAATGGAACAAATATAACTGGCTCAGTGCAAACGCCTGATTATACTGGGCCAGTTACATCAAAATTTTTCCCCCTTGACTTTTTTGTATCTCAAAATACAACCATCCATACAGATTATATCAACCTGGTAGTCAATGAAAAAGTGAAGGCCAATGCAATGACCAATGTCACTTATGGTGGAGGAGTACATTTAGAGCCCAGCCACCAATCAAGCGCCCCCCTTCTGGCTGCTTCTGCAACCATTGGTATCGGTACCTATTTGGCAGGCACTTTTTTTGGCAAGAAAATTCTGCGAGAACGTGATGAAAGACTTCAACGTTCAAGATCATCGAGCTATTCCATAGTTTCAGGCACTTTTTGGGATAATAAACATGACATAGAGGCGAAAGGTGATACAAAACTCGAACATGCCCATTCATTACAGTAAAGAATAGCCTAAGTCTCCTCCATGTAATATATTACAATGAAAAAATAAAACGGAGTTTTTCATGGTATTTAAATCAAGGTTTGTTGGCATTGTTTTATTGTGCTTTTCAAGTGTTACCGGATGGTGTCTTTCTCAGTCCCATGAGGAGGATAGAATTATTGTTTCAAACTGCCTGTATGAGCAATTAAAAGACAAAGCCAGGTTAATTGCGCAATCGGCTCACTTTAGCTTCATTGCCATTACGATTGATGAAAGTATTGCCAACACTCTACAAAAAATGAGACCAGTTTGTGGAAATTATCTTGATGCTGAGCCATATATCCAGCAAACCTACAATCGTTTTCTAGATTCGCAAAAATTATTAGATAAACTGACCCGCTACCAACCCATCTCCACCGAAAACCCATACCCGATTAATCATGAAGCACAAGTCCATGGTTTGTTCGAACAAATTGATCCGGCCAAAATATGGCAAACCAATCAGCATTTAACCAGTTATATCAACCGCTCTGCAAAATCCAGAACGGGAGTAGAGTCTGCACAATGGTTTAAACAGCAATTTGATACCTTAGCCCAAGATTATGGAAGAAAAGATGTAGAGAGCTACTTTGTCAAAACCGGAAATAAATTTATACAACCCTCAGTCGTCACTGTAATTGGAAAAAATAAACCGGGAGAGGCCATTGTTATAGGGGCACATATTGACACACTGGACGGCAATATGCCTGGTGCTGATGATGACTCTAGTGGAATATCCGTTGAACTTGAAATGGCAAGAGTGCTCTTTTCATCGAACTTTGAGCTCAATAGGCCAGTTTATTTTATAGCTTATGCTGCTGAAGAAAGAGGACTTATCGGCTCTGGATATGTGGTACAAGATTTTTTACAGAAAAACATTCCAGTGAAAGCAGTAATGCAGTTAGACCAGGCAGGATACAGAGCTAACGCCAAAGACCAAACGATTTGGCTGTTAAAGGATTATGTAGATAAGGGTTTAACTGAATTTACAGCAGAATTATTAACTCGCTATGTCAAAATTCCTGTTGGCTATACTAAGTGCGGTTATGCATGCAGTGATCATGTAAATTGGACCAATGAAGGCTTTAAAACCACCTATCCGTCTGCAACTACTTTGGACGATGATAATCCTTATGTCCATACCTCCAATGATATTTTGGATATTCTGAATCTGGAACATATGGTTAATTTCACTAAATTAGGCCTGGCCTTTATAGTGGAGCTTGGTTTAAATTAGCGATGAAAGCAATAGAGCTCGTGCCAATTTAATGATGCTCTGCAATTGGAGTTTATTAATGAAAACAGAAGCCTTACTTAGCTGGCTAAACGTAGAAAGCAATGAATCCTATGATTCTATCAAAATAAAGTATCAACTAAGACTTGAAGCCTTAGAGAAAGAGGAACGCATTAAAAAAATGGGGGGTATCAATCCTTTCGCGCCTAAAATACCCCTTAACAACACCGGGATAATCACCTCCAAAGAAATACAAGAGGCATGGGCCGCTATTGATTCTCTCAGCAAGTACAAACAATTCAAAGGACTAGTGGCTCAAGAAGAAAATTTATCCACTATCCCTAGCAAAAAAATGGATAGCAAGAGAGAGGAAACAAAATTAATCCATTTTGTAAGAGAACGTGCACAAGGCCCCCGGGGAAGACGCTTGCCCGCCCATTTACAAGCTAAAATTAAGAGAGTCTCTTTGGACAAACCTCACAGTAAGCTAATTACAGAAGGGGGCGAACAACAAATTAACGCAATTTTAGACAAAACCACCTTGTCAGTCATTGACTTGCAATCTGCTGTTTACACCGCAGTCCAGAATTATACGAATTATCACATGAAATCCGAAAATAAAAATAATCCCAAATACAACAGAGGACAAGGCGATGGTTTTTTCAGTTTTTTTCGCCATGGAAGCTTTGGAATCACTACAGCGAATAAGCTATATACTTCCATCAATGCAAAAAATGCTACTTTAGATGAAACCATAGAGAAATTAAAAGATTTTTTAGGCGATTCCTCCAGAGCATATCATCATCATTCTTTCACATCTTACCTGGCTGATGCAATTGCTGAGAAGGGACTATTAACATCCCATCCTGCCAGCCGGTATAAACAAGAAGACGTAGTGAATCAGCTTGACCAATGGATAGCACAAAACTCAACTGTTAATCTTTTAAAATAATAATGGCAATGATAGTCTGTTTTTTACTCCTGAAGTAAAAACAAATAAGTCAGGACTTACGAAAAACCCCAATCTCTATGTTAAAAAATGCTTTTAATTCGGTCATTTAGTTTATCTAAACTCCCTCACTAAAAACATTTTTTGCCTTGATCTCGAGGTTTTTCTTAAGTCCTGTAAGTTAGAATTCCCACCGACATCGGCGCCAAATCTTTAAATTAGGCACGGCAGCTGGTACATTTTTACTTATTCATTAAATAAAACAAAAATTTATCCCCGCTCAAAGGCTTGGAAAAATACCATCCTTGTACCATATCGCAGTTCATTGAGCGCATTAACTCCAGCTGTTCTGCTGTTTCTATTCCTTCAGCAATAACTGATAATTTCAGACTGCGCGCCATAGTTATAATACTATTAATCAAACTTAACTCATTATGACTTGTATTTACACCCTGGATAAAAACCCGATCAATTTTTAAATTTTTGAACGGATAGGACTTAATATACTGCAGGAAAGAATAACCCACCCCAAAATCATCCAAAGAAAAATGAATGCCCATGTCACTTAATTTGTTTAATTGAGATAAAATGAATTTTGAATCATCAATAAATGCCGATTCTGTAACTTCAAAAATTAGGGAATCTGTAGATAATTTTGTCCTTTTCAAAATGAGTTGTACCTTATGAATAAAATCCTTTTGCTTTAATTGTAAAGCAGAGATATTCACCGCTACTTTTATCTTGCTGCCGGTAATAAATTCCCACTCTTTCGCTTGTGCGCACACCTTATCCAAAATCCAATAACCCAATGGAATAATCATACCGGTCTCCTCGGCCAAGGGAATAATCTGATCAGGATTAATTTGACCTAAGGTTGTATTCTGCCAACGTAGCAAGGCCTCCGCAGCGACGACCTTATTTTCCTTCAGATCAATGATCGGTTGGTAGCAAATATATAACTCATTACGGGTAAACGCCTGATGTAATTCCGTCTTAATACGGATATGGTTATTTGCCCCCTCAATCATGGTATTTTGAAATGCCGTCCAATTATTTTTGCCCCGTATCTTACTCTGATACATGGCTGCATCTGCATTACGCATTAACGTTTTGGCGTCCTTGCCATGATCAGGATATATTGCAATTCCTATACTTGTAGAGACGAATAGCTCTTGAGATTCAATAACAAAAGGCTGAGAACAAATTTCCCGGCATTTTTTTGCGATGCTTTCAGCGTCTTTATCCTGCATGATGTTTTCTAGAATCATCATGAATTCATCACCACCTAAGCGTGCAATAGTATCGGTTTGCCGTATCATAGATAGAAAGCGCTCCGATAACGCTTTTAATAATAAATCTCCAACCGCATGCCCCAAGGAATCATTAATCTGTTTAAATTCATCCAAATCTAAAAACAGCACCGCTAATTTTTGATTGTTGATTTGGGACGTTGAAATAGCTCGTTCCAATTTATTAACCGCATAGAGACGATTGGGAAGGTTGGTTAAATTATCAAATGTTGCCTGGTATTTTAACATTTCCTCGTAGCTTTTCTTCTGAGTCACATCCTCCATAACAGCCAGATAATGAGTTATCTCTTCATTCTCATTACGAATTGGAGAAATAATTGCTGATACCCAAAAATGCTCTCCGGATTTGTTTTTATTCAGCAACTCACCATGCCACTCTTCCCCATTGGCTAAGTGTTCCCACATGGTTTTATAAATTTCATGAGGAGTTTGGCCTGACCGTAAAATTCTTGTATTTCCACCAACCAATTCTTCTTTGCGATAACCTGTTTGCTCTATCACTTTTGCATTGACATACTCAATGGTTCCCGTTTTATCAGTTATTATGACTAAAATAGGGCTTTGCTCTAATGCTCGTGTTAATTTTCTTATAGTTGCTTCAGAGCGTTTTTGAAGTGAAATATCCCGTACGATAGCTAAAACCAATTTCTCCCCAGTCGCATTAAAAAGTGCCAAACGAACGTCAACAGGAAAAATTGTGCCATCTTTTCTGCGGTGCATGCCTTCTGTATTAATGGGGCCCTTTTGAACATTTTCCCACAACTGATTTAAACTTTTCTGAGAAAATCCCACTTCAATATCCCAAACATAGGAGTTAATTAATTCTTCCCTGCTATAATTCAAAGACAAACAAGCTGCTTCATTAACCTCTAAAAATGCTCCCTGCAAATTATGGATAAAAATACCATCCGATACAGCATTCATCAGATTTCGATATCGTTCTTCACTGATTTTTAGTTGATTGAATCGGTGTACTTGTTCCGTAATGTCTTGTTTAATTGCTATATGTTGGGTAATTCTCCCCAATTCATCATCCATCACAGGAACGATGATGGCTTGAGCGATCCAATAGCTGCCATCCTTTTTTCTTGAGCGTATTTGCCCCTTCCATGTATTCCCTGATTTAAGGGTTTGGTTTATTTCTTCAAACAACTGAGCGTCTTCGACCGGTGAGCGCAATAAGGACGCCACTGTTTTATTCATTGCTTCACAAGCATTATACAAAGTGATGTTCTCAAAAGCGGGATTAACATATTGAATGACTGCCTCTTCATTCGTTATTTCGACCGAGTCGCCAGCTTTTTCCAAAATAGTGGTCAGCAGCTTTTCCCTTTTTTTATTCATCAATTTGGCTAATGACAGGTTTAATATACCCAGAATATCTTTAAAAAAAGGCATTAGTATTTCAAAGTTACAGTCAATAGAATCAAACCAAAAACTAATAAAAAATAAATTCCCTTGATATTTATCAAGGCAAATATCGACACGCTGCTTTGGTTTTTCTTCAGAATACTTCTTGATTTTTGTCTTATATATTTTTAAAAAATGCCAATCTGAGACTACAGCTAAAAATTTCTCCAATTCCTTTGGCGCATCAAATTTTAATCCATTAGATGCCAGAATATTAATATGGCTGCCATCATAATACCAAACTGCAGTGATTGTATCTTTTAATAAGGGATGCTTGCCAAGTAATTTCAACCCACTTAAGCTTAAAGTATGTAGAGTATTTTGATCATAACTCAATTCAATCAATTGGCTTATTAAGCTTCGTTCTAACAGGTTAAGATGGTTGAAATTATCTCCTGAAGCAATATGATTTAATGGATGTGGCTTTTTACTCTTCCTCATTTTATCTATCATGTGCCAATTTAGACCTACACCTATCATTTCTGTATAATAAAGCTTAGGATCTTATTGTGTAATAATCAAAATAGATGTGTAAAATTTACCCCATAAACAACTCCATCTTAAATCGCAGCCACCGATATTAAATAGCCTTATAAAATTTAATTGACTAATGACTTCAAACTACACACTAATCAAGTTAACATAGAGATCTTACACTTTATTTTTAAAGTATCCATGCGAACATCAAGCTTCCTCGATAGGTTAATAGTTGAAGTCGATAGTGCGCTTCGAACCATCATTTTGCCACAAAAACGTATTACAACGCGCCAATCTCCCGCTGAAAATCTGGCTGATACTGTGCTTTCCACTCAGGAAAAAAAACATATTTCAGGGTTAATGAGAGTAAATCATGCTGGAGAAGTATGTGCTCAAGCGCTTTATCAAGGACAAGCTTTAACAGCACGACTTACTCACATCAAAGAGCAAATGGCTAGTGCCGCGGCTGAAGAAGTGGATCATTTGGCCTGGTGCGAAGAACGTTTGTATGAATTAGGCAGCAAACCCAGCCTTTTAAACCCCATCTGGTATTGTGGTTCGGTTCTATTAGGCGCCATGGCTGGATTGGCTGGCGATAAAATCAGCTTGGGATTTGTTGCTGAAACAGAGCGCCAAGTAACCGCTCATTTACAAAGGCATCTGCATTATCTCCCGGAAAAGGATAAAAAAACTATAGCCATATTAAAAAGAATGCAAGAAGACGAGGAACATCATGCGCATACAGCCATGGAAGCTGGAGCAGTTGAACTTCCCTATATTATTAAGCAATTGATGAATGCTGTATCAAAATTAATGACTCAGAGCAGTTATTATATTTAACAGGATATGATTACATATGGACTACAATACGATATTCATTCTATTCGTCATATTTATTGCGTTCGTATTTGATTTTATCAACGGATTTCATGATGCCGCCAATTCGATTGCAACCATAGTCACTACAGGTGTTTTGACGCCAAGACAAGCTGTACTTTGGGCTGCTTTTTTTAACTTCATTGCTTTTCTGATTTTCAATTTAACCGTAGCCCAAACAATAGGCTACGGACTAATCGATACAGATCTGGTGGATACTTATTTTATTTTAGCAGCCCTGATAGGAGCGATATTCTGGAATTTGGTGACTTGGTATTATGGACTGCCATCAAGCTCCTCTCATGCCTTAATTGGCGGATTAGCTGGTGCGGCAATAGCCAAGGGAGGCCTGTCTTCACTCAAGATTACAGGTTTTGCCAAAGTAGCGGCAGGGATATTTATATCTCCTGTTCTAGGATTATTGATTGGCTTATTATTTACTCATATTTTCTCTTTGTTTCTCAGACATAAGAACGAAGAGGAACTGAATACATTATTTAAAAGTTTTCAACTGATATCTTCAGCATTATTGAGTATCACGCATGGAGGAAATGACGCACAGAAAACGATGGGTATCATTGCGGTATTACTTTTTTCCGCATCTTGGCTTGATGGTGTATTTTATGTGCCATTTTGGGTCGTCATTTCATGTCATGGGGTAATTAGTCTGGGGACTTTGGCTGGTGGCTGGAGGATTGTACATACCATGGGAACTAAAATTACCAAACTTAACACCCTGAAGGGTTGTGCTGCTGAAACAGGAGCAGCCATTACCATTTTCGCTGCAACAGAATTTGGGGTCCCTGTCTCAACCACCCATACGGTCACTGGCTCCATTGCGGGAGTTGGGCTAATCAGTGGCATAGGTGGCGCCCACTGGAAAGTTTTACGCAGGATATTCTACTCTTGGTTGCTTACCATTCCAGCAGCAGCATTAGTTGCTGCCGCTATTATGACCATCTCACCAACTGCCTAGATTATGGTGTCACTCGGCAGCACAATCTCCCTCAACACTTAAGGCACTATTTGTCCTGCTAAATGCAAAATAGACCGCTATACCAACTAGCATCCAAATTATAAAACGCAATATCGTTACCCATGGCAAATTCAAAATTAAATAAAAACAGCTTATTATGCCTAATATAGGAACATAAGGAGTAAAAGGTGTTTTGAATGGCCTTTCCATATCAGGATGAGTTCGCCTTAAATATAAAACACCTCCACATACAATAATAAAGGCAAACAAGGTTCCAATATTAACCAGCTCAGCCAAGGTACCAATTGGAGTTACTGAAGCGAGAGATGCCATTAATATGCCACATAGCAATATAATTCGAATTGGTGTTTTAGTGTGTTCGTTCGTTTTGGATAAGAACCTTGGCAATAAGCCATCCCTTGACATTGCTAAAAATACTCTGGTTAATCCATAGAACAGAACCAACATAACTGTGGTTAAACCAGCAATTGCGCCTACACCAACTAGTCCGGCTGCTGTTTTATAACCCAAGACAAGCAGCACATGGCTGATTGGTGATGAAACATTAAGAGTAGTGTAATGAGCAATCCCGGTTAATAAACCTGAAACCAGAATATAGATCACTGTACAAATAGCCAGAGAAGCGATTATCCCTATGGGTAAGTCCCGTTGAGGATTAATTGCTTCTTCAGCAGCAGTAGAAACAGCATCAAACCCCACGTAGGCAAAAAAGATGATTGAAGCACCTTTCATAACACCAGCCCAACCATAGGGCATGAAAGAAGACCAATTTTCAACCTTCACTTCACCAAATGCGATAGCTATGAAAATAAAAATAACCAAAAGCTTAACAAGCACCATGATATTATTAAATCGAGAACTGGATTTCACACCAACAATTAATAATGTAGTTAAAACAGCTATGATCAAAATGGCTAAAATATTGAGATCCCCACCGTCAGCAGGACCATGTAATAAATTAGCCGGAATAAATATTTTCAGAGCCATTAAAAAATCATTGGCATAACCACTCCACCCGATAGAAACAGCCGATACAGCAATAGAATATTCCAATAACAAATCCCATCCGACGATCCACGCGATTAATTCACCAAATCCTGCGTAAGCATATCCATAAGCACTGCCACAACCTCCTATGCTGGCAGCCAACTCAGCATAGGATAAGGCAGCAAAAGCGCAGGCAAATCCGGCAACAACATAGGAGAATATCACGGCTGGTCCACTTATAGTGGCAGCTACTATTCCTGTAAGAACGAAAATACCAGCACCTATAATCGCGCCCACTCCCAAAAAAGTAAGGTCAAAAACACTAAGGCATTTAGCTAAATGTGATTCATTGTCTAGCGACCCTTTTATATCTTTTTTACGAAACAAGTCCATGATAGTATGCTCTCAGGTTTATTTTTTATTGTTTATTTCCAAAATTTAAGTTATCAATAAACATAAACTCCGGTTATCTTCCATCTAACAAAACCTTACACAATTAAACTCTACCATTAAATTATAGCTAGGAGAAACCCTGCAAAGGTTAAAAATTGAATGAAAAGATTAGTTTCCTGCTTAACCATTATTTGCGCTTTAAATGCGTCCGCTGCAGCGGAAACGACATCCAGTCCTTGCTCTCGCTGGATAACTTTCCTCAAGCCCGTCTGTCAACGCATCCACCAAACATGGATAGAAGGCCATGATGATATGTATTTTTCAGGCTATGCCTGGCATAACCGCTATGTTTACAGTAATGAAAAAATTAAGTCCTACAATGAAACCGCATGGGGTGGTGGATTAGGTAAAAGTCTTTTTGATGAAAAGGGAAACTGGCATGGGCTTTACGCGATTGCCTTCCTGGATTCCCATGGCCATTTAGAGCCCGCCGTTGGTTACGCCTATCTCAAAACGGCTTCAGTTAATAAAGATTTAAAAGCAGGCCTTGGATACTCGGTATTAGTTACCTCTCGGGTTGATTATGATAATGTCCCCATCCCCGGAGCATTGCCGTGGGCTGCTCTTTTTTATAAAAGAATAACGGTTGCGGCAACCTATATCCCTGGGTCCAGTCGTGAAGGGCATGAAAATGGGAATGTATTGTATATCCTTGGAAAAATATCCTTATAAAGATGGATTAACTTTTGCTTGCTGCAAAAGGTCATGTAAAACAAACCCTGATTAGATCCCTTTAAAACGGTTGCAACTGAAAATTCAACTTGTTAGTCTTTTGAAGATTTTTAACTGCTAAGTAACAAGGAGAAGTAACATGATGTTGAAAACCCAGTTGACTGCTTGTATCGGTGCTGTAATTTTGGCTGGCTCTTCTTTAGCAAATCCAATAAAACCTGAAGTATGCCCCAGTGTACCCTCTATTCAATCGGAAGGGATGTCCATGTCTTCTGAAATTTTGGAGAGCATGTACATCACCTATAATTTAAGTCATTACAATACCAGTTCAAGCTGGGTGTTTATTGTAGGTCCAATCACAGCTGAAAACGATGATATGGCATTGGCAGAAAGCAATAAATTACTTTCAACCATGTCAGGATCTCCCCATCCGGAAGATGATGGAGAAGGCAATTGGATATGTCAGTATACGACCAAATCCAAAGACATTATTGCATTTGCTATAGAAGCAGATGATATGCTTTCCCCATTGAAAATGATGAGATATCTCAGAACAATCCACTGATAAGTGGATAGCAACTGCACAGATACGGAAGCATGACTTGCTTCCGTGATTTAACGAATAGTTAAGAACTCCTCCTCTCTTTTTGGTACTTCTTTATTTTATGTGCTATGTTTTCTTCATGACCCTAACTTCAGGACGAAAAGAAAATGAAATCGTTTATTGAGCAAGCTCAATTCTATGCAACCTACCACCAAAACCCAGCGACGCGTTACACGCATATGGCAGGAGTCCCGTTAATCATGCTTTCTATCATGATTTTTCTGGGATTTGTTAAAATAATTATTCCAGGTGTTTATGCAACCGATCTTGCTTGTTTGGCTACGCTTGCCGCTCTCATTTATTACTTACTTTTAAACTGGCAACTTGCCTTGGCATTAACTCCCATTTTGATCTTTTTGTTATGGCTGGCCAGTTGGTTTAACTATGATGGCCCAACGAAACTCGGACTTTGGGTATTTATTATTACTTTTGTTGTAGGCTGGGGATTACAATTTTATGGTCATTTTATTGAAGGAAAAAAACCTGCCTTTATGGTTAATTTTACCCAAGCCCTTATTGCACCATTGTATTTAACAGCCGAATTGTTTTTTATGGCAGGGCTTATGACTTCTCTAAAAGAACAAATTTATGGTAACGAAGAAGTAAACATAAATACGGAAAAAGAAGGCAAGACCAAAACGAAATCCAAACTTTAAGAGATACCGGGTTTCATGCTTGAAAAAAAGAACCTCAAAAATTGCAATATGAGTAAAGCGGAAGAAGCAACACAGTGGAAAAGCACACGTTTCTTACGCATTTTTTTAATTGCTTTGTAGCATAGCAAGAGCAGTGCGAACTCATAAAAGCAAATGATACACCTCTGGAACTACTTCATTTCTGGAGCCTGCACTATTAAAAGCAGCGATAGAAGGGATGAGTTGCATATTCTAAAAGCTCTCGATCTCCTCGACTGTCACCATAAGCATAAATTACTGCCTTGACACTAAAAAAAGGCGCCAATTTTTTTATTTTTTGTTCCCCATAACAGCTCTTGCCTAACAATTTTCCAGTAAATACTTGCCCATTAGTTTCAAATTCGGTAGAAACCACACCATCAAATCGCTCAATTTCAGCCCAGTGGTTTATGTATACAGCATAAGCCGAGGTCGCAAGGAGGCATTTATCACCTCGATTTTGGTGCAACCGAAGTTTTTGAATAGCCTCTTTTCGCAAAAACTTGCTCAATTTTTGTTGAGCAAACACTTTTCCTAATGATTGGATTTCAGAAACTGTTTTATTTTTAAAAAATAGCCAGCAAAGATAATAATTGAGGGTATCAACGCTGATTAACTTGCAAAAATAAGCGATTAGTACCGGATATATCAGAAGAAAGAACAAATAAAATCGGAGTGGAGAAACAAACTTTAAAAATGGAAGTGTTGTACTCTTGTACGTTAGTGTTCCATCAAAATCAAATACTGCAATAACCAACCCCTCTTTGTTGTCAGGATCTTTAGTCCGGGGCATTTTTTTCATCTCCTTTGCTTAAAAAATTAAGCTCTCTTTTACCTATGATAAGTTCCATATAATCTAAAGCCAAACTAGCATGATAGCGATAATGTAAAATTCTATAGGGGTGTTTTAATGTTTTTGACAGACAAAAATAAAACCAGAATAACCATTTTAGCAAAACTACGTACACTGCATCTCTTAGTATTCGAGGTTCAATAAAATACTCTTTTTGAAAAGCCAAAACTTTGGATAAGTTAATATCAAGAATTTTATTTTTTGCTTCAACAGACCAGGCTAAAAGAGTATCTAGATAATCCACTTTATGATCAAAATCGGAAGCAGCCTCCCAATCAATTATCCAGAATAATTCAGGAGTGGTCCATAACACATTTTTAGGTTTTAAATCATTATGGCATACCGTCTCACAAGACATGTTTTTAACGGCTTGCTGAAATCGAGATTGATTATCATTAAAAAAAGTCAGGATACGGTTAAGTCGCTTGAGCAATGGAATGATGTTTAAGATGGTATGAATTTTCTTGAGATGAGGATGTTGTAATGCTGAGAGTCCAATTTCCTTATAAAGTCGGAACTTTTTTTCAGAAAATTCTTTATCATAAATTTGAGGACAATGATGTAATTGATATAGTTTTTTTGCAATCAAACTTACCATATTGCAAGTAATATTTTCGTTTTCGAGAATCTTTCCCTCAATAAATGGATAAAGAATGTAAGCGGCGTCTTTAAGAATTAGAAACGGATCTCCCAAAACTTCTACCGCAGTTGAAACATTGCCTTGAATACTTAAATTCCTGCATATAGACTCTATGAAATAAAGGGAGGAAACAATATCATCTAAGCTCGCTTGGTATTCTTTAGCATAAACATTTAGTTGAATTTTCTTAAGTACAAAACTTTCTTGAGCCGTTCGGATTTTGTATGCTACATTAACGTCTCCACCTCCAAGTGATGATATGCTGGCGTGGCTCAAATCAACCTTATAGTGAGCAGAAATTTTTCTTTGTACGGCTTTTGAAAGCATGCTAAAAAAACCATTCATCTCTTTTTTTTTGAATTATGGGAATTATCACGCATAAAGTCAAATCGAAATGTATAAAAAAAATATGCATTGAAAATAATTTTCTCATGTACTAGCCTTTATTTACTAAGCAGTAATAATCTGGAGTTAGGTATGAGAGATAGTAATTATTTATTACTTATTGAACGGCTTATAGTTAATAGCAAAAAAAAACCCCAGAAAGTAGCATTAAAGTTTCTTAATCCTGAAAGTAACACTTACCAACAACTGACGTATCACGAACTACTTATCAAAATCAAGCGAGTAGCGTTTTTTTTACACTCTAGATTAGAGAACAAACCGGTCCTTCTGCTTTTTGATGCAGGAATCGACTATATTGTTTCTTTTTTGGCCACTCTAATGGCGGGAGGTATTGCGGTAACAGCCTACCCTCCGAGAAAAACAAGACATCAACAGCGTTTGATTCGAATTATTGAAGATTCAAGAATTTCATTAATTCTGACTAAATCATCAATTCAACACTTTTGCGAAGTGAATCAATTTACTTTTCCTGCCAAAACAGAAATATTTGCAGTAGATGCACTTCATTTTGAGAATTCAGATTTTACACCACCAGAGATTAAGAGAAGTGATATCGCTTTTTTACAATATACCTCGGGTTCCACAGGAAATCCCAAAGGGGTGATGGTTACCCATGCTAACATTGCAGCGAACTTGAATGTTCTTTTTGATCTTTTAGGACCAGAGAGTCTTGAAACCTGTGTTTCCTGGTTGCCCATCTTCCATGATATGGGTCTGATCGGGTGCACTTTACTTCCATTGTATTATGGCGGAACGACAGTCTTTATGTCACCAGTAAGTTTTCTTAAGAATCCTTTTTTTTGGCTAAAAGCAATGAGTGAACACAAGGCTACCTATACCATGGCTCCCAATTTTGCTTATGAGCTAATGCTAAGGCATATTCCGGAAAATTGTAACATCGACTTATCGAATATTCATCATTTGATCAATGGTGCGGAACCAGTTAAAATTTCAACTATCAAACAGGTTGAATCTATTTTGTCTAAATTTGGCCTGAAAGCTGGTGCCATAAAACCTGGGTATGGCATGGCGGAGACAACGCTTGCTATAACCGCCAATACGTGCCCTGTCAAAATCGTTAAAGCATCAAAAAAATTTCTTGAAAAAGGAGTTTTAGCACCCCCCTCTCAAGTAGAGGACACCAATGAACTAGTGCATTGCGGTAAGGTGGCTCCCCACCATTACAAGCTTAGAATAGTCTGTCCTGAAACAAAAGTCGTATTGGAAAATGGCCAAATCGGGGAGATCTGGATACAAGGAGAATCGGTCACTAATGGTTACTACCACAATGAAGAGAAAACTCAAGAATATTTTAAAGCCTTCCTTGCCGATGGTAGTGATGGGCCATTTTTAAGAACCGGCGATTTGGGAGTAATTGATGGAAAAGGCAACCTTATAATCTGCGGTCGTCTCAAAGATATTATTATTATTCAAGGACGTAACCTCTATCCACAGGATATTGAGAAAGCGTGTTATTCTTCACATAAGAATTTGATAGAAAACGCCTGTGCAGCGTTCTCAATTCAGGTAGATAATGAGGAGAATATAGTTGTCGTTGCAGAGGCAACCCGGCATTTATCGCAAGAAGATTATAGTGAACTGTTACACGGGATTAAACGAGCTATTTTTGATGAAACAAATTGTATTCCGCACGACATTGTATTAATTCCAACCAAAACGCTACCTAAAACGACAAGCGGAAAAATTCAAAGACAAGCATGCATGGAGCTTTACTTAAAATCTGAATTAGACACCTTAGCTTCTTTAAAATCAGAGCAAAACAACCAAAAGGAACAAATTGCTAAGGAGTTAAACCAAGATGAAGCCCTATCTACGTGGATGAAAAATTGGATTGCAAAATATAATCTAATCTCAGTTACAACTGTTACCGATGAAAGTCCGTTTGCAGATTATAATCTTGATTCTGTAGCTCAAGTGCAATTTATCCATGATTTAGAGAATTTTCTTGGAAAAAAAATAGAGACATGGCTCCTATGGCAGTATCCAAATATAAAGGCGTTAAGTCATTACTTGTTACATGATTCAGCAACAGAATCCATTAGTATCAAGAAGGATTATGAATCTATTGCAATTGTAGGGATTGGTTGTCGTTTTCCCGGTCCCGATGGTCAGGATATTCAGGATGTAGAGAGTTTTTGGAATTTTCTTTTGGAAGAGAAAGATGCCATAGCTCAGATTCCACTTGAACGCTGGGATAATCGACTATATTTCTCTAAAGAAGTAAATAATCCGGGCAAAACTTATGCCAGTGAAGGTGGTTTTTTGCATCAAATCAAACGCTTTGATGCTGCTTTTTTCAATATTTCACCTCGTGAAGCAGAGTTATTAGACCCGCAACAACGTCTTTGTTTAGAAGTTACTTGGCATGCCTTAGAGGACGCAAATATTACTCCATCCTCACTGAAAAATACGAATACCGCAATTTACCTTGGGATTAGTACCCATGACTATGATATTTTAATCCAAAAACATACTGATTTGGTTGCTTTGGGTACTTATCAAGCGACTGGAACTAGCTTTGCAACCGCCGCAGGAAGATTAGCCTATTTTCTGGGTACACAAGGTCCTTGCATGGCAATAGACACCGCTTGCTCATCTTCTTTGGTGACAGTCCATCAGGCAGCAAGAGCTTTACAAGAACATGAATCCGATTTGGCAATTGCAGGCGGTGTCAATCTTATTCTATCTCCAGAAGGGAATATTATTTTTTCTAAAAGCGGCATGTTATCTAAAACCAATCGCTGCCATACGTTTGATAAAAATGCTGATGGCTATGTTCGCGGTGAAGGCTGTGGCATGGTTGTCTTAAAAAGACTTGATGATGCGTTAAGAGATAAAAATAAAATTTATGCAGTTATCCATGGTAGTTGTGTAAATCAAGACGGCGCGAGCAATGGATTAACTGCTCCAAATTTGAATGCACAGATAAAGGTGATGAAAACAGCGTTATCATTAGCCAGCCTTTCTCCAGAAAAAATTTCCCATATTGAAGCACATGGGACTGGTACCCCTCTTGGAGATCCTGTAGAGTGGGAGGGTATTCGACAAGTATTTGCACAGAATCGTAATACTCCTTTTTACATCACTTCTCTCAAAACAAGAATAGGTCATCTTGAAGCCGCCGCAGGTATCGCTGCTTTAATAAAGACAGCTCTTGCACTGAAATATCAAACCATACCTGCTCATCTGAATTTTACAGCCCTCAATCCTGAAATAACACCCCATAAAAATATGGTCATCCCTGTACACAAGCAAGAGAATATCGACGAGCTACAATATGCTGGGGTAAGCTCATTTGGTTTTAGCGGAACAAACACCCATGTTATACTAGGGAGAGCCCCTGAGACCAATGATAAAGAGGTTCTCGCAGCAAATACTTACAACCTATGGGTTCTCAGTGCTAAGGAAGAATCCACGCTAATTAATTACTTTAAGCAATATCGAAAATGGGCTGAAAAGAAGCGTTTTTTAGATTTTGAAGCGATGAGCTACTATACGCAAATTGGAAGAGAACATTTTAGCCATAGATGTTTCATAGTAGCAAAAGACAAAGAAGAATGGTTAAAATCGATCGATAAATGCCCAAGCATTAAAATCGCATCTACTCCACCATCTGTTGCCTGGATGTTTACCGGTCAGGGTTCTCTGGTCCCAAATGTTGCAGCAGATCTCTATAATAATTCTCCTTATTTTGCCACAATACTAGATGAGTGTTGCAAACGGTCTGAACCATTACTACCCTATTCGTTAAAAAATTTATTGCTGGAAACTCCACAATATATTGACATTAATAATACTTTTTTTGCGCAACCTGTTTTATATGTTTTTGAATACGTTTTAGCACAATGGTGGCTGGCCTTGGGGTTAAAGCCATCAGTACTCATTGGGCATAGTATTGGAGAATATGTAGCGGCCGCAATAGCAGGGGTTTTCTCCTTTGCAGAAGGTTTATCGTTGGTTTGTGCCCGAGCTAGACTAATGTCTGAAATTAAGACTCAAGGAGAAATGTTAGCTATTTTCTGCGAAGTAGAGGAAGCAAAAGCAATTCAATCGGAATGGAATGATATTGATATTGCTGCATATAACAACTCTGGGCAGGTAGTATTTTCAGGCCCGCAAAAGAGGATAAGAGAGCTTTCTTCTTACTGTGAATCAAAAGGACATGTTACTCGCTTACTGCAAACATCAAATGCTTTTCATTCGCGCTTGATGGAGCCGATGATTTCTGAATTCAGAGCCATTTCCGCACAGTTAACTTATCGTTCGCCCCATATTCCAATTATAAGCAACATCAGTGGCGAACTTTGTCAAGGAGACACTTTCACAAGTGAATACTGGTGCCAACAAATACTAAATCCTGTGAAATTTTTACAAGGTCTCAGTACCTTAGCTTCCCTTTCTATTCCTTGTGTCATTGAAATAGGACCCAGCTCTGTTCTCGCTCATTTTGCGGAACAATTTGGTAAATTTAGAGTAATCCCGAGCATTCAAAATCCATGTCATGGTTTTAAAGATTTTCTAACATCTGTAGGTTCTCTTTACCTTGAAGGATACAATTTTAACTGGCAACTTTTGCATAAAAGAACAATTTTTTCAGATCTGGGTTTACTATTGTATCCGTTTAAAGGTAAAAGTTATTGGCTAACCATACATCAAAAGAAAATCAATGCTAAGTATCAGGATGAGTTAATATTTCAAACGGCTTTTGAGAGAGCCTATCCTGAAAGTGAAGGAGGTTTTCTTGCCCCAAAATCTTATTGTATTATAACTCGGCAAACTCATTTGAGAGATTTGGACAAATTAACACCATTTTTTGATGAAGCAAGGCTCGTTCCCTATAAAATCATACTAAAACCAGATTTACTAAATAATCCTGCTGCAAATCAGGACATGCTTATCTATATTTCCCAATCCAGCATAGATGAATTTTCAGAAGAAACTCTATTCTTTTATGATGTAATCCATGATCAAACTTTACAGAATAGATTAAAGCCCATGGTCTTTGTAATAGAAACATCCTCTGTAATCGGGCAAGGGTTAGTTGCCGCTTTAAAAGCTATTCACAAAGAACATAATGAATGGCCAATTAAAGTTATTTTAGCCGATACACTTGAGAATCCTTTAGTTTGGCATACAGTAAAGGAAAGTCATTCCTATACTGATTGGCAATTGAGAGTCACGCAAACCGAAGTTTTGCAGGAAAAACTGACTCCATATCTTTTTAATGAGATTAAAATCCAAAATAGAATTCCGCTTGCTAAGAAAGTGTATCTGATTACGGGAGCTACTGGATATTTGGGCCAGTATTTAGTAGAACAATTGTTAAAAGAGGGAGCTCGCACCATTATTGCGCTTGGCAGAAGCTCCACAGCTCCGGCATGGAGTGAAACTATTCAAAAATATTTGCGAGATAAAAAAGTTTGTTTGGACTATTACAGCACTGATACTCAAAATAGAGAGGCTTTAAAAGATTTTCTTAAACTTTGCCAAAACAAATACCCTCCAATTACCAGCATTATCCACATGGCAGGAGAAACGAGAGATAAACCATGGGCAGATACTAGTGCTCAAGATTTATTGGAGCTGGCTAAGGGCAAAGCAATGGGAGCCTGGCACCTCCATGAACTAACGCAAAATTTGGAATTGGAAGATTTTGTACTTTTCTCTTCGATTGCCGCCGTATTTGGAAGCGAAGGACAATCAGCTTATGCGCTGGCCAATGGCTGTTTATTAGCTCTATGTTCCCTGAGAAATAATCAAGGCCTCCCTGCTCTATGTCTAGCATTAGGGCCTGTTAAAGGATCTCCCATGGTATTGCAAAGCAGAAAAGGCCTTCTTGATAAAATGCAATTATGGGGATTGAACATGCTTGAGAGAGAAAAAATTTGGCCTTTACTTTCCTCTCTTACTGATGGAGTTTTTATTTGTGCTGCACTAGATCTGGAAAAATATAATTCAGCCAAAACAGACCAGGAGATTAGGCTAGCGTCCCAAAATCCTATTTTACCAAAAGCTGGTGCTCCAGACGCTGAAATGATCAAAGAGTTGGCAAGTCAGGTTTTGAAAATAAATTTGGGCAAATTACAAAATAAAAAAAATTGGTTTGAGTTAGGCATGGATTCTATCATGTCAGGGCAACTCGCTTTCGCCATCAACAAATTTTACCCCAATGCTGGACTTACTGCTAAAGAAATTTTTCAGTTTCCGGATGCTGATACTCTAAGCCAATATCTTAAAAATAAAATGCAAGAGCAAACGCCTGCCAAAATCACATCCCAAAACGGACTTTTCTGCCATAATCATTCTATTCCGCTTTCCTTACAACAACAAGAAATTTGGAATTATCTTAAAACATGCACAAATCCCGAAGCTTATTACATTCCGATGCAAATTGAACTAGAGGGCTTTATAAATCCGGAGCAATTTTTAGATAGCATCAAAAGTGTTACCAGACAACATGATGTTTTCTTTTATAGTTTTCATGAGGTTCTTGGACAAGTATCCATCCACATTTCGGATGAGCCAAAAATCGAAATTAAATATACCGAGCAATTTACAGAATCATTGTTTTCAGATTTTTTCCTTAGACCATTTAATATTGAAGAGGGTATTTTATCGCGATTCTTATTGATAAAAAAAACTTCTGAATGCTATATATGGTTATGTTTGTTTCATCATTTGATTACTGATGGGCAATCCATCAAGCGAATTATTGATGAGGTATTCCATCATTATTCCGGAATAATACCAAAAAAACCTTCATTAACGTATGCAGATTATATCTCATGGCAGCATCAAAATTATTTTCATAATCAAGCCCATGACTTATTGAGGATTTGGAGTAGGCGTTTAAAAGAATTTCCAGTGGACACTCCTATTGTCGAAAATACAGAGTTACCTATGGAAGCAGGGCTTATTCATTTTGAAGTTCCCCATGAAAACTACCGCGACTTAAAGGAAATACTATCCTCAGAACAGCTAACTATAAACAATGCTATCTTGCAGGCTCTTTCACACACTTTGTTAACTCTTTTTAAACGATCTAAACAATCCCTGGTAATTTTCTTTTCAGGCAGAGAGATTAATGATTTTAGCGATGTCATCGGAGATTTGTCCAATGACGTTATAGTCTGTCTTGACGCTACTACTACAAACTCCACACTCCATGCCATGAAACTTCAGCAGCAGCAATTATTTGATTTGATCGATAACCAGTATTTTAGAATTCAGCTGTTAAAACTCGCAGGATTGCTCCCAGAAATTTCATATGACTTCCAGGCAGCAGAGAAGAAACTGTTTACCAGCAAGACGCTGAATGCAGTTGCAACTAATTATTGGAATGTACAGCCCTATTTATGGGGAAATGAACCAAGAACGCTATCATTTAAAGTATTACAAACAGAAAATAGCCTGCGTTTTTCGCTTAAGTACCGTAAAGATAGAATTTCTGAGGCCAAAGCTAAAAATATTTTGTCAGCGTGGGTTAATAATGTGAACCAACTTCAGCAAAAGTTAAAGTTAAATAAAAATACAGACCACGAGGAAATATTTGAGGCCAAAGCATCTATACTCCAACAAAATCTTTGGTCTTTGCTTTCTGGATGGACAGATAGCCAAAATAGCCCCTATCGTATTCCAGTGTTACGCTTTTTGGCAAAAAACTACGATACCGCACGATTAAATAATGCTTTGTCATTTTGTGTAACTCATAATCCACCATTAAGAACCTCTTTTAAAGAAAGAGATAAAACTCTTTATTTAAACATTCAATCGGATACAAAGCTTAACCTTAACATTATTAATACTGATAATCTTGCAGATACAATTTCTCATATTTTTTCTCAACCACTATCCAATGCCCCCTCTCCTTTAGTTAGCATCTGGATTATTAAAAATAATAATTACCCCGACTTGTTACTCATCATGATAAATCATTTGATTATGGATGGACTATCTGGCGAGTACTTTTTGCAAAAAATTGAAGATGCTTATTATAATACGCATGACAATAAAACTCATTCTGCATTGGAGCTCCATGAATCAAACTTCTATGTTGGCAGTAGAGAAGAAAATCAGTACGCCCAGATCTTCACAACAAACAGCAAATACTATCGCAGCCTGACTAGCAAGGTCTTTTATCCTGCACATATTCAGGGTTCCCAGATATCTATGTATGGGGGGTTGTGCTTTGACATAATTGGTCATAACGAGCAACTTAATTTTAATCGTTTCTGCCAAAGGAACAAATGTAGCGCTTACGCTGCTTATTTACAGATATTTTCTGATGTCGTTTGCAGGCACTTTAATTTGCTGAGTTTATACGTAAGCATGGTAAAATCCAATCGAGCTACTCTTAAGGATACCAATTCATTAGGATATTTTGCTGACAATGCACCTGTTTCAATAGAAGCAAGCAAGGGACCTCATGACCTCTTAAACAGGATAAGTCTTACACAAGAAACTGTTTTAGAAGTGATGCACCTACTGAACCAACCCTTGCTCATTGAGGATTTGGAGGACTCTGGCTATCGACAACCCGATTTCATTTTTAATCACTATCAGATTTTTCCCAATTCGCTCCTTTTTCGCTCGGCTGAACACGTACTTCAAGAGATAGCAAGAACTATAAAATCTGTTCCATTATGGAATTACCGAAAACCTGAGTTATTAAATTTTTCTATTCGCAGTATTGAAGATGGAGATTGTCTGAGCATGATTTTTGACACTGCAAGAATAGATGCGGATACAGTAAGTTTGCTACTTCATGAAATCATAAATACAATAAAAACGTATAGCCAATAATTTAATTAAAATTGAGAGGTTTTAGATAATAATATCTAATTTTCTTTGGCTATAAAATCGCTAATTTTTTATCAGGGACTTTTAAATTATTACAGTCACTTAATCCCAGGATGCACGTTCATGTTGAAACAAGGAACGACAAAAATTTTGCTCCCTCATTTGATGCTTTTCTTGGTAAGTTTAAACTCCAGCATTATTCCTCCCCTCATTGGCCCTTTATTTATTGAGGCACAAGGACTATTCCCTAATACCCCTCAATCCTTTCGTATAAATATGTATAGCCAGGTAATGGGGGTATATTTTATTGGGGTCATTGTCGGTTCATACCTTTGTGGAAAATTAGCTGATAGGATAGGGAACAAAAAAACCCTTTTACTGTGTTTGTTTGGAGCCTTGCTTGGCAACATACTATGTTTATGGTCTTTATGGGTCATTAGTTTTATATTATTTTTTGCAGGCAGGATAATCGATGGCTTAATGGCAGGGAGAAGAGCAGTTATATTATCAATGATCTCCTATACTACTCCTGACAAATTGCAATCTTTCAGGTATTCCGAGACAACGAATGCAGCAGGGCTTTTGGTCGGTCCTGCACTCTGTGGTTTTTTAATCAATTACCATGCTCCGGTTCCTCTATATTATTATTCCTGGCCTTTTTTAATCATGTTTGCCCTTGGCGTTTTTAATCTAATAGTATTACCTAAAATCAGTAATAAGCCACAAAACTCGACAGCCAAGCAAAGCTCCTTTAATTTGGTAATGAGTTTAAGGAATCCAGTGATCTTGACCCATGCGATGCTTAGCTTTGTTTGGGGCCTTTATTATATTAGTATTTTACCTTTTGGTGTTGTCAAACATCAACTGGGAGTCGCCACGGTGGGTATTTTATTTACGGCAATGGTTCTATTCTACATTGCTTTTCTTACTATCACCCAATATTTGACAGTCAGAGGATATAAGTTATTTCAAAATAACAATTTTGCAATTTTGCTATTGATTATTGGTCTATTTAGTTTAGCCACTTTTGGAATATACTGGCAGCTTTTCTTATTTTCCAATCTTCTTATTGTTCTTTCTTTTTCTTTAATAAACCCCGCCTATCTTAACTTGATTGTGAATATATCAGAAGATAACAACAGAGGAACTTTCATCGGATTGCATAATGGTATAACCGGATTAGCAATAGCAGTTGCAGCACTTATTTCAGGAGTACTCTTCAATTTATCGCTTAGCCTTCCTTTTTTTGTTGCTGCCGGCATTGCCTTTCTTGTTGTTCCGCTCAGTACGGGCAGACTATAAAGGAAACATTTTTTTGAGGTTATAATCTAAAAAAAGCCTTTACGCTTAAATTACTTGCCTGCAAAATGCAACATTACAATTTTAAAGCAATGATGAATTTTGCTATTTCGTTTAAAATCCTGATCGATGGTCTGCAGTGTGATGTCTTGTACTGCATATTTCTCTTTTAGCATTGGCTCTAACTTAAATTGGCGCAGATTAGTTGAGAAATATAAAACACCATTAGGATTTAACAACCGCATTGCCATGTTAATCAAAGAAACATGATCTCTTTGAATGTCTAAAATATCGCTCATACGCTTTGAGTTTGAAAAGCTGGGGGGATCTAAGAAAATAACATCAAATTTATCCCTGGTAATTTTCATCCATTCCTTGCAGTCATATTGCAAAAATTGATGCTGGGACAAATTAATATCATTTAACCTGAAATTATCTTCCGCCCAAAGTAAATACGTTTTGGATAGATCAACATTCGTGGTTAATGCACCAGCTAGGGCAGCATGGACACTTGCGCTGGCGGTATAACAAAAACAGTTCAAAAATCGAGTTCCCGGCTCTAATTGAGCAAATTTCAAGCGCATAAGTCTATGATCCAGAAAGAGTCCTGTATCAAGATAATCATACAAATTCACTATCAATTTCGCCTTGCCTTCTGTCACTATCAATCTTTGGCTGGTTTTACCTATTTTTTGATATTGTTCTGAGCCCTTTTGCTGCTTTCTTTGTTTAACTATTAATTTTTCAGGGTGAATACCTAAGGCCCGTGGAACGACTTGCAACATCTCAAGACTGCGTTTTTCTGCCTTGTGTACTGGAATGCTGGCTGGTGGCGCATATTCTTGCAGTACAGCATAGTCATTATATATATCTATGGCATAGGCATATTCGGGTAAATCCGCATCGTAAATTCGATAACAGGCGATTTGATTTTTTCTTGCCCATTTCTGTAAATGATTTCTGTTTTTTTCCAATCGGTTAAATAGCATTTGTGCATTATCAGAAAGCGGGGCATCTGGGGTATTTTTTAGTTTATTTGCAGCAGAAAGAGTCAAACAATAGAGTTTGCACTCTAATGGGCCATTATATAAAGTATATTGCTTATCAGCTCGTAATCCTAATGCTTTAGCCAAAACTGGGCTGGAAGTTAAAATAGCCGCTTGCCAACCTTGATAACAAGTATGTAATGTAGTGCCCAATTGTTGATATAAAGGAACAAGTTGAGTTACCTCCCCCAATCGCTCACCGTAAGGTGGATTACAAACAACTAATCCTCTTTTTGTTCCTGGCCTACAAGCATTTAGCGGTAATGTATTAAATTCAACCAAAGGTAATACGCCTGCTCTCTCAGCATTGGAACGCGCAAGAGTAATTATTTTGCCATCAGTGTCAGTACCAACCAGCTTAACTGCCAGCGGTTTCACTTGCTGTAATGCCTGAGTTCGCAATTTTTCCCACAAAGAACTCTGATGCCGAGCCCAATATTGTAAGGATTGATCTTGTCGTAATAAACCTGGGGCAATATGAGCTGCCATCATGGCTGCTTCTATAACTAATGTTCCAGAGCCACAAAACGGATCATGTAAGCCATATCCCTGTGCGGCTAGCTCTGGCCACTTGGCCCTTAATAACATGGCTGCTGCAACGTTCTCCTTTAAAGGAGCCTTGCCTGCTTTTTTACGATATCCTCTTTGATGCAGGCTATATCCAACCAAATCAAAACTCACCGTTAAAATATCATTTTTCAAATGAGCGTGAATTAAAATTTGCGGTTTTTCTTTGTCGACAGAAGGCCTTGAACCATTCAAGCGGCGAAAATGATCCACTATTCCATCTTTGACTATCTGAGCGCCAAACATGGTATTACGAATTTGCTCAGAGGCACCATGAAATTCAATGGCTATGGTTTTATCATGGGTAAAAACAGTTTGCCAATGAAAATCGGTACATAACTGATGTACTGCTTGCTCTTTTGCGGCATGGCCACTAAATAAAATAAGCTGTATTCTGTTAGCAAGTCTTGACCATAAACATAAATTATAAATTACAGGCAGGCTAGCCTCACCATAGACACCTTGAGGACTCACTTGAGTCACATGAAGCCCCAATCCCTTGAGTTCGTCTTCCAGCAAATACTCCAACCCTTTTGAACAACTAATGAATAGAGAGTAATTCATTTTATTAAAGACCTTAAATAACGAAACAGTGCTTTAGCAGCACCCGTATTTTTCTCTTTCATCTGATCATCTAATGCCTTTTTAATCAGTTGCCTTAATTGTTGCACGTCCTCAGGTTGATAAGCATCGATAAACTCTGTCAAAGCGTCTTTCCCATCTTGTAATAACCTGTCGCGCCATAGCTCTATCTCATGAAAAGAGGCCGTAATTGAACTCTCTTCTTCAAGGATTTTCTCATAGGCAGCAAGAATGGCTTCAAAATCGGCTGCACGCATTAACTTGCCTATTAATTGCGCTTGTCGCCTTTTAGCCCCATGGCTTTTGATTGACCTGGCGTCAATAATTGCTTGACGTAAATTATCGGGAAGGGGCAAAGAATCCAGTTTGGATGCGCTTAAATCAATAAATTTAATGCCTATATCTTGTAAATAATGAGCATCTCTTTTTTTCTGTGATTTACTGATTTGTTCATCCATAGGGCGATATATTTATTAAAATAACGTTAATTATACTATATAAGTACCTATCCAGATAGGATAGACTCTAATCAATTTTGAATAAAAACAAGCAAATACCAACATCAACCTGCATCCTCCTATTAGTTAGCCATAGCTTTAAAAGCCCTGTTCCCGAAAAACAATAAAGAAAACTTATAAACTGAGAGACTCAATCCGCTGCCGCAAGTTTAACAGATGATTGGACGTATTGTTTGACAGGTCTTGATCGTAAATAAGTATGACCAATTGCTAAAAAATTATAGATAAGGATAAATAACAGTAAAAAATGCAGCCAGGTTATTGTTAATTTTGTAAAAATTGGAATGGTGATCATAACACCCAGACATCCTGAAAAGCTTAAAATCAAAGTCTTTTTTAACGGGATTTTATTTTTTTGTAAAAAAACTAATGTGGTCAGCGGCTGTTGCATGGCTCCTGCAGTGGTCATGATAGGAAAAGCTACAACTGGTGAAACATTCATTAAAAATAAAACACCTTGCACCATGACAAAAAGCCCTACTCCGACAGAGGTAAGAGAGCCACACACTACCATAGCAAAAAAGCCAATAACCAGCTTCCAGGAATGCAACTCTGTCAAATCACCACCTACTGGCAATAGACGCAATTGATGAGCGATTAAAAGAACAATGATTAGGGCAAATGAACAAATCATTGCCAGTCTAATGGCTTGTTTGCTTAACTGACTTACTACAAAACCACCTACTAACCCACCAATACAGGTTCCGGTAACTAAAGTAAGTAGCGTAGTTAAATCAACATCCACCATGTGGATGAAAAATAAAGATTCGATAGCGCCAGGGAGGACTTGAGCGCCATTATTTACGGCAGGTAATTCATCATCACGAAAGGTGCCTAATAATTTTGCCAAGGCTACATTAACAGCGAAACTGCCGACCCCCACTGTATCTGCAATAAAAGCAATAACTCCGCTACACATTAATTTAACATATTGGGAGAAGGATAGAGGCGAGGAAGGCTGCTGAATAAATTTTAAAACCATTACGGCCAGGCAGAAAAAACTCAATATTAGTATGCAAAGCGTGATTAAAAAAAATGCCATTCTGTTCCTAATACGAAAGTAATATATAATCCCAATGATTTTAAAATCAAAGCTTAAGGTTTCTATTCCAAAGAAATCTAAAAGAAAGATCCTGTTTGATTATATACTAATTTCTATGCCCAGCAAACAACACTGCGAGCAAAAATAGCTCGCGATGAATCACAAGAGATCACCGCAGTTTGTTGGAGGAAAAACTTGCCGGAAGCTTTTGCTCCCCCTAAATAACACACCCTGCCGTATCAATACCTACTTGACCAAAAGCGGACTTAACCTTATTGATATCGGTATTTAAATCCCTGGCAGCATAAATGACTCCGCAAGCTCCATTTTTAAAGTCTGTCGTAGGAGTCCAATATTTTGTGTTAGCAACAACCATGATGTGATAAGCGTTTTTAATACCCATATCCTTAGACATTAGGTAAAAAGCCTTATTGAACACACCACTGGCTGTATGAACTATGAAGCTCTGGCGTTCTTGAGGAAGTGCGATATGTGTATTGGCATAGGCTACTACCTCATCATAACTGATAGCACAATAGCTGCCATTGTTTTGAGCAATACCTTTGTCTAAACAATCTGCAGAGCTTCCATCAGAGGATGGGTAATCCATAAATCGCAAAGCTTTGCCATAAGAATCACGAACTATTGTTTCTCCAATACCCCATGTGACTTCATTGGGCTGTAAGTAAGCTTTGTTATACAACTGAGGATTTTTTTCCAAAAGATAAGCTCTTGACGCTTGTCCTGCCATATCAGATAGGGACTCATTAAGTGCACCTGATTGATCATGATACTCAAGACCAGAATGCTGCTCTGTAAAACCATGAGTCACTTCATGACCGGCTACATCTAAAGAAACCAATGGGTAAAAATCCAACCCATCTCCAAATGACATGGCTTGTCCATCCCAAAAAGCATTATCATAGTTTTGCCCAAAATGAACTCGCATAACCAATTGCATTGGAGCACCATTAGAATGTTGTAGGGCATTAAGTCCATACCAGTCTTTGTACATACCAACAATAACGTGTCCGAAATAATACGCATCATTGCCAGGAGAAAACCCTCCATTAATATTCTCTTCTATATTATTGTTACAAACGTATTCAAAAGGAGTATTTATCGTGTTTTCCCAATCCCATTGAGAATGGAGATTAACCAACTTGACTTTTGAGTTTTCCATGACGCATTGGCTGCCATTTTGAGTCACATCCAAAGCAGGTAATCCATCTTTACCATACCAATATTCCTGAACTTTCTCATTACCTCCAGGCCCTGTATCCAAATAATTTTTGATATTGTTCCATTGCTTAATCAAAGCCCCTGTTTGAGCATCAATAACAAAAAAAGGCCAGTCTGGTTTGCCATCCTGCTGCACGCTTTTAAATGAAACCAAATAAACCAGCTTTAATTGATTATTATGGTCTGGCCGAATCTGTAATTCAGCTGTTTCCTGTTGTATGCTAGATTGGGGGCTAAATTGAAAATAGGATTTTTTTGCATATTCCTTCGCTTGTTGCGCACTAATAGCCGGTTTCGTATTAAGTTCTATATTATCCAATAAATGGCCGTTCACCTCTGCATTGTCATTGGACTGCACTCCTGAGTCTGTTCCTTTAGTAATCATCACTTGGGCGCCAATAACAGGTATTCCTTTATACAGTTGCTGATAACGAACAATCATTTGATTGTCTTCTTTTGTTTGATTTAATTTTTGCAATGAATTATCAATAACAGCAGAAGAACTCTTTAAAATAATCGCATTCTTTGGTGTTTGTAGTATAGGGTATTTATTGATGCTATTGAGAGGGGCTTGATATAAATCTACATCGTCAGCAGCAAAAATACTTGAAGTAGATATCGACAAAATAAAAAACATTGTTTTTTTTAACATACACAACTCTCACAGAATACACAATGGCGCAAATAATGTCACAAAATTAAACATTATGCAATATTTATTTGCATATCTTGCCTTGATATGTGCGTATCCATACTCACCATGTATTAAAAATAACCACAAAGACTGAATCAGGGAGGCATTGTAGAAGAAGATAAGCTGGGTACTATGAAAAATGAAATACGCCCCTATTCGTAATTAATAATTTATAACAGAGTTCTGTTTGCTCAGACTGAAGACTTTATTTCAGACTCTAATTTGGCGCGATAACCTCCAGCCAGTTCTTGATATAAACGTACAATGCTTAGTAGCTCTTGCAATTTATCCTGATTTAAACTGATGTTGATTTTATCGAGCGAAATTTTGCTATTTAAGGTTTCTATATAACTTTGAATACCTGTCTGATATAACCTGTCGTTCAAATTATACGCTTTTGCCAAATGTTTTTGAGCCGACGCAGTTTGTTTGAGCTTATTGGTTAAACGCTCATTTTCTGATAAGGCATTGGTCGTATCTCTTAATGCTTTTTGTAAAGTATCAATATAATTATAATAAGAAACCTTATTTACGCCTTTAGCCTTGGCTACTGCACCTAAAACAGGCATATCAATAATGGGGGCTTTCAACAATTGATCATTAAATTTCACCGTTTTTTTCGGTAATGCGTAGCGGCTATCTCCAGCAGCCAAACCACCAATATAATCTAATTGTATAGTAGGTAAAAGATTACTTTCCGCAACGCCAATTCCTTCATGTGAAGCACGCAAACGGTTTTCAGCTACTTGCATATCAGGCCGATTTTCAAGAACTGTTAACGGTAAAGAACCAGGTATTAAATTATGATTTTTAAGTTGTAATAATTTTTTGACTGTTTTTATTTCGCCTGGATTTTGGTTTAGTAAATACCGGAGAGCATTGCGACTTATAACGATATTACGCTCTGTTACCTCGAGTTCGCCTTGTATCAAATTGACCTGGCTATACAACTCTTCCTGCTCAATTTCAGAACTTAATCCTCCTTGGTAAACTTTACTGGCAACCTTTGCCAACTGAGTTAGATCATTGGCTAATGTCTGTAAAAATTCTTTGCGTTCTATTTCTGCAAGATAGGTGAAATAACTTGCTGCTATTTGAGAAATAATTGTTAGTTTGAGAGCATCGTCTTCTGCTTTTACCTGTGCAAGAGTATATTTTGCCCTTTTTTGCTCTCTTATTTGATTGATGATATTTATTGTATAGTTAGGAATAAAAACAATCAAAACGCCGGGAAAACCAGTTGCCGGATTTCTTGAATAACCAGTCATAAGATCGAGGGTAGGCACCCACTGATAACGAATTTTTTTAAGCTCTCCCTCTGCCGCTTCAATGCTTCCTCTTGACATGCCAAGGCTTGTATTGGAAATCAATCCTCTTTCAATCAACTGGTTGAGAACGGGGTCTTTAAAATCACGCCACCAGGCTATGTAAGGAATATTCTTGCTATCGATATTTTTAACATTCTTGTCTTTTACCGACCATTTATTAATCACTTCAACATGGGGTCTGTGATAAGGCTCACTATAACATCCGACTAAAAAGACTGATAATAAAATGATTTTAACCGGACGTAGCATGCTTTACTCCCTCATTAAGATCAATTGTTTGCTCCCCTGCAACAAAATCTTTTAAGTGCACCAAATCTTTTTGAACCTGTTGAAATAGTTGATAATAATCAAACGTATGATAATGTTTAGTATAATAAGCCACATATAAGGCTTTCAGGCCAATGAAAATACGATTAGCCAATTCTACAAACTGATTAAATCCGTCCCCGACAGCATGTTCTGAACTGGTTAAAAACTGAGAATTTGTTATGAGCTTATTGACCTCAAACAAGCTGTCAGTCAACTTGATACAAGCTTGGAACCATTCTGTTTTTTTTATTTTACCCTGATTTAACAAACGAACCAGCCTGTATAGATCATCAATCACTTCAGCCTGAGTACTTTTGATAAATCGTTGCATCAATCCATAATGCCTAAACCAAAAATATTCAAAACCTAGAATAATAGTAAAGGCGATCAACGTGCAAAGAGTATAATCGAAAATAAAATAGGTGACTGGAAGGGTATCTTCCGTACTAAAGTAACCGGAACCAATTACTGACACATTGACCGTAAATACAGTGGGAACACTGTAGGCTCTCCCTACTAGAAAAAACGCGAAAAAAACCATTAAAGGCATAATCAGAATTAAGGTTCGATAATCCAGATGACCTATAAACCACAATAAATAGCCGCTAAATAAACCTAAAAGCACTCCTAAAAAACGATGATATGTCCTGAATATGGTTGTTCCATTGTCAAAACCGGCATAAATCATCATGACAGCAAAGCCCGTCCACCCGGCCCGCGGATAACGCAACCATTCCTGGACAAAAATAGTAAACGCAAAGACCGTACTGATCTGAATAGAGCGCAGCTCAAGATAAGAAAAGGCCTGTACTCTTAACCATCGGCGCATAAGTAATTCCAACTTAAAATTAATTGATACAAAACTTCCAACTCATGCGTTTCTTTAAATGCAGGCAGCTCCTGGTCAGAGAGTATCAGTGGTTGCTTCGCTTTACAGGATTGACAAAGACGTTCAAGATAATGATGTAAAACAATAACGTATTCCTTACGCAGTTGCTTTTGAAAAGACAGCAAGTACGACATGGTCAAGATTAGCTCAAAAGATAAAATGGTTATCTTTAATATACTGTAGCACTTAATATTTCTTGGCAGCATTTTGGAATAACGCTCCATCACAATAATGCCCGAAAAAATAGCGATAGTTTTAACTTCTCCCGTACAAATTTTTGCAGATAGAGATTCCAGGCCGGTAATGACTTCGAGAAAGGCACACTCCCAAATATCAAAATAATACTTTTTGGGAAAAATAAATAATCCAGCGAAGATTATCGCCATGGCTGCCAATGTGTATAAAGCATTATTAATGGCAATATAAAAATTGCTATCTGCTTCCACGCCATAAATCAGGGAATAGGATGCCAAACTTAGCATCAATGGAACAATAACAAGCATTTTTTTAAAATGGTGAAGCACGAGGAAATAAAGAGCCAAGGTATAGAAAAAAACGAAAAAAATAAAAAACACATTGTATACGGAAATTATGCCGAATAAGAATATAGAGAGTATGCTCCCTAAAAGGGTATAGAGTAAAAGCAAGTACTTCTCTTTTAGGGTTGTTCCCGCCGCCTCCACAGTAAAACATGTGATTGGGGCATAAAAATAATAGAAATACGGATTGTCAATGGAAGAAAAAAAGTAAAATATAATCATCAGTTCCAAAACAAATACTGCTTTTAGTCCATTAATACGATGTTCTTTATACCTATCGTAGGATGCGAGCTTATCTTTTAGTTGAGATATAAACATAAGCACTGGCACCAGGATTTAAAGGATAGTCAGGGTCGGGATCCAATATCTTGATTTGTAATGGAAATCGCTGAGGGAGCAACAGCCATTCATTTTGATTTGTAACAACCTGAATTTGGCTCTTTGGAGCAGTGCTTTGTCGTTCAGCAGCCCATAACGAGTTGACAACAACCCCATGAAATATTTTGTCAAAATAATACATGCGTAAAATGATATATGCTTTATCACCTTGACGTACATTGCGTAAGTCCGTTTCATTAAAATTAGCCTGGATATAATAATTTGCAGTATCTATAAAAGAAAACACCGGTTTATGGATCTCGATAGGGGTATTTGGAGAGACATACATATTATCTATCACTCCATCACCAGGAGCTCTGACAATGGTTAAATCAAGATTAACCTTCGCATTATCCATTTTTGCCTTAAGGCTGGCGACGGTATGTCTTTGTTGTTCAATTTTGGCTTGCAAAACCGCCACTTCCTGTTGCAGAGCATTTCTTTTATTACTTAAAGTAGAAACATCATAACCAAGATTTTTTAATTCAAGAACAGATACTGCTTCGGCCACGTTCTTATTTTTTTTTAGGCCAAGAGCAAACTGCGCTTTTTCAAGCTCAGCGTCCGTTGCTTTAATCAAAGCAACCGTTCTTTCAATCTGCTTTTGAAACACGTCTATTTTCTTTAATCCTTCCTTGTAATCAGCCATTGCTTGCTGATAAGCCAACTCATAAGGAACCCTGTAAACGCTAAATATAGGATCGTTCTTCTTTACTTTTTGGCCATTCTTTACATAGATTTCAGTAATAAAACCAGATACATCAGCAGCTACAGGAGTAACATTAGTAACAACAAACGCATTGTCAGTGAAAGGGATCAAATAGGAAAATAAATGAAAAAGACCAATAATAAGAGCCAAGCCAACGACAATGATGGGAAGATTAATGTAATTTTTGACCTTTTTAAAAAACATAGGGATAGAATAACTAAAGAAAAACCGGATATGTTTAGTTACTATTTTATACCATGTGGCAAACTTCTCTTTCACAATGCAGCGCCTCTTTGATGATGACTCTATAATACAACATCAGTTTATCTCTCAAAGAGAGAAACCCCAGGACAAGGCTCTCCCTTTTTCGGCATTAAAACTAAAATACCTCTTTTTTCCGTTTTCGAAACAATCGAGAAAGATTGTTAGGTGACTCATATAATCTGCTTTTTCCATCCTTGGGTAAATAACCCCATTGAGATTCTTCTGCCAGCACAGCCTTGGCATCTGAATACCCAGATTCCATTCGCTTCTTAATAACTACTCGGCCAAAGTTGTAGTCCTTCGAAGCCGCTTTTACTATTCTTGAACTGTAAGCCAAATGAACCAAGGTACAATGATGAGGGCTTCCAATATCTAACAAATGAGCGCTCTCCCTCTTTTGTTGATCCGTTAAAATACGGCTTAATTCCATCATTGAGTTTCGCATTTTTTGTCTCTGCAAATAATTGTAAATAGTACGTTGAGCATGAGTTCCATATGAAATGTCTTTTCTTCTCTCTTCAATTTCACTCATGCTTTTGGGAATAAACGATCGCCCACCAAAACAATCAATTAGAAAACACAAGGTGTTTTCTGCAGGAATGGCCTCCAGAATAACTTCTAATGGGGTGTTAGAGTGCACACCACCATCCCAATACAATTCTCCATCGATATTAACTGCAGGAAAGCCCGGAGGTAAAGCAGCACTTGCCATAATGTGCTCCACTTCTATACGATAATTGATATTATTAAAATAGATTAAATGGCCATTGCTGATTTGAACAGCACCAAGACTTAAGCGAATGGGGCAGGAATTTAGCAATTCAAAATCAATAAGATCGAGCAATGTCTTGCGAAGAGGAGTCGTATCATAATAGCTCAGAGTCGTTGGATCACCCCATAAAGGAATTGTTCCAGTGCACCATTTTGGAAAAAAAAACTCAGGCTGGCCAAATAATAAAGCACAAGCGGCACTTAACTTATTATAAAAATCTAAAGTGATATCAGATTCACCTAAAAAATCGAAAAAATTACCCGGGGCAATTTCATCCCAAAATCTTTCGAGTTTTTCAATACGCTTTTCTGGAGGATTTCCTACAATAATCGCCGCTTGTATGGCACCAATAGAGGTTGCTGCAATCCAGTCCGGTTCATACCCTGCTTCAAGAAGCCCTTTAACCACACCAAATTGATAGGCTCCCAAAGATCCACCGCCTTGAAGCACATAAGCCACACGAGGGAAACGTCCCTGAGCCTTGAGGGGTAAGTTATCAAACCGATTAGCATAAGGATTATTACCGTGCGGTTTAGACTCCACTTCCAAACTCATAAAAACTCCTTTTTCACTTTAGTTAACCATCGCATCCTGGCTGAAGTGTTGGGAATACTTGATGCCGGTTAATGACACTGTTCAAAATCAGATTGATAAATACATCGTTATTAAATAACGTGGGTTATGGATAAGGATTATATAAGAAGCTGTCAATATCCCGGGTTCGTTCGGGCTGAGGAGATGCGTAAGCATCGTCTCGAAGCCTTGGCACGAAACATTAAATTCCATACAAGGCTTCGAGACGGCATAAATGCCTCCTCAGCCCGAACGATTCAAGATAACGTATCCATAATTCACGTTAAATAAGTTTCGCAGAAATCATATGTGTTTAATCATTCACATTGTACTCATAATCCTTTGAGCAACCAAGATAATATATGAAGATCATTCTGAATAGTTTTAATTATCCGGTTAAAATCAACACAATAAGCAACTAAAAATGTCCTGTACGAAAATCATGTATTGCCTGCATAATTTCTTCTTGAGTATTCATTACAAAAGGACCATAGCGAACAATAGGCTCATGAAGTTTAGCTGCAGCTATCAGTAAACAATGATTTCTATTTTCATTGCCTTTGCCTTCTATTTGTATTCTTTCACCGTTTGTCAGGCTGGCTAAATTCCCTGCGGTAATTTGCTGTCCTCCTATATTCACAGCACCTTCAATGACAAAAAGAACAGCCTGATAATCATCAGGAATCGTTTGTTGAATAGTTGCATTTGCAGTGAGGGTGATGTCTAGAAACAAAGGCCGGGTCGCGATTTCAACAATGGGTGAACTTAATCCTTGATCAATTCTTCCTGCTATTACTTTGATGGTTGCACCTGATTCCATGACTTCAATAGGTAGTTGATCCGATGATTTTTCCTGATAACGAGGTTCTCGCCATTTTTCTGCAGCAGGCAAATTTAACCACAACTGCAAACCATGCAACCGGCCCGTTGAAGACGAAGGCATTTCCGAATGAATAATCCCTTTTCCTGCAGTCATCCACTGCACACCACCTGCGTTTATTACTCCTTTGTTACCTTTATTGTCTTCATGGGTAATGCTTCCCTCCATCAGATAGGTAATTGTTTCAAATCCGCGATGCGGATGAGGCGGAAACCCGGCTAGATAATCCAATGGATCTGAGCTGTCAAAATAATCAAAAAGCAGTATAGGTTCAAAGTGATTGGTTTTATCAGCTCCTATATAGCGACGTAATTTAACTCCTCCACCTTCGCGTATTAATGTTCCCTGGATTAACTGCTCTACTTCTATTGCTTTCATCTTAATTACTCATTAATTACTGTCTTATATTAAGATAGTTCAAAATAGTATGGTTTCCTAATTGAATTAGTATTATTTAAACTATTGGCACGTTCAGTTATCAAGGATATGATGAAAATAGACTCTAAGGATAGGAGCAGAATTTATGAACACAACGGAACATACAGAGCTGGGCAATGGTTTGCTCATGGATAAAATCGACGGCAATCCATATTTACGAATAGATGCGTTTGGCGTGCTCCATCTGCGGCTTCAACGATTCGGTGAAAATAACCTACCTGAACCAATGGAGTTGGAAATGTCCGCTGGCGAAATTATTGCCATGGCGGGTGACTACTTTACGCAGGCTAATTGGACTATGGATTTGGATCTACCCAAATGCGGGCTCTTTAACTCCCCGGCAGAATTGGGAAAACACCTCATTCGCAAACCTATAGATCCTAAAGAAGAGAATGCTTTAATTACAGCTTACAATAACCTGGCTGCTCCTGATGTTACTCGAAAAGAAATTGATCGCATTTATTCCATTAATAATGCTAACTATGTGCCCTTTTCGCCTACGTTGAATTTATATGCTCAACAACTGATGTATTATTTTCGCGTTAAAGACTATGGGGAAATGCTTGTTCGGAACCAAACTCATTTTACGCCATGGTCTATTCGAGTTTATATCTTGGGTCACGCTATCGCATTGAGATATGCACATTTATCCTACGAATTAAAACAATTGGCTAGCGACAGAAATTATCAATCAGATAACCCTGATTTGAGTGCTTTAAAAATCTCCTTACAAAATAAAAATGAAACTCTTTCAAGCAATACCCTGCTTGATTTGGCGAATCGCTATCACGCCCAAGCTTATTCTATAGAGCTATTTACTTTTCACTACTATTCTGATCATTTTGCTACAGGACATATGTCCATGATTGGCGATTTACGTGTCGTATTAAAAGAGCGATTCGGAGTATGGGGCAATATCCTGGCTAATAATCTTCATGATGAAGTAAATCGTGTTGGACTTTATACAGTCAGACCCTATGATCCAACCCCTAATACAACAGAGGCTCCATCTCGAGCGCGTGGGGATGGGAAATTTGATACCTGCCTTAATCAATTTAACCGTTTAGCTTGCCTAAACGGTATGACCGCATCATTAAAAGACATCAATCAAGTATTATCAGGAAGTGTAATACCGGAGCAAAAAGATTTCGGTGGTTTGGTGCATATGCCCGACGTTGATTTTAACTCAAGACAACATCAACCATTGCTGGTTTTAAGTAAAGGAAAAGTATATTACCGCAACAATCTCAGTCAAATTCACATAATTTCTCCTTCTGAATACGAAGCACTCAGAGAAAACCCTGAAAAATATGGGTATAAAGAGCTAACCAGTAAATGGGCTGCCTTTAAATTAGTTACCAAATTACGCCTCTTTCCTTATCTCTATGACGGCTCGGTTATGCCTGTTTCCGATGAAAAGCTCGCCGAAATTATCGCAGATGAAAAACGCAGAAATCCGCAACGAGCCCCCATCCCCACACCATCATGCCTTCCGGAAAGCGAACCAACTGTATTCGATTGGCGAACAAAAACGAGCTGGCGTAATAGTAAAGACTCACTGGATATTTTGGATGGGTTAAAGAAACACAGTATTTTGGGAGCAAAACAAACCCATTCGGCCATTCAAGAGGAAGAAGAGGTCCGGTTGAATTTGGGAGTCTGATTGTTTCCTGATAAACTAGTGGCCTATTGTTACTATTTAATTTTTAATAACCCATTTCATCTGTCTTAAAGTTAGTAAATTGGACATAAGCAAATACATGCATTTTCTTATGTCCAATTTGGCTAACGATAATAACCGTAAACAATTTTGACTATTCAAGAGGTGATCATGAAGCGCTTAATATCTACATTCATATACCTGCTGGTTTTAGCAATTGCTCCCTTCTCTACTCATGCAGAAGCCCTTTTAAAAGACACCTTTGGCCACAATATTCCTTTTTCATCACTTAAAGGAAAATGGGTTTTTATCAACTATTGGGCAAGCTGGTGTGAAACCTGTGTCGATGAAATCCCTGAATTTAATCGCTTTTACAAAAACCATAAAAATGAGGCAGTAGCCCTATACGCAGTCAATTACGATGCTCTTCCCTTACCAGAGCAAAAATTACTAATTAAAAAATTTAATATTAACTACCCTAATTTGTTAAAGGATCCGGCTCAGGATTTACAATTAGGAGACATTACAGGAGTGCCTGTAACTTTTGTATTTAACCCAAAGGGGCAATTGATTAAAAAATTATACGGGGGACAAACGGCAAAAACATTAGAAAAAGTCATTACAGAGAATAGGACCTCCTAAGAGAATAAATAAAAATTATATTTTTGGTCAATAAGTTAAAGATTTTCTTGTGAATTTATCAAGTCTGGAATAGATTCTATCGCCCCGTGGCCTGACTTGATTATTCATGAAAGCAATCGTCGTTTTTGATCAGCCGTTATTCTAATTTTCATTAACCAATCGCCGTTTTCATCTACAGACTCTTTAAGTACAGCGCCTAATTGGTATAATTGGGCTCGTAATTTTGCCTGTTCAGGCTTAATTACAATATCCTCAATTAAAATCATACCATGCAATTGAGTTGCTATTGCCTCTTTTAGAAGATCCAGACCAGCGCCGGTTGTTGCTGATAACCAGACCTTGCAAGAATCCTCAGTATAATCAATTTTTGGTTGCCAACCTTCCTGCAAATCAATTTTATTAAACACTTGAATTACCGGGATATTACTAACCTTTAATTCATCTAACACCTTTTGTACTTCAAAAACCGTCTCTCGCCAATTCGGGTCAGAAATATCAATGACATGCAGTAATAGATCAGCTTGTTGGGTTTCCTCTAAAGTAGCACGGAATGCCTCTACCAATTGATGGGGAAGATCTCGAATAAACCCTACTGTATCTGCTAAAATTGCTGCTGAGGACCCTGGCAATTCCAATTTACGCATCGTCGGATCCAAGGTTGCAAACAATTGATCAGCCACATAAGTGTGTTCCCCTGTTAAAACATTGAATAAAGTGGATTTTCCGGCATTGGTGTACCCCACTAGAGAAACAGTAGGCATGGACGCCTTCCGCCTGGCCTGCCTGTTTTGATCACGGCTGCAGCGTACTTTTTCCAATCGCTTATTGATATAACGAATGCGCTCTCTTAACAAACGCCGGTCCGTTTCCAATTGGGTTTCTCCTGGGCCTCTTAAACCAATCCCTCCTTTTTGCCTTTCCAAATGGGTCCATCCACGAATAAGCCTTGTTGATAAATGCTGCAATTGGGCTAACTCAACTTGAAGTTTACCCTCAAAAGTACGAGCTCTCTGAGCAAAAATATCAAGAATCAAGCCACTTCTATCGACAACTCGACATCCAAATAATCGCTCGAGATTCCGCTCTTGAGAAGGCGATAGCTCATGATTGACTAACACTAAATCCGCATCGAGCATGTTTACCAAATGAGCTATTTCTTCAGCCTTACCTTTCCCAACATAATATTTGGCATCGGGAGTAGCTCGGGCACCTAATACACAATCCAACACCTCAGCCTTCGCCGAAAGAGCTAACTCTTCAAACTCAGCCAATGCCTTATCAGCATCAACCCCGGGAAGACCTAACTGCACCAAAACAGCTCGCTCACCGCCTTGTGGACGTTCAAACACTACCAAATCCCCAAACAAGAAATTGATTAGTCTGCCACAGTTCCTTCTTCCTCACCAGAGCTTTCCTCAGCAGGAATTTTGACCATTCGAGAAGGAACAACTGTTGAAATGGCGTGTTTATAAACCATTTGGGTAATGGAGTTTTTAAGCATCACAACATATTGATCAAAAGAATCGATTATCCCATGCAATTTAATACCATTGACCAGGAACACTGAAACAGGTACCTTTTCCTTGCGCAATTCATTTAGGAAAGGGTCTTGTAGCAAATGATTTTTAGACATTGCCTACTCCTTGTTGTTATTGTAATTTTTAAAGGCAAAAACGGGTATCTAACTATTTATTCGACACCCTATAATAAAACTTTAGTATATTTTCATGACAGCGTGGTTTGAATTCGTTAATATAGTCAATCAAAATATTTTTGCACATCTAGAATCAGGCTACTGATGAGTTAATAAGGAGATTTTAATGACGTTTACTTGCGATGAATTAAAAGGATTAGAGCACCCCTACGAAGTACTTGGCAATGGTGACGCACTGGCGGAAAACCGCGAAGAGCTAAACAAATTAACCAATGATGAAAAATTAGTTTTAGCCAGCCGCCTGGTTTTGGAGTGTCCCGTTAATGAATTAAAAGATTTTGCTCATGCCATTGAAGCAGCAAGAATGCCACAAGATGATAGCGATACCTTTCATTCCTTTTTATTCCAGGCTTATCAGGTAAAAAAAAGAATCATTTCCTTGCTCGATCCGCGCAATAAAAACCCTCATTCCATGATATTGGAGAAGGAATTTGATGGTGAGCTATTTAATAATTTTAATAAATTGGCTATCGATGTATTAACTAACAATGAAATCGCAATTGCATTGAGACTGGCTGAAACAACTCCTGCTCAAGATCGTTCCCGAGTATCTCAAAATATCAACAATATTTTCCCACAGTCTCTGTTTGCCGCTAAAGTCGGCCACGCTTTTGCCGTTCGCAGAGACATAGAGCGACTATTGCTAGGTGAAAGGCCTGATCAATTCTTCTCAAGCCGTGAATTCAAGATCGATTCTTGCATCGAATTTGCAAGTTTATTCAATGTAATTAATGATAAAGAATCTTCCATTGCTGGAAAACTTGCACTGAGAACCCCTGCTGAAAATCGCACTGATGTAGTAATGAAAATTAAAGGTTTTTGTGCCGAGGATAGTGAACTTGCGATAAAAGTCCAATCTGCTTTTGCATTAATAAGGGATATAGAGCGCAATCTATTAGGTGATAATCCAGAACAATTTTTCAGTAGCCGAGATTTTAGCGTTGATTTATGCCTTGAGTTTGCAATTTTATTCCCGGAATTATTAAAAGGCCATGAACAAGCTATCGGAGAAAAATTAGCTAAGCTGGATGCTAAAGTACGCTCAGATATCAGTAGAAAACTGGAAATGATCAATGGAGCAGCTCACGAGCAATCAAGCCCTTTCAGAATAATAGCCAGTGCCATGGTGCCTAAAGAAGAGACTTGCCTGACAAAGCCCACTCCCGTTGTCTTGCCATCTACTGAAGAAATTATACCAAAGCAAGAATCACCAACCAGTTTACGCAACAGAAACGTTTTATTTAAAGAACAAACAGGAGAACACAAGAAGAAAAACTCTCAGATGGAACCCATTGTCTCAGATTCTGAAGAAGAAGACGAGAAACAGAATTGCTGGACTAGTTTTTGTGGGTTATTTGGCAAGTAAAACAGCCATAACTTTTGCCCTTACTTGGTTAAGGGCAACTTTACACTTTTTTACCCATTCTTTACACATCATGTAGCAATAATTCATGTTAATATTTCTCATAAATTCATTGACTTATTGCAATCTGCTCGAGTTAAAGCCATAAATTAAGAATTGAACGCCGCTTTAAACTTAATAAATGATTCGGACAGAAAAACTATTGAACAAGTTTACTTTTTTAGCTTTAAAACAATACAAGCCCCTTACCTCACAAAAAATCAAGGAAAAACGAAATGTGCTGTCCTAAATGAAAGGAAGGATTCGCTTTTAATCGATAATCGCGAGCCTTCACCACGTTCAGAATAGCTGCCATTCTGAAAATTCATTAGTAATTGGTAACAGCCAAAATGAGCAGTGAATTGAAATTAATGCTAGTACAAAGAGAGCTTTTTTTGATAACATAGCCGGATTTTTAATCTGGGTCGATGATTTAACTTAAACAATAGTAAGCCATTCGAATTCGAGATAAAAATTACTTAACATCATTTATTGGGAACTCTAATGAAAGAAAACAAACTAACGGTCGCACTGGTTCAGGAACAATGGTATGAAAATCCTAAAGAGCATCAAGATAAACTGGCTTCTGGAATATTTTCAGCCACCCAGCAAGGAGCAAAACTCGTTTGTTTACAAGAGCTTACCTTAAGTCCTTATTTCTGCACACGTAGTGACGTCGATCCCTCCCCTTATATGGAGGATATCGCCACTGGTCCCACTGCTCAATTTGTTAGCCAAATGGCGAAGTCGAATCAAATTCATATTACTGCATCGCTTTTTGAAAAAGCTGGTTACAATACCGCAGTCGCTTTTAATCCCCAAGGAGAATTGATTGCTGTTACCAGAAAGCAACATATCCCCAGTGGTGAAAAATATCATGAAAACTTTTACTTCAAGCCAGGCGATTCCAATTACCCTGTCCATACCATTGCTGGTCACCACTTGGGATTACCAACATGCTATGACCAATGGTTCCCGGAATTATCAAGAATTTATGGACTAAAAGGAGCTGAAATTTTGGTCTATCCCACAGCGATTGGAGGGGAACCGACTGCGCCAGGATTTGATAGCCAACCCATGTGGCAAAAAGTTATGGTAGCACAAGGAATAATGAGCAACACCTTCATTATTGCGGTCAACCGGATTGGGTGTGAAGATGGTTTAAGTTTTTACGGAAGCAGCTTTATCAGTACCCCTATGGGCGAAATTTTAGTTCAGGCACCGCGTAATGAACCTGCCGTATTGGTTGCTGAACTGGATTTTAGCCAACGTGAATTGTGGGGGCGATTATTCCCATTTCCCCAACAACGAGAGCCTGAAACTTATCATGAATTAGTCAAATCCCGTTAATCCTCTTTGGAACGTTAGAATGAACAATAATACTCTATCAGATGACAATCTTTACAACATAGAAAATTGGGGCGAGGGATACTTCCGAATTAACTCCAAGGGAAATATTGAAATCAGTAAAAAACCCGGCAAACCGGGTGTTGAACTGCAAACTATCGTTGATGCAGCTGACCGTGCTGGCTTGCATTTGCCTTTATTGATCCGTTGTAGTGATATTCTTCATGATAGAGTCCATAGAATATATCAGGCGTTCACCCAAGCTCGAGAAGACACTTATTATGCCGGTAATTATCAGCTGGTTTATCCAATTAAAGTAAACCAGGAACAAAGTGTGGTACGGGAATTGTTAAAATCGCCTGATAATCAGATAGGTCTGGAGGCTGGCAGCAAACCTGAATTGATGGCGGTTATAGGTATGCTGGGTGACCATCAGAGTACTATAGTTTGCAACGGCTATAAAGACACAAGTTATATTCGTACAGCGCTTATTGCTCAACAAATGGGTCATAAGGTTTTTATTGTTATTGAAAAAAAATCTGAGCTGGACATTATTTTAAAGGAATCTGCCCGCCTTCAAATCAAACCGACATTAGGTGTGCGAATTCGGCTGGTCAGCAAGAGTGCTGGCAAGTGGGAAAATACTGGCGGTGTTAAATCAAAGTTTGGACTAAATGCCAAACAGGTACTTGAACTGATTTTACAATTAAAAGCCAATGATATGCTGGATTGTTTGCAGCTAATGCACTGCCATTTAGGTTCACAAATTGCCAACATCCATGACATACGACATTGCATGCAAGAAGTGGCGAGATACTATATTGAGCTACGTCAACTCAATGCTCCGATAAGTACCATCGATGTGGGTGGAGGTCTGAGTGTCGATTATGAGGGGACTCGATCCAATAAAGGATGCTCAATGAACTACAGTCTTGTCGAATATGCCACTCACATCATGTTGGCTTTAAAACACTTATGTCAAGAAGCTGAGATACCAGAGCCTGATCTTATCTCCGAATCAGGACGAGCATTAACAGCTCATCATGCTGTATTAGTTTCTAATATTACGGATGTAGAGATCATCAATAAAGCGCCTGTTCTTCCTAAAATATCGGAAGATGATTCGCATGTCATTCGAGATATTTACGATACTTATCAAGCCATAACAGACAGCTCGCCCACTGAAATATATAATTACGCAGCTCATTCGCTTAATGAAGCGCATTCTCTTTTCAAGCATGGGGTAATTAGCCTACAGGAAAAGGCCAAGGTAGAAGCTTTTTATACTAATATTTGTATGGAAATAAAAGATAAACTGGATGAAGAAAATCCAAGTGAAAAAGCTTTGCTAATGAGAATCAATGAATGCATGGCTGCCAAGATATTTTGTAATATCTCTTTTTTCCAATCTATTCCTGATGCTTGGGCTATTGGTCAGATTTTCCCGGTAGCCCCTATCTCTCAGCTTAATAGAACACTTAGTATGCATAGTATCCTACAGGATTTAACCTGCGATTCAGATGGAACAATTAAGCAATACCCTGGAAGCTCCTGCGTTACAACCACATTGATGCTCCCTTCATACGATATCAATAACCCTTATAACATCGGATTTTTCCTGGTTGGTGCTTATCAGGAAATATTGGGTAATCTGCATAACTTGTTTGGAGATACCAATTCTTTAGATGTAAAGCTTTCTGATGATGGACAATTTGAGCTGGATGATTTAGTCAGCGGCGACACCGTAACAAACGTGTTGAATTTAGCCCATTTTGATACCAAAAAGTTAATTCAATCTTATGAAAAGCAATTAATAAAATCTGAACTTCCTAAGGAGAAGGCACTTTCTTACTTAAATGAATTAAGAAGTATTTTTTCTCAATTAACTTACCTTGATGGAAATATAGCACAGTGAATCTGAATACAACACCCAAACAATATGGTTTTTATATGCCCGCTGAATGGTATCCTCATGAACGATGCTGGATGGCATGGCCCTGTCACCATGACACCTGGTCCAAAATAGGGCTAGACAAGGCTAAAATGGCCTATGCACGTGTTGCAAAAGCTATAGCTCAATTTGAGCCCGTTACTTTATTAGTAAATCCAGGCGATGAAGATTCCGCTGAGAATTTATGCAAAGGCCATAATATTGAAATTATCTCTTTGCCAATTAACGATTCATGGACCCGCGATACCGGCGCTACCTTTTTAATTAATAATGAAAGACAGCTTGCCGGAGTTGACTGGATACATAATGCTTGGGGTGGAAATTATGCTGACTGTTCTTTAGATAATTTAATTGCTTCTCATCTAATAAAATGCACTGAAGCTCAATACTTCCATGCACCATTGGTCATGGAAGGAGGTTCCTTTCATGTAGATGGTGAGGGGACTATTTTGACAAGTAAAGAGTGCTTGTTAAATTCCAATCGAAATCCACATTTATCTCAACAGGAAATCGAACAATACCTTATTAATTTTCTGGGTGCTGAGCGTATTATTTGGCTGAACATGGGATTGATAGGTGATGAAACAGATGGTCATGTTGACGAAATAGCAACATTTGTTGCTCCTGGAAAGGTGTTATGCCTTATTACCAAGGATAAGCAAGATCCTAACTACCATCGTTTGCAGGAAAATTTCGAAATTCTCAAATCATCTAAGGATGCCAGAGGACGAACATTTGAGGTCTATACTGTTGAGCAACCACCTCCAACTTACCATAATGGAGAAAGGCTTACACTCTCGTACATCAATTTTTACATGGCTAATCAAGGTATTGTGATGCCCGCTTTTGGATATGAGTCTTTTGACAAATTAGCTTATCAGTTATTCGTACAAATTTTTCCAGGGTATCAAATTAAACAAATTGATGCGCTCGATGTATTTTCTGGTGGTGGGGGTATCCACTGTATTACACAACAACAGCCTAAATCTTATAAATTAGGAGAGTAATGACGAAGACAATGCCACTTCTTAATTGAGAAATTTCTTACATATTACTGCTCATTATACTCGATGACTTATACTGCCAATTGGTTATACTAAAAACATATAGGGATGACATGGATATGTCTGACAGGAAGTCAACTAAGGGACCAGTACAAAGGATGTACTTCGCTGCAAGGATGCAGCACTTATTCTCTAATTTACATCAGTATACCTCTTTCAATTTATTCTTTTAAGCAATAAAAAGGCATTTTTTGAACACATCATCATAGTAGGAAAGTAAGTTAAGTCATTGGGTGAATCAGCTATAAGCTAGAAAAGAGTTTGCCACTAGCGGGGCAAACGTCACTCCAGTTTATTATTACTATTTGTTTATATATCAATGTTTTCAGCATCTAAGGCATTGGTTTCAATAAAATCTCTTCTTGGTTCTACATTGTCGCCCATTAAGGTAGTAAAGATTTCATCTGCAGCTACAGCATCTTCAATACTCACTTGCAACATTCGTCTAACCTCGGGATCCATGGTTGTTTCCCATAACTGCTCGGGATTCATTTCCCCAAGACCTTTATAGCGCTGAATTGTTTGTCCTTTTTTTGCTTCATCCATTAGCCAATTAAGTACTTGCTCAAAATTTTCCACAGGCAAGGATTTATCTCCACGCTGAATATAGGCGCCTTCCTCTATCAAATTGGATAATTTATGTCCTAAATCAGCCATTTCTTTGTAATCTTTAGACAAGAAAAATTCAACTTGCATTGAAATATCATTTTCCAAGCCATGCTGGTACACAGTAATTTTTGGGGTGTATTGATTACCTTCTGTAAGTTTTTGGATATCTACTTTGTATTGTTCTGTTTTACTGTCTACTTGTTGTAAGCTTAGGTGTAATTGTTTGCACCAGTTTTCAATTTTTGGCAGATTGTTAAAATCTTCCTGGTGCAGCATTGGCATATAAGCTACTCTTTTTAGTATATCGCTGGGGTATCTTCTCTTGTACCGCTTTATAATCTTCTCAACACGTCTGAAATGTTGAACCAATTCTTCCAGCGATTTAGCAGATATGGGAGGAGCCTCTTTGGCGGGATAAAATGTCGCCCCATCCAACGCGCACTGTGTTAGATAATCAAATAACGCTTCATCATCTTTAACATATTGCTCCTGTTTTCCACGCTTTACTTTATATAAAGGTGGTTGTGCAATATAAATATATCTTCGTTCCAATAGCTCTCTGGTTTGTCTATAGAAAAAGGTAAGAAGTAAAGTTCTTATGTGAGACCCATCCACATCAGCATCTGTCATAATGATGATTCTATGATACCGTACTTTATCTGGATCATATTCATCAGGACCAATTCCACAACCTAATGCAGTAATCAAAGTGGCTACTTCTTGAGAAGAAAGCATCTTGTCAAACCGGGCTTTTTCAACATTAAGAATCTTGCCTTTAAGAGGTAAAATAGCCTGGAATTTTCTGTCTCGCGCTTGTTTTGCTGAACCTCCTGCAGAGTCACCCTCAACTAAATACAACTCGGAAAGCGATGGTTCTTTTTCTTGGCAATCAGCTAATTTGCCTGGTAAACCAGCAATATCCAAAGCCCCTTTACGTCGAGTCATTTCACGAGCACGCCGCGCTGCCTCTCTAGCTCTTGCTGCATCAATAATTTTTGCTACGATGGATTTTGCTGCGGTAGGGTTTTCTAAAAGAAAATCGTTAAATTTTTCAGCAACACAGGATTCTACTGCTGGTTTTACTTCAGATGAAACCAGTTTATCTTTCGTTTGCGATGAAAACTTGGGATCAGGGACTTTTACTGAAAGAACAGCTGTTAATCCTTCGCGGGCATCATCACCTGTTGGAGATACTTTTGCCTTTTTAGCATACCCTTCGTTTTCTATGTAATTATTTAATGTGCGAGTTAATGCTGCTCTAAAGCCGGCCATATGTGTTCCACCATCCCTTTGCGGGATGTTGTTAGTAAAGCAAAATATGGTTTCTTGATAGCCATCATTCCATTGCATTGCCAGTTCAATGACGATGCCGTCTTTTTCCGATGTCATTGAGAAAACAACGGGGTGGACTGGTGTTTTATTTTTATTTAAGTGTTCAACAAAGGCTTTGATACCGCCTTCGTAGTGAAACGTGTCTTTTTTCTGTGTTCTTTCATCAAATAAGTGAATACAAACACCTGAATTCAGGTATGACAATTCACGTAATCTTTTAGCTAGAATGTCGTAATGGAACTCAATATTAGAAAAGGTTTCAGCGCTTGGTTTAAACCATATTTGTGTACCAGTAGAGTTGGCCTCTCCAGTTTCAGTAATAGGAGATTCAGGAACACCATGCCTGTAGTGTTGCTCATACACTTTTCCATGTCTACGCACTAGCAAATGCAACTCTTCAGAAAGGGCATTCACCACAGATACTCCTACTCCATGTAGACCGCCTGATACCTTGTAAGAGTTATCATCAAATTTACCTCCGGCATGCAGGACTGTCATAATGACTTCAGCAGCTGATTTTCCTTCTTCTTTATGAATATCGACAGGAATACCACGACCATCATCCTTAACGGTAATTGATTCATCGATATGAATGGTAACGAAAATTTCCTTGCAATAACCTGCCAGGGATTCATCTATTGAATTATCTACAACCTCAAAAACCATATGATGCAAACCGGTTCCATCATCTGTATCCCCAATATACATGCCCGGTCTTTTTCTTACTGCGTCTAAACCTTTTAGGACTTTAATATTATTTGAATCATAACTGGCGTCTACGCTCATCAGCTGCCCTCTTGCCGTATTATGGTATTAACAATGAGTCTATTATATCATCTTTTGTATCTGGTTTATATCTTAAGTAGAGAACTTTACGCTTGTGTATTCTGAATTACTGACGTTGATTTTTTTGAATATCATTTTGTTTATTTGATTTTCATGCCATGACATTTGATGAGCCATTTGTAGAATGGCATATGTTTACCTTTATAGTTTTATATTGCATTTACATTATGGTGATATTGTTTAATAACGAGAACTTTTCATTCCATTAATTTGTGTTCCACGTGAAACATTCTATGCTATAAAATTTTAATTGCGCCAAAGTTCACTTCAAATAAACCTGAATCAATTGGCAGGATATCGTAATTATTGTTGTTAATTAAATTCGTTACAACAAACTGCCCCTTTTGCTGTGTCAGATACTTAATTAAATTTCGCTGGTGATAATCATCTAACTCAGCGGCCAAATCATCAATAAGGTATAAGCAATCCTTATCTAATAGCTGACCTTGAGCCAGTTTGAGTGCGATTAGAATTATTTTTTGTTGTCCACGAGAGAGTGTATGCTTTACTCTGTATTGTTCAGTGCTAATTATCAAATCAGCTTGATGGGGTCCATATTGTGTATATAGCTTATTTCTATCACTATCAAATGATTTCAGAAGCAGTTCCTCCATGTTCTGCCCTGCATTTTTTCTATCCCACCCTTTGTAATACTCAACTGTGCAGGATATATTGGTTAGATCACTTAAGACTTGGTAAAATTTAGGTTGCCATTGCAAAAAATAGTCATTTCTAGCTTTATCCAGTTGATTTGCTAATTGACTTAGTTGTTGGTCCCAAGGAATAAAATATTCATAAGTAGCCCTGGATTTTAATAAGGCATTTCGTTGGCTAAGTATGCGCTTGTAATCCTTCCAAATTTTCAAATAATCATGTTTCACGTGAAACAAACCCCAATCAAGCAAGCTTCTCCTTACCGACGGGCCAGCATCAATAATTTGAAAAACATCAGAGTAAATAACCTGGCAAGGAAGCGCATAGGCTAGTTGACTTGTAGTACAACAAAACTGGTTATTCAATTTAATTTGTGTGCCATCTGTTATAGATTTCTGAACACTAATAGTGCTTTCGTCGTAAGCGTGGGCAAAAACATTAAGTTGGTTTTGACCATAAGAAATAATTGGAGCTACTTCACGAGACCGAAAAGAATGGGCGCAGCTCAACATGTAAAGAGCCTCTAATAACGAGGTTTTACCACTGCCATTAGGTCCTGTAATACAATTAAAATTGGGATTTAGGATTAAACTAGTCGAAGCGATATTCCGAAAATTATGAATTCTAACTTCAGATAAAATCATATTTTCATAGGCATAATAATGTATTGATAATTATCGTTGACTAATGACTCAATTAAAATACTGCTTTCAGTATTAGACATTGATAACCTGATTTGACCTTCAGAAAAGTGAGTTAAAACATCCAGCAAATAGGTTGCATTAAGTCCGATTTTGAGTTCATCACCTTGTGTTTCGGCACTCAATGTTTCAACTGCCTCTTCTTGCTCATTATTATTGGCAATTAAAGTTAACTGACCTGGTTGTAAATGTAACAAAACAGCCTTTGACTTTTCATGAGCTAAAATGACAATACGAGATAATGCACGCTTGAGCGTAGCGCAATCAATAACAATATATTTATCCTGCTCTCTTGGTATAGCTTTAGTATAAGGTGGAAAGCGTGCTTCGATTAATTTAGACAAAAATACAAATTGATTGGTAATCAACTTAATATGAGATTTTCCCGCAGCCAACAAAACATGTTCATCATTAATACAATTCAATAGTCTTAATAATTCTTGCACCCCTTTTTTGGGTATAAGTAATTTTGCTTGAGCAATATTATTACAGGAATATCGCGATATAGCCATTCTGTGCCCATCAGTAGCAACTGCTGAAATAATATTACTGTCAAACTCCAGCAATAATCCATTCAAAAATATACGAACATCCTGCTGAGACATAGCAAAATGAGTAGATTGCAATAACTGCAACAAAACCAAACGCGGGATAGTCAACTCGACATCATTGCATTCATCTTCACTACTGGGATAATTCTCAGCAGGCAAAGTTGCCAGTTTAAATGTACTTCGGTTTTGTTTTATCGTCACTAAAGCTTTATCAAAAACGATAGATGGCGAAGCGTTTTCATCCAATGACCGGATAATATCAATGAATTTCTTGGCTGGTACTGTAATAGAACCACTAGTATTATTGGAATCACATGCCACTTGTGCAGACATTTCAATTTCCAAATCTGTAGCCGTAATATATAAAAGTCCATCCGACAATTTTAATAAAAAATGGGACAAAATAGCCAATGACTGCTTCTTATCTACGGCTCCGGAAACAGTAAGCAATGGAGTAAGCAGATCTTCTTTTTTAATGGTTAGCTCAAACAAGATAGACTCCGTATCAAGAAGATAATATTCGCATTAAATTTTTATAATCTTCAGCAAAATCGCTATCATCCTGGATTAACTCTTTAACCTTCCGACAAGCATGTATGACTGTCGTATGATCCTTACCACCGAAATGATCACCGATTTCAGGTAAACTATGATTAGTCAGCTCTTTACTCAAAGCCATTGCCATTTGCCTTGGTCTCGCAATAGACCTGCTTCTGCGTTTTGAAAGTAAATCAGCGACTTTTACTTTATAATATTCAGCTACCGTTTTTTGGATATTTTCTATAGTAACTAACTTATCTTGCAAAGCAAGAAGATCACGCAATGCTTCATGTACAAATTCAATAGTGATCGGCTTACCAGTAAAGTGAGCATTCGCTATAACTCGACGCAAGGCACCTTCGAGTTCTCTGACATTCGAACGTATTCGTTTGGCTATAAAAAAGGCTACTTCATAAGGCAATTCAATATTAGATTGCTCAGCTTTACTAATTAATATTGCCACGCGCGTTTCTAACTCTGGAGGCTCCACTGCTACAGTCAATCCCCAACCAAATCGAGATTTTAAACGCTCTTCCATCCCTTCTATTTCCTTAGGATATCTATCACTAGTCAAAATGATTTGTTGTTGCCCTTCCAATAAGGCATTAAAAGTATGAAAAAATTCCTCTTGCGACCTGTCCTTTCCCGCAAAAAACTGAATATCATCAATAAGTAAAGCATTTAAGGAACGATAAAAACGTTTAAATTCATTAATAGAATTTGTTTGCAATGCTTTAACCATATCTGCAACAAAACGTTCTGAATGCAAATACAATACTTTAGCCTCAGGATTATTCTTTAAAATACTATTACCAATGGCATGCATGAGATGAGTTTTACCTAAGCCCACCCCCCCATAAATAAATAAGGGATTATAAGCATCCCCAGGGCGCTCAGCTACCTGCATGGACGCAGCTCTCGCCAGTTGATTTGAATTTCCTTCGACAAAGCTATCAAAAACAAATTTTTTATTTAAGTGACTACTTTTGTAGTCAATTGCTTTTTTAGGAGCGGATTTTAGAGGTGCTGTACTAGATGAAGCAACAATTGTTTCAGCAGGTGTATCAACAGCTTCGACAGGCTTACTACCTACTTCAATAGAAATAGCTTTGATGTCATCGCCGGAGAACTGTTTGATCAACTCTTCAATGCGAGAAAAAAAATGTTTTCTAACCCAATCAACAACGAAACGATTAGGCGCTAATAAGATTAAACGCTGCTCGTCCATGTAAGCTTGTAACGGGCGCAACCAAGTATTAAATTGCTGAGCAGAAAATTCATCTTGCAACAAACCTAAACATTTTTGCCAAGCAGTAGTTGACACAAAATAACTCCTAATTTAAACAAGGGTGGTAAAAGAATACTTAAAACTATCTATCCACAGTATTAAATATTGCCATTGAAAGTACCCGATCAGCAAGACAATTAATAAAGATTAATAACAAGAATTTATCAATTGGTAATTTTTTTAAAAATCTAAAAAGATTTCAATCTATATGTTATCTGAGTAATCAATAAATTATACCCGGGTTTAAAGAAAAGGCAAAGTTATCCACAAAGCCGTCATAAGGTCTACATTTAAATATACGTACAAATAATTTAGGTAAATTAATTAAGTTCAGACCTTTTTAGATAAATAGAAATATACTCAAAAATCGATTAACTAAAATTATTTCCTAATCAATTACCAGCATAAAAAGAGAATTCTAAACACAATAAGAATAAAAAAAAATCAATTTGAATTTGTTTTTCTATGGATAAGTACAGTTCAAATACGTGAAAAAGGAGAAAATAACGTATGTGTAATATTAGCAAGATAAACAGATAACAAATAAATCACAATAATACAAAGGAGTTACAAACAATGTTTAAATTAATATAAGTTTTTAAAAAATAATAGTTTTTTAAAATTATCCACAAGAAACGATTTGTATATAATAAAAATAAATTTTAAAAATATATAAAGTTAATATTATTACGACCTGAAAATAAAAAATTACACAAAAAATAATCAGTTATTCAAATTGACAGTTGAAAAAAAGTTATCTATCATTGCCAACCTCATAAATTTAGAAGCAGGGTTATCATGAAACGCACTTTTCAACCTAGTAATTTAAAACGTAAACGCGATCATGGTTTTCGTTTAAGAATGTCTACACGAGCTGGTAGATTAGTTATAAAAAGACGTCGTGCTAAAGGTCGTAAGCGTTTATCTGCCTAAGTGTTTGCATTTAAAAAAGCGCAACGACTATTAAAAAAAAATGATTTTGATTTCGTGTTTGAAAGCGCGAAAAAAATAACTACAGATGACTTTATTTTCCTTTTCAGAGAGAATAAGTTAGGCTATGCACGCCTTGGTTTAGCATTGTCAAAAAAAATGATAGCTAAGGCTCATGACAGAAATCGTATTAAACGGCTACTTAGAGAAAGTTTTCGTCATACTAACTTGCCTGCTGTAGATATAATCATTTTGGCAAGACCAGGTCTAGCAAAGAAAACCAATTTAGGTATAAATACTAAATTAAATAAAACATGGGAAAAATTAGCCTCATGCTACGGCAAATAGTTTGCTTACCAATAAAAATGTATCAGTATTTTATTAGCCCTTTGATAACACCATGTTGTCGCTATTATCCAAGTTGTTCAGAGTATGCTGACAGTGCGATCAAACATTATGGCGTAATTAAAGGTTTATTGATGGCACTTAACAGATTGTCTCGTTGCCATCCATGGTCAAAAGGTGGCTATGATCCTTTATTTCCTAACGATAAGAATTGAGAATATTTAATGGATATACGACGTATAGTTTTATATATGGCGCTTGCGCTTATTGGTTTATCACTTTGGAACGCTTGGCAAATTGATTATCCAGCCAAACAACCAGTTGAAGAGAAGACAGCAAGCCAATTAACATCAGATGGGCATTTGTTACCACAAATAATACCTTCTAATGCAGAGCAACCCATAACTTTGAAAGCGGAGGAAAAAGCAAGCAGCAGTAAACAATTGATTCAGGTTAAAACAGATGTTTTGGATGTCGACATTGATTTAAAAAATGGGGATATTGTTAAAGGTTTATTGCTTGATTATCCACTAAGTGTTGAAGATAAAAATAAACCATTCCCTCTCTTGCAAAATCAAGCCAGCCAGAGATATGTAGCGAACAGTAGCCTTTTTGTTTTAGATGGCCAGACACCACAATCATTGGATTTTGATTTTACATCAGAAAAAGAATATTACGAATTGAAACCTGATCAAAACCAGCTGATAGTCACTCTAAATGGTAAAAGCGAAGACGGTTTGGATGTGAAAAAAGAATTTATTTTTACAAAAGGAAGTTATTTAATCGAAGTCAATTACAAGATAGCCAATACCGGTAATTCATTATGGAAAGGGTATTTTAATACCCAGTTATTACGCAGTTCTCCTAAAGAAGACAAATCGAGCATTTTTCATATTGGCTCGTATACAGGTGCTTCCTTTTCAAATCCTGGAAAAAATCGTTACCAAAAAGTTAGTTTCAGTGACATGAGCAAATCTAACCTGGATGTGGATGCAAAAGGTGGTTGGATTGCTATGCAACAACACTATTTTTTGAGTGCTTGGGTTCCCAATGCGGATAGTGAAAACAAGTTTTATACATTAGCTACGGATAAAGATTATACTATTGGAGCGGTAAGCCAGCCTATTACGGTCAAACCAAAAGAAGATAAAATTGTAGGATCCAAATTATACATAGGGCCAGAAATTACCAGTGTTTTAAAAGGCATATCCCCATCTCTGGATTTAACGGTGGACTATGGTATTTTGTGGTTCTTGTCTTCGTTATTATTTTCTTTAATGAAAGCAATTTATACTGTTGTTGGGAATTGGGGCTGGTCAATTGTTCTTGTGACTGTCCTAATTAAATTGGCATTTTATCGATTATCAGCTACAAGCTATAAATCCATGGCTAGTATGCGGAAGTTGCAGCCTAAGTTGCAAGCTTTGCGTGAGCGATATGGTGATGATAAAGCTAAAATAAGCCAAGCTACCATGGAACTTTATAAGCAAGAAAAAGTAAATCCTTTAGGTGGTTGTTTACCTATATTAATTCAAATTCCAGTTTTTATAGCGCTCTATTGGGTTTTACTAGAAAGTGTTGAGCTAAGACAAGCTCCATTTATATTTTGGATAAATGATTTGGCTTCAGCGGATCCTTACCATGTTCTTCCATTAATCATGGGAGCAACCATGTTGATTCAGCAAAAGCTCAACCCAGCACCAGCTGATCCAATGCAAGCGAAGGTAATGATGTTTTTACCCATATTATTTACCGGACTGTTCTGGAATTTTCCTTCTGGTCTGGTTTTGTACTGGATTGTGAATAATACTTTATCAATATTACAGCAATGGTACATTACCAGAAAATACTCAGATGAAAAGCCAGCTAAAAAGGTTATTGCCACAGCAAAATAAATGTCAATAGATACCATTGTTGCTATCGCTACCCCGCCAGGACGAGGCGGGGTAGGAATCGTAAGAATATCAGGTCCAAATGCTTATGCTATAGCCCTTTGCCTAAATGGGAACAAAGCATTGCAACCACGTTTAGCTACTTTTTGCTCTTTATATAAAGGAAATAATGAAGTCCTTGATCAAGGATTGGTTCTTTATTTTAAAGGACCTCATTCTTTTACAGGCGAGGATGTTATTGAAATTCAAGCGCATGGCTCACCTGTAGTTTTGGATTTATTAATTAAGGAATCCATAACAGCAGGGGCAAGGCTAGCCAGGCCGGGTGAGTTTTCTGAAAGAGCATTTCTTAATGATAAAATCGATTTAATTCAAGCAGAAGCCATAGCTGATTTAATTCAAGCCAGTTCAGATACTGCGGCTCGTATGGCTTTAAAATCACTGCAAGGTGATTTTTCTAAAAAAATAAATCAATTGAATGAAGAGCTAATTTACTTACGCATGTATGTTGAAGCCGCTATCGATTTTCCTGAAGAGGAAATTGATTTTCTTAATGATGGAAATGTCAGTCAATTATTACAAAGAATTATTGGACGATTAGAAGAGATACGTTCACAAGCGAATCAAGGAGTTTTGTTGCGTGAAGGGTTATCCTTGGTTATTGCTGGCAGGCCTAATGCAGGAAAATCAACCTTAATTAATAACCTGGCAGGGCGAGATGTTGCGATTGTTACTGAAATTGCTGGTACTACGCGAGATATTATGCGAGAACATATCCTATTGGATGATATCCCTCTACACATTATCGATACGGCAGGATTAAGAGACAGCGATGATCTGGTGGAGAAAGAGGGAATAAAACGTGCTTGGCAAGAGTTGAAGCGAGCTGATTGTGTGCTTCTTGTAGTAGATGTTAACAATCCGGATCAACAAAATTCTCTGCTTAATGAATTGAGATTAACATTACCCAATAAAATACCCATAATCACGGTATACAATAAAATTGATACTACTAAACTTACAGCAAAATGTGATGAGCATACGGTTTATTTGTCTGCAAAAACTGGTGAAGGACTGGATGAGCTAAAAAAAGTGATCAAACAAGTGGTTGGATATCAACCAACAGAAGGCCAATTTTTAGCTCGCAGACGACATCTACAAGCGTTGGATGAAGCAAAAGCTTTGTTACTAACTGGGCAATCGCAGCTAACAACTCATAAAGCTGGAGAATTGTTGGCAGAAGATTTACGGTTAGCTCATCAGACTTTATGTGAAATTACTGGTGAGTTCACTTCAGACGATTTATTAGGAAAAATTTTTTCCAGTTTTTGTATTGGAAAATAACTATGATGCAAGGCAGTCATCATGTGAATTTTCAATTTTTCTTCTTTTGAATACAGCAAAATTATTATTAAATATTCTGTGGTGATGTGCTTTAATGGGTCAATAAATTTATTCTTTTAGTTTCAACACATGTCAAATGAACCGGCTTTTATCTTGATTCAATTTTATGCAAAAATCAATCTGAATCGCAAAAATCAATGTGTAAAATATTAATACAAAAAAGCTTGTCAAAATACATATCAAATGGTAACGTATTATTGTAAAACTTCCTGTGTAATTTTTGTGAGTTCTTAATATGGTCTACTCAAAACAAAGTGCTGCATTTCGTAGGGATAAACAACAATTTTTCGCCCAAATTTCGAAGAATAGTAAACTGGACACAAAAATTGTAACAATTGATGATCGAGTAAACACTATAGATTACACTTTTTTACTACACCACAAACAGGATTTAGAAGCTGAATTTACTCAAATGTTTACTGTGTTACAGCAGCAAGACAATGAAAATAAAGAAATTTTCTGGCTGTATTGCTACTATTGTGCGTCCTTGCTGGAAGCTTTCCACAAAGCTTATTCACAAAACAGTAAACAAGCCGAATACGCTAAAATAAAACATAAAATAAAAGACCATTTAAATAAGGTCAATGTTCAAGACGAAGAACCTGGTTTTATTCAATCCTTGTACGATTCCTTTCTTGGAGGTTTTCGCAATTTAATCAGCTCTCCATTGCATGCTTCCAAAATCAGAGATTATGTTGCCTACTCTAACTTGTGTCGTATCTATTGGACGTTTTGTCGTTTGACTTTAACTAATGGACTGAGCGTAGCTCGAAACCTAAAAATTATTGAGAAGTTGGATGCTATTTTAGGAACTCATACTGATGTCGATAAGATTATTTCGACTCTTCAAGCACCCACCGGGGTTATAACTTACTTTAGTGTTGGCTTCTTTTTGATGCGCTTAATAATTGATGGTGGTATGCTATTAAGACATACTTTTTTCCCTACTGAATTGGAAAAAGGTGCAGAAAATGGTTGTGAAATCAATCAAATGGATTATTTGCCAGGCCCAGCCAGTCTCGAAGCATATAGAAATAGTTATATTATTGTTCATGAAGACAATCAAGAAGTATCACTCTATTACATTCCTAGAAGTGGTAAAGCAGAAAAATTAAGCATTAAAGAAAATAACAAACTGAAAGATGCTTTATTGAAAAAAATGGATAAGGACACATCATCCCTTCGTTTGAACTCAACTGAAGTAGAAGAGATAATCACTCATCAAACAGGACATGTACCTGAAGTGACTTCGGCATGGGATAGATTTAAACATGAGCTCTATAAGCGACACTGTAATTTTGCCAATGACTTTGTTTGGGCTACGATCAATCTGCTCACCAATTTTAATCATCTTTTCAATATTCCTGGCCCTGTAGCAGGGATGATCACATCTGTTTTTCTAGGTTTCGACGTATGTATGGCTTTATATAAGTGCAACTTAGCCAAACAAGAGTATTTGATTAAGAAAGCTCAATATTTGCAGGAAATAGAAGACTACAATAATCCGGAAAAATTCAAAAAAATGACTCCTGAACAGCGATTATTGCATATAGAGATGCTCAATAAGCAACTTAGAGAGCTTGAAATTAATTATAAAACCCAGGAGGCTACTTTCTACTTTGTTGCCGCTGCTGCCGCCTTGTTGATGATGGGATTTACTGCATCGATGCTGGTTAGCCCACCTGTATTAGTCGTTGGTTGTTTTTTTGCCTGCACTCTTGCTGTTGCAATGTATCTGTCTACGGGAGCTTATTCGAAATACGAGGAAAAAAGTTTGTATTTGGAAGAGGCTCAATTGACAGGTAAAAACCTTCCAGTTGCTCTTAAAGAATATGAAGCAGCTCGGAATGATTTTATTTTTACCATGGTAAAAAATACGGTCATGCCTATAGTTTTAATTACAACATTTGCAATTTGCTGGCCTGCTGCAATTGTTTTAACAGCTATGTACATTGGTTATGAAATTTTCCATGCTTATGACCAACACTCTGAAGCGAAAGCGGCCAAACAGTTGGCTTTAGCCGCTCCTTCAGAGGAAAAGGATGGATATATGGCCTTAGCCACTCCCAATTAGGCTTCAGGGTACATTGCTTTGACGGCAGCGATATCTTTTTCACTTAAATGAGTTCGCTGCCCTATTTCAACTCCATCAACTAGAGGTATGATGGTTGGCTGACCATTCTTGGAAAAAGCAAATCGACCATAATGCATAATGGATCCGTAGTCGTATTCACCGAAATCTTTCCCATCAGTTAAATGTTGGTCAAAATTAAATTTATGCTCCTCATCAATATTTTCCCAGACAATACGAATATATTGATTTCTGTCTGATCGGGATTGTTCATGCCACATTCCCAAGGCATGTCCTATTTCATGTACCGTATTCATGGTAGTACATCTTGGTGCCAAATTGATCTCTTGCTTCCCTCCCTGGCGTCCAACATAGGAAGAGCAGGTTGTGCCTTCTGCTGGGATAAAAGAAATGTAATCACGATAGTCATAGCGATTTTTAGAAGTTAATTCAACAAATTCTATATTCGTGTTTTTCTGCCAATGATCTATTGCTTGTAAAATGGCAAGCTTGTTTATAAAAGGTAAATTTTCAGCAACTTCATAAGGGATAATACCATTTGGCCAGCGTGAACCTCCTACTTTTGGTGTAATAACAGCACCTTGGTTTTTAAGATTCGCCGCTTTACCAATCAAAATATCACCTTCCACTACTGCAAACTCTCCAACTTGTTCATAGGTAATGGTACGACTGCCCATTACCGGATCAGCTACTGTGATTTGATTGAGATTAATCGCATAAGAAGAAGAGAAACATAATGAGGAATAAAACAAACTTACAATCCATGATTTAGTTTTCATATATAGTCCTTAAGTCTAAAAAACTAAGGACAGTTTAGGGGAAAGAGGAAGTAGATTTCCAGAACTTTTTATATAGTTTGTTGACTCTTGATAACCTTAAAGCGAGGGCGCTTTTACAAAACGCTCTTAATTGATAATTATGTGCGATTACATGAATAAATAGCTATAAGAATATAGCGATGCGATAATACATAAGGTTAAGTTTAAATATTTTTGCAAGGCGTTGGTGTAATGCTGTTAATCTGAGCACTATCTCCATTTTCATTAAAGAACTTTAAATGTTTATCTGGTTATTCGAATAATTATTAATATCCTTAATTTCATGATCAATAGCTTGTGAAGCAATATACATGCTAAGAGAAAATTATGCAGAATCCATTAATGAATGGAGGCTGCTATTTTAATTCCATTAGAAATGTGAAAAACTGGATTTTTCTCTTGTTTAGTAAAATAATCCTTTAGTTTTGAAATGAATGAGTGAGAGGTAGGATGACTCGAAGTCAATTGATTTTGGCTATTTTAGCAGGCTTGGTCATAAGTATTGACAATATGATTAGTATTGTTGCATTTTCTTCACTTATTTATCAAGGTGCATTAGAGATTTATATTCCGCTTGTCATTAATATATTGGCAATTTCAGTAATTATTATCAGCGCCAGCTATTTGTTCATGTCTTCCCCTCCTTATGCAATCGCTCAGTTGCAAGATGAAGCAGCAATTTTGTATTCAGCCATGGCTTTAGTGATAATTAAATCGATGCCATCAAGTTCTACAAATGAAGCCATCTTTATTACGCTTCTCTTTATGCTTGGAGTCACTACCTGTTTAACGGGGTTATCATTCTACTTCGTTGGAAAATTTAGGTTTGGAAATATTATCCGTTATCTGCCATATCCTGTGATTTGTGGTTTTATGGCAGCGACAGGCTGGCTAGTTTTATCAGGAACATTTGCATTGTTAACTGGTAAAGCTCTGCATCAGAATTGGCTTATCTTTTTTCATAAAGAGGAAATATTATTATGGGCGCCAGGTTTTATTGCGGGAATAGTTGTTTATATTTTTAAAGAAAAATTAGGTTATCGATACGCGCTTCAATTAATGTTTATTTCTCTTGTAATTCTATTCTATGTTCTTTTTTATATTTTTAATTTGGAGTTTTTGGTCGATCCAACCGAAGGGTACGTCTTGGGACCTTTCAATCAAAGCCATATTGATTCGCTCCTGAAACCTGAAATATGGCAAATGATTCATTACCCCTTCTCAATGACCCTATTGAATTACATAGGGTTAGTTATACTGGTAAGTTTTATTGCCTTGTTATTAAACGCAAGCAGTTATGAATTGATAGTTAATAAGCAATTGGATTTAAACAAGGAACTTCGTATAGCAGGTATTGGTAATGTATTCAGTGGATTACTTGGAGGAATGGTTGGCTATTTGTCTTTGTCAGCGTCCACTGTTGCAAAAGAGTATGGCGGCTCTCGTATTATCGGGGTGATGGCTTTCGTTCCGATGTTGCTTATTTTGTGCTTTGGTGCCGTGGTCGTTGAATGTTTCCCGAAAATGGCTATCGGTTGTTATTTGTTTTATATCGCTTTTTGCTTTCTATCTGAATGGTTGATCAATACCTGGCGCTTATTAAATTTAAGCGAATATTTAATCGTTTTGCTAATATTGGTTATTGCTATTGTCTTTAATATGATTACGGCGGTTGCTATAGGAACGGTTATTTCAATTTTTATCTTCGCTTTTCGCTACAGCAAAATAAATCCAGTTAAGTATTTATTTTCCGGATCAGATTATAATTCCTCCTTTGAGAGAAATCCGATATCTCAATCCATTTTATCGACACAGGGAGATGAAATTCAGTTTTTGAAGTTGCAAGGATTTCTTTTTTTTGGATCTATTTACAGGCTACTTCAGTTAATAAAAAATATACAGAAAGCTCGATATATCATTTTAGACTTTGAGCTTGTCTACAATATTGACTCATCCCGCATTATTTTAATGAAAAACTTAAAGCTCCATGCGGAAAAAAATAATATTTCCTTTGCAATTTGTTCATTAAAGCCAATTGTTTATCATGAATTAATGAAAACCAATTTATTACAATCTGAAACCAATTGGATTAAAGTCTTTTCTGATCAAGAATCAGCTTTAGAGTGGTGTGAAGATCAAGTTATAGAAAAATATACAGAAAATATAAATATTGAAGAAGTAACACTTGAGAAACAGCTACTCTATTTAGGTTTTTCCTCTGAACTGGTAGCATGGATTAGTGAAAAGGCTTCTATAAAACCTTATAACCCTGATGATATCATTTGTCATGAACGAGAAGAGTCAAACAGTGTTTACTTTATTCATCGGGGAAAGGTTACAGCATTTGTCGGTGATAAACGTGTACTTGTTGTGGGTTCAGGTAATGTGCTTGGTGAAATAGCCATGTATACTCATAAGAAGCGCACAGCAACATTAAAAACCAATGAAAAAACCATCGTTTATGAAATTGATTTGAAATCAATCCAGGAGCTTTCTAAAAATAAACCCCTACTCTTGGTTCAATTTCATGTGTGTATGGCTAAAATTTTGGCAAATCGTCTCTCGGTACTAAATAAACGAATAAAAGTTTTTGATTCCACCGCCATATTGCAATAAAAGTTAATAAAATACTCTTTTACTGTGAAATAATAATAAGGAACAACGTTTTAAAGTTGTTCCAATTGTCTTAACTCATTTCGATGGGCAACAACTCTCTTGTCCATGATGTGATGCCAGAGTGGTGGAATTAAAGCTATGATAATCATTCCGAGGTACCCTGAGGGAAGTTTAGGGCTGTTTTCCATATGACGTAAAATTTGATAGGGTCGTGCACCATGGGCATGGTGATCTGAATGGCGTTGTAAATGAATTAGCAGCTGGTTACTTAGCCAATGATTAGCATTCCATGAATGATTTGGATTTACCTTTTCATATTGGCCGTTACTCAGCATTTTCCTTTCCAGTCCATAGTGCTCAATATAATTAACAATTTCTAATGTCAGGATGGCAATGAATGATTGTAATAAGAAAAATGACAGAGCGATTAATCCCCCAAAAATGAAACAGACTATACAAATGATGAAAGGAACAGTAAGGATCCACCAAAAATTATTATGTATACTCCAGATGGGATAATTTTTATGCGATAAACGCTTTTCTTCCAAAAGTAAGGCAGATTGAAACGAACCTAATAATGTTTTTGGTAAAAATTGATATAAATTTTCGCCTAATCGTGCTGTGGCAGGATCGTCAGGCGTTGCTACTTTAACATGATGGCCTTTGACATGCTCGATAAAAAAATGACCATAGCAAACTGTAACTAATAAAATTTTACTCATTAGTTGTTGCAATTTACTGTTTTTATGCATCATTTCATGAGCAAAATTGATGCCTACTCCACCTGAGATAAGTCCTAGTGACATGGTAAATCCTAACCATTCATTCCAAACCAAATTTTGAGTACTAACTATATAGACTCCATAAGAAATAATAGTTATTTGTATAGGCACATAAGCACAAGTAATATATTTAAAGAACTTATCTTTTAGGAGTTCCTGTTCCTGCTCCTTTGTTGGATTTACCGAATCATGAAGAAAGGCATCAATTAATGGAATAAAAGCAAAAACAATTAAAAAGGGTAGAAAACTGTACCAGCCTCCAAGATATAAAGAGACAAAGGGTAATGGGATAAGTAAATAGACCAGTAAAAAACTATATTTTTTTAAATCATCCATTTTATAATTCCAAGCATAGCCTAATATAGAAATAATATAGCTTAAAAGGCGATATCTTTGCTTGGCCTTAGAGGACAAAAAAAGGTCATATACGGACAATGTTATGGAAATAAGCGATCAATATTCTTTTTAGCTCTCTTTTAATTTCAATGCTTCTTCATAAAGCTGATTTTTATTGGCATTAGTCAATCTGCATGCGATAGCCACAGCCTGCTTTAAAGGCAACTCTTCCAACAATATCTTGAGTAGTTCTTCATGCGAATTGAGGTCTTTATTTGTTGGACGAGGTGGAAAAATCAAAACAAATTCACCTTTGATATGACCGGGTTCACTGAGTAGCCAGTCTTTAATTTCTTTTATTTTTCCAGATACAAATCGTTCAAAGGTTTTGGTTATTTCTTTTGCTAAAACAAGTTCATAATCTTGACCATAGATCTCTGCAATATCGTTAAGACAGTCTATGATTCTATGAGTTGATTCATAGAATACTATGGTATAAGGCACTGACCGCGATGATTCCAGGGCATGTTTTCTGGCACTTTGTTTGACCGGAAGAAAACCTAAAAAGGCAAAAGAATCGCAGGGTACCCCAGCAGCGCTTAACGCAGCAATTAAAGCGCATGCGCCAGGAACAGGCACAACAGGGATATGGTGCTGGCGAGCCTGTTTCACTAAAGGAAATCCAGGATCGCTAATCAAGGGCGTGCCTGCATCACTGATTAGTGCGATTGATTTTCCATGGAGCAGCAGCTCAATTATCTCATTGCTTTTGTTCGCTTCATTGTGGGCGTGCAATGAAGTTAAATTATTTTTTATTCCTAGTGAAGTCAATAATTGCATGGAATGGCGTGTGTCTTCAGCAAGTATTAAATCAACGCTTTTCAAGGTATTAAGAGCCCTGAAAGAAATATCTTCGCGATTTCCTATTGGGGTAGCAACTATATAGAGAGTTCCTAAACCTGTTGCTAGAGTGTTTGTCATAGTTTATCCTCTTGCGAAAAGCAAATTTGGCGAATTAACATGTTAATTAAACAATTAAAACTTCGCATGTTCTTAGTATTGGTATCTCTTTTTTTGCTTTGCCAATGCACAAAAACAGTTAACTCAACCGAGCCTGTAGTAACAGTTAATAAAAAATTAAAAACCCCATATTCATTACCTACTGCAGCATACTTGGCTATGGCTAAGAGTCAACAAGGCCATGAAAAGCAAAGCGCATTGATTTCCGCGGCTGGCCGTTTAATTACTGACGGGCAATGGAAGCAAGGAACTGCCATTTTAGCACAAACTGGAGAATTAACAGTTGAGCAGGCTGATGAAAAGAATCTTTTACTGGCAAAAGTCGACTTTATGCGTGATAGGCCCAGAGATGCCTTAGCCAAGTTAGCTAGAATTAAAGAACCTGAAAGACTCTCATTATATAATCAAATCCAATTTCACGAACAATTGGCGAAGTCATTTCGGTCCATTGATAGTTACTCTGAATCAGTTAGTGAGCGTATCAAGTTAGAATCATTGCTCCCTGATGAGGAAAGTCAGGTCAATAATCGGCGGGCTTTGTGGTTGACCTTAACCAGTTTACCTCAAGAGGAGCTGAATACGATGGCTCTGGAGGCTGCGAACAAATCAGAAATGCAAGGTTGGTTCCAGCTGGCTGTTATTTCCCGCAAGTATAGAAATAACTCAAAGTCGTTATTGGCTGCCTTGGATCAATGGCAGATGCATTTTAGTAATCATCCAGCAAATCAGATTTTGCCTAATCCCTTAGACAGAATATCAGATAAATTATTAGCCCCACCTAAACAGGTCGCTTTGTTATTGCCTTTAAGTGGTCCATTATCCGGGCCGGGTAATGCTATACGGGAAGGCTTTATGGCAGCCTATAAGGCCAACAGGGGAGATGAATCAACAAAAATTAAAGTTTATGATACAAGCAAAGGCGATATAACGAACACATATCGCCAAGCTATTTCTGATGGTGCCGAATATGTTGTTGGCCCTTTAACGAAAACTCAAGTCGCTACCATTGCACCAATGGAGCATCCGGTTCCTACCCTATTGCTAAACGATACGGATACCAGCACACAAAATAATTCTTATTCCTTAGGCTTATCCCCTGTTAATGAAGCGATTCAGGTTGCAATAAAAGCAAGAAGCAAAGGATATAAAAAAGCGCTGATTATTGCTCCCAATAATGCCTGGGGTAATGAAGTAACGAAAGCTTTTATCAATCAGTGGAATGAAGATGGGGGCCATATTGTTGACTCTCTTCGCTACGAAGCCAAACAAGATTTGAATAAGAGCATGAAAGATTTTTTACAAATCACCAATAGCCAGGAACGCGAGAAAAAACTAAAGCAGGTATTAGGCTATAATTTCCAATCGACTACGAGCCGAAGACAGGATTTTGATATGATATTTTTATTGGCTTATCCTTCCAAGGCCCGCCAAATTATGCCTTTATTAAAATATTATTATGCCGGAGATGCTCCTGTGTACGCTACTTCAAGTGTTTATGGCGGTAGCGCCAATGCTTTGAAGGATAAGGATTTGGATGGGATCATTTTCTGCGATATGCCTTGGGTATTCTCTCATCAGATGGGAACGAAAAACTGGCCTGAACAATTCAATAGCTATAACAGGCTTTATGCTTTAGGTGTGGACAGTTATACCTTGGCCACCCAATTAAACCAACTGATATTATTTCCAGCCGATGGCTCTAACGATTCAACAGGTATTTTATATTTAAAGCCGACTCAACAAGTAGCCAGGGTTCTTGAATGGGGGCAATTTAAAAAGGGTTTAGCCCATTCACTAGGGGATACTGTTTAGTTTTGAAGTGAGCCAAGAATAATGACCCAAGAAAAAGGAAAGTTTGCTGAACAATTGGCTTTAAATTACTTAAAGGAAAATGGTCTTGCATTAGTAATGCAAAACTATCATTGCCGTTTAGGAGAAATTGATTTAATTATGCGTGAAGGATCTTATCTGGTTTTTGTTGAGGTCCGTTCGCGTTCAAATATGAACTTTGGTGGGGGGCTTGCCAGCATTACTTACGAAAAGAAACAAAAAATAATAAAAGCAACTTCTCATTATATGATTAAGTATCGCATACAAGATAAATTTCCTATACGGTTTGATGTGATTAGTATAGATGGAAAATCAAACAAGATTACCTGGTTAAAGAACGCATTTGATGCAGCATGCTAGGAAGATAATGAATAGAAGGTTTTGAAATGATTCAGTTAGAAGAAAGAGTAAGGCATTTATTTGGTGTCACAATAGAAGCAAAAATATCAGCAGCTGATGTGTTGTCGGGTTCAATAGCTAAAGCAGGGAAGTTGTTGGTTAACTGTTTATTGAATGATGGAAAAATATTCATTTGCGCCAGTGGGGGATCTAGTGCTAATTGCATGCATTTTTCCAGTTCCATGCTAAATCATTTTGAAGTGGAAAGACCTTCTTTACCGGTCATTAATTTATGCGCTGATGCGTCCTGTTTGAGTTCATTTGCCGATGAGCATCACTTTGGTCAAGTGTTTGCAAGGCAAATTCAAGCCTTGGGCCAAGAGCAAGATGTATTACTATTGCTAACTACATCAGGTAATTCTGATAGCATGCTGCAAGCTCTTCACGCAGCAAGTGAACGTGGTATGGATACCATTGCACTAAGTGGCCGAGATGGAGGTGTTTTGGCGAATCATATGGGGCCAGAAGATATAGAGATAAGAGTAGCATCTGACAGTACTGCATTGATAAGAGAGCTGCACTTGTTCATATTGCATTGTTTTTGTGATTTAATCGAACAATCTTTATTTGGCCAAGTTTTAGGATAAAAAATGAAAATGAATCTAAAATTTAAATCCATCATAGTGATGATGATTGGTGCTTTACTGACTGGTTGCGTTGCTGTGGTTGTTGCAGGTGCTGCAGCAGGAATGGTTTATGATAGAAGAAGCGTAACTACCATGGAGGCCGACGCCCGATTATTTCATGTGATTCATAAAGCCATCATCAAGGACCCTCGATTTAGGCACTCCAGAATTCTTGTTTCCAGTTTTAACCGAGTGGTATTGCTGGTTGGACAAACTCCCGCTGCATCATTACGCGTTTTAGCCGAGCGGATTGCCCAAAATACCCCTGGAGTCAAAAGAGTGTATGATGAAATAACTGTTGATAATCCCATTCCCTTGACTCAACGCACAAAAGACAGTTGGATTACAAGTCAGGTTAGAAGTAACATGTTGACTAAAAAAGGACTTGAATCGGGTTCAATACGGATAGTCACTGAAAATGGAGTAGTCTATCTGATGGGAATTGTTTCTGACGAGCAAGCATTGCTAGCTGTTGATGTGGCAAGACGTGTTGCAGGAGTGAGAAAAGTCGTGAAAATATTCCAATATATACGTTAGCATGTTTAAACACGGATGTTTCATACTAATAGTCTTGTTTTTAGCCAGCTGCTTATCAGGCTGTCTGGGGGTTCTATGGACTGGGGCAACTCTAGCCTATGACAGGCACAATGTATATAAAAAATTAGATGATTATAATTTAATAAAAGCTCTTAATGATGTTTTAGCTGTCAACCGGACATTTAAAAATTCAGAGACAGTACTGGATATTGCTGTGTTCAATAGAGATATTTTAATAGCAGGGCATGTTCCAACCCAGGAGTTGTACGATGAATTACAACTACGTCTAAGCAAAGTTAAAGGATACAGGCGGTTATTCAATCGCGTAATTATCAATAAAATGCCATCCAACTCGATCCAGGACAGCTGGATTACCACGAAAATCCGTAGCCAAATTTTTGCAGACTCTTCAATCGATCCTAACGCTTTCAAAGTGGTTACTTCTGATCGTGTTGTCTATTTGATGGGAGATGTTCAGACAGAACAAGCTGAAAAAGTGATTAAAATTGCAAGATACACTGATGGTGTACAGAAAGTAATAAAACTTATGCGGTATTACACTTATCAAACCATTAGGAATATGGCCTGATTAGAATCAGGCCAATAGCTGCACGTCCAATCCAGGAAGTGGCTAACCTGGGAGGATAAGTATACTGTATCAATGGATTCGACCTTTATCCAGTCGTTTTCGTATTTTTCTCAAATTAAACTCGCGTAACAGCCCTGTAGAGCCATTTACAAAATTTTCTTCGTCTTTATTGTTCGTTTGATTGCATGGATGAGATCTGCAATGTTGTCGATATGAAAGGTGATTTTTATTATGCTTATGTGAAAGCCCATCGCTATAACGATTGCTCATTTTTTCTTGCAGCCTGGCTGCTGTATGCTGAATTTTCTCTGACATTTTTTAATCCTTAGGCGAGGTTAAATAGTAAATCGCTTAACATATGATTAATGCTAAACCCTACATTACAATTATAGCTCGTAATTTGAATATCAACGTTGATTATTACAATTGTTTAATTTATAATTCGCGCCGTGAAAGTTAGGTGAATATGTGAACAAACAGCTGAATAAGCGCGGAATCACGCGATTGTGGCTGGCGCAGTTGGGAGTTACTGTAATCCTTGCTGGCCTTTGCGCAATTTTATTTGGTGTCAATGCAGCCAGTTCTGCATTGCTTGGTGGACTGGTTTGTATTATACCAAATGCTTACTTTGCTATTAAACTGTTTAAACATCAAGGCGCGAGAGCTGCAAGGCAAATAGTTAATAGTTTTTATAAGGGTGAAGCGCTAAAAATAATATTGTCCATGTTACTGTTTGCATTAGTATTTTTATTATGTAGGATCACACCGGCAGCGTTTTTTGCATCATACATTTTGGTTCTTATGACGCATTGGTTTGCCCCATGGATTATTGTCAATAAACAGAATAGGCCAAAAAGTGACTGAAATGGTATCTAGCACAAACTATATTAAGCATCATTTAACGTACCTTACCTATAACGTAAATGATATGACATTCGGTTCAAGTGGTGGTTTTTGGACCTTGAACCTGGATACAATCTTCTTTTCTATAGCCTTAGGTCTAATTGCACTGGCAATTATGTATTTAGCGGCAAGGAAAGTAACCACTGGTATTCCTGGAAAGTTACAAAATTTTGCTGAGCTTATGCTCGAGTTTGCTGATAATCAGGTTAAAGATTGTTTTCATGGAAAAAATAACCTAATAGGCCCATTGGCATTAACTATCTTCATGTGGGTATTCCTGATGAATTTTATGGATATCGTGCCAGTAGATATCCTTCCTGTACTTGCGCAACTAGTCGGTATACACTACCTGAAAGTTGTACCAACTAATGACTTGAATTTAACATTTGGATTGTCACTTTCCGTATTTTTTCTAATAGTTTTTTACAGTTTAAAAATAAAAGGCGTTAAAGGTTTTGTTAAAGAGCTCACCCTGCAGCCTTTCAATCACCCACTATTCATTCCATTTAATTTATTGTTGGAGTTGGTTGGACTGATAGCTAAACCCATTTCCTTGGCATTACGACTTTTTGGTAACTTATACGCTGGCGAATTAATATTTATTTTGATAGCCTTACTAACCTTAAATGCAACAACGTCATCATTAATTAGTACTATGACACTGGGTACGGCGCAATTTATTCTTGCACTCGCCTGGTCCATTTTCCATATATTAGTGATAACCTTACAAGCATTTATTTTTATGGTACTGACTATAGTTTATTTGAGTTTGGCCCATGAAGATCATTAACCGATTTAATTATCATCATCCATTGTAAAGGGGATAAAATATGCAAGCTGCTGAATTAATAGCACAAGTTCAAAGTATGACCGTCATTGCGGTTGCCTTGTTGATAGGTTTAGGTGCGTTAGGCACAGCCATAGGTTTCGGATTGCTAGGCGGTAAATTTCTCGAAGGCTCAGCTCGTCAACCAGAAATGGTACCTATGTTACAAGTTAAAATGTTTATTGTAGCTGGTTTGCTTGATGCGGTAACCATGATTGGGGTAGGTATTGCATTATTCTTTACCTTTGCTAACCCTTTCCTAAGCAGCCTGGGTTCTTGATAACACACAAATAGGGCGCTATGCGCCCTCACTGTTACAGGAGAATATACTTTGGATATTAATTTGACATTAATAGTTCAAATGTTGGTTTTTGCCGCGTTTGTACTGTTCACTATGAAATTAGTTTGGCCTCCACTAGCAAAAGCACTTGAAGAAAGGCAAGATAAAATTGCTGATGGATTGGCTGCTGCTGAAAGAGGGCGTAAAGAGTTGGAGTTGGCTCAGCATCGTGTAAAAGATGAGTTAAAACAAGCCAAGGCTCACTCTGCTGATATTATTGATAAAGCGAATAAACGAGCATCAGAAATTATTGAAGCAGCAAAAGAGGCCGCAAAACGCGAAGCTCAAATTCAAGCAAAACTCGCGCAAGAACAAATTGCTCAACAAGTAAATCACGCCAAAGAAGAACTGAGAAAACAAGTTGCAAAGCTGGCTATTACCGGGGCAGAGAAAATTTTAATGCGAGAGGTAGATGCAAAAGCGAATAGCGAACTGTTAGATAACCTAATAGAAGAGATTTAAAATGTCTGATAGTACCACTATAGCCAGACCCTATGCAAAAGCGATATTTGAACATGCTTTAGCAGAAAAAAAACTGAGTGAATGGTCAGAATATCTTACATTATTGGCTCAAGTTGTTTTAACTCCTCAAGCTACTCAGTTTATCGCTAATCCTGCATCAACAGATGAACAACAAATTGAACTTCTTATTGAAATATGTGGTTCAACGTTTAAGAAAAATGATGCACTAAATAATTTAATCAAGCTATTAACAACCAATAAAAGATTGATGTTGTTGCCAGAAATTAAAGCTCTTTATGAAGTATATAGAGCAGAGCAAGAAAAAATACTGGAAGTTGATGTAGTCAGCTATTCCGAATTGACTCCTGCGCAACAACAGCGTTTGAGCGAATCCTTAAGTCAAAGATTATCACGTAAGGTTTCTTTAAAAATAAGTATTGATCCCTCCTTGCTTGGCGGAGCGCTAATTCGAGCAGGCGATTTAGTTATCGATGGTTCAGTTCGGGGCAAGCTTAATATGCTTGGCACCAGCTTGGCCGCTTAATTTAGAGGATAGTTTCCATGTCAGAACAAGTAGCGTTAAATCCTTCTGAAATCAGTGAATTAATCAGAAAGAAAATAGATAAATTTAGTGTGGTTTCTGAAGCACGAAATGAAGGTACTATCGTTAGTCTGAAAGACGGTATTGTACGACTGCATGGTCTTGCCGATGTTATGGCAGGTGAAATGATAGAGTTTCCAGGAGGGGTCTATGGATTGGCTCTTAACCTGGAGAGAGATTCTGTTGGTGCTGTAATATTAGGCGACTCATCCACATTAGCTGAAGGGCAAAAAGGTAAATGTACAGGTCGTATTCTGGAAGTCCCAGTTGGAAAAGGTCTTTTGGGACGTGTCGTTGATGCTTTAGGAAATCCTATAGACGGGAAAGGCCCGATAGAGTCATCTGGTATGTCTCCAATAGAAAAAGTGGCTCCTGGTGTAATTACACGTAAATCAGTAGATCAACCTGTTCAGACAGGATTAAAAGCAATCGATGCGATGATCCCGGTTGGAAGAGGTCAGCGAGAACTTATTATTGGTGACCGCCAAACTGGTAAAACTGCCATTGCTATTGATGCGATTATCAACCAAAAAGGTACCGGCGTTAAATGCGTATATGTAGCCATTGGCCAAAAGGCTTCATCCGTTGCATCGATTGTTAGGAAATTGGAAGAGCATGGCGCTCTTGAGCATACTATTGTTGTGGTAGCGGGAGCCTCTGATTCAGCAGCACTCCAATATATAGCACCTTACGCAGGTTGTACCATGGGTGAGTATTTCATGGAGCGTGGGGAAGATGCATTGATTGTTTACGATGATTTAACTAAACAAGCATGGGCATATAGACAGATCTCCTTGTTATTACGTCGGCCACCAGGTCGCGAAGCTTATCCTGGTGATATTTTCTATTTGCATTCTCGCTTGTTGGAAAGAGCGGCAAGAATTAATGCCGATGAAGTAGAAAAATTAACTAATGGGGAAGTGAAAGGTAAAACAGGATCACTGACTGCATTACCGATTATCGAAACACAAGCGGGAGATGTGTCAGCCTTCGTACCAACAAACGTAATCTCTATTACCGATGGGCAAATATTCCTTGATGTTGACTTATTTAACTCAGGTGTTAGACCAGCAATCAATTCCGGACTGTCCGTTTCACGGGTTGGTGGTGCTGCACAAACGAAAATCATGAAAAAGCTTGGTGGTGGTACTCGGCTTGCTCTGGCACAATTCCGTGAGTTAGAAGCATTCTCCCAATTCGCATCTGATCTTGATGATGCAACACGCAAGCAGCTGGAGCGTGGACAACGCATTACAGAGCTGATGAAACAAAAACAATACTCCCCACTTACAGTGGCTGAAATGGGAGTAAGCTTGTTTGTGGTAGAAAAGGGATACTTGGACGATGTACCTGTAAATGAAATCAGCTCGTTTGAAGCTTCCTTGCACGATTACATGCGCAGCACCCATGCCGCTTTATTACATGCAATTAATGAAGCCGGTGCTTATGATAATGAAATCGAAGCCAAACTGAAAAAAGCAGTAGAAGAGTTCAAGAACACAGGCAGTTGGTAAGGTATGGCCTCAAAGAGTTAGCTCTTTGAGGCACAAAGGCCATTATTTGAAAGTAATGGCCTCTAAAACTAATTAAGGCGAATTGAAAGATGGCTGGAGCAAAAGAAATACGTTCAAAAATTTCGAGTATTAATAAAACTCGAAAAATTACTCGAGCTATGGAAATGGTGGCTGCAAGCAAAATGCGCAAAACGCAAGAAAGAATGCGCGCTTCTAAACCTTATGCGAATAAAATCTATGAAGTTATAAAGCATATTGCTCGAGCAGCATCTGAGTACAGACACCCATTTATGAGTGAGCGCGAAATCAAGCGTATAGGTATTATTGTTGTTACCACAGATAGAGGTCTTTGTGGTGGTTTAAACTCGAATCTATTTCGTGAAACAATTCGTACTATTCGTAATTGGCAAGAACATGGCAAGGAAGTTGATATCGCTGTTGTCGGAAGAAAGGGGCAGGCTTTTTTTAGGCGTGTGGGTGGTAACATATTAGGTTCCATAGATCATCTGGGTGATACACCGAGTATCAATGATTTCATTGGTGTTGTAAAAATAATGCTTGATGCTTATTACAATGGCACTATTGATTCTTTGCACATTGTATACAATGAGTTCATTAATACAATGACGCAAAAACCTTTTGTAAAACAATTATTGCCGTTACCAAAATCAGAAGAAGATAAAAAAACATTGGGTCATCATTGGGACTATATTTACGAGCCCGAAGCTAAAGAATTATTAGATGAAATTTTAGAGCGATATATTGAATTACAAGTGTATCAAGCTGTTGTAGAAAACATTGCTTGTGAGCAAGCTGCAAAGATGATAGCAATGAAAAGTGCAACGGATAATGCTGGTGATTTGATTAAAGAATTTCAATTGGCTTATAACAAAGCACGACAAGCAGCCATTACTCAAGAGTTGGCAGAAATTGTCGGTGGCGCAGCCGCTTTATAAAGAGGGTATATAATGAGCTTAGGAACTGTGGTAGAAGTAATTGGTGCGGTAGTTGACGTAGAATTTCCTCGTGATAGCGTGCCTAAAGTCAATGATGCGTTAAAGCTTGTTGATAGTGATCTGGTTTTTGAAGTGCAGCAGCAACTTGGAGACGGAGTTGTGCGTACTATTGCCATGGGAACAACCGATGGTTTAAAGCGAGGATTAAAAGCAGAAAATACAGGCCATCCTATTCAAGTGCCAGTAGGTAAGAAAACCTTAGGACGCATCATGGATGTTCTTGGGCGTCCTGTAGATGATGCTGGGCCTATCGATGCTGAAGAGACTTGGGCTATTCATCGCAAAGCACCAAGTTATGAAGAGCAAGCTGGCAGCCAGGAATTATTAGAAACTGGTATTAAAGTAATTGATTTGCTTTGCCCTTTTGCCAAGGGAGGTAAAGTAGGTCTATTCGGTGGTGCCGGTGTAGGTAAAACCGTTAACATGATGGAATTAATACGAAACATTGCAATTGAGCATAGCGGTTATTCAGTGTTTGCAGGGGTTGGTGAACGTACCCGTGAAGGAAACGACTTCTATCATGAGATGAAAGACTCTAATGTATTGGATAAAGTATCGCTTGTTTATGGTCAGATGAATGAGCCGCCAGGAAACCGTTTACGTGTTGCTCTAACCGGTTTGACCATGGCTGAAAAATTCCGGGATGAAGGGCGAGACGTTCTTTTGTTTATCGATAATATTTATCGTTATACCTTGGCTGGGGTTGAAGTATCTGCGCTGTTAGGCCGTATGCCTTCTGCAGTAGGATATCAACCGACATTAGCAGAGGAAATGGGTATGCTGCAGGAGCGCATTACCTCCACAAAAACAGGTTCTATTACTTCCATACAAGCAGTATATGTACCTGCAGACGACTTGACTGACCCATCACCAGCTACAACCTTTGCACACTTGGATGCCACTGTAGTATTATCTCGTCAAATTGCCGAGTTAGGTATTTATCCTGCGGTTGATCCGCTTGATTCTACATCACGTCAGCTGGATCCACTGATTGTAGGTCAAGAGCATTATGACACCGCACGTCGTGTACAGCAAACCTTGCAACGATATAAAGAATTAAAAGATATTATTGCAATTTTGGGTATGGATGAACTGTCTGAGGAAGACAAACGAGTTGTAACTCGAGCTCGTAAAATCCAAAGATTCTTATCTCAGCCATTTTTCGTTGCGGAAGTGTTTACAGGTTCTCCTGGTAAATACGTATCACTTAAAGATACTATAAAAGGTTTCCAAGGCATTCTTGCTGGTGAATATGATGATTTGCCTGAACAGGCATTTTATATGGTTGGAAGCATCGAGGAAGCTGTTGCAAAAGCTAAAACCTTATGAGGCAAGATAATATGAGTATTACAACGCACTTGGATATTGTTAGTGCAGAGCATGAAATTTTCTCTGGTGTGGTAGAAATGGTAGTTGCAACTGGAGAATTGGGTGAAATTGGAATTACTCCTGGACATGCTCCGTTACTCACTGTGCTAAGGCCGGGTGAAGTTAGAATTACTTTGCAAGGTGGCACACAGGACATATATTATGTGCAGGGTGGAATGCTTGAGGTTCAGCCTCATTGCGTAACAATTCTTGCTGATGTCGCAGAACGAGCCGAGCACTTGGATGAAGCTGCTGCATTGGCAGCTAAAGCGAAAGCTGAAGCCGCTATAGCCAGTAAAGGAGGCGATATTGATTACTCTGTTGCTGCAGCAGAATTGGCCAGAGCTGTCGCTCAAATAAGAGCAATTCAAAAGACCAGGAAAAAAATGAAGTAAGAGTTTCCTTTTTGTGGATACTGCTTTGCTATGAATACCTTATACCTCTCTACAAAACGGGTTTCTTCCCCATAGGAAAAACCCGTGTTTTACTCTCTTAGTAAATAGAATTTTGTCGTCGTATCTTTCTCTTTAATACACCAAGAAAATAGTGTGACAACTCTAATCCTTAGCATTGCTCTATTATTTGAGGGAATTCAAGTTATCTGTATATGGATAGATATGGTATCCAATATACACATTGCCATTATGGTTGAAAGGCAATACAAGAGACAATTGGTAATTTAAAAGTCAAGTGGTAACAACTGAAATTTAAAAATTTGTTTATAGTGGAGAGATCAATTTACGACTTATAAGAAATTCTTGGTAATTAACAACAAGTTATCTTATTTATTCCATATTCATTCACATAGTTATCCACAGGACACAAAGATATAAAATTAAAAGAAATTAGTAAATGTTAATATAAATCAATAATTTAAATTTAATCCATATAGATGAAGCAAAAGGAATATAAAGTTATACACAGATAATGCTATGATTATAATTCTAACAGCATGAATATTCTGTTAAAATTGTTTTGCATTGTCTTATATGATTCACTAGGATGATGGATAGCAATTAATATATGAAGAAAATACCCAATATGAATGAAGTAACTGAAAAAAAACCGCTTACTGAGTTTACAGAAAAAGCTTATCTTGATTATTCAATGTATGTCATTTTGGACAGAGCATTACCAAGCATCGCAGATGGACTTAAGCCTGTTCAGCGCAGAATTGTTTATGCTATGTCTGAGTTGGGTCTGAAAGCAACAGCAAAATATAAAAAATCAGCGCGTACAGTAGGGGATGTTCTTGGTAAATTCCATCCTCATGGTGATAGTGCGTGCTATGAAGCTATGGTTTTAATGGCTCAACCCTTTTCATATCGCTATCCATTTGTTGATGGACAAGGAAATTGGGGATCCCCGGATGATCCCAAATCATTTGCTGCAATGAGGTATACAGAAGCAAGATTATCTCTTTATGCTGATGTGTTACTCGGAGAACTGCTACAAGGAACAGTGGATTGGGTAGATAATTTTGATGGTACTTTGCAAGAGCCCGCTCTTTTACCCGCTCGTTTGCCTAATATTTTATTGAATGGTGCAACAGGTATAGCTGTTGGTATGGCTTCAGATATTCTTCCGCACAATTTGACTGAAGTTGCTGATGCGTGTATTCATCTGCTGGATAACCCCCAAGCCGATATTAAGACTATTTGTGAATATATTAAAGGCCCTGATTTTCCAACAGAAGCAGAAATCATTAGCCCAAGTGAAACAATTAGAGCCATGTACGAGTCCGGTAATGGCTCAATTAAAATGCGAGCAATTTATAATCAAGAAAAACAAAATATTGTCATAACAGCTTTGCCTTATCAAGTATCCGGAGCCAGGGTAATGGAGCAAATCGCGTTGCAGATGCAACAGAAAAAATTACCGATGGTTGAGGATTTACGTGATGAATCAGATCACGAGCATCCAACACGGTTGGTTATTATCCCTCGCTCTAATCGAGTAGATATAGACAGTTTAATGTCGCATTTATTTGCTACCACGGATTTGGAGCGTAGCTATCGAGTTAATTTTAATATGATTGGTCTTGATGGCAAGCCAAGGGTTAAAGGACTGTTAGCAATCTTGACTGAATGGTTGGAGTTTAGGCTTGCCACAGTAAAAAGACGTCTTCAATTCAGATTGGAAAAGGTACTGGAGCGTATTCATATTCTTGAAGGACTGCTTATTGCCTATCTTAATATAGATGAAGTCATTGCAATCATCAGAGAACATGAGCAACCAAAGCAAGGATTAATTTCACGCTTTAATTTAACCGAACGACAAGCTGAAGCAATATTGGAAATGAAACTACGGCATTTAGCCAAATTGGAAGAGATTAAATTGCGTGGTGAACTGGATGAGCTGTCTGATGAACGTGATACTCTACAAAAAACGCTGGCTAGTCATTTTCTCTTAAAAGAACTGGTAAAAGAAGAGATAATGAAAGATCGAGATGAATTTGGTGACCCACGCCGTTCACCCATTATTACAAGGGAAGACTCTCAGGCATTAAAAGAAGAGGATATTTTGCCTAATGAGCCTATTACGGTTGTATTGTCTAAAAATGGATGGGTCAGAGCGGCCAAGGGGCATGATGTCGATGGTAAGGAACTCAGCTATAAAGCTGGAGATGAATTCAAAGCCCAAACGTTAGCTCGTACTAATCAGCAAGTTTTATTTTTTGATGGAGAGGGAAAGGTCTATTCGCTTCCAGGACATGCATTGCCATCGGCACGCGGTCAAGGCGAGCCTTTGACCGGTAAATTAAACCCTGCTGAAGGAGTATTGTTTGAAGCAATTGTTGGCGGAGAGCCTGAGCAAAAGGTGTTATTGGCTACCGATTCCGGGTATGGATTTATCGCTAAAATTGAAGATTTATATGTAAAAAATCGTAATGGAAAGGCATGCATCAAATTAAGTGAAAACAGTCACATATTGTCGCCAAGGCTAATACCAAATCGAGAGAAATTATTTGTTGCTTGTGCGACTAATGTAGGGCGTTTACTGATTTTTTCTCTTGAGGAGTTGCCCGAATTATCTCGAGGAAAGGGGAATAAATTGATCAGTATCCCTGTCGCTAAAGCGGTCTCACGAGAAGAGTATATAGTTGATATGCAAGTTTTAACAACGAATGATTCGCTGACGGTTCATGCCGGTAAGCGGCATTTTACTCTGAAAGGTGAGGATTTGACTCACTATAAGGGTGAAAGGGGCAGGAGAGGAAACCGGTTGCCAAGAGGTTTACAAAATGTTTCTCAATTGCATGTTACTCAATCTGAGTAACATGGCCGTGAGGGACTGTATGTTTCCCGTGAAACACCTTTATGTGATGATTTGAAATCAAACAGAATAATGCACAGAGCTGGCTTATTATTCAATAACTGCAACGTTATTCTTTCTCAAGAGTTTTTCTTAAGGTTTCTTTTCTATCTAATGATAAATCTAACAAAGGCAGGGTAGCTAGCGCCATGCTTTTATATAGTCTCTTGATTTCGCTATTATCTATCGCTTCGAGATGCAAGGAAATGGTTTGCATATCTCCTCTAGTCAAAGGTCCGGTTAAAGCACTTTTTGCACTATCTACCTGATTCAAGTTAAGGATATTGCTGTACATCAGATCACATATCATTTTTCTTGATTGTGCTTGCTGTATTCCCGCTTTTAAAAGTAACTCTTCGCTATATGAAGCTAAAGTCACTAAATAATTAGAAGCAATCGTTGCCGCAGTATGATAAATGACCTTCATTTCAGGTTGAATTGCGATAATGCTGGCTTCCAGCTTCTCAAAAGCAAACCTAAGCCAACGACATGCCTCATAATCTCCCTCTATCACGCAATGGACTTGCTTAAACGCATTGGAATCTAAAGAATTAGTGCGGAATGCTTTCAAAGGATGCACGCTTGCAATATGACAACCCTGTTTTTTCAGAGGAAGAAGTACACTTGAATTAAGAGCCCCGCTGCAGTGGATTACCAAGCTGCCTTTTTTTAATATCTCAATATTGTCCAATATCGATACTACATCCAAAATGGAGTCGTCCCTACAGGTTATCCACGTAATATCTGCTTCAGAAAGATCAGATATTTTACCAACCGCATTGCCAAATCCGATTTCATTGCAGGCTATCCTGGCACTTGCTAAATTTGAGTTACAAATAGAATTTAAAGAGGCAATCTGATGAACAGACATTGCAATGCCTAAATTCTTACCCAGACGCCCAGCGCCAATAATATTGAAATTCATAGTGAAACCAATGTCTGTCTCAGTACATTTTCTTATTATAATGGAAAATAATTTATTGTCTTGCTAAATTATCAGTCTGAATTAAGCGGACATTAGCAGAGTCTGAGGGAATCGTTTGTGATAAGAAGTTGAGTATAAATTGTCATTCTAGATATAAAAAAATAAAATTATGTCGTAATTTGTGTCTTCTGATTGTTTTTTCTCGAATTTGTAGCAGCATGAAGTTTCCACAAAAAATCAGGATGATATTATGAAAAAACGGATTGTTTCATTATTTGTCATTTCAACAGCTATTTCATCTGTAAATGCTGCAAACCAAGCAATCGTATGGGGTGAGTCAACGAAAGCATTACCCCAATTTGTGCAAGTACATCCTTTTAAGAAACAAGGATTATTGCAAACTATGAAAAATCTGCAAAGTGATTATAAACTGGAGTTACAAAATAATTCTAACCAGGCAAACAGGCATGCTCTTTATCAAATAACCTACAAAGAGGTTCCGGTTTGGGGTTATCAAGTCATTTTTTATTCCAAAGATGGCGCCAAAGAAACTTTAACAGGTATGAATATTACCGGAATTGAACAGGATATTAATTCTACTGAGGGAAAATTGAGCCCGAATGATATAGAACAAAAGTTTCTTGGAAAGGTAGCTGAACCGGTTAAATTTAAACATTAAAAAGGTTATTCATATAGATAAGGGAAATAAAGTCATTTGGCTTATCATTTGTCTTGCTATTCCAATAGTGAAAAAAAACACTTCAATTCTCAAAGCGTTTGCGCTTTGCCTAAAACCAAATTATCAGGTTTGCAAGAGATTTAATAAGGTCTGGCTTGGAACCACTAGAGGATAGGTAGCAAGGGCTCAGCCACATCCGAGTCAAGATTTCTCTAGGTTAAGGAGGTTATTCCTCAAAAACAGAGAGCGAATAAAACTCAATTTATTTTAAAAAAAAATCCCCATTTGTTGCAAAATTGGTTATAATATTTACATTTTGTAGTTTTGATACTATTTATGTATCGTTCAAAATAAGCAAATTTTGATCCAAAAAATAATCTTTATTACCCTATGTCCATGAAATAGGGTTAATTAGTAAATGAACAAGAGGTTAACTTCCAATGAGTATTACAGCCCAGGAGTTGGTAAAACAATACAAGCTTCGTTTGACTTCCGCCATGGAAAACGATTTATTGTCGGAAGAAAGCAGATTAAAAAAGGAGCTTGAAGCGGTTCCTTTTAACTCTGAGGAAACTCTGTATAAAAGTATTTTGCAAATGATTATTGTATTTTATGAAGAAAATACTTTGGAAGAAAATCGTTCTTTATTGCAAGAGCATGAGTTAATAAAGCAATTAAGCGCATTGATGTGGGATGACATCCAAATCAAGTTAATTCCTTTTCTAATTAAGAAAAATTTCACTTTAAGTGAGATTAAAGAGCTCTTATTTGACGAAGCGTATTATCGTTCGCTTCATGTCCTTGTTGATTTTGGTTTAACTCAAGATATCCCTGAATTATTAGCCCATCAGGAAAAGAGAGAGCAACTAAAATTCATTAATACTTTAGCAAATGATCATTGCAGAAAACTATGTCTTATATTTTGGGTCAAGGGGAGTTTATCGATCAAAGAAATACAAGACATTGTTAATGCTACCAGCCATTACCCAATGCTGGCCGAAACATTGATAGCATTAGATAAAACCAAAACCATTTCTATAAAACAGCTAAAAAAACTGGCTCTGGATCCCAAAAAACATCAACAGGAATCTATTTTATATCATTACTCTGAACAATTTAAAACCTACAATTTGCGTAAATCCGATTTATCCCAATTAAATTTGGATGATCTGGATGCTTTAGGGAAATCTTTTAAAGTTTTGAAAGAAGCGGGAATTGCCAATGATTATGCTTATCGTTTGGTACTAAAAAATAACAAAACAGGGCAATTGCTTCGCTTGTTTTTGCCAGGGCTCGCTAAAATCGAATCGCTCTCTCATAGAAAAGCTTTAATTGAACTTTTATATACAGGAGCTCAAAAAGGGGTTGTTACTCAGGGAAAGGCGCTTTTACAAATTAAAGACAGCAATTTATTAGTTTTGGCACGAGCGTTGCGCGAACGATTTATTTGTGTCCAGCAGATGCAAGATTTAGGATTTAAGAAAGAGATCATTGCATTTACAGGCGAAGAAAACAATATCAACTCCAGCCGTTTCAGGCATGTCATTATGCGGGTAGAAGAAAAATGCAAGGATATACATGAAAGATTACGAAAATCATCTCTTGATAAAGATAAAGTTGGAAATTGGCAGCGTGCTGATGAAAAATACCGGCAAACGCTCTACAGCATTGCCTATGATGGCATAACAAAATCAGGTGTTGATCTGCACATTAAAATGAAAAGTGCGGAAAAGGAAATATTGAGTATTGTTGATCCTGAAATAAAGTCAATAATACATAAAGTTTTAGTCGTTATAGCTAATATTATTATTACGACACTGACCTTGGGTTTTGCTAACGATTTAAAAGAAAGTGCCACTGGCAATTATTGGTTTTTTAACCAAAGTCCATCTGGAGAAGTCATAAGAGCCTTAAATAAAGAGGTATTAACTACTATTGATTCTCCGGAGTTAATTACAATTTCGCCCTAATCATAAGGCTTTTGTCAACAAACCCTTATCGCTTTGGGCAATATAAGACAACCCTGAATGTTTAATTAAACTAATTATTTCATGATTGTCATCATGATAAATAAACAAGCAAATTTTTTTTTATAACTCATTATGTGTGCCAGATGTCTAGTTTGTTTCTAGTCAAGTGTTATTTTGTATGAAAATTATACTTGAACTTCTTGACTATTTCTGATTAATATGGGGCATAGGATGGATTGATCTGATTTAAAGGATTTGATATATGGGTTTGCCCAAAAAAGCACTGAAAGAGAGCCAACTGCAGTTTTTAACAGCGGGGACTGCGGTTTCGGATAGCTCTCATCAAACATACAAGGTCAGTTTTATTGAAAATGGCGTTATTAAAAATGCCTTTTATAAAAAACTGGATCCTAAAAATCATTATCCGGAACTTTTAGCGAAAATAAGTGTCGCTGTCTCTTTATTTAAAAGAATTTTTCAGGGAAGAAGATCGGCAGAAGAACGTCTTGTATTTGATGATGAAGAGAGGCTGGTAGGTACTTTATCTATCAGTGTTGACGGATTTAAAGGGTTTAATTTCCATAAAGAGTCAGTGCCTCAGGAGTCTTCCGCCAAAGAACAGGTGATTCCCAGCACAAGAACCTTAATTGAAAAAAGTTTCATGGAAATCCTTCTGGGAAGGTGGTTTCTTGATGATGATGATGGTCACCCGCATAATCTGAGTTTGGCCGGGGACATTGATTTTGATATGTTTTTTTATTGGTTTACCATCTACATGAAAGAGCCCAGGCCAGGTGTAGGTATACCTAAAACAAGGGTTAATTTGACCGTGCGCGATTGGGAAGGATTTCCTAATGTCAAAAACTCAAAGCCTTTTCATTGGCCAACATATAAAAATCCGGGGCAGGAAACTTTGCCAACGGTTTTGCCTGTTCAAGATAAGCTGGTTAATTTAATTCTTGAAAAGACGTACCCGGATCCTGGTCAATTTGAGCAACTCGCTCATGAGCCAGTGGCTCAGGAGCAAAAATTTGCTGCCGCGTTGAAAATATTGTTAACTTATCAGCCGGAGATGATAAGAAAACGTTTGACCGAGCTTTTTGGTGAGATGACGCTAAACTACACTTCTCTGGATGAAACGGATGTCGCCCTGCGCAGTCAGTACGAGAAAACATTTCCTCATTTATGCAATGAAAGCACCAATATAAAACCATTCGTCGATTTCATAATGAATTTATATCAAATGCATTATGATAATTTGTATCGAGTAGTGGTTTTTTATATGGGGTGTGAAAATAATGGGTACGGAGTTCCTTTGCCTGCAACGAATTCAGCGCTCTATCACAAACCCTCTTTCTATAAAGACATAGTCGAATGGGCAAGGACTCAAAATATTACGATTTTTAGCAAGGACGACAGCAGCATCAAATTTGATGAAGATGAGTTGCGAAGAAGATATCATCAGGTGTGGCGAGATGCTTATGCACCTACATTCAGAGATCTGTTGCATGACTCCTATAGCCTGACTAATAAACTATTGCAGCAAGTGTCTACATTTCACGTTGTTCTGGATGAAGTAGAAGGCAAAAAGCCAACTGATGACACTTTAACCAATGCCTGGGAGTTGTTTGGCACCATGCCTGAGTTATCACTCGAGAAAATTACCCCATTAATTAGTGTAGATAAAGACAGCAAACTAAGAACAGCATTAATATTGCTTGTTGAATTTACAACTCAATTTCATGCAGTAGCTAAGGCTTATTATCAGAAAGACCGAAAGGATTTAACGGAGGAGGACAATCTTGAATTCTCCGAGCAATTGGTACAGTTGTATACGAATTATAACCTGAAAATTCGTCAAAGTTTGGCACATACAAGCACTCTTGCCGGTGAATTTAATCGCATAGCCGTTGGGTTAAAGCAATACACAGAGCGGGCCAATTTCCAATTGCATTTAACGACAACAGATGAGCAGATGAAGGAAGCAACTGTAGCCACAACTCCTAAAGAAATATTGCCGCATACGCATGAAGATGTCATTAGGCAGTTTAATGATTCTTTATTCCTTTGGGCTAAGAACTTAAGACCTGAAGACTTATCCCATCATATCTCTGAAATAATTGATAAATATTATGCCCCAACTATAGAACTATTATCAAAGCGTCATAGAGCACAACCTGTTAAAGAATATTTACAAGCTAGCGTAAATGAAAGTGGTGAAAACAGATTGGCTTATATTTTAAGCGCAGGGGAGGGTGATACAGGTGCTTTAAATACTTTGCTTATTCAACACCTCACGCCTTATATGCTACAAACTTATCCTTTGTTGAGCATTCGTAATGCAGTTAAAGAAGGTAGTTTTGATAAGGATTTGGAAATTTTTACCAAAGCAGCTGTAGATTTCGCCAAACATGACAGGCGTTTTATTCATTTATACAATGTGGAGGGTAAGTCTCTATTTTTCAAAACAATGTATGAGTGGATTGATGAGCTCCCTGCGACTAAGTTTAAGGGGTTGCTTGAGTCTGCATTAAAAGATTACGAAGGTAAATTATGGTGGTCCACTTCAAGGAGATCGGAGGTGGAAGGTTATTGTACAAAATTCTCGCAAGCAAAAACTATTGCTATGACCTTTTTAAACGGGAAAGACTCCTCCTCTCTGAATGATGTTTTATTTGATAAAATCATTGCGGCTATACAAAAAGACATAAACAAAAACAAAGAAAAATTAAAGATACCAGGATTCAGGCTAATTAATTGCTACAATACCAAAGAACACAGGGCTGATTATTTTAAAGAGGTCAAAAATTACGCAGAACCTATATCTCATAGGCAAGAAACTACTTTGAATTCAAATATTACGAGCTTGGTGGTTTAAATTTTCTCTGGCATGGAGATTTACTCGTCTTATTGTGACAATACAATAAGCTTTAGGTTATTATTCTCTTTTTTCAGTTTTGAGTAAAAAGTATGTTTCGTGATGTACTGAAGACACTACCCCAATACCTTATTCCGAAACACGGTATCACTGCTTTAGCAGGGTATTTTGCTGACGTTAGGAACCCTCGTCTCAAGAATTTCCTAATTCGAAACTTTATTCGTAAGTTTGATGTCGATATGAGTGAGGCACTTATTGAAGATCCTAAGTCTTACGACTGTTTTAATGATTTCTTTATTCGTCATTTAAAGCCGGAATGCCGTCCTCTTTCTCAGTCAGATGTGATTTGTCCAGTAGATGGTTGTATCAGCGAAATAGGCAAGATTGAACGAGGACAGTTATTGCAGGCTAAAGGCAAATATTATTCTGTACAAGAGCTTTTGGCCTGTGATGGGCAATTGGCCGAACAATTTGTGCAGGGACAATTTGTAACGCTATACTTATCGCCAAAAGATTACCACAGGGTTCATATGCCAATAGATGCAGAGCTCGTTTCAATGACTTATATTCCAGGTGCTTTGTTTTCCGTTCAACCAGCAACTACACGCGTTATTCCTAAATTGTTCGCACGAAATGAAAGGCTTGCCATTTTTTTTAAAACGAAAATTGGCCCAATGGTGATGGTGATGGTTGGAGCTACTATTGTAGGTGCAATTGGAACCAGTTGGCATGGTGATGTCAAAAGAGCAAAAACATTAGAGCGTTTTGATTATAGTGAACAGTCTCCAGTAAAGATTTTATCTCAGGGAAGTGAAATGGGGTACTTTAAACTGGGATCTACGGTCGTTCTATTGTTTGCAAATGGAGAAAAAATGCAGTGGGGTAAAGATTTACTTGCTGGTAGCAAGATTCAGTTGGGTAAACCAATGGCAATGATTACTTAATTGATGGTACCGAGAAGAGGACTCGAACCTCCACGGGGTTGCCCCCACTAGCACCTGAAGCTAGCGTGTCTACCAATTCCACCACCTCGGCATAGGGCCTTAAGTTACGCAAATTATAGTGTTCTGTCAATATACTATTGCGCGAAATCAAAAAAGTATAAATTACTCGACATTTATTGCTGCGAATAGGGGAACCCGGCTTTTAATATTCTTTCTCGTACTCCCTGCCATTCACTCGTATTGGGTGGTAGCTCGATAGCGATACAAATGGCATCGGATGTATCAGCTAATCTTAGTTGATAATACAAATCATAGGCCGATTTTTCAGGATGCATTCCCAATGGATGAAAGAGATTAGTCTCGACACCAGGGGGTTGTCTATTCGCTATGACATAAACAGTCCCTTTGCGTTTTTGACAAAATTCGGAAAGAGTTTCATATTGATCAAAATAATATAAAGTTTTTTGTGGTTGATAATGGCTATCCAATTTACCAGGGACACGAATATCATTTTTTTGAGTCGAGCAACCTATGGCAATCGTTTCAGCAATAGTTTTTTCATCTATTATCCCATGGCGTAAAATTTGATAAGAATCAGGATTGGTAGCATCTACAATGGTTGATTCAATTCCCACACGACAGCGTCCTCCGTCTAATATAGTTAATTCGACATCATTAAATGATTGTTTAACGTGCAAAGCGGTGGTCGGACTAATTTTTCCAAAAGGATTGGCAGAGGGTGCCACCACAGGAATATTTAATTTTTGTAACAATTTTTGTGTCAAGGGGTGATCCGGGCACCTTATCGCTACAGTAGATTGACCACCGGTAATGAGCGGATTGATTTGATCTTTTTTACAATGGAATACCAGGGTCAATGGTCCAGGCCAAAACTTGCCAGCTAATTGATGCGCATACTCAGGTACCTCTTCCACGAGGTCATGCAGATCCCAATTGGAAGCAATATGAACAATCAGAGGATGATTTAAAGGCCTGCTTTTCATTTCAAACACAGCTCTGATGGCAGCATTATTGTTTATTGGTGCTGCCAATCCGTAAACCGTTTCAGTTGGTATAGCTACTGGTTTTCCTTGCTGCAAATCATGAATTGCCCGATTGAGATTGGTAGTAATTATGGACATATAAGGGGCTCGATAAAAAATAGTTATGTTTCAGGGTCTTTCTATCTGTTTTTAAGCTCAATTTAAATAAGAATAAGCTTCCATAAATAAACTGGAGGGAATCAGGCAGGATCAATAACCTGATTTTACCTCAACCCTATACTGTAAATTCTATTGCGATAAACTAATAAATATTAGTCTTTCTAAAAAATTAAAACTTAAATTCCAGCAATTTCTACATCGGTTTATTATAGAACATATGGTTCATATTGTGGAGTCCACATCGTTCTTTTTATAGAATCATCGATTTCATTATCGTTCATTGGTTCTATATGGCCTTCTTTTATACCTTGTAAAATTACTGCTCTCGCTATATGTTGACTGACTTTTCTAATGGAATTTAATTCTGGGAGTAAACGTCCTTCTCCGGTTTTAATTGCAGGTGCTAATTCACTTAATGCAACTGCTGCTGCCATCATCATTAAATCAGTCACTCTTTTGGCTTGTCCTGCAACTACTCCAAGACCAACTCCCGGGAAAATGTAAGAATTATTGCATTGAGCTATCTCAATTTTATGACCATTAATTGCAACTGCCTCAAAGGGACTGCCCGTTGCAATTAAAGCTTTACCAGCTGTCCAATTTAACAGATCTTGCGGGATTGCTTCTGCTCGAGACGTAGGATTTGATAAAGGAAAAATTATGGGGCGTTCACAATAGCTTAGCATGGTCTTGATCATTGCTTCGTTGAATTGGTTAGGTTGGCCAGACACACCCAGGAGTATAGTCGGTTGGGCATTGTTAATAACGTCTGTTAAGGTGATTTCTCCTTGTTTTTCTAATTTCCAATTTTGGAGACGAGTAGAAGAGCGGACAAATCCTTTTTGAAATGGCAATAGATCTGTCATCTCATCATGTAAAAGTCCATACCTGTCAACTAAATAAAAACGTGATCTGGCTTCTTCTTCAGAAAGCCCCTGGTTCATCATAGCATGCACCAGCTGCTCACTGATCCCACAACCCGCTGATCCTGCGCCTAATAAAGCAACTCGATGTTCTTTTAAAGGAGTATTAGTAACACGAGTTGCCGCTAGTATGGCGGCTACAGCAACGGAAGCAGTTCCTTGAATATCATCATTAAAAGTACAAAGTTGATTTTTATATCGCTCCAATAAAGGATAGGCATGTTGTTGTGCAAAATCTTCGAATTGTAATAGCACATGAGGCATATGGCGTTTTATACTTTGCACAAATTGATCAACAAAATCATCATACTCTTTACCTGAAATCCGAGTGTGCCTCCACCCAATATATTCCGGATCGTCCAGACGCTCCTTATTATTGGTTCCTACATCCAGAATAATAGGTAAAGTGTTAGACGGATGTATACCACCGCAACTGGTGTAAAGAGACAATTTGCCTATAGGAATTCCCAATCCACCTGCTCCTTGATCTCCCAACCCCAAGATCCGTTCGCCATCCGTGACAACAATCACTTTGATTGAACGAGTCGACGCAATGTTTTGTATGATGCTGTCCAGTTTGTCTCTCTCGGAATAACTTAGAAATACTCCTCTTGGTTGCCGATAAATGTGGGAAAACATTTCACAGGCTTGGCCAACAACTGGTGTGTATATAATGGGCAAAATATCAACCAGATTATCGATTATAAGACGATAAAAAAGTACTTCATTCCGGTCTTGCAAGGCACGTAAGTAAATGTGTTTCTCCAAGGGGTCTTCTTTGGCACTATAAGCGTCAAGGCAGCGAATTACTTGTTGTTCAAGGGTTTCCACTGCTGTTGGTATTAAACCATGCAAGGCAAATTCATCTCTTTCCTGTAGGCTAAATGCGGTGCCTTTATTTAGTATGGGGTCTCTTAGTAAGTCCATTCCCCTTTTTGTTAATTTGATTGCCATTAGAACACTCCTTGTGAATATTTGTAGCCAAGAAATTTAAATCAGGATTTCTAAATAACTTCAATTCAACTCATTGATTTTAAGATGGAAGTTATTTACAAATTTTATAAATGCTAATTTATTGTTGTATTGTAATTCTCACATAGTTTCTAGTTTAGTCGATTTTTGTGATTTTGTGCTAATAGCGTATTTTGCCTTTTATTTTATGCCGGCATAAAATGATTAAAATTGGGCTATTAGGATAATTGGTTTTGTTACTCAAATGCATAGAAAAAATAATTGATGGGTATTTCGCTGTAATTCCCAGGCAAACACCTGAGTCCGAAAATATCAATAGTGCGTTAGTAATTGCTCATAGAGGAGCTCATAATAATGTAAGGGGGATAATAGAAAACACCCTGGAAGCATTTCAGATCGCAAAAGAGGCCGGATGTTGGGGAATTGAACTGGATGTACACCTCACTAAGGACAAGGTCTTCGTTGTTAATCATGATCCTACCTTAAATCGATTATGGAACAAGGACATTGCTATTGCTGAACTGAATTTTAGTGAGTTACGGGCATTGGAGTGCAGAATCCCGTCGCTCTCTGAAGTAGTGAGTCAGTATGGGAATTACATGCATTTATTTATTGAATTAAAAACAGCTATTGAGGAAGAAGAGATATTAGTGCGAACCCTGCAACATTTAACGCCATGTAAAGATTTTCATTTATTGACTTTGCAGGAAACTACCCTCAAAAAATTGTGTTCTTTTCCTAGACAATCTTTATTGCTTGTTGCAGTGCATAATAACGTTAAGAAATTTTGTGAATTAAGCATCAAGGAGGGGTATGGAGGCGTACTGGGTAATTATTTATTATTGACTAATAGGGCATTACAATATTTACAAGATGCCAATCAACATTTTGGCGTGGGATTTGTTGATTCCAAAAACAGTCTGTATAGAGAATTAAATAGAGGGGTTAAATGGCTCTTTACTAATCAGGCAATAAACATTAATCAGTATTTAAATGACTTAAAAAATAGAATGTAATCATTTTGACAATACTCCTGCCTGTTTTTGACAATTCAATAATCATCACATAGTCTTAAATTAACAGTTCGATTTTATCATCTAGCAAGGATTAGCACCTTAAAGATAACAGGTTTAAGGTCGGGACATTTTAGTGAGTGACGGCAGGGGGTAGAATGACTCTAAAAATTACTTTTTTAGGTTCCGGATCATCCTTTGTTATTGGGCCAGAAAATTATCAATCCAATGTGCTTTTAGAGCTAGAAAAAGATACTTTATTAATTGATGCAGGAACAGATATCAAATACTCATTACGAGATCAAGGATTGAGTTATAAAGATATAAAAAATATTTATATTAGCCACTTGCATTATGATCATTGTGGCGGATTGGAATGGTTCGCTCTAATAACCTATTTTGATCCTAATCTCTCGCAGAAACCTTGTTTAATCGCTTCAGATAAAATTATTAACGAATTATGGGATAAAAGCTTATCCGGCGGGTTAAGCACTTTACCTCATGAGAGAGCAAATCTTAGCGCTTTTTTTGATGTTAAGGCGGTAAAACAATATGAAGGTTTTGTTTGGCAATCAATAAAGTTTAAATTGGTACAAACAGTCCATTACTATAGCGAATATGAATTGATGCCCAGTTTTGGTTTGATATTTAGCTATAATAAATCACGCATCCTTTTTACATCAGACACACAAAGTTGTCCGGTACAGTTAGTCTCCTTCTATGAAGAATCAGATATTATCTTTCATGATTGTGAAACTACAGAATCTAAAAGCGGGGTGCACGCGCACTACTCAGAGCTCGTTAAACTTCCCTCTCATTTAAAGAAAAAAATGTGGCTATATCATTATAATCCAGGGAAATTGCCTAATGCTAAAAAGGATGGTTTCTTAGGTTTTGTTGCCAAGGGGCAAAGCTTTGTGTTTTGATGTAATTCACACACATGCTCCCGGATAATCCAGGGAGCATACTGCGAGACAGCCAGGAAGAAAACAATTTCTATTCAACTGAGAGAAAGTTGTCTTCTCACTACTGATTGGTGAACTGGTTAACAGTACGAGTTATTCGATTGACCAATTCGTCAATTTCATCTTCACTGATAATAAGTGGAGGTAATAATCTTACTACTGTTTCAGCTGTAATATTGAACAAGACTTGGTTTTCCAAGCCCAGGACGCGCATTTCATTTGCAGGCCTGTCCAACTCTATTCCTATCATATAACCTTTACCACGTATAGCTTTTACATGGGGATGCTCTCCCAGGTTGCTAATTAATTTATCCATTAACAAAGCACTATTTTTAGTGACGCGTTCACATAGCTTATCTCGTTCAATGACTTCCAGAACAGTCAAAGCCGTTGCACAAGCTAAAGGGTTGCCACCAAAAGTCGAGCCATGATTTCCAGGTTTAAATAAATCTTTAGCTCGCTTGTTCATTAAACAAGCCCCAATTGGCATACCGTTTCCAAGTCCTTTTGCCGTAGTAAGAATGTCAGGTTGTATGTTGTAATGCATACAAGAATAAAGCTTACCTGTTCTGCCATTTCCTGTTTGTATTTCATCCAAAATTAACATCCAGTCATTCTGCTCGCAAAGGTTAGCCAATGCACGCAGATAACCTTCCTCTGCGGGGTAAATTCCCCCCTCGCCCTGAATCGGTTCTACCATAACTGCAACCACATCCTCTCTGTTGGCTGCAATAGTATGAATGGCATCAAGATCATTGAAGGGAGCACGAATAAACCCAGGGACCAAGGGTTCAAAACCAGCTTGAACTTTACGACTGCCTGATGCAGTTAAGGTGGCCATAGTGCGACCATGAAATGCTTTTTCCATTACAATAATAGAAGGCGTTTCAATTCCTTTTTTATGACCAAACAGACGAGTAAGTTTGATGGCAGCCTCATTAGCTTCTGCTCCAGAATTAGCAAAAAAAACCTGCTCCATTCGTGCCATCGAAGTGAGTTTGGCGGCCAATAATTCTTGTTCTTTAATATGAAAGACATTAGAAGTATGTATTAGCCTGGCCGCCTGCTCCTGTATGGTACGGGTGACATCAGGGTGCGCATGACCTAATCCACAAACTGCTATCCCGCTTAAGCCATCGAGGTATTTTTTCCCCTGCTCATCATACAACCACACGCCTTCTCCGTGCGTGAAGGTTACAGGCATTGGGCTGTAACTTGTAATTAAACTCATGATGTCTCCATAAACATAAAATTATCCGGTAAGGATTGCAACAAATCCAGCTTGTTATTTTATTTCAGATTACTGCTCGCAAAATCCCAATTAACTAATGACCAAAAGGCTTCAATATAATCCGGGCGCCTATTTCTATAATCGATGTAATAGGCGTGCTCCCATACGTCACAAGTTAATAAGGCATTTAATCCTTCAGTCATTGGTGTTCCAGCATTGCTAGTGCTGATAATTTTTAAAGCCCCCGACTGATCTTGGACTAGCCATGCCCATCCGGAACCGAATGTTGTAGCAGCTGTTTGTGAAAATTGTTCTTTGAATGCTGCAAAAGAGCCAAAGCTTTTATTAATGGCTTCTGCCAGCCTGCCTTTTGGCTCACCTCCACCATTAGGGCTCATGCTGTGCCAATAAAAAGTGTGATTCCAAACCTGAGCTGCATTGTTAAAAATACCGCCTTTAGCTTTCATGATGATCTCTTCCAGAGTCATGGATTCAAATTCTGTTCCGGGAATTAATTTATTTAAGTTGGTAACGTAAGTGTTATGGTGTTTACCATAATGGTATTCCAAGGTTTCTTTGGAAACATGAGGGGCCAATGCATCCAATGCATAAGGTAATTGCGGTAGGGTAAAAGTCATATCAATCTCCAGGATTAAAAGTCTTTAGTTTATCAGGATAAGTGTGATATTCAATGTGCCATTACTGAGCGATTCAATATTTTTATAGTCTTGGCCATGGATACATTTCTACTGGTATAATAATCTTTTACAAAATAGTGGATTTTAATTCTCGTCAAGGTGGGGATTTTTGGCACATTTAGTACTAAATTGGTATTTTATTGATCGTTGAGGTAGGGTAAAATATCACTATAAGAAAAAAAGATTGATAGGATTATCACAATAGAATCATTAGTTGCGACCTTGTTTGGTTTTCGACATAATTGGGTTTTTTATTTTATAAAAGGTGCATAGTGGATACTTTAGAAAAAATTAAAAAGCAAATTGCTGAAAATGCGATAATGCTGTACATGAAAGGCACTCCAAAGATGCCGCAATGCGGGTTTTCCGCTCGTGCCGTTCAGTGTATTGAGGCTTGTGGAGTAGACTTTGCTTATGTCGATATCCTTGCTAATCCTGATATTCGTCAAGTTTTACCCCAATTTTCTGACTGGCCTACCTTTCCTCAACTTTATGTGAAAGGGGAATTAATTGGAGGATCTGACATCATAGCCGAAATGTTTCAGCAAGGAGAGTTAGAGCCTATGTTGCGTGATGCAGTAGCGGCATAATTTTAATAACAATTGTGGGATTTACTCACCCACTGCTAATGGAGATAATAGAATGAGTGTCTTAGTTGGGCGTAAAGCACCTGATTTTACTGTGGCTGCAGTAATGGGCAATGGGGAAATTGTTGATAAATTCAATTTACACGAACATTTAAAAGGCAAATACGGATTAGTTTTCTTTTATCCCCTGGATTTTACTTTTGTATGTCCTTCCGAGTTAATTGCTCTTGATCATCGTATCGAAGAGTTCAAAAGACGTAATGTTGAAGTGGTTGCCGTATCTATTGATTCACATTTTACCCATAATGCGTATAGGAATACGCCTGTGAAAAATGGTGGAATAGGGCCAGTGAGATTTACTTTGGCAGCTGATATGACTCATAGTATTTGCCAATCCTATGGTGTAGAACATCCAGTTGCTGGTGTGGCTTTCCGAGGCGCTTTTGTTATCGATACCAATGGTATGGTTCGTTCGCAAATCGTCAATGACTTGCCGATAGGAAGAAATATTGATGAGATTATTCGTATCATAGATGCAGTCCAATTCTTTGAAGAAAATGGTGAAGTGTGTCCTGCTGGCTGGCAAAAAGGACAAGCTGGTATGAAAGCGTCTCCTAAAGGTGTTGCAGAATACCTGTCTGAGCATTCCGAGTCTTTGTAATATAAGACAAGGAAATGGGGTCTTTTTGTTGTTGTGTTTTATTGAGAAGCATAACACAAGAAAATTTCTATCAAACTCCTGGATTACAGTTTTAGGTAATCCAGGCTATTTATGTTTTTCTAATATCAGATGTTTAGCATTCGCCACTTGTTTATCATAAGGCAAAACAAATCAGCTGTTTTTTCGGCATCATAAATGGCAGAGTGCGCTTCCTGGCTGTCGAAATGTAATCCAGCGGCTTGCACTGCTTTGGCCAATACGGTTTCTCCAAAAATCAAACCCGCTAATGTTGCTGTATCAAAGCAAGTGAAGGCATGGAATGGTGATTTTATCCCGGTTCTTTTGATTGCCGCTTTGATGAATAACAAATCAAACCAGGCATTGTGTCCTACTAAAACAGCTCTTTGGCAACGAGTTTTTTTTAGCAAGTCATTGATGGGTTTGAATAAGCGTTCAAGGGCAATTTGTTCATCTACTGCAAAACGAAGAGGCTGGTACGGGTCTATTTGGTTGAACGCCAGTGATTTTTGATCCAGTTCTGCACCAGGGAAAGGTAAAATATGTTCAAAATAACTACTTTCCTTTTTTAACAAGCCTTGCTCATCCATATCCAATAAAACAATACACATTTCCAGGAGAGCATTTTTTTGAGGATCTATTCCCGCAGTTTCTACATCAACAACAACAGGTAAAAAGCCACGAAAGCGATTTTTAATGGTGCTACTTAGAATATTATTGCGAGAAACCATTAATACTCCAGTTTATAGTGTCTCCAGCAGCAATAGGTACAACCTGAGTTGATCCAAATGGGATTGAATTAGGGATAGTTTGAGGTGATTTAATGAGTTCCAATTGCTGTTGATTAATAGGGAGTTGGTAAAACTCTGCACCAAATCGACTAAGAAAATCATTAAGTTTTTTTAATTGGTTAAGTTCATCAAAGATCTGCGTGTAGAGCGCTACCGCAAATGGAGCTGAATAAATACCGGCGCATCCACATGCATTTTCTTTGGCATTGATGGCATGAGGGGCACTGTCAGTGCCGGCAAAAAATTTTGGATTTCCACTCGTTGCTGCAAGTTGTAAGGCCTTTTGGTCTTTTTCGTGTTTTAAAATAGGCAAACAATAATAATGAGGTCTGATGCCCCCTGCGAGTAGCTTATTGCGATTATAAAGTAAATGGTGAGGGGTTATTGTTGCTGTAAGGTTAGCAGGTCCTTCTGAAACATAATCCACCGCAGCTTTGGTTGATATGTGCTCCAGAACGATTCTTAATTTGGGGAAATGTCTGGCAATGGGTTTCAGGTATTCATCAATAAACAGTGCTTCGCGTTCGAAAATATCACTATGAGTGACTTCGCCATGAATTTGCAAAACTAAATTACTCGTTTGCAATGTTTCAAAAAGGGGGTAGAGTGCTTTCAAAGATTTAGCACCCTCTTCAGAATTTGTCGTCGCTCCAGCCGGATAAAGTTTTGCTCCAACTATATAAGAAAGAGAGGCGGCTTGCTGTAATTCTTCTGGTATAACGGACTCATTTAAATAAAAAGTCATATAAGGAATAAAAGAGTTTTGTTTGGGAATGGCCGAAATGATTCTGTTTCTATAACTCTCAATTGCGGCTAAATTAGTTAGCGCTGGTTTGAGATTGGGCATCACTAACGCTCTGGCAAAATGTTGGGCAGACGCCTGGACGGTATGAGTTAGAAACTCTCCATCCCGGAGATGGAGATGCCAATCGTCAGGGCGATTAATTATCAGAGTTTGCATAATAAAGGTTCCTGCATTATTGCCGATAAAAGAGAATAACATGAATTAGGCAATTGGGATGAGCAAAAAATGATTTCAGATCATTTTATATGCAAGACAGCAAAAATTATTGCGATGAGTTCTTTATCCATTACTACTGTCGTCTTTGCTGCTCCCTCTATCCAATATGCAAGCCCTATGGGAGAAGAAAATTGGCGTATGACAGGCAATCCTCTTCGATGTGGTTTGTCATTGACGATTCCAAATTATGGTATTGGCTACTTTGAGCAATACGCCACCCAATCTCCTCACTTCATTCTGCGTAAATGGGATCAAGTTCAACGGGCCTTACCTGCTCAAATTGTAGCAAGTCCCCCAGTATGGAAACCATTATTAACCAAATCTTATTTGGTAACCCGAACTTATATTAAACCCGGGGAGTATGGACTATTTTTAAATCGGCAGCCCGCTTTAAAATTATTGAGGTTTTTATCGCAAGGGTATCAGGCAAGCTTTAGCTATTTATCAGAGGAAGGATTTCACACTACGGTTACACTCTCACCTGTTCGGTTTCAAAAAGTGTACTCGCAATATCAACGTTGTCTTGGTGGCCTGTTGCCCTTCAACTATGAGGATGTAAAAGAAAGCGTGTTTCATTTTGGGGTGGATAGTAAGTTATTGTCTGATGCTGATAAAGCGCAATTACGACGGATTGCCCAATATGTGGATGCAGATGTACAAATTGATGTCATTAAGATTATTGGTCATGCTGATGATAGCGGCCGTAAAGGTTACAATAATGCCATTTCACAATATCGAGCAGAGTCTGTGAAAAATTATTTGATTAGCCTTGGAGTACCTCAAAGAAAACTATCAATAACATGGGTAGGAGCTCTGCAACCGATAGCCAGGAATGATACTGACGAGGGGAGAGCTGCTAACAGACGCGTTGTTGTGACATTGATAAAAAAATAAATTTTATGATTAAAAAAAGTATCTTTTCGTGATGGCACTTCATCCTCGAAAACCCCCTTCTTGGTCAGCAAATTTCTTTTGAAAGAGACATGGCAATAGTGTTAAAAAAATAGAGATAATGTTCAAATTTAGTTATATCGTCATGAAAATATTGGAATTTTTAATAAATTTTCTTGACTTATTTAAAATCACTGCAGATACTCATATCGTTGCATGCTTCGAACCTAAGCGACGATGCGTGCTATTGACAACTCCAAATGGTGAGTTATCAATAAAATGGAAACTCAATAATAAACAAGTGGAGACAAGGCATGTTTAGTTTGAAAAAAACAGCAGTGGCAGTACTCGCCTTAGGAAGCGGTGCAGTGTTTGCTGGAACCATGGGGCCAGTTTGCACCCCAGGTAATGTAACTGTTCCTTGCGAAAGAACTGCATGGGATATTGGTATCACCGCACTATATTTGCAACCAATCTATGATGCTGATTGGGGCTACAATGGTTTCACCCAAGTTGGTGGCTGGCAGCATTGGCATGATGTTGACCATGAATGGGATTGGGGCTTCAAATTAGAAGGTTCTTATCACTTCAATACTGGTAATGACATCAATGTGAACTGGTATCATTTTGATAATGACAGTGATCACTGGGCTGATTTTGCTAACTGGCACAACTACAACAACAAGTGGGATGCTGTTAATGCTGAATTAGGTCAATTCGTAGATTTCAGTGCTAACAAGAAAATGCGTTTCCACGGCGGTGTTCAATACGCTCGCATTGAAGCTGATGTGAACCGTTATTTCAATAACTTTGCCTTTAACGGGTTCAACTCTAAGTTCAATGGCTTTGGTCCTCGCACTGGTTTAGACATGAACTATGTATTTGGCAATGGCTTTGGTGTTTATGCTAAAGGCGCTGCTGCTATTCTGGTTGGTACCAGCGATTTCCACGATGGAATCAACTTCAGAACTGGATCTAAAAATGCCATCGTTCCTGAGTTAGAAGCTAAGCTTGGTGCTGATTACACTTACGCAATGGCTCAAGGCGATTTGACTTTAGACGTTGGTTACATGTGGTTTAACTACTTCAACGCTATGCACAATACTGGCGTATTTAATGGATTTGAAACTGATTTCGCAGCTTCTGGTCCTTACATTGGCTTGAAGTATGTTGGTAATGTGTAATTTGTTAAGTTGATAAGAAATTTCAGCAATACTGTTGACTTTATAGAAGTCCGGCTGGATAATTTATCCAGGTACGCTCTCGATTAGAGCGAAGAATGCGTACTGTTGCTGATATGCTAAATTAGTAACGAACGGAAATTAATAATAAAAAAAGTGGAGATAAGCATGTTAAATTTGAAAAAAACAGCGGTAGCTGTTCTTGCTTTAGGAAGCAGTGCAGTGTTCGCTGGTACTATGGGACCAGTTTGCACCCCAGGTAATGTAACTGTTCCTTGCGAAAGAACTGCATGGGATATTGGTATCACCGCACTATATTTGCAACCAATCTATGATGCTGATTGGGGCTACAATGGTTTCACCCAAGTTGGTGGCTGGCAGCATTGGCATGATGTTGACCATGAATGGGATTGGGGCTTCAAATTAGAAGGTTCTTATCACTTCAATACTGGTAATGACATCAATGTGAACTGGTATCATTTTGATAATGACAGTGATCACTGGGCTGATTTTGCTAACTGGCACAACTACAACAACAAGTGGGATGCTGTTAATGCTGAATTAGGTCAATTCGTAGATTTCAGTGCTAACAAGAAAATGCGTTTCCACGGCGGTGTTCAATACGCTCGCATTGAAGCTGATGTGAACCGTTATTTCAATAACTTTGCCTTTAACGGGTTCAACTCTAAGTTCAATGGCTTTGGTCCTCGCACTGGTTTAGACATGAACTATGTATTTGGCAATGGCTTTGGTGTTTATGCTAAAGGCGCTGCTGCTATTCTGGTTGGTACCAGCGATTTCCACGATGGAATCAACTTCAGAACTGGATCTAAAAATGCCATCGTTCCTGAGTTAGAAGCTAAGCTTGGTGCTGATTACACTTACGCAATGGCTCAAGGCGATTTGACTTTAGACGTTGGTTACATGTGGTTTAACTACTTCAACGCTATGCACAATACTGGCGTATTTAATGGATTTGAAACTGATTTCGCAGCTTCTGGTCCTTACATTGGCTTGAAGTATGTTGGTAATGTGTAATTTGTTAAATAATTAAGTTCTTTTTGAGCCCATCACCAAAATGATGGGCTTTTTTTTTTGAAATGGAGTCCATATGTTGAAAAAGACAAGTTTAGCCCTATTGGGATTGGCTGCAAGTGGTTATACATTGGCAGGAACTATGGGACCTGTTTGTACGCCTGGTAATGTCACTGTTCCCTGTGAAGCAAAACGTTGGGATTTAGGTGTGCAGGCACTTTATCTAAAATCAGTTTATGATGCCGATATGGCTTATAGACAAGTTCACGTAGCCCCCACAAGATATGATGATGATCAGGGTTGGGATTGGGGATACCGATTAGAAGGTTCTTATCACTTTAATACTGGCAATGATGCGACTCTTACATGGATTCACTACAGTGATTTTGCAAATCCTAGTGGCCTTATTGGGAGAATCGATGTATTGCCACCTACATTAGCGTTTCCTCGTTTATTTAACGCAATATATAAAAACAGATTTGAGCAAGTGAACCTGGTGATGGGGCAACATGCTGATTTTGGCTTGGTGAAGGACATGCGCTTCTATGGCGGTTTACAGTACGCCAATATTGAAATCGATAATACGAATTATTATTTTGGCGCGTTTCCTCAGTTAGGTGGGGTCAACCTGTTCGATAATACTGATTACAAAGGAGTAGGTCCTGTCCTGGGAATCGATTATGCTTATGCCTTAACTAATTCATTAAGTGTCACGGCAAATGGTGCTGCTTCAGTCTTATATGGTAAGGGTAAATATAACATCGGGTATGTTGCATTGCCTACAGGCTCTTCTGGCGCAGTAGTGCGATCCATCTATGCAAACAAAAGAACAATAGTCCCCAGCCTGGAAGCTAAGCTTGGATTAAATTATGCTTACAATATGGCCCAAGGAGTATTAAATCTTGAGGGTGGTTATCAGGTAATGAACTATTTTAATGCCCTACATACACAATTCCTGCAAAACATGGCAAACCCAGTAACCAATAGTGATTATGGACTATATGGACCATATATTGGTGCAAAATATATTGGTAATGCCTAAACGAAGTCCTTTACTTAAATGCGTTCGTTATCGACGAACGCATTACTTTAAAATACAGCTGAAAAATCTTGAAAAAAACTCTTTAACAAAAAATATAATCATGGTGATCCATTCTAAGTCTAACCAACTAAATCCCTAATTTATTGATGTATAGGCAATAAACTGTAAATGCATACAAATAAATCAATTTATTTTAAATTTTAGCGGAGTGATCCTATAGCCAGCGAATAATTGCCGCGCTATAATCCCGTGGCTATCCGTTTAGGATGTAAAAATAATAAACAGGAGTACCCCGCATGAAGTTTAAAAAAATTATTTTGGCCCTCGCTTGTTTGTCATCGCCATTATATGCGGATCAAGATCAACAACTGAAAAGTGAAATTCAACGATTACAGCATCAAGCAGAAGATTTACAAGCCCAACTCAACCGATTACAAAAACAATTGGCAAATCATAAAAGCTCTCCGCAAAAGCACGAGCAACAGGCTGCCGCAAAACCTGTAGAACCACAGAATAAGCCGACGGCTAAATCAGGGGCTGCAATAGAAGAAAAATATCACTCATCTAAAGTCGAAGTCCATGCGCCTGATGTCCATCCAGAGTCAATAAGCTTTTATCCAACAGCATTGATAGCCGATAACCGAGTGGTTACTTATATAGCAGGAACTCCTGTAGTAAGCTCACCATTCCTTGGAGACCGGCCTGCTTTTGATGGTTCTGATTATATAGTAAACATTTCCAGTATTAATAGGGATGTTCGTTTACTGCAGCAGCGACGACGCTTATACAGAGCCTACCAGAAAATAGGCTATCCTATCCCTAATATGCCAATTATTTCATTAAGTGGTAAAACAGAACCTGCTGCGACATTTAACAATCCATTTCGATCAACTAATACGGATGGTGATATTACGCTAGGCTCAAGTGAACTGGACGTTGCTGCTGCATTGAATGAAAATGTCGAAGCTTATATTGCAATTGCCTATGATGAAAGCCCTCCTGCAATTGGCCCGCGGGTTAATAACTCGGCATTTAATTTGAATATGGGATTTGTCAACATTGGTAACCTGGATAAAAGCCCGCTTTATTTTACTGCAGGGCAAGTCTATGTTCCATTCGGCCGTTATTCCAGCGCAATGGTTAGTGCGCCTGTCACAATGAATTTGGCAAGAACCAAGACAAGGCCTGTCATTTTCGGTTATAAATCTCAGGGCGACACTGGTCCTTTCGGTGCTGTTTATGGCTACAGAAGCGATACTACATTAGGTCGCTCAGGAGTCGGCGGCGTTAATCTGGGGTATATTTTCGGGTTTGATAATGACATCAATGGCGAGATAGGGGGCGGCTTCATTAGCTCTGTTGCTGATGCAGGCGGTATGCAGAGTACTGGATCGAATGTGGGGACAACATTTGGCGGTTTTGGCTCCATAACTAACGGTAATGAAAACGTCCGTAAAACAAAAGCCGCTGATGTTCATGGCCACGTGGGTTATGATCGTTATAATCTGACTTTGGAATGGGTTGGTGCTGTACAGAGTTTTAGGCCCCAGGATTTGAGTTTTAATGGCCAAGGCGCCAGACCTCAGGCTGCGCAAGCAGAGCTGGGTATGACTTTTATGGCTTTCAACAGACCGGCTTCCATAGGAGTTGGTTATCAGTGGACAAAAGAAGCATTAGCACTAAATCTGCCTAAGCGACGTTACATTGGAGTATTTAACATTTCCATTTGGAAAGACACAGTGGAGAGTATTGAGTACAGGCATGATATTGATTATGGACTTACTCAGTTTGCTAATGGTGCAGCTCCTCCGGGATTGGTCAACCTTCCAACTTTGGGCACAGGTAAATCTGCCGATACTGTTTCTGCACAAATTGGTGTGTTTTTCTAAATCATCACCATTCGGTATAATCAGCTTGTAACGAATTAATCGGTTACAAGCTGATGTGTTTACAGATCTACCCGTGCCAGGTGGCAGGTCTGTATCTTGCTCAACTCAATTCGCCTCAATAACAGGTAAAGATCTTGAATTGATGTGACACCCTCCCCTTGTTTTTTTCAACCTGTGCTATCTTTTATTTTATAACTACCTCTTAAAGGGATGTAAAAATGCATCGGGATTGCGTCAGGCAAGAGGGACTGCACAAACTCAATAATCTTTTTTGCAAATTGGCTGCGGTGACAAGAACTCTGCAAGGAATAATATTCAGCGGCAGACTATCTGTGTCAGTTCTTGAAGATTCAGATTCTGCAGCAGCAAAACAATCCCCGCCATCGGTAACGTGCGAAATGAAATTCAGTAAATTCATGCAAACAAGTTATATTTTTATATTCCTTACCCTGTTCCTTTTGATTGGATTGCATACTTCATTTGCAGCAAAAATTGTAGAGTTGAATATAAAAGGACCAATTGGCCCTGCGACAGCAGATTATTTGGAACGAGGTATTAAAAGCGCTCAAGATGCTGATTTGATAGTGATTCTAATCGATACACCAGGCGGTTTATATGATTCAACACGAAATATCATTCAGTTATTTTTACTTTCTGATGTTCCCATAGTTTCTTATGTCAGTCCTACTGGAGCAAGGGCTGCGAGTGCTGGAACTTATTTAATGTACGCAAGTACATTAGCGGCAATGGCGCCTGGTACTCAAATGGGGGCTGCAAGTCCAGTCAGCCTTGGCACAGGATTCAGTGAAGGTGAAAAAGATGAGAAAAAAAAATCAACCATGGAAAATAAGGTAACTCATGATGCTGTAGCAACAATAAGGTCACTTGCTCAACTGAGAGGACGCGATCCTGATTTTGCTGAGAAGGCAGTGACAGACGGCAAATCCATAACAGCGGATGAAGCCCTTAGCAAGGGAGTGATCAATTATATTGCAAAAAATAGAGATGATTTATTGTCTCAAATCCATGGAATAAAAGTCAGTCAAAATAACAAGACAATAACTATTAATACCGAAAGCCCTTACATTCAAGTAATCAATCCAGATTGGAGAACCCGCTTTCTATCAGTCATTACCAACCCTACAGTGGCTTACTTATTATTGCTACTTGGAATTTATGGAATTTTCTTTGAATTGGTTAATCCAGGTTATGTTTTACCTGGAGTAGTTGGCGCAGTTTCAATGCTTTTTGCGCTGTATGCGCTGCAGCTGTTACCTATAAATTATGCAGGTTTGGGCTTGATTATTTTAGGTATTTTATTTGTCATAGCCGAGGCATTTACCCCAAGTTTTGGAGCGTTAGGTGTAGGAGGAACTGTTTCTTTTATTTTGGGTTCCATTATGCTGATGAACACGGAGCACCTGGCTTTTCAGATAGCGTGGTCAGCAATTTGGGCTATGGCAGTTCTGAATATATTGATTTTTGTTTTGGTTCTGGGGATGTTAATTAAATCTCGAAACCAAAAAATCAGACATGGCCTGGAAACGTTGGTGGGTGCAAAAGGCAGGGCGTTAGGAGACATTAATCTGGAAGGCCAGGCTGTAATTAAGGGAGAGATTTGGAATGTCCATGCACGCTCTCCAATCGCTGCAAATAAAAGCGTTAAAGTCACTAGAGCATCAGGACTGCTGTTGGAAGTAGAGGAAGATCAATCGGTTTATTAGTTGGTTATTCCATGTTGAATGAAAAAGGATTAAGGAGAATGAGATGGGACCATTTCTGGTTATATTACTGGTAGCGATAGCCTTGCTACTGGTTTCAATGTTCAAGGTATTTCGGGAGTATGAACGTGGAGTGGTTTTTATGCTGGGTCGGTTTTGGCGTGTTAAAGGTCCGGGATTGATAATCATTATCCCAGTCATTCAACAAGTGGTGCGAGTTGATTTGCGAACCATAGTCATGGATGTACCCAGTCAAGATGTTATCTCGAGAGATAACGTTTCTGTACGCGTCAATGCTGTGGTGTATTTTCGTGTTGTCGTTCCTGAAAACGCAATCATCCAGGTTGAAAATTATTTTGAGGCAACCAGCCAATTGGCGCAAACCACATTGCGGTCAGTATTGGGTCAGCATGATTTGGATGATATGTTGGCTGAACGTGAGCAACTGAATAGTGATGTGCAAAAAATTCTTGATGCCCAGACAGAGAGCTGGGGAATCAAGGTTTCAAATGTTGAAATCAAGAAGGTGGATTTGGATGAAAGTATGATAAGGGCAATAGCCAAACAGGCTGAAGCGGAAAGAGACAGGAGAGCGAAAGTAATCCATGCGGAGGGAGAGCTGCAAGCTTCGGAAAAATTATTACAAGCCTCTCAAGTACTCGCCCAGCAACCCCAGGCAATGCAGCTAAGATATTTGCAAACTTTAGCCACTATAGCGGTTAATAACAATTCAACGATAATTTTCCCTATGCCAATGGAGATAGGTGATATATTAACTTCCATGGTTGGTAAGAAAAAATAGACCTTGAACAGTGGCATAACTCCTAAATATACCTAAGTGTATAGAGTACTGCCATTGGATATGAGAACATGGCGATAAGATTTTTTATTCCGCGTCAGGTTGTTGTATCAGTATTTTTTTAAAATGAGAACTTTCATCGAAGTTTCAATCATTTTATTCTGTATAATTTCCCAAAACAAACTTTCGTTTCATTGACTTTTGTGATAGAAATCTATCTTTTTAAGAAAAGAGGAATATCGTGTCAATCAAATCAGACAGATGGATAGAGAAAATGGCCCTTGAGCATGGGATGATTTCTCCATTTCAGGCCGGTCAAGTGCGAGAAAACCAAAATGGTAGGATTATTTCTTATGGCGTCTCCAGTTATGGGTATGATGTTCGCTGTTCAAATGAATTCAAGATTTTTACGAATATTAATTCAGCGATTGTTGATCCCAAGGCGTTTGATGAAAATAGCTTTGTAGATGTTCAGTCTGATGTCTGTATTATTCCCCCCAACTCGTTTGCCTTAGCAAGAACTGTCGAATATTTTCGTATACCCCGCAATATATTAACGATATGCTTAGGTAAATCCACTTATGCTCGTTGCGGGATTATAGTGAATGTTACTCCTCTGGAACCAGAATGGGAGGGGCATGTTACTCTCGAGTTTTCCAATACGACTACTTTGCCAGCCAAGATTTACGCCTATGAGGGAGTTGCTCAAATGCTGTTTTTAGAGGCTAATGAAGTTTGTGCTGTTTCTTATCGTGATCGAAACGGAAAGTACCAGGGACAAACCGGGGTTACACTACCACGCACTTAGGATAAAAAATAAAATTTAATCTTTATCCAAAAGTGGGAACTTGGCTCGCGATGAATTGACCCGCTCTCGTAATTCCTTTCCAGGTTTAAAGTGAGGACTGTATTTTGCCTCTGTTACTACTTTTTCACCCGTTTTAGGATTATGAGCATTTCGCGGTGGTCGGTAATGAAGAGAAAAACTGCCAAAGCCACGAATTTCTATTCTTTGTCCATGGATAAGTGCTTCACTCATTAATTCAAGTATTCTGTTGATGCCATCGGCTACTTGCTTTTCAGTAAGATGCGTCATTTGAGCAGCGATGTGTTCAATGAGTTCGGATTTAATCATATACTCACCTCGTTTTGTCGCGTATTTAATAGACCGATTGCATCCTCTATTATTTTAGCTTGCCTGCCTATGCTTCTATTCGCTTTGTATCTCGAAACACGGGTGGCCTATACTAAAATAAACTCCACGAGCTGAGCAACTGGTCTAATGTCTGCTACCAGGACACATCAGGTGCTGACAATTTCCCATTTGATTTTATAAGTATAGTTCGGGTAAAAAATTATTCAATGTTTTCAAGCTGGTTAGTAAAAATTAGTTTTCTTTCTTATGAATAAATGCAAAAACCACACCCCAACTCATTTGTATTTTAGCTCGAGCAACTAATTTAAAACGACTGGATGATAAGGTTTTGCTAGTAGTAATGACGGTTGATAGTTGTGTCAGGCTATTGAGGCGGGTGTTAAGAGCCTCCCAGGTTGCACCGAATAAGGTACTTGAGTTAATAAATATTAAGGTCGCCTCAGATAAATCAACGGTTAGAAAATCACCCAATATAAATGAGATTTTTTTGCTACTCTCTGTATAGCCTTCCATAGCCGCCAATTTCTGGAGACGCTCGCAAGCACATTGATGCAAGTTAGGGAACAATTCGATACCTATACTTTTATGGACTGGATATACCATAGCGCAGGCGACAACAGCCTTGCCAGTTCCAGAGCCAAGATCATAAAAAACAGTATTGTGATCAATATTGACCATTGATAATAAAGCGGTGAACGGTAAAAACTCAATTTCACCATACACATATTCAATTGCATCTCGATTCTTTCTTGCTTGTTGGGAAATCATGAAGCCATTAACGTCATCGTACAGGAGATGAAAAATTTGAGCATGATTCTTTAAATTTAGTTTTTTTTGCCATCGGTTTATGCGCAATTCTTTTCTTGCCTTGTCAAAACAAAGCAAAAAAAGAATGAGAAACAGAATGAGGCATAAAAAAAGCGTTTTTGACGATATGAAATCAAGCACAGTATTATCCTGGTTTCAGACCATCTTCATTCAAGATTTTTGCTTTTTCCTTTTGACTTAATTTTGGCCATGCTTGAAGAAGAACTTTACCAGCCTGGCGTTCGCTCATGGCTTGGTGATGCATTTCCCAAGGCATTTCATCATTAAGGTAAATGACTATCACGAAAGCAGTGAGTACGGTGATTAACATGGCAAAAAGACCTACTTTGAATTGAAGCATATTAAGCATTTTATTGCTTTTGTTTATGGCATCGTTTGCAACTCGGTCGACATGGTCACAGCTTTCGTTAGCGATGCGATGAAAGTGTTGAACATCATATTTAGATAGTTGCAAAGTAAGTGTTTGAGTTGCTTGACCAGTATGCTTTTCGATCCTATCAATGCAGTTTTCTGTTAGGGTATTGAGCTTGTCTTGTTGTTGTTGGAAGATTTGGGTAAATTGATTGCAAGTTCTTTCTAAAGAATGCAAATGCGTTTCGCCTTGAGCCAGGGCCTTTTCAGCACTTATTTTAAAATGGGTTACTCCTGATTGAGAAATAAGGTTTTGCATTGAAGTTAATTCATTTTGTAGTGATTGGGTGATGTATAGAACTCGTTCAGCCTGCTGCTCAATTTCCTCTCGCCATTCCATCATTTTCGCTTCGACAAACTCAAAATAGGCAATAAATTCTCCAGTATGTCTCAGCAACTCTTTAATGCGAGCCAAGTCATCTTCCTGATAATGCTCCATGCCTCTCTCCTTACTAAATTCATAGTCAGAGAATCTTCAAATAGATCTCTCGCATAATCTATCCTTTTCATTTTATTGCCGCGTTGCAAACGTTTCTATATTTGCACTTTGCCTAAAACAAAATAATCAGTTTATACAAAAGAGCTAACAATATCCTTTGATGCATCCTGCCTCTTTGGCCGTGAATTTAGAATTATGATGTTCCATATTATATTATATCCATAACTTTATTTTGGAAACGGCAATTTTTGCCTAAAATTCTCATTGAATTTTCGTTATTAGTTCCATAAATTCTCGATTGGTACAGTATAGTCGTGCCTCATAAAGTTGGCATTATTTATGCTGGAATGTAATATACTCGGCATATACTTTCTTTATTATTAAAATCCACTGAGACGAGTTGTCAGTTTGCAGAAATAAACGAAGCTCAATCGCATTACATGAAAATGAGCGGTGGTTTAAAAATGATGTGCTTAAGAGAAACGCCCCGTGTTAAAAGTTTCAGTAGACTGTAAAAACTTTGTTAATATTTCCTTAATCTGGATTGATTAGAATGAAGATATAAGTTGGGATAGGAGAACATTATGCCAAGAGCTAGGTTCTTTAAAGCAGAAACTAATTGTTCGCAAGTACAGCAAAGCTTTATTAATGTGGGCGGAGAGCAGTTTCACGCGGCTGCAGTAGCTTTAATTGATTATTTTAAGAGATCTCCACGCATTAATGATGATACTTTGAAAAAAATACTGGAGCGTTTCTACTTTCATTTTCCAAAATACATTCCCAGCCAACCTTATTTGACCCCCTCCGAACGCATGAGTATGCTGATTAATGGGGCACGGAAGTCGGAAATTGTCGAATGTTTTGCTTATGTATTACGTCAATTGGCTATAGATGAGATTTATGCAAAACCTCTCAATTATCGTGATATCTTTGCTGAATTCAACCGCGACACGCCAAAATCATTGTTACGTCAACCATCCACTCCTCTCCCGGCCAGTGCTTTAAAAGCGCTTTCTCATGTAATCGGTACCAACATCACTTTATCTGTTGTGGAAAATGGCAAGGAATTGAGGAAACGTGAAATGTATGTTGGGGATAATCCGAATAGTGCAAAACCCGGGATAACCATTCAGGTCCAGCAAAATAACAGGTATTTCCCTGCCGTGAAAAATAAAGCTGATTTTGTTTATGTAGGGCAATTGGCAGTAAGCCCCCCCAAACCAGTAGAAAGCTCCAATGCAAGTGGGAAAGACACTATCGCTGATATGGTTGATTTAATTGCGTCCGATAATAAAAAATTATTACAGACCTATAAACAATGGCATCAGAACTTTCTAACCATGCTTAAATTAGGCGAAATAACAACCCAGAGGATGATCAATCTTTACATCAAGTTTTTACCTTTAGAAAAAGGCTTGTTTGTTGACTCAACAGAATTTTTTTCCAGGTTATCAGAAGATTCTGACAAGCCGGTCATTCCTAATTATTCGGGTGAAAACAAGGACGGAGTCAATCAGTTATTGGCTTCCGCGCTTGCTGGGTGGATTAGTACCAGTCAGGTCGATGTTGATCAATTGTTTGATCATTTAGAAAATCGACCTTCTTCAGTATCCATGTCTGTTGGTTAAAGTGCATTGGCAATCCGAATCATTTTGTAACCGTTCGCGGGGTATGTAAGTAAGGTATATTAAGTCCTTTGTCTTTCCCCCTTTGCGGGAAAGACAAGTCAAATAAATAGGCTTCAAACAGAAAAATTTGCATACCCCGTGAACAGTTGCGTCATTTTTCAGAGCGAATTGTCAATAATTTTTTCTTTTTTGATGAAGTAGCTACTTGATATTTTGACATCATTAATTAAAGAAAGCCCATTTCTTTCATCCATTCATCATTAGCAAATTTGGACATGTAATTACGGATAGAGTCGGGTAAAATTACCAGACATTTTTGTCCTTTGCTTAAGGATTTCGCCGCTTGCAATGCTGCCCACATCGCTGCTCCACATGAGCCGCCAATTAACAGTCCTTCTTCTTTAATGAGGCGTCTGGCAGTACGGAAAGAATCCGCGTCATTGGTTTTTATGTAGGCATCAATCAATGTGTTATCCAGCACATCAGGGAAGAAATCATAACCTATCCCTTCAACATGATAAGATTTGACTTCTGTGCCGCCACCGAGAATTGAGCCTTCGGGATCTGCTCCAATGATTTTGATGGCGGGGTTAAATTCTTTAAGGCGTTTGGCAATACCTGTAATTGTTCCGCCAGTCCCAACGCCAGCAACAACCATATGCAAATCTTTTCCGAAGTCGTCAATAATTTCCTGAGCGGTTCCAAAATAATGGGCATTGGGGTTATTGGGGTTCGCGTATTGATCAAGGATATGGGAGTTAGGGATTTCAGCTTGTAACTTTTTAGCCAGAGAAATATGACTGTCCGGATCATTATACGCGGCTTCTGTTGGCGTTCGATAAATGATGGCTCCCAGGCGTTCGAGCACGGATTGCTTTTCCTGGCTCATTTTTTCTGGCATGGTAATAATCACTTTGTAGCCTAATACAGCGCCTGCCAGGGCTATACCTATGCCGGTGTTCCCGGAAGTAGGCTCGATTAAGGTATCTCCCGGTTTAATTCTCCCTTCCTTTTCTGCTTTTACTACCATTTCATAGCCAATACGATCCTTTACGGAGCCGCCAGGATTAAAAAATTCGCATTTGGCATACAGCTCACATTCCAGATCTTTTCCAAGCCTGTTAATTTTTACAACGGGAGTATGGCCTATAGTGGCCAGGATGTTAGGGTAAATCATGGTAGTCCTTTGTCATGGTGAAATGAGTTGATTATAAGCGGATAAGGTAAAATAGCAAAATGGTGGTTTCTACAATCAAGTTATTTTCTCTTATTAACGTGGTTTATAGATCAGGATCACATAAGAAGCAGTCGATATCCAGTATCTGTTTGGGCTGAGGAGATGCGCAAGCATCGTCTCGAAGCCTTAGTACCAAACATTAAATTCCATACAAGTCTTCGAGACAGCATAAATGCTTCGTCAGCCCTAACGATACAAGATAATGACCTATCTTAATCCATAACTCACGCTTATTGGAAAGAAATGCAAATCATCTTGGCAGTTTATATTTGTGATATTCTCCTTTAATGCAGGGATATTTCGTTTTTATGGTTATTTCTCCTTTTTTACATTATATTTATTGTGGGCGTTGGTTATTTTTGTAAAAACAGGACAATATTACTTATTAATTGAGATCAAAAAACGGATTTCTATCTGTTTTACAAAAATGGCAAAAATCCAAAGTGGTTTCAAATAGTTACAATAATTCATTTCAATTAATATTTTGTTTAATTAACGAATGCAGGAAGCTTAATTATGATAAATTACAAAACAATAAAATGGAGATATGGCCTCATTGTACTCTTTGCTTTAGGGGTATCAGGATGTTATTTTGATGGGGCAAGCCCTCAGGAAAGAGGGTATTCTTACCAAGAAAGTAACATGCCATCCACTGGAGGACAAACGACCGCTAGCAATCAATCTCAACCGCAACAAAAAAGCTATGCGTCAAAGGACACCTCTCAAAAATCTACTCCTGGGCCAAAGCGAACCGCAGCACCCCAACTTCCGGTAATTCAATAAAAAGAGTTTTACTTACTATCCCTCATAATCAACTTATATGAGGGATAACTGAAACTTGTTCAAAAAATTTTCTCATAGGCATGAAATGCCATGATCCCTGATAGTTATCAAAGATGACAGTAGAGAAATTCCTCCTTGTTTTGGTTATAGCCATAATGTTATTTTTTTCTGGGATTTGCGTGCCTTGGAAAATTATTTTAGAATGGCGACCATCTAGTAGTCTGAAATACAGGAGTGGATGATGGATAAGTTAGATTGGGAGTTGCCTGAAGTTTGCGCTATACCAATAGACAGTGTTAGCGCTAATACTGACGGCTCTGGGGCTAACGACAGTGGTGACGATAGCGGCCTCTCAAGCAGTACGAGCGGTTAAAAAGAAAAAGCCCTTTATAAGTAGTGAAGTAAAAGGTATTTTTTTATATTATTTCAGATCCCTCACTAATCAAGCACCTTTAGGATAGTTAATGGAATATGGCAAGCTTATTGATATTTTAAACAAAAAAGAAATCTCCTTGACCTCATTTGCACAACCCGAAATCCTAAAGACAGCGCAAAGAATGCGCCTGACCAATTTGGTGTATCCCCTTTTAAGGGAGCACTATGGTATTCCAGCTTTTCAACTCGCTAACTTTAAGCTCGTTTTAAAGGAAAATAGAGACAGGGCCATTAGAAAGTTATTTTTGTCCATCAAAATTAATGAGCTTTTTCAGCAATACAATATTCCAGTTATTCACCTGAAAGGACTACCACTCTCGCAAAAATTGTTTGGAGACCCTTTGCTCCGTCAGTCATGCGACATCGATTTATATATTTCTCCCCAGCACTTGGAACAGGCAGATGAAGTGTTTTTTGAAAATGGAATCATTCGAGATAAATACAATTTCTTGCATGACGTTAATAAGCTAAAGAAACATCGAGTACTAAAGGATGTTTCGTATGTGGCTGAAAAATATGGTATTAAAATCGAACTCCACTGGCGTTTGTTTAGATGGAAAGATAAATTCAATCAGCCTTTTGAGTTTTATTGGAACAATAAAGTGCCGGTTTTTATGGGTGGTAAAAATGTATTTTATACTCTTTCCCCAATTGATGAGTATCTGTACGTTGCTGTGCATGGCGCTAATCATGGATTTGAATCTTTGCACTGGCTTTATGATTTTGCCAGTTATTCCACCTTGCTCAGCATCGATGAGAGAAGAAGAGTTGTTGAATTGGTTGAGAGTCTTTCCATACAGACAGAGTATCAAATGGCGACTTATTGTGCGGAGAGAATATTTCCAAGTGTGTTTACAGAAAGCAGTATTGCAGGTTTACTGCCCAACTCTTTAACGAGAAAAGCCCTAATTTCTTTAATTTACCATTCAAAAAGCACATATCGCTCGAAAAGAAGAATATTACGTATGATGGCGAACAAATTTTATTACATTTAATGAAAAGCTTAGAGTGGAAATGGAGCTTGCTACTACCAGCAACGAATTTATTAGTTTTGCTGTTGCGGTGGTTACATTTTTGGCTGGTTGGAAATTAAGCAGCGCAAACATTAGTAGTTATTTTTTATCTTAGGATATAGCATGAATGCTTTATATGGAGTTCTGCGTTTTGACGGGCAACCATTTGATCGAGAGTTATTAGAACGAGCCAAATTTAATAGCCCGGTATGGAGAGCGGATCATAGCGAACTTTATTATAATGATTTTTATGCTACGGCGAGTACACAGCGCTTTATTACTCCCGAATGTGCCTTACAAACAGCTCCATATCATGATAAGGAATCGGGTGTAATTGCCAACGGTGATCTTTATCTAACTAATCATTCCAATTTGGCTAATCAGTTAGGAGTTAGCTCCAAAAATTCGGATTTATATCTGGCAACCCGGGCCTATTTAAAATGGGGTGAAAAATGTGTGAATTATTTAGCAGGGAACTTTTTCCTTGTATTTTATGACTTACACAAAAAACGGCTGTTTATTGCCATTGATCATTTTAATTTTTGTTGCTGTTACTATCTTTTTGTACCCGGTAAATACTTTATATTTAGCAACACATTCAATACATTCAAGGTTTTTCATGACTCCTTAGCGGTGAATCATGGCGCTTTCTATAAGCTTGCGGCAAAACAGAAAATAGGTCAGGAAACTTGCCTGAAATCAGTTAAAAAACTGACGGCTGCCAGTTATATGATTGTGAGCGAACAAAATTTACAAGAGCAACAATACTGGGAACTTCATAAGACACAACAGACGGGACAATGCCAATCGCGAGAAGACTACTATAGTGCATTCAGAAATGAGATTCAGCAATGTATCAGGCAAAGTATCCGGACTGGCGCAGAAATCATGGCCCATTACAGCGGTGGTTTAGACTCTTCATCCATTGCTTCGATTGCGGCATTGCAACTTGCAAAAGAAAATAAAACTCTTTTGGCATATACCGCGATTCCCAAATACTTGTCGGGCGATAGTCATCGGGCAGGATGTAAATATCATGAATTAGATCGAGTGCAAAGCGCATGCCGTTACTATGATAATATAGAAACAATAGTTTATCAAAGCTCTGAAGACATGAGTATTTTTGATAGACTCCAACTCTTTTATCCTTATTTGGATCAACCATTCAAAGCGGTATTCAATATGGAATGGATATTGGCGGGATTGGAAATGGCAGCAGCCAAAAACTGCAGGATTCTTTTAAATGGTGAGCAGGGGAATGGCTCTATTTCATGGAAGGGAGTGACATTGGGCAACTATCTGAATCAGCGTGTAAAATTTACGCGGCATTTTTTAAAATACCATATGAAATTAGGCAAGCAATTTATAAAATCTGGCTCGCTAAACCTGAAAAGAAATCGCCTCCATATCCATGAAATGAAAAAAAATTTTTTAGAGCCCCACTATTCTCTCTTGAGAGGTAAGAATAGGTTGGAAACAAGAAGCTATATGCGTTCCATCTATTTGTGGTATGGGGTAGAGGTGATTGACCCAACAAGTAACCTGGATCTGGTCCAGTTTTGCTATGATCTTCCTGAATGGGTTTATCATGGAGGTAACAAATATTTTGAAATCAGGCGATTACCCAAATTAAAAAGACGCTTGTTGGTGAGAGATGCTCTGGAAGGGCTTGTGCCTGCTGAGATCCGCTACAATCCCTATCGTGGAGAACAGGCAGCGGATTGGTACTATCAATTCAATAAGTATGGTCATGTTTGGGAGGTCCTTTTGACAGATATTGCTGAAAAAAATCCAATCATTTGGGAAATTTATCCTAAAAAATACCTTTTGGATTTATTTGCTAATCATCCTATTAGTCCGCAATCAAGAAATTTTCAAGACGTTAATATGCATTTGGTCCCAGCTTTAAGCACAGCATTTTTTATCAACTACCTAAATGATCTGTATTGATTATTACTTACTGGAGATAATCTCGATGAGTAACCATTTACAACAACACGAATATCAATTCGAATATAAAACCAATACAATATTAGAACGCTATGACTTGGTGTTTTTTTCCAGCGTTGATGAGGATTTGATCCTGCTTGATGAAGAAACAAGTCATTATTTGGTAGTTAATTCCGTAGGTTACAAAATATGGAATTTGCTGGAATCAAAAAAAACGGTGAGCCAACTTGTTTCTGGGCTTATGGAAATATATAAGGTTGATTTCGATACCTGCTTTAATGATATTAAAGCGTTTATACAACAAATGGTTCAACATAAATTAATCAAAATCTGTCCATAGATAAAGAATTTATAATCATTCGCTGTCATAATTTTTAAGCAGAATCGGATAATACAATTGGCTGAAATAAAGAAAATAAGATATGCCCGTCTTTTTCTGGTTTTATTGGGCAAGGGAAAAACACGAGCTCATGTTACTGTGCTTATTGTTTATTACCTAATAGTATCAAGAATCATTACCTGGTTATATCCGTTTAACAGATATGCCAGGTTGTTTGGGCATAAACATGCCGAAACTTTGTATGAAGACTTTGACCATTTGTATTGGCTAAAATGTTGCCAAAAACTGTTTCCTAAAATAAATAGATTGTTGCCATGGAAAAGCGCCTGTTTACAGCAAAGTGTTGCGGCATTTTTGCTATTACGTCGCAAAAATATGCCTACAACGATTTATTTTGGTATGAAACGAGACGGAGATGAGGTCATAGGGCACGTATGGCTGCGGTGCGGTAAACGCTATATCACTGGAGGAAACGGTGTGGGTTATACTATTTTTTGTACTTATGCATTAGACTGGGTAAAAAATTAAGTGTTGTTTTATGGCTGAATTTTATAAAAAATATGCGGAAAAATATAAAGACTTTCTCGATTTCATCAGATTTTTATATGAATATTCGCCGTTCCAGCTTGTGTTTTCACAAGCAATGGTAATTCTTTCAAGCTTTCTGGGCGGTGTTGGAGTGGTCTCATTGGTGCCTATGTTAAGCTATAGTGGTTGGCTAGCCCAAAATAAGTCCGGCTCTGATCTCAATTGGTTATCCAGTTTATGGCAACAACTGCCGATGCACGATGGCCAAATTCCAATCACTTTTGTCTTATCGGTTTATTGCCTCATCATATGCTCAGTCTCTATGACCAATTATCTCGCTGAATTAACAAAAATAAAATTCATGAAAAATTTTGAGAGATACTGCCGTGAAAGCTTAATCCAAAACTTGGTGAATGCGCGATGGGAATACCTGCTAAAAAGTAAACTGAAAGATTCTGAGTATGTATTGAATGTTGGGTTGATGAAAATCTCTGCTTTAACGACTTATACGTTGAGTTTATTTAATAACATAATCAAAAACTCGGTGTATTTGATTGTTGGTTTAATGCTTTCTACGGGATTAACAGTCATTTCGCTAATTACTGTGATTTCGATAGCAATTTTTTTTAAAAAATCAAATTCTGCTGGCATGGGAAAACAAGAACTTGATCTGAGCAGAAGCAGGCAAATCAATTTGTCAAATTTTCTTGAAGGAATAAAAATAGCTAAAATTCATGAGCTTACACATGAATATCTCAAACAAGAGCGTGATATCTCATTCAAAGTGATGGACAATAACATTAAATTTTTAAGCAACCAGATGAAAATTAAATTTGGATATACTGCAATCGGAGCGATCGCGTTCACTTTAATTTTTCTTATTTCCATTTCCCTGTTACAGATTTCAATTCCAACGTTGGTTGTTTTATTATTTGTTTACAATCAAATCATAAGAAGAATATCAACGATGCAGCAAAGCATGTCTTATGCATTGAATATTTCTCCCTTGTTTCGAAACTATTTAATCCTTAAAAATGATTTTTTATCGAATAAAGAATCATCAAATGTGATCCCCTTTCATACGCGAGTACCATTACCTAAGGATATATTAATTCAAGTAAAGCAAGTTTCCTTCTCCTATGGAGAAAAAGCTATTTTAAAAAATGTTTCATTTGACATACATCGAAATAAAATAACTGCAATAAAAGGACCATCTGGTGTTGGGAAATCCACCTGTGTCGATTTAATATTGGGGTTGTTGAAGCCGGATGATGGCTCAATTCTCTTTAACCAGTCCTTAGCTTCAATGGATGCGGAACATGGAACTCCCCAGAAAAAATGGGTTAGTTATGTTCCTCAAAATATTTTTCTTTTTAATGATTCAATCAGGAATAACATCACGTGGCTAAACAATGATGTGAATGAAGCAGATCTATGGAAAGTTCTTGCTCTGGTTGATGCTGAAAACCTGGTCAGGTCTATGCCCAATGGATTGAATACCATGATTGGCGACAGAGGAGTGCATTTATCTGGCGGAGAGCGGCAGAAGCTGGCGATTGCCAGAGCCATACTGTCATCGCCAACGCTGCTCATTCTCGATGAGGCAACCAGTGCACTTGATCCCCAAAGCGAGGCTGTTATTATGCAGTCGCTTGCTGCTTTAAAGCAGACCATGACAGTCATTTTAATAGCTCACCGGGAAAGTACCATAGATTATGCGGATGAAATAATCGATTTTGGCAAGTTTAATTTAAAAGAGGAATATCCGTTAAATTTCAATGTTCTTGAAGACACTACGGTTGCTATGAATTAATTATTTATCAATTTTTTATAAAGACGTTTATGTTTTACTATCGCGCATACCAATTGAACATACAAAGTGACATTCCACTTGGAAAAATAGAGCAAACTTCTTATTGTGCTCCAGATGTCATTATTCGTAAAACCAGTGAAATTCCTGATATACCTGCAAACGCGAGTCGCTTGGGAAACAAGTACGCGTCTTTAAAAAATCAGCTATGGATTACTGATAGCCAATGGAGCTTTTATATTGAAGGGGGAAATACAATTTTATACCAGATTAAATCCGTCGAGTTGACTACACCAATTCATATTCTTCTTACTGGAGCCTGTTTTGGCTGCCTGCTCCAGCAGAGAAATTTGATTGTTTTGCATGCCAATACAGTTTGCTACCCAGGGCAATCCGCTTTTGCCATCTCTGGCCATACCGGGGCGGGAAAATCTACGGCAGCTGCATTTCATATAAAACAAGGCGCTTTATTGGCCGCAGATGATATAACAGCCATAGAGTTCAAACAGGATATTCCTCATGTATTGCCGGGATTTCCTCGTTTGAAATTATGGAACGATAGTAGGGAAGCCCTACATTTATTATCTTTGGAGTCACTCTATTCTTATAATGGAAGATCCAAGCATCATATTGATTTAAAACCTAATCAACATTGCAGCACACCAGTTGTGCTTGAAAAACTGGTTATTATAAAACCTGATTTGACAGAGGAAAGTGAACTCTTCGGTAAAGATAAGATTCAATGTCTCCTTGCAAATAACTACACTGCTCTGATATTTCATCTATTTGATTTTCATTGGGACGTATTTAAGAATAATTTAAAATTAGCCAGACAACTTAAAATATACAATGCCCCTCGCCCGACTATGGTATTTTACAATGAGATCTAGATGATCTTTGCCAAGAGCACTTGCCCAGGCAGACATTTTTGCCAGGCTGAAAAATTATTTGTAAAGCATTTTCTGATACTCAATTGGCAATCTGAGCGTTTGCGGGATTAATACTGCTTGGCTATGGTTATTGGTTTAGGCTAACATCGAGTCATTTAAATTTTATATTGGTGCAATTTGACTATGAAAAGACCGACCCGAATTGCGATGGTTGCCGGCGAACTATCTGGAGACTTACTGGGAGCAGGGGTAATTCGTGAGCTGAAACAGCATTTAACAAACGTAGAATTCATGGGGGTCGGTGGTCCTCAAATGCTCAAGGAAGGTTTCCATTCCCTGATTGATATCTCCGAGCTTTCTGTGATGGGAATCAGTGATGTTCTGCGACGATATCCTCAACTGTATTTAATAAGAGAAAGGTTATTGAGGGAATGGACAATTAATCCACCAGATGTATTCATTGGGATTGATTACCCTGACTTTAATTTATCCGTTGAAGCACGGTTAAAAAAACAGCATATTAAAACCATTCATCTGGTGAGCCCCAAAGTTTGGGCATGGCGACAAAAACGGGTGCATTTAATAAAAAAGGCAGTTGATTTAGTATTAACCCTATTTCCATTTGAAGAAGCATTTTACCGACAACATGGGGTATCGGCACAATTTATTGGTCATCCTTTAGCTGATTTAATCGAAATAAACCCAAGTTATTCTTCTTTACGTAAAAAATATAACTACCATTCTGATGACACCATTCTGGCAGTATTACCAGGTAGTCGAGTAGGTGAAATCAAATACATGGGACCCTTGTTTTTGGAAGTGATGCAAAGAATTGCTGTGGAGAGGCCTCATGTGCATTTCATAGTACCGATTGCGTGTCAGGATTTGTATCCCGTTTTTTTTAAACAACTCCATGCCGAGTACGGCCACTTAAAAACTCAGATTATTCAAGGGAATGCTCGTGAGGCCATGGCTATCTCTGACGTTGTTTTAACAAAATCCGGAACAGCAACACTTGAGGCGATGCTTTTAAAACGACCCATGGTGGTTGCCTTTAAATGGGGTATACTTACTCATGCGATTATCGCGCCGCAAGTAAAAGTTCCCTATATTGCGTTACCTAATTTATTGGCTGGTAAAAAATTAATCCCTGAATTTGTTCAGGAAAAAGCGAATGTTGATAGCATTACAGAATCAGTTCTGAATTTACTCGACTCATCCAATCAAAACGAACTAATTAAACAATTTACTGATATTCACCACACATTAAGGCAAAATGCTAATGAGAAAGCGGCTTTATCTATCCTCAGGATTTTGGAGACTTCTTTGGCTTAATCGCTGTTTTTAAAAATCGGATTTGTTTTTGCCAATCACTAATTGATACTGCTGGATGCCCTCCGACTCTGCCCCCGGATTTCACATTTTTATAGACTTTACCGCTGGCTAAAACAGTGGCGCCTTTACCAATCTTCAAGTGTCCAATCACGCCAACTTGTCCCGCCAAAGTGACATGTTCACCAAGCTCTGTACTCCCGGCGATTCCAACTTGTGCTACTATAACAGAGCCTTTACCAATCTTGACATTATGCCCAATCTGCACAAGATTATCCAGACGACACCAATCCTCAATTACCGTATTATCCAGGGAGCCTCGGTCAATGCAGGTATTAGCCCCGATTTCAACATCATTGCCAATAATGACACCACCCGCATGGGGAATTTTATAATGGCCATTCGCATCACTGGCAAAGCCAAAACCATCCTGGCCTATACGAGCACCGGAATAAATGACCACGTTACTCCCTATAACAGCATGCCTAATGCTGACGTTGTCTTCTATAAGACAATCATCGCCTATGGTTACAGCATCGCCAATATAAGTATTCACTCCAATTTTGCATCTGTTGCCTATTTTAACCTGATTACCAATATAAGCTCCATGAGCAATAAAACAATCCACGCCAATAGCAGCGGTCGACTCAATCATTGCCGAAGTGGCAATGAAACTGGGTGTTTTTTCAGGAGGGTAAAACGCTTGAGCAATCAAAGCAAAGGCTTTATACGGGTTTGGGTGCACCAGTAAATACATGCTATCAGGTGCAAATTTCACATAATCTGGCCCGATGATACAAGCGCAAGCAACAGTATTTTTTAATTCTTTGACGTATTTTTTTTGATGCAACATTACCAAATCATTGCTTGTGGCTTCTGAAATTTTGGCCAAACCAGAAACTGTAAAGGTTTCTCCTTTACCTTCATACAGTGTAGCACCAGAAATCTTAGCTAATTCGGATAAACGAAATGGTCCTGCAGGTTTTGTAAATTGGTAATTTGACATACATACTCTAAAAAATTAGCGATAAAAGCTGCGTTTGGAATTTTCAAGAAACTTGAGGATATAAGCCACATCACTATTATCCATGAATTCACGCTTGAGTATTTCAATGGCATTTGTCAAAAGATGACCATCATGAAAAAGAGCCTTGTAGGCTCGTTGAATTTGCATTCTTGCGACAGGACTGTATCCATTTCGTTGCAATCTCTCAATGTTAATACCAAATCGCTTGGCTGGGTTTCCGCAAACCAGAGTGTAGGGCAGTACGTCTTTTGTGATTCTGGTTTGAGAGCCAATCATACTCATCCGTCCTAATTGTACGAATTGGTGTATGCCGCATAAACCGCCTATGGTTACCCAATCGTCAATGATTACATGCCCGGCTACGGCTACCGCATTGGAGATGATATTATGGTTACCCATCTGGACATCATGAGCTATATGGGCGGAAGTCATTATGACATTGTTGTTTCCTATGCGAGTCACTCCACCACCCCCAGAGGTTCCTCTACTGATAGTAACGTATTCGCGAATAATGTTATTATTACCGACTATGACGGTGCTTTTTTCCCCACTGAACTTCAGATCCTGCGGGATTGCTCCAATGATTGCTCCCGTTTCAATCTGATTATATTCACCTATTTCTGTCCAGGACTTTATCGACACATGAGAACCAATGACGGTTTGTTGTCCAATGCTGACATTGTCTTCAATAATTGAATACGGCCCTATAACCACATCCCGTCCGATTCTGGCGTTGGCTGATACGATAGCTGTAGGATGAATTTGATGGGAGAGCATATATAAATTGTTAACCGCATGAACATGATCCAACTGACTCATTTGCATGGTTCACCTCCACTACAACTATAAATTAAATGCTGGTTACAACGTGCTCTATACTACTCTTAAATCCGTTTGGGTAAAATGATTTGATACAGAGGGAAAAGCACTCCATGACACAACTTGCGTTAATCACAAGCCGTGTCTGAATTTCAATTAAACCATATAACTTGCCTTTATAAATACATTACGTATAGAAAAACGCTCGCTAATACTTAATCTATTACCTCCATTTGCCAAACCATACCTTTCTCCATCGTGCATTGACCAGTATTGCTCAGAGCCAATTCCGCCCTCAACACCAATCACGCTGCCGTTATTCAAATTGAAATGAGAAGCAACTACCAAATTAGCTCCGAGAACTGGAGAAACCCATAGTGAGGAGGGGTGATTCAGGAAGTAAGCGTAACGTCCACCGGTATTGGGAAAGTCTAAAATCGGTACAGGTCCAGTTATGTCTACCCTTTCATTCAAATGGCTTTTACTATTTCCAGCCAACACAGAGAGTGAAATGTCCCCACCGACCGTGATAAATCGATTAACATCCCAATAGACTCCTGCTCCCGCTTTAGGTCCAATCCCTTTATATTTTGCCTGAAAATTGATGCTGTCCGTAAGGGGCTGTATGGCTGGGGGGACGGCGAAGCCAAAACGAGATTCACCACTATAGCGAGCAGTGAATTCTTTAACTATTTCTGTAGCTTTTGCGCCGTAATAGCGAGTGTAATGGAGTGGTTTGGCAAATCTGCTTGGAACAGTTCTGTGTGTTATCAGTTCTGCATTTTGATAGTCATAATCGGAACTTACCGTAGCAAGGGCAGGGCCAATCATTCGCAGTCCTGAAAAATCTTTGAGAATCAGGCTTAGCCTGTTGTCCATGAGATCACCCTGCGCTGAATTACCAGTTATGCTGGAGCCATGATTTGTTATATTGGTGTAGCTTAATACTAAGTCATAGCTGAATTCAGGCCCAAAAAGATATCCGGCGCTTAATGAATATCCCCAACGTGAGTCGACATTAAACAAGCCAGAACTAATGAGTCCGGAAGATTTTATGGTATCAGCATATGGTATGGAATCCAGAGTCCCATCACTTAACGAGCCATAAATTGCGGAAGCACTAAAAACAAATCTCTTAGCATCCTGTTGCGCTTCTCCTACCGAGCCACCTATGCCTAGGGGGCTTACTAAAAGCAAGCTCATCAATAAAATACTTTTTTTATTCATCTATGTATCTACTCCCTGATCTTTGATTTTATATTTGTTCGCTCGCGATTATAAAGGACATCTTCAATGATATCCAGTTGTAAATATCGTATATCCAAGAATCAGTCCTTAGGCTTAGTCAGGGAGTTCTGTTTACTTTAAAATAATTAGATTGTAGACTGCCTGTCTAAACCAGGCTTCATAGTCAGGAATAGTGCTTAGGCAAAACACAGGGTAGTTTTCTTTTTATGTTCGAGTTGAAACGTGATTTAAATTCTCTTCCCTTGACCTGGTTGGGACGCTGCGTCTATTTTTTATCTTCTTACAAAAGAAGTAATGCAAAAAAAAATATCGAACGTGTTTTTCAATTCTCCCTATCACCTGCTGAAAAAAAACGTTTATGCATGGCTTATTATTCTCATATTATAACCAATATTAAAGAAATTATTTTATACGCGTTGGTTAGTAAAAAATCTTTGGAAAAGCGTATCAAAGTCATCGGTATTGAGCATTTAGAGAATGCTTTAGGTAAGGGAAAAGGAATTTTAGTGTTCACTGGACACTTTGGTAACTGGGAGTTTGCACCTTTATTCTTTCTTGACAAATTTAATGGCAAGGATCTTGATTTTTATTGTGTTCGCAAAAATTTGCGTTTTGCTTTTTTGGACTCCATTTTTTTGCGGCGATTTGAAAATTGCGGCTTTAAGATTATTAGTCATAAAAATGCGGTGAGTCAGACCCGCAGGGCTTTGAAAAGCAATGCCATTGTGTTTTTTCCTTTCGATGTTTGCCCTTCTTCGAAAATTAAAAATAAGATAAAAACCGACTTTTTAGGACAGAAAACGGAGACTAATCTCAGTTTGGCCTATTTAGCAAGTCTTTATGATTCATGTGTGTTATCAATCACTTTTTATCGCACCAATAAAAAGCAACATGTAGTGCATATTTATCCGGAGGTAAAACCGGTTGTTTGTCCGGACTATAAAAAGACCCTTGTCGAAAATACCCAACTTTATAATAAAAGATTGGAAGAGATGTTATTGCCTTATCCTGAGCAATGGTTATGGTCATACAAGCGTTGGAAAAATAATGGCTAACCATCATTTGTCCAAAATTCGAGTGACTTTTGCAGGGCTTATTTTTTACTGGATTTTGCCTCTTCGCAAGCAAATTGTATTGAGTAATATCGACCTCGTTTTTAAAAATACAGCGACCTCTGCTGAAAAAACAAAATTGGCCAAAGCGTTTTACTCTCATGTCGCATCTACTCTGAAAGAACTATTTTGGATGAATTGGGCAGGTTCTAAAAAATTGAATAAAAAGATAGAGATTCATGGTTTAGAGGATTTGCAAAAAGCTGTTGACCAAAGGAAAGGTGTTTTTTTATTAACAGGTCATTTAGGGAGTTGGGAACTAACTTCTGTATTAGGTTCTTCACACCTAATCCCTCAGTTCGGAAATTTCAATATTGTCAGACGCCCTATTAAAATAAAGTGGTTGGAAAATTTATTATTTAATAGAATTAAACGTTACAAGTTAGGTGTTATCAATAGCATCGGTGCTCCGAAAAAAATAAACCAAGCCATAAAGAATAAAGAGTTGGTGCTTTTTGCTATGGATCAACATGCCCAACTAGAAAATAAATCAGGGATCGCTGTCGAGTTCTTTGGAGTTAAGGCCGGAACATACCGGAGTTTGGCCTTTTTTGCCCATAAACATCAAACACCGGTTGTTCCGGTATCCGGCTACAGGCAACACAACGGCAAGCACGTTATTAAATTTTATCCAGAGATAGAATGGGAATATCATGCAGACAAAGAACAAGCTATCTATCAAAATACCCTTCGCTATAATCAAGTGCTTGAACAATTAATTTTAGAGCACCCGGAGCAATGGTGGTGGGTTCATAGACGATGGAAATTATAGCCTTATAGATTTTGACTTATCGATAGTAAATCCCCATTAATACTACAATAGAGATATAATTTTGCCTGCACTGAGAATTTGTCATAATGGACTTAGGCGCACTAACAAATTCTTTCATAATTTTTTTACGCTCATTAGTGCTCTGCTTTCCATTTACATGAGGGTTATATTCAATACAAATTGATTATTTAATGGCGCTTTTAAAGCGCTTTGCGAAACAATTTGGAGTCAAAGAGCAAGAGCCCCTTGACTATCAGATAGTTGTAAATTACTTCAAATCGTTTTTTTGAGCCCAATTTCCAGATTGCGGATTCGAATCAATTGTCATTGAGGGTTTAAAGAATCCTACAAGTGAGTTGTTAGAACTTGGAGAAGTCTCAGGATGTTTTATTTGTAATCCTTCAGCTGAAATCGAAATAGCTGCCTTTAATTCTCTTTGACTGGTTTTAATAGTTGATAAACTATCTCTTATCATGGTTTCAAAAACCACCAATTCATTTGGTTTTATTCCTAAACCTGAATTAAAGGTAATGGTTCCATTAACAATGGCTTCCTTTCCAAACCGTGTTGTTCTTCCTTTAGAAGCATAAATAGTTGAACTCACCCCAATCTCTGCAAGACTGATTGCAAGTCTAGAAGCAAAACTGTGATGTTGTAGATACTCACCTTCTTTTGCACCATAACATACACATAACACTATCGTGATGCTATCTCCTCTTTTTAATCCAGCGCTAGCTAAAAAATGAACAATTTCATCGGGAGTTCGACTCACGCTTATCATTGATTCTTTTGAATCACTAAAGTATAAACCACCAAGAGAATTAGAACCTTTACCGCAATGACCCGTTATAAATACCAGGCTATTATTATCTATCTTACCAACCGTCTTAAGGATCTTTTCTTGATTTTGTTCTGAACGTAATACCACTAGAGGACTATTTAAAGCACTCGCTATTGCTAAAGCAGAGTGTCCATTTCCAACTTTTTCTAAATTACTATGGTTCATCGACAGGTCAGCTGTATTCGGATTTTCTAATGCTATATTTTCTTGATCGAGGCTTTGAGTGCTAATAACAAGTCGATTAGTGGATTTATCCAGAGCTTCCGGTGATTGTTTTTGATTTGTTTGTGATATTGAAGCTTGAACTTTTAATCCAGTAGCTGATATTTGGGAGTTTTCGCTAAACTTAGTAATACTCTTGAACTGTGTATGAGTAAGACCGAACCCGAATTTATGCTTATTTACATTTCCAGAATTTACCGATGCTTTATGCAAATTATGTAAGTCACTGTATTGTTTTTTAATTAAATTCAGTGCCGTTTCAGCATCTTTTCTCGAATCAAACTCAAACCACACCATGCTCTTTCCTGTTCTCACTATATGACGTGCTATATCTTGTATGCTTGTAATCATTTTCCTATCTCCGTAAAGATGTGTTGGTTTCAACTCAATCCGGGGCTCGATTAAAAACGTTCTTTTCCTATTTACTGTTCGGTGTTTAACCTGAAATAGGCAACGTGAAATATCAAACCTTCTTAAGATGGAGTTGAAAATAAATTAATAAGGTGTTTGCGTGCTTTATTTAAAAAATTCAAATAAGCGCTTATTATTGGAGATAGGTGTCGGGAATAATTTTATGGCTCGGAAAACGAGCTACTACGTGGAAACTAATAAGAATATTAGACTTAAAGGTTAGTTGCATAATTAAATCATCAACTTTAAATTGATAACAATAATATCACATTGATCGTTTTTTATGAATACTTTCGCTTGGCGGTCTCTGAGACACTGTAGAGATTAACGAATGAATCGGGCATATTATTCATCCCTAAACAAAACAGCCTAGGTAGGGATATGGGTAATCTCTCACAAGGAATGTAGTCTTTAATGGTTAAAAAACATCCTGTTCTTATAATTGGTGGTTATGGTAATTTCGGTAAATACATTGCCAAAGTACTTAGCCGAGACACACGAATTGCCCTGTCAATTTCGGGTCGAGATCGACAAAAAGCAGAGGATTTAGTAAACAGTATAAAATCAGCTAATCCTATAACCATTTACAGCTGTGATATTTTTCAAAACCCAGCGGAAACTCTTAAGCGGGTTAACCCCTATAAGGAAGATTTCAGCCCAATTGAAGGTCAAATATAGCCTGTTTGTCATAGATAAGATCAAAAAGTATAATTATCAGAGAGCATCAAACTATAGATTAACTATTATGAGTACAACTATTGATGAAGCAACTAAGCACTTAGATAATATGGTTAAATTATTAAAAGAGTTTAAGAAGGAAGTCAAAGCTCAAAAATTCAAGTCAGAGTGGAATTTCGAAAATTCCAGTACCATTTTTGCAGAATTCAATAGCGAACTGAATGAACTAAAAAAGTTAAAACATCATAATCTTGCAAGAGTAATTGTGGAAGATTTAGGTCAGGTCATCGAAAAAAATGATCTCAATATGAAACTGATAATTACAAATAAGGATACGACACAAAATATAGTTGAACTTGAAATGGCTAGTAATCTCAAGAAAAAAGAGTTTTATAAAAAGGGGATCGTGATAGCCACAGATACATCAGCTATCAATCATGAATTAATGAAATATGTTAGTGAGGTCACGGTTAATTGTCACTGGTCCAGGAAAAATAGAACATCCTACAACAGCACGAGGGAGCTAGTTGATACTGTTGCCAACGAACTGCAGCATGAGAAGCAGTATCCGCGGCTCAAGCGATTAGCCATTTTAGGTTGCGACACAGCGGATATAACCCCTCCCGAGGTTGAAACCAAATCATCTTCTGCAATGTTATATGTTTACCAATGTGAAAAAAATAACGCAGCTACCCCAGATAGGAAAAAAATACAAAGTTTCCCTTGTTTTGTACTCACAATTTCACAAGGACAATATCAGCTCCATTATTATATTGACCAAGACAAAGAAGAAACCTGTGGGGAAATGGTTAAGATTACTAAGCAAAAAAAACTCAAAAATAACTATAAGGTGTTAGCGGTTTGCGATAAAAATGATATCCCCCTCATACCCGATAGTATCTTAAAGAACATTTATGATAAAACAAATTCCGCGAAAATAAATGGTGTAAATAACCCCTACTTACATAGAGGCGCTACCGTAGGCAATGTACAATCAAGAGAAGAGTGGAGAAATCGGAAAAAAAATATTCCCGCACTCTCGTGTGGTTTATTTAAATTTGATAATAAAAAAATTCACAACTCAAATTTAGCTGAAAGAGCGGCTTTAATTATCAATAATAGCCGGAATAACGTTAAAGTTAAAGGCTATTTAGTACCAATTACCCCGGATGAAAACCACGGATTTATGAAACCAATGACAATCCACGAGGACACGCCTTGTAAAGCAGTTATAATTGACCATGGGCAGTAAAAGCCGTGTGATTTTGCCGCCAAGAATAGGAATGCCCCTTAAAGCAGGTATGGAAAATACTTTCGTAATCATTGTTAAAACGTAATATACAATCTTGCTGCGTTTCTTTTGTTGTATTTTAACAACGTAGCAATTCCCTTCAAAATCCATGTGAAATACTCTGCGATTTGAAATTGAAGCATGCTTCTCAATTAATGCAATTAATCATTTCTGTTCAGTCAATCTCGTTATCTTAGGTTAAGACATACCAGAACCCCAGCATGTCTTAATCCTGTCAATTTCATTGCTCAGGGGAAATCATCTTTTCCGGTTTCACAAATGCAGCAAATTGCTCGGCGGTTAAAATTCCCAGTTTCACGGCGGCTTCTTGCAATGAAATATTGTCATGATGAGCGGTTTTGGCGATTTTAGCCGCTTTATCATAGCCAATGTGCTGGTTAAGAGCAGTAACCAGCATGAGGGAGTGGTGTAAATAGTAATCAATTACCGGCTGATTAGGCTCTATTCCCTCTGCGCAAAATTCCTGGAAGGAGTGGCAGCTATCGGCAAGCAGGTTTAATGAGTGCAATACGTTAAATATGATAACCGGTTTAAACACGTTTAATTCAAAATTGCCTTGGCTGTCAGCAATTCCAACGGCTGTATCATTACCCAGTACCTGGGCGCAAACCATGGTCATGGCTTCGCATTGTGTCGGGTTGACTTTGCCTGGCATGATGGATGAGCCTGGCTCATTTTCTGGAATAATCAGCTCACCAATCCCGCAACGAGGTCCTGAGGCGAGCCAGCGTATGTCATTGGCGATTTTCATTAATGCGCAGGCGAGAGTTTTCATGGCACCGTGCGCATGCACCAGGGGTTCATGAGAAGCCAGAGCGGCGAATTTGTTAGGAGCGGTCACAAAAGGCAGCTTGGTGATTTTAGCGATGTGTTCAGCGACTTTGGCTGCGAATTGCGGATGGGTGTTCAATCCGGTTCCAACAGCAGTGCCCCCGGCAGCCAGCTCATATAATTCAGGCAAGACTTCTTCCAGACGGTGAATGCACGCATCCAGTTGGGCAACATAACCTGAAAACTCTTGTCCCAAAGTCAGTGGAACCGCATCTTGCAAGTGGGTTCTGCCAATTTTTATGATGTTTTTGAAAGCGTCCATTTTCGCTGCGAAAACATGACGTAAATTGCGTACAGCAGGTAACAATTTTTCGTTAAAAGCCATCGCCGCTGCAATATGCATGGCTGTTGGGAAGGTGTCATTCGATGATTGAGACATATTGACGTGATCATTGGGATGAATAGGGGACTTGCTTCCTAGGGTGCCGCCAGCCAGCTCAATGGCCCGATTGGAAATGACTTCATTGGCGTTCATATTCGATTGTGTGCCGCTTCCTGTTTGCCAGACATGCAAGGGAAAATGCTCATCCAATAGCCCTTTGCTCACTTCTTCTGCTGCCTGAACAATCAAATCCGCTTTGTCTTTTGGTAATTTGCCTAACTCAAGATTCGTCAGGGCGGCTGCCTTTTTCAGGATGCCAAAGGCATGGGTTACTTCGCGTGGCATAATGTCTTTGCCTATATTGAAGTGATGCAATGAACGTTCGGTTTGGGCGCCCCAATATTTATCAGACGGGACTTCAATTTCACCCATGCTGTCTGTTTCTACACGTGTTTTAGCCATGTTATCAATTCCTTAGCAAAGTTAATCTGTTGATTATGTTTATTTATGTCTAGCTGCTTTATCAGCGAGTTGGGAAAGAATAAAATCAATCGCCAAAATTCTAGCATAGCAGACGTAAATTGGTAATTTTTGTTATAGTGTCATTATCGAAATGAGGAATAATTGGCTGTGAGAACAATACGTATCTATCAACCCGGAGAATACCAGCCGGGGCAAGTTCTGGAATTATCGCCTGAGGCGGGGCAGCATGTTGGTGTAGTCTTGCGCATGGAGCAAGGTGAACAACTGACACTGTTTAATGGGGACAACAAAGAGTTTACAGCATCGATTGAGAGGGTCAAAAAAAAGCAGGTATTCGTTAGAATTGCCTCTGTTCTTGAGGTGAACAGGGAATCCCCATTAAAGATACATTTGGCTCAAGCCATTTCCAAGGGCGATCGGATGGAAATGGTGATGCAAAAATCGGCAGAGTTAGGTGTGGCATGCATTACACCTATCATTACCGAGCGTTGCCAAGTTAAAATAGACAAAGAAAAAATGGCAAAAAAAATGCACCAATGGCTTAACATTATCATTGGAGCTTGCGAGCAATGTGGGCGTAATCAAATTCCAGAGTTGCGACAGCCAGTTTATTTGGATCAATTTGTCAGAGAAGCCAAAGAACATCTCAAGCTCATTTTGCATCCGGCATTTAGCAAGACATGGCGCGATTATCCTGTCCAACCTCCTGATGTTGCCTTGATTATTGGCCCGGAAGGTGGTTTCAGTGATGAGGAAATTAGATTGACCAGTGGTCATGGATTTCTGCCTTTGTCACTGGGGCCGCGAGTATTACGTACGGAAACCGCGGCAATAACTGCGTTAAGTGTTTTGCAAGCTGCAGGAGGTGATCTATAATAGACTTCTTTCCAAATCGGTATAAGCTGCGTCTTTTGTTTTATAGCTCTATTACAAGTATTTCTGGAGTATTATATGTAAACTACTCTTTTTGAAAATCTTGTGTTTGCTCTAAAACAAAACACACAGGATACACAGGAAAGATTTTGGATCGAATAGCATAATCTGGTCTTCGACCAGACCTTTATATTTCTAATAACTGAGGTTTATTTATGAGTGATCATATTAAAACAGTAACCGATGCAAGCTTTGAGCAGGATGTTATTAATTCATCCAAGCCTGTTCTTGTTGATTTTTGGGCTGAGTGGTGTGGACCATGCCGTGCATTGACACCTATTCTGGAAGAAGTGGCAGCCACTCATAGTAAGGATATGACGTTTGCTAAAATCAATATCGATGAAAATCCTCAAGCTCCAGCTAAATTTGGTGTGATGAGTATCCCAACGTTGATTCTTTTTAAAAATGGTCAGGTTGAAGCAGTTAAAATGGGTTTGCTGTCTAAATCCCAATTAAGTGCTTTTGTTGAAAGTAATTTGTAACGGTATTAAAGTTAAAAAGCCCTGAGATGAAAATTTATTTACAGGGCTTTTACTTTTTTATGGGGCTTGTGTTAAAATTAACCTACTTAAAGGGATTTTTTCTTAAAGATTTAAAAGTTAAAATCAAAAAAGTCAAAATAACTTTTTATTTTTAGTTTAAAAATGTTGGATCTTGTTGTAAAGCTGTGATAGCCTGTACCTATATGTGACATACTTTAAAACAAGTGAGCCACATAGGCAGCGGATTCCTTAGCTGCTATTCCCTAACATAATTTTTTCTTCGGATATTCAATTCATTTAAACAACAAATCAAGTGAGAAGTATGAATCTTAGTGAACTTAAGCAATTACCTATTGCCGATCTCGTTAATATCGCTCAAGAGATGGGTGTGGAAAATACCTCCCGTATGCGCAAGCAAGACATCATTTTCGCCATCCTTAAAGCCCATGCTTTAAAAGGGGAAGACATCCATGGCGATGGTGTTTTGGAAGTTTTGACTGATGGTTTTGGTTTCTTGCGTTCCGCTGATGGCTCCTATCTGGCGGGCCCTGATGACATTTACGTCTCTCCCAGTCAAATCAGACGTTTCGGTCTTCGTTCGGGGGATACTATTTCTGGTAAAATCCGCCCCCCCAAAGACAGCGAACGCTATTTTGCTTTATTAAAAGTTGATCAAATTAACTACGATACACCGGATAGCGCAAAGCGTAAGATTTTATTTGAAAACTTAACTCCCTTGTTTGCTACCGAGCGTCTGGTTATGGAGCAAGGTAATGGCAGCACAGAAGATCTCACGGCAAGAGTAGTTGATTTATGCGCTCCTTTCGGCCGCGGACAGCGTGGTTTGATCGTGTCACCTCCGAAAGCAGGTAAGACATTAATGTTGCAAAACATTGCTCGCTCTATAGAAAAAAATTATCCTGAATGCTATCTCATTGTTTTGCTGATTGATGAACGTCCTGAAGAAGTAACGGAAATGCAGCGTTCTGTCAAAGGGGAAGTTGTTGCGAGTACTTTTGACGAGCCCGCCAATCGCCATGTCCAGGTTGCCGAAATGGTAATAGAAAAAGCAAAACGTCTGGTTGAGCATAAACGTGATGTGGTTATTCTGCTGGATTCGATCACTCGCCTGGCCAGAGCTTACAATACGGTTGTACCGGCTTCAGGTAAAGTACTGACTGGTGGTGTTGATGCGAATGCCCTACAAAGACCCAAGAGATTGTATGGTGCGGCACGTAACATAGAAGAGGGCGGCAGTTTAACTATTATTGCAACGGCTCTGGTAGACACGGGTTCCAAAATGGACGAAGTGATTTACGAAGAGTTCAAAGGTACAGGTAACATGGAAATCCACTTGAGTCGTAATATTGCCGAGAGAAGGGTTTTCCCTGCGATTAATATTAATCGCTCTGGTACTCGCCGTGAAGATCTCCTGTTGAGTCCCGAAGAATTACAGCGCACCTGGATATTGCGTAAAATCCTGCAATCCATGGATGAATGTGATGCGATTGAATTCTTATTGGAACGCATGAAGAATCATAAGACAAATGCCGAATTCTTTGATGCAATGAAGCGTCAGGAATAATTTAAATGATTAATTAACCCCGTAATTAGCGGAGCATAATTCGGGGTTCAAATTCACCTTATTTTCAGGTTTATAATTCATGCTCATAGCCTGTATTGAGCTGTGCTGGTACGGGTTTACAGTAAGCTTCTTTTTGAGATAATTAATGAAGTATTCAGATCTGAGAGATTTCATAGCCCAACTTGAATCACGTGAATTATTAAAACGTATTGATTATCCTGTATCACCTCATCTTGAGATGACCGTAGTCAGCGATAAAGTGTTGCGCTCAGGAGGGCCAGCCCTTCTGTTTACCAATACACCCAATTACAACATGCCTGTACTGACCAATCTTTTTGGTACGGTAGAGCGCGTGGCTTTGGGAATGGGTGAGGAATCAATAGTGGCTTTGAGGGAGATTGGAAAATTATTGGCTGCTTTAAAGGAACCCGATCCTCCCAAAGGCTTCAAAGACGCTTTTAGCAAGTTGCCCTTATTGAAACAAGCCCTGAATATGGCACCCAAATATGTCAGTGGAGCCGAGTGCCAGACTCATGTGTGGGAAAAGGATGAAGTGGATTTAACGTTATTGCCCATCCAAACGTGTTGGCCCGGAGATGTTGCTCCTCTAATTACCTGGGGTTTGGTTACTACTCGTGGCCCACACCAGTCTAGAGAAAACATGGGCATCTATCGCCAGCAACTATTAAGTAAAAACAAATTGATCATGCGCTGGTTATCTCACCGCGGAGGTGCTTTGGATTACCAGGCCTGGCAACAAGAATATCCCCAAGAACGTTTCCCTGTTGCGGTGACTTTAGGCGCTGATCCAGCCACCATACTGGCAGCAGTTACTCCTGTTCCTGATACTTTGTCTGAATACGCTTTTGCGGGCTTGCTTAGAGGACAACGAACCCGGTTGACTCGATGTATTGGCAATGATTTGCATGTTCCAGCCAGCGCAGAAATTGTTTTGGAAGGTTACCTGGAGCCAGGAAATGAGGCAGCCGAAGGGCCTTATGGCGATCACACCGGTTATTATAATGAAGTCCAATCTTTTCCCGTTTTTACGGTAGAGCGTATTACTCATCGCGATAAACCTATTTACCACAGTACTTATACCGGAAGACCGCCAGATGAGCCAGCCATTTTGGGGGTTGCCTTAAATGAAGTGTTCATTCCCTTGTTGCAAAAACAATTCCCAGAGATTGTGGATTTTTATTTGCCGCCAGAGGGATGCTCTTATCGTTTGGCTGTAGTCACTATAAAAAAGCAATACCCAGGACATGCTAAACGTATTATGATGGCTGTTTGGTCTTTCTTGCGCCAGTTTATGTATACCAAGTTCGTCATTGTTTGTGATGATGATGTGGACGCGCGCAATTGGCAAGATGTCATATGGGCAATGACCACACGCATGGATCCGTCCCGCGATACAGTCATGGTAGAAAATACACCCATTGATTATCTGGATTTCGCTTCCCCAGTTTCAGGATTGGGTTCCAAGATGGGTATGGATGCTACCAGTAAATGGCCAGGAGAAACACAAAGAGAATGGGGTAAACCAATTACGATGGATGAAGATGTGCTTAAAAGAGTAAATGGTTATTGGTCCTTGTTAGGATTAAAATAATGACAGATAAAATAATTCAAGCTCAGGTGGAGGACATTTCCCCTTTAACGGACAGCATCGTGCGATTGGTCTTAATGCCTGATGAATACGTTGATTATCAAGCTGGACAGTATTTGCAAATCCTGTTTGCAAATGATGCGTTTAGTTATTCAATTGCAAATGCGCCTTTAGGTTCTCATCGTTATGAACTACATATTCGCCATAGTCAGGACAATGATTATCATCAATCGTTATTGGCTCATATCAAACAATATGGATCTCTGCGCTTAAGATTACCTTTGGGTGAATGCAGTATCGATCAATTACATCCCCAAAAACCCATTTTATTCATTGCTGGCGGGACTGGATTTGCGCCAATTAAAGCCATGATTGAGCAGTTACTAGCAGATGCGGACAGTAGGCCATTTGAGTTATTTTGGGGAGCACGCTCGCAAAGCGATTTATACATGGATGAAAAAGTAAGGAGTTGGCGCTCTCATGCCAGCCACTTCCAATATTTTTCTCTATTATCCGATAAAAGTGAGGATACTTTGGCTTCTCGAGTTCTTGCCAGGCATGCAAACATTCTACGGGACTGGCAAATTGTCATCAGCGGTCCTTTTGATATGGTGTACAGTACTCGTGATAGCTTTGTTGGTTATGGCATATCGTCTACCCAGATGTTTTCAGATGCCTTTAGTTTTGAATCCAAAACAGATGATGCAAAAAACTGAGTGGAATGGAGTGAATTAATGGAAACTTTATATCAAATTTTAGGACTCATTGGCGCCGGATTGATTATTTTTATATTGTACCGATTTATTAAGGGAAGCCCAGAGCAATTTAGCAAGGAAAATATGAGCAAAAGCTTTATGACGATGGGGGTTTTAGGTCTGATTTTAATAGGTTTTATTGCCTTGCTGGTGTTGATGTTGAGGAATACATAACCAGCTCCATGCCCTGTTGGCATCTCCACCTCATAAGTTAGTGAGACGAGATAGCTTTCTGATAACTGCCCTTGTTTTTAATTAAATAATCATCAATATTGGGGTTGTTGATAGGCTCCTGACTCGTATCAGGAAGTAACTGGCATTCTTCGACATAAGTTATTTGGCTGCTGTCATCAACTAATAGGCGGTACCATGGGTTTCTTGTTGCGAATTCATGCTGAGTTGCCCGGGGATTGTATTTTCCTGAGGCTTGGAATATGGGATCCACATCAATAACAATCGCCCGGTATCTGATGCGTTTATGAATAACCAGATCACCGATATTGTATTTGGCTATTTTATTCATAATGGGCTCCGTTTTTGAGCATTATGACAAATATATCGGTAATTCCGCTTTTAACTTGAGCTTACTGAATTAAAGTGTGCGCGGGGGATTTCCCATAAATCCTGGCTAAAATAATCCCCGCTTCATAAAGCAAACACAAAGGCAAGGCTAATGCAACTTGAGAAAAAACATCAGGGGGCGTGAGTAGCATACCAATAATAAATGCCCCAACTATCACATAAGGCCTGATTTTTATAAGTGTCTCAACCGTAGTGAAATGAGTTTTTACCAGTACAAGACAAATTAGTGGAACCTGAAAAGAAAAACCAAACAAAAGCAGCATCCGCGTAATGAAATCTATGGCGTAAGCCATATCAGGCATGAGCCGCACTCCTTCCGGAAGGGCCTGAGCAAAAAACTGGAACATATAAGGGAGGACAAGATAAAAGCAAAATAGTGTCCCAAAGACAAAGAGCAAAAGACTTAAAATGATGGTGCCTCTGATTTGTTCCTGCTCGTTTTTATAGAGTCCCGGACGCATAAAACGCCAAAGTTGCAATAAAGCAAAGGGAGCAGTGAGCAACAAAGCGGTATCCACTGCAAGTTTTAAAGGGGTGAAAACCGAGGAAGTAATCTGTGTGGCAATCAAGCCCTCTTGATTCGGTAAAGAACGCAATAACGGCCTTACCAGGAGATGAAACAGCTGGTCTGATATGAAAAAAAACAATAGTGCTAAAGCGCCAAACCAGAGAAGGGTATAGATTGCTCTTTGCCGTAATTCAATTAAATGAATTAACATAAAGCTCATTGGGGTTGAATGCCGAGATCATAGAATAAACCATTCCATTTGATTTTTCTAATTTTGATCATTGCCTGACACAGTAGCATATGAACCCATTGCTATGGGTCCAATTCAAGCCGGGAAAGGAATTCTACTTTTAACACCGATTCTTTCAGGTCGGATTTCTTTCAGACGATTGAATTGATCAACAAAAACAACAGTGGGTTCATGTGCTGCACAATCTTCTTCCAGAATTTGTGTAAAAGAGGCGATAATAACCAAATCACCAGGGGTTACCAAATGAGCTGCCGCTCCATTGACACAGATATCCGTTGAACCCTTTTCACCTGTAATGGCATAAGTTTCAAATCGGGTTCCGGCAGTGATGTTCCAGACATTAACCGCTTCATAGGGCAATATGTTTGCCACTTTTAAAAGCTCTGGTGAAATGGTGATACTCCCTTCATAATCCAGATCCGCCTGTGTGACGCAAGCACGATGAATTTTTGATTTAAGCATTTTTCTATAAGCCATTATTTACTTCCTAAATTTAAGCCTGGAAAAAGCAATTGGCTAAATACGACTGACTTTATTTGTTACATGGCTTTTTCCAGATTGAAATAACTAAAAAAAATAGATAAGAATATCAACCTTGGTCATTGTGGTTGAATTTTACCCCATACCTTGGAGTTTACGCTATATAAATTTTTAAAATTAAGGGAGAAGGCTTTGAGTTATTGCGTATTGTCGGGGTTTGCTGGCACTTGACACTAACCTACGGTAAAATTAACAGGCTTCCCCAATAGGGTATACCTTGTGATGTCAACAAGATTACTGAATTAATTTTATCCTAACATAGGTGATAGAAAGTGAGGCATAGCCCACGTAAACGTTTTGGTCAAAATTTCTTACAAGACAAATTTATTATTAATGAGATTCTATGCGCTATCAATCCTTTGGCGGATGATAATATGCTGGAAATTGGCCCTGGTTTAGGCGCTTTAACTCGGCCATTATTGCAAAAACTGAATCGATTAACAGCTATTGAAATCGATACGGATTTACAAAACTATTTAACCCGCTTGCCCGTATCTCAAGGCAAACTGAATTTAATTCCTGCTGATGCGTTAACTGTTGACTTTTGTCAATTCGGCCCCCATTTAAGAGTAGTGGGTAATTTACCTTATAATATTTCTACTCCATTGCTGATCTATTTATTGAAATTTATAACTTGTATTGATGACATGCATTTTATGTTACAAAAAGAAGTTGTAGAACGAATAGCAGCAGTCCACGGGACTAAAGCCTATGGGCGACTAAGCGTGATGTTGCAGTATCATTGTGAGGTAGAGTATTTATTTGATGTTCCTCCAGAAGCGTTTGAGCCCAAGCCCAAGGTAGACTCAGCAATAGTTCGATTAACACCTTATCGTGTTTCGCCTTTTGAGTCTATAAACACCGAGAAACTGGAAAATATTGTTGCGAAAGCATTTGCTATGAGACGCAAAACTCTTACTAATAATTTGAAAGGGATTATCTCATTATCTCAACTCAATGATTTAGGTATTGATGGAGGTAAGCGGCCAGAACAAATTTCGGTGGCGGAATATGTCCAACTAGCGAAATTTATTTCCAATTAGTGTAAAATTATATGATAAGTTATTGTGGAGGTTATCTTGTTTCATCGTCAGCGTAAAAGCTCTTTATCTGCTCAGTCCAAATCATTAAAAGATTTAATCCGCATAGTGACCGCAGAGCAGTTTCTGAGTGAAGAGAAACGCCAGGTATTACTCCAGAAAATGAGGGCATTGAGCGGGTTGGAAGCATCTCGTTATGAGAGTTTATGTTCTGTTCTTGTCGAGAATCTGGTGAACTATTGTCAAAATTTGCCGGAAACCGCGAACAGTTATTATTCCCAGCCCGGTGGTTTGGTCGATCATGCTTTAAACAGAACAGAAGCCGCATTGAGTCTATTCAAGGAGTTTACCGTTCAAGAACAGCCAGATTTGCTTTCCGAGGAACAGAAGCTTTGGCAATACGCTCTTTATTCAGCGGCAATTTTACAAGGCATTGGCAAATTATTTGATGAGTTTCGCATTAATTTATTTGATAGCAATGGTCAATTGTTAAAACAATGGAACCCTCTATTAGAAAGCTTAATCCAAACTGGAAGTTATTATGATTATCAGTTTGAGAAAGAAGCAGACGCGGAGTTCCGTCGCCGGCTTAACTTGTTGCTGGCCAGAACTTTGATGCCGGCCAGTGGTTTTGCCTGGATTGCCTCCAATCCCGAAGTATTGGCTGTTTGGTTAGCTTTACTGAATGAAGATTATCGTTCTGCTGGTACTTTGGGCGCTATTTTAATTCGGGCTGATGCCATTGCGATACAGCGCTATTTTCTGGCGTTTATGGCACGAAGTGGGGCAAGACGAAGTGGCCGTTATGGCCGAGCTGTAACTTTTACCGGCGGTGTACCCGAATCCGTAACAGAAAAGGAACAGGCAATAGGGGTCGAATTCATCCAATGGCTTATCAAATCGTTGGATGAAGGTCGAATTATGGTGAACAAGGCTCCGTTGTTTATGGTTCCTGGCGGCATGCTGATGTGCCCTGAAATGTTTCAATTGTTTGTTCGTGAGCATCCTGAGTATAAAAATTGGCAAGCTATACAGAATGGGTTTTTATCATTAGGACTTCATGGCCGGGATGCGGGGGACAATGTAACCAGTCGTTTTGAACAGGCTCATACTCAGCAAATGTATACCGGAGTCGTTTTTGCAGGATATGGGGTTGCTTTGCCCAACTCTGTACAGGTGCATCATTTGAATACTGGCAAAATAGAATCCATGTCAGCACTGGAGTTAATTCATAAATCACAACACACCAGCCAATTTACACAGCAATCAAGTGCGATTGCAATAGCGCCTTTGCAACGATTGGCAGCAAATGGCCAATGGCAGAATATTGAGCAGGATATGTCCCAATTGACATTTGGAGCAAAACGCGGTGCCTGATTATGCAATAGGGGATGTACAAGGTTGTTATGATCCTTTACAACGTCTGCTTGAGCTAATTGATTTTAACGAAAAGGAAGATTGCTTGTGGTTTGTTGGGGACTTAGTCAACCGCGGTCCTGATTCATTGGCTGTATTACGTTTTATTTATTCCTTACCTGTGAAACCCAAAATAACCTTGGGTAATCATGATTTGCATTTATTAGGCTTATTATTCGGCGGGCAACCCTGGAAAGGTCATGATGATACACTTGAAGAGGTGATGCTGGCTGATGATGGAGAGGAGCTTGGGCATTGGTTGCGCAAGCAATCCCTTCTTTGCAGGTCATCTGAGTTAAACTTAGTCATGTGTCATGCAGGTATTGCTCCTTTATGGGATTTATCGAAGACCGTGGGCTTGGCTAATGAGTTGGAAGCGGTGCTTTCAGGCGATTCATATCACGAATTTTTCGCCCATATGTACGGCAATAAGCCGGATATTTGGTCAGATGGTTTGGTTGGACTGGATAGATTACGAGTCATTACCAATTATTTTACCCGGATGCGATATTGTGATGCCCATGGACGATTAGATTTCGGTTATAAGGGGACTTTATCCAAAGCCCCCAATCATCTGTATCCCTGGTTTGAAGTGCCATGCCGAAAAGAAATTGAAATGGATATCGTTTTTGGTCATTGGGCGGCGCTCATGGGGCAAAGTTCTCATCCTCGGATTCATGCGATAGATACCGGATGTCTTTGGGGAGGGCAATTAACGGCATTACGCCTGCAGGACAGGCAGCGCTTTTCGGTACCCGGGTATGGGGTTAATCATTTTGAATAACTTTGATGTATAGGCATTTTTATAAACACAGGCGATAACAACGGTGAAATTTTTAAATAAAAGCACAGCATTGTTACCGGTAATTATTTTATCGGGCCTGATTAGTTTTCATGCCGCAAGTGCCAAGACCTCTTCAAATACTGGCAGTTCACTTTATTCCTGGACAGAAAATCCTTTAGCTGAAGCTCAGAGAGTGGAGCAAGCGGAGGAAAGACTAAACGCAGCTATCGCCAACCCGGAATACATGCTGAAAAATTGGATAGAGTTGCCTACCTCGCCTGAATCAAAAAAGAAAACAAGGCATCAGTTGACGATAAGAGAAGCCATACTGTTGGCCTTGCGTTATAATCCTAATATCCAGAATGCGGAATTAGACCGTATTATTCAGCGCTATCAATTGCGTTTGGCTAATAATGAGTTTGAATTGCAATATGCTCTTGGTGCCTCAGGCGTTGTACAGAAAAGTACTTTTGAAGGGATAGGCAGCGCTACAAATCATTCATTTCTGGCCAGTCCTGAATTGGATTTGAAAACCAAATTGGGGACGAAAGCGTCCGTATCCATCGATAACAATGTTTCCACCAACAACAGCTATAATCCGGTATTGAATTTATCTATTACTCAGCCTTTGCTCCGTGGATTTGGCAAGTCAGCGAATGAAGCAAAACTGTTGGATGCGATTGATAAGGAATGGCTAAATAAATTAAGTTTACAGCAATCGGTTATGGATCAGATTACGCAGGTGATTACGGCCTACAGGGCTTTGATTTTAAGTGGGAACAATTTAGAGAATCAGCGCTTGCAATTGGAAGAAGCCAGAAAATCCTATCGTATTAATGAAAAAAAGATTGCAGCGGGACAATTAGAACCTACCGGAAATATTCAGCAATCCTACCAGATAGAATCTTTGAGTTTGATGGTAGAACAAGGTGAAAATGATTTTAAATTAGCCTCTCAGGAATTATTGCAAATGATTGGGCTTGATCCGGATTTGCATATTTCAGTTCCCAGTGATGTGACGATAAAGGAAATTATAGTGCCTGACTTGCAAGAATCCATTGCCATCGCATTAAGTCACAATACTCAGTATCTGGCCCAGAAAATGGCCTTGCGTGCGGATGAGAGGGCTTATACTGTTGCAAAAAATCAGCAACTTTGGCAGCTTGATTTGGCGGGTACTGTGCAAGGCGGCGCAGTCAATGATGTCACCGGGACTAGCAGTGGTTTAAGCAGCATTTACAATGGGAATAATATCACGGAATCAGCCAGGGTCACCCTGACCATTCCATTAAATGACATTGGCCGGCGCAGCCAATTAATTAATGCTAAAGTCCAGTTGGAAAAAGACAAAATCAATCTTATCGCGGCCAAAAGAGCTTTAATTACCAGTGTAACCAATACCATCAATAATATTCAAAGCTTGGCCAAGCGCTATGAGCTGGCACAAAAGCAAGTCAAATTGGCAGAGCAGTCTTACGCTTTGGAAAAGAAAAAGCAACAGGCAGGAATATCCAGCGCCCTAGATGTGAACAATACTCAGAATCAATTGATTCAGGCACAATCAGGGTTGATAGGGGCAAAAATTGCTTATCTCAATCAGTTATCCGCGTTGCAAAGGATTTTAGGGACGACGCTGGATTACTGGCAGATTAAACTAAGGTATGGTGGATGAACAATTATCTGAAAATATTCTCTATAGTGTCATTGATTTTAATGCTGGTTTCTTGTGGCAGTTCTGATAAGCCGCAAACCTCTTCATTAAAAACGTATGAAGTGAAACCTCGACCGTTACACAAGACCTTGCATTTTACCGGGACTGTGCAACCCATAAGGGAAAGCAGCCTGACCAGTCCAATGGAAGCCGTTGTTGAAACCATGCATTTCCATTATGGCCAGATGGTTAAAAAGGGAGAGATTGTTTTAACTTTAAATTCCAATGAATTGCAAAAACAGTATAACGACACATTAACGGATTACTTAAAGGCGAAAGACAGTTATTCCATTGCCAAGGCAAAATTTGTAGGAACCGAGGAGCTGTGGAATGCCGGGTTAATCTCCAAAAACAATTACTTAAGTGAAAAATCCGGGTTGGATACAGCGCGAGTCACTTTGATGCAGGCCACTCGCAAGCTTTCTGAAATGTTGGAAAAAATGGATGATAAAAACACTCAGAATATATCCAACCTCAGTCTGGCTGATTTTGACAAAGTGAGGAAGATTCTTACCTCAAATCATAATCTGATTCATTTAAAGGCTCCCAGTGATGGAATAATGCTGTACCCTCCCAAATCAGGAGAGGATAAAAACAATCGAGTGACCGTAGGATCGACTATAAAGTCAGGGCAAGTCATTGCCTTGATAGGCGATTTGAAAGGAATCAGTGTGGAAATTGATGTCCCAGAGATAGATATTGATAAAATTCGCTCGGGAATGGAGGCAACAATTAGTGGCGTTGCATTTGGCAGGCATCAGCTGAAAGGTAAATTGGTGGCGGTGAATGCGCAGGCATCGAATACTAGCACGGGTGGATTACCCTCCTTTACCGCCGTAGTGGAGGTCAATTCCCTAACTCCTGAACAACAGTCATGGATTAAAGTGGGGATGAGTGCCTCCATAGAGCTGAATGTGGAATCGAATAATCAATTGTTGATCCCTATCGCGGCGGTTAAAAGGGAAAAAGGCAGCAGCGTTGTTCAGGTCCAATTAGCCAAGGGGAAAGTTCAGAAACGAATGATTACTACCGGTGCCGCTCAAGCCGATTCAGTAGTGGTTGAAAGTGGCCTTAAATCAGGAGATGTCGTGGTTTATGATTGACAGACCTTTAATCCAACTTTCTGATTTGGTGAAGACTTATCACCTTGAAGGTATCAGTACCACGGTATTAAAAGCAGTGTCTTTGACCGTAAACGAAGGTGATTTGCTCGCTATTGTCGGTGCGTCCGGCTCTGGTAAATCCACGTTAATGAACATCATCGGCTTATTAGATAAACCGGATGCAGGAACTTATACCTTAAATAATAGAAATGTGGCCAGCTTAAGCGACGATGAGGCGGCTGATTTGCGCAATCAAAATATAGGCTTTGTTTTTCAGCAGTTTAATTTGCTTCCTCGTTTTACAGCAATGCAAAACGTGGCTTTGCCTTTGACGTACCGAGGGGTCAATCCCACTTTGATAAAAGAAAAAGTGGAACAAGCATTGGATAAAGTGGGAATGCGCCAATACATCCGCCACAGGCCAACTCAATTATCTGGCGGTCAGCAGCAGCGAGTTGCTATCGCCAGAGCGTTAGTGACCGACCCACAGGTTATTCTCGCTGATGAGCCGACCGGTGCGCTGGACTCAAGAACAGGTAGCGAGGTAATGAATTTGTTTTTGGCCTTACACCAGGAAGGCCGGACTATTATCATGGTGACCCATGATGAGCACGTGGCCGCGCAATGCAAACGCCGAATAACCTTAGCCGATGGAGCAATTATAGCGGAGTCCGGGCAATGAATTTTCTTAATCATTGTCAACAAGCCTTGGTTAATTTAACAGCATCCAAGCTCCGATCGCTTCTGGCTGTGCTGGGAATATTGGTAGGGACTGCCGCTGTCGTTGCCTTGATTAGCTGTGGACAACTGGCTACCGAGAAGGCGTTGGAGCAATTCAAGGCATTGGGTACCGATTTGCTCGCTGTTTCTGTTTATCAAAAGGTGCCCAGCAAATCCCATAGTGAATCCGACTCGTTAACAATAGATCAATGGCAGCAGATAGCCGAGCGTATCCCTTATGTGCTAAGAATTGCGCCTTACAGCACGGCTTACCAAACTTTAAGCTTTAATGGCAAAGTGATGCAGGGGGCGGTGATTGGCGCCGATGAAAGCCTTGCTGATATTATCCATGTGACCTTGGCGCAGGGGCATTTTGTTTCCTTTTTGGATTCTTTTGAGCATTTTTGTGTTATTGGCGACAGCCTGGCACAACAAATCAAAGAAACTACCCTGGATGATCCCATTGGCAAGCAATTACGCATAGGACAATCCTTGTATACCATTATCGGCGTTGCCGAGCGTTGGAAAGAAAATGGCTTTTTTAATGAGGACATTAATCAGGCTGTCATTATTCCCCTGGCTGGAATGAGCCTGGTCAGCAAGGACGCCAAAATCAATAATGCGGTATTTCTTCTCAAGCCTGACAGCCCCATTGATGAGGTCATTGATGAAATAAAGGAAATCATTAATTCTCAGGCACCGAAGCTCAGTGTTTTTCCGCGCAGCGCCAAACAAATTATAGCCAGCATGGAAAATCAGGGTCGTATTTTTACCTTGCTGTTAGCGGTCATTGGTGGAATATCCTTGCTGGTTGGTGGCATCGGTGTCATGAATGTGATGCTGGTTTCGGTCAGCGAGCGCAAAAAAGAAATTGGGATTCGCAAAGCAGTGGGTGCGAAAAACAGAGAAATCCAGGCCTTATTTTTAGTGGAGTCTGTCATGCTGTCTTTGCTAGGGGGGGTGCTCGGAGTTATTTTAGGATTGATTTTTACCAGAATAGTCGCTTATTTCAGTGACTGGACTTTTACCGTCTACTTACTTCCCCCAATTGCTGGTTTTCTCGTTTCTGCTGCCACTGGAATCTTTTTCGGATTTTATCCGGCTCGACGGGCCTCGAAACTGGAGCCGATGGTTTCTTTACGCAGTGAATAGTTTATTAGGGTCTGTTGACATTTCTACTATCTTGGCCGAAAAGCCTTGATTTTCTGTGCTCCGTTACTCACATACTTCTATGTGTGCTCCGCTACGGTGCTCGAAAATCAAGACTGTTCTACTCAAGCGAGCGGAATGTCAACAGACCCTAAAGTCCTATGATTCTTTTGTATAAAACAGGATACCCGCTCGCTCAATGTGTTCAAGCAAATCGGGATTGTCTATGGTGTGTTTCAGGGATATATCAACCTTCCAGGGTAACAGTAAATCATCAATTGCATTTTCAATAGCAAGTAATTCAGTGATCCCTAATAAGTTTCCGGTAAGGCAAAGATCAATATCTGAGCCCTGATGATATGTGCCTTTGGCACGAGATCCGTAGAGAATCGCATTATCAATTTGAGGATACTCTTTAAAGACACATTTCAATGCTTCAATAGCATGGCTGGGCAAGCCATACAGATGGTTTAATTGCTCATTCATGCTCTTTCAGACCTTGCATTTTATCCAGGAATGCCTGAAAAGAGGTGTGGTAGGAATTAATAATATTTTTGACAATTTCATCGGCAACAGATTGGTTGTAGGTATGAGAGGTTTGGTTGCGACTTTTAATCATTTCCATCCAGATTTCACCTTCTTTAATTAATCCCTTGTTAAATGATTCGCGTGTTGCATCACGAGAACCAGTAATTGCAGAATTTCCCTGGAAAAAGAAATAATCTTTCATCACATTCCAAGCCAGCTCATGGGTAAATTCAAAGGCTTGAATTAAGCCTTGCTTTTCCAAGTCGGATAAGGGTCTTGTTTGCGCCAGGTTGACGGCAAGTGATAATTGTTGAAGCGCTCTTGCATAATTATTTAACCGTTGTTGCCAGCGAACATCGATATTGGTCATAACTTACTTACTCCAGATTTTGAGGTTGTACCGGTTAATTTAATGAAGCGACTTTATCAAATTATAAAAACTCATTTTATAATGAAAAACACGAGGTATTCCAGAAGCGTGTTTTATCTAAATAGGCACCGGATTTACAAGTACTTTAAGACCATAACCTATATCCCTCTTGCATGACTCGCCTCTTTTTGAAAGGTTGCCAAAAGAAGTTGGATTTTACCCTATTTTACTCACATTTCTGTGATATGCCAAAAGCGTTTTTGTACAATTCCAATAACAAATCACCACTATGATCTCCCGCTGCTTCATCAACAAAAGGCGAACTGTTTAATGCAATAACCACTATTTTTTCATTACAAGGATGATAAATATATAAGACTCTAAATCCCACTGTATCACCTTCATAATACCAATATTTTCCCAATTGCGGCTTATAGCCTTGAACAACACCTAAACCAAAGCCATTAGGATCTTCTGAATCAACATGGGAGATTGGAGTACCCGTTTTCATCGAAATGAGGGATTTTAACTCCATTTGCTGTTTCGGCAGTAAAAAATTGGATGAAAATAAAGCTTTTATCCATTTGGCGACATCCGATGTAGTTGCAACAATAGCACCAGCAGGTCCCGCCATTGATAAATTGTCATTGGTTGCCTTTTGACCATGTTTTAAGTTTTCCACTGTTCTACCATAATAGTAACTTTCCGGCATTTTTTTAAAAAATGTGGGGTATAAGAATCAGTAATATAATAAATCTCTTTTAATTGTAAGGGCTTTAGAATTTTTTCCTGTAATTGATTATGAAAGGAATCATGAGTGACTTTTTCTATAATCATACCCAGAATTAAGTAGTTGGTATCAGAGAAATTATAACCTGAGGTGGGGTGTTTATATCCATATGCTAAATCTACCAGTTCTTCACTAGTCCACTGTTTTTTAGGATTATCAGTAATCGAATCTGCAAGCGTTGGAATCGTTGCATAACCTGGAATGGTACTTGTCATATTAAGTAATTGCTTTATAGTAATGCTTTTCCAGTCATCATATTCTGGCAACCAATCTCCAATTGTTTGGTTGATGTTTAATTTCCCTTCCGCTTCAAGCTTTAAGATTAATGCGGCTGTAAACGATTTGGTTATGCTGCCAATTTGAAAATATGCATTATTTGTAAGGCGTTTTTTTCTTTTATTGTTCTCAAAACCATGGGCTGTTGATATTATTTCAGTTCCGCTTAAAAAAGTCGCACCCACACCTGTAACCAGCTCTTCATTTTTATATTTCTCAATGTATTTATCGATTAATGAGTCAATTGATTTCAATTTAACTTGCTCGCTCGCAAATAAGGGCATTCATAGAATTACTGCGCCCATTAAACTCCAGGTGAATATATTTTTGGTATGCATATTTAACTCCTGTGGATCAAAGCCTCAGTAATACTATGAACACTCATTTCTTTTTATTCTAGTTTACTTACATACAAACACATCTTATAGATTTCCATGAAAGATTACTTTCTGTACAATACTTATTGTTAGGTTTGAATTTCTGGTTCAAGCTTTGTCGGTATATTGCCAGAGAATGACGAATAGACAGGCCAATTTTTAATAAATGAGCTATCTTTTAAGAATACCAGTATGTTTTGAGCGGATTGTTTTTTGTAACAATTAAAGAGAAAGAAACGCTGGGCGAAATACATATTATCAAACAATAAATATAACTGAGGGGAAGAGCTATGAAAAAGTGGGGGCTCGCTATTGTTGCACTGATGTTATTTAACCAAATAACCTATGCAGGTCAAAGCTGGAATCAATGGGTTGCCGGGGTGCGTGAGGAAGCCTTACAACAAGGGATTCCACCCAGTTTATTTGATGAAGCCTTTGCCGGCATTCATGAACCAAGCCGTAAAATAAAAGGTTTTTTACGCTCTCAACCTGAACACAGGTTAACGTTCATGAAATATCGTAATACCAGAGCAGACAATTACCGAATTGTGATTGGAAGAAAAGAGTACAAGAGAAACAAGGAAATACTGGAAGAGATTGCCCAACAATACGGAGTTAATCCTTGCTTTATTGTGTCGTTTTGGGGTATGGAAACCAGTTACGGCTCCTACATGGGAAATTTCCCGGTAATCAACGCGCTGGCTACTTTGGCCTATGATTCAAACCGTAAAGACTTTTTCCGCAAGGAATTGTTCCTCGCTTTACACATCCTGAAAGGCGGGCATGTCAGCCTGGCTGATTTCAAAGGAGAATGGGCTGGCGCCTCTGGTCAACCTCAATTTTTACCATCCAGCTGGGTCAAATATGCGGTCGACTACGATGGGGATGGCCGAAAAGACATATGGAAGAGCAAGCCCGACGTTTTCGCATCCATAGCGAATTACATGAAACAAAACGGCTGGCAGGCCGGAGAGCCCTGGGCTATTCAAGTGAAACTCCCTGCCAAGTTTGATATGAAACTGGAAGGGAAAGGCATAGTCAAACCAGTCAGCGAGTGGAATGCATTAGGTGTGCGCACGGAAAGCGGCGAACCCCTGCCCTATCAAAATTTGCAGGCCAGTATCGTACAGCCTTACGGTGGCCCGACCTTCCTGGCGTTTCCCAACTACAAGATGATCCTGCGTTATAATAACTCCATTTATTATGCCGGGGCTATCGGGTATATGGCTGATAAAATTTGCCAGGGTCAATGATTCGCCTCAATTATTTGCTGGAGACATAAATATCTATGGATGAATTCCACTGGGCCAGGCGTTCAGTGGAGTTCACATACGCCAAGCTTTATAAATCATAGGTAACGTGAATTATGGATAAAATCAGTTGTTATCTCGAACCGCTCGGGCTCAGGAGGCATTTATGCCGTCTCGAAGCCTAGTAGCGGATTTTATGTTTCATGCCAAGGCTTCGAGACGATGCTTAGGCATCTCCTCAGCCCGAACGTACCCTGGGTATCGACGGGCTGTTATATCCTCTTTATCCATAACTCACGTTAGGTATTAAAATGAAGCAGAAATCCTTTCAGTGGTCAGTTGTTGGTGCGGGGCCTGCCGGAATTGCTGCAGTAGGTAAACTATTGGATTATGGGATCGCGCCTTCTGAAATATTATGGATTGATCCTCATTTTAAAGTGGGTGATTTTGGACAGCTCTGGCGGCACGTTTCCAGTAATACTACGGTCAAGCTCTTCTCAAGTTTTCTGCATGCTGCAAACTCATTTTCCTATAAAAAAGCCCCTTCCACATTTCGTTTAAACAACCTGGATCCTGATAATACCTGCCTGTTGAGTGATGTTGCGGAGCCCTTGCAATGGGTTACCAGCATTCTGGTGAATCAGGTTATTGCAGAAGAGACTGTCATCCACAGCTTGTCTCTCTCAGGCGGTTGCTGGACTTTATGCTCTGACACACAACAATACAGAGCGAAAAATGTTATTTTAGCGACAGGGGCTGCTCCATCCAGCCTCAACTACCCGGGTGTTAACGTGGTACCGTTTGAAATTGCAATCGATAAACAGCGTCTTGCCCATTTTGTTGATACGAATGAGACTTACGGAGTTTTTGGCTCTTCTCATTCGGCCATTATGATTTTACGCTCTCTTATCGAATTAGGGGTAAAGAAAGTGATTAACTTTTATCGCTCCCCTTGCCGTTATGCCATCAATATGGGCAATTGGATTTTATTCGATAACACAGGCTTGAAAGGTGATACGGCTGCTTGGGCCAGGAAACACATCGACGGTGTTTTGCCTGCCAATCTTGTCCGCTACTACCCAAGCGAATTAAATATTGCACGCCATCTTCCAGAGTGCGACAAAGTCATTTACGCCGTTGGCTTTGAAAGACGTAAAAATATGACCATTGATAATTATGAACACGTTACTCCTAATCCTCATGTGGGCATTATAGGACCAGGCTTATTCGGCTTGGGCATAGCCTATCCTGAACTTAGTGTCGACCTGTTTGGGACTATTGAGCATCAGGTAGGATTATGGAAGTTCATGGTGTATTTGTGTAAAGTGCTGCCTGTCTGGTTCAAATATCCTGCCTAGAGTTGCGAGATGATAACTCATCACACGCCCACTCTTCATCGGCTGGTTTTCTACAGACTCGCAAGACTCTGTTATATTGAAATGGTTAGGAAACGCCAAGGATAAAAAAATGACGAAGATATTAATTTGTTTAGGACTGCTTTTAAGCAGCAATTTACTCATGGCGAAACCATTGTCGCAATTGGACTCTGCTAATTTGCTCCCCTGTTTTAACATAGAGCAAGCAGAACGGATTGGAAAACAAATCAATAAGCTCTTACAGCATGAGTTTTGCGAGGAAAACATCAATCCAAAGAAATTTGCCTCTATCAGTCACAATATCCTGCCCAAAATTATGACAGAAACATTTTTAGGAGTAACCCCGCCAGAAAACTGGCAGCAATTAAGCGACGATATTATAAAAACTGCATCGCAAAAAAGAATCTATGCAAAAAAGCAGCTCACAAAGAGTTGGAAGAATGCATCAAACCGAGAATTCCTTTGATCCTGATACAATTTGGCCCCTGGTTTGCCCAAAATTGTCCACAATTGAATAAGTCTTTGATTGAACAATGGCCAAGTAAACAAACTATTCTCAAAAAGATAATTAATGAAAACAAAAGTGTCGAGTAATCGAGACAGGCTTAAGTCCAAGAGTTATGCTTGATAAAACCACATTTATTTACCTAATTCACCTGATTTCATCAAATATAACTTAACGATATGATCTACAACCAGGTTCTTAAAACGATGGGTTTGCGGACGAATAAAATCGATGTTCAAAAATTTGTATTTCATCGCGAAAACCAGTTCGAAAACCCTATAAATAAATCAAAGCTCATTTTAATCTATTCTTTTAGCCTTTCTGAACAATAAAGAATAATAATGAGAGTAGGTTATGCCAGAGTCTCAACACATAAAAAAAATTTAGATTTACAATTGGATGAATTGAAAGAGGCAGGATGTGGGTAATTTTTTACGGATAAGATTAGTGTTCCTGTATCTGAACGATCGGGTTTAGAGAAAGTTGAAAATTTCCTTAGAGAAGGGCATGCTTTGGTTGTATGGCGTTTGGACAGGTTAGGACGGTCTCTAAACATCTTATTTCATATTTAAGTAAGCTAGGAAAAAAAGGAATAGGTTTTCATAGCGTTACTGAGTCTATTAATATAGAAACATCTTCAGGCAAGTTTATGTTCCATGTATTTGGAGCACTTTCTGAGTTTGAGCGCAGCTTAATTAAAGAGCGGACTCTTGCTGGAGTTGAAGCGGCTAGAGATCGAGGGCGTCAAGGTGGTAGACCAGAAAAACTTAGTGATGAGCAAAAAGAGTTATTGAAAACACTTTATGCTAATAAAAGTCATTCGATTCAGTCAATTTGCAAGATTGTTGAGATAGGAAAGACTACACTTATAAATATATCAACCAATGAAATGAGTTGAATGTGTTTATACTGGATCTGAACTCATTGTTGAGTGAGTAATCCGTTTAATAAAGTGGTGAGGCTAAAATTAAGGCTGCAGGAGCAAATATTCAAAATGGGTTGAGAAGTTCATAATGTGACTAAGCCTAAAAAGGAAATACAACGAATGGGAAGGAGTCAAAGTGTAAATGTCATTTATTTTGATGAGTCAGGTAATACCGAGCAGGGATTCAAAGATAAGATACAGCCTTGTATTACATTTGCTTCACATAATTTTTCTGAAAAAAATTGCAAAAAATTCTGGAAAGTCATTTCCCTCAAACTCAAGCTAAAGAAGTAAAATATTCAAAGCTTGGAAAAAAAGGACGGATTGATAAATGTTATAATGTACTGCTTGAATTAAAAAATAATGGAGATTCTTGTTTTAAAGTATATTCAGTATATAAACCCCTCTTTCTTTTTCATTCCTTTTTAACTTTATTTCACGATAGCGCTTATGAAAAAAAATTTCCTGACAAATCTCATATTACAGGTGATCCAGATTGGGCCTTTTCTAGGATGTATGATTTATGGTTTCATTTTATTAGAATTAAAGGATTAGACTATATATTGAAGTTGATCGAGCTGTATTCATCTTTTATAGAAAAGAGGTCAGAGAGTGGGTATGAATCGTTAATTAAACATATTGAAATTTTAAAAAATAAATGTGGGCATGCAGCTTTGATTTATAACTGGATTTTAAATACTACTTTTGAAAACTGTGTGAAATTAATTAATGGCGAATCATTTCAAGATGAGACTGTCAAACCTTCTTGGTTAGATACAACTTTACCCTGCGTGTACCAGTTACTAAACCACTGGACATATTTTTTTGATGGTAATAATTTTGATGTAGTCCATGATGTTTCCTGGGTATTAAAAAAAAGAGAATGGATTATTAATAAATTACAAGGGATTGCAAGGGATAAGCCAAGGATATCAAATTCAAAAGTGCAAGATATGTGCTTTTATGTTTTTCCTGATTACTTACCAATACATAGTTTTGAATTTGAAAATTCAGAAAATTATGCTGCTTTGCAAATAGCAGACTTAGTGGCCGGATTAATAAATGAATTTATGGTGGATTTGTGTTCTGGAAAAGCTACTGAGAAGCACTTTAGTATTGTTAGAGACCTTATTGCCGAGGATAGTTTTATATATATGTTTCCAACTATTGATTATGCTCGAGAAGAAGACAAGCAAATAATATGCAGTAAAAATATGCAATTTATGTGATGACTATTTTAAATATTAACTAAGGCCTGTTTTTATGTCCCAAATCCACAGGAAAACCTTATAAAGCCAATTCAATTAATCGGACGATGGCAACGATTTGCCATGCGGGTTGATGGCTTCATCAACAGCGTCCTTTATTGGTGGGGGACCCACTAGCACAGGTCAAAGATCTATAAACAGATGCACCAGATTGGAATGGATTAACGTCACGTCAATTGATGCTTTTGAGATCCGCATGTAAACAACGTATTAAAAGTTGCACTCGTAAGAACCAAAACCCATTAATGGAAACAGAACTCTTTTATTTGTTGTTAGGTACAGGACTTCGAGAGAGACCCAAGTGGTTTCATTAAATGCAGCCCAATATCGTCAAAAAGGACTGTGCAATGTCTTACGCCATAAATCAAAACGTATTAGTCAAAAAATTCCATTACCCCAGGAGAGTAGGGGCTATCTAGATCAATATTTGGAAAAAAGAGAAGTTCAAGATGATGAACTATTATTTATTGCCCAATATGGAACTCGCCTGCAGACTTTAGATGTTTATAGGATATGCTAGCGAGTTTTAAAGCAAGCATTGGCTTTTTTACCAGAGCAGGAAAAATTTGCATTTACTCCCCATAAATTGCGGTATACTTTTTTAAAGAGGGTCACTGATAAACATGGAGTGCATTTTGCTCAAGAACTTAGTGGCAATGTTTCCATTAAGGAAATTTTTAGATACGCCAAACCAAGTCAGGAAGAAATGCAAGCAACAATTGAAGAATTGTTTGTCTAGCTATTATTACATGCAAATAAAAAATTCTAGACAAGACCAAAATAAAGACCTAAAATAAGACTATAATTAATTATTTAAGGTCTTATTATGCAAACTTTATTTGCTACACAAGTAGCGAGCATTAGTGAATTAAAAAAGAACCCCACTAAGCTCATTAATGATGCTCATGGAAAACCTGTTGCTATTCTTAACCACAATACAGCGGCAGCATATTTAATTCCTGTTGAAACATTTGAAAAACTAATGGATTTGATTGATGAGAATGAACTACATAAAATAGTAGAAGAGCGTTTGTCAGCACCTTTTACCTCAATAAAGGTAAATATTGATGATTTATGAGCTTCATTTTCATCCTTTAGCTTTAAAAGAATGGAAAAAGCTGGGGAAAAACCTTCAAGAAGAATTTAAGAAAGTGTTAAAACGCCGTTTAGAAAATCCACATGTGGCTTCGGCTGGCTTAAGAGGCTCTTTAAAAAATTGCTATAAAATAAAATTACGTCAATCTGGTTATCGTTTGGTGTATCAAGTTAATGATAATAAATTAATTGTAACCGTCATAGCAGTCGGAAAAAGAAACAAAAATGTTGTCTATGATGATGCAGATAACCGACAAGAAGACAGTTAAATGAGATAATCACCTAATAGCTTTCTTGAGCTCTCAAACCAAAATTGACCTAAGAAATATAAAACGCCACTTTTTCCAGGAATTAAAAATGATTGAAGGTATGATTGGGATTGCAATTTCAATTATTTCTGTTGTTATACCTATTGTATGGCCCGCGATTCCAACTTGGGTGGGGGTTCTTGGTTTAATTATAGGGGCATTTCTTATTGGAATAGCTGTTGGCCTCTTTTTTAATAAAAGAAAACCAAATTTAGCGTTGAGAGCTGAGCTTACTTTTCATTTTTACGGAGATACCAGAAATCCAAAACTACTTTCATCCGAAAATTTGTGGCGGTGGTATTTACTTAGAAATTGCTTTGTTACAGTAGATAACCAAGGAATTACACACAAAATAACTATATCAAATCTGTATATAACTTTTGATACCCCGGTGAAAATAGGCACGGTGGAAGTGAATTCACCCGATTCAAAACTCCCTGCATATGAAGTTAAAGAATATAATAACAGGTTCGTTATTATAGTATTTCAAGATGAACTGACTTCAGGAACTTTGAACATCACAGTCAAATAAATTATATTCATTTTAAGTTGTTAGGTTTGATTAATTCTAAAAGTAGACTTTTTAAGCAAACTGATCTGAAATAAATATTCGAAAAGAAATATGTTTATCTCTAAAGAGCCAATGTTCGCAAACTCCTATTTATTAATACATAAGAGTATCTCCCTTATAAGAAAATACTATTGAAAAGGTAATTCGTTTTGTTATCCGATTTTTGATTAATATCCGTAGATTTTAATAAAATTTCTATCATATTTTTTATTTCCAAAATCAATAGATAGATTTGTGGATAAAAATCGATCATTTAGCTGCAAATAAATATAATGGTATTCCACACCATAGTCCATTTATATTTTTAAATTGAGAAGTAATGAAAAAATTAAAAAATTCATTTTTAGTATTTACGACTTTATTAGTATTCAGTGTCGATGTGCAATCAACAGGAAAAATTGATACTGAAAATAATTTGATTTTAAATGAATCAAGTGTATCGAATTGTTTTAATAAAGAATTAGAAGATAAAATTAGTCATATAGATGATCAATTCAATGTAAAGAATTTATTTTTAAAAAACTTCAAATCTAATATGATCAAATTAATTAAGGAAAATAAATTAAGTAAAGAAGAAATTAATACACTGTTATTCCAGGCGAAAAAAACAAATTTTTGTGGAGCAAAAGCAAATGATGCATTAGCTACGTATTCTCTGCTTCTTGATATCGTAAAAGAGAAGCAAGATAATCGGCTATCAACAAAAAACAATTACTCAAAAAAAGCAACAAACTTATATCGCACTCTTGCAAATCATGGATCTATTGATGCTATAAAAGTATTATGCATACCAGACGGTAGTTGGGTTGTCGAGGCAGTTGATAAAAAGTCCTTGAAAATATGTTTTAATTCTCTTTATTTTGAGAATTTAAAATTAAATTGAACGAGCAAAAAATGTTCAGTGCTACTTATACTTCATTAATTTTAAATGAGTATAAAAATACATCAAAAAGAGCTGAAATTTGCTATAAATTTGCTAATGATAAAGTGATTATGAATTATCCAAAGGGTAAAGAATATACTTATAAAGATAGTTGTAGTCTTGATTTTATTTTGTATGCCGAAGAATTATTTTATGGAGAAAGATATCAGGAGTCATTTAAATATCTTTCCATTTTTGACCAATCTTCAAATGGTTCATGTATACCCCAATTTGAATTGGGCTATATGTACTCAACTGGAAAAGGAGTGCCTCAAAATTATAAGTTAGCAATTGATTGGTATATGAAATCATGTTCCAGCTCCAATAATCCTTCTGCTCAATATAATTTAGGCATTATGTATATGAAAGGCCATGGTGTATTGCAAAATAATACAATTGCGCATGCACTTTTTAATTTAGCATCAGCAAATGGGGTAGAGGATGCTGCCAAATTAAGAGATGCTATTGCTAATAAAATGACAAGGGAACAAATAGAAAAAGCTCAAATATTAGCTAGTAATTGGCTAAAAAAATGGTCTATTGACCTTAGTAATTAGGCCTTTTTTTTCTTTAGTCTGATTGTCATGAAATTAAACATAGAAGCAGGGTGAAGCTCAATCAGCAAGCGTAGGTCGCGCCTTGGCCTGACAATTCCTTGATTTATGGATATATGCAAAAAGAAATTATAACCAGTAATTTGGCTTTCTTGGATACATTACACACGACAAATCAGTTTAAAGATTAACATTGATTTTGTCGGGCCAAGGTCCGACCTTCCCTGCGGTTCCCAACTACAAGATGATACTGCGTTATAATAACTCCATTTATTATACCGGGGCTATCGGGTATATGGCCGATAAAATTTGCCAGGGTCAATAAATAGTATTCTGATGGTTAGATAATAAATGATGAAAAGTTCTTTTGGTGAAATGAATAAAAGAACCCTTTTTATTGAGCGATTCTTAAAAAAGCCATTTGCTTTATTCTGTGCTTTTGGCAAGTGGCATGATCGCATTCAGGCTTTGTTTACAGCCTAGGTGTAGTTTTTTCCCGAGGCGGTTGTGAGCTTGATACCATAAGTATTATTGAATAGGTGCCGCTTGGGAAAAAACAATTGTCGGCAAGGATTGCCCCTGTAATCAGATGGGTAAGCCGATTGACTTCGGCACATCTTGAATCAGTGACAACCTCTTTCGCTTTTTCATCTTTATTTCGCATAACAATCCTGTGTAGTTAATCTTTGCAGAGGACACTATGATGGTTTCATGTCATACAAACGAAGCAACCGGGTACCGAGTTGAGTCCAAAGCTCGATCTTGGTTCCTTCGCTAACGCTTGCAACAAGGAGTATTTCATTTGTAGTCCGTTGCGTTGGTGCAAAGCAAGTTAAGTTAAAAATAATCGACCAGTTAATGTCTGGTTAAGGATAGCATTATATTATTACAGATCAATTGCGCACGTCGTATGATTTAAGAGTAATAAGTAATGAAAGACAAAACAATACCTGGCCCTAATGCAAAATCGTTTAATAAGGAAGAGTTCTCTGAAAACGTGGCAAAAGGAGCCATTGTTGGCGCAACCAGCACGACCATGACGTTTGGTTTATTCGACAAGCCATTGGCCATTGCTACGAAAGCCTCCTCGGAAGTGGCTCAACATCCATGGCGTGGTATCAAAAATTTGTTTGCTGGGGGGATGAACGGAAGTTTTTCGACCAGCTGGAATAATAGCCTGTATGTACAGGCTTATCGAGCTTATTTAGAGCACCCTGTCAAAGGTTATCCTGTGGCTCTTTTAAACTCTTGCCTAAAGAATGTGGTGTTTTTTCCCGCAAAATATGGGAGTGAAAGGGCGCTTTATGCACTTTCAGGGAATGAACAGCAAGCAAAAAATTATTCCGGATTCCTGGCCGGTCTCACGACCGTTTACCTTACTGCGCCTGTTTCTGTTGTGAAAGCAAGACTGATGACTAATGTATCTCTTAATACACTCAATTTAAAACGATTGGGCTCAGGCATGAATGCCATCGCGATGCGTGACTGCATTCAATATGGAATTTATTTTAATGCCAAAGAGTGGTTAAATGAAAAAATTAGTGACGGTGTGATGGTAGGTGGCATAGCTGGCATTGTGGGGTATACCTTTAGTAATCCCTTAAGTGTAATTGGACTTAATCAAAAAACGGCTGTTGAATCAGTAAACATTCCCAACATGGCGAAACGAATTTATCAGGCGAATGGTGTGAAAGGGTTTTATCCTTTAGTCGGCCTAGCCGCTTTGGGCATGTTTGCTCGTGGCGTGGCTATCCATCAGGGCACTAAACTATTCGAATCCTTACGGGAAAACGAAGCTTATGGAAGTCCAACAAGGAACAGGTAGTAAATTCATGACGCCCCCTGTTTCCATGAAAATATTTCAGGGGGGCAGGACGATGAACCGTATTGGACATTAAGGCTATAACGCGGTGACGGTTTAATAATAGTCGCCGTATTGACTCAATTACGAGCAAGCGCAGGTCTGGCCTTGGCCTGACAATTCCTTGATTCATGTATATATGCAAAAAGAAATTGTAACCAGTGATGGGGCTTTCTCGGATACATTACACACCGCAAATCAGTTTGAAGATTAACATTGATTTTGTCGAGCGAGAGAATAGGCCATAGGGATAAAGAACCCCCCAGTTTATTTTCCTTGCCCTATTTTCTCTTCGATTGTGTCTGCATGAAGACATTATTTTTAGTTATTATATAATTGTGTCAGCGTGCAGACATATTTGAAAAAAGATTGCATGAGGCTATTGAACGCGCAAGGGAAAAAGAGCTGATTCAAAAATTACAAGGGGAGTAAGGTAGTACCAAAAATTAGTTAATTATTCTTTCTGGTTAGTGGTATCTGGAACTCAAATTTAATTTTATTTGGGGCACGGTTAGTTGTCTATGTTTTGATGAGATATTATTGCACTTTGAGCCGTTAAGAATTCTTGTGTTAACTTCCAAATAGAGTCTGACCATATCCTGCAGTTGATTCATAAGAAGGATTGCGTGCCCGTTCTGCAAAGGGTATTAAACTTGGCAAACCCAAAGGGGGCATGGAGGCAGCGATGTATGATAAAGATAAGGAAAAAATTTTTCATTTATACCAATTAGGTGTACCTATCCAAAAAATTATTTCAACTCACTTAGCTTATGGCAAATATTTATCCCTCAAAGCGTTTCTCAATAAGTCATTGTTACCATGAACCAGGGTAAGCTTTAATTTTCTTAAACAAAATGGAGTATTTAGTCCTCCCTTAGATGGAAGCTCTTTCACTGCTTTGCTGAGCAGATATTTGACGCTCTTCACTGATTAATTCAATCCATTTTTTAGGTGTAATCTCGTTTTGTATCAATAAGTTGATCGCTGCACTAGGATATTGACTTTGTGTAATGGCAAAATAAAAGTAAGCGGTCAATTTGCTTCTGCATAAGGCCCAGCCACTTTTTGCAACACATTGTTGCAAACTAGCGAATTCAATTTGATCTTCTTTGACTAATTGTTGCAGCTTTTGAATCGTGTCAGGGATGCATGCATCAAAAAACAATGTGGTCCCTTGCTGTCCCCATACGTCACTTAATATAATTCTTTTTAAAATGTTCATGTCACAAATTTGTTGCTCTTGTGAAATAGGTTTCTCAATTCTATGTGTTACCGGTTGTCCCAACATGGAATGTGTCCATTGCTGATAATAAGCCCGACCGTAAATTAACATACCACCTAAAATAAAATCAAAGGCATTTGGGGCTGCATACCAAAGAGCAGTGAAGAAATTGGATTTGATGACGTCCACTTTGGGGTAGGGATACTGATGGTTATTGGTTTTAATGATATGTTTGCGATCGTATTGCATTTTTAAAGATTCATATTTAACAAAGGATTTAGCCTGGTATTGATTCTGGCCAATACTTATCGTTTCTTCCTTCTTTGGTATTCCTCCATCGACTATTGCTAAATGAAAGTTATGATTTAAAACATGTTCATAACCCAGAAAATGACAATCAGGATTCTTAGATAAGGTATTTGCTAAATGTTGTCGCAATGCCTCCCCAACTTTAATATTAGGATCATAAAAATCTGGATGCTTGGCTAAATTCATTACCCAAAATACATTGACTTTATCCTTTTCACCAGCAGGAATATCTCGTAACATCATTCCCCAACAATACCCAATGACTTCGTCGTTTTTATCTTTGGCAATAAAACAAATAGTCTCTTTATAATGTAACATTGAAGATAGGACGATATCCCCTATAAAAGGCAAATCGCCAAAGTTTGCTCCATGGGCTAAAGAATCGATACGTTTAATTTCCCCCATTGCTTTATTAAGTTCAGCAGTATTATTGGGATCTAAAATCTGAACTTCTTTGAAGCCATAGGGCTTACCTTCCATCATTTTTAACGAAAAATTAAAGGTACATTCGCCATCTAACTTTTTGTGGTGTTTAATTTTAAGAGGATTTTGATTTCTGCAATTTAACAGATCTGTCCATAATTGATGAATGTAAAGTAATTTTTCATTATTTGGTGAGGTATTTCGCAAATTAATTAATTGCTGGGTGAAACGATGTACATATTCTGTATGGAGATAAATAGCATGGCTACTGAAATCAACAACAAACTCTGCCGTCATTAATTTTTTGATTTCGGGTAAGTGATATTCAACAGGATCTGTATATGATTTTACTATTGCTTCTAGTGAACTCCATTTGCGTTCAAGTACATCGATTTTTGAATACGACATCTATATTTCCTTGTAATAAATTTTCGGAGAAATCTTAACATGGGAATTTACTTGGCCAAATCCTATTTGGTCAATAAAGATTAGGCCCTTTTAAAATTTAAAAAGGGTTCCACTTTGCAAAAAGAACAAGCATCCTTCTAAGTGCCGGAATTTAGGGTATAACCAGAGTGTATTCACAGAGTTATCCACAGAAAATGGGGATAAGTGATTAATGCAATCTAGGTATCAATACCTAATAAGTCCTTGTAGGGCAAGGGGTTTTGTAAAATGTGCAGGATCTCAGGCGGTCAGAGATTGAAAAATAAAAATAGTTATTCACAGGGTGAGATGCAATTTAGATGTTAAGCGATTTACATCGTAACAAAAAAAAAAATAAAAAAACAGTCTTGACGAAGTCGATTTTTTTCCAAAAAAATTTGGGCATGCGCGATTACGCATAAACCGATTAAGCCAATGTGGTAAGTGCATGGACAACTATTTGATTCAAGCCGATTAGAATGATATAACGTGCACCTTTAATGGTTGCATCGCCTAATGTGAGCGCCATGAGATTAAATAGTATACCACCTTTAAAAGGCCTGACTTTTAATTTGATAAGCTTATGTTGTATTCACTAATTAAAAAATACCATACCGCACACCGCCTATCCGACTATTCTTAGCGACATACCGCTTTTGTATTTCTATCTAATTACTTCAACGTGCTGTCTCTTTAGCTAACGCAAAGAGCAATATCGGTTTTTTTAATATGTAAAGGATGTCAATATGCATGTGTTAGATCCCTTAACTCTTGAAGAAATTCAGGAAAGTTGTGATATTTTAAAACGAGAAAAAGAACTGTCTGACAGTTATCGGTTTGCCTGGGTAATGACTTACGAACCGCCTCAAAAAGAAGTCTTGCATTCAAGTGATACTGATTTCGACCGTTGCGCTTTTCTCTCTGTTTTTAATAAAAAAACGAATGAAACCTTTGAAGCAGTCGTAAACCTCAACAGTAAAAAAGTTGTGGAATGGAAACAGATTGTCCTCGAAGTGCCACCCTATGGTAAGCCGCCTATTTTAATTGAGGATTTTCAAAAATGTGAGCAAATCGTTAAAGCCGATCCGACCTGGAGAGCCGCGATGGAAAAGCGTGGGCTTGATGATGAACAAATTGACAACATTCAAGTAGACGCATTTTCTGCCGGCTATTTTGATGAAGAGGAAGAGAGAGAACAACGGATTGTCAAAGGGATAAGTTTTTACCGTGATAATTTAAAGGATAATGGTTATGCCCGTCCCATTGAAGGGGTTGTCGCGATAGTAGACCTTGGCAATGAGAAGGTATTGCGTGTCATTGATGACGGCCGCAATGTCCCAATTCCTAAAGAAAAAATCAATTACGATTCGGATTCTTATCCTGAAAAACGCAAGGACTTAAAACCACTGGATATTATTCAAGCAGAAGGACCAAGTTTTAAAGTAAATGGCTGGCAAGTCAATTGGCAAAATTGGTCATTCCATGTTGGGTTTACGCCGCGTGAGGGATTGGTTTTGCACCAGATCAAATACCTGGATGAAGGGAAAGAAAGGCCAATTATTTACCGGGCCAGTGTGACGGATATGATAGTCCCCTATGCGGACCCTTCCGTGAGTCATTACTGGAAAAGCGCTTTTGATGCGGGTGAATATGGTCTTGGCAAATTGGCAAATGAACTAAAGCTCGGATGTGATTGTTTAGGCAATATTTATTATTTTGACGTTCCTGCGGCGGATGATTTTGGCAATGCCAGATTGATTAAAAATGCAATTTGCATGCACGAAGAAGACGCGGGCACCCTGTGGAAGCATTATGAAACACGCAACAGCACCTTCGAGGTTCGCCGTGCTCGAGAGTTGGTCGTCAGCTTTTTTACTACGATAGGTAACTACGACTATGGCTTTTACTGGCGATTTGGACAGGATGGCAGCCTCAAACTGGAAATAAAATTGACTGGTATTGTACAAACAGCGGCAATATTTCCTGAGGCTCAGTATGAATGGGGAGGGAAATTGACACCGGAGTTGGCAGCACCTACGCATCAGCATTTTTTCAATGCCCGCCTTCATATGATGGTTGATGGTGAAAAGAACTCATTCAGTGAACACGAGTTTTATCCTATCGCCATGGGTGGAAAAAATCCCTATGGAAATGCGTTTGGCAGTAGCCAGAAAACATTTGAACATGAAGGTGAGGCAGCCCGCTTGGCTTGTGCGCAAACCCAGAGAACCTGGAAGATATTCAATCCCAATAGCGTCAATAGCATTGGCACAGCACCAGCTTATAAACTGGAATTGCCAGAAACCCCTTTACTGCTGGCAGATGAAGAGAGTTATATTTATAAACGCGGGGGATTCGCCAGCAAGCAGGTGTGGGTAACACAATATGACCCACAGGAAAAATACGCAGCAGGAGATTATCCCAATCAGAGTTCTGGTGGCTGTGGTTTACCTGCTTACATTAAACAGAACCGTAAAATAGACAATGACAATTTGGTCTTGTGGGTAACGCTGGGGTCTACGCATTTTCCAAGACCTGAAGACTTTCCGGTCATGCCTACTTCGATCATTTCTGCCAAGCTTCAGCCTTTTGGTTTTTTTAAGAGGAATCCGGCTATGGATCTTCCTCAAGGCAAAGTACAGGAAAAAGGGGACACCTGCTGTTCTTCATTAACTTATTAATCGATTGGAACCAAGCACCTTCTTGAGGAGAGGGTGCTTTCCTGTTGGAGCTTAAAAATCAAAATCTCTCAGGACTTACGAAAAACTCCAATCTCTATGTTAAAAAATGTTTTTAATTCGGTCATTTAGTTTATCTAAACTCCCTCATTAAAAACATTTTTTGCCTTGACCTTGGAGTTTTTCGTAAGTCCTGTCTCTATTAAAAGAGTTCCTGTCTTTATTTTTCCTCTTTTTTATCCAGCTTGTGACCATCCAGATGACGTTCACTGCGTTCATTCTCTTGTTTTTCCTGTTGCTTTTCTTTTTTTGTCCTTCCAAATTTTATGCGATTTTCAGATGCTTTTATTTCTTTTTCCAAGCGGACTTTAGCCTTTCTTTTTTTATTAAGATTAATGATATCTGCCATGGCACTCTCTGTTGTAAGACCTTGTTTATACTATAGCGCATAAAACCAGGGCAAATCATCTCAATACACAAATCGATCGAAATGAATGATCTGGAAGTATACACTTTGAGAATGGGAAGGACTGTCGCAAGATAGTATTTGCAGCATTGTTTTTTATGACACTTTGCAAAAAGAGCAAGCATCCTTTTAAGTGCTGGATTTTAGTCTATAACCAGAGTGTATTCACAGAGTTATCCACAGAAAATGGGGATAAGTAATCAATACAATTCACGTATTAATATGTAATAAATCCTTACAAGGCAAGGGGTTTTATAAAAAGGGCATGGTGTCAAATGCTAATGAGATTAAAAATAAACACAAGTTATCCACAGGAAGCGAGATGCTAGTGAAGGTATGGGACGCTCATTATGATAACAAAAAAAAAAATAAAAAACAGTCTTGACTGGCACAAATTTTTACCTGAAAAAGATTTGGATAGACTGGCATCAGAAATAATAGCAATACAAAAACAGCTAATCCTGCTATAATTTTTGAACAAAAGGTGAGCTCCTGTTGGCAGGATTTTTCACTTTAAATCGTTCACTGACGGCTTCTGAGACTGATGGCACAGAGGGTGTTCAGTAGATTTTCTCATGAGTCGAGTTTTCAAAGGAGCATGCAATGACTGACTACCTCGATAAAACCGCAAGCTTAACTCCAGCCACTAAAAGAATAGTGTGCGACAAAGCTACTGAATATCCTCATACTGGCTCTTATAATCAAGTAGCGACTCATGGCACGTATTTATGCAGGCGCTGTGGCCTGGCGTTGTTTCGTGGTGTCAGTCAATTTAGCTCAGGCTGTGGCTGGCCCAGTTTTGACGATGAAATAGCTAACGCTGTGGCAAGGAAACCGGATGCGGATGGTCAGCGCACCGAGATATTATGCGCTCGTTGTGATGCTCACCTGGGGCATGTGTTCACAGGGGAATACATGACGTATAAGAATTTACGTCATTGCGTTAATTCCGCTTCATTGGATTTTGTCGCGGATAATGAAGTGCTGGATACAGAAGAAGCCATCCTTGCAGGGGGGTGTTTTTGGGGAGTGGAATATTATTTAAAACGAATTCCCGGAGTGTTAAAAGTCGAGTCGGGCTATACAGGTGGCCGTGCTTTAGAGCCAAGTTATGAGCAAGTATGCAGTGGTATTTCAGGGCATTATGAGGCTGTGCGAGTCATCTATGATTCTGCTAAAACCAATTATCATGACATTATAAAGCGATTTTTTGAAATTCACGACCCAACTCAGGTGGATGGACAAGGTCCGGACTTGGGCCACCAATATTTAAGTGCCGTGTTTTATTTTAATCAGGAACAACTCCAGGAAGCGGAGTTATTGATTCAGTTATTAAAGAAAAGAGGGTATCAGGTTGTAACCCAATTATTGCAAGCACAACCCTTTTGGCCTGCTGAAGACTATCATCAAGATTACTATTTTAAACATCACAAAATCCCTTATTGCCATAAGCCGGTTAGTCGTTTTGGCTAGTTGCCTTTACAGGAGGTATTGACGAAGATAAAAAATATATCTGTCCATAATGCTTGTTCTGTTACAGTTCTTCGCTTTATAAACTTTCTTGGGCCAAAGGTGGATCCGGATAGATGCTTTGATCACGACATTAGTTTACTTTCAGAGGATAGGTCATCACTGTTTGCATAGTCTTCCAGGGAGTCTATTGCGCAAGTGGTTTCAAGTTCTTCTGGACTGCTTGCCTTCATTTCTATGTCTATCGCATTTTTCCATTTGATGGCTTTTTTCAAGATTCTTTCATTGCGTATTATGTTTTTTGGTATTGGGAGCTGGTCTTCAAAAAAGCTGCAATTTTTTAGAATAGATTCCTTGAAAGTTTCTTCTTTAGAATTAATAAATGGAGTAGAGTTTAGGATTTTATCATCTGTGATGATGGCTCGGCTCTGGGCAACGCGCAGCAGACGCGGAGGCAAGCTGGCGCAATGTACCGGAAAATCATCTTCGAGTTTTGCAATTTTTACCCTGTCACTGGCATCAGCTTGTTTATCCATGAAATCATAAATGTTTTCATATTCATCTTGGGTAGATAACATGCTGGCGCAATCCATAGTAAACGTAGCGCATCCTAGGTCGGAATGTTGTAGTTTAACATCAGGAATGTAGATTTTTATTGACAGTCCTTCGATTTCATCAAGGGAATCATTCAGTCCAGCCTCATTGACTAATATTTGAGCCATATTGTATGATAATTGTGGCCCCAAGCTATCAAGCACTAAAATTTTTAAAGTATAATGGCCTTTTTCAATTGAATATTGTAGTTCGAGCAAAGACCAATGGCGCCTACCAGATTTTTCCGTATCTAGATAAGCAATTTGTACCTTAAAATTGTTTTCAAATAATTTTGATGAACTACAGCTATTATAAATAAAATCATAAAGCTTATTGCGGCGTTCATAATCACAAACAAAACCGGTAAATGGATAATCTGATTTTTTTAATTCCCGAGATTTTCTCTTTAATGCAAAAGCTACTTCCAATTCGAGTGCAGAAAATGTAGGCGACTCGCCTAAAGAAGGTTTATCGGTAGTTCTATCTGATTTACTGTTTGCCATATAAAAACCGAATCATGTTGTATTATCATTATATAGGATGTTTTTGTTTTGTTCAAGCATGCGTCTTGTCTTGTGAATGATTCATGGAATAAAAATAGTCTACAATTTACATGATGAATTATTTTTAACTGCATAAAGGATGTAAGTGTATGCAAGGAGTGCGTTATGAAAATATTAGTCAATTCATCCATTTTGGCAATCGTTTTGGCGCTTTCAACACCACTATTCGCTGATGATACGAAATGGATGACAGAGAATAATTTGGTGAAAGGGGTTATCACTTTTCAAGATGATTCGCAAATTCAGGTTTATGCTGCTCAAGCCGATCTTGATAAATTGCAACAGAATCTTGCTAATATTCAATCAGTTGAACTACAACCTAATCAAACCGATTCTACAACGTCACCAAATCAACAGAGTGAATAACACAGGTCTTGTCCGAGTTAAACGACATGTGCTGTTTCCAGTTTAGCTCGGGCGTATGTTTTTCTTGTGGTCAGAATTTTGTTTTTCTGAATCTGTCTGCTGATATTGCTGATCAGCCTTTTCCGCTTTGCGTTGGTTTTCATAGAGCTGAATTTCATTGAGTTGTTGCTGCCAAAATGAAGAAGTATGTTCTTTTAATTGATTGATTTTTCGTACGAGCATGCCAAGGTGGGTTGCCAGCATGGGAAGCTTTGATGGCCCAAACACAATGATAGCAATAATGAAAATAAGTAATAACTCACCAAGACTCATGATGGTTTATGATCGTCTTTTTGAGTGTCATTTGTTTCCTCACTATTCATGGCTTTGCGGAAATTCTTAATCGCTTCGCCAAGGTCAGAGCCGATTGTTTTTAATTTGGAAGTACCAAACAAGGCTACAATAATGGCTAGAATTAATAAGAGTGATAACGGACTTATTCCACTTAATCCCATGTTAGTTCCTTATCTTGCGGTTGATGAGTACAAAAATTCCAGCTAAAACAGAACCAGCTATCGTGATGGTTGTGAGATGATTATAATCCAGCAAATCAAAATAGCTAATGACACCTAATGATAAAAATGAGAAAAAGACACCCAGTCCCACACTCCTCCATTGGATGGTCTGATTGTTATTTTCAGATTGCAAGCGTGTGAGTTCATGGACTGTTAACAACTGATCCTTTTTCATCTCCAGTATATCAAAAATCAGTTTAGGCATATGAGGGAGTTGCTCAGTAAAAAAGGGCAAATTTTGCTTTAAGCGTTTAATGAATGCTTTAGGTCCCATTTGTTCGCGCACCCATTTTTCAAGGAATGGTTTTGCTGTAGCCCATAAATCCAATTCAGGATAGAGTTGCCTGCCCAAACCTTCTATTGCCAACAGGGTTTTTTGCAGCAAAATCAGTTGGGGCTGCACTTCCATATGAAACCTTCTGGCAACCTGGAATAAACGGAAAACTACTTGCCCAAAGGAAATGTCTTTTAATGGCTTTTCAAAAATAGGTTCGCAAACGGTTCTTATGCTGCTTTCAAATTCTGCAACAGGGGTGTCACGCGATACCCATCCGGATTCTACATGCAATTCGGCTACGCGCTTGTAGTCACGGTTAAAAAAAGCAACCAGGTTTTCAGCCAGATAACGCTTGTCATTATCTGTCAGGGTCCCAATGATGCCAAAATCAACACAAATATACTGAGGGTCTTTGGGATTTTGGTAGGAGACAAAGATATTTCCCGGGTGCATGTCTGCATGAAAAAAACAATCCCGGAAAACTTGAGTAAAGAAAATTTCTACTCCACGCTCGGCCAGTTTTTTAATGTCAATGCCGTGATCTCTAAGACTGGCTATATCAGTCACGGGTATGCCATGGATGCGTTCAATGACCAGGATGTTATGATGGCAATAATCCCAATAGATTTCAGGTATATATAACATCGGAGATTGATTGAAATTTCTTCGCAATTGAGCGGCATTTGCCGCTTCTCTCATTAAATCCAGTTCATCCAGTAAGGTATGCTCAAATTCCTTGACTATCTCTTTGGGCTTGAAGCGCTTTCCCTCAGGCCAATAGCGGTCAGCCAATGTGGCGATGGTGTACATGATACTTAAATCTTGTTCTATAAGCCGGCGCATATTGGGTCTTAGTATTTTTACAACGACATTTTCCCCTGTCTTCAGAGTTGCCGCATGCACTTGTGCCATGGAAGCGGAAGCCAGAGCGATCGGATCAAATTGGGCAAAAACATCATAGGCCGACTGTTTATAGGCCTGTTCAATGATGTTCATGGCGACATGGCTGGGGAATGGAGGAACTTTGTCTTGCAGTTTACTTAATTCTTTTGCGATGTCTTCAGGAAGTATATCGGGGCGTGTGGAAAGGGCTTGTCCGAATTTAATGAAAATGGGGCCGAGTTCCTCCAGTGATTTGCGCAGCGCTTCACCACGCGTTAATTTCTCTTTGCGAAGCCAGTTCCATGGGTTTAAATAAACTATAAAACGTAAAGGAGCAAACAGTTTGATAGACACAACAACATTATCGAGACCATTTTTGGCTAAAATATAATTGATATGTATAAGACGAATAAGTTGCTTAATTGATTTCATAACAGCTCATCGGTTGTTGATTTCGAGCTTCCAGCCGCTCAATATACAATGATAATCCATCCAGATTCTGAATAAAATCATCCAATCGTTTAATTGCCTTCATCATCGCTCATTAAATTATTAATATGGGCTTGAAGGCGATCAACACTTAACACCAATTCATCAACCTCGGCAAAAAAATCTTCCAATTCATTTCTTGAAGGAGAAATGCGTAATTCTTCCTGAAGAAATTCGGTGATGTTTTGTTGCATTGAGGTGCTGAATTGATTTTTAAATTCCAGTCCTTTACGTACAAAAGAGCCAATTTGATGAGCCACCACATCACCTGTGAAGTGAGCCAGGTGTCCTTCCCAGTCAATATCTATTTCGTCAAATAGTTTCTTTACACTTTGCCCCAATTCAATGTCGCCTGAGATGCGTATCTTGTCATTAAATAAAGAGCGGGCTTTCGATGTGGGTAATAAGCTCAAGCGAATCAATCCTATCGGATTGCTGTGAATGATTGTATCAGGGCGCCCATCAATGCGATGAAGCAATTGCATTTCTCTCCCTTTAAAGCGAATGTAAAAATTAACATTTAAGGGGGTAATGACCATTTCAAGTGTTTTGCCATCCAGTTTTTGAATTTTTTGCGGCATCTGCTCATCGAGCTTCATTGCCTGATTGATGGCTGTTTGTAATGCTTTCAGCGAGTATTCTTTTAACATAATCAACTCAATATTTGTAGGCAATATGCAGAGCGACTATACCGCCACTTAAATTATGATAATGACAATCCTCAAATCCAACCCGTTCAATCATTGCTTTTAATGTTTCCTGATCAGGATGCATTCTGATTGATTCTGCAAGGTATTGATAGCTGGCTTCATCGTTAGCAACAAATTTTCCGATTTTTGGCAAAATGTTAAATGAATACCAATCATAAACGGGCTTAAGTCCAGGAAAAACTGGTGTTGAAAATTCAAGCACCATTAATTTCCCACCCGGTTTGCATACTCTGTACATGGATTGCAGCGCTTCGTCTTTATCAGTAACATTTCTAAGTCCAAACCCCATAGTGATGCAATGAAAACTGTTATCCGCAAAAGGGAGGCATTGCGCATTACCCTGAACATAACGAATGTTTTTAAATAATCCCTCATCAAGCAAGCGATCGCGGCCAACATGGAGCATGGCTACGTTGATGTCGGCAAGAATAACTTGTCCGGAGTCGCCCACTTTTTGCGATAATAAACGGGTTAAATCACCGCTGCCCCCGGCCAAATCCAATACGCTCTGCCCAGGTCGAACATGACTTAATTCAATGGTATAGCGTTTCCAGAGATGATGAATTCCCAAGGACATCAGATCATTCATACGATCATAATTTTTAGCAACAGAATGAAATACTTCTGCTACTTTCTTTTCTTTCTCATTCCAGTCTACTGATTTAAAACCAAAATGGGTGGTTTGTTTCTGATTCGTCATATTTGCCGGATAGTATCATTAAAGTGTTCATCTTAACCGATAATCATTAAGATACCCAGTTAAAAATTGTATACTTTTTTTTATCCATGTACAGATGAAAACAGGGGTATTTACAGGATACACGCTACAAATTTTGCAAGGTAATTAAATAGTAGTTTTCATCTGGCGGCCTATTGTTTTTTTGGGAAAGCCATAGGTATTCTGCCAATTGATCCATGATTAAATGTTCAACAGCCATGGGATCCTGATATTTTTCTATTAACTTGGTGTAAACAGTACGGATGCCTTGTGGCCTATCGGTCGCTACTTGTTCGCGAACGGCAAGATGAAGCCCCATATGAAGGAAGGGATTGGTTTCGCCTAATTCAGGATAATAAGTATGTTCAGGAAAAGATTGAATTTGTTCAATGACTTTATGGTATTCCGGATGATCAAGAATCACTTGGGCAATTTCTTTTTCCAAGGGAGAAAGTTCTTTTTTATTCTGGTACTTATTCCAGCTGATAAAAAATAACTGTCGAGTTTCTTGTACTGTATCGCCGTAAAACATAATAGCCCGATTGATATAAAATGCTCCATTTTAACTGAATAAAAAAATAACAACAATGTTGATGTGCAAATATTGCAGGTCAAGAGCAGGTTATGATGAATAAGTTTTGAATATTTAGTTCAGCCATTATCAAATTCACCCATGAAAACTAATACAATAGATGCATGATGAGCTTTATTGATTATTTTGGTGAAATCAGAGACCTTCGTAAGGATACCAATGTTAAAAGATAACTTGATTGCTTTAAACCCGATGAGATAAACCTCACCGGGTTAGTGCGACTTAGAAAAAGAAAATCCCTTATGATTGCGGACAAATTGTTCCGGGTGCGCAGTTTGTACACGCAATGGAGCACAAGCCCAACCACTCGATCGTTGCGAGCCTGTTTATCGTCTCTTGGATTAAAGAGATCGTTCGTCGTGGATAAGTCTCATGCGCCTGGATCTTCATAAGTGACTGATATTGTGCCAAGGGTTTAGTAGTGCCGGGCGCTGCCAAATCAATTGCCACGAGCTCCTTGTTTGTGTAAGTCTGCGCGGCGTAAAACCCCGGTTCTAGCGAGATTGCGGGATAAGCATCTGTTACGATTGCTTGGCTTACGTAAAAACCTGCACCACCATTCGCCGCTGGTTTTCCAAGACCATCAAAGTTGGCAATAATGTTGGTCGCTCCGTTGACCTCAATGGTATCGGTCACAACATAGCGGCTAGAGTTATCAAGAAAGCACCACCAAACAGGAGAAGTTGGATAGGGATTCATTCCGGGCTGTGTGCTCCAGAAGCTGTAGCTAAGATAAGTTGCCAGCCATTGCCCCATTTTCATCCCCTCAAGATTGCTTGCCCCAAGATCGTCTGTGCTGTGTGAGCTTCCAGGTGAAAGTGTATTGCAGGCATGTTGTTGTAGTCGTTGAGCAGATGGTACTTGGGCAGATGGATAGCGACTATGAATGAAATTCACAAAGCTCGTAAACTCTTGCTGAAAGTTCACGTCAGCAATGCAGGCTTGTCGTGAGAAGCAAGACGGTGAAGGTAGGGCCAGACTTTTGCTCATAGAATTGCTAGGATTGATAAAGAGAGAATTTAAAACAGACATATTCGATGCCTTTTGCGACATTGCTCCAGTCGGTGACGCCACAAGAAGAAGCGATAAGGCTGCGAGACAGATGTTTACAATAGCCCTTTTCTTGCCAAAGTTGATAATCGCTGCAACATTAGGACGTCCAGTGAACCTAATACCAAGAAATTCTATCATGACTATTTAACTCCCTTTAATTATTATCTATTGATTGATTGTTGTTTGAAAGTCGAAAGTTCTCTGGTTAGACCTCTCTGGTAGTTGTTCACCAAATAACTCACAAACTTATTGATGATAACTTGTTCTTTAGGTGGAATTCTTGTCGAAAAATAAATTCGCCTAGCAAGCAAATAGATCACATGGGATTATGGAATGAATGCTTAGCACTCGTCAATCAATTTGAGGCAGCTTTTAGCAGGGAGATAAAATGCATAGTGCTGATTCATCAGTATCACAATGTACGCCATTTGTTCAGCAAGTTTTATAGAGCAAGGATTGATCGTTTCAGTGGTATCATAAACTTAAAAATTGAGGTAACAAAGAGGGATTTTTGTGAGCATAGGTGCTTAGAAAATTGCTTTGATTTATCATCAATGTTAAGTTGGCGATGCCATTCAATGCAAAGCCACCAAGAGTTAACAAAGTTAAGAGGAAGGCTTCTTCGATTTACTCCATCAGTACTGAGGTAAACATTAATGATGAAAACCTTTATCATTGCAGCGGACAGAACGGTTGATTCTTTTGGTTCTCATCAAGACACTGATAATATTCTTAATCTGGCCAGGGAGAAAGAACTTGTTGTCGTAACTTTAGAAATCTTAAGTCTTGCTCAGGGATGGCAGGATAAAATGAAACCGCATCAGTTCAAAAGTGGCGCATCTGCCATGGCAGCTATTGAGAGGGCTCGGAAAATTCTTTCCACCAAAAAAGCAGATGCCGTCCTTATCAAGGGTCAGGATTTTTTAAAAACTGGGTATGGTCCTTGTGAGCGGGAAAAATTTATGAAATTTTATCATGAGAATTACACCCCGCTTCAAGGGTATAACGAACTGGTTCCTCTCTTTTTACAAAAGTACAAACTCGATGAGAAAGAATATTTCAAGATTCGTGATGCGTTGTTTGAAAACTACACAAAGACCTGGAAGAAAATTAATCCAGCAAATAGTATGCCTCATGAAAAATGGTATCGACCTCTCACTAGGTATTTCAGGGGCGTCGATTGTGCTAATCCGAGTGTTGACTATTCAGGTCAGATCATACTATCGACGGAAAAAGCAGCTGATGTTTTAAATATTCCTCAAAAAGCACGTATTGAAATTTTAGGTAACTCGTTTGTAAAAATTAATCTCAAGGGTTTAGCCTCTTTGCCCAAGATCGCAGCGTATCATCACCTTAAACGAGCTATCAACAAAGCCATCACTCAAGCCAAGCTCAATTTTAAAGACAAATTCATGAATGAAAAAGCTTTACTTGACGCATACACCTGCTTCCCGATCGTACCTATGGCTCTCCTCTATTGTCTGGGGCTAGTGAACTCTTTGACTGAAATTCCTAACTTACTTAAGTCATATGAAGTAACAGTAACTGGAGGTCTGAATCTCGGGAAAGCGCCTTGGAGTTTGACATCTCTTAATGCGCTAATTGTGATGCGGGAGAGGCTAATCTCATCAGATAAGGCGAAATTTGGACTTGTGCATGGGAATGGCTTATTTGGGAACCAGCAGGGAATAACTATTATAAAAAAATGAGCCTCCTCAAATCTTGTTGCTTTAGCAAATATGGTAAAAATGTTGACATTAAATAGTGGAGTATGAGATATTTATTTTGCGAGGTTGGACTTGCTATGTGTCATTCCACTGGGTCAATTGGCGACACACTGATTGGCCCTTTCTATTATCCTGAAATCCTGACAAGAGCTCTCTATGGCTTAATCTATAAGCTGCTTGTGATTAATTTCATCGCAATATAAGCCATTAAAATACCGCTAAGTAACTCTATTTTTTGCCATACTTTATTTTGGGTTAATAGGTTTGAAAAATAACGAGTAGTCATCGTTAATGAACTGAACCAAATCATGCTGGCGGAAATTACCCCTGCTAAAAAAGCCAGTTTATGGTCAGGATATTGACTGCTGCCGCTACCCACAATCACCAGGGTGTCTATAATGGCGTGAGGATTAAGCAGACTAAACCCCAGAGCAAATAAAATGATTTGCATTCTTGTATGAGGCTGATGTGTTTCTACAACGGTTTGTTTGTTTTTGGACAGCGCGCTTTTTAAGTTTTTTATTGCATAATAAATTAAAAAGGCAGAGCCTAGCCATACCATCCAGATTTGCAAGTTTGGGTGAGCCAAAAGCAATTGATGTAATCCAGCGACACTGCCGCACACCAAAATGACATCACAAAAAAAGCAAATGACTGCAGAGAGAGCAGCATGATTTTTTCGCGCACCTTGCCTGATAAGAAAGACATTTTGCGGACCTAAAGCCATTATCAAAGACAATCCCAAGAGTAATCCATTAAAATAAATCAACATAATTGCATCAGGATAGTAAAAAAAAGGCGATTATATCATAATTTTGTGCAAGATGTTTTATTGTTGATTGGTGTCGCATATTTTCTCCAGGACTTTATGTAACATGGGAGCGACTTTTGTGCTGGAGTAATGTTGCACTCTCTGAAATGCTTTGAGCGCAAGTTGTTTTGACAGGTCTTTGTCTCGCAAGAGGCGTTCCAAACCATCCGCCATGCTGAAAGGGTCCTCTGGGGGAACAAAGAGAGCACAGCCTGAGTTACCTGCAATTTCAAGTGGGCCTGATAAACGAGTGAGAACCATGGGCAAGGAATGCATCATGCTTTCCAGTACAACCAGGCCAAAAGATTCTTCCCGAGAAGGCAAACAGAAAATATCAATACTTTTATAAAATGACTCTTTATCCTCAATCCAGCCAAGTAAACTGATTTCATGATCCAAGCCACGATGACGAATTAATTCGATATAATGCTCTTTCTCCTTGCCGTCACCGGCAATTTTTGCTTGAAAAGCAACACCTCTCTTTTTTAGTTCCGCCAAAGCGTTTATAAAGACATCTACCCCTTTGATTGCAGCAAATCGGGCACAAACACCAATTGTTGGGATCTGGTTGTTTTTAGGTTCTCTGTATTGCAGATCGTCTGGAATATGAATCAAATTGGGAATGGTAAATACCCGGTGCTCCTCTATCCCCGAATTGATAATATCTCGACGCATTTGCTCTGTGAGTGCAATAATCGCGTCGGTACCAAAGTCATAGTGGCCTTTGACATGGCACACAGCTATCTTGGGGACTTTGGTCCCGGTTTTTTTGAACAAATAGGCTGCTCTGTAACTATGGGTAATGATGCAATCCGGCTGATGGATTTTAATTAATTTTTTCAGGCGGTGAATTGCAAAAAAATCATGCTGATTGAAATTATGCACGGTGATTAAATGGTCTTGGGGGCAACTGTTCCTTATTTCTGCTTTGGGATGAATGATTGGAATGACCATATTGCCTTGAGAACTTAAAGCTGGAATATAGTTTAAAAATACTTGTTCCAGGCCTCCGTTTACCTTGGAGAACATCGCATTAAATATTTTCACTTTAAATTTTCCTCATTCAGAGCTGTTCCTCTATTGATATAGAGGGGGTAGCAATGGGAATGGCTAGCCCACATCAACCAAAACTTGCCCATTTTCTATCTGGGTTGGATATATTTTTAAATTTTTCCGGGAGGAAATTTTACCTAAAAGATTGCCAACAACAGGAGGCCAGGGAGACCAGCATTTCGCTTCGCCAGTTTTCAAATCAAATTCGCTTTTATGAAAAGGGCAAATGATAGAACAGGATTCCGTAATTTTTCCCTTGGCCAGTGGCAATTTTAAATGAGGGCACTGTGACTGGATGGCATGTACTTGATTATCATGCCAGATAATCAGTATTTTTTGGCCATCAATAACTGCGACTTCTCTGTTATTTTGCTGCAACTTGACTAATTCTATGGCAGGTTTGAAAGACACGTTAATTACCTCTATATTGAAAATCAGAGGATTATACCAGTGATGAATTTAATCTGTTAGTAGAAGGCTGATAAAATAAATCAGTTGTGTTATCAAAATTCCTTATTTTTGCTGAGTTAACCCAGGGTATCGTATCAATGACCATGCCTGAATGATGTTTTTGAGCCTGATTATGGCATTTCATTAAATGATGAAATTTTGAGAAAAGGTTGTGAGATATAAGGCAGGTGACAGCTGGGTTTCCATAATTATAATTTTTAAACAGGGCTGAATTTAAACGGTCGAATAACGTTGCAACTTGATAAGCGAGGAGTATACAATGCGACAATTATTCTGTCTCCTCATGAGAGTCGTGAAAAATAAGAACAAATAGGAGGGAGCGTGGGCTCTTTGGTTATAAAAAAATCTATTATTGCGGCGCTAGTTGTTGCACTGGGTATTGCAGGGCAATCTGTACAAGCTGCGTCTGCACCAGATGAAACGTTACAATCTGAAAAAGTACAGACGGAAAAAGTTCAGGCCGAAAAAACAGAAACAGATTTGTTTTCTCCCGTAGAGCAAATCATGAATCCTTTTTATCCCAAATACCCCCCGACCAAGCCAGCTACTGGCGAGCAAGCAGAGTTGATTAAACGTGGTGAGTATCTGGCAAAAATGGGTGATTGCATTGCCTGCCATACCGACGTTGAAGGGGGTACCCCCGCTTATGCCGGTGGTTTGCCTATTAATACTCCTTTTGGCTTATTCTATAGCCCTAATATTACCCCTGATAAAGAAACAGGTATAGGAAATTGGACAGAGAAAGATTTTATTCGCGCTCTTAAAGATGGTCGTGATCCTAAAGGCAGAAATTATTTTCCAGTATTCCCATATGTCTATTTTTCCAAGATAACTGACGATGATGCTCGCGCTCTGTACGCTTATTTTATGAGCATTCCTCCTGTTAAGTTAAAGAACAAATCATTGCCATTTCCTTTTGGTGTCCCCGGGGCTCGCTTTGCTTTATGGGGATGGAACCTGTTGTTTTTCTTCCCTCAGGAAAATTCTATTGAATATGATCCCGATAGATCTCCAGAATGGAATCGAGGAAGGTATATAGTCGATACTTTAGGGCATTGCAGTATGTGCCATACACCCATGAATATATTTGGATCAGCAAAAAACAGATATTATTTGACCGGTAGTTTTATCGATGGATATTGGGCTCCTAATATCACCAAATATGGATTGGAATCAGCGACACATCAAGAGGTGGCTGATGTATTTAAGGCCGGTGAATTAATTAATAAAGCGGGCCCTGTAGCTGGCCCTATGGCCGAAGTCAATCATAATAGCTTGAGTCATTTGACAGAAGCAGACAGGTTGGCTATTGCGACTTATCTCAAGACAGTAGAGAGTGAAGAATACCTGGGTGTTTCTCCTTCTGATTTGCCTCCTACCATTGCACGTGGAAGACAAGTGTATTTGAAGGCCTGTCTGATTTGTCATCAGGACAATAAAATGGGGGCTCCAGTGATTGGTGATTCAGCCAGCTGGTATACACGCCTGAAAAGCAGCGGTTTAACTGGTTTATATCGACATGCTATTTATGGTTATAACCAAATGCCGGTTAAGGGTGCGTGCGTGACCTGTTCTGATAATGACATTATTTCCGCAGTCGATTATTTACTCAATGCGTCATTGACCCGATCTCAATGGCAAGATTTGGCGTCTGGCGGTGTTAAAAAATATCCTGCCAGTGGAAAGGCTGTATATAATGAAAACTGTGCTGTTTGCCATAATGAGGGCAAATTGGGTGCTCCTAAAATAGGCGATAAAGTAACCTGGAAGCCGCTGATAGCACAAAATATGGATGTTTTGATCGAAAACACAATCAGAGGGAAAAATCATTTGCCAAATGGTGGTTGCAATCATTGTTCGACAGATGAAGTAATTGAAGCGATCAAATACATGGTCAGTCAATCTAAAACCGAAGGTAATTATTCTTTGTGGTAGAGTTACCAGCAACATTTGAATAAGTGAACTAGCTTAAACATTAGTCGGTTTCCCGGCTACTTGAAGAGATGAGGGATTGGGATGTTAAACAGGTTAAATATCTGTAAATTAATTGCGTTATTTAGTGCCTTGACTTCTGCGCAGTCACTGTGGGCTGCTGCGGATGAGTGGCAGTTAAACATGTACAAAGGGGTGACTCCTTTAAGCAACGATATGTATTACCTTCACATGGTCGCTATGGCTGTTTGTGCGGTAATCGGAGTGGTTGTTTTTGGCGTGATGATCTACTCATTAATTCATCACAGAAAGTCAAAAGGATATCAGCCAGCAAGTTTTCATGATAATCCAAAATTGGAAATCATCTGGACTATTATCCCGTTTTTAATCCTTGTCGGGCTTGCAGTTCCAGCTACCCGAGTATTAATCCGTATGGATGATACGCAGCTGTCTGATGTAACAGTCAAGGTGGTCGGCTATCAGTGGAAGTGGCAGTACCAGTATCTTGATCAGGGTATTAGTTACTTCAGTAGCTTATCAACACCCTATGAGCAAATTGAAAACAAGCAAAAGAAAAATCAGTGGTACTTGCTGGAAGTAGATAATCCTTTAGTCTTACCAGTCAACAAAAAAATTCGATTTCTAGTGACATCGAACGATGTTGTCCACTCATGGTGGGTGCCTGAGCTGGGCGTCAAGCGAGACGCTATCCCGGGATTTATGCATGAGGCATGGGCCAGAATTGAAAAGCCTGGTGTATACAGAGGTCAATGTGCTGAGCTTTGCGGAATTAATCATGGTTTTATGCCTATCGTAGTGAAAGCAGTTAGTGAAGAAGAATTCGATCGATGGGTTAGTGAGCAAACCAAAGTAGAAGACATTTATGCTGAAAAGTCGGATAAACCGCGTGAACAAAAAACAATGACCCGTGATCAGTTAATGACGCTTGGCAAGCAAAAATACGATTTGATTTGCTCAGCTTGTCATCAGCCTAATGGCACTGGCTTGCCACCGATGTACCCTCCGCTCAAGGGTAGTTCTGTTGCCGTTGGAAAACCAATTTCACGACACATTGAATTACTCCTCAATGGTGTTCCTGGCTCAGCAATGCAGTCTTATAAAGATCAACTGACTGATGAGGAAATAGCAGCAATTGTTACGTATGAGCGTAATGCTTGGGGAAATAATACTAATGATTTAATTCAACCCGCAGATGTTGCGGCACTGCGACATGGTACCGATATTAAACCTACCATGGTTAATAAAGCTAAAGCTGGAGGTTTGCAATGAAATACGCAATAGCGCATTCAGAAGATTCTCATGAAGATCATGGTCCCGAACAAGGCAAAGGCTTTACGGGATTTGTCAAAAGGTGGCTATTTACAACCAACCACAAAGACATAGGTACTCTGTATTTATGGTTAGCATTGATAAGCTTCTTTGTTGCAGGAGCAATGGCTTTGGTTATCAGGCTTGAGTTATTTCAACCTGGCCATCGATTCGTCGATCCTAATTTCTTTAACCAAATGACAACATTGCATGGATTAGTCATGCTGTTTGGTGTCGTCATGCCAGCGTTTACCGGTATGGCAAACTGGCAAATCCCCATGATGATAGGTGCTCCCGATATGGCTTTGCCAAGACTAAACAACTGGAGCTTCTGGATTTTACCATTTGCTTTTTGTCTGCTGTTTTCTACCATGTTTCATGCCGGTGGCGGCCCAAATTTTGGCTGGACCATGTACGCGCCTCTCTCTACAACTTATGCACCACCCAGTACTGATTTCATGATTTTTTCCATTCATATGATGGGACTCTCGTCTATTATGGGATCAATTAATATCATAGCCACGATTTTAAACTTGAGGGCTCCAGGCATGACCCTGATGAAGATGCCCCTATTCGTTTGGACCTGGCTTATTACGGCATTCCTTCTGATTGCCATCATGCCTGTTCTGGCCGGTGCGGTTACTATGATGTTGGCCGATAGACACTTTGGCACTTCTTTCTTTAATGCGGCAGGCGGAGGAGATCCTATCCTGTTTCAACACGTGTTTTGGTTCTTTGGCCACCCTGAAGTGTATGTTCTGGTCTTGCCAGCTTTTGGGGTTATTTCAGAAATCATTCCCACGTTCAGCCGTAAACCATTATTTGGTTATCATTTTATGGTTTATGCCACTGTGAGCATCGCTGTATTATCCTTTATAGTTTGGGCTCACCATATGTTCACTACGGGAATTCCCCTGGGGGCTGAACTATTCTTTATGTACACCACCATGCTGATTGCGGTACCTACCGGTATCAAGGTGTTCAACTGGGTGAGTACAATGTTCAAGGGGGCTATGACCTTTGAAACACCAATGCTGTTTGCCATAGCGTTTGTATTTTTATTCACTATAGGTGGATTTACAGGATTAATGTTGGCTTTGGTACCGGCTGATTTTCAATATCAGGACAGCTATTTTGTTGTGGCTCACTTCCATTATGTTCTTGTGCCCGGCGTTATCTTTGCTCTGGTAGCAGCGACTTATTATTGGTTACCCAAGTGGACAGGACATATGTACAATGAGCGTTTGGGTAAATGGCATTTTTGGCTTTCTGTCATTTCAGTTAATTTGACTTTTTTCCCCATGCATTTTCTGGGGCTAGCTGGTATGCCAAGGCGAATCCCTGACTATGCTTTGCAGTTTGCCAATTTTAATATGATTGTAACAGTGGCTGCTTTTGCTTTCGGTTTGTCGCAATTGTTGTTCCTGTACAATGTGGTAGCCACAGTAAGAAAAAGAGGCACTAATAAGGATGTAGCAACGAGCAGAGTTTGGGAAGGGTCACATGGATTGGAATGGACTTTGCCATCTCCACCACCTTACCATACGTTTACCACTCCACCTGAGATTAAATAAAGGTGGAGTTTGATGATTGAAGAAAAAAAACAGAAAAAACTGCTCACCATATTGACATTATTAGTATTAGGGATGTTTGCTTTTGGTTTTGCTCTGGTCCCTATTTATAATAGCCTTTGCAAGAATCTGGGCATCAACGGTAAAACCAAAATGGAGGCTGTTGCTTATGATGAAGATAAGGCAAAAATTGCAGCAGATAGAGAAGTCTTGGTTGAATTCGTAGCAACCAATAACAGTGGTGTGCCTTGGGCCTTCTATCCCAAGACAAAAAAAATTAAAGTGCATCCAGGAGAAATTGTAAAGCTGGCATTCTATGCAGAAAATAAAACAGACCATACAATGACAGTTCAGGCAATCCCAAGTGTGACACCAGGAATTGCAGCAAAATACTTAAAAAAAACGGAATGTTTTTGTTTTACTCAACAAACGCTAAATGGCCATGAGGCAATGAATATGCCTTTACTATTCCATTTAGATACGGATTTACCGAAAAATGTGAATACGGTTACTCTGTCTTATACATTGTTTGATGTGACAGGTAGATCAAGTAATTAGGCGTCGTTGATATGTCTACCTTTGCGGCTGGCTTGCCTCGATTTTCTGAAGGTTGTTTCTTGAAATCGTGACAATGCAATTCACGCTAGCCAAATATCAACGGTCTTTGAGTATCAGCTTTGGCTGAATGACTTATTGTTACAGGAGATTAAAGCATAATGGGAGCACACGGTACATATTATATTCCCAAACCCAGTCACTGGCCTTTGGTTGGCTCAATAGGCTTGACCACTACACTGGTTGGTGCAGCATGCTGGCTACATCATGACTGGTATGGCCCTTACGTATTTATAGCGGGCTTATGTATTTTGGTTGCAATGATGTTTGGCTGGTTTGGACAAGTCATCTATGAAAACAGCAAAGGCCTATATGATTTGCAAGTTGATCGTTCATTTCGCTGGGGTATGTGCTGGTTCATATTTTCTGAAGTATGCTTTTTCGGAGCTTTTTTCGGGGCCCTGTTTTTTGCAAGATATTGGTCAGTCCCTCTTTTGGGTGGTGAGATGCATCCTATTACTCATTACACCTTATGGCCTGAGTTCAAAGCAGTTTGGCCCTTGCTGAGTAATCCAAATAATCAGACTTTTGCGGGGGCTCATGAAGCCATGGGGGCTTGGGGTTTGGCTGCAATAAACACCATTATTTTATTAACTTCGGGGGTAACCATCACCTGGGCACATTGGGCTTTAAAATTAAGAAAGCGGGGCCAATTACTGACGGGTATGTCATTGACCATCGCTTTAGGTGTTTTGTTCTTGATGTTACAAAGCTATGAGTACCATGAAGCATATACGGAAATGAATTTAACGCTGGATGCGGGTATTTATGGCACTACCTTTTTTATGCTTACAGGATTCCATGGTTTACACGTAACAATCGGAACTATCATGCTTATCGTTATTCTGGTTCGTTGCAAGAGGGGTCATTTTACTCCTGAACGGCATTTTGCTTTCGAAGGGGTTGCGTGGTATTGGCACTTTGTGGATGTGGTGTGGTTGTTCCTATTTGTCTTTGTCTATTGGCTATAGACCTAATCTAATTCATCCTTTATTACAACCGGGTGTTGATAAGCAAGCCCGGTTGAAATTGAATACGAACGATTTCCATTTTGTAAGTAAAGCAGTAATCTGAAAACTCCAGTTCACGAACGATGGCATGGCCTCGAAAATATTTTGCAATAAAAGTAACATGACTTTCTTTTTCAAAATAATCATTACTTTTTAATTCCAATTCCGATTCAGACAAGCTAATCATTTGACAATCATAATTATTCACACCAATTTTTATTGTTATAATAACTGGTTGAATAGGCTGAATTAACACGGCTTCCCCTAATTTCTACTGAATTATGTGCTAATAAATCAAAATGATAAAATAGCCCTATACTTTAAATTCTAGACTATAAGGAATAAAATTAAACAATTAGATCGCTTTTAATCTAATCAAGTTGGTATTCTAAATAGTGTGAGTATATATTGGGAATAAGAGAAGCAACTGAAATTTAAATATGAAAATAGCAAGTAATTTAAATTCTTCTATAAATATAGAAACGCTAGTGTTGGTAGCTGCGTGGAAGTTTCCTTTTGTTTTTCAAGGATCATTTAAAATACTTGATAGAGATAATTACAATGAACATTTTATCTTTTACAGGTGTGAATATACGAAAGCGCATCAAACAGATATTTTGGAAGATGAATTTTCTCCTTTAGATTATCAATTTACCTACCTTTATGCCGGTTCAATTAAATACCTTGACAATATTCTTAATCAACTATCAGAAAATGCCATATATTTATTACAGTATGCCCTACATTTGACCTTGTCCAAAATGCTAACTAGTAAAAGGCCAAGTGATATTTATATCGATGAAATTGCACTTAACTTTTTAACGCAACGCATTAAACAAAAATTTGATGAAGGAAAAAATTTTGAAAGTGAGGCAGATATTGGTTTTGCAGTGGCTATGGATTTTAATCCGCAAGAACAAACAGCACTTACAGCCGTGCGCAATTTACTGTCCTGTTTGACAGTTGAGGTAAATAGGGTTTAGATAGATACTGAATCGCAAATTGAAAATTCAGTTTAATAATTGCTCAATAATTTTTTGCAAATTATGATCGTTTTCATAATGAATAATCAATGTTCCTTTACCGGTTTTGCCTTGTTTTAAATTGATTTTAGTCTGTAAATGTTTTGCTAAAGAGTTTAACTGTTCTTTAAACATAGGATTGTCTTTGTGATGGGTTTTTAATTCCGGTTTTCCGTTTTTTACTCGCTCAACCAGTTGCTCCGTTTCTCTGACCGATAAATTTTTAGCAATGATCAACTGAGCGACTTGACTTTGCTGCTCTTCATCCAAAGCAAGTAATGCTCTGGCATGACCCATGTCTATGTCTCCATTTTCCAAAAGCTTCTTTACTGGCGTTGAAAGAGAAAGCAAACGAAGAAAATTGCTTACTGCGGTTCTGGATTTGCATAAGAGATCGGCTACTTGCTGATGGGTAAGAGCAAATTCATTGGTGAGCCTATACATGGCCCTTGCTTGATCCATGGCATTTAAATCTTCACGTTGCAAGTTTTCAACCAGCGCCATTGCCATGGCCGTTTCATCATCTACTTGTTTAAGGATAACAGGAACTTCTGTAAGACCTGCCAGTTGGCTGGCACGCCAGCGTCTTTCTCCTGCGATGATTTCATACTTTCCATTATCTAACTCACGAACCAGTAAGGGCTGTAATACGCCTTGCTTTTTAATGGATTGCGCAAGTTCATTGAGAGGGGCTTCTTCCATTCCTCCACGAGGCTGATACTTGCCTGGCTGCAAACAAGTCACTGCGAGTTTGAGTTGCTGCTCTGTTTGGGGTTGCTCATTCGCTAATAAAGAGCTGCTTGATTGACTTAATAAAGCAGATAAATTACGGCCTAAACTACTGCGTTTTACTGTCATTACTTACCCCAAATTAACTGGCTACAGTTTGTTTACTTATCACTTCGGCAGCGAGAACCATATAAGCTGCTGCTCCCGGTGAGGATTTATCATATTGCAAGGCAGGCATTCCATGACTTGGCGCTTCGGCCAGTCTTACATTGCGTGGCACAACAGTTCTATACACTTTTGCAGGGAAATGCTCTAATAACTGCTTGGATACTTCGGCGCATAATCTGTTGCGCGCATCATACATGGTACGCAGCACGCCCTCGATGTGCAAACGCGTATTGACTGTTGATTTCACTTGCTCAATGGTTGATAACAAAGCAGCCAATCCTTCCAAAGCATAGTATTCACACTGCATGGGTATCAAAACGGAGTCAGCAGCAACAAATGCGTTAATGGTTAATGTATTCAAAGCAGGAGGGCAGTCAATTAAAATAAAATCATAATTGGACTGGATGGGTTGTAACGCCTTAAATAAGAAAGTTTCCCTATGATTGCGCTCCATGAGGCTAACTTCTGCAACAGTTAAATCTTCATTACCGGGAATTAAATCATATCCGCAAGTTGTAGCAAGGCATGCCTGCTCAGCCAGACAGTCGCGTAACAAGACATCGTTGGTTGTGTGAACCAACTGTCTTTTATCTACCCCACTACCCATCGTTGCATTACCCTGAGGATCTAAATCGATCAACAAAACTTGCTGTTTGGATGCGGCAAGAGATGCAGATAAATTGATGGCTGTGGTTGTTTTACCTACTCCACCTTTTTGGTTGGCAATGGCTATGACTTTCGCCATAATTATTCCTTGTTCGTGTTGTTAATAAGCACGCAGCAACGCTCTCCTTCGATACCCGGGACAGCATATCTTTCAACTCGATATGTTTGATGAATCGGGACCAATTCAGTATCCGGAAACCGCCCTTTCATGGCTAACCACAAACCATCCTGAGCGACAAGATGTTCAGTCCATTTTATCATTTGTTCGAGACTGCTAAATGCTCTGCTTATTACTGTATCAAAACCTTGGTTTGGGTGGTAGTTCTCTACTCGAATTTGTATTGGTTCAATGTTCTTTATATTGAGTTGACGTTTTACTTCATTGAGAAAGCTAATTTTTTTCCCATTACTGTCCAATAATACAAATTGTAAGTCAGGTTTGGCAATAGCCAAAGGGATGCCAGGTAAACCCGGGCCAGTACCCACATCGATAATATGGTTTCCCTTTATCCAGGGTAAAATAGCCAGACTGTCGAACAGGTGCTTGCTGACCATAGTTTCAATATCACGTATTGCGGTGAGGTTATATGTTTTATTCCATTTATTGAGCAGGAGCAAAAAATCAAGCAAGAGGTCGCCGATGGAATCCAGTTGAAACGCAGTCAGACCCTCTTCAAGCAATGATCTTATTTTCGCATTATTTATCATACTGGAAGCCGACTCTTTTTCAGGTGAACAAGTAAAAGAGATAGAGCTGCAGGTGTTACGCCAGAAATCCGCCCGGCTTGAGCCAAAGAAGTTGGTTTAATACGGTTTAATTTTTGGATAACTTCACTCGATAAACCAACGACGTCATTATAATCCAAAGTCTCAGGGAGCATTGTATTTTCATGCTTACGCAATTTCTCAATTTCTTGTTGCTGCCTGTCTATGTACCCGGCATATTTATTCTGAATTTCAATTTGCTCAGTTATTTCTTGTGGCAATTCGGGTAAATTCAAATCATCCATCATTAAAAGATGCTGGTAGTTAATTTCTGGTCGCTTCAAAAATTCAACGGCGCGGCAATCGTGTTGCATTGGATTGAGCAAGGTTTCTTTAAACAGATCATTGTGATGGACTCTCACCCAGCTGTTGTGTAACAAAGCCTGAGTTGACTCAATCGCTTCACGTTTTTTGGAAAAGTTGTCCCATCGTTCATCACCTACCAGGCCAAGCTGCCGGCCTTTTTCAGTCAGTCTTAAATCGGCATTATCTTCACGCAATAACAAACGATACTCTGCTCTTGAAGTAAACATCCTATAGGGTTCTTGAGTTCCACAAGTAATCAAATCATCGATAAGTACACCTATGTACGCCTCATCTCTGCGAGGACACCACAACTCTTGATCTTTGATTTGCAAGGCAGCATTCATGCCCGCTATAATTCCTTGCGCTGCTGCTTCCTCATATCCGGTTGTGCCATTGATTTGCCCGGCAAAAAACAAATTAGGAATTGCTTTCGTTTGCAAAAATGAGGTTAATCCACGTGGATCAAAATAATCATACTCGATGGCGTAACCTGGTCTGGTGATGTGGGCATTTTCAAAACCTTTAATGGTGCGCACAAATTGCACTTGCACCTCGAAGGGGAGGCTGGTAGAAATTCCATTAGGGTATATTTCTTCCGTTGTCAGGCCTTCTGGCTCCACAAAAATCTGGTGAGATGTTTTATCAGCAAAGCGAACAATTTTGTCTTCTATCGAGGGGCAATAACGAGGGCCAACTCCTTCAATCACTCCCGCATACATTGGCGATTTATCCAAATTATTTCTTATTATGTCATGAGTGGCTTCTGTAGTATGGGTAATATGGCATGGCACTTGTTGAGGATGGTCGCTTGCCGTTCCCAAATAGGAAAATACTGGAACCGGGGTATCACCTGGTTGTTCCACCATCTGGCTAAAATCAATGGTGCGTCTGTCAATTCGAGGAGGAGTTCCTGTTTTCAAACGTCCTACCGGTAAATCCAAATCCCGCAAGCTTTTAGATAAAGCAATGGATGGAGGATCTCCTGCTCTGCCTCCTGCGTATTGGTTCATACCGACATGAATCTTCCCACCCAGAAAAGTCCCTACTGTTAATACAACAGCACGCGCCTTGAGCGTGAGCCCCATTTGGGTTACAACACCAGTGACTAATCCGCCTTCAATTTTCAAATCATCAACAGCTTGTTGAAAGATGGTTAAATTAGCTTGTGATTGAAGTTGTGTTCGAATGGCTTTTCTATACAAAACACGATCCGCTTGTGCACGTGTGGCTCGAACCGCAGGTCCTTTTGAGGCATTAAGAATTCGAAATTGGATCCCTGCCTGATCGGCGGCTTTAGCCATCGCTCCATCAAGGGCATCAATTTCTTTAACCAGGTGACCTTTACCAATGCCCCCTATGGCTGGATTGCAGGACATTTGTCCAAGCAAGTCTATGTTATGGGTTAATAACAAGGTTTTTACACCCAGGCGTGCTGCTGCAAGCGCTGCTTCTGTACCAGCATGCCCTCCGCCAACGACTATGACATCATATAATTGTTCGAGATTCATGTTTAACCATTAGTTATGCCAAAATTATAAATTGGATTTTTGGATCATCTGCAAAAATGATCCAAGCCAACATATAAAAAAATGAGCAATTATACACTTTTTTGGCAATTGTCCCAAGATGTAATAAAGATTATATATTGGGCGTGTTTTTGCTACTTAACAACAGGGGTACACTGCTCTCATCATCTAGCAGATCGATTCTGTCGTTTTCTTTTTCCTGTGTTTTTGCAGCGATGGTATCTAAAAGAGGTTTTTTCTCTTTAGGCTGAAAGAACCCTTGTTTTGATTTGGAGGGCTTATCCCAATTATCCGGGTCTTTACAAAATGCCTCATATTCTTTTTCATCAAAGGCTTTGACTTCATTTTTCGCAGGTTTGAAAGCAGCGTTGATCATTAAGTTGGTCGCCAGGGCAACACCAATTGTGGCGCCCAAAACAGCAAATCCAATTCCTAACGGTAAAAACACGAAGCTGGCAAAAACAACGGCTGGTATAAACGATTCCAAAATCACCGACCGCAGCAAATGCATGGTTTGAAAAACAACCATCTGCTTCTGGTATTCAGTTTCTGCTTTTAATTTTTTGATTTCCAGGAAGAGAAATTTTTTTTCATTATCATCCAGTGATGGATTTTTTTCCAATAAGAGTTTAAAGAGCTCAATTTTGTTATTATATCCTTCTTTCGCTTCCTTGGCGGAGCAATGTGCTTTGTAGACTTCCATACCGCCTTTCACTCCATTGTAAATCACTGTAAAAGCCAGGCAAAGAACAGCGCCTGTTATGGTGATTGCCAGTAAAGCCGGTCCTGAAACGGGGAAGAAAGGGGCAGCCAGTAATGCAAAAGCGAGCATGAGTCCGACAGCATAAGCTATGCCTGCATATAAACTGACTTTTTGCAGGTCCCAATTTCTTTCAGATTCTTTTTGCGCTCGCATTAGACCTTGCAATTGCAATTCGTATTCTTTGATTATTCTGAGCTTTTCATCCTCTTTTCCGGGTTCTTCTTCTGCCTTGCTAATTAACTGCTTTAATTTTTTAATGTCTTCCTCATAAGCCAGCATTTCTTTGTTGTGGCGAGTCTTTTGCTCTTCGTAATCCCAAATGGCCATGCTGATGTCAAAGACTAACAGTGCCAAAGTCAATACATCACCCCAAGTCCCGAGAGCGCCTTTGCCAGTAAGCCAGAAAAAGCAAATCAAGTTTCCTGTTGCCCAGATGGAATCATTGAGCAAGGTGAATTTTCTTTGATCCCATTGGGTGAGGAATCGTTCTGTCCATGGTGTCTTTTTTTCCCTCTCGCTCATCCATGGGCCACTAATCGTGTGCTTGAGTAACAAAAACATGTTGAGGGAAAAGCGGAAATAATATAAAGCCCAGCTCAGGGTACCTGTATAGGGGTCAGGTGCTTTGACTACATCTGTTGCCTGACTGACATTGAAAAAATCTTCAGGTAATGCAGCGAGTATCACTTTAAGCAGGCTGGATGCCCAAACCCAATACAAACGTTTTTCATTAAACCAACCCATTGATTCTTTGATGGTTTTGGTTTTACGGTCCATAGAGTCGACTATCATCTCTGCCAGCTCTTTACCCAGAAAAATGCTCAAGTACTTGACTGGATAACCATCACTGGCGTAACCATGTTCTGGAGAGGGGGCTCTTTTTTGTTCTTTGCAGACTTGATTATAATTGAGGTGGTCTAGCAGTTCTTCACATCGTTTAATGTGCTGCGTATATGTTTTTATGTTTTCGTATTTCTGATGTTCTTCCTCGTATTTTTTTTGCGTGAGTAAAAGCAAGTAGGCAACTTGCAAGTCTCGTATCAGTTTCTGCTTGTTTTCTTCGCTCATGTAACGAAGCATCACTTCATCAGTGTTTTCTAAAATAGCCAGATAAAAACTCAGTGGAGCAAGAAAATCGCCTCCTTTGGCTTTGCTATTGTATTCAAGAAGTTCTTCTACTTTGTCTTCATAGCGTAGTTCAGATTTCTCATCATTTTTGAGAGTTTTCAGGTAAGATTGAAGAATTAAACTACTGGTTGCCATAAAGTCATCTCTTTTTTAATTTTTGTTAATTACCTATATAAATGATACTATAAAAAGCAAATTTGTTCTTTTTTATAACACAGTATTTATTTTAGGTACAAGATGAATGCGATTGGCTTTACAGTATTGATACTAAAATTTGCAGGAATAGGGATGAAGTGTATTGCAACTTAGGCAAGAGGGCTAAGCACAGTGAGTGGAATCAAGAGGGTTATTTTCGATAGACATCATTCTGCCAGTTCAACTTCCTTTCTTAAATAAATATCATCAAAGCGTTTGATGTCGTCTTCGCCCAGATAAGAGCCACTTTGTACTTCGATAACATAAAGTGGTTCATTATGCGGGTTACTTAATCGATGCAATGCGTTTTTCGGAATGTAGGTGGATTGGTTTTTTGATAATCGGAACGTATTGTTTGCATTAACTACCTCGGCCTCACCGCCAACGATAACCCAATGCTCAGCCCGGTGCTGATGCGTTTGTAGAGAGAGTTTTGCACCAGGCTTCACCATAAGCCGTTTTACTTTAAATGAGGTGCCCTCTGCCAGCACTTCATAATACCCCCATGGTCTGGGAACACGTTGATGATCTTGAGTTAAATGAGGATGATCTTTGCGTAAGGAGTGAACCAAATCTTTCACTTGTTGCGAATAACGTTTATCGGCAACTAACACAGCGTCACTGGTTGCAACTATGATTTGATCCTGAATTCCAACGGTTGTGACTAACAACTCTTCACTATTAATCAGGCAATTGTGACTATCCTGGGCGATAACATTTCCAATGAGAGTATTGCCTTGTTCGTCTTGTTTATTCGCGTCGGCCACAGCGGTCCAGCAGCCCAGATCACTCCATTGTATTGAAATGGGTATTACAACAGCCTTTTCTGTTTTTTCCATTATGGCATAGTCTATAGACTCTTCTTTACATTGAGAAAAACAATCCAGATCAAGGCGCAAAAAATCATGATGATGCTGCGCAAGGTTCAATGCCTGTTGACTGAATTGGTAGATGTTGGCTTCAAATTGTTCTAGCTCTTCAAGATAAACCCCTGCACGACAAATGAACATGCCGCTATTCCAGAAATAATTCCCTTTACTGACGAATTGTGCAGCAGTGTGTGCGTCTGGTTTTTCTCTAAAGCTCAAAACTTGCTTTATATCACTGAATAAAGTGGTGCCGGCCTCAATGTAGCCATAACCGGTTTTGGGGCTATCAGGCTTTATCCCAAATGTCACTATCGCATTGTTTTCTGCGGCAAATTGTCCGCCCTCTAACATGGCGTCCAGCCAGATTTCATCATCAGCTATCCAGTGATCCGAGGGTAAAACCAGCATGATGGCATCCTTTCCTACTGTGTTTGCCAAATAATGGGCTGCGCATGCTATCGCGGGGGCTGTATTTCTTGCACAAGGCTCAAGCAAGTAAGTGGTTTGTGCATTAAAATCTTGCAATTGATCCTGACAGATAAAGTAATGGGCATCATTACTTACGATAATGGTCTGATTGCCAGGCAATCCCATCGCTCTTTTCATGGTTTGTTGAATTAAAGACAATTCGCCATTTAATTTTAAAAATTGCTTAGGAAAATTTTGTCTTGATAAAGGCCATAGTCGAGTGCCAGAGCCCCCGGCTAAAATTATTGGATATAGAGGTGTCGTCATCACATTCCATATTGTGGCATAATTGACCTGCATTTTAGCAGGAATTTTTAAGAGCAAGCAATTGTTCCAATTTTTTGAGGTTTTGCATTATGAAAAAAGCTGTGGTCTTGCTTTCTGGCGGTTTGGATTCAACGACTTGTCTCGCGTTGGCTAAATCTAAGGGGTTTGCTTGTTATGCATTAAGCTTTTCTTACGGCCAGAGGCATTCCGCAGAACTGTGTGCCGCAACTCGAATAGCGAAACATATGGGTGCGGCTGATCATAAAATAGTCACCCTGGATACCGCTTTATTTGGTGGCTCCGCTTTGACTGATGCATCTATTGAGGTACCCGAATTCAAGGAAAGCCCGGAAATACCAGTCACCTATGTCCCAGCCCGTAATACTATTTTTTTGGCTATGGCTTTGGGTTATTCTGAAGCAATTGGTGCCAGAGATATTTTTATTGGTGCCAGTTCTGTCGATTATTCTCATTATCCTGATTGTCGCCCGGAGTTTATTGAATCTTTCCAATCTTTGGCAAACTTGGCAACGAAAGCAGGAATTGAAGGCGATCGCATTACTATCAATGCTCCTCTGCAATATCTGAGCAAAGTGCAGACTATTCAATTAGGTACTGAGCTTGGTGTTGATTACGGATTAACAGTTTCCTGCTATCAAGCGAATGAAGCAGGTGAAGCTTGCGGACAGTGTGATAGCTGTACTTTTAGAAAGCGGGGTTTTAAGAGTGCTGGAGTAGATGATCCCACTCGATATCAAAAATGTGTTCATATTTAACCCATACAGTTAAATTAATGATATAATCCCTGAAATTTTGGTTTGGAGTTTTTTATGTGGGATAAAATCAAAGAATGGTATAAAAATAACAAGAGCTATTTGACAATGCTTTTGATTGGATCGGCGGTTGTAGGTTTGAGTGTTACATTTCTGGCTCTGTTCTTCCCCCCAGTTCTGGCGGCATTTGCCAGCATAAGTATTTTGGGAATGGCACCATTGGCTTTTTTAACGTCATTGCATCTTCCTCTCGCTGTGCTAACCCTAGGCTGTATTGTTACTGGAGCTGCTTTTGGAGCAATTTTAGGAGGCCTGGTGGCATGGAAACAATCAATTAGCATTGCTAAACATGTTTATTCATACTTTGGTCATAAGCAGGAGCATCAAGTCGAGATCAATGAAGAGGATACCTACCGTTATTTAATGGGTCATTTGGAGGGAGAGGCCAGTGAGTCTTTTGAAGTCGAGGTCGATGAAGAATTTAATGATTATACTTCTACTGATTCTACTGAAGACAGACCAAACCCATTGAATTTTTCAACAGATTCAAACCCTCAGGCTCTTGATGGCGGCTATGAAATGACAGAATTTAGAATCTAAAATTCGAGCACAAATCAAATATATCTTCAGGGTTTACGAAAAACGTTGTTCGCTTGAATTTGATCATTTGGCTTATTCAAGCATATTAATTCATGGTATTTTTTGCTTCTATCTTGGATTTTCGAAAATCCTGATCACCTGATCATACATTGTAAATTTTATCGAGCTCTCGGCAAAAACCTGGTTGAGATGAAGACAATAAAATGAACTTACTTTACACTTTTGTAACAACATATTGCGCACAATTAATTCACATTTAGGAAATGGGTTGCTACAATCTGCTCCGATTTATAACCTTGGAGTAAAAAAATGACATTAAAACAATTTGCAACTGGCGTATTTTATTTGCCAGCAGCCGTTTTTTCTGGTTTAACTAACCTATTTTTAGGTTCTTACGCAAAAGACAAACGCGGTAACTACATTCAAGATGAAGATGGTAACTATTTAAGAAACCGTGGTTTAATTGGTTTGACTCTGGACGCTGTTAAATATTTGGGAACAAGTGTTGCCCATTTCATTTCTAATCATCAAAAAGCAATTTCAGTTGCGTTTTGGTCTTCTTTAGTTGTTGCTGGTGCTGCTGCTTTAACCGTTGCTTTCTGGCCTGCTGCCTTGGCTGCTGTAGTTAACTTCTCTGTTTTTGGAGTATCAATCGCTTCAGTAGTTGGTGCTGGTTATGCGGCTCAAGTTGCTGCTACTGCCGGTGTTGCTGCTGCTTTAACCAGTACTGGTGTGTATATTGGCGCTACTGTTGTTAATGGTTTTAATGCATTCAGAGAGTGCATCTCTAAAATGCGTAGCAAAAAGCCTTCCAGCAACCCAGAGTTTACATCTGTTAACGATGAGACATTTGAAGAAGTACGTAGAAACCAATTCAGTGGCTTAAACAAAGGTTCTGAGCAACAACAAACTGTACAACTTTCCAGCTCAAGCTCTGAAGAAGAGCCTGTCCATACTACTAAGGTATTTCCACAACCTAAGAATGTTACTCCTGAAGTGGTTGAGAACCCAACTTCTACCGTATCTCTCACTGGCTCAAAGTAATATAAAAATATTACAAGCAAGTGGTCATTAAAAACGCGGCTAAAGCCGCGTTTTTTTATGTTTCGCCCCAGCGTTTCACCAATCCACAATCCAAATCAAATAAATCGAGTACCCTCCCAACGGTATCATTGATTAAGTCGTCTATGTTTTGCGGATGATTATAAAAAGCGGGCACTGGAGGGCAGATAATGCCTCCCATTTGTGTAATACACACCATATTGTTCAGATGAACAAGGTGCAAAGGTGTTTCCCTCGGCAAGAGCACCAATTTTCTGCGTTCTTTAAGAACGACATCAGCGGCTCGGGTCAACAGATTGCTACTGATACCATGCGCAATTTCACCTAAGGTTTTCATTGAACAGGGCGCAATGATCATACCCAAAGTTTTAAATGAGCCGCTGGCAATGGATGCGGCGAGGTCAGTGCAGGGATGATAGACATCTGCTAAAGCTTTGAGTTCTGCGGCACTAATATTTGTTTCATAAGCACGGGTCAATTGCCCTGCTTTGCTAATGACTAAATGCGTTTCTATTGGTAGCTTTTGCAAGACTTGTAATAGTCTAATCCCATAGATTATGCCTGATGAGCCACTGATGCCTATGATAAGTCTTGGATTGTTTGCCATGTGTATTCACTCGTTGAAAATTTAATTTGATCAGAACTTACGACGCTCCAATCTTTTTATTAAAAACATTTTTTACTTTGATCTTGTGGTTTCTCGTAGCCCTGTTGATATTAACAAATTATAAGAGAATAAGTAGTACTTAAATTATTGGATCATCTCGGTAAAAGTTAATACTTCATAAATAACTACCAATAAAAACCTGTTTTCTATTGCAGCATTTCCATTGTCTTTGCGTTATAATTAGTCGCTTTATTGTAGGTGATGAGTATTCTATAACTATGACTAGTGAACGAAAAATGTTAGTGACCAGTGCCTTGCCTTATGCTAATGGGCATTTGCATCTGGGACATTTGGTTGAGCATATTCAAACAGATATTTGGGTCCGTACTCACAAAATGTTGGGTATTCAATGTATTAGCGTTTGTGGGGATGACGCTCATGGAACACCCATTATGCTGAAAGCAGAGCAGCTGGGAATTACTCCAGAAGCTTTAACCGCCGAAATTAAGTTAAGTCATGAAAAGGATTTTAAAGCCTTCGCTATTGATTATGATTATTACCATACCACTCATTCACCTGAAAATCAGGTATTGGCGACTAGCATATTTGAACGTTTGCAGGCAGGCGGTGATATAGTCAAAAAAACAATTCGCCAGTTTTATGATCCCGTAAAGCAAATGTTTTTGCCGGACAGGTATGTGAAGGGAACTTGCCCCAAATGTGCTGCTGTCGATCAGTATGGTGATAATTGCGAGGTTTGTGGCGCCACTTATTCACCGACGGATTTGATTAACCCTGTTTCTGTTATATCGGGAGCCAGCCCTGTAGAAAAGGAATCAGAGCATTATTTTTTTGATTTGCCGCGTTACGAAGAGTTACTTAAGGATTGGACAAGAAAGGGGCATTTACAAACTGAAGTAACGAATAAACTCAGCGAATGGTTTGAGGCGGGTTTAAAGCAATGGGATATTTCTCGCGATGCTCCCTATTTTGGTTTCCCTATTCCCGGTGTTCCGGATAAATACTTTTACGTTTGGTTAGATGCTCCCATAGGCTATATGGCAAGCTTTAAAAAGTATTGTGATGAGCGGGGCGTTTCTTTTGATGAGTTTTGGGATAAGGCTTCAAAAACAGAATTATATCATTTTGTAGGCAAGGATATTGTGTATTTTCATGCTTTGTTCTGGCCAGCTATGTTAGCTGCCAGCGGTTTCAGAACACCTACTGCCGTGTATACCCATGGGTTTTTAACGGTTGAGGGGCAGAAAATGTCCAAATCGCGCGGTACTTTTATAGAAGCACGCGCTTATCTAGCTCACTTGCATCCTGAATATCTGCGTTATTATTTCGCTGCCAAATTGAATGGTCGAGTAGACGATTTGGATTTGAATTTTGACGATTTTGTCAATAGGGTGAATGCGGATCTGGTAGGGAAGGTAGTGAATATTGCAAGCCGATGCGCGGGATTTATTAATAAGCGCTTTGATAATCGATTGAGCTCAGAGTTGAGTGATCCAAAATTATACAAAGACTTGCTGAGCGCAAGAGAGTCCGTGATTGACGCATTTGTTTCAAGAGACTATGCGCGAGCAATAAGACAAATCATGGATTGTGCTGACAAAGTCAATCAATACATCGATGCCAATAAACCTTGGGTATTGGCTAAAGATGAAAGCAAATTAAATGAAGTTCATGCCATATGTACAATGGGAATCAATTTATTCCGCATTTTAATAACCTATTTAAAACCAGTCTTGCCAATGATGGCCAAAGCTTCAGAAGAATTTTTAAATTCTGAGCCTTTACACTGGGGTTCTATCGATAAACCTTTGCTAAACCATCGTATAAATACTTTTAAGCCTTTGATGGTTAGAGTAGAAAAAGAAAAAATTGAAGCGATGTTGGTTCAAAGCAAGGAATCTCTGATGACTACCCCAGTAAAAGAAAATACACCGGTTGAGGACGCTAACCTAATCAGTATTGAGGACTTTGCCAAAGTCGATTTACGGATTGCAAAAATTGTCAATGCGGAACCTGTGGAAGGCGCAGATAAACTAATGCGCTTGATTTTAGACTTGGGTGATGCTCAAAAGCAGGTTTTTGCTGGCATAAAAAAGGCTTATGATGCTGAAGAATTGATTGGGCGTTTGACAGTAATGGTTGCTAATTTGGAGCCCCGCACTATGCGTTTCGGTGTTTCTGAAGGCATGGTATTGGCGGCAGGGGATGGGCAGGGAATTTACTTATTACAACCTGATGCAGGAGCAGTTCCTGGCATGAAGGTGAAGTAATGGCCTCTGTTAAAGAAATTGATGCGTTATTGCCGCAAACCCAGTGTGGGGAATGCAGATATGCTGGTTGTTTGCCTTATGCTGAAGCGCTTGCCCAAGGAGCGGCCCCTATTAATAAATGCCCTCCTGGTGGTGTTGAAACTGTAAAAGCTTTAGGAAAATTACTGCATCTTGATGCATCTCCATATTTGAAAGAAGCAATAGATAATACTCGGCCTCCCTCAGTTGCTGTTATCAAAGAGGATGAATGCATTGGTTGTACTAAATGCATCAAGGCCTGCCCTGTTGATGCAATTATTGGTAGTAGTAAATTAATGCATGCCATTATTACTCATGAGTGTACTGGGTGCGGCTTGTGTGTGGATCCTTGTCCTGTTGATTGCATCGAGATGGTTAGTTTGCCTGCTGCTGGATATGATAAGGATTTGGCTCGCCAGCGTTATAATGCCAAACAAATGCGCCAGTTGCGGGATGAGCATGAAAAACAGCAAATATACAGGGAAAGAAAGAAACTTTCAGCCCATGCGCAAGATCATACTCAAGACGTACAGGCAAAACAAAATTATATTCTTGAGGCTTTGGCTCGGGTGAAAGCAAAAAAAACATATGAATAAACAAAAATCACAAGAAATTTTCAAACGTTTTCAAGAACAAAACCCTCATGCTACAACGGAGTTGCAATATAGTACCCCTTTTGAGTTATTAATTGCCGTCATGCTTTCAGCCCAGGCAACGGACGTCAGTGTTAATAAAGCCACAGCCAAACTATTCCCGGTAGCCAATACCCCACAAGCCTTACTGGATTTGGGATTAAATAGATTAAAAGATTACATTAAGTCCATAGGTCTTTATAATAGCAAAGCACAAAATATCATGAAAACCTGTGAAATACTTATTGATCAGCATGAGGGACAAGTTCCTGGCCAGAGAGAGGCGCTGGAAGCATTGCCTGGTGTTGGCCGAAAAACTGCAAATGTGGTTTTGAATACAGCATTTGGTCAGCCAACCATAGCGGTCGACACCCATATTTTCAGAGTGGCTAACCGGATTGGCATAGCGAAGGGTAATACACCGCTGGCGGTTGAGCGGGAGTTATTAAAAAAAGTGCCCCGTGAGTTTTTACATGACGCTCATCACTGGTTAATATTACATGGCCGTTATGTCTGTACAGCGCGTAAACCACATTGCAAAACTTGCATTATTGAAGATCTTTGCGAATACAAAGAAAAGAATTTACTTTAAGACAAAGCCATAATGAAGGAAACTCAAACGATAATGAGCAATCTATGCCTCATAAAAATGACGGGCTGTTGTATTTCAAATTCATTCTATCAAATCATCCGGGTTGATATTAGCTTTTGTACAGTTAAAACACAAAAGTTCAATTGACCATCAGCTCTTATAAAAAATTTCAATAAAGTTCAAGAAAAGTGCTCTTTCCCTCTGGTATTTCCCAATTTTTACTCATAAAATGAAATTCCGCTGTTGCAGGAGAGCATTATGAAGTGGTTTTCATCGGTGGTAAATGGAGTCAAAACAATTGGGTCAAGCCTGTGGGAAGGTTCAAAATGGGTTTGGAGCAACGCCTCATTGTCAAAAATCACGACTGGTGTATTTAGATATACCGCAAATACAACTTTTCAAGTGTTAGAGCAGGCAATAGCCTTGCGTGATGCTGTTCCCACCTTGGTCAACAATCCTCAGGCGAAGAAAATTGCCTATGGAATGGGTTACATTCTTGTTAACGATGTTTTACCGTTGGTTGCTTTAAATTTTGCAAACAATACGGCACAAAATTATTTCAGAGAGGGATATGACGAGGATGCTTCATGGTATGCGCCTTATTCTCTTTTTTTATCGGGATTAACTCTAACGAATTATCTGGTCAAAGCATACACCTGGCGGCAAGGAGTCCAAACTGTAGCACATGTAGCGGTTCTTGACTCATTAGGCCCTTCCTCATTTAATTCAAATAAGAAATCACTTCCTCCTTCAATCTGCGATGAATTAGATTGTAACTATAAGCGTAAAATTAAAGGTTGGGGAAGAGAGCCTCTTGTTTTAATGGCTAATGATGCACTGACTTACGGTGTTAGTTTAATTCCTTATGTAGGTGAGCCTCTCTCACAAGTATTAAGAGTGTATTTCAATGGCCGTTATATTATTCGTTTAACTACACCAGAGCTGTGTGAGCGCCATAAATATTTGGCCATGAAACCAGAGTCTGTTCTAGGATTTGGGCTAACCTTTGAAGCGACAAGTATGTTAATGGACAAGGCTCTGGAATCTACTGTGGGCATGCCACCGTTTTTATATTACAGGGCTCTGCGACATTTATTGCTGCTGATGCATATTAATGTTGCTGCACATATGGAGTTGCCTAAATCTGATTTGAAAGACAAAGCCTCGTCTTTTGATCCGTTTAATGTTTATGAACGCGTCAATCGCTTTGTAGCGGATGTCATATTTTCAGGTTTAATTAAAAGGATACCCATTGATTTCAAACCAGATAAAGATGCTGAGCCGTTAATTCCATTATCCCCCGCTCTAAAATTTGGTACTATGGTGTTGAATATGGATTTGGAGAAGGAAAAGAAAACAGCTCCCGGATTTTTTAGCAAAGCCATAGATAAAGCGTATGTTTTGGTTTTACCTCCTGTTTTTCGCGGTGCTAATGGCTTAATCAACGATCCAATTGTATTTATGTATTGGCCTACTATTCGCTCAGGGGCTATTTCTGCTGTTGAATTTGTAGAGGGTGTGGGGAAAACCAAAACGATGGCTACTTTGGCATGGGCACCAAAAACTGTAGCAGCCGCCATCAATCTCAAATTTGGAATCCCTAAAAAAGTAACACGCTTTGTTTTAATGTTAAGCAAAGAAGAAGACTTCTGGAATCTGGCTACAGCATTCAAATTGTGGTTTGAGAGACACAATATCAAAGGTGAACCAAAATTAATTACAGGCTCGAATCTGGCTTTGAATGGGGTGACACCTCTTCAGCCTACTCCAGTATCTGTTGAAAAGGAACCCATAGTTTCTCCCCATCTATTAATTACGGAAAAAGATACTAAGGAAGTAGTGCCAGCCAAAAGCCTCATTCCTGTTCGATCCCAACCTCAGACTGGAGTTGTAGTGACGATTAGCCCTGATAGTTTATTTTCAACCAGGAGACGCCGAATTAATCCAGATCAAGAAAAAGTTGCGATAACAGAACTTAGCATCAGTAAATAAGTTTTAGAGGCTTTCTTGACAACAGGGCAACAGAAGTGTGTTGCCCGATAAAGATCCTACCGAGTTCTATCGATGATATTATGCAGGTTGTAAATGGGGCGCTTGCCGCCACTTAAAATAATTTTTTTCGTTTAAAAAAATACAGCATGAGCATTGCCAGAAGTACCATGGTAACCAGAATCATAGGGTAACCGTATCGCCAATCCAGCTCAGGCATAAATTTAAAATTCATTCCATAAACCCCAGCAATAAAACTTAAAGGAATAAAAATACTGGCAAACAAAGTCAGAATTTTCATGGATTCATTCATGCGATTATTTATAGTAGACAGGTATATGTCTAGCATACTTGCCGACATTTCTCTATGCAAATCGATCGATTCTACCAGGCGAATGCAATGATCATATAAGTCCCGGAAGTAAAGATTATACTTTTTATTGATTAATCCTCCATCGTCTGTAAGCAACAAATGGACAATATCTCTCAAAGGAGGAATGATTTTTCTGAGGGTAATGGTTCTTCTTTTGATGGTGTATAACGCTTGTAACTTAATCGTTTCTGGTTTATTAATTAATTGATCTTCCAAGGTTTCAAGCAGTTGGGCTGAAGTTTCGACAAAGTTGAAATAATCATCAACAATATAGTCCATGATCAAATAGGTCAAATAATCACTTCCATATTCTCTGGTTAACGAGTGCTCTCCATTAAGGCGTTGATAAATCGATGCTAAATTATATTTTTCAGATTCTCTGAATGTGAGTAAAAGTTTTTGCTTGATGATTAAACAGAACTGTTCTGTATTATAAGATAAGTGATCGGGAGGGGATTGTAATAATTTAAAAACAACAAAAATATAATCGTCTACAATATCCAGTTTGGGTCTTTGTCTGGTATTAAGCAAATCCTCGATAACCAAGGGGTGTATGTTGTATTCTGAGCAAATTTTAGTAATTTTATCGATGTCTGCAAGACCTGATATATCTATCCAAATATTATGCCCGGCCTCATAGGCTTCTTTCACTTTTCGGGTATCGAAGGAATCTAACCGCTTATAATTCTTTTTGTCATAAATATGTATCGTTACTTGAGTTGGTTGCGGTGGGTGTTCGCCTATATATACGGCAGTTCCCGGTAATAGTCCTGCTTTTGCTGAAGCCTTTGTTTTATGAGTATTCATGAAGTTATCTCAGCTTATTTATTTTCTTATTAACTTACCATTTAGTCATTGTTTAAGTCGACAGTTGACGACTCTCGTTTATCTTGCTATGCAAAGGGCTATAATGCTATATTTGCGACCTGATTAGCTTAATAAAGGGCAACTATTATTTGAAGCTTATAGGGATGTTGTTAATACTTCCATGTAAATCATAAAGAATTAACCCTTTATAGTCAGTCTCTATCAATAAGGCAGAATGAGTTGTTATATACTATGGAAGCTCTTGTCGTATGAATCAATCGTTATCACCCCAACAATCCCCCGGGTTTTTGTTCATCGCAGTGAGTATGATAACTTGCCTGATATTATTAATTAACGTTTCTTTTAAAATTATTCTACTCGGGGGATTGGTATTTGCAATAAACAGTTTGATTTGTCCCCTTATTGCAGCGTTATTTTTATTCGCACTGAGAAATTGTACCTTCAAAGAGCAACGCCATTTACTTAATATTTGTTTGATGACTTTATATATGTTTTGTATTGGGGTTTATGTGCTCGTCAATTTACCTGCTGCTGAATACATGCATGATAATCCAGCCTATCAAGTTATTTTTGAAGAAATACCCAAGAAATTTTTTGCTACAACTATCGCTTTTGCACTCAGTTTCTATTTGCCTCATTTATTGTTTTGTACTAAAAATGACAGGGTTTTATCAACTCCAAAGCAATGCGTGTTATTAGCTTTGCTGGGGGGGGTAAGTTTTTTTTGCCTGGATTTTTATCTATTATTTTCTGCTCCACATGCTCATAGTTTCAAGCAAATTTTCATCGATTCATTCATGATCTCGTCTCTTTTACTCCTAATTATTGGTGTAGTTTATTTAACATTTTTATTGAACGACAAACAACATAAGAGCAAAACATTAATTGAAACCACAGAATTAACGCTTTTTCCAATTTATCAATATTTGATTTGCTTCGCTGTGACCGTGATGTTGGTTTGTTTGGCCTGTGAGTATCGAATCATCGCGATCAATAAAGACTTGGTTTTATCTGCCAGCTGTATTTTCTTTCCAATTACTATCATTATCAGTTCTATAGTTGGCGAATTGTGGGGTTACCAGGCCAACTTGAAATTAGCATTGGCTCTTCTTGCGGCACAATTTATTTTTGACATGTTATTGATGGGGAGTGTTGCACTACCTTCTCCTCCTTTTTTTAATTTGAATCCTTTTTATCATTACATCATGCCACGCAGGCTATCAGCTGCATCGTTGTCATTGTTTGTCACTTTTCTTGGTAATGCAATGCTATTGCACTATTTAAAGTATTCAAAATGGAAAATTAACCGATCCTTGCGAATATTAATCGCTAATATATCAGTCAACTCGTTATTATGCCTGGTTGACTACAGTTTGCTTTATGGCGGTATTTATCCTTACGAACAAATTATTAATTTAGCGGTGAGTGTTTGGCAATACAAACTATTGACAGCGTTAATTGCTCTCCCGGTCATTTTATGGATGTGCAAGATTTTAGAAAGAAATTATTCATTAGTTGTGCAAACAGAGAGGAATTAAATAAATTTAATGGTTCATTCTCTTATATTTTTTGAAGGAATGAGATATACACTAATAGATTAAGTAAGGTAAGTGGGGCTCCCACAAGTATAAACTCCAGAAATCCAAAACCTCTGACACCACGTTTTTCACTATTTTGAATAATAATAATGTTACTTGCTGCCCCCAGGATAGAGAGATTACCGGCAATAGTACTTCCCGCAGCCAGGCTCAGCAGGGTTATACTGGAATGATTATGACTCATCAATAAAGGCAAATATATTGTTACTAATGGGACATTAGAGATCAATTGGCTCAGGGCGATACTCATTATAAAAATCACTACGATGTGGCTGACATCAATATGAAAATCACTCATTCCGGTTTGGAAAAAGCCGCTATCCCATACGCTTTGCATTAAAATAAAGGTACTCGCAAAAAAAACTAAAGTTCCCCAATCCAGTTTTTTTATATAATTCCATCGATGCTTGCTAAACCAAATTGGTAAAGACGACAAGAGTGCAATATAACTAAAATTCAACTGAAATTCTGAATAATGCAGGAAATCCGTCAAGATTTTGATCACAGTCAGAACTAACATCATGAGCAAGCTCATTTTAACCAAAGTAAGATTGTTACGGTCATTTATTAAAGGGAGAACTGGTTTTTTAATAGGTTCTTTTAATTCATTTTTGTATAAAAAAAGAATAAAAAAATAAACTATACCCAGATTTAACAAAGTAGGTACAGCCAAGTGTTTGAAAAACTCAAAAAATGGCGAAGCCATCTCTCCCTTAATAGCAATCAATAAATTTTGTGGATTGCCTATAGGACTCATGGTGCTTCCAATAGTAATTGAAAATGCCAATGCCAATAGCAAGGGTTTAATTAAATTTTTATGTGATTGACACAGTTGTAAAATGATAGGTGTACCTATAATGGCAATGGTATCATTCATTAACACCGCGGAGCTTAAACCCAGAATAAAAACAATCAACATTAACGTTTGTTTTCCATTATTCGCATAATAAAAAATTTGATCGGTCAGAAAAGCGAGGTAGCCACTTTCCTCTGCGGCTTGTGAAATGAAAAAAACACCAAACAAATAAAGCATGACATCCGGCTCAACGGCAGTGAAAGCGCGTGATGGTGTTATCTGTTGGCAGAGCAAAACAGCATTGGCTCCTGTTGCCATAATTGCCCAAATTGGAATGATAACTCTGACAACCTGGCGTAAAGCAATTGCAATAAGAATAATCAGAAGAATGATGACAGCAGAAGGCATTTCTGTCCTCTTTTAATTAATCCCTCTCCCTTTTTACCGGCCTTTTCCAGCCGTAGATGGTTTTTTGTCGTGATTCGGTTAATGTTAACTCATCGGGCGGCACATTCCGGCGTATGGTGCTCCCTGCTCCTATTGTTGCGTTAGCGCCCACGGTAACTGGAGCAACTAATTGAGTATCTGATCCAATAAAAACACCATCTTCGATAATTGTTTGATGCTTATTAACCCCATCGTAATTACAAGTAATGGTTCCAGCGCCAACGTTTACATTTTTTCCTAACAGGACGTCCCCTAAGTAACTGAGATGACTGGCTTTCGTGCCTTCATCAAAAATCGCTTTTTTAGTTTCAACAAAATTGCCGATTTTACAATGGGAAGCTAATTGCGTCCCTGAGCGCAAGCGGGCAAAAGGACCGATGTGGCAGTCGTTTGCAATGTGGCAGCTTTCCAGTACGCTATTAGCGTAAACTTCACATCCATCGCCTAATGTGACATTAGTCAGACTGCAGTTTGGGCCAATTTTACAGCCATTACCTAAAACTACCTTGCCTGTAAAAATGCAGTTAATGTCGATATAGACGTCTTTGCCACAATATAATTCTCCTCTCAAATCAAAGCGGTTGGCATCAGCCAGGGTCGCGCCTTTTTCCATGAGTTGATTGGCTGCTCTTTGCTGCCAGGTGCGTTCGAGTTGCTGAAGTTGTTGGCGATTATTAATGCCCTGCACTTCAAAGCTGTTCTTGGCGGTTAATGACGTAATGGGTGTTTTATTTTGTACAGCCAATGAGATAATTTCAGTTAAATAATATTCGCCTTGCGCGTTACTATTACTTAGTTGAGGCAACCATTTCTTCAGATTATTTGCCAAAGTACAACACACCCCGGAATAAATTTCTTTTATATTCTTTACTTGCTCATTTGCATCCTTTTCTTCTACAATGCTATAAATTTCACCTTGGTTGTTTCTGATAATACGCCCAAGACCGCTTGGATTTTCCAGTTCTGCAACCAGGAGTGCTAAAACAGAATGATCTGGATTTTGACGTTGGCTGCATTCAATTAATGATTGAAGAGTTCCCACTTGAATCAGGGGAACATCGGCAGATAAAACCAGAACGTATGCATCGTCAGGGATATGGGGCATGGCTTGCAAAACAGCATGGCCAGTCCCTAGTTGCTCTGCCTGATGCACCCAATGAACAGGTAAGTTGGGGAGTGAACTTTTAATTTGTTCACCACCATGACCATAAATGACATGAATTGCATCGGGATTTAGTTGCTGAGCGGTTTCCACGACGTGGGTTAACAACGGTTTGCCAGCTAGGTGGTGAAGAACTTTGGGCGTGTCCGAATACATTCTTTTACCTTGCCCTGCAGCTAAAATAATAATTTGTAAATTCATGAGATTTGTGTTTTCCTAAGTTAAATATCATAATCGGTGCTGATTTAAACAGTCTGCCCCAATGTTATGAATGATGTAAAGAGCTATATGATAAATAAGTTGCAGTTAAAGGAGTAGAGCAATGAATATATTTCTAAAGGTTTTAAAGAAATTAATGAAGGAAAAATTGAGTGAGTTATCCGCCAATTTGAAATGGAAGTCAGAAACCATTGGGTATAATACCAAACTATCAATCGATCAAAAGGATGTTATTGATAAACTCGAAGAAAGTATCGTTCTTTTTAAAGACTCAGGTAATGACGAAGCGGATTTGCTGTCAATCAATACATTGATAGATACTGCCCGAATAAAAATTCAATCCATAAGAGAATCCTATGGTGAGCCGAGAGATAAAGGGGAATCTGTAACCTGTCTCAATAATTTGAAAAATCACTCCAACGATTTTCTTGGCAAACTAAAGAAATTTGATTTTGATCTGTTAAATAAAGCTTATACAGAAACACCTGAAAATATTGTCTATTACCATGCTGCTATCTATCTGGGAGATGAAATTTTTAGCCCCAGAACAGGGATAGATTACGAAATCCGCACCAAAAAAGAAGTGCAATTGGCAGTAAGGCTGCAGGCATTAAGCGAGCGGATTAATCCAAGCCACAATTTGGAAGAACAAAGAAAAAGAGCGTTGCAAGTGTTGCAAGATCTTGCCCAGGACAATCAAAACGCTATCAAGAAAGATAAAGGTTTTTCTCTCCCTGGTTTAAGCTTTTGGGGTGTTTCAGTAGTTACCCCATCGGATTGGTTTAGCTCAGGAGAAGGTCGGTTTGGCGTTGAATTTAATACGGCGGTTCGTACCATTCAGGGAATGACTGAAAGCCAGTTTGAAAGACCGACAGTAAAACAAACAACGGCAAAGCAAGACGAGACCAAACCATCCGATGTAAAAAAAACAGAGGCAACAGACGAGGAGGATGAAGAACATTCATCTGAAAATACTCATACAATATAAGTTACTTTCAATGGGTGTATTTTGATTTTTCTGCCTCGAATGCATACGAGAGGTCTCCAAAAGATATTTTCTGTTGGAGCAAGGAGATCCCTCGTTCTTAAATCTGCAGTTCACCACACAAATTGGTTTCAATCAGTTTTTTGATTTCAGGGATTTCCAGATTCTTGCTTAATAAATACAGCAATTTGCAATGAGCTGCCTCAGGTGTCATATCATGGCCGCTAATCAAGCCTGCTTCTTTTAAAGTATGTCCTGTTGCGTATTGATTCATTTCCACTTTCCCCTGGTGGCATTGGGTGCAATTAATAATAATAACCCCCCTGCCGCAAGCTTCCTTAAGCAAATTTAAAAATCTTGGATCATTGTTCTGGGCATTACCTGCCCCATAGGTTTCAAGGATTAAACCCCGCAAAGGTTGATTTAAAATGTATTCAAGAACGTCAGAGGCAAAGCCTGGGAACAGGCGGAAGTTTGCGATGAAGTGAGGAGTAATGGTTTGTAGATGGAACGGTGCTTTGGGGCGTGGCAATAAACGGTGTTGATGTAACTCGATATCGATACCAATCGATGCCAAGGGTGGGTAGTTGGGCGAATCAAAAGCATTGAAGCGTTGGGCACTAATTTTTTGGGTGCGATTGCCTCGAAACAAATGTTGATTGAAGTAGATGCATACTTCACGGATAGGTTGATGAGCACAAAGCCATAAGGACGTAATGAGGTTATCTGTCGCATCGTTACGAATCTCGGATAAAGGAATCTGTGAACCAGTGACTATGACGGGTTTTCCCAAATACTCCAACATAAATGACAAAGCGGAGGCAGTGTAAGCCATGGTATCAGTGCCATGTAATACAACAAATCCGTCAAACTGTTCATATTCGTGAGCAATATCTCTGGCAATCCTGTTCCATTCCGTGACGGTCATATTAGAGGAGTCAAGTAGCGGCTGATATTCTTTGATAACGTAGTCAGGCATGTCTTGATGTTTTAGAGCAGGAATGTCTGCCAACGCTTTTTGAATGAATCCTGGCGAAGGCTCATAACCATGCGATGTTTTTATGCTGCTGATTGTGCCGCCAGTATTGATAATTAAAACTCGTTTTTTCATGCGGATTTATAATCAATGATGTGTTATTGTTTCGATAAGTATAGCGAAAACTTAGCTATACCAATAACAACTAATTTCAAGACTTGCGAAAAGCCTCAATCTCTTTGGTAAAAAAGATTTTAATTCAGCTACTTAGTTTATCGAAACTCCCTCGTTAAAAACATTTTTTCCTTTGATTTTGGGGCTTTTCCTAAGTTGTGAATATGCTGCCCTATTGTTATTCGCTCTCTAATGGTCGCTCAGTTTATCAGAACAAGATCTGCAACCATTAGGGAGCGAATAATGCATGATGTTATTAAGAACAATAAAGTTACCTGTCTCCAAGGTATTGAGAGTCATTATGATGAGCAATTTTTGTACTATAATGAATCAGAAAATGCAATATAAAAACAGGGAATAAATTAGTCCAAATAATATTTGCGGATTTAATTGTAAGCTCTTGTACTTTGTGGAAAAATCAAGTTATTAACGGTTTATTCTAAGCAGTGACATCATGGTTATCGATCGTGCCGGATATCGCTTGAATGTAGGTATTATCCTTGTCAACGATTCTGATAGAGTTTTTTGGGGGAGACGAAGCGGGCATGACGCTTGGCAATTCCCGCAAGGTGGATTGGCACCTGGCGAGACGGCCATGCAAGCAATGTATCGTGAATTGCATGAGGAAGTCGGGTTGGATAAAGGTGATGTTGAAATATTGGGTTCAACCAGGCGTTGGCTAAAGTATCGACTTCCGAAGCAATATTTGCGCCATGGTAGTGAACCCTTGGTTATCGGCCAGAAACAAAAATGGTATTTGTTAAAGCTTGTAACAAGCGAGCAAAAAGTCAGATTGGATTTGAGTGATTCTCCCGAATTCGATAGCTGGCGGTGGGTGGATTTTCATGAGCCTGAGCAACAAGTTATTTTCTTTAAGAGGCAGGTTTATATTCAAGCGTTAAAAGAATTAGAACCTTTGTTAAAAAAAGAACGCCGTACCCCTTATGGCTTAAAACGTAAAAGAGGTAATCAAAGAGCTTAGATGCTTAAAATACTTAAACGGATAGTACAAGATGTTACCGCTGCCAGTGATTTGAAAGAAGCACTTGGCATTTTGGTGCAACGTATTAATACAGCCATTAATGCGGAGGCTGTTTCCGTTTATCTTATTGATAATAAAAATGCTGAATACGTGCTGATAGCCACGGAAGGTTTGAACAAACAGGCGGAGTTTAGAGTCAGAGTTGCTCTTGATTGCGGCCTTATCGGGTTGATAGGACGAAGAGAGGAACCTATCAATATAGAAAATGCTCCCTCTCATCCGGATTTTTATCATAACCCATTAATTGGCGAAGATCACCTGAACGCTTTTTTAGGCGTCCCTATTATTCAACATAGAAAATTATACGGTGTTTTAGTTGTACAACAGCTTGAACAACGTCATTTTGATGATGCTGAAGAATCATTTCTTATTACCTTGGCGGCTCAATTAGGCGGGATTATTGCTCATGCAGAGGCAACAGGTGAATTGGCCGAGTTAACACAACCTAAAAAAGGTATAGGAGTCGACAAGGTAGAAGCGGCTTATACTGCGCTGACTGGAATAGGCAGTGTTCCTGGTATAGGAATTGGTACTGCCGTGGTTGTGTACCCACCTGCGGATATTGATGCTGTCCCTCGTAATCCAGTTGAAGAATTGGAAGATGAAATCAATGCGTTTTATGAAGCTTTGGAAACGACAAGAGATGATATCAGGCGTTTAAGTAAACGCATGAAAGAAACTGTTGCTGAGGAAGAGCATGCTTTATTCGATGTGTATTTAAGAATTTTGGATAGGGATAGCTTGGGTGCTGAAGTAGAGCATGTGATTCTTGAAGAGAAAATCAGCGCTCAAGCTGCCCTGGCTACAGTGATCAAGAAACACGTGCAGCAATTTGAAAGCATGGGCGATGATTATCTGCGCGAACGAGCCAGCGATTTCCGTGATTTGGGCCGAAGAGTTTTGGCGGAATTACAACGTACCCAAAGAGAGGAAATTGTTTATCCGAAGAGAACCATTTTAATAGGAGAAGAAATTACTGCTGCCGCTCTGGCAGAAGTTCCAGAAGGGCAATTGGCGGGTGTCGTTTCAGCTAAAGGCTCCAATAACTCCCATGTTGCTATTTTAGCGAGAGCTCTCGGTGTACCTACTGTGATGGGGTTGAGAGGATTAAAAGTAGAATTGGTATCGCGTCGGGCTTTGATTGTTGATGGCTATTATGGGCATGTTTATATCTCTCCTTCCAAATCATTATTAGCGGAATTTAAGCAATTAGCTCAAGAAGAACAGGAATTAAACCAAAGCCTGGTAAGCTTGCGTGATAAACCAGCCGAAACTACTGATAACTACAGAGTCTCTTTGCAAGTCAATACTGGCTTGGCAATGGATGCTGGTTTATCAATGAGTGTTGGTGCTGAAGGAGTTGGTTTATACCGTTCAGAAGTACCATTTATGAGTCGAGATCGATTCCCTTCAGAAGATGAGCAGACCATTATTTACAGACAGACTCTTAAGGCTTTTGCTCCACGTTTGGTAACTATGCGTACCCTGGATATTGGTGGAGACAAAATTCTACCTTATTTTCCAGTTGAAGAGGAAAACCCTTATTTAGGATGGCGTGGAATAAGGATAACTCTTGATCATCCAGATGTCTTCCTGATTCAGGTTCGTGCCATGATGCGTGCCAGTGAGGAACTGGATAATTTACGTATCATGTTGCCTATGGTCACTACGCTTAGCGAAGTAGAAGAAGCCGTTTATTTGATTGAGCAAGCATTTGAAGAGCTGGTGGAAGAGGGGTGCGAAATAGTAAAACCTAAAATTGGTGTCATGATTGAAGTGCCAGCCGCTGCTTATCTGGCAAGAGAAATGGCGAAACGAGTGGATTTTATTTCGGTGGGTAGTAACGATCTTACACAATATTTATTGGCTGTGGATAGAAATAACGCCCGAGTTGCCGCACTTTATGATCCCTTGCATCCAGCCATGTTGCGTACATTGCTAAAAATAGTCGAAGGAGGGCATGCTGCTGGTGTTGAGGTGAGTATTTGTGGCGAAATGGCGAGCGATCCTTTAGCTGTGATTTTGTTAATTGCTATGGGTTTTGACACCTTAAGCATGAATTCCGCCAGTTTACCCAGGGTGAAATGGGTTATTCGCAATTTTGCTATCGCGAATGCCCGTAAAATTCTGGCAGAAGTTTTGGAATTTGAACATCCTGCTGAAATACGATTTCATTTGCAAAAGGCTCTAGAAGAGGAAGGATTAGGGGGATTGATCAGAGCAGGAAAGTCATGATATCCGGTGAGTTACTGATTAATGGAGTGATTTACATCATTATTGGTGCTTTTGCAGGAATAATGGCGGGCGCTCTGGGCGTCGGTGGCGGGCTTATTGTGGTACCAGGACTCGTCTATATTTTTCAACACTCGCAGGTGATTCCAGAAGATATCCTTATGCATGTCGCTGCAGGTTGTTCACTGGCGGTGATGATTTTTACTTCTTATGCATCCTTAAAAGCACATAATAAAATGGATGAGATACTCTTACCCCTTTTTAAGAGGTTATGTCCGGGTTTGGTTCTTGGTACTATTTTAGGTTCCATAATGGCTTCTTTTATTCCAACCCATTTATTGAAAATAATATTTGGACTGTTCTTGCTTGGCGTAGCTATGAAAATGCTTCTTGATGCCCAAGTGAGCCACACTGATAAATTTCCGGGATATTGGCTTAATACTTTAGTCAGTAGTTCAATAGGTTCGATATCTGGTTTATTAGGGGTTGGAGGAGGAGTCATCATTATCCCTTATCTGACTTATTGTGGAGTTCCAGTCAGAAAAATTGCCGCAGTATCCAATTTGAGCACTTTTGCGGTTGGTCTAGTGGGTACAATTGTGTTTATGATTACTGGCACATTAGACATGACAAAAATATCGTATTCCATAGGGTATATATATTGGCCAGCAGTTTTAGGGGTAGCAATCCCAAGTAGTTTGATTGCACCACTTGGGGCGAAATTAAATTATCTTTTACCCGTAAATTATTTAAAATATGGATTTATAGTGATTTTAATTACCACTGCAATTCATATGTTTTTGTGAAAGGAATTTGAATAACCATGCTCACCTATCCAAATATTAATCCAATTGCTTTTTCTTTCGGGCCATTAAAAGTTCATTGGTATGGTTTGATGTATTTAATCGGTTTTGTTGGCGCCTGGCTACTGGGTTATTGGCGTATCAAACATTATAAATTGAACTGGAATAACGACCAGTTAAGTGATTTGATCTTTTATAGTGCCCTTGGCGTTATTCTTGGGGGCCGAGTAGGTTACATGTTGTTTTATGACTTTCAGGAGCTTATCCACCACCCCTGGGTATTATTTAAAATATGGGAAGGCGGGATGTCTTTCCATGGTGGTTTGCTTGGAGTAGTGATTACCGTATGGCTATTTTGTCGTAAATACGGAAAAACTTTTTTGGAAGTTGGAGACTTTGTTGCGCCTTTAGTTCCTTTAGGATTAGCGGCAGGTCGCCTGGGAAATTTCATTAATGGGGAATTATGGGGTCGTGTCACTGATGTTCCGTGGGGTATGATATATCCTCATGTCGATGATCAACCAAGACACCCCTCTCAATTGTATGAATTTGGTTTGGAAGGAGTCGCTTTATTTATTTTGATTTGGTGTTACGCGTCAAAGCCAAGACAACAAGGGAGAGTGAGTGCTTTATTTTTAATGGGATACGCGATTTGCAGGTTAATTGCTGAAAGCTTTAGGCAACCTGATTCGCAATTAGGTTTTGTGGCATTTGGCTGGCTGACAATGGGGCAGGTTTTATCCATCCCTATGTTATTAATTGGAATTTGGTTATGGTGGGCTAAGCGATGAAAACATATTTGCAATTGTTGGAGCATATTTTACAACATGGGATAGAAAAATCGGATAGAACGGGCACTGGAACATTATCTGTATTTGGGTATCAAATGCGGTTTGATTTGACCAAGGGATTCCCGCTGGTCACTACTAAAAAGCTACACACGAGAAGTATTGTTCATGAATTACTATGGTTTTTGCGAGGTGATACCAATATTTCTTATCTTAAGGAAAACGGGGTAACTATTTGGGATGAATGGGCAGATAATAATGGTGATTTGGGGCCTGTCTATGGAAAGCAATGGAGGAGTTGGCCCACTGCTGATGGACGCACCATTGATCAATTAAGTGATGTAGTGCAACAAATAAAGAGCAACCCTGACTCTCGTCGCTTGATTGTAAGCGCCTGGAATGTGGGTGAATTGGAGCAAATGGCTTTAATGCCTTGTCACGCCTTGTTTCAGTTTTATGTTGCAAACAACAAGCTATCCTGTCAATTATATCAACGCTCAGCCGATGTATTTTTAGGAGTTCCTTTCAATATCGCTTCTTATTCTTTGCTTACTCATATGGTTGCTCAGCAATGTAATTTGGATGTGGCTGAATTTATATGGACCGGGGGAGATTGTCATTTGTATCTTAATCATTTGGAGCAAGCGCAAATCCAATTAACAAGAGAACCTTTGCCATTGCCCTCTTTAACAATTAAGAGAAAAGCGGCTTCTTTATTTGACTATGCTTATGAGGATTTTGAATTTGTGAATTATCAATCACATCCTGCAATTAAAGCGCCTATCGCCGTTTAATTTTTATCAGCATTGGATTTTTATTGCCACTTATGGTTTAATATTGCCTCAAGTGTTTATTAGGGGTTCAATGCCGTGAAAAAAATTATGGTGTTTGTATTGCTGACGGTTGTTTGTAGCGCAGGCTTTTCCAGTAAATTGAGTAAATTTCTGAATAAAATGGATGCTGAGCAAAAACAAAGAGATGCTCAGGAATGGCAACAGGATATGAACTTTGGAGATTATGCTTTTCGTTTGAAAGAGCGCTATATCGATGATCGCGGACAACGTTGTCGTGATTACGAATTCAGAGGACGCTCCAACCCCTATCGACATGGTTATTTTACTGTGTGTGATGATCGTTGATTTGGCTGAACATACTCTTTCTGTATATTAGATTATCGTCCGCTCCCTGACGGTCGCGGCTCAGATTATAACTAAAACTGAGCCGCGACCGTCAGGGAGCGATTGTCCGAATAGGCCCTACACTAAATTCCTAATAATATCAGGTAAAGGCACGGATTTATTTTGGGTATAATCAATCCAAACTATTTTACTCACTCCTTGTGCCATAAGCGTTTCTTCCTGATACAAATCATGGTCCATAATCATGCTGGAATTGCCAAGACTGTGTACCTTGCTGTGTATGGTTACAGTAGCAGGATAAACGATTGGTTTCAGAAAGGTACAAGCCACATGGATGACAACAGGACCTGTTTGACCTGTCATTTTGATGTCAAGCTCCCGGAGCCAATCAATTCGGGCTTCCTGAAAATAATCAAAATAGCGGGCATTGTTAACATGTCCTAATGCGTCCATATCGCCCCAGGCGATATCAAAAGTTTTTTTATGTATTATTTCGTTTATTTCAGTCATGATAAGTCCATAGGATCAACATCCACATTCCAGCGGATGCCATTACTTAATTTATTCATTGTTAACCACTCTCTCAATTGCGTCAATGAACTTTTTAGAACTTTTCTTGAAGGGGATTTAATTAATAGTTGCATTCTATGCTGGTTAGCTTTTCGTGGCAAAGGAGCTGGTGCAGGGCCTAATACCTTGAGAGGATGGGCCTGAATTTGATCTTTGGTTGCTTTTAGGAATTGAGCTACCTTGTTGACGGTTTTGCCTTGAGCCCTGATGACCGCTAAAAACTGAAAAGGGGGCATTTGAGCCTCCTGTCTTGAAATTAATAAAGCGTTTGCAAATTCATCATACCCATGCTGAATGAGTAGATTAAGCAGGGGATGATCAGGTAAATAAGTTTGAATCAATACTTGCCCGGGATGTTCTGCCCTGCCTGCTCGTCCAGATACTTGAGTTAATAATTGTCCCAAATATTCAATAGCCCGGAAATCCTGGTTGTAAAAGCCTGCATCAGCATCTACGACAACGACCAGGGATAGGCGGGGGAAATGGTGTCCCTTGGCTAGCATTTGAGTGCCTATGATTAGCTGAGCTTCCCCTTTATTAATTTTGTCCAAATGGCTGTTTAGAGAATTTTTTTTACGAACCTCATCTCGGTCAATTCGTAAAACATTCGTATCTGGAAACTGATGGCTTAAAAACTCATAAATTCTCTGGGTGCCAGATCCTACGGGGATTAATTCTTTGCTTTGGCAGTTATTGCAAAACAAGGGTATTCTTTGGGTTAATCCGCAATGATGACAAATCATTTGTCCTGCCTGTTTATGCAAGGTTAAATGGCTATCGCATGCTTTGCAATCAACCATCCATCCACATTGATGGCAGAGTAATATTGGAGCAAAGCCGCGTCGGTTAATGAAAACAAGTACCTGGTTTTGTTGCAGCAAATGATTTTCTATGATTTTAAGGGTTGGGAGAGCCAAGCCATGCTGTACCATTTGCGAGCGTAAATCAATCAGTTGATAGTGTAATGGCATAGTGGAGGCGGCTTTGTGCGTTAAGCGTAATAAAGTATATTTTTTTTGTTTGCAGTTGTGGATGGTTTCCAGACTGGGAGTGGCTGTACCAAGAATGATAGGAATATTGGCAAGATGAGCACGCATTAAAGCAGTATCTCGCGCAGAATAACGCACCCCTTCCATTTGTTTGAGCGAACTGTCATGCTCTTCATCGATGATAATTAAACCGAGATTGGGCAGAGGGGTAAAAACGGCAGAACGAGTTCCAATCACCATTTTAACTTTGTTCTCTTTTGCCAGCTGCCAGGCAATTTGCCTTTCTGATTCATTCAAATTGGAATGTAATACGGTTATGGGATGGTTAAATCGGGCTGTAAAACGAGATAAAAGCTGAGGGGTTAACCCGATTTCTGGTACCAGCACCAATACTTGTTTGCCTTGCTCCAATATTTTGGCAATGACATGCAAATAAACCTCTGTCTTACCACTTCCGGTAACACCTTGCAGTAAAAAGCATTGGTAATGATGGATGTGTTCTAAAATGGAAGCTACGGCAACGGCTTGTTCAGGATTGAGTGTTAATGGTGGACTGAGTTTTTCAGGAATTTTGGTTGGCAAGGTAACTTGCTGTGACAGGTTAATGGCTTGACAAGCAAGTAGTGCCGCAATTTGAGTTCCGTTGTAGCCATGTTGTTTTAGGGTCTGTTTGGAAATTCCTTTCTGGTGCCTGCTTAAAAAATCAATCAATTCATGTTGTTTTTTTGCTTTTTTCGAGATGAGTGTCTTCGCCTTTTCAACAGGGATATTCAATTGATAAAAATCTTCTGTAGGTAGTGAGCAAGGCAAACCCAGGCGATATTTTTTGGGTATTACCAAAGGAATCACTTCAGATAATGGTGACTGATAATAACTTCCTACCCATAGACAAAGCTCTAAGAGATCTTCAGGAACCAGAGGTTTGTCATCGATTATTGAAGTGATTTTCTTTAACGAATGGCCCGTTTGCTGGCCACAAACTTTATTGATTACAATGCCCACCCGGGCTTGATTGCGAAAAGGAACCCATACTCTTCCGCCAATACATGGAGTTAAATCCAGGGTTTCGTAATCAAAACAATCTCGATTGGTATGGGGGATACAAACTTGATAAATATCGTTCATTTAACTTCTAAGCCATTCATGACTCGCTGATTGGCCGGGCGCGGAAAACACTTTGACTACTACTTTTTCGATACGATGTTTATCTAACTCCTCTTTTTCTTTAATCAGTTCATTAACAAACCAGCGTGATAACTCTTCCACGGTAATATTGGTTATGGGCATTAAGGTGACATCTTCTTTAAGAAAAGGGATTTTTTTCTTATTGAAGATGAAATAATAATATTCTTCGTCTTCCGAGTATTCTAAAAAAGGTGAAAATTGTGGCATAAGAAAAGTTTGATTTAAGTAGCGGCATAATTTATGAATCCGCTCTTTGTAATAACGGTAATCAAAAGTCATACCATTTTCTTCTACCCAGGTAGTTAGAGCCAAATAAACAGAATACATATGACCATGCAAAGGCTCTCTTTCTGTTGCCGAAAAGATGGTGGTATGCCCGGCAGAAAACTTCATGGATTCTTTCTGTAATTCCACAGTAGTCAGATATTTTTTCATAATTATAAATTCACTCGCTTATCATTTATCAGAAAACCATTTAAATCAATTTCCAGATCTTTGGTTAACGCAATGACTTTGAATAGCTCTCCCATTTCACTCGGTTGAGTTAGCTGTTTAATGGCCTGTTTTGCCGCAAACAGTTCCTGTTCATCATCAAGAGTATGGATTAAGCTTAGCAAACCGTTCGCCAGCAAAAAAGAGGCTTGATTAGTATACCCTGCAACATGAAATCCCGCCTGGTGCCCTGCCTCAGCAACATGAGTAAAATCAACATGTGAAGTGATATCCTGTTCTCCCGGGTTAAGTAAGGGATTGGAATGAGAATAATGTTGGTAATGACACATTAACGTGCCTTGATTACGATCAGGGTGATAGTATTCATGACGAGGGAAGCCATAATCAATAATAAAAAAAGCCCCTTTTTTCAACATATGACTGCAATTCAACAACCAATCATCAAGAAATAAATTAGCCTCAGTAAGGTAAGGATAATCGAGTTGTGGTAAATGATTTTTGATATAGGCCAATAGTCGTTGATTTTGTACTGGTTTGAAGATTTCTGCTAATTGATCATGTTCATCCAGAGTGACATAGCTTTCCAGGATTTCTGTTTCAGATTGCATAAAGCGATAAACTGGCATGGCATCCAGTACTTCATTTGCTATTATTACTCCATTAAAAGGAGCTTCTGGCCATTTGTCCAGCCAGTGAATCAAGCCGGCCAATTGTGGGATTTTTTGTTGAATCAATTCTTGCTGACGATGACGTAAGTTAGCACTTACTTCCAGGATGAAATATGAGTCAGGCAAGCACTGTAATTGTTCCAAATGAGTCAATGTATCAATACAGAGCTTTCCAGTTCCGGCCCCAAACTCGAATAGTACGGGGGAATCCAGCAAGGGCAGAATTTGTTGGAATTGGTTGGCTAAAGTTTTGCCGTACAAGGATGTTAATTCAGGAGCAGTGATAAAATCACCGTGTTTTCCTAACTTTTGCAGTCCTGAAGTATAATAACCCTCATAGGGGGCATAGAGTGCTTGCTGCATAAAATCTATAAAAGGGATTTCTTTTTGCAGTTTTAACTGGTTTATTAGAGTTTGTTTTAAATTCATAATCACTTAAACTATCGTTAGACTTTTTTTAAACTCGCTGTGAACAAGAGGGTGCGAGGAGAAACAAAGAAAATACTGAAGTGTACACAATAATACTTGAGGATTCGAGCATCCTGGCTGATTAGTTTTTGCAGTGAGGTTGCGAAAGGAGTCTGTTACCATATGGGGAACGTACCTTGAATCAGACAAACACGCAAGAAGCCAAGGTTGCTTTAGTGACTGGAGGCGCTAAACGTATCGGCGCAGCAATTGTTAAAAAATTACATCTCTCTGGATATCAGGTAGCCATCCATTGTCGTTCTGCTTTGCATGAAGCCGATATTCTGGCCAAAGATTTGAATCAGTTGCGTACGAATAGCGCCATTGTCATGCAAAAAGAATTAACTGAGCTTGATGCAGCAGAAGAGATCATATCCAAAGTGAAACATTGGGCCGGCCGTTTGGATTTGTTAGTCAATAATGCGTCTGTTTTTAAACGAACGGATTGTCATTTTTTGAATGAGGCAGACTGGCAATATCTGTTTGCAGTGAATGTTCAGGTTCCCTTTCTGCTGAGTATGGCTGCTTGTCCTTTACTGGCCCCATGCAAGGGTTCCATTATTAACATAACTGATATTCATGCAGATAAACCACTTAAAGGATATTCGGTATATTGTCAAACTAAAGCCGCATTGGAGATGCAAACGAGGTCGCTTGCTCGTGAGTTGGCGCCAGAAATAAGAGTCAATGCCGTCGCGCCTGGTGCCATTGCCTGGCCTGAGAATGACAATAGTTTAACTGCGGAAGCACAACAAAAAATTATCGAAAAAACGCCATTAAAGAGCCACGGCAGCGCTGAGTTTATCGCTCAGGCTGTCCTCGCTTTGGCTGAAAATCCATTTATCACAGGTCAGACATTGAAAGTGGATGGTGGGAGAAGTTTGACAAGCTAGGGTTGTATACTGGATTTCAATTCAATAGCTCAATTTACTATATAGCGATTATTATTATGTCAAAATGGATTTTATTTTCTGGCTCCTTTTTTTTATGCTTATTCTCTTTAAGTGTTCACTCCAATTCTTTTGATAAAGATCAGTTAGTGCAAAGATGCCAGATTCTTCATGAGGAATTAAAGGAGCTGGAATCTCACCAATACCAGGGGGTATGTCGGCATAAACTGGCATTAGCTGCAAATAAGATATTCTCTGCAAAAATTAGAATTGTTTATGAGAATTACAAAGGCGCTAAACAAGATCTTTCAGTATCAATGAATAATATGAAATTTGCAGAAGATATTTCTTGTGTTTTTAAGTCAGAGATTACCAAGGCTAGAATGGAAGCCCGAGAAATTCAGCGTGAGCTGAACTAAATAGCGGAATATAATGGTTATCAAATTATAGAAATAATATACAAATCCTGACTTTATATCATGAGATGGCAACTAATATGGAGAGACTCAATGAGTTGCCCCGGCTAAAAAATCCTTAATTTCGATTAATGAGTTTAGTTGGTAGAACTTTTGCAGTTGCTGCTCATCCAGTTCCTTTTTGAAGTAATAGCGAACCAGAGACTTGCTTTGCAGTGCCGCTTTATGCTCGTTTTCAAGGCATGACAATCCTTCAAGGTGGAGCATAAACAGTTTTAATTTCTCGTCAAAAGCGACATCATTTGTTTCCAGATTCAATAAATCTCGATATAGCCAGGGTTTGCCTGTACCTGCTCGAGAAATCATAAAACCATCGCACGCGCTGATTTCCAGGGCATTTCTTAAATTGAATATATTGTTAATATCACCATTTACAATAACTGGTATATTGACAGCATTTTTGATATTTGCAATTTGGTGCCAATTGCATGGAATATCATAATCTTCTGTCCATCGCCTGCCATGTACTATCAGGGCATGAGCTCCGGCGTCCTCTATTTGTTTGGCTAAGGTTAAATCCTTTTCATTGTTTTGAATGCGTATTTTAATAGTCAGCGGAATGCTGATCGCTGTGCGTACCCTAGAGATAATCGCAATCAATTTTTGTGGATCTTCCAATAAAGCGCTACCAGCCCCTTTTTTACGAATTTTGCTTTTAGGGCAGCCGCAATTAATATCAATTAGATCTGCACCCAGTGATTGCAGTTTAGCTGCTGCTTCTGCAAGGACATGTGGCTCATTTCCGGAGATTTGGTAAGCCATGAGTTTTTCTGTGGGAGCTCTGTAAATATACCGGGATTGAGAGGAGTGTTTATGAAGAATGTCGATGGCAGAACACATTTCAGAAACGCAATAAGCAGGCGGTGTATAAATATTGAATAGATCTCTGAAAGGGGCGCAACTGTATCCTGCCAAAGGTCCTTGAATCAGTCGATGAGGAAGTTTTAAAGAGCCAATTTGCAGAGGACTGTTAATAAAAGTGTGCATCAATGGAATTAAAGGATATAATCGCTTTTTATTTTAACATGATTCATCATGAAGAACCAGAAAAAAGGGAGAGGCTTCCATATGGACAGGAGGTATTTGTCACCTTTGGAGCTGCTAGGTATTGCTACGCAACACGCCTATACAGCAGATTATATGTTGCAGCAAATTGCCAATGGAATGTATCGAGGTGGGGAAACCATCGCAGTTTTTTCTCCAATCACTTCACTCATGTACGTTGCTTTTCAGCTAACCTTCAAAGCTTATTGTTTGCATGATCACAGACCAATAAAGGAATATAAAAATCTGATGGAACTGGTTGAGTTGAATAGTCATCTTGGTTTATCCAGCAATGATATTTTTCTTTTAAAAACTTTATCAAGACAGCAAGTGTTTAATAAAGGAGTAGATTACGACCTTTGGGAAAATCAGCAACAATTGCATGTTTTTTGTGAGGAAATTATTTCATTGTATGAGAGAGTGCAGTCGATGATGCCTCTGGAGTTGCAAAGTGACTATCAGGAGTGACCGGCTGAATTAGCGCCCTGTTAAGTGTCTTTGCTTAAGTTTTCTTATGTTGTGCATGGTCCAGGATGCATTAATCAGATATCAAAATGATTTATTTTTATCCAAAATAGACTCATTCTACTTGGCATCCCAATGGATTCAAGTTAGGATATTATTTTTTTAAAAGGGTAATTGTAATGGAGCAACTAGACGATAAAGTCGCAGATAATGTGCAACAAAAAATACTACAGTTAAGTCGTCATCTTAATTCGCGTATTTTGGGTCAAAAGGATTTGATCTCTCGTCTGTTGATCGCTTTGCTTGCAGATGGCCACTTGTTGGTTGAAGGAGCTCCGGGTTTAGCAAAAACCAGAGCCGTTAAAGAATTGTCAGACGTAGTTGAAGGTGATTTTCATCGGATTCAATTCACCCCCGATCTGCTACCTGGGGACTTAACCGGTACGGACGTCTACCATCCGCAAAATGGTTCTTTTGTCTTTCAGCCCGGCCCTATATTTCATCATCTTATCCTAGCTGATGAGATCAATCGCGCCCCTGCCAAAGTACAGTCAGCCCTGCTTGAAGCGATGGCGGAAAGGCAAGTCACTATTGGAGGAAAAACTTATCCTCTGCCGGAATTGTTTCTGGTCATGGCAACTCAAAATCCTATAGAACAAGAAGGAACTTATCCTTTGCCAGAAGCCCAATTGGACAGATTTTTAATGTATGTGAAAATTAGTTACCCTGATGCAAAAGTAGAACATGACATTTTAACTTTGGCACGTAAAGAAGCACTGGGTAATGCAACAGAAAATCAAATCAAAGTGACAAAATTGTCCCAAAAAACTTTATTTGAAGCTCGAAAACAAGTATTGAAGGTACATACTAGTGAAGCACTTGAAAATTATCTGGTTCAGTTGGTAGTTGCTACCCGTAATCCTGGTGTATACAGTGACGAATTGGGACGCTGGTTGCGTTTTGGAGCAAGCCCACGCGCTACTATCGCACTGGACCGTTGTTCCAAGGCTCATGCCTGGCTTGCAGGTAGAGATTATGTGACTCCCGATGATATACACGTTATCGCTCATGATGTACTGCGCCACAGGATTTTGTTAAGTTTTGAAGCAGAAGCAGAAGGCATTAGCAGCGATGACTTTATAGATTCTTTATTACGTTTAGTCGCCATCCCTTAGAGGTTTTTTATGACTGACGGAGTTGTAGCTGAATTAAGCGAATTAATCGATTTAAGACGGTATGTTCATTCCGTTCATTATAAGCCGCAAGGAAGAGCGTTGCGTTCTGGAAACCATATTTCCAAATTTCGTGGACGGGGAATGGATTTTGCGGAAGTAAGGAATTATCAGGCTGGTGATGAAATTCGTCATATGGAATGGCGCGTTACCGCCCGTACTGGAAGACCTCATGTCAAAATTTATCAGGAGGAGCGGGAAAGGCCAGTGGTTCTGCTTGTAGATTTTAACCCTTCCATGATTTTCGGTACCAGGATAGCATTTAAGTCAGTGGTAGCTGCACGATTGGCTTCTCTTTTTGCATGGACAGTGATAAAACAAGGAGATCGTGTAGGAGGATTCTTTTTTTCAGCTACGGAACACAGTGAGTTTATTCCGCGAGGACGAGATTCGGGCGTACTCCCTTTATTGGCTTCTTTAAGTCGATATACCACTCAAACAGAAGCTCAGCGAGAAGAAAAGCCACGTCTGTTAAGTGATGCCTTAATGAGGCTGCGTCGGGTCATTCGGCCTGGAAGTATACTGGTTTTGATAAGCGATTTTTATTCTATGGATGCTGAGTGTGAGAAGCATTTAAATCGTTTACGAGGCCATAATGACATACTGGCCTATCATGTTTGTGACAGAATTGAACTGGCTCCTCCAAAGCCGCAACAATATGCCATTAGCGATGGTAAAAAGGAAATCATATTAGACACTGGTCTGGAAACTGTTAGCACAGCTTATCAACTCTATTGCCAGCAGAGAATCGAGCGGTTAAATGATCAATTTAAGCGGTTGCAAATTCAGTATGTCCAGGTGACTGCTGATACCAATCTCACTCAATTGGTGCGCTTGACCTTTCCCCGGAGGTCTCGTGGCTAAAGCAGAACCATTAGCTCAATTACGAGACATTCATTTGCCTGAGCCTGTTGGCTGGTGGCCTCTTGCGCTAGGATGGTATGGCTTAATGGTTCTTATCCTTGTTTTAGTGGCAGGAATTGCCTATTTCATCTATAAAAGGCATGTTAATGCATTACCCAAGAAACAAGCCTTAGGTTTATTAAAAATCTACAAAGAACAGTATGAAAAAGATAAAAACACTCAATTGGCCAGTGCCCATATTTCTGAATTGCTAAAGCGAGTTGCCTTGGTTTATTATCCAAGAGCAGAAGTTGCCAGTATGCATGGTGAAGCTTGGTTTGAATTTTTAAATCAGACTGGCAAGGGGATTGATTTTACTCCGGTTAAATTGATGTTATTGGATTCACCCTATAAAACATCAGATGCACTGAATTTAAATCCTTTATTTACTCGTGCAGAAAAATGGATCAAGCAAAGGGGGGCGCCATGTTCGAATTAGCTACCCCATGGGCTTTGTTACTCATTCCTGTCCCTTTGTTTCTCTGGTATTTGTTACCGCGGGCAAAAGTAAAATTACCTGCTGCATTGAAGGTTCCTTTTTTTGAGGCAATGGCGGGTATTGTTGAACAAGAGAACCGGTTAATCTCGGCTAAAACGCTGCTATTAATTCCTGTTTTAGTTTGGGTATTGCTGGTTATCGCCCTTTCTGGTCCGCGATGGGTTGGTGAGCCAAAGCCTGTAGCAAGGGAAGGATATAATATCATGATGGTATTGGATCTTTCAGGCAGCATGGAAATTACGGATATGCTGCTGCATGGCCGACCAGTCAGTCGTTTGCTTGTCGTGAAAAGGGCCGCAGAGCAATTTGTTGAGGACAGAGTCGGAGATAGAATCGGTTTGATTCTGTTTGGTACTCGAGCTTATTTGCAAACACCATTAACCTATGACAGACATAGCGTACTAATGAGGATAGACGACGCAACAGCTGGTCTTGCAGGTAAAACTACTTCGATTGGTGATGCAGTAGGTTTAGCCGTCAAAAGGTTACAAGATGTTCCTTCCAAAGGAAGGGTTATTATTTTGCTGACGGATGGAGCAAACAACTCAGGTGTATTAGCCCCCTTAAAAGCAGCAGAGTTAGCCAAGCAAGATGGAATCAAAATCTATACTATAGGCTTAGGTTCGGAGGCCGATCCAAGAGCGTTAACTGGTGATTTTTTTGCCCCCACCCTTTCCGCCGAACTGGATGAAAAGACACTGGAAAAAATGGCAAAAATGACAGGTGGTCGTTATTTCAGGGCGACAGATCCTGAGTCCTTACAATCCATATACCAAACCATCAATCAACTGGAAACCGTGAAGCAAGAACAGGCATCTGTTCGGCCTCAAAAGGAATATTATCCCTGGTTCGTTGCCTGTGCTTTGTTATTATGTTTTTATTGGTTGATTAGCAAGGTGGATTTATTTGTGTACTTAAGGTCTTTTTTAAAAGTAGAGCGGAGCTTAAGTCATGATAGCTGAGTTTCATTTTTTAAGGCCATGGTGTTTGTTGATGATTGTGCCTTTGCTTGCGTTGGCGGTAATTTATTGGCGGCAAAAGCCAAAATTACATGCCTGGGAGGCGGTATGTGATCCCCATCTTCTGGAACATTTATTACACAGTAAAGGTCAGAGTAAACGTGTCTTATCTTTATCATTCCTGTTTTTTAGTATTTTATTTATGATTTTGAGTGTGTCTGGCCCAACTTGGTACAAATTGCCTCAATCTACTTATAAGCCAATTCAGCCAAGGGTTTTGTTATTGGATATGTCAGATAAAATGATGCTTGGGGATTTATCGCCAAATCGTCTTAGTCGGGCCAAATTCAAATTACATGATTTATTTACCCGCAAGGATATAGGGCAGTTTGGTTTGATTGTTTTCACAAGTGAGCCTTTTGTTGTATCTCCTTTAACAGAAGATGGTCAAACTATCTCTTCCTTATTGTCCACATTGACCCCTGATATCATGCCCATTGCAGGATATAATTTAGACAGTGCCTTGGATGAAGCAAGCCAATTAATTAAGCAAGCGGGTTATGATCATGGCGAAATTTTAGTTTTAACCGCCGAAACACCATCCTCTAGCGCCATTGAAAAAGCTAAAAAGCTGGCAGAATCAGGTATTTTTTCTTCAATTATGCCAATCAGAGCTGATGAAAATTTGAACCCCTTGTTTCAGCGCTTCGCCAATGCGGGAGATGGATACTTGTTGGTATACTCCCCAGATTCAAGTGATTTGGAAAAGTGGTTGAACGCCTCTCAAGGCAAAGAAAAATTTGCTCTTGAAAAAAATGACGATATACCATTATGGCGTGATGAAGGCCGTTGGTTCTTGATTCCCGCATTGCTTTTATTATTACCCGTATTTCAACGAGGTTGGATGCAAAGGGTGACAATATGATGTGGCGGGTTTTAACTATTGCGGCAGTTGCACTAATATCCAATCAGCTTAAGGCATTTAGTTGGTCTGATTTATGGTTTACTCCCAATCAACAAGCTCAACATTTGATGGAAAAGGGGCAATTTGCAAAAGCTAAAGATCTTTTTGAGCGCAATGACTGGGCTGCAAGCGCAGCATACAGAGCAGGAGATTATGAACAGGCAGCTAAATTATTTAACGAGTTAAAAACGGAACAAGGCTACTATAATCAGGGAAATGCTTTAGCACACTTGGGGAAATATGAGGAAGCAATACGAGCATATGACAAAGCCTTGGCATTTAATCCAAATAATCAGGATGCTTTATATAATCGAAAATTAATCAGTGAATTGTTGAAGAAAGATAAAGAAAAGAAAAAAAGCCAGAATCAGCAGGATAAGGATCAACAAAACAAAGATCAACAGAACCAGGATCAGCAAAATCAGGACAAGCAGAACAAAAATCAGCAGAACCAGGATCAACAAAATCAGGACAAGCAAAACAAAGATCAACAGAATCAGGATCAACAAAATCAGGACAAGCAGAACAAAAATAAGCAGAACCAGGATCAACAAAATCAGGACAAGCAGAACAAAAATCAGCAGAACCAGGATCAGCAAAATCAGGACAAGCAAAACAAAGATCAGCAGAACCGGGATCAGCAAAATAAGGCACAACAGAATAAAAATCAAAATAAAAAAAATGACAAGCAAGAGGGAGAAATTCAGTCCGAATCGAATCAGGAGAAACAACTTGCTAAAGAACAATGGTTGCGATTAATACCTGATGATCCGGGTGGATTAATGAGAGAAAAATTTTTACGTGATCATTTACGTAGAGAGCGTGGGTGGTATCAATGAAGAAATTAATGTTATGGGTTTTATTGAGTTTATTTTCATCATTATCTTTTGCAGAAATCAAAATCGAACTTGAGCCTTCGCAAGTCACAATGGGAGAAACCTTTAAATTATCCATTACTCAAGAAGATCAACAGGGGGGCGGAGTTCCCGATCTGACTGAATTGCAAAAGGATTTTGTGATTTTGGGTACAGAAAGGCATGTAAACTATTCCATTATTAATGGGCAGGCGCAATCACAAAGTCAATGGATTGTACTCTTGAGAGCGCTAAAGCCAGGTATTTTTACTATTCCTCCAATAAAAGTAGGTCTTGAACAAAGTCTGCCAATCACTATCAATGTCCAGGGTAGTGCCAATCCGCAAGCTTTGCCAGATGAGGCTATTCAAAAGCAGGACGTTTTCCTGACAGCTGAAGTGAATGAGAAAAACCCCTATGTTAACCAACAAATTATTTATACGGTTAAATTATACAATAGCAAACGATTGTTAGATGCCGATTATCAAGGTCCAAAAGTGGATGATGCCTTGCTGATTCCGTTAGGGGATGCGAAACGTTACCATGCTGTTCATAACAACATTAATTATGTTGTTGAAGAGCAAACTTATGCGATATATCCGCAAAAAAGTGGTACTTTGAAAATCATATCACCGATTTTTAATGCTCTTGTATATGACTATAACCCCCAACGCACCAAAGCGACGGATAAAGCGATTAACTTAACTATCAAACCAATCCCTAAAAAGTATCAAGGCAAATTATGGTTGCCAGCAAAACAAGTCAAGTTATCCGAGCAATATGAAAACAGTAATCAGACCCTCAGTCAGGGAAGTACGTTAACACGTACAGTGACATTGGAAGGAATAGGCATTCCAGCTCAGTTATTGCCAACACTTACCTTTCAAGAAACAGATTTCTTTAGCGTTTATCCAGAGAAAGGGGCGGAACGCAATCAGGTGAAACAAGGTGAGCTAATTGGTAGTGTTGAAATCAAGGTCACTTATTTATTCAATAAAGCAGGTAAAACGACAATACCCGAATTGCGTCTTCCTTGGTTTAATACTGAAACAGGTAAAGAAGAAATCGCCGTTTTGCCTCCAAGGAGCATAGATATCATCCCTTCTACTGCGGTCAAGGCAAATACTGCAAACACCCTAGTCACAGGTAAAGAAATGTCTGCCAGCAGTCAATCAGCTCCAGATTCTGCATCAGTGGCCAATGAATCAGGAGGTTGGGCTGTGAAGCTGGCAATATTTTTTGGTTTGGCCTGGCTAATCACTTTAAGCTTATGGATATGGCAAAAGCGACCGAGAGAGTCATCCAGTAAAAAGGAGTATAAAAAAGCTTTGGATGCTTTAAATAAAGCTTGTAATCAATGTAATCCCCAAAAAGCTCGTGATGCTGTTTTAAAATGGGCCTCTTTGCAATGGCCTGATGCTCCGATGCTTAATTTAACTGACTTGGCGCAATTGGTAAGAGACGCGCATTTAAGGAAACAATTACATCTGCTTTCGCAAGTGTTGTATCGAAGTCAGGAAAAAACATTATGGCGAGGGGATGAGTTATTACGGGCTGTGCAAGCGGTAAAACGTAACGAATCTGTGAAAAAGCGAAAAAACAGTAAATTACCTCCTATTCATCCATTTTAGAAATTAAATCTATTTAAGCGATGGTTTTTGCCAGTTATTCCTTTACTGTCAATACGGACAACTTATTTATCCTCTTTTTTCTGTAATCACGAGACTACTGCCAGATTCTATGTTGCCATAATTTTGTTAAGCTCGCTCAGGCGACTATGATAACAACAGCTATAATGTTATAGATAACCTCGTAAAGAGTAATGTTCTCTCTTTATAAAGCTCTCTGGCTATTGTAGGAATTGAGTATGCATGTTAATGAGTATATCCACTATGATGTGCAGGAGCTCGCTAAACTGATCAAAAACCATCAGGTTGGTGCTGAGGAAGTTTTGCAGTGTGCGCAAGAACGCCTATATCAAGTGAATCCTTCATTAAATGCCGTAGTTACAGATTGTTTTGAATATGCGCATCAATGCCTTGCGAAAATGAAAGGTAACGAGCCCTATTATGGTGTTCCGTTATTAGTCAAGGATCTGGGCCATGCCATAGAGGGCATTCGACTAACGGAAGGGTCAAGGTTTTTTTCAAATAATCTGGCTGAGACAAACAGTGATTTGATTAATAAATTGATTGCTCTTGGTTTTGTACCATTTGCAAAAACAAATACTTCAGAATTAGGCCTTTCCTGCGTTACTGACTCTAATTTATTTGGGCCTTGCAGAAATCCTTTTGATACTATGAGAACGGCAGGCGGATCTTCTGGTGGTTCTGCTGCTGCCATAATGGCAGGGATAGCGCCAGTGGCTACGGCAAGCGATGGAGGCGGGTCGATTCGTATTCCAGCCGCTTGTTGTGGTTTGTTTGGATTCAAACCGACACCAGGTCTGGTTCCCTCAGGGCCATGGGTTGATGAAGCATGGTCTGGGATGGCTACCAGTTTTATACTCACTCGTTCCATGAGTGATGCTATTGCATTGTTTAAAAATGTAATAAACCCCATGCGACTTAACAGACTATCGAGAAAGAAAAAAAAATTACTTATTACCGAGTTGACAGGCGCTTTTGCCGAGGTACCAATTGCAAGGGAATGCCAGGAGGCGGTAGAGAAAATAAAAGAAATCCTGAAAAATTCGGGTCACAGATTAAATGAAGTGCACTTGCCATTGGATCTGCAAGTTATCAGCTCATGCGCTCATACTTTAATTGCAGCGAGCACGTATGCGAAAGTAAAAACTCAAGAGCAAATCATTGGCAGAAAACCAATGATTCATGAATTGGAGCCCATAACATGGGAATTTTATTACAGAGGGAAAATGATCTCCGCTTATGAATTCATTATTGCCAAAAACAAACTATACCAATTACTCAGACCTCTGCATCAATTATTGGAAAAAACAGACATTGTATTAACTCCTGCATTGGCTCAATTACCCCTGTTAATCGGTCATTTGCGAACTGATGAGGAATTCAATAAGTATCTACAAAAAAAGAAAGAGTTCTCACCTTTTACTTCCCTGTTTAATCAAGGCGGATTACCCGCTATGACTGCACCAGTTATGTTCCACCATCATTTGCCTGTCTCTGTGCAAATGGGTTCAGCAAAAGGCAATGATTTGCTCTTATTGGAGTTGGCTCATGAATTACAGTCTGTGCTGCCAAAAAATATCACGCCTGCATCAATTCCTTGATGCTGATTTTTTGTAAGTTTTCATTTATCGATCCTTGTGTTAAGTTAACTGTAGCTTTTCATAAAATTAAGAATAAGTGATTGTTTTTTATAGCTATAGTCACTTGAATTATTAAATAATCAATTCTCTACGTACCGCTGATTAACGCGGTTTTTAAAAATCAAGTCACTATATATTTTTTCAACTTCAGGGTATTTTGCGTAGGCAGTAAATAGTTCCAGTTTGCGTAGTTGTATTTAATAAAGGTAAGTTGTAAATGGATTTCACCAAAGAGGATTTCAATGAAGACGTTACCATCCAAAGTCATTTTTATAGGGGCAGGCCCGAGCGGCTTATTCGCTGCACGCCAATTAAAGGAAATGGCAAAATTACAAAATAAGACAGTAGAATGTATATTCCTTGAACGTGAACCCGTAGTGGGTGGCAAATGCCACACCTACTCTGATGCAGTTCATCCTGAGTTAAAAACGGAGTGGGGAGCCGCATTGGTTGCTCCCAACTACGGTGTTGTTCTTGATGCATTAGCTGAGCATGGCATTGAATTTGAAAAAGTAATGCCAACAGCTTTTGAAACGATAGAAATCAAGCAATTATTTGAAAAAGCCAGTTCCTTAGAAAAAATAAGCATAGAAATGAAGTTGCTTAGAGAATTATGGGTTTTTAATAGTGATTATGATGTTTATAAAAAGGCAAAACAAAATAAAAAAGCACTTCCAGATAAATTGTTAAACCCTTTTTCTGAATATTGTAAGCTGAACAACATGTCTTATTTACCTGTATTTTTAAAGCCATTTGTGCCTGGATTTGGCTACGGGGATTTAAACTTTTGCCCAGCTTATTGTGTTCTTGAGTATATGGGTAAAGTCACCATGCCGGACATCCTGTTAGCGGAACAATTAATCGGCAGGCCCTCATTATTAGCAATACATGGTGGTTTTCAGCTTTTAATGGAGAGAATCGCAGAACAATTTGATGTGCGTACCAGTGCTTCTGTTTCCAGGATTGAGAGAGAAAAAAATAAGGTGACTGTGACTTATGTGCATAATGGTATCGAGCAAACAGAAACAGCCGATACTTTGGTTTTAGCGACTTCACCAAGAAACTGGAAATCCATGGGTTTAGACTTAACTGAAGTTGAAAACAAATGTATAGAGAGTTTGGATTATTATCGCTATCCGGTCGCTGTTTATAAAATCAAAGGATTGCCAGCACAACAGTATTTTTTCACAAAAGCACTTGAGGAAACAGGCTTTGGACATTTGGCACTTATTACAACCAGGGATAACAGGAGTAATCCGGAAGATGGACGTTTATGCACAGTTTATGTGAATTTATCTCCCAATAATAATGAGTTTAAATTTGATCATGAAGCGCTTAGAAAAGAGTTGGAGTCTATCCCGGATGTAACTGAAGTTACGGTTGTAAAGGATAAAATCTGGGAAGATTATATGTCGACTCTTCCCTGGAATTTGCGATTGCAATTGGATAAAGAACAACAGTGCACTAATACTATGTATTTGGGCTCTTATGCTCTGGGAAGTTTTGAAGACGTAGCCTGTGTGGCAAATAAGGCAACCGATGCCATGACCGAATGGTATGCTCCCACTATGAGGTATGAAGAGGATTTCAGCTGGAAAAATATGAATAGGGCCTGGCAGTTTTTTACATCGCCAACGAAATCGCCGCTCGCTTCGTTAGGTGAGTCCAGGATGTCGGATGAACACAGTAACAGGCCATAGACGGTAAGATAAAAGTGGTACATTTATCGAAGATATTGTACATAATGCTCGCTATTTGTAGAATAGTGTATTATAATATAATCACTTGTTCTACGAGCATTATTGGTTAAAATCTTGTTTTTCGACAAACTCCTTCCTTATATTTCCCTTGGTCGTGAATTTCTCTCGATGATTACATTGTATTTTTTCTCTTATCGCTCAGTACAAGTGTTTGTTTAATTTTATTTGGAACTTTGAAATGTCTGTGAAAGAAACTGGCCACGTTAAGTGGTTTAATGATGATAAAGGTTATGGCTTCATTAGTCGTGATAATGGTCAAGACGATGTATTTGTACACTTCCGCTCTATCGTTAGCAGCGCTGGGCGCAAAACTTTGGTAGAGGGGCAACGAGTGGAATTTCTTGTTACTAAGGGAGCGAAAGGTTTGCAAGCAGAAGAAGTAACTGCTATATAATCCCGTATTCACTGAATTACCTTCCTCTTTGTCTCAAAAGAACGAATAGGGAGGTGGTTTTTTAATGCCAATAAATCGCATTAATTTTTTCAATTATTTTTCACTTTCTCTTAAGAATTTGTACTGAAACCTGTTTGGTATAAAAACTGGCAGTAAGATAACGATATTCCACTTTATTTTCTTTTACCCATTCTTGAAACGCTTTAAATTCATCCTGGCGCCAATTGATATTACCAATGTACTCATCGAATACTATGATAGTACCAGGCGCAATCTGGGAGTTTAATTCGCTGAACACCAATTTAGTGGAAGAATAGAGATCACAATCGATATTCATAAAAGCTATGGGTTCCCTGTTATTTTTTTTAAAATCGGGCAAAGTTTCATTAAACCATCCAGCGATTAAAGTCACATTGTTTGCTACGGAGGGAATTTTACCGTAGGTGGAATAGGAGCCAGCCTTTTCGTGGTGCCAATCTTCAGGTAACCCTTGAAAACTGTCAAAACCGAAAATTTTGCGTTTGGGAAAGAGTTTGGCAATATGGGAAATGGAATAGCCAAATCGTACTCCAAATTCCAGTATTAAGCCTTCAGAAAGAACCTGTGGCGCTAATAAATCAAATGTTTGATAAGTTGTTCCACTATGTCGCAAATGTTTGTCAGCGTGTTTATGAAGATAATCAGCTGCATCAATGAGATCAAAGCGTTTGAATGCGCGATACGTTTCTATCGGTGTCTTGTTTAAACCATCGAGTATGTCTATTGCAATTCGCTGGCAGCAAAAATAATCATTATTGGGTATGCGTTGAATTGCTCTGTCTAAAAGAGATTTTACTGCTTTTTTATCATTTAAAGCCAGATATACCGCATGCAGTAAAATGGTGATGTGTCCATCCTTATCCGTTTTTTCAAGTGGTTCAAGTAAGAAGCGTGCTTCCTCTACTTTATTAAGATCAAGCAAAATAATGGCTCTTGCCCAACTTGTTTTGGGGATATTGAATTGGTTTACATAAGGGAATAAGGCATACGCTTCTTGTATCCTTCCTTGTTGCCTTAGAGCATAGAGGTAATATGCGAGGCTTTCACCGTCCAATTCTTCTATTTTAAATGTCTCAAAAAGTTTGCAGGCTGACAAAGAATAATTAGCATGCGCCAGAGTTTTTGCTGTCATTAATCCTATGTCAGTTTTGAACTCGCTGAATAAATAAGATTGCCAGTACATGGCTGCTGCTTGTATCGTTTTGCCCATGCGAAGTAAAACGGTTCCTTTTTGATAATAGGCTCCGGAAAATTGTGGGTTTATCGCTAATGCTTCATCATACAATGTTAAGGCAAGAGGCAAATCTCCCTTCTCTAAAGCCTGGTCTCCCTCGGATTTAATCACTACAGGATCTTGTTGAGTCATTTATTTTCTCCAGTACCTACTTCTATATCATAGTATTCTTTTATTAGTAATGTAGTTGTATTGAAAAAAACCTTATTAATCAATTTCATGAAAAAATAATTGCTGGCATTCATATCCGACTAGGGTATAATGGGCTTACCAAAGACAAGCCAGGATGTCTTAATGATAAAACCAATCACCTTGCTTTTGCTTTTTTGTTCTTTCTCTGTTAATGCCTCAATTCTCGTCAATGGTACTTTCGAAGCAACAAAATCATGCCCTGCTTACCTTTCCAAGAATCGTAAATCAAATCCTGAGAATTTAATGGTTGAGCCCAACCAGAAATATCAATTAAAAGAAATTAATAAAACCAAACCGGATTGGTTGCGTATACAATTTTCAGATCATCAACCTAATCTGCGCTGGGTGAGTGTTGATTGTGGGGTCATTGAATACACTGAGCGTCCCAAAGCGAGCTGTGATCTTTCTCCCGGGATGGCTGATTCTTATGTGTTGGCTTTAAGTTCACAGCCAGGTTTTTGTGAAACTTATGGATATGAAATAGGCAAGCCAGAGTGTTTGAAATTAACAAAGACAGCTTATCAGGCCAATCATCTAATCCTGCATGGATTATGGCCTAATCAAGAAGCATGCGGCCATAATTATGGCTATTGTGGAATAAGCCCTCGAACAAACCATTGTGATTATTCTCCATTGGATTTATCTTCTGATGTTGCTCAAAATTTAAAGCAACTTATGCCGAGTTACAATTATGGCAGTTGTCTGGAGCGCCATGAATGGAACAAACATGGGAGCTGTCAGGATTTAAGCACAGATGGTTATTTTAGTTTGGCCATGCGCTTAACTACAGAAGTTAATAATACAGAGTTCGGTCAATATCTTACCGCTCATCGTGGTGATACTGTAAAATTGACTACTTTGCGTGAATTGATTCAAAGATCTTTCGGGGAAAACAATACAGGTAAAGTGACTTTAAGTTGCAAGAATGGGATCTTGGTGGATATTTATGTCCAATTACCTGCCCTCATACCTTTTAAAGAGTCTCTAGAGTCTTTGGTTGATAAAGCCAGCCACTCACAACACCATGATTATTGTAATAACAATGTCACCATTTCTGATTTTAGTAATGAAAAATGATGATAGGAATTCAAGTGCAGGAGATGGCTCGTTCACAAAACTTTTTTTAAAATAATATGGCATTGCTTCCTTATAGGAGACTGCCTTGCACATTGTCAAAACTTCCTCTAATGTAGAGAGATTATTGATATAGGAATACAGATTATGTTAAAGCGGTGCTACTTATTGATTTTACTTATGTTTGTATTGGCAAGCTGCGCCCACCATAAAACGCAAACACCTCCAGCGGAAGTTAAAAAACAAGGTACCAGCACTACACGGCAGTTTCGCCAAGTGTCATCGTTCAATCAAATCGTAGTTCAGGGACGACTGAATGTTAATTTGCATACCGGGTATAATAAGCCAGAGGTTATGTTACGTGGTGATCCCAGAGATTTGGTTCAAGTAAGAACGATAGTAAAACAAAATACACTCTATGTGTCTTTGGGCCAGGGATATCCGGATTATGGTACTGTGACTGTAGATATTAAAACCAAATTCCTCAACCGGTTTCGCTATGAGGGTGCTGGGGTTGTTACAGGGAATAATTTACGGACCAGCTATTTGGATTTGTATTTGGCGAACGAAGGCACCACCAGACTGGCAGGAAACATTGGGTTGCAAAAACTGGAAGCAGTCGGTAGTGGTGTGACACAAATCAATGGTGTATCCAGCAGGAATTTGCAAATCGTATTGAAAGGAGATCCCAAAGTACTGATATCTGGTTTTGTCAATCTAAGACAGCTTGATATGTATGGAAAAGGCACGTTAAGTTTGTATTGGATAAAAAGCGATACTTTAACCATTAGAGCAAAAAAGGCGGCTAAAATTCAATTGGCTGGAATTGTGAATCGACTGGATGTAGAATTGTGGGATTTTGCTCAATTTAAGGGGAAATATTTACGAGCTCAACGTAGTTTTGTGAAAACCCATGATAAATCCGTAGCAGAAATTTCAGCTGTGAATCATCAAAGCAGCCTTGCTACTGATGCCAGTGATATTTACTATTATAACTTATCAAAAACCAGGGCTGATTTCATGGCATTTAATGGCTCCGTCTTGGATATGCGCGAATGGAGTCAATCTGATTTAAAAGATTTTGATAGATACAATAAGCAGTTTCCCTAGCATTGTAACTGTTCATGGGGTATGTAATTAAGGAATATTAGGTCCTCTGTCTTTCCCGCGAAGGCGCTGAGGAATCCTGTCATTTAATGTAAACGTTCACGCTCCATGTAAAGGGGCGTTTAATTATATTTGAATAGAAGTCCACTTTAGAAGGGCTTCCATGATAAATGTTAAGATATTATTTTTTTGTTGTTTGCAAGTAGCAATAACAGAAAAGATACGTTCAATAAAACGACTGCCTCGCTCAGATTGAGTTCCAAAAGTAAGTTTTTTAGAAATAACCAGAGGTCTGAGTTGACGCTCAGCGTGGTTATTTGTTGGAGGAACATTAGGTAGTTCAAAGAAGCTCCATAAGCTAGCAACAGACTCCCAAATATTAGTGCATGTTCTAGCAGTTGCTTTATGCGAACACCGAGCTCCTTCTCGTAAATGACGAAGTAATTTTGCTTTAAAATAACGAAACCTTTTTCTAGGTTTTTTAAACGAGAGCATGTTTGGGTCATACTCTGTTTTCCAGAACTTAAAAAGACGCTCATAAGCTTTAAGAAGCCTTTTTCCTATTTTTCCTGGCACTCCAGGGCGTTCGGATATTTTTTGAAAATCCCTTTTCAAATGAGCCCAACACACTTGACGATTCCTATCCGGCAAAAAATCATAAGCAGAATAACGATCTGTTACATAAATGTGGTTTCGAAAATCACCAATGAGTTCTTTAGCAATTTTCCTTCCTCGAGAACGCTCTAATTTGAAATAAGTCGCTTCCTGTGTGCTCATAATCCATGCCCAACCATTTTGGTAGCATTCTTTATGGCCTGTTTCATCTAAATGAATCACTGTTGCGTTTTGAACTTGGGCTTTAATTTCTTCATGAGCTTGCTCGAGTGATTGACTCACCGTGTGCTCAACATTCGATACACTTCCTAAGCAAATGGGCATTTGATAAACATCAGCAAACCAAGCATGAACCAAACGCTTACTCAGCCGGTATTTACTGGTCAATAAACTCACCATCGCTTGAGCTCTGGGACCAAATCCCTTACGACTCACGCCTTCAGGCAAATTGCCTTGATAGCGGCGTCGGCATGTTCTACAGCATCCAGTTTGAAGCTGGTATTCAATCACTTCATAACGGGGGGTAGGTAGTTCAAAAACTTGATGTCGTTCAAACTGACCTAAAACATCTAACTCTTTACCACAATCACAATGGCTTTGGGGTGGGCAAACAATCACTGAGTTGATTTTCTCTATAGGTACTAATGCACGTTGATGACCTTTATGTCCCGCTTGCCCTCCAGGTTTCCGACCACTCTTGGGCTTACTTTGCTTTTTCTTTTTAAGGTCTCGCGATGGTGGCAATGAGGAATTTTTCGAATTGGTATTCAACCGCTCTTTAAGGCAGGCATTTTCTTCTTTAAGCTCAACTATTATTTTTGCCAAATGGCCTATAGTCTCCAATGCTTCTTCCAAGCTCTTCGGAGTTAAATTGATTTGCGATAAATCAGCCATAAAATCAAAATGTTATATTTTGACTCCTTATAGCAATTTTCTAAACTAATAAAAACCCCTCCTCACAAAAATTATTAAAATTTATATGGTTATGTGACAAGGGGCGTGAACGTTTACCATTTAATTGAGCAGTTACTTTTTTAAAGTGTACATTAATAAAGATGGGAAAAGAAATTGAAGTGCATACAGATTCATGATCAAATTTGTTTACCAAGACAAAACTAATCGGAAGTTGTATGCACAAGAAAATATTTTGCCAGAATTTATTGGATAGCGCATTAAAGAATTCAATTCATGCTAAAAGAAAACAATGTTTGGTTCGCTTTTTAAGTGACTTAATGGACTACGATACCACATTATCCGTTACAGAGATTGGTAAAAAATTAACATCCAAAACGACAGTTAAAAGTAAAATATATGCGGCTCAAACATTCGTGAATAATTTCAAACTGGAAAGGAATATTGTTTGCATTTATAAGAGTCTGGCCCATTTTTTTTGGAGCCATGCAAAAGAGATTGTTATTTTAATTGATTGGACTGGAGGATGTAGCGAGGGCTATCATGTTCTGGAAGCTAGTATTGCAGCTCATGGTCGCTCAATACCAATCTATCACGAAGTTCATTCTGAGTCAGAGCAAGAAAATGCAGAGATTCATCGTCAATTTTTATTACGCTTGAAAGAGGTTATTCCTTCGAGTTTGTCCGTGACAATTATTACAGACGCGGGTTTTCATCGTGAGTGGTTTCAACAGGTGCTTGAGCTAGGCTGGGATGTTATTGGCCGCATCTATTCTTTGTATTGCTATCAGATTGAAGGAGAAACAAATTGGCACAAAGTGAAAGATATTCTTTTTGAAGGTATTGGAAAAGCTTCTGCATTAGGTAAGGTCAAGCTTGGAAAAACAAAAAAGGCGGTGGAAGGTTATCTTTATACCTATAAAGAAACACTCTCAGGCAAGGTACGAAAAAAGAAAAATAAATATCCTTCTCATGATAAAGCTCATTCCAATTATTATAAAAATGGGTGGGTTCTCTTTAGCTCATTAAATAAGCATGCTCGATTTCTCGTATCTTATTACAAAAAAAGAATGCAAATCGAACAAAATTTCAAAGACATAAAAAATGAACAACTGGGAATGGGATTACGACGAAATCAATCTTCAGGAAAAACCAGAGTTAATATGCTTTTTTTTCTTGCTGTTTTATTAATTATGATTGCCTGGTGGTTCGGTTTAATGATTGAATCCCTTAATAAACATCGCTCTTATCAAGCAAATACTATAAAAAACAAACGAGTTCGCTCTTTTATTCATCTTGCTAGAATGGCTTATCGACATGAGCCGGAATTACTGAATTGGGATTTATTTCAAAACATAATGAGTGATTTGAAACAGCAATATCACTCATTTATTGAATGTGGCGCTTTGAGCTGAGTAAAATAATGACAGGATCACTCAGCGCCTTCGCGGGAAAGACAACTCAAATAAATAGGCTTATAAACAGAAAAATTTGCATACCCCGTGTACGGTTACCTAACATTTATTCAGGATAAAAGAGCTAAATTCATAAGGGTAAACCCTTGGTGAATTTAGCTTGCTATAAATTACAGTTGAAACGGAATCCCTATGTTGACTTCAAATCCTTCGTCATCGAATGTAAATGGATAATTAGGAGTATCTTCTATCATCCGACTAAGGAAAGAGGGAGAGACATCCTCGTAGGACTCTTCATCACTATAATTTCCAATGAGTAATAATGATGCTAATCCTGTAACGAGAATAGCAATTTTTGATGCATTTAATTCATCATTTTTTAATGAGGCATTATAAAAAAACATGTTTAATTTCCAAGGAACAAAATGAGCCTTTAAAATACAATGAATTTTTTTCTTATTCAATATCTGAATGGTTAGAACAGCGCAAGTCCAATTGCCATGTTTTATGATTGATTACAAGTCAATTATGACAATATTTGATTTTCATTCACTTACTTTTATTAATACAATCAATAATTTCATTCAGATCATTGTCTAGTGGCAATACATGCGCGGAATTTTTTAACCAATGTATTTTTACATTAGGTAAATTACAAAATAATTGTTCTACTTGTTGAGAAGCAACCACTTGATCATGAATTCCAAGAAAAAGATCGGCTGGGCAAGCAGGAGGGAGCCATTCATATTGCTGAGCCAAGGTTAGCATTTCAATTATTGTAGAAATCGGTAGTTTTCTATAAGCGATTTCAGCATGCTCATCGGTGATAAGATTCCCTGCGGCGTTGCGAAGTTGTCGAAATCCCAGGCACTTAAGAATCTGGGCTAATTTCAGCATGGCATTGGTGCGCATGTGTAATTTTAATGCGGGGGCTAATAGAAACAGGTGATTGATAGCAAAGGATTGACTTAATTGACAGGCTAATAATCCTCCCAGGGATAACCCTAAAACATCAACTTTTTGATACTGATTTATTAAGAGTTCACAGGCGTTTTTTGCTGATTGAAGCCAATCAGCTGCTGTGGATTTTGAAAAGGCTTCTATACTTTCGGCGTGACCAGCCAATACAGGACAAAGGATGGCATCATAATTTTTTAAATTAGGAATCAGATATCGGTAAACTGCCGGTGAAGAAGAGAAACCATGCAATACCAGTAAAGCTCGATCTGTGCCTTTACCACGCTGATTGACTGGAGCAAGGAGATTTGCTTCCTCTGACTGCAGTTCACTGAGATGTTTTCCGCGGCGCATATACCGAAAATCATTGATTTTCATAGAGTATTCATTGTTCATTGTCATGCCATGTATGGTTGCTATAGTAATTGGTTTAATTTGGGGTGAATAGGCTTTCCAAAAAAGAAAGTGTATTATCAAATATAAAAATGTAAAAGTTATAATTGTACCAGTTTAATTTTAGTATAAGTACTGTACTATTTTTTCTTTGTCATATAAGACGCCTAAAGCGTAAATCCTTTTGCCTTATTTGGGGCAATGGTCTTTTTCAAAAAATATGTAAAGACACTGCTTGAATGGAAATTATCTAAAGATTCATTATTAATAATTACTGTTGGCATATAGAGTTACAGACATGATTTTAATTTAGTAAATTTTTTGTAAATTGTTGAGCCATATTGCCTTTAATTGAACCATTTATTTTACTATATTATATGCTAAATAAAAAATATATCCCTGAACAGTAAACTTGGAAAAGTAACCTCGGACAAAATCTTGATGAGGTACTATAATTTAGATATCAACAGATATGGTAAATTGACATGGCAGAAACTCCAAAACCCAAATCACAGGCACCAACACCGAAGCCGAAACCGAAACCAACGGATGAGCAGTCTGTTGAGCCAGGTCCTCAACAAAGTACACTTGGGAAAGTAGGTAGTGTAATCGGAGGACTTGCTAAAAAAGGGTTGGGTAAATTAGCCGACAATATCGGCAAGCAATTTGGCTCAAATGCTCCTCAACCCGGTGCTGAAAATAAGCCTGCGGAAGGACAAAAGAAGGATGATGACAAAAAAGATCCGCAAATGGAAATGATTGAAAGGTATATGAAGCTGGTCGAACAATGGCAAGGTCTTGTTAACAAGCCTTTTTACTGGGTGGGTGGAAAAATATCAGCTGGTGCCAGTTTTCTGGTTGATAAGGCAGTGGAAGGGATTAAAAATAAACTGGCAGGTTCAGAAGAACCCAAACCAAATCCCAACTCTTCCTCACAACAATCCAGTTCGAGCAGTACTACTCCTAACCCCACACCTACCACGACAAATACATCAGGGACGGATACTCCTACGTCAGGGACGGATACTCCCACGTCAGGGACGGATACTCCCACGTCAGGGACGGATACTCCCACGTCAGGGACGGATACTCCCACGTCAGGGACAGATACTCCCACGTCAGGGACAGATACTCCCACGTCAGGGACGGATACTCCTACGTCAGGGACGGATACTTCCACGTCAGGGACGGATACTCCCATGCAAATGAGCCCACCACCAGAATCGAATACAAGTACAAGTACGCTAGATCTTGGCGGCCAAACAAAGTATGACGAAACATCCAGCAGTTCTAACAGCGGGAGTGGTCAACCTTCTGGCTCAGGCTCATCCTCTGATGTCCCAACACCTAGCCAGTCTATGCCCGGATAGATGTGAAAACAGATTGTCCGGGTTGGTGAGTTATCCCTCCAACAACTTATGAGGCAAGCTTTCTATGCGTCCGGCCTGGGTGACAATCACATAATTCAATTTTCTTTGCAATTCGCTGATGGAGTCCGCGCCGGCATAGGTTAGACCTGAGCGCAATCCGCCTATGATATCAGCAATAATCCCATCAGGGTTTTCTTTAAATGGCACTTCAGTTGCAACGCCTTCTGCTGTTTTCCATTCATGCATTTGTCCAAGGAATGCTTCCTGGGCTTCTCGGGATGCCATGCCTCGATAGCGTTTGACTTTGCTTCCGTCATCTTTTTGAATGACCTCTCCTGGCGTGGGGGCAGAGCCGGCTAACATGCCGCCTATCATCACAAAATCAGCGCCAAAGGCCAATGCTTTGACGATATCACCCGATGTTTTGATGCCGCCATCAGCAACAATGGAACGATCAGCACGTGAACAATCCTGAATACAGGTTAACATGGGTACGCCAAAGCCGGTTTTAATTCGGGTACTGCATACTGAGCCTCCCCCAATACCCGCTTTAATAATATCAGCGCCACAAGACGCAAGATAATCTGCTCCGGCATAAGTGGCGACATTCCCAGCCATAATGCAGCGGCTTCCTAATAACTGACGTAAGCTTTTTAATGTTTTGCCGACGTATTTGGCGTGGGCATGTGCCACATCAACACAAAAAAAATCGGCTCCTGCATCCCGCAGTGCTTCCGCTCTTTGTAATTCATTTTCGGTGCACCCAACTGATACAAAGACAGGTCCTTTGCATTTCTTAAATTCCTGAATATTTTCTTCTATAGTCATAAATCGATGTAAAGCGCCCATGGCTCCTTTACTGTGCATAAAATTAGCCATATTACTTTCGGTAATCGTATCCATATTGGCGCTGATTACCGGAAGATTTAAAGTCAGTTTACCTAACCTGTCGGTACTGGTTGTTTCAACAACTCGCCTGGATTCATGATGGTTGTACGATGGGACGAGCAGAACATCATCAAAAGTGATCGCTTGATCAGTCATTATTAATCCTCATAAACAAATACTATAAATGCTCAGCCGCATAAAAAGCCAGCCTTGAGCGCTCTCCCCGAGTCAAAGTCATATGAGCGCTGTGTTCCCAACTTTTAAACCGGTCTACGGCAAAAGTCAGTCCGGAAGTGGTTTCAGTTAAATAGGGGGTATCAATTTGCTTGATGTCCCCCAGACAAATAATTTTACTACCTGGGCCTGCTCTTGTAACCAAGGTTTTAATTTGTTTTGATGTCAGATTTTGCGCTTCATCAATTATAATATAGCGGTTTAAAAAAGTTCTTCCCCGCATAAAATTTAACGAGCGTATTTTAATTTTATTTTGCAGCAAATCCTGAGTTGCCCCACGTCCAAAACTGCCGCCGACTTGCGAGCTGTGAAGCACTTCAAGATTATCCATTAAAGCGCCCATCCACGGAGTCATTTTTTCCTCCTCGGTACCTGGCAAGAATCCTATATCCTCGCCAACAGGAATCGTTACCCTTGTCATTAATATCTCGCTGTAGCGATTTTGATCCATGACCTGGGTTAATCCTGCGGCTATGGTTAATAGTGTTTTCCCTGTACCTGCTGAGCCTTGCAAGCTGACAAAATCAATATCGGGATCCAGTAACAAGTTTAGGGAAAAATTTTGTTCACGGTTTCTTGCCGTGATTCCCCAGACTGAATGTTTGGGTTGAGTGTAGTCACGAATGAGTTGAACTATGGCATTAGGGCCGTCAATTTTCTTGACCAAAGCTTGAAACTGGTCATCTTCCGTACTAAGGCAATCGTTTGGATTCCATTGGCTTACCAAAGGACCGGTTACTTTATAAAAGGTTTTACCACTTTCTTGCCAGGATCCCATATCTTTGGCATGACTATCCCAAAAATTGTTATCGAGAATATGTAATCCTCTGTGAAGTAAATTGACGTCATCCAGCACTTGGTCATTGTAGTAATCTTCAGCATGAATACCTAATATCCCTGCTTTAATACGCAAGTTGATGTCTTTTGAAATAATGATAACTTGCCTTTTGCCATAATATTTTTTTTGCAGACCTAAAGCGGTTGCCAGTATTGTATTGTCTACTTTATGACCCGGCAGAGTTGAAGGAACCACTTGATCAAATTCATCTGTTTGAAAAAACAATCGCCCACTGCATTTCTTGTTGCTGCTATTGATGTAAGATGGGATAGGCAGTCCTGAGACAATTTGATCGTGAGTGGCGTTACTCATTAGCTCTACTAACATGCGGTTCGTTTGCCTCACGTTTCTCGCCAATTCGGATGTCCCTGTTTTATGACTATCCAATTCTTCAAGCACCACCATTGGCAAATAAATATCATGCTCATCAAAATGGTAGATAGCAGTAGGATCATGCATCAAAATATTAGTATCAAGCACGAACAGCTTAAGTCCGGTATTGGTATTATCCATAGGTTCACCCTGTCAGCTAAAGTATTCTTCAATTCAAGTGGAATCAGCTTCCTGCCTGGGCAGTGAGTGCATTGAAATCCCTGAATTCTATGTTCATTGTGCTGAGCTATGGTGGTTCCGTCAAGAATTATATTGTTAAGTGTTTGCTTTTAAGTTAAATGGGTATGCCTTCCATATGCCGTTCTGTTTTCAATTCCTTATTATTGAAAACAATGAACGCAATGAAGGCCATAAAAAGTAGAAACAATCCAACAGGAAACAGGCTATTATGATTAACCAGGCGACCGGAATAAGTACCAAAAGCAGCGAAGCACAGTAAGATTAAACTGCGAATCGCGGAAGCCGAGCCTCTGCAATCATCGAAGCATTGTAGGGCTCTGGATGTGGTTGCGCCCCATAGCAAGGCTGAACTTAGAATATAGACGCCGAGAGTTATGGCATTATAGAGTTGGTACTTGCTCCAGTGAAAGTATTCTCCTATTAACAACATCAGGCTGCTCATTACAGCCAACTGAATTCCCAATGCTATGATTTTATCAATCCCCAGGCGATTAAATAAGCGGGAAGCCAGTAACGAGCCACAGACAAATCCCATGGAAGTAATCATTAATAATATCCCCATGGTGTCAGCAGCAATATGAGCATGCGAATAATAAAATGGAGCCACTGTCAGGAAGCACCATTCACCACAATTTAATAGACCAAATAGTGCGATATAGGAAATAAATGTTTTGTTTTTTATAATTCGAATGTAAATGCCTAGTGTTTCCTTCAGGTCAGCAGTCGTCGTTTTTTGCACAGGGATAGTTCTGGGTAAAAACAGCATAATGACGCATAAAATGAAAGAGTAAAATGCAATACAATAAAGATTTGAACGCCAACCATATAACACGTCCAATTGTCCCCCTAATGCGGGGGCAAAGAGTGGAATCACTGCAGTCAGTGTCCCAATCCAGGTCATTATGCGAGCTCCTTCGTCTTTGGGGAAGAGATCCTGAACTAAAGCCCAACCTGCAACAGGGACAACTACTGCGCCAGTACCTTGCAAGAATCGACAGGCTAGTAACAACTGAATTGAATCGGCTTTTAAACTGAAGATTGAGCCTATAAAGAAAATAAGCATCCCCAGAAATAATGTTTTTCTTCTGCCTAGCCGGTCGGCAATAACGCCCCAAATAAGAACTGTAGAAAATTGTCCTATCATGAAAATGGAAATGAGCATTTTGGCTTCATTTGATGAGACAGACAGTGAGTGAGCAATGTTAGGCAGGCTGGGTAACAAAATATCTGTGCCAATTAAAACCAGTATGCAAGAGGCGACAACGATAAAAAGTTGCAGGTTGCGGATAAACATATTGAACTCTTAAGAAAAGGGTGTATTTGATGTATTTATCCGCAACAATAATAGCAAAAATTAATTAAATACTCTATAAAAAGTACTTTTTAAAAACAGGAATCCTTATCAGGGATTATTTTTTTATCCCGCCAAAGCTCGCACTGCGTTTAGAACTTCCTCTACGTGCCCTTTAACATTCACTTTACGCCATTCGTGTGTCAAGACACCTTGTGTATCTATAATAAAAGTACTTCGTTCTATCCCTCTGACTTGTTTGCCATACATGGATTTCATTTTGATCACATCAAACATTTGGCATAATGTTTCATTATCATCACTGATTAATTCAAAAGGGAAATTCTGTTTGCTTTTGAATTGTTCATGGGATTTTAAACTATCTCTCGAAATACCAAAAATCACCGTATTTAAATCTTTAAATTGTGAGTAGGCATCTCTGAAGTCTTGACCTTCAGTCGTACAGCCCGGGGTGGCATCTTTAGGGTAAAAATAAAGTACGATGATCTGTCCTTTGTAATCATTAAGATGTCCTTGTACATTGTTCGTGGCGTTAAAAGCAAAATCGGGGACCATCTCACCTATTTTCATAAACCATCTCCTCAAGTGTTCTTTTTCATTATTCTTGAACGATCTCTTTGCCATTCTCTGTCTTTGATCGTGTCTCTTTTGTCATGCTCTTTTTTTCCTTTGGCCAGAGCAATTTTTATTTTAATTTTATTTTTTTTCCAATACAAAGAAAGAGGGACTATGGTATAACCTTGCCTTTCAACACTTCCTATGAGATGGTTTAATTCTTTTTTATTCATCAATAGCTTGCGCGTCCTGACCGGATCAGGAATAAAATGAGTGGATGCGGTGGGAAGAGGCTGTATTTGGGCACCCAATAGGAATGCCTCACCGTATTTGATTATCACGTGTGAATCCGACAAATTGACTTTCCCTGCACGCAGACTTTTTACTTCCCAGCCTTCCAAAACCAGGCCTGCTTCGTATTGATCTTCAATAAAATAATCAAAACCAGCTTTTCTATTCAATGCTATGGTGGAATCTGGTTGTTTTTTGGTAGTCATAATTCATCTGATTTATTGAAAAAAACAGTATAACTGATGTACTATCCCATTGAACTGCTTTTCTTAATTTTATTGCCTTGAACGGCTTATGGCAAAAAAGTATATTCTACGTTATTTCTGCTCTCTTTCGTATTTATAATCCTGAGGTAACTGTGGATAAACACGATCTAATTTTTGATCCACTGCAACACGGTCATCAAAAACAAAACATTTGCCTTCCCAAAGTGATTCGCTTTCAGGAATAGATTCCAGGTAATTTAGAATGCCGTCATGAAGTTGGTAAACATGCTGAAAACCCAGCTCTTTCATATAGGCTGTCGTTTTTTCGCAACGAATTCCGCCAGTACAAAACATGGCTATTTTCTTGTCCTTTTTATCAATTAAATTGCGCTGAACGTAGTCGGGAAATTCCCTGAAATTTTCTATGTCAGGATTAATTGCATTCTTGAAAGTACCCAGTTCGTATTCATAGTCATTGCGGGTGTCTAGTAAAATAACATTAGGATCTTGAATTAATTGATGCCATTCCTCAGGGCTTAGATAGGTCCCTGCATTATAAGAGGGGTCAACTTTCTGGACACCCATGGTCACTATCTCTTTACGGAGTTTCACTTTCGCTTTATCAAAAGGGTTCTTGTTGTCATAGGTTTCTTTAAAATGCAGGTCGGCAAAGCGCGAATCAGAACGCAGGTAATCATAAAAAACATTCATTTGTTCTCTATTCCCGGCAAATCCGCCGTTGACGCCCTCATGGGCCAAGATGATAGTTCCTTTTATGCCTATTTCATGCATTTTAGTGAGTATGGGCTCTCTCAGTGATTCAAAATCATTGAGAGGAATGAACTTATAAAATGATGCAATAATAATGTCTTTCACGCTGTAACCTAAGGATTAACAAAAAATCAATTCGCAAAAATTATCATTTACTCACAATTTAATCAATAGGAATGAATTAAATGCATTTCCTGGACATCGGGATTTTAACGGCATATTGGGTGAAAAATACTTGCGTTATTTTATGTTAGTACTTAAGTATAAAGAATCGTTGACAATAATTAAATTCCGATCATACTCTAAAGGTTAAGCTGCTATCTTTTGTTTCGCTAGCTTTGATATAAGGAGATTTTTATGATCCAAAACAACAGGATTTGTCGCTGGCTTTTCATTATATTGCTGTCTCTCCCCTTGGTTGGTTTTACGTCTATTCCAGTGAAATCAATCGTGGTGTTTGGAGATAGCTTGTCCGATAACGGCAATACTACCCATTTACTTAAAAGCCTGCGTCAGGAAGAGGATCCTGCGTTTTTAGTGGCTCCTTTCAAAATTTTTGTTATCAACAAAATGATAGAGTTTGCTAACGATTATTATGTTCCACAGATGGTGCTTGATGCAGGAATATCAGCAGTTACAGATTTTTTTGATCATGATTTGGCTCCCTATCTTGCCAATTTGGTGGGTAAAGTAAAACAGGTCCCGGTGCTGCCTGGCAAACCTTATTGGAAAAATCGCTTTTCTAATGGCCGTGTCTGGATTGAGTATTTGGCAGAAATGTTATCGATACAAAAAAGTGATGAAGAAATCTACCTAAATAAGGCATTTGGAGGTAGCTGGTCTGCCACTTATGATTATCAATTAACAGTTTGGAACTTGATACGGCATCCATTGGGAACAATCAAGAACCTGATAGTAGGAAAATTAATTCCTCCGAGTCTTGGTCTGATAGTGCAAGCTTATCTGCTGGAGCACGAGCAGTTAAGTGATGAAACGCTATATTTTATTTATTCAGGAAGTAATGATTATATTAATGTTCTGTTTTTTGAAGACAATTACAATACTGAAGTAATGAGCACCTATATTGACAATGTGTTGGATGGTTTGAGTTCTGCGGTTCTGAAACTGGCTAATGCGGGAGCGAGACGTTTTGTTATTATGGGAATACCACATGTGGGGGATACTCCCAAGTTTGTGAAAACTACCGACCGTGACGTGTTAAATGCAGCGGTAGACCTTCATAATGAGCGCCTTGCAAAACGGATTGACGCATGGAAAGAGCGGTATCCAACAGCTGACTTCTTGTTTGTGAATACTGAGCAATATCTGAAAAAAGCGTTTGAAGATCCGGAGAAATATGGTTTTTATAATGTGAAAGATGCCTGTATCGATGTGAAATTCCCCATGTTCAATGCATTCATTCACTCTCCATTTGCTCGTAACTACGTATTGCAATACACACAGGTTCTTCAATATCGAGATAAGCAATTTGCTCCAGGTGAAAATAACTATCACATGTGTAGTGAACCAGAAGACTATTTATTCTGGGATGAAATTCATCCAACCACGAGAGCACATAACTATCTTGCTTATGAGGTTTGTATGGCTTTGGAGGAACATGGCTACGAGGTAACTTGCAAAATGCCGGAGTCCGCCTAATATAATTAGGTATCATCACCTGAACCACATTAACAGTGGTTCAGGTGATTTCATGATGAAGTTGTCAAAATTGATCCTCATTTAAGTAAATCCAGAGTGGTTTTTAAGTAATTCTTGAGTCTCTAAATGATGACGAAGATTAATTTGCCTTAGTGATTTGTAAAACTTTATGTCATAATTCCCCTTTTTTATTGATATACTTCATTCATATGAGGGAATATTATTTATAAAATTTAAGGCACTAGTTATTTAGGAAATGAGCTGCATTCTTATGCGTTTTACTCTTTAATCTATATGTAGTAAATGAACCAAGAATGAAAAAAGCTTATTTCTACAAAAACAGTTGCTGAAAAGAGGAGCAGGTTATGTGCGGGATTATGGGAGCTGTTTCAGAACGGGATATTAGCAAGATTTTATTGGAAGGCTTGCGCCGATTGGAATATAGAGGATACGATTCTGCAGGTATTGCCGTCATAGATAGTCAAGATCGTTTAAAGAGAGTAAGAATCCAGGGGAAAGTGCAGAATTTGGCGGATGCTATGCAAGAGACCGCTATTGCTGGAAATACAGGTATAGCACATACTCGTTGGGCGACGCATGGTAAACCCTCGGAACAAAATGCTCATCCTCATTTATCTCATGGAGAAATCGCATTAGTTCACAATGGCATTATTGAAAATCATGAACATTTGCGTCAACAACTTATTACTTATGGCTATCAATTCACATCTGAAACTGATACAGAGGTTGCTGCCCATTTAATTCATTATCATTACCAACAGCATGAGAATTTATTACTTGCTGTACAAAAAGCTGCTGCAGAAATGCAAGGAGCTTTTGCATTAGGAGTGATTCATCAGAAAAGACCAGAAGAATTAGTTGCAATTCGTAAAGGGAGTCCTTTGGTTTTGGGATTTGGAATTGGTGAGAATTTCATTGCATCTGATGCTTTGGCACTAAGATCTTTCGCACAATCAGTTATTTACATGGAAGAGGGTGACAGTGCTTGTGTCACAACACAGGATATTAAGGTCTATGATTCCAATCGAATACTTGTTCAAAGAGCGGTTCATCCGTTGAACAGTGATTCTGAGATAGTGAATAAAGGGCCATACAGGCATTTTATGCTGAAAGAAATATTTGAACAATCCAAGGTAATCACAGACACGTTAGAAAGTCGAATTAATAGCATTGATGTGCTAAGAGCGAATTTTGGTGAAAAAGCATCCCATATTTTTCCAATGGTAAAAAACATTCACATTGTGGCATGTGGAACCAGTTATCATGCTGGAATGATTGCCAAATATTGGCTTGAATCACTTGCCGGCTTACCTACACAGGTTGAAATTGCAAGTGAATATCGATACCGAGATGTTGTTGTCCCCGACAATACCTTATTTATCACTGTATCTCAGTCAGGAGAAACAGCTGATACTCTTGCTGCCCTATTTAAGGCAAAGCAATCGAATTATTTGGCTAGTTTAGCTATATGCAATGTTGCAACCAGTACTTTAGTTAGAGAGGCGGATTGTGTTTTTTTAACTCGGGCAGGTATTGAGATTGGTGTAGCATCTACCAAAGCATTTACTACACAGTTGGCAGCCTTCCTGATGTTGGCAGCAGCACTTTGTAAGGACGATCGTGCGCAGGAAGTTTTAAGGCAATTACAGGAGCTGCCTGCCTGTTGTGAGCGTGTTTTGCAGATGAATGAAGAAGTCGAATCATTGGCTTCATTGTTTGTAAATAAAGTTCATGCCTTATTTTTAGGTCGAGGGGTTCAATATCCCGTAGCCCTGGAAGGCGCATTAAAACTTAAGGAAATATCTTATATACATGCGGAAGCTTATCCTGCCGGTGAATTAAAGCATGGTCCATTGGCTTTGGTTGATAAGGATATGCCTGTGATTGCAGTAGCCCCTAATGATGAACTTTTAGATAAATTAAAATCCAATTTACATGAAGTGAGCGCCAGAGGTGGGCAGTTATTTGTATTTGTTGATGATTCACAAAATTGGAAAGCGAATGGCGCTCGTCTAATCAAAGTTCCATCCTGTGGTGCTTGGCTTGCGCCTATTGTTTACACTATTCCTTTGCAATTGCTGGCCTATCATGTTGCTGTAGCTAAAGGGACTGATGTGGATCAACCTAGAAACCTTGCAAAATCGGTGACTGTGGAGTGAACAAAGGTCAATGTTTTTGGAATGAATTATGGTGCGAGGGACGTATTTCTTTTCATAAAGAAGAAGTAAATCCGGATTTGATAGCCTATGTCTCTTCCTTAAATATACCTGCAAAGGGAAGGATTCTGGTTCCTTTATGTGGAAAAAGTGTCGATATGCTTTGGTTAGTTCGCCAAGGGTATCATGTGGTTGGTATCGAACTGGTTGAAAAGGCTATTCTTCAGTTTGTTCAGGAACACCAAATCACTGTTCGGGAGAATACGATAGGTCAAGCAAAACAATATTTTACAGATAACTTGAATTTATGGGTTACCGATATTTTTGCTTTAAACTCGGCTTTAATAGAACCAGTTGATGCTATCTATGACAGAGCAGCTTTGGTTGCTTTGCCAAAAAAATTGCGACCAGCGTATGTAGATATTTGCCTCAAGTGGCTTAAGCCTGGGGGAAGTATTCTGCTAAAGACTTTACAATATAATCAAGAGAAAGTGCAGGGTCCTCCGTATTGTGTTTCCTCAGAAGAAATCGCTTTATCGTATCAGCAATGTGCCAAGATAGAGTTGTTGAAATCGCAAAATCGAATTCAGGAGCCTAATGATCATTTATTTAATCTTGGTATTAGTGAAGTGAATGATTATGTTTGGCGTATTAGGAAGGGGTAAAACGTAGGACAGTGTTACGCATAAGGACATTTTGTATGGATATTAGCTTAATTTCTATATCGCATTATAGTATGTGATGAGTATATAATGAGACGATTTTTATCATGTTTTACGGGGATATGAATGGCAGAAGTGATGTTGGCGTCAGCCGCAATTATTGCAGATGAACTTAAGGTCAAAGTATCGCAGGTAGAAACTGCTATTCGGCTGTTAGATGAGGGAGCAACAGTACCTTTTATTGCGCGTTATCGCAAAGAAGCAACTGGAGGGCTTGACGATGTGCAATTGCGGTTTCTTGCGGAAAGGCTAATTTATTTGCGTGAATTGGATGAGAGACGAACAGTCATTTTGCAATCCATTCGTGAACAAGAAAAATTAACACCGGAATTGGAACAAAGCATATTAGCTGCTGAAACTAAAACACGCCTGGAAGACTTGTATTTACCCTATAGGCCTAAACGTCGTACAAAAGCGCAAATTGCTATTGAAGCAGGATTAGAGCCATTAGCTCATGCTTTATGGAAAGATCCTGCTTTGGATCCAGAACAACAGGCTTCCCAATTTATAAATAGCGAAGCAGGGATCGAAAATACCCAGGCCGCACTGGATGGTGCGCGGCATATTTTAATGGAGCATTTTGCTGAAGACGCCGAGTTAATTAATGAATTACGAGAGTATTTATGGCAACACGGAATAGTCAAATCAGTAGGAAACAGTACTAAAAAGGATCAAGCGAATAAATTTTCTGATTACTTTGATTATTCGGAAGCAATTAAAAAGATTCCATCTCATCGAGCACTGGCCTTGTTCCGGGGGCGGCGTGAAGGAATTCTGCAAGTAAGTCTGGTTTTACCTGATCAGGATGCCAATTATGGAGAGAATAAGGTTGCGACTTACTTTAATGTTACTGACAGGCAAAGAAAAGCTGATGGTTGGCTTATAGATACGGTCAGGATGACTTGGAAAATTAAGTTATTTACCAAGCTGGAGCTTGAGTTATTAACTCGTCTGCGCGAAATAGCAGATGAGGAAGCTATTAAAGTGTTTTCCAAAAATTTACGTGATCTGTTACTGGCTGCTCCCGCAGGTCCTCAAGTGACGATAGGTCTTGACCCGGGAATTAGAACGGGTGTTAAAGTGGTTGTCGTGGATGCTACAGGTAAGCTGTTGGATTACTCTGTTATTTTTCCATTTGCTCCTCAAAATGAATGGCATCAATCCATTGCGGATTTGGCCAAGCTTGCTGCGAAATATCAGGTTAATTTAATCAGCATAGGAAATGGCACCGGTTCTCGGGAAACAGAGCGATTGGTAGCTGATTTAATTAAAATGTACCCTGATTTGAAATTAACAAAAATAATTGTCAGTGAAGCCGGGGCATCTGTTTATTCCGCATCTGAACTTGCAGCCAATGAATTTCCTGATTTGGATGTTTCCCTAAGAGGCGCTGTATCTATTGCACGAAGATTGCAAGATCCTTTGGCAGAACTGGTAAAAATTGAAGCCAAATCAATAGGTGTTGGCCAGTATCAACATGATGTGAACCAAGCAAAGTTGGCGCGTTGCCTGGATGGTGTTGTCGAGGATTGTGTGAATGCTGTTGGCGTAGACATTAATACGGCCTCTGCAGCTTTGCTCTCCCATATTTCTGGATTGAATGATACCTTAGCTAAAAATATTGTGCAATTTCGCGATGAACATGGTGCTTTCACAAACAGAAATCAATTAAAAAATATCAATCGCATGGGAGAAAAGGCTTTTCAGCAAGCAGCTGGCTTTTTGCGCATTATGAATGGAGATAATGCTTTAGATGCCTCTTGTGTTCATCCTGAAGCCTATCCTTTAGTGGAAAAAATTATTTCAGATAAAAAGGTTAGTATTAAGGAAATAATCGGCAATAGAGAATTATTGCAGAGTATTAACGCTGAACAATATGTGGATGACAATTTTGGTTTGCCAACAATAAGAGATGTTTTACGTGAATTGGAGAAACCGGGGCGAGATCCAAGACCAGAATTCAGAACCGCTCAATTTAAGGAAGGTGTTGAGGACATTAAAGATTTGGAACAAGGAATGGTTCTGGAAGGTGTTGTAAGTAATGTGACTAATTTTGGTGCCTTTGTTGATATTGGCGTTCACCAGGATGGGTTGGTACATATTTCAGCAATGACCAATCGCTTTATTACAGATCCTCGTTCTGTTGTTAAAGCAGGTGATATTGTAAAAGTTAAAGTGGTTGAAGTGGATAAAGAACGCCGAAGGATTGGTTTAAGTATGAAACTGAATGATGAGCCGGCTCCTGCTGTATTGCAGAAAGCTAATAAACCACAGCCGGCTAGAAAACAAGCGGAACAAAAGCCGCCTGAATTTAAGAAGAAGCAAGAACATAAGAAAAAACCAGATAAGATAAAAAAATCGGAGTCAGTCAAAAAAACCGTATTTAATACAGCCATGGCCGATGCTTTGGCCAAACTAAAACGTGGTGGAGAATAGGGATGCAAACACCTAAAGGAGAGTTGACTATCCAAACTTTGGCCATGCCTTTAAATACTAATGCTAATGGCGATATATTTGGCGGATGGATAGTCTCCCAAATGGATTTGGCAGCAGGTGTTTTGGCAAAGAGAATTTCCCATGGGCGTGTCGCTACCGTTGCAATTAATTCAATGACTTTTTTAAAACCTGTGCATGTAGGCGATGTAGTGAGTTGCCACGTTGAATTAGTGAAAGTGGGTAATACCTCTATGACTATTCGGGTTGAGGTATGGGCTTACTCATCGATCAAAATGGAAAAATACCAGGTTACTGAAGGGATATTTGTTTTTGTTGCGATTGATGAAAATGGAAAGCCGAGGCAGGTACCAAAAACACAATGACTAATAAAACTCAAGAATTGCAGCGAGTAATTGCTGATATGGCTGTATTGATTGAGCAAGATGCAGAGCCTGACCCTCAATTGTATGCCTTTTTTTTTCAACATCCGGAAATTAGTCTTGAATTAATACACCTTATTAATAATTTGAGTGAAGAATTAGTGCATGATGGGCCTCCAATATACTCAGCATGCGTTTTCGCTTTAGACATTTGTATTGCTCAATTGCAAGCAGCTGCAGAGGCAAATAATAAAAATGCCACAAAATTATTGTCTCAACTAATGAATCATTTAGCTGAGATCATTGATACACATAAGCATAGCTTAAGCTTTTGGTTGCCCGTACTGAATGCATTTTATGAAGTGCATGTTGAGCTAACTGATGATTTAAAGGAAGCATATTATGGCTTGGCAAGCCAGGATGATGATGCGGTAGAAGTGGATGAGCAATTTAATCATTTGGACTCCATAAAAGATTTGATCCATGAATTATCTGATTTAACCCTGTTTGACATAGCAGAGAGTTTTTTTGCACAAAGCTATGCCATGCCGCCTGATTTTTTTGCAGATTTGATTGTTGATTTGTATAGTATTGAAGAAGGTAAAGATATTGCACTACTGGTTTTACTCCATCCTAATATCGAGGTACGAGAGATAGCGCTGTCTACTATCGATCAATTAATGAATACAATTACTTTGACGCCAGCATCATTGTCAAGATTACAAATAATCAAACATTGGTATCCAACCCATTACCATGGAATGTTTGATCGTTGGATTAAAACGCAAAGAAAAAAGGGAGTAACATTTGAAACAGAGGCTAGTCAAGCAAAAATAACGATTAAAGCAACTGAAGTGGATGGCAGTGGTTCGCAAGGAGTTTTTATCCACGCAAGGAAAAATAAAAAAAACAGGTTATGCGGCTTATTATTAAAGTATGATTTGGGCATTAAAGATGCTTGGATAACTCCAGAGATTTCTGCAGCTGAAGTTACAGATTATTATCATAAAGCGTTTGAAGACAGTGTGACCTTACGGGAAGTTGATTTTTCTTATTTTCAAACAATAGTGGAGCATTTTTTAGCCATTACTGTTGAAAAAAGTGATATACCTAATTTGCATTTTTTAGAAATACTCGAATTTCTGGGCATTCGTTTGAAACCTAATAAGCTTGATTTGGATTGCGTATTTGAACAATTAAGTGTTCAGATTATTCCTTTTACTCAAGAAAAGATAGCAGAATCTTTAAAACGCTCGAAAATGTGGCTTAAAAATAAGCAATTTACAGAATCATGGTATATTGAAAATCCCACCATTGATAAAATTGTCAATCATAACAGCAGCTTTGTGGAAGGAGTTAAAGTTTGTCGTTTGGCTGATGCTATGGACGCGGTATTTTACGAGGAAATGGAATTACACCGGGATAAATGGCAGTTTCATTTTTTATGGATAGCGTTATGGGTTAAGGCAAAACACAGAAAAAATGAAAAGGTTTGGCAGGATAGTTTTTTGATAGCTTATGCTATTCACCAAGGATACTCATTGAAAGATATTCCAGTAATGAAAGAGATATGTTATCAAACAGTTGTCAACAGCATAGAAACCATGCAGGAAAGAAGAACACACTTGAGTCAGGAATAAATAGGAAAATATCCCGGAATGATTCTGTAACTAAACCTATTTTTAGAAATAACATCAAGTATTGCCAAATGTGACTGAAGGCTCAACATTTTCTTTTTGTTGCAAGGATGTGGATGGATCAGTATGCTCAATCCTTCCTTCAGCCATGATTTTTCTATACTCTACTGCAGGATTGATATCCTTTTCATTAGACACTGTTTCCTGATTTTCAGAGGTAGAAACCTTAACCGGCTCAGCTTGAACTTCAACTTTAAAGTCTTGGGCAGGGCCTTTGAACAGGGAAACAACCCATTCAATTGGTGCCCAAAGAAGATTCAATATCTTTGTCGCCCAGCTAGGCTCAGCGGCTGCTTTAGCTTCTGCCTCAACTTTATTCAAGTAAGTTTCCAGTTTTCCTTCACTTAAAAAATTAACTTGTTTAATGCAGAGGGCAAAGGCTTTCTCTTTCTGGATGTCATCCATTTTAGCATCGACTGTCAGAATGTCTTCAATTTGATCTAAATAATTTTGCACGCTACTGTAATCACCATCATTCATTTCTTTGACGATTTGTTCTTGAAGATGTAGAATAACTTGTGCATGCGCTGATGCCTCAAAAATCTCCTTCTCTGATTTCTCATCAATCAATGCATCCTTGAGTTTATCATGTCCGATATAAAGTATTGCCATTAATGGATGGTCAAATGCTTGCTTGTGAGAATCCAGTAATTGCATTGTCTGATCGTAGCCATTTTTTACAGCGCGCGCTCTTTGTTCAGGTGTTGGAGAGGTGTTTGTGGTTGTGACTTCACCTGTATTAATGTAAATCATATTATCAATGTTATAATAGACTTTTTCACGATTTAACACGGATGAAGTGGCATGAAGCCATTTTCCACCTATTGTAGCCTCAACCAAAGAATCCATGCGTGCCTTAAACCAGCTTATCGCTTCCATAGCATTTTGCTTGGCCTTATTAACGCGATCTTCAAATGCGGTGCCTGCCTCTGCTTTGACACAAAGCACCTCTTCTCTGTCAAGCCCTTCAATTTCCGGCATATTGTCCAGAATCCCTCCATCAGCGATGTATTCTCCCTTGGCATTTCTGCCAGGTACGAAAAGTACCGGATGTGCCCCAGACCACTGGACAACTTGTGCTATAGATTGTTGAGGAGTTGTGTCTTCACTGTAGCGTTCCAGCTCATGCTTTGTTTGATTAGTTACTGCTACAGACAAGTTTTTAATTAGATATTTATTTTCCTCAGGCAGCAACTCTCTTAAGCGGCCCAAGTCACCAAGAGTTATACGAGGATTTTCAAGTTGTTCTCCTTGGGCGCCTTTCAACTCAGTAGGAATACTATTAAGTGCTTTATCAAGTTTTTCCAGATCTTTTACTGATTGTGTCAAGTTGATAATATCGTCTACATTATTTATCACAATCCCCGCTCTTGATAACTTGTCTTCATAGAGAGCTATTTTTTGTTTAAGTATGCCATAATTCATCTGTTGCTCTGGAGGAATGGGTTGCTGCACGCTTTCTAAATGTTTTTTCATTTGCATCATGTAAATAACATCCAGAATGTTACGAAAACGATCTCCTCTTGCACGAAAACCTACTCCGCTATTATCTAATAGCTTGGTGATGTCCAATCCCTCAATCAGTTTTTTGATGTCTTTGATATCCATGCCAACGGCTAATATACTCGCCGTCATTGCTCCGGCAGATGCCCCGCTAACATGGGTCAGTTTTTTTATTTTTCCGCGCTCTTGTAACGCTTGAATCATACCCAAATAGGATATGCCTTTCGCTCCGCCTCCACTGAGCACCAAACCTTTGTGCTCAGGCGCACTAACAGAATATTGTCCTGCCTCAGTCTTTGATATTTCCAGTAAATTCCTTTTTAATTTGCGGCTTTTTGTCATAATTTCATCAAGTTTCAAACAGAATTTAATTTCTTATAGTTTTATTATAGTAATTAATTTTGACTTTGTGATCTTTGAATAGATAATTATGTGGTCAATTGATTGGGGGACCCTCCTCGAACCAATATAAGCATGTAGTCTTTTTTACTGGCAGCTTGAGATACGGTGCTCTTTATTAGCGAAAGCACAAATAATAAAGGAGTGATTCGCCTATAAAACAAATCAATTGCATAAAAATAAATCTAATGGTAAAATATTGAATCATTTGGTTGGGGTATAGAATAGAAATGGCGACACGAAATCCTTTTGATATTGATCTTAAAAGTAAATACTTAAGAGAAGCAGCATTAAAGGCCAATTTATCTCATCCAGAAACAACACCAACAATGCTGACTTGCCCTATTGACAGCGGATTTCTAAAAGATCCCGTGATCACACCAGAAGGTTTTGTTTATAATAAATCTTCTATTTTAAAATGGTTAGAAACGAAAAAAGAAGACCCACAAAGCCGTAAACCCTTAACAGCTAAAGATTTGCAACCATTCCCTGAGTTATTGATTATCGTCAATAGATTTGTTGAGACACAAACGAACTATGAAAAATTAAAAAACAGATTAGTGCAAAATGCTCGGGTTGCTGCACGCCAAAAAGAATACACTGAAATTCCGGATATATTTCTTTGCCCAATAAGTAAAACGCTTATCAAAACACCTGTCATTACTGCCCAAGGGAAAGTATATGATCAAGAAGGATTAAGTAAATTTCTTATCGCAACGGGCAATAAAGATGAAAAAGGCAAAAAATTATCCATTGATGATGTAGTGGTGTTTGATGAACTCTATCAACAGATAAAAGTTTATAATTTTTACCGCAAACGCGAAATGCAAAAAAATCAAATTCAACCTTCAGTAAGTAGTAGTTTTGGCTTTTTTAGCTTAAATTTTCTCACCTCATGGTTATGGGGAAGTGAGGAGAAAAAAGAAAAGACATCCTCTGATATGACGTACTAACGCCCTGTTTTTGCGCAATATTGATTCAAAGTGAAGTAAATTTTGAGAGAAAAAACCACTATACTGGCATGAATCAACTATATTAATAATATGGATTGTTCATTTGCTGGTTGATGTGGTATGAAAAGAACCATTGAAACCTACATCATCTATTTAAAAGAAGATTTAAAAATAGCTGATACTTGTAAAACAATAAAAGATGGTTTGTTAAAATCGATTACCGATAAAACCCATTTTTCTGAGGAATTAGCTGCTTATTTTGAACGAGATAACCCCAATACCCCTTTTAAAGTTAACACGACTGATCCTACCCAAGTCGCTGTTCTGAAAAAATTGCTTAATGCTTTGGAAAATGCTGAAAAGTCTTTTCGAGCTATTGAAAATATCGATATCAGTCGTGATAGGTACACTGCCATGATCGCTAAGGATGCAGTCATGGTCAGTTATAAAGCGGTGCATGAAATTTATGCGGCTCTTCAATTAATCAATCACAGTAATTCGGACATACAAGATATAGTCGGCCCACATATCCAAAAATTATTACCACAAATGGCTTTAGCCAGTAAGGCATTAGGAAATTTTGCTCCGGAGCATCCTGAGGAGAGTGCTGGAGCAGTGCTTGCTGGTGTAGTCAATATGCTTCCAACTGAAAAGCCAACCGAGTCAGAAAGTCTGGGTAAACTTAGTAACCTCATTTTTGAATTGCCTCATTACTTCGAGGAGTTACAAAAATTAATCGCTACCGGGGCATCAGGGATTGCCACCAAATCAATTACCAGCGCTGAAGACTATCAATCCGCAATGATAAAAAAGGCAAATGAAACAAAATATTATTTTGAACAACTCAGTTCCAAGAGTGGGCTATCAGCAATCCCAAGCTATCTCTCAATAGTCAAAAGATTAATTGCCCATAGTACTGATCTGGTTAATGCCGGTGCTCCTCTGACAAAACAAGCTTATTTGGATGCTGTCGCAAAGCTTGAAGACATTAAACATAATATTTTACCCCAATTGATTTCAGAGCTGGAAATGGTTGAAGAAAGCATGGGTCTAAAACCAGGTTTACTGACCGACCCCGCTCTTGAACAAATGAATAAATACTATACGCAGCTGGCAGAGCAAGTTGATAATATTGCCAAGGCAGCTGGAGTTCTTGATACTGTTTCAGATTATTCTGATTCAATAGGGGGAAAAATCGTTCGCTTTCTTGCTGGAGATAGCAAAAAACTGGATGTGGGGCCAAAATTAACGCCTGCACCTGATTTAGGTGTTTTGATGGACGATGTATTTATTCAGAAGAGAAGATCTAATCAGGAAAGTCGACTTAATGAAGCCAGACTTGGCTCTGAAGACAAAAGTGTACTTGCTGCGGCCAATCGTTTCTTTGATAAAATCGGCTCCTACAATAGCATTCACAAAGCATGGTCCAAGTGGAGTTTGGCCAACATTAGTCAGAGTGAAAAGGACGCTTTAATCAAGGAATACAAACAGTTTCAGCCACATTTTGCGGCATTATATCCAGATATTGACAAACTGGTTGTAGATGCTCTTACCCAGCCTACCGGCAGCAATATCGTTTCCAGACTATACAGTTCCGATTATAAGCAATTATGGAGCTCTGATCATTTTAAGCAGGTATTATCATGTAAGGACTCCGTGCTATCCAGTATTCACCAAAGCCTTGCTCAATCTGAGTTTAAAGCAAAGCTCATTGAAAAAACTATGAGCCACTCAGAAGAGACAGCTTATTCAATGAATAATAAAACAACTAATCTAACTACTCGGGTTCAACCGTTTGAACCACTAAAATTTACTTTGGAGGACGATAAACCGGTTGAGTATTACCATAAGAAGGTTATTGCAGCATCTAACCAAATTTTAGAACTTGAAAGAGCACAGAAAGGGGTAGCGGAGTTTTTTAATTATATTCAGAAAAAGTATCCCCATGAAAACCCATCGTTTGATTCTCTGGATGAATCGGATAAAGAATTTCTCCGCAAGGCTTATAAAACATTTCAACCACAATTATTGGCGTTGAAGCATGATGACATTAACACTCGCCTTGTAAACAGCCTAACCAATTCAAAACCAACTAACCCTCCCCTTCGCCTCACCGATCTGGTATCTCTTAAATCGAGTATTGATGATTATTTAGATGAGAAAATTAGTGATTTAAATCAAGATAAAACTACTTTGCTGGATAAGGAGGAAGAAGCTCGCGAAGAACAATATGCAAAAGTTCCCTTGGTAGCAAGGGGGGCAGAACTTGAGAAACAAACACTCTTTGGACAGATGAGTAAATTGAAGTTATCCAAATCTGTTGATGATTTTTTCAATAACAAATTTCAAACTTATCTTAAGGACAATCTTTCTCCTGAAGTATGGAAACAGCTCTCATCAAATGGAGAAACGCTTGATTTTGATAAAATACCGTATCTGGAATTTCATAAAGACAGTCCTGAAGTCAGCATGTACAAGCAATTAATAAACTCCATACATTACATGAAGAAGGGATTGGAAAATCTGGAGTCGTTAAATGACTATGGTGACCCCAATAACATTTATCACCGTACGCGATTTGTCATGACCACGTTTAATGCTCTGGTTATGAATATCTGCTACAGTAAGTACTATGTTATGGAGGCAGGAAATAATCCCGGATTAAAGGCAATCGTTCAGGAAGGCTTGGATTTACTAAAACCATTAGAGGGTATGCCACTGATAGGTGATTATTTAAAAACCACAGAAAACCAGGAGCCTCCCAAGCAAAATATTATTACTGCATGGAAGAAACAACAAGCAATTGTAGAATCTGGTTTGTCAAAAGGACCTAAGCCTAAAACAGATCAGCAATTAATTAGTGAGGAATTGGGTAAAATTCAGGAAGCCATCGATAATTTTGATGGAGACCTGGAAGTTTCAGATTTAGCCAGGGAAGAAATAAAAACTCAAATTGGCGAATTTGTCAAGGGGATCAGTGGCTTGTCTTTTGGCCCTGGTTCTGCGAAAAAAATACTGGCTGCCTTGACCAAACTCGAAACTCAGCTTTCTAATCTGGATAAGGAAAGTCCTGAAGTAACACTCGGTAAACTTAAGGACATTCATTCCGAATTGAATGCGCAATTCAGGGCGGCTGCAGAATATGCCGAGTATCATTCAGGTCAAAAGTTTGGCTCCTACTCCAATAACATAAGCACTATGGTCAGTAATTTTTGTAATGCTCTTGTTAGTAATCTGCCTTTAAAACAAGAACGGGCACCAAAGGCTAAGACACCAGAAAAATCGGTTACTTCTGTTATTACTGGTGCAACTAACCCTCATGAGGTAGTTTTTGGCACAAAACATGAAGAATTTAATAGTGTTTATCAGCCCTATCTCTTGTTAAAGCGTATTACTGATGAGTTTCGAGATCAAAATAATCCATATAAACCTTCTTTTGACGAATTAAAAGAGGAAGCGGTTAGTTATTATGACAAAATCCAACCTCTTCTCGAGTCTGTTGATCCAAAATTTGATAAAAATTTCATAGCAAAACATAAAGAGTCATCAACACTACTGAAAGCTATTGATGAAGTGATGTCAATGCGCCAACGCATTAATAAACCTGAAAGTAGTTTTGCTAAACTTAAGGATTTGCATTTGGAAGGGGACTTTGCAAAAGAAGAAAACAAGGAAAAATTTCGACAGCTATACAAAGAAATTCAGCCGTACCTCCATAAAATCGATAGTACTTATGATCAAACGCAATTTTTAGAAGGCTTAAAGACAGCAAAAGATTTCAGTGGTGCTTTGCAAAGAATTATGAATGAGGAAAATGCTCTTCAACAAAGTACGTCACTAAAAGATACTTCTTATTTACAATTAATTGCAGAAAGCATCTATCAAATTCCAGTTAAGCTCAATAAGTTAAAAGCGGAACCTGACATTCCAGAGCCTTCCAAAGAGGAAATAGATGCGAATGTTAAAGCATTTGTTGAAGGATTAAATGGATTATCCTTTGGTCCAGGTTCAGTTAAAAAGATTTTGAGTACTGCCGCTAAACTGCAGATGCAGCTTTCTGATATTGGTAAAGAAGGACGAGAATTAACAATGGGGCGTTTAAAAGAAATTCAAGCAGAGTTCGGCACCATTTTAATGGCGGCTGCTGATAATGCGGAATTTCATTTGGGCCTAAAGCCTGGTACCTATTCTCGAACTGTAAGTGAGCGATTTGAAAAGTTCTATAGTTCTCTGATTGTCAATTTACCTTTGGAAAAAGATCAAACGGGTTTGGAGTTATTAATTGATACAACAAGCACACAAAAACGTTTGGCAAGAGAAATGGAACGCCTTGAACGTGTTAAGGAAGATACCAGTGCAATCGATACGAAAAAAAGTATATTTGGTACAGAGCATGAGCAATTCAGTACTTTATATCAACCATATGCCAACTTAAGGCATATTGCGAAGGATATAGAAGATGGAGTGCACATGAATCTGTACGAGAGGACATTAGAGGAATTAAAAGAAGAAGCTTCGAATGAATATAAAAAAATTCAACCTTATCTTGCTAAAATTAATCCTGAGTTTACTGAGGATTACATTTCCAAAACAGATGGTGAGTACTCATTACTCCATGCCATTGACAGGGTATTCGAAGAGCGTCATAAAATTAATAAACCATCCAGCCCTTTTGATAAATTAAGGGATTTATATTTGGATGGCGATTTCGAAAAAGAAGAGAATAAAGAACAATTTTTGCAGCTTTATGCGGAGCTTCAACCCTATCTTATCAAAATAAACTACCAATATGATCTCGCTTATTTTCTTAGAGAGTTGCAAACACCGGAAGATTTTAAAGCCGCGACTGAAAGAATTATTAATGATGAAAGTAAACTTCAAGAATTGATTGCCGGTTTGGATGATACAAAACGATTAAAGGTAAAATTATGTGAAGAGCGTATAGGTTATTTTATTGATCTGCTAAAGAAACAGGAGCTGGAAGTTGGTCCAGAAAAAATACAAGCCTTTAAAGAAAAAATATTTTTTAATTACATCCATGCTAATGTCAATAGTGCCCTTGAAGCTAAAATTGGTTCTCGTGCCGAACAGTTTCTACAATTCATTGAAAAGGATTTTCTCGATAAAAAAAATGAGATTTTAGATATAATTACTATTGATCAAGATATGGAAGAGGAAATTGCAAAAGCAATAGACAGAATAGCCCCTGACATTATCAATAATAAAATAGAGTCTTTTAAAAAATTACTATTTGACAGTTATATTCAGAGCGATATTAAAAACTCTCTGCACAATGAATTGGGAATTTATACCAGTTTATTTATCGATAAAATAAGCCCGGAAATTCATTTGCATCAATCTGAAATATTGGGAAATGTTGCATTTGACAGCAAAATGGGGGCTGAAATTGGCTCAAAAATTAATGCGATTACTCCCGGAATTTTGCTGAATAACAATCTATTGAAAGAGTCGTACGTTGATTTAAAGAATACATTGAAGGAAATTAATACAGTACTTGATGAGGAAAATAAAAAGGCCAGGGATAATCCTTGTCGCAATGAAAAAATAGCCAAATTGACTTCTCTAAAGGATCGCTTGAGTGATTTGGACAGTATTCCTAAAGAAAATACAGTGGAATTCCTTAAGAAGATGCAAGAAGAAACACGGTCTTCGCTGAAATCTTTGGAAAGCAATGACGCCTTAATCAATATTTATGATGTACTTAATTCTTTAAAAGAAACCATAGAGAACGGGAGTGACTTACCCAAAATCAAAAAAGACAAGTTACAAATGATTTCCGATGTTCAGAATATCCTCTCGAATTCTGATAAAGACATAGCCGAACGTTTGAATTTGGCAGTGCAAATATTAAATGACTCTAACCCCGAAGTCTTGTCAAAAACTAAAGGAAACTTTCTTATTGGAGAAGCATTTAAAGGACAAGTTTTTACTAATTATATTAATACTAAAATCAGCGAACAATTGAACAACGAACTCGGTCCTTATGGAAAGGTATTCTTGAAGCAAATCATGCCTGATTTTATTGCCAAAAAATCTGAAATAATCAAAGAAATAGCCATTGATAATATGGAAACAGGACTTGAAACCCAGTTTAAAATTCATGTTCCTGCTATTTTTGAAAAGAATAAGGAGTTAAAAGCTGCATACGAGCAATTAAACGTCCATCTAAAAGAAGTACAGAGCCTGATTGAGGCAGAAGAAAAGAAACCTAAAGGCAATCCCTGCCGTGAAGAAAAAATAGCCGCATTAAGATCCCATCAGTCGCAGTTAATGAATACCCAACGTATTCCGGATCATGAGACACTCAGTTTTTTGCAGGAGCAGAATAAAAGCGCGAAAAGTTTTATGGGTAAATTAGAAAAATATGACACGATGATCAGTGTCTATGACTCACTGACAGAAATAAGAGAGCATGTCAGTAATCATAAGAGTTTGTCAAAAGAAATCAAAGATGAAAAAATTCAGGAAATATCAAAGATGGAAGACATGCTAAAAACAACCAGCAAAGAACCTTCTATTCGTTTGGCAGAGATCAAGGCTCACGGCCTAAGTGATCAATGTAAAAATGTACTACTTAAAAATTGTGACAATTTTCTGGTGAGTTTCTTTAAAACGCTATTTTCCAAATTATTTAATATTAAAAACGAAAATGAAACTTTGGTTTCATCATTCAAACAAAGGCTGCAAAATATCAAGGGTCCAGAGCCCCTAGCTACACCTTTGGAGACTCCAGAAAATGAAGCGCCTTTAGTGAATGCCAATATTACCAGATTCTAATTCGAATTAGTTTTGATTTAATCAGACATAATCTTTCATTTAAGTCAAAACAACAATTAAATTTAACTAATTTCTTAGTAAAGTATAGGGTGGCATTTCAAAAGTCTTGGTCAGTGTTTTTAATCTTCCTTCATTCAAGGCCAGATTTTCGAAAAATCCAAACTTCGTTGGTTTGCCCAGTATCTCCTGCTGTTTTTTTTCGGCTGCTTGGCATTTTGTTTCTCCCGAAAGTGAAAACGGAGTGCACCTTGGACGAGGATCTGCTTTACGATGTTTTATGTATTTGTCCAGACAAAAGACATAGAGTGCGGAATGCACTATTTTCATTTCCCTTTGGTTTAAAATGTTTGCTTGCTTTTTGACGGTATGGGCAAACTCCAAAGCAGCATGATAGGATTTATCTTTCTCAGTTGCAAAATCACTGTCTAACCAATTAACTGCATCATTCAGCAAATCATACTCTGATCTTGATGTATTTGTCCTGCTTTGAATAAAAGGGTATATCCAGTGTTCTTTATTAGTTATTTTAATAAAATCACTACGCGCAGTTGGGATAAAAGGGCGTAATGGTGCTAACTCATTAATTTGCCTAAACGATCTTGTGTCAATGTAATCTTCATTGGTTTTAAAGAATTCAAGGCAATCAGCTGGTTTTTGGGTTAGCCAGTTAAAAATCGCCAATTCAGATCGTCTTTCTTCATCTGTAGTGGGATTACGAAAATAAATCAGGTAAGGAATTAAAGTCAATTGCTCAATGGTGCAACAATGATGAATTAAATAGAAGATGGCTCTTAAAAGGCAGAGGATGTCTTTTAGCTTGGCAAGTTCCTGTGGCCTTCTCGCTTCGATTTGTTTGTTTAATGGTGAGTGGGGATAAGTAACAAGAGATTGTGGATCTTTATTGGCATACCCAGTCATGCGACTGCAACGGATAAGCAAGGGCAAGAGCTGGTCAATTCCTAATTCGCTGTGACCAAAGCTTTCATAGCGTTCTTTTAAGCGCTGGTACAAAATGGGATGGTGGAAATCCGTAGGCAGTAATCCGGCTTTGGATAATGATTGCTGTAATGTAAGCCAGGGAGCAACTTGAATACTGCTTTGCCATTCTTCATAAGGTAATGTGAGACTAACTAGCTTCCAGAACTCACAAATAACCGTTTCTATTCGGTATATAAGCTCTGGACTAACATGTTCATCTTGCTCAAAATACTCAATGATTTCTGATAAATTGCCAGCCAGGTTAATTATGTGTGTGCATGCAACCTTTGGTGAAATCTCTTTATTTAATTCAGCAACCAGTTTTTTTAATTCACTAATTTTCATGATGATTCCCTGCCTGAATGATTAGTTTTTTACAGGCCTTAAGTAAACCTCCAATCTTTTTTTACCTTGACCTTGGGGTTTTTCTTAAGTCTCGCTCTAGAGAATATCTGAAAGGAAATTAAACTGGTAGCAAAATTTTTTGAACTTTTAATAAAAAATCTCAGCCATCATGCATCGTGCGCTTCCACCTCCAATGGCTTCTATTGTAGGGATATCTGTTGATATTAATCTGGAGTGTTGTTGGATGATTCTTAGCTGATCATGAGTAAAGTTTCTTTTAGCTTGCTCGGATAAAATTAAAAGGCTCTCACCTTTTTTGTTATAAAGTTCCAAAACATTACCACACATGTGCTGTGCTTGATTCCAACTAATGTCAATCATTGTTTTGCCTGTTTCTTTGAAACTTTCTGAAAGTATTGCTTTTTGTTGAGCATCATTAATAGAGTCCAGGCAAATAATAGCGTAACATTTGCTTAGTCCCATTATGACATTGGTATGATAGACGGGTTTGTTCTGCCTATCTACACTATTAAATACAATAGGGGTGTATCCCAGAATATCAGCGACTTTGTTTACCAAATTCAGGGAGGTTCTCGGGGACAAAGACGCATAAAGAAGGCGGTTTTCTCTATCTAAAACCAGGCTGCCAGTTCCTTCAAGGATTTCATCCTTATCGTTTCTTAAGTCAATTATTTCATGAACTTCAAATTGGGCTCTGTTCAGTACTTCCATTAATCCTTTGATATTGACTTCAGCTTGTCTGTTTTTAGCTAATAATGGATAAATAAGCAGAATATTATTCCCTCTTGCATCAATATGTGTTGAAAACCAGTTATTGGGAAAGACGGCATCGGGTAAATCCCGGCTTTGTGAGAGGGTTAATACTCTTATCTCTTCTTTTTCCAGTTCTAACACCATCGCAGTAAATTCTGCTAATGCCTTGTTACCTATATCCCTAATAGAAAGGAATGATTGGAAAGAGTTGCTGGTTGATGTTTCATAATTGAAGCAAAATCCTTCCGGTGGAACCATTAATACCGTAGATCCTTTACAAGTCATAAATAAGTCAGCAGGGAAATCATGTTGCCTAGAATACTGATAGTATTTGCAAAAATCCATATCCACTTATTGCATTTTAAATAAATCTTTATTCTTTGCTGCACCGTTTTTTTCAAATCAATTAGTTTGGATTTGATGATGTTGTAAACCGTAAGCAAAACAAATAGGGTAAATAGTGCTCCAAGAATAAGGCCGCTAATCAAGCTTTATATTGTATACCATGGTATCAAGGCGAAGGTCATAGTTCACGGCTTCAAATAATTACCTGAAATTGCGAATTGCTCTAAACCCAACCAATAAATAAGGATCCCTTAATAATGATCATTTATAATATCATTTGCTCATTTAAATATGCTTATGATCATGGCAAGAGTAATTGTTACCTATAGTCCTGAAGTTGGTGGAAGCAGTGTTCTTTCGTTGAAAGAATCATTTACATATGTCGGTTCCGAAGTTATTGACGGTGACTACAGGAAAATGATGGAAGACATACCCAAAGAAGAATTTGATGAGTTGTATTCCACTAAAGAAGGCCGACAAAGATTATTTGCACACGCCAAAGCAAAAGCAATGGAATTACTTAAAAATGTTGATGTGTTAGCATTATCTGGTAATAATTCCATGATTGATCCGGAGCTTTTTAATCAAACTAGAGACCCCGATCAAAATTATGATTTTTCCAGAACAATCGCTGAATTGGCATTAGCGCATGTAGCGACAGAAAAAGGTATGCCTATTCTAGGTGTTTGTGGTGGACATCAAGTCATTGCAGTATATGGCGGTGGAGAAATATGCGATTTAAATTCTGACAAATTAAATAAACAACAAGTCATGAATTATGATGCAATCAAACTGCATAAGAGTTCATTAATAGCTCAAATTATTGGTGGAAAACAAGTCCAGAAAGAAATGGATACAGCCAGAAAAGCGTTTAATGAAAGAATGAACCAATACAATAGATTATCAGAAAAAATAAATGCATTGGAAAAATTAAACATAGTACAGGAAGCAGGGAAATTAGATGCATTAGGAAAATTAGAAGAATTAGATAAATCTGAAGTGCAGCTTTTATTAAAATTGACTGGATTAAATATAGAAGAAGAGTTATTTGATTTAAGAGAATTAGTAGGAGAAATGGGCGAGTCAGCTCAATTGAAAACAGAATTACAAAATATAAAAACGAGTTTAAATGTAGAAGATTCTCATTCTCTTAATTCTCCTCATTATGAAATGGAGTTTTTTGGCGCGCATGAGCAAATTGTTTCCAAATTAGCAGCTGGTTTTCAACATACGGGTACTGCAAGTGATAATGAATCCATTGAAGCAGCAGAATCAGAGTTTGGTGTTCCTATTATAACCACGCAATTCCATCCCGAAGTTGGTGCTAAAGGACTGCCCGAGGCTCATTTCTTTTATCTAAGAACAGAAGCTGAACAAGAGATGAATCTTAATATATTTAGATACCTTGACAAAGCAGGTGATGCTTACAATAAAAAGAAAAACTTAATGGTTGAGTTAAAACAAATCAATTCGAAAAATCAAGATGTATTGCTTCAACCCTCTCAAATTAAAAAAACAAGCAAAGAACGTCAGCAAGAGAAGGAAAAACAAGGGGGCAAGTCTTCATCAAAAAGACAAACAGAATCTTACTTTTTTGAGAGTATACTCTCAAAAATTGGTTCATATTATTTAAGTGCTTTAGGAGAATTCGTAAAAGAAGGAATTGGTAAATTTTTAAGAGACATCCTATCAAGTATGTTTACCTATGATTCCGTTTCAAGACTGAAAAAAAAGGAACAAAAACAATCAAAATCTGAGCATTCGAAAATAGATCTCATTGATAGCAAAAGTAACTCATATTCTACTGTGTTTCATGATATGAAAGTTAAGTCACCTTCTGAAATATTACGAGAAAATTCAGCAAAGTTGTGGGCAAAAAAAGATAATAATCATGAGAAAACCATCACCAATCAAACTGACATGGATAACTCTAATAAGGTAAGAATAACAACAGAACTGGTTCAAGACGAAGTTGGACAAGAGTTTGATGAGAACCATACTAGTTTGTACAGAAACAATTTATAATAGACAAAATATGACCGAACGTCTTTATGAAGTCTACTAGAAACGATGGGGATTGATATTTATCTACCATGCTGCCTCCATTGAAAAACAGAATGCTAATAACAGCTATTATCAGCACAGGTATTTGCCAATAATAATTTAAGCGCTATTGAATTCCTAACACACTTTTCTGCAATTGAATTCAATGATGGCACATACTTTATCATATAATTGAGCTGGCTTTAACCAATATTTGCTAAAGCAGTTGCTTACGCAGAGCTTTTTTAATTGCAGAACAGAAATTTTAAGAATGTTTTAGATAAAAAAAGCCCTGCTTTTCTAAGGATTAAATTATACTTAAAAAAACAGGGCTAATATAAAAAATTAGACTACTTCAACTTCCTCAGCTTGAGGTCCTTTTTGACCATTGCAAGCTTTAAACATTACAGTAGCACCTTCAGCCAGGGTTTTAAAACCACTGCCTTGGATCGCACTAAAATGCACAAAATAATCTTTGCCGCCACTTTCTAAAAAACCGAAACCTTTGGACTCATTAAACCACTTGACTGTACCACGAATTTTTTCTGACATGTTAATTTCCTAAATTGTTACGCATACATTGTAGCATTATTTTATTAATTGTGCTGTTTTTTTATTAATTTTTTTTTAATTTTTTGAATTAATTTAGATTTTGTATAAAAAATAGGAAATTAAATCAATAAATTGCTAAAATTTCACCCGAAAACGATCGATGTGTTCACTCATTGCTCAGCGATATCAGCTCTTTCGCATGAGACAGTGTTTGTTCTGTTATAGTGAGCCCACCCATCATGCGAGCGATCTCGGCAATTTTATCGGATGCTTTAAGTAATGAAATATGGGTAAAAGTTTGATTGTTATTACTATGTTTGGTGACTAAAAAGTGATGGTGTGCCGAGGCAGCAACTTGTGGCTGGTGGGTAACACAAAAAACCTGCAATCTTTCTCCAAGTTTTCTCAGCATTTTTCCGACTAGCGCAGCAGTTGAACCGCCAATACCCACATCCACCTCATCAAATAATAAGGTAGGAGTTGAACCTTTTTGCGCTGTAATCATCTGTATTGCAAGACTGATTCGGGATAATTCTCCGCCTGAGGCAATTTTGTTCAATGAATCAGGCTCCATACCAGGATTAGTACATACCTTGTATTCCACTTTATCCAATCCGTGAGCTTGCATTTTTTCTAAAGGAGTGATTTCAATTTCAATCCATCCTTTTGGCATTCCTAACTGCTGAATGCTGGCGGTTATTTCTTGAGCCAGTTTTTTTGCGTGAATTTTGCGTGATTCTCTTAATTTTAATGCGGCGCTTTCATATGCCTTATTGATTTGAGTCAATTGCATATGAAGATGTGCCAATTTGCTTTCCACATTTTGCAAACTTTCCAATTCATTTTGTAATGTTTTTTCATGCTCTTGAAGCGATTTGCTATCAAGATGGTACTTCCTGGCTAGTTGATGAATAGAACTGATTCGGGCTTCTACTTCTTGCAATCTTTCCGGATCCAGCTGAATTTTATCTGCGAATTGCTGCATTTCAGTGATTGCTTCTTCACATTGAATTAGGGCTGAATTAATTAACTCAGCTGTGTTTTTTATTTGCGGTTGTTCTTGAGGGAGTTGCTGGATGAGTTGAAAAATCTGGTTTAAACCAGAGCAAATATTCGGTTGATCATCACTATTCAATAGCTCATTGATCTGTTGACTTAACTGCAGATACTCTCTGGCATGATGTAAAATTTGATGCTCTTGATGTAAGGCTTCAACTTCACCTTCCCGAATACCCAGCGTTTGTAATTCATCAATTTGAAATTGCAATAATTTAATTCGGTCTGCTTGTTGCTCCTGACTTTGTAATGCATTTATTTCGTGTACTATTTGTTGATGTTGTTTATAGAGTGTATTGACATCATTTAACAAGAGGTGGTTATTGGCATAGCGATCAAGTTGTTGTCTATGTGTCACATGTTGCATGAGTGTTTGATGCTGGTGTTGCCCATGGATGTGTACCAGTTTTTCACTTAACTCCTTTATTTTTTGTAAAGGGAAAGGTTGGCCATTAATATAAGATTTGGAGCGGCCTTCTGAGTAAATAATGCGCCTTAGATAGATTTCTCCATCATGACAAGAAATATCGTGCTCAGCTAACCATTGAGCGAGTTCTGATGATTCATCGAAACAAAATCCGGCTGTGATATCACATTTTTCTTCACCGGGGCGGACTACGGAAGTATCAGCTTTTTCACCCAAGGCTAACAGTAAGGCGTCAATCATGATGGATTTTCCAGCGCCTGTTTCGCCTGTAAAGGTAGTCATGCCTTGTGTAAAATCGAGTTCCAGTTGTTTAACAATAGCAAAATGTTCAATGCGCAATGTCGTGAGCATGTTTTATCCCTGATGCTTTGATTCCCAACCAAGTTTGCTTCGTAATGTATCATAATAATGATAATCAAGAGGGTGTAACAAACGCAATCGATTACCATTTTTTTTGACTGCTACTTTCTGTCCCGGTTTAACGACACGGGATTCGTGACCATCACAACTGATACGCAAATCGGTTTCATTTGATTTGCTGATATACAATTCAATTTCTGCTTCCCCATCGATAACGAGTGGTCGGGAACTTAGGCTGTGTGAAAACATGGGTACCAGGACGATGGCATTGAGTTGAGGATGCATTATCGGTCCTCCTGCAGACAAAGCATAGGCTGTTGAGCCAGTTGGAGTGGATAAAATCATTCCATCTGAACGATAATGGCTAACCAGCTGCTGATTGATGTAAACGTCAAATTCTATCAAATGCGTTTCACTTCCTCTGCCTAATACGACATCATTGAGTGCGTCACCTTCAAAATAACTGTTTTCCTTGTTATATATTTTAGTATGTAATAAGAAGCGTTCTTCTTCATTATATTGTCCATTAAGCACAGGGCCTAAATGGGACTCAATGTCTTGGGGTAAAATATCCGTTAAAAAACCTAGTCTCCCCCTGTTAATGCCGATGACCGGTGTATTAACTTTTATAGCCATACGCGAGGCAGAAAGTAAACTGCCATCACCACCCACGACAATAATCAAGTCGTGTTTTGCCCCCATCTTTTCTCTAGGTAAAACAGGGGCCTTTAATTCAAAACTGGCCGCAGTATCTGAGTCCTGAAAGATTTCTATGTCTTGCGTGCTTAAAAAGTCAACCAGTCGATGCAAGCTTTCATTGACTTCCTGATTCGCTCTGTGTTGACGGGCATACAAGATGGCTCGTTTAAATTTTTGTTTCATAATGTGTTATTCTTCACTTGTGGCGGTACGAGAGGCTTTTTTTCTATCGTGTTCCTTGAGAAATTTTTTACGTAAACGAATAGATAACGGGGTAACCTCAACTAACTCATCATCATCGATAAATTCCAGCGCTTGCTCAAGAGATAATTTGACTGGAGGAGTCAGGATGATATTTTCATCCGAACCTGATGCCCTAATGTTTGTTAATTGTTTTTCTTTGGTGACATTAACAACTAGGTCGTTATCTCTGGCATGGATACCTACAATCATTCCTTCATAGCAGACTGATTGAGGCTCTAAAAATAATCTTCCACGTTCTTGTAAATTGAACAAGGCAAAAGCCCGGGCAGTGCCTGGACAATTAGCTATCATGACGCCATTGAGACGCTTCCCTATGCGTCCTTTAATCAACGGGCCGTAGTGATCAAAGACATGATACATTAATCCGGTACCTGAAGTGCTGGATAAAAATTCATTGTGAAAACCGATTAATCCGCGAGTCGGGATGATGTAATCCAAACGTACTCTGCCTTTGCCATCAGGAACCATATTTTGCATTTCACCTCGGCGTTCGCCCAATTTTTCCATAATGGTACCTTGATGGTTTTCCTCAACATCAACTGTCAGGTGTTCATAAGGCTCCTGTTGTTCACCATCTACCTCGCGAATAATCACTTCCGGTTTGCTTATTGCCAATTCATAGCCTTCGCGGCGCATCGTTTCGATAAGAATCGACAAGTGTAATTCCCCGCGACCAGAAACTCTGAATTTGTCAGGGTCATCGCAGTCCTCTACGCGAAGCGCCACATTATGCAGTAATTCTGTATTTAAGCGCTCACGAATTTTTCTTGATGTGACGTATTTACCTTCTTGGCCGGCCAGCGGTGAATCATTAACCTGAAAAGTCATGCTGATTGTAGGTTCATCTACCAAAAGTGCTGGCAATGCCTCCACCTGATTGGGATCGCAAATCGTGTCGGATATATTCAGGCTCTCAATTCCGGTTATCGCGATAATATCACCGGCACTGGCCTCCTCGACTTCAACGCGTTCCAGCCCTTTGAATCCCAGTAACTGGAGTAGTCGTCCGTTGCGCATATTACCGTCTTTATCAATAATTTTTACAGGAGATTTTGCCTTAATTTGCCCACGTGTAATCCGGCCAATGCCTATGGTGCCAACATAAGAAGAATAGTCGAGAGAGCTGATTTGCATTTGAAACGGACCATTGGCATCGACACAAGGTGGTGTGACTTTATCTACGATTGTTTGCAGTAGGGCAGACATATCTGTTGCATTGTCTTCCAAATTAAGTTTGGCATAGCCATTTAAAGCGGAGGTATAAACTACAGGAAAGTCTAGTTGGGTGTCATTGGCACCTAAGTTATCAAACAAGTCAAACACCTGATCCATGACCCAATCAGGTCTTGCTCCGGGACGGTCAATTTTATTGATCACGACTATAGGGTTTAAGCCACGGGCAAATGCTTTCTGGGTGACAAAGCGGGTTTGTGGCATGGGGCCGTCAACTGCATCGACCAGCAATAAAACGCTGTCAACCATAGAAAGAATGCGTTCCACTTCGCCGCCAAAATCCGCATGCCCTGGGGTATCTACAATATTAATTTGATAACCTTTCCAATAAACGCAAGTGTTTTTGGCTAAGATAGTAATTCCACGCTCTTTTTCAAGTGCATTGGAGTCCATCACACGTTCAACTTTTGGAGCTCTCTCATTGAGCGTTCCAGTTTGTTGCAAGAGCTTGTCAACAAGAGTAGTTTTGCCATGGTCAACGTGGGCAATAATGGCAATATTGCGAATTTTTTCAATCATAAAAAACCTTTAGTTGGGGAATAGCGAGATTTAATAATTTAAGGTAATAACTGACAATTGTTCATAGATTTAACATTATACACTAATCGCTCATTAAAGAATATCTACTCTTTAATTGATGCTCAACTGCCAGCCTTTTTGAGTTTTATTGCGATACCAAATTTTTTTGGAGAAGCAAGTAGAACTATCAAGCAAGCTTGATTCTTCTATGCCTTTGACTTGTTGATAAATTTCTTCAGGTGCCAGTAAATCATCGAATGCTCTTTCTCCACTATAAATTTTTCCATCATTTATTAATAAGCCTAATTTCATACACAAGAAGGTAGTAGTCGCGGTTGCAGCCAAGGCATTACCTGCTATTTCTCCTGTGCTGGCATTGATGCCTGTAGGCACTTCGATAGCCAGGATGGGTACAGTGAACTGTTGGAGGCGTTGAAGAAGCGAAGCTATTTCCGGGCGAACATGACCATACAACCCTACGCCAAAAAGGGCATCGACAATCAATTCAGGATCGCCTAAATCAATGTCAGGCGAATAAGTATGTAGAACAATACCTTGCTGATCGCATGAATTCATTTCATACCATACTTCTTTATGCATTTTTACCTTTTCCATAAATATCAGCTGTATCAAAGAAATTAACTTGGTATTGGTCATGCGCATTACGAATAATTTTGACTGCATCATCAAGGCGAGCAGGTTTGCCATAAAACTCTGATAATCCCATGCACCCAAAGCCCAATGCTGAGACATCAGGTCCCACCTTTCCCAATTTCCGATATTTCATGGTTTATCCTCAACTGACATAGGTTTATTTGGACAGTTGAATAAAGTATAGAATTATTTGGTAGTAACGTATTAATGATTGTGATTTTATTTCTGAAATGGTAATGCGTCTTGAATAATAAAAATCTTTTACATAGAATGCTGCGGTTCATCTTTAGGGATTTAAAAAGGATTTATTATGAGCTTTAAAGGATTTAAAGTGGTAATGCTGATATTATTATCAACTCAAAGTTATGCCTCTAAATTGGCATCCTCCGGTGTTTGTGATTCAACTATTGAAAATCCATGTATTGTCCAGGATAGTAAAACCCAATTTTCACCCGTCATTAGATATAGAGAGGTTGCATCAATTGCGGATGTTTACGGTGGCAATATCACAGGGATTAATAAATTTCATTTGTCAGGAAGCGAGCAACCAAGCGAAAAGGGTTGGGAGGCTATTGCTGAGTCCATTTCCAGAAAAATGGGGGCTGAAACAAAAAAAGTCATAGTGCTCGATCTTCGCCAGGAGAGTCATGGGTATCTAAATGGCAGAGCGATTACTTTAGTTAGCGTCTATAACTGGATAAATTTGGGCAAGTCAAATAGTCAGAGTACTTTGGACCAGGAAAACTGGTTAACCGGCTTAAGATCCAGAAAAATTGTTAACGGTGTTTTAACTGTGCCCCAATATGTAGCCAAACAATATTCTCAAGGCAAATCGATGGTAGTGAGCACTGTAAAAAATGAAGAATATTATGTATATAAAAAAGGATTTGATTATTATCGCATATTCATATCCGATCACCGGGCTCCTTTAGATTCTGAAGTGGATGCGCTTGTCGCACTGATAAAAAATAATCCAGAAGACACATGGTATCATGTCCACTGCAGGGGCGGGAAAGGCCGTACGACGACCGTTTTTTCCATGTTTGATATGTTAAAGAATGCAGACAAGGTTAGCTTTGAAGAAATCATCGCACGCCAAGCCTCCATTCCGCCTTTTTATAATTTGATGGTGACGAATCGTGAAATCCCTGAGTTGACTCCTTATTATGAGCAAAGACTGCAATTTTTGATTCATTTTTATGAATTTGCTCGCCAATCCCTCATGGGATATTCAGGTACCTGGTCAGAATGGAAAAAGCTCAATATCTAGCATCTAGCGCCATTTGCAAGAAGATCATATTAAAAAGCCTTCATTTGAAATGAAGCGAATTTCATGAAGGCTTGGCACTTAATCGTTTTCGGCAAATACCATATTAATCTTAAATTAAGTGTTGGTTTTCTTAGGATTTATCTGCCCCAAGATAAGAAATCCTTGATTTAATCATAAAAATACATTAGGAATTATTATATTAGTCATAGAAAACAATTGGTATTTGTTTGCTAGACTAATAGTAAGAGGTAAATATGGGGGGTATTTATGAAACAACTAATATTACATCCCACTGATATTAGCCAATGGCATGCGCTGGTTAATGAAGCGCAAGCAGCTACCAGACTGATATTGAATGAAAACACGGAAAGTTATTTGGTTTTTTTGCTGATGCGCTTTTCTCAAGGCACAAAGCTTATCGAATCCGTTGTTGCACTAGATTTTCTTGAATCCATGCGCAAACCTCGCCAGTTACAAGTCGAATTATTAAGGGATGTGGGGGACAAAAGCTTGTTGTTTTGCGGCTTATTTCCAGGTATCGCTAAAAAACGCCATGTGAGTTTGAGTTATTTTTCTGACATGGGGCAAGCGGCTTATTTGACTGTCGGAGAGCTTGAGGAAAATCAGACAGCCAATTTGTACTTGCAATTAAGTGAGCAATTTATTACTTTGCAGCAAGTACTACAAGCCATGAGAGGAGAGTATATCCAGTTTAGTCAGTCAAGTTGTGGAGTTCTGGCAGAACCCGATTTGACTATGCAGTAGGCAGAGGCTAATTTTATTTGCGAAATAGTAGAGTCACATCGATTGAATCAAAAGTGTATTTTTGATTGCAAAAATCGCAAGTGATTTCTATCTTTCCTTTTTCTTTGATTAAATCTGTTGCCTCTTCTTCTCCCAGGACACTAATGACCTGTTTCATTTTGTCCTGATTACAACGGCATTGGAAACGGGTAGATCGGCTTTCGAATATTCTTAACTCCGTTTCATGATAAAGACGATAGAGTAGTGTTTGATTGTCTATGGTCAGCAATTCATCTTCAGTTACTGTTTGTCCCAGCTGAACGGCATACTCCCAAAATTGTTCTCTTTGAATTGTATCTTGACCTGGCATAAGTTGTAATAGCATACCTGCAGCCATATCTTCATTGACAGCTAACCACACACGAGTAGCAATTTGTTCTGATTGGGCAAAATAAGTCATCAGATTTTCGCTCATGGACGTGGATTGAATAGGTATCAGGCTTTGATAGGCTTGAGTTTGGTTGTCTTGACTGAGTGTAATGACCATTCGGCCTTGAAGAAAAGCGGTCGCGTAATCAGCAATTTCAAGACCCTCTGCACATTTTGCAAAGCCCCTTATATTTAAATTATGATCGCATTGAACGAGTAACAGGGATAATCTTTCATCACCTTGAAATTGCAGACTTAAATTTCCTTCAAATTTAATGCTGCTTGCCAGGAGTAGACATGAGACTAACGCTTCACCTAAAAGATTTTTTACCATGGGTGGGTAATCACGTTGGTTCATGATGTTTTGAAATGTTTTTTCAATATGAACGATTTCGCCACGGATATTCGCATGCTCAAAAATAAAACGCTGTAAGGTATCTGCTTCTTTCATTTCAAACTCATAACACAAATAGACCTATTCTAACATAAAATGTTTATCTCAGGCCTTTTCTGAGTTCAGTTATTTTGAAGAAAATCTTACAAGAGGAATAGTAGTTTCCATAACCAGCGTATCTTAATTATTTTTTAATTTTTTTTAATTTTCCTGGAGAAATTTATTTCATGGACTATTCTTAAAAAACCCCTTTTTAAAATTGTGAGGAGTTATTATGAAAAATAACAGTTTACTTCTTCCCCTATTTAAAACAATAGACAAATTACTGTTTGGTATAGAAGAAATTAAAGAAATAGAAAAAAAACCAGAATATATTCTTTGTGACAACGAAGACGAGTTTGATGTAGAACGCTCTATCAATTAATTCTTGCGTGAAAAAGAAAGCCTGGGTGATAATGCCTTTTTTTTGAGCGGGAATAAGTATGTTGAATAGCCAACAAATGGCTGCAGTAAAATATATTGATGGGCCTTTGTTGGTGCTTGCCGGGGCTGGGAGTGGTAAAACCAGAGTTATTACACAAAAAATTGGTTATTTAATTAATTCATGTGGTTATAATGCCAACTCCATCTGCGCCGTTACTTTCACGAATAAAGCGGCGAATGAAATGCGCGCAAGGGTTTCGGCCTTTTTACCTGCCTTAAGCAGGCGGGGATTAAAGGTTGCGACATTTCATACATTAGGCCTAAGTATCATCAAGCGTGATGTTTCTCGGTGCGATTTGAAACCAGGATTTTCCATTTTTGATAGTGAAGATTGTTTGCAAATTTTGCGGGGTTTTTTACCTGTTAATAAGGCAACCGACAGAGATTTTATCCTCAAAGTTCAACAACAAATTTCTCTTTGGAAAAATAATTTATTGAACCCCGAATTAATACTCCAAAACCCTCCGCAAACACTTTTATGTGACGAGGCGTTAACAATTTATCCACGCTATCAAGAAGCATTAAAAGCATATAATGCAGTGGACTTTGATGATTTAATTCGGTTGCCTGTCAATCTACTGAATGATCATGCTGATGTGTTGGAATATTGGCAGAATAAAATTCGTCATTTGTTGGTGGATGAATATCAGGATTCAAACACTAGCCAGTATCTTCTGGTAAAAAAATTGGCAGGGGTTCGTGCCCACTTTACGGTTGTGGGTGATGATGATCAATCGATTTATGCCTGGCGTGGCGCTAAACCAGAGAATTTGGCGCAGTTACAAAAAGATTTTCCTCGGTTAAAGATTATTAAATTAGAACAGAATTACAGATCAACCAGCCGAATTTTACATGCTGCCAACCATCTGATCGCTCATAATCAACATTTATTTGAAAAAAAATTATGGAGTGATTTGGGGCATGGGGAATTATTAAGGGTTGTCAGCTGTAAGGATGAGCAGGATGAGGCGGAACATGTGATCGCTGATTTAATAAGTCATAAATTGCGTAATCGGACAAATTATAGCGATTACGCCATCTTATACAGAGGAAATCATCAAGCAAGAATATTTGAAAAGGTATTAAGACATCATGGTATTCCTTATCATATCAGCGGAGGCCAGTCCTGGTTTGCCAAGTTAGAGGTCAGGGACATTTTTGCCTATCTTAAATTACTTTGTAATGAAGCAGATGATGCTGCCTTTCTGCGAGCAATTACTACTCCCAAACGAGGTATAGGAGAGAGCAGTCTCGATGCTTTGGGACGCTATGCTCAGTCCAGAGGGATAAGTTTATATCACGGGTCCGATCATTTGGCCTTGTCTGAGTTTGTTGCTGACAAACAGAGAATGATTTTTCATGATTTCAAATTGTGGATGGAAGACATTAAAAAACGTATCAGTTCAGATTCAGTTCTGGAGCATTTAAGGCAAATGGTGGAAGATATTGGGTATGAAGCTTATATTTATGAACAATGTGATTCTCCCGCCAAGGCACAAAAAAAAATGGATAATGTATGGGAGCTTTTAGAATGGGTTAATCGTTTGTTAAATAAGGAACCTGAACAATCGCTCATGGATGTTGTGAATAAATTAATACTAATCGATATACTGGAACAATCCGATGAATCTTCAAGTGATGTAGTCCAATTAATGACATTGCATGCCTCAAAAGGTTTGGAATTTCCTTTTGTTTATTTGGTCGGGATGGAAGAAGAATTATTACCCCACCGAGTGAGTATCGATGATGATCAAATTGAAGAAGAAAGAAGATTGGCTTATGTAGGGATCACACGTGCCCAGAAGGGGTTATGTTTTACTTTAGCGAAGCAGAGACGTCGAGCTGGAGAACTGCAAGACTGTGTTCCAAGCCGATTTTTGGATGAATTGCCGCAAGAGAGCCTGGAATGGTTCGGTAAAAGCGGGGAGCGTTGTGAAGAACAATCAAAAAAACTGGCCAAATCCCACCTGGAAGGCCTGAAGAATTTGTTGAGTTAAGAGTGCATTATATTTTATCTTCAGTAAGGAGTATCATTAACTGAACTCCTTACTGCTTTTTAAGGTACTAATGTTAATCTCTATCATTTGCCAGAAGAGAGATTGATTCGTTCTGGAAGCTCTTCAATGAAAACTTGTGTACGGGTTTTTTCCCCTTTTTGGTTAAATAGCCTATGCTGATTGTAGTCTGGTTGCTTTTTAGCCTGCTCCAGAGTGTCACTCAATGCTTCTCCTTTTTCAGGATGGCGTATTTTTTCCTTTAAATGATTGAGGGCGATGATTTTTTTATCGGCTAATTCGCGACCGATAACAATGTCTTTGAGATGCTTTCTTTGAAATTTGTCGATTTGAGCAACAGCATGTTCCACTTGCCATTCTTGCGATGGGCGTTTGGCATGAGTACTTAATTCAGCATTGAACTCTTTGGCTACTCCCCATTGTTTATTCCATGCTTCTCCAAGACTTAACACATGAGGTTTTTTGCCAGAAGGCAAATTCTTAATATGATTCTCTTGAGGAGGATTTAGCTTACTGGCAGAACAATCCCAGAGTGCTGCCAAGCCATATATAGGTGAAGCAATGGTTTTTAATATCCAGGTAGGAATATCCATATTATGATCTTGACCGGAGTCAGGATCCAGCCTTTCCTTTAGGAGTTTTTCAAATTGGTGATGATCTTGGTGTCCATGTTCTTCATCCTGTTCGTCTTCATGGGTATGTCCAATAAAATAGTGGGCATCTTCAAAGCCTTCGCTAATAATGGCAACGAGTGCGGAAAGAATCTGCGGTACTCCAGGCATACGATCCGATGTGACTGCAACGCTGATCAAATGCCCCAGAAACAAAAGAATTCGTAGTGGGGTAATGGTTAGTTTTAAAAGAATGCGAAACGGGTTAACTATTTGTAACCAATTTTCAGTTTCACGTAAGTGCTGATATCCATTGCTTATTGCTTCGTAAATTTTTTGGAAGACGCTCTTATTACTACGAGTTGCTTCATCGACCATATCCAGTGATTCAGCCGTGTTTTGTATGTTAAAAACTATAGCAGAGGCGCCAGTTATAATGGGATTGATAATTCCCATAATAAAACTTGGCATTTTTTTCATCCAGTCAAATAAAGGGCGGGCATTTGTAGCAATCGTCCACCATGTTCCAGCAGTACAGATGGTTAGGGCCATTGCCAGTCCAACAAGAAAAACTGCGGTGGATGCTATAAATACATTGCGTACAGTTAAACCTTGGCTTAAGTCATTGCGAATTTTATTATACCATTTGACAACAGTATTATTGTTGATCATGTCGGTAACGGCATTGTAGGTCAGCATTCCATAAGCGGCTCCTGCGACGATAGCCATGGGAAGGATGATAATGGGCCAAAATGTAAATGGAATGGCGGCAAAAAACGGAATTATTGTAAAGGCTTCAACAATAAGATAGGTGCTTCCAAGCCCCATGAAAAGGCCGGCAACCACACTAAATCCTTTAACAATATGAAATTGAAAATGACGCTTTTCCCATCGTTTTATCCATTCGTCTTGATCATTTAAAGCAAGCCAGTCAAGTAGTTCCCTGGCGTATTTGGATGTGTTTGGAGATGGATTGTTTTTATCTGAAAACAATTGCAGGGCAAACCACTTTTCCATGTCTGATAGTGTCTTTTCAATTTGCCGCTTTCTTTTTTTGCTGTCTTGATTTAGTTCTTTGTGCCCAAATTCAGCCAATAATTTTAACTGTCTTTTATAATCTTTGAAAAATTGCGGGCAATTTTCTTCGTTAGTGTTTGGAAAATGATTCAGCAAATACTCTTTCGCAAAGTGATTCTTAAGATAGTTAAATTTAAAAAGCTTATTAAGAGCGCCTTTTATGTTTTGCAAATAAATTTCACCCTCATAAGCTACCGATAACGCAAAACCAGCAAAAGCTAAGGGTAACACAGGCCAAAGAGCATACATGCCTCCAAAGCTTAAAAAGCCGAGTATCAGGCTTGCTCCAACAGTTAATAACAAAAGAAACAAGTAATAAGGGATTTTTTGGGGCTTGATAGGTATATTTTTTATATTCATTGTAGTATATTTGCTCATTGATGCGTAATGCAGAACTTTATATCAAATGAAAATGATTATCAATAGCATTAATATTAAAAAAGTATTTTTTGTCTTTGTTTCAATTCAACAATAAAGTTTATTTGCAATATTCGTTTCATAAGGTAGTATCAAAAACGATTTAAATAACTTAGGAGAGGATATGCGTTTTAACCAATGGATGACCTGTATCACATCAGGATTAATACTCGCCAGTAATTCAAGTTTTGCAACGACGTCGCCTGTTCATGAGCAATTGCAAGTCCCACAATGCCTTGCTGCAAAAATAACCGTACCCCATAAGATTTTGGCCGAGAATAAAGAATTCAAAATTATTGATGTACTTTCATCTGATGTAGAAACTTTGACTATTCTGGCTGATAAAGTCAGTTGCGGCCATTTTGTGAATGTGAGTCATAAATTAACGGGAACCTTAGCGGCAAACCAACAGCAATCTGCTCAAAAGTTACTGCAAAAAAAGCTCGTTAAGCCGTTTGGTGTATCCAAATTACATAAAGACGTTTATGAAATCAAGCATGAAGAAGAAGTCAATGCAGCACTAAAAGAAATTGTCTCTGATAACATATGGCAAACTCTGACTCATATGACTTCTTATTATAACCGCTCTGCAACAAAAGATACGGGTGTTGAAACTGCCAATTGGTTAAAATCCAAATTTGAACAGATGGCCGTTGAGTATGGACGAACTGATACCTCGACCTTTTTTGTAAAAACAGGGTGGTATAAACAACCTTCCCTGGTTACCGTGATTGGCAAAGACATCAAAGCCCCTGCTATTGTTATTGGTGCTCATATGGATACTCTTGATGGTCGTATGCCTGGAGCTGGTGATGATGGAAGTGGATCATCGAGCATTATGGAAGCCGCACGGGTTATTTTGTCTTCTAAAACAACATTTAAGCGCCCCATTTATTTTATTTGGTATGCCGCTGAAGAAAGAGGTTTGGTCGGTTCACAACACGTAGTCCAACACTTTCAGGAACAATCAATTCCAGTGAAGGCTGTGGTACAATTTGACATGACAGGTTATCGAAATGATGCCAATGATCCAACTATGTGGGTATTTACTGATTATACAGATAGAGATTTAAGTAATTATTTGGCCAAATTAATTGATCATTATATTCATGTACCAGTAGATTATTCACGATGTGGTTATGGTTGCAGTGATCATGCTTCCTGGAATGAAGAAGATATTCCTGCTGCATTCCCATGTGAAACTAGTTTTGCTGATCACAACCCATACATCCATACTTCTTCTGATAAAATGGATTTATTGAACCTGGAACATATGACTAATTTCTCCAAACTCGCGGTAGCTTTCGCTATTGAGCTGGCTTCTGAGTAATGATTTTAATGCCTCTCAAGAGTCTTAAATATTTTTTTGAGAGGCTATTATTTTTAAGTTAGCTATTGATATCGATTGATATTTATTTTGTTCCAGGTTGTTGTTTACTAACTTCTTCGATGTTATCGGAGAGAGCCTCGCCATGGCTTTTCCAAAATTTAAAAGTACCTTTGGTCAGTTTCGAATAAATACCCAGACTTATTATGTGCAGGATACTTTCTAGAAATCTAGCACCACTAAATGAATCTCGGCGATCTTTTAAGGTTGCTTTGTTTTCTTCAGTCAGTATTTGCTCCATATTTTTAATTTTTGTTGCGCTATTTGGGGCTGTGCTGTCAGTGAGAGCGGCTAGCATGTTTGTAACAATCGCATGTTTTTTATTTACTAAATTATTAGCGTCCTCGGTTAGAGATGGTTTCAAGTGCTCTTTATAATCTGTGCATAATTGGATTAGTTTTTCTAATTTTTCATCGATTCCGGGAGGCGATTGGAAAAATGCAATGATTGGGTTCAAAATAACTGCTTTAAGATTGTTTATATCATTTTCGCCTGGGAATTCTGTTCTCACTCTTGTCGAGTTGAAATGTTCCTCTGCTTTTGTTGGGTAGTGAGCCATTTCAAAAGCTAAAAAAGCTTTTTCCAAACTAGAGCCTCTCATAAATGTGTTTCTATCTCCGGGTGGCGATAATTCGATCATTCGAGATGTTAATTGGTGAAGTATTTCAGAATCTAAAGTTGGGCCGATGGTTAATACAAAATCCTTTATTGCATCCATTTTGCTATGATTGGAGTCTGAAACCGGGGCATTGGGAGCAACATAACCTTCTGATTTTGTAAACGTGTTTGGAGCCAGCAAATTAATCAGTTCTTCGTTAGAGATTGTTCCATTTTTAAGTGAAGCGCCATAGGTGTTAATCAGGCGTTGAGTTTGAGTTAAAGGCATGACACTGTCTCCAAAGATTAATTATGGCAAATTATAGTACAAAATTATTAACAATTTATTAGAAGAGTAGTTCTATTGTTGATCGAATTAATGAAAAAACAAGTGCAAGCAATTGCTATCAAGCAAAACTTGGATATGAGGCAACACGATATGAATTCTAAAATCATGATTACCTTGTTTTCACTCTTTGCTGAACTAGAATGCGACCTCATTAGTCTCAGAAACAAGGAAGCACTTGCCAGCAAAAAAATGCAAGGAATTCAATTGGGCAAGCCTAATGGCACAATTCAAAAAAGTAATCTTATATCATGCACAGATTTTAAAGCTTACTTCGATCTTCCCCCCACCTCTTCGCGCGTAAGGAATTTGAATAGTGGTCTGATGTGGTGACATCGGTAACGAAAGTGACCGGACACATAGGTAACAGTTAATCTGTATCTCAAACAAAAGAAGGAGAGTCTGAGATGCCTTGGATAGAGACAGAACCTATGAGCAAAAAAGTTAAATTCATTTCAGCTTATTTGATCCCTTATTCCGCCGTAAATTTTTAATTTAAAAACCATATAAAAATTGATGGCTTGTTATTTATGAACAATGTAGTGCCCTGATGATTTGTCCATAATCAAATCCATATGTATATTAAATGATCATTTGACATGGTATAATGGCAACCTCTTTAATCGCGCCGAGAAATAATTATGCAAGAACAATTTGAATTTCCCTTTGATGAATTACCCAAAGACATAAGGGAAACAGAAATTGGTCAGTATTTAAAGTTACCTGATTTTGCCCATCTTATCCAAAGCTCAAAGGCTAACCATACTCTATTCAAGCCCCTACTGGATGAGAAAAAAATACCTACATTTCTGCACAGGGCAGTCCGACGAGAAGATGCTGCGGTTCAAAAGATACTGATAAATGACCCCACTTTACTCTCTAAAAGAGGAAAAGTCACCGACTGTTCAGGTCGAACTTTCGAGAATATCAGTGCTTTTGAATACATGCTTTGGGCCTTGGATAAGCATGGTTGGACGATGCTTCTTGAGTGTATTCCTAAAGACAAGAATAACGAGGAACTCGTTAAAGAATTATTAGCACAATACAGCAAGGTGAAAAATGAAGGAGTGACCTATACACTCAACGGAATAAAAATCACGCAACAGCATTTTGATTTTAAAAATACCATTATTAAAGAACTTCAAGACCAGGTGGATGCGAGTAATGGCACTAATCCCAATTGGGATTCAATTGATAAACAATGGAGAGAAGGGGTGGGCGGCGCGCAAAAGCTTTTTCCTATGCATGTCGTTTATGAATACTGCTCGGACGAGCCTTTTGACCCTGTACCGAAGTTTAAGTCAAAACCCAAGTTATCCAGCCAGTTTTATAATTGGATAACTAAGAAGCTTGAAAGTTGGTTCTCTTCTGATTCGTTGTTGGGGGGTGAGTTTGCAATATATAAGGCCGGGTTGGGGCTGTGTGGTGCAGTGTCCCGTGCGGGTGTATTTCTTGCTCGGGCGGCTCGCGATTTACTCGCCATGAAGGCGTTATGCGAAATAAGAACAAGCGATTTTATCGTACTCAAATCAACACTCGAAAATTTACTCAAACCAGATGTTAAACCGGAACACAAGGATGATAATCAAGGGTGCATAATTTTTTAATGTACGTTGCATGAAGCTGTGTGGCATACGCTGCCCCATCAGCGCCCCAGCAGGTCTCTAAAAACCATAAAAGTACGTCTGGATACAACCAGTGTTTTGATGTTCTTACCCACCACAAACACCAACGATGCATGTATGCAAAAGAGGCTGACCATTCGGATGAAACATTGCATCTAACTCCTCCCGCAACACCTTCAGCGACGTTGCCTATATTATCCCTTGAACTAATTATTTTAGAAAATGATACACATCAACTGCTTAGATGGTGTTAAATTTACCTGATCAGTGGATGGTATGGCTTATTAGATTAAAAACCAAAAGAACCTCCAGCTATTTAAAATTTAGTAGTAAATGTTGTTCAAAAGCCCTTACTAAGGGAATACAATTGCTGCTAGGCAGACGATGCAAACTAACACTGCGCATTGGTAGTGCAGGTAGCAAGCGTGCAAAATGTAATCCTTTATTTGGCAAAGCGCGTTTAGTAACTGCAGGTAGAATGGCAACACCATTAATTTTATGTAAGGCACCAAGAATGGCAATGATGGTGTTAAATTCAATAATTCGTCGAGGAACAGTCCGATGCTTCGCCATTAACTCATCAACCCATTGACGAATGGTAAATTGTTGCGGCAAGGTTAAAAACATTTCATCTGCAAGCTCTTGAATGTTTATTTCAGAATACTGTGCCAAACGATGGCTCGTGTTGCATGCAATCAAAATATCTTCATCATAGAGTTTATGCTTATGCATACGATTATCAGAAGCAGTAAAACCGATTCCTAAATGTAGACGACCAGCAAGAACTGCCTTGCTGATGTCGTTGTTAGCTAGCTCTTCGACTTCGATGTCAATTTCAGGCCATTTTTCCAAGAATTGACTGAGAATTTCTGAAAGATAAAAAGCATTGAATGTTTGTATGACACCAAGTTTTAGACACCCGCGTCGAAGGCCTTGCATTTCTAGTAAGCTATTCTTTAATTCTTGCACAACTCCAAGAGCTTCTTTTGCATAGTTACAGGCAATCTCCGCTGCATCAGTGGGAATAAGCTGGTGGTATTCTCGATGAAATAACAAACATCCGAGTTCATCTTCAAGATCGCGTATTTGTTGCGATAAGGTGGGCTGCGAAACATACAATAATTCAGATGCTCTAGTAAAATTTCGTTGTTCATAGACAGCAAGTAAATAGCGTAAATGCCGTAATTCCATCTGTTTAATCTCATCATAAGTTTAACCTATAGCAATATAGGTCTAAAGTATTAGAAATAGCAAGCAGTTTATTTTTATACTTCAGTTCTTTAATACCATAAGAGGAGATAGCATGTCTGTCATGAAAAAATTTCATTCTGCAGATTTTGATAAAACACCACCAACAATTACTGTAGAATTACCCGAAAAATTAAAGCACCAAAATGTGGAGGGCAATGGCAAAAATACGAATTATTCAGCAGAGCGTAAACATCCGGTACACTTCGTGGATTTACCTTCCCATACTATAAGCATAACAATTGGAAGCTTAGATCCTGATGGACGTTCAAATCGTCATCGCCATACTTATGAGACGATATTGTTTGTATTGGAGGGTAAAGGCTACAGTGTCATTGAAGACACTTGTGTGGAATGGGAAAAAGGCGATGCAATTTATATCCCTGTTTGGGCATGGCATCACCATGTGAATCAAGATAACCAAAAATCGGCAAAATATCTGGCTTGTGAAAACACGCCTATGCTGCAAAATCTTGGCTGCCTGGCAATTCGCGAAGAGAGTCATCTAGCTATAGGAAATAACAATAATGTTTAACCCACCCAAAGGAATCATTGCCTATGCTGTTACTCCCTTTTCGAAAGATGATAACAGCCTCGATTTAGATGCTTTCGATCAAGTGACAGAGCATTTACTCTTTACTGCCCCTTCTGCTATCAGTTTTTTGGGAAGTGCTGGTGAAAGTGCTTATCTTAGTGAGGAGGAGTGGCAACTTGTTGCTCTCAAGGGTGTTCAGAAAGCCGCAAAACATACTCCTGTCATTATTGGAATAAGTGAGCTAACAACATCTGCTGCAATCCGTAAAGCCCAATATGCTGAAAAAATAGGTGCTGATGCTCTCATGATTATTCCTATTTCCTATTGGAAATTAAGCGAACAAGAAATATTTGATTATTTTGCAGCGATTGCAGAAAAAACTTCTTTACCAATAATGGCTTACAATAATCCCTCTAATAGTGGTTTGGATATGTCTCCATCTTTGTTACTCAAGTTGGCACGAGAAATAGATAATATTACCATGATAAAGGAGAGCTCTGGCGATATTCAACGGATGCATACCCTCTTTTATGAAAGTCACGGTGAAATTCCCTTTTATAATGGTAGTAATATCTTGGCCCTAGAGGCTCTGGCTGCAGGTGCGATAGGCTGGTGTAGCGCTGCTCCGAATTTAATTGATAGGCAACCAGCAGCCTTATATGAGACGGTGGCAATGGGAAATTTGCAGGAATCCCGCAAATTGTTTTATTCAATGTTGCCTTTACTGCGTTTTATTGTGAACGGAGGATTGGCAACTACAGTGAAGGCAGGTCTTATTCTTAGAGGATTGAATGCAGGTGTTCCACGCCATCCACTTAAACCGTTAGAAGGCAAGTCGCTTGAAGAGCTCAGACGATTAATGAGTGCTAACGCTATAAAAGTAGGTGTATAATGAAGATACAGCTTATCCAACATGCCCCTTTTGAAAATCCAGGCGCTATTGTGAACTGGGCAATTGAAAGAGGATATCAGATTAATTCTACTCATACTTATAGGGAAGAAAAGCTACCGGATCTATCTGAAATAGACTTTCTTATCATTATGGGTGGTCCACAAAGTACAATGGAATTGGATAAATATCCTTATTTGAGAGACGAAATCGCTTTGATTCGACAAGCTATCAATAGCAAAAAAACAGTATTGGGCATTTGTTTAGGTGCACAACTAATCGCTGAAAGTTTAGGTGCTAAAACAGAACCTAGTCCAAATAAAGAAATAGGTATTTTCCCTGTGCAGCTCACAAACGAAGGTGAACAAGATCCAATTTTTGGTTTTTTCCCAAAAATATTTGATGTAATGCATTGGCATAATGACATGCCAGCTATTCCTGCTGGCGCTATATTATTAGCCGCAAGCAACGGATGTCCACGACAAGCAATTCGATATGGTGATCGAGTGTACGCACTTCAATTTCATATGGAAATGACTAAAGAGTTGGTACAAAATATGATTATAAACTGCCCTAATGATCTAAAGCCAGGAAATTATATTCAGGATGTATTACAATTGCTATCTATTGATTTTACTGAACTTAATAAAAAAATGTATTGTGTTCTGGATTATTTATCTGCATTAGCCAAGTAAAAAACAATGCGAGACAAGGACGTCAGGCAAGTTGAGCATAAATCGATGATAAAGAAACCATATGAAAATAAGAAAGGTGCAACACAGCACTCCAGGGAGTCATCAAAATATTGTTCTTAACAGCCTAGATTATTTTTTACATAATGGATGTGGTGCCAATGCTAGCATGCTAATTAAATATTGAATTTTTCTGCCAAATAAATAAAAAGCTTAGAAATTGCTTCAAATTAACTGCTGCCGAAGGAGGCAATAAGAGTAGGAATAGGTAGGCCAGGATTAGGCAGTTCGCAGGAAATCACGGGCGAGATATAGAGAAGAAAAAGGATAGATATGTACCCTTGTACATGATAGGAAGCTAATAAATAGCTATTTTGAATCAGGTCATGCAAGAGGTCTAATTAGTTTCCCCTGTTTTATTTGTATTTCGAGGCGGACAACTAAATTCCTCAGTGATCTTATTTTCCCCATCTATTGCCTGCAATATGACCGGAAATTGCCATAAATAATGTAAGTGCTTTAATACTTCATTAGTTGAGCTTCCAAGTGGTGCTCTGTTTTGTTGGGAGTACCTTAAAGTCAAAGAACGATCTCCTTGCAAATCAACGGAGTAGACTTGGATATCAGGCTCCAGATAACCCAGATTGTATTGTCTGGATAATGCTTCTCTGATTTGCTGATATCCCCATTCGTCGTGAATGGCATTGATGTATAATTCGGAGTTTCGGTCGTCATCAACAATATGGAACAGTTTTAAATCTCGTATAAGTTTTGGTGACAGGTATTGAGCGATAAAACTTTCATCTTTGTAGTTGCGCATCGCCGTATCAAGGCTTGTGAGCCAATCGGTATTCGCGAGGTAGGGAAACCACTTTTTGTCTTCGTCCGTTGGGTTTTCACAAATTCGTTTGATGTCTTGCATCATGTGGTAGCCAAGGGTGTATGGATTAATACCATTGTAATAAGGGCTATTATAGGCTGGTTGCATGATGACATTGGTATGACTTTGCAGTATTTCCAGCATAAATTCATCAGTCACTAAACCTTCGTCATACAAAGCATGCAAAATAGTATAATGCCAAAAGCAGGCCCACCCTTCATTCATCACTTTAGTTTGTCCCTGAGGATAAAAATATTGGGCCAGTTTTCTTACTATACGCACTATTTCTCTCTGCCAAGGCTCTAATAAAGGGGCATTTTTTTCTATAAAATAGAGAATATTTTCCTGAGGCTCTTCTGGAAAGCGTTTTTTTTGTCCGTTTTTATCGATTTGCTTACTGAAAGGTATCGTTCTCCACAGCTCATTAACTTGCGATTGCATGTAGATTTCACGGTTTTGCTGTCGAATTTTTTCTTCCTGGATAGATAAGGGTGTGGGATGTTTGTACCGATCAACCCCGTAATTCATAAGGGCATGGCAAGCATCAAGCACTGGTTCTACCGCATCTATTCCGTAGCGTTCCTCACAATCGCTGATGTATTTTTTGGCGAATACCAGATAGTCAATAATAGCATCCGCAGAAGTCCACATTTTAAATAAGTAATTGTTCTTAAAAAAAGAATTGTGGCCATAGCATGCGTGAGCGATAACCAAGGCTTGCATAGCCATGGTATTTTCTTCCATTAAATAAGAAATACAGGGATTGGAATTAATTACAAGCTCATAGGCCAAGCCCATTTGTCCTCTTTTGTAGCTTTTCTCAACACTGACAAAATGTTTTCCAAAAGACCAATGGTGGTAACCGATAGGCATACCCACCGAAGAATAGGCATCCATCATTTGTTCAGCGGTAATGATTTCAATTTGGTTTGGATAGGTATCCAAATTAAAGCTTTTGGCGATGCGTGCAATTTCGCGATCATAGGCCTGTATTAACTCGAAAGTCCATTCTGCACCAGTTGATAGAGGCTTTTTTCTCATACCGTTTTCCTTTTAAATAATTCGCGAAATACCGGATAAATATCGGCAACATTATCAATATTTTCCATGGCAAAATTAGGATAACGTTCTTTTACTTGTTGATATACTTCCCACAAACTTTGATGATGACGGGGCATAATTTCAATATAGGCAAAATATTGCAATAAAGGCATAATTTTTTCCTGCAGCACCTCCTGACAATAAGGAGAGTCGGCATTCCAATTATCGCCATCTGATGCTTGGGCAACATAAATATTCCAGGCTTGAGGAGGGTAGCGTGCCTCGATGATGGTGTTTAATAACTCCAGGGCACTGGAAACAACAGTCCCGCCAGTCTCGCGCGAATAAAAAAATTCCTCTTCATTAACTTCTTTGGCTGAGGTGTGATGGCGAATAAAAACCAATTCAATTTTTTCGTAATTTTTGGTAAGAAACATATAGAGTAGGATGAAAAAGCGTTTTGCTATGTCTTTTTTTGCTTCATCCATGGAACCTGATACGTCCATTACGCAAAACATCACTGCTTGTGTAGATGGTGAAGGCACACGCACACGGTGATTATAACGCAGATCGATTGTGTCTATAAATGGTACAGTTTGTATCTTTTTTTTGAAAAATTCAATGTCTCTTTCAAGTTTCAATAAGTCTATTTTGTCTGGATTGGCTAATTGTTTCAGCCGTTCAAGCTCTTCTTCTGCTTCCTTTAATCTCCTTTTATAGGGGGAGGCTAAAGCGACACGGCGTCCTGTCGCTTGTTTCATTGAGCGAAGGACATTAATGTTGTTAGGTATTCCACTGGTGGTTACGCCAGCTCTTACTGTTTTATAAGTGCTAATTCTTGCTAGTTCTTTTTTTACCAAATCGGGTAGTTCCAGATCTTCAAAATAGAGTTCCAAAAACTCTTCTCGAGATAATTCAAAAACAAAATTATCTTCGCCTTCTCCACTATCGCTGGCGTTACCTCCAGCTCCTCCAGCACCACCGCCACTGGGTCTTTTTACCCGATCTCCGGCGATAAAATTATCATTTCCTGGTAGTACACGTTCTATATGGCCACCATGGCCTCTATGGAATTGAGGTTCATAAATGTCTTTAGCTGGTATGGTAATTTGTTCGCCCTGATCAATTTCAGTGATACTCCGTTTTCCGACAGCCTCAGAAACTGCTTTTTTAATTTGGCTTTTATAGCGGCGTAAAAAACGTTGGCGATTAACCGTGCTTTTTTTTCCAGCATTTTGTCGTCTATCAATTAATTGCGACATAATTGTTAGCTCCACATCTTCTGCAGGTCAGTTTTTTGTTAGCCAGGTTGTAAGTAGTATCTGAATTTAGGATTCTACTTGATCTTTTCAGATAGATACTTATTAACCCTGACTGTATTTCATAACCTATCGAGTTATGAATGATCCTACCTATTATTGTGACTTCCTTACTCTCAAATACCATTCACAAAGTAAGCGAACTTGTTTTCGTGTGTAGCCTTTTTCTACCATTCGAGAGATAAACTCTTCGTGTTTTTTCTTATCTTCCTCAGATGCTTTGGCATTGAAAGAAATAACGGGTAACAAATCTTCCGTATTGGTAAACATTTTTTTCTCAATCACTGATTTTAGTTTTTCATAGCTATTCCATACAGGGTTTTTTCCTCGGTTATTTGCCCGAGCGCGCAGTACGAAATTGACTACTTCATTACGGAAGTCTTTAGGATTGGAGATCCCTGCCGGTTTTTCGATTTTCTCCAGTTCCAGGTTTAATAAGGCCCTGTCAAATATCTCGCCAGTATCCGGATCACGATAATCCTGATCTTGAATCCAGAAATCAGCATAGGTAATGTAACGGTCAAATATGTTCTGCCCATACTCAGAATAGGATTCCAGGTAAGCGGTTTGAATTTCCTTGCCTATAAAATCGACGTATTTGGTTGCCAAGTATTCTTTAATGAAGTTCAAGTAGGTTTCATGTAGCTCTTGAGGAAATTGTTCCTGCTCGATTTGGCGTTCCAGCACATACATTAAATGAACCGGGTTCGCTGCCACTTCAGTATGATCAAAATTGAATACTTTTGAAAGGATTTTGAAGGCAAACCGCGTGGATATTCCGCTCATCCCTTCGTCAACCCCTGCGAAATCTCTATACTCCTGATACGATTTTGCCTTGGGATCGGTATCTTTCAAACTCTCTCCATTATACACGCGCATTTTGGAGTAAATACTGGAGTTTTGTGGCTCTTTTAAACGGGTTAATACAGAAAACTGGGCTAGCATATCCAGTGTACCAGGTGCGCAAGGGGCATTGGCTAAAGAACTGTTATGGATTAGTTTTTGGTAGATTTTGATTTCTTCAGAAACACGCAGGCAATAAGGCACTTTGACTATGTTGATTCGGTCTATAAATGCCTCGTTATTTTTATTGTTTCTAAATGATTGCCATTCTGATTCATTGGAGTGGGCTAGTATAATTCCTTCAAAAGGAATAGCTGAAAGCCCTTCTGTGGCATTGTAATTCCCTTCTTGCGTTGCGGTCAGCAAAGGATGAAGGACCTTGATCGGTGCCTTAAACATTTCAACGAACTCCAAAAGCCCGCGGTTGGCTCGACACAAGCCTCCAGAGTAGCTGTAAGCATCAGGATCATCTTGAGAAAATTCTTCCAATTTACGTATATCGACTTTACCAACCAGAGAAGAAATGTCTTGATTGTTTTCATCGCCAGGTTCTGTTTTTGCGATGGCAATTTGCTTGAGTCGAGAAGGCTTGACTTTAATAACCCGGAATTTGCTGATGTCGCCATTGTATTCCTGTAATCGCTTGACTGCCCAGGGGGACATTAAATAGCGTAGGTAGCGTGTTGGGATACCAAAACGTTCTCTAAGTAATTCACCATCTTCCAAGGGGTTAAATAATGATAGTGGAGATTCAAAGACAGGAGAACCTTTGATTGCATAAAAAGGGACTCTTTCCATTAAATCTTTCAATTTTTCTGCAATGGAGGATTTACCACCGCCAACAGGCCCCAAAAGATATAAAACCTGTTTTGTTTCCTCTAACCCTTGCGCAGCATGCTTCAAAAAGCCAACGATTTGCTCAATGGGTTCTTCCATTCCATAAAAATCTTTAAAAACATCATAATGATGTATTATTTTATTTGAGAAAATTCGTGATAGAACCGGATCATGTCGGGTATCGATCAATTCAGGCTCGCCTATCGCCATAAGCAAACGTTCTGCTGGGTTGGCATATGCTGTCGGGTCCGTTTTGCACAACTCCAGATATTCATCCAAACTCATGTCTTCTTCTTTGTTATCAACAAATCGTTTGGTATAACCCGCTAAAAAATCTTGTGTATTCATGCGCCATCCCCTTTTACTTAACCCTGAGAAGGATATAATGTGATTCTTTTTTTACACTTTCCTGTATAAAAACAAAAATTACTTCTTTTAATTCATAGTATAGTAGACTAACCACTTAATTTAATACATAAATCAATAAACTTATTCGTTTTTTTATAGGAAGCAATGACTATGCCAGACACGACCATTTATTTGAAGAATTATCAACCGCCTTCTTTTACAGTTGAGACTGTGGAATTGAATTTTGATTTGTATGATGACCATGCTCTAGTGAACAGCACTCTTAAGTTAACACGTCAAAAGGATGGCGCTTTGCATTTGTATGGCGAAGAGCTGGAATTAATTGCTTTGCATTTAAATGGGCGACCGTTAGAACATGAGAAGTATGTGTTGACGAAAGATGCTCTTATTATAGAGGAATGCCCGGATGAAATAGTACTTAATATTGTGACTCGCATTAAACCTCAAGAAAATACTCAATTATCAGGACTTTATCGTTCTAACCATTTATTCTGTACTCAATGCGAAGCAGAAGGTTTCAGACGAATTACCTATTATCTTGATAGACCCGATGTTTTGGCAACTTTTACTACACGAATTACTGCAGATAAAAAGCAATATCCGATTTTATTGTCTAACGGTAATTTAATCGATACCGGAGAAACAGCGGATGGACGTCATTGGGTGATTTGGGAGGATCCTTTCAAGAAGCCCTCTTATTTATTCGCTTTGGTAGCGGGTAATTTAGCTTGCGTTAGAGATAGTTTCGTTACTTGCTCTGGCAGGGCTGTTGATTTACGGATTTATGTAGAGCCGGGGAATGAAGACAAGTGCTCTCATGCCATGGAGTCACTAAAAAAAGCCATGAAATGGGATGAAGAGGTTTATGGCCGTGAGTACGATTTAGATATTTATATGATAGTTGCGGTGAGCGATTTCAATATGGGAGCAATGGAAAACAAAGGATTGAATATATTTAATTCCAAATACATCCTCGCTCGCCCTGAAACCGCCACTGATCAAGATTTCGCGGATGTTGAAGGTGTAGTAGGCCATGAGTATTTCCATAACTGGACAGGGAATCGTGTGACTTGTCGCGATTGGTTCCAGTTAAGTTTAAAAGAGGGATTGACTGTATTCCGGGATCAGGAGTTTTCTCGGGATATGAATTCTCGTGATGTTAATCGGATTATGGACGTTAAAGTATTGCGCAGTGCTCAGTTTCCCGAGGACGCCGGGAGCATGGCGCATCCAGTAAGGCCGGAATCCTATCAGGAAATTAATAATTTTTATACGGCGACAGTATATAACAAAGGAGCAGAAGTGATTCGAATGCAACATACTTTGTTAGGCAAGGAGAGGTTTCGAAGAGGCATGGATCTTTATTTCAAACGCCATGATGGCCATGCCGTAACCATTGATGATTTTGTTGCTGCCATGGAAGATGCCAACGGAATTGACTTAACGCAATTCAAACTCTGGTATAGCCAGGCAGGGACACCTGAAGTGCGCGTTCTCAGCCATTTTTCAGAAGGACGATTGGAAATTACCATGAAACAAAATTGTCCTCCTACGCCTGAGTGCCATGAGAAAAAGCCATTTCATATCCCGGTTCGCATTGCATTATTTGATTTGAAAGGGGAAATGATTCCCATAGAAAAAGAGCTTCTGGAGTTAAAGGAAACGGAGCAACGCTTTATTTTTTCTGGGCTAAATGAAAAGCCTGTTGTCTCGCTATTAAGAGAATTCTCAGCTCCTGTGAAAATTTATGATGATCTGGATCAGGATGACTTGTTATTTTTATTGCGTTATGAAACGGATGGATATTCCAAGTGGGATGCGGCACAACGCCTGGTTCTTAACTGTCTCAATGAAAACTTGAAATTGCCAGCCAGTGAATGGCAAGTCTCTAAAACTCTTGTTGCTGCCTTTCAGCATGTTCTGCTTGATGAATCTCTTAATATGGATCTCAGGGCAGAGTTGTTGACACCTCCAGGATTTGAAGAAGTGGCAGCTACCATGAAATTGGTTGATGTCAGCAAGGTTGAATCGGTGCGAGATTATTTCCGTCAACAATTAGGATTGGGCTTATACACCAAGGCGTCTGATTTTTATAAAGAATTATGGGAAGTAGAAGATCATCGCATGCATGGCCAAGCTTATGGACGCAGAAAATTAAGAAATGTTTGTTTATGGTTGATGATGAAATCGAAAGAATCAGATGCTTTAGAATTATGCCGAGAACAATTCAAGACTTCTCGTACCATGACGGATCAAATTGCCAGTTGCAGCTTACTAGTCAATTGCTCCAGGGAATCTCACCGAAACGAAGCCATAGAAGGATTTTATAAACAATGGTCTCATAATGAATTGGTACTGGATAAGTGGTTTGCGATGCAAGCGGCATGTGAGTTACCAGGTACCTTAGATCATGTCAAAAAACTAACCCAACATCCTGCTTTTTGTATTAAAAATCCGAATAAAGTTCGGGCGCTGGTTGGCGCTTTTTGTATGGCTAACCCCAGAAACTTCCATGCGTTGGATGGCAGCGGATATGTCTTTTTAAGTGAGGTATTGATTAAACTGGACAAACTAAATCCTCAAATCGCCGCGCGCTTGGCTACCCCCTTTACTCGCTGGCGAAGTTATGGTGAACCAAGACAAAAGTTAATACAGAACCAGTTGGAGCAGCTTACAAAACTGGATTTGTCACGGGATTTGCGCGAGGTTGTAGATAAGAGTCTGATTGTTGAGGAAAAATAGGATGAATTAAAGTGTGCTGGATTTTGCTATAGGCAGATTCAGCACGATTTAAACGATTTTTATCCTTTTATTTGCGCAAACAAAACTTACAAAATTCATAAATTAATTTTTCAGCTTGAGCATCGGGGCGCGATATAAGAACAACATGGATTGATGTACTTGTTGCGTGAGAACAGTTTATAATTAGGAAAACCAATGAAACCTATAGGATAAAGGAGTTTTCGTGCTTCATCATTTTGCAGTGATAGGTAATCCAATTGCACATAGTTTGTCTCCTGTCATTCATCAAATGTTTGCCCAACAAACTCAAATTGAATTGATTTATGAAAAAATCCTGGGTGATGATGTCAAGTTTGAACAACAAATCTCCGATTTTTTTATCCAGTATGGCAAAGGGCTTAATGTCACTTTACCTTATAAACAACGCGCTTATGAATTAGCAAAAGTACGCACGCAAAGATGCTCCCTGGCTGGAGCAGCAAACACCCTATGGATGAAGGAAAATCAATTACATGCTGATAATACCGATGGTATTGGGTTAATACGTGATTTATCTCGATTTCTTGAGTTAAAGGATAAAAAAATTCTGATTCTGGGGGCTGGCGGAGCTGCAAGAGGAATTATTTTTCCTTTATTGGAAGCGAAACCGTTACAATTAATTGTTGCTAATCGGACTTTGGAAAAGGCAGAAGAATTACAGCGTCAATTTCCTCAAATCAATGTCAAAAGTTTAGATGAATTATCGGAGTCCTTTGATTTAATCATCAATGCCACTTCTGCGAGTTTGTCAGATCAGGCCATTGTATTACCTGAAGAAGTGTTATCCCATAAACCATTTTGTTATGATTTGGCTTATAATCAAAAAACAAGCACCGCCTTTGTTCAATATGCTCGTAATGGAGGGTGCGAAGCAGTTGATGGATTAGGTATGTTAGTAGAGCAAGCTGCCGAAGCATTCTTTATATGGAACAAAGTTATGCCTTCTACCCAAAAAATATTAGAACACCTGCGATCTTTTTAAATTGGAAGCTTGCATAACAGCTAGATGTGCTTTTGCAACCAAACTCTGGCTAACTAAAAAAAGCGCTCACTTCTGCGGCTGCTGCAATGGTGTCCTGGTAGCCTAATTCCAGTAATTCGCGAGTGAATTCTTTTTCAAAGAGTAAAAAGCTAAGCAGATCACCGGAGTGACTGGTGGCCCCCATAATATTTAATAAAAATCGAAGCAATACTGGCATGCTGGTGTAATGGCTTTGGGCTACTGACGCCATTGCTCGACTTGGACGTAAATGCAAAGTTGAGATGGGTCTCCAGGGAGAGCGTCGTTTTTTCCACATGGATAGTAGAGTAGCTATTTCATTCATACGATTGACCATTTCAATATCCCTATCCAGGTTGTCTAAGAAAAGACCATTCATCATGTTGCCCAAAATATGAGCGAAAGCAATTTCACCATTACGTAAGGTTTCTGGGTCAGTAAACTCTGGTAATTCTCGAGTACCTAAAATGAGAATTCTATCTACTTGAAAACGAATAGCTCCACGAAGGGGGGCGACCAAACCTATGCTTCCATCGCCATAATGGAATCCATTGAGACTAACAGGGGGGAAGAATAGTGGTAAGGCACTTGATGCCAGAATATGCTGGGCGTTGATTACCGCGCGTTGGCTGCTATGACGGGGATAATTCCAATCTTCAAATTCTGAATGATTATGGGCATAAAAGGAGATGGTTTGATGTGTTTCATAACAGGCGCTTAAGACTTCGAAAGTATCGAGGTATCCTTCTTGAATATTTTGTTCAATTCGTGTGAAGTCAATATTTTCTTCCAGAAATTGCCGTAATGGTGTTGTATCAAGCAAATGCCCTGATTGACGCTGTTTGATAATCAAGGTGCTTAAATTACGCATTACGGATTTACTCAATTCGTAATTACTTGCCTTGTAGATTTGCTGACAATGAATTTCACCCCAAATGGCTTCGAGTTTATCCAGGGCAGCAGGAAAATCATTGGCATTTTCAGCAAGTACGGCCGCATTGACGCTTCCTACGCTGACACCACTTACCAAGTCAAAAGGTAGCGTTTTGGTTTGTAAAATATGCCCGATTGCCTTGAGTACCCCTGCTTGATAAGCGCCTCGAGCACCGCCACCTGCCAAATATAGAGCTTTTTTAGCCATCATGTTTTATTTTATTTATTATAATTTGAAATATAGTTGAAATCTGGGCTAATTAGCAAGAAAGAATTATCGATGTCATCTTTTCTTAATTATGAATTGATATACTTAAATTAAATCGATACTTTTCTTGAGTCATTATCATGGGAATTACAAAAGACGAAAGATTCAGAAAATTTGAAATAGAAAAGACTCTTCATCTGTTACAGGCGATGCAAGTTCCTATTGAATATCCGTTGACTCCTTTAGATAAAGCATCACTATTAAAAAAAGCAACAAAACGGATTCCTTTGCTGTCAAAATTTTTAAAAACGATTGATGACACAGGTGACGTAGCTGTCAAAATTGGTGAGCGAATTACTAGTATATCCCATACCCCGGGCAAAGAATCTTTAGCTCACGGTTTTGCCTTTGGTGGTTTGGCCATGGCCGGTTTTGATTTTCTGCGCATTCCTATTATTTATTTATCAGCTTATTTGCTAGGCGAAGAAGTGCCTGTTAATTTGAGTAATAATGCAAAATGGCTTTATTCCGCAGTATTGTTAGGATTGACAATAACCGCATTGGCAGTTCCGGTAGCAGCTCCTTATATCGCTTTTGCTGCAGCAGGCCTAAGTTTCGGTGTAGGTACGTTTTTATTAGGAAAAACTCTTTACGAACGCTATCAACTAGGCAGGGAAAGGAAAAAGTTAAAAGCGGAGATAATAAGAGAAGAGGATGAAATGCTGAAAATTCAGGATAAAGCCAAGCATTTAGAATCCCTTTTACAAAGCGCTGACAATGAAGAACAGATAGCAGCTATTTTATATGAAATATCAGTTGTCCAGGAGGACTATAACAGGCAGAAAAAACAAATTCAGGGTTTAAAAAACGAAGAGTTGCAATTAGAACAACAAATCAAAAATTTAGATACAATGAAGGTTGTTGACAGGACTGTCGCGGTTGCTTTATCTGCTCTTACTATTGCAGCCTTGGCTGTGACTTTATTTTTCCCGCCAGTTGGTGGAGGAATGTTGGCTGGGATAGCCATTTTGGGCGGAGCGTATTTCGTGGCCAGGGTAAGCTCGCCATTAGTTAAAGCAACCGCTATCTGGCTCTACAATAAATTAAAATCGACCCCAAGTGAGAGTGCCGAATCACAAGATATAGATAACAAACCGACTTTAAGTCATGAGGAAGAAGAAAAAATAGAAGATTCTTTGCAAATCGATAATGAGTTTGTTTTACCGCCAATAGATGCTGAGACGCCGATTTCTGCGGATTCAGAGGAGTATAAACCGGTACATGAATCAACCGAGGATGTACTGGTAGGGTTATCAGTCAATATCGACAGGCTCAAGGAAAAGGTAAGAGCGGAAAAAAACGAGGAAATAGAGGAAGTGCTCCCAGAGGATCTTCAGCATTTTTCATCTCCACCCCCTTCTCCAAGAACGTTGGGTTCCAGAAAACCATCAGCAAAAGAGAATGATGATAAGGATGGAGAAAGCGAGTCAGATATAGAGCACCCTGACATCCCTAAAATTTAAATCCGCATTGCAAAAAAGAAGAATTTCCTTTAAGTTAAAAAAATTACTACTAAGGAATGAAAATTCATGCTGAATTTATTTCGTGAGCAACCTCGTGCATTTCAAATGATTTTTATGTTGGAATTGTGGGAGCGATTCGGATTCTATACCGTTCAGGGAATTCTTACTCTTTATTTTATTCGCTACCTGGGTTATAGCGATTTAGAGTCTTACTATACCTTTGGTGCTTATTCTGCTCTGGTGTATGGGATGGTGGTTATTGGTGGATATTTAGGAGACAGGATTCTTGGCACCAAACGAACCATAGTGCTTGGGCTCGTTGTTCTGGCTCTGGGTTATTTTTCTCTCGCGGTCACGGATAAGCAGCATGTGTTTCTTGCGTTAGGTTTGATTTGTGTAGGTAATGGGCTGTTCAAAGCTAATCCATCGAATTTGTTATCCAAATGCTATGATGACAATGACCCGCGATTACACGGTGGTTTTACCCTTTATTATATGGCTATTAATCTGGGCAGTATGGTTGCATTATTCGTCGGACCAGCAGTGTCAAGCGCTTATGGTTACTCTTATGCTTACATGATTAGTGCAATCGGTTTGATTCTGGGTATTGTGAATTATTGGTATCAACGACAACATATAGCTCATGTCAATACAAAGGCTGACCTTCGTAAAATAACAGTTCTTCACTGGGGAATAATAGTAGCCGGTGTTTTAATGCTTACTGGAATATCCGCGTACTTATTACAACATGTCATGCTTGCCAAAAATTTGTTGTGGGGTATTACTCTGTTCGTAGTGTGTATTTATATCTATTTAATGCGCAAACAAGGCCATGCTTCTTTTATGAGAATGCTAGTCGCTTTGGTTTTAATGATCGAAGCAGTTATATTTTTTACTTTATACCAACAAATGCCTACTTCATTAAATTTGTTCGCTGTCAATAATGTAATACCTACTTTCCTTGGCATCACTATTGATCCGCAGAGCTTTCAAGCTCTGAATCCAATATGGATTGTATTAATGAGTCCAGTATTAGCTTATTTCTATAGAAAATTACATCAACATAATATTGTATTTTCCATACCTTATAAATTTGCATTCGGCATGACTATGTGTGCAGTGAGCTTTTTAATGCTGTATTTTGCCCGTTATTTTTATGTTGGAAATGGCATGGTTTCTTCCTGGTGGATGATTTTCAGTTATTTATTCCAAAGTCTAGGCGAGTTATTAGTATCAGCCCTGGGTGTTGCTATGGTTGCTGAATTAGTGCCTGCTACTAACGCAGGGTTTGTTATGGGAATGTGGTTTTTAACCTCTGCAGTGGCAGGGTTTATTGGCGCAACAGTTGCGTCTTTTACAGCACTTCCAGAGAACATCAAGCCAGGGGTTGAGTCTTTATTGATTTATTCTGATGTATTTGCCTGTATTGGTCTTGTTACTCTATTGATTGCAGTTATTATGTGGTTAGTATCACCTCGGCTAAGCCGCTATATTACAGTCCCTTCCTTGGAAGGGGATAAGGATATAGAAACAGTAGAATACTCTACGACCTATATCCCCAGTCACTAGGTTTGTTTATTTCCCTTTTCGGCAATTGAGTTGGTTTTAATATCACCAATTGCCGTTTTTTATTTTTGTCCTATTACATATCTCTTAATGTTAATTTAATAAAAAATGTATAAAATATGTACTTGCAATCAATCTTTCCTTAATCATTACCGGGTTAAGGTTCTCAGGTTCTGTGAGTTAATTTGCTTGGAGTATAAAGTGGGGCTTGAAAAAAAAATTAAGCTAAGCCAGCGTTCTCTGGAATTATTAAACGATTACTTAAATTTGGGTGGGTCTGGGCCTTCCAATTTAGTAAATGGGAGTTCGTCGATTGATTTTTCATCCTTAACTCAACTACTTGCCAGTAATCTGTCCAAATCATCCAAAACTTCAAAAACAATAAAAAAGAAAAGAGAATTTATAGAGGCAGCTTTGTATGCCGAGTTGTTACGTGACTTAAGTACTTCATTGAATGGATTGGATGAGGAAATCAAGCCTGCAGAAAAAGAACCTCCTGTCTCTAATAAGTTGAAATTCTGGCTTTTGGCAATAGCTGGGACATTATTAGCCGCATGCGAGGGGTTTGACAGCATTACAACCATGATGGCTGTATTATCTTTTCCTGCCTGGGTTGTCCTTTGTGCAGGTATTTTATTTTCCGCTTTATCTGTCGTTGTATTTTATGGGTTTGATTTAGTCCAGGTTTCTCAAAACCTGGAAATAAAATTAACTGATACTCCCAAGCTATTGGATTTATACCTGTCACAAATGGAAGAAATTAAGGCGATTAGAAAAAAAATTGACAATTATTCTCTTGCTTCTATGTCAATGGATGAGTTGAATGAGTTTCATTTAATCCTTGTTATCCTGCAAGACCGTGTCAACTCTCTAGTAAAAGCAGGCAAAAAATTTGATTTGGCACTGAATAGCCCCAAAATGGATGTTGCTAAAACAATTGTTTCTGGAGTATCTGGAATACTCTTTTTTGGTGGAGGTTTTTTTGCCGGACAATCAGTAGCGACATTCATGCTGGCTCTGGTTATGACTTCTGTTACACCTACATTTTGGCCAGTTTTATTATTTAGTGTGATTGTCGGCTTGGCTGCCTTTAGTTTGTACTGGTATGTGCAACGCGTAGGAGTAAATAAACTGGTTAGCGAATGGTTTGGTTTGGATGAGGATAAAATAGAAAAATTATGTGGAAAGTCCAAGATGGACAAAGAATTGAAAAAGCTAAACAACCTTGATGAAAAGGTAATGACTACTTCGGATTTGCTCTCGAAAGTGGTTAATTTGGAGAGTAAACTAATATATATCGGCAAACAAATGAAGGAGATGAGGGCGCACCAGGCTCCTGAAAAGAAATTAGAGGGTTCTACTGGATTAAAGGCAAGTTCTAATGTGTATTCCTTTCACTTTAATTCCTCAAATCGGGATCAGGAGAGCATTTACGGTGAGAGGGTCCTTGATGATGCTGTTTCTGATTATGGTAGGGGTCAGAATCATAATGATTCAATCCATAGCCTATGTTAGCCAAATGCAAAGGCATATAGACTAACACGGAGTTTCCTTGCAAATAATCCGGATTGGCTGAGATATAAAACTCTTTTAATTCACTGCTCTCTTCATTAATTCTTGAGAGCTGGCTTCTTAAAGGAACCAGTGGGGAATTGACAACCATAGGATGATTATTGGTTGAAATCCAGCCGTTTTGTTTTTTAAGGGCGTTTAGAACGGTCAATATTTGATCTGGAACCCTTTGTAGTGGTTTAGGATATATTAGGTCACTTAATTGATAAATAAATTCGTAAGTTAACGGGTTGTTGGCAAATGCTATGTAAACCAATTCCTCGTGAGGATTGGCTAACTTGTATTTTATCGCCTGAGTGAGGCCGGCACTTTTAATAGATGCGTGAATTTGGTATTCAGGATTTAGATACAAATAAGCGATATAACAAGTCACTTGTTTTTTTCCCAGATCAACAGATTGTCTGCAGTTACGGCTGAATCCGGCTATTTCTTTATTTTCTCCATAGAGAACCGTTAATTCCCCATACAAATCAGGCTGTATGATGAAACGTATAAATTCTTCTTGGCTGGCCAGGTGATAATACTTGGAGAGGAAGCGATATAATTTATTTATTAATTTTAAGGAGATTTTTTTCTTTTCTTCATCTACAACATAAGAGTGGATCGCTTTAACATCGTGTCTGTTCATTGCTCTCTCCATGAAACATTTTTTTCGCTTTAATGGCTCGCTGTATAATTTATCCATAAATTATCTATGTAATAGCGAATAGCAGATAAAAAATTGTGCAACTCTTTAAATATAGACTCGTTTTCATTTTTGTCAAATTGAAGAATAACAATTGAAGAATAACAATTGAAGAATAACAATTGAAGAATAACAATGTGTCGTAACTCCATGAAACGGTCATCTCAGCAACTCTGTGGATAGGCAATATATGGGAAATGATAGAAGAATTACGTTGGATCCTCATCGAGGATCTTAAATAAATTTATAAAGGAGAGTCAATAAACTCTTATATTTTCAAAATATTTTTAACAAAAGGTATGGTGATTTTACGATGAGCCTCCCAGGATGCATCATCTAGTCGGTTGAGAAGCTCATATAAATCATGCATGTTTCGAGAGCAACGGTTTAATAAAAAATGTCCGACACTCTCAGGAAGTTCAAATCCACGTTTTGCTGCGCGCATTTTGAGTGTGTTTATTTTTTCGTCATCATTTAATTCGTTCAACTGAATAATTAATCCCCAACTTAGTCTGGAGCGTAAATCCGCAAGTTTAATGTCACATTTTATTGGGGGTTGATTACCTGATATAATTAAAAGCGAACGTTCGGAGTCCTTAATCTTATTATATAAATGGAATAAAGCTTCTTCCCAGGCCGAATCGTTAGCGATGGTATTAATATCATCGATACAAATTAAAGTTTGATCTTCTAATCCTTCAATGCTTTGTGGTCCCCATTCTTTTAAAAAAGCTAAAGGAAGGTAAATGGCTGATTGGGTTAAGTTAATGGCTTGGCAACAAGCTTGCAGTAAATGTGATTTGCCGCTTCCTTTAGGGCCCCAAAGATAGAGCAACCTGTCTGCTTTAAAAGAAAGCATCTCAATTAATTGCTGCTGCAACAAGGTATTATTACCCCAATTGAAGTCGTCCAGGGTTGCTTCATCATTCAATTTTATTGCCAGGACCAGCTGTTTATTCATTTTAACGATTCTTTGGGGGACCAGGCTTTTCTGCTCCAGGTCCAAACATAATCAAGGTAGGAAGTAACGGTGGTAAAGGCAGTTAAATAGATGAGTATATCAACTAAATCATAGGGGAATCTAAAGTAAGCTAATTCAAATAAACATAAAGTGACTAAAGTTAACTGGAAGCCGGTATTGAGTTTACTGAGTCGAGTGGGCTCAAAATCCAGTTTGCGCTGTATAAAGTAATACCAAGCTAATACTCCCATTGAAATAGTGAAGTCTCTTAAAAAAACAAGAAGCACTAACCACCAGGGCAAGGAGCTTAAGAGGGCTAAAGAAATGAAGCTGGAGGCAACTAACAATTTATCTGCAAGAGGGTCAACAAATGAGCCAAAAAAACTTTGCCATTGAAAATGCCTGGCTAACCAACCATCCAAACCATCAGTTAATCCTGCGGCGATAAATATATAAAAGGCCTTAACGTACTCATGATGAAATAAATACATTATAAAAGGTGCTATTAAAACTAATCTTAGCAATGTTAAGGTATTGGGAATATGTTTTAGTATCATCTGTTATACGAAAATTAGTTCCTCCTCTTTTTTTATTTATCGCTGAGGAGGGAATATATTGTGCCAACAATACTCTATTATTTGAGTGTTTCAAATGGCGTATGTGAATTAGTTTATACAATACCATTGTCTCTGTCACCTTATTGAGAAATCAATCGGGATTTATTGACTCATAGTATTCGCATCCCGGCCTCGAGAAGTTCTCATATTTTAAGATTGCAACAAGAGCGCATGAGGTTTTTCGTAAGTCCAGTAGAGCTTAGATCTCGGATAATGGGTTGTGTTCCTTTATTGTAATATTTCGATTGAGTTTGGAATGCAGACTTAATAACAATTCAGGTTGATGCTCCCAGTTATCATGAAGCAATAGATGTTGTTGCCAACTTAGAATACGCGGATCAATGTCTTTGGATAAGTCTTTAAATACAGTTTTCATGACTTGGCGAGTTAATCCCCATAAGGTTCTTGAAGGAATCTGATACTCATTACGTAAACAGCCAATCAAGTGATGTAGATGATTTTTTAATGTTCCCTGGATGAAAAGGGTTCTAACCTGATTAAGATCTTTTGTATAGATGGATAGAGAGTCTGGAGCGTTGGGTTTTTGAACGTTTTTAAACAATTCATGATTGCATAGCTTAAGGTTGTTTGGCTCTTTTATAATTATCCCCTGAGGTTTATTATCATCGAAGATAACTAAAATATTGTGTTGCTCTACTTCTAGTGCTAATCCATATTTTAGCAATAGATGCAATTGTCCAAATAACATCTTATAACAATATTCAGTGAAATAAGTCGTTGGGTGCAGTTCGCTAGCTTTAATAATTTCAATGAGTAATGGTGTATTGCTACAAGGTGAATCAGTTAATAGGGCCGGTAATGGAACTGCTCTTTGATCCTGTCTTATTTTGTGGAGTGGGTTTTGATATAAACCAAACAATAATTTTACTCGATTGCATTCAGAGAGAGTTTGATCATAGGCGCTCATGCTCTCCAGGTTTTTACATATAAACAAGGTATTTTGGTAATAGTTTGTTTTTGCTAACAGGGAATCGATCCATCTGGTAAGTAATACCATGTCATCAGGATTATCGAGTTTTCCAGCCATTGAGGTGCTTAAAGTGTTAGCCAGTTTAAGTGTACATTGAGTGGATTGTGTTGGCATCATAATATCAGGTGATAAAGAAGGTATTAGTGTTTGGTGATGAGGTAACAAGATGAGGGATTTATTATCAATTAAAGAAGCAAACGCCATTTGTAATTGATTCCTCCACTGCAAAGGGTGAACAGGAATTGGATAATAATCATCAGGGTTGATGTGGCTAAATAACAATTTTTCACGCCAATAAAAATATTCTTTGGGAAATTCTTGGGAAATTTGGTTGGCATAATCAATTTTTGAGTTTATTGACTGAATTTTTGTTTTATTTAATGCACACCAATGTACACTGACTTTGGCCTGGAATTCGGGAGAGTTTTGGAGTACTTCTCTTCGCGAAAATCCTGTTTTTGCGCTGAATGCCGGGTGATAGGGATGCCTCAAACTGCCCCATTGTTCCAAAAATAATAGCGTTTGATACGGTGATAGTTCATTATTTATCCATGTCCACAGACTCTTGTAGTGCATGGCTTCATTTCTTAATTGGGTGTTCCAGTTTTGCCTGTAGGCGTATGCCAAAGCCTCATTAGCAATCGATTCATCTAATGCTTCCCTGATTTTTCGCCATTGAAAAAACTTGCTTTCTGGCATTGAATTTTTCAGTTTTATCTGCAATTGGTCAATGAAATCATGGATATGGTGACTTGCAATGGCTGATTGAATTAATCCTTCCTTAATGGAGGCATGCTGTAAACGGTTCAGGGTATTTTTATGAGCTAAGGTAATAAAATAATCCACACTATTTTGTGGTAGTCCTATGCCAATCTCAAATAGTAAAAAGCGTAATTGATGGCTGAGTTCATGAAAGTTACCGTACGCCAAGGCCATTATATTAACTCCTGAAGGATTATTTTGTTCTAAATTAAATATAAATGATAATCATTCTCATTTGCAAGGGGTGGGAGCAAATAAAATATTATAAATTAATAATAGAGTTTGATTTTGGATAAAAAGTTTCTGTATTCTGAGTTAAATGATAATATTTTCTACTTTTATTATGTAAATGAGTAAGTGGCATGAATTATAGACCCGATATAGATGGATTAAGGGCCATCGCAATTTTATTGGTCTTAATTTATCATGGGGGCCTCTCGCTTTTTCCATCAGGGTTTATCGGTGTTGATGTATTTTTTGTTATATCAGGTTTTCTCATTACTACTATTATCCATGAATCACTGAATAAGAATGATTTTTCATTCTTCGATTTTTATAATCGAAGGTTATGGCGGTTACAGCCTGTTTTTGTTGCTCTAATCGTGGTGACAACCCTACTAAGCGTATTGTTTTATTTGCCTGATGATTTAATTGAATTTAGTCGTAGTGCGCGTAAAGCATCACTGTTTATTTCCAATTTGTTTTTTAATAAAACAACCACCGGGTATTTTTCACCCGATACACATCAACTTCCTTTGCTGCATACTTGGTCTCTTTCAATTGAGTGGCAATGTTATCTAGTTTTGCCACTGGTGATGTATGGCTTATATCGGTTTCTAAATAAAGGGCAGGTTATCTATGTTGTACATGGTTTGGCCATTTTATTTTTTTTGCTGGCTTTGCACTACTCACAGGCGGCTCCTGCCCAAACCTATTATCAATTTTCCAGTCGTATTTTTGAGTTTTTAATCGGTTCTTGCATCGCTTTAAGTCCTCGAATTGAGTTCTCAATCAATAAGCCTATTTTAGTTATTTTGGGTTCATCAGCATTATTTTTTATAATTTATACCGCTACACTGGATAATATTCTTCTTGGATATCCTAATTGGCATACACTTTTTGTGTGTCTGGCAACGGCTTTGTTGATAGCATTAGGTACAAATTTTCCTTCACTTGCTATTGTAAATGCTCTCTCTTTTCGACCATTAGTGTTTATAGGAGTTTTATCTTATTCTCTTTATATTTGGCACTGGGTCCTCTTTTCAATTTTAAGGTACCAAAATATCGAAGAGCGGTCCGAGGTTTTATTTATAGTTTATGGCATTGTTTTTGTTTTAGCTTATTTATCCTGGCGATATATAGAAAAACCGACGAAAAAATTCAGACATATTTCTTTTCGTTATACGGTTGTGATTTTATTGCTGATCCCTGTTTTATTTTCTCATTTAAGCTCTTTAGTTATTAAATCTCATTCTGGATATCCACAACGATTTAATCAGGAGCTGGTTAGGGTTTATAAACAATTAAAGAGTTACGAAAGCCCATACAGAGCGTTATGTATAGATAATACCAGGGCAGACAATGCGTGGAAATGCAAAATAGGAGCAAAAGAGCAAGGTGGCAGGACTGGCCTTATGATAGGTGATTCTTTTTCCAATCATTATTGGGGGTTTATGGATGTGTTAGGGAAAGCTGCCGGTGTTTCAATATTGGCTCAAGGAACCTCTTCTTGTATTTCCTTACCAGGCATATATCTTTATGATTGGTGGCATTTCAAAGATAAAATATATCAGGATTGTTATGAACAAACGGAAAAATATTATCGCATGATTCAAGAGAATCATTACGATTATGTGATTATAGGCCAAGTATGGGAAAATTATGTTTCAGCCCATATTATCAATCAACGTGGCGATGATTATTCTGCAGAATTAACCAAAAAGCGTTTGGCAGATGCCTTGGACAGAGCGCTTGGCGTGATAATATCTTCTGGAGCAAAACCCGTGTTAATCGAATCAACCGCTTTAACGCATGGAAATTTACATCAATGCTTTTTTAAGCACATTAAATTAAGACAAAGTTATAACTCAGAAGATTGCCGCTTTACTTTAACCAGTTCAGATAATGAGACTTGGCTAAACCAATTGTTTAATAACATGCGAAGAAAATACCCTCAATTGATAATAATCGATCCTAAACAAGTTCAATGTCGCGATAATGTTTGCTATTCCGATTTGAACGGGATTCCAGTATATCGCGATGAAGGGCATATTACTGATTACGCTTCATACCAATTGGGTTATTTATATTTGCGGGAGTTTGAAAATCCTTTGATTTAAAAAGGTTGGTTTGCTTTGATTCCTAGACTACAAAACGATTTTACAAATTTCATTCTTCATTTTTACGATACAGAACCAGTGTATTTCCTATCATCTGAACTAATTCAGCATGCAATTGTTGACAGAGCTCCTCGGCCATTTGCATTCTGTCTTCCTTTTCAGCTCCATTAATTTTGACTTTAATTAATTCATGTGCTAACAAGGCTACATTCGTTTCTGCCAATATAGCTTCAGTTAAGCCTTTGGCGCCAAGGAGCACAACGGGCTTTAAATGATGAGCCTTGGCTTTAAGTGATTGTTTAAAAGACGTATCCACGGCGATATCCCAGATAATAAAATGGTAAATTATTGCACGTTTTGCTGGGAAAAGGTAGTAAAATTCTGTATCATAGGAAAAATTGTTTTATCTTTATTCGTTATGAATCGTACTAAAAGCAGTAAACGTTGGCTGCAAGAACATTTTGATGACGTTTATGTAAAAAAAGCGCAGGCTGAAGGATATCGAAGTCGAGCCGTATATAAACTCAAAGAAATAGATGACAAAGAGTCGCTCATTAAACCAGGCATGACGGTGGTTGATTTAGGGGCCGCTCCTGGTGGTTGGACCCAATACGCCTCAGAAAAGATGAGAGGAAGCGGTCGTCTCGTTGCATTAGATATTTTACCCATGGATGCTTTGCCTAATGTGGAGTTTATCCTTGGGGATTTTCGTGAAGATAATGTCTTGCAAGAATTAATTAATTTGATTCCTCAAAGGACTTTAGACTTGTTATTATCGGATATGGCCCCAAATATGAGTGGAAGCTCAGCAATAGATATTCCAAGAGCCATGTATCTGGTAGAGCTGGCTTTTGATTTCGCGGAAAAAATGTTAAAACCCGGTGGTAATATGCTAGTTAAAATTTTTCATGGCTCGGGTTTTGATGAATTAGTCAAACAGGCACGAGCGTCTTTTGAAAAAGTGGTAATCCGTAAGCCATCCGCTTCAAGATCTCGTTCAAAAGAAACCTATTTGCTGGCAAAGGGCTATAATTTATAGTAGTTTTATATATATTTATAAATATGCTTGGCGTTGTTTTGGATGATATGAGCTGTGCAAGAGCTATTTTGGGTCTCGCAACAAAATTGTAAGTAACTAACGAGGTTAATACATTGAACGACATGGTTAAAAATTTATTTTTGTGGCTGATAATAGCGATAGTTCTTGTCTCTGTTTTCAGTAATTTTGGTCCTCGTAACTCAGTTGCTGAGAAAATTTCTTATAGCCAGTTTTTACAGGAAGTGGATCAAGGGATGGTTAACTCCGTTACGATTGAGGATAACAAAATCATCAAGGGCGTAACCAAAAATAATAAACGCTTTGTCACCTACATGCCGATGCAAGACAATGCTTTGTTAGGCGAATTGTTGAAAAGCAAAGTCGATGTCAGTGGTCAGGAAAAGCAACAAGAAAGTTTCCTTTTGCATTTATTTATTAACTGGTTCCCAATGTTGTTATTGATAGGTGTATGGATATTTTTCATGCGCCAAATGCAAGGCGGCGGTGGTCGCGGCGCAATGTCTTTCGGCAGATCAAGAGCTCGGCTATTAGGTGAAGATCAAGTTAAAGTCACCTTTGCAGATGTTGCAGGTGTTGATGAAGCCAAAGAAGAAGTGAAAGAGCTTGTCGATTTTTTACGTGATCCAACAAAGTTTCAAAATTTGGGTGGACGCATTCCCCGTGGTGTTTTGCTGGTCGGTTCCCCTGGTACAGGTAAAACATTATTAGCCAGGGCAGTTGCCGGGGAAGCGAAAGTCCCTTTCTTTACCATTTCAGGTTCTGATTTTGTTGAGATGTTTGTTGGGGTCGGTGCGTCTCGAGTGCGTGATATGTTTGAGCAAGCCAAAAAGCATGCGCCATGTATCATCTTTATAGATGAAATCGATGCAGTAGGTAGACACAGAGGCGCCGGCTTGGGTGGCGGTCATGATGAACGCGAGCAAACACTTAACCAATTGCTTGTTGAAATGGATGGATTTGAAGGTAATGAAGGAGTTATTGTCGTAGCGGCAACTAACCGTCCCGATGTTTTGGACCCCGCGCTTTTACGTCCCGGCCGCTTTGATCGTCAAGTCGTTGTTCCTTTGCCTGATATCAGAGGTCGTGAGCAAATATTAAAAGTTCATTTACAAAAGGTCCCTGTAGATAGCCATGTAGAAGTGAAAGCTATTGCACGCGGCACCCCAGGTTTTTCAGGAGCGGATTTAGCCAATCTTGTTAATGAAGCCGCATTATTTGCTGCCAGGGCTAATAAACGCAAAGTGGGTATGATTGAACTGGATAAAGCAAAAGATAAAATTATGATGGGGGCTGAAAGACGCTCCATGGTAATGGATGATAACGAGAAAAAACTCACCGCATATCATGAAGCAGGTCATGCTATCGTTGGTCTGTCAGTTCCTGAGCATGATCCAGTTTATAAAGTATCAATAATTCCTCGAGGCCGAGCTTTGGGTGTAACTATGTTTTTACCAGAACAAGACAGATATAGTCACAGCAAACGCCGTTTGGAAAGTCAATTATGCAGTCTGTTTGGTGGTCGAATTGCAGAGGAATTAATTTTTGGTCCTGAAAGTGTGACAACGGGCGCTTCTAATGACATTATGCGGTCTACTGAGATTGCTCGCAAAATGGTTACAACTTGGGGCTTATCTGCTTTAGGTCCTCTCACTTTTGGTGAGGAAGAGGAAGAAATATTTTTAGGACGCTCAGTGAATAAACACAAGGAGATGTCCGATAGAACAGCACAGCAAATTGATGACGAGGTTCGTGCTATTATTGACAGGAACTATCAAAGAGCAAAAGAAATATTGGAAACTAATATCGATAAATTACATTTAATGGCACAAAGCCTCATCAAATACGAAACGATAGACACCAATCAAATCCAAGAAATTATGTCTGGTAAAGAGCCTACCCCCCCGGAAGATTGGGGGTCAACAAAACCGATGGATAAGGCTGAGTCAGTTAATGATGCTCCTGCAAAGCCTATTAATGGCGAAACAATAGAAAATCCGGCAGAAGAACATTAATTTTATCACTAGTTATTTATCGAGAGTACCCTGTGAATTCTGAACAGTTCCTCGGTTGGCTTGAGCGAAAGAGCCAACCTCCTTCCTCCATAGTTTTTGAAAAGCCATTAATTATGGGTGTGCTGAATGTTACAGCGAACTCATTTTATGATGGTGGCAAGTATCTGTCTGTTGATAGAGCCTGTGATCAGGCCTTAAAATTAATTGCATGTGGAGCTGACCTCATTGATATTGGTGGGGAATCAACCAAACCTGGTGCTCCGCCAGTCCCTTTAGATGTTGAACTATCAAGAGTTCTTCCCGTAATCAAACAACTTCGTGCGATCGCAGATGTGTGTATTTCTATTGATACTAATAAGCCAGAAGTGATGGAAGCGGCAATCGATGCTGGTGCAAATGTTATAAATGATGTTTATGCTTTAAGAAGGGATGGTGCTTTGAATGTTGCTGCGCAGTTAGATGTTCCTGTTTGTTTAATGCACATGAGAGGAGAGCCGCGAACTATGCAAGAAAATCCTTCTTACCCAGAAGGGATAATTAAGGAATTACAGCATTTTTTTGAAGAGCGCATCGATAAATGCCAGAAAGCCGGGCTGAATAAGAATAAATTAATTCTTGACCCTGGCTTTGGTTTTGGAAAGCGCGTTAAAGATAACCTAAAATTAATTTATTATCTGAACGAATTGCGTTCTTTTGGATTGCCAATTCTTTTGGGCGTTTCACGCAAAAGCACAATTGGTGCTGTATTGAATAATGAAGTTGAGCAACGTTTGATTGGAAGTATTACGCTAGGGATATATGCTGCTCTTAAAGGCACCGCAATTATCAGGACACATGATGTGGATGAAACGAATCAAGCATTAACTATGATTAGTGCAATTTATCAAGCTGCTAAAGAAATTAGTTACTAGCTCATGTGATGATTAGAAGACAACTGAGACTAGAAAAATTAAATAATAAGGTAGGTAAGGATGAGTCAACGTAAATATTTTGGTACAGATGGAATACGGGGTCACGTTGGATTATCAAATATTAACCCTGAATTTGTTTTAAAATTAGGCTGGGCAGTAGGTTGCGTTCTTGCGAACGGAGCGAGGAAAAAGGTAGTGATTGGTAAGGATACCAGAGTATCTGGTTATATGTTGGAGTCGGCTTTGGAAGCAGGTTTGTCCGCAGCTGGAGTTGATGTGGCATTATTAGGACCAATGCCTACTCCTGGAATAGCCTATCTAACACAAACATTGAGGGCTAATGCAGGCATCGTGATTAGCGCTTCTCATAATTTATTTGAAGACAATGGCATTAAATTTTTTTCTGCTGATGGAGGAAAACTTCCGGATAGTGTAGAGCTTGCAATTGAAGCCCAATTAGAAAAACAGTTGCAAACTGTACCTTCAGCCAAGCTGGGTAAAGCAACACGTATTAATGATGCAGCAGGTCGTTACATAGAGTTTTGTAAATCTACGATTCCTTCCCTATCTCGACTATCCAATTTGAAAATAGTTGTGGATTGCGCCAATGGGGCAACCTATCATATCGCCCCAAATGTATTCTCTGAATTGGGTGCTGATGTAGTTCCTGTAGGAATTAAACCAGATGGTTTTAATATCAATCAAGAATGTGGTTCGACAGCGCCTGCATTATTAAGAGAAAAGGTGATTGCTGTTGGGGCTGATATTGGTATTGGTTTGGATGGAGACGGGGATCGAGTTATTTTAGTGGATTCGCTGGGAAATCTCGTAGATGGCGATCAAATTATTTATATCATTGCCAAGGACAGACACCAACGAGGAGTACTGCATGGAGGGGTCGTAGGCACGTTGATGAGTAATTATGGTCTTGAATTAGCAATTACCTCATTGGGAGTTCCTTTTCAACGCTCAAAAGTAGGTGACAGGTATGTTCTTGAAACGCTGCGAGATAAAGATTGGAAGATTGGAGGTGAAACTTCTGGACATATTGTTTGTTTGGATAAAACAACAACAGGTGATGGAATTGTAGCAGCACTACAAGTTCTTTCAATCATGGTGAAGCAAAATAAAGCACTGCATGAGTTAACTGCAGGTATTCAATTGTTACCTCAAACTTTAGTGAATTTAAAAACGAATAATGCTGCCTTGTTAGCCTCTAATCCTGATGTAATTCAGGCGGTTAAAAATTTGGAAAAACATCTTAATGGGGAGGGTCGAGTGTTACTCAGACCTTCTGGCACTGAGCCTTTACTGAGAGTTATGGTGGAAGGTGCTAATGCATCGATAGTCAAGCAACAAGCACAAATGTTATGTGATGACATCAGTCAGATCGATAAAAAAATGACTGAGAGCCTACCGTCCACTTGAGCATCTGTCTTTTTAAGTTCTAATGCAGGGGCTTTTCCAAAAGCCCCTCTGATTCACAGTATTAAGGTATTAACTACTTGTTGGAGCCATGGAGTGGAGCATTGTGTCAGCCTCTTCAAGTAATTGGTGAGTTCTTGTTTTGAAAAAACAAGGCTTTTTTGAATACTCATATTCATCTTGCCCTGTTAACTTACCTATTAACATTCGGAAAAAATCTTCAATATATTCCCATGCTTTTATAAATCCTCTATGCCGTTTTAAAGGCTCATATCGGGGATCTTGAGTAATGAGGGGTATGGCTTCTCGGCTTGAAGTTTTTGCATCAGGGAGTTCCATCAAATGTTTAATTGAAATAAGTGAATGAGTTGCCTGAATAAATAATTCAGCTTCCAATGGATGTTCCTTTTTCAATTTTACATATTGCTGATGAAATTTTTGCAATTCTTCAGGCCAACTCTTTAACTGCTGTTCTTCATCAATCGATTCATCAAGTATAGGCAAAGCAGGTTTTAAACGGAGAATATTTTGTATATCTTGTAATGGGATTGGGCACATGCGCTTGTATGCCAGTAATACAGATAAATCATTTTGATTTTTAAATTCAAACAAGATGTCTTTGAAAAGATGAAGTGCTTTAAGACCCAATGCCTCATTTAAACAAGAACTTTGCGCTGTATCATATAAACCTTTATACCATAGCTGTATTTCTTCTGAATGCTGCTTTATATATTCCATGTTTTGTACATGAAATGAATCTAATTTTTGCTTAAGCAGGATAGAAGATGGTGGTAAAGGGGAGATGCTAGGGGCAGATTCCTGGTGTTGAGGATTTGATAATTTATCTAACTCATGGCCTGTAGAAACAAGCTTTTCTCTAAATGCTTTATCAACTCCTGAGGAAATTACTTTTCCTCTGTCTATGGTCAACGTCTCAGAATCTTCTTCAGATGGGATGCTAATTTGATTACCAGCCTCATCAAAAAAGGCTAAAATATTATCTTCTGATAATTCATCGTGACCATTGAACAATGACAATCCATTTGGTTTCCTGGATATAACTGGAACCTCAGGTGTCGATGGTCTCAATGGTTCCGATGGTGCTGATTTCAGATCAACTTGTTTTTCTTGCCCTTTCTTTATTTCCTGTTTTTTAACTACATGAGTAGATGGTGTTGATTTGACGACAACTGGTGTTTCTTGTCCATTGAGTACTTGTTGTTCTGCGCCAGACTCAGAGTCTTGCTGAATCACTTGGGTAGGGTGCGTTGATTCCAGGACGATTGGTGCTATTTGTCCATTGTCTACTTGCCGTTTTTCGACGATAGTTGCCGAGTCCTTTTGGATCACTTGAGTTGTGTGTGTTGACTCCAGGGCAACTGGTATTTCTTGTCCATTGCCTAATTGCCGTTTTTCGACCGTAGATTCAGAGTCTTTCTGAATCATTTGAGTTGGGTGTGTTAGCTCTAGGGTAACTGGTATTTCTTGTCCATTGTCTACTTGCCGTTTTTCGACGGTAGATTCAGAATCTTTCTGAATCATTTGAGTTGGGTGTGTTAGCTCTAGGGTAACTGGTATTTCTTGTCCATTGTCTACTTGCCGTTTTTCGACGGTAGATTCAGAGTCTTTCTGAATCATTTGAGTTGGGTGTGTTGACTCCAGGACAACTGGCGTTGCTTGTCCATTGTCTACCTGCCGTATTTCGACAGTATATTCAGAGTCTTTCTGAACTACTTGGGCAGGGTGCATCAATTCGACAGTAAGAGGGATTGCTTTATCTACTGCTATTTCCTGTTTTTCCAATGGAGGATCAATTTTTTCGCCGGACAGATTAGGCAAAGGTAATTGATTTAATTCAGACACAAGGGATTGGATTTGATTGGTAAGAGTAGATAAATTTTCTTTAATAGAGTTTATGTCTTCGCTCTTTAGTGGTTGATTTGAAATTAAACGCAATTGCTCAATAAGTGCTTTTGCTTCATTGGTTGTTTGTCCATGATCTTTCATAAGCAAATCAATTTGCTTGGCTGTTTCAAGATAAGACTGGCATAGTTTAATCTGGCTTTTTAACTCTTCTTTAAGTGGATCCTCTTCATTCAATGAATCTTTATTTTCTTCAGCTTCTTGCAAACTTGGAAGTTGTACGTCCATAGTTATAGGTAAATCGTATCCACTTCTTAGTTGTTGTATTTGTTTGCCCAGAGCAGGCATTTCTTGAAGTTTTTCCAATGCTTGTGAAAATTGTTCTTTCTTTTCCGAAACTTTTGGCATGAGAATGAGAAGTACCAAATAAAAATCAGCCGGTGAAGAGTCATAAGAAAGGCCACTTGGTAAAACAAAATTTGGTATACTTTCTATTGGTATTTCATTTATCAGGTCAATGGCATCAGGAACTAATTTTTTATAAATATATATATCCTCTTCATTTGAAGGAGTTTCTGGTATCGCTTTAATCAACAGTTCTTGCTGTTTCACAAGTTCATGATGTTTGATTTTTAGCTCTTTTTGTTGAGCTAATAATTGGAGGAAGCTAACTGAATTCTTAAGTTTTTGCTGATTATCAGAATAATTAGAATCCGAATACCATGAAAGCCAGGCAGATGGGTTAAAATTAGATAATAATCCATCAATCTGGTTTTGGTATTCCTGTATCAATCCTCGAGGCTCTTCACTTTCTTGAAATTTCCTGGTTAACTCTGCTTTTAAATCGGGTGCCAGGGAGTGGTCAGTTACTACGGCTTCAATACGACCCAAGTCTTTAAGTAATAGTTCAATTTGTTTTTCTAGCTCAGTCTCTTTTTTATTAATATCAGTTGCAGATAATTGTTTGGCGAATCGCTTTTGCAATCCATCCCATTTTTCACAAGCGCGAGTTAATTTTTTAATTTCCAATTCAACTGCAGCTATAAATTTTTGTAAACTATCAACAGTATCTTCTTCCACAGGGGGTTGAATGCCCAACTGAGACAAATCTGTCATTAAGGCATTCCATTTATTTTTGAGTAAAACCAACTTTAATTTAGCACGTGTAGTTTCTATTTCCTTAGTGGTTTTGAAGAGATAACTGTAGTGTCCGACGACAATTGATTTTTGAACCTCTCCGTACTCAGGGAATTTATAAGGAGGCGCTAATGGATTTTGTTTGGATAGGACTTCGTTCGCTTTAGGTTCGATTTCTTTGTATAAAGGATTTAATTCATTTTTTGCGTGTTCAATTTTTTTAGCCAAATCAGAAATTTTTCTTTGCAGTTCTTCTCCTTTTTTCATGACCTCATCCAGTTTATGTTTTTTCCTTTTATACTCCTCTTGTTCTTCAGCTAAACTGGAATATTCGTCAACATATTTTTTAATTAACAATAAAAGAATTAATTGGGATTCAACTTCAACAGGAGCTTTTCCTTCCGGCAGTGGGGTCGAACTAAATATTTGCTTTAAATTTAAGGGGTTAATTGGTGGAGTCAAGGTAGAGACTTCATTCATTAAGTGCAGTATGATTTCGTTCATTATAAAACCCTCCTGGTTAAATCATAGTAGGATTCTATCGAAATCAAACTACGAAGCAAGTAGAAAAATGTATTTTTTGCAAAAAAAATGAATAATTAATTCTGAAAAAAAACATAGATAAAGCTACACATCTGAGTGAAGTTTCGGTATATTTCACAGCTGCACACTATCAGTTGTTTACTGATAGGCTGGAAATAACAGAAAGGATTTTGTCCGGCTATACTAGAAATTGTTGGAGGGAGTGTGAGGCAAAAGATAGTTGCTGGTAACTGGAAAATGAATGGCCAGATTCAACAGGTGACTGAATTGGTTTCGCAAATTGAGGAATTAATTGCCTTTGATTGCGCAGCACAGGTTGCTGTAATGCCTCCCAGCATTTATATACCCAAGGTAAGAGACTGCTTAAGGACGGGGAAGATTGTAGTAGGTGCGCAAAATGTTTATCCAAAAGATTATGGTGCCTACACAGGTGAACTGTCAGCTCCCATGCTTAAAGATTTTGATTGCCGATATGTTCTGGTGGGGCACTCGGAGCGCAGGCAATTTTTTCATGAAGATGAAAATTTTGTGGCGCAAAAATTCCACCATGTCAAAGATCATGGTATGATACCTATTCTTTGTGTTGGTGAAACTCTTTCTGAAAGAGAAAATGGAAAAACAGAGCAGGTTATTGCTCAACAGGTGCTCGCAGTGAGTGCAAAAGGGAAAGATTGTTTTCGTGATTGCGTAGTGGCTTATGAGCCTGTATGGGCAATTGGGACAGGAAAAACTGCTACACCTGAACAGGCACAAAAAATACACCAGTTCATTAGAGATCTGGTTGGAGAAATAAATGATAGCGATGCGAAACATTTGACGCTCATATATGGTGGCAGTGTTAATGAAAATAATGCAATAGCCTTATTTTCCATGCCAGATATTGATGGAGGGTTAGTGGGTGGAGCATCGTTGAATGCAAAACAATTTGTGGAAATTGTGAAATGTATCAATTGATATTAATGATTCATGTCTTAATTGCTGTAATTTTAATAGGCTTGGTTCTTATCCAACATGGCAAGGGGGCTGATATAGGTGCTGCTTTTGGTTCTGGCGCATCAAACACGTTATTTGGAAGTCAAGGTACTGGTGGCTTCTTGTTCAAGTTAACTGGTGGTCTGGCAATGACTTTTTTTATTACCAGTTTGATGTTGTCTTATATGGTTTCTACGCAGAACCAAAAGGCAGGACAGTTAGCTATTCCTCAACAAACCGGTGCTCCAGTCAGTTCAGTCCCAGTGCCAGTTGAAAAAAATAATAAGAAGTAACTAAAAAGATGTAGTGTCTTTAGGGCTGTTGTCTTTTGTGATGAACTCAGGATAACAAAAATAAAAATAAGCCGAAGTGGTGAAATTGGTAGACACGCCGTCTTGAGGGGGCGGTGGCGCAAGCCGTGCCGGTTCGAGTCCGGCCTTCGGCACCATTTTAAATCGAGCAAGGTGAACTGATGCTATCTCAATATCTACCCGTTCTCGTTTTTATAATTGTTGCCTTGATTTTAGGTGCAGTAATGATAGGCGCTGGTTCTTTGCTTTCCAAGCATAGTCCGAATAGCGCTAAAAACTCCCCCTATGAGTGTGGTTTTGGCGCCTTTGAAAGCTCCCATATTCCGTTTGATGTACGGTTTTATCTGGTGGCTATTTTATTTATTATTTTTGATTTGGAAACAGCATTTTTTTTCCCTTGGGCCTTGGCATTACGTAAAATAGGATGGTTTGGCTTTTATGCTATGATGTTATTTCTTGGACTGTTGGTTATAGGTTTTATTTATGAATGGAAAAGAGGCGCTTTGGAGTGGGAATAAGGTTATTTCATTCTTTTAAAATATTTGATTTAATCTTTGGTTTTAGCCATTACTATGGGAAGCAAAGGATGCTTAGCAAATCATTACAGAGCTTTTTGCTTTTAGAGGAACCTGATGGATTTTTAGGTTGTTTTTTAAAACTTGGTCATCCTTTGCCAAAACGATAGCTGAGATTATATTTTAAGCCATTGTAATAATGGTTATGTAAAAAAACTGGATTATTAATTATTTAACTGCTTAGAGGCGAACTATGGCGGTTGCAGAGCTAGAAAAAAAAGGTTTTGAGTTGACTACGGTCGAAAAATTGGTTGGTTGGGCACGCAGTGGCTCTATGTGGCCAATGACATTTGGCTTAGCTTGCTGTGCCGTGGAAATGATGCACGTGGGAGCAGCACGCTATGATTTGGACAGGTTTGGTATTATTTTCCGCCCCAGTCCACGCCAGTCAGATGTCATGATTGTAGCAGGGACTTTATGTAACAAAATGGCCCCGGCACTCAGAAAAGTTTATGATCAGATGCCAGAACCACGCTGGGTTATTTCGATGGGGTCTTGTGCCAATGGTGGGGGATATTATCACTATTCCTATTCAGTGGTTCGTGGCTGCGATCGTATTGTGCCAGTCGATGTCTATGTTCCTGGCTGTCCACCAACAGCAGAAGCGTTGTTATATGGCATTATTCAACTACAGAATAAAATCAGGCGGAAACCTGTTTTAGAGGCATAAGCTCATTAAGGGTGCAGATTAGATGACAAAAAATGAGTATTTGATTGAAAAGCTACAAGCTGATTTAGCAAATTATATCACCGAGTTGACCTCCGCATATGGTGAAGTAACTATTGAGTGTGAAGTGCAAAATTTATTGCCTGTTATGATCGAGTTGAGAGACAGAGAGGAATTTTCTTTCGATCAGTTAATTGATCTCTGTGGCGTAGATTATTTGCATTATGGTGATTATGATTGGGAAACAGAATCTGCGACAGAACATGGATTTTCACGAGGTGTCGAGCGTCAGGAAGCCAAGGCTTATGCCGTAAATAAACCAAGATTCGCCGTAGTCTATCATTTATTATCAACAAAAAAAAATCATCGTTTACGAGTCAAATTATTTGTAGAAGAGTCCCATTTAATTGTTCCATCAGTACATCATTTATGGAAGTCTGCTAACTGGTTTGAGCGGGAAGCTTATGATTTATATGGGATTTTATTCGATGGCCATCCTGATTTAAGACGGTTACTGACAGATTACGGCTTTATAGGCCACCCTTTCCGCAAGGATTTTCCACTCAGTGGAGAGGTGGAAATGAGATATGATGCAAAACTGCAAAAGGTAATATATGCCCCTGTAGACATTGTGCCAAGAATTGTAGTTCCAAAGGTTATTCGTAACGATAACCGCTACATAGGTAATGAAGGTAGCAAAAATGATTGAACTTAAAAATTATACCTTGAATTTTGGCCCACAACATCCTGCTGCACATGGTGTTTTAAGATTGGTTCTTGAGTTAGAGGGTGAAACTATCGTTCGTGCTGATCCACATATTGGATTGCTTCATCGTGCAACGGAAAAATTGGCTGAGACCAAGCCTTACATTCAAAGCATTGGTTACATGGACAGATTAGACTACGTCTCAATGATGTGCAATGAACATGCTTATGTCATGGCAATTGAGAAGTTATTGGGTATAGAACCGCCTTTGCGAGCCAAGTATATACGAACTATGTTTGATGAGGTGACTCGAATTCTGAACCATCTCTTGTGGTTAGGAGCTACTGCATTAGATATTGGTGCAATGACAGTGTTTCTTTATTGTTTCAGAGAGAGAGAAGATTTGTTTGATTGCTATGAGGCAGTTTCAGGAGCACGTATGCATGCTACCTACTATAGGCCAGGAGGGGTAGCAAGAGACTTGCCAGATACTATGCCGCAATACAAACCGTCAAGATGGCATAGCGAAAGAGAGATTGAAAAAAAGAATCACAATCGTCAGGGCAGTCTTTTGGATTTTCTTTGGCACTTTACTGAACGATTTCCCCAGTGTGTGGATGAATACGAAACATTGTTGACCGATAATCGTATATGGAAGCAACGAACTGTAGATATTGGTGTCGTTTCACCTGAAAATGCCCTGCAATGGGGATTTACCGGACCAATGTTAAGAGGCTCCGGTATTGCCTGGGATTTACGCAAGAAACAAAGCTATGCTGCTTACGACAGTGTTGAATTTGATATTCCTGTTGGCAAGACAGGGGATTGTTATGATCGATACTTGGTAAGGGTCGAGGAATTGAGACAATCCAATCGAATTATAAGGCAATGTATTGAGTGGTTGCGCAAGCATCCTGGTCCAGTAAAAGTCGATGATTATAAAGTGTCGCCTCCACGCCGTGTAGTAATGAAACATGACATGGAAGCATTAATACATCACTTTAAATTATTTACCGAAGGCTTTTGTTTACCGCGAGGTGAAGTTTATTCATCTGTTGAAGCGCCAAAGGGCGAGTTTGGGATCTATATGGTGTCAGATGGAGCTAATAAACCTTACCGCCTGAAAATAAGAGCTCCAGGCTTTGCTCATTTATCAAGCTTTGATGACATGGTTAGAGGTCACATGCTAGCTGATGGAGTGGCTATATTGGCCAGTCAAGATATAGTGTTTGGAGAGATTGATCGTTAATTTAACGACATGCTTGCTTAAAGTGTATTAAGAGATAATAAACGATATAAAGGTTTCGAAATGTCTGCTAATTCAGCAAAAATATTAAATCAATTGATGCCGTCAAACCGTATGCGCGATATTGATCATTGGATATCAAAATATCCCAAAGATCAAAAACAATCCGCGGTTATGAGTGCTCTTCGAATAGTACAAGAAGAACATGGTCATTTAACAACGGAATTAATGAATGCAGTAGCTGAATATCTTGATATGCCGCCCATCGCAGTTTATGAAGTAGCAAGTTTTTATACAATGTATGAACACAAGCCAGTGGGGCGACATTTAATTAATGTTTGTACCAATATTTCTTGCATGCTGAGGGATTCTGCTGGCGTTGTTGAACATTTAGAAAAAAAATTGGGTGTTAATCTAGGTGGAACAACAGAAGATGGTCGATTTACTTTAAGATCAGTTGAATGCTTGGGTGCTTGTGTGAATGCGCCAATGATGCAAGTTGATAAAGATTATCACGAAAATTTGACTGCTGAATCTATAGATAAAGTATTGGAACAGTACCAATAGAAAATAAAGGTGTTTGCCATGGTTGAACTAAATCAAGTTTGTTACCGAACATTTCATTTACCAGAGCCCTGGTCGCTATCAACTTATGAAAGTATTGGTGGCTATAGCGCATGGCGAAAAATTTTAAAAGAGCAAACATCACCTCAATTAATAATTGAAGAGTTGAAAACTTCTGCCTTGCGCGGACGAGGAGGGGCTGGATTCCCAACCGGGTTAAAATGGAGTTTTATGAATAGAAACTCCCCTGTTCAAAAATACGTAGTATGTAATTCTGATGAAGGCGAACCGGGTACTTGCAAGGACAGAGAGATTCTTACTTTAAATCCTCACCAATTAATCGAAGGAATGGCCATAGCTGGGTATGTTATGGGCGCCACGGTTGGTTACAACTACATAAGAGGAGAATTCTGGCTGCCATTTGAGCGTACTGAGGCTGCAATAAAAGAAGCATACGATGCTGGCTTGCTAGGTAAAAATATATTAGGCTCCGGCGTTGATTTTGATTTATATAATCATTTAGGAGCGGGAGCTTACATTTGCGGTGAAGAAACTGCATTGCTTAACTCGATTGAAGGAAAAAAGGGAATGCCTCGTTTTAAACCACCATTCCCGGCAAATTATGGCTTGTATGGCAAACCGACAACTATAAATAACACTGAAACATTTGCGTCTGTTCCTGTCATTATGGAAAAAGGTGGAGAATGGTTTTTAAAATTGGGTAAACCGAACAATGGCGGTGCGAAGTGCTTTAGTGTTAGCGGCCATGTTAACAAACCTGGTAACTATGAAATTCCCTTGGGTACGCCATTCAAAACGCTGCTTGATCTGGCTGGCGGCGTCATTAAAGGCCGAAAAATCAAAGCCGTGATTCCCGGTGGTTCCTCTATGCCAGTGCTCCTAGGTGACGTCATGCTGGGACTGGATATGGATTATGACAGTATACAGAAAGCCGGCTCAGGCTTGGGTTCAGGCGCAGTCATTATCATGGATGAAACCACCTGCATGGTGGATGCTTTGTATCGTATTTCTGAGTTCTACATGGATGAATCCTGTGGACAATGCACACCTTGTCGAGAAGGCACAGGCTGGTTAGTCAGGTTATTACACAGAATTATAAACGGTCATGGTGAGCCGGGAGACGTGGAGAAGTTAGTGAATGTGGCGAATAACATAGAGGGAAGAACCATTTGTGCATTAGGCGAAGCGGCAGCTTGGCCAGTACAGAGTTTTGTTAAACATTTCTATGATGAATTTGAATATTTCATAAAGCATAAACGCTCGATCGTCGCAGCATAATTAAGAAGGTTAGACCATGGCTACTATTGAAATCGACGGTAAAACATTTGAAGCAGAAAATGGTAAAATGATTATAGAGGTTGCTGATGAGGCTGGCATCTATATTCCACGCTTTTGCTATCATAAAAAATTATCTGTGGCAGCTAATTGCCGTATGTGTTTGGTCGAAGTGGAAAATGGGAGAAAACCGGTTCCTGCTTGTGCTACACCTATAACCAATGGGATGAAAGTATTTACAAAGTCAGAGCAGGCTATACACTCCCAAAAGGTAGTGATGGAATTCCTCTTGATTAATCATCCTTTGGATTGCCCTATCTGTGATCAGGGTGGAGAATGTGAGCTTCAAGATATTTCTATGGGTTTTGGCGCTGATAAATCAGAGTATACAGAAAGCAAGCGTGCAGTAGACGATGAGAATTTAGGAACACTAATATCTACTGAAATGACACGTTGTATTCATTGTACACGCTGTGTACGCTTCGGCGAGGAAATTGCAGGGGTAAGAGAGCTGGGAGCTACCGGCCGTGGCGAAAAGACGCAGATTGGTACTTATGTAGAACACAGTATGACATCGGAAGTTTCAGGGAATATCATAGACTTGTGCCCTGTTGGTGCTTTAACTTCCAAGCCTTATCGTTTTAAAGCCCGGGCATGGGAATTGACTCAACACGACAGTGTTGCTCCTCATGATTGCTTGGGGTCAAATGTTCATATTCATACAAGAAATAATAAATTAATGCGTGTAGTTCCCAGGGAAAACGAATCGATCAACGAAACCTGGCTTTCAGACAGAGACAGATTTAGCTATTTGGGATTAAATGCGGCTTCAAGGGCGAGCAAACCACAAATCAAAAAAAATGGCCAATGGGAAGCGGTTGATTGGGAAACCGCACTTAAGTTTGCGGCAGAAGGGATAAGCCGAGTTATCAAACAACATGGCCCAGAGCAAATGGCCGCTTTTGCCTCCAGTTCTTCTACCTTGGAAGAACTGTATTTACTACAAAAATTAATGAGAGAGCTAGGTGTTCAAAATCTAGATCACCGGTTACAACAAATTGATTTTAGAGATCAGGCATTTTTACCTACTACGCCAGTAAGCACTTTGCCTTACGCAGAGATAGATCATCAGCATTCAATTCTGTTAATAGGATGCAATGTTCATAGAGAAGTACCGTTGGCAGGAACAAGGGTAAGAAAAGCTTTTCGCAATGGCGCAAAAATTTATGCCCTTAATCCGGTAGATTTTGATTATCATTTTGATTTGTCCGGACGAGTCATTATTTCTCCTTTGGAAATGCCGATGCAATTAGCTAAATTAGCTTTAGCGCTTACATCCGAGTTAGCATCGCTTCCAGCAGAAGTTCAAAAATTGTTAATAGGTTTGGAAGTAGATAAACAAACCAAACAAATAGCAAAATCATTAAAAGAAGAGAAAGCCTGTTTGATAACAGGAGCAATAGTTGAAAATCATCCAGAAGCTTCCTTACTGCGAACTTTGGTTGCTATTGTTCAAAAGCTGAGCGGAGCCAAATTAGTCAGATTAACGACTGGAGCAAACAGCGCCGGCGCATGTATTGCAGGTATGCTGCCGCATAGAACAGTTGCTGGGAAATCAATTGCAGAGCCAGGTTTTAATGTACAAGAAGCGTTAAATTCCAAGTTAAAAGGTTATTTACTCATGGGCGTTGAACCAGGCTATGATTTTGCAAATCCAGCCGGGGCAAGGCAATCAATGTTAGCTGCAGAGTTTGTTGTACTCTTATCAGCTTATGAGCATGGATCCATGCATGATTATGCAGATGTTATTTTACCGATTGCCCCTTATGCTGAAACATCTGGCACATACATAAACATCGATAATACCTGGCAAACAGTGAAAGGGGCCATGCTGCCACTTGGAGAATCCCGGCCAGCCTGGAAGGTGCTTCGTGTTTTGGGTAATTTGTTGCACTGTAAAAAATTTGATTATACCTCAACAGAGGACATCTTGGAGGAGGTTAAAGATGCAGTATCGATGACAATGGAGCATGAATACGAACCTTATTATCCTGAGTCATTGCCTGTCATTAATCAATCACTGGTAAGAGTTGGAGAATGGCCTCTTTATCGAATAGATGCTATTACTAGAAATGCAAAAGAGTTACAATTATGTGCAGCATCTGAATCTGCCTGTATAAGAATTCATCCATCAACTGCAGATAGATTGAAATTAGAAGAAACTGCTACTGTATCTCAAGGAGATATTGAGATAACATTGCCGCTAAAACGTGATGAGCGCATTGCGGTTGATGTTGTGTGGGTGGCAAATGCAATGCCAGAAACAGTTGACCTCGGTCACTCGTTTGCTGCAATAACAATAAAGCGCTAGAAAGGTAAAAAAATGCTTCATACTATTGGCATACTAATTTGGATTATTATTAAAATTCTTGTGATAGTTGTCCCTTTACTGCTTTCAGTGGCCTACCTAACCTATGCGGAGCGTAAAGTGATTGGCTATATTCAAGTGCGCATCGGCCCGAACAGGGTTGGTTTAAAGGGCTTGCTGCAGCCATTTGCTGATTTACTGAAATTAATTACTAAAGAAATCATAGTTCCCACTCGTTCAAATAAATACCTTTTTGTTATTGCTCCACTTTTTGCTTTAGTCCCTTCCTTGGTCGGTTGGGCGGTAATCCCTTTTCAGGAAGGTGTTGTTCTGGCAAATATTAACGCAGGGGTCTTATACTTATTTGCCATGAGTTCTTTGGGTGTATATGGTGTTCTTATTGCAGGGTGGGCATCGAATTCCAAATATGCCATGTTTGGGGCGCTGCGTAGTACTGCCCAAACAGTCTCTTACGAAATTGCAATGGGATTTGCTCTTGTCGGGGTACTCCTGGCTGCTGGAAGCATGAACTTGACTGATATCGTTAACTCTCAAAAAGGCGGAATGCTGCATTGGTGGTTTATTCCCTTACTTCCCCTATTCTTGGTTTTCTGGATCGCCGGTATTGCAGAAACTAACAGAGCTCCTTTTGACTTGGCAGAAGGTGAATCAGAAATTGTTGCTGGTTTCCATGTAGAATATTCTGGTATAGGGTTCGCCTTATTCTTTCTCTCTGAATACGCCAGTATGATTTTGATTTCAACATTTATGGCTATTTTATTCATGGGCGGATGGCTGTCACCTTTTGAAGGCATTACGTTCCTGGATCAAATCTTTTTTGTAGTACCCGGATTTGTTTGGTTAATTCTGAAAATTAGTTTCTTCCTTTTTGTGTATTTGTGGGTAAGGGCTACTTTCCCCCGATATCGTTATGACCAGCTTATGCGTTTAGGCTGGAAGGTACTTATCCCTGTGACTATAGTTTGGTTAATAGTAACCTCCCTCATGGTGGTTGCTCATGTCAAGCCATGGTTTTGACGGTTAGAAGAGAAGCCGATGAAAAAAGTATATCATTATATAATTCACTATGTTCGTACCTACTTACTGTTAGAGCTATTAGCCGGTTTATGGCTAACAGTAAAGTATTTTTTCAGGAAAAAAATAACAGTTCAGTTTCCTGAAGAACAAACGCCACTTTCTCCAAGATTCAGGGGACTTTTGGCATTACGCCGTTATCCCAATGGTGAGGAGCGGTGCATTGCATGTAAATTATGTGAAGCAGTTTGTCCTGCATTGGCTATTACAATTGAATCAGAGCAAAGAGAAGATGGATCACGCCGTACGACTCGGTATGATATTGATATGTTTAAATGCATTAATTGTGGATTATGTGAAGAATCTTGCCCTGTTGATTCGATCGTTGTCACTCCAATTCATCACTACCATATCAGCGAACGTGGTCAAAATATTATGACAAAAGAGAAGCTTTTAGCAGTAGGCGATTTGATGGAAACACAACTCGCAGCAGACAGAGCTGCTGATGAAAAATACCGTTGATGGGGTGATTTATGCATGAATGGGTAATCCAAGCAATTTTTTACATCTTTGCATTATTGACCGTATTGTCGGCACTAATGGTAATAAGCCAAAACAATCCAGTTCGTTGCGTTTTGTTTTTAGTGCTCACTTTTTTTACGAGTGCGGTTTTATGGGTTTTAGCAGAGGCTGAATTTTTAGCATTAATCCTTATCCTGGTATATGTTGGCGCTGTCATGACTTTATTTCTGTTTGTCGTCATGATGTTAAACATAGACATCGAAAGCATGAAAAGTCATTTAATAAAATATCTACCATTTGGATTAATTATAGTTGCCTTGTTGACTGGCTTATTAATGATAGCTATCCCTAAAGATTTATTTAAGAACAGTGTGCAAATTCAAGAAAAGCCTTTGAGTGTTAGCTCACAATTAATGGACTTATCTACTCAAGATGAGCTGGTTCCACCTGAAAACGCTACATCGAATACAGAAAAGTTAGGAATGGTTCTTTATACAGATTATATTCTTGCCTTTGAAATAGCTGCAGTCATTTTGCTGGTAGCTATTGTGTCTGCAATTACCTTGGTGCATAGGGGCGCTATCAGGTCAAAACGACAAGATATCACTCAGCAAATTATGACTCGAAGGGCAGAACGAGTGAAGTTGATAAGTATGAAGTCAGAGAAATAGTTATTGGGGAATTCTTTATGATACCTGTTTATGATTATTTAGTATTAGGAGTGATTTTATTCGGCTTGAGCCTGGTCGGTATTATGCTCAATCGTAAAAATATCATCTTATTACTAGTTTGTGTTGAGTTGATGCTCTTGGCTGTGAATACCAATTTCATTGCATTTTCTCATTACTACAATGAAGTAGGCGGACAGGTATTTGTCTTTTTCATTTTAACTGTAGCTGCCGCTGAAGCAGCAATAGGTTTGGCCATAGTCATGTTGCTTTATAGAAATAGAGGCAATATTGATGTTGATAAAATGAATCATTTAAAAGGTTAAAATCGTGAGTATTCAACAAGTCTGCTTAGTAATCGTTTTGACTCCCCTTGTTGGTTCTGCTATAGCAGGATTTTTTAGAAACCAGATTGGACGAGTCGGAGCTCATACTGTAACTATTTTAGGCGTAGCTATTTCCTTAGTATGTTCAATTTTTCTTGCGTGGGGCCTATTTTCTGGCTCGATCCCAAACACAAATAGCCTTGTTTATCACTGGGCTAGCGGGGGGGCGCTAATTCCCTACGAATTTAATATTGGCTTTTTAATAGACCCTCTAAGTGTTGTCATGCTGGTTATAGTTAATTTTGTTTCTTTACTAGTCCATGTCTACAGTATTGGGTACATGGCAGATGATGATGGATATCAGCGGTTTTTTAGTTATATCTCCTTATTTACATTCATGATGCTCATGTTAGTTAGCGCAAACAACTTTCTGCAATTATTTTTTGGCTGGGAAGGGGTTGGGCTTGTTTCTTATTTATTAATCGGATTTTGGTATCAAAAGGAATCTGCAATAGAAGGCAGCCTGAAAGCATTTCTTGTAAACCGTGTAGGAGATTTTGGATTTGTATTAGGAATAGGTTTAATTTTTGCTTATGCTGGAAGCCTTGATTATGAGAAAGTATTTACCAGCGCAAATTATTTGGCAAGCCAGAATATAGAGTTATTTAGCGGCTACTCCTGGTCCCTGATTACAGTTATTTGCCTGCTGCTTTTTGTTGGCGCCATGGGCAAATCAGCCCAGGTGCCACTTCACGTTTGGTTACCTGAGTCAATGGAGGGTCCAACCCCTATTTCAGCGCTAATCCATGCGGCGACAATGGTGACAGCGGGTGTTTTCATGATAGCTCGTATCTCACCTTTAATTGAATTGTCTACAGCTGCGCTTAGCACAGTATTAGTAATCGGGGCTACAGGAGCATTGTTTACAGGAATACTGGCTTTGGTTATGAACGACATCAAACGAGTGGTGGCCTATTCTACTTTATCACAACTTGGATATATGATGGTCGCAATGGGGGCCTCAGCCTATAGTGCCGGGATGTTTCACTTATTGACACATGCTTGCTTTAAAGCGCTATTGTTTCTTGGTGCTGGTTCAGTCATTATTGGCATGCACCATGAACAGGATATGCGGAAAATGGGTGGCTTATGGAATAAAATGCCGATTACCTATGTAACCTATGTCATAGGCAGTTTGGCACTGTGTGCATTTCCTCCTTTTGCTGGCTTTTATTCAAAAGATACCATTATTGAAGCAGCGCAGCTTTCCCTGATACCCGGCAGCAGTTATGCTTATTTTTGTGTAACAGCAGGCGCTATGGTTACAGCATTATATACTTTCAGATCCTTGTTCATGACATTTCATGGCAAGCCGCGCATGGATGAACATACATTAAGTCATATTCATGAATCTCCATGGGTAGTATGGTTACCACTAGTATTGCTCGCTATCCCATCAATAATTTTAGGCTATGTGCTTTACATGCCTATTCTATTTGATACACCAACCCTCTTAGGCTCATCAATTTTTGTTTTACCTGAGCATAATGTTTTAGCAGAACTTGCTCATGAAGTAAGTTCGCCATTTGCAAGTGCTGTTCACGCGATTTATTCCTTGCCATTTTGGATTACAGTACTCGGAGCAGTTATTGCCTGGGTTTGTTATATTGCGACTCCATCTATTCCCGGTTATTTAGCCAGGTATTTTTCAATTATTTACTCTATTTTACTTAATAAATACGGGTTTGATCGCTTTAACGAGCTGTTCTTTGTGAAAGGAGCTAGGGGATTAGGCATTGCTTTTTATAAGATTGGTGATCAGAAGCTAATCGATGGTGCAGTTGTCAATGGTAGTGGACGCCTGGTTCGCTGGTTTTCTGGGAAAGGGCGAAAGATACAAAGTGGGTACATCTATCATTATGCGACAGTAATGGTGTTTGGATTACTGGCCTTTTTATGCTGGTTAATCCTGGACTGAAGATAAGGTGAAGGTATGCATTATTTGCTCAATTTATTAATTTGGTTACCGATATTAGGTGGCGTTTTTGTTTTGCTGACTGGGGATGATAAAAATCCAAATGTATCGCGTTATTTAACATTATTCACCATAGTCCTCTGTTTAGTGCTCTGCATACCTTTAGTTAAAGGATTTGATCTGCAATCTTTTGGAATGCAGTTTATAGAGGAAATCCCCTGGATGCCGGCACTGGGTATTAATTATACTCTTGGTATTGATGGGTTATCTTTACTGTTAATTGTTTTATCCATTTTTACTAATTTAATAGTGATTTTGGCTACTTGGGATAGCATTAGTAAAAAAGTTTCCCAATATTTATCAGCGTTTTTAATTATGCAAGGGCTTCTGGTTGGTATATTTTCTGCCATGGATGCCATAGTTTTTTATATTTTCTGGGAAGCAACCTTAATTCCAATGTATCTGATTATAGGTATTTGGGGTTCTGATAATAGAGTATATGCGGCAATAAAATTTTTCCTATATACTTTTTTAGGATCAGTTCTTATGCTGGCCAGTTTCCTGTACATGGGTTACATTGCAGGTTCATTTAAGATCGAAACCTTTTATGCTATCAAATTAGGCATGACTGCACAAACATTGATTTTTATTGCCTTTTTCTTAGGTTTTGCAATAAAAATACCGATGTTTCCAGTCCATACCTGGTTGCCAGATGCGCATACTGAAGCTCCTGCTGGTGGTTCAGTCGTTTTAGCAGCAATTTTGCTAAAACTGGGTGCTTATGGATTTATCCGTTTTTCTTTACCAATAGTCCCTGATGCTTGCAGCAAGTATGCTCCTCTGATGGTTGCCTTATCTTTGATCGCAGTAGTTTATATAGGACTCATTGCCATTATTCAGAAGGATATGAAAAAATTGATTGCATATTCTTCAATTTCACATATGGGTTTTGTAACTCTAGGCTGTTTCGCTATATTTGCAATTGCTCGTCATGGGGGACTAAGCAATGCCGGTTTAATTCTTGAGGGTGCAATTGTCGTTATGATATCGCATGCTTTTGTCTCAAGTGCAATGTTTGCAGGTGTAGGTTTTATATATGATCGTATGCATACAAGACAGCTCGCCGATTTTGGTGGAATAGTAAATACCATGCCTATATTTGCTTCTTTTTTTATGCTTTTTGCTATGGCGAATGCCGGCTTGCCAGGAACATCCGGATTTGTTGGTGAGTTTATGGTGATATTAGGTAGCATAAAGGCTGGTTTTTGGGTTGCATTTTGGGCTGCAACTACATTGATTATTGGAGCAGCATATACGCTATGGATGTACAAAAGAGTTATTTTTGGTCCTGTAGCTAATAAAAAGGTTGCTGCCTTAAAAGATATATCAGGTTTTGAATTAAGTGCTTATGTATTGCTTGCAATAATGGTCATTGCTCTAGGAGTGTATCCCAAACCCATGTTAGAGTTTGTGCATCAAACTGTAAGTCATACTTTGGCATTGGCTGATAAATCTAAACTCTAACAAAGAACTGCGATAGGCTTAAATTGCAATCAAGTTCCTTAGCAAGGTTAAATATGATGACATTACTAGAAAATATCCATGTGGCAATACCAGAAATGATTATTTTAATAACCGCGTGTTTGGCGTTGCTTTCTGATTTGTTCTTTCGTCATAAATTAAAATCAATTGCATTTTACATATCTTGTGTAGGAATTATAGTTTCTGCAGCAGTAAGCTTTGTATTTATAGGAAGCTATAAGTTACTTATATTCAACAAATTATTTATAAGTGATGATATAAGTCATTTAATGAAACTGTTTATTGATATCACGGTTTTATTAAGTTTTGTCTATTCCCAAAACTATCTGGATGAACGGCAAATGCCTACAGGTGATTATTATGTTCTGGGACTGTTTTCAACACTAGGTATGATGATTCTTGTTTCAGCACACTCGCTGCTGTCCCTTTATCTAGGTTTGGAGTTAATGTCATTGCCGCTCTATGCAATGACCGCTATCCGCCGTACTGATAGTGATGCGTCCGAAGCAGCAATGAAATATTTTGTTATGGGTGCTATTGCTTCTGGTATGCTGTTGTATGGAATATCCCTGGTGTATGGGGCAACAGGAAAACTTGATTTATTAGATGTTGCTAATGCGGTGGCTGTCAATTGGCAGCAACAAAATACTCTTTTTGCTTTTGCAATGGTATTTATACTTGCCGGCGTAGGATTCAAACTGGCTGCAGTCCCTTTCCATATGTGGGCTCCAGACGTATATCAAGGGGCACCAAGCTCTGTAACACTTTTTATTAGTACAGCACCCAAGATTGCTGCACTGGGGATGGCACTGCGTTTTTTGACTATTGGATTAGTCGACATCACCATGCAATGGCAGCAAATTATTTTAGTAATGGCTCTCCTTTCTACCGGCATAGGTAATTTGTTAGCAGTGATTCAAACCAGAATCAAACGCTTGTTAGCTTATTCTGCAATTTCTCATATAGGATATGCCTTATTTGGTGTTTTAGCCGCCAGCTCTGCTGGCTATGCCGCAGCACTGTATTATATTTTAGTCTATGCTGTAATGTCAGCGGCTGCTTTTGGTTTAGTTGTATTGATGTCAAATCATGGAATGGAAATTGATAGTATTGATGATTTAAAAGGCTTGAATAAAAGAAACCCGTGGCTGGCGTTTATGATGCTGTTAGTCATGTTCTCAATGGCTGGCGTACCGCCAACAGTTGGCTTCTTTACAAAATTATTGGTATTGAAGGCATTAGTAGATATTCATATGACTTGGTTAGCTGTTGTAGGTTTGTTATTTACGGTTATAGGTGCCTATTATTATTTGCGAATTGTTAAAATTATGTATTTTGATCAACCTGAAAATGAAGATATAGTAAGAATTGGTACAGGCAATACCATAGTTTATTCACTTAATTGCCTCTCCTTACTATATTTAGGTATTTTCCCAGGCGCTTTAATTGCAGCCTGTATTAATGCATTTGCAAATTAATTAATAAACTTTAACAAAAGTACTTGCTTAGGGACCCAAGTATCAGTATACTTGCCCTCAGTTGACGCGGGGTGGAGCAGCCTGGTAGCTCGTCGGGCTCATAACCCGAAGGTCGTAGGTTCAAATCCTGCCCCCGCTACCAATTTTATAAAACCCCATTTTTGGGGTTTTTTATTATGTTGACTAGGATACTGTCTAAATCTAAGTCAGTTACCAGGCTTGGGCGAGTGCGCCCTTTTTTTGTTTATACATACTATGATAAATGATGACTTGATAGTGCTATTAGAGCCTATAATCAAAAATATGGGTTATGAACTTTGGGGCTGTGAATATCTTTCCCAAGGGAAACACTCGTTATTAAGAATTTATATAGACAAACCAGATGGAATAGGAATCGATGACTGTCAGGAAGTGAGTAAGCAAGTCAGTGCTATGCTTGATGTTGAAGACCCTATTCCAGGGCATTATAGTTTGGAAATATCATCTCCTGGGATACCTCGGCCCTTGTTTAGTATCTGGCAATATCAGCGTTACCTTGGTTATGAAATTCATGTAAAAACTTTTAAGCCAGTCAATGGGAAGCGAAAATTATCAGGTATTATTGTTTCAGCATCAGAAGATACAATAGTATTGGATATTAATAATGAACATCAAGAAATACTTTTATCAAATATTGTGAAAGCAAATTTGACAGTCTAGAGAGGCGAACAATGAGCAAAGAATTGTTATTAGTTGCTGAGGCATTATCAAACGAAAGAGGCGTTAGTAAAGACGTCATTATACTTGCCATTCAGGCTGCACTGGAATCTGCAACTCGAAAGATTCTTGGTTTAGATATAGGTGTGCGTATCAAAATAGATTCTAAAACTGGTGACTATGAAACCTTTAGATACTGGGATGTAGTGAATGAAGAAGAATTAGAGTTTCCGGACCGCCAACTGTCCTTGGAACAAGCAAAAGAGCGAAAGCCCTCGGCTGCTGTTGGTGACCGAATTGAAGAAATTATTCCTTCCATAGAATTTGGAAGAATTGAAGCGCAAACAGCGCGACAAGTTATTATGCAAAAAGTCAGAGAAGCTGAACGTGAATTGATCATAGACCAATTCCGTAGCAAACTTGGGCAGCTAATCTATGGAACCGTTAAAAAAGTAACTCGTGACAATGTAATTATTGATTTAGGTGGTAAAGCAGAGGCTTTCTTGCCTCGCTCTGAAATGTTGCCTCATGAAATGTTTCGTCCTAATGACAGAGTTCGAGCATATCTGTATGAAATCACGCCACAGGCGAGAGGACCACAATTGTTCGTAAGCAGAACTCGAAATGAAATGCTCATTGAATTATTCCGTATTGAAGTTCCGGAAATTGGTGAAAATATAATAGATATCAAAGCCGCAGCGCGCGATCCGGGAAATAGAGCCAAAATTGCTGTTAAAACCAATGATGGGCGTATTGACCCCATCGGTGCTTGCGTTGGTATGCGTGGAGCAAGGGTACAGGCGGTTTCCAGCGAATTAGGCGGTGAGCGAGTTGATATCATTCTATGGGATGATAACCCTGCCCAATTAGTCATAAATGCTATGGCTCCAGCTGATATTACATCCATCGTTGTGGATGAAGATACTCATACTATGGATTTAGCTGTTGCGAAAGAACAACTATCGCAGGCAATTGGTCGAAACGGACAAAATGTTCGTTTGGCCAGCCAATTAACTGGTTGGACATTGAATGTCATGACAACGGAAGAGTTTGAAAGCAAAAATCAAGAGGAATCAAGTAAAATAGTTAATCTGTTTACCAGCGCGCTAGAAATCGATGAGGAAATAGCGACATTATTGGTAGCTCATGGATTTTCTTCTCTCGAAGAAGTGGCTTATGTTCCGAAGGAAGAGCTGCTGGCTATTGAAGAATTTGATGAAGAGATAGTTGAAGAGTTAAGAAACAGGGCAAATGACAAGTTATTGGAGATGGCACTGTCATCGGGCAAAGGATTATCTGGTACTCCAGATGATTCCCTTATCAATATGGAAGGCATGACAGAGGATTTGGCAAATAAATTAGCAAGTAAAGGAATTACAACAATGGAAGATCTTGCAGAGCAATCTGTAGATGAATTAATGGAAATAGAAGGCATTAGTGAAGAAAAAGCAGGTGCTTTAATTATGAAAGCAAGAGAACCATGGTTTCAATAAATTATGGTTATCGAAATTGACCAATACGATGCTAGATGCATTTTAAATATATTCAGCTTTATAAAAAGTTGCTGAGAGGGGATTAAATATGGCGGATGTGACGGTTAAACAATTAGCTCAAGTCGTTGGTATCCCGGTTGAGCGCTTATTGAACCAGTTACAGGAAGCAGGGTTATCTTTTACTGATGATCAACAGACTGTGAATGAAGAACAAAAGAGGATCTTGCTTAATCATTTAAAAGGTAGCTCTAATCGTGATATTAGTGCTGCGCCTGAAAGAATAACTTTAAGGCGTAAAAGCATGTCTCAAGTCACTGTTGGGCATGATATGCATAGTGGCAAAACAGTTAATATTGAGGTTAGAAAGAAAAAAACTTTCATCAAGAGAAGCGCAATTCCTGAGCAAGCAGAGATAGAAGAACCCGTAGTTCCACCTGTTGTTGAAGAGCCCGTCAATGAAGAAATCACTGTAGTTAGTGACGTGTCTGCAGAAACTCCCGAATTGAAAGAGACAGAGGAGCATCCGGTTGTTGAACCTGTAACAGAGTTCGATGAAACAGTAAAAGAAGATGAAAAAATCAATTTAGAGGAAAGCACAGCAGAGAATCAGGATGAGTTAACCCATGCAAACACTGATGTAATAGAAAATCTTGTGGATGTTGTCGAGGAAACCATTCCTGTTTCCAAGAAGGAAGAAGTTAAACCAGAGAAAGTAAGTAAAAAGAAACATCTGGAGCAAACTGATTCTGATATTTCTGAATTTAAAAAGGGTAAGAAAAAGCCTAAATATCATACTTTTGAACATGATGAGGAGGAACAAGACCTTCATCGTCGTGGTGGTCGAAGTAAATTTAAAAAGAAAAAAGGAACTGAAAAATCGGATAAATACAGAGAAGCTGAAGAAACATTAACGCATGGTTTTGCGTTACCTACTGCTCCAATAGTCAGAGAAGTATTGATACCCGAGACAATCACAGTCGCCGAACTGGCAAAACGGATGTCAGTAAAAGCTGCTGAAGTGATTAAAGTAATGATGTCTTTAGGAGCGATGGCAACAATTAATCAGGTCATTGATCAAGAAACGTCTGTAATCGTTGTAGAGGAAATGGGACATAAACCGTTAATTATCAAAGAGGATGCTGTTGAAACCGGTTTAGGCGAGGCAATTTCCAAAGGCACAAAAACAGAAGGAAGAGCCCCGGTTGTTACGATTATGGGACATGTTGACCATGGTAAAACCTCTTTACTGGATTACATTCGTCGAACCAAGGTTGCAGCAGGTGAAGCTGGAGGCATTACACAACACATAGGTGCTTACCATGTCAGTACGCCAAAAGGTAACATTACTTTTTTAGATACGCCTGGACATGCCGCGTTTACCGCGATGAGAGCTCGTGGTGCCCAAGCAACTGATATAGTTATTCTGATCGTGGCAGCTGATGATGGTGTTAAGCCTCAGACAATTGAAGCGATACAGCATGCAAAGGCCGCTAAGGTTCCAATTATTGTTGCAATTAATAAAATGGATAAACCCGACGCTGATCCAGAGCGAGTTATGAATGAACTCTCCGTTCAAGAAGTTATTCCTGAGGCTTGGGGTGGAGATACCATGTTTGTTAATATTTCGGCCAAATCGGGTATGGGCATAGATGATTTGCTGGATGCTATTTTATTGCAATCAGAAGTATTAGAGCTAAAAGCAGTGACTGATGGTGCTGCAAAAGGAGTTGTCATTGAATCACGTCTGGATAAAGGGCGAGGTCCCGTTGCAACGGTTTTAGTTCAAAGCGGAACCTTACATAAAGGTGATATTTTACTTGCTGGCTTTCAGTATGGGCGTGTGCGTGCCTTGGTTAGCGACAATGGAGATTTGGTTGATAGCGCTGGCCCATCCATTCCAGTCGAAGTACTTGGGCTATCGGCTATTCCGCATGCAGGAGACGAAGCGGTCGTTGTGCCCGATGAGAAAAAGGCCAGAGAAGTTGCTTTGTTTAGACAGGGCAGATTCCGTGATGTGAAATTGGCTAGACGTCAAAAAACCTCAATAGAAGGAATTATGGAAAATATGACGGCTACTGAATCCAAAGTCTTGAACATTGTCTTGAAAGCGGATGTTCAAGGATCACTCGAAGCAATTTCTGATGCATTGACAAAATTATCAACAGATGAAGTCAAGGTCGAGGTGATATCTAGTGGTGTAGGTGGAATAACAGAGTCTGATGTCCATTTGGCTATCGCTTCCAATGCCATTTTAATCGGATTTAATGTAAGAGCGGATGGCACAGCGAAGCGTCTTGCTGAACAAGAATCTGTATCGATTCATTATTATAGTGTTATTTATGATATAGTCGACCAGATCAAGGGTGCTTTGACAGGCATGCTTGCGCCACAATTTAAAGAAGAAATTATTGGTATTGCTGAAGTTCGAGATGTATTCAAGTCACCAAAAATTGGTGCTATTGCTGGATGCATGGTCATTGAAGGCGTTGTCAAGCGTAATAATCCAATACGTGTATTGCGTTCAAATGTAGTGATTTATGAAGGTACTTTAGAGTCATTAAGGCGATTTAAAGATGACGTATTAGAAGTAAGACAAGGCTTTGAATGCGGTATCGGCGTAAAAAACTACAACGATGTGAAGCCTGGAGATTTAATCGAGGTTTTTGAGACAGTCGAAATTAAGCGTGACTTATAGAAATGAGTAATAATTTTAAGCGAACTGACAGAATTGCTGAGATGATTCAGCGCAAATTAGCTTTGATCATTCCCCAGGAAATAAAAGATCCGCGCTTGAAGGGTTTTGTTACCATTTCCGCAGTTAAAGTGGCTGCGGATTTAGGTCACGCCAAAATTTATTTTACTGTTCTTAATGAAGATAAATCGGTGGTGACCAATATATTAAATGGTGCAGCCAGTTATTTGAGGAGCGCTCTGGCAAGAAGTATTACTCTACGCACTGTGCCGCAGCTTCATTTTATTTATGATGAATCGATTGAGTATGGACAGCGGTTAAGCCGATTAATCGATGAAGTAAATACCCCTGATTCAAATAGTGATGACAACAATTGAATCTCAGTGTTCCATAGATGGAATCCTGCTATTAAATAAACCACAAGGAATGACCTCTAACGCTGCTCTTCAGAAAGCCAAACATTTGTTTGGTGCTAAAAAAGCTGGGCACACAGGCAGCTTGGATCCTTTAGCAACCGGCATGTTACCTCTATGCTTTGGAGAAGCGACTAAAATATGCCAGTATCTCCTTAATGCGGATAAAAGCTATGAAACAATTGGTAGGCTAGGTAGTAAGACAAATACTGCTGATTGTACTGGTGAAGTGATATTTTGCATTGAAAATTATACTGTTAGCCATGAGGAAATGATTGCAACGCTTGAAAAATATAAGGGTAGAATCAAGCAAATTCCATCCATGTTTTCTGCTTTAAAGCACAAGGGGACTCCTTTGTATCGACTTGCAAGAGAAGGGATAGAGATAGAACGTAAGGCAAGGGATATAGTAATCAGCCAATTGAAGTTGGAACAATTTGATGGTGAATGTTTTACATTAACAGTATCATGCAGCAAAGGAACCTATATACGTAATTTGGTGGAAGATATTGGTGATACGTTGAAGGCAGGAGCTCATATGACAAAATTGCATAGGCTCTACACTGCAGGGTTTGAAAATAATCGAATGTACACTCTCGATGAATTACAGGATATGCCTTTATCAAAAAGACTTGCTTGCTTAATCCCTATTGATCAGGCCACTCAGCATTTAACACCAGTAATTCTTTCAGGTTCTGAAGTAATTGCAATTCGCCAGGGCAAGGTGATTTCGAATAAAACTGATGCTGGTGAAGGAGAAGATTTGCGTCTTTATGGCGAGCAATCCGAATTTATTGGCATTGGCCAAGCTTTAACTCATGGTGATATTAAAGCAAAAAGGTTGGTTTCTTTTGCGTTGTAATGACAATTTTTGTAAGAATTGCTGCCTACTTTGTAATAAGCATAAAATTTTTTACACAAATTTATATCCACTACTTGTTTCATTTGACATGCCTTGGTAGAATGTTTGCCTTTAAAAGAATACTTAGCTGAGTTCCAGGAGTAAATAATGTCGCTAAATAGCGCGGAAAAAGCAGAAATTATTAATGAATACAAACGCGGTGATAAAGATACTGGTTCACCTGAAGTGCAAGTTTCTTTAATTACCGGTCGCATTAAATATTTAACTGACCATTTTAAAGAAAATAAAAAAGATTTCCATTCGAGACGTGGCTTGCAAGAATTGGTTAACAAGCGCCGCAAGTTACTAAAATATTTGAAGCGTAATGATCAAGCTCGCTATCAAACATTAATCCAAAATCTGGGATTGAGAGATTCCTATTGATTGATGGGATTATTGTCTCTATGGGGACGCATCAAATAATAAATCAGTTTTAGAATAAAAGGCGCAGCGTTCTGCGCCTTTTTTTTCTTATATTTACTTAATGGGGAACATTACGTGGCAAAAATTACAAAAGAAATAGTATTCGGTAACCATAAATTAATCTTGGAGACAGGTGAAGTAGCACGACAGGCTGATGGTGCCGTAATGGCAAGTATGAATGGTACACAAGTGCTAGTGACTGTAGTTTGGAAAAAGGATGGTGGTGAAAGTAATGATTTTTTCCCATTAACAGTGAATTATCAAGAAAAATTCTATGCCATAGGTAAAATTCCTGGTGGCTTTAACAAACGCGAAGGACGACCATCTGATAATGAAACATTAATTTCTCGGCTAATAGATAGACCGATCCGGCCATTATTCCCGGATAATTTTTTTAACGAAGTACAGATAATTGCTACTGTTCTGTCCTTAAATCCCGAGGTATCTCCTGATATTATCGCTATGATTGGAGCCTCCGCCGCACTTTCAATTTCTGGTGTTCCATTTAATGGCCCTATAGGCGCTGCTCGAGTAGGCTATAAAGATGGCGTTTATCTGCTCAATCCAAGTAGAAAAGAACAAGAAGAATCCAAGCTTGATTTGGTTATTGCGGGCACAAAAGATGCCATTTTGATGGTGGAATCAGAAGCGCAGGAATTAAGTGAAGACATCGTGCGTGGTGCTATGTTATATGGCCATGAAATGATGAAAAGTGTTATAAAATCAATAGAAGAACTTGCCAGAGAAGTGGGTAAGAGCAAAACTGAGTGGAAAGCTCCTGAAATTGATACAGTACTAAAAGCTAGAGTCAATGACGTAGCAAGGAATGAAGTTGAAGCCGCTTATCTTATTAAAGACAAACAACAGCGCTACCAGCGATTAGACGAGTTAAGAGAGCAAACTATTTCTGCTCTGCTGGCTGAAAATGATGAATTAAATGCAGATGTTATTGCCAATATGTTTGGTGAGTTAGAACGTTCTATAGTACGTAATCGTATTCTTGATGGCGAACCTCGCATCGATGGTCGTGATCACAGAACAGTTAGGCCTATTTCTATTCGTACCAAATTCTTGGAAAGAACTCATGGTTCCTGTTTGTTTACCAGAGGAGAAACTCAAGCTATTGTTGTTGCCACTTTGGGTAATGAACGTGATGCACAGATATTAGACGGAATTAGTGGCGAAAGCAGAGATCGATTTATGCTTCATTATAATTTCCCTCCTTACTCTGTAGGCGAAACAGGGCAAGTGGGTAGTCCTAAACGGCGTGAAATTGGGCATGGCCGTTTAGCCAAGCGCGCTTTAATGGCTGTACTGCCTGATACTAATGAGTTTCCTTATGTGCTACGTATTGTATCTGAGATTACTGAATCCAATGGCTCCAGTTCTATGGCTACTGTTTGTGGAACAAGTCTGGCATTGATGGATGCTGGGGTACCTTTAAAAGCACCAGTCGCTGGTGTGGCCATGGGCTTAATCAAGGAAGGTGATCGTTATGCTGTATTAACAGACATATTGGGTGATGAGGATCATTTAGGTGATATGGACTTTAAAGTAGCTGGTACAGAAAAAGGGATTACAGCTTTGCAGATGGATATCAAGATTTCCGGTATTACCAATGAAATTATGGAGCGGGCTCTGGAGCAAGCATTGGAAGGTCGTACCCATATTCTTGGTGTTATGAACAATGCCCTTGCAGAGCATAGAACCGAGTTATCTCAGCACGCTCCAAGAATCACAACCATGAAAGTTGCTGAAGATAAAATTCGCACAATTATTGGCAAAGGTGGGGCAACAATTAAAGGGCTTATTGAAAGTACTGGCGTATCTATAGATATTGATGACTCTGGGGTTATCCAATTATTTTCTCCGGATAAGATGGCTCTGGAAGAGGCGCAAAAACAAATTAAAGCTTTAATTGCTGAAATTGAAGTAGGTCAGACTTATCAAGGGAAAGTAAGCAAGATAGTTGACTTTGGAGCTTTTATCAATTTACTGCCCGGTAAAGATGGCTTACTGCATATTTCACAAATATGTGCCGACAGAACACAAAAGGTGGAGGAGGTGTTGCAGGAAGGTCAGGAAATTGAGGTCTTTGTTGCTGGGATAGATAAGCAAGGGCGAGTGAAACTGGAATGGAAGGATAAGCCGCAAGCTGAAGCCAAAGAGGTCGAAGACGCCTCTGTATCTGCTACGTTTCTTACAATGGAAGAGCAATCTGAAGAAATTAATTCAGGCAACAAAATCTCTGAAGAAGAGGAATAATAAGATAGTAGCATTTCAAGTTCTATTTATTATAAACTCGTGGAAGGCATGAGCTTTTCGCGAGTTTTAACTGAGTGCTTGCAATTGGTGTATATAACCGCATAAATTATAAGCTACTAAAGTAGAGTTTAAGCATGAAGCTATTCTCTTTTTTTCTTGTATTGATAAGCTCTGCTAGTTTAGGTCAGGATTTACCATTACATCTCCTAAAGTACCAGCCCGGATTTTCAGTAAGTATTTATGCAGCCCCTGTTTCTGATGCTCGAGAAATGGCACTGGGCAGTAAAGACATAGTTTTTGTAGGTTCAAGAAGTGCCGGGAAAGTGTATGCTGTTATTCCAGATAAAAAAAACTCTCATGGTACTCGAGTTTTAACCATAGCTTCTGGATTGAATATGCCAAATGGTGTTGCCTTTCATAAAGGCGCACTTTATGTCGCCGAGATTGGGTGCATTTTACGCTTTGATAATATTGAATCAAATCTGAATAATCCTCCTGAACCAGTTGTGGTTACTACAAAATTACCGAAGGAAAAAGCTCATGGCTGGCGTTTTATTAGTTTTGGACCAGATGATAAGCTTTATATAGGAATTGGCGCCCCTTGCAATGTTTGCTTAATGGAGGATACGCGCTATGCCACTATTATGAGAATGAATGCCGATGGGCTAGATCTCGAGATCTATGCCAAAGGAATACGTAATACAGTGGGGTTTGATTGGGATCCCTTTCATCATAATCTCTGGTTTACAGACAATGGGCGTGACTGGCTAGGTGATGACTTACCTCCAGATGAGCTCAATGTAGCTCCGAGAAAAGGCATGGATTTTGGTTTTCCTTATTGCTATGGTAAAAGTACAGCAGATCCTGTTTATGGCAAAACCCATTCTTGTTCCGAGTTTACTCCGGCTGTTTTTGAATTCCCAGCGCATGTTGCTCCTCTTGGTATGTCATTTTATACAGGCAAATTGTTCCCTTCCAATTATTGGGGACAAATTTTTATTAGTGAGCACGGTTCCTGGAATCGTAGTCATAAGATAGGGTATCAAATTACTATAGTAAAAATTAAGAATGATCACGTAACTGAGGTTAAACCATTTATCAGCGGGTGGTTACAGGGGAAAAAGCATGGGGAAGACCTGTCGATACGCTCGTTATGCCAGATGGGTCACTATTAATCTCTGACGATTATGCTAATGTAATATATCGGGTTGGCTATCAGCAGTAAATGGAGAAATTATTTGTATTATAGGCGGGGATAAAGCCCCTACCTATTTCATATCAGTATTAACGAATTAAATTTAAGAATTCCAAACGGCAACTCGAATTGTTACGCATTTCACCGAGCATAACTGAAGTTGTCATGACAGAATTTTGTTTTTCAACTCCACGCATCATCATGCAAAGATGTTTTGCTTCAATCACTACGGCAACACCGCGAGCTCCGGTGGTGGATTCAATACAATGAGCAATTTCGCCCGTCAGCCGTTCTTGAATTTGTAGTCTCCTCGCATAAAAATCAACAATACGAGCAATTTTAGATAAGCCTATTACTTTACCATCAGGTAGATATCCAACATGGCATTTACCCAAAAAAGGCAATAAGTGATGTTCGCATAATGAGTACAGTTCTATGTCCTTGACGATAACCATTTCACTCATGTCTGAATCAAACAGAGCACCGTTAATGATTTCGTCAAGGTTCTCATTGTAACCTTTAGTTAAATAACGTAAGGCATTAGCTGCTCGTCCAGGAGTATCCTTTAATCCTTCCCGATTTATATCTTCACCTAATTCTTTAAGCAAATTTGAGTATAATTTTTCCATAGCAAGAATTCCTAACCTGGCGGCCAAGTCATTTGACGCCCGCCAAGTAAATGTAAATGAATGTGGTAAACTTCCTGCCCGCCACCAGAATTAACATTAAAAACCAATCGATAACCCATTTCACTTAGTCCTTCGGCCTGCGCTAATTTTTTTGCTCTTATTAGAATACTAGCAAGAAGTTCGCTATCATCATCGTTCACATCATTGATAGTTGCAATATGCTTTTTGGGTATAATCAATAAATGTGTTGGAGCTTGAGGTCTAATATCGCGAAATGCCAAAATATTTTTGTCTTCAAAAACTACTGTTGCAGGAATTTCACCCTGTGCAATTTTGCAAAACAAACAATTCATAGGTCATCCGATGTTTTAGATTCAAAATGCTATTATACATTTCATTTATTATATTGCGAACGCTTGTCTTTGCCTTTTGATGCGATTTTTCGCATAATATTACTTTTATTTATTATTAAGGGTGCGTAAATGAGTTTAATGGAAATTCAGAGCGGTCGTGATGTTCCAAATGAAGTGAATGTAATCATAGAAATCCCTATGCACGGAGAGCCTGTCAAGTATGAGGTTGATAAAAAAACTGGTGCTTTATTTGTAGATCGATTTATGACGACAGCAATGTTTTATCCGACGAATTATGGTTATATTCCGAATACTCTTTCAGAAGATGGGGATCCTGTGGATGTGTTGGTAATAACTCCTGTCCCTTTGATCAGTGGGGCTGTTATTTCATGTCGAGCTGTTGGCATGTTAAAGATGACAGATGAATCCGGAGTTGATGCAAAGATTTTGGCTGTTCCAACAACCAAACTAAGTAAAATGTATCAATCCATGCAAACTTATCAAGATATCCCTCAGCATTTATTGTTATCTATCGAACATTTTTTTAAGCACTATAAAGACTTGGAAGAAGGTAAATGGGTTAAGGTCGAGGGCTGGGTAGGCCCAGATGCAGCTCGAGAGGAAATAACATCCAGTATTAACCGTTATAATCACACAAAAAAGTAAAACAGTGACTTGAACTATGTCAGGTGTTGGGCATTGCTCAGCACCAACCTGACATCTTTAGCTATAATAGCGGCATCATCTCAGCCCCTACTACAAAACAGCACGTTCTATTGTATAATTTGTCATTCTTAAAAGTATAAGGATATTCAGTGCAACTTCCTGTTTCTACTTTATTGGTTTTATTGTTTTTCCTAATTTGCTTGTCTGCTTTTTTTTCAGGTTCCGAAATTGGCATGATGTCTATCAATAGATATAAATTGCGACACTTGGTAAAAAGCAATGATAAGCAAGCCATTCGGGTTAATTCCATGCTGGCTCGGCCTGATAAGCTACTAAGTGTGGTTTTAATTGGGAATACTTTGGCAAATATAGTGGCATCAACTCTCGCCACTTTAATCGGACAGCGGTTTTATGGGAATGCAGGGGTGGCTATAGCAACTGCCTTGTTGACCATATTGATCCTGGTTTTTGCAGAAATGACTCCGAAAACTCTCGCGGCTATTTACCCTCAACAAGTAGCTTTTGCATCCTCATTACCGTTGAGCATTTTACAATGGATTTTTTCTCCTTTGGTGCATTTAATCAGTTTGATTTCCAATGGTATCTTAAGAATATTTAATATATCGGTAAAACGCATGCAAAAGGAGATGCTAACTTGTGAAGAGTTGCGATCAGTGGTTCATGAGGCGGGGGGATTAATGCCGGTAGAGCATAAAAGTATGTTGATTAGTCTATTGGATCTCGAACAAGCAACTGTTGAAGACATCATGGTTCCCAAAGCCGATATTGTTGGGATTGATTTGGATTTACCCTGGATAGAACTTTTAGATCAATTGGAAACAGCACAACATACAAGATTACCAATTTATCATGGTTCTATTGATCATTTGGTAGGGATGATCCACGTAAGAAATATTTTAAATTTAGCATTAGAAAATAAGCTTGATATGGAAAACTTGTTAAATAGTGCTGAAGTTCCCTATTTTATTCCAGAGGCTACCCCATTAAATACACAAATCCTTAATTTCAGGAAAATGAAAAGAAGAAGTTGCTTTGTTGTGGATGAATATGGCGATATTCTTGGGCTTGTAACTATGGAAGATATTCTTGAAGAAATAGTAGGGGAATTCACAACAGATATCGCTGATCTGAGTCGTGATATCACCCCTCAGCAAGATGGGTCGGTCATAGTTGATGCCAGCATAACTATTCGCCATTTAAACCGCATGATGGGCTGGAGCCTGCCTTTAATCGGTCCAAGAACCTTAAGTGGCCTGATTATTGAGCATTTAGGGTATATTCCACCCCCTGACTCTTGCCTGGTTATTGATCATTATCATATTGAAATATTAAGGGTCAGCGATAATATGATAAGGGGCGTAAAGATGATTAAGGCTAATAAAAAAAGAAAATAGCTCTTATAGATTTTGATGCTCAATTGCTCTGTCATTATCAAAGATAGAGTTCGATTTTATCTTCCAAACTATTGTGGTTGACTCATAATGTTCTCAATAGGCTTCAAGCTTGCCCTTATTTTGGTTTACTTAAATTATTATTGATTGATGAAGCGATACAACTTATTAGTTTTTTCACAATAGGCTACTTCGATGCATATACTTAAGATTTGATTTTGAGGGGCAAGACAACATAAAGTTTTAAAAAAAAACAATATTTATTATTTTAACGCATTTGTGTTAAAATAATGCCTTTAGAATATGAAATAGAGCGTATGAAGATTTTATATGTACCTTTCCCTAGAAATCAGGCTGGTGATTTGAAATCAATGGTTGAACTTTGGAAAAAAAACGATGAGCAATTTTCCCCTGATCGCATTGAAATAATTTATTACAATGATGACATTAATTATGATCAATTGGATGAAAAAATTGCGATATATATTTGTGCTCATGGTTCAGATGATGACAATGTAACAAAACTTTTTAATCATGCCAATCCATTAGTTGCAGAAAGCCTCGATATAAAAGAAGTGGCAGAACGCTTTGAAAGAGATATTTTGCCTATATCGTACTGGATATCAGCGGTTCATCTTTATTGCTGTGGAAGCAAGAATAAAAATCAGATGATGGCTGAATTATTAGGGCATTCATTGTTAAGACCAGAAAAGCCCATTTATCACTACAGTGGGTCAGTTTCTATCGTTGACGAATATGGGAAGCAATGGAGTTTTGCAAACCATGTTAAAATACCTGTGCATTTGGTAGCTAAAAGAACGTTTATTCTAAATTTTTTTGATGAAGAGCAACCCCATAGAGCCTTTGTTAAAAAAGCATTTCAAAGCAAGACTTATAAAGAGTTATTAGCCAAGAAGGAAGATTCTTTTTTTGCGAAAGTGAAAGAAAATAGAGCTTCAGTGCTTTTATCCAAACGATTAGGCAAAAAGATTCAGGATGGTGAAGAGAACTCTTTGTTGAGAAAGGGTAATTAAATTTTTTGCCTTTGATACATTTTAGTTTGCAATAGTTCGCCTTATCAAAAGGCATTCTGGAAAGTGTAATAACCATTGAACTCAGAATAAGAGTAAGCATTTTGATATGATAATGTCGTTGTCAAGAGTTACAATAAGACGCTAAAAATGATTTAAAAGGAAGCCAGTTAGCGATGGGACTGGTTTATGGAGTTTCAAGAAAATGGCATTTAATATTTGACAAATTATTTTTTTAAGCTAATCTTGTTTTTGTGCATTGCAACATATGGAGAGTGTAATGAAAGAGCAATTTTTTCAGACAAAAGATTTAAATATTTTGCTTCGATCTGTTGAAAAACCAATTCAGGATTTGTTAGATCTCAATTTTAAAACATTAAAAACTGTGTCTTATGTTACTCCTATTGAATTATTGAATGTTTTAAAACCAGAAGAAGTCCTGGAAAAAAATATGAATGTATTCATTCAAAATAGTCAAAAAGCAATGAGTTACATGTTGAACGTATTTCAAATAATGGAACATCATTGGATTAATATCTATGATCAGATGGCCGAAAATCCAACTGAAAAAAAGGTTAATCCAACAATAAGCAAAGCAAATCGCAAAGTGGATATAAGCACTCCAAAATCATCAGCGAGTAAAAAAACCATTACAGCAAAAAATAAAACAAAGCCTGCTGCAGTACAGTCAAAATCAAAAACAAGTAAAGCGAAACCGAAAATCAGCAGCCCAACAAAAATTAAAACAAATACTCAAGACCAGCCTGCTGCTGTCAAACAACAATCGCAAATGCCCTTATCTTCTTTACAGAAAGACATGGAAAAACAAGGTATTAACAAGCCTGTTGAATTGAAAAACTCAGTTGCAGTATTAAAAAATGAAACAAAGGATATCGTGCTTTCTAATAACAAGCCTAAATAAATTCGTGCTTTATCCTGTTTTCGTTTTGAGCGCCTTTTTGAAAAGTAGCAGACGATGCTTAATAAATCTGGGAGATCTAAAAGCAAGAAATGTTAGGGTGCAATGCCAGCAAGTAAAGGATAAGGTGGGCATTGTGCCAATAAAGCAAATATTAGTTCATCGTTTTTAAAATGCGCTCGATAAATAAGATGAACGAATTTATCTAAATAAGCCAGATAATAATCAATTATAATGTGGCGTCACTTTCTTTAAGGGTTACAACTCGAGCTGTGAACATATAGCCGCCATTGCGAATAGTTTTGATTAAAGCTGGCTTTTTTTTATCTATTTCGATTTTTTGACGCAAACGACTAATTTGGACATCAATCCTTCGGTCAAAAGGAACCAGGTCTGTATTTTTGGTAATTTGCAATAAAAATTCTCTATCCAGGACTCGCTGCGGTTGTTGGACAAAAGTGAGAAGCAAATCATACTCACCGGCGCTTAATTGCAATTCTTCATTATTCTCCCCGAACACTTGTCTGGAAGCTGGATAAAGTCGCCAGTTAGCAAACATTAAAACTTCTTTACCATGGTCTACTTTTTGTTGCGCCCTGATTACTCGACGAGAAATAGCACCAATTCGCGCGTGCAGCTCACGAGGATAAATGGGTTTGGTCATAAAGTCATCAGCACCGGCTTCAAGCATGGCAACACTTGATTCTTCATCAGGTTTATTATTAATAACAATTAATGGCACTGGATACATATTATAAAATTGTTCAATTGCTTCTGGTTCAGTTCTTAAAATTGACCAATTAATTAAAATGGCTGTAGGTAATCCTTTTTCAACATGAATAGGAAACAATTTCTTTTGTTGAATAATATCAAGATTAAACTTTTCAAAGTAATCTTTCAGTTCTTCACTGACAGGCTCATTATCAATAAATAGCAAATAGTGGCGTTGTGACATCAATTTGCCTCAAAGGTCAAAAAATATATTGCTTTAATTTTGGCAAGTTTATCAGTTGCTTGCAATTATTTTTAAATATTTATGCTTTCCAGAGCTTTTTAGAACGTAAAACCTGGTTTATTGCAAAATTTGCATTTTGTTCGTTATAAAAATTAGGAAAATATTTCTTTTCAATGCTATTGTTAAAGTTCAAGTGTCAGGATAATGCTTGAGGAGAAAGGGATGACTCAAAAGACACTTACTCTACCAAATTGGTTCGTTTCGGATAATGACAGAGCCAAGGCGCGAATCAAATATGAGTTGAAACAGTTGGAGACTCAGCTTGGCAAATGCGTTAAGCAGCCGGATGATACTGTCTTTTCAAAGAACAAGTACTCACTTTACATGGCTTTGGCGGATAAATATTCAGAGTATTTGAAGTTAATAGATATGGATTCTACATTTAAACAATTCGTGGGGGCGGAGGTTCCTAAGGATATTAGTTATCGGGAAGCTTGCAATCGGATTATGCATCTGAAACAGAAAAGGTCTGCAGCAGTGAATTTGCTGGAGGAAGCTAAAATTATCATTGAGATATCATTATTGTATCAATGTCTTGCTAAAGCAATTGAGCCAAATGAGGTTTCAGACGTAAGCAATCATTTAATCTTGAATCAGTTTGATAAACTAAAGCAGTTATTTAAGAAAGAGAATCTTGAATTATGGTTATCAACTCTGGTTGATCTTTGGAATCACAATTCTATTTTATTAAGGGAGCCAGCCAAGTTATTTCGCAATTGGGATCTTGAAGAACAAACGATAGCCTTAGGTTTTTTTTCTGAATCTGAAGTTGTTAATTTAGTCAATGCTATATTTTTTTATAAATTGTATCCTGATAAGTTATTTAATGAATTAATTCATCCTGAAAAATTGGTTTCAGTACGTATGCGCCTTGGTTTTTTGCATGAATTTATAGAACTTCTACAAAAACAATTACATAGCAATGCGCTTCAATATGGGCTAAATCCAGGTATTGATTTCCTATTTCATGGTGAAGAACTACCCCAAGGCATTATGATCGAAGTGAATGAGGTTTGTAGAGATATAATCCAATTAGCTGTTAAAAACCTTAGAGTGCAATTTACACCTGAAAATAATGAGAAAGTTACCCTGGAACGTTTACATGATTTGGGAAGGGCATACAAATTTTGGTTTAATCCTAATAGGCTAATTGACGCTGTGATGGTTCTGCAGCAACGCCTGGTAACGGAAAGTATATCTCAAGAGGAGGATTTAGAAAAATTTCATCAAGAAATGCTAGTTCTATATCGTCAGCTCACCACAACAGAATGCCTGGATTTATACGGTTATTTTGCCAACAATGATAGTCGATATTTACTTTATACTTTATATTCAATAATCAATGGTTACTCTTTAGATTGGTTGCCATCATTAAATTCATCTGAAAGAAATGCTATAGCCAGAGTGTATCAAGCGTTGAAGTGTGTTATGGAGGCGCTAAGAAGCGAATTAAAAAACAGATTTATCACAACCGAACCTTATCTATATGATTTGGGGAAAAAGGAAATTCATACGGGAAGACGTAATCGAGAGGCTGTATTTAGAATCATTGCAATTTATGGTTGTGAAAGAATAGTGATGAGTGACTCATTAGAAAGATTGTTTAATCTCATTGAAGAACCAAATCAGTAATTTGAGTAGTAAATATGAATTTTTCAGGTGCCAATTGACTAAGAGTAATTCGTTTTTTGGGATATACCCAACCTCTTTTATAACTTGCTTCTTTCGTTTTACTGCTGCATTGCAAACGTTTCTGTGGCCCTCATTTACTACATATAAATTCTGCTTCTCAAAACGTTTGCGCCTTGCTCTGAAACAAAATAATCAAGTTCTGCAAGAGGTCTGCTGTTTTGTATGGGGGCTTTGCAGTGAGCTTTATAAAGCGCTTTTATTGAATGGGATAAGCCAGTTTTTTACCATAGAATTCTTGAAGTTGTCTCTTTAGTTTTTCTGCCGGACTAGATTTGGCAAAATCACTCTGCAGGTTATCAATCCATTCTCCAGTTGAAAGATTGAGAATAACGGTTATGTAGGTGTTGTCATCTGGATATAAGGCTAAAATCCAGTTTCCACTAATGACTCCGTATAGTTTTTGATTATTCACCTGGATTAATTCATCAGGCTTCAACTCAAGTTGCCCAGTATCCGGATTAACCTTATAGATTTTTTTTCCTAATTCAATGGCTTTTTCTTTAGTAAAATCTTGATTTGGATACATTCCACTTTCAATAAAGAATGTGCGGTGTGGTAGTGGAGTATTTGGGTTTAATACAGTAGGTAGTAATGAAATGCCATCCATTTTCTGATTTTTTGTAATATTTAGGAAGTTCAGAATGGTTGGGGCCAAATCAAATAATGCTACTCTTGTTTTGATTTTGTTTGTTTTTGTAAGTGGCTTTCCATCTTTATAAACATTAAATGCCAGAAGGCTATGATATTGCATAGGGCTTAATATATCAGAACCATGGCCAGCACTTTTATCCAGTTCAGTTGCAGTTTTGGCCTTAAAATACTCTGCGAGTTTGCTAGTTAGTGAGCTTTGATATTTTTGGTAACTTGTCAATCGTGAGTTGGGATAATAAAGTACTTCGCCATGGTCGCTTAGTATAATGACCAGGCTATTTTTAAAATAGCCATGTTTTTTTAAATAACAGAAAATGACTTTAAATTGATTGTCTACTGCTTTTAGCGCTCTTAGGTAAAGCGCATCACGCTTGCTGAGGCTGAATTCATTCTCCACTTGATCAGGCAATGATGCTGCCCAGGCATAAGGCCAATGTGGAAGAGCGAAATGCACCGCAAGGAAAACAGGAGAATTTTGTTGTAAAGACAGTTCTCTTTTTAATTCATTTGTAAAGGTTTCCGGATAGTAGGATATGAAGCTGGCTCTATTACTAAAATTATAGGGGAATAACCAGGCACTAATGCGAAAATTAATCAGTAAATTCCCAAGTGGGAAATCATTATAAGAGCCTAACATGACATCATTAACACCTGTTTTTGGGCCGATGATTTTTTTAAATCCAAAATTCTCATCTATGCTATTGAATCGTCTATCATCAGTCGCATAGATTGTGTTATACCCCAATTTATTCAAATCCCACACAATGCTGAGTTGACTTTTAACCCGGCTTCGCTCAACTAAATTTTCTTCGGCAAGATGATATTTAGGGTATAACCCAGTTAAAATAGAGCTCCAAGCGGGATAGGTTCTGGCTAAAGGACTAATCGTGTTTGTAAATTGAAAACTGTCCAGTAGCACTTGATGAAGAAAAGGCATGTTTATAGATGTGACACTTTCTGGACTTAAGCTGTCTATGCCCAGAATAATGACGTTGGGTTCGGAATCAACATTAGGATTTAAGGGAGATTGCCAATAATTATTTAATAGGAAAATAAAAATGCCAATGGGTAGCGCTATTGATAATAGGCGAGCAGCCATGCGATAAAACAAGCAATTTAATAAGAGTAGCCCCAGGCAAGCCAAAGAAAAATAAAGTAATATTAAAAAAATAAATTCAGGAATTGGGGGTGAAAATAGTTTGCTAAAAACACTCAGAGGGAAATAATAGGCATTAGCGCTTAATATAGCGCATGCAAATAAGGACCAAATAATGGATTGCCATTGCTCAGTAGAAAAATAATGCCAAGATCGATTTAAAATGCCTATAAGCAGCAGGGCTTGAATCATGGAAATGATGATATACAGGCTGAATTGAATTACAAGAGTGCCGATAATTTCAAAATAGATTGGCAAAGGAAGCTTAATCGAACTGATTAGGCTCTCAGCATGCGAATAGAGCAGAAGCAATTGCAAACCAAAAAAGCAAAGATTAAATAAAAAGAACTGACAGAAATATGAAAAATTTGAATTTTTTTGTTTCATGATTGATTGTCTGAAGGACAATTGATATGCCAGTTATAAATATAACTATCAATAGTATTGATATGCTTTAATTGGTTGCGTAGAGGTTCTTTCGCGAATTGTAATAAATGTTTGATGACAGATTTTTTGGTACCACCAAAATCTTCTTCATACCAATCATATAATTTAGAAACAATTAATTTACCCTCAATCACATGAACTCCTCTGAGAGAGTTAATGTATTTGGATGCCGCATCGTTAAGTTGTTGCTCAAGTAGTGCCCCCTGATAAGCTTGTTTGCTCAGATTAGGTGCTCCTATTGTGGCATTATTTAAAGCATAATGAGTTCTTGGGTCATTCCAAATTGGGCGAATAATTCTATTATTGATATCATCCAAGGATAAATTGGTATTTTTGATAGTGATAATATTAGCTCCCCAAGGCCCAACGCTAAATAATCCGGGAGAAATATTAATTTCCTGAATGTTTGCAATGGGATAATAGTTGGCTACCGTTAAAACAGTAAGAGCATTATACAAATTGATCCAATAAGCCAATTGTTCTTGACGGTTATAATTATCAATATCAATTTGCGATAAATTTTTTATATATTCTTTTAGTGAAGCCAGCTCTTTCTCATTGATATTGGTATAGTTTACCAGATTGATGTCTTCTTCATTAGTTATTACATGATGATCAAGAAAATGTTGCCATGCCTGATGAGAAATTGACTGTTTGGAAAGAGGGGCATTGACCAGCCATTTGGGCCATAAACTTCTGTGGAAGGAAGCAGAAGCTGTACTTGTTATGAAACATAAGGATAACAGGAATAAGACCAGTATTTTTTTTCTGCATAAAATAAATATGGATTTAGACATTAATCACTGCTCTGTTCTTAAGGGCACTGCTTATAGTATTCCCATCTAAAAATTCTAATTCACCACCTGATGGTATTCCATGTGCTAATTGACTGATATTGACGGTTTCATCCTTTAGTAACTGATGAATAAAATGAATTGTGGTCTGGCTTTCAACACTGGGGCTTAATGCAAGAATAACTTCCTGAATTTTTTCCCTAATAATTAACTCCTTAAGTTTCGGTAGCCCTATGTCATCAGGTCCCAAGCCATCAAGAGGAGAAATTTTTCCCATAAGGACAAAATATTTACCTTGAAAGGAATTGCTTTGCTCTATGGCAGAAACATCCGCTGGACTCTCTACCACGCAAAGTAATGTTGAATCTCGATTGGGGTTTTGGCAAAGAGTACACAGAGTTTGTTCGGTGTAATTATTACACTGCTGACAATGACTAATGTGCTTCATTGCCTGTTCCAAACAGGAGGCAAGGTGTAAACCTCGCTGTCTTTGGTGCTGCAATAAATGGAACACCATCCTTTGTGCTGATTTTGGTCCCACACCGGGAAGACAGCGAAGCGCCTCTACCAAGCGGCTTAGAGCATCCATAGCCAGGGTTACTCTCCTTCTTTACCGCCCATTAAATCAGTTGGAATATTAAGACCAGCAGTCAGTTGGCTGATTTTTTCTTTGGATGCTTTTTCGATTTTGCGCACTGCGTCATTCACTGCAGCAGCAATTAAATCTTCCAGCATTTCAATATCTTCATCCATTAAGGTGGGTTTGATTTTAACTTCGGTTACATCATGACGTCCATTCATCTTAATAGTAACCATACCACCACCTGATTCTCCACTTACTACCAACTGGCTTAATTGTTGCTGCGCTTCTTGCATACGTTGTTGCATTTTTTGCGCTTCTTTCATTAAATTGCCTAAATTTTGATTAATATCCATTACAGCCTCGTCTATTTATGGTTAGTTTAAGTATTATAAGTCATCTTTTAACAGGACAATAGAATTTTTGACCAATTCTGCTGAAAATTCTTGTTTTAACTGTTGAAATACTGGGTCAGCGTGTAATGCTGCCTCTGCTTGTTCTTGCTTTTCTTGGGTCGCTTTCTCTTTTTGCTGAGCTGGAGAGGCATGCACGGCATCTTGACTATTTAAAATAATTTTTACGGGACTTTTATAATAACCAGCCAATGCGGTTTCAATTCGGTTAATCGTTGTGGGAGTAAATAAGGACTGGTGCCCTTTCTGTACTCCTAATGTAATTTCTCGCTCTTTTTTACCAAGAAATTCTGCATTTTCTATGGCATTAAGTGCTAAACCCGATAATTTTAACTGTGGTATTATGTCTTTCCAGTCACAGTTCATGGACTCACCAGAGTTGGCAGATTTTTTATCGTCTGCTGATAATGATTGGGTCTGATGATAGGCAACGGTGTTGCCCGTCGCTTTAGTAACGGGTATTGGTTCAATTCCAATAGGGTTTTGCGCTGGTGTATTATCATCAACAATTAGTGAGCATCTTTTATGATTTTGCTCGAATGCTAATGGAGGTGTTGTTACATGAGAAGCTGGTTTAAAGGTGTACATGCGCAGCATGGTCATATTAAAGCCAATGGCTAGTGTAGGGGCGAGATGCATCTCCTCACTTCCCTTGATACCTATTTGATAGAATAATTGTGTGTCCTCAGCCGAAAACTGTTTTGCTAATTCTTTAATTTCTGCTTTTGGGCTAATTAATGGATTGTTGTCGCCGAGGCATTGATATACGGTAATTTGATGCAGATAGTTAAGCATTTCATCAAGAACGTATTGAAAGCTCCCTCCTTCGGCAATGATCTGCTGACTTAATACAAGCATGGTTTGTGCTTCTTGCTTGGCCAGGGCTTGTAAGAGCAGCAATGCGTAATCTTGTTGGGTATGCCCCAAAAGCATTTTTACATCACTTGCCAGTAATTTCGTTTCACAACTGGTAATGGCCTGATCCAATAAACTTAATGCATCGCGCATGCTTCCGCGGGCAGCCTGAGCCAATATGTCTAGCGCTTGTATTTCAAAATCCAAGCGCTCCTCTTGGAGAATTAATTGCAATTGTTGATTTATCAACTCAGCAGGCAAGTGTTTTAGATTAAATTGCAAACAACGCGATAAGACAGTAACAGGTAATTTTTGTGGGTCAGTCGTCGCCAGAATAAATTTCACATGCGAAGGTGGTTCCTCTAATGTTTTTAGTAAAGCATTAAAGCTATGCTGGGATAGCATATGCACTTCATCGATTAAATAAATTTTAAAACGGCCATTTGTTGGTGCATACTGTATGTTATCAAGTAAATCTCGCGTGTCTTCAACTCTGGTTTTGGAGGCGCCATCTATTTCAATGAGATCAATATAACGGCCTTGCTCAATGGCAACACAGGTATCGCAATGAAGGCATGGTTCTGAGGTGATGCCTTTTTCACAATTGAGGGCTTTAGCTAAAATACGGGCGACACTGGTTTTCCCGACCCCGCGAGTACCAGTAAATAGATAAGCATGATGTAAACGTTGTTGATTCAGCGCGTTGATCAGTGCTTTATTAATATGCTCTTGGCCAACCAGTTGGGAAAATGTGCGTGGTCGCCATTTACGGGCAAGTGCCAGATAGCTCATACGTGTTTCACAAGTTGGGCGGCGACTCTAAGAGCCACACCCCGGCGCCCGCATCAATTGTTACCGCTGCTCCCTTCCGGGCCTGACGGGGTTCACAATCTATCGTCGCGAGGGGACCAATAGAGTCACCATATTTGAATAGCGAAGAGTAACAAAAAAAATATTTCTGCGCTAGAGCTAATGACTATTTTATTATTTGAGTGCAACTGCTTTCCTAAAGGATAGAAATTAAAAAAGTAATTAAATAACCAGGGCCAATAAAGAGCATATCCAATCTACATGAATAAATATTTCCTTTGAAGCTACAAAATATCAGGAAATAGAAATTTA
>NZ_JAPHOP010000001.1:2947500-3341950 GCF_026191275.1 Legionella sp. PATHC039
TTGGCCGTAGAGGGTGAAAGCCCCGTATACGAAGGTTTGATGAGGAACTAGGCACGCGAGCAAGTAGGCCGGGACACGTGAAATCCTGGTTGAAGATGGGTGGACCATCATCCAAGGCTAAATACTACTTACTGACCGATAGTGAACCAGTACCGTGAGGGAAAGGTGAAAAGAACCCCGGAGAGGGGAGTGAAATAGAATCTGAAACCGTTTGCGTACAAGCAGTGGGAGCATGGTTTAGGCTGTGTGACTGCGTACCTTTTGTATAATGGGTCAGCGAGTTACTTTCAGTGGCGAGGTTAACTGAATAAGGGAGCCGTAGAGAAATCGAGTCTGAATAGGGCGATAGTCGCTGGGAGTAGACCCGAAACCGGGCGATCTAGCCATGTGCAGGATGAAGGTTGGGTAACACCAACTGGAGGTCCGAACCGGGTAATGTTGAAAAATTATCGGATGACGTGTGGCTAGGAGTGAAAGGCTAATCAAGCCCGGAGATAGCTGGTTCTCCCCGAAAGCTATTTAGGTAGCGCCTCGTGAATGATTACTGGGGGTAGAGCACTGTTTCGGCTAGGGGGCTGTCATGGCTTACCAAACCGATGCAAACTCCGAATACCGGCTAATTGGATCACGGGAGACACACGGCGGGTGCTAACGTCCGTCGTGGAGAGGGAAACAACCCAGACCGCCAGCTAAGGTCCCCAAGTACTAGTTAAGTGGGAAACGATGTGGGAAGGCATAGACAGCCAGGAGGTTGGCTTAGAAGCAGCCACCCTTTAAAGAAAGCGTAATAGCTCACTGGTCGAGTCGGCCTGCGCGGAAGATGTAACGGGGCTAAAACTAGTCACCGAAGCTGCGGATGTGCGCGAAGGCGCACGTGGTAGGGGAGCGTTCTGTAGGCTGATGAAGGTGCATTGAGAAGTGTGCTGGAGGTATCAGAAGTGCGAATGCTGACATGAGTAACGATAATGTGGGTGAAAAGCCCACACGCCGGAAGTCCCAGGTTTCCTGCACGACGTTAATCGGAGCAGGGTGAGTCGGCCCCTAAGGCGAGGCTGAAGAGCGTAGTCGATGGGAACCAGGTTAATATTCCTGGACTTTTTATAAGTGGTGAAGTGGGGACGAAGAAGGCTAGGTGAGCCAGGCGTTGGTTGTCCTGGTACTTGCATGTAGGGGGGAAGACTTGGCAAATCCGGTTTTCCGATACTCTGAGGTGCGAAGTGGTTCTGACCTTTTGGTACAGAGAAGTCATTGATGCCCGGCTTCCAGGAAAAGCTGCTAGCCATAACTTATAGAGAACCGTACCGCAAACCGACACAGGTGGACAGGTAGAGAATACTAAGGCGCTTGAGAGAACTCGGGTGAAGGAACTAGGCAAAATGGTACCGTAACTTCGGGAGAAGGTACGCCCTTTCTGGTGATGGGATTTACTTTCAGAGCTGGAGAGGGCCGCAGAGACCAGGTGGCTGCGACTGTTTATTAAAAACACAGCACTCTGCAAATTCGTAAGAAGACGTATAGGGTGTGACGCCTGCCCGGTGCCGGAAGGTTAATTGATGGGGTTATCTTCGGAGAAGCTCTTGATCGAAGCCCCGGTAAACGGCGGCCGTAACTATAACGGTCCTAAGGTAGCGAAATTCCTTGTCGGGTAAGTTCCGACCTGCACGAATGGCGTAACGATGGCCACACTGTCTCCACCCGAGACTCAGTGAAATTGAAATCGCTGTGAAGATGCAGTGTACCCGCGGCTAGACGGAAAGACCCCGTGAACCTTTACTATAGTTTTGCACTGGACTTTGATGATGACTGTGTAGGATAGGTGGGAGGCTGTGAAGTGAGGACGCTAGTTCTCATGGAGCCGCCCTTGAAATACCACCCTGTTGTTATTGAGGTTCTAACTTGGTCCAGTAATCCTGGATGAGGACAGTGTATGATGGGTAGTTTGACTGGGGCGGTCTCCTCCCAAAGAGTAACGGAGGAGCACAAAGGTACCCTCGGTACGGTCGGACATCGTACCAAGAGTGTAAAGGCAAAAGGGTGCTTGACTGCGAGAGTGACGGCTCGAGCAGGAACGAAAGTTGGTCTTAGTGATCCGGTGGTTCTGAATGGAAGGGCCATCGCTCAACGGATAAAAGGTACTCCGGGGATAACAGGCTGATACCGCCCAAGAGTTCATATCGACGGCGGTGTTTGGCACCTCGATGTCGGCTCATCACATCCTGGGGCTGAAGCAGGTCCCAAGGGTATGGCTGTTCGCCATTTAAAGTGGTACGCGAGCTGGGTTTAGAACGTCGTGAGACAGTTCGGTCCCTATCTGCCGTGGGCGTAGGAAAATTGAGAGGAGCTGCTCCTAGTACGAGAGGACCGGAGTGGACGAACCTCTGGTGCACCGGTTGTCACGCCAGTGGCATGGCCGGGTAGCTAAGTTCGGACGGGATAACCGCTGAAAGCATCTAAGCGGGAAGCCTCCCTCAAGATGAGTTTTCCCATGAAGCCCGTTGAAGACTACGACGTTGATAGGCAAGGTGTGGAAGCGCAGTAATGCGTGAAGCTAACTTGTACTAATTGGCTGATTGTCTTGACCATATAATCTGAGTGACTTCAGAATGTGATATTGATTTGTATACGTGCAACGTATCGTGTAAACTCTGACTCTTTACCAAACCTGTGGCTTAATAAAGCAATCAAAGCCTCAGGTAAACCAGTTTTCCTGGCGACTATAGCGATTTGGAACCACCTGATACCATCTCGAACTCAGAAGTGAAACATTTCCGCGCCAATGATAGTGTGAGGTCTCCTCATGCGAAAGTAGGTCATCGCCAGGGTTTTATTCCTTATAGCGGCTTACAAGCCGCTTCTTTTATTTTCACATGTTTTTTTCTATTAATTAAATCTGCTATTGACCAAAGTACAATCTGATATCAAAATAATTCCTATTTATTAGCAAGCATGACATTGTTTAGGTGATTCCAGTTCAATCGTATTGATAGAGAATGCTTGTTGGTTCAATTTGATTTATTAAGGATAGGCTGCAGACTTTAATGTTAGTACAAGACATTCATAGGTTTCTTGATGAGTTGAGGGAAGCGAAAAATATTCTTCCCTGTGATAAAAGGTTATCCGCTATTTTACAAGGACATTTCTCCCATAGAGAAAATCATGAAGAGTTAACCTCAAATGATATTCAATTTGTTTTACAATGTTTTAGCGAACGCTGGATTGCTGACTCAGAGTGTGATTATCTGCTTTATCCTTCTCAGGCAAACCAGTTTTGGATCAAGTTGGCTCATGAGATAGAACCATTCACAGATAAAAATTATTTGCAAATTTTGCTGCCCCACATAACCAATCAGTTTGATTTTAATAATTTAACTCCATTGACTGAAACCGTTCGATTGGAAAATTTTTATCTTGGATATGATGGAAAAACTTTATATAGAAAAAGAGGATTATGTGAGCGTTTGCTTGATAATCAATTTGAGTTATCTACTTGCAGAACGCTAAAAACCAAACAATGTGAAGTAATGACAATTGAAGAATTAACAAGGTTATATAGAGGAAAATATTGCAATGGAGAGTTTTCTATTGATAAAGAAAAATTTGATAATTTTTGGGATTTTCTATACAAAAAAGCCTTTCCCCGAATGCAATCAAGAGGTGAAATTCCATTAGAAGTACTTCCTCACTTGCTTATGTTAATTGAGAGTTATTATCATTTAAAAAATTCTGGAGCAGATTTTAAATTATTTACAGCAGAGATTCACAAATTTTTTAAAATATTATATCAGTTTAAATTAGAAAATATTAATTTTCTCTATGGAGTTAAAATTCTATATCATGGGAAAGAATACTATCTATTAGAACTTTTTGTTTTAATCAATATGGCGCAATCTTATGATGTAGATGAACAGGTAAAAGCTATAATGAGTTGGCTGTATCAATTTAATCCCATATTAAAGGCATCAAATAAAGGGTTATTATCTTTTTATACAGAATTGGAGCCAAAATTCCACTCGGAAGGTCACTTAGAGAAGAGAGTAGAAACTGGGACAGATAATTTATTGTATCGTATTAAAACTTTTTTAGTGTCATTATTTGTTACCCCATTCGAAGTTTTTCCTTTTTCAGGTAAAACAATCAGTTTTTGGGATATCAAAAATGTAATCTTTGCAGAAGGGCAACAGATCTATAATCAGTTTGCTCCTTTCATAATGACGAACAAGTCAGACGCTTTAATTGCAGTCTATAAAAAGACAATAGATGAGCATATTATCCCTTGCCAAAAAAATAAACACATTTGTAAATGGCTGACACACTACCAATCAACAGAGGCTTGGTACCAGTTGGTTGAGACGGGTGATTTATCTAAAATGGATGTTTATTGCTTTGATCCGGAGTTAATACTTCATGGTTTAGCGCATTTTAGATTGATTAATAAATCATTGGGCGAAAAAATTGTTAATTTTTTGGATGAATTAATACATACTTATGCTCAAAATAATAGTGAGTTTCAAATTCAACTGAGAGTCAATATTTTATTTTCCAGATTCTTGAAGAGTTTAGATGAGCACCAAAGACGAAAATTAATTTTAACTTTGTCATTGTTTGATCCTGTAGAGGCTAAAAGTAAATTTTTAACGAACTGCATTCATTATGTGACAAACCGACTATGTCAAATTAGTATGTACCAGCTAGACAGTTCCCCTAATTTTTTTGGCACTTACCAATGCATAGATAGTAAGAAATTGTTAATTAATAAAACAGATGTAAAGCAAGTGAGTGCTATTTTGGAAGCCTTTAAAGAAATGCTTCATTCGTTAGAAGAGCGTTGTAAACCTGAGCAATTGGAAAATATGCTCATTTTCCTGCGAAATATAAGCCGCCCTATTTTGACTGTTGCTGAAATAGAAGAGGCGCAACAGTCAGCCCGAGTTATAGATTATATAGGCGCTCCGACCTGACATAATTAGCTGGAATTATCCTAATTCATTGTTGTGGATTTTGATCTCATCGCGTTGATAAGGATCGATTGTCTTGGTCTAGCCTATCAAAGCTTGCTTCAGTGTGCGAATTGAATTATAATGATACAATTTGCCTAATTTATGCTTTTAAAATTATAATATGTCAAAACTAATAGAACTCGCTTTAAGAAATGCGGCACTTGATAGAACAAAACTTTTAAGTCAGGTACAAAAAATTGAATTTTTAAATGGTTATGATCCTAGGTTTGTCGAGGGATTGATATCATTAGAAATGATTGACGATATTGATGAATACGTTGCTTCTTTGATGTATGTTAAAATGACTGATAAATACACTCAGGAGGAAAAAGAGCAATTAACAGATACTATATTAACCATCAATAATGATCGATTGATTTCATGTCAATATCGCTTTCCTCAATTATATCAAAAATTAATGCATGACCAATTTTTATCTACTTTTTTTTCAAGTTCGCATTTACTCCCCAATATTGCTCCAGGCACAAATAATCAATCTTATGTAACAGTAAGTACTAATAATAAAATGAAGATGGAGTCAGCAAAGTTATATGGGCATTATGAATATTATCAATGTGTTGTCGCTTTAATCGCTCAAGTTGATGGTTCTCGGTATTTTTATCATTTGAATCCAAACCGTATCTTTGGTGATTACATGGGTAGTGAGCCTTTGAAATTATCAGGTAGCGAACTTAAAGATGTAAAGAATATAACCTTTATCCTTCACCCGAGAAGTATGGTTGATTATCGCGAATTTCAAAGATTGCAAGAGAGAAATATTGTTTTTAAAACCGTTATGCTACCAGTGGGGGCAAAGTCGGTATCACTTAGTTATGATACAGATAAAGATGTATTGACGGTTAACAATCTTGAGGCAGGACAAACTGTAACATATAACAATCTGCTACAAACATCCCAATATAATAGATATCAATATACACCTGAGCAATATTTCATGACCCAACTATATAGAGGCCAAACATGGGCAGAAGCACTTGGCGAGGCATTGGATAAATATATTGTTACAAGACAAGAAGGTGCAACCTGGTGTGATCTTAAACCATTATTTTTTAATCGTGAGACTACAAAAAATAATATGATTGCTGCTGCGCGAATCAAAAAGGAAGTTGAGGCTGGTGCAACCTCATTTGATTTTACAGGGGTTAGTAGGAATGGCTTGCTGAATCAATTATTAACAACTGCTGTTGACTATCAATTAGAATACCAGCGTGGATTGCAAAACGGGGTGCGTTCGGCTGAAGACCTAACAACAAGTGTTGCGTTACGTTGATAACTGATTATCCATTTCCGGAAGAGCTTTTTGTTTACTCTTTTAAACTATTAAATTGGGCACATAATTTTGTAAAATTTTCATATCGTTGGGTTGAAATTTTTCCTTTATTTAGCGCGTCAATGATCGCGCATTGGGGCGTATCAACATGTGTGCAGTTGCGGAATTTACATTGGGACAAATAAGGTTTGAATTCTTTATATCCTTGAGCAATCATGGCGCAATCAATATCCCACAAGCTGAATTCCCGAACGCCTGGCGAGTCTATCAAGGCACCACCACTAGGTAGATGATAATAGCGAGAGTTTCTTGTAGTATGTTTGCCTAACTCTGAAACCATGGATATCTTATCGATCGCAATATTTTCCTCATGTGGCAATAAGCTTGAAATCAATGATGATTTGCCTACCCCCGATTGGCCAACAAAAACACTGATTTGATTATTTAATGCTTGTTTTAATGGTACTATTGCGTCTGGGGTTTGCTTACTTGCCATGATGACGGGATAGTTCAGCAATTGGTAATCCGCCATGAGTCGCTGCTGAAGTGTTTGACAGGGAAGATCAATTTTATTGAGAACGATCACCACGTGTAATTGAAGTATCTCTGCCATAATCAAATAGCTGTCAAGTAATGGCCAACTAATCTCTGGTTTTGGAGCAATCACTACAACCAGTTGAGTGATATTTGCCGCAACGGGTTTCTTTAACCCCTTCTGACTGGGCCTTGCCAGTAAGCTTCCCCTGGGATAGATGCTCACAACCACCCCTTGTTTCTCGCCTTCTATCTGCCAGATTACTCTATCACCAGCTACCAGTGTGTCAAGATTAGGCCGGATAGAGCAAAGAATTCGTTTCCCCTGATTGTCTTCAATTTCTGCATGCCTGCTAAATCGAGTAATGACTAAACCATCAGCCAGGTTATCGGAGTTATTTTCCATGCTTTCACGGTAGTTTTTCTGGATTTTAGCTATACGGGCAGATTGCTGCTTATTGATTCGTCTTTTACTCATAGTGTCAATCTATACTATAATTGATGCGATTAATAATACAGTATGAAGGTAAATCATATTTAATGAAAGTCTACTTGGTAGGCGGTGCAGTTCGTGATCGATTACTAGGAATTCCTGTCCAGGAACAGGATTGGGTCGTCGTCGGAGCAACGCCGGAAGAATTATTAAAAAGAAAATATAGGCAAGTTGGGCGGGATTTTCCCGTTTTTTTGCATCCTGAAACGAAAGAGGAATATGCATTAGCAAGAACAGAGCGTAAATCAGCTCCAGGATATTATGGATTCATTTGTGAGTTTAGTGAATCAGTGACGTTGGAAGAGGATTTGGCACGACGAGATTTAACGATTAATGCCATGGCTATGGATGAACAGGGAAATTTAATTGATCCATATCAGGGACAGCGAGATCTCGAAGAGAAATTATTACGTCATGTGTCCCCCGCTTTTGCAGAAGATCCTGTTCGTGTTTTACGTGTTGCCCGTTTTGCCAGTCGGTTTCACCATCTTGGATTTAGAATAGCCAATGAGACTCGTTTATTAATGTATTCCATGGTTAAACAAGGTGAATTAACTCATTTGATCCCTGAGCGTGTTTGGCAGGAATGGCAAAAAAGTCTTGAAGAAAAAAATCCTGAACAATTCATTCTTTCTTTACGTTCCTGTGATGCATTAAGAGTGATTTTGCCAGAAATTAACTCATTATTTGGTGTGCCTAATCCGCATCAATACCATCAAGAAATAGATACGGGTATTCATTCATTAATGGCATTAAGGGCATCATCTGAGCTTAGCGAAGAACCATTAGTACGATTTGCTGCTTTGGTTCATGATTTAGGCAAAGCCTCGACACCAATTCAGGCTTGGCCTAAACATCATGGGCATGAGGAGGAGGGTACCAAGCTGATTCGAGCTTTATGTGCTCGCTTGCGCATTCCTAATGATTATCGCGATTTGGCCGTTACAGTGGCGCGAGCTCATTTGAATATTCATAGGGTATGCGAATTGCGTCCTAACACAATCGTCAAGCTTTTGGAGCAGGTAGATGCCTTTAGAAGACCTCAATTATTTCATAGAATATTGATTGCTTGTCAAGCCGATGCCGAGAGTTGTGGCAAAGCAGTGGTCTATCGCCAAACTCAATTATGGAATGAAATATTATCTGAATGTGTTAAAGTGACGCCACAAACTTTTATCGTACAAGGTTATGAAGGTAAAGCGATTAAGGAGGCCATGCACCAAAGTCGTGTGGCTTGTGTAGAGCGAATTATGACTTCTTGGAAATCAAATGAAAAATAATCAAAATTTAATTTGGATTGATTTGGAAATGACTGGCCTTGAGCCAGAACAAGATAGAATTATAGAAATGGCCACGATTGTAACGGATCCACAACTTAATATTCTCGCAGAGGGACCTGTCATAGCGGTGTCTCAGCCTAAAATTCTTCTAGACAGTATGGATGCATGGAATACAAAGCAACATAATCAGTCGGGATTGGTGAAGCGAGTTTTAGAGAGCAATGTCAGTGAATCTCAAGCTGAGCAATTAACGATTGAGTTTTTAAAACAGTATGTGGATAAGGGAAAATCACCCATGTGTGGCAATAGTATCTGCCAGGATAGACGTTTTTTATATAAATACATGCCTGAGTTGGCTGCCTATTTCCACTATCGGAATTTGGATGTTAGTTCGTTGAAAGAGCTGGTATTGCGCTGGCGTCCAGAATTAATGAATGGAATAGTTAAGGAATCGAAACATCTTGCTTTGGATGATATAAAAGATTCAATCAATGAGCTGATTTATTATCGACAACATTTTATTAATTTGCCGGAAGTAAGAAATGACAAATAGAGAACGTTTAGAATTACCTAATGGCGCTAAAAAGTTATTACTTCATTCCTGTTGTGCTCCTTGTTCAGGTGAAGTAATGGAAGCGCTCACTTTTTCTGAGATTGACTTTACTATATTTTTTTATAACCCCAATATTCATCCTATCCAGGAATATGAAATAAGAAAAGAAGAGAATATTAAGTTTGCCCAAAAGCATAGTATTCCCTTTATCGATGCTGATTATGATAAAGAAAACTGGTTTGCTCGAGCCAAAGGATTGGAATGGGAGCCAGAAAGAGGCAAGCGTTGTACTATGTGTTTTGATATGCGATTTGAAAGAACAGCACTCTATGCTTATGAGCATGACTTTCCTGTTATCAGTAGCTCTTTGGGTATTTCACGTTGGAAAGATATGAATCAGATCAATGATTGCGGAGTGCGGGCAGCAAGTCATTATCCTGATTTGATATATTGGACTTATAATTGGCGAAAGAATGGTGGCTCTGAAAGAATGTACGAAATTGCCAAAAGAGAAGCATTTTACAAACAAGAGTATTGTGGTTGTGTTTATTCTTTACGAGATACGAATGCCTGGCGCAAGCAAAATACAAGAGATCGTATTAAAATTGGACTTAATTATTACTCTGCAAGCAAGAACGAAGGAGAATTATGAGTAAGCATTCGCATGATGGAGCACACCATCATGAGCATGGGGAAGTGACTTATGACAGGGCTTTTATAATTGCAATTACTGCGAATGGCCTTTTTGTTGTGATGCAAATTATTTTTGCCTATTTAGCGAATTCTACCAGCTTGCTAGCAGATGCTTTTCATAATCTAGGTGATGTATTAGGGTTGATTTTAGCATGGGTAGCAACCGGATTAATGAAGAGAAAACCTACCCATAAAGCAACTTATGGATTTAAAAAAACCTCTATTTTAGCGGCATTGGCCAATGGAGCGTTACTGGTATTTACTTGCGGGATCATAGCGACAGATGCTATGTATAAGTTATTTTCACCGACTGAAGTTCAAGCTGTCTCTGTGATGATAGTCGCCGCGATTGGTATAGTCGTGAACTTCTCTACAGCGCTGTTGTTTTTACGGGGTTCCGATGATCTCAATATTCGAGGAGCTTATTTACATTTATTTTATGATGCCTTGATCTCGGTAGGTGTTGTTTTATCAGCGGGTGTATTATACCTGACGGGTTGGTTATGGATAGATCCGGTTGTCGGACTATTAATTGCATTAGTGATTTTGAAGGGCACTTGGTCACTATTTGCTGATAGTTTCAGATTAATTATTGATGGTGTTCCCCGTGATATATCCTGGATTAAAGTCAGTGATTTTCTCTTGGCTATACCTGGCGTTAAATCTATTCATGATTTACATATTTGGGCAATCAGTACGAAAGAAAATGCACTTTCTGTTCATTTATTTATGCCAGAGGAGTCATTATCTGATGATTTGCGTAGAGAGCTGGTTGAAAAATTAAAGCATGATTTCAGTATTCAACATGTCACTATCCAAGTTGAAAAGACAGAAGCAGAATGCAATGACGCATGTCATAATCCCAGGATAATCATTTGATTGGGGCTGGATTTACGACCCCTAATTTCTTTGTTTAAAAAAGGGTTTAATTTATTCATTAATTGTATCTAAGCGCCCCCATTAAAAACATTTTCGTCTTGCATTTCGAGTTATCTTTTTCAGTTTTTTAATCAATTAGGATAATTCATCTTTTGTTATCAACTCCAGACCTTTTTTATAACAAGAGCCACTGGATAAGGGATCATTTAGCTTTTCATGGAGTTTACCAAGTTCTATAAATGCTACGGGCGTGGGGTTTAGCTCAATAGACTGTTCAAGATAATGTTTGGCTTTTCCCCATAAATGCCGAGAGAGGCACATTCTCCCTAAACATAGGTACAATGCGGCTGAGTGAGGATTTTTTTTGAGTAATGATTCAGCAAACAACAATTGATTTTCTTCACAAGGGAGCAGGCTATAAAGCTCAATTAACCGATTATCCAACTCTTTGCGAAGGCATCGCCTTAAATGATATTCTGCCTGATCGTAATCCTGATTCCTAATCAGAAAGCGGGCATATTCTGCTGTAATCGCTGTATCGTTAACCATTGTTTTTGGCAGCGTCTGATACAATTTGGTAATGCCATCTGATTGATTGTGTTTTGCTAAATCAATTATGGCTTGCAAATAAGTATTTTTTTGTAATTGTTCAAAAGCTTGATCTGAAATAATGTGGTTCTTTTTTAAATCAGGTAAAAGAGCGATCAACTGCTGCCAATCTTTTATTTCTTCATAAAGATTCATTAATAATTTCAAGACATAAGGATGGTGTGGTGCTAAATCTTGAAGATGCTTTAATGTGGCCAATGCCTGTTCCCATTGGTGATTGGCCAATTGTAATTGCGCCTGGGTTAATTCAACAGCAATTTTCGCTTCGGGCATAGATTGCTGTGCTTCCCTAAGATAATGATCGCGAAGCTTGCTATCCCCCATTTTTTGAGCAGCTCTCGCTGCTGTTAAATAATTAAGTAAAGGAGTGTCGGTGTTTGGCAGAGCTTGTATTAAATGATTTTTTGCTTTTTGCCAATAGCCCTCGCTATATTCTATCAGTCCCTTTCGAGTCGTGGCTTGAGCTTTTTGTGCCAAGCGCCGTGAGTGCCATTTATTGACCATGCCTGGCATTCTTGTAATTTTATTGCAAAGCTGAACCAGGCCATAGATTAAAAAAAACAGAAAAAACAAACCAAAAGCAGAGACCCATAAGGTGGTTTCTATAGTCCAGTTATTAATAGCTATTAAGACATAACCTGGATCCTTATTGAGTTGAATACCAAGGAACACAGAGAGCAGTAAAATAATAAAAGCAAACAGAACTCGTATCATTCTTAGTTTTCTCCTTTCTTGCTGTTTGCTTGATCGACCAGCAATTCTTTATTGTCAATCATTTGATTGATTAGCGGGATGGCTTGTCCTACGACAGGTTTTTCCTGAGTTAATTTTACATTTTGCAGGGTGGATAATTGCTTAATCAAAGCGTCAGTGTTTTGGGAAGATTCATTAAATACTCTTTTAAGATTTGCAATGGCCTGGTTTAAAGCAAACTGGTAGACTGGGGGGTTATTATTTAAAATAGCCCACTGTGCTTCCTGAAGGTTAAGCCGGATATTCTCTTTTATTGCAGATTCATATAGAGGGGAGATAAGTGGTTGAATATTTTCATTATGGCGACGAATAACAACCAATTTCGCCAGAAAATTCACACTGTCTTGCAACCGATTTCGCCATCCAGTTTTGCCAGACTCTTCAGACTTGGTGATATGGTTTAGCACTTCCTGTTGATCTACTACGGATTGAATAGAAAGATTATTGATGGCCGCTTGAGCCGCATCCAATTGGCTTAATATCCCTGTGATATCAACAACAGAAATTGACTTTAATTGGGCAATTTCTTTGGCGATTGTTTGGCGAATGGTAAATATTTTGGGGATATTCATGCCTTTCAGTAGCGCATCAGCTTGCTGTAAAAGGGCGACAGAGGTATTAAAATTATCACTCCAATGAACATTGATTTGTGCTAATTCAAGATAATAACGTGCTTTTAAAAGAAGCCAATCATTATTTTGATACAATTTTTGCTTCATAGCTGTTTGTAATTCTTTATTTAAGTTATTCATTTTGCTTGTTAAATCACGCTGAATTTGCTGAAGATGATCGGCATTGTTATCCAGGAGCTTTTGGACTGTATTTTGCTCTGCTTTTATTCTTCCCAACTCATCAGTTAAATTTTTGTTTTCAACAAGCTGATGATTTTGAAATTGTTTCTCCAATTGAATGGAATAAATAGAGACGATGATAGCAAGGAACGCCAAAAGCGATATCAAGCTGATTATTAAGGATAGGTATTTACTACTGAAGAAAGAGGCTTTCATTTGTTGGTTGATCTCGGGCTCAACTTTAGATGGTTGTTGAGGTTGAATTGTTTTTTTCTGTTCTTCATTGCTATTGGCCATGGATTAATCCTTATAGTCAAATAACGTACCTATCATCCTTTCCGGATGGCTAATAAGAATCTTTTTAATTCCAAATAAAGAAGCTACCTTTGCAAGTCGGTCACTAATGACCAGGCAAGGTTTGTTTTGTAACCACATTTGCCCCTCTATGCTAAACATTTTAAAAAGATTATGTATGGACTGCTCACTTGTTAACAGTATAATGTCCGCCAGGTCATCGCGCCACAGAGAATTAAGAAATTCTTGGTCGATGGTTGGCATGACTCGTTTATAGACTGACAGAAGACATAGCTTCACTCCCTTCAGCATTAAATATTCTTCAATCAGTTGCCTGCCTCCTTCTCCTTTCACAAGCAGAATCGTCTGATTTCTTATTTGTTGCAACGAATTGAGAGTCAGTAAATGCTCGCTATCAGGTAATTCGGGGACATCACTAACTTGGATATTGAATTCATTTAGTACTCTGGAGGTGCCTTTACCTATAGCAGCTACCCGGATGCTATTTGGCCAATTGATGTTTTTGGAAGCCAGTTCCATCATGAAATAACGAACTGCATTTGCACTGACAAAAATGGCCTGATTTACTGAGGTCAAATCGGGCAAATTATTTATCCAATTGTTTTCAGATGCCATTATTTCCATCGTGGGGCAGTCGATGGGTATTCCGCCAGACTCGATAATTTTTTTATTAAGTACTTGTGCTTGCTCCCTGGGTCTGGTATTTAATATGCGAAGACCATTAAGTGATTTGGTCATGATGGTATCGTACTTAATAAGGACATTGCACCTTTAGTCATTAATGACTCGGTACACCTGTCTGCAATGACTTCGGCTTCTGCAATTTTCCCTTGTTGCTCATCATCAATCATTTGAGAACCATCCATATTAAGTACTTTTGCTCTCAAAAGGAGGAGTTTCTCCGCAGTAATGGTACAATAAACAGCAAAGGGTATATGGCAATTGCCTCCTAATTTTGCGTTGACGCGTCGCTCAGTATGGACACAAAGGGCAGAAATTGGATCATTTAATCCATGAATCAGCTCCTGGATTTCCAAATCGTCAGTTCGGCACTCAATACATAAAGCGCCCTGAGCACAAGTAGGCAGCATAATGTCATCAGGTAGGAGTTGGGTGATGTGATGTGCCAAGCCCATTCTTTCCAAGCCTGCGGCAGCAAGAATAATGGCTTGATACTCTCCTGACTCCAGTTTGCTGAGTCTTGTATGGATGTTTCCTCTTAATGTTTTGATTTGCAAATTGGGATTGTAAGCCAATAGTTGAGATTGACGTCTAAGACTTGATGTACCAATAATTGCGTTTTTGGGGAGGGCATCCAGACTCTTAAATTGGGGACTTATTAAAGCGTCAAAAGGGTTATCTCTTTTACAAATGACGGCCAACGAGAGGCCATCCGGAAGTTGTGCTGGCATGTCTTTAGTCGAATGAACAGCTAAGTCCGCTCTTTTATCCAATAATGCTTCTTCTAACTCTTTAACAAATAACCCTTTCCCTCCTGCAGATAATAATTTATCTTTAAGAAACCGATCACCAGAGGTTATCATGGGTAATAATTCAATGCTTAGATTTGGCCATTGCTTTACAAGCATTTCCCGTACATGATTAGCCTGCCATAGTGCAAGCGGGCTCTGCCTCGTTGCGATTCGTATAATTTTTGCGCTCATGGAATAGACGGTATATGTTCTTTGGGTAAAGATCATAACATTGATTCTAATTTAAAAAGAACCCCATTGAGATAATAGGCACACAAATCTTGTCAGGCAATTGATTTATAAATGAGTATTCTTACCGGTTTGAGAATTGGCTTATAGTGCCAACCCCCAATTTCTTTGCTAAAAAATTTTTTAATCCTGTCATTTATAGTCATTTAAAAATCAAATAACTATAGCGTATCTAAGCTCCTTATTAAAAATTTTTTTTGCCTCGACCTTGGATCTTTGTGTAAGTCCTATAGAGCATATCTCATGCACAATCCCTATATTTTATGATAGGCTTTTCCAGTAGATAAAGCGCTGAAAATCAGGGGCGTTTTTTAGCTTGATTTAAGGATAAGGAATGTCACAACTAAAAAAAATAGTGAAACATTTAGATGAATCAATGCAGCGTAGTTTGTCTAATTCTGCTCATCAATTGGTTGCAGTAGGCGCGATAGCTTTTGTGGGATTTCCTTTATTTTATGTTATTTGGGCTTTCTGGTTGCCTCAGCCTTATGAAAACCTGCCACTCCGTCTTATTGGAAGCTTTTTAGGTTTGGGATTGATGCTTACTCCTTATTGGCCATTAAAATGGAAGCAATATTTATCTTGGTATTGGTTTTTAACTCTTTTGTTTACTTTGCCATATTTTTTTACTTTTTTATTTTTAACGAATCAAGCAAGCGTTATTTCTGCGATGTCTTTGTTGTGTGGTGTATTTTTACTTGTATTGCTCGTTGATTTATTGAGTTTATCCATTGTGCTGATACTGGGGTTTAGTTTAGCTCTTGTAAGTTATTATCTTGTTTCTCCGCAAATGTATTTTGGAGAAGAGCATATACAAATGACATTGGTGATCATATTTACCATTATTGCAGGTTCTACTTTAAATTATAAAACAGCCATGTTGCAACAACAAAAATTGGCTGGCATGGCTGCTGCTGCAGGCATGATTGCACATGAGTTACGTTCACCATTGTTAGGAATAAAGAGCGGCGCTCAAGCTTTAGTCCAATATTTGCCAAGATTGATTGATGGTTATCAATTGGCTAAAAAACAAGAGTTAATATCTTCACCTTTACGTGACAGATTGTTATTACAGCTTGGGGGAGTCAGCAATCGAATTGTTAGTGAAATTGATTATGCTAATACGATCATTGATATGTTATTAGTCAAGGCAAGTCGCGATAATATTTTGCAAAATTGCATATTAGAGACTTGTTCTATAGCAGAATGTTTGTCTGAGGCTATTACCAGATACCCATTTCAGTCACCAAGAGAAAGAACATTAATCACATGGACTGGTGATTTTCAATTTAAAGGCTCCAAGTTGTTAATGCAGCATATTTTATTTAATTTAATAAAAAATGCACTTTATGTTATCGCAATGGCACAGCGTGGGGAGATTAATATTTGGACTGAATCTGGCGATAAGTATCATTATTTGTATTTTAAAGACACAGCAAAAGGGATGAGCAAACAACAATTAAATCGATTATTTAATCATTTCTATACTACTACCTTTATGGGAACAGGCATTGGTTTATCATTTTGTAAATTAGTTATGAATGCGTTTGGTGGTGATATTGTTTGTGAATCTAAAGAGGGCGAATACGCTTTGTTTATACTGAGTTTTCCAGGCTCGGTTTAAAATTGGTTTTCTGTTGAACATACCATCATTCGTCTTAAAAGACGTCAGTATGGTATTGAGTTAGAGAGCCCCAGTGATTCTCTTCCGCTAGAGTTTGGCCGTTTTTACTGAGATAGCGATAAAAATATATGTCCAACCAGTGACGATCAATTCAATCGCAATAAAAAGCCCAATGATCCACAGCCCGCTAACAGGCCATTGCATTAGAATTAATACCCCAAGAATAATGGCGGTGATTCCGGCCAATAACAACCATCCCCATCCTTTGGAATCTTTTAAGGCAAAAGCCATAATCATTCTTGTTAAACCAATTACAATAAGCACCGCTGCCAGAAAAGCTGTGATTAGAGTGGATGCTAAAAACGGGTCATACAAAACAATGCATCCCGCCGCAATATACAAGACTGCAATAAGCGCCTGCCATATCATTCCTTTCCATTCTTTGTATTTAAACACGTCTATGATGTGACTTATTCCCCCAATAATTAATAAGGCACCAAAAAAGAACATACTTACCAAGGTTAGACCAACTACCATTCCAAGACCAACACAGCCAAGGATAAGAAAAAATATTCCAAATCCTAAAATCCATCCCCAGTTTCGTTTTAACTCATCCACTGGAGGTTGGTAAAATTCTTGTGAATTAGCCATATCAATATCCTTTTTTGATTTCTTAGCTAAGATAAGGTACTTATTTAATAATATAGACTTATCTTCAATAACTTGTCTAATTTTGAGCTTTGATTTTAAGAACTCTTATTTTGAATACTCACTCCAAAAAGCCCGGTGAATATAAAACGTAAATAATTTGGTTATAATAAACAATCATGTTACTTTATTCACAAGTTAGCCAGGTTCTGATGATGGAGCCACAGGTTATTTGAAGTTCATAGAAAGGATATAACTTTGGAACGTTTTGCTCAGGAGGAGCCATGCAACATTTCTCAATACCTACCTGTTACTTTCCAAGCACTGCGGTTTTTGTCGACGACAGTCGGGATTTCTTGCTCAATTTCGTATTGCAGCTGGATGAAGGTTTGGCGTACCGTGTATTTGATTCCCCTTTTGAAGCTTTGGATTGCATTAAACAAAAACGCTGTGAACTGGAATTATTAAGTGAACGTTGTCTCAGCGAATACACAGAAGCAAAAAATTGCCCATTAACTAATCATACCATTAATCTTGATTTGGCTGCTATTCATGCCGAGGTTTATAACTCTCGACGATTTTCTGAAATTTCAGTAGTCGTTGTTGATTATGCAATGCCAGGCATGGATGGATTAGAGTTTTGCAGGCGAATCGAAGATACTAATATTAAAAAAATATTATTAACTGGGCAAGCAGATGAGAAGCTGGCAATCGCTGCTTTTAATGAAGGATTAATTCATAGATACATCAAAAAGAGTGATCCGGATGTCGCCAGTCTCATTATTCAAAGTATCCATGATTTGCAGTTGCAATATTTTCAAAGCATGTCTGATATGATTGTACGTATGCTTTCGGTGACATCCCCAAATTGTTTACATGACAAAAAATATGCTGAGTTATTCTGGCGTTTATGCAGGGAAAAGGGAATCGTTGAATTTTATCTGGCCGATAACTCAGGTAGCTTTTTGATGCTGGATGATGATGCCAACATCAGTTTTTTAATCGTGAAAAACGAAGCGGATATGAAGTTACACTATGATTTGGCTTTGGATAATGGAGCTAGTGGAGATGTATTGGACCAATTGCATAACGGAGAAAAAATTCCTTGTTTTTGGCAATCTAATTTAGTGTCACCTCAATGGAATGAGTGGTCGAATTGTTTGGTTCCTGCCAACCGATTTGTTTCTGATGAAACCTATTTTTATGCTTATGTGCAAGGGGCTGTTTTGTTTGATGTACGCCTGGATAAAATTCTTTCTTATCACCAATACCTGGAAGAGCTGGATGCAGAAGAAATGTTTCTGAATTAATAGGAATTCTACGTAAGGAGCACATAATTCTTATTTGAAATGGTAAGTGTTCAAATGAGCTACCAATAATCAGAAGTCTTGTTAATTACCCTTAAACAAAGGAATATCGGGTCTTTTTCTTGCAAGTTTGGCCAGGCACTCAATCACTCTGAGCAAGTCCGATTTTTCGTGATGCGCGCTGATGGATAAACGAATCAGGCATTTATTTTTCGGAGTGGCGGGTGAACAGAACACGGCTCCAAAGAGGTCTTCTTTTTCTAACTCATCCCTTAACCAAAGCGTGTTAGCCTCGCTGCCTGTCACTAAAGGGACTATTTGAGAGCCACTACTTCCTATATTAATTCCTTCATATGATAAGGCTTCTCGTAAAAAATCAGCATTGGTTTGTAATTTTGCTCTTCTCCATTCTTCTTGAGTAATAATTTCTAATGATGCGCTAAATCCTGCTAAATCATGAGGCATTAAAGCAGAACTAAAAATAGAAGGCAGAGATGAATATCTGATATATTCTATAAGTTGCCTATCTCCTGTAATGATGCCTCCACGTCCTGACAAGGCTTTAGCCAGGCTTGCTGTTATGATGTCTATTTGGCTTGATAATCCAAGTTTAGCCACCATTCCCTTGCCTTGCGAACCATGCGTACCTAATGAATGAGATTCATCGACGATGAGTAAACATTTGAATTTTCTTGCAATGTCAGCATAGTCAGCCAATGGGCTAATCGTACCCAGCGTACTATAAATAGAATCTACTGCAATTATTCCTGGTCCATGGTGTTCAATTCGTTTTTTTAGTGAATCGACTGAATTATGTAGAAACGGTATAGGTTTGGCTCTTGCTGCTTTTACACCAGACCAAAAAGACATATGGGCATAAAAATCCAGATACACTGGTGTATTGTACTTGGCCAGGGTTTGTATGAGACCAATATTAGCGCTCCAGCCTGATTGAGTGAGCAGGGCCGCAGAATAATTTAAAAAGGAACTGAATTTCTTTTCACATTGGCTGAGTAAAAAAGAGCTGTTATTTAAAAATACAGCGGATTGCATTTGACCATTACCATATTTTTGCATCGCAGCAATTTGCGCTTTAATTAATTGCGGATGTTGACTGATGTTTAAATAATCATTGCTCGAAAAAATCAGTGAATTTGCAGTCGGGGTTTTGCCTTTAAGTATGTGTTTCCCTTGCCAAGATTTATTGACTCGCCCCTCGTAATATTTTTCCATGGAATAATTGATGCACTCAGGATAAGCATGGTTTTGATATTTTTCTTTTCCATTGATATATTGAGTCTCGTTATCAATTGTTTGGTATTCTGTATTGCTCATCCATAGCTCAGATTATTTTTCCTTGTGTGCAGTTTAGCACAATGGTTCATAGTGGAAGGATCTTTTCATTAAAAGTCTAAGTATTAAGTTAATGATTTTATAAATCGTTGGGCTTATTGAAATCTTTCTGGAAAAAAAAGTCACTTGTCGGTATGATTTTTAAATTAACTATTAGAGGACGGATAAATATGAGGTTGAATATTGCGCTAATCTTGTCTTTTTTTTCAATCATGCTTTTTGCAATGGACGAGGTGGATGAGCAACAAATTTTACAAAGAATTCAACCGGTTGGGAAAGTTCGAGTTCAAGAGGAACAGGGGAATAGCATAGAAGCTGGAGCGACTAAAACGACTGTTGTTGATTCCAAGAGCAAAAAAGAACCAGGCCAAGATATATATGATAAATATTGCTCCGTATGTCATAGGGGTGGATTGGCAGGGGCGCCTAAATTTCAATCGGAGGCCGATTGGAAACCTCGATTGGCAAGTAAAAAAATAGATGATTTACTCGCTTCTGCAATCAAAGGGTTAAATGCCATGCCAGCAAAAGGTACTTGTATGGATTGTTCTGATGCTGAATTAAAAGCCGCAATACAATATATGTTGCCGAAATCATGAAAAAGCTTACTTACAGAAAAATACAATCTTTTCAGGCAATTATTACAGTATTGGTAATATTCGCTTCGTTTTACCTTGAATATGCTGTTGGGCTACAACCATGTCCTTTGTGCTTGATGCAACGAGTTTGTGTATTTATTTTGTTAGGATTAATGGGATTGTCTCTGGGAACCGTGAAAAAAGCGCATATACTAAGCTTGATGCAGTTTCTGGTTGCGTGTGCCGGTTTGTATTTCTCTTTAAGGCAATTGTGGTTGCAATCTTTACCATCAGATCAAGCTCCTGCTTGCATGCCTGAGCTTGATGTATTAATTCAGTATTTTCCATGGCAAACTGTTGCTAAAGCCCTATTTTGGGGAGCAGGGGATTGTGCTGAAGTGACTTGGACTATGTTTGGAATTTCTATGCCTGGCTGGGCTGCCATGTATTTTCTGTTTATGGCGATAATGGGGCTTTTTCTGTTTTTTCGAACCCGAACGATCAATTAATTCCTGGCATTAAAAGCGTGCTTTCGTTATCATTCTTTGTTTTATCTTGTCGTTTCTGCGAATGAACACTTTTTCATGTGAAGTACTTTACCAGCATTCGGGTACCAAAGCTCGTGTTACACGTGTGGTTACGCCTCATGGTGAATTTATTACCCCGGTATTTATGCCAGTTGGAACCCGTGCAGGGGTCAATAACATGACGCCATCAGAACTGTCTGCTGCGGGTACTCAAATTATTCTGGGAGGTAATACCTATCATATGTTGTGTGCGCCTGGCATGAAGGTGATAGAAAATGCAGGGGGGATGCATCGCTTTATGGGGTGGCATGGACCTATGCTAACAGACAGCGGTGGTTTTCAAGTTTTTAGTTTATCGAAGAACAAGGAAATTTGTTCTATAGATGAATCTGGTGCTCATTTTATATTGCCTGGCAGTAAGGGGGTTATCCATATGACCCCGGAAATGTCTCTGGAGACCCAGAAAATAATTGGTGCCGATATTATAATGGCATTTGATCAGTGTACTCCTGACAGCTGCTCCAAGGATGAAGTAAGTCAAATCATGTTGCGGACCCACAGATGGCTAAAACAATCGATTGACTACCATCAACAATATCCCAACTCTCGATATGGATATAAACAAGCTTTATTTGGCATTGTGCAAGGAGGAGTTTTTCAAGATTTACGTCGAGAAAGTGCTGATTTTGTTTCTGCAATGAATACGGATGGTATTGCAATAGGTGGAGAAACTGTAGGCTTTGATATGAATACTACAGTGGAAGTCATTCGTTGGGTGTATGAGTATCTTCCGGGCAATAAGCCACGTTATACTATGGGAGTTGGAATGTCACCTCAAGATCTGTTGGATGTGGTGGCAGAAGGTATCGATATGTTTGATTGTGTTGCACCAACACGTAATGCCCGGCATGGTGCCTTATATTGTGGTAAATTGGTAAGAGAAGGGAATTGGCTAAAATTTCAAAGCGAACATGAAAATGGACGAATTCAAATAAAGAAATCATGTTTTGCTGATGATTTGGCACCTGTTATGGAGAGTTGTTCTTGTTATACTTGTCTTAATTATTCAAGATCCTATTTGCATCATTTATCAAAACAAAAAGCTAATTTATTTACTGCTTTGGCAAGCATCCATAATGTTCATGTTTTGCATGATGTTTGTAATCACATGCGTCATTTGATAATAAATTCCTAAATTATTTAATATTAAGAGGTGAAATAATGGTTTTAATTTCTACATCCATGGGTGATATTCATATCAAGTTAGATACAGAAAATACCCCATTAACTGCAGAAAACTTCCTAAATTATGTGCGTAAAGGTTTTTATAATGACACGATTTTCCATCGTGTTATCGATGGTTTTATGATTCAAGGCGGCGGTTTGAAGACAAATATGGAGCAAAAAACAACTGCCTCTCCAATTCAAAATGAAGCAAAAGGAGCGAAACCTAACAAACGTGGAACCATCGCAATGGCGAGAACAATGGATCCCCATTCTGCAACAGCCCAATTTTTTATTAATGTTGCGGATAATGGTTTTCTGAATTACAGCGGTGATCACCCTCAAGGTTACGGTTACTGCGTATTTGGAGAAGTAGTTGAAGGGATGGATGTGGTTGATGCCATTGCTAAAGTGAAAACAGGCCAACGAAATGGTCATGCAGATGTTCCTGTAGAAGAAATAAGCATCATTGAGGTTAGAGAATTGGCTTAGCGAGAAAATATATGGCTGAAATAGCATAGGTTTTCCATGGCAAAAGTATATTTTCTTTAATTTCATCCCAAGTATGGAAGAGGGATCTTCCTTATGCATGCAAGAAGCCGCATTTGTAAAACAGCGTGCCATTTTTCAGAGGCAAAATATCATGGGGTATCTCTAAGAGATTAACATCATTATTTAAGTGTTTTAATGAAAAAATAACGTTATTTTTTTCTCCTCTTTATACTCTCTGAGTAATCAAAAATTGGAATTTCAATATGAAAAAAAATAGCCAATAAGCGGGCGGTAAAAATGCATAACAAAGTGATAATGATATTTAAATTATGAGGGATATGAAAATAGTCTAATGTTATAAACAGAAGCGCACCAGCCAGGGCAATAACAGCATATAATTCTTTTCTTAAAACCAGAGGAATGTCATTACATAAAATATCTCGCAACATTCCCCCGCAAATCCCGGTAATCATTCCACTGATTACTGCAACACTTGGTGGCATACCATGAGCGAGAACTTTTTGTGTACCAATAATAACAAAAGTTGAGAGACCAAGGGCATCAAGAATTAAGAATACTTTCATTATTCTAACCAGTGAATGAGCAATAAAAATAGTTAGAAAAGCGCATACTGAGGTATATAAAAGATATTCCGGGTGAGCTACCCAGGTCAGTGGATAAGTGTTAAATAATGTATCCCTTACGGTACCTCCTCCCAGTGCAGTGATTGACGCAATAAGTAGCACCCCAAAAAAATCCATTTTTTTACGTCCTGCTGCCAGGGCTCCTGTAATCGCCTCTACACAAATCCCCACAATAAAAAGATAATGAAGTAACATATGATTTGCTGCTATTTAAAAAGACAATGATAGCACTAATAGTACAAATGAAGAAATGCTGTACTTCGACTAGAATTTAATAGTAAGGTTTAAATTATTTTGGCAGGAGCAAATTGATGAATAATACGATCGATAATCAATCGCAAGAAGAATTAACTCATTTTGATGTAAATACGCCGCAGAGCATCATTCAATTGGATAGAAAGCTCAGGGAAATGAAAAGCGAAGTTGATATGAAACTAAATGATCCTTCATCTTATAATGGAGATGATAAAGAAGTTTATTTTCAAAAATTATCAAAATTATCTGAAGAAATAAATGAAGCAATCAAGAGCTTGGACGCATTAGTTAAAATGGTTGATATTCAGGATGAAGAATTTAAAAAAGATTTTTATGAAAGTGATGTAATGAAAGAGTTTAATGAATCCGTCATGAAAAGTTTTGATAAATTGCCTGAATGAAAATAGATTTTAAAGGCTCTTAAAATAAATTTTGAGAATGTAAAATAGTTAAATCAACAAGCTTTTTTGCAATACTATTTATCGCAGGAACTGTTTCAGGATTAATATTCAAAATATCCATATTGAGCATTTATCTCTCCCATTCGTCTTATTTTTAGTATTGGTATCGGGCAGGTTATTTGAAATTTCAACAAACATGACCATAGGTAATCACTAAATTGACATATCGCAATAAAACGATATAATATAAAATATGAACGTAATAAATATATTAAAAGCGCTTTCTAATGAAAAGCGATTACAGATAATCAGATGGCTAAAAGAGCCAGATAAACATTTCAGTTCGTCGCACTGTGATGTGAGCAAAGATGGTGTTTGTGTTGGCTTAATAGAAAAAAAATCAGGCTTATCTCAATCCACGGTATCTCAATATTTATCACAATTACAACAAGCTGGTTTAATATTCACTGAGCGTAGAGGACAGTGGACCTATTGTAAAGCGAATGCAAACCTAATTAATGAATTTATAAAAGAATTGAAAGTTATGATTTAAAAAATTTTGCTTTAATAAATCGAATATTTGCGATATTCCAATATATTGTTATGACATGCAGGAGATTTATCATGGTTAACTCCGATTTAATTTTAAGTCCTTATCAGCTTAATGAGAAAATTACACTAAAGAACAGAGTCATTATGGCTCCCATGACTCGTAATATGGCTAACGATGATTTCAGTCCAACCAAGCAGATGGCAGATTATTATGCTCGAAGGGCTGATGCCGGGTTGATTATTACAGAAGGCACTATTATTAGCCCTGATGGACAAGGTTATAGTAATGCTCCAGGAATATTTACGCAAACCCATATTGACGGTTGGAAAATGGTAACTGAAGCTGTGCATGAACTGGGAGGGAAAATATTTTTGCAAATTTGGCATGTTGGCAGGGTATCTCATCCGATTTTTTTACATGGTAACTTACCAATTTCTGCTTCAGAAACGATGATGACAGGTAAGGTCCGGCGTGCCGATGATCTTTATTATGGAAAATCAAGGGCGGCTACACTAGAGGAAATTAATGAGTTAATCCAAAACTATGCGTTGGCTGCAAGAAGAGCGATGATAGCCGAGTTTGATGGCATTGAGATTCATGGTGCCAATGGTTATTTGATTGATCAGTTTTTACATTATCATACCAATCAACGTCATGATCAGTATGGACAGTATCCAGAGAATATGGGGCGATTTGCGCTGGAAGTGGTAAAAGCCTGTATCAATGAAATAGGTGGGCAATCTGTAGGATTGCGCCTTTCTCCCGGAGCTTATCTAAATGAAATTGTCGGAGATGAGCGAGATGCCATGGTATTCCAATATGTATTGGAGGAATTAAATCACTATGGAATAGCTTATGTGCATACAGGTAATTTTGATGACGGTATTCAATTCAAAGAATTAGGGTTCAAAACGATGACAGAATTTATGAGAGCTCATTTTAAAGGAACCATAATTGCCAGCGGTAGCTACACGCTTCATCAGGCAAGAAAAGATATTCAAAATAAAAAATACGATTTAATTGCTTTGGGAAGGCCATTTATTGCTAATCCTGATTTAATGAATCGTATCAAGTGGAATGCCGATTTTATACCTTATGAAAACAGAATGTTGGACACCTTGTTTTAGGCACTTGAGCGGGGTATTCAATTACCTTTCTTGCTTTCTCTATTACCAGAAAATTTTGGAATGAAGTGATGAAAGGCACAAGGAGATGATGAGACAGTGTCTTGGGATGCTAAATATAGAGCATTTCAAATGTTAATATCCTGGGAAGTAATTTTGATTTCGCCGTCAATTTGATTCGCAAAAATCAAAGTATATTCCGGGACCTCAAGCCAGGTTGTTGTGTTTTCAGTTAATGGCTCAGACGCAATAATAATGCTTGAATTAATGGTTCCCCCTTCATCTTATATTCATTTTCATAAAATCCATATCGTTCTCCATAAGTGTACCATAGTGAATGGTAGGTGAAATATGTCGATTGAGGAGCGTCTTTGGGTTTCCAGCCGTAATCCAAACAAAATCGAGTCGCGGCAATAAAATCACCATTGGTCAAAAAAAGATTAACTGGCGATTTAATGACTATGTTGTTTTGTTGGTGTACCGTCTTTAAAATTTTTAAAGTGGCAATCACAGCATTTATGATTTCAAAGGCATCGAAATGACCCTTAGGATTTTCTAATTGAGAAAGAAAAACAGCATAGATCCACTCACTATCTGTAGTTCCTTTAATATATTTTCTGTATTCCGTTTTAACATATTTCAGCAGATCATAGCGCATAGTTTCAAAGTTATGGAGCATACCATCATGTGCTAAAGCAATACTGGTTACTGGATAGAGAAATGGATGCACGTTTTGATCAGTAACTACTTTTCTATGTTCAGTCCCACGTCCAATTTTTTTAAGGAGCGAGCTAGGGAAATGATAGATCCACATATCAAATTAAATAATTTGTACCAGATCATGGGTTTATTTTTTTGGAAATATTGAAGTTCGGTTTCAGATATTTTTAATAAAGTTGCTGATTCGCAGGTAATAAATGTTATTGAAAATTTAGTGTCACTCAGAAAACAGGCCGTGCTGGCAAACAACGAGTCAGGACCAATAACAGACAATTTGGCAATTTTACTGTTTTGTATGACATCACTACACAGTTCCTCAATATATTCGCTGTTTCCAAGTCCATTAATGTATTGTTCAATTTTTTTATTGTTTCAAGAATGTCATCCATGATAGGTATGGACCTGTCTTTATCAGTGACAGTTAATTCTCCTTCCAGACCATGTCTGCTGGCTTGGAACCTGTTGTAATTATAGACATAGTATAAATCATGAGACAGCTGGACAGGTTTTTCTTCGAGGAGATAGAGTGCCAATGCTTGAATATAAGCAGTAATAAGAATCGATTTTCTAAGAGTTAAAGGGTTGTCGCAGACTCTTATTTCTATTGTACCAAGTTCTGGCTTTGGTCTAATGTCCCAATAAAAGTCTTTCATATTTTCAATGATTTTCCAACGATACATTTTGCGATAATAATCAGAGAATTCTTGCCAATTTCTCAGGTAGGGAATGACACCACTTAATGGAAAAGCATTAAAAATAGTCGAACGTGATGAGCAATAATTTGTATTAATACCCAGATAGAAAGGCGATGAAGCGCTGATTGCAATAAAGTGGGGGACATATCTTGCCAAGGCATGAGTTAAATAAATAGCATCGTCTCCTGTTGGGCAGCCGATATGAATATGTTGTCCAAAAACAGTAGCACGCTTGCTGAGATAACGGTATTGGTTAAATTTTTTTTGAATCGTTTCGATGGAAAAATTTTTTGCATGGTCCATTGTTGAAATGGGTATGTCCCTCCGCCGCAAAAAGCAATATCAATGCTTGCAGCAGTTTCTACTAAAATTTTTTGTAGCTCTAACAGTTCGTCATACATTTCTTTAGCGGATTGATGAATTGATGAATTGATTTCAATCATGCTTTGCGTAATTTCCGGCTTAATTTGGTCGCGATAGTACATGTCTTTTAAGGCTCTCATCAATTCTTTTGAACGAGAAACCAGAGACAATGAACTGCAATCAATAATCTGAAACTCCAATTCAGTTCCAATTGAAACAATTTTGGATTTTTTAAAAGATAATAATCTCATTCCTTTCTCTGACTATTATTTTCCTTGTTTAAGTATAGCAGATAGGGTTTTTGGTTAGATGATTGTTTAATGAGAATAGATATGAAGGTTCACGTTTCCCCAAACCCATAAAAATTGTTCAATAATTTATCTTGTTTGCTGCTATTCCAGGGCAATTAAAGTGGGAGTTCATTGCATGAATTTAATACTTCCATGTTATTACATGAAAAGTGAATATTTGTTATTGTCGACTTTGAGTATGCCCTTATTTTGAAGGGGAGTTTTTTACATGGACTAGGGAATGCCAAAACGTCTCATTAACAAGAATATCGATATATACAATTATCCTAATGAATTGGAAGATAATTTAGGTTCTATTTCACTGGGCGACTTGCATGGCAATGCAATCAAGCTTATCCATTTTCTTTTCCGTCATAAAATAATTAAATTTAAACCAGAGATTAGCAATTTCCACGAAGCTTACCAGCAATTTGTAACAATTTATGAACAATATGACGATATGGTTCAAGAATATTTGGAAATTCGTACACTTCTTCAATTGATACAAATAAAAATAACTAACGCACAGCAAAGAATTTTAGACATTGAGCAAAAATTATCACTTGCCATAGACCATCAGAAAGAGTTTTCTCAATCATTATTGCAACTTAAGAAGCCAATAGAGGCCAATTTACAAATGGCTGAAAAGAGTAAAGCTGGCCTGGAAGAAAAATTAAGTGGGTTGAAAACAAGGCTGCCATCATGTATTGAGCGATTTAATAAGTTCATGACGCAGATAGAAATTAATGATATTAAAACGCTTATTCGATTGCTGGGTGATGAGGTGGCCGATCGGGGGAGTTGTGATTATTTCACTTTAAGAATACTGGACTTCCTTTATCAACATCAGATAGCAATCAAGATCATTTTATCCAATCATGGGTACGAGTTTATTCATGCTTATGAAAAACTTGCAATCGGTCAACCATTTAAACCCAAAGGTTATATTGGGGATATACAAATTAAATCATTCTGGGGTATCCAATTATTACTGGAGCAAAGTGCCATTACCCAGGAGGATTTGAGAAGTTTAGTCGAGAGAGCTTATAAACCAACTTTAAAAATAATCGATTTTTCTCTATGCGAGGACGGTATTACCTTGTATAGCCATGCTCCCATACGCTTTGATAGCATTCGAATGGCAGCTTCTCAGTTGGGTGTCGCTTATAATGATTCCACCAAAGAAGCATTGGCTGAAACCATAAACCAACTTAATGCCCAATTGCAAATTTATATGAAGAACAACATGCTGCATTTGTTATTTGAGAATAATGAAATTAACGATCCAACCAATATGACTGATGAAGAGAGAAACGCATCGCCGTTAATTTATTTAGTATGGAATCGCTGGAATGAAAGCAAAGAAGTAGAGAATGCTCGACCAGGAAAATACAATGGTTATTTTGTCACGTATGTTCATGGACATGATCCTTTTCAAAGCCCATTAACTTATGTATATAATCTGGACACTCTGTGTGGAAAATACTCAAGAGTGGATGAGGAAGAGCAAATTAACAAGGCCTTCCAGTTTTTGACTGAAAATCGACACACCAATGTGGATAAAACAGCAAGTGAAAGCCTTCTTCGCAATATATCAAGGTATAAAGTGCTGGATTCGGATGAATACACTTTAAAACACAAAATCCCTAAGACGTCACCTGAATTGGCAACAGATATTCTCGATTGTAAAATTAAGGAGAGTTTAATAAAACTGAGCTTGCTCGGGAAACCAAAAGCAGTATCAGGTTCGCTGAGTGTAGACCAGAATACTACTATTCTTAATCAGGCGTTTCTGGGCAAATGACCGACTCTCTATGAAGCGCTGCGTTTTAGAGATAGCCATAAAATGCGCACAAAATGCTTCGAAAAAATTGAGGTACGTTAGTAGATTATCGAGTTCTTTAAAAATCAAGTAATTCATTACAAAGTCGGGATGGGCGTTTATTGTTCATTGTGAGTTTAAAATTAAATATTGAGAAGGAAAATCTTCATAATAACTAAAAAATGGATGCAGCAAATTGGAGGAATATGGCCCTATTTTTTAAAAATCTTCTTGATGAGTAGAAAATAACTCACGAGTAAAGGCACAAGATTTGTGGCTTGCTATTGAATAAATCACATAATTTTGGGTTATTTTCCATGAAAATTTCTTACTCTACGTTCCTTGCGAGTGTCTAAAATGGCTCACTGAAGAGATAGCTAAATCAATTATTTTTTTGGACTGTTGTTCGTTGGCATTGATGAGACTAATGTCATTGATCAAATCCATCAAAAAGTCGGACACATCATCTTCCACAAGCTCACGATTATATAGACAAGCTGCTTTTGTAAAAATATGATGGAGTAAACTTTTACTTATCGTGATGTGTTCCTTAGATGTTCCAGGATCATTAGCGGTTTCACCAAACAAAAGCCATCCTGGCGAAACATTTAGTTTAGATGCAATTTCTACCAGCTTGACTGGATCGGGAATGACCTCTCCACGAAGGTATTTTCTGCATATTTGCAAAGAGTAACCTGTCATTTCAGCTAATTTATGGATACATACTCCTGATGGAGAGCGTTGAGAATTATGCCCTGCTGCAATCATGGCATCACGCAAACGGTAAGCAAACTGTTTTGTCAAATTAACTTTTTCCATATTGGAGTAATAATTTTAAGAGATTAAAAAGTGGCAAAAGTGTAGCAAAGGGTAGTTAAACCTGCAAATACATCCATTTAAAGGAAATAAATTGTTTCTTTTGGAAATCATTTGTTGATATTTATTATCAAATAATTATAATTGGTATTGGAACGTTATAACACGTTTCTTTAAGTCCAAATATTGGACGCTGATGTTACTTGAAGGAACAAGTATCACAGGGTAGTCCAATCAATAGAAAAAGTGGTTTAACCATAGCGGTTAACCTCGCATTGCTTGGCTTGAATGAACCCCTTCATTCGGGCCATTTCTAAGTTTTAAAGGGTGATATGTTCTAGATTTTTGGATTATTTAGAAAGCAGAAGACAGATTCTGATAAGGATAATCTTATCAGCTTATGACGGCTACTTTTTCCTTTTATTAGCTCGATTTGTATTTTTGGAATTTTAAAAAATTGGGATACAAAGAATAAAAGCTCATTATTCGCTTCTTCTTCCTGCGGTTTGGCATGGAGCGCAATATGCAGCCTATCATCAGAAATGGCCATGAGTTTTGTCTTCTTGGCGTTCGGTTTGGCATAAATAGCTATTTCCACCTGGGAATGTATGATTTTAAACCACATAATATTTTAAACGCTAACGGAGGCTTTATCATTTTACCTTGTTTCCAAGAGAGTTGGAATTAGCTTTTCATGCTCTTTATTCTTCTTGCATGAATGCATTTGGGTGAAAGCAATAGTGTTTTGCGGTTTGGTTAAGAAGGGTTGCATTTGCAAAAGAGTTAAAAAGCAAGATTGATAGGCCAATCTCATCCAAAATTTTAATGTCATGCTATCTTGCTTTTTTATTAGATAAAAATGATATGTTTTGGAGGATTGCATTTCCATGAATCTTATGTGTATAATTCATGCCAATTTTCATTCAGGTTGAATTATAGGCACGTAGCTCAGTGGTAGAGCACCACCTTGACATGGTGGTGGTCGGTGGTTCGATCCCACTCGTGCCTACCATAATTCCTGGATTTCTAGTAGAATCTCTAATTGGTAAGCTACTGCACTGAATTATTAAAGGTTTAAACCCTGCCATGCAGGGTTTTTTTTTAACAAGAACCTGAAAGATGGAAAGACGGATAAGATTATGCCAAATGTTAAATTACCAGATGGAAATGTAAAACATTTTGAAGCGCCACTCACTATTTATGATGTGGCACATCACATTAGCCCTGGATTAGCTAAAGCAGCGATAGCAGGCCGTGTCGATGGCGTCTTGGTGGATACATCCTATCTTATAAAAGAAGACTGCTCTTTGATTATAGTAACCGAGAAACATGAAGACAGTCTTGAAATAATCAGGCATTCTACCGCTCATTTATTAGCTCAGGCTGTAAAAGCCTTATTTCCATCAGCTCAAGTGACTATAGGTCCTGTAATAGAAGACGGGTTTTATTATGATTTTGCTTTTGAGCGCTCGTTTACTCCTGATGATTTGAGTTTAATCGAAGCGAAGATGCATGAGCTGGCAAAGGCTAATCTTTCAATCACTCGTAGAGAATTACCTAGAAATAAAGCAATACAATATTTTAAAGGTTTAGGCGAAGAATATAAGGCAAAAATTATTGCTGATATACCTGAAAATGAAGCGCTCTCTCTCTATAGGCAAGGTGATTTTGAAGATTTATGTCGAGGTCCACATGTCCCTTCCACTGGGTTTTTAAAAGCATTTAAATTGACAAAAGTAGCTGGCGCTTATTGGCGTGGTGACTCAAATAACGAAATGTTGCAGCGAATTTACGGCACTGCCTGGGCTGATAAAAAATCCCTGGAAGAATATTTGTTTCGTTTGGAAGAAGCAGAAAAACGTGATCATCGTAAATTAGGCAAGGCACTGGATTTGTTTCATTTCCAGGATATTGCTCCGGGAATGGTTTTTTGGCACCCCAAAGGATGGACTATTTATCAAGAGCTAGAGCATTACATGCGAAATCGCCTGGTCGATTTTGGTTATCAGGAAATTAGAACACCGCAATTAGTAGATAGATCGTTATGGGAGAAATCAGGTCATTGGGCGAACTTTAGAGATGAAATGTTTGTTACCGAAACAGAGAATCGACATTATGCAGTAAAGCCTATGAGCTGTCCCTGCCACGTTCAAATTTATAATCATGGTTTGAAAAGTTACAGGGATCTTCCTCTCAGACTATCTGAGTTTGGGAATTGTCATCGCTGTGAGCCATCAGGCGCGCTGCATGGGTTGATGCGGGTACGCAATATGGTGCAGGATGATGCTCATATTTTTTGCACTGAGGATCAGATTCAATCTGAAGTGGCTATGATGCTGGAGTTAGTGCAATCCGTATATAAGGACTTTGGGTTTACTGAAATAAAATACCGATTGGCTTTGCGCCCTGAAAAACGAGTCGGTTCAGATGACGTTTGGGATAAAGCGGAAACCGCCCTTAAACTGGCTATGCTGGGAAGAAATATTGAGTGGGTGGATGCGCCTGGAGAAGGAGCATTTTATGGACCCAAAATTGAATGCTCTCTATCTGATTGTTTAGGTAGAATTTGGCAGTGTGGAACGATTCAAGTGGATTTCTCTATGCCTGCACGCCTTGAGGCAAGCTATGTTGCTGAAGATGGAAGCAAGCAAACACCGGTGATGTTGCATAGAGCCATTTTGGGTTCTTTCGAACGATTTATGGGAATATTAATCGAGCATTATGCAGGTAAATTGCCATTATGGTTATCTCCGGTCCAAGCGGTTGTGCTTACTATTAGTGAGAAGCAGAATGAGTATGCCGAAAAAGTGAGGAAAACTTTGCAAAAAAGAGGGATTCGCGCCAATTTTGACTTGAGAAATGAAAAGATTGGATTTAAAATTCGCGAGCATACTTTACAAAAAATTCCTTATTTATTGGTTGTTGGCGATAAAGAGGTTGAAAATTGTCAGGTAGCTGTTCGCACTCGAGATGGCATTGACCTGGGTGTGATGACAATAGATACAATTTGTGATACCTTAACGCAAGAAATTATCCGTAAAGGATCAATATAAATAAACGAACTGGAGGATTAAACCATTAGTGCACCAACTAAGCGTGAAAATGATCGCGCACGAATTAATGAACAGATCACTGTACCTGAGGTACGCTTAATTGATGTCGATGGTAACCAGGCAGGAATTGTATCAACGCGAGAAGCGTTAAGGGCAGCAGAAGAAAGCGGATTGGATTTGGTGGAAATATCTCCAACAGCCAAACCCCCTGTTTGTCGTATTATGGATTATGGTAAGTTTCTCTTTGAACTGAGTAAAAAACAAGCTGAAGCAAAAAAGAAGCAAAAACAAATTCAGGTCAAAGAATTAAAATTCCGTCCTACGACGGAAGATGGAGATTATCAGGTCAAGCTACGCAACCTGATCCGTTTCCTCAATCATGGTGATAAAGTCAAAATCACATTGCGTTTTCGCGGTCGTGAAATGGCTCATCAAGAACTCGGTATGAAGATTTTGGAACGTTTGCAAGCCGACACGGCTGATGTAGCTATAGTGGAGCAGCATGCAAAACGTGAAGGAAGACAATTACTGATGGTATTATCACCCAAAAAAACCAAGTAACGAATGCGGAGTATATTGTTATGCCGAAGTTAAAGTCACATCGTGGAGCAGCTAAACGCTTCCGAAAGACAGCGAGTGGAGCGATTAAACGTCGCGGCGCTTACAGAAATCATATCCTCACTAAAAAATCTACTAAGCAGAAGCGTCATTTGCGTGTAGAAGCAGGTACTTTGAAGCCATGCGATGCGCGTTTGGCTGAACGTATGTTGCACGGTAGTTAACGGGGAGATTGAACGATGCCAAGAGTAAAACGTGGTGTGACAGCAAAAGCGCGTCACAAGAAAATTTTAGACCAGGCCAAAGGTTATTATGGTGCCCGTAGCCGTACCTATCGAGTTGCTAAACAGGCTGTAATTAAAGCTGGTCAATACGCATACCGAGATAGAAGGCAGAAAAAACGACAATTCCGTGCTTTATGGATTACTCGTATCAATGCTCAAGCTCGTGAATGTGGGTTATCCTACAGCCGCTTGATTGATGGTTTGAAAAAAGCTTCCATTGAGCTGGATCGGAAAATCCTAGCTGATATGGCGGTTCATGATAAAGTTGCCTTTGCTGCTATTGCAGAACAAGCCAAAGCAGCTTTAGCTGGTTAATTTTCAGCCCGCTTTATTTGTTATTGCCTTTCGTTTATAAATCACAATTCGGAATAGCAATCTTAAATAAAAGCCGGTTTGTAAAATAAAAATTATTGAGGAGGCTAAGGCCTCCTTTTTACTTGTGGGTAGAACTATGTTGGTACTTATAAACACCATACAAGAACAAGCTTACGAAGCAATCAAACAAGCCACGGATACAGTTGCTCTTGAACAAATTCGTGTTGATTTTTTGGGCAAGAAAGGCAAGCTCACCGAATTGCTAAAAGGACTTGCTAATTTGTCTGCAGAGGAAAAACCCAAGGTAGGTCAATTGGTCAATCAAGCAAAGCAGGGAATTAGTGCTTTGATTGAAACAAAAATGATCGAGCTGAAAGAAAAACAATTATTAGCCAAGCTGGCAGCAGAGCAAATCGACGTTACTCTTCCAGGTCGCAATCATTCCACAGGTTCCCTACATCCTGTTACTCAGGTAAAGCATAGAATTAATGATTATTTTAGTCGTTTAGGATTTGATATTGTTGAAGGTCCTGAAATTGAAACAGAATTTTATAATTTTGAAGCATTAAATATCCCTGGCCATCATCCTGCACGTGCGATGCACGATACGTTTTATTTTGGAGACGGACGCTTGTTGAGGACACACACCTCTCCTGTGCAAATCAGGACAATGGAGCAGCGTAAGCCACCTTTTCGTTTAATTGCTCCTGGTCGAGTTTATCGTTGTGATTCGGATGTAACCCATACCCCTATGTTTCATCAAGTGGAGGGATTACTCATCGATAAGCAAGCCACTTTGGCCGGCTTAAAGGGTTTGTTGCAAGATTTCTTCGCTTATTTTTTTGGTCGGGAATTGGCATTAAGATTCAGACCTTCCTATTTCCCTTTTACCGAACCTTCCGCAGAAGTAGATATAGAATGTACTCAATGTAATGGTAAGGGTTGCCGCTCTTGCAAGTTTACAGGCTGGCTTGAGGTACTGGGTTGTGGTATGGTCCACCCTAACGTTTTAATCGCAGTGAACATTGATCCGAATGATTATCATGGCTGGGCTTTTGGCATGGGTATGGATAGATTGGCAATGCTTTATTATGGCATAGATGATTTGCGTATGTTATTTGAAAATGATTTAACTTTTTTACGGCAGTTTTAACCATTATAAAAATAATGAGTCCCGGATTTTATTTTTATGTTTCTTTATGATTGTCTTTCATATGGTACATAAATGATACAGATTAGACTAAATTGTAGCCCGGGATAATTCCCATGAATACTAAAAATAATATTTTATTATGTAGTTGATACAGGCAAATAGTTATCAGTAATTTTATCTCAATTATCATAAAGAGAGCAAAATTAACGGATGGAAACTTTGAGCCAAATGAACAGTTACAGAGATGAGGACTTTAAATGAAAGTAAGTAAGTTATGGTTACGAGAATGGGTAAACTTCTCATTAACTGAACAAGAACTGGCTGAGCAATTGACCATGGCTGGCTTGGAAGTCGACGCAGTGAATCCTGTAGCTGGCCAATTCACTCATGTCATTGTTGCTGAAGTCCTAAATACCAAGCCTCATCCAGATGCTGATAAATTAACCTTATGTGAAGTGAATATCAATAAAGACAAGCCTCTGAAAATTGTTTGTGGTGCGGCTAATGTGAGGCCTGGTTTGAGAGTTGCCCTGGCCATGATTGGGGCACGCTTGCCTGGCGGTTTGCAAATTAAGGAATCCAAATTGCGCGGAGAATTGTCTCAGGGCATGTTGTGTTCTGCGACAGAACTGGGACTGGCAGAACATTCCGAGGGGATAATGGAGCTGAGTGATGAGGCACCAATTGGAATGGATTTACGCGAGTATCTTGCTCTTAATGACCATGTATTTGATATTGATTTGACTCCGAATCGCGCTGATTGCTTTAGTATTTTAGGTGTCGCGCGGGAAGTGGCTGTTCTCAATAAATTACCCTTAATAGAGCAACCAATAGTTACGGTGCCGCCAGCCATGGATGATGGTCTTCGAGTGAATTTAATTTATTCCGAGGGATGCCCCCGATATTGCGGTCGAATTATCCGTAATTTAAATCTTGAAGCGAAAACGCCATTATGGATGGCTGAGCGCTTACGTAGAGGCGGCATTAGAACATTGCACCCTGTAGTGGATGTAATGAATTATGTCATGCTCGAGCTTGGACAACCCATGCATGCTTTTGATTTATCAAAAATTAACGGTGAAATTAATGTACGTTGTAGCGCTTCAGACGAGCAATTAGAATTATTGGATGGTCAAGAAGTTGTATTAAACGACAATGTGTTGGTAATCGCTGATAAAGAAAAACCTTTGGCTATGGCCGGAATAATGGGAGGAGCTAATAGCGCAGTTCAAGAGCAGACACAACATGTTTTCTTGGAAAGCGCCTATTTTAATCCGGTGACGATTGCCGGAGTTGCCAGAAAATATGGCTTATTCAGTGATTCGTCACAACGATTCGAGCGGGGAGTGGATCCTTGTTTGCAATCAAAGGCGCTTGAAAGAGCGACGGAATTGATTTTATCTATCTCAGGAGGCGAACCTGGGCCAGTGATAGAGTCTTTTGACAAAAAGTTTTTGCCAGGTACGGTTTCCTTTTTATTTGATACGACAAAAGTGAAAAAGTTAACTGGGCTGTCCATCCCTCTAAACGAAATGAAAAATTTGCTCGAAGGTTTAGGTGTTGTCATCACCAAAGAAACCAATCATTTTTTTGAGGTCACCATTCCCTCTCATCGAGTCGATTTGCAACAAGATGCTGATTTGGTTGAAGAAATTATTCGTTTATATGGCTATGACAAGTTACAAGCTCAGCCAATGCAAACATCAGTACAATCTGGTTTAATCAGTGCCAAGGAAAAAATTGCGACACACGTTTCATCGTGGTTTAGTGCCAAAGGCTACCATGAAACCATCAGTTATAGTTTTGTCGATCCTGAGTTGCAGGAAGCGCTTTATCCACAAAAGGAGTTTATGGAACTGCTTAATCCAATTTCCTCTGAATTATCGCAAATGCGTGCGGGAATGTGGCCAGGCTTAATTGCATCTATGATTTATAATAGCCACAGACAACAAACCGCAGTGAAATTTTTTGAAATAGGCGTGGTTTTTGATTTGGACGTAGGGCAATTAAAGGAGCGTTCATGTATTGCTGGCTTGTTAATGGGGGAGCAAGGCAATTTGAACTGGAGTGAATCTGCCCGTTTATTTGATTTTTATGATTTAAAAGGGGATTTACAATCCTTGTTTGCTTCATTGAAGCTGAATGATGTTGAATTTATTCAATCATCTCATCATGCGCTTCACCCCGGCCAGTCAGCTCAGATTGTGATTAACGGCAAGCATTCAGGCTGGATCGGTGTGCTGCATCCTCGATTGTCGGATGCCTTTGATCTTGACCAGGATGTGGTTTTGTTTGAATTGAATCTTGAATCATTAATCAATCCGACTATTTCTCTGTATAAGCCTATTTCCAAATATCCACAAATAAGGCGAGATTTGTCTTTCCTGGTTGATAGGCAGATAAGTGCCATGCAGATTGAGCGAGTAATCAAAAATACAGTTAAAGAGGATTGGTTAAAATCGTTTAACGTATTTGACGTGTATATGGGTAAAGGTATTCCAGAACATAAAAAAAGTATTGCTGTGGCTATGACACTACAAGACGATACTCGAACTTTAGTGGATGCCGAGATCAATTTAACAATTAGTGCTATAATCAAGAAACTGGAAAATGAATTTTCAATCCTTTTGAGGGAATGATCGTGAACGCACTAAGCAAAGCAATAATGGCAGAAACATTGTGTGACGAATTAAAATTAAATAAAACTGTTGCTAAAGAAATGGTTGAAAATTTTTTCGAAGAATTACGTCATGCTCTTGAAAATGGTCAGCATGTGAAATTATCCGGTTTTGGTAATTTTACTTTGAGAGATAAACCACAAAGGCCAGGCCGCAATCCAAAGACAGGTGAAGAAATTCCTGTGGAAGCTAGAAGGGTTGTTACCTTTAAGCCGGGTTTAAAATTAAAAACGAAAATTGAAAAAATAGGAAAGTAGTTTGTTGTCACATTACACCAAGCATGTATTCATATGCACAAATCAGAAAGCACCGGGTAAGCAATGTTGTGCTAATTCCGGCGGAGAAGAATTTTTTGATTTTATGAAATCAAAATTGTTAGAATTTGATTTGCATGGCCCTGGAAAAATCCGGGTCAGCAAATCAGGATGCCTTGGACGATGTGGCTCTGGTCCTTGCATCGTTATTTATCCAGAAGGAGTTTGGTATACCTATTCTTCCTTTGAAGATATTGAACAAATCATCAAGTACCACTTGATTGATGGTGAGATAGTAGCGCCACTTCTGCTAGACAGATAATTATTTAGGGAAATAAACTTTTTTGTGCTTTCCTGGCGCGAAAAGGCTTTTGATAAAATTAAGCGTTGGTTAATTCTGAGCGAGTAGTCAGGCCCAGTCTCTTCTAATGAAACAAAGAGATGAAAATGAGCATCGGGGTTTTCTGTTGATTCAGTATGAACTTACGTCAATAAGATGAAAAATACTTCACATTTAGTCATTAATCTGATGTTTTTATTGAGATTTGATTAATTGTATATATTTTTTTATCCATTTTACTTGTAGGTTGTTTCTGTTTTGGTTAAAATCGCCCGTCCATGATAGAAAGATTACCAATTGAGGCGGTTCGGAGTTTATTTAATGAAGACATTTAGTGCAAAAGGCAATGAAGTCAAGCGTGACTGGTTTGTTGTCGATGCCAGTGAAAAAGTTTTGGGTCGCTTAGCCACAGAGATTGCTCGTCGTTTACGTGGCAAGCATAAAGCTGAGTATACTCCCCATGTTGATACAGGCGATTACATTATAGTCACTAATGCAGAAAAGGTTATTGTGACTGGTCGCAAGTTTAAAAATAAAATGTATCATCATCATACAGGGTTTCCTGGAGGGATTAAATCGGCATCCTTTGAAAAATTACAGGATAAAAATCCAACAAAAATTATTGAGCTTGCTGTAAAAGGCATGTTGCCCAAAAATCCGTTAGGTAGAGAGATGTATCGCAAGTTGAAAGTATATGCTGGCAGCGAACATCCACATACTGCGCAGCAACCGAAGCAACTTGAGATTGAGGAATAAGTATAATGGCTGAAATCAAGCAATATTATGGCACCGGCCGTAGAAAAAGTTCAATTGCACGTGTATTTTTACGTCCTGGAAAAGGTGAGATTAAAGTAAATGACAGAACATTGCAGGAATATTTCTGTCGAGAAACTTCATGCATGATTGTAATGCAACCTTTGGAAACAGTAGATCTTCTTAGTAAGTTTGATGTATACATTACTGTAACTGGTGGTGGCATATCTGGTCAAGCGGGAGCCGTTCGTTTGGGAATAGCCAGAGCATTGGTTGCTTATGATGAAGATGGTTTGGCCGAAGGAGCTGAGCCAAGTCCCGATTCGTTCCGTCGCAAGCTAAGAGCGCGTGGGCTATTAACTCGCGATTCAAGACGTGTGGAACGAAAGAAAGTGGGGCTGCACAAAGCACGCCGAGCTACTCAGTACTCCAAGCGCTAATTCTATTACTTTTTTCCAAGCCTCGTTTTATGCGAGGCTTTTTTATTTTCTAAGAAATAAGTTATCCAACCGTTTGAAAAATTGTTATTCTTTGTTATAACTAACGAGAGTTATATTAGGCGAACTGGATCCAGTTCATAGACCACAATCAGGATGATTAAGCAGTGAGCGAAATGACTGATCTCAATCAGGATGTAAGTAATCACAATCAAGACGAACAATTAGATGAAGAGCGGCGTCGTTTTTTGTTGCATACTACCTGTGTCTTAGGTGGGGTAGGCGCTGCATGCGCCTTAACTCCTTTTATTACTTCCTGGTTACCAAGCTCTAAAGCACAAGCAGCAGGTGCTCCAGTCAAAGTTGATGTCAGTAGAATGGAGCCTGGTGAACAGGCTATTATTGAATGGCGTGGCAAGCCAGTATGGATAATTAAACGAAGCAAGGACATGCTTAACCAGTTACAAAAAGAAGATGAGTCTCAACTGAGGGATCCCGATTCTTTAGTGGATCAACAACCGGAGTATGCGCAAAACAAGTTTCGCTCCATTAATCCCGAGTTTTTGGTTTTAATCGGGATTTGTACTCATTTGGGTTGTTCCCCAAAATACAAACCTAATCTTGGTGAGTTAGGCCCTGATTGGCCAGGTGGCTTTTTTTGCCCATGCCATGGGTCAATGTTTGATCTTTCAGGCAGAGTATTTAAGGGTGTTCCTGCGCCTATCAATTTGGAAGTACCACCTTATCACTTTTTAGATGAACACACCATTGTGATAGGTGAGGATGCAAAATAAGGATTAAGGCATGAATGGGTTAGTCAATTGGTTAGATGAACGTTTCCCTCTTGTTAGCACTTGGAAAGCGCATTTCAGTAATTATTATGCACCTAAAAATTTTAATTTTCTTTATTTTTTTGGATCTTTAGCACTGATAGTTTTAGTCAATCAAATCATTACTGGTTTATGGCTAACCATGTTTTATACGCCAAACGCGGAGCAGGCATTTTCTTCAGTTGAATTCATTATGCGGGACATCAATTTTGGCTGGCTACTCCGTTATATGCATTCCACAGGAGCTTCTGCTTTTTTTATTGTTATCTATTTGCATATGTTTAGAGGCTTGCTTTATGGTTCTTATCAGAAACCACGGGAGTTAGTTTGGTTACTGGGGATGTTTTTATACCTCTTGTTAATGGCAGAAGCATTCTTTGGCTATTTATTACCCTGGGGACAAATGTCTTACTGGGGTGCTGAAGTGATTACTTCCTTATTTGGAGCGATACCTTATATTGGCAAAGCTCTTGCTGTATGGTTGAGGGGAGATTACTCTGTTGCAAATCCGACGTTGCAGCGATTTTTTGCCTTGCATGTCATAGGAATACCCATTTTAATGATCATCCTCGTGTTTTTGCATATTGTTGCATTGCATAAAGTAGGCTCAAACAATCCGGAAGGGATTGACATCAAGAAGGCCTTGGATAGGGATGGAAAACCTTTGGATGGAATACCCTTCCATCCTTATTACACTGTGAAAGATTTTGTAGGTATCATAGTCTTTTCAATTTTATTTTTTGCGGTTGTCTTTTTTGCTCCTGAGATGGGAGGATATTTTTTAGAGCATGCTAATTTTGTACCCGCTAATCCAATGGTGACTCCAGATCATATTGCTCCCGTTTGGTATCTCGCTCCCTTTTATGCCATTTTAAGGGCTATTCCTGATAAGCTAATTGGGGTGGTGTGCATGGCTGCAGCCATATTATTGCTTTTCTTTTTGCCCTGGCTCGATAAAAGCAATGTGCGCTCTGTAAGATATAAAGGAATTTATTCCAGAATAAGTATTACCTTGTTTGCGTTTAGTTTTCTGCTTTTAGGATATTTGGGCACAACTCCGGTTACACCAGTAAGGCTGCTTTTAGCGCGAATTGCCGCTGTTATTTATTTTTCTTATTTTATCTTGATGCCTATTTATAGTCGTTTTGAGAAAACCCAGCCAGTACCTACACGGATAGGTGAAAAATGATGAAAATAAAGGTGTTATTAGTTGCTGCATTGGCATTTTTAATGTCAAACGCCGCTTTTACAGAAAATTTAACAATGGATTATGTACCGGTTGATATAAACGATAAAGAGAGTTTGCAAAGAGGGGCAAAGATGTTTATGAATTATTGCTCGGGATGCCATTCTCTCAAATACATGCGTTATAACCGCATGGCTCAGGATCTTGGATTAACTACTTTTGATGGTCAGATTGCTGAAGATTTATTAAAAAATAACTTAATTTTTACTCAGGCCAATATTTATGATCCCATTCAAATTGCCATGTCACCTGAAGATGCCAAGCAATGGTTTGGTATGGTACCCCCCGATTTGTCTTTAAGTGCGCGGGATAGAGGGCCTGTTTGGATATATAATTATTTGAAAAGTTTTTACAGCGACCCTTCCAGACCTTTTGGTGCTAATAATTTACTAATGCCTGATGTTGCTATGCCTAATGTTTTGGAACCCTTGATTGGAAAAGTCATTTTGGTCAAAGATAAAAACTCGCATGCAAATAGTTTATTAGTGGTAAGACGAGGTGAGATGTTTGAAGGCCAGTTTGACAGCGCATTAAGGGATTTAGTCAATTTTTTGGTTTATGTAGGTGAGCCTGCCAAGCTAATTCGTTATAAATTAGGAGTTTTTGTTCTTTTGTTCTTCTGTATTTTCCTTATAGCAGCTTATGCACTGAAGAAAGCTTATTGGAAACAGTTAAAATAGGAATAGACTACTTACTCCTCAGTTTTGTAAAAAGTACTACATTTTTGCCTTTTATACAGAGTTCAATCTCAAATGGTTACCTTCAGAATCAGAAAATATATCTGGTTTCTTGTATCGACTTTACTCTAAAATAAGAACATTTGCTCAAAGTAACCCAGAAGTTTAAAAATGTGATAGAATAGCAACCTTTGTGCACTAGAATATAAAAAGCCATTTTAACAGGCTTAAATGAATTGATAGGAGTAAGGTAATGGCAATCGTTGCAAAGCGCACCATAATGTCTTTATTTTCTGATGTAGATGATGTTTATAGTCACCAAGTTCGTATCGTTCTGGCCGAAAAAGGAGTTAATGTTGAAATTCTTGCAGTAAAGCAAGATGAGCCTGGAGCCGACCTATTGTCTATTAACCCTTATGGAACTGTTCCTACATTAATTGATAGAGAACTTGTATTATATGAAGCAAGAATCATTATGGAATATTTGGATGAACGTTTCCCTCATCCTCCATTATTACCAGTTTATCCAGTAGCCCGTGCTGAAGCTCGCAAAATGATGCATAGAATTGAACAGGATTGGTATTATTTAATGAATGCTATTTTGCGGGAGGAATCTGTAGAGCAAGCCAGAGCTAATTTACTTGAAAGTTTAACCAGTTTAGATCCTATATTTGCAGATAAACCTTATTTTTTAAGTGATGAGTTTTCACTTTTGGATTGTGCATTGGCTCCTTTATTATGGCGGTTACCTAAATTAGGTTTGGAAATTACGCCTAATTTTAAAGGAATAATTTCCTATATGCAGCGTGTGTTTAAACGTGATTCTTTTCAAACGAGTTTGACTGACGCTGAGAGACAAATAAGAGCAGCATAATTATGGCAATGACATCAAACAGACCCTACTTGATTCGTGCTTTCTACGATTGGATTGTTGATAATGATTTAACACCCTACATTCTCGTAGATGCATCAAATCCCAATGTGCAGGTTCCAATAGAACATGTTCAGCATGATAGAATTGTATTAAACATTTCTCCCTCAGCGACCCGAGGACTTTTATTGGAAAATGATCGTATTGTGTTTACGGCACGCTTTTCAGGGCAAACAGAGCAAATTTTTGTTGCTCCCAATGCAGTACTAGAGATTTATGCAAAAGAAAATGGCAGAGGAATTGCTTTTTCAGTTGACGAGGATGATGAGCCACCACCTAAAACTTCTTCCTCCTCTGAAAGTGCTACAAAAAATAAGCCATCACTAAAACTAGTAAAGTAGATGGCATGGTTTCTTTTAAGCGAATCGTAGCCAAGAAGCAGTGATTTTTACAGCATGATCTTGGCATAGTAGCGATATAAAAATATTTTGTGGTCGTTATATCAAATTTACGTTAATTTGGAGCCAAGAGGTGAACAAGCTAGAAAATGCTCTGTATCGTTGTGATCAAATTAAAGCTTGTGAACAGCAAGCTGCAACTTTGTATCAAAAAGACGAAAATGCCTTGATGGCTCTGGCCGGGGCAGAGGCATTTTCTTTCTTACAGAAACTCTACCCGCCTGTAAGGCATATAGCCGTCTTCTGTGGTGCTGGCAATAATGCAGGTGATGGTTATGTCTTGGCCAGATTAGCTCATGAACAAGGATTCTCAGTTGCTGTATATCAATGTAAATCAATAGAAAATTTACCTTCCGCTGCCAGGAATGCCGCACGCCAGGCATTGGCATCTGGAGTACTTTGTCAATCCGCAGATGAACCTTTAGATGGCGATACCGAATTAATTGTTGATGCATTATTGGGTGTTGGGTTACAAGGAGCAGTGCATGGGGTAATAGCCAACGCGATTCATCAAATCAATGCCAGTGGGTTGCCGGTATTATCGATTGATATTCCATCTGGTCTTAATGCGGATACAGGATTAGTAGAGAATATTTGCGTCAATGCGACTGCCACGATTACTTTTATCGGACTTAAAACAGGAATGTATACTTTGGATGGACCAGATTATTGTGGTGTGATTCATTGTGCTCATTTAAACCTGGAGGCATGTGCAACTAAATTAACCCGATTTGCTTCCCTGCTGAGGGATTCTACCTTGCCATTGCCTCTCGCAGCAAGAAAAAAGAACTCTCATAAAGGTGATTATGGACATGTTTTAGTGATAGGCGGAGGCCCAGGAATGCCGGGAGCAGTGAGCTTGGCAGCCAAGGCAGCACTCAAGACGGGAGCAGGAGTAGTTACTGTTGCAACCTGGCCGGATTATGCGAAGAGCGCTTTACCCTTAATTCCTGAAGCGATGATCTGGGGTATCAAAACGGCAGGGGAGTTAATGCCTTTATTAGCAAAAGCTACGGTTTGTGTTATTGGGCCTGGGCTTGGTGATAGTGATTGGGCTAAGACCTTGTTTTTAAATGCAATTACAACCCAATTACCCATGATCATTGATGCTTCAGCGCTGAGGTTACTTTCTCAACATCCCCAAATGGATGACAATTGGATTTTAACACCCCATCCTGGCGAAGCCGCCAGTTTGCTTTCATGTACTGCAAGAGATGTTCAAATGGATAGATACCATGCGGCATCTGCTATACAAAAACAATATGGTGGTGTTGTGGTATTGAAAGGAGTAGGTACGGTTATTCAGACAGTAGAAAGGAATGTTTTTGTATGCCCGCAAGGCAATCCAGGTATGGCTACCGCAGGCATGGGGGATATTTTGAGTGGGATTATTGCCGCTTTTTGCGCCCAGGGTTTTACCTTATCCGATGCTGCGAAGTTAGGGGTGTGGGTCCATGCAGTTGCTGGAGACAAGGTTGCTGAAAAATCAGGAGAAGTTGGGGTATTGGCGAGCGACTTACTTGATGAAATTCCAAGCATTTTGAATTGTATCTAGTGCGATGATTTATTAAGAGGGTAACCTGAGTGTTACTGAGGTAACAAACTCTGTTTCAATACTTGTGTATAACGGTTTGGCTGACATGCTTTTTCTAAACAGATACATTATGTAGTGTTCTCGATATGGCTATTGAAGATAATGATAATTTCATAACTTTGGATTTGGTTAGTGAACAAGAGAGCAAAAGATTTGCAGAAAAATTGGCGTTTTGTATCTCAGCGCCTTTGGTGATTACTTTAAGTGGTGATATAGGGGCCGGAAAGACTACCATTATTCGCGCAATGCTAAAATCACTAGGGGTAATTTCAGCCATCAAGAGTCCAACTTTTTCATTAGTTGAAAGTTACAATTGTGGTCAATTTCATATTCATCACTTTGATTTATACCGCATTCAACAGGAAGAAGAACTGGAGTATTTAGGTTTTAGAGACTATTTTTCCAATCAGAACGTTTGTTGTATTGAATGGCCTGAACATGGTGGAAAAACATTGCCTCCAGTCGATATTCAGTTTAATTTAATAATTAAAGGGACTGGGCGCTTAATACAAATAGCTGCATTAAGTGTCGCGGGTAAAAGAATTTTAGCTTGCCTGGCGGGTGAATGATGATGATGCGAGCGTGGGTCTTAAGTCTGTTATTATATCTACCAAGTTCTTTTGCTGTATTTTCTGCACAACTAAAGAATATTACAGTTTCTCAGCAACCAACCATGACGTCTCTTTATCTTTCTATACAAGGTTCATTTACCCATAAGCTATTTACCTTAAGTCAGCCTAATCGCGTGGTGTTAGACTTAAGTGATACACAATTAGCCGTCAATATCAGTCAATTGGGTTTAATCAATGCGCTTATTCAGCAGGTAAGAAGCGGTAGCCCCTCCAAAAACACGCTCAGGCTTGTCATGGATGTAAAACAACCAGTCAAGGTGCGCTCATCTTCATGGAAACCGAAGGGAGAATTTAATGGGATCAGAATTGATCTTGTTAATGATACTCCTTTAGTCATAAATAATCGCAGGCAGTTGACTTTGCCTGTTAAAACGATTAAAGCTCCAGTCCAGCAAATCCAATCAAAAATATCCAGCCAGCCATCAGAACAACGAATAACTGTGCATAAAACACCTGTCCAGGTTCCTCATAACCCATCAAAAAAACCTTTGCGTGATGTTGTTGTAGTGTTGGATGCAGGGCATGGGGGCAAAGATCCTGGCGCAAGAGGTCCGCGCCGTAGTAACGAGAAGGATGTTGTGCTGGCCATTACTTTAAAACTTAAACGATTGATAGACAGGCAACCAGGTATGCGCGCAGTCCTGACACGATCGGGTGATTATTACGTTGGACTTAGACAACGCCTGGATATTGCCAGAAAATATAATGGTGATGTATTCATTTCTATCCATGCTGATGCATTCAATAATCCTCACTCTAATGGAGCCTCGGTATTTGCCTTGTCACAAAGGGGGGCCACCAGTGAAGCAGCACGCTGGTTAGCAGAAAAGGAGAATTACTCTGAATTAGGTGGAGTGAATTTAGGTGAGTTGGATGATAGTAATGGGGTAGTACGTTCTGTTTTGATCGATTTATCACAAACTGCGACAATAAATGCTGGTTTGGAAATGGGGGGAAAAGTATTAGGCCAATTGGATAATTTTACCAATTTGCATAATAACAAAGTGGAGCAAGCCCGTTTTGTTGTTCTGAAATCTCCAGATATTCCTTCTATTTTGGTTGAAACCGGTTTTATCTCAAATCCCCGTGAGGAAAGAAATTTAACCAACCCTGCCTACCAGGAGCGATTGAGTCAGGCAATATTTCAAGGACTAAAAAATTATTTTTGGGATCATCCTCCTCATGGGACTCGAATTGAGGCTATGATTTCTCCAAATTTTCATATCGTTAAAAAAGGTGAAACTCTTCCTGCTATCGCTGCTCGATATAGGGTATCTGTGAGCGCATTACAATCAATTAACCGCCTTCAGACAAGGGCAAGGCTTATGCCCGGGCAAAAATTAGTGATACCTGGCACATGGTCTTAAGGATACATCAACTTTCGCCAGCAATAGCCAATCAGATTGCAGCAGGAGAAGTTATAGAAAGGCCTGCTTCGGTAGTCAAGGAGCTGCTGGAAAACTCTTTGGATGCTGGTGCCAGTGTGATTGGTGTCGATGTCAATTATGGGGGATTGCTGCAGATTACAGTTAGTGATAATGGTTCAGGAATTTTTGGAGACGACTTGCCTTTAGCTGTTGCAGCTCATGCGACCAGTAAAATCAGAACGCTTGATGATTTATATTCCATTGATAGTATGGGCTTTAGAGGGGAGGCATTGGCAAGTATTGCCTCTGTTGCCAAAGTGACTATCATTTCAAAGCCTGAGGAGCAGGACAATGCAATGATGTTGCGAGTAGAGGGGGAGAACAGGACTCTCTCTCCTTGTGCGCGCAATATTGGCACTACCATTGATGTTTCTGATTTGTTCTATAATGCCCCAGTTCGCAAGCGGTTTTTAAAAAATGAAAAACTGGAATTTCAAGCTATTGAAATGGTTGTGAAACGGTTTGCATTAAGTGCTCCCCGGATTGCATTAACGCTTAAGCATAATAAGAAACTGATTTTTTCATTACCGCCAGCGTTAAGTGAGCAAGCCAAAGCCATTCGTATGGGTCGAATTTTGGGCAATACTTTCATGAGAGAAGCTATTTTTCTTGATGTGGAGCACAGTGGTATGCGTCTTTATGGCTGGATAAGCAACCATCGTTTGCAACGCAGCCAGAACGATAGGCAGTGGATTTATGTGAATCAACGCATGGTAAAGGATAAATTACTCCAACATGCAGTAAAACAAGCTTATGATGGCTTATTGCATGCAGGCAGATTTCCAATTTGTTTGTTGTATTTTACTCTACCTGCTTCTGAAGTCGATGTGAATGTGCATCCTACAAAGCATGAGCTGAGATTCCAACAGCCCCGCCTGGTACATGATTTTTTTACTTCCCAATTGATGAAAGCGTTGCAATCGACTCTTGACCATTCAGACACAAGGGAATACGCCTATGCTGCTTCCTCTGGTAATGAGCAGCAAAATACAGTTTCGGAACCTTCCCATATCTGCAATGACAGAGAGTCCCATGAAGAAGGGGCAAGAGCTTTATCCCCAAGCTGGAGTGCCAACTCATTATCATCATCTATAACCAACAAAAGGTATAAAAAAACCAGCTCGGTCTATCATCCAGAAACAGAGTTCCAGTGGGTTATCTTAAATGAGCGGTTTATTTTGGTTTTTATAAAGCAACAGCCTTACCTTGCAGACATCGTAACATTGTTTCAAGAATGGATAGAAAAACAGCTAATGCAAAAGGCATTACCTCTTGAGAGCAGGCCGTTATTGATTTCAATTCGTTACCCATTGCCAAACCAATGGATGCATAAGCAGGAGCAATTAAAGCATGAGTTGGCTCATGTTGGGATACAAATTGAGTACCCTAATGCTGATGACTTGTTAATTCGCAGCATCCCTTTGAATGCGCCTTATTTAGATGTTCGTTGTTTTTTTAATGTTCTCTGTGAGTTGGATATTTTTCATACTGAGCAATTGATAGCGTTAATTAGCCGTTCTCAAATATTTGACCCAAAACAATTAACAGTTGAAGAGCGTATTGAAATGAATCAATTATTGCTGGAACTCTCTCTTAAAGAAGAGAAACATAATATATGTAAAGCGTTAACCATTGATGATTGTCGGATGTTATTGCATGAATAAGCTAGTGTTTTGTTTAATGGGACCAACTGCTTCAGGAAAAACAGGGTTAGCATGCGAGTTAGCAACCCATTTCCCTTTTGAAATTATTAGTGTTGATTCCGCAATGATTTATAGAGATATGAATATTGGGACAGCAAAACCTTCAATCCATCAATTACAGCGAGCGCCTCATTATTTAATTGATATTAAAGATCCTGTTGAATCTTATTCGGCAGCCCAGTTTTGTACAGACGCTTTGTCTTTATGTGCTGAAATCATCAAAAGAGGGAATATTCCTTTGTTAGTGGGTGGAACTATGATGTATTTTAATGCTCTGCAAAAAGGGTTAGCCACTTTGCCTGAAGCCGATGAAGCTGTTCGTAAACGGCTGGAGGAAGAAGCATTATCACAGGGTTGGGATTTTCTTTATCAAAAGCTAAGTCAATTAGATCCGGTAACAGCTGCTCGCATTCATGCTCATGATACGCAAAGAATTCAAAGAGCGCTGGAAGTTTATTACTTAACCGGTTCAACGTTATCAACCTATTTGACCGGACCCCATGTACAGCCTGATTATTATTTTGTTAATCTTGCTCTTTTTCCTGAGCAAAGATCCTGGTTGCATGAACGTATCGCGCAACGGTTTGACGCGATGCTTAGTGAGGGATTCATAGAAGAAGTTCAACAATTGCAAGCAAAATGGCCTATTCAAATCAACTTACCCTCCATGCGCTGTGTTGGATATAGGCAAATACTCGAGTATCTTGCAGGCCATTATGATTATGAGAGTATGAGGGAAAAAGGTATAGCAGCAACAAGGCAGCTGGCCAAACGGCAATTAACCTGGTTGAGGCATTGGGAGGGCGCTTTATTTTATGATTCGCAAAATGAGGGTTTTAATACAGATATTATAGCGAAAATAAGGGAAATATTAGATAATACTGTCTCTAATTGACATCATGCCGCAAAGGAACAACATGAGGAAAACAACAAAAGAACCCGCAAGTGCTAAAAAAAATTATGTCGTACATAGACATCAATTACCATTGAGTTGCCCAACAGATGAGATGGAGTTATGGAATGCTCATCCCAAGGTTTATTTGCCTATAGAGAAAACCGGGGTGGAGGTTTGCCCTTATTGTGGCTCTCGTTTTGTATTGCAGAATGATTAAATCGATTTGTGTTATAAGGCTTTCAGCTTTAGGGGATGTTTTGATGTTGGTCCCACTGATAAGAACCTTGCAAAATAAATTGCCTAATGCTCAATTGACCTGGATTATTTCAAAACCTGCCTTTTATTTGGTGGAAGGAATGGAAGGCGTGGAGTTTATTGTTATTGATAAACCTAAAACGCTTGCTGACTATTGGCGGTTTAGGAAACAAATGTTGCCTCGCCAGTTTGATGTGTTGTTAGCGCCCCAAGCCAGTTTTAGAACTAATTGGCTTATTCCATTTATTAAAGCTAAACGCAAAGTTGGCTATGATTCTCACAGAGCGAATGATGGCCATCGTCTGTTTATAAAGGAAAGCATTTCTCCTGGATTGGAACACACACTTGAGGGCTTTTTAAAATTTGCTGAGCCTTTAGGTATCACTGAAAAAATAATCCACTGGGATTTACCGATTACCAAGGCAGATTATGAATGGGCTCAAAATCATTTGCCGGAACAAGAAAGGCCAATTTTAGTCGTTAATCCCGCAGCCAGCAAACCTGAGCGCAGTTGGTTGGCGGAGCGATATATTGAGGTTCTGAAACAGGCGCAAGTTAAATGGGATGTCAAAGTTGTTTTAACTGGAGGGCCAGGTGATCATGATAAATTATTGGCAGAGGAAATAGCGAAAGAGATTCCAGTGGTTAATTTAGTTGGAAAGACAAAACCTAAGCAATTGTTGGCTGTGATCAGTAAAGCAAAAGCAGTCTTGTGCCCTGATACAGGACCTTCTCATATGGCGGCAGCGGTAGGCACGCCTGTTGTGGCTTTGCATGCTGTTACCAATCCCTCTATTTCTGGCCCGTATACTTTTCAACATTTGGTTGTTAACAGGTATTCGCAAGCTATCCAAGCTGTATTAGGAGTGAGTCCAGAGAAGAGTGTTTGGGGTACGCAGGTTCATGGATATGAAGCCATGAAATTAATTACCGTAGATGATGTAATGGAAAAATTAACTGAAATATTTTCAGGACTTATGAACAATACCGAATCTTTATGTGGGAAAGGTTTTTAATGAGAGCATTTCGCTTATGCTCATTAAAAGCCGTTTGCCCTTACCCTGGTGATTTCCCCAAGTACTGATTTTGATTTTTGAGGAGCATAGGATGCAACTTTCTTCTGAGCAATGTGATTTTTTTTTCACAAATGGATATTTGGTAATAAATAATTTCTTTTCAGAATCTGTATGCGATCTATTAAAGCAACGCATTCAAACATTGCTTGAAAATAATCAGGCAGAGATACCTAAAACAATTTTTTCCACGCAAACCAACGAGCATGCTAAAAAACAATATTTCCTTGATTCTGGAGATAAAATTCATTATTTTTTTGAGCCGGGTGCTTTTGATGAAGTCGGTGATTGTCTACGCCCTTTTAATCAATCAATTAATAAAATTGGACACGCTTTACATGAACTGGATCCTGTTTTTAGGCAATATTCCCGAGATGATCGAATTAAGAAGATAGCACATCAACTTGGGTTGAAAACACTAGGATTGGTTCAATCGATGTACATATTCAAACAGCCGGGAATAGGAGCCGAAGTACTTTGCCATCAGGATAGTACCTATATTTTTGGAGAGGACAGTGATGCTTTAGGGTTTTGGTTTGCAATAGAAGATGCTACTTTGGAAAATGGCTGTTTGGAAGTGATTCCAAGCCCTTGTACCACCCCCTTAAAGCAGAAGATGTTTCGTCGAGAAAACGAAATTTATTTTGAAAATTTCGATTCAAGTCCTTGGCCAGAAGAAAACAGTGTCCCTTTACCTGTTAAAAAAGGCGCTTTAATTATACTACATGGCAGAGTTCCACATAAAAGTCAGGCTAATTTTTCTAATCAATCCAGACATGCCTATACTTTGCATTTGGTTGATATTTCATTACCTTATCCTGAGAAAAATTGGTTGCAATGGCCTAATGGGATTCCTTGTTTATAACATCACTAGTTTAGAGATCTCAGAGAATACAACATCAAAAGTTTCCAATTTTTTAGAAAATTGTGTTGGAGAACTCTATAATTTACAAGAGGCTCTTGGTAAATCATTTTGGAAGAAATCCCGAATGGATAATGAAAGTTTGCTTGCCATATTGAATAATTGGTCTGCAACCAATTATGCAAAAGGTAACTATATCCTAAGAGAAATCTCCAGCAAGTTTCTTGCAAAGATATCTATCCATAGTAATGATTACTTACTCGATGCTGGTTGTGGTGATGGCAGTTTCACTCAAATGCTAGCCAATTTAGTCCCTGATGGATATGTTCTTGGCTTGGATCGATCAAAAACAATGATTGATTATGCAAACAAACATTGCAGGAGTATCAACGTTCGTTTTGATATAGGGGATATTCAAGAACCTATAATTTTCGGGCCATTTGATAATATTTTATCATTTTGGTGTCTTCACTGGACTGATTTGGAAAAATCATTATCCAATTTATATCATGTCTTGAAACCAGGAGGTAAAATTTGTGCAATTTTTTCTTCTGGCAAACAAAGCACTTTGTTTGAAGTGTTAAACAGCCTGCAACTTCAAAATCTTTACCCTGATGTCGCTAAAAATGTCGTGCAATCTAAAATGATGCGGGAGAATTATTCTGTTCAATGCAGAAGGGCATTGGATAATTTGCCATTTAAAAGCATTTCTTTTGTTGTAGAACATTGCCAAGTGGAATTACCTGATCTTGGGTTATTTGAAAACTTTATACACGGCGCCCCATTATTCAAGGATCTCCCCGGTAAAATGTACCAAGATATTGTAAATAGCATGGTGCAGTTTTTTGATGAGTACTGCAAAAAAAAATACGGTGGAAAATGGGTGTATAAAACCACTCCCTATTTTTTAACAATTACCAGGGAGTGAAGAATCATTGTAATTAAATTATATTGTAGCGAATAAGTCAGTTTTTTTCTTTCAAGGAACCCAGAAAACCGCTTATGGACTAACATGGGATTGTCTACCCAACTCATCCAAATCGACAGTAATTTTATCGGGGACACTGGGCGTAAAACAAGAGCTCAAGCATTTAGTAATTTGTCGATTCAAGCAGACTCCAACGCACATAGAGAAACAAATAGTAGCAGGAATACTCGAAATATATGCTATTTGCGTTGATGGATCGACAGCCGCTGCTTTCAGGATGTAATAAATACCAACGTGCACTCCAGCCATCAATGTAGTGAAGGTAAAAGCAGAGCATTTTACAAAACATTCATTAGAACTAAGATTGGAACTGAATTCCTCAATTTTTTCGTTCCTGGCTTCCAACTTGGTTTGATAGTCTTCAGTTAATTCGTGAGTTAATGCCTCTAGCTCCATGTCAATAAACCCTGTTTTTATCTCAGGGGGAGTTTCAAGTGAGTGCAACCTGAAAAAGAGATTTGCATTGGTTTTTTGAACGGCATTAGCGGCCAGGGATTTTAAACTGGGGATTTGGAGTGATTTATCTTCAAAGGTTGTTGGCATGAGTTTTCTTAAAATGTAAGTTAATTAATTTTGCCAATTTGACCATACAATTTATTTATTATCTATATAATGATGCGGTAAACATTGCTGATTACCTCATTTCACATGCGATTTTTATGAGTCATCACATATTGGTAAGAGACATCACATTCTTGACCCTTTAGAGCATAATAAATCAAAATTGATTGTTATGATTGAGGAAGGTGATTGGCCTTCCTCATTTCAACTTTAGACAAGCTTTATTTAGGGCTTATCCTCTTTTGTTATTCATTAGATGTTCGGTACCTGTGTCCTTTTCTTCTTCAAATAATTCAGGAAAATAATCACTCCAAAAGGAAGGTGATTTATTTGTACTGGTTGGCTGCTTTCCAGATTGAATAACTGATTTATGATTAATCTCGGGAGCTGTATGGAAATTGGGTGAATGCTTTTTCATGGCTTCATAAGAAGAAGGAGCCGGTTCTGGTTTTTCCTGAACTTTGTCTTGCAAATGTTGCAAGGGTTGCTCTTTAAAGCGGTATACATTGAGCAAGACAAAACAAGCCTGGGTTACCATTAATGCCACACCAACAGCAGGATTCAGCACAAAACCAAGGGTGACTAACAGACCACTGGCTATTAATACTGTTGTCAAATTGTACCCTAAGCTAATTAACAAATTCTGGTTGATATTGTTTACTGTTTGTTTTGATATGGCAAAGGCATTGGCTATAGGCAATATAGTTCCACTTTGTATAATGGCCGAGGCGTGTTGCTGGGTGATTTCATCGCTGTCTTGAGACAGTACAGCTATACCGAAGTCGCTCGCAGCAAGGGCGTTTGCGTCATTAGCTGCATCTCCAATCATAGCTACTTTTAGTCCCTGATTTTGTAATGATTTAATATAAACTGGTTTGGATCTATCTTCTGTATTGATAGTTGTAGCAACACAATTAGCATGTACCTTCTTAATGCCAAGAGCTTGCGCATAGCGATAGGCGGTTTTTTCATCTGCACCAGTACATAGATGTAGTTCTTTTCCCATTTTAATTAAAGCATCAACTGTTTGCTTTGCATCTTTTCGTAAGGGGTCGGTGATGACCAGATAACCTAAGAGTTGTTTGTTTCTGGCTAGAAACACCAGGCTATCGCCTGCAACCAGATTCATTTGGTTTTCAAGCGAAGATGTAGAAATCCCTATTTCCTGCATTAAGGTTTTACTGCCAATAGCATATTGAATACCATTAATCTCTGCTGAAATGCCTGAATGGTTCGAATAATCCAAATTAGCAATATTGAATTTTTGTTTATTGATTCCTTGGGTAAACGATTGTATTGCTTTGCCGAAAGGGTGTTTTGATTGTTCTTCCAACACATTGCAAATACTCAGAAATTGCTCAGAAGAAAGATCAGCATCATTTAATACAGCATATTCTTTAACCACTGGAACGCCGGTTGTTAAAGTGCCATTCAAGTCAAAAATGACTACATCAATTTGTTCTGCTAATTGTAATACCCTGGAATTTTTAAACTGCACACCGTGTTCGGCTCCTTTATGAATTCCAGTTTTTACTGCCAGAGGAATAATTAAACCAAGCGTACAAGGACAAGCAGAAACCAATACTGAAATAGCGCATTGTATCGCAAGTGCTGGTGTGGCAATCAAGCCGACAAAGATCCCTGAAAGGATGGAGAGAGCAATAATGGATGGGATAAAATAGCTAAGAAGCAGCCCTGTTTTTACCTCTATCGGTGCCCTTTCAAGTACAGATTGGGCTATGCTTTCATCAAGACGGGCAAGGTATGACTCTTTTGCAGTTTTTAGAACGCGGAGGGTGAGTGGTTTTGCATCATTTGCCAGACGCATTCCGGCAAGTATTTTTTCACCACTACGAAATTGTTTAGGTATGACAGCACCGGTAATGATGGTGGGATAAATGAGGGTGTCTTGCTCACAAACGCCATCCAATGGTATAAGCTCACCCGGCTTGACTTGTATAATGTCGTTGGGTTGAATCTCTTCAATCCTCGTTTTTTTAAAATCAGGATGGCGATATAATCTGACTTTTTGTGGGGTTCTGTCTTGAAATTTGGCGGAGCTTATTTTTTCTTTGATAGTGTCCTCAATAGCGATACCAATATGCCTGAATCCATAAATAAGTAATCCTGCCTCAAACATCATAGGTAACCACGGTACAAAGAATGAAGCAAGCGACACAACGAGAACAGAAATTGTGCTAATTGAAAATAATGTATCCATTGTGAGTGTGCGAGATTGGACTAACTTTTTCCAAGCCTCGTAATAAGATTGGGCACCAAGGGCAATGGTTAATAAAGTGCTGATGCTTGCTAAAGGAATCATTAGTGCAAGTGGTAAACTACCTAGAGCCATAGTCAGGATCATTAAGCTAACTCCAGTGATACAACCCAATCCTCCAAGCAACCAATGGGAGGTGATTATTTTTTTTGCGCTGCTAAGGATTGTGGATAATTGGCTGGCTTCCTGTTGAACGGTTGTCTGCGTTTTCTCGAGAGGGAGAGCCGGTTGTTGATCTTTCACCTGAGGGAATTCATAATTTTCGCAAGTAAAACCTGTATCATCAATTAATCTTTTAATAGTTTTCCAGTTGCTTTCATGTTCATTTTCCTTTTCTTCAGAAAGAGATATCACAATTTTTTTGGGATCCGGGGTGCTCATGTCCGCGTGAAATGTATTGATTTTGATTAAATTGGAATTTTTTAAAAAGGACTCTATGGCATTGCTGCAACTGGTGCAATTCATTCCGCTGACATAAAAAAAATAAGGTTTGGACATAATAGCTCGCTGAGTTAAATGGTTAACTCATCCTGAGAACTTTATACCGGATTTATCAATAAACACCAACCATTGAGTAGGGGTTACATTTTTAATTTAAATCAAGGCCTATCATCTTTAGTCCAGTGGATGTGATTCACTGTTTTGAAATATTATTGTGGTACTCCCTTATCACAATGCCCCAGACTTTTGGCGTTTCTTGTAAGTTCCGTATTATTCCATTGAGGATACAGTTTTTTTAAATTGGGTTGGAATCATAACATACCCATTATTTTTTTTGCATCATGATTTTGGAGCTTGTTGATGCTGTGTGATATTGTTATTGTGGATTGTGTTATAGAAAAATTTTCTGGAGCAGAACACATTTTGAGTTCCTTGTTATCAAGAAGAAAAACCATTCTGGTGCTATTGATAGCTATTTATTGCGCTTACGATCTGATGGTCTCGTTGTATACAGCCTGGGATTTTACGACAGATGATGCTTATATCAGCTGGTATTATGCTCGACAGTTAGTGAGTGGGAAAGGGCTGTTTTGGCATGTGACCTTGCCTCCCGTAGAGGGGTATTCCAATTTTTTATGGCTTATGATTGCTGCCTTGGTTATTAAATTGCAATTACCTCTGGTGAGCAGTATGAAGGTCATTTCCTGTTGTAGTTTGGGATTGGCATTACTGTTTTTATATCGACTGGCAAGACTTTTTTGTAGCCCTGTGTTATCCATATTACCTGTTTTTTTATTTAGCCATTATACAGGAGTAACTTGGTGGGCGGTCAGTGGATTAGAAACGCTATTTTACTGCGCTCTGTCTTTGGCATTGATATGGCAGTGTACCTTGGCATTTGGTTATCAAACTGTTGGTGACAGGCCATGGCCCAATCGATTTTCCCTTTACTCAACTACTCATTGGATAATAACCAATATGCTCTTGTTATTATTGAGCTTAACACGATTTGAAGGAGTCGTTTGGATAATTCCTTTGGCTGTTTTTATAGGATGTCAATATTTGAGAGCTCAAAGGGAACTGGTTTTTAAAGATCATAAGAGATTGTTCTTATGGGTTTCAATTACTTTTATTTGCTTTGTATTGCCCTATCTTGTGTATTTTATTTGGCGATTAATTTATTTCAGTCATTGGCTTCCTAATAGCTATCGTTGTAAAGCATTAGCTTATGGGCAGTTTTTGGCGGTAGATTTTGATTATTTTCTTTTTATAACACCGTTGCTTGTATTATCGGTACCCTATTTATTGTCTGCCAATAAAGATTGTCGCCATGTTTTACTTTGGTTGCCTTCTGTTTTATATACTTTGTTGCTTTGGAAAGCAAATCCTTTAGTCACATACGGTTTGAGATTGTTTTTAAGCCCATTCGCCCTTATTTCCATATTAACTGTTTTAGGGCTTAATCAATTGATACAATATTTTAAACCTTTCAGATGGGATCCTGAATATCTGGCTGCTGTATTAATGTTGTTTATTACCTGTTTTTTTGTGCCGGGGAATGATTTAAATCATTTATCCAAATCAGTTGCAGAATATAATGAACGCACTCAAAATAGAATGAACATTGCTGATTTGCTCAACCGTAAGGCAAAAAGGGGCGACAGCGTTCTGTTAGATGATTGTGGGATTATTCCTTTTTTTTCTCGAGAAGACATTCGATTTATAGACGCTCAATGTTTGAATAATAGCGATTTAACCAAAAAGCCATTCAAAAACGATTTAAGTTTTTATGCCGATTATCTCAATTCTAAAGTGAAGCCTGATTGGGTGATCACCAATTACTATCCTATGGAATCACGAGGTGATTATTTAACAGATTTGCTATATGAAAAGGATTTTTTTAAAAATTATCATTTAGTTAGTACATTAAGCTCGGGTTTTTATTTAAACAAAGATCAATCAAAAGGAAAAAAAATGATTGATTTTGTGTACCAAATTTTTAAGCGTGTTAATCAACCTAGCGACAATGGCACCCTAGAATTGGAATCCCAGGAGCCAAAGTGATGACTATTATTGCTCGGAAGGAGAGCCTTGACTTGAAAAGTCTGCGGTCGGTTGCGCTGCTTTTAAGTTTTGCAATAGCATAATGCTGTTAGTTAATAATATCCGTTCTTGTATTTGTCTGTCCAAATACATTTGATAATTAATTTCAGCCAACAATACCGCTATTTCTTTTTGAACTGTAGCAGGGGAGGCGTCATTAATTTGTTTAATCCATTGTTGGTTTGGTTGTCCGGGAGTGTTGGAGGCGGTTGGATCAAATAATCTTCGAGTTGCCATGTTAAATTCATTCAACGCCTGGCTTGTCACATTTGGGTTGTTTTGGTCGCTACTCATATTTTGGGGTAACCTTTTGGATAAAATATAGTAGAGATTACTCACTCCGACAGAAGTTTGTGCTGCGTAAACGCGCAAATTATTAAAATAACTGCTCAATGTTGCAGCCGCTTGTTTTTGCTGGACTTCATTATAACCGTCAGAATTCGGTTTGGCAGTGGCTTGATTCCATAATTCACTGTAGGCACTCAACTTGGGTAAGGAAGGAGGGGTGACTTGAGCACTTGCGTATCTGATAAAATTAAGCGCTTGCTGTGCTTGGCTGATAGCTTTTAAGCCTCCAGAGCTACTCAATTGCTGTAGTGTTGCTGGATTGGTATCTAATAGCAACGGGGCAATCAGCGAGTTGCCGTTCAGTTGGCCAATGAGCGATTGGTTATAATTGTAGGTATAAAAAGCAGGTGTCGAACCAGCGGTTTGCGCTGGAGGCAAAGTGCCGATAACATTTTGCATGACCAGGTTTTGGTACATCAGGTTGCAATTTGGCAACCAGTTTTTTTGCTCGTTGTCCATACAAAAACTGTAATCTGGGGTTCCTAGTATATTAAATACGGCCTGACTGACTGGATCCTTCAAATAAGTTCCGGAGGGTGTGGTTTGAGGGTCTGAAAAAACTCCTGAGGGGGTAGGGGCTTGGGCATTGGCCGTTGATTGGTCTATTAAACTGTTGGCAGAAACTGTTCCATTCAAGCCGGATGATGGGGTGCTGAAATTTTGATATTTAAAGGTATTATTCGCCAAATTATTAATTAATGAGCTTCCTTGCACATTTTGGGTCACAAAATTCATAAAACTCTGGGACATGGCATTCACGGGGATAGCGCCTAAAAAGGTATTGTAAGCGTAGCTTTGAATGAGTTGGGCTACGTTGGAATTAAATAATTGTGAATAAGGCGGGTTAGGCGTTTTATTGGATTGAGTGATGTCATAGCCTAAATATTTTCCCAGATTGGTGAGGTAAGTCACTAGATTAGACGTGTTGGTGCTTGTCTGTTGTCCAGACGTATCAGTAGGTTGAGCAAAAACAGATAAAGTGGTAAAACAAAACAGATTGGCCAAGGCCAGTTTAGGTAATACTTTCATTATTCATCCCCTTCGAGTGCTCGTAAAACGAGTTTTAGACGGTATTGGCAAAAAACTCGCGATAATAACCTTAGTCTTTCAAATACAATATTGCGTTTTAGAAAAAAACCTGCCGGGTCATTGCTGCTTAAACTGGTTTCTTCCGCATGGATTAAAACACGGGAGGCGCTACCAGGATGGACTGTATCTATTGCCTGAAGCAAGCGTAGGCCTCTTCCTGATTTGATATTTCCAACGATACGAATAAATTTGTCTTCTTCTGCTAGCAAGCCCAAGTCAATTTTTTCAATATCATCAAGCTCTTGCCCTAACTGTTTCATTGCCTCTTCCAGTTCCGGATTTCCATCAAGAGTCCAGTTTTCCACACTTTCCATAAAAGTGATGACCCTGTAAATCATGGGGTCAAGGTACTCAAACCAGTACTTTGCAGCGGCTTCATGGCTTAAATCAGGCATTATTTACTCTTTTTTTACTGAGATACGTTGATAGACGAAACAACTACTTAATACTATAGTATATTATGATATATAAAAGTCCATTACTTAAAATTGTGAAAAAGTAAAAAATATGAAAAAGAAATCGGGATCAAGGATCGTAAGAGTTATTACAAGGATTATCAATGTTCGTAAATGGGTCGATTGGGACAGAATGAAGTCATTCACCTTATATTTGGTCAATGGCGTTAAGCGTTTATTCGTCCCACAGGAACCAACCCATGTAGAATCATTTGATGAAGCAGTCAAAAAACTAAAATTGAATGAGGCTGACTTGATAATCAAACAAAAAGCCTTGTTCCGGCTAAGTGTGATTATGGTTATCGCTGCGTTTATGCTACTCATTTACACGGGTTATCAACTGTTTTATGGTTCATGGAAAGCTACAATAATAAGCTTGGTTGTGGTTATGATCGCATTGGTGCTAGCCTTTCGTTATCATTTTTGGTACTACCAGATTAAACAACGTAAATTGGGATGTACCGTTAAAGAATGGTACAGGCAAGGGTTATTGGGTGAGAAAGAATGAATAAATTAGCTATTACGGTTCTCCTTTGCTTTTTTCCTGCGCTTGCTCTCGCTGAAAGTGGCTCCTTAAGTTTCGCGCCTCCAGCAAGCGATTTGTCCGTCGTTTTTTTAGGTAACCTGTTTGGTGTAGTCGATGGGGTGCTGCACGGAACGGGAAGCCAGATTATGGGCAACATGTTTGGTGTCTTCAACTCCGCTGTCCTTGCTTTGGGTGGAATCATCATTATGTATACCCTCATGGTTTCCACCATGAACACAGCCCATGAAGGGCAAATGCTTGGCCAAAAATGGTCCTCAATCTGGATTCCTCTTCGTTCCACCTTCGGTTTGGCTTTGTTAATACCTAAAGCATCTGGTTATTGTATGATGCAGATATTTTTTATGTGGGTTATTGTGCAAGGTGTTGGTGCAGCCGATAAAATATGGGAAGCTGCCCTGAGTTATCTGAATCGGGGTGGTGTGATAATACAGGCTCAGTCTGACCCAACCAAGAGCCTCACAGATAAAGGTGGGAAGTCTACAGGTATAGCAAAAGGGGCATTTACTATATTGGCAGGTCAAGTCTGCATGTTGGGTTTACAAAAACAATTACAAACGCAAAGGAATCTTTATCTGAGCCAAAGTAACAGCCCTCCTTGTGGGGGTAATCCTACTCCTGAAATGAATACTTTTTGCCGTACAGCGATTCCTGACTTCATCAGTACAGTGAATTTTGTCAAGAGGCAAAGTGATGACAAGTCTAAAGGACCATTTAGCCTTGATATGCCAAACTTCGATAAAAGCTCACCATTTTATTTCTTAAATGGGATTTGCGGCACAGTAACATGGAATAGTATTTCTGATTTGAAGGCTGATATGGGGAAAAACATAAAGCTTACTTCTTCCCAGTTGGAAACAGCTCAATTGTCTCGCGCGATTGCTATACAGCAAATGTATGTGACTTTATCTACGGTGGCACAGGTGATGGTTAATAATGATCCGGCCTTTTCATCAACTTCGTCTACCGGAAACTCAAAAAATGATTTTTCAGCCATTGCCAAGCAGCAGTTTGGAGTGCCTTATAAGGCATCTGGTCAGGTCTGCACTGAGTATCAACAAGTTTGCCAAACATGGGGATCGATACCCAGTTCTACCGGATCTACTACGGGGGTATTATTTAATGGTACTGAGTTTTTAGGGGCAATTAATGACTACAATGGTATTATGACGCCAACCATTAATCTGATAAAACAATCTAAATCTGCTGAATATGATGACAAATCCCGTGATTTTATCCAAGAAGCCAATATCAAAGGATGGATCATGGCTGGCTCTTATTTTTTTGATTTGGTGAAACTCAATGGAAGTGCAGTAAAAGACGAGAGTGATTTTGATAGTGACACAGGCCTTGATAATAGTAATTTTGATCTAGCACAACTCACCAAGCCATTTGGGAAAACGTGTCAGGGCACGTATGCTTTATTGTGCAACTGGTTTCAAAACAAGAGCGATAAGCTGGTTCAAGTCCAGTCATTAATCAATGGGGCACCGGCCTTGAGTCAGGATGGGGTCAAGCAACCTGATCTAAGTCCTGACCCTAAACGTGCTTATGTTGAAGGGCCATTGTCTTCAACAGTCTATGGGTTTATCAACAATTCCATGATGGTCCAATTGCCAGGCCAGCCGGGAATAAAACCGTTAACTTTTGCCAATCTTATTAATTTTAAAGTAGATACCTCGCTTTATTACATGAAGCACCAGGATTTTGATTGCGGCAGAGTGAAGATTTTGTTCTTCTCTTTTTGCCTTGGCCGCATGATGGGTGATTTATTTTATAACTATGTTTTCAGGTACGTGTACAATTTCTTTCTAGCTATATTCGGGGAAATGATTAATTCCATAGTCATGGCCTTTTTAATGATTCCTTTACAAGGCATGAAAGATATTTTCATAGTGGGAGTTCAAACTCTCTCGCAACCTGGAGTAAACCCCATAGTCGCATTGGCTAATATGGGGACGATGTATATTAATTTTTCTGGTACTTTGTGGTTAACACTGTTAAATATGGCCGTGGTCAGTTCGCTAATCCCACTTTTTGGTATCTTTATCTTTGCCTTGATTATGATGGCTATGCCCTTGTTGATGGCATGGATAGGAACCATGGTATCCATAGGATTTGTTACAGCATATTATATACCCGTTTTACCTTATATGATTTTTACTTTTGGATCATTTGCCTGGCTGATAGCCGTTATCGAAGCCATGGTTGCTGCCCCAATTGTCGCTTTGGGTGTTACGCATCCGGAAGGTAATGAGGCTTTTGGTAAAGGCGAATTTGCCATTATGATTTTGGTTAATGTCTTTTTACGACCATCTCTGATGATAATAGGATATATCACAGCGATTGCCTTGTCGTATGTTGGTGTCTGGATTTTGAATGCCGGATTTGATCATGCTATTTCCTATATCCAATCGGATCAAGGAATAGAAACATGGGAAAAAGGCACCAGTTCGAATGATGCGGGGAGGTTTTTCCAGAGTGCTGGAAACTGGACTGGGGCAAAGAAGGATACATCGCAATGGGATAATTTCGGATCCAAATTGAGCGGTGATTATCAGTCAACTGCATTAGAGGGTGGTTATACGGGCTGGGCAGGAGTGTATGCTTTCTTCTTCTCCATCTTAATTTATACCACCATGTATTTAATTATCGTGCAAAAAGCCTTCACGCTAATAGCTCACCTGCCAGATAAAGTGCTGAGATGGATAGGAGGCAATCCTGAATCTTTTGGTCAGGAAACCACGCAATGGGGTGAAGAAGCCAAGGGTAAAGTAGAGAAAGCAGGTGAAGCCACTTATGGCGCTGAGAAAGCTATTGGAGACAAATTGGGAGCTAAAGGTCAAGAAATGCTTGGCAAATTGGGACCCCAGGCTAAAAAGATTTCAGAAAATGCGGGTGATGTTTCAGGGAAAGGTAAAAACAGTGGCAGCCAGACTGGGCCAAGCTCCAAACCGGATACAGGTCAACAACTGGGCGGTACAGATAGTGGTACCCCAACCAGTACACCGCCTCCCGAATAACATTCTAAAAAATACGATAAGAAGGGCTCAAAGCAGCCTTTCTTATTATTTATGGGCAGTTCATTTTATTAAGACTTTGACAGTTAGTTATAAATACTGTTTGGAAGGCCTTTAAAAACGAGGATTACTATGTTAGTGACTAAGGAAGTCGAATACGAGGACGGTGATACTGTGTGCAAGGGTTTTATTGCCTATCATTCCAGTGTCTCAAAACCGTTACCTTGCGTTATGGTTGCTCATGATTGGGGAGGGCGTGGAGAGGGAGCTTGCAACAAAGCGATTCATCTTGCTGGCATGGGGTATATTGGATTCGCTATAGACATGTATGGAAATGCCAAGCTAGGCAAGGATAATGTAGAGAAAAGAGCTTTAATGACTCCTTTCAGAGAAAATAGAGGAAAGTTAATCACTCGTATTAATGCGGCCTTCAGCAAAGTGGTTCAGTTGCCTGAGGTGGATAGTGATAAAGTGGCTGCTATTGGCTATTGTTTCGGTGGGTTGTGCGTATTGGATTTGATACGTTCCGGTGCACCGCTTAGAGGAGTTGTCAGTTTTCACGGGGTATTATTACCTTTGGAGGGCGAGAGTAATAAGCCATTGCATGCGAAAGTATTGATATTGCATGGTTATGATGACCCTTTAGTACCAATCGAGCAAGTTAATCAATTCTCTATTGAAATGACAGAAAGGAAAGTGGACTGGCAAGTTCATGTTTATGGCCAAACAGCTCATTCGTTTACTGACCCTAATGCGAATGATGATGAAATGGGACTACATTACAATCAATTAGCGGATCAACGTTCCTGGCAAAGCACTCAATTGTTTTTGCAAGAGCTATTTGCATGATTTATTGATATTAGACCTTTGCATAACCTGACTTTTTCGTTTTAGGGCAAGCTGCAAAGCCTTTGAGGGGCAGAGATTAACTGCAATAAAATGAAAGGGACAGGTTATGCAAGGATCTATTGGGACTTTATAAGCCGAGTAATGTGATGGCATTGGAGAGAAATAGCTCTTCCATTCGTTTTGCTGATAAACCCAATTCATTAAATATTCTTTTTGAGAAATGCAGCCACTCTGGAATATCCATTTGGCTGGGTTGTCCCAAATCCGAGCTGTAAATGACTCGAGGGATATGAGTTAATACTTGTGAAAAATCTTGTTTATCCTGGTGCTCAAGGATAAAAGTTAAGGCGGTTTGTTCGAACCATAACCACTCATTTTTAATCAATTCATTGAGTTCAGTAAATTTTAAGCCGATTAAAGGATTAGACGGTTGGCTTAACAATAATGAAGGAACATTATATTGATTGCAGGCATCAATTAGCTTATAAACCTCCTCTCTCGAGGCAAGACCTGATGTTAAAACAATGGGGTAATCCCGGGCCATTTTTAAAATATCTATCACTTCTTTGCGTAGTTGTTGTTTTGATCCAAATAGTGTTTCTTTCTGTCGAGTATATTGTTTTAAATTATTGTGAGTTAATTCCCTAGTTAGTTTTGATTGCAGTTTACGACCGGTGATGGTTGGGAAATCAACGATCATTTTACCCGAAAAAAGAGGTTGATATTCACTCAAGGCACGGATAACTACTCTATAATTTATTCCTCCATTGATATGATTTAACACAACGGAAGGAAAAACGGGCAAACCCATTTCTTGGGCAATAGTTGCCTGGATACCAGTACTGCCAATATGACTTTTTAAAACAACTGCACCGCATAAAGAGTGATACAATCTTCCCGCTTCAATTGCGTTTCTGCGACGAATATAAAGATCAGGGGCTGCATGGTAGTGCATGTCTATGAATTTGAGTTTTTCAGGCAAAAACACTATTACTCGCTCTTTTTATTAATACCTAACCAGGGTTGCTCATAGTAATAATCTTCTCGAGCTTGCTCAAGAGTGGAACCTGATGCTACAGCTGCTTTAATGCGTTCCTCAGTTAATCTTATGGCAATTGCTTTATTCACTACCTCGTGAAGAAGCTCATTTGGGATCACCAACACTCCATTGTCATCAGCAAAGACAATGTCGCCAGGATTTATTGTAACTCCATTAATGAATAAAGGGCATTGCTCATTCGCTTTGTAAACGCGATTCTTACCAGAGCACATATAAATTCCTGTGCAAAACACAGGATAGTTTGTCGAGCGAATTGATTCGACGTCTCTCACGGCCCCGTGCACAACCGTGCCCATGATGTTATTTCTCAATGCGGTATGTGTTAATAGGTCACCCCAAACAGTGCAATCAGTTTGACCGTTGTTGTCAATGACTATGACCGAATGTTTGGGAACTTTGTCAATATAGTTTGCGGCATTATGGAAGGCTGTTTCTTTTTTTTCTCTGGGTAAATATTGGATAGTATAAGCCGGCCCAGCCATTTTCATTCCCTGTGATAACGGTTTGATATTCAATAATCCGCCTTCGATTCCACAAGCTTCCAGGGCGTCAGAAATTTCTGCAGAATTACAGTGCCTTAATTGCTGAAGCAAGTTGCTCATAGTATCTGACTCAATTAAATTTTCTTTAGGGACCGAACTAAAATCTATTGATAAACAAGAAGCTTCTAATCGCGCACAACGTTCAATTACTGCATTCGCCATATCGGTCATAGTGGAGTGCCCACCCAGATCATAAGTAATAAAACGCTTTTCCTTTATGATTTGCATCACGGCATTGACTATTTTTTTTGCCCGCTCAGGATAACCAAAATGATTTAGCAGCATGCTAATTGTTAAAAACATAGCTGATGGATTGGCACAATTTTTTTTCATTCTTGGTCCGCTACCATGTACTGGCTCAAAGTAACTCCCTTTATCACCAATATTGGCACTGGGTGCAAGTCCTAATCCTCCCATAACGCCTGCTCCGATGTCGGATAAAATATCACCAAACATATTCTCCGCGACGATTACTCCAAATCTTTCCGGACTTTTTAGCAACCATAATGCTACGGCATCGACATTGAGTATGTCCGCTTGGATTTTCGGGTATTTTTGGGCTGTGCTTTCAAAAATTTTCCTGGCAAATTCGCCACTTTCTCTAAGCACATTTGGTTTATCTGCCAAAGTTACTCTAGGCATGCCAGTTTGCATGGCATGATTAAAGGCAAAATCAAATAAACGGGTTAAGCCGGGTTTTGATTGCAATCTTAAGGCACAACTTGCTTCATCAGCTGGAATCGTTTGCCAATGTTGGCTTTCTGCTAATAAATTATGTATTGCTTTTGGTAATGGAAAATAATCAAATCCGCAATATAATCCTTCGCTATTTTCCCTAATGATGCAAAAATTAAACGGCTTTGATTGGTCATCGATGGAAAAACAGGGGCGAACATTTGCAAAAAGATCCAAACCTTGTCTTAATTGAATGACAGGAGATACGTAATAAGGGTTGCTCTTTCTAAGCGCTTTGCTTAATTCCTTTTTGGCTTCACGTTGGGGCTTGCTGGTAATCGCCCCTAGCAAAACGGTATCAGAGGCGGCTATCAATTGCCATGTTCTGGAGGGGATTGCTGTTCCTTCTTTTTTCCAAAATTCCCAGCCAATATCGCCATAACTCAGGGTTGCAGGGACATCAAGGACTTCAAAAACAGGAAGCGTAGCCTCAGTCACTTCAATCCCAATCCCGTCACCTGGTAATACAGCAATTTTTATAGGATCAGTGGATTTCATGATTCAGGGCCTTAAATATAATTTCTTTGCAAAAAGTGGGGTTGCTTTCCAGAACTCGCATACTTGCTTGGGGGACTACAATCAATTGGCCACATGATGGTTTTATCACGTTATTGGTATTAACCAGTTGTGATTTTTCACCTATTAAATGCAGGTGATTCACATTACAATGATTTAAAATTGAAACACAATTTGTTTTCAATACTTTGGTTAAGCCAAAAATAAGCCTCTTGATTGCAAGTTTCCTATTTAAATACTGCAGTGAAGCATCAGGAATAGAATGAGGCGCGTAAACTGCTTGATAGAGCGAAGACAATCCTTCTTCCAACTTATTTTGAGAACAGAGGGAGATGACTGTTTCAAGTTTTTCTCTTAAGATGGAATCTGCAAATGTTGGTGTGGAAAAAAGAATGATTTGTTTTTTTTCTCCGCTCAATATGGAAAAACATTGTTGAAGAATAACACCACCAAAAGAAAAGCCAACAAATGCATCATAAATTTTGATGAGCGACTTTAGTTGATTTTGCCAAATTCCATAATATTCCTCATCGGAACATTCTTGCAGCGTGACAAGAGGATCAAGACACTCAATGGAGTAATAAGGATTAAGAAAAGATAAATTTTGGCTTAAGTGCCTCAGACTAGAGGATTGAGTTGAAACAGGGCCGATAATCAATAATCTTTTTTTTGCCATTGTATTCTCTACTTATTCCTGGAAGAACTATGATTTTGCCAGCTTAATTTTGAAAGTACGTTGCTTTCTGGAGCATCAAATATTGAGGAATCAAGGTGTCACAGTCTTATACTCCTATATTGGAAATGTAAGCATTTTCTACAGCTTGCCTGGTTTATAGCTTTTAAGGTCTGCTGTAGACAGATCAGAAATTCCCCTTATGAATTCACTCATTTCAATGGGTTCTTGTCCTATTTTCAAGGCATCTCTTACATAATTAGCTGCTGTCAACACATCTTCCAAATTATATTTTTTTATATTGTTTGCAAGTAAATAAGCGATAAAAAATTCAGTTTTTAGGTTACCTGTTCCCTTGCCCATTCCTGCCAGTGAGGCATCAATAAAATGAACCCCGGCGTTTACCGCCGCAAGAGCGTTGGCTTGCGCCAATCCAAGGTTATCATGAGCATGAAATCCAAAAGAAACTTTATATTGACGGGTGTATTTTTTATACAGGCAATTTATCCTGTCAGGAAATAAGCTTCCATTAGAATCAGCAAAATAGATCATATCCGGTTGGTGTTTGCTTACTTCCTCAATCAAACTATCCAGTTCGCTTTCCGTATAATAAGAAATATGGATAATGTTCACTGAGGTTTCAAAATTCAAATTCTTAGCCAGTTTAATTAGAGGGACAGCGTTTACAAGATCACCTTTTGCTATACATATTCTTATTAATTTCACACCGCAATTTTTTAGCTCGAACAGATCCTGTTCGTTTACATTATGAGGATGAACCATCACTGCAATTTTTGCTTTTTTTATTAGAGATTGGCAATACAGGAGATAATCTTGGGGACACATTCCAGCTTTCCCTATATTTTCAATAGGGTGAAGTGAACCATTACGGTAGCCAATTTCAATGTATTCAATACCCGAATTATCAAGAGGAAGTAGTATTTGTTTTAAATCATCATCCTTAAAATGAAAATTAGTTCTATGTCCACCATCTCTTAATGAGGCATCTAAAATCGATACAGGATTCATTTAATACCTCGTAATATAATTTAACCTCATTATTATTAAGTATAAACTTTAAAAGAGCACTTGCAAAATGAGCCTGCTCAATAGATTGTTCGATTAAGTACTTTAATCTCAAATTTCTTTCATCGAGGTTAGTGAATTATCAGAATTTATCATGAAGTGAACTACATTTACCTGAGCAAAGTGATTTCAGAAATAAATTTATTATCAAATAAGCTCTCTGCCAGGTATTGAAAGTAAAGATTGGGAAATGACATAAGTTTTAGGTGAGGTGAATTACCACACGGCTAAAAGAATTAATCCCATAATGATAATAAGAATAGAACTGCGGGCATAAAAAGCGGTCGGTTGGTTGTTGTAGATAGAATATAAGTAAGACAACGGGTGGCGGATGATGAAATTACGCATAATTTTTTTTGTGACTTTTTGCGGGGTTCCTTTCATTGGGAACTCATGAATTCGGATACTGGGTTTGTGGTTAACTTCCAGTATGACCCCTTTTGATTGTTCTATAGGAACATTGATAATATCTGAGCATTCCACATCTATTCCAACTAATTGCAAGTCGAGTATTTTGGCTGCTTGAAGCAATAATTTACGATTTTGCTTGCACATCTTCTTGTTTATGGTGACATAGGATCCACCTCTTGTTGCATTGCTTGTATAGCATAAAACAATTTGTTCTCCAAAGGAGGGGATGTAATTTTCTGTTATGCCCAGCTCTTGAAGTTTAATCCGAGTTTCCTCATCTAAAGTAATTTCACCTAAAGCTTCATTGATTCTTTTTCTGTTTAAATTTTCCTGTTTAATTAACTCATGTATGGGATGTACCCTATCGCCAGTTACAGTGGCTGGATAACGTTGGACTATACCAAGGATACGGTTATTAAAAACCAATACACGGTAAGAATTCAGTTTGCCGTGGAATTCTTCTATTATTAGGCACTGATAAGAGGAAAAATATTTTGTTAAATGGCTTTCCAGTTCTTCCCATGTTTTTATATTACATAAAACGCCGATTCCCAGCGAACCATCTATTGGTTTAATGACTAAGGGAAAGTTTAATTGTGCAATTTTATCTTTATGCACATTCCGTTGAAATTCACTACAGTTTAAAGAAATGGCTTTGGGAACAGGAATACCAGCTTTTTCCAATAGTTTAGAGGTACAATATTTATCAATAGCAATATTGGCACTACAGCTATTATTAAAAGGAGTTTCATTCTTGCAAAAATGGTAGTTATTCTTGCCCAATTTAAGTATAAAACCATCAAATTCCTCGACAGGTATTACTGGCAAGAACAATTCCTTCGCGCTTTCAAAATATTGCTGTGCATTCCTCTCTATGGTAACGTCTCCTTGGAATAATGAAATGCAATAGTAAAAGAATATAGTATCATAACTGTAATAATCGCTATATATCTCTACTTTCGAACGCTCATTTTACCGCTTGTTTTTATTTGCATGTCAGCAAGATGAGAAAGAATTGTTAACGATATTATAAATCACCAGAAAATAGCTTATAGTTCATGGACAACGCACGGAGTCTTTATTCTGAAAAACAGGACATTTTAATGAAGCCATCTGTTTACCTGACCAACCAATTTCTAGAGCCAATTATTCCCATGCTGATTCCTGATTGGAACATTATTCATGGTTGGAAAATGGCTTCAGGAGTGGATCAATCCCGAGTTGTAGCTTTAGCCACAACGGTATGGGATCAGATTGACCATTCGTTTTTAATGCAATTTCCTAACTTAAAAATTATTAGTCACCTGGGAATAGGAACGGACAATATTGATCTTAATTTTTTAAAGCAAAATCATATTATTCTGCATTCACAACCTAATGCAGGTGTTCATGATACAGCAGAACTTGCTATCGCTTTATTGTTAGCACTGTCGCGAAGGGTGATTCTAAATGATCGCTATACCCGAAATAATGAATGGGTTGAGAAAAAGCCCCGTTTTCTGGGCAACCATTTATTGGGAAAGCAATTGGGCTTGGTTGGATTCGGTCAAATTGGTGAAAAGATAGCGCAATTTGCAGAGCCTTTCGGGCTAAAAATTGCTTATACGGCCCGAAGTCAAAAAAATAGCCCTTATTTGTATTGTCCAACAGCCGCAAATTTAGCATCTATTAGTGATTTTTTAATCATTTGTTGTTCCGGTGGTGTTGAAACACAACATTTAATTAACAAACAGGTTTTAGATAATTTAGGGGCAGAAGGATATTTGATTAATGTTGCGCGAGGCAGCATTGTGGATCAAAACGCTCTGATTGATGCTTTGCAACGCCATACAATCGCTGGTGCCGCTTTGGACGTATACCAGTATGAACCGGAAGTTCCTTTCGCTTTAAGGCAACTTGATAACGTCGTCTTATCACCGCATATGGGTAGCTCAACTAAAGAAAACTTAAACCAGATGTTCCAATTACAGGCAAAACACTTAAGCCAATATTTAAGTGAGCCTTTGTGGCAAAGGGAAAGCCATGTAACCCTTTTTGAAGAACAATAGTTATTTTTTATCAAATATAAGGATATATTATGACCAGTACTTACATTCTAAATACCAATGAAAAGGCGAGAGAGCGTCTTTCTCTGCAACATCAATTGTATGCCAAGAGCAGCCTGGATTTACTTTCTGAGGTTGGGCCTTCAGCGGCAATGACTGCTCTGGAAATAGGGTGTGGCTCTGGTGATATGACCCTCGAATTAGCCAAATTAATTGGCCGGGAGGGCAATTTGCTTACTATAGATTTGAGTCAGGAGCAACTGGATCATACTCAACAACGAACCAGAACTTATAGCAATATACGATTTAAGGTGTGGGATGTTAATCATCTTTCAGATCTTGGGGAAAAATTTGATTTGATTTATTGTCGAATGGTTTTACATCATGTGGCTGATGCGCGCTCTGTCATTCTTCAAATGAAAAATTGTCTTAATTCTGGTGGTTTCATCGTATGTGAAGAACCCTCTTTATTTGATTCTACCTTTTGCTCTCCTCCTTCACCCTCCTATGACCAGTTTACACAATGGGCGAGGTCATGTTTTAGCAAAAACAATCGAGATTTTCAGATAGCGCATCGATTAGAGCAAGAGTTTTCATACTGCGGTTTTGAAATTGAGCATTGTTCTTTATTTCAACCCTTACTCAGAACGAACAAAGAAAAACTAATTTATTCAATGGCCCTTGATGATTTGACCCCTCAGCTTTTAGAGCTTGGTATAGCTAAAAGGGAGGAAATCAAACAATTACATAATGAACTTGAGGACTTAGCGAAAACAAACTCTACTATGTGCTGGATTAGAATGCATAGAATAATAGCAAAACTTAATTAATAAATAATAAAAACAGGGGCTGACGGTAAAATGAATTTAGTCTATCCAACTCCTGTTTTTAATCCAGTCTCTGATTCTTTTATCCTTGCCTCAATAGACGCGTGAAAGGGTTGAGGTAAACTTTTAATATAAGCGATTACCGTGTCATGATCACTTTGACCAATATGGATTATTTTTCCTCTTTTCATAACTGAAAAAACTCCATTCCCGCTGGCAAGAAAATCTGAAGTGGCTATGGTATACATTTTTTCTCTAAGCAATGGTTTATTTTGATGTCTAATTTCAATTATTTTATGTCCCAGAGGTTGATGTGAATCATAGGTGTAGGCAAACCCGGAAATTTGTAACATATTGATATAAGAGCCCATCCATTGTTGCTCTAACAAGTTATAAATGTCATTTCCAGTTAAGGTAATTATGACTATCCTGTTGGAAAAGGGTAAAATAGAATAGATATTTCCCCAGTTAACTTTCCCTGCTTTTAAATCATCGCGAATTCCATTGGGATTAGTGATGCCCAGATCGGTATTCATTACAGTTCTATAAGCATCAGCGATCAGATTTCCTAAACTCGACTCTCCATCTTCATTTTGTTTCCTTAGCAGATCATATTCTGCGGTGCCTACATGGCTATTTATTATTGGCCCAATTTTATCTTCTGCTAATTTAACAATTTCCAATGCTTGTGTATCCGGATTTGTTCCTGGCCATCGATTAGCATAAGTTGTAATAATTTTGGCTGATTTGTTTTTTACTGTATGATTTCTGGTATCGACTTGGAGGATAACTTCAGCAAATGCAGCACTGTAACTATTTGCTTGTGTGACCAAGATCTCGTGCCCATTGCGATTACGAAGGAAAGCATTTAGAAATTGATGGGTGTGGCCACCCATAACAACGTCGATTTCATCACCAAGGGAATAAACTATTTCTTTAATATGACCTTCAACTGCTGAGGTAGCTTGGGTATCTCCCTCATAAGGAATTTGATTCCCACCTTCATGAATCAGGACAATAATAACATTGACTCCTTTCGCTTTAATTTCCGGGATGTAACGATTAATACTGTCTGCTTCATCTAAAAATTTAATTCCTTCTGCATTTGCAGGAAACATGGAGTCCGCCGCATCTTTTAAAACAGCCCCAATAAATGCTATGGGAATATTATGTATCCGTTTAATTGTGTAGGGCGGGAAGAGAGGTTGCTCTGACTTGGCGTCAACGATATTCGCAGAAACATAGGGATAAGATGAGCCAGGATAACTAGGTAACGAGATCCATGAATCAGTCGGTGGATTATTGGTACCATAAATTAAATCAAACATGGCCTTTTGACCTTTGTCAAACTCATGGTTTCCTACCGTGGCAACGATGTTGCAAAGAGGATTCATTCTTGATTCGGGCTTGCATTGATTATTTCCCAAGCTATTAATGAATAAAATACTGGGCTCATCATTCAACAGTCCTGAAGAAGGGGGGGAGGCTCCAACTAAATCACCCATGATGGTAATTATTGATCGATCTTCCATTCCCAATTGAGCTTCCTTAAGATAAGCGGCCAAGACAGCTGCCCCGCCAACAGGTTCGTTTTTTACGGCTCTCCCACTGCTTATTTGACCATGAAAGTCATTAATGCCTAAAATTTTAATGTCGAGGGTTGGCGAATCTGTGCCGAGCTGATTGACGGAAGCCCAATTGAGAGAAGAGCCTAAAATTAACAAAATAAATAAATTAAAAAAATGGTATAGGCATCTCCTGTGAAACATCATGAATCGATTCCTTGATCTTGATTGTTTTATATGTGGTATATCAATGATTTTTCTATGGCAAGTACAAGCAGATTAATTTTGATTATTGTTGATATTCTTTGGCCCCGGCAATGATTAATTTATAAACTCGCTCACTGATAATCCCCTGTTCAAATTTCATTTTTGCGTCCCAAGTCATTAACTGCCCTTTTTGCCTCACTAACTTACGAGTGGCAGAAGTTACTTCGTTAGGGTCTCCCTCTAATAGAATATCTCTCACTTCTTCATCGAATACCAGATACTCCCTTAGGGCTACACGTCTTTCATCAACGGTTGGGACCAGTTTTTGCCAAATGCAAAGCCTAATTGTTTCAAGAATATCGATGGTTCTTCCCAAACGCTCTTCCCCGCTAAAAGATGTGACCAGACGTCGCATCGTTTCTGCAACACCAGAAGTATGCAGGGTTGTGTAGACAGGGTGTCCTGTTAAAGCGGCTTCAAGAGCGGCGCTGATGGTTTCTGCATCACGACATTCACCCACCATAATTAATCTCGGCTTTCGTCTTAATGCGTTTCTTACTCCATCAGCAAAGTTGGGTAAGTGTCTTGGAATCTCTGATTGGCTTACTACAGCGGAAATTGTTTCAATTTCATCATAGACGAATTCTATTGGGGATTCGTAAGTTAATACTTTGCGGTTTGAGTCTGATGTTTCAATAAGCTCGCGAATAATGGAGGCCAACAATGTCGATTTGCCCGAACCGGTAGCGCCTGTAATAAACACGATTCCTTCCTGTGGAGCAATCGCTTCAATAATGTTATCAGGGAGGTTCATGGTACTGAGTTTGGGTGGTGTGGTCGGAATAGTTCTTAATGTGATCTGAATGGCATCATGACCTTCAACAAGGCAGGCAGTCGCGTTAACCCTATATCGATAGCGTACACCACGGTTGGGTCGAAACTCATAATGAGTATCTATATCTTTACCGGAAAGTAATTGTGTCGTGGCATTCGGGCCATAAATGGAATTAATAAGGTCACCCAATTCTGTATTGGAAAGACGTCGATTTGTAATTTTAAGGAGTCTTCCATAAACCTCTGCAAAAATGGGTTCGCCAGTTTGGATTGTTATATCTGAAGCATTCAGGCTTTCTGCATGCTCCAGCATTCTGTCCATGAATACAGGAGTGAAACGAGTTGGCTCATCGGGCATTAAATTAATATTATCCATAGACATTAACTTACTGGTGCTATAATAGGTTGCCAGGATTTGTTCGTTATAACAATTTTAGCCTGATTTGCCAGTTTTTCCATATTTTTGAAACGTTCGAGAGCATTTTCATCTTTGGCGACCGCAGCTCTCCATTCCGCACTATTGACATTAAGTTCAGGTAACGCGGTGATGCGTAAGACCCTGTCATCGATATGAATTTCTGAGCCATCCCCAGTTACCCCCAAGTCAGTATGAGAAACATAAGGAGGAGATACCATGTTCATAGCCAGTAATTTTCTATAAAGAATCATACCGCCGAAATCTTCTTTAATGCGGGCAATATTTTCTTCCAAAATGGTGTTTGCCTGATCTATACCATTTTTCCACCCTCTTTCAGTATAGATGCACCATATTTCTTTTTCAGCCTTGGTTTTGGGGAGTAGAGTGACATTGGGAGCTTCAGGTTTCACATAATCCATCCACAAATATTGCCGCCAGGTAGGTGGAGTGGTAATGAAATGAGCTTGTTTTGCGACTTTATAGGTGCGATCTGAAATACGGATACTTTGAGCATCTGCAAGATTCAAAGTATTCCTTCCCTCAAGCAATACAGGAGGTAAAATATTATGCTCTAAGACCAGGGAATTAAAATCATAAATTGCATCAAGATTCCTTGCCTGTTTGTTTAATTGCTCGTCAATTATTTTTGCTCTCCAGGCTAACCCAGCCTGGGCGCCAACACTTAAAGCGGTTTCCTTAAGGGCCATCTCGCGAATTTTACCCATTTTTTGTTTTTTTTGAGCTCGGGTGTATTTTGAATCAGCCATCGCTTGAAGGCCTGCCAATGAGCCAGTATCCCCGTAATGATTACGAGAAGAACAGGCTACCAGGAGGGCTGATAGCAAAATAGATAAACTAAGAATAAATTTTCGCATAGCGCAATTCTACAACCTGACTGTTAGGATACACATGAATACTGGCTTTTTTCCCAGCTTGATAATCAATATCTCTAAGGATCTCGGCCAGACTCTCATCTTTGGTACTGATGCTGATTAAAACTGGAACCGAAGGGGATTTACCTAAAACACGAAAGCTGAAATGTGCTGCTTTGGCGATACGTGCAGTCAATTCTTCTATCGGACCAGACCAATCGACACTGGCTCTTGCTTGCAAATTATAAGCATTAGGTATAGTTAAGGTATTGTCTTTGCTTGGTGGAGTAATTACTTTTTCAACTTTTGCCATTTCAAGCATGGAGTCACTGACTGAAACGGCAGCTTCTGCTAATTTAATAGTCGCATCATCACTTGGATTATTCATGGGTGGTTTTTTAAATTTCATTGTTCCAGCGCAACCAGCAAGAAGCGCTGAAAAAATAAACATTATGACAATCTTATTGTTGTTCATTCAATGTTCTTTACCATTTGGAAATATTAGTTTGATTGAAACAGGAGGAGGGCTTGTTGTCAAGACATTGTTTGTTAGAGTTTTTCAAATAATCTATAAATGACTTGACCGGCTTGTTTTAATTTCAATTGCTTCCAAAGTTCAGTTTTTACTTCAATAGGAGATGATGATTCAATGTAGATAAGACCTCCTTTAACAAGAAGGTTATTTGTTATGATATGATCAAGACATTGAGGAACATAGTTGAGAGCGTAGGGAGGATCTAAAAAAATCAGATCGAATTGCTCGGTGCTTTGTTTAAGATAATTTAATGTATCAGTTTTTATAAGTTGCAAGTTGGGGGTATCAAATTGACGAATGGTATTTTGCAAACTGGCATGAGCTTTGCTAGATTGTTCGATAAAAACGACATGAGACGCTCCTCTGGAATAGGCTTCAAATCCCAACGCGCCACTACCTGCAAAAGCATCCAGACAGCGGGCATTTCTAATATCATTCATTAGCCAATTAAAAAGTGTTTCCCGAACTCTGTCTGGTGTTGGTCTCAGGCCATCTACATCGGGGAAATGTATTTTTTTCCCCCGATATAATCCTCCGATAATCCGTATTACCTGTTTCAAGATTGTCCAACCGTTACCAGGAGTAATTTTTCAGGGTTCACCTGTTGCTGGAATGCTTGCCTGATTTCAGCATCGGTTACCGCGTTGATTTTAGCGACATAGGTATCCAAATAATTATCAGGTAAATGGTAGAACGCCATTCTTAATAACAGGTTTGCAATGTTGGTATTGCTCCCTAGCGAGAGAGGAAAACTGCCTGTCAGATATTGTTTCGCTGAAGTCAGCTCCTCCTTATTAGGCCCATTTTTGATAAATTTTATCAGGGTATCCTGGGTAATGTGCAGTGCGTTTCTGGCCTCGGAGTTTTTGGTTGATAAACTAATGATAAACGGTCCTTCACCTAGCATAGGGACAAATTGACTATCGATTCCGTAAGTTAAACCTCTTTTTTCTCGTACTTCAGTACCTAGCCTGGAAACTAATGTTCCTCCACCTAAAATATAATTCCCAACCATTAAAGGGAAATAATTTTGATTATGATGATCTATTCCTATCTGTCCCAAGCGAACTACTGTTTGTGAGGAAGGAAACGGTACATTAATTTTTTCCGCATCGGCCAGCTGAGAGGCCTTGGGAATTGTTGGTGCTGGCTCTCCTGCAGGTAGATCCTGGGTCAACTGTTCTGCCAATTGATGAGCTTGAGAACTGTCAATAGCACCAACCATAACTAATATACCATTTTTAGCAACAAAATATTTTTTATAAAAATCAATGACTTGATTTTCTTTAATGGCATTTAGTGACTCAACTGTCCCATGCACAGGATGGGCATAAGGATGCTCTTGATATAAGGTTTTAAAAAAGTTCTGGATGGCTACATCATCTGGCGATTCTTCTGTTTGTTCAACTGCCATGAGAAGTTGATCTTTTTCTCTTGCGAAGGATTCTTTAGGAAAATCAGGATGACTAATAATTTGGCTAAAGTTTTTGGTAGATTGCTGCAAAGCCTCTTTGCTAGTAAGAGTTCTTAGACTAAGGACAACCATATCCCTACTCGTTTCGGCATTAAATTGTGCTCCGGTGTCTGCTAAAGCTTCCGCAATAGTCGTTGCGTCTTTACCGGAATTGCCTTGATTAATCAAATTGGTTGTTAATGCGCTTAAACCAAAATACTTACCGTCATAGGCAGAGCCGGCAGCAAATGCCAAACTAATATCAAGCATAGGTACTTCCATTGCTTGATAAAATACAACTCGCACCCCATTTTTAGTCTGCCATTTTTCAGTTTTGAATGAATTGGCGAATAGATTGTGAGAAAAAATTACACTAAACGAAATGATAAAAGCTCTTATAACACTCATGGTCTTACCTCTTCTTGCCTGATTGGCTTTAATTCTGCAACAGTCATGTTATTTTCTTGAAAATATCGTTGCGCAACTTGCTGAATTTGCTCGGGAGTTATTTCATTGATGGCTTTGGTGTATGTTTCCGTATTTTTCCAACCCAGACCTATTGTTTCTAACAATCCCAGTTCCATGGCCTGACCAAAAATAGAATCTTTTTCAAAAGTTTTTTGTGCTATGATTTGATTTTTAACCCTTTGCAATTCCTGATTGCTAACAGGCGCTTTTTTTAAGGCTTCCAATTCCGTAATCAATGCCTTTTCCAGATCTTTTATTCGATGATCTTGGCTAGGCGCCCCAAAGACAATAAATTGGCTTTGGTACCTTGAATAGAGGTTATAATAGGCCTCTGCACCAGTGGCTACTTGATTGCCTCGCACCAAGTGTTTGGCAAAGCGCGCACTTTCCCCTGCATCAAGTATCCCGGCTATAATCTCCAATGCGTAAGGTTCCCAGTTATTTTTAGCAGTTTTTACACTGGGTACAGTATAGCCAATTAACAGTAATGGCAATTTCGCTGGCGCGTTAATGTAAACCATTTTTTTCCCGAGCGCTGAGGGTTCTTGCTGGGGTTTACGAGACGCTATGGGACGTTTGGCTATTGAGCTGAAATAACGTTCAGCCAAGGCATGTACTTTCTCTGGATTCACATCGCCTACTACTACCAAGGTGGCATTATTTGGTGCGTAATAACTTTCATACCATTTTTTTAAATCCTCTACTTTCATTTGTTTCAAATCATTCATCCATCCTATCACCGGGTGATTGTATGGTGCTGTAAGATGCGCTGTGGCCAGAAAACGTTCGAAAGCAAGTGCCTGCGGGTTATTGTCAGTACGTAAACGTCTTTCCTCTTGAATGACTTTAATTTCTTTAGCGAATTCCTCGCTATTAAGCAGTAAATTATTCATGCGATCGGCTTCTAATTCGAAGCTTGTAGCCAGATGATCAGCATCTAATTTTTCATAGTAGGCGGTATAATCATTGTTTGTAAAAGCATTTTCCTGACCTCCCAATGCAGCAATTGTTTTGGAAAATACCCCTACCGGGTATTTGGAAGTTCCTTTAAACATCATGTGCTCTATGGCATGAGAAACACCAGTGATGCCTATAGGCTCATCTGCTGAACCCACGTTATACCAAATCATGGATACTACGACTGGAGCTCGATGATCTTCTTTTACCAGTACTTTTAAACCATTGTTTAACGTATACTCCTGGACTTGGCTAAAAGCCTGAAATGAGAGTAGCATCATAAGAGAAATGAGTAATTTGTGCACAATGTCACCTCAAAGCTAAAAAGATGATAGAATTTCATATTTTTAAGGAATTGTACACTAAAATGATTAAATGGTTTAAACGAAATCAAAATTCCGAACCAAATTTGGATGCCGAAGAGCAACAAGATTATGCCGAAAGCAGCATGGAATCCAGGCTTGAAGAACCCCAGGAACTGACTGCCAAAGAGCCTTCGCCCAAAGAAAGTATTTTTGCCCGGTTTAGGAAAGGCCTTAGCAAAACCCGTCATCAATTGGGGGAAGGCATAAGTCGGCTGCTGTTAGGTAAAAAAGAAATCAGCCAGGAGTTACTCGAAGAGCTGGAGACCTTACTAATTAGTGCTGATTTAGGTTTGGACACCACTCAAGACGTATTGAAACAGCTAAGTGAAGGCTTGGCAAGAAAGCAACTGTCTGATGGTGAAGCAGTTTATCAGACTCTAAAGACAAATTTGCAAACGATTTTGAGCCAGGAAGAGAAACCGCTTTCCATAGAAACTGAAGACGGTTCTCCCTTTGTCATATTAATGGTTGGTGTCAATGGTGCCGGTAAAACAACCACGATTGGTAAACTAGCCAAACAATTCCAGAAGCAGGGAAAAAAAGTCATGTTAGCTGCGGGCGATACGTTTCGGGCTGCCGCGGTGGAGCAATTGCATGTATGGGGCGAAAGAAATGGCATACCTGTTATTGCCCAGCATACCGGCGCTGATAGTGCCTCAGTAATTTTTGATGCTCTTCAGGCTGCCAAAGCGAGAAAAATAGATGTTTTAATCGCTGATACAGCTGGGCGTTTGCATACTCAAAGCAATTTAATGGAAGAGTTGAAAAAAGTGAAAAGAGTCATGCAGAAACTCGATCCCAAGGCACCTCATGAAACCATGTTGGTATTGGATGCGAGTATTGGGCAGAACGCCTTGGCTCAGGCAAAACAGTTTCATGAAGCAGTACAATTAACTGGAATTACTATGACCAAGCTTGATGGAACAGCCAAAGGCGGGATATTATTTGCTATAGCGAATGATTTGGGTATACCATTTCGTTATTTAGGGGTGGGGGAGGGCATTGAGGATTTGAGGCCCTTTGACGCAGCGCAATTTGTTAGTGCAATATTCGATGATGATCACATTTGACCAGGTTAGTAAACGTTATCCGGGCGGCTTCGAGGCATTAAGCCAAGTTAATTTTTCTTTGCAAAAGGGAGAAATGGCCTTTCTTACAGGCCATTCAGGCGCTGGCAAAAGCACCTTGCTCAAGTTGATCGCTCTTCTTGAATGGCCGACGTCTGGTCAATTAACAGTCAATGGTTTGAAATTAAATCATCTCAAAAAGCGAGATGTTGCTGCTCACCGCAGTCAGTTGGGCATTACATTTCAATCACCTCAGCTGCTGAATGACAGAACTGTTTTTGATAATGTTGCCTTGCCCTTGCAAATTCAAGGAGTTGCTTATCCTATGATTGCCAAAAGGGTGCATGCCGCTTTGGATATGGTTGGATTGTTGAGTAAAGAGAAAATGTTACCAGTTCACCTGTCTGTTGGTGAACAGCAACGAGTCGGTATTGCTCGTGCTGTAGTTCATAAGCCTGCATTGTTATTGGCAGATGAACCTACCGGTAACCTGGATCCAAAACTTTCTTCTGAGATAATGAAGATTTTTGAACAATTTAATCAGGTTGGAGTTAGTATATTAATTGCAACTCATGATTTGGCTTTAATAGCCGGAATGAAACATCGCATCGTCATGCTGAAAGGAGGAAGGCTGTGTTAAAACGATCACAATCTCTTCTTGCCTATCATTTGCAAGCCGCGGCCAATAGCTTGAATCTTTTCTGCCGCAAACCGATAGCAACCATGATGACCGTCATTGTTATTGCTATCGCTTTGGCGTTACCTACACTTTTTTGGGTATTCACTGACAATTTAAGTGAACTAACCAATCGTTGGCAGCGAGGGGGGCACATTTCCCTGTTTTTGAAACCTTCATTGTCGGAAGCGGAGCAAACATCGTTACTTGAAAAAGTACGCACTACTGAAGGAGTTGGTCAAGCAAATATCAAATCTGCAGCAGATGGATTATCTGAGTTAACTCAACAAGAAGGCATGCAAGACATTATGCGGTATCTTCCTGAAAATCCTTTGCCCGCAGTTATTGAAGTAGTTCCTGCATTAGTTATAGATTCTCCTGCAAAATTAGATTTATTATCTCGAAAGCTTCAGGCTTTTCCACAAGTCGCGTTGGCGAAACTGGATATGGAGTGGATTAATCGATTGCACGCTATCTTGGGTTTTTCTGGCAAGGCAGCAAATGCTTTAATGGCCTTATTAGCTTTGGCTGTAGTATTTATTATTGGCAATACCTTACGTCTAGACATTCATAATAGACAAGAAGAAATTAAAATTTTAAAACTGATTGGCGCAACAGATCCTTACATTATTCGTCCTTTTTTATATTCTGGAGTTTGGTATGGGGCAGCTGGCGCGCTTTTAGCCATCTTTCTGGTTAATATTTTTATTCTAACCCTGGGCGTCGCAGTGAATCAGCTGGCTAATGTCTATCAAATGCACTATCCTTTAGCTTGTTTGTCACTGCGGCAAATCTTGCTACTTGTGTTATTTGCTATTATACTCGGGTGGCTTGGAGCCTTGATGTCTGTTAAGCGGCAATTGGCTTCTATAGAACCCTACAAATAATGTATAATATTAGTTGATCAAGTATTAGTTTTGGTCAGTATTTGTTCAGATTCGGTGTGTGCTTATAAACCGTAAAAAACTTTTATATAAGAGGTTTAGCGATTTATAAATATGCCAAGGATCGCTGAAATAATGACCAAAATTGAAACATCATGAAGAGAGTGCTAAGTTATGAAGTTTTACTTAATTTGCAGTTTTTGAAAATTTATAGCTTAGCATTCATTTTGGTGAATCCTATCAGTTAATAGGATGTAAATTTTAATACTATTTTAGTGTTAATGACCGGAGGAAGTAGTATGAGTCAACAGTTGCAACTTGCTGCAATGAATCTACCTGTTGGTAGTCTTGATTCTTATATCCATCGAGTAAATCAAATTCCAATGCTGACTTTGGAAGAGGAAATTGCATATGCCGAGCGTTTTCATTCTGAAGGAGATATAGAAGCTGCTCGACAATTAGTTCTTGCGCATTTGCGCTATGTAGTTCGTGTAGCCCGCGGTTATCTGGGGTATGGATTGCCTTTAAGTGATTTAATTCAGGAAGGTAATGTAGGCTTGATGAAAGCCGTAAAACGTTTTGACCCCAAGATGGGCGTACGCCTTGTTTCTTTTGCCGTTCATTGGATTAAAGCAGAAATTCATGAGTTTGTGCTGCGTAACTGGCGAATAGTGAAAGTTGCTACAACCAAGGCCCAACGTAAATTATTTTTTAATTTGCGCCAAATGAAAAATCGATTAGGTTGGTTCAGCAATGAAGAAGTTGACGCTGTCGCCAAAGATTTGGGCGTTAGCCGAGAAGACGTGTTGTTGATGGAGCAACGTTTAAATGTTATGGATTCATCTTATGATGCGCCAGATGTTGATGATAATGATGATGCTTACAAAGCGCCTGAGCGTTATTTGTTTAATGTGAATGATGATCCTGCTGTCTTGTTAGAGAATGAGGATACTGGCGATCAGGGGCGTGAAAAATTACTGTTTGCTATGGAACAACTGGATGAACGTAGCCAGGATATTTTACAACAACGCTGGCTTGCTGAAGAAAAACTCACGTTACATGATTTGGCAGAAAAATATGGTGTCTCTGCTGAGCGGGTTAGGCAACTTGAAAAAAATGCCATGAAAAAAATCCGTCAATACATGGAAGGTTAATTACAAAATTTTGAAGCCAATTTCTCTGTATGTGAAGCACATTGTTTCAGCAAATACAATGGTCTGCCTATCTACTGGATTCACCTGGATTAGGTAAAGCCGTAATCCAGGTGGATCAAAATTCCCCTGTCATATTAACGATTTAAAAAATCCAAAGCGATTTGTTCGACACGCTCATCCATTAACACACTCACATGATCAGCGTCTGGTAAAAGAGACAGGCGGGCATTTTTGTAATATTTGCAAAAATTTATCGATTCTTTGGGGCTGATAGTGGCATCCAATTCTCCATGGATACATAGAAAATAGGTATCAGGGGCTTGGGAAATAAAATGACTTAAACGAATTCTCTCAGGATCTACCGATGCTTGTTCACGGATTAGTTGGCGAAGTTGTAAATAGGCTTGCCCGCTTAATTTAAAACGTCTGGCAATTTTATTGACAGGAGTTCGCATTTGTGTTGGCGATGCAATTAAAATGGCTCTTTCCGGCTTGTGATTTAATTGCCATTCTGGTAATTGGCCTGCCAGATTCAAAGTATTTAAAATCATTGAACCACCAAAAGAATGGCCAACCAATCCATAAAAAGGCCCAAATTGGTTAATCGTTTCTTTGATAATAGCAATGGCATCAGTCCAGGGAAGCTGAATCCCTTTAGCTTCGCCATGGGCAGGAAAATCGATAGCATAGACTTCATATCCTTCTTTATGAAGAAGCCTGATTAAGCGAACCATATAAGCAGCACGAGACATCCAGCCATGGGTAATCAATATTTTTTTTCCATTTGGTTTGTTCGGGGGAGTAAATCGATGTAAAACATGATGACGAGGATATTCTCTGTGTATGATTTCATCCCGTCTTCCTTCTATGAATTCACAGGCCATTTTGGCAAATTCCCTGTATTTTTTATCGATAGGAAGATGAATGGGGGTAATAAACATTTGGTAGCAAAATTGAGCATGTAACAAATCCCTTATGTGTATTAATGAATCAGTCATCATGGCAACATTCCTCACATAATTTATTTTTATTTTAGACCAAATCCATAATTTGAGTTAATTAGTGGACATATTGATATTTACTGACTCATGGACTCATGTTTTGGCGAAACATGCAAGAGCATTAGATTAATTCAATTCGATATCCTTTTATTGGACGACACTATTTTACTTAGCCACGAGGAATAAAAGACAAAGAATAGCATTATGCTAAACTAATGTAATTACTGGACTTTTACGGATATTGCCCTAGACTATTTTAAAATAATTTAGGAGATATTTTATGTATTCATCGAATTATATTTATCAAAATGATGATCTTGAGTTACACGGATTTTTAGCGCATGAAGAGGGAATTAAACAATCTCGGCCTGCCGTAATAGTCGCTCATGATTGGAGTGGAAGAGGTGAGTTTGCTTGCCTTAAAGCAAAACAACTTGCTGAGATGGGCTATATAGGCTTTGCTTTGGATATGTATGGGCAAGGACAAATTGGTTCTAACAATGATGAAAAAATGGCATTAATGCAACCCTTGTACAGCGATCGCTCTTTGCTTAGGGAACGGTTGTATGCCGCATTGGAAGCCATTAAATCAATATCGGTAGTTGATAACAATCGCTTAGCCATTATAGGGTTTTGCTTTGGTGGTTTGTGTGCTCTTGATTTAGCCAGGAGTGGTGCGGATATTCGAGGAGCAGTAAGTTTTCATGGCTTGCTTAATAAACCTGAGAATCTAGCATCCGAAAGAATTAAAGCAAAAATTTTGGCCTTGCACGGTTATGATGATCCTATGGCAAAACCTGAGCAAGTACATGCTTTTTGTCAGGAAATGACAGAAGCTAATGTGGATTGGCAAATGCACATGTATGGGCAGGTGAAACATGCTTTTACTAATCCTCAAGCGCATGATGGACATTTAGGATTAATTTACGATGAGGTTGCCGCGCGCCGTTCATGGCAAGCAATGAGCCGGTTTTTACAAGAGATTTTTAATGTTTAAAAAAATTCTGGTAGCTAATCGCGATGAGATAGCCTTGCGAATAGTTCCTGCTTGCAAGGAGATGGGGATAGCAGCAGTTACTATTCACAGTGAAGTAGACAGATTTGCCCTTAGTACTTCGACGGGCGCGTCGATCTCTTGAGGAAATGCGTATGTTTGGAATAAAAAACTACCATTCCTTATTATTTAGAAATGATAAAATCGGAGGAGTTTCAGAAAGGGGTATTCAATACCGGTCTAGTGGAGGCATACCCCGAATGGTTAAAGTATTCAAATAAATCCTTGCCTCAAAACAAGGCAGCGGTTATTGCAGCGGTAATCGCTTTAAATAAAACCTAGAACAGGTTTATCTCTAGGTATCAACATGGGATAAAATAATTTCCAGGCGTTCTTTTATTGAGGTTGCTGGTAATTCTATGACAGGGTAGTTAAGGCCAACATAGGCATTATAAATGCAATCGCTAATTTTCTTTGCGGTGACATCATCCTCATCTCTTATGGTATCAGGGACAACAGGCAAGGGATGACAGAAAAAAATTTTTTTATAACGTAAATACCGACAAGCTCTAACTACATGAGCCTCATCTAAATGATGAAAACGAAAATAGCCGATGCTGTCCGGGGTGCCACGGTCAAAAAAAATTAAGTCGTCCTTAGGCAGGTTTCTTTCTCGTCTTAACATGATATTGAGAATTTTTCTTTGTAACCAAAGGATATCATGTTTTACTTCTTGTAGAGTTTTTTTATCATGAGACAGCAGTTGGTTGATATAAAATCTGGCTATTTCTGGCGCAGTTTTGTATCCCAACTCTGCCAAATGATTAATTAAAGTGGTTTTCCCTGAGGAAGGTCCACCTGTTATCACGCACCAATTGGTTTGAATCATAGCAAATAATTATCAATGAGACGGATATCGCCAATTTTTACAGCAGCAAATCGTCTGCCCTGGAATTCTTCAATATATTCTACAGTAATTCCAAGCGCTTCCAATTCTTTGCTTATCATGGCAGAGGATTTGTTTTGATGAAATATTTTTGCAAATTCATCAGCGATTTCTCTTTGGCTTGGAGTAAGCCTGTTATTGCGTGAGCTGCAGGCCAGGCCACTTTTTTCTCTTACTGTGGGGCAAGATTTGATTTCAATATCCATGAACAATGCTTTTACCATTCCTTGAATTAGCAACAGTTGTTGGTAATCTTTTTCACCAAAATAGGCACGGGCTGGTTTGACCAAATTAAAGAGTTTCATGACGATGGTCAGGACTCCGTTAAAATGCCCCGGTCGGTGTTTCCCCTCCATCAATTGCCCAAGCCGGTTTTCTTGAACTTGATAAGCATAGCCATCGGTATAGATTTCATTTTCATTGGGGAGTATACAAAAATCAACTCCATTCTGAGTCATTAATTCGAGATCAGCATCAACTGTGCGTGGATAATGCTTGTAATCATCAGGGTTATTAAATTGGGTCGGGTTAACAAACAAACTGGAGGCGGTATAGTGATTTTCTTTGCTACTGGCTAAAAATAAAGAAGCATGTCCAGCATGCAAGTTACCCATAGTTGGAGCAAACCCCAGGGATAAATCAGAGGACAGGGTATTTCTAAAGTGAATCCACTCATTTAAATTATGAAAAATTTGCATGGATAATTTTCCTAGAAAGAATGTTCATTAGCTGGGAAATGCATCTGTTGTACTTGCTGGACATAGCTGTTTAAGGCTTCAATAAAATGGTCTTTGGCTCTAAAATATTTTTTTACAAATTTAGGATTAAATGAAGTCTGTAAACCCAGCATGTCGTGCCAGACAAGGACTTGCCCATCAGTTCCAGGGCCTGCGCCAATTCCTATAGTAGGAATAACCAACGAATCGGTAATCGTTTTTGCCAAGTCCTGCGGAACACATTCAATGACTACCGCAAAGCAGCCTGCTTGTTCCAGGGCGGCTGCCTGTTGTAATAGAGTTTCTGCCTGTTCGCTGCTTTTTCCCTGGACTTTATAACCGCCTAATTGATGAATGGATTGGGGAGTTAAGCCGATATGCCCCATAACAGGGATGCCGGCATTAACTAAATGGGAAATCGTTTGGCAGGTGTCTTTATCAGCTCCCTCGATTTTAACTGCTTGAGCTCCAGCCTGTAAAAGCCTTTTTACGTTTTCTACTGTATGACCTTGAGATGATTTATGTCCAAGAAAAGGTAAGTCAGTAATCAAAAACTGTTTGCCTAAACCACGAGCTACTGCCTGGGTATGTAATTCCATCATTTCGATAGTGGCCATAATGGTTGTAGGATGGCCGTGCACTGCCATGGCTACGGAATCACCCACGAGAACACAATCGATATTTGATTCTGCTACTATGCATGCTGAAGGGTAATCGTAACAGGTCAACATGGAAATTTTCTTCTGTTCCTGTTTTTTTATTTTAAAATCATGGATTTTCATGCCGCTCTCCCTGAATAGGAGAATGCGCATGTAATAGATAAGAATGATGGTAATGCAGGTACCTGTCTCATGGATCAAGTCCTCCTCTGAAGGTCAATAAAAGTCGCTGCCAACAAAATAAACCAGATATACAAAAGGTCTATTGGGGGTCAACGCATCCATTGCTATAATAGCCTAACTCTTTTGCTTAAATCCATATTGATTTGGGTTATTATCTTTAAATTGGCAGGGTTGTTATGCTATTTACCGACAAATTAAATACTCCCGGAGAGCATAAATTAATGCTTGAAGGATTAGTTGGCCCACTGGAAGCTGTACTGACTGTTCCTGAAGATGCGGATACTCGTTATGTTGCTTTTCTTGGTCATCCACATTCTTTACAAGGCGGGACAATGAATAACAAAGTAGTTACTACGATGGCCAGAGCTTTTAGGGAATTGCATATTCCTTCAGTGCGGTTTAATTTCAGAGGCGTAGGGCAGTCCGGAGGCCATTATGATAATGGCATTGGCGAGAGTGACGATATGCGCAAGCTTGTGAGGCAGTGGCATTCTGAGCAACCGCAAGCCCAAAATATTTTTGCGGGCTTTTCTTTCGGATCTTATGTGGCTTATAGAACGGCGTCTCATTGTGAGCATGCTCTGTTAATAACGATAGCTCCTCCTGTGCATCATTATGATTACAAAGAATTTGAACCCCTTCCTTATCCCTGGCTTATTATACAAGGCAAAGAAGATGAGGTCGTGCCATTTGAACTGGTGAGTGACTTCGCCAGCCAATCATCGCAGGTATTGCCAGTCATTGAATTTGTTGAAACGGGTCATTTTTTTCATGGTAAGCTGTTAATATTAAAAGAAAAACTGATGGATTCTGTTCGTGATCAGGTTTGCCTGTCATGAGTTTGATTGAGCAGTATGAAGCCGCGATTTATAGAGGTGAAATAGATAGCGATCCTGAGCAGAGAGAAATCCTTGAACACATGCAGAGGCTTGCTGATGATTTACAGAAAAAGAATGACTCTTGGTTTCCCTGGAGAAAAAAACATCTTATTAAAGGGCTTTATATCTATGGGCCTGTGGGAGTTGGCAAGACTTATTTGGTGGATTTGTTTTATCAGCATATTGATGAGGAAAAAAAGGCGAGATTTCATTTTCATCATTTTATGCAGCAAATTGATGTTCAATTAAGACGATTACAAGGTAAAAAAAATCCTTTGCAGTATATCGCCAAAGAAATGGCCAAATCGATTCGTTTACTTTGTTTTGATGAGTTTTTAGTTCACGATGTGGCTTATGCAATGATTTTGGCTGAATTATTACAAGCACTGCATCACTACGGCGTTGTTTTGGTTGTTTCTTCGAATACTCGTCCGGATGATTTGTATTTAAATGGGGTGCATAGAGAGAGATTTATTCCGGCTATCGAGATTATTAAAAAAAATTGTGAGGTTCTGAATCTTAATCAAAAACGAGATTATCGTTTAGGTCGACAACCCTTGTTAGAGGCTTATTTATATCCTTTAAATGAGCAAACACAAGAAGCAATGGAAAAACAGTTTGCTCTAATAACCCGGGAAGAAGACTGCAAAGGTTTTATAACAGTACAAAATCGTGATATTCCATATATTAAATATGGGGCACGGACTATTTGGTTTGCTTTTGATGTGATTTGTAATTTTCCTCGTAGCCAATTGGATTATTTAGAAATTGCTGATCGCTTTGATAATATCTTCCTGAGTGATGTTTATCAGCTTACTGAAAGTCACACAGCACAAGCGATTATGTTTATTCACTTTATAGATGTTATGTATGATAGGGGCATTAAGCTCATTATCTCAGCGGATGTTCCTGCAGAAGAATTATACGTTAAAGGTGAAATGAAGGAAACGTTTAAAAGAACGTTGAGCCGTCTAATTGAGATGCAATCGGTAGACTATCTGGGTCGTCATCCTCGGCGTTTGTTAAAGGAAATGCTGTAATGTGGTATAAAATTTCTTAATTGAGAATGATTCTCGATATCGTTTGTGTTAAAATCAATTAAATGAATCACCTTATTGTTTATATATTATGCAGATTAGTGAATTAAAACAAGGGGATAAAGTACGATTGGTCAGTTTTGGTGCGACTGATATGCAGTATCGACGCAGGCTTTTATCCCTTGGTATTACTTGTGGAGTTGAGTTTTCTGTAGTGAGGATGGCTCCATTAGGTTGTCCAGTACAAATTGAAGTAAGGGGAACATTTTTAACTTTGCGTAAAGATGAAGCGAGTCAATTAGTGTTGGAGCATCTATGACTCATGCCCTATTAATAGGAAATCCCAATTGTGGTAAGACAACCCTATTCAATGCCTTGACTAATGCGAATCAACGCGTAGGCAACTGGCCCGGAGTAACTGTTGAGAAAAAAACAGGTGAATTTTTGCTTGGAGAACATTTAATTGAAATCACTGATTTGCCAGGTGTCTATTCTCTGGTTGCAAATGCCGAAGGAATAAGCCAGGATGAGCAAATTGCTGCTCAGTCAGTTATTGATTTGGAATACGATTGCATCATTAATGTTATAGATGCTTGTCACCTTGAAAGACATTTGTATTTAACCAGCCAACTTTTTGAGTTAGGTAAACCTGTTGTTGTAGCACTTAACATGATGGATATTGCCGAGCATCGGGGTATTTCTATTGATAAAGAGAAACTCGAGAGTTTCTTAGGGTGTTCTGTTATTCCCATTCAGGCCCATAAAAACATTGGTATTCCGGCACTTCAGCAATCATTACTTCATTGCTCCCAAAAGATAAAACCTCTAAAACTTTCCTTATCAGTTGCAGCACAACAAATTTTGAATGACCTGGAAAATCAGCTGATCTCAAAAGGGTATAAAAATTCCCTTGCCTACTATTTCTCCCGTAGGCTTGCCGAAGGGGATACTTTGATAGGAGAGAAAGCGTTTACCGAGAGTCTTCTTATAAAGCTTCAAGAAACGGATCAAAATCTTGATGTGTTACTGGCAGACGCTCGCTATCAAAAAATCCATGAAATTGTTACTTTGGTTCAAAAAAAGCATAGTGATGCCAGCGAACACTTCACTGCTAAATTGGATAAACTTGTTTTGCATCGCTTTTTAGCTTTGCCCATATTTTTTGCGATGATGTATTTGATGTTTTTGTTTGCTATTAATATTGGGGGAGCATTCCAGGATTTTTTTGACATTAGTACAGAGACTATCTTTGTTCAGGGTAGTGGTTGGTTGTTGCAACAGCTCCATGCACCAAATTGGGTAATCGCGCTTGTAGCTAATGGGGTAGGCAAAGGAATTAATACCACTATTACTTTTATTCCTGTGATTGCCGCGATGTTTTTCTTTTTGTCCTTATTGGAAACTTCTGGCTATATGGCAAGAGCTGCTTTTGTCGTGGATAAAGCGATGCGAGCAATGGGATTACCAGGAAAATCATTTGTACCCATGATTGTGGGTTTTGGATGTAATGTCCCTGCCATTATGGCAGCACGCACCCTGGACTCAGAGCGCGATCGATTATTAACTGTGATGATGAGTCCATTTATGTCTTGTAGTGCCAGATTAGCTATTTATGCGGTATTTGTCGCGGCTTTTTTCCCCTCTGGTGGGCATAATGTTGTTTTTTCGTTGTATTTGATTGGCATTTTAATGGCCGTATTTACCGGATATATTTTACGCAAAACTACGTTGAAAGGACATGCTTCTCCTTTGATTTTGGAGTTACCCGCTTATCATAGACCCTCACTCAGAAGATTGCTGAGAGAAACCTCCATGCGATTACGATTTTTTGTTTATCGTGCGGGTAAGCTGATTATTCCCATTTGCGTGATTCTAGGAGGATTAAATGCGATTACTTGGGGAGGAGGGATTAGCTCTGGAGAAGCCAATACGGATTCTTTATTGTCAATAATAGGTCAGTGGATTACTCCATTATTTGCTCCAATGGGAATTCATCAAGATAACTGGCCCGCGACTGTCGGTTTATTAACTGGCATGCTGGCTAAAGAGGTAGTGGTTGGCACCTTAAACTCACTTTATGCCCAAGTAGGCCATGTGGGAGAAATAGCTGCTGCTCACTTTGATTTTTGGGAGGGCATCAAAGCTGCTTTTGGGTCTATTCCCGCCAATTTGTCTGAATTAGGCTCTGCATTGTGGAACCCTGTTTCTGCCAGTGCAGCTGATAGTGAGTTATCTCAATCTGTCTATGGCATCATGTCACGACGTTTTGATGGAGCTGTAGGAGCCTATGCTTATTTGCTTTTTGTTTTGCTTTATATCCCTTGTGTTTCGACTATGGCGGTGATTCGCCAGGAGGCAAACAAGCGATTTATGTGGACTTCAATTGTTTGGTCATTTGTCGTGGCTTACGCTACTTCTGTTGTTTTTTATCAAGGCGCTAAATTTCTGGATCATCCTCAACAAAGTATGGTCTGGGTTTTGGCTATGTCACTGAGTCTGCTTGTTGTTTTAGTTGTATTTCGTTATAGCCAGTATGGTATGGGGAGGCAAAATGCTGCTGCAAATACGTGATTTTATCTACCGGGAAGGGGTAGTAAGCACTCAACAGTTGAGTAGGGAGTTTCACTTGGATCTGACCGCATTGCAACCTATGCTGGACTTATGGGTTAGGAAAGGAGCAATAAAGAAGTGTCAGGAAGGAGGCAATTGCAAAACTGCCTGCTTTAAATGCCGCACTCCACCAGATTATTATCAATCGGTTGTGTAATTATTAGAATCAATGCAATTATCAGGTTAATAATTTCTTTCCAAGGCAAATTTGGCCAAATCGACTAAAGCTTCTTTATAAACTGAGTCAGGCAGTATTTCCAGGGCAGATAGTGCTGAGACTACTTCTTGGGCAGCAATTCGTTTCGTAAACGGTATGGCTTCGGTTTGCTCAATAGCAATTAAAATATCAGGCAGATGGCTTAGACTGCCTTTCATTAAACTTTCTCTTATTTGCTGTTGTTGAGTCGCATTACCATTTTGTAACGCATGTATTAGTGGTAAAGTCGCTTTTCCATCAGCTAAATCGTCGCCGATGTTTTTACCTAAAGTGGCAGAATCCGAGCAATAATCCAAGGCATCATCAATCAATTGAAAGGCATTTCCCAAGTGTAAACCGTAATTATATAAACTATTTCGAATCTCAATAGGCGCATTCGTGAGTATAGGACCTATGCAGGCAGCCGCAGCAAATAAAAGAGCTGTTTTGGCCCGGATGACGTCGAAATAGTCATCAAGGGTTAAAGCGGGATTGTGGCGATTGGCAAGTTGTTTGACTTCACCACAGGTAATTTGGTGGGAAGTATTGGCCAGTAGATTGAGAATTTCTTTGATGCCAACCTCTACCATTAAATTTACGGATTGGGTAAAAAGATAATCACCAACTAAAACACTGGCTTTACTGCCCCAAATACTATTTGCAGTTTGTCGACCTCTTCTTAAAGTGGATTCATCAATCACATCATCATGCAACAAAGTGGCAGTATGGAAAAACTCAACCATAGCGGCAAGAGAAATATGGTCTTTTCCTTTGTATCCACAAGCATTGCTTGCCAACAGGACAACCAAAGGCCGTAAACGTTTGCCGCCACTTTCGACTATATGTTGAGACAAGTCCTGAATTAAACCAACTTGAGATTGAATTTTATCAATAATTAAATTATTAACCGCGTTAAAATCTTCACTAACCAGCGCTCTTATACGGTCAATAGTCATTCATTTACCCTCTGATATTTAATCAATGAATGCTAAAGTTGTAAAAGTTAATTGTCAAGTGAATGTCAGATTGCTGCATCCTGTGCTTGATAAAATGAAGGCCCAATCATACTAATTAAATTAGGGGTGTTGGTTAAGAGATTTGTTTAAGCGTTTGATATTTTTTCCTTTTATTGTCATACATCGCTTTATCAGCCCATTTTAACAAATCTTCCGCATTTTTTGCATTGCGCGGGTAATTGGCTATCCCAATGCTTATGGTGCAATGAATGGTCTGGCCATTTATGACAAAAGGTTGTTCAAATTCCTGTTCAATTCTCAGAGTTAGAGCCTCAGCAATTTGATCATGCGGTTTATGAACGATAATCGCGGTAAATTCATCTCCTCCCAGTCGGGCTATAAAATCATTTTTCCTAAAGCAGGATTGCAAACGCTTGCTGGTTAAAAGTAAAAGCTGATCACCGAACTCATGACCGTATTTGTCATTGATGGGCTTGAATTTATCCAAATCCATAAAATAAAGAGTAATGGCTTCCTTTTTAGTGTCAGTATTCTCTAATAGGGCCTGAAGATGAGCATGAAAGTAGGAGCGGTTGGGTAAGTTGGTTAATGAATCGTGATGCGAAAGGTAATGGAACTTTTCTTTATCCGCAATGAGCAGATAATTTTGCTCTTTTAACAGCAATTCATATTGTGAGTTTTGATCCAGAAAATGATAAAGAACAGTGAAAATAAGAGCAAAAATAAACAGGTGGTTAGTATTGTCCAGAAAAAATACATATTCCTGAGAAATGGAATAGATGGGGATGTAGAATTCGAATACAAAAAGAAACATTGCCCCAATCGCCAGCAGACCATAAATGACTAAGCCGGCTAATCCAAGTGTAGCAAAAGCAACGATTGGGGAAACATAGAACCATCCCAGGTAAGACATGGTAGTTTTTCCAACCATGAGATTGCCTCCAATGATGATAGACAACACAAGAATATTCAAAATGTGCCCGCTCAAGGCCAGATTGAAGTTCCTTTTAATTAAGATTAAATTTCCGAGCAAAATGAAAATGCCCACGATTAACATACTGATTATAAGCCAGTCTCTTAGCAGGCAGAGGTTTGTTATTATCAGCAAGAGACCCAAAATTACAAGCTCTATGGAAATAACATTAAGTAAATGGCGCTTTCTTTGTTGGTCTTGAGTGGTAACCAGGATTGAGTAATCCTGCTCTCTTGTTTTCTTTAGTAATGACATTCAGCTACCTCAATCGCATTGGCCGGTAATCAATGGGGCTAATTTCTTTTATTAATTCAATTATAGATTAAAAAACAGCCACACTGTCCTCATTGAGGTTAATTTACGCACAGGGAGTTGGTTTGCTATTCATTTTCTACCAAGTCGTTTATCTTCTGTTGACCCGGCGTCGGTTCGAGCTATCGCAAGCTAAGCAACAGTAAGTGTGGTATAAGATTAGTAAGACACATGCCTATAGCTTACTTCCACTTGCTTCAATGCTTTGGCCACTCGTAATGATGAAACGATAGAGGCTCGAGTCTCTTTGGTTCAATTCTTGAAAAATCACCACTTGCAGAATACTAATGATTAAACATTAAAGCGAAAATGCATGACGTCTCCGTCACAGACAATATATTCCTTGCCTTCAAGCCGCAATTTTCCAGCTTCTTTGGCACCTTGTTCTCCGCCAAAGCGAATAAAATCATCGTAAGAAATCACTTCCGCGCGGATGAATCCTTTCTCAAAGTCGGTATGAATGACTCCGGCAGCTTGCGGTGCTGTGGCGCCTTTGCGTATTGTCCAGGCTCTTACTTCTTTCACTCCTGCGGTGAAATAGGTTTGCAATCCCAGCAATTCATACCCTGCACGGATCACTTTATTTAATCCAGGTTCACTAAGCCCCAAATCAACCATAAACTCTTGTCTGTCTTCTTCATCCAGCTCAACCAGCTCGGCTTCTGTTGCTGCACAAAGGGCTACTATGCTGGCATTGTCCTGGGAAGCCAGAGCCTGAACTTTAGCCAGGAGCGGGTTATTCTCATAGCCGTTATCATCGACATTGGCTATGTAAAGTACTGGTTTGGCCGTTAAAAGAAAAAGGCGTTTGCTAACCTGTTCTTCCTCAGGGGTAAGTTCAAGGGTTCTTACAGGATATCCGGCATCAAGATGTGCTTTAATTTTTTCCAGAGTTTTTAATTCAAAAATGGCTTCTTTATTTCCACTTTTACTGTTTTTCCCTACTTTTAATAGCGATTTTTCCAATGTCTCCATATCCGCTAATGCCAGTTCTGTATTAATCACTTCTATGTCACTTAAGGGGTCAACTCGCCCCTCCACATGAACAACGTCCGAGTTGTCAAAGCAGCGAACGACGTGAGCAATAGCGTCTGTTTCTCTAATATTGGCCAAAAATTGATTTCCTAATCCTTCTCCACTGGAAGCGCCTTTTACCAATCCCGCAATGTCAACAAATTGCATGGTGGCATGAATCACCTGCTGAGGCTTGACTATGTCGCTTAAATTATCCAATCTTGAATCAGGAACGGTGACGATACCTACATTGGGCTCAATGGTACAAAATGGGTAATTGGCCGCTTCTATCCCAGCCTTAGTCAATGCATTAAAAAGAGTCGATTTCCCTACATTGGGCAATCCTACTATTCCACATTTAAATCCCATGAGTCATACCTCATTATGTTAAGCGTTTACTTGATTCATTGCTCGGGCCATATCCCCTGACAATACTATAGGTATTATCGCTATACCTCTGTCTATTGCATCATAAATTTGTTGCCTGTCGTGCATAGAAGGCCTGCTGAGTACGTATTGATGGACTAGATCTTTATGTCCAGGATGACCTATCCCTATACGTAATCGATGAAACTCACCTGTTCCCAATTGAGCAGTGATGTCTCTCAAACCATTATGCCCACCATGGCCACCACCTGTTTTTAATTTGATTCGTCCAACAGGTAAGTCCAACTCGTCATGAACAATTAATATTTCACCGGGTTCAATTTTATAGAATTGACTGATTATTCTTGTTGTCTGACCACTATGGTTCATAAAAGTCAAAGGAAGCGCTAGTCGACATGGGTGGTTGTTAATATCAATTTCAGTTAATTCCGCTTGCATTTTCTTATCAATCTTAAAATGCGAATTATGTCTTTGGGCCAAAGCGGTCACTAACCACGCACCTGCGTTGTGTCTGGTTTGTTCATAAGCCGATCCGGGATTGCGTAAACCGACAATTAGTTTAATGGCCATAGATTTTCTATAAAATTTGAATTAAGCGGATTTGAGTTGACTATTCTAGCACTAGATTTTATGCAAATACTCTGGATTAAGCTCTGAGTATTCGCATAAATATAACAGGGAAGTGCTTATTCAGCACTTTCCCCTTGATCTGTAGTCGGTACAGCCGATGCTGGAACTTCAGGTGTTTCTTCCAGTTCAGTTGAACTTACTTTAGCGGCATGTATACTCACCACAGGAGCATCATGACTACCATCGGCTACATCCACTGTCAGCTGAACGCCTTTTGGAAGTTTTAAATCCGATAAGTGAACTACATCATCCATACCTACCTTAGACATATCCACTTCAATAAATTCAGGCAGATCTTTTGCCTGGCAACGTATTTCAACTTGAGTCATGGTATGTTGAACAATACCGCCAGCTTTAATTCCTGGAGATTGTTCTTCATTTATGAAGTGAACAGGTACTAATTTAACCAGAATGTCTTTACTGGAAACGCGTTGTAAATCCATATGTAACACGATTGGTTTGTAGGGATGGCGTTGCAAGGCTTTCAAAATAACGTGCTCTACTTTGCCATCTACTGTGATGTCAAAAACGCTGGAATAAATGCTTTCTGTTTCCAATGCCTTAATCACTTTATTGTGGCTAAAATGGATTGCCATAGGTTTTTTGCTTCCGCCATATATGACAGCAGGAACTTTATTTTCAAGACGACGTAGGCGGCGGCTCGCACCTTTCCCCATATCCGTTCTTGATTGTGCTTCTAATTGAATAGTTGACATTATAAAAACTCCAAAAATTTAAGGGTTCCCTCTAGGCACTATCTTAAATATGACTATAGCTCCTAATTAATCCGCGACCAGATTAAAATTTACTCGAAAGCCTCAAAAACATTAAGTCAATCGGTAAAGGGTGGTGAAGTATACAATATTTTAAAATGAACTTGAAGTAATAGTCATAATTTCATAGAATATGGCACTTTGTTGGAATTGTGATAGCCAATCAGGCGAATTGGAGAATAGTTATGTATGCGGTAATTAAAACTGGCGGTAAGCAATATACCGTGAAAGAAGGTGACGTTTTAAAAATTGAAATGCTGCCTGAAAATGTTGGCAATGAAATTAAATTTTCGGAAGTATTAATGCTAGTGGATGGTGATAAGGTCACTTGTGGCACACCTTTTGTTGCTAAAGCAACTGTAAAGGCTGAAGTGCTTGATCATGGTCGTCACAAAAAAGTTAAAATTATTAAATTTCGTCGACGTAAGCACCATATGAAACAAATGGGGCACAGACAATATTATTCGCAAGTTAAAATCACTGCGATTGGTAAATAAGAGGAGATAGCAATGGCTCATAAGAAAGCAGGTGGTAGTACTCGTAATGGCCGCGACTCGAATCCAAAGTACCTCGGTGTGAAACGTTTTGGTGGTCAATTTGTAAATGCCGGTGAAATCATTGTAAGGCAGCGTGGCACACGTTTTCATCCTGGACCTGGTGTTGGTTGTGGTCGAGATCATACTTTGTATGCGTTGGTAGAGGGGTTAGTACAGTTTACTACCAAGGGTGAAAAAAATCGTAAGTATGTCACTATATTACCGGAGCAACGAGAAGAAGCTGCGAGTTAAGCTGAAACAATGCTATTACCCAATGGCATCATAATTCGTTTTGTTTAACCCCGGAAACGGGGTTTTTTTTTACAGACTTAGGCAAAATCCCAATCTCTTTACTAAAAAATATTTTCAATTCAGTCACTTAGCTTATCTAAACGCATTCATTGAAAATATTTTTTGCTTCGAGCTTGGAATTTTGCGTAAGTCCTATTTTAGTCTAAGGTTAGGCATGAAATTCGTTGATGAAGCACTTATTAAAGTTGAAGCCGGAAAAGGAGGGAATGGTTGCTTAAGCTTCAGGAGAGAAAAATTTATTCCTCGTGGTGGCCCTGACGGGGGTGATGGGGGTGATGGAGGCAGTATTTATTTTGAGGCGAGCAGCGATTTAAATACCTTGATTGATTTTCGTTATACTCGTCAATACAAAGCAGAGAATGGACAATCAGGGATGGGTGGAAATTGTACTGGGAAGAAAGGAGAGGATTTAATCATCAAAGTGCCAGTCGGTACTATGGTTTATGATGCCGATACAGGTGAATTGTTAGCTGATATCAGTCAACCAGGTGTTCCCGTGCTGATTGCTCAGGGTGGGTTTCATGGTTTGGGTAACACTCGCTATAAGAGCAGTGTGAATCGATCACCTAGACAAACAACACCCGGAAGCCCGGGTGAATCCAGAAATTTGCGTTTGGAGCTCCGAGTTTTAGCAGACGTAGGTCTGTTAGGGCTTCCCAATGCAGGAAAGTCTACTTTAATAAGAGCCGTCTCCAGTTCAAAAGCCAAAGTGGCTGACTACCCATTTACAACCTTACATCCTGGTTTAGGGGTGGTCCGCGTTTCACCCTATAAGAGTTTTGTCATGGCGGATATCCCAGGTCTTATAGAAGGCGCGGCTCAAGGAGCAGGATTGGGGCATCGGTTTTTAAAACATCTTTCACGTACCTGTGTCTTGTTGCATGTTATTGATATTGCGCCTTTGGATGGGAGTGATCCTGTCGCTGATGCGAAAGCAATTCTTAATGAGTTGACTCAATATAATCCCGATCTGCTCAACAAACCCAGATGGTTGGTTTTAAATAAAATCGATATGTTACCTGATGAAAAGGAAAGAGAAGAAAAAATTCAATCCATAATAAAAGGCTTGAAGTGGAAAGACAAAGTATTTTCTATTTCCGCTATAGAGAGTAAGGGAACACAAGAACTTTGCTACGCTTTAATGCAATTGATTGATGAGATGAAAGAGTCTGAAGCTTAGCCATTCAGCGGCATAATGCACAACCATAGCACTTCGATAAGGAATCTGATGTGTTTCACGACCCTCTTGCATTTGATTGCTGTAGTGAATGATTAATTTGGTAGTGCCTTGGGGGGCTTGTTGTGACCAATAATCTTCTAATCCACTGCAATGAAAATATAATTTGGTCCTGTTAAGATTATGAAAATTTAATAAATGGTAGTTTTCTGGTCTTACCAATAGGGATTGCAATAATCCTCCAGTAATCTCATCAATAATAGTTATTGGTTCATTATTCTTTAAGATTAGGCTTCTCAATTGATCAGATGCTTTGGTTTCAAGTGATGATATAATGTGAGGGGCTAAAATGGGGTCTATTATTGATGTTATTTTTTCAATCAATTCTCTTTTGCAGCGAACCTTAAACTCCAGATAAGGCGTTTCCAATCGGTACCCCGTCTGACAGTCTAAACCTTCCAGAGCTTCTTCAAGGATTTGAGCTATTTCACTTTCAGCCAAGCCAAAAACTCGCCAGCGCAGAATTTGTTTATTGCTATGCCTGGATGTTTGCAATAATAACGGCAGTACATCCTGATTAAACATTGGAAGGCATTCACGAGGAGGCCCAGGCAATAGAATAAAAACTTTACCTTTCCATGAATAAGAACATCCCATGGCTGTGCCATAAGGATTAGGAAAAAGTCGTGCATTGGCTGGAAAGAGGCATTGCTGCAAATTGCCTTGATTCAATGATATTTTGGCTATGTTTGCTTTTTTTTCTATATGATTCAGAGCGTCAGCATGTTGAATAAGAGGTTCTTTGGTGAATTTAGCCAAAGCAAAGCGAGTAATATCATCCTTCGTTGGACCAAGCCCACCAATTAAAATTAGAATATCATGGTGTTCCGTCAGGAAGTTTAGGCTATCTATCATCTCATTTTCCTTATCGCTACAGGCCACTTGTAATCCAAGAGGTAAGCCTTCAGAGCAAAGGGCATGAGCAATGTAATGCGCATTGGTATTTAGAGTATCGCCATGTATTATTTCATCTCCGGTAGACAAGATAGCTATTGTCATTTTGTGTATTCCAATGAGTAATTTCTGTAATAAATTCTATAGCAGAATCTGTAAAATAAGTAATAATTAATATATAAGGGTTAACAGATTAAGTTATCGTTTTATGATGCCCTAGTTACGTTACCTCACATAAACCAGTTGGTAATTTTGGCCATATCGGAAAGTTACTTATTGCTTTCCATTGTTAGAGGGCATCTCAAAAAGATAATGGTAATCATGTTGACATTTAGTTTACTGTTAGGTAATTACTAAAACAAGTTAGAGAGTTTAGTGATCATCATAATAATGCCAATCTCAAACAGGGTATTGGCTTAGATGTATACTCAAAATAAAGCAACTTTTAGGTAAAAATTCTCGTTGACTTTAATAGGCTGACCCCAAATACAAATAAATATTATTATCCCTGGTTATTGATTTTTGAATGAGATGAGTGAAGGAGAGATTATGGAGTTTAGTAGCCGGTATGTCGCACATGTCCCTGATGCTCAGGGTTTAGTCGATTATTCGGCACAAGAAAATAGAATTTGGAATATTTTATTTGAGAGACAACTCAAGTTATTGCCAGGAAGAGCTTGTGATGAATTTCTGTCTGGATTACAGACTTTAGGACTTAACTCCTCGACTATTCCACAACTTCCAGAAGTAAGTGAGCGATTAAAGGCCAAAACGGGATGGCAAGTAGCGCCAGTTGCTGCTTTAATTTCAGCCAGGGAGTTTTTTGAATTATTAGCAGAAAAATATTTTCCTGCGGCGACTTTTATTCGAAGTGAAGAAGAATTGGATTATGTTCAAGAACCTGATATTTTTCATGAGCTTTTTGGTCATTGTCCTATGTTAACCGATAGAGTCTATGCTGAATTTGTCCATGATTACGCATGTAAGGTATTAACTTTTCCTGAACAGGATTGGCCTTTATTGCAAAGAATGTTTTGGTTTACTGTAGAGTTTGGATTGATTAAAACGCCTAAAGGGCTTAGAGCATACGGCGGGGGAATTTTATCTTCTATTAGTGAAACGGTATATTGTGTGGAAAGTGATATTCCTGTGCGAATTTTATTTGATCCAGTGGTGGCTTTTCGAATGCCTTATCGGATTGACCGGCTACAACCGGTTTATTTCGTTATTGACAGCTATCAAAATTTATACGACTTCGTGCTTTCTGACATGGGTAAATTCATGGATCGTGCGCGAGAGTTAGGTGAATTTCCACCGTATTTTGATGTGGATCCGGATAATCCAAATATTCATATAAGGGCTTGTTAGTTTGTTATTTTGTAAGACAGCTGGACTTGTGGATTAGAGTGACTATGTATTGTAATGATTATCGAGTCTTGTTAACATCGACCAACACAGTTTGTTCATTGACTGGTTGGTCAAGGAGCATTATTTGATTAAAGTATTAATTGTTGATGACCATGCATTGGTTAGAATGGGCATTCGACGATTGCTTGAAGATATGTCGGATGTTGATGTGGTTGCAGATGCTGAAAGTGGGGAGCAGGCTTTAGCTTATGTGAAAACCCACTCCCCTGATGTCGTATTATTAGACATGAAAATGCCTGGGATAGATGGGTGGGAAGTGACGCGTCGTTTAAAAAAAACAAACCCAAATATTAAAGTCATAGCCGTTACAGCTATTTGCTCAGATCCTCTCCCTACTCGAGTATTGCAATTAGGTGCTATGGGATACCTTACTAAAGAATCAGGGGCTGAAGAAATGGCTGCTGCAATTCGTAAAGTGGCTAAAGGTGAGAAATATCTTAGTGCCGAGATTGCACAAAAAATGGCAATTAATAGTCTTCAGGAGCCTCAGGATTCCCCCTTTGATTTATTGTCTGAAAGAGAAATGCAAGTCATGTTGATGATTACGAGCGGCATGAATGTACAAGACATTGCTGATAGATTATTTTTAAGTAGTAAAACCATCAATGGTTATCGGTATAGGATGTTTGAAAAATTGGGGATTAAAAATGATGTGGAGCTTACTTATTTGGCTATGAAGCACCGCATTATTGAACACCCCAATGATTTGTCACAAGATGATTAGATGTTAATTTCATGAATGACTTACAGCTTTCCGCTGAACTCGCTTTATTTTTAACGAAACTCCCAAGTGAGCCGGGTATATACCGCATGTTAGACGAGGAAGGCACCGTACTATATGTGGGGAAAGCAGCCAATCTTAAAAAAAGAGTCAACAGCTATTTTAGTAAACAAAATACAGGAGTTAAGACACGAGCACTGGTAAGCCAAATCAAATCCATAGAAATTTCTGTGACAAGATCAGAGACAGAGGCCTTATTATTAGAGAGTAATTTAATTAAAGCATTAAGGCCAAAATATAATGTTTTGTTGCGTGATGACAAATCCTATCCTTATATTCATCTATCAAATCATCCAGATTTTCCAAGAATTGAGTTATACCGAAGTAAAAAGAAGCCGCCCTCCGGTAATTTTTTTGGCCCCTATCCTGGGGTAGCTGCCGTAAGAGAAACAATAGTCACGATTCAAAAAATATTTAAAATTCGCAATTGTAGAGACAGTTATTTTAAAGCCCGTTCTCGCCCTTGTTTACAATATCAAATAAAACGGTGTACCGCGCCTTGCGTTCATTATATTTCTCCTGAAAACTACAAATTGTCTGTAGAGGATGCCATAAGATTTTTACAGGGGAAGTGTCAAATAATTCTTGATGAACTTGCCGAACGAATGAAACAAGCGGTGAATCAATTAAATTTCGAAGAAGCTGCTGTTTTGCGTGATCAGATAAAAAATTTGCGCTTAATTCAAGAACAACAAGGAGTTGTCCAGTTACGTGGTGATGCTGATGTGATCGCAATAGAAGTACGCCCTGGTTTCGCATGTATTCAGTGTGTGACTATTCGTGAAGGACAAGTACTGAATAGTCAAAGCTATTTCCCTACAGTGCCTTATGCAGTATTAGATGAAGAATTGGATGCCAACTCACTTTGGCAGCAGACTTTTGAAGCCTTTATTGGTTTTTATTATTTGGATACATCAGAAAGAATTCCGGATTTGATAATTACTAATCAATCGATAACAGAGAGTCGTTCATTAGAATATATTTTGTCCCAGCGACGAGGCAAATCCTGTAAAATTCAAGTCAATCCAAGAGGAGTCAAATCGAGATGGATGGATTTTGCAGTGAACAATTTACGAATTTCAGTAGCAGAATATGTCAGCAAACATTCTACGATAAGATCAAGATATCAGGCATTAAAGCAATTGCTTGCGCTTGATAAAAATATAGAGCGAATGGAGTGTTTTGATATTAGCCATACTCAAGGTGAAGCAACTGTTGCATCTTGTGTTGTATTTGATACAGAAGGCCCTCGCCCCAGTGAATACAGGCGATTTAACATAGAGGGTATTACTCCAGGGGATGATTACGCAGCAATGGAACAGGCAGTTACTCGCCGATTTAAAAGACTGATTGATGCTCAATTATTGCCAGATGTTTTGATTATTGATGGAGGTAAGGGTCAGGTTTCTATTGTAAAACGAGTTTTAACTTCTCTGGGTGTGGAAGATATTACTCTATTGGGTGTATCCAAGGGGCCTTCACGAAAGGCGGGATGGGAGAAATTGATACTGGTTAATGAAAACAGAGAATTTGTTTTGCCAGAGGACTCGAAAGCGCTTCATCTTTTACAACATATTCGTGATGAAGCGCATCGTTTTGCTATTACTGCCCATAGGAAGAAAAGACAGAAGACACGTGTTGAATCCACTCTTGAAAGTATAGAGGGTGTTGGTGCGAAACGACGTCAAGCGTTGCTGCAGCGTTTTGGCGGGTTGCGAGAATTGGCTAAAGCGCCACTGGAAGAAATTTGTAAAGTCCAGGGAATCAGCGAGCAGTTGGCAAAGCGAATTCATGAACATTTTCATCCTTGAGCAAAATTGAAGTTTTGCCATACTTAAAAGGCTCTTACAGCACGGACAGCAGCTGTTTTATTTTTGGCAATGTCTTTAATTTCCCCTGTTTTAGAATTAAATACCCAGCTGTTTGCCGATGATTTTTCAATCGAGCTCCAGTAATTGCCTGCCAAAAAATTTCCCAGCTCATCACGCATCATATAAATTAAATTCAATTCAAAGCGGCTAGGAAGCCTCCAGTCAGAATATAATTTACCTTCATTGTCAAAGTGGGCAGGATTGGTTATGGAATCTTGAGCATCCCACCATGTGCTTGAATTAACTTGATCTGAATTTGCTACTACAAGCCCATGGGTCCCTAGCGCATTAACATAAATTACTGTACCGCCAAGAGCTTTATCGCCTAATTGCCGCCTAATACCGGAATTTGCCGGGTCAACCCACATGGTATTGAAATCGAGGTCATTTGATTTAGCAAGGACTTGACCGGTTTCACCGCCTGCAGGCACACCTTGGCCGTCATCTCCTGCTTCGCCTTTAGGTCCTGGTATACCTTGTGGACCTACTGCTCCTGTTTCTCCTTTGTCTCCTTTCGGTCCGGGTAATCCCTGCGCTCCTGCCTCCCCTCGATCTCCTTTTGGACCAGGTAATCCCTGAGGTCCTGCTTCCCCTTGGTCTCCTTTTGGTCCGGGTAATCCCTGAGGTCCTGCCTCCCCTCGGTCTCCTTTCGGTCCGGGTAATCCCTGTGGTCCTGTCTCCCCTCGGTCTCCTTTCGGTCCGGGTAATCCCTGAGGTCCTGCCTCCCCTTGGTCTCCTTTCGGTCCGGGTAATCCCTGTGGTCCTGTCTCCCCTCTGTCTCCTTTAGGGCCAGCCTCGCCTTTATCTCCTTTAGGTCCTTGAGGTCCAGAGGGGATACTGTTGATTTTGTTGGTTAATTCATTTTTTAATTCAGATACCTTACCGTCCACATAGGCTTGCGAGGCCGGATTGCTTTTGGCAAATGCTATCTGTGATGTGAATAAGATTAATAAAATGCTATTAAGAACTTTATTTCGATGTATCATTCTTTATATCCCACTGTATGCTCACTTGTCTCTTTTATTTTACCGCTGCGTTGTAAGCGTTTCTGCGGTGCTCATTTACTGCTTGTAAATCCTAGTCCTCAAAACGTTTGTACCTTGCCCTAAAACAAAATAAGCAGGTTATGCAAGAGATCTATTAGAAAAATGAGTTAAATCATTAAAACAATACCTAACAAAATGGCGTGTTGAACAGGAATCTTTTGTACATGGCCAATGCCACTTTCCAGATCAATAGTGAAATTTGGTTTGTCTCCAAATAAACCTTGATACGATAGGGTAATACTGGCATTTGGTGTAATTGTATAACCACATCCAGCCATTATTTCGCCTGCAAGTTGAGAGATGTCATTGATCGTGTCTCTATCCATTTGCCATTGCCTGTAGGCAGTTCCTGCTTTCAGTTGTAGAAACAAAGGGGCGGTAAATTCAGGGGTAATACGGATTGTAGCTAATGCATCAACCATAGGTTTCAAGGTGGTTTGTACCAAAAGTCCTCCGAGGGCATCGACCTCTTCTTCCGTCATTTGCAGTCGCATTTGATTCCCACTTTGTAAACCTAATTCAAGTCCAAATAAAAAGGGGCCTTTCATCAACAAATCTTTTCCTATTGCAAACCGACCTGTTGCGGTAATATGGTCGCCTTCGTGTACGTATTGATAATTGACATACCCCAAGCTTGCGGAGACTGTCCATGGATAATTGATTGTTTTCGCAAGGCTCGAATTACTAAAGAAGAGAATAAGCACAAGTATTTTTAGAATAAGTTTGTTATTTAAAATATTTGGTTGGTTGGAAAAACAAAAAGGCATAAGTTAACTTCCATTGCAATGTATGATTCTTTTATCAAGTATTTAAGTCAATTAATTATCAGGACTTACGAAAAACCCCAATCTCTATGTTAAAAAATGTTTTTAATTCGGTGATTTAGTTTATCTAAACTCCCTCATTAAAAATAGTTTTTGCCTTGACCTTGGAGTTTTTCGTAAGTCCTGATTATGACGAAAAACTATCTAAGTAATGGTTCAAAACAGTTAGAATCTTATAAGATTATTGCGTTTGATGCCATAAAATTAGGTTGAATTATTAATTACTTAGTGGATGGTTTTTTTTATAAGTGGCAGTAAATCATTTAAGGCAACAGGTTTGCAGTAAAAATATCCTTGTGCGTATTGGCATCCTAAAGATTTAATCACTTCATGCTGTTCTGCAGTTTCAATACCCTTTTGAATAATTTTAATATCAAGATCTTTAGTTAAATTGATTATTCCTGATAATAATTTACGTAATTTGATTTTTCCCTCTATGCCTATTAATAATCGTTGATCTACTTTGAGATAATCAAGTGGTAATGACAGCAATTCAGGAAGGGAAATTTGTGGGCAGCAAAAATTATCCAAGCTTATATTAATTCCAATATGATGTATTTGTTTTAATTTTTTTGATATTTGAATAAAGTGTGGGGCAATCATTCGTTCTGATATATCTAAAATGATCTTGCTCTTGCTTAAATTATTTTGCAGTAAACTATCACACAATATTTTAGTAAATCGCGTGTCATTTAATTGACTTAAGGAAACATTTATCGACAATTTGATGTTTGAACTTAATTGCTGAAACTGGGAGTAATCAAGTAATGTCTGTTCTATAAACCATTGACTGATGGTATGTATACACCCTGTTTGCTCTGCTATGGGAATAAACTCAGCAGGTAATATTAAACCCAGAGTAGGGTGTGACCATCGTAATAAAGCTTCAATTCCAACTATTGTGTTATCGGATAAGTCAATTTGGGGTTGGTAATCTATATAGAGTTCTCTTTTTAATGCTGCTAATTCTATGTCTTTTTTGAGAATTTCATTTCTTTGATTTTCCTTGTAGTGTAAGTTTTTTGAAAACACAGTGCACTTGTTTTTACCTGTTTTTTTGGATTGGTACATTGCAATATCGGCATACTTTAGTAAGTCACTGGCTATTTCACTTGTTTCAGGATAGATGGCAATGCCAATACTGGCTGTGATTGTCATATGATATTCATCAAATTGAAAAGGTTTGTCGAGTACGTTAATAATCTTTTCCGCAACCTTAAATGCGGTCTCCGTATTGCATTGGTCAAGAAGGACGATGAACTCATCTCCTCCAAGGCGGGCAATAAAATCATTTGCTCTTAGGCATCGGGCCATTCTATTGGTAACAGCCATCAGTAGTTTGTCTCCTGTTGGATGTCCTAATGTATCATTAACAATTTTAAAGTTATCTAAATCAATTAATAATAATGCCAGGCTTTTTTCTTTCAGATGATGCTCATATATTTTTTCAATTAGTTTTTCTTCAAAATATTGTCGATTTGCGATTTGAGTTAAAGTATCTCTGCGGGTTAGATTTAACATAGCGTTTTGCGTATTCTTGAGCTGGGTTATATCAGTCCCGTAAATATTGATTTGATTAAATTCGTCAATCCAGACAAGTGTGAATAAGTAGATTTTATCCTCAATTTCCATTTCAATTCTTGTGCTTTGATTGGATTTCTGAATTCTTTGTGCTTCTTTTAATAACTCTACTGGAAGTCCCTTAAATAATTTTATCCAGTAGTTTAAAATGATTTTCCCTTCATCGTTAGTGAATACGACATCCCCATTGAGAAGAATCCTTATGATTGGATTAGGGTTTTGCTGGGGTATACTCGCCAGAAACTCTAATTTTCTAAGGTTTATCAGTCTCTCAATCTCCGAATTGATTCGGTTTAAAAACAAACCAAACAAGGTATTATTCAGTGTGTCAAATTCGACTTTGCGTTTACACAGGATAGTCATTATACCAATCACCTCATCCTGGGGATTTGTAATTGGGCCTGCGAGATAGGTATTGATTTTCATCCTTTTCAATAATTTATCGTTTGGAAATTGCTTTTGAACGTCATTAAAATAACAGATAGTTTTTTTCTGGACTACTTTAGCGCAGGGTGTATTGATTAAAGAAAAACTAATGTTCTCTTCTTTCTTTCCAAATTTATAGTAGCTTATTGTTCTTGCAATTTGCTGGTTGTTTATTAAAGATACAGAAGTATAATCCGCTGCAAAAACATCACTGGTTAATTGTAGAATTTGATCAATAATTTCATTGATTTCTTGGTGGTTACTTATTTTAGTTAAAGACCATAAAATCCATTCTATGGTTTTCGATTTTAGAATATCGGTAAGTTTGGTAAAAATGATTGATGTGTTTTCTATTTCTGTTTTATTGAACAGGATATGGTATGCAAGCACTGGTTTTTGTGCTTTGCTTTCAAGCCAAGTGAATTGCTGGGCTATCCCCTCATTGGCTAAAAGAAAACACCTCTTTGCTTGAATAAATTGCCTCTTAATGGCGAAGCTATTTAACTTAAATAGTTTCCAAATCGGTTTGTCAATTAGTTTGTCAGGGCTTTTTTTAAATAAAGCAGCAGCTTTTTCATTAATAGCAATAATTTTGCCTTGTTGATTAAAAACAATGATGCTGTCTTGAGAGTTTGTAAATAATCTTTCAATCGTGTTGGTAATGTCTTGAGTTTTTGTTAATTTGTTGAAAGACTTTGTTTTAATTTTACTTTTTAAAGGACTCATGAGTGTTCAACCCAGTCAATGCTAATTTAAATATAGCAATAATTTCAATTTTTTTTTGTATGGGTCTAAACTTAAATTAAAAATAACCGAAAAAAGATAAAAAGAGTGGCATTTCATTTTTAGCACAAATTTTGCATAAATTATAAAAATCAGGCATAAGGGGGCGGCACCATGAAAAAAATACTATTAACAACGTTCATGATGTCAATGGTGACTGTACTTAATGCCGGGCATTTTTATGGATCGGCATTATGTGCTTATCCTCAATATGAATGTATTAAGGTAACCGGGGGACAAAGTTGGGAAAAATTATTCCCTGATCCTGTCCAAAGAGACATTGTGCAAAGAGTCAATCGTACTTATAACTACCTTTGGTCAGGCAGAGAAATCGCTGTACCAAAGAATTTAGCCAACATCAATATTTTTGATGTCTCTCCTTTCCCACTTAAAATCGAGAGTGAAAATGAAAAACAAATTATCGTGGATCAAGAGAAGCTGGCTTGGGGCGCCTATGATGCTCAGGGCAATTTAGTATGGTGGGGACCTATTTCTTCTGGAAGTGATAAATGCTCTGATTCCAATAAAGTCTGTCGTACTTTGACAGGAATTTTCCGTGTATTCAGCAAGGAAAATGTTCGTTGTACTTCAGATGTTTTTCCTATAGGCAGAGGCGGTGCCAAAATGCCCTATTGCATGTATTTTCATAAAGGGTTTGCTCTACATGGTTCTGATGATATCCCGGGGGTAAGGGCTAGTCATGGTTGTGTGCGTATGTTTATCCAGGATGCCAAGTGGTTAAACGAAAATTTTGTAGAGTTGTCCAGTGAGCGTAACAATTTTATGGGGACTAAGGTGATTGTACGTCCTTTAAATGATAGTGAGAATAAAAAATGAACCTAAAAAGCCGAAGCTTGATAACTGCAATCGTTGTGATTCTATTAACTGGTGCACTAAATATGTCGGCATATGCCGCCAAATCCAATAAAGCAACCGCCGAAGATAAGGCAGAGAAAAAAGATAACGGAAAATTTCCTCTCGGTTGTACTGCTGTTGGCTATCAGCAAAATTTAAAGGTATTGACTCTTCTTCCAGGGAAGGAAGGGGCCTTGCAGTCGATGTATTTTATTTATAATACATTGCCAGAAACCGTTAGCTTATATCAGATGCATGATAAGGAAAGTTTATATTCCTATTGGCTAAATCACTCTATCAGAGGGAATTCCTGGGCTGTTTTGGCCACAGGTGAAAAGGAAGTGAAGTTCATCTGTACCTTGGGTGATGGCAAAAAGTCCTATGGAAAAATACTGGATTGTGCTGATGTGATTAAAGTATGCGAATATGTTAATGTCAAATTTGGTTTGAATAATAAAGGTAATTTTTGGATAGTAGACAGCAATACGAGAAATGGGGCAGTTAGTCAAGTGGTGCATTATGGCATTATACCCGGTGTATAAATGGCCATGAAAAGAGGGGAATCTTCATGAAATCACTAGTACCTTGGGTGTGTGTTTTAGTCGTGTCAGCTGGCCAACAGGCTTTTGCCAATGATGCGTTCAATGCTTATAGATTAGGCAATTATAATGAAGCAGCTGAACCCCTAATCATTAAATCAGGTCAGGATGCTGTTGCCGAATATTATTTAGGGCGACTTTATCTCTATGGATATGGACAGTTAAAAAACAATCGTGTTGCGATGCGCTACTTTACCAAATCAGCGGAAAAAGGCTATTTACCTGCTGTCCTGCTTATGGCCAAATACAGTTTGCTCCATGAAAAAAATCGGGAAGAAGCTGCTCGTTGGTTTAAGCAAGCAGCCGCGGTGGGAGATGTAAGCGCACAAATGTTTATGGCGGCAGCTTATTTATATGGAGTTGGCGTCAAGAAAAATACAGATATCGCGAGACGTTATTATATTGATGCAGCAAAAAATGGTAATCCTATTGCTCAATACACCTTAGCAGAGTATTTCTTAGAGAGTAAGCATGCGGGTAATAAAAAATTAGGAATCATTTGGCTGAATAAAGCAGCAGAAAATGGAGATCCAAAAGCTTTAACAGAATTGGGCAGATTTTATGTAGCCGGACAAATGGTTGCCAAGGATACTTCCAAGGGCGTCGAATTATTAAATAAAGCAGCTTCAGAACAATATGCCCCAGCTATGCTTGAGTTGGGTAAATTGGCTTTAATGCAAAATCAATACGATGAGGCTATTCAATGGCTTAATAAGGCCGCGAAACAGAGTACAGAAGCTACTCTTGAATTAGCCCATATTTATTTACAAGATAAAAGTCCAGTTTATGATCCAAAAACAGGTTTTTTATTGGTACTAAAAGCAGCTCAGAATGGTTCTGTTCAAGCCCAAAAAGAATTAGCCAATTTATATCAAAAAGGGATTGGCGTAGCGGCTGATGAGGAATTGTCTAAACAATGGACTCTTAAAGCAGCAGAAAATGAGAAGAAAAATGCAGAGCCTCCTGTTCTTGCCCAAGCTGCATTATGGCTAAGTAATGACAGAACGGATAAATTGGAAGAGACGGCTTACCAGATGAATGGTATATTTAGCCCATGGAATAATCCGTCTGCCTTGAGAAATAATAGCTATAATCAAGCACCTAAGCTTGAAACCATCTCTCGTCAGGATATTTTCAAACCGCAATTTGAGTTGACTCAGCCTAATAATATTCCTATAAGCAATTACTATGATGCTTTAATCAGTAAACAAGTGGAGTTTCAATCAAATCAATGGGCTTATCCAACTTACAGACTTAACCCATTCGTAGAAGCTCTGGAGAGGGCCAATAGTCCTGTTGTACAAAAGCTCAACTTGCCAGTTCCTTATGCCGACGCGAATTATGATGATAGTGAAGTTGGTAGTTTTGATTTGATGGACATTTGGACAGAAGATTGGAAACGGACTGTCAATTATATGTCTGTGGTTAATTATTTGTATTTCAGGGCAATACTTGGAAATGCCCAAACTCAATTTGAAATTGGTCAATTGTTTCAATATGGGATTGGTTTAATGCAAGATGATGCTTCGGCTATTATTTTTTATGAGAATGCCGCAGAACAAAAGCACTTAGGTGCTGAATATAATTTGGGAATACTTTATCTGAAACGCGGTAAAGACGAAAATGATTACCAACAAGCATTAAATTGGCTGACTGATTCCGCATTCAAAGGGAATAAGAGAGCACAATACGTATTGGCAAGGATATTGCGCCAGGGGATCGTTGGTCCTGATGGAAAAGAGTATATTAAAGCAAATGATGAGCAAGCTATGGCCATGCTTTATCTTTCAGCTGCCAATGATTATGGGCCGGCAGAATATGAGTTGGCAGAATATTTGGCAAGAGACTACAACAATGGTTTAAGTGTAGATGTCAGAAAACAAAAAATTGCCTTAATAAGAAAGTTATACCAAGGTGCTGTGAAGAATAAAGTGGCAGAGGCATTGTTGCCATTGGCATTTTATAATGCGATGGATGATAACAGGCAAAAGCAGGAACAAGCATTTAAAGTAGCCGAAGAGCAAGCTGAAACAGGTAATGAGAACGCCGCTCTTTTACTCGGTATGCTCTATGACCGTGGTATAGGAATAACAGCTGATCCAGCCAAGGCCATGTACTGGTATCAACAAGCCGGACAAAATCCCGTAAGTCAGTTTATATTGGGTACTTACATAACAGAAGGAAAAGGGGTCGCACAGGATAAGGAAAAAGGATTGGATTTGCTGAAGCAATCAGCAGACTCCCAATTTTCCTATGCCGACTTTAATCTGGCAGTACTCAAGCAACAATCCGGGGAAGACTTTTTACCCAATTTAATTGAATCCTATAAATTAGGGAATAGTCATGCGGGGATAGTATTGGCAGATTATTATTTATCTCAAAGCAGTGTTCCTGAACAAATGAATCAAGCTAAGGAAATTTATCAGGGCTTAGCTGATAAAGGCGATCAATATGCACAATTAAAATTGGCTTATATGCTACAAAAAGGATTGGGTGCCGCACCGGATCTTGCTGGCGCGCAACATTGGTATACTGCTTCGGCAGAACAAGGCAATCCTGAGGCACAATACTTATTAGGCCAATTTTATCAACTAGGTGAAACAGGAGAACCTGATTATAATTTGGCCAAACATTGGTATCAAAAAGCAGCGAAACATTTATCTAAAGCCGATGTAGCATTAGGTTTTATTTATGAAACGGTAGATGATAATTATGCTCAAGCACTAAAAGCCTATGAAAATGCTGCGGCAAAAGGAGATATGCTAGGCGCTTATAATTTGGCTTTAATGTATGAGTATGGCAAGGGCGTGCCCGTCAATTACTCCAAAGCGTTATCTTTGTTTAAAGAAGCATCAGAGAAAGGTGCTCCTGAAGCGATGAGTCAATTGGCTGGAATGTATTTTTATGGTTTGGGGCAACCAAGAAACGAACAACAAGCTTTGGTCTGGTATAAAAAGGCTGCAAGCTTAGGTAATGGGAATGCTTTGTATGCCCTCGGTTTATTATCCGAAACTGGTGTTGGTGTTAAATTGGATTTTCCAGATGCTTTACGGTATTACCAGGATGCATCTGATAAAGGCAATGAAAAAGCAATGCTGGCTTTGGCAAGAATGTATCATTATGGTCTTGGTGTTGAAAAGGATCATAAAAGGTCAGCGAGTATTTATCAAAAATTGGCACAAAAGCAAAATGCTTATGCTCAATATCAATTAGGTACTTATTATATTGAGGGAACGGCAGGCGAACGACTACCCGAAAAAGGCCGTGAGCTATTACAACAAGCGAGTGAAAACGGAAGTTTACAGGCCCGTAGAGTATTGCAAAGATTAGATGCACAAACCCAGGGTAAAGTAAGTTATGTCGAGCCCGTATTATTTAATAATGTTCCCAAGTTTGATGGCCAAAGCGCTGATATGATTTATTTTGATGCATTAAATGAATGGAATCATGGGGAGGAGGTTTTGTCCAGAATGATCTTGCAACGTTTGGTGACGCAATATCCCAATTTCATCCCTGCAAAGCGAGCTTATGAGCAGTTGAATCAAGCCAAATTAATGAATAACTTGGGTTAAGATCATTGCTCGGCTTTTTGAGCCATTTAACAGATGATGTTTCAATTTTGCTAATCAATTATCCGATTTTTCTGGGCCGCAAGGCCCAGCCTGCATTTGTTGCCTCGATTATATTAAACACATGAAGGATTGCTCTCATCTTGGCTATTTACGAAAGTGTAGCCATGCCTTATTGTAATTTTAAAAATAATCTTTTAGAGATTTAAATTGTTAGTTAGGTTTTATGCCTAAGCCGATTATTTTTTTAGGGCAAAGTACAAACGTTTTGAGGAGCGGAGTTTATAATGCAGTTAATGAGCAACGCAGAAATATTTGCAAAGCAGCAATAAAATGAAAGAATCGGCTTGGGCAAAAGGTCTATTTAATCAAGGTCAAATAATTAGATACAAATCGATGAGGGTGGTGATATGAAATATGCTGTTACATTTTGTACTACAGATCAGGAGGTAGGGAGTAATCCACTGTGGCACAGTTGTCTATTGCTTTCAAAAATGGACGAAACCAGTAAATTGCTGGAGGTTGTTGATAATTGGGGATTTTATGGATTACCGACAACCAATCGTAATAGTTCTTGGTTAGATCAATTGAAAATAAAAATGGGGCTGGATGTTGATTTGATTGGCAATCATGGAATGTTGCGACATGAAGAGCTCAGATTTCTCGATCAGGGATGTGGTTTGCGCGGGGTTACCTTTGAGTTAACCAAAGACGATTTTGAGTTATTACAAAAAAAGTGTTTGCAGATGGCAACTGATCAGGAAACAGCAATAAATGAGTTTGTCGAAACGCAGGGCATTAAAGGGAAACCACCTGAAAAAACCAGAATTTATCCTCACGAACAATTTTCAAGATTGATTTATGCGACTGAAAAAATTAAAGCGGAACAACAAGGGCGGGAAGCTCGCTTAAAACCTTTTGAGTTGCGTTTGTCCTGGGGATTGTTTGGGCCTAGTTTAGCTCTTTCACAAAACTGTAAAACACAAGCTTTATCATTGCTGTCTTATGTATTATCAAAGGAGCAAATTGAACGCCTTACAGAATATGGTGAACATCCCACAGTGCCCAGACGTAGTGGGCCAATGGAGTCGATTTTTTTACATAGTACTGGTCCTTTACGGGAGCATAGGAAATCTTCAGGAGACGTTGTGTACTATCGTGATTTAAAAGATCCTGGAGTAAAGCTTTATTGGACAGTTCCTCCGCAAGAACTTGAAGCATTATCTGAAGAGACAATCAAATTATTTCAAATAGATGGGGAATATTGCGAAGAAGTGAAAGCAATTGTCAGAAAACTGCAGCGCCTGGAGTGGTTATTAATCAATAGCAATTTACCTGAAAAATATCGGCCTTATAAAGATGAATTAATCAATAAGGTAGTTGGATGTTATAAAGCTTTTTCTTTTATTGAGCCTAAGCAAGAAGAACCTAGACTTGGAGGTTGGTATGGCTGGGCGCTTTCTTTATTTTCAGCACCAAGAAGTTCGGAAGAAAGAACCTTACAAGGCAAAATTAAAAAAGCAAAATCGTTATTTAACAGTATTTATATGGCCATTGTGGATAATTATCAAATTGATGATAATGCTCCAATGGAAAATAAAAATATCCTTCCCTATGAAGAAACTGGCGAAAACAGATTTGAAAATATGGTGGAAGCAGTAGCTTCTTACTTATCAAGGAAGGATAAAATTAATCTTTGTAAAATTATCGGACGCACCTATTGCGAGGATCATGTCGAGCTAGAAGACAATGAGGGGAAAATTGCTTTATCTCCACAACCTTTGGCAACGTAGAGGTTGTGGAATAGATTCCAGTTCATGAGCTTTTTGTGATTCCAGCTTGGGTTGGTGTTGAGGGATTGATAAAGACCAACCCTTTTTAGGAATCAATATCAAATAAAAAAGGATTTATGAAATCTCCTAATCTCTTCGTTAAAAAATGGTTTTAATTCAGTCATTTAGTTTATAAAAACCACCTCATTAAAAATGTTTTTTGCCTTGACCTTTGTTTTTACATAATCCATGTTGTTTATTAATAAACAATTTGTATTAAAATATCCGGTTATGAATGAATTTTTTTGATTGAAGTATGCATTTTAGAGTGATAGATTAAGGTCACTCAAGCAAACAAGTGAGCATAAAAGGATGTTTTTAACCATAAATGATTTACAAAGCCAAATTCAATTGGCTAAAAAGAGACTGCATGTTTTAGCCAAAAATTGGCTGGATACTCAAAAGGAAGCAATCAATTCAAAAGATAAGGCAAATTGGCTCAATGCATTTCAAGCCTCGACAAAAGAAGCAATGCAGGAGCAATTAAAAGCCACAGGTTTTCCCCTGATCCGCAATGCAATATTGGTCAATCAATCGGAGGGTGAACTTCCGCAGCATAGTCTGGAGCAATCCTCGTCTTTGATCCACTCAGAAAATTTCCCCGAGCAATTCAACTCAAGAACAGTGCCCAGAGTGATTTATGTATGCCACTCAGGAGAAAATAATCAAGTAATCAAGAGATTAGGCCAACTTACTACCTTAATGGAACAATTGCATAGATTGGAGGAATTAACCTTTGAAGTCCAAACTAATGTTCATTTTAGAGGCTTAAATTTGGCTTATCGCATGGCACGCAGTATCAATAAGGAGTGGCGCGATGTCGAAAAGGGTCGTGAAACTGTAGAGTATTATGCGGAGCGTCTGCAGATAGCAGAAAAACAATATAAATTGGCATCGGATTTTTGTCATGAGTGTTTAGGGATTTATAAGGAGCAATTGGATGCACGGATAATGTACTTTAATGAATCATTAAATTTCTTTGTTGAGTGCCTGGCTGCTGCTTTTTCCTCTGTAAAAGACGACAGGTATTGGCTAACAAAATTTTTACTGCCCTCTTTACCTTGGCATAGCATGCTTAATGAGGTGGCCACATGGCTCTTTACTACAAATGGCTTTACTAACCCGACAATCGACAGCATTGAAGTGAATCGCTCACATTTAAAAGCAATTACAGAACAATTTGCCAAATTGATGATGGCGCCTTTTTGTTCTTTGGAAAAAGAGTTACAGGGCAAAATAGAAAAAGTAGAGAATGAGCAAAAAATAGCCAAGGAAAATGTGTATGCCATGTCCTCGGAATTGGATATAGTGATACACATGCAGTCACAAAGAAAATTAGCCGCATTACTGTTCCCTGCTCAACCATTAAGTATGTTAGGCTTTTTCCAGGGGGTTGCAGCAGCAATGGGTAGAGGTTATTTTTATTCAACTTTTATAAAAGAAAATCAAAGCCAAGAAACCAGGATAACAGATGATGAAAAACCTCTCATCGAGGCAACTGATTATTCCAACGCGCTACACTAGGGAACCGAACCGGGAATTCCGGTTCGGTAGTTTCGAACTTAGAGCGACGGAAACTCTCGATTAGGCAGCCATAGCTTTAAGACGTGCAACCAGACGGCCTTTAATACGTGCTGCTTTGTTTTTATGAATTAAGCCTTTATTAGCGGCTTTGTCTATCACTGGCTGTGCTTTGGTATAAGCAGCACGCGCAGCTTCTTGATCTCCTGACTCTACGGCTTTCAGCACGTTTTTAATGTAGGTGCGGTACATCGAACGCGCGCTGGCGTTATGTTGACGCAATTTGACGTTTTGACGTGCACGCTTAATCGCTGATTTGATATTTGCCACTTAAAAATCTCCACTCAATCAGATGTTGCAAAAGATGTAGATCTTGCACAATGAGTTAGAATTTGTCAATAGACCTGCTTTGAACCTTTTGTATTTATGTATTTGTTTTGACGCAGGTTGATGTTGAAATGTTTTATTATCCGGATAAATCTTGTAAAACCAATATTTCAGGTGATTCACTTACTCATTTGATATATTGCACGACTTCGTTTGAGGTGGAATCCGTATCCTGATGTGTTGTGTTTTACTGGATAATGCCAACTTAAACAGATATAAGAGGTATTTCCATGCTTTTTATATCGAACTCGCGCCAGTTTAAGTATATCATAAAGAAAATTTTTATCTATTTAAAACATCATGCTGACAACGGATATTATGGTACCTAAAAAACAAAGCTTGATACGATCCACTTCCCTTGTTTCATTAATGACATTTATTTCAAGGATAGTCGGGTTTGCACGAGATATGGTTCTTGCCAATTTTTTTGGGGCTCAAGCTGGCATGGATGCTTTTTTTGTTGCTTTCAGGATACCAAATTTTATGCGGCGCCTTTTTGCGGAAGGCGCTTTTTCCCAAGCTTTTGTCCCGGTATTGGCTGAATATCAAAAAACGCGTTCTGCTGAAGACGTTCGTACTTTCATCGCTCGGATTTCAGGCTATTTGAGTTCTATATTAACCCTGGTCACTGTAGTGGGAATTGTAGCATCGCCTGTTATTATTTTTTTATTCGCGCCAGGTTTCCATCATGACAGCGTCCGGGCTGAATTGGCAACTCAGATGCTTCGTATCACTTTTCCCTATTTAATGCTTATTTCCTTAACAGCCATGGCAGGGGCAATATTAAATACCTATGGTTATTTCGGGGTTCCAGCCTTTACTCCCGTTTTGCTTAATATCAGTATGATACTTGCTGCGGTGTATTTGTGCCCTAATTTGCCACAACCCGTTGTTGGTTTGGCATGGGGTGTGTTGATTGCCGGTATCGTGCAATTGCTTTTTCAATTACCATTTTTGCATCAACGACATTTGCTTATCAGGCCGAGAGTTGTTCGGGATGATCCAGGAGTCAATAAAGTACTCAAGTTAATGATCCCGGCTTTATTTGGCGTTTCAATTGCGCAACTTAACTTGATGATAGATAGTATTTTTGCTTCTTTTCTAAAGGTAGGGAGTGTCTCTTGGTTATACTATACAGACAGATTAACTGATTTTCCTTTGGGTGTCTTTGGGGTCGCGATTGCGACAGTTATCTTGCCCCACCTGTCCCGAAAACACACAGAACAAAATATTAATCAATATTCTCGCGCTTTGGATTGGGGGCTGCGTTCGATTTTATTAATAGGAATTCCAGCCGGTTTGGGATTGTCCTTTTTTGCCTTGCCTCTGATAGCCAGTTGTTTTGCTTATGGTAAATTTACTGCCTATGATTTATTACAAACTCAAAAAAGCTTGATTACTCTTGCCATGGGAGTTCCTGCTTTTATGGTAGTAAAAGTGTTGGCTTCTGGTTTTTATGCTCGCCAGGACATCAGTACCCCTGTAAAGGTGGGTGCCATAGCCATGGTAGTTAATACTCTTTTATGTTTCGTATTTGTCTGGCATTTGGCTCATGCTGGCTTGACGTTGGCTTCAGCTTTAGCTGGTTATGTAAATTGTGTTATTTTGCTGTTTCTCTTGATTAAAAGGGGATTGTTCAAACCATCTCCCGGATGGCTGAAATACAGTATGCAGTTGTTGATAGCCAATTTTGCCATTGGGGTTTATTTATATTTTATGAGTGGAACAGCGACTTACTGGCTTGGTTTCTCTCCTTTGATGCGTTTGAGCTTGTTATTAGCTCATGTGTTCGTCACCGTAGTCATCTATTTATTAGTTTTAGGTATAATAGGGCTTAGGCCTAGCCACTTTCGTGGCCAGATAAAGGATTAAAAAGATGCAAGCAGAAGTATTTTACAAAAGTTGCGGCGATAGGATAGTTCCTGTCCATCTCATTTCTCAATCGCAATGGGACGAAGGAATTGAAAATCTAACCCCCATGGAACGAAATTGTTTTTCTGTACGCCAGTTTAAGGGCAAATTAGGCGATTATTGTTTTATCCTCAATGCGGATGGCGTGATTGAAAAAGCTTTTATTGGATCGGGAACTGGCAATCAGGAAAGTGCTTTGGCCAATGCCGCACTTTTATTGCCTCCAGGGAACTATCAATTTCAAGATAAGTTAAGTCGTGAGTCTGGCGTAGTTTGGGGATTAGCGCAATATCGATTTGATGAGTATAAAAAATACGAGTTACAGCCTCGAGTTTTAATTGTTGAGGCAAATGATATGGATTATATTTTATCCTTGGCGAATTCTTTATTTCTCGTGCGGGATCTCATTAACACGCCAACTTGCGATATGGGGCCAGAATCGTTAGCCCATGTTGTCGAAGAATTGGCTAAAACACACAAGGCTTACTTTAAGCAATGGATTGGAGAGGAATTGATAAAGGATAATTTTCCTGCCATTCATGCGGTTGGAAGAGCTTCTGCTTTAGCGCCTCGCTTATTATCTTTGCATTGGGGAAATGAGAAACATCCACGCGTAACTTTGATTGGAAAGGGTGTTTGTTTTGATAGTGGTGGGCTTGATATCAAACCTTCATCAGGCATGCGTTTGATGAAAAAAGATATGGGCGGTGCCGCACACGTCATAGGTTTAGCCCAGTGGATAATGGTTCAGCGTTTGCCGATTCGATTACAGGTATTAATCCCCGCTGTTGAAAACGCCATTGGTCCGAATGCTTTTAGGCCAGGAGATATTTTAACCATGCGCAATGGATTAACCGTAGAAATAGAAAACACTGATGCAGAGGGTCGATTGATTCTGGCAGATGCTTTGGTTAAGGCTTGTGAAGAAAAACCAGATTTGATCATTGATTTTGCTACCTTAACAGGTGCTGCTCGTATCGCTGTCGGAACTGAAATTGCAGCTATGTTTTCTAATCATGATCAACTGGCTCAGGATATAGTAGCAGCATCTAATAAAGTCTCAGACCCTGTCTGGCGGCTGCCTTTATTTTCACCATACGAAGAGTTATTGAATTCGAATATTGCAGACATGAGCAATTCTAGTTCTTCGTCCTATGCTGGGGCTATTACTGCCGGCTTATTTCTACAACGATTTGTGACAAAATCAATACCATGGGTTCATTTTGATATCATGGCCTGGACTGCAGTAAGTAAGCCAGGAAAGCCAGAGGGTGGTGAAGCAATGGGCTTGCGAGCGGTTGCCGAGTATTTATTACAGACTTATGGATAGAATTTTCAGTTGGGAGTTAGTTATGTTTGTGACTTTTAGTTGTGATGCATATGAGAACATTACTTATTTTGAAAATGTGGCAAAACAATTATTGTTGTTAATGGGACATGGCGGCACAATCCCCGGTGCTATTAAGTCTGAAAATGTACCAGATGCTTTGCATCATTTACAACAAGGGCTGGGAAAAATAAAAAGCGAAAATAAACCGCTAGAAGACGATGAGGATAGTGAGCCTGATATCAGTTTGGCTAAACGAGCAATCCCTTTAATTCACTTATTGCAAGCCGCCGAAAAAAAGGATTGTGATGTGCTGTGGTCTTATTCAAAATCACCAGGTTGAAATGTAACTGCTGATTCTCCGGGCTTCTTTATCCTTTATCCGCTCCCTGATGGTCGCGGCTCTGATTATAATAAAGTAACACAGAGCCGCGACCATCAGGGAGCGGACACACAATAAGCTTAAAAGTCCAGCGAGCAGAAAAATATTTATTCAATGGAGTGCGTGTGCAGCTCACAGCCTTTATACCTATATTCTTTATAGTGCACTCGACTCACTTCTTTCTCATGTTCTACATTACTCACCAATTCAATGACTCTTTTAAATCGGGTATAAAAAATTGGAATATTGGTGGATAAATTCAACAGGATATCTGTAAAGCCTCTGGGTTCTTTTTGATAGCCAATTTGTACGGGGGGAGGAGGCTCCGGTCCTTCACCTTGCAAATTATGAGGAATAAAACTGTCGTCTTTGAAAGTCCACAATAATTCATCAAGGTATTCTGCTTGTTGCTGATTGTCGCAAAAAACAAAAATAGTATGTCCTTTGGTATAGGCTTTTTCTATTAAACGACAAGCAACCAACCAGCGAGATTCTGGAAGGCTACTGGCTAATAAGTAAAAATCAACGCGAATTGGCGACATGGCGCAATAATTGAATTAATAAAGGAACAGGGCGCCCTGTTGCATTACGCTTCTTTCCAGAAATCCATGCTGTTCCCGCGATGTCCAAATGGGCCCAACGATATTTTTCAGTAAACCGTGATAAGAAACAGGCGGCAGTAATACTTCCTGCACTGCGATCAAAGCCGGCGTTGATCATATCAGCCAATGGGCTTTCCAAAGCATCTTGATAGGCCTCATCCAGTGGCATACGCCAGACTTTATCCTGGCTTTCATAAGCGGCACATTCGATTGATTTGGCCAGCTGCTCATCTCTAGTCATATAGCCAGTGGCTATATTGCCCAAAGCGACGATAATCGCTCCTGTTAAAGTAGCAATATCGATTACAAAATCAGGATTATATCGCTCCGCGTAAGTCAAAGCGTCTGCTAGCACTAATCGACCCTCCGCATCGGTATTGATAATTTCGACTGTTTGTCCTGACATGGTGGTTACAATGTCTCCTGATTTTACAGCGGAGCCACTTATTAAATTTTCAGCACTGGCTATAATGCCGATAAGATTAATTGGCAATTTCAGCAAAGCACAGGCTTTTATAACTCCCAGCACACTGGCAGCGCCAGACATATCATATTTCATTTCATCCATGGCGTTGGCCGGCTTTATAGATAAGCCTCCTGAGTCAAAAGTAATGCCTTTCCCGACAAGAATGACCGGTGCTGAGTTTTTGTTACCGTGATAATGAATGTCTATCAATCTTGGGGGTTGGTCACTTCCCTGGGCAACGGCTAATAATGCGCCCATACCCATTTCTTTTATTTCTTCTGGCCCCATCACTTGACAGCTTATTTGGTCGAATTGTTTGGATAATGAAATGGCTTGCTCACCAAGGTAAGTCGGAGTACAAATATTGGCCGGCATATTCGCTAAATCACGGCAAAATTCAACTCCGGTAACAATGGCTTTGGCCATTTCAAGGCTTTTTTCAGTAGCTCCAGGAAGATGGAATATTACCGACTCCAATTTATGACTTTTTGCATGTTTCGTTTTAAAATCAAGGAGTTGATATCGTAAATTATCGATTTGAACAATCATTTGCTCTAACTGCCATTCAGCAGATTCCTGATTTAACCGAGGCAAGCACACGGTGGCAGAAGAGAAACGCTGTTTAATTAATGCTTCTGTAATTTCTCCTACACGTTTTTGGAGTGAATTAGCGCTAAACTCTTCCTTTTTGCCACACTGAATGATTAATAGGCTATGTCCTTCAAAATCAGTTTGCCATACAGTATTTCCTGGTTCAGGGACTCTATGGCAAAGTTTTTTAATCAGCCCTTGCTGTTCATTATCAATTGCAGTTATAAAATCTGGTAGCGCCAAATCTGAAAAAACGCCTAACACCAGACATTCGCTCGTGGTTAATGAGGGGGTATGAGTTAATCCATAATTCATAATATTTTTTCCTGCACCGCTTGAGAAAGACAACTAGTTTACCTAAATTGGATAAGCATTTGAATGAAAAATTCTGTTTTAATCATCTGTTTTAAATCAATACTATTTTTAAATAGGCTGTCTTGAATTATCATGATGGGTTCTTTCATATGTTATTCTGAAAGAATTGAATTAATTGATAAGGTCCTCTGTAGGGTATTGTAGTGATTATTTTTCGTTATTTGACTAAAGAAGTGTTTCTTACTTTAATCGCATTAACCGCGATATTAGTTCTTATTTTCATGAGTAATCAATTCATACAATACTTAAATCGCGCTGCTTCTGGTTCAATTCCTGGTTTTGTGATCATGAAGTTGTTGATGTTGGAGTTGCCAAATTTAATGGGTCTGTTGCTGCCCCTAGGGTTTTATGTCGCTCTTCTATTGGCGTATGGCAGGTTATATGCCGAAAGCGAAATGACGGTTCTGCGAGCTTGTGGGTATGGCCCCAGGCAATTACTGAAACACAGCTTTGCCATGGCTACTGTTGTGTTGGTAGTGGTTGCCATCGTAATGATTTGGGCAAGCCCTGTGATTGCTGTTGAACGCACCAAGTTAATACGTTCTACAGGAATCAAAACTTTAATTCAAACGATTATGCCTGGACGCTTTCATGCCATTAATAGCGGTCAACAAATCTTTTATGTCCAATCCATGAATCGCGATCACTCCCAAGCAGAACAGATATTCATGGCAAAACATAGCGTTCAGGATAATAGGCTGTTATGGGATGTGTTGTGGGCAGATAAAGCATTTGCTGAGGTTAATCCTCAAACAGGCGAGGAATACATCGTGCTGCAAAATGGCAAGGAATATCAAGGTGTTCCGGGTCATGCCGATTACCAGATTGCAGAATTTGCAAGCTATAAATCCAAATTGCCCAACCCGACTGTTGTTATGCATGATGATGCTCGCACTGCAAAAACCAGAGACTTATGGCCTTTGAACAATCATGATTTGAAAAAGGCGGCTGAATTACAGTGGCGTATTTCCATTCCTTTAATGGTTTTGACCTTGACTCTGGTTGCCGTTCCACTTAGTCGTGTCAGCCCTCGTTCTGGAAAATATTCGAAACTTTTGCCAGCCATCATTATCTATATTTTTTATGCTAATTTTATGTTTGTTTCTCGTGATGCGATTGCTACCGGGAAGATTCCCTGGTGGATAGGGATGTGGTGGGTACACGTGGCGGTTGCCATGCTCGGCATCCTATTTATTTGGCGAAATCAGGTGAAGCTTGCATGAGCAGAAAAATACTTGATCGTTATATTGCCAAAACGGTTTTATCTGCAATTGGCTTGGTGACTTTGATGTTGGTCGGTTTGCAGATCTTTATTTTGTTTGTTAATCAGATAGACGATTTGGGGCGAGCAGACTATGGAATCGTGCAAGCCGGTGTTTTTGTCCTTTTACAGATGCCCTACCAAGTCTATCTGTTTTTCCCTATTGCCAGCTTGCTCGGGTGTTTGGTTGGCCTGGGAGTATTAGCTAATCATAGCGAGCTGGTTGTGATGCGTGCCGCGGGGATATCCATCGGCCAAATAACGGGGGCAGTATTAAAGGCGTCTCTGATAGTCATCCTGTTAATCACGTCTTTAGGTGAAACCATTGTACCAGTAATGGCGCATTATGCGAATGAATACAAGGTTTCCGCTTTAACAGGAGGGCAGGCTTTGCTGACTCCAAGAGGGGTTTGGGTCCGTAATGGTAATGATTTTGTTTCTATTGCTTCAGTCACACACGAGAATACTCTTCGCTATGTAAATCAATTCCGCTTTGACAACCAGCATAATTTAAAACTGGCTCGCCAGATAAGTGAAGTGAAGTATGTCAATAATTCATGGATAGCTTATGATGTGAAACAAACTGAATTTGCAGAGGATCATACCAAAGCCTATCATTTCGATACCATGCCTTGGGATGTGCCGGTGAAACCTGAAATTCTTAAAATTACGGGCACCAATCCGGATGAAATGACTTTACATGAATTGAACCGCTATTTACGTGAGCAACAACGCAACCATCAAAATGTATCAAATTATAAGTTTGCCTTTTTTCAACGAATTACTCAGCCTTTGAATACTATGGTTATGATGATATTAGCTATCCCCTTTATTTTTGGCCCCTTACGTTCGTCAACCATGGGGTCAAAATTACTGGTAGGTGCTATGGTTGGATTCGGGTTTCATATTCTGAATCGATTTTTTGGCCCAGTGAGCACAGTATTCCAATGGCCGCCTGAATTGGCTGCCTTTAGTCCTACTCTCATCTTTTCTTTAATTGGAGTTTATTTAATGCGAAGAGTCAGATAATGGCATTCATTAGACATTTGCTTGAATACTTGCTGCATCCTTTCTTTTTATGTCTTTTGGTATTAGGTATTTGCACTTTTTTACTATATCGTCGGCTTGCTCCTACTTTCACTAAAGTTATGTTGTTTGTTGTATTGATTGTATTGCTTGCTATGAGTACGGGTTGGTTACCCAGTTATTTAACTTATCAATTAGAGTCTCGATACCCTATAGTAAAGCGGGTTAATCCAAATGTGAAATGGGTGGTCGTTCTCGGTGGAGGACAGAATATTGGGGAAGGAATGCCTGCAAATGATCTGTTGACCTCAGCGAGCATCAAACGATTGATTGAAGGTGTCCGATTATTCAGAACTTTGCCCAATGCAAAATTGCTTTTATCGGGCGGAGGATCTTCTGGTGAGCAATCAGAGGCTTTATTATTGACAGAATTAACCAGCTGGTTTGCAATCGATTCGGAAAAAGTTGTCATTGAAACTGCTTCTATCAATACAGCAGATCAGGCGCGTGAATTAGCAGCCATAGTACATGATCAACCCTTTTATCTGGTTACCTCAGCGATTCACATGCCACGTTCCATGGCATTATGCCAGCAGCAAGGATTGCATCCCATAGCAGCCCCAACTGATTTTACCTTCTTTTGGTCTACTGATACCTGGGTCAAAATGGTGATACCTAATTCTTATAACCTGGCCTATACTTCTATTGCTCTTCATGAAATCTTGGGGAAAATTTGGGCTTTGGGATTCTGGTAAGCTAATGCGCCTTGAGAATTGGTTTTTTTGAATCCGTTATTTACACTATTTGCCCGGCAGCCCAACCAGAAGACCATGCCCACTGGAAATTATACCCACCTAACCACCCCGTCACGTCCAGGGCTTCTCCAATAAAATATAGGCCTGGTACCTTGTTGGCTTCCATGGTTTTGGATGAAATAGCATGACAGTCTACTCCGCCTATTGTCACTTCTGCTGTACGGTAGCCTTCTGTCCCATTGGGTTTTACTACCCAGTTCTGCAACAAATGGGAAATTGTTTCCAAATCTTTATTAGAGCTGTCAGCCAGTCTTTTTTCACCCAGTTTTTGAGGAATAAAGACTTCAACAACTCGTTTGGGCAAGTACATCGATAATACAGAGTTTAACTGTTTATGCGGAGCTTCCGCTCGGGCTGTTTTCAAGCTTTCCAGGAGGTTATGTTCGGGCAGCAAATTAACGCATATCTTTTCACCAGGATACCAGTAGGATGAGAGTTGCAAGATAGCAGGGCCACTCAAGCCACGGTGGGTAAATAAGATGTGTTCGCGAAATTGATTTCTTTCATTATTGACCAGGCTATCAACGCCTATTCCCGACAGGACGGATAATCTATTCTTTTCGAGGACATCCAACGTAAATGGTACAAGGCCGGCCCTGGTTGGCCATACCTTAATATTGAACTGCTCTGCAATTTTATAGGCAAAGGGGCTCGCGCCTATTGTGGGAATAGAAAGCCCTCCAGTCGCAATGACTACAGAATGGCAATGAAACCTTCCCTTTGTCGTGCTAATCTTGAAGGAATGGTCGTTGGTTTTTTGTATTTGTTCTATCACAGTATTTAAATAAATTGTCGCCCCGTATTGCTCACATTCTTTAAGCAACATATCAACGATGTCTTTGGACTTATTATCGCAAAATAATTGTCCTAATGTTTTTTCGTGGAAGGGAATTTTGTGTTTGTTAACCAGGTCAATAAAATCCCATTGAGTGTAACGAGATAAGGCTGATTTGAAAAAATGGGGGTTGTGGGAAAAATACTTGTTGGGTTCAATGTAGTAATTGGTAAAATTACAACGACCACCTCCTGACATGAGTATCTTTTTCCCTACTTTATTGGCATGATCCAGCACGAACACTTTTCTTTTACGTTTGCTTGCTTCAATAGCACACATTAGGCCTGCGGCACCAGCACCAATGATAAGGACATCGATTTCTTGCATAGAGAGATTTGGTTATGACAAATTTTTTAATTAAAAAGTATTTAATTTTATCATGTCGAACGATAATTAAATATATGCTATAGATCTTAGTATCAAATAATAAGGAATTAGTATGAACGAAATGTATATTCTGTCCTTGTTTTATGATGAAATGACCGCGCGCGGGGTAACCAGAGAGCAGGTTTTTTTGAGTATTGAAGAGGATGCGGCAGCAATGCTTACCCAGAAATTGGGCAAACCTGTTTCAGTGGAAGAAGCGCAGAAATTAACGGACATTTGCATCGCAAATGAATGGCTTGAGCGAACAACAGCTGATCCCTATTATAAATATCTGTCTTTGACAGAAGCGGGTTTGCAAATTCTGCTTTCTAATTTATACAAGTAATTTTATGTCATTTAATGCCTTTGGCGGTTTTCTGGGCAACTAAATGACTCAAAACATGTCATCGAAGGGTATAATCTTTGGGCAAAACTCGGTAAAATATATCACTTTATTCTTTTTTTATTGTCATTATGCCAAAACGAACCGATATAAAATCTATTCTAATTCTTGGAGCAGGCCCTATTGTGATTGGGCAGGCTTGCGAGTTTGATTACTCAGGTACCCAAGCAGTCCGCGCTTTGAAAGAAGAAGGATATCGAGTGATATTAGTTAACTCTAATCCAGCAACCATAATGACTGATCCTGAGCTTGCTGATGCAACCTATATAGAGCCTGTTCAATGGAAAGAAGTGGCTCGTATTATCGAGATAGAGAGGCCAGATGCTCTTTTACCGACGATGGGAGGACAAACAGCCTTAAACTGCGCCCTGGATTTGGTAAGAGAAGGGGTATTAGCCAAGTACTCTGTTGAAATGATAGGAGCGACGCGTGAAGCCATAGACAGGGCGGAAGATAGAGAAAAATTTCGCCAGCTGATGATTAAAATCGGATTGGATATGCCGAGGTCAGCGATTGCTCATAGCCTGGAAGAGGCAATTCAAGTGCAAGCCCGTTTAGGCTTTCCTGCCATCATCAGACCCTCATTTACCATGGGTGGTAGTGGAGGCGGTATTGCCTATAACCGTGAAGAATTTGAAGAAATTTGTATTAGAGGATTGGAGTTATCACCAACTCGCGAGCTTTTGATTGATGAATCGGTTCTGGGTTGGAAAGAATATGAAATGGAAGTCGTCCGGGATAAAAATGATAATTGCATTATTGTTTGTACTATAGAAAATTTTGACCCTATGGGTGTGCATACTGGAGATTCCATTACCGTTGCTCCGGCACAAACATTAACTGATAAAGAATACCAACGGATGCGGGATGCGGCGATTAAAGTGCTAAGAGCAGTTGGTGTGGATACGGGAGGTTCCAACGTTCAGTTTGCTATTAATCCTGAAGACGGGCGCATGCTGGTTGTGGAAATGAACCCGCGTGTATCTCGAAGCTCGGCTTTGGCGTCAAAAGCAACCGGTTTTCCCATTGCTAAGGTCGCAGCTAAATTGGCTGTGGGTTATACCTTGGATGAATTGAAAAACGAAATCACCGGAGGTAAAACACCTGCGTCCTTTGAGCCCAGCATTGATTACGTCGTTACCAAAGTTCCGCGGTTTAATTTTGATAAATTTCCGCAAACTCCAGACACTCTTACCACACAAATGAAATCAGTCGGGGAAGTCATGGCGATTGGTTCTAACTTTCAGGAATCTTTACAGAAAGCCATAAGAGGTTTAGAGATTGGACGATGTGGATTGCATTCGCTGTTTCAAAAAGAGGATATGGCGCGTTTAAGAGGGCATTTACGAGAACCCACTCCGGATAGACTTTGGTATATTGCTGATGCCTTTAGGCAAAATTTATCACTTGAGGAAATTCATCTGGAAAGTCGAGTCGATCCATGGTTTCTGGCACAAATTCAAGAGTTGGTTCTTTTAGAGCGCTCAATCATTGGAAAAACGATTCGGGATCTGGATAAAACCACTTTACACTTGATGAAACACCGGGGTTTTGCTGACGCGTACTTGGCCAAATTGCTTGGTTGTACGGAAGCAGAAGTTCGGGCAAGACGCATTGAATTAGAGATCTTGCCTGTCTACAAGAGAATTGATTCTTGTGCCGGAGAATTCCCTAGTGATACAGCCTACATGTATTCTTGTTATGAAGGAAGCTGTGAAGCACGTCCTGAGAGCAATAAGAAAAAGATTATGATTCTTGGAGGTGGACCTAATCGAATTGGCCAAGGCATTGAATTTGATTATTGCTGCGTGCATGCGGCCTTGTCATTAAGGAGTGCGGGTTACCAAACTATTATGGTGAATTGCAATCCAGAAACGGTTTCCACTGATTTTGATACCTCCGATCGACTATATTTTGAACCTGTTACTTTAGAGGATGTGTTGTCCATCGTCGCAATGGAGCAACCGGAGGGTGTCATTGTGCATTATGGAGGACAAACACCATTAAAGTTGGCTCGTGATTTAGAGGCTAATGGCGTAAAAATAATTGGTACTTCATCAGATGCTATTGATATGGCTGAAGACAGAGAACGATTTCAGCAAATGGTCAAAGAATTGAAACTGCATCAGCCTGATAATGGAACTGTCCGAAGCGAAGCAGAGGCCATTGAATTAGCTAACAAAATTGGTTATCCGCTAGTCGTTAGGCCCTCTTATGTTCTCGGTGGACGAGCTATGGAAATTGTTTATCAAGAAGAGGATTTAAGGTATTACCTGTCGCATGCAGTTGAAGTTTCTAATGATTCACCCGTTCTTCTTGATAAATTTTTGAACGATGCCATAGAGGTAGATATTGATGCCGTTTGTGATGGCAAAGACGTATTGATTGGTGCCATCATGGAGCATATCGAGCAAGCGGGGATACATTCTGGTGATTCGGCATGCACTTTACCTCCTTTTAGCTTAGGCGTAGTTGTTCAGCAAGATTTGATAGAGCAGATCCGAAAAATGGCTTTGAAATTAGGCGTGGTGGGCTTGATTAATGCGCAGTTTGCTATTCAAGCGGATGATATTTATGTTTTGGAAGTGAATCCGCGCGCTTCGAGAACCGTGCCTTTTGTTTCAAAGGCTACCGGGCTGCCATTAGCTAAAATAGCGGCTCTTTGTAAAGTGGGAATTAGTTTGAAAGATCAAAGATTAAACCAAAATCATCATGCGCCTTCTTTCTACTCGATTAAGTTGCCGGTTTTTCCCTTTATCAAATTTTCTGGTGTGGACTCGATTCTTGGCCCAGAAATGAAGTCAACGGGGGAAGTCATGGGTATTGCCAAGCGTTTTGGACAAGCTTATGCTAAAGCACAATTGGGTGCCGGATGTCACATTGCCAAACGTCGACGAGCTTTCGTATCGGTACGTGACGCAGATAAAACGCGTGTCGGCGAGATTGCCAAGAGATTAATAGAACTGGGTTTTGAAATTATCGCCACGCGCGGTACTGCTTTGGCATTACAAGCAGCCGGCGTAGACTGCAGAAGAGTCTTTAAAGTAGCAGAAGGCCGACCACATGTGCTGGATTTTATAAAAAATAATGAAATAGACTTTATTGTAAATACTACTGAGGGCAAACAAGCGATAGCAGATTCTTTTGCTATCAGACGCAACGCCTTACAGCATAAGGTCAGCTACACTACGACCTTATCAGGAGCCGAAGCTGCTTGTTTGGCTATGAAGTATGAAGATAGGGAAACTGTAACTCGCTTACAAGATTTACATTAGGGGTAAATATGAGTAAACATCCTATGACAGTTGAGGGTGCAGAAGCACTAAAAGCAGAATTGCATCGCTTAAAGTTCGTGGATCGTCCGCGCATTGTAGAAGCAATTGCAACTGCAAGAGCTCATGGTGATTTGAAAGAAAATGCGGAATATCACGCAGCTCGAGAACAACAGAGTTTTAATGAAGGGCGTATTCAAGAACTTGAAGCGAAGTTGTCTCATGCGCAAATAATTGATATCAGTAAATTACCTAATAATGGTAAAGTGATATTTGGTTCAACCGTTACAATTTGTCATGTAGCAACGGGCTCAGAATTAACCTATAAAATAGTTGGAGAGGATGAAGCTGATATCAAACTGAACAAGATTTCATACAGTTCTCCTATTGCCCGAGCTTTAATTGGCAAAGAACTTGATGATGCGGTCACGGTAGAAACGCCTGGCGGTATGGTTGAATATGAAATCATCCAGGTGCAATATATTGTTGAGTGATTTCAGTTATTTTCTTTGATTTTTAGTGCAACTGTCATGAAAGACAGTTGCCACTCCAGGAAACCTTAAGTATTTATGGCTGAAATACTTCTTGCTGAATACCCCCTACAACCCACTCTTTTCTGTTATCAAACTGGCGGAAATGCCATATTTCATCCAGGTTAGATATTTCACCGTTTTCTTTGATTGTTCCAGTGAATTGTACGCTGGCTATCGTGGATAAGGATTGTTTGGACACATCAAGCAATTTTGCATCGAGGGAAATGACTTCCGTTTGGTTGGGGGCATTGCCTCGTTCGTCCAGTTGCATTTTAATTTCTGCAAATACTTCCGGAACTGTGAATGTTTGCAAATCCTGCAGATTTTTTTGGTCGTAAGCCGCTTGTAGACGTATAAAAGTTACCTTGGCATCACGAAGAAAATTGTCCGCGTCAAAGCTTGTTTCTTGTTGGGCAAAATGAGCTCCTCCACTATTTCGGTTTCCGTAGTTTTGCGTGAATTGTTCAAAAGAGTTTTGGCGGAATGCTCCGGATTGAGTTGCTTGAAACCCTGGATTCATTTTCCTGCGTAAGAAGCTGACGACAAAGAAAATGACTGAACCAAGGATTAGCCAGGTGATTAACCCATTTGCCAAGCCATTGCCCATAAAGAGGCTGGCCAATAGTCCTCCAATCAGGAGGCCGCCTAATACACCACCCCATCTGCTCTTATTAGCTTTTTGTGTTAATGAAGACTTATTGTATGTTTTATTTGATGAGAAAAGACTGCTTTGAGAACGTTGAACCCCAAAACTGCGCCCGCCGCCAAATCGTTTAGCAGAGGCCTCATTGATAATTAAACCAAAAGACAATAGGGTTATCAGGAAACATGACAATAGAGTACGCATATTAATATCCTCTTTTTTAGAATCAGGCTTATTATATATGAACTCGGGTCAAGTTGCTTGTTTTCTTAAATTGAATCTGATTTGTTATTTTTGATTCGTCAATGAGAGGATGTGATTTCAGTATTCGAGATAGAATTTGTTTGATAAAAATTATCACAGCGCTCTAGCGAATGGTCACCTTATTACAAAATGGTTTCTACTGTGCGAATAGAAAATTAGCTTGTCATTTTATTCTTATTCGCATGATTTGTTTGCATTTAATTCACCTCTTGATATGATGCAAGAGGGTTAATTATAGGGATATATTTTATGAGTAAGTTAATTAATTTAGCTGTATTGTCTTTCTCTTCATCACTGGTTTTTGCAGGTCCTTTGACTTTAAAAGGAGAGGTTGATGTTCACATTACGCCTAAAAATCCCAGTGGAGTCGCTCAAAGCTTAACATTTAAGTTGCCCAAGTATGAATTATCGACCGAAGCGAAATCTTATTTGCGTGAACAGCTGTCAGAATATCCTAAAAATAGTATAAACACAGCCAGTTTTTCTTCTGAGTTACCAAGAAAAGTTAAGTTGGGAATGCAGTTAACACCCGTATTGGATCAGGGATATCATGGTAGTTGTGTCACTTTCGCAGTAACTGCAGCCATAGATGCTGCCCTTGGGGCAGGAGATTACATCAGTCAATTGTGTAATCTGGAGTTAGGAAGTTATCTGGCGATACATGACAAAGCCAAAGCCAGCGGGTGGAATGGTTCTTTTGGTTACTGGGTTCTTCAACAGATTTCTGAATACGGTATCATCAGTCAGAATTATCAGAAATTGAATGGTTGCGCCGGTGTTAGAGAATATCCTTTAGAAGACGAAAACAATGAAGGCAAACCCATGTCTGACTCCGAGTTCCTGGCGCATAGCGTCCCGGTATCGAATTTAATTAGCTGGGAGGCTTTGTTAAAGGATGAGGAATCCTTTTCAGCTAAAGCGGATATGAATCAAATCGTCTATCAGATCAAGGAAGAGCTCGCGAAAGGTAACCGTTTGACTATCGGCATGTTATTGGATGTATTTGTCGGGGATGCCGGAGCTGTAGGTACCAACCGTGCATACAATGACACCTGGATGTTAACACCTGAAATTGTATTGGACGCAATGAATGGAATGATCTATGCCGGGCACGAATTAGTGATCACTGGCTATGATGATGATCTTGAAGTGATGGATGAAGAAGGCCATGTTAACAAAGGCGTTTTCACCTTGCGTAATTCTTGGTCCAAATTTGCTGGAGATCAAGGAGATTATTACGTGACCTATGATTATGTCAAATTCCTGGCTATGGAAGTCATGGCAATTCGTATGAAAGAAAAAGCAGCTTAATGCTTGTAGTCATTAAGAAACCTCGGGTCGTTGTGCCTGAGGTTTCATAGATTCAAAATCAACAGGACCTACGAAAAACCTAATCACCCATCACACCTTGACTAAGGCAAGTAGTAAAATGGATTGGGAAGTTTAAATCCTTTTTTAGCATATCCCCCTTGGATATCACTGTATTGATCACCGATGCTGGCAATGATGGTGTATCCCTTTTTAGCTATCATTTCCCTTGCTTTTGATTTAAATGGGATAATCGAGGGGGAAGAATACCCATTAGGCCGTAGATAAAGTCCCGCCCATTTAGTATATCCTGCTTTAATTAAATTAGCGCGGGTTGCGTCGCGCTCAGATTCTTGCCTTCCGGTTACAAAAAATACTTTGATACCCTTTTTTAAGGCGTTTTTGTAAAGTGTCAGCATAGGCTTGATTGCCGGTGAATTGGCAGCAAGTATTTCTTTATGAATTTGCTCTTTGCTACCGGTAAAATCCCGTTTTACCATCTTATCATAGTTGGACAGGCTGGTTTCATCAATATCCAGTACTATGGCAAGTTTTTGTGGGTGTTTGTTGTTTTTATTGATTAAATATTGTTGGTGTATATATTCTTGAGCTAACTTAATGGTTCGTTCCAATTCGTGATAATACAAGCCAGAGTCGTAATAGTTTTTAATTTCTTTTCTAATTAAACTAAGATTTGGCGGTTCTGCTTGGATTGGGGTGGAAAGAATCAATAGGAGACAAAGGCTTATTAGAATTTGGGGCAATTTATAGAATTGCTGTTTCATTGTTTACCTACATTTGTTAACAGAAGTATGCATTATAAAGCGATAAAATTGTTTGTCAATTGAGCATGTTGTCCTTATCGATGGCAGAATAAAGCGATATGGAGGTTCTGAAATAGTCAGGATTCACTTCCTACGATATACTAATCGATTATTATTTTATAATTCGCAGTTAAAATGCATTTGAAGCAATTAAAATTGGCTGGTTTTAAATCATTTGTTGATCCCACCACGGTTCATTTTCCCAGTCATTTGGTCGCTGTTGTTGGCCCGAATGGATGCGGCAAGTCCAATATTATTGATGCTGTTCGCTGGGTTATGGGCGAAAGCTCTGCCAAAAATCTTCGTGGAGAGTCCATGACGGATATTATCTTTAACGGTTCTTCCAATCGCAAACCCGTAGGGCAGGCGTCAGTAGAACTGGTATTTGATAATAGCCTGGGAAGACTGACTGGCCCTTTTGCCAGTTATGGTGAAATTGCTGTAAAGAGAGTAGTCACTCGGGATGGAGAATCTTTTTATTATTTGAATGGAGCTCGATGCAGGCGAAAAGATATTACTGATATTTTTTTAGGCACAGGAGCAGGGGCACGAAGTTACTCAATTATTGGCCAAGGTACTGTATCTCGATTAATAGAAGCAAAACCCGAGGAATTAAGGGTCTATTTGGAGGAGGCGGCAGGAGTTTCAAAATACAAAGAGCGTCGCCGGGAAACTTTACAACGTATCGAACAAACAAGGGATAACCTGACGCGCGTCGCTGATATTAGAGAAGAATTGGGCAAACATTTGCAACGTTTGGAGCGGCAGGCCAAAGCAGCAGAACGCTATACCATTTTAAAGGAAGAGGAAAAAATTTGCCGAGCTGAGATCCAGGCTCTTAAATGGCAGGAATACTCAGAAAAACAAACGGTAAAACAGCGAGAATTACAAGAGTTAGCAATCCGCAATGAGCAGCAACAAAGTTTATTAACTAGTTGTTACAAGGAGCGGGCAGTTTTAAATGAACAATTACAAGATGCCATTGATCAATCCCAATCAATTCAGGATTCTCTCTATCAATCAGGAACTGAGATAGCTCGTCTTGAAGAAGCCATTCAGCAACAAGAAAGAGAAAAAAAGCGTTTGGAAAATGACAGGCAGCAAATGCAGGTTGATTCTCAACTCATTGAAGAGCAACTTAAGCTGGATAATGAAGAATTGCTCAATTGCAAGCTTAAGGCTCAACAGTTAGAGGAGCATTTGCATCATTTAAAAATGGAATTCAAAGAACAGGAATCTCTATGGCAAGAAAAACAAAAAGAACAATCGCAATGGGAGAAAATTTGGCAAGAGGTGCAAATTAATTCCAATACCATTAAAAATGAATACCAACTCACTCAAGCCAAACTACAACATTTAGAGCAGAAGCGCCATCAAGTCCTGGTAAGGCTGGAAAAACTGAATTTGGAACAATCAGCTATCTCGCTTGACGATTTGCAAAAAAATAAAATCAAATTGCAAGAAAAGCATTTCCAATTGAAAGAAACACAGGAGTTTGATGAGGAACAGCTTAGGCAAGCGAATGAGACTCAATCGGATTTGCAGAATCAATTACAAAATACCGAGCAACAACTGCATGCATTGCAAGATGAATTTCATCGTTTAAACACTGAGCTTGCTGCATTAAAAGCTGCTCAAATTGCAGCAAAAAAGGAAAATCGGCCTAATAAGGACGGAATTGCGGAATGGTCAGATAAGCCAAGATTAATGGATGTTTTAAAGGTTGAACCCCAATGGCAATCTTCTTGTGAAATCGTATTAGGGGACGATCTAATCGCTTATGTATTGGATGATTTTGCTGAGCTATGGTCTCGGTGGCAGTTTTGCGAAGATCATAAAGAGAGCGTAGTGACGATGAGAGCTCTCAATGGGGAAAAGCAGGAGCGCCCAAGGTTAGCTGATAAAATTCAAGGCTTGGTTCCCTCAACAGTAAACCATCTTGAACACATTTATGCCGCAGACAATCTTGAAGAGGCAAAGGCGTGGTTTCCTGATTTATTGGCTCATGAATCTATTGTAACCGTCAATGGTATTTGGCTAGGCAAGGGGTGGATTAAATTACCTCGCCAAAAAGAGCAAGATGAGGTAGGCGTTCTTGCCAGACAGCAAAGGATTGTCGAGTTGAATTTAAGTGTGGAATCTTTACAACAAAAAATTGAATCCATCCGTTTAGCAAGAGATAGTTATCAAGCGCGGCTACAGGAAAATTTAAATTTTATCAAACTGCATCAATTAAATTTAAATGCCAGTAATGAGGCGCTACGCAATCATATCATTGCGGTAAATAATCAGGAACAAGCTATTTTTCATGCTGAAAAACAGAAAGATGCTATCACGAACGAGATAATAGAGCTGGAGTCGTCGCTGGAAGAGCTAAACGCTGAACAATTGGAAATGTCTGATAAAATCAGAGAACTGGAAGGTCAATACCAAGCTTCTGAGTTGCAATTCAAGCGATTTATAAATGAAAAAGACACATGGAACAGTGTTCTCGTTGAACAAAATAAACAAGTAGAGAGTGTCCGTGCTTTGTTGCATCAAAGTGAGTTGGAATATGATAGAGAAGTCACCAAGATACAGCAAATAACCGATAGGATAAGTAGAGAAAAAGAGCGTTTGCAACGTGCACAGATGCGTTTAGAGGAGTTAACTCAACATTATTTACAGTCAGTAGCGCCAGAAGCCGAGTTTAAAAATCAATTGGCAGCATTATTGATAAAACATGGTGAAATCGAATCGATGTTGACTTTGAGCCGAGAAAAAGTATCTCAGCTTAAGTTGCAACTTGAAGACCAAGAGAAATTAATTTTAAACTATGATCAGGAAGTAAAACGGATTCAGGAACTCATGAATCAAATCCAAATGGAAAAACAAGCCCTATCCGTTCGTGCCAGTTCAATTCAAGAAACTCTTGATGAGGCTAATTTACAAGCCCAGTCTTTATTAGAGCGAATTCCATCCGGAGTCACGCAAAGTATAAAAGAAGACGAATTGATAGCGATTTTGGAGAAAATTAAAAGGTTAGGCGCTATAAACCTGGCCGCCATCGAAGAATTTGCTGCCGAACAGCAGCGCAAAGTGTTCCTGGATGAGCAATATAATGATTTGAGCCAAGCTTTATCTACTTTGGAAACTGCAATTGAAAAAATGGATAATGAAACGAAATCGCGTCTTGAAAATACGTTTGATGAAGTGAACACCTCTTTTAAAGCGCTTTTTCCAAGATTATTTGGCGGTGGTCGGGCACAGCTCGAATTAACTTGTGATAATCTGTTAGAAGCAGGGATTGTAGTAATGGCGCAGCCGCCTGGAAAACGTAATAGTTCTATTCATCTATTATCTGGTGGTGAAAAGGCAATGACTGCTGTGGCTTTGGTGTTTGCAATTTTTCAGCTAAATCCTTCACCATTTTGTATGTTAGATGAAGTAGATGCGCCTTTAGATGACTTAAATGTAAGTCGGTTTTGCGATTTAGTAAAAGAGATGTCACAATTCATACAATTCCTGTTTATTACACATAATAAGGTAACTATGGAATTGGCTGAACATTTAGTTGGGGTGACCATGCGTGAGCCGGGAGTGTCTCGTTTGGTTGCGGTTGATGTGAAACAAGCTTTGACTATGGAGTAAACTTATGCAGGCAAATTGGAGCTTAATTCTTAATGTCCTGTTGTTAATTGGCGTTCTAGTGGCTATTGGCCGTTTAATGAAGACTAGAAGACAGAGCTTAAATCAAGAACACTATCAACCTTCTCTTGGCCAAGTAGAAAATAACTCCTATGGCTCTCAATCATATAATGATGAAATTATCGCTGTGCGGAAGGTCAATAGGGAGGTTCCTTTGGATTTTGAAAATTTTGATGGTTCTGAAAAGCGACAAGCAATAAGGAAGCCCTCTGTAAAAACAGAACAACCTCAGTTGATTCCTGAGGAAGAAGAGTGCGAATCAAATGAAAGAACAGAACCTAATAGTGATTGTTCTTCTTCCACCGCCATGGTGTTTTTATTGGCTAAGGAAAATCGACAATTTGCCGGTTATGAATTATTGCAAACTGTTTTGGCTGCTGGTTTGAGATTTGGTGAGAGGCACTTGTTTCATAGACATCAATTCACGAATGGACAAGGTCCAGTGCTTTGCAGTTTAGCTGCAGCTACAGCAACCGGTGTTTTTGATTTACAGAATATCGGTGCTTTCAGTGTAAGAGGATTATGTCTGTTCATGCAAATATCAAATAATCCTGAGATTAATGCAGAACGGTTTTCTGTTATGTTAGATACTGCAAAACAATTAAGTGAGGGGCTCGACGCTTATTTGCTGGATGAACAGCGCAAACCTCTAACGGAGGAGCGTATCGCACGATATCATCGATACTTGAAAATTGAGCATTTGATGGATGATTGTGTAACAAACTAATGCCAATAGGCTAGAATCATTGCACTATCTAGCGATTATATTTTCAGGATAGGGCTTCGCACCAGGCGAAGCTCATTATCCACTCTGTTAATGGTTAATGTCCGATAACTTATGAATCGGATTATAATAAACTTAAAATTCTTGACTTTTTAGTTATATTCTTATCTATCTATTCTCAAACCATCTTGAACTGTGAGCCTGAGTGTTAGTACACTAGTCTTTTCGACATCACAAAATACTATGAACCTAATTACTATTGCGTCACTTCTTTCTCAGTCTTGCCAGATTAATGCCGACATTACTGGTGTTAGTATAGATACCCGCACATTAAAGCCAGGAAATTTATTTTTTGCGATAGTGGGGGAACGCTTTGATGGTCATGATTTTATTAAAGAAGCCGAGGCTAAAGGCGCTTCAGCTGCTGTAGTTAATCGATTGATTGACGGTGTTCATATTCCTCAATTTGTGGTTGTCAGTCCTTTAATGGCTTTGGCCAAAATTGCTGCGGTACATCGACAGGAAATGAGCTGCCCTATTATTGCTTTAACAGGGTCAAATGGAAAAACTACTGTCAAAGAGATGATAGCGACTATTTTACCGCAGCCATCACACGCTACAAAAGGCAATTTAAATAATCACATAGGGGTTCCTTTAAGCATGTTGGCTTTAAATAAGCAGCACCGCTATGCTGTTTTTGAGTTGGGAGCCAATCATCCCGGAGAAATAGCGCATACGGTAGGGATAGTGCAGCCTGATGTGTCTTTAATTAATAATATTGCCCCGGCACATGTCGAAGGCTTCGGATCAATAGACGGAGTCGCTCGTTCCAAAGGTGAAATCCATCAAGGCTTATCCCCGACTGGTGTTGCTATAGTAAATGATGATGATGCCTACGCTCACTTTTGGGATGATTTGATTGCTGATAAAAAAATATTACGTTTTTCCTCACTTCATCCTGCAGATATTTACGCCCAGGATATACGCTTGGATACCCATGGGCGAGCTCATTTTACATTGGTTTTACCTAATAGCAGAGTGGAGATTGAGTTACAAGTACCAGGTTTGCACAATGTCCGAAATGCTTTGGCTGCCGCAGCTTGTTGTTATGCTGTAGGAATATCAGGCAATGACATTCAAAGAGGACTGGCTCATTTTGGTGGTGTAAAAGGTCGGATGACGATGTTGTCAGGGCAAAATCAATCAACAGTTATTGATGATACATACAATGCTAATTTACGCTCTGTCTTAACAGCCCTGGAAGTTTTATCTGGGCGTCCAGGAAGAAAAATTTTTGTATTCGGTGATATGGGAGAGTTGGGTGAATGGACGACACAACATCACAGAGAAGTTGGCATAGCTGCTCGCCAGCTGGGAATAGATAAGTTGATGAGTTGCGGTTTACATAGTGAACTGGCATCCCAGGCGTTTGGTGAGGGAGGCCAGCATTTTTGCAGTCAAGAAGAGTTGATTGAAGTGGTAAAAAATGATTTAACACCTGATACCACGGTATTGGTAAAAGGATCCAGGTCCAGTGCTATGGAAAATGTTGTGCACCGGTTGGTTCAGGTAGAGGGCTAACCTCTTCATTGAATCGACAGGAATGTGGTATGCTTGGCCACTTTTTTGCCCCATTAAAGGAATTATGCTCAATAAAAGTCATTGAGCATAATTTTAAGAACAAGAGGAATAATTATGCTCTATTGGTTAACGCAGTTATTGCAGGGACAATATCATGCGTTTAGAGTTTTTCAATATTTGACATTCAGGTCTATTTTAGCCTCATTAACTGCCCTTATAGTGGGTTTGTTATGTGGCCCATTAATGATCCGCTGGTTAAGAGGGCTGCAAATAGGTCAAATGGTTAGGAGTGATGGTCCCCAAACCCATTTATCAAAGGCGGGAACTCCCACTATGGGGGGCGTTTTGATTTTATTGGCTATCACTGTGAGTTGCTTGCTCTGGTGCGATTTAAGACAAACAAGCCTGTGGCTGGTGCTCTTGGTTACCTTGGCTAATGGTTTGGTTGGTTGGGTTGATGATTATCGCAAGTTGGTATTAAAAAATAGCAAAGGATTACCTGGTCGTTGGAAATATTTTTGGCAGTCAGTCATTGCTTTAGTTGCTGTCTCTTATCTGTATTGGAATGCCAGTTTGCCAGTACATACCCAGCTCACAGTTCCTTTTTTTAAAACGGTCACTTGGGATCTGGGCGTTTTTTTTCCTGTACTTGCCTATTTCGTCATTGTTGGAAGCAGTAATGCAGTGAATTTAACTGATGGTCTGGATGGCTTGGCTATTATGCCAATAGTAATGGTGGCTGGTGCCTTGGGTGTGTTTGCCTATGCATCGAGTAACGCCGTATACTCTAATTATTTAGGAATCCCTTATGTGCCCAATACTGGTGAGCTAACGATTTTTTGTTCTTCTATTGTTGGTGCCGGCCTGGGTTTTCTTTGGTATAACAGTTATCCTGCCCAAGTTTTCATGGGCGATGTGGGCTCTTTGGCGTTAGGAGCAGCTTTAGGGATAGTTGCGGTTGTAGTTAGGCAAGAACTTGTTCTGCTCATTATGGGTGGATTATTTGTAATTGAGACGCTTTCTGTCATATTACAAGTGGGTTATTTTAAATATTCAGGCGGAAAAAGATTATTCAGGATGGCTCCATTACATCACCATTTTGAATTAAAGGGGTGGTCAGAGCCCAAAGTGATAGTAAGGTTTTGGATTATTACGGTTGTATTTGTGTTATGCGGATTGGCTACTTTAAAACTTCGATAGACAAGGTGCATTCATGAATCATTCCTTATATTTGGTAGCAGGGCTGGGTAAGACGGGACTCTCTATAGCAAGATACCTGAAGAGAAATAATAAATCGTTTGTTGTTTTTGATACACGTAAAGAGGCTCCTGGATTAGCTGAATTCCAAAATGAATTTCCTAATGTGCCAATTTACCTGCAACAGACTCCTGATGAAGTAATCAGCCAGGTGACGGATGTTATCACTAGCCCCGGTTTGGCACTGGATACTCCTGTTTTAGAGAGAGCGCGTCAAGCGGGCGCATCAATTTATGGAGACATAGAATGCCTGGCCAGAGAGATTAGCGCCCCTGTCATTGCCATAACGGGAACCAATGGCAAATCCACTGTAACGACTTTGGTGGGAGAAATGGCTAAGGCGGCCGGGTTTCGCGTAGCTGTAGCCGGAAATATCGGCACTCCTGTCTTAGATATGTTGGATGATGAACATCACTACGATTTGTGGGTATTGGAGTTATCCAGTTTTCAATTGGATTTAACTTATTCTTTGTCGCCAGTGGTTGCGACGATTCTTAATGTAACGCCTGATCATTTGGACAGGCATCACACTATGGAAGCCTATACGCAAGCAAAACAAAGGATTTATCGTGGTGCCAAGGCTGTTTTATTTAATCGAGAAGACGTCTACACTGTTCCTCACCAATCCTGTCAAGCAGATATAAAACGCATCTCTTTTGGCAAAGACGCGCCTTCAATGGGAAATTGGGGGCTGATTGAACAAGAGAATACTACTTATTTGGCGAAAGGAATGGAGCGTCTTTTGCCTGTGGAATCGATTTTAATAAAAGGGGTGCATAATTGGATGAATGCCCTTGCTGCTTGTGCTTTAGCTGAAGCAGCGGGAATCTCTATGCAACACATTCTTAATGTTTTAAAAACCTTCTCTGGACTGCCACACCGATGCCAATGGGTAAGAGAGGTGGATGGAGTAGGTTGGATTAATGATTCGAAAGGAACAAATATTGGTGCTACAATCTCTGCTATTAATGGAATAGGAGGTTCTATGCAAGGGAAAATTGTTCTTATTGCGGGTGGACAGGGAAAAGGGGCGGATTTCCAAGAATTAGCCCAGCCAGTTTCAGAATTTGTTCGTTCCATTGTTTTGATTGGTGAAGATGCTGACAAGATTGAATCGGCTTTAGCCAAAGTAGTTCCTGTCGTACGTGCTTCTTCTCTGGAGGGCGCTGTGACTATTGCCAAGACATGTGCGAAACCTGGTGATGTCGTTTTGTTATCCCCAGCTTGCGCCAGTTTGGATATGTTCCGTGATTTTAATCATAGGGGCGATGTGTTTACATCTTCAGTGCGCGGATTGTGAACACGATGCGACCGAGACATTTAAATCAAAGAGGCAAACCCGTCAGTAGACCGATATCACTTTATGATAAATGGCTGATAGGGGCAGTTTTTGGTTTGCTGATAATTGGTTTGATGATGGTGGCATCAAGCTCGGTTATGATTTCAACAAAGTACTTTCATCAACCTTTTCATTTTCTTATTCGCCAGGCTTGTTATTTATTTGTGGGACTCTTGCTGGCCTTAATTGCAGTGCGTACAGACAGCAGTTTCTGGGAAAAAATAAGCATGCCCATGATGATTGGTTGCGTGTTTTTATTGCTCATTGTTTTAATCCCGGGTATTGGTAAATCAGTGAATGGCAGTCGGCGTTGGTTAGCTTTAGGTCCGATTGGTGTGCAAGTCTCAGAATTAACGAAACTTGCAATGATATTCTATCTTTCCGGGTATTTGGTTCGCCAGCAAGAGGCGGTTTGTGAAAGCATTTTTGGATTCATTAAACCCATGGCAATACTGGCTGTTGTTTCAGTTTTATTACTGCTCGAACCAGATTTTGGAGCAACAGTTGTCATTTCTGGTACAGTAATGGCTATGTTATTTTTAGCTGGAGTTAAATTAAGATACTATTTTGGTTTAATGCTGGTTGTAGTGACAGCACTTGCTCTGTTAGCGGTATCTTCCCCCTATAGGGTTGCTCGCTTAACAGCCTTTTTGGATCCGTGGGCAGATCAATACAATAGTGGTTATCAATTGACTCAGTCATTGATTGCTTTTGGACGAGGTGGATGGTTTGGTACCGGATTAGGTGAAAGCATACAGAAATTACTCTATTTACCTGAGGCACATACTGATTTTTTATTTGCTGTGATTGCTGAAGAATTAGGGTTATTTGGAATTTTAGTTGTCATCACATTGTATAGTATACTGGTTATTAGAGGATTAAACATAGGATATACCGCCTATGCTCAAGAAAGGCATTTTGCATCCTATACAGCCTATGGTTTGACTATTTGGTTAGCTTTACAGGCTTCTATTAATATGGGTGTTAATGCCGGGCTGTTACCAACCAAAGGGCTAACTCTGCCTTTACTCAGTTATGGTGGGGCCAGTATGGTAATTAATTGTATCGTGATTGCACTATTATTGCGCATAGATCATGAAAATCGTTGGCAGTCTCTTGGGTTGAGACCGCTAACGGCTTAAGGGGGAATATTGAATAACTCAGAGCAATTTTTATCTCCGCGCATGGGGCGTGTAGAGCAAATTCATTTTGTTGGCATTGGTGGTGCTGGTATGTGTGGTATTGCCGAAGTATTGCATAACCAGGGCTACCGTATTACTGGTTCGGATCTCGGAGAAAGTAGCGCGGTACAACGCTTAAGGTCATTAGGTATTCAAGTCTATATCGGTCACAGGTTGGAAAACATTAAAGGCGCTGATGTTGTAGTAAGATCTTCGGCCGTTGATTTTAATAATCCCGAAATTGTGGCTGCTCGTGAGCTAATGATTCCAGTTATTCCTAGAGCAGCTATGCTTGCTGAGCTAATGCGATTTAGGCATGGTATAGCAATTGCCGGCACTCACGGCAAAACGACAACAACGAGCTTGGTCAGTAGTTTGCTTGCCGAAGGTGGTTTGGATCCCAGTTTTGTTATTGGAGGAAAGCTGAATAGTTGTGGCGCGAATGCTCAGCTTGGAAAGTCAGCTTATTTTGTTGTAGAGGCTGATGAGAGCGACGCCTCATTTTTGTTTTTGAAGCCTATGATGGCGGTAGTTACTAATATTGATGCTGATCACATGGATACTTATGAAGGTGATTTTGAAAAATTAAGAACAACATTTTTGGAATTTTTGCATCATTTGCCTTTTTATGGATTAGCAGTAGTTTGTTTGGAAGATGAAGAAATTTGCCGTATCCTCCCGGCTATTCAAAGACCAACCTTAACTTATGGGTTTAAAGAAGAAGCTCATTATCGGGCAATTAATTGGACTCAAAAGGGCATGCTGAGTGAGTTTGTAGTCGTTCGACCTGCACCACATAAACAACTGACTATACAATTCCAATATCCAGGCCGCCACAATGTATTAAATGCATTAGCTTCTATAGCAATTGCCACCGAGTTGGGAGTTGATGACGGTTCCATTGTTCGTGGCTTACAAAAATTCCAAGGGGTGGGACGCCGCTTTCAAATGCTTGGTGAAAAACGGTTCGAAAAAGGCGCGGCGATTATTGTGGATGATTATGGACATCATCCACAGGAAATTTTATCCACAATTGATGCTTTTAGACGTGTTTGGCCCGAGAGACGTTTGATTCATGTCTTTCAACCCCATCGTTATACCAGAACAAAGTCCTTGCATAGACAATTTGTCGATGTTTTAAGTTTATCGGATGAGTTGTTATTGATGGATATCTATGCAGCGGGAGAAACAGCTATTCCAGGCGTTACTAGTGAAAATCTGGCCAATGAAATACGATCCAGGGATAAACGAGTGACCATAGTTAGCGAGCAATCGTTGAAAGCCACCTTAGATGAATTTATTAAAGATGGTGACGTTATTTTGATGCAGGGAGCTGGAAGTATCGGCCAAATGGCAGTGAACCTGATGAAAAACATGTGAGAATGAACATGAGCATAACGGGAATGGACGGCAGTCATGTAACAGAGTCTCAGGGCAATTTGCTTTTCAATGAGCCTTTGGCCGAGTATACTACCTGGCGAGTTGGTGGCCCTGCAGCGAGGCTCTATAAACCAGCAAATATAGATGATTTGGCTTTGTTTTTAAGTCGATTGCCTTTTGATGAGCCATTATTATGGTTAGGTTTAGGCTCTAATTCTCTAATTCGCGATGGCGGTTTTTCCGGTACTGTGATTCTCACTCAGGGCTGTTTAAAAGAAATGACCCTGTTGAGCGATAACTGTATTCGGGTTGAAGCAGGGGTATCCTGTGCCAGTATGGCTCGTTTTTCTGCGCGTAATAATCTGTCAGGAGGAGAGTTTTGGGCTGGTATCCCCGGTACCATGGGTGGTGCTCTGCGAATGAATGCCGGTTGTCATGGAGGTGAAACCTGGCAGTCAGTTATTGAAGTACAAACGATAAATCGTCGAGGTGAAATCAGAACCCGTAAACCGGAAGAATTTGAAGTAGCTTATCGACATGTTGCTGGCTTGGGAGATGAATGGTTTATTTCCGCCAAGCTTCAGCTATCACCAGGTAATAAAGAGACATCCTTGCAATTAATTAAGGATTTATTGGCTCATAGAGCCAAGACCCAACCAACTAATGAATATAATTGTGGGTCGGTATTTAGAAATCCTCCTGGAGATTTTGCAGCGCGGCTTATTGAATCTTGTGGCCTCAAGGGGATAAGCATTGGTGGGGCAATTGTTTCTGAAAAACATGCCAATTTTATTATCAATCATCAAGGTACTGCCACGGCAGCTAATATTGAAGCCTTGATTCATTTGGTGCAAACTAAAGTTCGAGAGCAAACATCTATAGAGTTGATACGCGAAGTACATATCATTGGAGACGCTAATGTCCAAACCCGTTAATTTGGTTTTACTTTATGGTGGAAAATCAGGCGAGCATGAAGTGTCATTGGTTTCTGCCGCATCGGTTCTAAAACACCTGGATTCCGAGAAATATCATATTATACCCATTGCAATGGATAAAAGTGGTCGATTTCATCGTCATGATTATAATGATTTGCTCGCCTGTTCTGATAAATTACCTGTTGTTACTGAAAAATCAACCCCATTGGAAGGCTTATTAATTAATGGACGTCTGGCAGTTGATGCTGAAATTGTTTTTCCAGTGGTTCATGGCCCTTTGTATGAGGACGGATGTTTACAAGGTTTACTTGAGTTAGCCGGTGTCGCCTATGTAGGATGTGACGTATTGTCTTCTGCAATCGGAATGGACAAAGACATGGCGAGGCGACTCGCATGCATTAATGGGCTCAAATCAGCAAGATATAAATTATTATCATGGCATGCCAATGCGTCTGAAAGACAACAATTTTGTCATGAAGTTGCCTCGGAGTTTGGTTGGCCTCTGTTCGTTAAACCATGCTCGCTAGGTTCCAGTGTGGGAATTCACAAAGCAAATAATATGGATGAGCTAAACGCAGCAGTTGCTGATGCATTACGCTATGATGAAGAAATTCTGGTTGAAGAATTTATTGTCGGAAGGGAAATTGAACTGGCAGTGTTGGAGAATAGTATTCCCTGTGGGAAACCAAGAGTAAGTATGGTGGGTGAGATAAAAGTAAACCACCCTGACGGTTATTATTCTTATACTGCGAAATATTTGGAAAGCAGTCAAACGGATTTGATTATTCCAGCTCAATTAAATAATAGTCTGGAAGAACAATTAAAACAGGCTGCCGCGAATATTTTTAGTTATCTTAAATGCAAAGGCATGGCTAGGGTAGATTTTTTTGTAAATGATAAGACAGAAGACATTTACTTTAATGAAATAAATACATTACCTGGATTTACCTCCATAAGTATGTACCCCAAATTGTGGCAGGCAACTGGTGTAGCTTATACTGATTTACTTGATGAATTGATTAATCTAGCAATGATTCATCATAACTGTCGTCAACATTTGGTGACAAATTACTTGTGAAGGGAACACTAAATTATGGAAGTGAACTCTGTCGGCTTGCGTTATTTAACGATAATGGGTTTGTTAATTCTTAGTGCTTTGCTGCTAGCGGGTCGCTTAGGCTATTTATATCTTGCTGATGCAGAGCGTTTTCCAATTACAACGATCAAAGTTGCAGCGACGTATGAACATATAACACATAAAGAATTGGAGAATGTGTTAGCTAAATATCTGGATGCCAGTTTCTTTTTATTATCAGTAAAAGGATTGCAAAGTGAGTTGAATTCAATGAGTTGGATTGATACGGCCTATGTAGAAAGAGTTTGGCCAGATACATTGAAAATTAAACTCACTGAAAAAAAGCCCGTAGCGATTTGGGGTGATGCTCTAATGACAAGGGATGGAAAGTTATTCAATCAGGGTTCTGTTCCATCTGATTTGGATATTCCCAAATTAAAGGGTCCACAATCTCAGCAATTAGAAGTCTTACAAGTTTATGAAAAATTGAGTAAGATATTATCATCATACGGTTTAAATGCTTCAGGCTTGTATTTAAGAGATAATCAATCCTGGGTGTTGCTGCTTAATCATAGTGTAAAAATATACTTGGGAAAGAAAGAGTTAGAAGAGCGGTTGCTGCGTTTTTGTAAAGCATACCCTGCTGTTTTTGCTGAAAAAGCAGATCAGTTGGCTGGCGTGGACCTGCGTTATCCACGTGGCATGGCAGTGCAGTGGAAACAACAAATGGGACGATAATGGCTAAAAAAATAGAAAAAAATATTATCACAGGGTTGGATATTGGAACTTCAAAAATTATTGCATTAATTGGTGAAGTAACATCAGATGGAACGATAGAAATTATAGGTATTGGCCGTCATCCCTCTCGCGGATTAAAGCGAGGAGTTGTAGTTGATATAGAAACTACAGTCAATTCAATCCAACGTGCTGTACAAGAAGCCGAATTAATGGCTGGTTGTGAGGTGAGGACTGTTTACGCAGGCATTGCTGGCAGCCATATACGTAGCCTCAATTCCCATGGTATTGTGGCCATCCGTGATCAGGAAGTATCTCAAGCCGATGTGGAAAGGGTTATCGATGCAGCAAAGGCCGTGGCAATCCCTGCTGATCAAAAGATACTTCATATATTACCGCAAGAATTTATCATTGATCATCAAGGCAGTATTCGTGAACCGATAGGTATGGCTGGTGTAAGGCTGGAATCTCGGGTTCATATTGTTACTGGTTCTGTCAGTGCCGCCCAAAATATTGTGAAGTGTGTCAGGCGTTGTGGTTTGGATGTGATTGATATTATTCTTGAGCAATTAGCTTCAAGTCATGCTGTTCTTACTGAGGATGAAAAAGAGCTTGGGGTTTGTTTAATTGACATAGGTGGTGGAACTACCGACATCGCAATATTTTGTGAGGGAGCTATCCAGCATACTTCAGTCATACCGATTGCAGGTGACCAAGTGACAAATGATATTGCAATGGCCTTGCGTACGCCAACCAAGGCGGCAGAAGCAATTAAGGTCAATCATGCTTGTGCATTACCAGAATTAGCCAATCCAAATCAAATGTTAGAAGTTACCAGTGTCAATGATAGGCCTGGGCGAAAAATCTCGGCCAAAGCTTTGGCAGATGTCGTTTCAGCTCGATACGAGGAACTATTTTCACTGGTACGTAATGAATTACGTCGAAGTGGGTTTGAAGACCGTTTGGCTGCTGGTATTGTTCTAACAGGTGGAGCTTCCAATGTAAGAGGAGCAATTGAGTTGGCCGAACTTTGTTTTGAAATGCCAGTCAGAAAAGGATGTGCGCATTATGTATCCGGTTTGACTGAAGCGACAGAGAATCCTTCGTTTGCAACAGGGGTTGGTTTACTGCTTCATGGCTTTCAACAGCAATATGAAAGTGGCTATAATGTGCCAGCAATGAATGATAATGGTAAAAGCATTTGGTCACGCATGAAAGAATGGTTTCAAGGAAATTTTTAGCTTTTCATGTAAAAACACTGATATGATGCTTAAAAATGTTCCTGGTATGGATAGAAATTGAGATATGGGGTTGCATGATATTTTGCATAACAACAAATGCAGATTTTTGTCTTGTAAAGTGTCAAATGCGATAAGTTCAAAACTGTTTTATTTATTTAATAAGAAAAAAGCAGCACATTAGGGGAGACAGGGTTATGTTTGAATTAATGGAAAGCAGCCAGCAAGAAAATAATGCTGTCATCAAGGTTGTAGGTGTTGGTGGTGGCGGTGGTAACGCTGTCGAACATATGGTCGCTGAAAATATTGATGGTGTGGAGTTTATTTGTGCGAATACCGACGCACAAGCTTTAAGAGGTTCTAGTGCCAAAATACACATTCAATTGGGTGATGCATTAACCAAGGGCTTGGGGGCAGGCGCTAATCCACAAATTGGAAGAGAAGCAGCAGAAGAAGACAGAGAGCACATTAAAGAGATTCTTAGTGGCGCAGATATGGTCTTTATTACAGCCGGAATGGGCGGAGGAACAGGGACAGGAGCTGCGCCTGTTTTTGCTGAAATTGCTAAGGAATTAGGTATTTTAACGGTCGCTGTGGTAACTAAACCATTTTCTTTTGAAGGAAAACAAAGGGCGCTTGCTGCAGAGGAAGGTATTCGACGCTTGGCTGAGCACGTGGATTCGTTAATTACTATTCCTAATAATAAATTATTAAGTGTTTTAGGAAAAAATATCAGTTTGCTCAATGCGTTCAAAGCCGCAAATAATGTGTTGCTTGGTGCTGTGAAAGGTATTTCTGATTTAATTACTCGCCCTGGTTTGATCAACGTTGATTTTGCGGATGTGCGTACGGTGATGTCAGAAATGGGAATGGCCATGATGGGAACAGGAAGTGCAGTTGGTGAGCAAAGGGCGCGTCAAGCGGCCGAAGCAGCGATTGCATCTCCTTTATTGGAGGATGTGAATTTCTCTGGTGCTCGCGGAATATTAGTGAACATCACCGCAGGCCTTGATATGTCTATTGGTGAATTTGAAGAAGTGGGTGACGTGGTTAAAGAATTCATTTCTGATGATGCCACTGTAGTTGTTGGAACTGTTATTGATCCTGAAATGACAGATGAGATGAGAGTGACTGTGATTGTGACTGGTTTAGGTGATAATAGACAGCGTCAGCAACAGCCACAACAACCTCTTAGAGCACGCCTGGTTGAAACGACAAGAAGTGATGGGTCTCTTGATTATCAACAATTGGAGAGACCTGCGGTGATTCGTAAGCAGGCTCAGACTGGTACTGCAACAACCGCTACAAAGCAAACCAATAATGGTAATGAGAGTGTTCCTGATGTGGATTACCTGGACATACCAGCGTTTTTACGTAGGCAAGAAGAAGCATAGAAGCATTTTTAACGGGATATCTTGAGAGAGGATGTGTTTGAGATGGATACAAACATTCTTTCTTGAGTATCTCATCAATTGATTCGTGTGGTTATTTTTTGCAATTTTTGTATTTGGTTTCCAAAACCGCATTAATTGAAATTAAAAAAATTAGACTAATCAATAAATTGTTGCTAAGATCTTAAAGTTTTTGCGTGCAAAATAAATATAAGAGAGAAAGGTGAGCACTGAATGATAAAACAAAGAACTCCTAAAAAGGTAATCCAGGCTACTGGCGTTGGATTACATTCCGGTGAGAAAGTGCTTTTAACCTTAAGACCAGCTCCTGTAAACACAGGTATCGTTTTTAGACGCGTGGATTTGTCACCAGTTGTCGAAATACCTGCCTCCTACGAATACGTCGGAGATACTATGCTTTGCACCACCCTTCATCATGGCAAGGTGAAAATTGCAACGGTCGAGCATTTATTATCCGCTCTGGCCGGATTAGGAATTGATAACGCATATATAGATGTCAATGCTTCAGAGATTCCAATTATGGATGGAAGTGCGGCCCCATTTGTATTTTTAATTCAATCAGCGGGTATAAGAGAGCAAAATGCAGCAAAAAGATATATCCGAATTCTTAAGCCTATACGAGTCGAAGAAAATGGAAAGTATGTTCAGTTCCTTCCTCATAAAGGATATAAAATAACATTTACCATAGGTTTTGAGCACCCGGTTTTTAATGATAGACCACAAACAGTAAGCTTTGATTTTTCTGGAACATCGTATGTCAAAGAAGTTTGTAGAGCGAGAACTTTTGGTTTTCTTTCAGATTATGAAAAATTGAGAGAATGCGACTTGGCAAAAGGCGGTAGTCTAGATAATGCTATTGTAGTAGATGATTATCGTGTCCTTAATGAAGATGGTCTCCGCTTCGAATCAGAATTTGTTACTCATAAAGTATTAGATGCTATCGGTGATCTTTATTTATTGGGTTCCAGTTTAATTGGCGCATTTGAAGGATATAAATCTGGTCACGAATTGAACAATAGATTGTTGCGTGAATTAATGGTAAGGCAAGATGCTTGGGAATATACCTATTTTGATACAGAAAGTTATCTGCCCGCGGTTCACCCTGAATATTATCCTGTTGAAGCCTGACAGAAATACATCATATCCACGTAGTGAGAATATTCATTTTCACTATTATCATTTTATAGGCATTATCTATACTAAATATAATGGCCTAAGCAGTTTCCTTCTTTAGAAATTTATATAAAGCTCAAATTAAGGGGAATATCAGGATGAAATTTAAGATTGCAACTTGTATTGTTATGATGTTATCTAGTTTTATAGTATTTTCTTCCAACTCCAATTTTTCCGATAATAATACAAACGATCTTCTTCATCTTGACTGGCGTGATACCAGTGTGTCACCAGCTGTGGATTTTTATACCTATGCCAATGGCAATTGGAAAAAGAATAACCCAATACCCGCTGACTATGCTTCCTGGGGAAGTTTTTATGTTGTAAATGAGAAAGTACAAAACATTATTCATCAGATGTTAATCAATGCATCCAAGAATACTCATGCTAAACCTGGAAGTATTGAGCAGAAAGTGGGGGATTTTTATTTTAGCGGTATGGATGTTGATAGCATTAATAAGTCAGGTATCACGCCTCTAAAACCAGAATTCACTAAAATAGAAGCAATTAAGAATCTCAAAGATTTACAGACTGAAGTTGCCCATCTGCACAAAATAGGCGTAGGGCCCTTGTTTAATTTTGGCAGCATGCAAGATTTTAAGGATAGCACTTCCATGATAGGGGCTGTTATGCAAGGGGGATTGGGGCTCCCAGATAGAGATTATTATCTTAAAAAAGAAGCTAAATTTAAACAGGTAAGAGAAACTTATGTTAACCATCTTACTAAAATGTTTGAGCTATTGGGTGACCGTCCTGAAATGGCGGCAAAAGAAGCTAAAATTGTAATGGATATTGAAACTCAATTGGCTAAAGCGTCCATGTCACAAGTGGAGCAACGAGATCCACACGCCATTTATCATATGATGACCATTACTAAATTGGATAAATTGACACCTAATTTTTCCTGGTCTCAATACTTGAGCGCTAGAGGTCAGGGCAAAATTAAAAAAATCAATTTTGCTATGCCTGATTTTTTCAAAGCAATGAATGAATTATTACAGTCAGTTAGTTTGGATGAATGGAAAATTTATCTGCGTTGGCATTTGATAGATGCATTCGCTCCTTATTTATCCAAACCCTTTGTCGATCAGAATTTTAAGATGGTTTCTGCATTAACTGGTACACAAAAACTATTACCAAGGTGGAAAAGAGTAGTTAACACTGAAAATGGTGCATTGGGATTTGCAATCGGAGAATTGTATGTAGAAAAATATTTTTCTCCTGAATCTAAACAAAAGGTCTTGGATATACTAAAAAATATCAGAGCAGTACTACAAGAAGATATAAAAACTTTAAGCTGGATGTCACCCAAGACTCGTGATGCGGCATTGAAAAAGCTGGATTTAATGGAAGAACGAGTTGGTTACCCCACCAAATGGTGGGATTATTCCAGCTTGAAAATAGATCGCGGACCCTACGTATTGAATGTTATCAGAGCAAACGAATTCTTGATCAATCGAGATCTCGACAAAATTGGTAAACCTGTAGATAGAAGTGAATGGGCGATGACGCCTCAAACGATCAACGCGTATTATGATCCTTCAATGAATAACCTCAATATACCCGCAGGTATATTACAATCTCCCTTTTTTGATCCAAAGGCTCCGACTGCCATAAATTATGGGGCAATAGGATATGTTATAGGTCATGAAATGACGCATGGATTTGATGATCAAGGTGCTCAATTTGATGGTTATGGAAATTTGAAAAATTGGTGGGCGCCAAATGATTTATCAAAATTCAAAAATGCGACGCAATGCATTGCTGATCAATTCTCAAAATATGTAGTAGATGGCGATTTGCATGTACAGGGACAATTGGTTGTTGGCGAAGCAACTGCAGATCTGGGCGGAATGATCTTGGCATATAAAGCGTTTCAGCGTTCAAAAGAGTACAAGAATGCTAAAACGATAGAAGGAATTAACCCTGATCAACAATTTTTCTTAGGAACAGCTCATGTTTGGGCTATGAATGTCAGGCCGGAGCAACTTCGTAATCAAGTGACAACAGATCCACATCCGCCTGCTGTATACAGAGTCAATGGTAGTTTGGCAAATATTCCTCAATTTCAAGAGGCATTTAATATTCCAAATGGTAGCCCTATGATAAGTAAGAATCGTTGTATCATATGGTAAAGTGAGTTGATTTGTAGTGATTTCGGGTACCTTATAATAACGCGCAATGACAGTCGAATGGATTACAGATTTAGGGATATGAGTAATAGAAAGTTGGAAGTTAGTTAATTAATTAGAGTTTGCTATTCGAATCACTCGATGATGGAGGCTGTTATGTGTCGATTCGTTGCTTATTTGGGACGCCCTACGCTATTGGAAAATGTGTTGGTAAGACCTAAGAATTCAATCATCATGCAGAGTTTGCATGCACGCGAAACCAAATATCGAACCAATGGAGATGGTTTTGGTTTGGGATGGTATTCACCAGAAGTTAGCTCTGATCCTGCTTTGTTCACCTCCGTTTATCCAGCCTGGAACGATAGAAATCTTTTACACTTAACAGCAAAAATTCAGTCTCCTTGTTTTTTTGCTCATGTCCGCTCTGCCAGTGCAGGAGGAGTAACCAATTATAACTGCCATCCCTTTATTTATGGCGATTGGATGTTAATGCATAATGGGGAAATTAATGATTTTATTGATGTGAAAAGGCATATAAGGCATTTGTTGGATGATGACATTTACCATTGGGTTAAAGGTCAAACAGATTCTGAGCATTTGTTTGGTTTGTTTTTACAATTAGCAAAAAGAAGAGACATTAATCAACTATCGGTGGCTGCTGATGTGCTGCAAGAAACTATTAACAAAATATTGGAAGTAATAGGACAATTTGGCCATAGTGGACCTTCCTATTTTAATATTTGTCTTACAAATGGTAAAAAGATTATCGCTACCCGCTATTGCAGTCATGAGAAGAAAAAACCTTTGACGCTGCATTATTTGATTGGGTATGTATTATCTACTCAAGGATTATGGATAAAAGAAGAAGGTAATCCAGCTTATGTTGTAGTCTCTTCTGAAAGGCTAAATGATTTGGATGAAGGATGGGAAGATGTGCCACCACAACATATGATACTGATTGATGAAAATAAAAACATTCAGTTGCGCCCTTTACAAACATTGGGTTAAACTTGAATTATTTTAACAATAAGAGACAATTATGGCTAAAGAAAAAATGATTTGTAGAATAATTAGATTCATTACTCAGAAACCAAGTAATAAAAAAACTTGTTGTGGGCGTTAATGAGTTTTTCTCTTTCTGAATTACTTCACTATAAAAATGAAAAAATAGTGACTCATTTTTGCTATTCTCATCCAGAATATTCCATACAAGAAGGGCTATTTCTCTTTGAGGATTTATTAGCCTGGATGTGGCTTAATAAGCAAAGAAGGTTGCAGGGGAAAAAAACCTATCTTTTTGGACCATTGTTGATCCTCGATGAGATGTGGCATTCTTTTATTTTGCATACTCGGGATTATATTGATTTCTCAATGAAGTACTTCGGCGAATACTTTCACCATGACGTTGAACCTGTAGGTTTCGAGCATGTCTTGGATGAAGAGGAATTGGCCGATTATCTGCAAGATTGTTTTCAGTACCTCAATAAGGACTGGGTTGAAAGGAGATTTTCAATGGCCTTTGCGGAAATCGATGATTAAGTTCAAAATAACGTTGATGATGACAATGCTTTAACAATGAACTATCCAAAAAAGCTAGGAACACTGGTTTAAAGCAAATTGAATAATTTCCCTCGAAAAATTATCAGCACTCCACAAATCATTATGTTCTTTGTCGTCAAAAAAAATCATTTTTTTAGGTTCATTGGCTTCATTAAAAACATTTAAGCCTTCTTGATACGGTACTATCTGATCCAATTTTCCATGCAAAACCAGAATGGGTGCATTAATTTTTTTCATACGGGCAAGTGAATTATATTGATCCCAGGGTTTAAGGAAGTTCAATGGGTAGTGATACTGGGCAAGCCTGGTTAATGATGTAAAGGGTGATTGAAGTATAACCGCACAAACCGGGTATTTTGTGGCAAGATGAGTTGCTACTCCGGTACCTATGGATTCCCCATATAGAATCACGCGCTTTGATGGCACACCATGTTGAATTAAAAATTCAATGGCTGTTTCTCCATCTGCATAAAGACCTTTCTCGCTAGGTTTGCCTGGATTGCCTCCATAGCCACGATATTCTAATAAAAATACGCCTAAACCAGCGTCAATAAATTCACGAACCAAAGGCATTCTGTAACCAATATGCCCAGCATTCCCATGCAAATAGAGTATTGTAGGGCGATGCTTGCTTGCAGGTTTATACCAGGATTTTAAATGTAAATTATCTTTTGTACGTAAGGAAATTACTTTCATATCCGATGCATTGTAATCTTCCAGCTTTGGGGTATGTCTATTAGGGAAATAAATGAGGTGGCGCTGAAATAAGTACATTAGCGTAATGACAATCCCTATAATAACTAGACCGGTTAGCACAATTTGTTTCAGCATGATCACCTTAAGAAGGATTTAAATATATTGTATTAATTTGATTATAATGCATCTTAATCGATTGGAAGCCAATATCGATGATGGACGAACTGCCTCAAAAGAAATGTTAGCGAAAGAAGGAAATAGTGAGGGTCCATTTTTATGGGGAAGTTATTAATGGAGCTTTACTTAAAAAAATTGTCGAAACGCTATAAGTTTGCCATGAAAAAGGCTTAATTAATTTTTCAAGAGTTATTTGAATTAAGCCGAAACTAACTCACATAAAAGCATGCTATTCACAGAATTAAAATTGACACGTCCTAAATGCTTACATTAGGGCTATTCAATATTCGCTCTTCTGCTTCTTTAAATATTACCATCACTTTTTTATGAGAACTGGTTTTTAAGTTCAGTGCTTTTGTTGTCTTATCCTGACCTTCAGCAAGAATTTGCATTTCTGGGGAAGCTAAAAACTCCAGTTTTTTTTCCTCCAATTGCTCCATTGTTCTTATCTCAGCTAACGAGTCTCTAAGTTCTTTTAGGATCACTTTTTTTAGCCCATCACCCTTTAAACCCTCATAGATTTCTTGTTTTTTCGGGCTAAAAAAGCGATTCACCCCTACCTCGTGCGAATGTTTTTTAAATTTTTTATCCTGGGATAACTCTTCTAATATTGTCTCAAGCAGATCATGGGCAAGTTTTTTTGGCAATGATATAAGTCCCTCATGGTAAAATCGAAGCAACGCATGTGGATTATCCGATAAAGATTCGTCTCTGTTATTTTCATACCATTTCTCTATAGGGACTTTCCAATCAATTCTGTTATCCTCCTCATCGGTGGGTGGATAGATGAAATTATAGACATATAGCCATTGATCTTTACCATAAACAAGAGATTTCCTGCTGAGATCATCAACTCTTCCCTTGTCGTACTGAAAGCCACCATCAAGATCAATAGTCTTTACCATTTCTTCTGTTGCAATCAGATTTTGTGGACTAATATGGTAAGGATTATTTGCCAAATCAGGATGCCAGTACCCTGCATCATTAAGTTCTTTAAGCGCAAGAACAAATTCCTCAATTTTGGGCTGGTCGATTTTTTTGTTAATAGGGATCGCATTGATTTTAGGCATGTAGAAATACACGTTTTTTTCATTTTTGATATTCCAGAGTCCTAGAACAAAGTGCTCTTGAATGCCATGATATTTAAGGAAAAATTGCTGTTCTATAATATGGAGGTTAATTTCTTCATAAAATTCTCTTGGATGTCTGCCTCGAGATACTTTCATTGCCTTATCTTCTGTTTTCTCATATACCGTTCCTTGTTCTCCTTTTCCAAGCTCCTTATAATCCTCTTCAGTATTTTTAATCATTTCACTGTTCTGTGTATGCTCACTCTTGTGACTTTTCCACATTAAAACATAATCTATTGGTTTATCATTCTCAAAACGAACAGCATAAACTTCCTTATTATAACGGTAGATTTTGAATTCTTTGTTTGGCTCACTTAGATAATGGGGGGTTAGGTCTGTTCCATTAACAATTTTATTTATTTTAGGCATAGCAAGCTCTAACATATTAGCTGAATATTTGAGCATTATAGTTAAAAAAAATTCATAATACAAATGAGATGGTTGATGAGTTATTCACTTTGAGCTAAATGCAGTAATGCCTTTTTCAGTGGCTCATAAGTACAGTGTTGGCTTTCACTAATAATGGTTGCCTTGGCTTTTTCAGACAGGGTAAGAGATTTTTTTTGTGCAGGGTTTTCGATTTGATAGGAGGGAGCAATGATGGTAATTTTAATTGAAGACAGCTGATAAAGGCCGGCTTCTTTTCTCAATTTATCCCGTAATTCAGGAAGTAAATAACGTATTTCGGACGCAAAAGCAGCATTGGTTGTGGTTAAAACCAAACACCCTTTATTAAAACTACCTACTTGACATTTAGAAATGAAATGGGAAGGAAGAAATGCAGAAATTTTAAGAGATAACTCTTCCAATTGCATAGAATGCTGGCAAATTGTACTGAGTTGCTTGTTTAGGCATTGACTGATTGATTTCATAACGTCCGTCTTAATTGTTAGGTATCTATTAAAGAGTTAGACTATCGAAAAGTAAGTTGATTTATGTATAGAATAGCAAATTAACGTTAAGTGCAATATCATATTTTTTTGAGGTATATAAGGGTGATCAATGGCTGAAAATACTACAGAAAGTAATGACATTTATTTTACCAGATTGCATTGGATCATATTTTTTGGTCCTTTCGTCGGATTGGGTTTAGTGATGGCAATTTATATTTATATCATCCAGTTGCGCGAAGTGAGTCTTTTTTTAGGATTTTTTGCACTGATCTGGATATTGATTACCTGGGTAACCTATCATTTTTCTTCCATTACCATAAAAAGGAAGCAAGTTATTTTACGTACCGGTATCATAGTAAGGCAAACTGTGGATATCCCCCTGAATAAAATTGAAACGATAGACATACGTCAATCCATTTTAGGCAGTATTTTAAGTTATGGTACTTTGATAATCACAGGAACTGGTGGAACTCGCTATTTAATTAATTATTTATATAAACCGTTAACCTGCAGACGCTATATTGAACAATTGATGAATGAACCACACTAAAATAGTTCTCACTAAAAAAAGATTATTGTGATATAACTCTGAATTTCCCAATTTGCAAACCTTTGTACAGAAATAAAGTGCAAGAGTGGGCATGTAATTAGTATTAATCAACAATCATTTTATGGAAATTGTAGTGTGAACTATCGCTCAGATATTGATGGCTTAAGAGCAATTGCTATTTTATTTGTTTTATTTTTTCATGGAGGCTTAACTCTTTTCCCATCCGGGTTTATTGGAGTTGATGTTTTTTTTGTCATTTCAGGATTTCTCATTACAAGTATCATTGAAAAATCTTTGCAAAATAATCGTTTTTCTTTTATGGACTTTTACAGCAGGCGATTATGGAGATTACAGCCTGTTTTTATTTGTTTGATTGTAGTCACAACCCTGGTTACCCTGTTTTATTATCTGCCCGATGACTTGATGCTTTTTAGTAAAAGTGCCCGTAAAACATCTATTTTTACATCGAATGTGTTTTTTAAAAATGTCACTAGCGATTATTTTTCTCCGGATAGCAATCAATTGCCTCTTTTGCATATGTGGTCTTTATCCGTAGAATGGCAGTGTTATTTTATCTTGCCGGTTGGAATCTATTTGCTTTACCGATTGGTTGGTTCACAGCATCGAATCAAGATAACCTATTTATTAACCATCACTTTTTTCGCATTATCCATGTATTACTCTTGGAGTAATCCTGCAAAAACGTATTATCAATTTTCCAGTCGTATCTTTGAGTTTTTAATTGGTTCCTGTGTTGCTTCAGCTTCAGGGAGTAAACGTTTTTTAGCCAATAAATATGTATTAAATTTTATAACTGTCTTGGCTATTCTGACGCTGTTTTATATTGCAATGCACCATGGCATTAATATAGGTTTTCCCAATTGGTATACTTTAATTTTATGCCTTGCAACGGCCATACTGATTGCCGCTGGAAAACAAGAGCCGCAACCTATAGTAACTTATGCTCTTTCATTAAGACCTCTGGTGTTCATAGGATTAATTTCCTATTCCTTGTACATTTGGCATTGGCCTGTATTGGCTTTAATGCGCTATTTAAACATTGAAGAGTCCAATTTGGTTCTGTTGGTTACTTTTGGGTTGATATTGATTATCGCTTATCTTTCCTGGCGATTTATTGAAAAACCAGCAAGGAAATTGCATCGAATCCGGTTCAGCTATACAGTGGTTTGTTTATTGGTTATGCCGGTTTTTGTCACTCACTTGAGTGATTATCTGATTAAAAAGAATGCGGGTTATCCTCATCGTTTCAATGAAGCAATCCAGGTTTATGCGGAATTAAACAAGTACAAAAATCCACAGAGGCCTTTGTGTCTGGAACGCAAAAATACCGAAGTTAATCCTCAGTGCGTTCTGGGAGCAAAAAACTCGGATAGTCGAACCGGCTTTATGATAGGCGATTCTTATTCCAATCAGCATTGGGGATTTATGGATACGTTGGCAAAGGAGGCCAATGTATCCATTTTGGCTCATGCAACGGTTGCTTGTCTTGCCTTGCCTGACATATATCAATTTGATTGGAATGTTAAAAATAAGATTTACCAGGAATGCCATGATCAAGCGAATCGCTATTTTAATATGATTAAAACCAACCACTATGATTATGTTATTTTAGGCCAAAACTGGAATGGTTATTTTAGTGATAGAATTATTGATCAATTGAATGACAACCGATCTCAAGAGCTTTCTTTAAAGCGCATTGAAAAGGCTTTGGATAAAGCTCTGGAGCTTATTACCACTTCAGGAGCGAAACCTGTATTAATCAAATCGATAGCACTGTCTAAGGGGAATCCTTACAATTGTTTTTTTGAGCATATCAAGCTGCATAAAAAATACAATCCCGAGCAGTGTGATTTTAACCTGGATGTCAGTGAACAGATTTGGTTCGATAATTTGTTTGCAAAAATGCAAAGAAAATACAAGACACTGGTCATTATTGACCCACGAGTAGCTCAGTGTCCGTCGGGAATGTGCAAGGTAGATATCAATGGTATTCCAGTATTTCGCGATTCAGGACATATCACCGATTATGCTTCCTATCATTTGGCCAAATTATACTTACAGAAGAATAACAATCCCTTAGTGAGTTGAGATAATTTACTGGGTTAATGGATTGCGAATAAAACAAACAGATCATTCGCAATCCAATAGTCTGAGGTACTCAGGGTGTAAAAACTGGAGTAACAAAGTACTTAGTCTTCTTTGGCAGAGTAATCACAACCTTCACGAGGACAAAGAATTTGACGACCAAATTTTTTACTTTCTTTTAAGGTTAAGATTGGCCATGCACATTTAGGACAAGGCAAATCCACGGGTTCATTCCACAGAGCGTAATCGCATTTTGGGTAATTTCCACAGGAATAAAAGATTTTCCCTTTTCTTGATTTCCGCTGCAGAATTTTCGCCTGGTTGCATTTAGGGCATGTGACGCCAGTATCGGAGGGTTTTTCTAAAGGTTCCATATGCTTGCATTCAGGATAATTGCTGCACCCAATAAATTTTCCATAGCGGCCGGTTTTAATATGCAAGGCTCCATGACACAGGGGGCAGCTTCTGCCTTCCACGACTTCAGGTTCTGATTTTTCTCCTTCTGGATTGCTTATATCCTGAGTGTAATCGCAATCCGGATATCCTGTGCAGCCAATAAAGCGTCCTCTCTTGCCGAGCCTAATGGACAATGGCTTTTGACATTTAGGACATTTTTCATCTAATAATTCCGTAGTAACATCCTTTCTTTGCACTTGTTCATCTATATTCTGAATTTGCTGGACGAAAGGTTGCCAGAACTCTTCTAGAACAGGGATCCAATCCTTTTCTCCACGCGCGACGGCATCCAGTGTGTCTTCAAGGCCAGCGGTAAACTGATAGTCGACGTAGCGAGTAAAATAGTTGGTTAGAAATCGATTGACAATTCTACCCACGTCAGTGGGCAAAAAACGTTTTTTTTCAACTATCACGTATTCGCGCTGTTGCAAAGTATGAATGATAGAGGCATAAGTAGATGGCCTGCCTATATCGTATTCTTCAAGAGCTTTAACCAAAGTTGCTTCAGAATATCTCGGAGGTGGCTCGGTAAAATGCTGATTGGTTTCAATATCCGATACTTTTATTTTTTCACCTATATTGAAAGCAGGTAAAATTTTATCTTCATTGTCTTCGTCTTTAGAATCATCTCGTCCTTCTTCGTAGACAGAAAGGAAGCCAGGAAAGGCTATTGTTGAACCATTGGCTCTGAAGGTATTCCCTTTACCACAGCTAAAATCCACGCTCACCGTATCCAGGATGGCATCAGCCATCTGGGAGGCCACTGTGCGTTTCCAGATTAAGCTATAGAGTTTCAATTGATCGCTTGTCAGGGAACCTTGCACCATTTCTGGAGTTCTTTTGATGGAAGTTGGCCTAATGGCTTCATGTGCTTCCTGTGCGTTTTTGGATTTAGTTTTGTAAATTCTGGGAGAATTCGGGCAATTATCTCCCTTATAACGTTGTGTGATATAGTCGCGTATTTCGTCAATCGCTTCCTTTGCCAGGTTGACTGAATCAGTACGCATGTAAGTGATTAAACCCACCGTTCCTGTGCCTATATCAATACCTTCATATAATTGCTGAGCGACCATCATGGTTTTTCGTGCGGTGAAACCTAATTTTCTGGCGGCTTCCTGTTGCAAGGTAGAGGTAATAAAGGGGGGAGATGGCTTACGTTTACGCTGTTTTTTATCAATTTGAGCAACGGTTAAAAAGCCTTGTGCTTGTGCTATCAGTTGCTTTTTTATTTCATGGGCTTGTTCTTGTTGAGTGACTGAAAACTGTCGAAGTTTCTCTTCGTTATAATGGGTCAGTCGTGCTTCAAATTCGGTGCTGGCATGAGCGCATTTTGCGATTATTTTCCAGTATTCCTGAGCAATGAAACGTTCAATTTCCTCTTCTCGCTCAACAATTAACCTAAGGGCAGGGCTTTGTACTCGTCCGGCCGATAATCCTCGTCGAATCTTTTTCCATAGCAAAGGGGACAGGTTAAAGCCAACCAGATAATCAAGAGCACGTCGGGCTTGTTGAGCATTTACCAAATCCATGGATATGGAGCGAGGATGATTAATTGCATCCTGGATTGCTGCTTTTGTAATTTCATTAAAAAAGATTCGATGAACTGATTTGTCCTTTAAAAGGTTTCGTTCTTTCATTAATTCAAAAATATGCCACGAGATAGCTTCTCCCTCTCTATCAGGGTCAGTTGCCAGCAGTAGAGAGTCTGATTTTTTAAGAGTTTTTGCTATCGTATCAATGTGTCTCGCATTTTTTTCAATAGGAACATAAGTCATGGAAAAATGTTTTTCAGGGTTTACTGATCCTTTACGAGCAGGCAGATCACGCACATGACCATAAGACGCTAACACGTCATAGTCATTTCCTAAATATTTCTGTATTGTTTTAGCTTTCGCGGGCGACTCGACGATCACCAAGTGTTTACTCATATCAAATAAACCTTATCCTTTTTGGGTTGTGTGGCTCACTAACAGTTCATGAATGGGTTGATATCAGTACACTCATTAATTAGTGAATTGTTAATTCATCTTCTGTTTGGTATAGCACAAGATCAAGAAAAGTTAATTCCTCTTCATTCAAGGAAGATGCCAGAGCATTTCTTATAGTCCATTTTGTTTCTTGCAAGGTTACAATACGAGATTCAGAGAATTGAAGTTGATTTATTATTGATTCAAATTGATCGATATCAAGGATATTCCATAGCTTCATACGCATTAGAAATTGATAACTGGCTTTTGTCAGTTTCATCTGCTCATCGTAAGTAAAAATACGCGTTGATTTTTGTTGAGCGGATTTGATAAACAAAGATTGCTCTTCAGCACTTAAAAGATCTTCTTCAAGCAATTGATTTTGGGAGTCTTGATCATTGGATTTATGGCTTTTTTGGAGTTGAGTAAGACTTTTTTCAAACAAATTCAATAACATTTCAAATAAATTATCTTTCATATTCACACCTTATATAGCCACCGGGAACTGCCATCACAGCCCCTTTCAATTCTAGTTCAGCCAGTCCACTCGTGACTTGTTCCATGCTATATCCGCTACGACCAATAATTTGATCGATAGTCGTAGTTTCAAAACCAATGAACTTTACTAGGTTTTCCTTACCGCTGGCAAGGGAAAAAATTGGTTTATTAGAAGCGAACTGATGGTGCTCAATTTTTAGTTCATCAAGAACATCAGCCACTGAAGTTACTAATTTCGCACCCTGTTGCAATAAGTGGTGGCAGCCCCTGGCTAACGGGTTATGAATCGATCCGGGAATAGCCAATACATCTCTGTTTTGTTCCAGAGCCATTCTTGCTGTAATTAAAGAACCGCTTTTAATTGCTGCCTCGATAACCAAAATGCATAATGATAGACCGCTTATTATACGATTTCTGAGTGGAAAATGTCCAGCAATTGGTGGACTTTTTAAAGGAAATTCGCTTAATAATAAACCATTCTCTGTAATTTGCTCAGCTAATTTTAAATGTTGGCGGGGATAGATAGAATCAATTCCGGTACCTAAGACGGCTATCGTTTTGCCGCCACCTTCCAGACAACCTAAATGAGCATGAGCATCAATTCCCAAGGCTAAACCACTCACTATGCTTACCCCATGCCTGGAAATCTCCTTGGAGAATGCTCGGGCATTCTCGTTTCCTGTTACAGAAGCATTGCGACTTCCAACAATAGCCAGGCTGGGTTGTGTCAAGGCGGACAGCTCACCTTTAGCGTATAAAATGAAGGGAGGATCGGCTATTTCTTTGAGCAATGCGGGATAATAGGGGGAGTCCCAAGTTAAAATATGATGATTTTCTGATGAACTTAACCAGTCCAAATCAGTTTTTATAAAGTCCGGATCAAAATTTTTTATGGTTTGTGCCAACCAGGATGGCAAGCCCGCTTCTTCCAGATCAACACTGGACAGTTGGAACATAAGGTTTAAATCAGGCCATCTTTTTTGCAGTTTTAATACGGTTCGGGGGCCAATTCTTTTCATCCTATTTAAGGAGAGGAGGGGTTGCAGATTATTCATGGGTTCGTTACTGTATCTAATAAATGAATAGCACGCGTGGATCTTACTATCAGGGCATAACTTGCTTTTGTAAACACACGAAATACCATAGCTTCGCCAAGACGTTCTTGCGGTAAGGTAATAGGTCTGAGATGATTTTGGGGATCATTGACAATACGTTCCTTGCCATAGATAGCCAAAACATCTCCCGGTTTTATCCCGGAGGTTTCTCCAAGATTAATGATAATGACTCCTCCAACAGCCTCTTGTGTATTTCCAACAGGCATATTGTCAGGCATTTCAATAATGTATCCTCTGACTTGCCTGGCAGGAGTTTCAGGTTCGAAATACAATTCAAATTCAGGGTGATTATTAATCAATACCTTATCATTGATTTTGATGCCCTGATTAATACTGGTCAATAAAACCGTAGCTGGCTCGCCGCCAGCAACCAATTCTCCATAACCAACCAAGACTGCTTTATAGCCTAACAATTCATGGGTTATTGGATCAAAATAATTTCTCCCTCCCCTGAAGATGGAGTATCCTATAGTGCCTCCTTGAGGCATTTCTTTGGAGGGATGCAAGCCTCTGACATAAATTTCGTCTCCCTGGCCTCCAAGCATCCGCTCACTCATGAGTGCTATCACATACGGTGCTCGGTTTAGGACATTAACATCCAGGATTAACGATTCATCCAAAAAAGGTTTGATATCGCCTAATGGAATTGGTGGAACGGCATCTTCCTGGGGTGTCAGTCTTATGTTGGGGGAAAGTTTGATTGTTCCGTTAGACAGAACCCTGAGATAGGGAATGTTTTGATAATACTCTAAAGCGAGAACGGCACCAGGATATAACCTGTCGGGATTTTGAATCTGGGGGTTTGCGCGCCATAACGCTTTCCATTCCCAGGGGTTATTCAAAAAACGGCTGGAGATACTCCATAAGGTGTCTCCAGGTTGCACAACATAACGAGAGGGGGAATCCGGTCTTAGGCTTAAGGCATGAGTAATGGATGATATAATGAAACAGAAAATGAGGAGACAATATTTCATGTATCAATCCCTTTAGTTGAGCCTTAGCATCTTGCAGCATTACTGTATATCGGGGATAATATCATGATTAACGTGTGGAGAACTAGATAAACAATGGCAATTCGCAAGATTCTTTATTTACCTGATGAGCGGTTAAGAAAAATAGCTAAGCCGGTCGAGACTTTTGATGAGAGTTTACAGACATTAATCAACGATATGTTTGATACAATGTATGATGCTCGGGGAGTTGGGCTTGCCGCACCGCAAATAGGAGTCAGCTTGCGTTTATCTGTCATTGATATAGTGGGAGATAAAAAGGAGCAGATCGTTATTGTTAATCCTGAAATAGTTTCCTCTCATGGCGAAAAAGAATTTGAAGAAGGCTGTTTGTCTGTCCCAGGGGCTTATGATACCGTTGTCAGAGCTGAAAAAGTGACCGTGAAGGCACTGGACAGGTTCGGCAAACCGTTTGAAATATCGGGTGAAGGGCTGCTTGCTGAGTGTTTACAACATGAAATTGACCATATGAATGGCAAATTGTTTGTCGATATGTTGTCTCCATTGAAGAGAATGATGGCTCGCCGGAAATTAGATAAATTCAAGCGTTTACAAGCTCGTAAACCATGAATGGTTTAACTGTCGTTTTTGCTGGAACTCCAGAATTTGGCTTACCCTGCCTGGATGCTTTAATTCAATCAAGGCATCATCTCAAGGCTGTTTATACTCAGCCCGACAGGCCGGCTGGTCGAGGCCGTAAATTGCAGGAGTCTCCTGTAAAAGAATGGGCAATAAATCACCAGATACCAGTTTATCAACCTCTTAATTTTAAAAATCAAGAAGCTATCGATGAGCTTTCTGCCTTAAAGCCCGATGTAATGGTCGTGATAGCCTATGGATTAATATTACCAAAAGCAGTGTTGGAAATTCCTCGTTTGGGTTGTATTAATGTACATGCTTCTCTGTTACCGCGCTGGCGTGGCGCATCTCCAATACAACATGCCATTTTACATGGTGATGCTGAATCCGGAGTGACCATTATGCAAATGGATGTTGGATTGGATACAGGTCCTATGTTATGCAAGGCCGCATGTCCTGTGACTTCCTCGGATACCGCTGGTAGTTTGCATGATAAATTAGCACAAATGTCAGTAAAACCATTATTGGATGTTTTGGAGGCTTTAGCATCCAATTCAGCACCATTTGAATTACAAAACAATGAATTAGCCACTTATGCTGGTAAAATTAATAAAGAAGAGGCACGAATTAACTGGCATCAGTCTGCAGTGGAAATAGATAGAAAAATTCGCGCATTTAATCCATGGCCTGTTGCCTATACGCTGGCTGGGGAATTAATGCTCAGAATTCACCAGGCAAAAGCAACTGATATCATGAGTACCGAGATGCCGGGCATGGTATTAAATATCGATAAAAATGGAATGTTGGTCGCTACCAGTGATAATGCATTGTTAGTGGAAAAGATTCAATTTCCCGGAGCAAAGGTCATTTCAGTTAGGGATTGGTTAAATTCGGGTAAAACACAATTGCATACTGGTTTAATGTTGCAATGAAAACAAATGACAGATTCAACGCCTTAAAAATTTTGACGGCCTTGACAGAATGCAGAAAAAACCTATCCTATTTGATGTCTCCGCAAGAAATTTCTCCCATGACAAAAGAAATTTGCTATGGATTTTGTCGTCATTGTTTTCGTTTACAATCCATAGCTGATACTTTAATCAATAAGCGACCTAAAGATAATGAGGTATGGATAGTCTTGTTGATAGGTATTTATCAATTGCAGTATATGAATAAGCCGGCTTATGCCGTGGTGAAGGAAACAGTGTCTTTACTGGGGCAGGTTAAAAAAAGTTGGGCAAAAGGACTGGTGAATGCTGTGCTAAGGAATTTTTGCCGTCGACAAGACCATATTCTGGAAAAGCTGGCAGCAGAACCGGTTTTTATCTATGGACAGCCGAATTGGCTACTTCAACGCCTGCAAAAAGACTGGCCAAACGATTGGCAATTCATCGCTGAGGCGAATGATAAACACCCACCTATGACTTTGAGAGTCAATGTGCTGAAAAACTCAGTTGATGAGTATCTTGATTTACTAAAAAAATCCGGGATAGAGGCTTTTAAACATCCTGTCGCACCAGATGGAATTACTTTGGCAATCCCTTGTGATGTGATGACGCTTCCTGGTTTTGCACAAGGTTCTGTGTCTGTTCAGGACGCTGCGCCTCAATTAGCAGCGTATTTGTTGTCTTTAAAACCCGGGCAGCGAGTATTGGATGCTTGTTGCGCTCCTGGCGGAAAAACATGTCATATTTTGGAGAAAGAGTCTGGTTTGGCTTCCTGTGTTGCATTGGATTTAGACCCACAGCGCTTACAGCGGGTCAGAGATAACTTAAATCGATTGGATTTGCAAGCAACGGTAGTGCAAGGTGATGTATTGGAATCCAGAAGCTGGTGGGATGGTCATTCATTTGATCGTATTTTACTGGATGCGCCCTGTTCCGCTACAGGAGTGATTAGACGCCACTCTGATATCAAATTATTACGAATGGATGAAGAGATTTCAGCAATTTCTCAGGTACAATCCAGCATGTTGAATTCATTATGGCCACTGCTTGCACCAGGTGGTTTAATGGTTTATGCCACATGCTCTATTATGAGTGATGAAAATGAGTTGCAAATCGCCCGATTTGTTGCAGAGCATTCGGATTGTCAAGTGAGTGATGGCAAATGGTCCTGGGGAAGGTGGACTGGGCATGGTCAGCAGATATTGCCTGGGGAGCACGGCATGGATGGCTTTTTTTACAGTGTATTGCGAAAGGATGAAAAATGATAATTGATTGGCCTGTAATTATTGTCTTGTTTTGTTTATCCATTCCTGGTGTTTTAATCGTGATGCATCGCCTGGTATATTTTCTGCTAGCCGATAATACCGAGAGATTAAAAAAAAGATTTAGTCGTTTTGTTGTGCTGCAAACCTTATTTATGACATTTGTCATGAGTTTTGCTGGCTCCATCCTGTCTTCACGTACCGGGCTAGGCGATCCTCTCCTGGAAGGTCTTTTGCAAGGCAAAGCAAGCTTGGATTCCTTTCAAGTGATTTTATTACCTACTTTTTTATATGCCCTTTTAGGGTTGATTATTTTTTGTATACTGTATTATGGGTTGTTTGGTTCCATACTTGATGAAAAAAGTTGCAAGATTATGTCGGAATTACGGTCCAAAATAGGACTTGATGGTTGTGTCCTTTATGGAGGGGTCGTAGAAGAGGTAATTGCCAGATGGGGATTAATGAATGTAGTGTGCTTTTTTGCTCTATTGTTTACAAGTCAAATTAATTCGGAAATTATAATTATTTCAATATTTTTGAGTGGATTTATTTTTGCTGTGGGCCAACTTCCAGCTTATATTGCAGCAGGTTGCATACCATCCAGACGATTTCTTTACTCTTTTGTATTATTGAGTCTTTCGCAGTCCATACTCTTTGGTTTTTTATTTTGGCAATATGGACTGACCTCAGCAATTTTAGCACACATGCTATTTCATTTGGGTTGGGATAGGTATGAGAAACTATCTTAATTTTCATTCCATGTTTTGATCGAGATGGAAGTTTTTTGGCATTTATAGCCTTAAAATACAGTTAAAAAAACAGTTAAGTGTAAAAAAAATGTAAAAGTGCCATCCTTTAATTTTGTCTTAATTTTGAGCATTTATTCTGTCTTTAATGAAGATGATAATCAAAGGTTGAGGTATGGCCGCGCAATTAGATCCAACTAGCGAATTTGCTGCTTTGGTTAAACAATTACAACGAGAACCCGATAATCCGGGATTAAAGCAAGCCGTAGTGAAGCGTCTGCCTGAAATGCAGGTATTAGCTAAAACGAATTCTTTGGCTTTATTTCGTTTGGCACAAGTTTATTCTCCTTCATCATCACAGCATAAGCAGATGATTTTGCAATCAGCTGCCCAAGGTTGCACGAATGCCATGTTATCTGCTTGTGAGATATTATTGAAATCCGGATCTACGAATGACTTGATTACTGCTGCACATTATATGCGTCTCATTCAAAGCTCCAAGGATTCGTATATTATTGGGCTTGGCAAGAAATTATTAGAAAAATATCCCGACTTCGCTGAAGAATTAAACTCCAAGTCCAAAGAAATGCTTTATCAGTCCACTCTTCGATTTTTTGGAGTTCAATCTCAAAGTAACAAGGAAAATGAGGAAAAAATAATAAACAGACCCACTGTTTAGAATAAGTTTTTTCTCGTTTCAGGGTTTTTCTTTGTGGTCAGATAAACCGGATACAATTCCATTCCAGGCACTATTGTGAAACAATTTCATATCCTTACGTTTTTTGATTTTTTCCTATGCAAACCCGATTTACTTATTTATCTGTTACAAGCCTGCAGGCAGGTCAGTATCAACCCAGGCAAGATTTTAATGTAACGGAGTTACAGGAATTGGCTCAGTCAATTTCTTCCCAGGGTTTAATTGAACCCTTGGTGGTAAGACCCATAGCAAAAGAGCGATATGAAATTATTGCAGGTGAAAGAAGATGGCGTGCGGCCAAATTGGCGGGATTAAATGAAATCCCTTGTTTGATTGGAGATTATAGTGATCAACAGGCATGCGCTCTCACTTTAATCGAAAATATTCAACGTCAGGATTTGAATTTAATCGAGGAAGCCACTGGTTATAAGCGTTTAATTGAAGAATTTCATTATCATCAGGACGAGATCGCAGCGTTGGTAGGTAAATCTCGTAGTCATGTCGCAAATATTCTTCGTCTCCTTACCTTGACAGATAAGGTTAAACAGTTAGTTCGAGACAAAGTGTTATCCTTTGGCCATGCTCGCGTATTGGTTGGCTTAAATCCTGAACAGCAAGAAATGTTTGCTCACCAGGTTATTGGAGAGGAGTGGTCTGTCAGACACTTAGAGCAAGAAATTAAATCTTATAAAAATAAAGATACGAACAGTCCAAAAAATCCCAGAAAAGACAGAGATATTGAGCGGTTGCAGACTATCCTGGCTGAGCAAGTGGGGGCTCCTGTACAAATTGTAAACGATGGTGAAGACGGAGGTTGGTTAAAAGTAAAATTTTTTGATAATGATACCCTTGCAGGGCTTTTGGAGCGATTGGGCTTGAGATATGATTAGCTTATCGGAACTAACTCAGAAATTGTCACTATGCATCAAACAATTCAAACTGATTTATATTGTGAAATTCAATGTTAAGGAAAATATTTAAATGAAAAGGACGTTGACTGGGGCATTCATGTGGGCAGTATGGTCACTGTCATCTCATGCGGCTAGTATGCAGTTCGAGGTGGATAAATTAATTAATCGGCTAAACCCTCATGTGAACCTGGGGATAGTCGTGACCGATCTAACCTCGGGCGAGACGCTATATAAACGCAATGCCAATCGTTTGTATATTCCTGCCAGTAACATGAAGCTTTTTTCCGAGGCAGCGGCTCTGATGGCTTTGGGTCCAGACTACCAATTTAAGAATCAACTCAGTACGAGCGCCAATCAATTACAACAAGGTGTTTTGCACGGAAACTTGTATTTACATCTCAGCGGCGATCCTTCGTTTAGCAGAGAAGATTTAAAGACATTGCTTTCTTCACTCAAGGATTGGAATATCACAACCATTCAAGGTAATGTGATCATTGACAGTAGCCTGATGTCCATTCCCGCCTATCCCCCAGGCTGGCTAACTTCTGATTTATCTTATAGTTATGGTGCGCCAATAGCACCTTTGATGGTTGATTCCAACCGATTAACAATCACGGTCAACCCCGGGGCTAAAGCAGGCGCTCCTGCTATTGTTGAAGTAGATGATGGCGGCGGTACTATTAACCTGAATAATCAAGCGACCACGAAGGCAAGTGAGAAAGGATGTGGTGTAGGGTTTTATTTGGATCCTGAGAACAATTTAACGGTAAGAGGCTGTGTTGGATTAGGGCAATGGGCTGTTCAGCAACGCATCGCTATAAAGAATCCTTTTGTTTATGCCCAGGGGATGATTGTGAGTGAGCTTGCCAAGTCTAATATTAAATTAAATGGACAGGTTTTGCTTGGAAGAGCGCCTGCTGGTACTTTATTAATTGACACTCGCTATTCAAAGCCAATTTCCCAACTGATGGCAGATACTTTAAAACCTTCTGATAATTTATATGCTGATAGTTTGTACTTGCATGCTGCTGCCAAAATTAAGGGTAGTCCTGTAGATTGGAAGCAAGCACAGCCTGTAATTAAAAATTTTTTGCAGCAACAAACGGGAATCGATTTAAAAGACTCGAATTTTACAGATGGTTCTGGATTATCACGTTATAATTTGGTAACTCCAGCGCAAACCATGGCGCTTTTAAAATTCTTGTATCAACGTTTCCCATTATCTTATGAATACATTGCTGCTTTACCCATCTCTGGTCGGGATGGTACTTTGCAAAAACGGTTTAAAACCCCAAATCAACAAGGATTTGTGCGGGCCAAAACCGGGACGATGACGGGTATGAACAGTTTATCCGGTTACTTGTATACTGCTAATGGCCATACTTTGGCTTTTGCTATGTATATCAATAGATTACCCGGAAAACCAGCTGGGCCAGGACGTCCATTATTAGACGCATTATGCACTTATTTCTTGCAGCAAAGTCCAACAAGCAGTCGACTGGCACGGGTATTATCTCCCCATAGTCGCATTAAGTTCCAATTTAATCCTACACAAATTGAGTTACAGAGAGTTCATCAAGCCAAATGGAGGCGTTTGGAAACGGCAGTGAGGCAGGTCTTGAGAGGACAGGATGTGAATGTGGTTTACCGGGGCAATGAATTAATCGTGACAGACAATCAGTCTAATGCGAATAGCGTTTGGAAAGCTTTACAATCAATTGGCAAGAAATATTCATTCGCCGTAGCCTTGTCTTCTAAAGTGATGCCTGTTACACCATCGGGAAAACCTTTGCTGCTTTGGGTGCAAGCACCTTTATCTGAAAATAAGGCAGAGAGAACCTGGATAATTCGGGAAGCGGTATAACCCCAGTTTGATAATTAAAAGAGAGACCAGCCTCGTACTATTAAAATGCAATGCGGGGCTATTCCAATCATTCCATAAAATTACTCTATTTTATTAGTGCCCTTTATTAAACTTTTGCCTAACCTACCTCTTTCATTTTATTGTTGCATTGCAAACATTTCTCCAGTCCTGAACAATTGATTTTAAATTGATTTGGAAGGCGTCATTAGGGATTGGGTTTTGTGTTTTGCCCAAACACGATTTAAATAACGTGAAGTTATGGATAAGGTCAGTTGTTATCTCGAAGCCTTGTATGGGATTTCATATTTCGTGTCAGGGCTTCGAGACGATGCTTATGCATCTCCTCAGCCTGAACGGACCCTGGATACCGGCAGGTTCTCGTATAATCCTTATCGGTATAACTCATTTTAAATAGATTGTTATTTCTGCATTCGGGCTTTGCAGTATTCAAGGTGATTGTGAGAGTACTTACGAAAACGCCAAGGTCAAGGCAAAAATGTTTTTAATGAGGGAGTTTAGATAAACTAAATGACCGAATTAAAAACATTTTTAAACAAAGAGATTGAGGTTTATCGTAAGTCCTGTATAAAAGAGCTATAATTGAGAACTGAATAATTTCGGTATAAATTGGCTTGGAGTAGTAATTGAATTTTAGTATTCGGGTAATTCTTTTGTTAACATGTTTTGTTTCTTTAGCCTTTTCTGCACCAAAGTTTCTAACAATCTCTGATATTCATTATGGTGCAGAAAATATAGCAAAGGATGGGCAGGATACTGGAAAGGAGTTTTTGGACGTGACGTTCAAACGATTTGAGGAATTGTCTCAAAATGTAGATTTTATTTTACATTTGGGTGATCTGCCTACTCACTCGTTATTTTCGACATCTAAAAAAGAAGAATACGAACAAGTTGTATTTCATGGTTTGCATGAAGCGAATCCGGGTCAAAAGCCCATGTTTTATATTACAGGAAATAATGATTCCTTGCTTGGCAATTACCAGCCATTTTCTTCAGACAATAAGTCGCCACTCAATTTGGCTCTGGATTGGGATGGTGCTTGCGTTCATTGTGATGGGTTAATTATTGATGATACTCATATGCGCAAGGATGGGTATTACTCCAGTTATGTCATCCCTGATAATAAAGAGATTATTTTAATAGCACTTAATTCAGTTCAATGGACCAAAACCCCTGTTTTTTTACCAAAGTACCCTAACCAACAAAAGGATGCTTTTGTACAATTATTTTGGCTTGAGCAACAATTAAAAAACCACCGTGCAAAGCAATTGTTGTTGGCGATGCATGTTCCTCCTGGTACAGCCTATAACGGCAACCGGTTTTGGCATGAAATTTATCTGGAAAGATTTTTGACCTTATTAGACAAATATCATCGATCCTATGATCAAATCACCATACTGTTCTCACACTCCCATATGGAGGAATTCAGGAAAATCAAATTATCCGATAGCTCAACTATTTATGCGTTTTCTACTCCCGGAATTAGCAGGGCGCATCACAACAATCCCGGGATGAAAATTTTTGATTTAGACAAGCAAATGAGGGTCAGAAATTTTACTACTTATTTTACGTCCGATTTGTATGAGTGGGGTAATGAGCATTATCAAGCGATGAACATTCCTGACGCCATTTTTCCAAATTGTCAAAATAAAACGATACCCCAGTGCCTGGACACCTTAAGTCCAGAGCAAGTATGCAATAATCTGGAAGCAGGACTATTTTATGGGGTGAAAAGTACGCGTGTTCCCTATCAGGGATGCATTAAAACTTACCAGATCAATTAAGTTAGGATTTCGTTTATCAGGTAAGTTTAACGAGATGTTCATTGCTTTCTTTAGGTTGTAAATACGTTGCGACCGCTTTTTGCAAGGCAGCAATATCATCTTCGCTTCTTGTCGTTACCTTATTTCTAAAGAAATCAATCATTGGATTCTGGTGAGTTTTTATTATTTTTGAATGATCAGGGTTTAAGGTAAATGCAGAGATTAACCCATAGATGTTTTCAAGGTTTCCATGTTGGCATTTTATTTCAAAAATAAAATGCTTTAATAATTCACCTTTTTCACGTCGTTGAGCATCAGTGGATTGACACATCAATTGTGCTCTTGAATGGATAGCATTCAACATCAATACAATATCTTCCGGAAGCTTCTTGATCGGCTTATCGGTTTTGATCATGGAGTCCGTTGTTTTTGCCAGAGCATCAGCAGTTTCTTTGTGCCTATGCTTTGCCTGAAGCGGTGGTTCAAATCGAAAAATTTTATCGTAGTATTTCTCTTTGAAACGCTCAGCTAACCAGTCATGCATTGTTGCAGTCGGGTGAACATCATCCCAGAACATATATCCTTTAGCTGGTGAAATATGTTCTTTTTGATCGACAGGGTTTTTCTGATTTTCTTTAAAAAGATCCGATTCAACGTAAGGGGATTTTAACTTGTCTCTATCAAAGCCATATTGTTCGGGATTACTGTAAACTTCCTTAAACTGCTCATTAACATCAAAGACGGAGAGATTGACAGGAATTCCCAATTCTTTGTATTTTTTGATTAATTCAAGAGATTTTGTCTGCAGTTGCTGATTAAAGTATTCAGTACAATCAGATGCATTACGCTGTTCTTCAGCATTTTTTCTTTGAAATCTTGGGGTCAATGAGAGATTGGGCAAATTGAATAAAACAAAATTTCTGTACCCATTATGAATAAGCGCTTCAATATTTTGAATTCGGTCGTTAACGGCTTTCTCTGCAGCCGCACGAGAAGGCTTGTCATTGGCGGTGATCAAGTCGTTCGCGCCTGACCACTCCACAACTAATGTTTCAGATTTTTCAAGGTTGGAAATATTGTATTTTTTATCATCAGCCAATAATTGAGTCCGTTTTCCTCCCAAAGTAGCGAGAATCAATCTTGTAAAGAACAGAACCAGGTTAAAGGTAAAGCTACAAGAGTAGTCATGAGAAGTTAATCCACCTTCGCAATAGAAGCGGGCAAATCTTTCCCCTTTAAACAGAATATGATTGTCTTCATTTAAGCTAAAAGAGTTTTCATTTTCTCTTCGCGCCTTATCATTGATGAGTAATTCATCGCCTATATCCGCATTGTCTCTTGCATTATTATGCAATCTTAATTTTCTTCGGATATGCTCTATCTCAAATTGCTCTGCAGTGGTCGCACCGACATAATCACCCCAAAGAAAACCATTAGTGAATCGACCTTTTGGAGATTTGCTTCTTAATCCACTTAAATAACTCATGGGGATAAAACCCAACAGCTCGCGTTTATTAAGCGTTCCTCTATCGGATAAACTATCTCCCAATACTACAAGGTGTGTGATTTTAGTTGGTTTTTGGGCCATGATATTTGCAAGAAAAATAACGTGATCATATTATACACAAAATGATTTTTAAATGGTATATTTTGGGCTGATCTTTTGGTGAAATTTTTATTGCGGAGGACGTAAAATAGCTGAATCAAGTTTGATTTAGGAATACCCTCACCTAATCCACTTGCAAAATGAACCAGGATGAGGGAAGTTTAGCTTAACCGATTATATTAATTTTATGATGGTGATTTGTTCAGGCCGTCATTGACTCTTCTTCTGATTCATTATCAGCAAGAGCACGGATACGTTGTGCCTCAATAGTTAAAACCTTGAAGTAATCATAGGACATGTAAAAATTACCCTTGTCTCCAAATTGCTCACCCCATGAGTTACGTAAAGTAAATAATCCTTTGTGCTCCCGGCCATTGTCATCAACAGCGACGGCATTGTCATCATATCCAGTTATAATCATTTCATGACCGCCAAAAAATGGGCGAAGATAAATATCACGAGCAATTTCAGGGGTTAGTACCCAGGTATCGAATTGTTTTTTATTCGTTCCTACGGCACCCATAACACCCAAATCAAAATCCAGCAATAATACCGCAAAAGTAACCCGATCTTTTTGATTCAAAGCGGTTTTTATATCATTAATCGTTTTGTTGGTGTCTGTTCTGTCTAATACAGCCTGATAAACATCCAGGATGGGGGTGTAAATAACAGGATTAGTCTCTGGATCCTCGCTCATTTCATGGAATTGCTCAAGCGACATGGCATGATCAGGGGTAGGTTGCTCGTTGTCTGGGTATTCAGTTAGTTCACCACATCCCAGGTTTTTTTGTTTTTCTTTGCTGACTATCCCAAAATTTTCCATTTGACTTAAGACGATGCGCCCTAATGAGCCATCCCAACCACTTGGTGAATGACCGTTTTTCTCCAGATACAGTCCTAGTTGTAATTGGCACAATTGACTGATGTAGTCACCTTTGTTTAAAGCAGCATCTACGGCCGCGGTCGTTGCAAAAGTAACGCAGGTTCCAAAGCTTCCCTGGTTCAGAACAGGTACGTTATTCATACCTAATTCTACTTTGGATGGGAGAGCTGTCGATGTGGCTATGATATTCGGTTTTTTGAGTGTAATGTCTGTTTTTCTCGCAAGTGCCTTGATAGCAGAATTTGACAACTGCATTTTAAGCAATTTGATTTGTTGTATGGCGGGTTTTGTATTGAGTGTTTTATTTTGCGGGGCTTTTAATGTCTGGTTTAACGTTCCTACTACTTTGATGTCTTGAGCAAATAAATTCCCGCTCAATGCCAAAGTTAATAAAAGTAATTTTGAAACACGCATTTATCATTCTCCTTTAGTGACATGGACTTGAAATGGTTGGCAAGAATAACTGATGCGCAAATAATATTCAATATATATTGAATATGCCCATGAAAGAAAAAAATAAACCCATATTGTGTTTTAATTGTCTTTCAAGGGTTGGATTGATCTGTTTCATCCAGGACATGAATAAGCGGGTCAGAGTTAATTCTGATGTTAACTATTTATTCGACTGGAAAATTGAAATAGGTGTCTGGATAAGGTTCGTTTTTCAGGGTGAAATGCCACCATTCATAGTAATAAGGTCTAAAACCAAAGCGGCTCATGAGTTTTTGTAATAATTTGCGATTGGTTTTCTGGTTTTTACTCAGTCTGGAATAATCAATGTTGGCTGACACATCCAGACAATCAAAGCGAGTTCCTGTATCGATTGAATCGTCATCAAGATAGTCTGGCTTTTTATCGTAGCAACGTGTTAAAGGATGATTAGATTTTTTTTCTTGAGAGGCCGTTAGTTTCACCAGCGTTAAGTCAAGGGTACTGCCTCGGGTGTGGCCAGAGGTTAGAGCAATATAACCACGGTCAAATAAATCTTGTTTTATTTCACGGGGATAAAATTCAGGTTTCATGCGATTATCTTTGGCATTGCGGCTCCACTTATAAAAATAATCCACAGCCCTTTGTGGCCTGTAGCAATCATATACTTTAAGCGTATATCCTTTGGGTTTGATGTATTCTTCCGCTTTTTTTAATTGTTGCGCGGTTTGTCTGGTGACTATACATACTCCGCGTTTGTAACCTGGGATAGGATTTCCTATGAAATTATTATGGGTGGCATATCTTATGTCTTCAATGATATCAGGCGCTACATCGTGTAAATAAACAAAGCCTTTGGGAAGCGAAAAACTGGCCGTGCTTATGAGATAAAGAAAAATAAGAGCGCTGATTTTTTTCATTATTAGATTGTTAAACTCATAACCCTTAGAAGTTTACTGGAGTGGGGGTGCTTTCGCTTCGCTTATCATCCTCCATCGCTGGTGTTAAGTCAACTTTCGAGGTCATATCTTTGGGTTTTTCAAACTCTTGTTTTGGAGTGGATTGTCTTTCTAAGACAGACTCTCGCGTCACACCTAATTGTTGATGAAGTTTGGCATTCACCGTTAAATTATCCTTTTGTTCGGTTTTGTGTTGTGGTGAATTTTCTGATGCCGCTTTCATACCCTCGCGAACAATGGATTTAATCTTTCCTTCTTCTATCTTGTTATTAATGGCATCAATAGCGGTACCAAAAAGATAAGTGGCCGCAAAAGTAACGCCAGCAACAATGGCAGCACCGGCTGCCACACCAATTCCCAATGCAGCCACAGCCAAGCCTGCCGGGGGGAATAGTAAAGTAAGGGCGACTAACCCACCAGCCGCTAGCAATCCAAGCCCAAGGCCCGCTTTAATTTTTGTACCCATATTTTTGGTAAAAGCGTTTTCAGGCCCCATTTCTTTTACTTTGGCAAAATTAGCGACCTTGCCGAAAAGGCCATTATCAGCGAAATTGGCTTTATCCTGAATTTCAAACTTTCCGCCGGAAACACCAGTATTGGCAGTATGATGAAGGGCCTGTATGGTAGTAAGTTCCCGATCAAGTTGTTCTACTTTACTGACTTCTTTACCATGTGTCCTTCGATGATCCAGAAATTCACCAGTGTATAACCCGTCCTCACTCATTGCTGTCCATAAAGCATTGCCAACAATTTTTTGCGCCAATCTTTGGCCACGATCATTATTACTCTTACATCCTTTCGTATTGGCGTAATCCAGCTCGCAGGAGAGAGAAGCCATTAAGGTTTGCAGCTTGAAATTATTTTTGCCATGATGCCAGGTGTTCTCATAATAGAGCTCTTGAGCTTGCATGAGGTAAGCGCATGAATTGTAAAAGTGCTGCAGTCTGGATTTGGTTTCAGGATCTGTTTCTTTATTCTGGATTACAGGGCTTATTTGTTCTTTAAGTTCTTGTAAAGCCTTATTGATTTGCCCTTTGTGTTCTGTGTAATAAGCCTTTCTTAAGGCATCGATTTGATTATGCAGTTCATAAATTGCTGATTCTTGTTTTTTAATGCTTTTTTCATAGCCATCAACCTGATTTTTCAATTGATCCAGCTTGGCTTGATCCCATTTTCCTTCGCCTTTCTGATATTCTTCGAAATAGCTGAATAATGCTTCTCGATAGGCTTCTTTCACCTCTTTTAATTCATTTTCTTTCCTGGTGATTTGTTGATTCAGATTGCTGGCGTCTGGGCCTTTTAATAACGTATGTAATGCGCCTGCTTTGTCGTAATCACCCAGGTTTTGTACCACTTTGTCTAAATTGCTGATGACGTCATCAGTCATTTGATTTACAAAACGCGCATTTTGGTTTTTTGTGACACTATTGTCAGAGAGCGGATTGAGCGCTCCAACCTGTCTAAACCAATTCACTCCCCAGGAACTCATACGCGCTTGATAACCAACCTCTGTTTCCACTTCTGTATTGGAGCCGGTTTGAATGGTGATTTTTGCTTTGGAGCCATCAAAAGCATCCATCATTTGCCGAACGTATTCAAATTGTTCTTTTTGATTTTCGGCTGCTACCCTTTGTCCGGCTGTTACAACTTGTGTATAACATTCCGTGACAGATAATGGATTGTGTTCTACATACAGCTTTATTAATTGTGCTCGTGCTTTCTCCGCATCAGGAGGAAGTTCATCAGGGCGATACTCTTCAGGAATTTTATTCCAAAGGTCTTCATTGGTCATTCGGTCAATTTGACGCTGTGCCAGGGTTTGGATGACTTCTTCCTGGTTGATTAAGGTGACCGCTTTGATAGCCAGCTTTTTATAGTCATCAGCACCCTTAAAATCAGAATAGGGCATGCGTGCGCCAGGACCAGAAAAACTATCATGGTGAATAGTCACGGTGCCATCAGAATGCCTTGTCCCGGCAATCATTCGCGCCATACTGCTGTTGCCCAGAACCAGGTCAGAGCGTTTATGACTTGTAGTGTCATGATCTCGGTTGACTTCAGATTTATCCTTGCCCATTAGTCTTTGTTGGCGTTTGGTGTACCTTCCACACGGAATGTACATAATAAATTGTTCTTCGCCTTCTTTAGAGTTGGGCGCTTTAAAGCGATGTATCAAGGTATCGCGATTATGACTGCGAACATTATGTCCCTCTTTATCCAGTGCTTTTAATTTATGACCTGAGGCTTTTGCGACAGCCTGTGTGAATTGCTGTAAACTGCCTTCGACTTTGGCTAACTGTTCCAGAAAGTCTTTATTGGCAGAACTTTTTTTACTTGAAAACAAATCCGCTTTTGCTTTGTCGGAAGGAATGGTTTCTGAAATGGACTTTTTGAAAGTTTTTGCCATTTCATCAATGGCATTCTTTCTCAAATCCTTCTCACCTTTGTTATCTTTGTCTATCAGAGATTTGGCAGCGGCTACAAGATTGTCTATATAATTATTCGCCTCTTGGATCACATCAGGTTGCCCTGTAACAGGCTTGCCATGTTTATCATATTGACTGTTCACCACCACGACTTGTTTCCCGTCCAGCATCGGGTCTTTGAATACCTGTCTTTCGCCGGAATAACCGTAGGCAAGATGCTGATTATGAGAAGGAACGGGTTCCAGATCACTTAATAAATGCGTTACATAGGTTTCTATATTTTCAGTGATTCGTGGCATGGTTTATTCCATATCATAACATTTATTTTATTATAGCTGGCAAACATTAACGTAAGATTAATAAGTTTTTTTGACACAAATTTTGCTTGCATTGAGTGATTGCATAGGGCTTCACTTAAAGACTGGACTGAAAAATAGAATTTAGTACTATTCTCAGAAAATAGTGAAGCCTGATAATTTCCTAGTAAAACTCAATAGTGGTGGTAGTCACATCCAAAGGCTCCGGATCATCGACATCTAAAATGACGGGCTCAACCACTGGAGCGGCAACTGTCACTTGTTGGTATTCAACTACTTCTGCTGTAGTACAACAGCAACCTGCAGTTGTTATAATAACAACGATCAGCATTATCCATTTCATAGCGAAACCTCTCGTCATAACTTAACCAAATTGTAGATTATTTGTTCAGATATTGCCAATGTTTTATGGATGCCTTTGCGTTTGTTCATCTGAAGAAGTTCAAATTCGTTTGAAATGGATTTATTCTTTGGAGTGTTTTCCATTGATGTAATAAAGGAATGCCAAAATTTGGGCTACGGCAATATAAAGCGCTTTGGGTATTTCTTCATTGAGGCGAACTTGAGATAAGAGCGCTGTTAATTCGGGATTTTGTTCGAGAGGAATGCCATGTTTTTTGGCTGTATTGATAATTTGCTGAGCAAATAAACCTTCTCCTTTAGCGGTTACTTTGGGAGGAGAATTGCCATCATAGCGTAATGCAACAGCGACAGGTTTCTTTCTTTTCATATTTTTATATCCAATAAACGAAGGTTTGTGGCATCGATATGATTTTCTTCCAACCCAACTTGCAGCTTCCATTCTCTTAAGTGAAGCCCCAATTCATAGAGCGTTTCTTCCAAATCCTTATGGTAATCATTGAGAAGTTGCAATGTTGAAGATTGCTGAGTATTAACCTTGATATCGATGTTTTTAGCGTAAATCGAAACCGTAGCTTGTATGCTTCCTAAATGGGATAAATTCAAAGCGAACGATATTGACCATTTAGACAGTTGCATAGGTTCTGCCTTGTGTTGCTTGATCATAATAGGGATTACATCAATGCCATCGGGGGTTTTTAAAGGAAAATCAAGCATGATCAGATAGGCTTCTTGATTCTCCTGCGATAAATAATTAATTTGATTTGTCGTGATTCGCGCTAATGCCTGTGTTACTTGCTCACGTAAAATATGGTGTACCGCCTCTGTTGATAGTCCAATAAGATTCAATATTGTGTCTTTAGTCAGTGGTTGAGGGATAGCTCCTGGTAAAGGAAGGGGCGCTTGCTGAAGAAAACCTGATTCCAATTCGTTCGGCAGATTGATTGGGAGTTTACTATCTGTGCCTAAACTGTGTAATAATTTAAAACACAACCCTTTAAAATCCGATTGTATTTCTCGGGGTATCTTTCCTTTTAACAATTTGGATTCTAAGAACACACCACTTTGACTAATCGCTTGCATAAGTTGATTAGGTAATTGAGTCAAAACAGGGATATTGCCTAAAATAGTTTTCATAACCTGATTGATGGGAGCCGATAAATTATTTTCTGCCATCAATTGAGTCAGTGTCTGTAAAAGATTAGTAGCTGGTGCTTGTTTTGGTAAATACTGAAGTAATGCATTTTGTAATAGAGATGAAAGCGGTGTTTTTTGTTGCACTTCAAGGATGGTTTCGGGGTGGTTCGCTATGACTTTTACTTCAAATAATTCTCCCGGTGTAAAATGATGAGATGCCTTTGCGTTGAGATTTTGTCCATTGATATTGATAAGAACCTGATCATTAGACAGTGTTGTGACAACAACCGTTTTCAGAATTTGTCCTACATAAAGTTCTGTCGTCGGTTTTGCTAATTTGATTTCTTGTCCAGGAGGGAATCTGACACTGGAGGTTTTGCTCATCTCGACCGACATACACCATCCTTATCATCAGTTAGACTGCTTTTTCTTATCGTCGTCCCCCGTTGGACTGTTTCGTAAGTTGTCTAATAAGTATATACTCATCGTCTTAATTATCGGCAGAATTATGAATTTCTTTATAGTTCGTTGGGAAAGGATACCAGGCATGGATATAAGAGTAATCATTACACAAAATGTAATTGAAATAGCTTTATTCATCTGGTCATTGCGCAATTTAAACAGGGTGTGGTGATGTTAGATAGAGCAAGTGTAGTGGATGAACAATTTCTGAAAAGAGTGTTGCAAGGGGATTTCCCACAATTAAGAAGCAGCATGAGCCCCGATACAGCAGAGTTGGACAAGAAAACTGCTATAGAATTTTTTGACTCACAAATTAAATCTCGGCTTCTTGATATTATTGCGAGACAATTAAAGGAAAAAGGCCTCTCTTTTTATACGATAGGAAGTAGCGGCCATGAAGGTAATGCGGTCTTGGGTCAGGTTTTTAGAGCGAGTGATATGGCGTTTTTGCACTATCGAAGCGGTGCCTTTTTCTTGCAACGAGCAAAGCAATTACCTGGAATCGATGGAGTAAAGGATATCTTGTTGTCATTAGTGGCTGCGGCAAGTGATCCTATCTCAGGGGGTAGGCATAAAGTCTTTGGCAGCGTCCCTTTAAATATCCCGCCTCAAACGTCGACTATCGCATCTCATTTACCAAAAGCTTTAGGTGCTGCTTTATCAATTACCCGGGCGAGAGAGTTAGGATTGCCAAGTAAACTGGCGCCTGATTCCGTGATACTTTGTTCCTTTGGTGATGCTTCAACCAACCATGCAACGAGCCAAGCCACATTGAATGCTTGCTCTTGGATAACCCAGCAAAATTATCCGCTACCGATTGTGTTTATTTGTGAAGATAATGGAATCGGTATCTCAGTGCCTACTCCATCCAGTTGGATTAAGTCATCCGTCTCCTCTCGTCCAGGAATCCATTATATTGAGTGTGATGGATTAAACATTGCTGATGTTTTTGCCAAAGCGCAGGAAGCGGACTATTTGGCAAGAGTAAAAAAACAACCCGTGTTCTTGCACATGCGTTGCGTCCGTTTGTTAGGCCATGCCGGTTCTGATATTGAATCGCAATACAACACTCAGGAAGAAATTGAGCAACGAGAAGCAAACGACCCTTTATTGCATACAGCAGGAATTTTGTACAGAGAGGGTTGGATGAGTTTGCAGGCAATGGTTGAGCTTTATCAGGACAATCGAGCTTTAATTGAAGCAAAAGCACTGGAGGCAATTAGAGAACCCAGAATGAGTTGTGTGGAAGAAATAATGGCTTCAATTGTTCCACGAGTTGAGAAAAAGCCAAAATACCTATTGCCAGATGATAATAGACGAGCGCAAGTATTTGCCGGAACTTATAATCAACTCACCCTAAAGCGTAATTTATGCCAGCAGATCAATTTTGCTTTGACCGATCTGATGATGCAGTATCCTAATATGTTGATTTTTGGAGAAGACGTAGGAAAGAAAGGTGGAGTTTATCGAGTTACAGCTGATTTACAGGCTCGTTTTGGGCAACGCAGGGTTTTTGATACCCTTCTCGATGAAACGACCATTATAGGTACCGCTATTGGTTTGGCACATAATGGCTTTATTCCTGTTCCGGAAATTCAGTTCTTAGCTTATCTGCATAATGCCGAAGATCAATTACGCGGAGAAGCATCCACTTTATCTTTTTTTTCAAGTGGCCAATATCAAAATCCTATGGTACTTCGAATCGCCTCTCTTGCTTACCAGAAGGGATTTGGCGGTCATTTTCATAACGATAATTCGATAGCCGTTTTACGCGATTTGCCAGGGGTTATAGTGGCTTGCCCCTCTAATGGCCCGGACGCAGCAAAAATGCTGAGAACATGTATACGTCTTGCCTATGAGGAAGGACGGGTTGTCGTGTTTTTAGAACCCATCGCCCTCTACATGACCAAGGATTTGTATAGCCCGGGAGATAATGGGTGGTTATTTGAATACCCGTCACCTGATGAAATGATTTCTCAAGGAGAGGTTGGCGTATATGGGGAGGGGGATACTGTTATTTTAACATATGCCAATGGATATTATTTATCTCGCCAGGCGGAAAAGGTTTTGCGAGAAGTACATAATATTTTTGTAAAGATTGTTGATTTGCGCTGGCTTAGCCCCTTGCCAAAAGACGCCATTTTAAAAGAAATTGCCAAGGCAAAACGTATTTTAATTGTCGATGAGGGTAGACAAAGCGGTTCAATTAGTGAAGGATTAATGACATTATTGATGGAAGAGGCTTCGCCACGTTTAAAAATCAAGCGGATTACGGGCAAAGATTGCTTTATTCCATTAGGAACGGCCTGGCAGTATCTTTTGCCAAGTCAGGAAAGTATTATAGACGCGGTAATCGCATTACAGTCAGATAAAAGGGAGAAGGAAAGTGGACGACTTGTTGTTTCTTGATGAACAATTACATGATGACGAGCGCATGATACGAGATAGTGTGTCTCGTTTTGTTAGCAATGACGTAATACCTTTGATGGCTGAATCCTATGAGCACGCCCATTTTCCAAAAGAGTTGATAAAACAATCTGCTGATCTGGGTTTGTTGGGCTTAACTTTACCTGCCGAATACGGCGGTGCGGAAGCTTCTTATGTTGCTTATGGTTTAGTCTGCCAGGAATTAGAGCGAGGTGATAGCGGTTTGCGCAGCTTTGTTTCTGTGCAAAGTTCTTTGTGTATGTATCCTATTTTTAAATTTGGCAGTGAAGAGCAAAAAAAACGCTACCTGCCGGAGATGGCTGCGGGGAATATTATAGGTTGTTTTGGATTAACTGAGCCAGACTCAGGATCTGACCCGGCCAGTATGCGCACTCATGCTAAAAAAGTTGAGGGTGGCTGGGTTTTGAATGGTGCTAAAATGTGGATCACCAATGCCCCTATCGCAGACATAGCAATAGTGTGGGCAAAAACAGAAGCAGGAATTCGCGGTTTTATTGTCGATACAAAATCTGAAGGCATGAGTTGCCCTGAAATTAAGTTAAAGATGTCTTTACGAGCCTCCATTACCGGGGAGCTGGTTTTTGATAATGTTTTTGTTCCAGACGAGAATTTATTGCCGAAAAGTGAAAAGGGTCTTGGAGCTGCGTTAAGTTGCTTGAGTCAGGCGCGTTATGGTATCGCCTGGGGCGCAATGGGTGCTGCCATGGCGTGCTTTGATATCGCGCGGGATTATTTGTTAGAACGTAAGCAATTTGCCAAACCTTTGGCCTCGTTTCAGTTGATTCAAAAGGATTTGGCTGATATGTATACAGAAATTATTAAAGCACAATGCCTTAATTTACAGATTGGGCGCTTAAAAGATCAGCACCGTGAGACACCCACTATGATTTCTCTGGCTAAGGGGAATGCTTGCCGTGAAGCATTGAAAATTGCGAGAAAATGTAGGAATCTAATGGGCGGGAATGGAATTAGCCTTGAGTATCATGTCATTCGGCATATGCTTAATCTGGAGTCGGTCTTCACTTATGAAGGTACCGATAATGTGCATACTTTGGTGTTGGGAAGACATATAACGGGAATTAATGCTTTTGGTTAAGGATTTTTCTGCTTTTATCGAGTTAGTTCTGAATACCACAAGATAATTATTCTTAATCCGTAATGATTACGGTTCCAGTTCCCTTTTCTTATGGAAAGGGGAACTGCTTAAGCTTTTTTGATTTCAGAGTTGAGCGATTGCTTGCCAGATTATGACGCTGAATTAGAAAGGTATGGTCCTGCCATGGCTTATTTTATGGATATTCGATGTAAAACGGTTTTATACAAACAATTACAGGAGTTTAATATGATTAACATGAAGTTAAAAGCAACTTTGATAGCCTGTTTGTCCGTTCTAACTTTAAGCAGTTATGCAAATTCATCAGAAAATAAAGAAGCCATTTTACAACAGTGTCATGACTTGGCTTCAACAGTAGCCTCTTTGGTTTCCAGCCAGGCTAAAAAAACCTGTGCGGAAAAATTGGTTATTGCTTCATTACACATTGATACAGCGGCGGACTGGATTGTAGAGGATGTTCATTCTGCAGCAAAACAAGAATTAGATAATGCCATTTATTCTTTGCAATATGCTGAGCTGAATAGTTGTAATCGCTATATACAGATATCTCATTCCAAACTGGAAGCACAAAGAATAAAAAGCCTATTATAGAAATAGAAAATAATGGTTATATTTTTTGAAAAAAGGTCTCTTTGCTTATAGGGCAATGAGACTTTATGTCCAACTGAAGTAGCAGTTTAGCCTGTCATTAACTCCATATCACCCGATGGTTTTTTGAGTCTTTTCCCAGCAAGGGGCAGAAGGTATTCGGTAAACTAATCCTTGCCAAATTTCTTATCTTTCTATCCCTGCTACACTTAAATATAGAGAAGATTATATTTAAGGGCAGCAATATGATTGAGTTAGAGCCAGAACCAGACACAGTCCTGGATCCTAAAGATATTTTGACTGAGGAAATGAAGTTGGAAGGGTCAGATAATGATATGGATCATAATCAATTCACCCGTGGTGATGAAGTGGATTTAGTCGGTGATGGTGTTCCTGGATATGAAACAACAGGACAAGATGGAACAGATGATGAAATTGAAGAGCAAAGAGAAGCTCGCTATACTCCTACCTTGAACCCTAATCCCAAAAATGTGCCTTGATCTCCGTAATGAGGTTCAAGGTGTAGTTTATTGTAAATTTTTTGCAAAATTTACCAAATTGCCAAATGAAACATTCATTTTAAATTATCATCTGCCTGTTAGTAACTCCAAGGTTTAAAATAATGGTAGTGGCAAAGAAAAGAGAAGAAACGCAAAAAGATGAACGTGCACGTGCAATTGAAAATAATCCCTGCAGTATCTGTCGTTCATTAGGATTACCTTTTTGTCGTGGTCATGGCGGCGGTTCTGGGGGCGGCGGATCGGATAGTGCTTCTGACGACAAAGTGGACGATAATGAACATCAATTGCTCGCACCAAAGAATCCTGCCAATGTTACAAACATAGAGCAACTACTATTGCATAGCGGCCTATGGCATTTGCCAGAGGATGAAGATTTTGTTTTTGAATTTAAAGACCCCCTTGCTTTAGTCAATATGACTCTGAACATGGAGCTTGGTTTATTAATGTTGCAAGGCAAGCGCGAGCTTAGCAATGAAGAGCAGAATGCTCTGGATGAGTTGTATGATACGATTGCACAGGAATTTAACCTTTTTAAAAATTCAATAAAAGACCCACAGGTTCCTCTGGAAACAATGGCACTCGCCAGAGAGGGTAATAGTTTGACTATAAAGATACCCAGCCCTAAATATTATGATTTGTTTGTGCAACAGTTGATGGAAAAAAATTTGTTACCCGGCAACGCACCAGTTTTGCAACATCAAAACCAATCAGTGAAACATCCGGAAAAATCGGAAGCGGCTAAGGATTTATTAATGGAAGAATATAAGTCATCCTTGCCTAATCCATTTGATATTAGCCGCGGCCCTAAATTACCTGATTGGATATAATCTTTCCCAGGTAGGGATGAGCGGAAAAATTTCTCCATCATGCTATTCTTAATTAAAGTGAGTTATGGATAAGAATTATAGTAAGAAGCAGTCGATATCCAGGAGCCGTTCAGGCTGAGGGATGCATAAGCATCGTTTCGAAGCCTCGGCACGAAACATTAAATTCCATACAAGGCTTCGAGACAGTATTAATGCCTCCTCAGCCCGAACGATTGGAGATAACAGCCTATCTTATCCATAACTCACGTTAATCAAAAAGATCAAAATGACCCTGAAATTTTTCCAATGATACGGATGACACTATATGACGGCGCCCGAAATTACCTTATCCAGAGTGTACTCTCCACCGGAACATAAAGAAGGGCTATGGATATTTGTAGACCGATTATGGCCTCGGGGAATAAAAAAAGACAGTATTCCTTTGGATATGTGGCTGAAAGACATAGCTCCAAGCCCGGCTTTGAGGAAATGGTTTCATCAAGAGAGTGATCATTGGCATGAGTTTGCAAAGCGGTATGCCCAAGAGTTAAAAGAGAAACCCGAATTGATAGAACATGTTTTGGCGTTCGCAAGCACTTCACCAGTCACTTTGTTTTATGCGGCAAAAGATCTTCAACATAATCATGCGCTGGTACTTCAGAAAGTTCTAAAATCGTGGCCAAAAATACCAGAAATCAAGTAGAGCCTATTGCAGGAAAATAAAACTCAGACAAGCCCGGAACTTATACTTTACTCCAGGGCAAGATCATACCTTTTTGACCAGTAATTATCATTTAGTATGATTTTTCAGTGATTTGTGATCAAATACTCATTTTTTGGATGACAAGAAATGAGTTTTGTAGAAAATTTTTCCATACTTAAAGATCCTCGTAGCGAAATAAATCAGCGCCATAATCTGCTAGATATCTTATTTTTAGCAGGTACTGCGGTGATGTCTGGAGCTGAGGGATGGAAAGACATAAAGGATTTTGGAGAAGAAAAGCTTGATTGGCTAAGACAATATCGGGATTTTAAGCATGAGATACCAGCCGATGATACCATAGCTCGTGTAATTAGTGCTCTTGATTCAGAGCAGTTCACGTTGTGTTTTGTAAATTGGGTGAATGAACTTCGTTCGAAAGATGGTCGAGAACAAATAGCAATAGATGGAAAAACTCTACGCCGCTCATATACAGGTGACCGCACCACAGCCTTACATAGCATTACTGCATGGAGTAAACGAAATGGGTTGATATTAGCTCAAATGCGCTCTAATGGAAAAGCAAACGAAAAAGCCAGTGTGTTAGAAATGCTAGACCTCTTGGAGCTTAAGGGAGCAATTGTTACTGCCGATGCTATGAATACAGAAAAGAAGATAGCTAAAAAAATACATGATAAAGGCGGAGACTATGTGCTTTGTGTTAAAAACAACCATAAAAAACTATTGAATGAAATTAAGGATTATTTTCATATCATGGAAAGAGACCATCGAGAAATCTGGTCACAAAATTACTTCGAAGAAGTGGACGCAGGCCATGGACGCATAGAAACAAGAACATGCCGGCAAATCGTAATTAGTCCATGGATTGAAGGTTACGCCGACTGGCAAGGATTACAAACCGTAATTGAAGTAACGCGAACACGTGAAATAAAAGAAAAAACCGGCACTGAAGTACAATACTATATCAGTTCCTTGCCCTTAGAGCCTAAATAAATTGCAGATGCTATCAGAGAGCATTGGGCAGTCGAAAACAAAGCTCACTGGGTGTTGGATGTGACCTACAAAGAAGATGACTCAAGAATACGCAGAGACAATGCAGCAGAAAATCTAGCCTTGCTTCGTAGGTTTGCACTCAATCTGGCTCGACTTCATCCTCAGAAAAATAGCATGAAGGGAAAACTAAAAAAGGCTATGTGGTCTGATAAATTTAGAAGTGAACTCTTGATTGGGCAAATTCAGGGCAAAGTATGATTTTGCCCTGTACTTTACTCATGATAGTAAACCATAACCCTTGTTATTTTAGCCTTATTTAGATATCATGCCTAACCAATCGGGGCGTAGCGCAGCCTGGTAGCGCACTAGCATGGGGTGCTAGTGGTCGAAGGTTCAAATCCTTCCGTCCCGACCATGAAATCTCTTTTAAAATCAGTAAGTTGCATCTTCACAGTAAACTCTTTTAAAAATCAAAAATTCTGCTAGGTGTACTTCTGGGTGTACTTTGAAACTGAAGAGACCAGATGCAGGTTTGCTATATTTGGGCTCTTCCCCAAATCCGGGGGCACTAATCAAGAACACAAAACTTTAACCCTTAACCTATAATTTTCAAAATTTCTAAATCCATAAGCACGTCGTTGAATGAGCTTCATCTTACGATGGAACCCTTCAGTAATGCCGTTGTTTTTAGTAAACCGCCACATAAGGCAGCCGTTTCCTTGGGTTAATATATTAAAATCCTGTATAAGCTTTATTTGAGCTTCGGAGCGAATAGGAATCTTCCTATCCTTGCTATTAAAAGTGATTTCTCGTGTTAGTAATAATTCATGTTCTTGAATATGCACCCCGGGCAAAATTCGCATGGCTTCGCTCATGGTCAAACCAAAATGAATTTGAAAGCCCAAAAGGATTTTGGCAATGGGATCATTAATATTATCAAGCAAATTAGCAGAGGATTTTCGAGTTTTCTTCCTAATTTTCTTAGTTTGCAAACCAAGACTGAGATTATCAATATTCTCTGCCTTATGACCTAGATGGCAGAGGAATTTACGGATGATTGTCATGTAATTCATTAGGGTCGAGGGTTTAACTTTTTTCTTATGCCAATGTTGAAGCAGTTGTTGCAAATGGATTGGGGTCAAACAAGGCCAATTGGATGGAGCAAGCCCAAGCACAAAGAGATCCTCTATCATTCTAAGGATAACAAAGCGGCGGTATTTTTTGTCGCGAGGACTACCGCTATTATCATGATCCAGATACTGGTTCGCTATTTGTCTTAAAGAGTTTTTGCGCATAGTTTTATTCAATCAATTTATTTGCCTTGTCTTTGGTTTAGTGCTAGTCGAGCGATTCACTCAAAGAGGATATCCAGCTTGTGCTGCAAGGCTCGAAATAGTGGGGCAAATCAAAGGTTAATGATTATTATGGTACAACGGTTTTTTGTGGTTTATCTCCTTATTGTTTAAATACAAAAACGCACGGCATTCCAACAGCAGCTGCCGCTGATCCATGGTTAATAAAGAAGTGATTATTAACTTATCTACCCGATGGTAGCCTATCCTAGAACTACAGAATCCCGACTAGACGTCCAGCCACAGGTTATGGGATGAGAGTGGCTTAGCATAAGACCCGAAGGTTTCGCCTGAGTTGCACAGGCTCATCAGTTATGCTTATGAAAAATTTAGCAAAGGTGAGATCTGGGGGCAATAGGTTTTAGAGGAATATTTTGTTCAATCCTACGGTGTGGGATTGAATTTTATTTGTTAATTGGTTGATTTTAACATTAGATTTTTTATAAGTATTCCTGCGTCACTGCAGAGATATTGCAGTGACGCATTAAGTTATTATTTCTTTGCGATGACTTCATGATCATTAGTAAGTAAACTTGCTTTCTATTGCCGTAAACCAGCTTTTTATTTCCTCATAGCCATTGCGTTCTTTTAAACGCTCTAATGTCATATTATTAGCTACATCTTCATTTAGCCAGTTTTTGATAGTACGTCTTTGGATTCTTCCTTGTCCATTTAATTGAGCTCTGATCTCACTTTCAACATCACAGTCATCTGAGAGTATGAAGTTAAAAGTATGGTCAACAATTGGTTTTAAAGTGTCATTAATTGCATCTATATGAAGGTAGTTTTCCATTTCTCTTTTTGTCGTAAGGAAAGCTTCTGAACCATCCCTTCTTAAGCAAACTTTATCTTTAGCATCTTGATATTTATACTTTCCATTTCTCAACTCATCTCTATCGTAAATATGTACTTCTGGAAGTCCAATGTTTCGTAGATAGTGTTGATTTACCCATTCTTGTAATGTACTCCCTCCAAGGACTACAAATGCAACTCTAGGATCTGTAAAAATGTCGGTGATATTATTGTCCTCAACTTTGAGTAGTTGGTTTATTCGTTTAAGAAATTGGAGATCGTGAGGTCCCTCCATACACACTAATACTTTTGCACGTTTGTCAGGAATAATACCCAAATCTTTAATAATTTTTTGGATTATTTCGTCGTTTGCCATAAATATTTTATTATTGTTTTCATCATGAGATGAAACATATCGAACTGAATTAATGGGTAGGAGAGATGCTAAAGCAGGTACATGAGTTGTTAACATTACCTGGCAGCCATCTACTTCAGCAATGGTTTGTAATGCTTCAATAACTTTTCTTTGATTATATGGGTGTTGGGCTGTTTCTGGTTCTTCTATTGCATAAATTATATTATTTTTTTTATGTTTTTCTCTAAGTCTCTCAGCCTCCGCGCGAAAAAAACTGAACAATATTAATCTACGAACTCCACTGCCTCTCTTATTGATAGGAATTTCATCTTCTCCAGTGAGTGATATTTTAAAAAGACTATCCCACTTAGGATCAGATTTAAAAACTGGTTTAAGTTGTGATGACAACGTTTCATCGAAATCAGCAAGTTTTTTAATAGTGCGTTGAGCGACATCAATAGTATGCATTTTAACTTTTTCTTTTACAGCGTCCAATTCAGTTTGTACATCTTCAATGGCTTGTTTAATTGCGACTTTCAGTGGATCTTGTACTTCAGAGTCCTCATCAGTAGATGGGCGATCAGCCCTGAATAAAGCATACTCTGGTAAGTGCTTTGAAAGTTGCTCCCAGATTGCTTTCGCATCCTCCTTATCTAGTTGTATTAAAGATGGTTTTAACTGCAGTTCACTCAAACTTTCCCAAAGAGCTTTTCTCAATGCAGCGCTAGAACGTTTATCTACTCCATTATCGATACCGGACGTTTTGGCTAACGTTTTTAATTCATTGATTTTTTTTGATAATAAATCCTCATAACCCTTAGCTGTTGGATGGTTTGCTATAGCATATATCTTCGCTTTTTTTAGATTCCCATCAGAAAATTCATGTACTTTATGAATTTCTAATTCTCCATTACAGTTTAATAGGTATTCATTTTTAAGCGTGGTTGTGGTTGTTGAGTCAATAACGATTTGCTCCGGGAAATTATCAAAAACACAACCAATTCGTAGTTCACCATTTTTTCCTGCATGAACACAGTAATCTGAAGAATCAATTTTTGCTAATGGATGGTCAAAAAAAATAGCTAATGCATCAAAAATTGAAGATTTTCCAGCGTCATTTTTACCAATAAAAGCGGTTAGTTGATCCACTTCTATCGTATGTTTATTTTTATATCCACGAAAATTTTGAAGTATAATTTTTTTGAGAAGCATTATTTTCTCCATTATTCGAATCTATAACTGCCTCGAATCAATAACTTGATCTGGAATAATTTACATTTTGGTATATATTATTTTTGAATATTTATGCAGGCTATGGATTATGTCTCTGAGCCAGAGACCAGCGATCTTAATTCTAATCCTTCTATTTCTTGAAGTGATTTACCTGCTATACCTTGTAAATCTCCATACATACCTATAGTCGCACTTGTAACTCTTTCAATTTGCTCACTGCGTTTAGCCCATTGTTTCATAATAACTTTACGTTCCTTTTCTAAATCAGCTTGCATTGATGAAAAAGCATCAACTATAGCTTCTACCCTCTGTCTAAATCGAGGACCAGTTAGATAATCATAGACCATTTCCATTTTTGTTTGCTGACCTGTAGCAGAGTTCCGCGCTAAAGATACTTCAAGGAGTGTTTGACGGAGTACCATTGCCACAGGAAATGCTGCTTTTGGATGAGTGACCCATACGCCATTTATTAATTCAAAAGTATCTATACCTTGTGGGAGAGATTGACTGACTATAACAGCGATTTCCGCTTTAGCTGCTCTTTGATCATCTTTTAATTTTGAGATCCAGCCATCACTCCAATTTTTAGTGCGCTTCGACTCCCATAGAATCATGCCACAAATTTGCCCAGTTGAGTTTTTAACTTGTTGTATAACATCTCCGCCAAATTCACCTTTAGGTACTGGTTCGATTGAATCGAAAGGAAATTTTGTTTGTAGCAAAGATTCAATAGCAAGCTCTTGAGCTTCTCCTTGAAGTTGTTGTGATCCTTGCTCTGCTTTTCTTTTTAAATCTTCTATTTGCTTCTGCATAGATGAAATTGTTTGTTCTTTCTCTCTAATTTTTAGATTCAGCGATTCTTCTATTTCTTGTCTTGCCATTGATCTAGCTTGATCAACGCCTTCACTAATACGTTTTTCAATAGTAAGTTCCATTTCTCTTTTAGCGTCATTTAATTCACGTTGTTTTTTAATAAAGTCGGCTTCAGCTTTTTGGGCTATAGTTAATTTTTCATCACGGGACTTAAGGATTTCTTGTAAATCAAGAATATTTTTAGATTTCTTATCTAACTCTGTTTCGAAGGCAATTTTAGCTTTTCTTGCTTCTTCTTTCGATATCGTAGTACGTTCAATCTTTAGTTGCTCTTGAACTTGCTTTGAAATTTGCTCATCAATTTTTTGTTGTTTCTCTTTTAGCTCTGATTCTTTTAGTCGAATAGCATTTTCTTTGTCATTGATTTCTTTATCTTTAAGTCTTATTTTTTCTTCAAATTGTTTCTTAGTTGACTCTATTAAAGGGGCGGCTAAAGATTCAGTCAATTTGATCTCAGTTTTGCAGGAGGGGCAAATGATTGTAGGCTCTGACATTGTATAATTCCTTTTATTGGACTTATCTAATTATAGTTAGTATTAATGCCTTGCTCAAAGGTTAACTAGAAATCTCATACATGGTAATTAAGTGACAATTTTTACAAAAAACCGTTAATAGTGGTATGCTACACATAATACGGCTCGTTCCTCTACATCGAAAAATGCACGAGCGGGTTTTCTTTTCTATAAACCTTCAGAAAAATTTCGCACTATAGTCAACTTTCTCGCATCTTTAGAGCAGAAATCTTGATAATATTTTGTGGTTTAGAGAGTTATTTTTGTGTACAGTCAACCCAACTTTTTTGACCTAACCAACTAGCAGGATAAGGCCAATAAGCTCCTGATCGATTAACTTTTGTTAACTGATTTTGCAATCCATCGATGATCTGTGCAAAAAGCCGCTCATCAGGATCAATTTGCTGAAATTGTTTCCAAGCTTCAGATTTATAACTAGGTAAGGGGTAAAGTTGCCAGAACTGTTCGAATCTTTCATATTGATCTTTTAAGTTTCTGCTGATCTTAGTTTTGAAGGCTAGTTTTCCGGTTTTCATTAATTTCAGATTTTCTGGTGGTGCTGACTGATTTTGTTCTGCTTGGGTTGGTGGGCTATTCTTAGGCTGAGATTCGCTCTCAATCTCTACAGGCTCATATGGATTAGCCAGAAGACATTTCACAATGAGATTTTTGGTTGTTGAGCGAATTTCTATAACGCCTTGACGTGCCAGAGATTTAATTACACATTTCATTTGTTGGTGACTAGGGCAGCCTGTTTTTACGCCCTTGATGGGGGCGACATAAAGTGTTTCTCTCAGTGACTGGTAACTGATCTTGCGTTTGATGCCGACCATGAAGGTCTTTCTGTCCATGTAGGGACGGATGCCCATGAGATAGACCACTCTTTGTATGAGAGGGATTTCTCTGAGTGCGTCCAGTTCGTAGGTGGTGACGAATAAGAAATCCATTTTTTACTCCTGTTTAAACCCTGTATTTTTATTTCGATTGATATCAAACGCTATCAATCGATGACATTTAGATAACCAAGATGCATTAAACTTGATTCATTCTAGGAAATTGGTTGAGCGTGTCAATAGGGGAAATAGGTTTGATAGCAAATGATATTAAATGAACCTTATATTTTTTTACTGAGAAGTTTTTGCATTGGTAATTGGTTATTTTTGTTCAAAATTGTTTAAAAATTTTTTCCTCGCGCGCGTAAACACATAAAAAACAGATTTTGGAGTTATGAGGTGGGTCGGCCTAGAGAGTTTTGCTTTGTCGGTTTTTTAGATTCGACAGGCTTTTTCTCCTTGCTAGAACTGAATCTTCTTAGGTCGGGTTTGTGCCGGGTTGATGTGTCGGGTTAAGGTCGGCCTTGTTTTGGACGGATTTAGGCTCATTGATTTGGGGAGTTAAAAAATTGTGGTGAAAGTTTAGTTTAATGGTCATCTATTGATGATGTTTATTTAAATCGGAGTGTTTGTCAAAGGTTTTTTCTACCTGTTATTGATTGAATATATATGAAGTTATTTTCAAACTGTGACAAAGTGAAGTCCCTCCTTTAAAAATCACATGAGGAGATAGGTCTTTATTAGAGAAAATATGATCTAGAGTCCAGCATACCCAAAAATCCTTCTCAATTATAATTGGGTTCTTAATTGTTGTGGAACGAGCGGTGGCTTCTTCAAAAGCTTGTTGGCGCTCTTTAGGGCTAAATTCCAATAGATCTTGCATTATCATTTTCCTATGATTTTTAAAACAACGTAAATCATCCAGTCTGGTAACTGATTCAATATTTTTTTAAGTTGGGCTTTGTCTCTTTGAGACAATATTTTTTTACTTTTTTGCACCATATCTTCAGTAATATGATTCTTTCCAATATGGTTTAATGCATTAAGCACCTTAATCACATTGGGATTTAAAGGCATATTATTCATTAATTTTGAATGACTAAATTTTATTGGATAGTTCGCAATAGTTTTTTGTCGAGAGACCCCAGAAACAATATAAGACGGCGTTGCCGATACTTGATTATCAAAGCCAAGCTGATTAGCTAATTGAGCACCGCCGGGTTGAATAGTATCACCTTTTTTTGATGCAATTGCTCTCGCTATTGCATCTGGATTTGCTGATAAAGTTCCGAGTTTTGAATGTTTGACAGGAAAATCATATATCCCATGCCCAATTTTCCTAATAATACCTTTTTCAACTAGCCTGAGTAAGGTCACACCTACTGTATTTCGAGGCGCAATATCAAGAAAATCTTTGGGCGTAAAAACCCAACCGCGTTGTTTCGCTCTGATTCGTCTTAAAATACTGTCACTCGTTGATTTCATGATTAATCCATGTAATAAATTTTATATCAAAAACATTACATAAAATTATTTGTTTTATTATATATCTACATGATATATAACATATATTTTTATTTTATATAAAAAAGTGCTTTTTAATATTATAGCATGCACGAAACAAACAACAATGTTTTAGGTGATAAGTTTTCAATTTGAATAAAATTAGAGGCAAAACGATAAAGAACGTACTTTGGTGACAAAATGTCACCGGCTCTTCTTTTAAGGATGACTTTTATTCTTTATGCCAATTATAAGGTATACTTAACCAGCTTCCAACCGGCTGATATTTATGATTAACCAACATTCTTCTACGGCAGAAAAGATCGCATTATTTCAATCTTTATTTCGAGGTCGCTCTGATGTTTATCCTCGCCGGTTTCAAAATAGAAAAACACATAAATCTGGATATGCACCTGCTTGTAAAAATGAATGGGTTAGAAATGTCTGCCAAAAACCACGTATCAAGTGCATGGATTGCCAACATCGACAATTTCTTCCTATAGACGATGAAGTTGTCTATTGGCATTTACAAGGATATGACAATAAAGGTCAAGATTTTGTGATGGGTGTTTATCCTATGTTATTGGATGAAACCTGTTATTTTCTTGCGGCTGATTTTGACAAGGCAACCTGGGAGCATGATGCTGTTGCTTTTTTGAAAACCTGTCATCAAAAAAACTTGCCAGCAGTACTTGAGCGTTCTCGTTCTGGTAATGGCGCACATGTTTGGCTGTTTTTTGAGGAATCAATTCCCGCAGCACTAGCAAGAAAATTAGGTGCTTCAATTTTAACAGAGGCCATGGAGTCTAATCCTGAAGTTGGCTTGGATTCATACGATCGATTTTTTCCCAATCAAGATACTCTACCCCGAGGTGGTTTTGGCAACCTAATTGCCTTGCCTCTACAAAAAGCAGCACGCCATACCGGTAATAGTGTATTTATTGATGAACAATTACAAATTATTGAAGATCAGTGGGCTTATCTTGCAGGTATTAAGAAAATAACTCGTTTTGAAATAGAACAATTAGTAAATGAGGCAGAGGCTAAAGGACGTGTTGTTGGTATCCGATTAGAAATTACTGAAGAAGAAAATAGAACGCCTTGGAAACCACCAGTACCATTGCCAATCATTGATACATTACCAAAAAAGATACACTTGGTCATCAGTAATGAGATTTTTATTGAAAAGGAATCATTGCCATCGCCGTTATTAAATAGACTGATTCGTATTGCTGCCTTTCAAAATCCTGATTTCTATAAAGCTCAAGCTATGCGATTACCAGTCTATGAAAAGCCTCGTATCATTGGGTGTGCTCGTGATTACTCGCACCATATTGGGCTTCCTCGGGGATGTTTTGATGATATTACGAAATTGCTGCGTGAGCTAAAAATTAAATACACCATCCAAGAGGAATTGTTTGCGGGGGAGCCAATAGATATTCAATTTTGTGGCGAGCTTAGACCTGAACAACAAATTACCGTGGATGCGTTAATCCAATCAGATATCGGTGTACTTTCTGCAACGACGGCATTCGGTAAAACAGTTGTTGCTGCCTGGATGATTGCCAAGAGAAAAACTAACACCTTAATAGTAGTTCATACGAAACAACTGCAAGATCAATGGGTAGAGCGATTACAAACCTTTCTTGGGCTTCCTGCTAAAAAAATTGGCCGCTTTGGTGGGGGGCGAAAGAAAATTACAGGATTTATTGATATTGCCCTAATTCAAAGTCTCACCAAGCATACTGACATTGAGAGTATGATTTCTCAATATGGTTATGTCATTGTCGATGAATGCCACCATATCCCGTCAGTAAGTTTTGACGATATAATTCGACAAGTCAAAGCTAAATTTATTACAGGATTATCAGCCACGCTTGTTCGTAAAGATGGTCGTCATCCTATTATTATGATGCGCTGTGGTCCTATTCTTCATCGAGTAGATGCTAAAGCGCAAGCCATTGTTAGACCTTTTGAACATTATGTTTTTGTGCGTCCAACAAGTTTTCGTCCTTACAAGCAAATCCATGAAAACTTGCGCATTCAATTTCAAGATTTATATGAAGAATTAATGCATGATGATTATCGCAACCAAATGATTTGTAATGATGTGATTCATGCTGTAAAAAAAAGGGCGTTCGCCTATTATTTTAACGGAACGAAATGAACATCTTGATATACTTCATCAACAATTAAGCTCAGAAGTTCAACATTTAATTGTGCTTAAAGGCGGTCTAAATGTTAAAGAAATGAAACAAGCTGTTTCGAAGTTAACTTCTATTCCATTAAACGAAGAACGTGTTGTGCTTGCAACGGGACGATTTGTTGGTGAAGGATTCGATGATGCGCGATTAGATACTTTGTTTTTGACATTACCTATTTCCTGGAAAGGAACGATTGCACAATATGTTGGTCGCCTACATCGATTGCATGATACAAAAAAAGAAGTCCATGTATATGATTATGCTGATTTCGCCGTGCCTATGTTAGAGCGTATGTTCCAACGAAGATCCAGTGCTTATGAATCTGTTGGCTATAAAATAATACAACCTGCAAGTGCTTATCCAGGATGGCCATCGGACGTTGTTTTACCTGTTGAACCCCTTTGGAAAAATGATTATGGCAGTACCATTAGACGTTTGGTTTCAGATGGTATTGATAATTCATTAGCGCAATTATTCTCGGATGTTGCGATGTTGGAGTCTGATCAAATTGATCGCGCTCGTAGCCTCATTGAGGCTTTCTTGTTTTGTCGTTTGGAAACATTACCGGAAACTAAAGGGCAATTTCAATTAAATCATGTGCTAACTATCCCATTTGACGGACTAGGTGGGATGGAAGTGGATCTGATTTGTCTTGATGCATGGGTTGCAATTGAAATTGATGGAATTCAGCACCTTTCATCCAAAGAAGCTTACCGTACTGACAGGCGTAAGGATTTGTTATTGCAAGAGAATGGTTACATGGTTTTGCGTTTTCTTGCCGAAGATGTTAGTAAACGACTTGATGTGGTGCTTGATACGATTCTTCGTGTGCTCCATAGGAACCATAAGCCGATGTTATTATCAGTATTATAAATATCTTTTATTCCTAAATTTCATTTTTTTTAATTTATATAACATATTGATTTACAAATATTAAATTTGATTTTATTCGTAATTTATTCGTAATTTATTCGTAATTTATTCGTGATTTATTCTTTTTTATTCCCGATTTATCTTGCAGCTCCCACACAGGTGATCTACGGGAACCGACATTTTGGATAATGCCTTTATCACGCATGGAACTGAGAAGATTGCCAATTTTGTGTTGCTTTTGTGTAGGAGTGAGAGCATCACTAAGTTTAGGTAGGAGGAGTATATCAAGAGCATTTCGAGTAGCAGAAGAAAATTTTTCAATATAGTCCATAATTAATTTTTGGTAATGAGCGTTATCTTGACCACGATTATGAATATAATCTGCTTGAGTTGCTGTTACAACTGCAATAGATGCAGAAACGTGAAAATTAGGTTTACGACCCTCTATTAAATGTTTTTGTCTCAGATTTTTAATCATTTCTTCAGTTAAGGGTAAATGTTTTTGAACTCGATCCAAACCTACAATTTCATTCAGCGTTAACTCAGTTTTTTGTATCAACATTCTTGTATAAGATAAATCAACAATTCGGCCATAAATAATAATTTTCACTGTATTGGGTTCACTCAGATCATAATCAGGCAGAGGAAAATAACGTCTAGCTTGTCCACTATACATTTCATGAATGCCATATCCCATTGTATCAATCATGCCAATTTCAACCATGGCTTGGGCTAGCCAAGGGTTACGATAGCTCTGCGGTGTTTTATGTCCAGCTATATAATCTTCTGGTTTACCTTCATAAAATGTTCCAGTGTTTTCAAGTATTAATTTATCTAGTTGCTCTATAACAATGATTCTGGCATTTCTCGAGTAGTCTTGATGAGCAATGCAGTTATGTAAGGCTTCTAAAACAATTTTTTGATCGTATTTCGCAAGCTCGATGGCCACCAGCTCATTTTCGGGTAAGATGCGTAACTGTATATTGCGGATTTTTTGATAGAGTGCGCTGGTTGTAAGAATAAAAGGTAATCCAAAATGCTCATAAGCTCGCTCCTCGCCCTCTAACTTCCAAGTCATTTGTGCTGGATATGGCGAAAGATAATAGGAAGATTCTGATTTACCCAATAATAATAAAGTCGCTCTTGTGATCTGTCCATTAATTGTTAGTTTTGCTCGATCAAGAAAGACTGCATCTGTCCAGTTCATTACTTCATCAAGTTTAAAACGATTGGCATGTTTTTGTGCAAACAAATCTTTTGCCTTTTTTATAGCAACTGGATCAAGATCTTTAATAGTGACATCTGGAACCACGTGAGCTGTCCAATCTAACCCAAGCACTTGTCGGCGTATCCGCTCGAATTTTTCAGTTCCCAAAGCAGTCAAACTTTCTCCTGCGCGTGCATAATAATGTCCTTGCCAGGCAATTGGTATTCCACGTGGAGCTGCAGGAATTTCAAACATAACGACCCGACCATTAGGTGTATCCAATTCATGAATATTAATAAACGAAATAGACGGATCTGTGCCTTGAGAAATTTGATGTTTCAAACTATTTAAGCCATCCCTCTCTTGACGATAAGTGCTTCCGACTATCTCATGGGAATGATTATCAACACCAAATATTAGCCAGGCTTTTTCTGCTTGATGCAGGTTAGCTTCATTTGCCAAAGCAGAGAAATACTTACCAATATCAGATGTTGAATATGAGTGATTAGCCTGTTTGAATTCAACTAATTCATATTCCCAATCTTTTATTAATTGGTTTAATAAAGTTTCTAAACTGTGCTGCATGATTGCTTTTCCTAGTAAATTTTGCACTGCTTTTTTAAGCTATTTTCGATTCGATTATTACCACATTATCCTGTTACATATTTTCAATAAGCTCTGACCAGGCATTTAAAGCCTCCTTTCGCTGAGGCAGCATTTCATTTTTATTGTAAGTAGCCATGATCTTAGGCATCTTGTGTCCTAAACATTTCTCAATCACTACCGGATCAACATGCAAAGCCTCACCAAGCTGAGTTGCAAAGGTTCGTCTTAAATCATGCGCTGTCCAGTGGGGGATGCCTACTCGTGATTGTATTCTGATTACGGCTCTTGGCATAGCTCGGTCGGATAAAATACTTTGGCCATCTGCGCCTGTAATGACGTATTCTGAATCGCTGTGTGCTTTGAGTTCTCGCAATACTTTTTTGGTCATTTCTGTTAGGTGAATTCTCATGACAATGTTGGTTTTGGTGTTCTCGGAAGGAATAGTCCATAAAGAGTTTTCAAAGTCGAATTCTGACCATTTGGCTACTCGGATTTCTCCTGTTCTCACCCCTGTAAGTAGGATAACTTTTAGGGCTGCTCGGATCTGGAAAGAGGTTCCGTGTTCTTCACTGTCGAGAAATTGCCATAGGGTTTTTACTTCATCGAGAGTTAAATAGCGTTCTCTGGGTTTTTCTATGCCGCCTATGTCTCTGGCTCGTATGGTCATGGCAGGATTTAGCACCATTTCGCCTCGGCTTACTGCATAGTTGAATGCTTGTTTTAGCGTGCTTAAGACTTTATTGGCATGAACAGGTGAGCCACGTCCTACAATTTTATCGAGGGCTTGAGTTATCTCTCGAGTTTTTAAGTTTTCCAGTTTCTTATTGCCCAATAGAGGGATGATATCTATTTTGATGTGTTGCCAGATTTGCAGCGGTTGGGTGCGGTGTTTTTCAATGTAGTTGGTATACCAGTGGAGTATCAGATTTTTTACTGTGCTTTGTTCTTTCTGTTTTTGTTCAGCAATCTGTTCTTTGGGATTTACCTCGCCATGGCGTATGTCGCTTAAATCGATAAAACGTTTCTTGGCTTCCGATAAACTCATAGCAGGGTAGTGACCTATGGTTATGAAATGCCTTTGGCCGTTGATTCTGTAACGATAAAGAAATGTTTTTAGCCCTTTGGGGGTGACTCGAATACCAAAACCGCCATCTCTGAATTCTTCGTAGCGAGAAGATCTTGGTTTTAGCGATCGAATATAGGCGTCTGTAAATTGTCTTTCCATCATTGCACCTTGCAAAAAATTAGGTGTACTTCTAGGTGTACTTTCGTGAGTTCTCACATGAAGTCGTTTGATATTTTTTGAAGTATAACAGATAGTAAAAATTGTTAAATAACAATAAGTTAATGATGTTTTTTGATATCAATTGAAACCATTTGAAAACGGTCTTTTTAAGAATTGGGTGCTAGTGGTCGAAGGTTCAAATCCTTCCGTCCCGACCATCAACAGGGGGGTCTTTACATAATATCTAAGCAATTACAGATGGCCTCAATTTAAAATCTCCTGCTGTTTATATTTTAGAATTGTCGGATATTCAAAATTGCAATCAGCTTTCATATTTAATATTATCATGCTACAAAAGTAATATAAGGATATGTATCACATGAAGCTTACAGAATCTCAAAAACTAGCATTAATAAATTTAAACCAAGAATTTAAACATATTATAAAACAGCAGCAACAAGAGCCTGGTAGTTTTGATAATCATGTAAATTGCTTAAAAGATCTTGAAAAAATACTAGGGCGTTTGACGAATTTAATGTCACCCTATATTTCATTGCAAATAAATCAAGGAGAGAAATTACTGCATGCTAAATGGAATATATTTAAGCAAGTAAAGATAAAACATAATTTGGGAGAATATAAAAAGATAATAAAGGAAATTAATTCTCTAGTTCTTGATGACGATTTAAAAAAGCAAATGAAATTAGCATTTGAAGGTAAACCAGTTACAGGATTCGATGTACATATAGACGATAAGGAACAAACAACGAGGAATTACCGAGGAACATTTTTTGAACATAGTCATTTAGTGACTTATAAGATTAATTTTTTCGATGGTACAGAACTGACATGGCATTCCTTAGAAGATGAAAAAGAAATGAAAAAAGCTCGACAAATATTTGAGGAAAAGGTACCTCAGCCTAAAAAAGAAATTACATATGAATTAACCAATACGTTAATAAAAGACATGCAGGTTAAAGAAGCTACAGAGGGAGAAGAAAATCTTATGATAAACACAGATAATGACTCTAATTATAGATGCGTATTTATGTAAAATTGGGTATTGTATTAATGATTTAAATCCATCCTTTTTTTAAGTAGCGTAGCAACTGTCTTGAACTGGGAATCAAGACATAACTATGTGGCTACTACTTTGATGGGCCCTAAAACACGACCAATAATAATTGTTGATTGGTCTCCAGTATCAGACGATTTTAAGCATTACTTTCTACGAGCATCAGTTACCGGAATAGGTCGTTCAATGACTATCTATGAGGAGGTTCATCTTCAGAAGCATTATGCAAATAATACCATTCATACCCATTTTTTAAGAAAATTACGCTCCATTCTTCCTTAGAAGTGTCATCCTATTGTTGTTACAGATGCAGGTTTTAGAAACACATGGTTTAGGCTGATTACTAAATTAGGATGGGATTTTATCGGGAGGGTAAGTTTTCAGACGTTGATAAAAATAGGTGATGAAGATGGGGTCTATGTGAAATGCTTATATCCGAATGCGACAACAACACCTAAATACCTAAGTCGAGCGACCATTGCCAGAGCAAATCTACTTGATGCAGACCTTTATATCTATAAGGAACGTAGTAAAGGCCACATAAAAAAGACGCTTCAAGGCGTAAAGTGTCAATCAGGCAATAGTAAGAAATATGCTAAAGGAGCTAAGGAGCCATGGATAATTATTACGTCTCTTCCAAAAGGCTTAAATACTGCTAAAAAGATAATCAAAATATATAAATTACGCATGCAGATCGAAGGCGCTTTTAAAGATATAAAAAATAAACGTTATGGATTTTGTCTTCAGGCAAATACGGTTCGTACTATTCCTGTATTAAGTATCATGTTCATTGGGCTTCATATTCTAAAGCATTTAGCTCTTTATAAAGTGAGTAAAAAACAACTGATACAAGCTTTTTCTTATATCAGTAATTATGTCTTGGATTGGGGAAATTATGATTGTGTAAAATCATGACGGGATCGTTCAGAATCTGATCCCTTAGTTCATCGCTCATGCATTAGTCCGTTAAAGTTCATTAAAATTAAAGTAAATTGTAAATACAATTATCAATTGTAGTAATACTGCTGTTGTGTAACATTATATTCCTCTTCTTCATCGCTGTAATACGATTGCATTTCTGTACGCTGGTTATGTCCATTCTTTTCTCTGTAATAAGCACTTTCCAGCAAACGAAATTGCTCACGCTCAACTTCTAATCTTGTTTGGTCGCTCTGAGATTGTCCACGGCGTTCATTAATTTTGTCATTTTTTGTAGATGCGTATAAAGTCATTTGACTTAACATATTTCGAGTGCTATCTGGGCAAGTCTCTGCTTCTTGTTGCAATTCAAATTTAGCTTTTAGAAACAACTTCTTCCATTCTACTAGGGCTTCTTTCATAAGTGGTATGCGATCGATAGCATCTAATTTTGATAGGGTACTGATAATTTCAGTGGCTTTTAGATGTGACAAAGAACCTAACTTCCAAATCCCGGCATGCAAAGCTGTATCATGGCTTAAAGCTAATAGATACAAAAGATCAACCCCATTATACTTGTTCAACGAAGTTAACTTATGATGCGCTATGAAATCTATAAAATCTTGACCTAAGAGTATGTTTTCTCTCGTAGTTAAAAGAGACAACTTATATTGCGGAGAAAAAATAATATCAGCAACAGCTTGATAATGAGCAGTTTTTTCCGGTGATTTTAAATCAATGGGAAATGAGTGAGAAGTTAATTCATCAATAGAATTTGTCAAATGAAGCTGGACATTTGTTTTATTATAGAAATAACGCATATATTTTCCTTTTTAAAAAGTTAGAGTGAAATTTAAGATTAATACCTAATTTGCCCAATAATTTTAATTTATAATCATTTAGAATAAAAATAAAACATTTGTATATATGTTATATAATATTTTTATATTCTTGATGTATGATCTATGATTAAGCACATGCCAATTTTTCAAAAAATATTTCAGCAAGGTACCCTTGGCCCAACAACTCCTTGATTCGAAATAATAATTGATTCATAAACGTAGATAATGGAAATGAATGTGGTCAAAATTTATGCAATATTGTAGAGTTGTGTTGCCAGGAGCGACCTACTTTTTTAGGGTTAATCTTGTTAATAGAACAAATGGAATTTTAATCAAAGAAATCGACTCGTTGATTTATTATTTAATAAGTTAATCAGATACATCAGATTATTTGCTCGAGTAAACTTTACTTCTTAGCATTTTCAAACGACTTCAATTTCAACAGGAGCAATGCCTTTTATACCGAGTTTTTTTGCGGCAGCAAAGGATAAATCAATTAGCCTGTTTGATAAAAAAGGACCTCTATCGTTAATTCGAACCACAACCGATCGGCCATTATTCATGTTTTTGACACGTACTCGTGTAGCAATTGGGAGCGTTGGATGAGCAGCTGTCATCGCATACATGTTGTAGCGCTCTCCGGTCGATGTTTTTTGGTGACGAGCGTGTGACCCATACCAGGAAGCAATTCCTTTTGCTTTGTAGTGTTTGGCAGACTTCATCACATGATAGGTTTTCCCTCTGACCACATAGTGATCCGGACCATGAGATTGCTTATGCGTACAAGCAACCAGTAGTATGGGGAGTAAACCTATAATGAGTCGTTTAATGGTCAACAAAATCGAATAATAATTCATAAAGTTATCTTCTACTTCCGCTACAGATTATAAATATAAGTTTTAAATGTTACTGAGATGACCTTTATAAAAAACTTAATTTTAAATACACGTAATTAATAGATTACGAGAAACAAAGATATTTCTTGCAAAGAAAATCGTCAATAGGTCACACATTTTTATCATTTGCTTTCATTGATTATACATTTTTTGGATGAATATGTACCAACAAATTTTGCGGTATAACCTCTTGTCCTATCACAACAAGGATACCTCTATACCCCAGGGGTTTTCATGTGGAGGTAGCAAGAGCGGGTCGAGCCAGGGCAGGCCCAACCTACTTTTTCTGGATTACCCAGGGAAGCCAATCACTAAGCAAACTCCGATTTGCCTGAAAATTCTGATTGACGATATTTTGGATTGACTTTCACATGCCAGAGCGGCAGCATCAAAAATAATGGAATCAAGCAGCAAATAAATAATGTGAGGAAGAAATTATCCCAGCCGTAATTTTTGATAATTGCGCCCAAAGGAGCGCCGGCCAGAACAGCCCCTAAACAATAGGCAAAAAATCCGGCAAAGCCAGTTGCAGTTGCCGCTGCTTTTTTATGTGCTAATTCCGCACAAGCCATACCAATCATCATTTGTGGTCCAAAGATAAAAAAACCAAAGAAAAAAAGAAACAAAGAATCAAGGAATGGTGTATATGCCCTGGTCAACGTAAACAGCAACAAAGTGGCAAATACTCCTGCAGTAAAAAGAACATTGATTGGGTTGCGTTTACCTTGAAATATTTTATCAGAAGACCAGCCGGCAACCAGATTTCCAAAAAAACCGCCAACCTCAAACCATATGACACAACTGCCTGCTGTGATTAAGGAATACTCCTTCACTTCCGTTAAATACAACATGCTCCAATCATTAATGGCCGTTCGGACAATGTAAATAAACAAATAAGAAATGGACAATATCCAAATATATTGGTTGCACAACACATAATTCCAAAGAATTTCTTTGACTGAGAGTTCTGTTTTCTCCTGGTGGTGATTTGCAGAACCAGAAAAATCTTCATGATATTGCTCTATCTGGGGTAAACCAAGTGATTGTGGAGTATCTCTTAAACGATTGATTAAAAAAATACCTCCAAAAATGCAGATGATCCCAGGCACAAACATGGCTGAACGCCAGCCAAAATATTGCGCGCACACAGCAACAATCAAAGGAATTAATGCACCACCAACGTTATGTGATGTATTCCAAAGACTCCACCAACGGCCACGCTCCGATTGGGAGTACCAATGTGTTAATAATTTAGTGCATCCTGGCCAGCCCCACCCTTGAAACCAACCATTCAATCCCCAAAAAATAGCGAATAACCACCAGGTGGAAGACAATCCAAACAAAATATTAAAAACACCTGTCAAAATCAGCCCGATCGCCATTAAATAACGAGGATTAGATTTATCACCTAGAATTCCGCTCAAAAATTTGCTGATACCATAACTTAAACTCAAAATGCTGGCGATCATTCCCAGTTCAGTTTTAGTCATCCCCAAGGTGCTTTGTAACGCAGGCATCACGAAGGTAAAACTCTTTCGCGTAAAATAAAACAACGCATAGCCTATATACATTGCATAAAAGGTGCGAATACGCCAATAACGATATTGCCGTTTAATAACGGCTTTATCCTGAATTTCATCAAGATAAGGAGCAGGTTTTAGAAAACTCAATAATGCCATGATTGTCCATGATCATGAAAAAAACATGATTAGAATGTAACTCGCAAAGTATGTCAAATCTTTCTAGTGAAAATATAACAGGATCATAACTATTGATGATTGAAATAAAAATTTAATGGAATTCTTGTGAATTTATAAATAAGCTACGCAGTTTGTATTAAAAAAGGATTTATTGTAATGAAAGAAATAGTTAGTTTATTAGAAGAAGATCAAATCGATTTTGCTAATCATAAACGTCGCGAAGTGTTAATGGTTTTAAGAAGAAAATTTCGTACTCAAAAAGATTGGATTATTACCTCTTTCAACCAATATCAATTTACTAAAGAAGAATCGCAAAAAGTTCAACAAGCCATTCTAAACGGGGATCTTCGAATAACAGATCTTCTTAATCGTCCTTTTTCTCACTATTTTTGGAGTTTCCTTACCTTTAAGTGGGGAGAGATACTTTCGGGTGGAAAAAGATTGTCTAAACAGGAAGTCTTACAGATTGCTATCTGCTCTAGCAATGGCCAGGAATTTGCGAGAACACCAACTCAAAATAGAAACAGGCTGATAAAAGGAGTGCCATTGGTCATTGGCAAAGTCGTTACCTCCATGGCGCTGTGTATGGTATTTTGCCTGGGATTATTAAGTACTTTAGGAGCGCCTTTTGGCTTTAGCCTTGGCTTGGCGATAGTACTTTCCTTATGTAATGGAATAGTTTGCTTATTAAGCCGCGGGAAAGCCATGCTTGATAGTGCCGGCTTTCAGCCTCAAAAACAAAAAACGTTTAAGATCCTTGAAGAAAATATAAAAGAAAAAACGATATTCGATAGAGGCCAGAAATTATTTTTTGGTGTCGTGACCTTGTTGGCGTGCATTTCTGCAGGCATTTCTGGATATGCTGGCCTCGTAGGACTTCTCACGTTTTTGGGGGCAGGCATGCTAATCTCTAACCCTCTGGTTTTGATACTTACAATTGGGTTGTCTGTGGTTGCAGCTGTGTCTTTTTATTCGTTTCAAGCTATAGGCATACGTGAAAATTATACAAAATTTAAAAATCTTTTTATTGAAGATTACCAAAAACCCTATGGTCTTTTACGATGCGTTTTATTAGGAATGGTAAGTACGGTCTTTTTGGCTGTTTATGCGACGCTAACGTGGTTTACAACGGTCTCAGGGGTTAATAAGCTTTTCAATGCTTTAGGTGCGACTCCTGATACTCTTTTAGCACATTTTATTGCCATGATATGTACTTCAACAACGATGGTTGTCAATACTTTTTCACAAGTATATAAAGTCTTTAACCCGAAAACGTATGTCGATCTAAAAGAAAAATTTGAATTAATATATCAACCACCGGAAGAAAACCTAACAAGAACGCAAAAGATACAGCATGGAGTTATCAACATGCTCAAATTATTTGCTTTGATAGGTGATTCTCTCGCTTATTCTGTTGCCGGTGGAATCCGAAGTGGGATTCATATTGGTGAAACGCTGGGAGAAACAATAGGGGCAAAATTTGCATTAACCATTACCATGGCAATATTGTCTCCGGTCATTTTAGTATTTGTATCGATAGCTTTTACCTGGCCTACCGTTTTTGATAGAAAAAAATCGACTCAAGATCCTTCGCAGATGGAGATGCCATTGATAGAAAAAATAAGCCGCAGCCATACTTCAGATGCACCCCCAAATAATAATCGATTATCAATATCAGAAGAATCCCCCAAACCTAATAACTCTAAGATTAGGCAAGCTGGGCTAAGATTTTTTGATGCGAGCTTGAGTGATGAGTGTATTCTTGATCCCAATTGTAGCCCTACTGTAGAAAGAGGAACCGTTTTGAAATCCTCCTTGCCATAAACACATATAACAGGGTCAGTCTTTCCTTTTTCTTATTTCATTTTTTGGAAAAAAAATTCCAGTTCATATAAAACTCTATAGGATACATTTAATAATCTCATACTTTGGAAAAAGGAAAGACCTGGCCTTGTTGTCTTATGGGGCCTTTCCCAAGAGAAAATAATCAATCGGTATAATTTCAAAGAGGCTGATCTCAGACCATCCCCCTTGAGTTATTTATTATTTTTAACTGATTAGAAATTGGGACTAATCTCTACTTGTTTTCATGGGGATTGTATTCCAATTTTGGTATTGATTCATAAACTACTTTAGTTATATCTAGACCAGGTCTATTTAAATGTGTTGCATAATAAATGTCCTGATCCAGAGCTTGATTTGTAGCTTTTTCTAATGCATCTAACAGATATTGAAGGGATTTAAGCTTGTTTTCTTTCCATCCGCCACTGCCATTGGAGAAATTTTGCCAAAAGGAAAACTCAATTTTTGGTATTTTTTTATATAAATTACCATCAACCTGCATATATTCAGTGCTTTTATGTTGATATGAACAATCAAAGTCATCATTGGTTTTGATAAGCTTTACGAAACCATTCATTATCTCTTCATCATCGCTCACTACAGTTATGGATAAATTTTCTGTGGTATTGAATATAATCCCCATAGAAATACCAGTTGAGACTTGTTCCACATGAATTCTGATATACTTGTCATTTTTCGATACAAAAGATTTCCTATCAATATCTTTATTGCCCTCTTGAAGTTTCTGTTCAGATTTTTCCCATAATTTATATTCATCTATTGTATTAATAATACGACTTATAAACAGTGGATTGTCTTTAATTGATACGATTGCAGCATTTGCGGCAGGGAAAGATAGTTTTTCTAATTCTCTAAAGTATATTGAACGATAACATTTTCCAGATTCACTATAGTACTCAAAACATTCACGCTCGAAAAATGTATCTGATTTACTCGTTACCTTTCTAAGTAAAAGAGTATCTTCACTGACAAAAGGATTCGGATCCATGTCTTCAGGTAGAAGTAAAATCTTGGTTATTTTCATTTATAAAAATCCTTAGTTATTTCGTTGGTTGAGACTAACATAGCGATATTTTGGTGACAATGTATTTTTTTGTCGCATATCTGCAATGAGGTAGGCTTTTTTATTTCTAATCAATGAGTTGTCGTGCCTTGGCCCATAGCCGTTAAGCTAAGGACTAAAAGCCTCTGGTATAGGGGCTTTCCTTTTGCTGTCTTTATTTGCAAAGCAAAGGAGTTTTTCATAAAAAGTATTAAGGAATTGCGTTAGTCGATAGGTAGAAGTTAAAGTACGTGCTAAATCGATGCGATGAATAATTAATAATTTACAGGCTTTAAAAAAGAAAAGGAGTTGGCATTATGATTTCTAATCGGTTCGCACAATAAAAAAAGCAGCATCATCCCCATAAACTTCCCATAAGTTTCAATCACAACGCGAGATGATTGGGTGGTTCGTATCAGGTCAATATGAACTAACGATTTGCTTAGTTTGAAGAGCAGTTCTATTTGCCATCGTAAAGCATAGTTTGATGTGGTTCTTCTTCGGTAACATTAGTTATGAAGCAACTCGGTGTAGTTGTTTAAATCTGTTACAAATCTATGAAGATCAACACATATAGCCTATGATATACATAAGTAGATAATATTTTAATCAAAATGCCTCGAATCCCAAATGCAATAGCGGCTGTCATAGAAGCCGGCTTGGTAAAACTAAATCCTGAACAGAAGAAAATTGTTCAAAACTACTCTGACAAACTCTAGGCGGGTAAATCTATCAATTAATTGAAACGATGTCTATGAATCACACACTTAACTGGGGGGTCCAAATTTGCTTGACCATGTCAGTTTTTCTTCAGTTTTCTCAGTTTTCTCAGTTTTCTCGTTTATTTGAGGAGTACTTTTTTCTATTTCTGCTGACAAACTCTGTGCTCTTTGTCTCTGAGGAGTAGGTTGTGGCGCTTTTTCAGAGAGCTTATCCAAGATATGGGTGTAGGAACATGGATAACACTTGGTTTCAAAAGCAATGCTCTTAAGTTTTTCTTTTGCATGTCTATCATTTAAGTAATAGGTAAAAAACTCTTTAAAACTCTTATCGTCTTTAAACTGCATCCAACCTGCATTAGCATCAAAATAATCGATGAGGAAACCTTGAGGTGTCGGTTTTGTTCGTTTGTGGATAGCAACAACATGTCCGGAATTGCTATTAGCATAACTAGCAAAGGTAGCTGATTTACCATACTTGTCTAATTCAAGCATTATTCTATCAATGAATTCTTCGAACTGCTTTTCAGGTTCAGAGCCCATTGTATCCTCATAATCAATATGTTTTTCTTGAGACTGTTGAGTTTCATAGATTTTAGGATTAAGACGTACAAAATCATTAAAACTTGGTATTGCCTGTAATATCTTATCTGTAGGTTTGTTTGGCTGAATATAGACTTCTTGATTACCTCGAAAGCCCATAAATCTGTCTTTCTTTATCACCTCTTCTGCCCAATGCCTGGCTAAGCCGTGACACATCCCAGTTTTTAAACCCATCCCTGGAAGCATGGCCTGACTACAATGGAGAACAATACGACCACCTAGTTCACGACATTTATCTTGATGCCGATAGGCCTGCAAATCTTTACCACGCTCAACTATGGCTTTCTGTAACTCCCTCGTTTTTGCAGCAGTTGTAGTGCATCCAATCGATAAATATTTTAACGCACGAGCTAAGGGCTCCTGTCCATCAATAATGGCTATCATTCGTTGCTTTTCAATCTCTCCTTGCAATTGAAGCAAGGATACGTCTTGTGATAAGTTTTTAGTAACCACTGGATTTGGAGTATGGGCTACTTTTAGTTTCATCAGCACAATCAAGTTGGCTAGTTGTTCAGGGTCTCCATTATCGAGGGAGGCGTGTTCCAAGGCGTATTCAATGGAAGTCAGGATTGATGGATCATCTTTTTCTAAAAGTTTCCCAATGTTTGTAACAACACTGTTACTCTCGGGGTGTAGTAAAAACTCTAAAAAACCCTTCTTCAGATTTTGATAATTCTTTTCAAAATCTCCTGTTATACAACTCTCTATGAGTTTTAAATCACTTTCAATTTTTTCAATCATTTCATGCCGACGCTTATCTTTGTCTGGCGCCGTCTCTAAATTCATTTTTTTCAACGAAGCAGATAATTGTTCGAGTTGCTCTTTCATGGTTTTTACAGTTAACTCAAATGTACGCGGTTGATGAGCTTTATCTTGAACTTTTAAGAGTTTGTCAGAGTAGTTTTGAACAATTTTCTTCTGTTCAGGATTTAGTTTTACCAAGTCGGCTTCTATGACAGCCGCTATTGCATTTGGGATTTGAGGCATTTTGATGAAAATATTATCTACTTATGTATATTATAGGCTATATGCGTTGATTTTCACGATTTAAAACCTTCAATCTCTCTCAACGGTTTTTAAATCAAGTGTGATATAATCTATTTTTTACAGGTAAATGCTCGCTTGGGGCAATATGTTGCTGACTAATCGTATTGATCTTCGTTCTTACCATACTGAAAGTTGCAGTCACACTCACGATTTTGCGCAATTGGTACTGCCTGTCTCGGGTTCTATGGAGCTAGAGGTAGGTCATTACTCTGGTGTTGTTAATGATGATATCGGAGTATACATTGCGCCTAATGAACAACATTGTTTTGCCGGAAGTCAAAAAAATCTGTTTTTAGTGATTGATGCAACTACTCAAAACTCTCTTCATGACGAAGCTTTTGAGTCTAATATTCTCAATTTAACCGCCAGTACTAAAAAGCTCATCCAATTTACCCACCATTATTTAGCACATAATGAAAGAGATTTTTTTACAGACTCTTTAATCAATCAATTATTGTTTCACTTTGCGGCAAGTTCTTTTTCACCCGAACCGGATCTGGTTGTTATCAAAGCAAAACAATGGATTGATCATTATTTTGCAGATTCTGTGGATGTGAGCAGTGTAGCGAAGCATTGTTATTTGAGCATTAGTCAATTGCAGCGCCGTTTTAAACAGAGGTTAGGCAGTGGTATTGCCGAATATTGGCGGATGAAAAAATTACTCCATGCTAAAAAATTATTATCTCAGAAAAATTGTTCCATTGAAGCAATCGCATTTGAAGTAGGTTATGAAAACTTGCCCGCATTTAGTCGCCGTTTTAGTAAAGTATTCGGTGAATCCCCTTCTCAATGGAGAGCCAAAGCGTTAACAGCAAAGAAAATGCGTCAAATAGATAACTAACTCTGGTTTTAAATTGATAAACTACGAATTCATTTGATGGTAACGATACAGCCTATGCAAAATATTGAGGTGTAAAAATGATGATATCTTATGAAGAATTTGAAAAAGTCGACTTGCGTTCTGGTACAGTTGTGAAAGCAGAGCCATTCCTGCGAGCCAGGAAACCTGCTTATAAAGTTTGGGTGGATTTTGGTGCCGATATTGGTATTCTCCAAACCTCAGCGCAAATAACAGTGCATTATACGCCTGAAACATTGATAGGCCGGATGGTAATTGGATGCGTGAATTTAGGTGAGAAAAATATTGCCGGGTTCGTTTCTCAATTTCTATTGCTTGGTTTTTCTGATGAAAAGGGGGCTATCTGCCTTGCTTCCGTTGAGCCTCATGTGCCTAATGGTAAAAAAATGTACTGATTACTATCCGAGATATTTACACATCATAATTTTGAACTATGGCTTTGTGTTTTGAGGTCTCTTGATTAAATTCAGTGATATTAAAAATATCGTTATCAGTTAGCAATAAAATTCGTTTTCAAAATATCAGTGCAATATGTAAAATAATTAAACAGTAATTATTGTTACATCGGAGACGAAAATGAGCATAACAGTTAAATCCTTGGATTTTGATCAATGCATCTCACATAGGGAATATAAAGAGTCATTACAAACAAATGATGGACGGAAAGTTTGGGATGCTGAAAAATTATTTAACACCAATAAGGGTATTCTCAGTAAAAGTAATAATGATCCCATCCATGTTTTTATTGGTTCTAACAGGCAAAACCTCAAAGCGGATTTAATCAATTTAAATGCAGGAGCATCTACTTTATTTATACCCGTAGCTCAAGAGTTGTGCGACTTCATGGGGGCAACTTTTCATCCATTACTTGTTCCTGATTTGATCTGTGAGAATGCCGCAATTGGAGATACTTTTCACAGTGCTCTGCAAGTGATTAAAGGCTTGAATGACTTGAATTCATTAGGCAGTGAGTCTCTAGCAGAACTGGTAAAATCGGCGCTCAGTGGCCAACTAAATTCACTCCATTGCATAAGCGATGAGAGTAAATTTTTAATGCTGTATTCTCAGATTCAGTATATTGCTCAAAAATATCCGGATGAGAATATTAATTTTGAGTTTTACGATGATAAGGAAGATATATTAAAGCCTCTGTATGAGCTCTTCTCTAAAAATCCTGATTTAATCCCAGCTAATGTGACTTTGCATATTAACCGCTATTTGAATGGCAATCTTATGGAGACTGGCTTTAGTCCAATTTTGGGCCTGGGGTCTCAACAAGAGAATTATCCGAGTATTATAAAGATGAAGCACGTACTGTTATTGATGAAAATAAAGCAGCGACGACTTACAATAATTTAAGAAAGCAATTTGCAAATTTAAGGGCACAAAGTCCTGCTGATGCTCAAGTTGAACTGGAACATTCGTCTGAAACTTCAAGAACTCTAAAGTTCTAAATGGCGCTATAAATTTCTATTCGGCCGGATTTGTTTACCAATTCCGGCCTGTTTGATCACTCTCAGAAACTCATGAAGCCGTGATTTTTATGCAATGTTCTTTGCGGTAGTAAGGTAATATAGATAATAGAGATATGATAGTTTTTTGTATGAATTCTCGATATACAGTTATTTTAGCGAGATGTCTTTACTTACGTTGTACTCTATTTTTCCACCAGCTACTGGGCAGAGCAGGCCCAATAGCATTTGTGATAAGTATTTTGCATGCCTGCTTTCTATTTTCGTTTAGGTAGTGCCACAAATAACGTTCCAGTGTGATTTAGTTGATTTGCTTCCACACCTGCTTGATTTCCCTCACCTTTATAGACGTCAACATGAGCCCCTATAATGGCGCCGCCTGCATCCTGAGCCACACACCATGAAGTAGCTTTTTTGCAATGATAGATAAAATTCATTCCAACAGGAATAACCCTGTGATCGGTTGCACATGACACATGAGGGGTTAGAGAAATATTTTCTGAACCATAAGGGCCACCATCTTCTTTGGCAAAAAATACATAGCTTTGATCTCGATTCCGTAAATTGTCTGCTTTATCAGAGGTAAGATTGTTCAGATATTGCCGAATGAGCTTTTCTGATGCAGCGCTTTGCCTGATTTTTTTAGATACGTTGCAGCGTAACTTGGCTTCATCATGGCATTTCGGATCTTTAGCGCAACGTTCCATTATGTCAAGATTGCCACCACAGGTTGGATCTTGAGCGCATTGGACTATGCGACCAAGCATCGTGCGTGGCCTGCCGTTGGCACCGTCATAATTGATGTGAAACAATTTGCCATCAAGGAGTAATGAACCAGAGCCTTGTAGCATTAAAAAAGCAGAGTCATTTGGATCTTTAAGATAGCCAATTATATATTTTGGATTTAAAGCTCCATGCTCAATTTCTTCTCGATCTGGTGCTACAGAGTAGGTGCCATCCGCATTTTTCAGACAAAATCCACGCATCACTTTGCTAAGCGGATCCACTCCGCAAAGAGGAGTTTTCAAATTATATTTTTTACTTTCTAACGCAACGCTAACAACCCCGGGGTTGCTATAGAGAGGATACAGAAATGCTCCACCACGTTTAGATCGGGCTTCAACAGCGGCTGGAGCGTAATAGGCAGTAAATTGAAACTCACCTTTTTTAAATCCGGCGTGGTTTTCCGGCCAGCCATCGCTTTTATACCAGTCAAACTCGGTTTTGATGCTCGATAAAAATTTTTTAAAATCACCATGAGCGGCTTTTGCCAGAGTCAGCATTTTTTTGTTGGTATTTAAGCACCATTCCTGGCGTTTGAATTGATGGCTAGCGATTGTTACTGTCTGGAATTCACCATAGCTATTATTGCAGTTTTCAATCTGATTATTTAATGCCTGGATAACTTCATCCATATTACCCACAGGGTTATCTAACGGGAGTTCTGATGCTGAAATTTTATGAAATTTAAAACGTAACACCCCGGGTTCTTTGGCTGCCATTTTCTGTCTTGAGGTGATATCCACGAGCCTTCTAATATCCAGGCAGCGTTGGATTGGATCAGCAGGGAGGGCTGCTTGAGTGATGAAGCTAAAAGTCATTAGCGCAATTATTAGAATGGATTGAAACATTGGTATCCTTTAGCTTAGCTATGGTTGAGGCTTTGCCCATCCATTGATTGCAATTAGTAACAAGAATTATATAGGCTATTGGCCAGCTCATCAAAGGGATGAATTTACATAAATTCTGCTACCCTATAACTTACCTTATCATTATACAGAAATGGTGTCGAATCCCTATTGTTCCTGTTTAAAAAGCGGATTAAACCAAATATTTACATATCCTTAATCATCGTATTCAACATAACAATAACCCAATAATTTTTTATTGGGTTTATTTAACGGGATAACATGGATAAATTTTTCATAAAAATTATATTATTTTCTTTTCATAAGACTTATTTTTCATTTAAGATGTAGAAAATAATGACATTTTGGTTGGTAAATGACTCTAGTCTTAAAAATGAAAAAATTTAAATTGATGGCGAAAGAGCAATGTTTTACCTTTATAAAAAACGCTATTAATATTGGTATGGATAAGGTTATCTATAGTAACGGTACGAATAAGACTTTTATTACCGATGGATTGGCTACCTGTGCTGCTGTTGCTATTTACTGTAGTGATAGCGGTTGTTCTGCCACATTTACTCATATGTCCAGTGACGCTTCGGACAAGGATGATAAACGAATTCACTGCAATTAAAGCAGGACGCATCCGATAAAACATGGCATGGTCATGGTATTATCATTGGCCAGAGCGAGGGCAATCCAGTGGTTAAGAAGCAGAAAAACACTTTGTATTCTTTGCAGATGAGATTTCCTGTCACATTACCAAACTTTCAGACTCTCCTAAAACAGTTGGCTTAACAGCCGCAGTAAGTGCTTAGGAATAAGCATAAGCTGGATAAAATGAAATGAATTTCGTATTTTAGTCAAAATTGAAATATTTCCTCAATGCTGGGTAGATATGTTAATTTCATAATGGATTGTTTTTTATGCTACAATTTGTAGGTGGTGTATGATGAGAAGACATTTTATTATTATCGTGCTTGGTATATTTCAGTTCGGTTGTATCCCTTTGGCAGAACATCATAATAAAATTTCACCTGCTACCAAGCATGAAGAGTACCATGAGGTTAGTTTTTCCAATTTATATGAAAAAAATCGCTCTTTTCCAGCATTAGAAACCGGCATTTATGCTATTTTGGATGGAATCTTAATTTCCTCAAGCCAGGATACGCATCTTGGTAAAAAACAATCGAAACTTCTGGAAGAATATGTGCGTCAAAATAGATTATTCTGTCAAAAAGGTTTTGATCAGGAGTGGATCAATCAATTGAAGCAGAATTTGGGCAGGTTAGAAAAAACCGAAAACAATCGGATTGCATCTGCTGTAAATAAAAAAATGCAAACGCTGTTTTCTGAGCGACAGTGTAACAATAGGTAACCAAGGTTCGTCATTTTATTAGGCAGCCTGGTTCAAATCATGTGTGAACTCAATCTTTCTAAACATTGATACCGTATTTTTTGTGCAGGATATCATGTCATGAGAAGGGTGGTTTTAGTTCAATTTTCAATTCCATACCATGTAGTCAGGGATAAAAATGGGAAAGAGACGCAATTAATATTGTATATTTATTATTCATATTGACTATTATTCGCTTGTTCCGTATAATCATCATCTTGATTGGATTATGGCTCTATTGCCTTTTTAGTGAGATGTGCTAATGGAATTCGAAGATTGGTTTCTGGAACAAATAAGTAATGGTAAAAAATGCATCTTGATAGGGGAAAACCATTATTCCTATGCAAGCGAGGATTGTCTGGATTGTATTTTAAAATTGCAAAGGCAAGGTAAGATAAACAAGAAAATAGCATTTTTCGATGAAAATTTAACTGCATTAGATAATTTGGAACCTTATACTCTGGAATCTTTAAGCAAATTAAATACAGTTGAACCTTCTTTAATTGCATTAATTAAAAATAATGTTGAGGTATATGGGTTAGAAGATAATTTTAGCAATCCATTTAAAAGTCTTAAATCCATTAAAAAAGTGACGGCACGTTTAAAAGATTTGGGTTTGGAAATAGGGAATCGAATATTTAATGACCTTGATCATTGTGTTTACTGGGCCTACCATCTCTATGGAAAATCATTAGCCAGAGTACAACGGGGTAATGAAGGCTTTTGTAATCAAATTTTGCATAAGATGGATGAAGATACTATCGTTATTGCCAGGGTAGGGGCCAAACATATCCCTGCGGTGCGAAAAGATGGAGTAGTTATTGAAGAGGGGATGCTGCAACGATTAGGCAAAGACATGGCTTCTGCCTGTTTTATTACACACTTCCCTAAAAACAGCACTTATTCAGAACAAAAAACGTATCGGCCAGAGTTCGATATGTTTGGAAGTTATGATTCTATAGAATGTTGTATGGTTCAAAAGAAGATGATTCATCAACCGGATTTGACTCTATGGGCGGAACAAGATAAAAAAAGAAAAGATACCAATAACTACAAAGATACTAAAAAACACCGTTGTACAATAATGTAAACTTAAGTTTCTCTCTAAAGCTAACAGGCTCAGAACGGTCTGTAATTGAAAGATTGGAAAAATTTTGCGAATATACATTTTATCGCATAACTTAATCATGATAGGGATGTCTGATGAGTTTACTAAAGGAATTCAAAGAATTTGCCATGCGAGGCAATGTGATGGATTTGGCAGTTGCTGTTGTAATGGGTGTTGCTTTTAATAAAATTGTCACTGCTTTGGTCGATGGAATTATCATGCCTTGCGTTGGTTTGTTATTGGGAGGCATCAATATTGCAGGATTGAGTTTTACTGTAGGAGACGTTCAAATCAAGTGGGGAAATTTTTTACAAAACGTCATTGATTTTATTATCGTTGCTTTTGCTATTTTTGTACTCATCAAATTAATCAATCTGTTGCAGAGAAAAAAAGCAAATGAACCAGAACCAGTCACTCCGGAAATTCAATTACTTACTGAAATACGCGATCTGCTTGCAAGAAATAGTAGTAAAATCTGAAATTGGCTGGTGGAAATAAATCCATGCCTGCAGTCAGGCCCTTTATTTAAAGTCGTCTGTAGACAGCTTATGTTTTATTTTTAGTTAGAGTTATATAGAGTTCTGGTGTTTCAATCAGTCACTGAAATCTCACAAAGCCATATATTGATTTACTGCTATTTAAACTATACTAGCAGACATGGCTAATTTTTACTTAATGAGCGCAAATGAAACTTATAATTAATAAAAAAAATAGGGCGGAGTCGATGGCGTTGGATGTTGAAGCAACAACGACAGTGAATGAGTTGCTTTTAATTCTTTATACTCATCGCAGTAAAAGGTATGAGCTTTTGTCTTTTAGTGAGTATCAAAAATTTATTTCCGTTTACCAATGTTTATTGTATGGAGATCAATTTATAAATAAATTAATTCCGGGAACCAATTTAGCTGATTATCAGCTTGAAGATCCATCTCATTTGACCTGGGAGGAGTTCACTGAGAAACAGTGTCTTATAGCGGATGCAGAGGCCAGTAGAATCCTTCTTTGGCAAGCTAATAAGAAAGCAAGTAAACCTGAAATTGAAAAAGATCTTATGTCTGTTGCAAGCAGTGATAGTATGAATCCTCATATGTAACAAGAATAAAGCGTCCTGTATAACATAGCGAGTGTTTGTTTTATAATTCATTGATTAAGTCATGCAATGAAAAAATTAAATACATCCAATCAGTTAACCAGTGAAAAGTCTTGAGTCCCCTATGGCCTCCCTATTGCCTCAATGAAAGATGTTCCCCATTTAATAAATCCTTAAGTTTTTATTGTTAAAATTTTGCTCACTTAAAAGATCATAAAAAATGATCTTTTTGCTGCGGCCTATCTTCTCCACAAGGATATTTGGAGGACTGGTGGTAACACCTAGTTTTAATTTAGTAAACGGGTTCGTCGCTGAGGCAAAGAAGATGAACGATTTACTCTCGAATTTGGTTATTGATTGAGAGTAGTTTATTAACTTTAATTCAGCGAAGTGTGACTTACTAAACCATCGCTTCACATCTTTTGTCTCTAAATGGAAATATCCATTGTCTCTGTCAGTCTTTATTGGGCAGAGGGTTTGTTAATTTATAAGGAATTCATAATGAAAAATAATGATTTTAATAATCAGTTGTTTCATTGAGATAGAGCAAGGAGTTGTCATTATGAAATCAATGAAAATCATCCCGGTGGGCAATTAATTGATTCCAGTCCCAGTGATGAGAAAAATTCATGAATTAGTAATGATACAAGCTACTGCCGGGGTTTTTATGAAAACAAAATATGAAATGAGTCAAGGTAAAACTGAGTTTTTGGCTAAAGAACAAGATAGTTCTTATCCAGGGTATCAAGTCAGCGTTCTGGATCTCGAAAAAATAGTTAAGCATTATCAGGAAAAATACGGTATTCGCTTGATTATTAATGGTACGACACCCAAATATCGGGCTCTGATTAAAGAGCGCCAGGTTAATTTTGAACAACAAAGACAGCAATTCCTGGATTTCAAATACGCCAAATTTTTACAAATATTTTTTCAACCACCTAATCTGAATGGCGCAAATTCTCCTTTTTCTATCAATAAGCATATGGGCGTATTTATAGGTTTTTACGAAGAAATATACAATAAAGTTCTTCCATTTCTGGATGCAAAAGGAAAAATCATTTCAGGCTTATCCCTGGAAGAATTAAGACAACTCAACGAGGCCTGCCAAGGGCTGTCATGCAAAGGAATACTTGATGCAACAATTAATGAATTTATAGAACGAAATTCTGATTATATGGGGTTAACTGCCAGGGAAAGCGCAAGTGAAATAAAAGATATCTGTGATGAACTGCAAGAAGGGGAAGTTTTGGGTTATTTTTTTACTGGTCAACGTACCAGTGGGAGATGTCATTTCGATCTCTATATCTGTTTACCTGGTAAGGCTATAAGACCGATATTTTATAACACAGCGCTTATCAGATATCATGATCTTGGAGGGATGTTTCATTTGAATTTTCCTTTTGTCGAAGGGAATTTTTTTACACCTGATTTGTTAAAATTATATTCTGCAATGGATTTGCAACAGCTAATTCCTCAAGCTGACAGGACTTCATGTGGTACTTTGACAATGATGTATGCCAAGGAGTTATTAAAAGATGACGCAAGAGAGCTGAAAGAGTTTACGTTGAGTTTTACTTATTATAATGAGAAAGGCGAAAAGGAATATTTTTTTCTCCCATCACCACAAGTATTACGATATTCTCAAATAAGCTTATATAATGAAGCGCTGCAAGCCATTGTGTCTCATGAAAATGATGAGCAGGCTGGTTTAGTCAGGAAAGGCGCTAAAAAATATATGTTTCATACTATCGAAAAAATTCTCATCCAATCTTTTAAGATTGCACTTGAAAAAGAAGATGCTGATGTTCTGGAGGAAAATCAAAAAATTTGGGATATCTTGCCCAGCTTTCAGGAAAAATGGCAGGAAGCTTATAAGGGAATGGTTGCCAAACGCGATATGATGCATCAAGGGGTAAATAAATATTTGCTTTATTCCACCTATCGTATGAGCCATATTGCAAGTGAACAATCCATAAACAATGAAGCGGATGCTGATAGATTAATTCTTCGTTAAAAAATATTGCAGAATGAAACTATTTGTATTTTATTTCTATAAAGCATGACATTAATTGAGCCTGGCTCAATCAATGTCTGCGAGAAAATCAGTCCCTTACTGATATGATGCAAGAGACATGATTCATATTAAGTTCAAATTCTTGGCATTTATAGAGAAAATTTTTTGTTTCGTTTGGTTTGATAAATCGGAATCTTGAATAAATCGAGTAGCGTCAAGTAAGGATTCCATTGGGTAATCGGAGGCAAACAATACCCTGTCCTCTCCCATGACCTCTAGAACATAACGTAAGGCGGGAACGAAGAAACATCCGTTAGTGGTTATGTAAACATTTTGACGTATTGGGAACTTCCTGGCGTTGATTCAGATAATCAATACAAGCTTCAGTGATGAAGTGCGTTTCAAAATCGACGATCATGAACGTAATCCTTTCAGAAGTGAGAAAAACGATTGAAAATTATATGTTTAAGTATAGCCGGAAGATTAGATACCGTCACATGGCTATAAAAATTCTGATGACACATTACCGGAAAACGTCTTAAAGAAAAGAAATGCTACCAGCGGAAAGAAGAGATCATTTTGATGAGTGAGAAACATAATCTGGTTTGCACCAGATTATAAATCACCAGAGCTATTTAATATTATAAAAAAATATCACTATAAATATTTGCTGAAGGAACATCCGCAAGAAAAATTCGTGTTTTCAATTTATTGGGTGTTTCCTTTGGACCATACACGTAGACTTTCGTAGTATTGGGAGAATGCAAGTGAGTTAGCACCCGTTTTTCAATTGAGCCTTCTGGATAAAGCTCTTGACTGTGCAGCACACAGGGATCATAGCGGAAGTTGCTGAACAATAAAGACAACATTTCCAGTTCTTCCTTGTGATAGATATCCTCATCAGTAACCCCGCCATGCACCAGGGTAATTGTTCCTTCATGCTTTTGTGTTAATGCGCTTCTGATAATACCTATCAGCGGAGCGAGGCCAGTTCCTGTTCCTGCCAGCAATATATCAAAAGACAGATTATGTGGATTATGATAATAACATTGGCCAAAAGGGCCTCGGATGGTGATGAATGTATTAATGGCTGCGCGTTGCAAAAGCTATTGTCCCATCTTGCCTTGCAAGTAACTTTTGATGTGCAGTTCAATGTATCCATCATCAGAAGGGATATTGGCTATGGAATAATCGCGTATTGTTCCTTCAGGATTAATGAGCGACAGGTATTGTCCGGGTAGCCATGGGGCAGTATGTTCCACCTTCAGTTTATTCCCTGCGCGCTTTCCTGCAGATTTTAGAGCAGTATACTCTCGCTGATGTTTTACATAACCCAAGTGAATTGTCTGCTTTATTGAGGATCATTTAGCAATCCAGAATAATATTTTATGAAAGTGATCTTTATGTAACTTTCTGGGCAAGCAACAGACCGAATAATCCTTGCATTGGTCTTCCCAATTTATCCTGTTTATGAAGATGTCCTATTGATTCTTTGTATTCGAGGATAGACCAGCCGCTGTCCTGGTAAAAATGATACAGCTCTTCTTGTTTTGGTAAAAATGTGAATGAGCTTGGGAGTGAATAAAGTTCAGATTGGACGGGAAAAACCAGAAAATGATAGCCATTTTTCTTCGTTGCCTCCTGCAGCTCAGTCAATAAAGTGGGGATACGTGAGGCATTTAAAAATTGAAGAGTCACGGTAGAGCAGATAAAATTGTAATGATCTGGTGCAAGGGATTGAGGTTGGTTTAAATCCTGTGACAAAATATTAAGTGGGCTCAGGTTTTCTTTTTGGGCAATAACTTGAATATTTTCCAGTGCCGATTGATTGATATCAATTCCAGTCACTGCATGGCCAAGTTGAGCTAAGTACAACAGATTTCTACCGGAAGCACAGCCCACATCCAGAGTAGTTAGTGGGCCTAAATGCGACAAGTAGGTATGATACACATACAATAAGTCACGGTGCACCTCAGTTAAACCGTATTTTTTGTTAAAGTAGCGATGAGGTTTGCAATAAAACTCAAGCTGAGCATCGAAAGCGGTGTTGATCGGAATGATTTTATGCCAGGACGCCGGAGGAATGGATAATTGCCGATTATTTTTATCAAGACGAATACGCGACAGTTCCTGGCCCAAGCCATTCTGGAAAATAAAATCAATTTCACCTTCGTTTAGGGAAAGTTTGCCCCATGTTCCTTCTTTAGTGCTGTGCTTTTCAAGAAAAAATTTTAGTTTTCCATGGTTGTCAATTGATATCTGTTTGTAGCAGATTAAATTATCGTATTCTATGGACATTATTTTTTTATCCTGATATTTCAACAAGTAACATAATCTTTTTTTAGTCTATTGTCGAATGTATCAATCTCATAGAGCTATTAAATGAGCCAGGTCAAAACACGGTATGCTCTTGTATAGATTATGGAGTAGATCCTCTTTCTGGTTCTATGTCAATAGCATTATCATCAGGAGTGAAGAGTGCATTTATTATACCTTCGGTCGCGAGATCATGCTCTTGTGACGAGTGAAATTCTGAAGTTGCTATATAATTTGTTTTGATAATGCCTGTTATAGCCTCTCGGAACATTTGATCATCTTCTCCACTGCATCGTATTACATAATTGCGAATCGTTTCTAAATAAACATCATCCTTCTTTTTAAACTCGAAATATAATGAGTCTGGTTTATTGTTCATATTCCTCATATACTCATTATAAATAGATTTTGCTCTTCGTTCTAAATAAGCTAATAAGATACCTTGACAAGATAAGCGTTCTTCCTCCGAAATGTCAGGGTTTTCTTGTAATTTTTGAAGGGCTATCATTACAGGTCTACTTCCTGACACAAACCTATTAGCAAATACTAGCACTCTGTATTGAGCTTGATTTGCAGATTCATAAAGATGGATAAATTCATCTTTTGTAATAGCAGGCATGATAAACTCCTGATCAAATTTGATTAAGTATCATTGTAGATTATAGCCTATTGGTAATAGTAAGTTTCTTATTAAAACTGACGCTACATTTTGAGTAGAGTAAAATGACTATTACAGACTTCTCCCAATTTATAATATTTCCCGCTTCACTTGATGAATATATCCAGCCAGACATCATCTCTGTAAATTTTAAGCGATTGTATTTTTGTTCATATCCATTGAGATAAGATTGAATGTAATCATTGTTTTCACCATAAATATTCGATTATTTTGTTTTAGGTCAAGGTGCAAACGTTTTGAGCGGCGGAGTTTACATACAGTAAATGAGCACCTCAGAAACGTTTGCAACGCAGCAGTAAAATAAAAGAAACAGGTTATATTGTAGTTCTAATAATGCTTCTTGGAGAGTAATCAATTGCTTTAATCAGTTATGTAGCCATTGTGCCAGAGCATAGAGACCTGATTTTAAATCGTCTTCACTGCCTCCAAAAGACAAGCGGACATAACCCTCTTTACCAAAGGCGATTCCCGGTACCAGGGCAATATTTGCCTCATCCAAAGCTTGTTTACAAAATTCTCCGGAGTTTTGACTTTTGCAGCCGAGAGTCTTTAGGGAAAGAAAAACATAAAGTGATGAAACTGGGGGCGTTATGGTTAATCCTAAATAGTCATACAAGGTCTGGACGAGACAATTTCTTCTTTTTTCCATGTTTTGTTGAACCCAGATATTGACTTGATTTACTTCTTGCAGCGCAGCCACAGCGGCCCATTGGCTAAGGGTGGTCACTCCACTAGTGCTTTGACTGACCAGGGCGCTTAAAGGTTTGATGAATATTTCCGGGGCAAAAATAAAACCTACTCGCCACCCGGTCATGGAAAAGTTTTTTGAACAGCTTTGAATGATGATGACACGCTCCCGAAACTGGGGTAAAGAACCACAGGATACGTAATGATGCCCGTCATAGGTCAGTTCGCTGTAAACTTCATCAGAGATCACTAAAAGATTATGCTTCTTGGCAATTTGCAATAAGTGAATCAGCTCGGACTGGGTATACAGAGCTCCGGTGGGATTGGTGGCATTATTCAGAATGAGTATTTTACTTTTTGTGGTACACGCTTTTTGCAGTGCCTGTGGCGTTAGTTTCCATTCTTCGGCTTCTGTCGTTTCAACTGGCACGGGGTTGCCGCCAAACAGGCTAACTATGGCTGGATAGGAAACCCAGTAGGGAGAAGGAATAATGACTTCGTCGTTAGGCTGCAGTAATAATTGCATGAGTAAATAAATGCCAAGTTTTCCGCCATTCACAACCAGGCATTGCTCATTTTGGAATGAGCAATCATAGGATCTATACATCCACTCACAGCCCATATGACGTAGTTCAGGAATCCCCATTATTGGAGGATAAAGGGTATGTCCTTGTTCCATAGCTTGTGTGACGGCATTTATTATGGAGGGATGGGGTGGCAGTTTGGGTTCTCCAGCACTGAGATTATGAATTTTGATTCCCGCGTTTATTTTTTGTTGGGCTAGAGAATTGATGGCAACTGTTGCGGAATCTTTTAGCAAGCTCATTTTTTCATAATGGTTCATTATTTTTGGACCTTTTTTGAGTTTGAGATAATTATCTTGAATAATTGATTCACGAAATCCTGCTGCAAGTGATATTGTCTGGATAAAAAGTCATAATATTCAAACAATTTTTTTTCGCGCAGGCGATCTATAATTTTTTTTCCTTCTTTAGCCTTTAAAGCACCGATTTGCTTGGCCAACTCTTGGCGTTGAGCCAACTTTTCAATGATGTCTGCATCAGTTTGCTCAATTTGTTTTCTTAGTTCTTCAATCGTTCCCATGATGAACTCCTTAGCGGATAGGGATCTTATCACTTATTTTTTAACTAATATAAAAGCCGTTCTGTTCAGATGGCTGTCCTGAATATTTCTCGCACTGATTTTTAAATCATAAAGTGGTGCACAACGTGCCGACGCAATGACTGCGGCATGGGGTGGCAATATTCCTTCTGCCAAATCCTTTGCTGCTTTTGCTGTATCGATCCATTCTATTTTTTTCGCATTCTTAAATTTGTTTCCCAGGAATTTTTTGCATTGGGCAAAGCCTTGAGGATGTGACACAATATGTGAGATTTTATGATTTTGAGTATTTGTTTTAACCAACAGGCATTGATTTATGTCATGCCAAATCTCATCGATGGGAGTAAAGGAATATTTGCCCATAGCCTGAAATGCTGGCTTTACCAATCCCCCTAAAAGATTAACAACGGGTAATATGCCCAGCTCTATCGTTTCATTCTCAATGGCATTTAAAACGCCTTTCATATCTAGCAAATGAACGAGATGGGCATTAAGGCCTTTTTTCCTGGCATAAAGCAAAGCCGCTTCCTCCGAAAATGATCCAATATCCCCTGAAACACCAAAGCGAAGGGCTTCTTTTTTTTCAACGAGATTATTCATAATGCTTCCCTCTCCGCCAGCTCCAACAGGAACGATTCTGTCTTCTCCCAACTGAGGCAAGGATCGGTAACGGATAACCCGCTTAAATCAATGTTATCGGGATTGGTAGAATCTAATTTTTGATTACCTTCTTTGATGAAACTTTCTACCATGAATCCCTTGACCAGTTGTTTTAAATCAGGTCTGTTTTTGATGCTTTCCAGAATATTAAATGCAATCTCTGGTTGTAGCTGATGATTTTTTTTCCCATTCACCAGACAGTTGTCATGGCTAACATCAATAATGACAGAAGGGTTCACTATCTGATGCATGCCCATGTAGTACATAACTTCCTCCAGATGAGAAACGGAGTAATTGGGAGCTTGGTTTGAACCACGCAGAACGAGATGAGCATGATGATTACCATGGGTTTGCACTTCATAGCCATCGAAGACAGCAACATGAGGATGCTGTGATGCAACCAGGCTATTTACTCCGACAGCGAGTGAACCATGTGTAGGGTTTTTTAATCCTACGGCACAGTCAAGGGCGGAGGCAAAAATTCGATGCTCTTGATCCTCTGAACTACGGGCGCCTATTGCAACCCAGGACAGAAGTTCAAGAAATCCTTTGGCATTATGGGTGAAAAGAGCTTCATCAGCGATAGGGAGCCCCATTTGAATGACTTTTATCATCATGTCCCGGGTATATTTTATACCTGCCTCAATATCAGGAGTTGAAAATAAATCGGGTTGATTCACCGGCCCAGTCCAGCCTTTGGTGGTTCTTGGCTTTTGAATGTAAACGCGCATGATTAATTTTAAAGCGTGTTTTACTTTGCTGTTGAGTTGTACCAAACGCTCAGCGTATTCCAATACCGCTTTTTTAGGCCATGCTGAGCAAGGACCAACTATCATCAAAAGACGTTTATCTCGCCCTTCCAAAATAGCTTTGATCTCTTGCCGGTCTTGAGCAATTTGTAGATAGGCGGGGTGGGATAGTGGCAATTCCCGGATGATTTTTTCTATTGGTGGCAGTTTTTTTAAGATGGAATAACTCATCGCATCCTCCTCAAGCCAGAAAGCGCTTTAGATGGATGATGAATTTGACATTGATGGTTCATCGTTCACACTCCTCTTTTGTACCCAACCCCCTTATTAGACTGGGGATCTTGGGTATCAAAAACCCCCAGACTCAGCTGGGGGTTGGAGTGTTAGTATTGCCTACCTACCACCCAGCTCAGGGCTGAAAAAGCTAAAATAAAAAAAGCAAGCAAAAGCCTGTACAAAGCTTGCTTTTTTATTTAACTGATTTGGTGTAGTAGTGTAGAACATGAATAATCACAAAAAATTTAATTTGTATATTATATATACAGGACTATGGCAATCCTGTCAACACATGTTGCCCTTGGTTATTTTTAAAGCCAATTTTTTCCTGTGAATTAAATCAATGATTTCCATATAAGGTCAATCATGATTGTACTATGTCAAAAGACTAAAATTTTATATGAAATAAATATATACTATTTGCTCAGTTGTTAATTAAAATTGATAATAAAAAGCTGTATGTCGAACCTGATCTGATCTTTATTTCATAATTAATATTTTTTGATTTAACAAGAACTTGGCATTTGTGATCAACCATTTTTAGCTTAAATTTAATCAATTAGATTATATCGCTGTCTAAATTTGATTCATAAAAAATATCTTTACACCCAAATTTGTTTCTGATAACAATAACTCGCTGCTTTTTAGCAAAGAGATGTAATGGATTTACCTTATCTTTACGAAGGAGTTAGTTATGCCAAACGATAAAATGGATATCGATGAAGGTTCTAAGGATAAAAGCGACCTGAAAAAAAGCAAAAAAGTTCAACAAAGCGGAATAGAAACTTCTCACCCCTACCCAGATTCAAAAACTACCAAAGAATTTACAGCACATGATTTTTCTTTCCTTGCAGAGAATGAGCATTTTCGTTATGCACCAAATAGCGAAAAAATAGGACATGCTGTGATCACTAAGGAAGATGACAAAACTGTTGCGCTGCAATATGAGTTACCACAAGGCGAGAATGAAGAGACACCCAAAGTCCGTCCTTTAATTAATATTGAAGCGATTCAACCTTTTAGAGGAATGCATCGATTTCGTGCACAAACACCCGATGGCCATACTCCTATGTATGGAAAACGTTCCATTTATGGGAAGGTTGGGGAAAAGGAAGATGAAGATCCCATTCAAATCGTTTGTTTTTCTCCTTCTCCTGAAGAAGGTAAGCAACCTTTTTGGGGTTCAATTAAAGAAACACCCTTATTTAGCGATAAGCTTAAAAAATCAGCTAAAAAAGAATTAGAGAAAGAATTGGCCGAAATAGGTCAGGTCACAAAAGGTGGGTCTGAATTAGAGATTGATCATGACTCTGTCCCACAACGTGATCTCATTAAAACAAGAACTCCTGACCAGAATACGGTTATGGGGGAGTCAGCTCGTGATGCTTATGAACACTTTTTTGAAAAAATGAGTGATGAACTTCATCCGGATATGAAAGCACGTCTAAAGCGCGCTTTTGAGGCTGACATTAAGGATAATTTTTTCAAAAATAGTTATCGTCCTGAGTGGTTGCATCTTTATGGTTGGTCCTTAATGCCAATGGATCAGGACCCGCAAAAAAAAGAGAATTTAGGTGCCGCGCCAAAATGGGCGAATACTCAGATGATGATTTTAGAGCGAACTGTCAAATGGTTTGCTATAAACGCCCCAGAATCATTATTAACCATTAAACCTAAATTTGAGATGTTACTTGATTCAGAATTGGTTAAGCATATTGATTTTAGTGTACGAATTAAAATAAAAGAACGCTATGTAGAGTTGATGCAAAAAATCGATCCGTTTTTAACCTACCCATTATTTGCGAAAGCATCGGATTTAGCTCAAGGAACTGCAATAACTTACAATATTCTGAATAAGATTGAGCCTGTGAGTAAGCAGGTAGTGAAAGGCAACAAATCCAAGGGTGATGAAGGCCTTGCGATTGTTTCATCCAAAGAAACAGGATCTATCTTAACAAAAACACAAGTAGCTAAGAGTCATACTGAAACCACTTCAATTTCTCACCAAGACACTTCTCTTACCAAGACAGTTGGTGGGAAAAGAAAACGTGATATTGAGATGGAAGATGAATCGGTAATAGCTCGGTCAAAACCAAAAGCCGCTTCTTCCCAATCTGATGATTTGAATCGTAAAAGAATACGCGATGAGGATGATGCTGAGCTTGAAATGAGCGCACCAAAATCAAAACGTGCTGCTCATGAAGACCAGGTAATGAAATCCAAGCATAAAACAGCCCCTGACAAATCAAGTTCGTCCAATGGTAAAAAAAGACGAAGAGAAGAGGATAGTGACGATGAGGATATGAGAGAAACTCCAAAAAAACGCATCAAATTCCCTACTCAAAATCAGCATGAACTATCAGTAGTGCAAATTTACTCTGACTTTTTTGTGGCTGATTATGATAATCCTTGGCGAGGTCCAGAGTCATCTTCTTGTTCAGGATCCGGTTTTATAGTTCAAGATCCATCTTCAGGCAAAAAATATATAATGACCAATGCTCATGTTGCGGAGAACACAACATTTTTGCAAGTACGATTAGCAAATAATCGTATTAAAAAATATGAAGCAAAAGTCAAATGCGTTTCATATCAGTGTGATTTAGCCTTATTAGAGGTTGAAGATCCTGAGTTTAATGATCTTGTCGAACCTGTTGAATTGGGTGAAATGGTGAGTTTGCGAGATCGAATTATGGTTGTTGGTTTTCCCATGGGGGGAACTGAAATATCCCTTTCAAAAGGAATTGTCTCGCGTATTCAAGTTGATGGTTATTCTATGAGTGGCCAAAATTTATTGCAAGCTCAAGTTGATGCAGCAGTTAACCCCGGAAATAGTGGTGGACCAGTATTTATAGGCGAAAAGGTCGTTGGGGTTGCTTTCCAGGGATATGGTGGACATCAAGGATTAAGTTATATCATCCCTATTCCAATTATGCAGCATTTCCTAACAGAGGCATTAAGTGGTAAGCCATATCGTGGATTCCCTAGCATTCCAATTGTTACAGAAGAAATTGAAAACCCAAGTGAACGTGAATTTTATAAAATGGGTAAAAAATCGGGTATTCGCGTTTTAAAAGTGGATAATTTATCGGATGCATACACCAAATTAAAACCAGACGATATCATACTGGCTATTGATGGATTACCCATATCAAATGAAGGAACTGTAGATATTCCAGGGATCGGAAATTGCATCGATTATTTTCATGTGACTCAGTCTAAATTCATCGGCGATAGCGTTAGACTCAACATTTTACGTAGGAAGCCTGATACTGATGCTGTTGAGGAACTGGAGGTAGATGTTATTTTAGATACGATCTTGGGTGATACAGAAAAAGTATCAGTCCCTGAACACGACAAAATGCCGACCTATTACATTAACTCGGGAATTTGTTTTGTTCCACTGACCCGTAATTACATGGAAGGAAATGGGTGTGATTTCGAAGAAATGCATTTAGTTGAAGAAAATTGCTCCTTACCTGATGCGCCTAAGAAAAAACCCAATGAGCAAATTGTTGTGATTAATACCATCCTCAATTGTAAGGAAACTCAAGGTTATGAGAAGCATATTCGTGGAATTGTTAAAGAAGTTAATGGCCAACCAATTAACAATATTCACGATGTTGTTCGTGCCATGGAAGGGAATAAAGAAAAAAGGCATGTGATTTCTCTGGCTTCAAAGTCAAAAATTGTTATTCCTAATATGTCAGCCGAAGAACACGCCAAGTTATTAAAACGTAATCACATTGCTCACGATCGGTCCGCGGATTTATCAGATAAGATGCTTGTTGATGAAGAACTGGAAGTTTTTTCTCATATCCCTGCGCCAAAAAAATCAGAATTATATGTAGAAGAAATGGAATTAACCCAATCAGGAATGCATGCTCTCTTTGCCCGTATGGGGTATTCAGAAATGGTTAGTGCTTCTATCTATAATGGAAATTTAACGCTTAATTTAGATGCACTGAACCATCAAGGTTTTATGCCTGTATTAACCGATGTGGGAGAAAGCAAAGTTTCTGGCCATTGGATTATGTTAATTCGCGGTCGTGATAATCAATACTTCATTTTTGATCCAATAGGTCAAGCATCAGGAAATAAATATGTTACCAGTTTAGCGAGTCAATTACCCACAGTAGCTACTCTTTCGGTTATTCCTAACGCTGAGGGATTCAACCGAGGTTTATGTGGATATTGGGTTGCATCAACAGGTATAAGGGCTTATGCGGCATTAAATCAAGCAACTCCACCAAGTTTAGCAACACTCGGACAAATCATCTCTTATGAGATGCAGGCAGAGTTAGCAAATAATGGATTCATGAAAATTATCACTTGGTTGCAGTCTGTGGCTGAAAAATTTTCTGGATCTCCTGCAAAGAAACCAATTGATGCTCGAGAATTAAGGCTAGCAAGTGAGGCGCCACTTAAAAGTCATCCAGAAATTGTTTGTCCAATCCCTATAAGACCAAGTTCTTCAAGTTTTTTCAATCAACTTCCTAAAGAAACCGAAGAAAAGATTGCAAAGCCTAAAAGAAGGCGGCTTATTATTGAATCAGATGAAGAAGAAGGAGCTTCTATATTTTCAGGTAAAGAAAACGAAGATGTGGGTTTAACAAAGGATATGTTGCCTGGTTTAAAACGCTGGCAGCAAAAAATTGTGGAAATGGAAGAGAAGTATAAGGATCTACCTGAGAATGAAGAAGATGATGAGTATTATGCTAATTCCTCAGATAATTCAGAAGGTTCCGATGAAGAAGAAATCGAATCCGAGGATCGTAGTGAGGACTTAGAGGAAGAGGATTCAGAGACGGAAGAAGAATCGATTGATGTGAAACCGAAGAATAAAGCTTCTAAAAAAGCACAACATCATAATCCTAGGTTAGAACGACATGGATTTTTCAAACGGCCAGCCGAGGATGACGAAAGGGAGCATCAACATAATACAAAACGAGCCCGCTACAAATAATCAATTTTCTCTATTGCGCCGGGGGTATTAGACCCGGCGATTTCTATTCCGTAATGATGTAGTTGTATTGCTGTAGTTGTATTATAAGGAGATAATGATGTTGCAAAAAATTGAGGAAATTAAAAAATTTCGTGAAGCGTTAAAAGACATTCATTTTGATACTTGGTTGGTTTTAGATCTAGATAATACCGTCATGACACCTCGGATTGCATTTGGAGGTGATGCATGGTTTGAGGGATTGTTCTCTCACGTCAAACAAAAAGAGATTAATCAGGACATTGCTAAGCCTTCGCTGATGTCGGTTTATAATACGGCACAGCATTTTGTTCGAACAACCGCAGTAGAACCCAATATAGTTCGCCTCATTAAAGCACTACAAGATATTGGTGTACCCATTATTGGATTAACTGCACGCGGATATACGATTCGACACCAGACATTGAGACAACTTTCTGATATGGGGGTCGATTTTTCGCGTAACAGCATTGTACCTAATGATGGATCATCATGTCAGGGTGGTGTCATTTTTTGTGCTGGGGGTGATAAAGGGGAAAATTTAAGCGCGTTTTTTGAGCGATTAGGGCGCACTCCTCGCCATGTTGCGATGCTTGACGATAAGAAAAAGCATTTAGAACGTGTGATGATTGCCTTAAAGCCATTAGGAATTCATTTTAGTGGATTTCGTTATGGCTATCTTGATGATGAGGTGAAGCATTTTAGTATGGAAACAGCCAACCTTCAATTGGCACACTTATGGGAATGGCTATCTGCTACGGTACAAGAAGATGTTAAAAAATTAAAACTTATTTCCGAAGAGCTTATTGGTACTCTAAGTCCACTGGTTTATTCAGAGAGTTTTTTTCATCCCGCTCATCCCTTACATCCTATATCAAAACTTCATTCAGATGAGAAGAAACCTAAATTACTGAAACGTACGCTCAGTGTATCTTCATTTTTTTCTGGAGAAAAGCTATCGCTTACACCATCCACAAAATGTAAGAAATTTAGGAACTTAGAAATCGACACAGGCGATTGTGAATCAAGCTACGAGCCACCACCGACATCAATTCATCCCCATCGAATTGACAGAAGAGGTACAGTTGGATTTTTCACTATGGTTTCATCTGAAGGTGTTGAGCAAAAGGGTACTGGTAATGGGCTTAGCTATTTCTGTAATTGAATATCAAACTAGCGTCTTAGTCCCAGCCATTTTCAAACTTGGTTAAACTGGCTGGATTTATCATCTTAATCAACCAGTTTATATTCTTGACTTGGGATGTTTAATCTAGTTAACTTTATGATTGATTTTTTATCATTTTAAAGAGAGTGATTATGTTAAAGGACTGGCAGGTAAAATTTCCAAAAAGTTTTGAACAATTTCCAAATCTTTTTACTGAGTTAGATTTTGAAGAGCAGGAATATTTGTCTCAACTATTACATTTAATAAATAATGCAGGTACAGGATTACTTGATGAAGAAACAGTAAGCCGTATCTTTGATAACTCCTCTCATGTATCTGAATTAACTGCCCTCATTAGTTTGATCAGTAATCTTAAATGTTTGAACAAATCCATGCTCAATTATTTGATCACAAATCACTATCTACCTGACTTGCAAGAAAGTATTGATACTCTTTCCAGCCAAACTTCTCTCTCTACCGATGTGGTAACGTTTTTATTTTCCACCAAAATTCCCCTGGATTGTGTAGAGTTTATGATGCGTGCACTAAAAAACGGAGTAGATTTAACCAGTATTGTAAATTATTTATCGCAACATGTTGATTTAGCGGGTTTGAATCGTGCAATAACCCTATTTGATCTTAGTAGCTTTAGCTATAAACAAGAACATTTTTCAAAGTTTAGTATCCTATCAAGCGTACTCGCAAATCCCTTATGCCAAACTATATTTGATGCCAGATTGCGAGGATTTTCTGATTACTCTGAGCTTTCAGAGCCATTACGATCTATTGATGCTAATGAAATTATTAATCAACTTGTTGATTTGGTCGATGAAGAAACCAAAGCACAAATCTTTTTTGATTTTTTTGCACCATTTCGCCCTTTTCCTCCTAGCCAAAAATACATTGTTGATGTCGATATTGTTGATAAAGTAGCTAGAGTACTGCAAGGTCCAGAAATGAAATCAACATTACGAATGAAAAATGGTATTAGGGTTGTTTTTGATAAAATCAAATATGAGATTGCTAGCAGCATAGAATCAGAAGACTTATATTCTACACGGAATTATAAAGACCTTATGAATGAAATTTGGTCGACACTTAACCAACTGCATAAAGGTTATGGATATCAAGGTTTTTTTGCAGAAGAATTGAGACAACAATCGTTTTTAACCGATACAGAACCTAAGGATATGATGGATGTTGAAACGCGGAGTCCATCAATATCAGTGTAATGCGTTGCATTACACTAATTCTTCTCGGAACCAGGTGACATGATCATAATTTATTATAAGGAAAGAAAATATGAGCCTCGATATCATCTCATACAAAGATCTGTTCGATACTCATAATGATTCAATCAAAGATAGAATTCAAACTGCATTATGCATGACAGGGATTATTGGGGTAAGAGATGTGCCTCATTTTATCGAAAAATCAAGAGACTATCTTCAAGCCGCACGACATTTTTCTTCATTAGGGATGTCAATTAAAAAGCAATATGCTCCTGAGCGCGATGCTGGTTTGACTGAAGGGTATGAATTAGGTGCAGAACAGTTTTTAGATCAAAACGGCCAATGGCAAAGAGATGATAAAAAAATGTCTTTTTACGCATTTGTCCCTGATCATAAACGAAACAAATGGCCAAACGAGATGGATTTAAAAACACCCTACTTGGCATTGGGTGAACTGATGTTTAATACCGGTAAAAAAATTCTAAATTTTATGGGATTGAATGAATCAATTGGACTCCCACTTAATAATCTAGTGGGTTATGGGCGGATGTTGCATTACTTAGCAGTTGATGAAATACAAAATCCCAATTGGTGCGGCGCTCATCTAGATCATGGAGTGTTAACAGCACTGATGCCTGCTTATTATTTTAGAAATGGAGTAGAAGTTGATGAGCCAGAAAATGCTGGGCTTTATATCATGCCTTCGAATAGTGATCAGTTCGAGAAAATTGATGCCTCAGATAAATCAATTATGTTGTTTCAGGTTGGAGAATTTGCGCAGCTCGCTTCAAATGATACAATCCGTGCCACGAAACATTTAGTTAAGAAAACCACAGGTTCTATAGAGCGTTTCACGTTCGCTTTATTTTTTTCCGCACATGATGATACAGTTATTTATAGCCATTCAGAGTTAACTCAAGATGCTCGATATCTTGGGCATAAATCACCAGATGGGAGTATAAGTTACGGTAAATGGGAAGCTGCTTCTTATGCGCGATATCGAGCACTTTAGACGTACTTCTACGAGAATAATAAGCAAACTCCTGAGAGAATATCCAAAATAAGAGATTGCTGGTTTACAGATATTTTAGAGTATTATGCAAGCTCTTTTATGCGTACCTGTTGGCTGTGGTTGGTTTTATAGCCAGTTTTCCCTGTAAATTAACCCAATGATTTCCATATCAAAATCACCTTGGTATTAATCGCACTTACTGATTGGAAAATGAGATGAAAGTATTGCACGAATCATTTTGATCGTATACATTGCATTTTATATCAAATAAAAACTAAGGGATTAATGTTGTGTCAATTTGTTGGGATTTAATCATAAACAATATTACCCCACAGCAAGCCAATTTCCCTGGTCACCGGCTTCAAATGACTGACTCGGGATTCATCCTTAAAATAATTTTTTTCTTATCAAATCAAAAACTTATCGATTTACTCACTTGTATTACTGAGTATCAGTCCATTACCAGAAAAAAATTCATGAATCTTTCAAATAATAAAATCAAGCCAAGGAGGAAACGCAATAAAAGACTATTAACGTGGTAAGGATTTTAAATTTACAAAAAGGAGTCAATATGTTTAATGTGGATAATAGTGGTAAAGGCAATTGCTTGTATTATGCTTACAGTATTTCATTAATGTATTATTTGCGGGCAAAAAATAATGTCAGGATTACTGAAGATATTTTTAAAAAATTAGGATTAAAGGAAGAAGGTCGAGCTAGTTTACGAAAACTATTATCCAAAGACCATGATAGGGCCTTTACGCGTGAAGAAATAAAAACAATTATAGAACCCATTCTTGGCAGAGCAACCAGAGATTTGGCAGCGGAACATACCAAAATTGAATTCAAATCGTCACCTCATGATACGCCTATATTTTCATCCCTCCATTATGCTGTGGAATTTGGTTTTAAACGCGCTCTACAAATCAATGAATCAGAGTTGGTCTTGTTAATAGACAATGATTTCTCCAATCCTGATTATACTGAGGCTGAGATATACAAGGTCAGTGGTTTGTTAGATGCTCTTCAAGAATATATTTTAACAAGAACGCCTGCTGTTATAGAAGAATTCAATCGTCAATGGGAAAGTAAAAAACAGGAACTCAAAGAGCAAAGCTTAACTGAAAAAGAGATCCAGGTTCATCAGGCGACTATTTTAGATAATATCCTAAGAAAAGAAACGATAGATTTTTTATTAGCTGATAATGAAAAACATCTTGATGAATATAGAGAGCATCTTCGAAGAGAGTTCGTATGGGGTAGTGAAGAAACGCTGATGGTTTTACATCGTGCCATACAAGGTGAACGCATGGTACGTAACCATGAGGGAAGAATTGAGCTTGTCTATGATCATGAAATTATTTTGCATGTTCATAGAAATGGCACAAGTCCGTCCTATGATGCGGGATGTCCGGAAATGATATTAAATAATGAAGGCAATACTCATTGGACTTCTATCATTCCTGATTCGATATTTACATCAAAACTAACCGACAAAGAAGAAAAATTACTCGAACTATTGGATAAGATGCAGTCAGAGTATGGCAGTAAAGAGCTTGGGGTAGAAAAATATTCCTTGATAAGTGATTGGCTTAGCGATTTGATGAAGCAGGTAGAGCTTATTAAAACCAGCGCAACTGCTGTTACGAAACAAAAAGAAATCGAATTATTTTTTCAGCTTCTAGGCAAAGCAACACCTAAATTGGCATCAGAACCCGCCTTGAGGATGTCGCTTGGTACTCTTTTTTCCAATTTTCTCGAATGTATTCCAGCCCTTATGGTTGAAAATAAAATCAGTACAGGGTTAGCTAAATTTGGATTGTATAGTCCTGTAATATCTCAGAAAAAAGAAGATTTGTCCTTGACCAAATCATCTGAGGAGAAAGTTAATCCTGAACAGCCTCAAAAGGGGGTATTAAGTCAATTCTCGAAACATACTCTGCTTAAGGTATCTGAGGATGTAAGCCCCAAACCATACCCTACAGAACTAAACCCGTATGTTCGAAAATACATGCAGTCTGGTCCACGAGTAGCGAGAGCACTCACCCAAATGTACCAAAAAGGACTTGAAGGTGATGAAAGATATACGCCAGAAAAGTGCAAAGGCATTGCTCAGAGATATATAGAGTATTCGAAATCTCATAAACGCAATTTCATTCTTGATGATGTCATCCTCTTTGAGCAGGAAATGGATAAAATCATTAAGCAACAAGAATCAATTAGTGAAAATTCCTCTAAGCGTGTTGCAATGTAAGGGTGCTGTTTTTGCTTGAAGTGTGGGAAAAACAACATCGTCAGATTGATTTTGCTTTCTTATCAAGTGGTGACTTAATTGGTGAGGAAGCAAAATAGTAACCGCAATGATTTTCCATGCTGTTATTAATATTAATATACGCAACTCTCTCCCAATCTTTTTGATTAGGCTGAGCATTTTTATCGACTTTTTGAATAAAAGATTCAAAAAGCTCACTAGCATTTCCTTGTTTAAAAAGGGTTGATTTGTTTAGTTTGGTTTTCATGGCACACCTCATTAAAAGCGAACTCTAAAGGGTGACATTTAATCTTAATGTTTAAATTTTATCCTTTTGCGGTTATCGAAAAATGAGGTGATATGTCGCATAAGCGACATTTCTGTATTTAATTATTTAGGGGCATTGATTTGCTAACCTGTCTTGAGTTATCGAGGTGATAAAATTTCTTTTGTGCAAGGGCAATATCCTATAACAAATGCTAAAAATTATTCATTGATCACAAAATAGAATGATTTGAATCAGAGAAAAATGATGGTTGATGTAAAAAACAAATAACGCATAAACTACAGGATCCTGGGATTCGGCCAATAGAAATTAGTTTTGCAGAGTTATGCTGGTCTTTGAGCATTATGATGCTTAGGTTTTTAAAAAATATTTTAATGGTAAGCACAAGTAATTTATGTCATAAAACGCATTTGTCGACCATTGTGAGTGAATAATCTCATGAAAGAAAAATACATCGGGCTTCATAAGATAGAGTTAAATACGCCATGTCTTGTAATTGATTATCAAAAGCTGAAATATAACTTAAAAAAGATGCAGCAACATGGCTTAAAATGGGATATAGGAATAAGGCCACATTGTAAAACTCATAAATGTTCTCAAATCGCACGTTTACAACTTGAATATGGAGCAATAGGGATTTCTGCCGCCAAACTATCAGAGGCCGAAGTATTGGTATCCAAACAAATTACAAATGTTTTGATTACTTCACCCATTGTATCAGAGGCCAAGTATTCAAGATTATTCAATTGTCTTGAATCAGCACCTGATTTAATGCTAGTTGTGGATAATAAGGATAATATTCACATGCTTAATGAGCTTGGTAAGTTGCTAAACCAGCCAGTTCACGTCTTGCTTGATATAGACTCAGGTATTGGTCGAACAGGCATTCATCCCGAGACAGCACTGGAATACGGGCATTTTATCAATGGCATGCATTGGCTCAAACTCAAAGGAATTCAATGTTATGCAGGCCATTTGCAGCACATTCAAAACTATGAAGAAAGAAGAGCATTTTCTTTACGCATTATGGAAATGGCCAGCAAGATTGTTCAGAGTTTTAGAGATGCTGATCTTCCTTGTGAAATATTAACCGGTACCGGAACTGGTACTTTTGATATTGATGTCGAGGCGAGCGAAGTAACGGAAATTCAACCTGGCTCATATGCTGTAATGGATGTTGAATATGGTGCAATCGGTTCAAAAATTCATCCATCAGGATTTCCTCTATTTAAAAACTCGATGACTCTTTTAACGAGTGTGATAAGCAGTAATCTTAAAGAGCACGCTACTGTTGATGCTGGAACGAAATCGATTTATGTCGATCCTCATCATAAACCCCAGATTATTAGTCATCCAGGACTGGTTTATGACTGGGGTGGATTTGGAGATGAGCATGGCAAGGTATTTTCTTGTGAAGGAGGGGAGCATTTTCTGCAAAATGGTGATGTTTTAGAGCTTATTGTTCCGCATTGTGATCCGACAATAAACCTATATGATAAGTTCTATATTACAGAAAATAATGTAGTTATCGATATTTGGGATATCGACATGCGTGGGAAGTCACAATAATCTATACTATTCAACCAGGCGTTTGAGTTTCATATTTTGGCTAAACAGGAGGAGGTCCACTACGTCGGATTAATCCCATAATAAGAAATATGACAAACATCACCAAAAATAGAAAGAATAATATCTTTGCAATTCCAGCGGCAGCCACTGCAAAGCCGCCAAATCCAAAAGCGGCTGCAATAATTGCAATGATAAAAAAGATAAGTGCCTAACTTAACATAATAGCTTCCTGTCAAGATTATCTTTTTTATTAAATTATAGACAGGACTTACAATAAACCCCAATCTCTTTGTTAAAAAATGCTTTTAATTCGGTTCATTTAGTTTATATAAATTCCCTCATTAAAAGCATTTTTTGCCTCGACCTTGGGGTTTATCGTAAGTCCTGATAGACTAATAATGGTCTACAATTAGACAAAAGACAGTTAATCAGGGAAGAATATGCAAACCACTAAAGCTCACTATAGCAAGATATTCTTTGCCTTATTTCTTTTTTTCTTCGTCAGTTCAAGCGCATTATTTGCCTGCCCGTGTTTTAACATGGGTTTTTTACATGTAGCCTTTTTGGATGACAAGGATACAGAATGTCGCATATATAAAGAAGGAAGTGTCGTTTATAAGATCGAGATTTTTGATAAGGAAAAAATTGCGTCAAGTACCCATACCCAATGTACGCTGAATACTGAGCATCATGATGTGTTTATGAATTATGATTTTCATTACCTCGATGATCATGGGGATTGTATAAGGGAAATTCTGGATGCATGTAACAAGCTGAAAATAAACTCCTTGCATATGGATGATGAGTAAGACAGGGCAAGGTGAAATAGGACAGGTATTGAATGATTGGGATAATAACCCGGATTATAATTAAGATTAATACGGGTTAGGCTTATCAATTTTTAGTTTTAAGTCAATGTAAACTGAGGAGCGACTTCGAGTTCTCTTCTTTTTTCATCGATAATGGGGTTTAATATTTTTAACTCAGAAACAGCTTTTGATCTTTGATTTTTCGACAGCGCAAGATGAGAATTTAATTCATTTAATTTTTTGTATGTCGCATCGATTTCATTTTGTAAACTGTTGCTATTGCTATAGTAGCGATCTAGTGGTGACATCCCAAGAGCATTGAGTGCTAAATAGCGTTCTGCTCCAGTACAAGAATCGCCCATAATCGATGAGCGATTGTTTTCATATTGTTGTTGTTCAATAACGATTTTTTCATAATTTTGAGAAAGCTCTTCCCGTCCTTTTAAAAGTACGGATAGTTTTTCTTCACGAGTGGATATCTCTTGAGTTAGTCTATCAATTGTGTTTTCCAGATTTTCAAAATGAGGCCCATAGGAGAGATTAATTTCTATTAATTGTTCCAGGCTTTTTCCTCGGAAATATTGACGAAGTGTCTCAGGGTTTTTATACGGGAATTTAGACATGTTTTTACCTTTTTGAATCAAAATCAGCATATCTTAACATATGCTTTTTAAGCATATCAAACATATATGCTTCACAATAAGTAAATTGAGAGCTTTTTTCATTGGGCAATAAGTGATGACAAGGTTCATTTTAACTCAATATCAATCAGGAAGAGTATTTTTTACGAGTTTAAAAATACTCTTACTGATTATTGATACTTAGAGATTCTTTAAAATGAAATTGTCTTAAAACTGATTAGCAAAAGAATAGTTGTAATCTTCAGACGATTCTGGTCCGCATAGTGCATCACCGAGTATTGCAATCGGATAAGTCACGAACATACTGGCTACCGCAAGCAACATGGCTATTGAAGACAGGGTAAACGTAAAAGCACATAGAACTGGTAATACTGGAACAACAAAAGTGAGAACTCCGCAGACAATGCTGGCAGCAAGAGCCCTGGATAAACAATCTGCTTCTTCAACCTCTTTCGATTTGACGATGGATAGAAAAGTATTGGTATAGGGGGAAACAGCAAATTTAGTACATCCCCAAAAGAATGAGCCGTATTTTTGACCTAACGAGAGAGTCATTGACATTTTTTACTCCAATTTAACTTAAATTAGGTCAGCAATTATAATTCAAATTCAGATTAAAACCTATAAAAATAAGCATTAAATTACTAAATTTGTTCTATTTTTATCTATTTTTTATAGAATTTTCGATTTTATAGGTAGAACCAGGTACTTTCGAATTAGTATTTATTGAATAATTTAATATTCGAAGAACAATGCCCTAATCCAAATGATCAAGGGGCAGGGCGGTTGTGTCAGAAACATTGCGTAATATAAAGCTGGAGTGAACACTTGCAACGCCATTGATACGGGTTAATTTGCCTAATAAAAAAGCTTGATAAGCGTTTAAATCGGGCACAATTATCTTCAATAAATAATCAGCAGATTGGCCTGTAATCAAGTAGCATTGAATGACTTCCGGAAAAAGTTGTATGGTTTTTTCAAATTGATTCATAACCTCAGGTTGGTGATTGTTTAACCCTACTAAAACAATAACGGTCAATTTTAACCCTACTTTTTCTGGCTCAAGCAGGGCGACCTGTTTCTTGATATAACCATTATCTATTAATAATTTGACTCGGCGCAAACAGGAAGAAGGAGACAAGGCCACAAGGTCAGCTAATTCCTGGTTATTGATTTCGCAATTTGCTTGCAGTATTTCAAGTATTTTTTTATCAGTACGATCGAGCATCATATTTTATGCAATGAAAATGGCATTGATATTTCTTAATATAGAATTATATTCCAAAAAAATCTATTAAATTAGAATTTAAAATCAAAAAAGAGGGTTTTATTTTGTTTTTTGCAATCCAATTTCAAGGGAAGTAAGATAAAATACTTTGTGATAATTATTTGATCTTCATGGTATTTTTATTTGCTTTTCCGAGGGTGATTATGTCTGTTTCACGAGTTACAGCCTGGTTTGTATGGGTCATAGTATCCATATTTTACGCATACCAATATGTTCTGAGAGTTATGCCCAATATTATGCTGGATGATATTACTCAGCAATTTCACATTGATGCCATAATTTTTGGGCAATTTTCCGGTATTTATTACATTGGTTATTCTTTGATGCATTTGCCTATTGGGATTATGCTCGATCGTTTTGGCCCAAGAAAAGTGATGACAGGATGCATCATGTTGACCGTGATAGGTTTACTTCCCATTTTGTTTGCTGAAAATTGGGTGTATCCAGTGATAGGAAGAGCCCTGATTGGTATAGGTTCATCGGCTGCCATTTTAGGAACATTTAAAATAATACGCATGACTTTTAAGGAGAAACATTTTCCAAGGATGTTGAGTTTTTCAGTCATGATAGGACTTGTTGGCGCGGTATATGGTGGCGGCCCTGTAAGTTACATGTGCCAACTTATGGGTTATAAAATGGTGGTGGAAATATTTGTAGGCATAGGAATAGTGCTGGCTGGTATTACCTATTTGATTGTTCCCGATGCACAGCCTTCTCGCCAGGATAGCGTGATTTCTAATATCAGAATGGTTTTTGGTAATAGTAAAGTGATCCTGTTGTGTTGTTTTGCGGGATTGATGTTGGGACCACTGGAAGGTTTTTCTGATGTATGGGGCTCTGGCTTTTTAAAAATGGCATACAATTTGAATACCAACGCGGCGAATTATCTTCCATCAATGATTTATATTGGCATGTGTTTTGGTGCCCCTGTCTTAAGTCTGATTGCAGAAAAAACAGGCTATTATCTTGGAACTATCATCGCATCAGGCGTGGTTATGTTTCTGGTATTTGCTATGCTTGTCGGAGGTGTTCTGACTGTTCCCAGTATAACAATAAGTTTTATCCTGGTTGGTATTTGTTGCTCTTATCAAATTTTGGCTATTTATAAAGTATCCACTTATGTCCCCGATAATCTTGCAGGGTTAACTACTGCAATTGCCAATATGATTATTATGATCTTTGGGTATGGTTTTCATTCTGTAATTGGTTATGTCGTCAATATGTATGGGGGGACACATGTAGCTCGCGCTTTTGTTTATGGAGTTGGGGTGATTCCTTTGACATTAGCTGTTGGCGTGGTGGGTTTTTTGTTTCTGGCCTATCAAGAGAAAAATTTTACCCCGGATGCTTCCTTTGCCTCTCCTGAATTACGATAATTACTGGCATTTCTATCTTGTGGGGTAATTAATATCAAGGGAGGTATAGCTATCATGTATATGTTGTATTTTCATGTTCCAGAAACTCATCTTAACGAAGTAAAAAATGCAGTTTTTGCGGCAGGGGCAGGTTATGTTGATAATTATAACCATTGTGCCTGGCAAACTTTAGGTGAAGGCCAGTTTATGCCTTTACCAGGTAGTCAGGCATTTATTGGAGAAATTAATCAATTGGAAAAAGTGCCTGAATACAAGGTGGAAACGATTTGTGCCAGAGAGAGAATCAAAGATGTGGTTGCAGCTTTAAAAAAAGCTCATCCCTATGAAAGTCCTTCTTATCAAGTGGTACGTATTGAGACAGAGTTCTAAATATTAGAGCGAGAAATTCAGGCAGGTCGAATCACCAGATGGTTGGTCAATTAGTAAGAATTTGTTTCTTCAGGATACTTGTCCAATTGAGTATTCATAGATAATATCTGATGATTGATGAACCAATAGTTCAAATCCATCTTCAATCTACATAAGCTGCTTTTGAACAGATAGGGAAATACTAGTATACATGTTGAAAATCCTTGCTCTCTTAAGTTGTTTGATTCTAAGCTCCTGTCTGGTCGGGCCAAATTTTAAAGAGCCTAAAAAAGATGCGGCCAATTATTGGCTTACTTCAAGCCCTGCAATAAAACAATCCGCTTTTCAAAATGCGAATTGGTGGAAAGTCTTTAATGATCCCACTTTAACTGCATTAATCGATAACGGTTATCACAACAATCTCTCCTTGCAAATGGCAGGAGTACGAGTTTTACAAGCAAGAGCTCAACTTGCTCAATCAGTTGGGGAGCTTTATCCCCAGCAACAAGCTATGGTGGGAGATTATAATTACAATCGAATCGGGGGCAATCAATTACAAGGGCTTCTACCCCCCGATTTTTTAACAGCCAGCCTCGGATTTTCCGCAAGCTGGGAACTTGATTTTTGGGGAAAATACCGAAGAGCGATTCAATCTAATGATGCCCTGTTCCTTGCCTCTCTGGCCGCTTATGATTCCGCATTGGTTACTCTCACGTCAGATATTGCCAGTACTTTTATTAAAATCCGTACCAGCGAAGAATTAATCAAAGTAACAAAAACTAATATCCAGGTGCAGGCGATGAGTCTTAAAATCGCAAAGGATCGTTATTATGGTGGTCAAACCAGTTTACTGGATGTGGAACAAGCGGCAACAGAACTTGCGGAAACTCAATCAAAACTGCCCCAATACGTGAGTGACCTCCAACACCAAAAAGATATTTTGGCTGTATTACTTGGTACCACTCCCGATAAAGTGGATGATTTGCTTAAAAAAAATAAAGGAATACCAAAAGCTTCAGCGGTAGTGGAAGTTGGAATTCCTAAAGAAGTGATAGCGCGAAGGCCGGATGTTTATCAAGCCAGAATGGAGGCTATAGCCCAATCAGCTGCAATTGGCGCCGTGAAGGCTAATCTTTATCCTTCACTTTCATTAGTGGGGACTTTTGTTTTTGCTTCAAATAATATTGGCAATTCTACTATTAGTGATATATTTAACTGGTCTAATCGCAATATAGTCGCAGGCCCGTCACTGGGATGGTCTTTATTAAATTATGGTCAAATCACGAATGCGGTACGAGCTCAAGATGCTGCTTTCCAGCAAGCATTGCTTAACTATCTTAATTTGGTGCTCAAAGTGCAGCAGGAAGTCCAAGATAACATTACGCGCTATGTTGAGGGGCAAAAAACAGTCTCTTCACTTAAAACAGCCAATGCCTCTGCTATAGAATCAACAAGGCTTGCTTTAGTACGATACAAGGAAGGAGAAGCTAATTACACCACTGTATTGAATGCAGAACAGCAACAATTGCGAGTACAAACTTCACTGGTTAATGCCACAGGTGAGTTGGCTTTGTCTCTGGTTGGCTTATACCGCTCACTTGGAGGCGGTTGGCAAATACGAGGCAAGAATGATATTGTTTCAAATCAAATAAAAAGTGAAATGGCTGCCCGTACTAATTGGGGTAGTTTATTGAAGCAGGAAAATCATTTGCCTCCGGATTCTAATGGACAACGAATGAAACAACTATATTTACCAACCTGGTGATGAGAATGAACTCTCAAAATAAACAAAATTTAGTTAAAACCGTAGCAATTGTATTTTTTGGTATTGTCTTTGTTTATTTAGTATATGACCATTTTACAAGAACCCAGGTAGCAACCCCAGCACCACCAGTTGTAATCGTTCAAAAGCCCAAATTAATGAAAATGGGACAGTACGTTACCCAGACAGGCAATACAGTAGCATTTCAATCGGTAGATTTGGTGGCACGGATTGAAGGTTATTTGGATGCCATAAAATTTACTGACGGCGCTTTTGTCAAAAAAAATCAGGAATTATTTATTATTGAACCCGAGCCCTATCTTGAGCAACTGCGTGCTGCTGAAGCCAAGGTAGCAGCTCAAAAAGCAAATTATGCCTATGCTAAATCAGAGTATGCCAGACAGCAACGCATGTATAAACAAAATGCCACGTCTCTTAACAGTGTTGAAAAATGGAAAGCAAAAGTTGAAGAAGCACAGGCGGAAGTAGATAAATCGGAAGCTGATGCCACAAACGCCGCAATTACATATGGTTATACCCATGTTTCAGCTCCTTTCGATGGGCGGATGGGTAGACATTTAGTCGATGTAGGTAATTTGGTTGGGCATGGTGCCGCAACGGATTTGGCTACCATAGAACAAATCGACCCTATTTACGTTTATTTTAATTTAAATGAACTGGATTTAATCAGGATTAGAAATGCAGCGCGCAAGAGAGGATATAAACCAATGGAATTGGTCAAAATCCCTGTTGAAGTGGCTTTACAAGATGAAAAAGGATTTCCTCATAAGGGGACATTGGATTTTGTAAATACTGGCTTAAACGCTTCAACTGGAACCATGGAGTTTCGCGCCTTGTTACCTAACAAGGGATATCCCCTGGTGCCTGGTTTATTTGTGCAAGTCCGGGTACCGATATCTGAACCTTCTCCAAAATTAACAATACCTGACACCTCTGTTCAATACGATCAAATTGGCCCCTATGTCCTTGTGGTTGATAAAGACAATTATGTGCTTACCAAACGCGTGACACTTGGCGGGCTAGAAAATGGGGTAAGGGCTATTACTAAAGGCCTCGATGCTCAAGATAGTGTGATTGTTTCCGGTTTGCAAAATGCGACGCCCAACCATCAGGTTACGCCTAAAACAGGGCAACCAGAGTAAGTATGGCCAAAAAATTGTAAGAATTTAAGACCCTTTATTCAGGGAGCGAAACAACTGAAATGATTTCCAAATTTTTTATTGAAAGACCTGTTCTGGCCAATGTCATTGCCTTATTTATTGTATTTATAGGGATAATAGCGATTGCTGTTTTGCCTGTGTCTCAATACCCTGCCATTGTTCCTCCTACTATCCAGGTTACCACCAGCTATCCTGGTGCAGACGCAAAAACGTTGATTAATACTGTCGCTTTGCCAATTGAGCAACAAGTCAATGGGGTTGAGGACATGCTGTACATGCAATCGACAAGTACTAGTGGAGGCACCTATACTTTAATTGTCACGTTTGCTATAGGCACGGATCTGAACTATGCGCAAGTTCTGGTGCAAAATCGAGTACAAGCGGCGATGGCTCAACTCCCCGAATCAGTACAAAAGCAAGGTGTTGTCGTTCAACAAAAGTCGACTGCTATTCTTCAATTTATTACTTTGACTTCAAAAAATAATGAATACGACGGCGTATTTCTTGACAGCTATGCGACCATCAATATGCAAGATGAATTATCCCGTTTACCCGGAGTAGGGAATGTGGTGGTTTTTGGTTCAGGAAGTTATGCGATGCGTGTTTGGCTCGATCCTAAAAAGATGCTTGCTTTTTCTTTGAACCCAAGTGATGTTTTAAATGCTATCAGCTACCAAAACAAAGAGGTGTCAGCCGGACAACTGGGTGCTCCTCCTACTGTTGGCAAACAAGCCTATCAATTTACAGTGAATGTGCCTGGACAACTCTCTGATCCCAAAGAGTTTGAAAACATTATTATTAAAACGATTGATACCCCACCCGATCAAAATTCCTCTGCCAGTAGCTCTGCTCAGGTAGTACGTATTCGTGATGTAGGGCGAGTTGAGTTGGGATCCGAGAGTTATAATCAGCTCGCTAATCTTAATGGTAAACCTACAGCAGCAATAGGTATCTTTCAACTTCCTGGTGCCAATGCGCTGGATGTTGCGCAAGAAGTTCGTAAAGCCGTGGCGAAAATGGCGAAACAGTTTCCTCCGGGTCTTGAATATTCTATTCCATTTGATACCACCGTTTTCGTCAAAGCTTCAATTGAAGAAGTATATAAAACGCTTTTTGAAGCAGGAATTTTGGTTTTAATAGTGATTGTTGTATTTTTACAAAATTTTCGCGCTTCATTAGTACCCGCGACAACGGTTCCTGTGACTATCATTGGGACATTTTTTGCCATGCTTTTATTGGGCTATAGTATTAATTTGCTGACTTTATTTGCTTTGGTGTTAGCAATTGGAATTGTGGTTGATGATGCCATCGTTATTGTTGAGGGTGTGACTCAACATATTGAAAAAGGCATGTCACCTAAAGAATCAGCCATACTTGCAATGAAAGAATTATTTGGCCCGATTATTGGTATCACTTTGGTATTAATGGCTGTTTTTGTACCGGCCGGTTTTATGCCTGGTTTAACGGGGTCAATGTATGCACAGTTTGCTTTGGTTATTGCTGCAACTGCCTTTATAAGCGCAATTAATGCCATGACGTTAAAGCCGACTCAATGTGCTTTATGGTTAAAGGCTCCTGATACGAGTAAACCAAAGAATATATTCTTTCAGGCCTTTGATCGAATTTATAATCCCATTGAATCGGCTTACGTAAAGTTTATTGATCGGCTTGTACATCGTAGTGGTAAAGTTTGTTTGATTGGAATCATTTTAGTGGCTTGTGCCATTTATGGCTTGACGCGTATTCCAACTGGCTTTATTCCCATGGAAGATCAAGGCTATTTGATGTTAAGTATTCAGCTGCCGGATGGCGCCAGTTTAGGACGTACTGATGAAGTAGTGAGTAGATTAGCTAAAAAAGCATCTGAAGTTGGGGGTGTAGATAATGTGATTGCTATTGATGGTATTTCATTATTGGATAACAATTCTCTGCTTTCTAATGCCGGTGTCATCTATGTTATATTCAAAGATTGGAGTGTCAGAGGAAAATCTGAAAATTTACGAGCTCTTTATACCAAATTCAATGCAATAGCCAAAGAAACCCTTGATGCAAAAGTATTGGTGGTTGTGCCCCCTCCCATTCAAGGTTTAGGAATGTCGGGGGGATTTCAAATGCAAGTTGAATTACAAGACGGTACTTTTGATTACAGGAAATTACAGCAAGCTACTGATCAAATGATCAATACAGGGCGTCAATACCCACAGTTGCAAAATCTTATGACGACATTTCGTGCGAGTGTACCCCAAGTTGCAGCACCTATTAACAGAACCAAAGCCGAATCTTTAGGAGTGCGCGTTGCTGATGCCTTTGATACTTTACAAACTTATTTAGGCTCTTCTTATGTCAATCTGTTCACGAAATTTGGCCAAGTATTTCCAGTCTATGTTCAGGCGGATGCATCCTCGAGGATTAGCAGCGAAGATTTAAGGAATTACTATGTAAGAAATCAATCCGGCTCCATGGTGCCCTTAGGTACTCTTACAGACGTGGGGCCTGCGGTAGGACCCTCAATTATTTCTTTATATAACCTTTATCCATCAAGTAACATAAATGGGGTTGCTGCAAGAGGTTATAGCTCGGGGCAGGGAATCCAGGTTATGGAGGAATTGGCAAAGGAACAATTACCCCCAGGGATATCTTATGAATGGACAAGTACAGCTTACCAGGAAAAGGTGGCTGGTAACCTCAGCTACTTTATTTTTGCCTTGTCTTTGGTTTTGGTTTATTTAATTTTATCTGGCCAGTATGAAAACTGGCTTATTCCATCTGCGATTATTCTGAGTGTTCCTTTGACTTTGGTTGGAACAGTATTAGCTCTTGGCAGTTTGGGTATGGATAATAATATGTACACTCAAATTGGATTGTTACTTCTCATTGCATTGGCTACAAAAAATGCTATTTTGATTGTTGAGGTAGCGCGTGAACAACGTGAAATTCATAATAAATCAGTTCTTGAGGCAGCGGTCATTGGCGCCAAAACACGTTTTCGTCCTATTCTGATGACATCTTTTGCATTTATCATGGGGGTTATGCCCTTGGTTTTTGCAACGGGAGCAGGTGCCAATTCTCGTCGCTCAATTGGTATAGCGGTGAGCAGTGGTATGCTTGCCTCAACTTGCCTTGCAGTTGTTTTTGTGCCTGTTTTTTATGTATTGTTGCAAACCTGGCAGGACAAGAGGAAGGCAAAACATTAATTAATTTAACGTAATTTATGGATAAAGATTACATAAGAACCAGTCGATATCCAGAGGACGTTTGGGCTGAGGAGATGCGTAAGCATCGTCTCGAAGCCTTGGCCAGTTAGCGCTTTGGAGAAAAAGAAATTTGATGATGAATCATGTGGTGAAATTGAAACAACCCACCCTGGTTACCTCGGCTCTCAAGATACTTTTTATGTGGGTACGCTTAAAGGAGTCGGTCGTATTTATCAGCAAATTTTTGTTGATACTTACAGCAAAGTAGCTTTTGCCAAGCTTTATAGGACAAAAATAGCGATTACCTCAGCAGATATACTCTTACCATTCTTTGAGCAATACAACTTGCCTATACTGCGAATTTTAACTGACAGAAGCACGGAATATTGTGGAAAGGTAGAGCACCACGATTATCAGCTTTATTTGGCGATTAATAATATCGACCATACGAAGACAAAAGCAAACTCACCACAAACAAATGAAATTTGTGAGCGTTTCCATAAAACGATTTTACAAGAGTTCTATCAAGTAACATTTCGAAAGAAAATTTACGAATCAATTGATGAATTACAAAAAGATCTGGACGAATGGATGGATTACTATAATAATGAACGAACGCATCAAGGTAAAATGTATTGTGGACGTACTCCAATGCAAACTTTGATAGAGGATAAATAAATCTGTATGGAAAAAATTTATAAACTAAATTTGACCTGACAGACACTTCTTGAAAAACCAGTAACTGTCATATCAAGTTTGAACTACTACACATAAGCTTAATGAGATTTTTCTTATTTCTGCTAACAATTGGATTTTATGCAATTCCTTACTATTTAATTAAGACAAGATTTTATTATTCATCCAGGGAATTATGGTGGAAGTTTAAACTCAATATCAGATATGATTACGCTTTGAATTGACAAAAACAAGACAAAAAACGATACTTTTGCTTTTATAAAGAAAGCAAATTTTTTTAAAACGGTCAATAATATCTTATTGATTAAATGATGTTCAAATGGTATAATTTTTAATTAAACTGCTGAACTTAACTTATTTCATATGAAGTGTGAATCATGCCTGAAGAGACGAGCACAAATTTACCAAAATCACTCAGCCATTTTCTTATTCAATCTGATTTGGATTATAAAAACTCATTGAGTTCGATTCCTTTATTTGACGTTAAGCGAACTATTTTCTGGGATGACAACCTTAGAAAAATGTTTGCATCAACTTTTTATCATTTAAGAGGGCATTTTATAAATTTTTTGTGGTACGTTGCCAACTTTGCTGATAACGAAGCTTCAAAACAAATTATTATTCAAAATATTTATGAAGAAATTGGAATTGGCAATCGCTTTTCCCATGAAAAGCTTTATGAACGTTTTGCAAAAGAATGCGGTGTTGATATTCATGATGAAATAGTGAATGAAACCAACTATATTCCTTTTGCCAAAGAATTTAATAAAGCTCATTTATCCTGGTTGGCGCAACATGATCCTAAAGATCATTTGTGTGCTTTTGCGGCTTATGAGCGCTTGGATAATCTTGATTATCCTTTTCTTGTTGAACTTGCCAAATCGATGAAAATATCTCAACATGGCATGACCTTCTTTAATGTACATACCCACGTTGATCATTTTGATACCACGCTACAATTGATTGTGCCCATATGGGAAGAATCACCTCAGCGTCTGATCGAATCATTTCATTTTATTCAAACTCATCAGTTAGGGATGTGGGAACAGTTTTCCAATGTCTTATTTAATTGATATTTTTTAACATAAGAAATCTTGGGATTTCTTATGTTAAATAGGAACTAATCAATTTTGGGGAATTTTAAAGTGAAATGAGCGAATTCATTTTTTTTCCCTTTACAGGAAATATCACCACCTGCTGCTTGCATCAGAAGTTTACAATAGGCCAAGCCTAAACCAGTTCCTTCTTTTCTGCCAGAATAGAAGAAATCAAATATTTTTTCATATTCTTTATGATTTAAACCTTTGGCTGTATCTTTTATATGGAGGTAATTAAAATTCTCTTTCTCCCATCCTTGTTCTAGCCAGATAGAGATTTCGCCTTTATGGGTTTCCTCAATATATTCCAGGCTATTTTTTAGCAAATTCCACATCATATTTTTAAAACCCACTTCATCAATCCATATGGAAAAATCATTTTTATCATTTAAATGAATCAATGATTTTTGATTTTCTTTGAAAGGGTATTCTTCTAAAGACGCTTTGAGCAATTTTTTGATGGAATAAATCGAAAATGTACTGGTATCTAATTTGTCTCGTTGAATATTATTTAATTGCATACGAATTAATTGATTACTCATTTCTATGCCGCGAGTAATTTTGCTTAAATTTTCCTTCAGGTCCTTTTGAACTTCTGGGTTATTTAATCTTTCAACAATCAATTCCTGTAATTCGGCTTGTAAATAAATACTGGCAAGTGGCGTTCTTAAATCATGAGCGATACTTCCAGCCAGCATGCGCATACCCGATAAACGTCCGGCATAGGTAATTTCTCTATCTCTTGCAAACAAGGCACCAATGATTATTGCTGCAATAAACGTAACAATTAAACTAAAAAGTGATATGGTTCCTGGGTTATAGACAAACTGATTATTTGATAAAATATAAAAATGAAAAAAAGCAAGTCCAACACCTGATATAAGTAATATAAGAGCCCCCAATACACTGGAAACTAATAAAAGAAAAAAGATAGCGGATACGCAATTCATTAGCCAAAGAGTCGAGCCATTGTTTATGAGAGTCAAATAAGCAAAAAAGTAAGGCAAACAAAAGAGAAGAACTATATACCAAAAAACAGGTAGAAATTTTAATAATTGTCTTGGCCAAAATTGATTAAATGCCAAACAGGCACAGAGGAGGGCTGCAGTGATGCGTAAAATAAATTCTTCTGTCAGTTGAAAATGCTCCAGTTTCCAGAAAACTCCGAAAAGAGGGTAATTAATCATCATGACGATGCCAAATAAAGTGATTTGGTGGCTTGCATCTTCAGTTTCTTTTAATAAATATTGGTAAATTGCAGTAAATATATTTTTTAACCTTTGCATGATTCCTTAATTATCTGAGAAAAAATTTTGAGATTGTTTGGGTATTAATCTTATTAGTCCTGAACATTGAACAGTTAGTGTAGGATTAGAAATACTTATAAATTATGAGTATTTCAATGGTGAACTCTGAATCGATGCTACCAATTTGAGTTATGATTTCTACGGTTTCTTGGACTTAATTTAAATAATATTGCTCCCAATTAAAACAAATACCAAGGATACCATAATCCCTGTTTTTTAATACTAATATTACTTTTCCATAAGTAAAAACTCATATTATTGCGCTTTAATTTAATATGAATTGTCCTATGCAAAATACAGCGACCTTGAAGCTAATGTTGATTATTTTTAGCATCATAATACAATACCATAAAGAGAATATCAGCGAACGATATTATAAAATAGTTGGTCGAGTTATACTGTCCTCATCGTCTTTACCAGTCATACTCATGATGTCTTTAAATCTATTTTCAAATGTTTTTACAGCGTTTGCTTCCATGACATTTCGAGCCGGATAAGGTAATGCTTCTGAGGCTAATTCAAGGCATCGGGCTTTAATTTCTGATATGGAGTTCAAACCAAATGCATTACTGGTTGCTAATCCCTTATTAAAGTATGCGTTGTGAATTTCTCGTTCAGAATCTGTCTCTAACAATTGTGCCAAATGAAGTTGTCCCCAGCATTCTTTATAACATTCAATGCTTTCTGCTTTAAGATCCAGGCGCAGATAAAATCCAGCAAGATAAAAATACGCATTAGCAAGCAATAAGCACCCTGGCGTTTTGTGTTCTTGTATTTGAGTACTTTGGCTAGTTATAAAATTGTATAAAAGGTCGATATTTTCTCTTTTGGTGTCATTCTTACAAGCACCAATTAAGAACGTCAAAATTTCCTGTGCCGCATAAAAGCAATTAAATGTTGTGAAGGCAAGATTAAGATAATCATAATAACTACTGACTTCTTTTTGTTTTTCCTTTAATGCCGCTAAATATAAAACATATCCACAATAGAAATCAGCTCTTGATTGCGGATCCGGGTTTCTAAATTGAAAAGTATGATTTTTTTCTAATCGCAATTTATTAAATTTATTTACCCAGAATGGTTTTAATTCATCACTATCCAGTAGCGTTTTAACTTTGTTGTCACTAGTGGCTTTGAGCATGGCTAAATCAAATGGTTTTAACCTGGATAGAGTCGCAATCACATTATCTGTGATGCCTTCATCACAAATTAATTTTTGCACATCCTTCATAAAATGGGGCATAAACTTTCCTTTTACCATATCAAAATACCTGTATCGATTCTTTAATTTTATTATTTTCTTGTTTAGTCGCCAAGTCAGCACGACGTGAGCCAAAAAAACCTAATTCAGGGCAAGAGCGTGTTAAACACAGACGTGGTGTCTTAATATCAGAAAGAACGTCTAAATTATCTATTTGTGCTTGTACTGGATCAACAGTCTCAAATAATTCATCGACCTCTTCTTGAGCAATTAAATAGCCGAGTCCTATATTCTCTAATAAATGATCTACAGCATTTTTGAGTGTAAAGCACTCTTTTAATAGCTTTTGCGCTTCTACTATTGTTCGATAGTTATCGGAATCTTCTATATTATCACATATTAATTGATTTTCTTCTCTTGCGACAATGGAATCTAAAATATCCTTTGGATCTCTGGATTCTGATTGTCGCTTATAAGCAGAATCTGGATTTTTGATTAGCCACTTAGGTAGTGGTTCTTCCTCATGCTTTTCTTTAAATTCCTTTTCCTTTTTTAACAGACTGTATTTCCCATAACGATATTCTCCAATATCAACGGCATTGCCGTATTTGCCGCCTTTAATAAAAATATCGTCTGTAACAGAACCAAATTTAGTATAAACGACTCCAACGTCTAATACACTGATAATTGCTGAGCCATTGTTTCTCATGCCCATGTCGTCCATTCGACAAACGTATTTACAGTTTTGCTTTAAAGCCAGCAATTCATGCGGCTCACACCAAGGATATATTTCGATGTAAGGATTATTAAGAACAGCGCCTTCTTCTTTAACTTTTGCATTTAACTCCCTAACCAAATTTTTCCAATAATCTCTGCGCTGGTTATTAGTAAATTTACTATCATAGGGATATATTTTCTGATATGTTTTGACCGCTGTTTTCCCAAATCTTTCAACAACTATTTGCTTCATTAAACCTTTATCTTGTGGGTCACCAGCCAGTTTTACAACAGGTACTCGTTTTATTTTTTCATGAATAGAAAGAGAGTTATCTTGGATCAATTGAGCCAGCTTTAACGCTTCTTCAAACCCTTTGCCAGGACGAATCGTACCGAAAGATAAGATATTAGGGGCCTTGGCTACTACATCCAATGGATGATCCGGCTCAGTACTTAATTTTTGTGATGCAACGGTTAATCCTGATTTTCCTTTTAAATCATATTTTTGAACCGGGTATTTATCTAAGTCAAAATCTTCCCCAACTTCTCTTATTTTTTTTGCAACACCAGTCGGTTCAGTTGTATTGCGCTTATCACAATCACCATAAGTAGCGGCAATAATAGCATTTTCTCTATCTGTTGCATTAAAGAATTGCACACTGTTTGCCTGGCGCATTAAATCATGAGTATATTGTTGTAAATAACGTCGAGTGTAGTTCTGTTTATATTCATGGATGGTGATATTGACTTTAATACCTGCCTCTTGAAATTTTTTGATGTCTTCTGGAGTAATAAAGACCCCGCAATCTGGTGGACGAATATGAATATCAAGATGAGTATCCTCATCAATGGGTTTCATTTTGGTAATAATGTTTTCAATCACTTCAGGTTTTATCGGGTCACGTCGGTTTGCCTGATAGGCTAAATGAAACCCTTCACTTGCAGAGAGTTTCCTTTTACTGTAAAAACCGCCAAGCTTTTCATTTGCAGACAGGTAAGGTTCTTGGTGATTTGCAATTAAAGTTTGTAATTCTGAAATTAACTTGTTTCTACAATCCTCTTTATTGGTGATAATATCCTGGGTGTTTTTCAGTCTGTTTTTAACATTTGTATAAGATTCAATTGCCTTTTCAACATTCTGAATTGATAATGCCTTGATAAAGGTTTGTTGGTCATAAGTGGTGCTAAATCCATCGTTGAAAATAATATTGATAAATTTTAATTTATCATCTTGTTCTTCTGCTTCATTTAGCGCTTTAAAGCTATTGGGATACTTGTCTGATACAGCCTGACGAATGCTGTTAAGTACCTCTAACTCTTTGATAATGTTTTCAACGGATTCTTTTAATCCATTAAAGTCATAAAAATTTCTGAAACTTTTATCATGCTCTAAATCATAAGGTAAACTGTTGCTATGGAAGTCATAGCTGTACTCTCTAACTCCAGTCAGTTTATCTGTTAATTTTTCCAGCTCTTTTAGATTGACAGGACCAGTAAACTGGCTTTTAAGTGCTTTAAAATTATTGAGCGCATTTTCATGTCTACTTAAAAAATTAGAATTAAATAAATGGGCCTCAATATATTCATTTAAGGTACAATAATCCTGAATATTCTCTTTGTTTTCCTTATATAATTTAACCAAAAAAGCTAATTTGGATTTTTGTTTCTTAATTTTACTCAGCTCAGCATTATTATCTTCTATAGCTTTTTCTAATTTGACTTTTTTCGTATCCAAAGAGCTAATTATTTCATCAACTTTTGACTCATCAAATTGGATAGGTTTTTGAGAGTAAATATCCATTATTGTAAGTGATTGCAGGCTGTTATCATGCTTTACAATAATTTTTGGCGTTCTGGGGCTAGCTGTTTTGTTATTTACTTCCTGTGCTTTTTCTGGAGATGAAACAGCATCTTTTAATTTATAACCGCTTATGATTGTATTTTCGTTAGCGACTGGCTGTAATATTATCGCGCTTGGTATCGTTTCTTCCGGTATGGAAGTAGTTCCTGTTGGGAATGGGATAGAGTAATCACCTTTGTCTTTTTTTAACCATTTACAGGGTATATGTTCGTAATTTTCAGCAAAACCCAATTCTAAAGAGGCCGCGTATTGCCCATCACCAGTTTTTGCCTCTTCATCAAAAGGTGCGGTTAATAAGTATATTTTAGTCATAAATTACTCTAGTAAAATTTTTGTCATGGTGAATATCTTACATTAAGATTATTAAATGAACATTAAGAGGTATAATTGCAAAATATAATCAGGAATAAAAACATGATAATATCTTGATAAAATTATGAGTTTTTTGACTTAATTGCATAAATAGAACTTGAAAAAAGCAATTATTTATAATTTAGAGCATTAATATGGGTTAGATCCATCAAAAGTAATTCAGCAGGTGCATGTCCTGTAGTATGGAAATTACTTTCTGTAAAAAAACTTTCTAGCATCGTGGCTAGGGCTTTGGGAGAAAATCTATGAAACCGCCATCCAGAAAACTAGGCTATTGGGAAGAATTATGTCAATGGGGAAATGATAAAGATCATGGGAATGGTTTAATCGCTGCTGTTGCAAAAATCACTGTTTCAGATTTGGATTTGGAGCGTTTAACCAACGCGATCAGGTTATTACAAATCCAGCAGCCATTGCTTAGAGCAAAAGTAATCAAAAGCAATCAACAGTGTCAATTTAATGTAGAGGAAGGTGATGCTGTTTATTTACCATTTCAAATCATAAAAAGGACTTCAAACTCTGTATGGAAAGAGGTGATTGAATTAGAATTAAATCGACCTCCTCGCAATCAAGATTATCAATGGCGAACAGTTCTTATTTATAACCAACATGGTAATTCTCATGAAATCCTGTTAATCGCAGGACATAATATTGGAGATGGTGTCTCGGTAGCCTATTTTTTCGATACTCTCTTTAGAGTTTACCAGAAAAGTGATTCAAATCCATCCTTCCCTCTCTATCCTCCTGTTGAGGAACTGGTGCAACACAAAAAAGGGCAAAAATCTTCTCTGCCTCCTGCATTTTTGCCTACTCCGATTTATTACCAAAACTATGTCCCTCCTGGCGAGCGAATAACAAAAAATCATTATTATCCTGTTACAGTGAAACAAACCGGAGCGCTTCTGGCTTTTAGTAAAAATCACAACTTTTCTCTGAATGCATTAATTAATGCGCTGTCCCTAATGACATTAACAAAAATTCTCGATCGGCCTTTAGATACAACACTACACACCCCGGTTAATTTAAGGAAGTGGTGTATACCTTTGATTCCGGATGACTATTTTGGCTGCTATGTGTCTGTGGTGACTACGTATCATAAACAAGTCAGTATAGAATCAGATATTATAGAGCTTGCCAGGGATTATGATCATCAGTTAAAACAAGAGCGATTGCCTGGTGACGCTGTATTCCCGGTTCATCACAGTAAGCAGGATATTATTGATGCTCTGTCATCATGGGAAGGTCATAGGGATCGCTTTTCAATGGGAGTGACCGTAACCAATATTGGTTTGTTACCTTTTAATACTCAATATGGTCATTTGAAATGGGAAAAAAGCTATTTTTGTACATCCCGGCAAAATGCAGACATACCTGTTTTGCTAAATGTTCTTACTCTTAATGATCAACTCATGTTTTGTTTTACCTTCACAGAACCAATGTGTGGTTCTGTGTTTCAGGAGAATTATGTAAAAAATTTTATATCCAATATGGGGAAGTTAACAGACTGTTAGGTCAACGCTTCTTCGCTATCCATGTCTGAGTTTCTCGATTCAGTGGTTAATCGGCTAAAATGCCATGAGAAAAAGAGGGCTCCAATTCCTGAGCCTATTAATCCCAGTGGAAGAGCGTCAAGATTCCTTGCCAACAAATAGCCGGTTAGAATAGTTAAAAGAGAGGGGCCGATTAAACGTATGGTATTCATAAAAGCCATAACTATTCCTGCATTTTGCTTAAAATCCGTTAGGGCGATGGAGATGGTTGGAGCGGCACTGACACTAATTCCCAAGTTGGCAATTAATGAAAATGATAATGCTAACAGACTAAACCCAAACAATTTGGAAGTAACCAACATCGCTGTACCACCAAAGACAATGAACCAGTTCCCCAAATAGATGGTGGTTATAATGGGTAATCGGTCACGAAGCCAAATACCCAGATAGTTTCCAAAAATAATATTTAAACCATTCAGAATAAAAATAAGTCCATAGGCAAGTGGAGAGTAATTCAGTACCTCGATAATAAGGTAAGAGGAATTAATTACAGTGAGCATGACAGCAGAAATGCCAAACATTAAAATAAATGATGCACACCATAGAGAGGGTATATTAAGTATAGACTTATATTTCTGGAGTATTTTTTTTACCGAGAATTTCTCCTGGGGAGGCGTCCAGAAAGGGGACTCTAACAAGGAGAGTTTGGTTTGTATCAATAGAATAAAGGCAACGATTGCCATGACTATAAAATTGGCTTGCCAGCCAAAATGATGAAAGATAAGAGCACCAATTACCGGGGCTATAATCGGTGAAACTGAAACGGTCATGGAAATATAGGACAGCACTTTGGCGCGAACAATCGTGTCTTCAAAATCACGTGCTGCGGAATAGGCAATGAGATTTGCGCAGCATAAGGCGAATCCTTGTAGGGCACGACCGCAAATAAGCATGGTGATATTCGGCGCAAAAGCACACATTAAACTGCCAATTAAGGCTAATAAAAGGTTTCCAGGAAGTAGGCGCCGGCGCCCAAAATGGTCTATAAGTGGTCCCCATAGAAGATGAGTGATGCCATAAACTAGCAAATAAATACTTAGGGTTAATTGCCCCATACTTGGGGTAATATTAAAATAATTCGTTATGAAAGGCAGTGATGGTTGATAAAGATCAAATGTAAGCAAAGAAAACGCAGAAAGCAAACCAAGGAATATAATGGAATTATGTGATTTAGGCATATAAAAAATCATTCACCAAAAATTATGCGATTGTAACCAAATTCAGCTTGCATTTGAAAGGAAATATTAAAGCAAGTTGGCAACTGCCGACTTGCTTTACTCTGGGACAGATCGCTTTTCTTCAAAAAAAGTCACCTTACCTGTTTTAATATCATGAATACCCGCTACAATCCCAATTTGTTTATTCTTAACTAATTCATTTAAAATAGGGCTTTGCTCTAGTATATTTTTTACAACATGCAGGGCATTGGCTTTAGCCATGCCATCAATCAGTTTGGGGTCAGAGCAATTATCAATACCCGTACTTTCCATGCTAGGTTTTACAACAGGCTGGATTTTATTTATAACATCAGTCAAATGCCCTAATTTAACATCTTTGCATGCTCCTGCAACAGCACCACAGGAGGTGTGAGCCAAGACAACTACCAAACGTGCTCCCACTACTTTTGTTGCAAATTCCATACTTCCTAAAATGTCATCGTTGAGAACATTGCCGGCAACACGTAAGGTAAACAGGTCTGCCAATCCTTGATCAAAAAAGAATTCAGGAACACTGCGCGAGTCCATACAATTCAAGATGACCGCAAAAGGGTATTGGCCATAAGCTGATTGCTTGGCTTGTTTTAGATAATCTCGTGCTAAAGGTTTATTACTTAGGAAGCGTTGATTACCGTCTTTTAAACGTTGTAATGCCTGCCTGGGGGTCATTTGTTGTTGTTTAGCCTGGGTCATGGTTTTCCCAAGTATGGGTATTTCTGTTGATGAGGCATAGGCTAGATGGCTGGGGTTACAAAAAATATTGCATAAGAAAGCAGCGATGAGCAGTTTTTTTGGCATTGGTTAACTCCTTGTTATGTTATTAATTTTCCTAAACTGTTATTTGCAATTATTGATTACTTCAAATAAATTCTCAATGAGCGTATCTGGATATTGATTGACAATGAGCGTATTTCGATCCTTTGAGTGTAAAAAGCCTTGATTAACAGCATAGTCTAAAAATTGCAAAAGGTAATCATAGTAACCAGAGGCATTGAGTACACAGCAAGGTTTCTTATGGTATCCCAATTGTACCAGGGTAAACATTTCAAAAAATTCATCCAGAGAACCTGACCCACCTGGCAGTAGAATGAACCCGTCCGACAATTTACACATCAATACTTTTCTTTCATACATAGAATTAACAACATGTAATTCCGTCAACCCATCATGTGCTTTTTCTGTGTCAACCAGAGATTTTGGTATAACACCAATGACATTAGAGCCATTTTTTAACATGCGATTGGCTATTATTCCCATCAAACCGCTCTTTGAGCCACCATAAACCATGGTAATACCATTACTGCTTAGGACATCGGCCATGTTTTCAGCTGATTGTTTATAAACTTCAGAATAACCAGTGTTAGATCCACAAAAGACAGCGAGTTTGTTTATTTTGGTATTATGGAGCATTTTAAAATTCCAGATGCAATGTTTTATTTATAACATGAAATGACGAAATACAGTTTATTTTTAATGAGTTAATGTTTTCACTATTAAAATTTATAGGATTTAATTTAATTGCCTCAACGCAAACCATTCTTATTCACCTGCGTAAAGACATTGATTTTTAGCATTTTCCTCACAGGCTTGAGTACAGTCACCATAATTTGTTTTTTCGCACTTGTTGATGCATTGATTATAAAATTTTTGGGCGCATAACTCCTGATCTGACTGTTGGTCTTGTATGTCTACTTCTGGGATATCTCCAGCTAAAACGGAAGAAAAAAATAATATTGATCCAATAAATACGAGGAATTTGCTCATGATCGCGTTTTCCCTGGTTTATTTAATCCAAAATAGATTAAATATTATACTATTAAATATAATAGGATTTAGGAAAAACTCCAAGGTCAAGGCGAAAAATGTTTTCTAGTGAAGGAGTATATATAAACTGATTTATTGAATTAAATTCGTTTTTATAATAAAAATAGATTGAGATTTTGTGTGGGCATCTATAATTTTTTCTGAAAATATTTCCAGTGATTAAAATCTGCCATGACAAAATATTTCGATTTAAAAAAAATTTTCTGCCTTGGTAAAGAGTCGCTATCCAAGCCAGAGATGTTTTATTTAAGTTTATCGATACAAAGTCATATCCTCTTATAATAAGCTTAATTGATTTTGTTTCAATTCTTTTTGGCAGGAAGGCTTAGAGGTGGTTTTTTTATCCTGTGGCGCAAACCATAGAATTGCGCATTTGTCTTTGTACTTAACATAGTGCGCTTTATCAATTCTGCTCATGTATTTTTTATTGGCGTACGCATTGTAATTATTTTCAGTAGAGGCTGCTTTTTCAAATTTTTTTTGGAAATGGTTTAATTTATCAGCTAAAAATAGAGCCTCTTTCGAATTATCCCATGGTGATGTCAAAGTTTGAGTAATTATATTAGGGCAGGTAAAGGTTTCGTCAAATGAATCAAATAGAATGCTCCATAAACTGAATGATTCGTATTGGCCATGGATTTGAGAGATTTTTTTAATGAATTCGCAGACTGTATTGCTGTGAAGCTTTAATTGTCCGGTTTTTCTGGCTTCTTCCAGAATAAAAAATTGGATGGTATGCGCCCATTTCCCATGCTTGGGGCCTGCGCCAAGATCAGCGGATAAGTAACCCTGTTTTAGAAGAACATTATTGAATAAGTCTGAAGTTAATTCACCATATAAAATCGGAGTGTGATTGGGGAAATGAAAATTGGGGCTGGTTTCATAAGGTATCTTATCATTAGGCGGAGCTTCGTGGTTAAAATGATTTTTACTTCCCCAGTCATCAAAAAATTGTCTTAATGTTTTTTTCTCAGGTTGGTTAAACTGATAAAATTGTGTCACCAATTTTTTTAAACCTTGTAAAACCAGCTCTTCATTACAAAAGAATTGGCATATAGACTTGGCATCTTCTTTCAAGGATTTTTCTAATGTTTCGTATCCAAAAGAATCCAGGTGTTGCTCATAATCATTGGTATCTGTCTCTCCATTTCGAATAAGTTCTACTGTCATAGTGATGCCTCCAGCTGCTGTATGAGTTATTGTCAAATACCGATTTGAGAATTATTTGAGGGGCTTAATTCCTTTTTTGGACTAAAGGATTATTAATTAATCATAAACTGATGAAAAAAGAAAGGGGTATTTTCTTGCTCTTAAATTGCGGTCTGCTCATTTCGTGATAAAATATAAGTCCAACATTAGGGGTGCCAATTGATAAGTTGGCTGAGAGGATCACCCAACCCTTTGAACCTGATCTCATTAGTCTGAGCGGAGGAAAATGTGTCAATTGTTATTTTTTCTGGAATAGTTGCTTTTATTACCTCGTTTATTGGACTTTTACCGCAAATCGTTAAATCCTTAAAAACCAAATCAACTGAAGATCTTTCCATGATGATGTTAGTGAATTATCTAATTTGTTCGCTGGCCTGGATCATTTATGGAAGCAGCACAAACTCATTTTTTGTAACGAGTTCCAATGTAGTGGGTTTGATAGTGAGTTTTGTGCTGATTTTATTAAAAAGACGTTATGATGCTAGATGTAATTAACTTTAAAAACTATCGTTCTATTTTATGTCTTAATGGTGATTTGCCTGCTCCTTCCTTTTTTCATAAAAGAAAGCTGCCGGTTATTGCTGCTGATGGTGCCGCTAATGTGTTATGTAATCTTGGTGTCTTTCCTGACTTAATTACTGGAGATCTGGATTCTATTCAGCCTGCTTTGTTGGAAAACCGTTCTTTTCTTCATTTACCAGATCAAGGGAGTACGGATTATCAAAAGGCCATGCATTATTTACAGGCTCATGATCTATTGCCTGCTATCGTTGTAGGGATAAATGGTGGGTATTTGGATCACATTCTGAATAACATCAACATTTTTATGGATACAAACTGCCTTTTATATTCGCCTCCCATCAAAGGTTTTGTTGTTAATGAAAAATTGAGGGTTAATTTTATTTTACCTGTCCAGACTAAAATCTCGTTAATAGGTATTCCTGAGGTTGTCCTGTCTTCTGAGGGTTTGAAGTGGGAGCTAAAGCACTCACACCTTTCGTTTCCTGGAAAAAATTCCTGTTTCAATCGAACACAAACAGCAGAAATTAGTTTGGAGGTTCACCAGGGCGCCGCCCTTGTTTTGATTTATGAAGATGCTATTGAGGATGCTGGAGTTTCCTCTTTATAAGGAATAAGGACTTACGCCCTCCCCAATCTCTTCCATTGCTGTAATCACTATCAGGTGAATTACCAAGTTAATGCTTACATGTTGAAATCCATTTGTCTCCATGCTTCGTACAATATGATTGCTACAGCATTTGATAAGTTGAGACTACGATTATTTTCTCTCATGGGAATCCGTATTGTTGAATATTGGTTCAGTATTTGTTGAGGTAAACCGCAAGATTCGGGTCCAAATAATAAGATGTCATCTGTCTTATAATCGACGTCACTATACTTCACTTTTCCTTTTGCGCTACAGCACAATAATCGTCGTTTTGAATGAGACTGCAGGAATGTTTGCCAATTCTCATAATGCAATATTGAAGCCCATTGATGATAATCAAGACCTGCTCGTCGCATTTGTTTATCTTCCAAAGTAAAGCCTAATGGATGAATCAAATGTAGTTGAGCTCCACTATTGGCGCAGAGTCGAATAATATTGCCCGTGTTCGGTGGAATTTCTGGTTGATAAAGCGCAATATGGATCATGTGATTTTCCAGTAGCATTCTGGCTACCATTTTAATTGATTTATTCAAAGCCAGGAATAGAGTGGCAGGATGCAATTTTACTACATACTTTAAAAATCAAGCAGGGAGTAGATATATCTAATTTTTTACTCAACAGGCTGTCTGAATTCAACATAGCTACTACAATATTAGTATGCCATATGAAAGTTTTTGATGTCTGTTGGGTATGATCATTGTTGAATAGTTATTGAGTATTAAAAATTCAAATTAAACTGGGCCGGGAAGTTAAGGATTCATCATGGATAAGAATCATAATACAAAAAAAATCTTGTTTAAAAATCGTTTTGTCTTATTAGGATTTGGTTGCGTTGGTCAGGCATTAATGCCTTTAATCTTTGAGAAATTTGATATCAAACCATCGCAAGTGACAATCATTGCCGATGAAGGGGCAAGGGTTGAGGTTGCCCAAAAATACGGAGTTTTATTCAAGTTACAACAGATTACTCCTGATAATTACCTTGACGTGATTGGTAGTACTTTGGAAGAGAACGATTTTTTAATTGATGTATCAATCGGCATATCAAGTCTTGCTTTGATTATATTATGTAATCAAAAAGGAGCATTGTATATTAATGCCGCAACTGAGCCGTGGAAACAAGAATTTGTTATGGAGAAGATGGCGCTTAATCGCCGAACCAATTATTCTTTGCGTGAAGAAGTCCTTCGCTTAAAGGATAAAACTCAAAAAACAGCCTTAATTACTCACGGGGCTAATCCGGGTCTCGTTTCACATTTTATTAAAGAGGCCTTGTTGAATATTGCAAAAGATAATGGCCTTACTATTAACAGGCCTAAAAATGCAGCAGCATGGGCTAATCTTGCCATGACTTTGGGAATTAAAGTAATCCATGTTGCAGAGCAAGACTCTCAAGTTACCTATCCTCCAAAATCACCAGGCGAGTTCGTTAATACCTGGTCCGCTAATGGTCTGATTTTGGAAGGACTGCAACCTGCTGAAATCGGGTGGGGGACACATGAAGCTCATTGGCCCCATGACGCTTATTCTCATAGTAATGGACCACAATGCGCGATCTATCTGTCTCGCCCGAGCGCTAGTGTCATGGTTCGTTCATGGACTCCAACATTGGGGGCTTTTCACGGGTTTTTAATTACTCATGCAGAAACTATTTCACTTACCAATTTTTTAACATTAAAAAATGGATCTGAATTATTGTATAGGCCAACAGTTCACTATGCCTATAATCCTTGTCCAGATGCCAGGCTCTCCATTTTCGAATTAAAAAGTAATGAATGGAAACCACAAAACAAGAATCGCCTGATTTTAAACGAAATCATTGATGGATGTGATGAATTGGGTGTGTTGTTGATGGGTAATCAAAGAGGAGCGTATTGGTATGGTTCAACTCTTTCTATCCAGGAAGCAAGGCAAATTGCCCCCTATAATAATGCAACCAGTTTACAAGTTGTTGCCAGTATGATTTCAGGAATAATCTGGGCAATAGAACATCCTGATGAGGGTATAGTAGAACCAGAGGAAGTTGATCATCAATACATTATTGATATTGCCAAACCGTATCTTGGAAAAGTCGGTGGTTATTACACGGATTGGACCCCCTTAAAAAATAGAGGGGAGCTATATCCTGAAGAAGTGGACTTATCTGATCCCTGGCAATTTTTCAATATAAGAGTTAATTAAAAGGAGTAACGTACTGTAATAATTAGCATTAATCAATGAACTATACATTATCATACCAGTCCAATTAACTGGACTGGTGACTCAGTAGCATTGATTATTTTCCATGGTAAAGCAAGGGTCCAGGCGCCAATGGGTGGCATGGAATTCGCATTGGCAACGTTTTCAATAATATATTTACCTGCTTGTAATAAGAGTTGATGCACAGGGTAACCTGATTCTGCAGTATCTGGAGAAAGTGTGTCTATCCCAATGCCAGCAATATTTCTTTCCAGCAATAATTGGGCTGCGTAGGCACTAATGCTTGGAAAAACCAAATTGTTGCGATATTTGTCAGTATTAGGCCAATGTATCTCCCAGCCAGTATAAAAAAGCACAAACACATTTTTTTTTAACCTCCCATATCTGGCTTCGAAATCCAGAATATCCTGTTTTGTAATTTGATAATGTTCATCCGTTTGATGACTAACATTAATCAGCACACTTTGTGTGAGCAGGTAATTACGGTGCAGATCGAGATCAGTAATAGAGGCGGCCCCTGGAATACAATGAGCCGGAGCATCCATATGGGTTCCAATCCCCAAGGGTGACTGTATTTGCTGAACTCTGAATTTGATTTCCGATGTACAGTCTTCATAATCAATAAAATTACTATGGATAAATCCACAATCCAGATCCCAACCAGGGGAGTCAGGTGAAACAGGGTGTGTTAAATCGATTATTTGAAAAGGAAATTTCATAGTCATTTGAGAGAGCGATGGATTATTTCAATTAAATTATCATAAAAAGAATCAGGATCAATGAAACTAATTTTTAATTTAGGTTTTGCAAAAGAGTGTCAGTTTGTTTTTTTATTATAATAATGATCATTCAAGCTAATAATTAACAATTTTATTCAAATTTTACATAATTATGGATTAGTATTGAAATATCCATTGGAATTATTTTAGGCGCTGTCATAGGAAGTTTAAATTCACCGGGTATTGGGTCAGCGACAGGCGCTCTCATAGGCATAATTCTTATGTTATTAACTACCATTTGGGAAAGTAGAGCCAAAAAATAAGAACGGGGCTGACTCCATCGCTTTGGAGCCTGACCCTGACTGAATTAATTATTTTGCTTTTTCAATTTTAATTGTTTTTACATTTTCCCTGGCTTCAGTTTTTTTAGGTATTGTGATCCATAACATACCCTTTTTAAAAGAGGCAGTCGCTTTATCCACATCCGCAGATAGAGGTAAGGAAATGGTGCGTTCATATCGCCCATAACTAATTTCTCGACTGATATAATTTTTATTTTCATCTTTTTTAGAAGTGGTTTTCTCTCCTTCAATGGTTAATCTGTTTTCACAAAAAGATACTTTAATATCTTCTTCGCCCATACCAGGCATTTCTACTTCAATTTTGAAATTATCTTTATCTTCAACGATATCCAAAGACGGAGTAAGAGAAATATGCTCGAATTGCTCAAGATTGGCACTTCTTTGAGGGTCAAATAAATTATAAAAATCACTCATAGCATGATTGACCTCTTGCTGAAGTCTTAAAAACGGACTCATCAGAAGATCAGTTGTTTTACCTGGTTGATTTTTTCTTAAGCCGCCCATGATGTCACCTCCTTATTCCATAAATTTACGTATCAGTTAGTTGTTAAAAACACCGAAAGTAATATTCACCAGCTTATCAATGTAAATATAGTTACTAGATAAAATATTTTCAATTGTTATAAATTTATTTCATAATGATTTGACATTGCTGTTTTTATATTTATATATTCTTTTAAATATTGCTTAAACCAATTTTGAGCGAGGCGAGCTACTTCCTTGATGATTTGTGTTTGTTGTAATAGCTTTTGATAATTATAGCTTTATTTCATAACAATAACCCCGGCTCCTCTATACCTGCCATGTCTTAAATCCTCCATTGCTCGATTAACCTCGGTAAGGGGATAGGTTTGAATTTTTGTCTTAACTGGGATTTTAGGGGCCAGAGACAGGAACTCTTCTCCATCTTTGCGAGTTAGGTTGGCAATTGAACAAACAGTACGTTCACCCCACAGTATTTCATAAGGAAAGCTGGGAATATCCGACATATGTATACCAGCACAAACCACAGTACCTCCTTTTACAGTATTGCGAAGAGCCTGAGGCACCAATGCACCAACGGGTGCAAAAATGATTGCAGCATCAAGAAGATGAGGTGGTGATTGCGTAGAATCTCCGGCCCAGACAGCACCTAATCGATATGCAAATTTTTGAGTTTCCTGATCACCTGGGCTTGTAAACGCATAAATTTTTATTCCTTTTTGGTAAGCTACTTGAATCAGTATATGTGCTGCCGCTCCAAATCCATATAGACCCAAATGAGTTGCGTCGCCAGACTTTAGCAAGGCACGGTATCCAATTAAACCAGCACAAAATAATGGTGCTGCCTGATGATCCGGGTATCCATCGGGAATAGGAAAGCAAAAATGGTGATTTGCTACACAGAATTCAGCGAAACCACCATCTATTTGATACCCGGTAAAGCAGGCTTGATCACATAAATTTTCTCGGCCAGAGGTGCAAAAATTACAGATCCCGCAACTTCCACCTAGCCAAGGGACTCCAACTCGCTGTCCAATTGCAAATTTCTTTACAGCGGCTCCAACCTGCTCAACAGTTCCTACAATTTGGTGGCCTGGAATAAGGGGAGTCTTGGGATTTTTCAGCTCACCATCGACTACATGCAAGTCAGTTCTACAAATCCCACAAGCTGATACTTTAATTAAAAGTTCATTTTCATTTGGATTTGGTTTATTAACTTCCTGATATTGCAATGCACATCTAGGCTTTTCCATGATCATGGCATGCATGGTATTGATCCTGTTTTTATCCTCTATCTTACAATTATAGTAGGGTGGGTTATACTTACTTAATGCATTCAAAAAATAACAATTTGGTATTATTACCATAGATGATATAACGGAAATAATGGCAAAGATGTTACACAAAGTAGTCGGTGTCGTTGACAGGCAGCAAAAAATTGAAAAACAGCAGCGATTTTGATAATTAATTTGGAAAAAGTGTTTGTTTTTCGGAATTTATTTTGTGGATTGCAATATTTTTCGAATAGGCAATGAATATTATGAACGCTATACGTGCTTTTTTTGCTATTTCACTACCGCCAGCGATCCAGGAAAATATCCGGAGTAATTTGGAGCCATTGAGGCAAATGGCACCAGTTCACTCCATAAGGTGGACAAAGCCAATGCATTTGCATATCACCTTGCAATTTTTAGAGAGACTGGAAACAAAACATATTCAGGTCTTGATTGAAAAAGTAAATAATGAACTTAACCATATAAAGCAATTTGATTTGGAATTCGGTGTTTTAGAGTGGTTCCCTTCTCCCAAAAATCCAAGACTTATTTCATTATCTGTAGATCCTCAAGACAGACTTAGGGATTGGTCTCGAATGATTAGTCAGGTGATGGACAGTTTAAAGTATCCTTTAGAAAAACGTCCTTTCAGAGGGCATTTGACTGTAGGCAGAGTGGGGAATTTCAGCCCAAAACTTCAGCAGTTGTTGCAAATAAAATTTCCTATCATTCCACCAGTTCAGATTAATAAATTTTATTTAATTGAAAGTAGGCCTGATAAAGAAGGAAGTAATTATTTTCCCTTGGCACAATTTGATTTAACCCGCTAAAAGAGAAGGCTGATTTGCCAATTGGAAAGATTCTTTGCCTCTGTGTCCTTATGCTGAAGTGTCTTTATTATTTGGCATAGGATGAATATAAGCCAACCTATGCCAAAAAGAGAAGATTATCCATAAACTAATGTTTCGGAGTGAGTGGAAGAAATCGCTTTTTCCAACGCGTCCAATTTTTTCCCGCTGTTAGTTTGGCTGAAAAAGGTATAATTGCCAGTAGTTGCTTTGTTAATCAAAATAGCGGCGATATAACCGATTCCAAGCAAGAATACCCCTAAAGTAACATTGGCTAATAGGTACTTCCATTCTTCGCGATGTTGATTTAGCGTTTCCTTGGAGTTTTCAATATGCCGTTTGGCATTTATTTTGAATGAGTTTAAGGCACTTTTTTCATTTGACTCATTATTGTCGAGATAATTTTTTATCTCTAAACGAAATTTTGTTGCGAGTGTTTTTGCCGCTGTTGATGCTTCTGTTTCCCTTCTTTCCTCTAATTCTTTGGCCTTTTGTTCAATTTGCTGTATTTGCAAATAAATAGGAGACACTCTTTCCATTCGCGCAAAGTAAATTCCCTTTTTCTGTTCTAAAGCTTGCTGATAGCGTTTTTCAGCCTCTTTACTTTGAGCAATTATAGATTCTAATTGATTTGTATTTAATTGTTGTTGTTTAATTTCTTTTTGTAGACGATCAATTTCCTCTTCCAGATGTTTTTGGGCTAATTGCATTTCCTCATTTTGTTTTAGCGAAGAATCTTTCTTAATGAGTTCTTCTCTCAATTTTCTAATGGTTTGTTCTTTTTCACTTGAAGATTGATGCAATTGTTCCAATTGAACAGTTAATTCATTCAATTTTTTCTTAAGATCTTCAATTGTATTCTTATTATGTAAATTTTCCTTGCTCAAACTTTGGTTTTGTTTTCCAAGCTCTTGATTTGCAGATACAAGTTCCTGAATTTTGATTTTTAATTCTTCCAATTGTCTTTTTTGATCTTCTATAATCTCTTGAAGAGCAATAATTTGTTTGGATTGCTGGCTTATCAAAGAGGAGCCTTTTTCTTTTTCCTGAATTACCTCTCCAAGTTGCTGTAATTGCAATTTTAAATTGCTTACTTGCTCCCTAAGTGAAGCCACAGTTCGTTTTGCTGAAGCTTTATCTTTCTCACTTTGCTCAACTCTTTTTTCTTTTTCTTGTAATTGCTTCTCAAATTCTCTAATTTGTAATTGTTTTTCTTCAAGTTGTTCGCTAAGAGAGTTGACTTGTTTTGTTAATTTAAGTTGATTTTCTTCGTTTTTTCGAGTTAATTCATGCATCTCTTTTCGAAGCGATTCAAGAGCAGAATCGGCCAATGATTTTTCTTTAGTAATTCTTTCAATAGTTTCTTCCTGGTGTGTGTTGCTTTTCTTTTGTTTTTGTAACTCCTCTTTCAAGCCCTCTATAAGTAATGTTTGCTCTTGAATTTGTTTTCTTAAAGATTTTAACTGCAATTGTAATGTTTCTTGTTTTTGCAGTTCTAGTTTAAGCTGATTAAGCTCTGAGGTTAGATATTCAATAGCAGATTTATCCAGGGATTTTTCATGTTGGTTTTGTTTGTCAGCATTTTTCAGGACTAGATTTTCCTTTTCTTTCTCTGCTAATTGCTCTTCTAACTGTTGTACTTTTAATTGTTTTTCTTCAAGCCTTTTATGAAGAGAGCTTTCTTTTTTTGCCAATTCATGCAGTTCTTTTCGAAGCGACTCAAGGGAAGAATCGGCCGATGATTTTTCTTTGGTGATTCTTTGAATGGTTTCTTCCTGGTGCGTGTTGGTTTTCTTTTGCGTTTGCAGCTCCTCTCCTAATCGCTTGGATAGAGTCGTTTGTTCATGTATTTTCTCTTTGAGTTCTTTTAACTGGAACTGTAATTTTTCTTGCTCTTGTAGTTGTAATTTAAGCTGACTAAGTTCTAAATTCAGAGAGCGAATAATGGATTGGGCGGAAGATTTCTCATGTTCGCTTTGCTCAACCATTTTCTCCAGTAACTGATATTTTTCTTTTATTTGGATTAAAGTCGCTTCTAACTCCTCAAATTCAATCGTTTGCTTGTTAATTTTTGATTGAAGAGAAATTACTATCTTTTGCAGCTCATCAATTTGTCCAGCAGTTTTTTTACCAGAAATCTGTAATAATTGATGCCATTCACGGATTTTAGCTATTTTACCGGCGGGATCATCTGTGCGGCCTTTAAATACACCACTTTCGAAAGCAGAGTTAATACGTTTCCCAAATTTTTTATTACTGAGAATTCTTTCAATTAAAGGCGATGGTTTAGGGCTATTTAGTTCTTCCAGACAAATCGTTGCAAGTTGATATCCATTCATTTTAGCTAATGCTTTTTCATCAATGGGATAAAAAAACTCACTTTCCTTATCAGGCAAGGGCTCTGCAAAATAAGGTGCTTTTAATGATTCCTTTACATCAGCTTCCGCAAGTTGAAAAGCAATGAATTGTTCTTTCAATGCTTTTAAATTCTCTGTAACTGCCTCATCTATTCCGAATGCTTGAGCCTGTTTGATTATTTTTAGCGTATTAATAATTCCATTACCTAAAGTCAGTAAGGTTTGGATTTTAACCCAGGCAGAGTCTTTATGTTCCTTGCAATAGAGTTGGCATGGTCCTTCAAAAGGAGCAAAACGAGATAAGTTAAAAGTATTAGGGTCTACTGTAAATAGGCGGCGCAATACAATGCTTTCTTTGTAGTAAGGAACAAAGGCATGTCCGTGAATCGCTTCACCACCGCTATTATCGTAGAGAGCGAACAGATTAGGGGTGCTGTCTATTCTTTCTTTTGCCCAGACATTATTGGCTTCACACGTGATGGCTAGTTCATCAACGTAAAGATTAAATTGTTTGACTAATTCCAGTAAGTTGATTGGATTACTATCAAACGAAAATTTTTCCATGTCTGTAGTTTTGAAGATGTCTGTCCATTGATTTATAGTTTCTGAAAAAGAGGTTGAAGAGGTCATAAGAAGCGTCAAGGGTTTTAACTCCAAAATACTTTGATACAGCTCTTCAGGATTGCTCAACGGGGACATATCTTTAAGAACAGCAATTTTTCCTAAACGATTTTCTAATAATGTGGCCATGGCAATGGCAAAATCTTTGCAATTACCTTTTGGGCCAAATGTTGCTTCTTTAAATGAATCCATACACATGTAGGCAGCAAGTTGGATTTTGGTTTTTTCTTCTATCAGATCAGCTGGAATATTTTTGAGTGCGCTAGTTACTATTTCAATAAGCAGTTCAGGATTTAGTTTGGATTGCAATTGTCGGGCTTTTTCAGCCATCGCAGGGAAGAGCCCATTGATCTTCTTATAGTTCAGGAAATAATCTTTAGTTAGTGATTTATAATTAAACCAACCTCTGTTTTCATAAGCATAAAGGATATTATCATTATTGTTTCGATGAGCGAAATAACGGAAGGCATCTCCCCAATCGATTCGGCCAAATTGTTTGCTTTTTTCTTCTCCTTCTCCTTTGAGTACAACGATATTGCCACTATGTACACTATGGGCTCCCAGCAATAGAGAAAACATAAGGGCCATAGAAAGGCCAAAATATTTATTTTGTTTTGTGATCCCAGCATAATAACCTGGCCCAAAGAAGGTTTCCTTTATCGTATTACGATCACTGCCATCACCGTAGCTCGTTCCAATGATTTTGTGTAATTCATCAAATGAAACCAGTGGCTGTATTAGGCCATAGGACTTGTCTTTAAATTGAATGACATCGGCGCAAATCAATGATGGAAAATAGCTTTCATCAATCAATCCTCGCTTCATGAACTCTTTTAATAGCAAGCCTGCAAATAATTCCGTGAATAGTTCACGGGGGTCGCCCGGTTTTTTTATAAAAAATTTCCGGCCATCACTGTCTTTGTAAAAACCATCGACATCACTTTTATTTTTACCACCTGTTTTTTCTTTAAATCGAACTATTTCTTTATCTTGATAAGTTAACATAATGACTCTGAGCTAAAACAACACTTTGTGCAATTATAGCAACCAAGTATTAACTAAACCTTAAGAATTCATCTGCAAATTTCTTTCTTCTTTGGCCGGTATTGCTCACTGATTCTTGCTTTAACAGTTGTTTTTTTACGCTTCATTAGACAATAAAGACCAACAGAGCTTAAATAGGGGAATCCAAAGAGAAATACTATGTGCTTTATCGTCCCAGCCAGGGCGATATCAGAAACTAATCCCATTACAAAAATAAATTGAAACGAACGATTTTTTATAAAATCCGTAATAAAAGGTTGGAGCATTTTTAATCCATTAACTCAAATGATAGGGGCGGGAGCTAGTTACATACCCATTTGTTCTCAGCAAAAATGGAATACACTTCATTATCCCCAATGACAATGTGATCCAGTAACCGGGCATCTACCAGGTCCAGAGCATCTCGAATGCGTTCTGTAATGGCTAAATCTTGCTGGCTTGCATCAGACAAGCCCGAGGGATGATTATGTGCCAGAATTAAAGCAGCAGCATTTAATTGCAATACACGTTCTACAATCGGCCTGGGATAGACTGTTGCTGTGTTGATGGTTCCTGAGAATAATTCTTCATAAGCAATGATTCGGTGTTGGTTATCCAGAAAGAGTGCGGCAAAAGTTTCATTTTTGTAGTCTCGCAGTCGTTTTTTTAAAAAAGCATAAGTTTGTTGCGTGTTAGATAACCGGATTTCTTTTTGCAGATCAATGAAATCACTACGATGACATATTTCTTTCGCAGCCTGAAGTTGCGCATAGCGCACTTCTCCTAATCCATGGATTGATTTAAAGCTTTGCAGATCAGCATTGAGGATATTACGTAAATTTCCCAAGTGTTTGGTGAGCTCATAGGCTAGTTGCAAACAAGATTTTTTATTATTACCCGAACTGATGAAAACGGCTAACAATTCGATATCAGAGAGGCTATGTACTCCATTAGTAAGTAGTTTTTCGCGCAAGTCAAGTTGCTGCGCTGTATGGGCAACCATCATTTTGTATTCCTTTTATATTCCTTTATTGCGAAGTTTGTGCTTTGATCGAGGTTATTCTTATCAAAAATGGCGAGCCATGCAAGATTTTATTAATAAAAAAATTCTACTTGGTATTTGTGGCGGCATTGCTGCTTATAAATCTGCTCATCTGGTTAGAGAATTGACTCGTTTGGGGGCTGATGTGAGGGTTGTCATGACTCATTCAGCACAACAGTTCATTAACCCTTTATTGATGCAGGCATTATCAGGCAATGAAGTGAGGATTGATTTATTCGATACTCAAGCTGAACGGGCTATGGGACATATTGAATTAGCAAGATGGGCAGATTATTTGCTCATTGCTCCTGCGTCTGCAAATTGTCTTGCTAAAATGGCTCAAGGTCTTGCTGACGATTTGCTTTCAACATTATATCTCGTTACTGAAACGCCAGTTATTGTTTGTCCTGCCATGAACAGAAGCATGTGGGCACATCCAGCAACCAAGGCAAATTGTGAATTGTTAAAAGAACGAGGTGTGTTTTTTGTGGGGCCTGAAGAAGGCTCCCAGGCCTGTGGGGAACATGGATTGGGAAGAGTCAGTGAGGCGGATCAAATTGTGAATACCTTGCGCTTACTGGATGTGAACCAACTATTGTATGGCAAACGAATTGTGATTACTGCAGGCCCTACTCGCGAGTCGATTGATCCAGTTCGTTATTTAAGCAATTACAGTTCAGGGAAGATGGGTTTTGCAATGGCTGAAGCCGCCGCTATGGCAGGCGCACAAGTGACATTAATTAGTGGTCCTTGTCATTTACAAACGTTTTCGGACATCGAGCTAATAAGAGTTGAATCGGCGCAATCTATGTTTGACGAAGTGAACAGGCATTTACAACAAGGTGATTTGTTTATTGGGACAGCAGCGGTATCAGATTATAGCGTGCTGAATCCTGCTTCGGAAAAAATGAAAAAAAATGAGAATTCTGAACTCACTCTCCAGCTTGTTAGAAATACAGATATTCTTTCTGAAGTAGCTAAAAGTGGTAAAGCTTCCTTTGTTGTTGGGTTTGCAGCTGAAACAACTGATGTGATTTCCTATGCAAAAGAAAAAATGAAAAATAAAAAACTGGATATGATTATCGCCAATCAGGTAGGTAAGGGAATGGGATTCGAAAGTGATGTAAATCAAGTAACAGTGATTACAAAAAACAAACAAATAGAGCTGCCATTAACCCATAAAACACGCCTGGCAGGCCAAATTATTGCAATCCTTGCTGCAAGTCTGCAAAATTAGGCGCAATAAAACGATTGAGAATTATTATGCATCAAGTTATTCAGTTAAAAATTCTGGATCCAAGGATAGGAGATACCATTCCATTGCCTGCCTATGCCACTGATGGGTCCGCCGGTCTGGATTTAAGGGTGTGTATCTCGGAGCCTATGCAAGTAGCACCTCAGCAAACAGTATTGCTGCCCACCGGCGTAGCTATTTATATTGCCGATCCAAAGCTGGCGGCAGTGATTTTACCAAGATCAGGTTTAGGCCATAAAAATGGTATTGTTTTAGGAAACCTTGTAGGGCTGATTGACTCGGATTATCAAGGAGAATTAAAAATCTCTTGTTGGAACAGGAGCCAGGAATATTTTACTGTTAATCCTGGTGATAGAATTGCTCAATTAGTTTTTATCCCGGTTGTACAGACTTCTTTTGAGGTGGTCAATGAATTCACAGAAAGCTCCAGAGGAGAAGGTGGTTTTGGCAGCTCCGGGAGATATTAAATGACCTATCAACAAAAGCAAATTCCCCGCTCTGTCTTTCGTGCCTATGACATTAGGGGGATTATCGGTAAAGAACTGGATGAGAATTCTTTTTATAGCATTGGTTTAGCCATTGCACGTTATTTACAAAAATTAAATCGCCGACAAATATTTGTAGCTCGTGATGGACGTCTGACCAGTTATGCTTTGGCTACGGCTTTGAAAGAGGGTTTGCTAGACAGCGGGATAGATATCCTTGATCTTGGTGCTGTGGCGACACCTGTCATGTATTATGCTACCCATACGCAAGGGATTGATTCTGGTCTGATGGTTACCGGAAGTCATAATCCCGCTGATTATAATGGTATCAAGTTAGTATTGGCTGGAAAAACATTAATTCAAGATGAAATAGATACACTTTATGCTTTGCTTGGTGAAGTCAAGCAGTCAGCTGTTCGTGGCAAAGAAATGGCTTTTGATGTAATAGAAGACTACATTCAGCGTGTCGTGAGCGATATTCAATTGAATCGCCCTTTAAAAGTAGTTGTTGATTGTGGCAATGGTGTGGCGGGTCCAATTATTCCCAGGGTTATTTCGAAATTGGGCTGTGAGGTCATTCCCCTATATTGTGAAGTGGATGGCCGATTTCCCAATCATCATCCTGACCCTTCAATAGAAGCCAATTTAGTTGATTTAAAAGCGGCGGTGGCAAATCATCAAGCCGATATTGGTTTGGGCTTTGATGGGGATGCTGACAGACTTGGCCTGGTGACTGATAAAGGCGAAATGATTTGGCCTGATCGTTTAATGATGTTTTACTCAAGAGAGATTTTAAGTCGTAATCCAGGCGCTACGGTTGTGTTTGATGTGAAGTGCTCCAGTCATTTGGAGAAAGAAATCCAGGCAGCAGGCGGTGTTGCCAGAATGTGCCCTACTGGCCATTCGATCGTGAAAGCGGTGATGAAAAAAGAGCAAGCTATCTTGGCTGGCGAAATGAGCGGGCATCTGTTCTTTAAAGATCGCTGGTATGGATTTGATGATGCTTTATATAGCGCATGCCGATTGTTAGAGATTATCAGTTCTTCTCATCTGACTGTCAGTGAGCAATTTGAGTTGATCCCTAATAGTGTCAATACTCCTGAAATAAAAATAGCGATTACGGATGAAGAAAAATTTGATTTTATTGAACGTTTTAGTGAGCAGGCTGATTTCCCTGAGGGCAGGATTTTGAATATTGATGGTTTGCGTGTTGAATTTCCAAATGGATGGGGATTGTTGCGAGCATCAAATACAACTCCTTGTCTGGTCGCACGTTTTGAGGCGACAGATAAAGATCATCTGGAGCAAATTCAATATTTGTTTAAGAAACAAATTCAGCGCCTGGATTCTGAGTTGGATTTGCCATTTTAGTGTTTAGGAAGATGAAAAATTCAATATAGTGCTATTCTGCCCAGAGTTTGCCAGAGTTTGCCAGAGTTTGCCAGATTTGGACAGGACTAACGAAAAAGCCCAAGGTTCATTTTTTAATAAAGAGATTAGGGGTTTTCGTAAGTTCTGTTGGAAACAAAACGAGATGTTGACTTCTTAACACAATACAACATGACTTCCAGCACTTGTTTGTTTTGTGTTCGGCCTGGTATTTTCTCTTGTTTGATAAGATGAAATTGGTATTTATTGATTAAGCTCTCTATGTATTCGGGTTGATGGCTAAATCGAGCGCTGCTTTCCAGTTTCCACGGAGTTGTTGTGCTGATTTCGGTAGTGAAAATAAAATACCCTTCTTGCTTCAGATGTTGATTGATGTAATGAAAAATATCATCCAGATTACCAAAATAGGGTAGGACGTCTGCAGCGACTGCTAAATCGTAATCGTTTTTATTTTTTCTTAAAAAATCAATTAATTCCGAGCATACCAGAAGATCATAGATGTTTTTTTCCTTTGCTCGAGCTATCATTTTTTCTGCTATATCTACTCCGGTTAAATGTTTGCTTATTTCACGAAGCACAATACCTGTTAATCCAGTACCACAACCCAAGTCCAAAGAATGACTGGTTTGCAAAAGTTGAAGTTGGTGGATGAGGCGGCCAATGTGATGCGGAATCTTATAGTGTAATTCACCTTGCATGTGCTGGTCGTAATACAAGGCATAATTATTAAATAAATTTTGGGCATATTTTTCTGTAGTATTAACGCTCGTTGCTCCTGTAATGGCATTCAGCATATGCCTGCTGACCACATCATCGGTGTTGATTACCAGAGCGCGCTCAAGATATTCGCGCGCGGTTTCTCGCATGTCCATTTTTAAATAAATAGCGGCCAGATTATTCAAGGATGGGGTGTGATCACTTTGTAATGTTAAAATCTGATCAAACAAAAGGGTGGCTTCATTGAGATGGCCTAATGCCATTTGAGCGACTCCGGAATTGTATAAATACTCCAGATTATTGGGTTCTTTTTTCAGTAAAATATCGTAATGCATGAGCGCATTTTCAAATCGATCATGATGCATGAATGTGGCTGCCAAATTATTACGTGCATCAATGTCTTCATTATCTAAAGCCAAGGCTTTAGTAAAATAATCAACAGCTAATTGGTTTTGTTCTCTTTTCAAAGCGATCACGCCCAAGTTAATTAGGGATTGAACATGTTCATGATCTTGCTCTAACACTTTATGAAATGCCTGTTCTGCTTCTGAGAGTAAATTATCTTCCAAATGCAAAATACCTAAGTAAAATTGAGCTTCTCTGTGCTGAGGATTTAGAGCTATCACATTATTAAATTGTGTTTTGGCAGCAGACAATTGTTGATTTTTGAGAAGTAACAAACCTAAATTAAAGTGAGCCGCGCTAAAGTCAGGTTCTGTATTCACTGCAATCACATAATGATGCAACGCTTTCTGGTAATTGTTGAGTAATGCGTAGGTTGCTGCCAGATTATTATGAGCCTGGACATACTCTGGTTTAATCTCAATGGCTTGCTGGTAGTATTTAATTGCCTCATCTAATTGACCTGCCTTTTTATAAGCGTTAGCGAGATTATTGAGTATACCAACGTCATTGGGGTTAATTTTTCTGGCTTGCAAAAAATATAAAATGGCATTTTCCATATCACCCAATTGGGCATAGGTTAATCCCAGGAAATGCAGAGTTTCCGTATGTTTGGGTGATTGGGCAAGTATTTGCTCATATAAGCTAATGGCTTGAGGTAAATGGCCTTCATATTGAAGCTTATAGGCTTGTGTAAAAAGAGTATCTACTTCACTGTTCATATTAATCTGGAAGAAGGGCGCGTAATTGGTTTAAAGCTTTTGCGCGATGGCTAATCCTATTTTTAATTTTAGCAGGTAATTCAGCGGCTGTGCATTGATATTCGTTGAGATAAAATACCGGGTCATACCCAAAGCCATTTGTGCCTGAAGGTTTCATGCTAATAACGCCATGAAATACGCCTGTGGCAATGATCGGTGTTGGATCTTTGGCATGTTGCATTAGCGCTATTGCGCAAAAAAAGTAGGCTTGTCTTTGTTCTTGGGATAAATCAGCCATTTTACTTAGCAATTGTTGAATATTGTCTTCGTCATTTGCCTTTATTCGAGCATAGCGTGCTGAATAGATACCCGGCTCTCCATTTAAAGAGGGGACTACAAGCCCCGAGTCGTCGGCTAAAGCTGGTTTATTGGCTAATGAGCTGGCATGACGGGCTTTGAGAATGGCATTCTCTATAAAACTTAATCCTGTTTCTTCCGCATCGGATATACCCAAATCGGCTTGGGGAATGCATATGGTGGGGGCTAGTAATTGTTCTAATTCTTTTATTTTTCCAGGGTTACTGGTTGCCAAAATAATTTCTTTCATTCTTATTCCATGTTATTAATTCAGTATTCATAAAAAGGATAATTATGCATGAGAATTTTGGAAAAAAATATCAAGAAGACTCCCTGGTATTTAAAACCATTCTTCTGGAATCAAAAAAGAAAATACGGCCAAATACTCGAACCTGCTTTGATTTGGGCAAGAATTCCCAGGTTATTTTTGGCAGTTGCTGCTATGTATGGCGTGATAGACAGAAAAAAATCACCACTTTCCCCAATATTACGCTCTCTCATCACTGTCAGGGTTTCTCAAATTAACTGGTGTGAGTTTTGTGTTGATATTAATTCAGCAACTTTAATTAAAAGGGCTGGAAGTGAAGCACAGTATAAACAACTGGCGAAATGGAGTAGTTCCTCATTATTTTCACCAGAAGAAAAAGCGGCATTGGATTATGCTGAAAAAGTAACTTATTCTGATCAACGTCCTGATGATGAGTGTTTCAATCAATTGAAATTGTATTATTCTGAACAGGAAATCATTGAATTGACAGCACTGATTGCATTTCAGAATATGTCCAGTAAATTTAATAGTGCCCTTGGCGTTGAAGCACAAGGATTTTGTTCGAGGCAACTGACTGGCAAAAGCTGAATAGTTCCTGCCAGTCAGTACTTTCAATTACATAGAGATGCTTTTAACTATTGTATTATCGTTGAATCGATCATGCCTTAGTTGTTGTTCATCCGTAATAAGATCAACAACTGTGTTAAAATCCTGAGCCTCATCTTCAGTAATATCTACTGAATCAGCTGCTTGTAAGTAATGTAATTGACTTAAATCCTGTTGAATGTCTTTAATACCTTTTTGGGGATGTTTTTCTATGTAAGCATTCGATCTGGCAATATAGTCATTGACAAAACCTTGATACACCGATTGCCCATCCAACATTTCCAGCTCACACAAATCAGCAAAGTGAGCATTGACTCTTCCAAATTTATCGACTCCAAATTTGGAAGCAAGGCGTTCTTTAGCGGTTTCCTTGACTCGAACATAATGTTTTCTATCCAGCTCATCACGATCTTTTCGATACTCTTCCGGACAGGTATCCGTAATGGGATCCCTTTTTTGAGATTTGGTTTGCCCAGTTTGTATTTCATGTTGATATTTGCTGACTTTACTTGATAATGTGGAAGATTCTAATGTTTGATCTCCCAAGTGTTGAATATGACATTGGTAAGGATCAGCATGTTTATATTTTTTTCCTGGAGTAACATGCCAGCCGGTAAATTCTAACAATCTTTTAACTATGCTTTTTAATATGTTAGGTATCCATGGTGATTGGGTAATCATATCGCAAACGGCTGCTTTAAATGACTTGAAAACATTGTTCATGATCGCACGAACTTTGATGTCCGCTTGCTCTTCTAATTGCCTTTTTACCTCTAATGCAATGCTAGCTCCGTAGCAATCCCCCTGTAAAATGATGTCGTCCGGGTGCACGCCTTGTTTAATTAAAGAGGAAACCACAGAAAGACCAGCATTGATTAAGTCATTCGCCTCTCTCACCTTTCCTGAACTGAGGCCTGTCCCTGGGAAATTAAAAGCGTGTACAGTTGCTCCAGTTTCTTTGCAAGCCGTGCTGATATCGCGAAAACAGGCTTGGTAGTAAGTATTCGCTCCGGGAAAATAGACAATATGTTTCCCAGTGCCAGGCTTTTTAGGCTCATTTGACTCTGGTTGGCATTTCATGACTTCTAACTGACATGATTCACCAGAAACCAGCATTGTTTTCACTTTCTTCAGACTTAAATCCAGGCCTTGAAACTCTTTATAATAGTGTGATTTTTTATCGGTTTTTTGTTTTTCAACGAAATCTCTAAAAGGAGCTTCGTCATCAACTTCGTCCTTTTTTCCGTAGCCTTTGTTTTTATACCAATCACCGGCCCCTGCTGGAAAAAGGGAATTAGCTACAAATTGTTGTAAACGACTATGAAAAAAACTGTCTTTTGTAATAGTTTTGGCCATTTAATTCCCCAGTGTGATCAAAATAAAGTCATAATATTTTTTAAGTTTAGCATAAATTTAGCAGAAAAAACTTAAGAGAGTATTAATAAAGTACATTTGGATTTGCTAAAAACCAAAAACATCAATAATACTATGATTTTTTTTTAGGATTCATGCCAATATGCTGAAATTATTTGTCGTTTATTTGATCAAGTATTAAGATTTCTTAGCATATTATATGTTTATGGGTTAAAATAAAGAGACTTTTATAAAAGTTGACTTCAGTCATGCCTTTTGCCCATCTCTTGTTAGCTTTATTGGTTGTTTTCGTTTGGGGAATTAATTTTATTTTCGTCAAGCTTAGTCTTGAAGAATTTTCTCCACTGCTTCTTTGCGCTGTCAGATTTCTTTTAGCCAGTGTCCCGGCTGTATTTTTTATCAAACCTCCTGCTGTACCTTTTAAAATTATTGCTGGTTATGGGTTAATCATGTTTGCCTTGCAATTTGGATTCCTTTTTATTGGTTTGCGTGTGGGCATGACTCCAGGAGTGGCTTCTTTGCTCATGCAAGTGCAAGTCTTTTTCAGTATGTTTTTTGCAATAATATTTTTAGGAGAACAACCCCAAGTTGGGCAGATAATAGGGGCTTTGATTGCATTTATAGGCATTGGTGTAGTGGCCTTACACTTCGACCACAATGTGTCTTTAATGGGGTTTTTATGTATTCTTGCTGCAGCGGCTTCCTGGGGTATTGGCAACCTCATTACGAAAAAAATTCATTCTGTTAATCTGATTGCTGTGATTGTTTGGAGTAGTTTTGTTGCCTGTTTGCCCATGTTTATACTTTCTCTGGTTTTTGAAGGACCTGAAAGCATTGTAAACGCCTATGAACATATGACCTGGAAAGGTATTCTTTCCGTGCTTTATATTGTTTATATTTCAACTTGGGTTGGTTATGGGGTATGGAATTGGTTGATAAGCCGTTATCCAGTTGGCATGGTAGTACCTTTCACTTTATTGGTTCCAGTTGTGGGTATTTTGAGTTCTGTCTTTATTTTGGGAGAACCATTTTATCTCTGGAAGCTGGTTGCCGGATTGCTGGTGATTAGTGGACTTTGTATTAATTTACTGACAACTCGCCTGTTTGTTGCAAAAACGCAACAACCTGAGACAGCCTAGTTATCACCAGCTGATTCTATATATCCTTTTAAGATCATAAGTGGAGCAGGGAGTTAAATTTCTATCACCGCATATAATATGGATTATCAGATAATTATTTTGGTTATTACAAAATAAGGATAGGGGCAGTAATATATTACAATTTTTTTTCGAATTAGAAGTTATTAATGAGTGATCTGAAAAATATATTCTTGTGCGCTGATGATTTTGGCCTTAATCATGGTATTACCCAGGGTATTTTAAAAATGGCTCGCTTACAGCGCTTATCTGCAGTAAGCTGTATTGTGAATGCCAGTTCTTTTGATGTCAATGCCCAAGACTTATTGGCTTTGAAAAATGGGGTTAGCACTGGCTTACATTTTAATCTCACAGAAGGTTATTTTCTATCTCATCCTGACAAGCTTTGTTTTGGTTTAAGAGAATTACTCATCAGATCGCATTTGGGTATCTTGAATTCAAGAATAATCTCAGATGAATTGAATACTCAATTGGATCATTTCATAAAAGTCATGGGAAAGTTGCCGGATTTTATTGATGGTCATCAACATATCCATCAGTTTCCTGGTATTAGGCGAATTATTATTGATATGTATGAACAGCGATTAAAGGGAAAGAGTATTTTTATTCGTTCCACTTATCCTTTGGTTAACATGTCAGGGTATCAAGCAAAAACAAAAATTCTGGGAATAACTGGCGGTAAAATTTTAAGTAGCCAGTTAAAGAAAACAAATATTCCTCATAATCCTTATTTTGCAGGGATTTACGATTTTTCTGCCAGAACAAACTACAGATCTTTATTCAGGCAATGGTTAAACAATGTTCCTACAAATACGTTAATCATGTGCCATCCTGGTGAAGGTGAGAATAGTGATATTATTGCAGCGGCAAGAGCCAGGGAACTAAATTATTTTTTGAGTGATGAATTTATGCAAGATTGTGAGGAATACCAAGTCAATTTAACGACAGGCCCAAAATCTTGAAAAAAGATAGTTGTAAACTGCAACGATACTTAAAACAAAAACCAGGGCAGCAATATAATGTAACGTTGTGAAGCGTAATAGCAGATAATATAGTGTTTCATTAATTAGGCCGGCAGAAGCTGCCACCAGAAAAAAATGAGGTAAACTTAATTGTTTTTCATTTTGTAGCTGATTAAAAGTGAAATATTTATGACCTAAATAGCTGACATTGAATGCAATTAAAAAAGCAATAACATTAGACAGCAGAGGTTGAAGATTTAGAAAATTGACTAAATTGAACACGATCAAAAGATGTACGATAGCAGTGCAGATCCCTACTCCAGTAAAATAAATTAATCGATGGGATAATTTAAGAGCAGTGGTCATCAAAACTGGATTCCTCATCAATAATGTAGTGGGGTCTGTGTTTCACTTCATCAAAAACACGGCCTATGTATTCGCCAACTACACCGATAGCAAACAATTGCAATCCGCTAAAAAAACTGATTGCAGTGACTATGGTTGCCCAGCCAGGGGTTTCAACGCCAAAGATTAGTGTGCTCAATACAATCCAGGCGGCATAAATAAGCGCCAGGGCGGAGACCCCCATCCCTCCCAGGGAAATCATTCTTAGAGGAAAAGCAGTAAACGATGTTATGCCAGTAATTGCCAAATCCATTAAAGAATAAAAACTCCATTGTGAACTACCCGATTTACGGGGGTGCACATTAAATGGCACAGCTATTTGTTTAAAACCGACCCAGCTATATAAACCCTTCATAAAGCGATTACGTTCGGGAAGGGGTTGTAGCGCATTAACAATTTTTCTATCGAGCAATCTAAAATCACCTGCATTTGCCGGGATATTAATACGGTTTATCTTAGAGGTGAGATGATAGAAAGTTTTGGCGCAAACTCGTTTTAGCCATGATTCGTCAGAGCGATTTTGTCTCACGGCATAAACCATGCCATAACCGTCTTCCCATTTGGTGATAAACTCGCTTAATAACTCAAGCGGGTGTTGGAAATCACTATCCAGTAAGATCACAGCATCTCCGCGTGCATGATCCAATCCTGCACTGAGCGCTTTTTCCTTGCCGAAATTTCTACTGAAACGAATGCAACGAAGAGAATATTCTTTTCTTAATGTTTGAATGATTGCGAAAGTATTATCTTGGCTTCCATCATCTATCAGTAGAATTTCATAGGGATAATTGATGCTCTTAAGAGTTTTATCCAATGCGGCAATGAATTCAGCAATAAGTACTTCCTCATTAAAAACAGGAACAACACAAGAGATGAGTTTTTTATGTTTTGCAGTTTTAGACATAATGAATATTAATGTACAAGACAAAAGATAGATAGTTTCATATGTTAACCTACTCTTGGAAGTTGAGTCCATTGAGGGTTATAAAAACAGTGAAAGTATTGGTATATTGTCCACAGTCTTTAACATGAATAATGGGCCCATACTAATGAACGATTCAGGTTGGTTTTTGATTTCAACTGCTCTTTTGCTTGGGATGCGTCATGGTTTTGATTTGGATCATCTGGCAACGATCGATGCGATAACTCGCACGGTTCGTTATAAACCTTCTTTATCTCGGATGGTTGGCTTTTTGTTTTCACTAGGCCATGGTTTGGTAGTTATTATTGTGAGTTTGATTATTGGAGGGGGGATTATTTCAGCGAGTACTCCTGAATGGTTAAATGAAGTGGGTAATATTGTATCAGTTACCTGTTTATTGTTATTTGGGTTTTTAACTTTGTGGAATACGGTTCATTATTCATCTTATTCTACCATACCAACCAACTTAAGGAGTTATTTATTCAGGAAGCTTGCTGCTAACAATGTACATCCTCTTATGATTCTTCTCATTGGTGCGTTGTTTGCATTATCTTTTGATACGATTAGTCAAATTGTATTGTTTTCACTTGCAGCCAGTGCTTTATCAGGTTTTCTATTTTCTGGGTTATTAGGTTTTGTTTTTATGCTGGGAATGATGATGTCTGATGGATTAAATGGATTTTTTGTAGCAAGCTTGATTCGGCGTGCTGATGGGTTCTCATTACTTTTCTCAAGATTAGTGGGAATTAGCATTGCTTTTTTTAGCATAGGTATTGCTATAATCAATTGCTGCAAATTGCTTTAAACAGGCTAAAAATGCATGAATTATGGTTATGTAAGCGTATTGTCGAGATTATCAAGCAACAAGCCACTGGCAATAAATGCCGAAAGGTAAATAAAATAGTGCTGGAAATAGGGCAGCTAGTAGCAGTCGATAAGCACGCATTGAATTTTAGCTTTAAAGTGATAACTCAAGGGACGATTGCACAAAATGCAGAATTATCGATTGTAGAAATCCCAGGTGAAGCAATATGCAATTCTTGTCAACAAATTGTACCGATGAAACAGTATTATGATGAATGCCTGGTTTGCGGCAATCATTCCTTAACACTGACAAAAGGTGAAGAATTAAAAGTGAAATCAATGGTGGTGGAATAATGTGCGGGATATGCGGATGTTCAGTAGAAAAAGGTCAAACTATGGATGATGAGCATCATGCTGCTCACCATGAGCATTCTGTGCCTCATGAACATTCAGTTGATATCGAGCAGAATATTTTAGCGCAAAACAATGAATTTGCTGCTCATAACCGGGATTATTTTCTCAGGCATAAAATTTTGGCTTTGAATTTGATGTCAAGCCCTGGATCCGGGAAGACAACATTGCTTTCCAAAACCATTTCCGAACTTGGCAAGGAAATGGATATTGCAGTCATAGTAGGTGATCAACAAACAAATTATGATGCCCAAATGCTAAAATCTCATGGAGGGGATGCCTGGCAAATTAATACTGGAAAAGTATGCCATTTGGATGCCCATATGGTCAGTCACGCCATACAAGATATTTCCCTAAAAAAGCAATCGCTTTTATTTATCGAAAATGTGGGTAATCTCGTTTGCCCGGCTTCATTTCATCTGGGCGAGCAATTCAGAATAGTGGTTCTTTCTGTGACGGAAGGGGAGAATAAACCGCTCAAATACCCTGATATGTTTCATTCAGCAGATTTGCTCCTGATAACCAAAGCAGATTTATTACCCCATGTGAATTTTGATTTGGATTTATGTAAGGAATATGTACGCCGCACGAATCCATCCATAGACATTATTACCCTGTCAGCGGTTAATGGTGTTGGATTGAAGGATTGGTACGATTGGTTGTTGCATTCTTTTAGATTGAATGTCCAGGGTTCTTCATAGAAAAAGTGGTAGCCCATGGAATTGGAACGGGTACAAATTAGCATTCAAGGACTAGTGCAAGGGGTTGGTTTTAGACCATGCGTTTATAAGCTTGCCAAACAAATGGAATTAACTGGCTTTGTACAAAATAATGCATCAGGTGTTTTGATAGAAATTCAAGGCAACTATTTATCACAATTTATTCCAAAATTAAGAGAGCAATTACCGCCTCTCGCTGCAATTCATAACCTAGAGTTCACTTCACTGCCAATTGTTCCGAACGAAAGAGCTTTTGAAATTCTTGATAGCCAGCAGGGTAAAATAAATACTGTCATTACTCCGGATGTTTGCATTTGTTCTGAATGCCTCGGCGAATTATTTGACCCTCAAAGCAGATACTATCGTTATCCTTTCTTAAATTGTACTCACTGTGGTCCAAGGTTCACAATTACCAGAAATCTGCCATATGATCGTTGTCAAACATCAATGAGCCAATTTCCCCTTTGTCAATCGTGTCAATCCGACTATTTAAATCCTGATAACCGTCGCTATCACGCGCAACCTACAGCCTGTAGTCAATGTGGCCCGCAACTCGCGCTATCAGTCGACAAGGTAGCTCATAGAATTCGGGATGGAGAAATTATTGCTTTAAAGGGTTTGGGAGGATATCAATTAATTTGTGATGCTCGCAATGAGAATACTATTTCACAATTGCGGTTAAGAAAAAGCCGTGAGGCCAAACCATTCGCTTTGATGGTAGTTAATGCAAAAAGTGCAGAAAGAATTGTCGAAGTAAGCCCCCAGGCCAGATTGGTATTAGAAAGCAGAGAAAGGCCGATTGTCTTGTTAAGAAAAAAGAAAGCGCTTTTACCGGATGGGATTGCTCCGGGCTTAAATCATTTCGGTATCATGCTGCCTTCTACTCCATTACATTATTTGCTTTTTAATTCGTTCCTTGGCAACCGGGATTATTGCCAATGGCTGGATGAGTGTCATTCCATGGTATTAGTGGTGACCAGTGCGAACATAGGGGGTGAACCGCTCATTATTGATGATAAGAAGGCGGAGCAAGGTTTAATTTCAATAGCCGATAAAATTGTCTCGCATGATCGGGAAATCATTACTCGCACAGATGACTCTGTTGTTCGCATGATTAATGACTCTTCAGTATTGATTCGTCGGGCACGCGGCTATGTGCCTGCTCCTTTAAGATTGCCTTATGAAATTCCTCCTACTGTGGCCTTGGGAGGACATCTTAAAAATACCTTCTGTGTTACTCGTGGCGAAGAAGCTTTCGTTTCACAACATATTGGCAGTTTAAACAATAAAGCGACGATTGAGTATTTTCATGAGTCATTGAATCATTTATTAAAATTTCTTGCGGTCAAACCAGAACGAATCGCTCATGATTGGCATCCTGATTTTTATACCAGTAGATTGGCGCAAAAGTATGATATACCTGTTTACGGGGTGCAGCATCATCATGCCCACTTGGCTTCTGTTGTAGCAGAACATGGAATTCAGGAGCCTGTATTAGGATTGGTTCTGGATGGCTATGGGTTTGGCTCTGATGGCGAAGCTTGGGGGGGCGAATTATTATTACTGGAGAAAGCAGAATTTAAGCGCGTTGGACATTTTTTCCCTATTCCTCAGCCCGGAGGAGAACTTGCTGCAAGAGAACCTTGGCGTATGGCTGCTGGCATTTTGTATACTTTGGGAAGGGGGGATGAGATTTCGCAACGGTTTAAAGAGCAGAGCCAATCGCCATTTTTACTGCAATTATTAGAAAAAAAGATTCATTGTCCGCTGACTACCAGTTGTGGGCGACTGTTTGATGCGGTCAGCGCTCTGTTAGGGATTGAGTTCCTGTCTGGTTTTGAAGGTCATGCGGCCATGAGGTTGGAAAGCATGGTGACTCATCCACAAGTCTTAAACAAAGGCTGGACGATAAACGACAATGTTTTTGACATGCGGCCTACTTTACAGTTTATAGCAAACACGACAGAGCAACAGTTAGGAGCCAATCTGTTTCATGGTACTTTAATAGCAGGTCTTAGCGAGTGGGTTACAGGAATTTGTCGAGAAAAAGGGATTCACATGCTACTATTGAGTGGCGGCTGTTTTTTAAACCAGGTTCTTGCGGAGGGCTTAATTAATTCATTAATTAAATCAGGTATTAAACCCCTGTTGCCCAAATTGCTTCCACCAAATGATGGTGGAATTGCGCTAGGTCAAGCATGGATTGTTGGAATAAAAGAATAAGGGTGGCTTATGTGCTTAGCGTTGCCAGCGCAAATTGATCAGGTTTTGGAAGATAACAAGGCAATCGTTAATTTGGGTGGGATCACCAAGGAAATTTCCACTGTTCTTTTGGAGCAGGTTTCTGAGGGAGAATACGTCATTATTCATGCAGGATTCGCTTTAACAAAACTGGATGAAAGAGAGGCAAAGAAAACATTGAATTTGTTTGCCCAAATGCTAAAGGATGGCTTGAAGTGAAATACATAGAAGAGTTTCGTAACGGTGCTTACGCACAAGCCATTATCAATGAAATTATCGCAACAGCAGAGCCGCAAAGACATTATCAGTTTATGGAGTTTTGTGGAGGCCATACTCATGCTATTCATCGTTATGGGATTCCAAGTTTGCTTCCCAACAATGTTGAAATGATTCATGGCCCCGGTTGTCCTGTTTGCGTTTTGCCTATAGCAAGAATTGATAAGGCTATTGCGCTTGCCTCAATGCCGCAAGTGATTCTGTGCAGTTATGCTGACATGCTGCGAGTCCCGGGAAGTGGACAAAAAAGTTTGTTAACCGCCAAAGCATGCGGTGCTGATGTCAGGATGGTCTATTCTGCGAATGATGCATTAAAAATCGCTCAGGAAAACCCCGATAAAGACGTTGTGTTTTTTGCTATTGGATTTGAAACAACAACACCCCCGACTGCTTTTGTCATTAAGCAAGCGAAAAAATTAAACATCACTAATTTCAGTGTATTTTGTAACCATGTGTTAACACCTATTGCTATGGATAGTTTGCTGCAGGCCAATGAAGTTGCCCTGGACGGCTTTGTTGGCCCAGCCCATGTCAGTATCGTGATTGGGAGTTTTCCTTATGAGCAAGTTTGTAAAAAATACCAAAAACCTATCGTGATATCAGGGTTTGAGCCGTTGGATGTGTTGCATTCTATTCTGATGTTAATTCAACAATTGAATGAGGGGCGTTGTGATGTGGAAATTCAATACACTCGTGCAGTGAATCGTAAGGGTAATCTTTTGTCACAATACATAATGGCCGAAGTCCTGGAAATACGTGATCGTTTTGAATGGCGTGGTTTGGGTTTTATTCCATCCAGCGCGTTAAAGATCAAAGAGTCTTTTTCTGAGTTTGATGCTGAACAGCGTTTCGAATTACCTGAGAGTGCAGCGCAGGAACATAAGCAATGTCTTTGTGGTGAGGTATTAAGAGGAGTAAAAAAACCAACTGATTGCAAATTATTTGCCAAGGCTTGCTTGCCAGAAAATCCTTTAGGATCCTGTATGGTTTCATCGGAGGGAGCTTGTGCAGCAGTTTATGCTTATGGACGGGTTAATGCTTTATGAATGAAATCCTGATAACTAAAAAATTAACGGGGCCAAAGCTGAATTTTAAAGAAGGTACTATCAATTTGACCCATGGCAGTGGTGGACGTGCTATGGCTCAGCTAATTGAACAATTATTTTTAACCGCATTTGATAATGAATGGTTGGCACAGAAAAATGATCAGGCTTGCTTTATTGTTCCTTCAGGACGTATGGTCATGGCAACCGATGCTCATGTTATTTCCCCACTTTTTTTTCCTGGCGGGGACATTGGTTCTTTGTCAGTGCATGGAACTGTTAATGATGTCGCTATGTCAGGGGCAAAACCTATGTATTTGACAGCCAGCTTTATTCTTGAAGAGGGATTTCCTCTTAACGATTTGCGAAAAATCGTTTATTCCATGGCTGATGCAGCCAGGCAAGCAGGTGTTCCCATCATTGCCGGCGATACAAAAGTTGTCGAACGAGGAAAAGGCGATGGTATTTTTATTACGACAACCGGAGTAGGGATTGTCCCTGCGGGAATTCATATTTCGGGCGATGCAGCAAAACCCGGTGACAAAATCATTGTGAGTGGCTTTATAGGGGACCATGGGGTAGCTATTATGGCGCACCGCAATAACCTGGAATTTCAGACCAAAGTGCAGTCTGACACAGCCTCTTTGCATGGGCTTGTCGGTCAGATGGTGAAAGCAGTTCCAGAACTTCATTGCTTGCGTGATCCAACGCGTGGAGGGCTTGCAACGACACTCAATGAATTGGCCTTACAATCCAAAGTCGGGTTTGTTATTGATGAAAGTAAAATTCCGATTCGTACTGAGGTTGCCAGCGCGTGCGAATTATTAGGTCTTGATCCTCTTTATGTTGCTAATGAAGGGAAATTAATAGCAATTTGCCCTTTTGAAAAGGCAGAGCGGCTATTAACTGCTATGAAAGCGCACCCCTTGGGTTTACATGCTGAAATCATTGGTGAGGTGATTGAAGATCATCGCTGTTTTGTTCAGCTGAAAACAAAATTAGGCGGGTTGCGAATTGTGGATTGGCTGGCCGGAGAGCAATTGCCCAGAATCTGTTAATAAGTAATAACGATCGACAAGAAAGGACGACCAGGATGAACGACAAGAGGAACTGTTTTTTGCCTCATGATAAATTGCAACATTTAATTGATTCTTTGCAAAATGCTGGATACTCCTGTGTGGGTCCTCAGGTGCGTGATGGCGCGATTGTTTATGATGTCCTGACCAGGGCTGAGCAATTACCATGGGGTATGCGTGATCATCAAGAACCAGGTGGCTATCGATTGGAACAAATTCCCGAACGCAAAGCTTTTGCATTTGCCAATGGCCCTCAGGGAATAAAGCCTCTATTGTTTAAGCCACAGGAAACAGTTTGGAGGGTTGAGCGTGATGAGCAAGGAAAATTGTGCTTTAAACCATATCAGCCAGATGAAACACCTGTTGCCATTATCGGTTCTCGCGCTTGTGATTTAGCGGCGATGAGCATTCAAGATAAAGTTTTTATAGAAAGTAATAACCCGGATCCTCGTTACAAAAGAAGGCGCGAGCAATTATTTGTTGTTGCAGTGAATTGTACCTATTCCTCTGCGAACTGTTTTTGTGTTTCTGCTGGAACTGGCCCTGCAGTGAACAATTCGTTTGATATTCTTATGACGGAAATTGAAGATGGATTTGTTGTGGAAGCAGGTAGTGATAAAGGCAAAAAGATTATTAATCAATTGGATTTACATGATGCAAAAAGTGCTCAATGTACTGATGCCCAAAATAATGTGAAACAAGCCGCTGCCTTGCAAACCAAGAGGATTCCTCTGGACAATAAAAGGGATTTACGAGATTTGCTGTTTTCGAATTTAAATCATACCCGTTGGGATGAGGTGGCTGAACGATGTTTATCCTGTGGTAATTGTACTTTGGTATGCCCAACCTGTTTTTGTCATAGTGAAGTTGAAAAGCCAGGCCTGGATGGTTGTACCAGTGAACATCATAGAGAGTGGGACTCTTGTTTTACGACAGGTCATACTTATCTCAATGGGAAAATTATTCGTGATGACACAAAAAAGCAATACAGGCAATGGTTAACTCACAAGGTAGGAAGCTGGTTTGATCAATTTGATACAAGTGGCTGTGTTGGATGTGGACGTTGTGTGACCTGGTGTCCTGTGGGAATTGATATAACCGAAGAGTTGGCAGCAATTTCAGGCGAGTCCAATGCAAGGAAAATAGCAAATGAATGAAGTAGTCTATGATCCTTATTTGCCAAAAGAAGTTGAAATTATTCAACGTACGCAGGAATCGTCTTCAATTTTTACTCTGCACTTGCGCTTTACTGATGAAGATCATCATAAGCAATTTCAATTTTATCCTGGTCAATTCAATATGCTATACCTTTATGGGGTCGGTGAAGTGGCCATTTCTATTGTTTCGGATCCCAGAAAGAAAACTTTTCTGAGTCACACTATTCGAGCAGTAGGGCGGGTAACCAAAGCCATGCAAAAACTGCAGGTTGGTGATCGTCTTGGAATACGAGGTCCTTTTGGAGTAGGCTGGCCACTGCAAAAAACGATAGGTAAAGACATTATCGTTCTAACCGGGGGATTGGGTTGTGCCCCATCTGTTTCTATTATTAATTATATTTTAGGAAGACGACGTCATTACGGTAAGCTCAGTATTTTGCAGGGAGTAAAACACAGTGACGATTTTATTTTTAGAAAGCAGTATGCTAAATGGCAAAAAACAGATCATACTGAAGTTTATATAGCTGCAGATCAAGCTGGTCCTAAATGGCCTTGGGGTGTTGGTTATGTGACTGACTTGATTGACCACATCATGATACAACCAGATAACTCTGTGGTGATGATGTGTGGGCCTGAAATGATGATGAATACAGCCGTTAAAGTGTTTACCCAAAAGGGGATTCTTGAAAACGACATCTACCTTAGTATGGAGAGAAACATGGAATGTGGAATTGGTCATTGTGGTCATTGTCAATACGGTGGTTTATTCGTGTGTAAAGATGGTCCTGTATTTGCTTATTCTCAAATTAAAGAGTTATTCAAAGAATCTGGATTTTGAAGTGCCTGAGGAAAGCTATGAAACCACGTATCGCTGTACATAAATTTACTTCTTGTGATGGATGTCAATTGGCATTTTTAAATGTGGGTGAATCGTTTTTGACTTTATCAGACTTAGTTGAAATTGTGCATTTTGCAGAGGCAGGCATGGTGGATGTGGATATGAAAGTGGATATTGCATTTGTGGAAGGCAGTATTTCAACTCCTGATGAAGAGCATCGAATACGTAAAATTCGTGAAAACAGTCAATACCTCATTACCATAGGTGCTTGCGCTACAGCGGGCGGTATACAAGCCTTACGTAATTTTGCAGACTCCAGGGAATGGATGGCCAGTGTTTATGCGTCACCGGATTATATCAAGACTTTAACGACCTCAACAGCTATTGTGCATCACGTTAAAGTGGATTGGGAGTTATGGGGGTGTCCTGTAAATAGCGGGCAGATATTGGAGGCGATTCGTTTTTTATTATCTAACGCGACTCCCAAAATAAAAAGAGATTCTGAATGTATGGAGTGTAAACGAAAAGGGAATGTGTGTGTGCTGGTGACCAAAAAACAACCTTGTATGGGGCCAGTAACTCAAACAGGTTGTGGGTCGCTTTGCCCCACTTTAGGCAGAGCATGTTATGCTTGTTATGGTCCAAAAGAAAATGCTAATCCCAATTCTTTGGGAGAGTGGTTTTTATCTATCGGATTAACCAAAGAAGCGATTGCCAGGCAGTTTTTACATATCAATAATCAGGCACCTGCATTTAATCAAGCCGGAAATTACTTTAAGGGAATTAAAATCAGCAATGGGTAAAAATATTTCAATTAATGTTCCAATTTTGGCGCGGGTGGAAGGAGAGGGCGCTCTTGAACTTTGCATTCGGGATAGCAAAATTGAGACATTAAAATTAAAAATTTATGAACCCCCAAGATTATTTGAGAAATTTCTGGAAGGTCGAAGTTACCACGAAGTGTTGGATTTTGTAGCCCGTATTTGTGGTATATGTCCCGTTGCTTATCAAATGAGTGCTACCCAGGCTATAGAACAATGTTTTAACCTAAGCCCCACTCCTTGGGTTCGCGATATGCGTCGCCTGTTTTATTGTGGCGAATGGCTGGAAAGTCATAGCTTGCACGTCTATTTTTTGGCTTTACCTGATTTTTTAGGATTTCAATCAGCACCTGAAATGGCAAGGAAATATCCAGAGGAAGTGAAATGTGGGTTGCGGATTCAGGCTTTTGGTAATGATTTGATTAAATTGTTAGGAGGGCGTTCCGTTCATCCAGTGGGCGCTTGCGTAGGCGGTTTTTATAAAGCGCCACACCATCCGCAAATCAAATTAATATTAGACAAGGCAAAAGAACGGATCTCGGATTGCGAAGCGTTAATTCATTGGCTTGCGAGCTTATCCTTACCCGATAATTCTCATGATTTTACCAGTGTTTCGCTCTATCACCCTACTGAATATCCTATGAATGAGGGAAGGATTGTTTCAGATCGTGGATTAAATATAGCCAAAGAAGAATTTGATGCTTATTTCAAAGAGCATCATGTGGATTATTCCAATGCATTGCATTGTTTATTGCAAAATAAACCTTATTTAGTGGGTCCTCTGGCCCGTATTAATAATTGTTTTGGGCATTTGCCAGCACCCATTCATCTTCTTTTACAAAGCTTGAATATTCAATTTCCTTCGCGAAATATGTGCCATAGTATTATTGCTCGAGCAGTGGAGATGTACTACTGTGTTTTGGAAGCCATCCGCATTCTGGAACAATATGACTTGCCAGAGCAATCTCGTCCTGAAATCAAACCTCAGGCAGGAGAAGGAGCAGGTTGTACCGAGGCTCCCAGAGGTATGCTGTGGCAGCATTATGTTTTTGATGAAACCGGTCAGGTTTTACAAGCGCGTATTGTTCCTCCCACCAGCCAAAATCAAGCGCGTATTGAGGAAGATTTAAAGCATTCTTTAATACAATTTGGCCTTAATCAGGAGGAAGAAGCGATCAGGTATTTTAGTGAGACGATCATTCGTAATTATGATCCGTGTATTTCATGCTCTACACATTTTCTGAATTTAAAAATCGATAGAATATGAATCTTATAAAAATATTAGGCATAGGCTCACCTTTTGGTGATGATCAAGTAGGATGTTTGGCTGCTGATTGTCTTAAGACAGAATTGTGCAAAGATCAATACATTAGTAAACTGGTGAGCATAGAGTCTCACGATCGGCCTGGTCTTCGTTTGATTGAATTGATGAATCCAGCCAAAGTCGTTTTTTTAATTGATGCTGTAAAGTCCGGATGTGCCATAGGTACAATCCATCGCTTAAAAAATAAAGAGATTTATGCATTTAAAAATATGTTATCGACCCATGAAATGGGGGTGGTTCAAGCTCTTCAATTAGGCCATACCCTTAATGCTCTGCCAGAGCATATTATTTTATATGGGATTGAAATTGATAGCATCGTTTTTAATGCGATGCTGTCTAAACCAGTTGAAAAAGCAATGAGGGTAGTTGTTATCCAAATAAAAAAAGAGATTGATGAAGCACTAAAGCTTATGACATAAGTTTCTTTATGCCTTAGGCAGTCTTCTCAATTGATATCTTAAAGAAATCGTTTCTTAATTTAAAGCGCCAAAGGCTTTACTTCTCCACCGTACTGCATAGCGCGTTTCATTACTTTGCGTCCATAAAAATATCGAGCAATGACGTGGGTTACAAATTGATTGACCAGTTGCGGCAAGAAAGGCATAGGGCGCAAAACATCAATGATTAATACGGCACGATAATCATCACTTGTATTTCTTACTTCATGTGGCCAGGAGTCATCAAAAAGTACTGCTTCTCCTTCTTTCCAGGTATAAGGCTGGTTATTAACTAAAATTTGTGGTGGATTGTTTTGGGGAACATGAATTCCTAAATGATATCTTAGATAGCCAATATAGGGGCCTTCATGGAGGGGAATAGATTTCCCAGGTTCTAAAATCGAGAAAAAAGCTTGTATAAGATGGGGTATTCCTTCCAATAAATTACAAAGTGACGGGCATAATAAACGTGCTTCCTTGAGTTGATAACCAAGAAGATACAGCATGAAAACATTCCAGTTTTTTTCTGTGGTATTTGATATGGCAGACTCTCCGGGATCTATGTCGTGGTAGCGTGGAAATTCTTTTACATTCGCTTGTACATTTTCGAATTCCCTTTTGATATCGGGAAAATGGCGTGTTATGTGATTTAATTCTGGGAAAGTTTGATCAATATCAAAAAAAACCGGGCGTTGATTATATCCTACATAGCGCCCATAAAAGTGATTCAATTTACTCTTGAAATAATGATAGTCTACCATTGCTTATTCCTTTATTTTATTTGTGATAATAATCAGGTGCCGAATGTTCGACTATCCTTGGGAAATTGGTTATTTTAAAATGAAGTGTGAAGAAATGGAAGTTTAAAAAATGCTCGTTTTTATACCGAGACAGTTTTTCAGGTTTTAGAAATGATTCTTGGCATTAAGCTTATTCCAGGTAAGCATATTCTCAATGGCAGTTATCACATAATATTTATCGCTATGGCTTAAAAAATACTGATACCAATTTCCTTTTCCTTGTTATTTTTCAGCTATTACGGTTGGGAAGAGATGAGCCTCGTCATACAGGAAATGAATATTCTTGAAGCCCGCCAACTCGAGTTGTTTTTGGGTTTGTTGGGAAGAGCGATAACACTGGAATTTTGCATTCAAAATATCTGAAAAAATAACTCTCTGCAGTAATAAATCCTCTGGATTAATTTTATTGAACATCCATTCGCATTGTGAACTCAGATGAGGGGGAGGAGTTAAAAAACTGGTTACTAACTTCCCGCCTTTTTTTAAGGCCGTATGAAACTGCTGGTATAAATCCAGAACTTTGTTATCGTCTGGTTCATAAATATTTAACCCATTGCTGGAAATGAGATCAAATTCCTCTTGAATATTAAGCTCCCAGGCATTACGACAAACAAGCGTTGTGAATTTGTCCAGGTTTTGTTGTTTTGCCAAGGCATTGGCTTCCTCTAATCCTGCCTGGTCATAATCTATACCCATCAGTCGGATGTTGTTGATGCCATTGAAATCAAGATAAAGTAATTCCCCTAACATCCCACAGGGGATAGAAGCGAGGGTTGCGCCATTAACCAGAGCTTTTTGATTTTCCTGCAAAAATAACCCAAAGCGTTGTTGGGTTGCTAACATTGTTGGTGCCTTGTCCAATAAGAAACGTTCCATGTCTGATAGTGGCTCGCCACTATTGTTTAACCCCGTCTTTCTTCCGAACCATGGATGAGTCAACATATAATGAGTCCAATACCCATTAATGCCCTGATTTTTTATTAGAAATTGACCAAATCCAAATTGACTTAATTCTTGAAGAATTTTAAGTTGCGTTTCTACTGTGGCATGTGGCTTATCACCCTCTTTTATTATTCTTTCTTTCATTTGCTTTATAACGGTATTCAGCTGACTGGATAATCTTTTAAGTTTTAATTGCTGTGAGTTTAAGATAAGAAAATGGATTTATTTTATAATTCAAACTCACAACAATTATACTTAATATTCTTTAAAATTCGTAGGTTCTCTAACTAACTTCATTACCTTTGACGAAATATCAACAGACTCTAAGAGGGCTTATCAAAAGTGCTGTAAATATACCCTGATATTGGGTTATCCGGATCGGTGAATTCAGGATATAACTCGGTAACTGTTTCATGTATTTGGTTTATATCGCTTCTGAGCAGGTAGCCTTTATTTTTTTCAAACATTTTTTCTGCTGTAAATGCCCTTATTTCATCTTTATAGCTGACTTGTTTTGACGCTTCTGTTTCCAGTTCCTTATCATACAGATCTGAATTTAAAAAATGACAGACTTCATGAATTAATGTTTTGGCAATTTCTTCAACGCTTTTTGTCGAGCTGATATAAATATGTTGGTGATCATAAATAATACCATCTAATTCTTTCTCAATTTTACGTACTGCCGACATTGTAGGCGGGAAAGTTTTTGGAAGAGTAGTATGATAGTCCTTTTTCATAATGGTTTTCATTCTCTGGTAATGATCTGGGGTAAGTTGAAAGAAAGTACTTAATGTGATTTGATTGGAATTTATCGCATCGAGCACTAATCTTGCAACAAAAGATTGATTTTGTTTTATAAGATTGATTGCATCTTGCAATTTTTGTTCGAAATTTTTTTCATCAAAAGCCTGGTTTTTTTCAAAAAAATTGAATTGAGACATTCCTTTTCTCCTATTATCCAGTATTAATGATTACTTCCATGCAATTTCATAGTAACCTTTCTTCAATTAATGAACAATACTGAGGGTAATTTTTCAGAATGATCAGTTTTATTGCTAAATAATTCTTGTATAATTTTGAAAAATTAATTTGAGAGTAGAGAATGTATATACAAAAATTAAAAGAAATGTTTGCTCAAATGGTAATTAAGAAAAACGCCAATCTTATTCCAGAATATTACCATGGGGAGTTTCTGCTCTATACCAATGATATAGTGACAGGTTATGATGAATTTCTAAGCTCGCATCAACAGTATTATGCGACTGAAATTCAATATCAAGTTGAATATGATGAAGAGACTTTCCTTATTGGACAAACACTTCCCCATGCATGGGCATTGGAAAGGACTTGGTTTAGGTCATATTGTCCAAGTCTGGGTTGCCCATATACTTAGTGAAGGTGATCATCGTCTGAACCATGTTGAAAGCTGGGCTGGCGGTTTACTGATAACGCTTGAAAAATGTCTTGCAAGGCCGGTTCGCTCTTTGGATTTCACTGACGATCGTCCCAATACCAAGGCCTTTTGCAACACTTTATTAGTTCGAGTTGGCATGAGCAAGCGACCGCTTGCGCGATCGCCTTGGCTTGCCGTCAACAGCTTAGAGTATTACACACCGGCTCGGCTGATGAGCTGGGGCTGGCTGCATAAGTTCTGCAAGTTTGAAGTTTTTGTTCGACATAAGTTTTCCAACGCATCTGGGCAGCCCGGCCCCCGCCCCCCCCGGGGAGGCCAAATATATCGACTGCAACATCACCACCCAAACCGTCAATAGAATCATCAGTAGTAGTAACAGGAAATGACCCGGCTGCCCCAACCTCGCGATAGGTATATGACCGCGCCACAGTCTCTTTTTCGTCTACCACATAATAGAGCCCCTGCGCCATCATACACCTATCAATGCCCGGTAAACGTCTCATTTCAAAACCTATCAATTGCCGCCATACTAAACGAATTTTGTCATAATTATCATTGCTTGCTTTGTATAAATTACCCCACTCACGGTCAAGTAGTTCAAACGCATGTTGAAGACTCGCGTAGTTATAATGCATGCCAGGCTTGGTAAGAACTTTAGGCGCCCAATCTTTCCGAAATTGACTAAGTGCCTTACAGAGCTCATTGTCGCCGGTCATGTCTTTATGAAGCAATGCCGTTACTTGCTCAGGAGTTGCTTTTTTAATCAGTTCAATCAATGGTGATAAATCATAAGGTTTCTGAGTCAATATGCCTTCAATATGCGGTCTATAACGCTCATATTGGCGTATCATTTCTTGCTCACCGTTGTCTATTTTTGCAAAATAACTTTGCACAATCCCCGCGAGTTCATCATCACCGGCACCTAATACAAACTCATAAAGGGTCACACGCTTTATCTCATCACCACCCGGCGTTTGCACATTCCCAGCTAGAAACAATAGACTTGGATTGGCTTCTAACATCGTCTTTAGTGCGTCAACATCTTCTTGTCTGGCATAGGCGGCAAGAGTTAATGCTTTTGCAATCTCGCTACTGGGGTTTTGGCCATACTCACTGATTTCTTTAATTATATCTATTGGTAAGGCAGAAAAAAGAGTGTCTCTGCGGTTGTTCATCATGAGCATTGTGTAAATTTGTTCGCGGGTTATCATTAGGGCATATCTCTTTAATAATCAACAAAAGAGGCTATTATATAGTCATTTTGGTACATTTTAAAGCTAATATAAAAAATATGAGAAAATTATAAAATTATTGAAATAGCTTGATGGTGATCAAATGCAATGGAACCTCATGAAAATTTGAGCGAACGGCAAGATATAAAACATCTTGTCTATGAAAGGAATCATATTCAACGAATTTCTCAATTTTGTAGAAAAAGTGAATCTTACACCCTGGTGGTTCAAATCATTATTGATAGTCATTTGAAGTCCCATGGTGCCTACACGTCTATCGGCTCTTACTATCCCAAAGAGTTATTTCAATTGGTTAAAGCACTTGCTATGAAAAATGGCAAACCAACATCAATGATTTTACAAGAATATGGTGAGTATTTGTTTGAGGTTTTTGCAAAAAAATATCCCCAATTTTTCAGGGAAAAAAAGTCGGTGTTTCAATTTTTGGAAGCGCTTGAAACACATATTCATTTCGAAGTGAAAAAATTGTATGACCATACTGAACTACCTCATTTTGAATGCCAATATCACATTCAAAATCAAATGGAAATGATTTACACTTCTTCGCGTCCTTTGGCCGATTTTGCGGAAGGTTTAATAAGAAGTTGTATTAAATATCATAAAGAAAACATGACTATTGTTTGTGAAAATCTGCATGCAGAAACAGGTTTTAAGGTAAGATTTGTATTAACGAAAGGCGATCCTGATGAGCGATTATGAAGTATTGTTACGCTATCTTGATAGAGAGATACGCGCAAGGAAAGAAGCTGAAGAAATAAGTGAAAAAAAAATATCCGAGTTATACCGTTCTGCCCAACGTCTGGAAGAGAGTTTAAAGGCTCAAAAAGAAATAAGTAAAAAATTAAAAGAGAAGACCAAGGCATTAAAGCAGCAAATTGCTAAAACAGAAGAAGAACGCCATGCCAAAAGTACTTTACAAACCATATTGGAAAGCGCAATTGAATATTCAATCATTGCAATCAATTTGAAAGGCGTTATCCTGGTTTGGAATGAAGGGGCCAGACGAAATTACGGCTACGAGGCTCAAGAATTAGTGAACAAAGAGAGCATTGAGATTTTGCATACAGTGGAAGATATACACTCAGGTAAAGTAAGAAAGTTTTTTCAAACAGTATGTCGGGAAGGAAAAGCAGAAGAAATATTTCAAAGGGTCAGAAAAGACGGGTCCCAGTTCACTGCTTCCGTTACTATGACTATCCGCCATGATTCGCAAGGAAAAAAAGTAGGGTACGTCATTATTTCAAAAGATATTACAGAAATTAAAGAATTTGAAGACAAGCTGATTAAAAGTAACCAGGATCTTGAAGAGTTTTCATACATTATTTCCCATGACCTAAAAGCGCCGCTAAGGGCAATTATTCAATTGGCAACGTGGATTGAAGAGGATTGCGGAAATAAGTTGGATCCTCTTTCCAGAAAAAAACTTCAATTGCTTAGAGAACGTACCCTTCGCATGAGCGGGATGGTAGATGGCTTATTACAATATGCGCGGGCAGGCAGGGTCAATATGGAGGTAGAATGGGTAGATACTAAAGAGTTAATTCAAGAAATAATAGATATTCTTAACCATGATGAACAATTTACTATCATAGTTCATGAGTCTATGCCGCAACTGTCAACGGCCAAATTACTCCTAAGTCAGGTTTTTTCTAATCTGATAGCAAATAGCATGAAGCACCATCATTGTAAAACGGGAACAATTGAAATTGGTGTTTTGGACAAAGGCACATTTTATGAGTTTTTTGTGGCAGATGATGGTCCGGGCATTGAGCCAGTATATTTTGAGAAAATATTCAGAATATTTCAAACCTTAAAATCCAAAGATGAGGCAGAAACTACCGGCATAGGATTAACTATAGTAAAGAAAATTGTAGAATCTCAAAATGGGAAAATTGAGGTGGACTCTGAGTTGGGTAAAGGCACAAGATTTTCATTTACATGGCCTAAAGTCCCTCATCAATAAAGGTTTAGGTCTATAATTAATTTAGAAATAAAAAAATAAAACATTGTCTCACGGAGAATAGTGATGGACCTCGCAGCTGATAAAGTAGATATCCTGTATTTGGAAGATGATGAGGTTGACATTCAGTCTGTTGAGCGCGTATTCCATAAAATCAGTTCATTAATCAAGATTGAAATAGCTAAAAGTGGGAATCAGGCATTGGATATGCTATATGGTCGAAATAAAGAAAATAAAATTCATCCCAAGTTAATTCTTCTCGACATCAATATACCTAAAATGAACGGTATTGAGTTCTTAAAAGAATTAAGAGCCGACTCTTCCTTTACGGATATAGAGGTATTTGTACTTACGGCAGCTTATACCAGCAAGGATAAGCTGGCTTTTGAGCCTTTAAATATTCGTGGCCATTTAATTAAACCGCTCGATTATGGCGAGGCTATTAAACTATTTTGGATATTACAATCCATGTAGGCGCTGTGGTATTAAATGGTTTTGTAGGTGCCAGGTTGACTTAATGCCATACTGCTTTCGGAAGCTTGTTTTAATGCTTTTTCTAATGGTTCTTTTAATTTAGGGTCGGCGTTTGGATGTTGTTTTAAATATTCTTTGGTCAAATTATTTAAATCAGGATCACGAGGATTTTCTGTAAGGGCTTTGGCTAATTCATTGACTTTTTCAACTCTCATATGTTTGGTAAATTCCTTGTACTCTTTTTTAACAGATGCCATATCGCTTTCTGTTAATTTATGGAACCCTCCCACTTCTCTGGCTTTTTGACATAAGAGTATTCCCTCTATATTGGATCGGGAATTGGCTATTGTGCAATTGTCATTTTTTTGTCCTTTTTGTTTGATATGATGAATGGGCTCTTTGTTTCCAGCAACTGCTTTAATTTGAGACATAATTTCATCATGAGAAGCACCATTCGAATGTCCATTGGCCATGTTATTGATAAACTCTGAGGTGATTTTACTGGAATCATCGATTCGGAAAATATGGGTACCATGTTCATGACTCTTTGCTCCCAGACCGCGATTGGTATATACCAGGTAGCCAGATTTGGAGCCAGGGCCATCGGGTACATAAGACAATCCCATAGCATGGCCTTTACAGCTGACAGGAATTGTGGTGAGTTCGCCACTTTGGATGCGTCTTGAAAGATCCTGACCTGCTTCCGGGTTTCTTTGCGGTGTGCTGAATTTGAAGGCAGATGCCTCGTTTGAAAAATGGAAGGCATTGGCTATTTCCTTAAAGTTCTTGCTGTCAGGATGAGATTTGGCAAAATGACTGACAGAATCTGTCATCAATTGATAAGTTGGCGCTATATGGCCGAATTGAGAGGAGGTGCCATCTACACTGGTTGTTTTTATGCCTAAAACCAGACCAAAATTTTTAACAGGGTGCAGTTTTTCTTTTTCAGGTGGTAGTGGAGGAAAACCAAATTCTTTGGCTGCCTTGCTGTCAAGGGCAATTTCAAAGACGGCTTTTTCTATTGGGCCTGCTTTTGCTCCGTTATCCAGAAAATATTTTGACGTAGCGAAGTCTTGTTTTTGCAGGGCGTATTGCAAGGGGCTTTGCCCTTCTGTGTTTTTGGCTTGAATTAATGCGCTTTGTATGCTGTCATAACCACTTTCTTTGGAAATTTTGCCTAATTGTTCTTTAAATAATTCACCCTGGAGTTTTAATGACATTAATTCGATAAGTAAACGAAAAAACATGTCATTGTCTGCTTTGACTTTATTGATTATTTCGGTTTGCAGAGACATTTTTTTTCGTAGGTCATCGAGTTTGGTTTGCTCCATTGTTGACTCATTGATTTGTTTAAGCATATCCATTGAAATACTTAATTTATCCAAATTTTTAGTGGCAGTTGTCATTTTTGAGTCAGGTGGAGGAGTCAACATGGAACACCCTGATTGATTAGTTGAACTATATAATTATTATACATCAGGACTTGCGAAAATCCCCAATCCCTTTGTTAAAAAATGTTTTTAATGCAGTCATTTAGTTTGTCTTAACTCTCTCATTAAACACATTTTTTGCTCTGACCTTGCGGTAGGGCGTAAGTCCTGTACATAATAAAAACTGTCTAAAAAAACCTGGCTTATCTTTATCAATGATTAGACGGTATGTAATTTGATGTTAGGGATTCGGGTTCTTCCTGCGTTACTTTTCTCTGGTCTTTACAACCAAAAATACTGTACAAAAAAAGACTCAAACAAGATCTTTGCTGTGAATGAGCTGGGATATCTATTTCATTTCGTCTAGTATTATTGGGTTTCTCAAGTAAGAGCTCTTCCTCCGGAAGAAGTTTTTTTGCTGGAGGTTTTTTGTAATACTCAATAAACGCATCTTCAGCAAATCCTGTTGATTTAATAACAAAGTCAAGCAATTCTTTTGGAGTAGGCGTTTTATATTGAGATATAGTAACATTTGAACCAAGTCCAAGGGGATCGGATTTATTCTTGAGATCTCTTGAAAACCATTTGACCAACTCACTTTTTTCGTAAAGATTGGTAATGCCTTCTGAGGTTGGATAAAATACTGGCTCTTTAGGAAGTTCCATACAAATTGCACAATAAAACCAATCCAAATCAACGACTTCGAGTAGCTTTAATTTTTGCTCTAAAATTTCTAACATCATTCTGGCATCTGGCTCAACCACTTTTAAATCTTTTGGGATGCTGTCCTTATAATAGAGCATTTTATCCGGGTCGTTTTGTAGATAAACAATTTTCGTCATAACATCTCCAAAGAATAATACTTTAAATAACATGAGTTATGGATAAAGAGGATATAACAACTAGTCGATACCCAGGGAACGTTTGGGCTGAGGACATGCATAGGCATCGTCTCGAAGTCCTGGCATGAAGCATTAAATCCGATACTAGGCTTCGAGACGGCATAAATGCCTCCTCAGCCCAAGCGGTTCGAGATAATAACTGATTTTATCCATGACTCGCGTTAAATAATATTATTAATGAGTAAACATGAGAAAAAGTGTGCTTTATTGTGGCACCGATGTCAATTTAAAATTTGATCGGGCTGATAGATTACTTACAGGAAATCCAGATTGGTTATTACGGATTTATAAAGTTCTTTGCATGGCAATATGGGGAATACCATCCTCCTCATAAACCGAGCCATAACTCCTAAAGCCAAATTCTTCATAGAATTTTTTCAAGTAATTTTGGGCAGAGCATTGAATGCGAATACCCGTGTAATGCATGTCGCAATTAGACAATAATTCGCGTATCAGTTTCCTTCCATATCCTTTGGTTCGTGCTGATTTAGCTGTAACGACACGGCCAAATGTGAGATGGTTTTCGATCTCAGTTGGAAGAAACAGGCGCAAATAAGCCACGAGAGAATTTTCTTCCAGGCCCAATAAATGCAAGGAAAAAAAATCTTTACCGTCTGGATCAAGGTAGGGGCAGTGCTGTTCTACTACAAAAACGCTCGCTCGTAATGCCAGAATGTCATAGAGTTGTTTGCTTGTTAATTCTGAAAATTCACACCATTTAAAATGAAGCATGAAACACTCCCAATCCGGCTTAAATCTTCGATGCATTATGCTGAAGTTATGACTCTGAAATCAAGTGGAGTTATGATCAGGATTTTGTTAAAAAATGTTTTTAATTGAGTCAATTGGTTTAAATAAACCACTTATTAAAAACATTATTTGCTTCCAACTGGATGTATTTGGCAAGTTCTGATTATACCAGAGCAAATTTACAGGCAATGGGTTGAAGTAAAAATCATTATCGAAATTATCTTTAGTAATTAATGCAAATTCATATATTATGGTGAGGATTTTTTTAACAGGGAGTATCTATCGATGTCGTTTAATAATTTCTTAAAAACATTCAATGAATTTTTATTAGAACAAGGCGGTACCACTTACCAGGCTGTTGACCATTATTTGAAAGGGAAAGACAAACCCCTCAAATCAGTTTTTTTTGCTCCTTATTCATCTGTCCCTAATTTTTTATACAGAGCAGGCCATGTGATAACGGCACCGATTAGTTTTTCTATTATAACTTTAGAACTTGTTTCATCGTCGCTCTATTTGAGCTTAAAGTCTCTCAACAGCCTGGTTTTTTCTGATAAAAAAGCCGCAAAGATTCATATTATTGATAGCGTGGTGCATTTCGCTGTTTCTCTTATTACCGCAATTGGTGTGATTGTTAGCCCCATTATTAATTTGATCGATTTGATTGGAGGAGCAATATCAACTATGAGGGTAAAAAGTGAGCCAGCAGAACAGATGAGACCATCTGTTCTCTAGTTTTCGCCAGATTTGAAATAAATAAGGGGTGCGATTGAGCCACCTAATCAGATTTTTGCTATAGTCAGACCGCAACAGGATTCGGTTACTGAATTAAGATGATCGATTCCTGTGGCGGCAACTCGACTTAATACATACAACGGATTAAAAATAAGCGACATTAAGGTTGAGAGTAATGCAACACAAGCCATACCTGCAGCAACAATAGATCCGGCAGCAGTAGATTTAAATGATGAGACAGTTTGCTCTCTCAATTCGGATCTCGGAACACATATCGCAAAGATCAAAGCAAATGGTGAAAGAACTAATGCCCCTACTAAGTGGATTATCGCCTTCAGCAAAAAACCTGCTGTGTGAATACCAAGCCAAAGAGGTTTTTCAATAGGCCGTACTGCTAATGTGGTGAATGAATCTATGGAATGAATGGGTTCGAAATATTTTCTTTGTGGTATGGGTATAGCCTCAGAATATTTTGCACGAATGTTTTGATAATAACGCCAATCGTCTTCGATATGAGAAAAAAATGATCTTTGAAAAGCCACTGGAAACTCCTTGTTATTGAATCAGCGGATATTAAAAAAATTGGCAGTGTTTGTAAATAATAGGCAAGTTATTCATTTTTCAAATCTTGGAATTTTCTTGCTGACAGAGACAACAAGAGGTTTTTACTGGGCTTATTTATGCCCACAGTGTTATTAATTTTGTCTTAAGCAAACTATATTACAATGGTGCCAAAAAAGCTTAATATGAAAGAGTATAGCGAAATTGAAAGAACAATTAGCCAAAATATTCGAAAAATACCCCTTTGTTCATTTAGATAAATCAGGTGAGCTATCAATAATTGTGCCTTTAACAGGCGCGGCCAGTATCTCCTGCAATTTTACTGCCGATGAAACCAAGCCAATTTTTCTTTATTTATTTGGCGATAATACGTGTAAATCAGATCTGGAAAGAAGAACTTTTTTTTATGGAAAGCAGAAATCCGGAGGTCGTCACTCTGTAAAACCCTTTACCGAATTGTTCTCAAATCTGATTCATGAATTAAATGGTCTCAAATCGTCTACTGAAATTCGTGTGGATGAGCAGCTATTTCTTGAAACGATCATAGAAAATCTTAATGAGTTGAAAGAGCAAGCTCTCGCTTTCAGAAAAGGAAATCCAAGCATTGAAGAGATGAAAAATGATTTTAGTCATAGCGATGAAATCATCGTATCAAAGAGCGAATTTGTTGTAACGGTGTATCCTGACAGAGTCCGACAATTTGATTTGCCAAACGTAATGAGTCTTATAAACCCCGGAGAATCGCGCTACAAGCAATTACTTGCCCAGTCCAACATTAATCAATGCTTGGATGCATTGTCTCTTGTGCAAAAGCCTGCTGCAGAGGATAACTTGGACCTTATTGCTGATGCGCTGGGAAAACTGGGCGCAAACCCCATCGATTACTTATGCAAAAAAGATAATAAAGATCCTAAAGCTTTATTTAAAGCGGTTTATGAAATTCTGCAAAAACAGGATACCTCTTTAGAAAATCAACAATCAGCTGTTTTCGAAGTCATGGAAAGCAATTTGGTCGCTGCATTTGGAGATAACGAAGACTTTAGTACCTGGCAAAAGGAAGAGATAGTCGATGCAATTAAATCAATATTTAAACAAGCGCATTTGCTGAGTGAACAATCAGAAACCAAGCAAAAAACATTTGCAGATGTCTACAGTCAGGCTTTTGATAAATGTAACGAAAGCACTAATGATGATTCTGAATCAGGATGTAAACGCAGGAACACCTATCAGTTGTTTATTTTACAAACGTTTCTCTATTTGTGTTCTTTGCAGTTGCGTTTAAAAAACAAAGAAAAGGCAAAAAAATTCCTGGGTTTGTTTGAAGACAGGGGGACGTTGAATAATTTGGTATTACAATTATGTACTGATGAACAAGCGTTTATGAGAATGATGGCCGATGAATTTGAGCTGTCTTCTGCAGAATACGCGTCTATTGCTGAATCAACTTATGGTATCGTCTTGGCTCATATTGATGCTGAACATTTTGATGAACTAAGAATAGCATGCAGTGCTCAATTGCTCCAGGATTCCAATTATATCGTGATGGGAGGACGTCTTTGTTGGAGCACCAGTTCTATTAATGAAGAGGGAAATATAAGAAGTTTGGAGCAGCAAAAGAAAATTTCGTCTGAAAATTTTGAAATTTTTTATAATCAAAGACAATCTTATATTGATAAATCAAGAGAGTTTCAACAGATAAAAGTTCTGCTAGATAAAGAAGTGAATGACGAAGGGATAGCTGAAGCTGTGGCGTCAAAAGTTCGTTACCTGACGAAATATCAAAAGTCACAAATCTTAAGCGAAGTGATTCAAAAAAAGAAATACGAACATGCAAAACTTTTAATTGAAAACTATGCCAATCTTGTTTTCCCATCCGTTTTTATTTCAGTGATAAAGAGTACACCGGTTCATATTGATTTGATTCGAGCATTTCTCAAAGCGGACTCTCGTCATGCGTTGAATATTGAGGGGAATGATTTAATTCAGGCAGCAAAAAAAGGAGATTTTGAGCTGGTTAAAATCATTATAGAACATAGACCGGATTTATTGGAATCCAAAGACTCTTTCCAACAAACTCCGTTGCTTTGGGCTTGTGCCAATGGCTATGTGGATATCGTGGAATATTTAATGGATTCAGGTGCTGATATTCATGTCAGAACAAAAGTGTCTGGGAGTCATCGATATAAAATTGGAGAAACCCCAACTGGGGGACGAACCGCACTTGATTGGGCGCGATGTTATGATAAAACTGACCCTGTAAAGGCATCAAAGATAATTGCCTTATTTGATACCTACTATCAGCGCATGGAAGACCATTTTAAATCCAACATTGCTTATAAAGACCAATTCAACAAGGTTCATTTAACCCAGGCGATAAATAATGGGGATTTAAAATTAATCGCATTGATTTTAAAGTATTGCCCACACCTCGAAAAATTTTTTACTCAAGAAGATCAACTACGTGCAAAACAACGACATAATCAGCAGATGTTGCGTTCTCAAATTATGCCGTATCAAAATTCATTCAATAAGTTATTAGACGAATTACAAAGAAAAGCGGAATTGCTGAATAAAAAATATGGTACTCTTCACGAAGCAACCAATGTCATGCAAGCACTAATTAATGATTTATCCACAGTAGGAAATGATTTTTTTATGGATGATATCACTCCTCAATCATTTCAAAAATTTGAAAAGAAGTGTAAGCAGGTTCTTGAGGAGGCCAGCCCTGTTTTATCAACTCATCGTGGTTGGCATGGCTATCCTGATTTTGTCAGAAGAATTATAGGAGTTATTGCAACCTTGGCAGTTATTCCTGCATTGGTTGTACACTTTTCATCCGCAAAAGGATATGTAGGAGTTTTCTTTTCTGGCAAAGAAAATATAAAAACAGATTCTTCTGAAAAAATGGGTGAATTTGCGAATAGCCTGGAAGTCCTAAAAACAGAAATATCCAATAAGCTGGCTTAACTGGATAACTGGGCTGCTGAAACCAAAGGTTTCTTTCTATTCTGTTTGGGTTGCAAGCAAAGGGTTCTATGGAACCCTTGATTTTTGTTCTAATTAAACACTTTATTTTTAAAGTTAAACCAGATATGATGCAAAGAAGTAATATGATTTAGTTTTATATGAAACCCATCGACTTAAAGGAATATCTCCAAAAATTAAAATTAGGTTTTCAATTATTATCTGATTTACCCCCCGAAGAACAGATTAAATACTTAAACAGTATTTATTTAGCACATATTAAAGTTTTTCCTTATTCCAATTTTGAATTACGCAGAATTGCTAATCAACATCCTGTCCAAAGACAATCCTTGTCTTTTTTTAATTATACAAAGCTGCTTTCTTCAGAGCATGGAGGGTATTGTTACCAAAGTGCGGGTCTGTTGTTTGATGCATTAGTGCAATTGGGATTTAAGACGGAATATTGTGCGGCGCGTGTTCTTGTTGGCGAACCTGTGAATTCCCCTAAGGTACTTGCGATACCTGCTACTCATCTTGTTTTAGTAGTGACTCTTGGAGACAAAAAATTTCTTCTGGATCCGGGATTGGGCGCTTCTGCTCCAAGGCTCCCAATATTGATAACAGAAAAAGACGAGTCCATTTTACAAGGTAAAGAAGAGTTTAAATTTTATAAACATGATGGTGTGCATGTTCTGGAGAGAAAAACAAGTCAAGGGTGGTTTCGCTTGATGCAGACTGATTTGCTCCCCATAGATCTCAAAACGGTAGAGATGAACTTACTCAAATTGGAACGTTACCCGGATACAATTTCTATTCGAGACAATAAAACGGTTGTTGGATCTATTACGGAATATGGACGTAAATCCTTGGTTTGGGACGCTCAATCGAATCAATTGAAATTTTCAAAACATGATGGCGATGAAGTCATTCAAAAAACTTTAACCAGTTTTGAGGAGGCGGTGCAAATACTTGTTAAGACGTTTGGTATCGATCATATTTCCGCGCAAGAGTTGAAAACTTACTGTACTGAAACAAATCTTCCCCAGCCAATAAAACCTTGGACTGTGGACTTCCCCCTTGATCAAGCGGAGTTAAAAAGAATGGAGGAAAATTTAATTTTTAGACTATAGAAAAGTGATTTGTATTGGCTTTTCCAGGCAGGTTCAGCCCATCAGAACTTATCTTTGTTATTAAAAGGCCTGCTTATCGCTATGCGGCCAGCCCTTCTAACAATAAAATCAGCAGAAACCCAATGAAAAAACATAAAGTAATATAAGGGGTTTCACGAACTTCATGGGCTTCAAGCAATAATTCCTCAGTGACCAGATAAAGTAATGCCGCAACACCAAATGATAAAATTCCATTGGTAATCGATAGCGGTAAATGAATTAATAAACTGGCACCCAGAGCAGCTCCCACAGGGATCAATATAGCTAAAATGAGGCTGGTTAACAGACAAATTGGTACGCTCACCTGCCTTACTCCTAAAGTGGCAGTTGTCGATAATCCCAAAAAGAAAATTTCAATGGCAAGGGCAATAGCGATAAGAACTCCTTCTCGTTCACCAGCCAAAAAAGCAACCCCAATTAAAATACCGTCTATTAATAAATCAATTCCAACTGCGGTTAATAATCCCCAGGATAGACCTGTTTTTTTGTTCAAGATCCTCGAGCCTGTTAGCCAACCATTTTAGGAATAACATGCCCAGAATGCCTACCGAAAAGCCGATAATAAGAGCAACAGGATCATGGTATGCTCCGATTTTGGGTAGCAGTTCTTTTGCTACAGCAGCAAAAACAACACCTGCTGCAAAATGTTGGGTGGCACTGATTATTGAACCACCTGGACGGTAAAGGCTCGCGATGCCCCCACCAATTAACATCAATATGGCGGGTAATAAAGAATAGGAGGTAATAAGCGAAATAGATGGGGTCATAAGAGATATTCTTTAAGGTAATGTTGATAGAATAATCAAATAATTAACCCAGTTCAAGAATGGCAGGCATTGCCACATTGGCTTAATTATTTATGATAGCACCATAGATGGCAGTAGAATGTTCTGTCATATAGGCCCATAGGCGATCTCCATAGGAAAAATGCCACCATTCTCTGGGGTAATTAACAAAACCATGCTTAGCCATTATTTTCAGCATCAGAATACGATTTTGCATAGCTTCTTCAGAAATAAGTTTTGAATAGGTTTCACTTAAATCAGGATCAACAATTAACCAGTCCTTTGCAGCCATTCCAAGATTAACCAAATTGCCATAGCTATCAATGAGTTCAATATCGATTGCGGCCCCGGTGCTATGCGGTGGTATATTAGCTGTCCCATCCAAATGGATTACTGGAGAAACCAGACGACAGGTTTCATTAAATAAATCCTCATAGGAATCGTACTGTTTGCTTTGACGCAGGTTATCACGTTGTTGGTTAAACAGAATTTCCTGAACAGTCAGACTACGCAATCCTTCATATAATCTAAAGCGCCAGCCATAGGGTAGATCATTTTGTGCCAAGCATAATTTTTGATATACAGTTTTACGTATTTTGGTATAGTCATTTGCAGTTAAAGGGGTTTCTGGAGGGGGCCCATAAACAATAATATTTTGGCTTTTAAGATCAATGAGCTCTTCGCCGCATTCTTTAACAGGGATAGATATTATTTCTTTATCTGCGATATGTGCTATGGGTTTCATTATTTTTTCGTAAAACAAGCAAAATTTTATTGCATGGATTCGACAAGTTATCTGCACATTAATTATATCATGCTAACAAAAAAGCAGGTTAGGTCTTATGCTTTAGTTATTTAAAACTTTTCTAATAAAACCTAACAATCTGCAGTTGGCCATTTAATGAAATTATGGCTGAAACTCTAATATCAATTGAATTTTAACGAATTTTTTTCAGATGGGTTTTTCATGAGTTCATAAATACTGTCACGTAGCTCTATTGGAACATTTTTTGAGAACACTGGTCTCACCGTGTCATTCTCTCTGTCCAAAGCCAATTGGATCTGTTGTATTGAGCCATAACCATTTTTATGGTAGAGGTGATTTTCATATTTTTCAAATTCCCCCAAACCTCTGCCATTCCCTACATAAGTAAATCCTGCCTTTTTTAGTAATGTTTCAATTTCAGTGATCATTCTAATTCTCATCAAATAAATAGGGTGGCTATTATATTGATAAAATACAAAAAGATCAATCAAAGAGCATATTACAATTTATTATGCCATCTTGTTTTAGTGTTTTTCATTGAGATTACCAAGGACAGGGTATCCTATGAAATTGATAGTTTTCCATTGATTTTGTGCATCTTTTAGAAAGACATCTAATCCTTCATCTTGCGTCTCGAAAATGAGTTTTCCCTGCTCAAATATTTGTAAGTACCAGGTAATTCTTGCAACCGCGAGATGGCCTGAGCGATAGACCTGTTTTAATTTAAAATGATATTGGTAATTTTTCCTTGTTTGCTGAAATATTTTTTTAAAGCCATGACAAATAGACGTGTAATTTTTTTGCGGAGCACCCTGATAATTGGCAATTAACGATTTTGAAAATAAAGCACAGGTTGGTGCCAGTTTTTTTTGATTAAATGCCAAAGTCCAGTCAGTAAATATTTTTTCAAATAAGGCAAAATCATTATTTTTATTTGGTTATTTATAATTTGGACATAAAATTCATTGTAGGGTCATCATGAAGGATTTGAGATCACTCTGTATTCTGTTAAGCTTTGCTTTGCATTATTTAGACTTTACTGCTATTGGAGGAAGCTCAGTATGGGGTTATCAGCTCAGCAAAAAACGGCCATAAAATCTTACTTCGAATCTAATTATAATCTGTTTTTTGGGATTCCAACTGAACGTAAAGAAGGCGATTTAACACCCAATGAACATGTGATGGTATTGCAATACCTGCGATTTTATTTATTAAAGTTGCCCATTGAGTGTTTGGAAGAAGAGTTGGTGAACAAACAAATCAATGGTGATGATACGGTAGGTATTTTATTAGAGGATTTTCTGGGCAACACTCTTTCTCCAATGAACCCGGATGCTTATTTTCATAGTCAAAAAAATTTTATCCAGATGGGTAACGCTGAAGATCCTGCAAAGCCAGAAGATATTATTCAGTATTTAATAGACGTCATCGAGAATATGTCGCAACAAATGGATCATGGTTATTTAAAAAAAGAAAGTGATCCCAGGATAGAAAAGAGCAACAGTTCTTATGCGTCGAAAGCACTAAAGTGGGGCCTATTTGGAGGAGCTGCTTTAGCTATAACGTATGCTGTCAGCAAATTGTCTGATAAAAGCCATACCAATAGTCTGTGAAAGCGACAATATTTGGTTTCGGGGTAACGGGATATCACTTTCCAGCGGATTTCTCGAATTACATCTTATACCAAAGCAAAACCACGCTATGTTGTAAGAGTTGTGTCAAAAGCAAGGAACCTGAATTGCTATTTCCGTGGATACTCCTTAAAAAGTAGATTGCAATGATATTATAAATTCGTTTTCTGCGAGACAGAAAAAGTATTATTCTGTACAAACCTACCTACTGATAAGGAAGTCAGAAATGATAAGACATTTTTTTATAGTTTTATTCTTTTTCGTCGGTTTTATGAATCAGGCTTCAGCTCTTCCCTGGTTTGAGAATAAGAATGATTTAAGAAATAATAACAAACTGAGATATAGGGTTCATGGTGAAATCAAAAAAAATCAAATAGATTTTTCTGGCAGGTGGAGCGGGCAATGTGATAGTAATCCGGCTGTGGACCTAACTATCAAGCATACTCGAGAACACATTTCTATTTCCTATGGATTTATGGAAGAAAAATATATTCCGGGCGAAGTTCGAGCAGAGTCATCCTCTCGCTTATCTTTATCTGAAAGCGGCAGCACCACAGTGAAATGGAGTCAAGATAACACAGCTTTAATTTTTATTAATTATCATTTGTTTATCAATGAAAGCGGTAGTTTGAATGTGTTTTTTAGTAAGGTTTCCATGGCATTGGAGCAAGAGCAACTGGTGGTCAAAGGGCAGCATTTTCAAACAGGAAATACCTTGGATGATATTAAACAAGAAACCATCTCATGTATTTATGACCGTAAATAATGACATGAAGTAAATCTCTGTATGATGAGCTTTTTGCTGGTCACATGGGATTTACTGTTTACGTTCATGGGGTATGTAATTAAGGAATATTAGGTCCTCTGTCTTTCCCGCGAAGGCGGGAATCTATCCATAAAGCTAGCACAAGGGTTTATTTTTAGTTAGCTTCCCGCCTTCGCGGGAAAGACAACTCAAATAAATAGGCTTATAAACAGAAAAATTTGCATACCCCGTGTACGGTTACGATTTACTTTACTGGTTAGTGAAATGACATCAATTGATTAAAAATTGTCGATCAGACTTTTTTGTATTTTGATTTCTATTGCTTCAAAGAATAATTTAACATCCAGTGTATGTTATACCTATCAATCAGCATACCAAAGTGCGCACCCCAAAATGTATCGGCGAGTGCTTGCACTACCGTTCCTTCCTGACTGAGTTTTTTAAACAGGGCTTCAATTTCTGATTTTGTGCTGCAATCAATGTTGAGATGCACATTATTGCCTTGCTTTGCTTCGCCACCTGGCCAATCAGATGCCATCAGAGTGAAATTACCTTGTCTTAAACAAGCATGCATGATGTCGTTTTTATCGGCTTTTTTATCAGAAGCCCCTTCAGGGGAATCACCATACGCCATTAGTTCCAATTCTCCTCCAAAACAATTCTGATAAAATGTCATTGCTTCTCGACAGGTACCGTTGAAAAGAAGGTAAGGTATTAGCGGTTTCATGTATTCTCCTTGATAGGTTGATTATTGCAAGACTTGTAGCCCCCAATTTCTTTGCTAAAAGTCATTTATTGCCTTGATTTTGGGATTTTTCGTTAACATCTTATTCTGCTACAGCTTTCAACTTTGCGATATCCAGCTTTTTCATTTGCAGAAGCACTCTCATTACTTTTTCTGACTTTTGATGGTCACTCAGCAATTTAGCCAGGATATTGGGAACTATCTGCCAAGATAACCCAAATTTGTCTTTAAGCCAGCCACAAGGACCTTCTTCTCCATCCGCTGAGAGTTCCTTCCAGAAGTAATCCAACTCGTCTTGCGTATCGCAATTGACCATCAGTGAGATGGATTCGTTAAATTGAAACTCAGGGCCGCCATTAAGTGCCACGTATTGTTGTTCATTCAAAGTGAAGAGGATTGTCATCACACTGCCTGCTGGTTTTTTATGGAATTCAAATCCTTCTTTGCCATAGTAAGAAATTTTTTCAATACTCCCATTTTTGAAAATCGAGATATAATATGTCACTGCTTATTCGGCTTTATCATCGAACCATAGACAAGGAGTGATTTTTTGCATGGTTTTTTTATCCTTATTTCTAGCTATTGAAAAATTTATTAAAATTCATGGCGGTTATGTGGTTTATCCAAATTTAATTTTGGACCCTTGGGAACAATTCCGGTAGGATTAATGCTTAAATGACTCCGATAATAATGTTGCTTGATATGATTAAAATTTACGGTTTCTTTTATACCAGGAAATTGATAGAGCTCTCGTAAATAATTGGATAAATGCGGATAGTCGATAATCCGCTGCAAGTTGCATTTGAAGTGACCATGATACACTGCATCGAACCGAATTAATGTTGTAAATAAACGCCAGTCGGCTTCGGTTAGTTGCTCTCCTATCAAATATCGCTGTGTTGCCAATATGTTTTCTATTTGATTTAAGGTATTAAATAACGCATCAAATGCTTCTTCATAAGCTTTTTGGGATTTAGCGAAGCCGCATTTGTAAACACCGTTGTTAATATTTTCATAGACAAGCTGGTTAATCTCATCAATTTTTTGGCGCCATTGTTTTGGATAATAGTCATGATCTGTAGAACTAAAGGCATTAAATTCGCTATTCAACATGCGCATGATTTCTGATGATTCATTATTGACTATCGTTTTCTTTTTTTTGTCCCATAAAACAGGAACTGTTACTCTACCGGTATAATCTTTTCTGGCAAGCAAATACAACTCTTTGAGATAAAGGATATGATTGATTTCATCGGTTGTTTCATTACCTGATTCGCCGTAACTCCAGCCATTTTTACCCATGACTGGATCTGAAAAAGAAACAGAAATAATTTTTTCCAATCCTTTCAGTTTTCTCATGATTAACGTTCGGCATGCCCAGGGACAAGCATAGGACAGGTATAAATGATATCGATCAGGCTCTGCTTTAAACCCACTCTCTCCACTTGCAGTAATGTGCTGACGGAAACCTGATTCAGCACGAACAAAACGTCCTTCTTTGTCCGTGTTTATATTGTTTTCATCGTGCCAAATACCATCAATTAGTATGCCCATTATGAATTCCTTATATATCAATAATTTATTAATGTTTTTTGAATACTGGCGCAACATGAATACGTCTTGTTTAATAACTGCTTTTTAATGCATAATCATTGATAAATCGATTAATTCATTTTGTATCAATAAATTTAAGGAAAAATTTATGTTCAACGTAGCGGTTATTGTCGGAAGCCTTCGTAAAGAGTCTTTTAATCGTAAATTAGCATTTGCTATGGACAAGCTTCAGCATCCTACATTTCAGCTATCTCATATTAAAATAGATGATATTCCTCTTTATAACCAGGATTTTGATAATAATTTACCTGACTCAGTCATTCGGTTTAAAAAAGAAATTACTGAGGCAGATGCCGTTTTATTCGTGACACCTGAATATAACCGTTCGATACCCGGTGTATTGAAGAATATTATAGATTGGGGGACCAGGCCATACGGAAAAAATGTATGGGCAGGCAAACTCATGGCAGCTATTGGAACGAGTCCGGGAGCTATTGGAACCGCTGTTGCTCAATCGCATTTGCGAAGCATAATGGTTGCAATCGATGGCGTTTGTTTTGGGCAGCCTGAAATTTATCTTGTTTATAAAGATGGACTGATTGATAACAATTTTTCTATTACCATAGAGTCTACCCGAAATTTTCTGCAAGGATTTCTGGATCGTTTTGCCAGAGAAATGGAAAAGCATAAATCAATATAAGTATGTCGACTGATTACCCAAAACAATCTTTCTGGCAATTGGTGCATTTTTCTATGTTCCCGATCATTTATTTTGGCTAAAGCCTCTTGCTCACTTCGTTATTCCTTATGTTTTAAGGTAGTCCAGAATTTTTATGTTTGGACTACCAATAATTAATTGAATAACATCTGTTGAATCAGCAATTTTATAACATTGAGTGTAAATCTGTTACAATTAAGTGCAGTTTATATTTTTCATAAATAATATTTTAACAGGAACACCATTAATTGAATTTTATTGGCTGGACAGAAAGGCAAAGTCTTTTTCGATTATTTCCACTCATTATCAGCATTTCCTTTGCTATGGATGTTTTTGTGCCCGCAATTCCGGAAATGAGTCGTTATTTCAGTACTGACAGTACAACGATGCAAGCTACCCTTTATTTGTTTATGCTCACTGTAGCTTTGGGGCAGCTATTGGTTGGACCTTTGGCTGATCGTTTTGGACGAAGACAGATGGCTTTGAGTACGGCACTTCTTTTTTTTGCAGGGTCGTTGATCTCTGCGTTAGCTCCGTCAGTACCGGTATTGATTTTTGCACGTATCATCCAGGCAGCTGGTGCCTGTGGAACCTATTTACTATGCTTTATTATCGTTCGAGATAATTTTTCAACGGGCACCTGTGCCCGCTTGTTTAGTATCCTGTCTGGGACGAATTCGATGGTTGCCAGTTCTGCTCCAGTCATTGGGGGATTATTGTTGGATATGACGCAAGATTGGCATAGTGGATTCTACTTTTTAACCTTGCTTGGGTTATTAATGAGTGGCATAGCCTTCCGTTGCATCCCTGATTATCACTATCCCAAACCCGAGCTGCCCCAGATGAGGGTGCACCAAGTGATGAGGCAGATAATAAGTAACTCGGACTTTCGCCAATACACATGGGTTGCATCAGCCAGTTTGCTGGGATTGTACTTGTTTTGTGCTCAATCACCAGGTATTTTGATCACACAACTGCACCTGAGTGCGACTGAATATGGTTTCTGGTTTGGTTTGAATGCAATGACTGTGTTTGTTGCCAATATGATGGCCGCACGACTTACTTATTCTCACCCATTGGAGAGCATAGTGCGTTGGGGCTTGGTTTTAATGACACTGTCATGCTTTTTTATGCTGGCTCTTAATCTTCGTCAATGCAGCATTTTAAGTTTTATGCTTCCCATGCTTTGCTTGACTATGGGTATTGGTATTAGCATGGGCACAGCAACGGCGCTTGCTTTAAAGGATTTTGAACAGCAAGCTGGTGTCGTTACCGCTTTGTTGGGTGCTTGTCAGTTCGGTCTCGCGGGCCTGATTGGTGTTTTGACAGCTCAATGGATGCCCGGGCCATTTAGTGTAGCTATCCCCATACTTTGTTTCACTGCAGTGGGATTGGCTAGAACCACCAAATTCAGTTTTAGGATATTGAGCGACTCTTAATCTTGTCCGCAGGCAATTGGCCAAAAAAGACCGATGCGGTAGGGAACACTGTAACCTTCGGTGTTGTTTATCCTGATGTGGTTCTGTATTAAATTTTAGTGGCAATTTCACTAAAAAAGGAAACATCATTGATACCATTTCTATCTTGACTCATCAAGCGCAGGATATCACCCATGAAGGTCCTGGTGCTCGTTTCATTGGACATGATCGCTTTAAAAAAGTAGCTGCATCCAATATGTAGCTGCATCCAATATATAGAATGATTTTTCCAAGCAAGCTTACAATAAGCCTCATGTCAAGAAATGAGGCTTTAATGATTCTGGAGATGTTCTATAGACAAGGAATGAACTTGGTAATCTTAAATCTACTCTGTAGTGATTTCATGCAAATTATTCCCATACAGTAGCACAGCAAAACTGACAAGCCACACGTAAAATCCGATTAATAATTTTTCTACAAGAATAAAAGGTGAAACCAATGCCATAAGAAAAGCGGCGGTAGCAAAACGATAACTGCTTTTAGAGCCATAGGTAAGTAATGAAAATAGATACAAAAGGTTTGCCAGCCAAGCAGGTTGCCATGCTAGAAAACCCATCCATCCTGTTATTAAGATTTCAAATCCATAATGCGTTTGATGTATCCCTCGTTCAAAATCAGGTATTATTGCCGCAGGCAAGCATAGGGCAATGACATAAAGGATTATTGATAAAAAGATACATACTGTTTTAACTGAATTTCGAGTCATTGATTACTCGCTTTCTTTGATAGAAAGAAACATTATTTATTCAGCCAGCTCAAGAATTTCATTGAGCAATTTAATGCGGTCTTGAATCAAAAGCACTTGCCAGCTTTCCGCGCTAATCTTGGGGCATTTCACACGAGCCAGTTGAACCCAGGCATCCCTATATTGAATCCAGTCTATCTCGGTTTTTTTAATGCCTTCTTTGGTAACCGTTGTGTACTGAAAGGATGAAGTATCTGCCATCAATTTTTTATATATATTATTCAATTGCTTATCCATTTCCTCATATTGCTTTGTTGTTACGAGAGGAGTCTCACAGCGATCTACTTTTTGTAACAGCTCAAACAAGCGTTGATTTAGACCTAATTGCGCATTGATGGCGAATGCTCCTCTGGCAGCTCCTGATAAATCAATTTCATTCATCGAATGATCACGGATATACACTTCGGCAGTTTTTCTAACCTGCTGATATAATAATTGTTCTTGAGCAGTCCACTGACTGACTAAGGCATTAATTTTTTTATTGCGTTTTACATCTTCCAGGCGCTGATCGATAGAAGAGCACCAACCCATCATATACCCACTGGTAATGTCATCACAAATATCAAAATAAGTTTTCTTATTACCCTCTTTTATCTGTGCGAGATGGGCAATACGGCCATCCATTTCCGCTGGGGCGGCATCTTCCATCATGCAGGCAAAATGCATGGCAAGATCAGGATTAAATGTTACTCCTCTACCATTGGCGTAGGCCATAACCAGAACATTATAATCTTTATTCATTAATGCGCATTGAAAGGCTTTGTCATAATCGGGGGCGGCATTAAAACCATAATAGAGATCAAGAGCATCACAGTTTTTTAGTGAGGTTTTACTGGCCTCATCAAGCTGGTTTTGGCTTGGTACTGATATATGAGCTACTGTTTGGCATAATTTCTTTGTTTGGGGAGAATAACTCTCTAAATTAAATTGACTTTGCTCTCCAGTTTCATCTGCATGAAGTTCATTAATATTGGCTAAATTTAATAAACCAATAAATAGAATAAAGATAATCCAATTAAATCTTATGTTGTTAGTTATCATAATTTTTTCTTTCTAATTATTTGTTATTAATACGGCATTCCATTTTTATGCATAAAATGCCATTGCCCATCATTACCAAAGACTGCTGCCAGATCATCGGCAGGATAATTTACTTCATCGCTCTGGGTTCGATCTCCTATTTCAAGATAAACCACTTCATCAGCTGTCCGATTGACCAATTGATGTGCTGTGCCATCTGGAGTAAATCCAGCACACATTCCGGGATGTAATTGAATGTCAGCAGTTTCAGTGACTAATGTTGGCTGCCCTTTGAGGATAAAAACAAACTCTTCCTGTAATTTATGTTTATGTAGCAACGCAGATTGTGCTCCAGGAGCTAATCTTGTTAAGTTGACGCCAAAATTCTTTATTCCGAAAAAATCCCCTAATGCATGTTTTTGACGACCAGTCATCATGGATGCAAACGGTTCCGGATAAATGGAAGGTTTAGTGCGAGGGGGAACCTCAGCTGCTGCTATAGCAAGCAATGAATGTTTGTCTTTGTTCATCATGATCGTCAATTTGAGTTCTATCCTTGCAATATTTAATCAATATTAGCATAAAGTAAGTTATCTTGAATCTCTACTTTCAGGAATTCTAGATATGGATTTGTTACTGAATTTAGCGAAACCAAAGCAAGATTAATCTTAGGCAGCAGAAAGTAAAGTATAGAGAAAGGTTTTGAGTGAGTTAGATTTTTCTATGAATCTGTTTCAGGATCCTTGCTTTAGGAGTTTCAGGCTAAAAAATTAATTATCAGCCAGCACAATAGATATATCATGAACTCTAGGGGAGTGATGTAAGGCGCACTCCTTTTAGAGGAGGAAGCGTTTTTACAGAGGGTTTCTCTGGGGTATAAATGGGTAATCCATTCCCTAGAAGTGCTAGAGTTGGAGTAAATAGTTTTTTTCCGATAGGTTCTGAAAGCGGAGTAGATGGTTTTTTTACTATAGATGGAAGAGTAGGAACAGATGATTTTTTTGCAGTCAGCTCCTGGGTTGGAGCAGGAGATTTATTTGTTACTGGTGCCGGTGAGGATTTATGGATTGGGAAAAATCCAACCTGGCCAGCCACCATAGCGGTTTGATTTTTTAGAACCGGTGCGCTCATTACTCCAGAACGTTGATCAGAAAATCCCAGAGTTCTTAATGCTTGAGACAAATCAACATTAGTCAAAGAAAGTCTGGCAGCAAACCAGGTTTCAATGGATGTTTTTGTGAAAATCTTTGCGGCAAATAATTCACATAGCCTTGCATTTCGAGTCAGACTATCTGTTCCCAGGTTATCAAAATAAAAATTAATCATTTTGGATTCAATCAATTTTTTTGCTTGTTCCTAACTGCATCCCCGAATGGTTGCTTTATGATGAATCGCTCGGTTCATGATTAAAGTAAAAAACTCCGGATCTTCGAAAACAATGCGTGCTGGTGAATTTTTCTTTTTTTCTTGAATGACTATATCATCCTTAATTTCATCATTTTCATTGATGAATTGGATTTTCATGGCATGTTCCAAAGCTGTTATCAGCATAAATCCGTGGTGTTTAGAGTAAAAAAATTTGCTTCCTTCTACCCATTTTTTATAGGAATAAAGCTCAGCTCCTCCGACTCCATTGACAAAATAAACAATCCCGTTGCGTTCGATACGCTCGTAATGATGATCATGACCACTCATAACCACATCAATACCCATAGAGGCAAAATTCCATTGCATACGGGCATTGGAGCCATGTTTACCAGAACTCAATGGAGCATGATGAAAATAGACTATTTTAAAAGGAGCTTTTGATTGTTGTACTTGTTCAGTTAACCATTGATATTGTTTTGAACCTTCCTTGCTTCCATCCGGTTCGTGAGAGTCACTGTCCAAGGCAAAAAAATGAATTGGGCCGCGAACAAAATCATAATAACTTTGGTTTCCAGGAAGGGTAAAATAACTGAAATAAGGTAATGTACCCTGATATAAACAGGTCTTTCGGGCAAGCCAATCATGGTTACCCAGAGTAGGGAAAAAGCGATTGATATCAGAACCTTTCCCGTATTTTCCCTGATAATTGCCTATGTATTCGTGATAATATTTACCCACATTCTTATCAATGGTTTTCCAGCAACCGTGAGTGTAATTATTATCTCCAAGTGTAAGGATAAACTGGGGATTTTTTGACTTGAGAACGCTGGCTACTTTGGCTTCCGCTGCAGAATTGGCACCATAGTCTCCAATAACAGCAAAAACCAGGTTTTCCCTAGCCATCAGCGGATCAGTTAGGATAAATAAAACAAGAAACAACAAATTTTTCAAAGAAGATCCCTGTGCTTGATGGAGCGAAGCCGCTATGGTAAGAGATCTCTTTTTAATAAATCAATAGAATTGAAAGTACAAAATGATTAAGTCAATTTATTTTTAAACCGGTCGAAATTTAGTGAATATTATTTCATTGATAAGATGAGCTAAACGATGTTATGGCGTTACAAAGTCCTTTTAAACTATTGTAATGTGATGCAGTAATTAGGGGTGTATTGAACAATTCTGTGTTTGCTTTGTTCAAGATAGTAGTCATGGAATCGCCAGGGCCGAGATCTATAATCAAATGATACTGATATTCGCCGATTAAAGCGCAAACTTTATGCCATTGAAGCGTTGTATATAGTTCTTGGGCAAGCAAAGCCCTTTCTTGCTTGGCATTATATATTTTATTTAATTCTAGCGGGCTTATGACAGGGTATTTTAGAGAATAAAAACCATAATTTTCATCCAGAAATTGCTGGAATTGTTTGCTTTTATCAGAGTAAAAATCCGTATGAGAAGGCAGATAAACTCCTAAAAATTTCGCATGACTTATAGGGTATTGAGAAAGAGCTGAGATCAAGTGCCTGAGATCTGAAATTTTTCCGCCGATCACCACATGTTGTGCTGAATTGATAATAGCAATATAGCAGTTATGTTTTGCAATAACAGGTTGAATTTCTTCCAATATAAATTTTCCAACGACAGACAACAAATCGTATTCTGCAAAGATATTGTTATCAACTATCGATGTCATGAGTTGGGTGCGATACCTGAATAATTTAAAGGAATCTCGAGGATTTGCATTAATGCTCCCTAAAAAAGCGCTGATTTCTCCTAAACTGTAACCAGCCAGGTCAACTTGATGGTTTGTGAAGAGGGGCAGCAGTCTTGAAAAAAGGGTTAACTGATAGGCGCCAATAATAGATTGAATAGAATATGGATTGGTCATTTCCAGGTTATTTTGTAAAAAATCAATTTCAGCTGCAGAAGACATTGTCTTTAGATAGTTGATTGTCTTTTTATCAGTTCGAAAAATATCAAACAAACTGTCAGCATGATAACCTTGCCCGGCAAAAAGAAATAATATTTTCATTTCGCTTCTCTTGAGAAAACATGCCGTAAAAAATAAATTAAGCCTAACATATCTGCTACGCCCCCGGGACTTATGTTTTTTTTGGAAAATAATTGATGCAGTTCAATGGCTTTTTGTATGGATTTTTCCCGATTGTTTTGACATATGTCTTGTTGAACATGATAACGGGCAAATTCTAATCCCTCGGGACCTGTGCGATAAAGGATATTGATGTCGTCAATAGCCAATAATAAACGTTGGTATGCTAATAATCCAAAGAATGTTTGATCGTGAATAATGTTCGACAACTCATTATAAGTATGGAATACAGCCTTATATCCTTGAATGGCAGTTTGCTTGGCATCAGGTACAGCATATCTTTTCGTTACTAATGTACCATGTGTATCACTGTTTTGATGCTCCTTTTCCAGGTATTGAGCCCATTGATCAATAATCGCGTAATGCAGATCTTCGGCAGAAAAGGCATGATATTTTGCACTTAATTTGCAAATCGAAGTACATAATATACCAAGGGCAAATATAGCTCCTCGATGAGTATTGATCCCCCCAGTAATCTTTAGCATGGTTTTTTCAGCATTCAAACCAAAGGTTACCAGTTTTTTTGGCGAAGATCCTAAGGCAGTATGTAGGCCAACCTGGAAAAAATAATGACGCAAGCCAAATAGACTGCGAAAAAATAAATCCCCATTCATATCCTGATGTGCCCCACTATCAATGAAACTCACTAACCCAGGTTTTGGATATAGGGCCACTTCATCATACAGGGCTTGAACTGCCTTTTTAGCAAAATATCTTGCAATTTTGTATGGATTAGGCAAGGAGTGCTGGAAAGTTTGCATATAGGCTCTCTCTTTTCACTAAAAATATTTTTTTAGCTGCTTTAAATAAAATGGAATCACTGGAGTGGATTTGTAACAATTCTGTCCAAGAACAGTCTCCTAAGGCCGGAAAGCGTATTTCACCATCGATACAATCAATTTTAAGCGTTTTTTGTATATGCTTTTGTAATTCTGACAAGGTGAGGAGTGATTGATTTTCATAAGATATCAGCACATCCAGATCTGAAGAAGATTGAATATATTGCTCCCTGGTTAGGTGTTGCCAGCAGTAGGACCCATAAACCTGGATTTTGGTACTAGTATCAAGTTCTAAATAAGGGAATATCTCTTGCAGAGAAGGGAGTGCTTTTGTGTCAATTACCCAAGAGTCATCCACTATATAGTTGGCGCGTAATTTTTGGTTTTGCGTTGGGATAAAGTAGGGAATAGCCAGTTGGATTTGTCCACAGGGGACATCTTCAGGCTGCCTGGTTACTATAAGGGGGTATTCACATTTTAACCAATATTGGAGTAAATCAAGTTGTTCAGGAGCGGGTAAGCTTGCAGTTGTCGTATTTTTATCAAGATAGCATAGAGTATGTCTGAGATAGTTCATAGATTTTCTATGGCTTTTATAATGTCATAGGCTTCTTTGCGCCCGCCATATTGTTTGCCTAATTTGGCACGATTATCATGGCTAATATTGGGCTCCTTGAGTGTCAATAGCAATTGCTGCGTGACTTCGTCCAAATCAACTACCTGGTGTAAGCCTCCTAATTTTTTAAAATTTTCTACACCGGGTGCGAATACCGGAGATGTTTCGCTGATTTTTCGTAACACATCGATATCTATCTTGGTCACTTTGGACATACCCTCTAGCCACATCACTGCCAATTTAGCATTTTTCAAAGCATATATTCTGTCTGCCATCATGCCAAATGCGATAAAACTGCCGCCAATGGCTTGATTGTATATGAGGGTAATGATTTTATTGCCATTTTGGCGTGCCAAATGCAAACACTTTAATAAATGAGCAAAGTATGCATACATTCCTAGCCATTCATCACGTACTGATAATTTTTGTCCGGCTACATCAGTCAACAGGACAATAGGATCTGTGTTGTTATTTTTGATTATATCCAGAATACATCGGGCCATTTCTATGGATTCGTCAACTCCGAAACTGGTGTCTTCAACGGTGCCAACAATGTTGAAATTTTTGTTTTCTATTTTCCCGGCTCCAAAAACAATTTGCTGTTTAATTGTTGTTTTTGTTGTGTCAAAGCAATGATCGATTAATTGTTTTAAAGTTATTTTTTCATTGGGCATCATTTATTTCCCTTTATTAGTCAATGCCAGGAATTGCTGATCAGAAACATTGAATATGTCTTGCTGATACAATTCGGGTCGATTATTTTTTAACCACTCACTTTCCTCACGGCAATTTTTAGCTGAGGTAATGCGTTTTTGCAGTTGTTCATGCTCTGCCAGAATAGAATTTAGACTAAGGGACGGGGTAGTGGTGAGCATTTTAAGGGCAGTTTTTATCGCCTGACGAATATCCTTGGTTTTATTGGTGGTATACCCATGAACATCGGCTTTAAGAAAGCGGGTTCTACCTCCATAGACTCGCCAGACTAATGGACGATTACTGCTATCAAATACTTCAATTCCTTTTACTGCCTGAATTACTTCCGCTCCTGATATGCCAATACGTGCTCCTTGATTAACGATAAGATAATCAAGAGTGCCACTGATGATCCCCATGCCACCAAAGGCCCCATTATTGCCACAAATAACGCCTATGGTTTTAATGCCGGCTGAGCGAGCATCCAGGATGGAGCGAATGATTTCAGAAATTTCAATCTCACCTACATTCGCTTCTTGCAAACGGACTCCACCACTGTCAATCAAAAAAATGATTGCAGGCAGTTGATGTTTAATTGCATACTTGATTAGACCATTGATTTTGGCACCATGTATCTCTCCTACTGACCCGCCAATGAAATCTTTTTGTTGCGATGCAATAGCTATATCAACTCCATCCATTTTGGCGATGCCAACGATGACCCCATCATCAGTTTCCACTTGCATGTTTAACTGAGGCAGGGTAGGGCTAGGTGTGTCTTTATCGAGTAAGAATTCTGTAAAACTGTTTTCATCGACTAACGAATAAATTCTAGTGCGAGCGTTTGCTTCCGTATAGCTATCCTTTTTAGGATATCCTGTTTGGTAGGTTTCCATTGCTTGACGCAGGCGTAAGGAAACGACGGGGGGAGTGGCACCCGCGTCGTTAAGAGTAATGGATAGCCCACTATAAGGATAATCTTCAACAAAGCGTTCGATCACTGCATCCCAGGTATTTCGGAAACCAGAGATTACAGTATTTACAATAATATCGGTTTTATCAAAGTTAGAGTTTGGTTTAATAATCACTTCCAAATTACCTGAACCGGCTACTCCAACTTTAATCATTGGAGATATTTGGAGTTTTTGGGGCAAATTGAATGTGTATTGATATTTATCCATAAATAGGTCTACCAATTCCTGAATTTGTTAGGAGGAGTATAAAGTCCATTCGAAATTTCCACTAAATCATGGATGTTTTTGGCAGCGAGTAAATCACGATCAGCTTCTTTTAATGAAATGCACAAATCTTCTGGTCGTTGAATGATTCCACGATGGCGCAGTTCATCGACTATTGCTTTATCACGTTTCAAACCTACCGGAGTATAGCCGGCGATTCCGCGAATAGCTTGTTCGCGCTCCTCTGAGTTTTTACATAATAACAGATTGGCTACCCCTTCTTCGGTAACGACATGAGAGATATCATCACCATAAATCATAATGGGTGGGAGGTCAGCTTGCATTTCTTTTTGTAGTTCCCATGCATCCAGTTTTTCTACAAAGGTTGGTTTGCCTGCCCCCTGAAATGTTTCAACCATTTGTATCACAAGTTTACGTCCTCGAGGCATTGCTACAGGATTATGAGAGTTCTTTTCTTGTCCAGCTTTTAGCCAAGCGTAGGAAGAATGACGTCTTCCTAACGTATCACAGCCCATATTGGGTGCCCCGCCAAATCCGGCAATTCTACCTTTGGTAGCTGTTGAACTGTTGGCTTGCGGATCCATTTGAAGGGTTGCGCCAATAAATACATCACATCCATAATGTCCGGCAAGTTGCCCGTACAGGCGGTTCGAACGTAATGAACCATCTCGACCAGTAAAAAAGATGTCTGGTTTGGAGCGAATAAATTCATTCATCCCTACCTCACCTCCTACACAAAAGATAGACTCGATAAATCCCGCTTCTATTGCAGGTATTAAAGTAGGCAGAGGATTGACCATCCAATGTTGGCATATTTTACCTTTTAAACCCAGAGACTGGGCATAAGTTGGAAGAATAAGTTCAATTGCACAAGTGTTAAAACCAACCCCATGATTTAATCTATTGACTTGATAAGGAGCGTAAATGCCTTTAATCACCATCATGGCCATGAGGATTTTTACTTCGTCAATTAGTGCGGGATCTCTTGTAAACAAGGGTTCAATGTAGGATGGAGATGGGGCTTTAACGATGGCATCGACCCAGTCTCCTGGAATGTCAATTCTTGGGAGTTTCCTGACGATTTCGTTAGCTTGTACAATGACCAGGCCATTTTTAAAAGCAGTTGCTTCAACGATACTTGGTGTTTCTTCCGTATTGGCACCGGTGTACAGATTACCGTAATAATCTGCTTTTTCTGCAGTGATTAAGGCGACATTGGGAGTAAGATCCATCACATAACGTGCATAAAGCTCATTGTAAGTATGTATATTGCCTATCTTAATCTGACTACGCTGGATCATAATTGCCAAACGAGTCGATTGTGGGCCAGCAAACGCGAAATCAATTTTTTCAGCAATTCCTCGTTCGAACAAGTCAAGATGTTCCGATAAGGTAACAGCCGATTGCAGCATATGTAAACCGTATATTTTTTGGGGATTTACAGAACATAGGCTGCGTGCCAGAAAATCGGCCTGTTTCTGATTGTCTCCTTCCAGGCAGACTTTGTCATGAGGTTTTATTGCTGTTTCAAGAAGGGCGACAATATTTTTCTCAGAAACGATTTTACCTTTTTTAAAAAAAGGTTTGATGTTAATGAGTCTGCTCTCATAATCCTTGAGGTTTTTATTCCAGTCCATAATTTTTTAGTAATCGGATAAGAACTATAGTGATATCAAATGTTAATAGTATAGTAGATATTGACGCAAGTATTGGATTTTATCCCCCGTAAATATTAAATCAATTTATCCATTATTTTTACTCGAGAATTGTTTAAAGATAAGTTTATGATTCTCTCCGCTTGCTTAATTTAGCATCTGTCCATGTCTGTTTTTAATAGTAGATGCGGCTAAAAATCGACACTATGAGCTTGATTTGATTAATTAAAACCTTTTTTCTGCGTCAGTTTCTTGATCATTAAAGAGTTGAAATTTATGCATAACCAATTTCTACAGATGCACATAAGAAACAAAATTTTGCCGCAGAACGAATTGACAGAATGGTTTGAACGCTTACGGTAATAATGTCTTAAAACCCGTATCTTGAAAGTTTGAATCTAACTTTTTTGCTGCACCAAGAGCCTCTTTCACTTGCTTTGTTGGATTCATATCCACTTGTTGTACAACTTCAGGAGCTGCTGCTTTAATTGCAACCTGAATCCCCAAGCGGGTTAATATGTCTTCTAAAACAGAGGGCCGAGTATTAATTTTATCAGCCAATTGAGCCAAAGCACCTCTATCAACATGTTCTCTAATTTTTTGTAATGAGCCACATAAATTACCAGACCCTGTTGTAAAATCTTGAGCAAGAGCAATCATGTTGTGGACGGAATCATATACCTTTTTATGTTCGGGCATATTAAAACCTAAATCTCGTAATTCTCCATCACTAGGATATATATTTCCTGCATGAGGTTTGGGAAGGTGCAATACTGGCACTCCTAATGCCAAACATTCGGTTGCCGTGTTTTGACCTTCGCAAATCATTAAATCTATCTCAGCATAGAATTTACCCAAATCGGTTTTCCCTAGTATCCCCTCTTTAGTAGAATCTGCAACCGAAGGTTCCGATCCTATTTCTAATATTTCACAGCACTCTTTCGCTTTAGATAAAGTCACTAAAGTGCTTATTACACTTGGACTGGTTATATTTCTGATGCCATAGCAGCCAATCTTAACTACATTGGGTCTGGCGCCAATTGCCCCTATACTTCTAAAACCTTGCTTTATTTCATCATCTATCTTATGTGGTAGAGATGATACAGTTTCCCTTACACCGCCACTGCGACATACATAAGATACACCTGCTAACCATCTTGGAGGCTGTAGTTGTATCATTACACTGCAACCAAAAGCCATATCCATCTGTACTCTAAGTAATGATACTTCATTTGGATTCACTGGCGCCTCACTGGTTTGATCGGCAGCGCCACTGATACATAACTCATCATGCGTACCGGGAGGTATTGAGAGTTTTTCATCATCATTCAATAAAAATTGCTTAATTCGATGAGGAAATTTTTCCACCAGAAGTCTTTCTATTATCTCAGGAGGTGTATACTCGCCCGAGGATAAGACTTGACCATAACTTAAACTATATTTGTCGGTACATGATTCTCCGCGTGCAATTAGCTCCATTTGTTCCTTCGGCCCACTAAGCTTCATGTTACTTAGATAAATAATATTAAAAGAACCTCTAAATCCTAATAAACACAGCTCATTCATGCGAGCGATAGTTGCATTGATATGACCAGAGCCAACACCGGGCTCAAACCACACTGTAACAGAATTCATTTCTGATAGCTTAGGCATTTTAAATCTCTCAACTCCACGAACCCAGTTAAAAGCAAGACATTATAAGTTGCTATTACCTGACTTATATAAATAAATATAGTTGCTTAACCGGGGTGTGCAAGTTAGCTTGACTGCACCATTGCAATCTGTTTTTTGCTTCAATTGTCGCATTTTGAAAACTTGAGTTGTTTAAAATAAAAACTGTGTTGAACCATTTTGCCATTAAACATTAATTAATCTTAAAAACTAATCAGATTATGCTTGGTGAACTACAGAAATTACGACTTAATGTGTAAAGGCGAATCTTAAATAGTAAATATTTAATTTCATTCTATTGCTGTTTTCTGATCTGATAGAAGAGATTAATTCCTTGAAAGAAAACAACATCTTGCATTAACATTAATGAACCATTTAAATTCATAAATCATTACATAGGGAAGTGGATATGAGAGAAAAATATATCGGCCGAGAGCCTATTATCAATAAACCTTCTGATATTCCTAAGGGTTTGGTTGCTAAAAGAAAAGCAGAGTTGCTCTTGGCAAAATTAGAAGAAGCTATCAAAGCTCAAGAATCTTTAAATAGAGAATCAGAGAGTCCTACGAAGGAGGGCAATTCCGAGTCACTCAAACCCCGATTGACCCATCTAACGAGCGAACGTCCAAAAATCAATCATAGACCTCCTTCTTCCTTTAGCTATACCAATTCAGAAAATACTTTGTTTACTTCTGTTAAAGAAGAAAAAACCGAGGGGGAGGTGTCGTCTGTATCCCTTTCTAATGATAAAAAAAAAGTAGAATATAACTCTTCTGCATCAATTTGGACGGAACTGATTGCTGCCTTATCAAGAGCAGTTGACAACTATACGAAGAAAAAAATGGAAGGAACTACTCCCGGTGAAGCTTATGGTTGGTTCAGCTGGTTGCGTCATGGCAAGGCAGGGGAAGATAAAGCAGGAGGGCTCGCAAGTGAAGCACGGACAACCAGTACGGTTGAATCTTTGTTGACCTTACTTCATCATTTCTTTGCGGATTCTACCACTAGATACAATAATCATTCATTGGCTCCTTATGTGATGGACGAGCTCAATAAATTATTGATTCAGTATGCTCTTAAACCTTTCATACTCAGTTTAGGCTCCCAATATGATCTTAATAGCTGGCTGCATATCAAAAATCAATTAACTCAACTGGCAGGTAAGGAAGCGTGTCAAGAAAAGCAATCTCTTGTTGGACCTGTGTGATTATCAGGAGTCCTGAACAGGGCTCCGTATTTTTTAATCGATTGAGTTTAACAGTTTAAATTTTTTTGAATTGTTTGATGATTGCTTGATTCCAATCTTTGCGATGCAGAAATCGCAGCGAATGCCCAAATTAAATGTGGTTCCGAATGTACTACTAAAACCCTGCCTTAATAGCCTTAATAAATAAATTGTGAAGACATCCCCTGTCTATTTCAGTTGGCGATACAGGTATATCAAAAAAATCTCTTTGAGCCAGTCTCTTTCATTTTCTGTACGTAATTTGATTCATTTAAAATATCACCAGTTATTTTAACAATTTTTGTGCTTCGCAATGGGGGCATGGAGTTTTTATTAAGCAGAGCACATGTTGTATTTAAATTATAAATATTGCGCTTTTTATATATTGCATTTTATGTTATTTTTCAATTTCTTGATCAATAAAATCAGGAATTTAGATACAAAAACTATTTTGGAATAGTCCTTTTACTTTACTTGGAATTTAAAAGATGAAAGAAATTATCGAGTTGTTAGCTACCTTGGATAAATTGCAAAAGCCTTATATTCATAGTGTCAAAACCAGGTTAAGTGATCTTTTAAATCTGGATGAAAAAGAAAACGAGCTAATGCGAATTGAGCAATCGACAAGTCGATCCTGGGAGGAGGGGGCTACAACCGATTTAAGGATAGGCCCTATAAAATCAAAAGAAAGAATAGAGGAATTAAGATCTGTACTCGTCATGTTGTCTGCTGCCAATGCAGTGAAATATGAGGAAGGGCATAGCTTACAGGGTAATGGGGTCGAATTTATTATCACGGCATGTGATGTTGAGAAACTAGAAAGTTTTAATCCACTGAATCAGAAAGAAATGCAAAATACTATTCCCGCTACGACCTTTATTCGTATGTCAATTGCAGGAAATAGGGGGTATGTACGAGGGATTTCATTCAATTCTGCAAAACTCGATGTGGAGAATTACCTTGGTTCGTTTAAAGAAAACGAACTAACGATACCGACACAACAATGGTTTTCTATTCTTGAGTTATTAGATTTATTAAATAGTGGGTCAGAACTTAACCTTATTCAAATACAGAATGATTTAAAATCTCTTTTGGGGGTGAAGTTTGAAGTTTATTTTCATTCATCCAGTGAAGAATTCCCCATTGATTTGCGCACAGGAAATTTAGATTCCAAGGAGACAGGCGTTCAGCAAATACAGAGATCGTTAGATAGCCTTGTTTTGCTTGATTGTCTAAAAACAGAAACCAAAGAACTTGAGGATGGTCAGAAAGTGTGCATTATCAAAGAGGTAAATCCACAGGAACTTCACAGGTTTTTACTTAAAAAAGAAAAGAATACTAATGCAAACGCAGAAATGCTCTCCAATGTTATCGGACTTTTAAAACAATCATTTCCGCATAATAGGGTGATCCAGGATTTGGTTGTTTTTGATGGCAGAGAAGGAAAAAGTATGTCGCGTCCCTACTTACATATTAGAACCCAAAGCTATCATCAGGAAGCTAGCAGTGATTATAAGAGTACAATGAGCATTCTCAAAAAAATTCAGGATAAAACATCAAAACAAATCAGCTTTGATTTAAGAAATGTGATGGTTGAGATGAAAGATGAGTCAAGATCTATATACATAAGCAGTATTGAGAATACTATCAGATCATCTCAATTTATTATTGATGTTGCGGTTAGTTTAACAACACAACAGCTGTTCGAATTGCAAGATATATGTGCTGAAATAAATCAATCCAGGTTAAAACATCATCGTCATAATCTCTTCAAGCCGCAAATTGAAGAACAAAAAATCAATGAGCAAAATCAATCTTTATTTTTAGGTTAAAGTCAAATTCGACATAAGATGAATTTTATGCTTCTTATGTCGCTACTTTGACATTATGCTTGGTTATCTTATCCTGCAATATTTTTGTTCAACTGGCATTTTGGCATTTTAACAAACCTTCAAGATCAGCTAGAGCCTTTTCGTCATGGTTAGTTAATAGTGTGACCCAAGAGGCGATGATCTGATTGTAGGTAAAAATCCGCTTTAACCACTGTTTTTTCTTTTCTTCTTCAGCGATGTGCTCGGTTAAAGAAAGCTGCTTTTTGTTTAGTTTTTCCCAATTTTTTATTGCGTTCGCCAAAGGATCATTATTATGGGCTCGTGCCCATTGGTAAATAATCGCATTGCGATTTTTTTGATAGTCCACTAAATCAGGATCATTCTGTTTTTCTGATAGATATTGCAAATAATACATTTCAAACTGATAAGGGTGTTGGTATAAATTAAGTTTAACAATAGTTTGGTAAAATTCTTTTTCAAATGTTTGTTGCTTCTCATTGAGAGGCTGGCTTTTTGATTGATTCACTGCTTTTTCCCAGGATGGCATGATGACGTTGAGTGTCAGATTCATCATTCCCTCCCAAACGGCTTGTAATTCTTTGCCTTCTTGCTCTAATTGCTTTTCCAGCGAACTGATTTTTTGTTTTTGTTTTGTTAAGGATAAAGAAGCAAATTCACGGGCTTCAGGCATTAACTGGACGATTTTATCTTCAGAAGCTCGGGCAACATGCATAAATTGGTAAAGGGCATCATTATTGCTGGACTGAAGTCTTTTCTTATAATTTAGGTAAATGGATTGAATCATATTGTTGTCGTAATGTTTCGTGCGGGACTTAAATTGTTTTGATGCAAATAATTTGGCCCATTGGAGTAAATAATAGTCCGAAGTACTTAAAGGAATGTCTACTGTCATGTCTTCAATGATCGCGTTTTGATGGGCAACCAGCATACTTTTAGCCGGTTCCCTGATTTTTTTTCCATCAATGACGCCATGCCCTGTGTACCATTCGGTAAAAGAACGTTCGTATCCTTGATAAGTAGCGCCGTTGGCATCAGCAGTGCAGCCACTGGCATAGTGATCATCTGTTGAGGAAGTAAAACCACAAATTTTAGTATTAGCTACAGGATAGCCATCTTGTGTTGTAACAGATAATTGATGAAACCCACCTGAATAACACTGAGACATCGCAAAAATAATCTGTTGGCTTGGTATTAAGGCGAGCAGCGACGATAATTCATTTTTGGATAAACAGGCTTTGCTAAAGTTTTTGGCGTTAGTGAAGTTGTTAATAAATGGTTTTTGATAATGCCAGAGATCAATGCAATTGTTACTGTAGGGATTGGTATTTTTATCCTCTAAAAACTCATGAGGCATGCCATGATCACTGACAAAGAGAAGCAAATTATCAACAGGGTTGATTTGTTGAATTTTGGAAGATAAAAAAAAGGCATCCACATTGTATTTATTGGCTTGCTGATTGTTTTGGATAATACCTGTAAACATGACGTCTTCTTTGTTTTGTTGATTATCTTTTGTATTAATGAGTTTGTGCACATCAAATGGAGAAGGTTGTGTGGTCGGTGTGTTACCTCCTCCAAAATAGATGCTTACGGTTTCGGGATTAAATCGGGTGATTAAATGCTCATAAAGAGTTTTTGTTTGCAGATATTGGGTGTAGTGGTTAAGGCCTGGGTTATCTCCTCCTGACAGTACCAAAATTTGCTGGCCAGCATAAGTAGAAGTGGCGTGCAGAGCAATTAAAATGCTGAGAATTATTTTCATCTTCATTCCATGAATCATTGGTTTAATTTTTTTCATTGTTGTGTCAAGGATAGCAATTCTTGTATTGAACTGCTAATGATAATTGAAACGTTAATATTAAAGACTAAGACTAATTAGACATAGGCAAGATATAGTCAGCGATAAGCACTGTTACTCCTTGTTTTTTGATTACCCTTCTCTAACCTTACTCCCTGTTCGAGTTCAATACAGGTGTTAAATAAGTCTATTTTTAATAAAGACATTCATTTTGAGTAATTGTGGAGCATTTATTGTGAGTATGGTTTAAAATTATATCAAGGACCATTATTAGTTGATATTCCTGTTATGAGCACATCCGAAAAAGACGTTCGTGAACAAAAAGTAAAAACAGTCACATTAAGTTTTCTGGGTACAGGACAACATCGTGAAAAGGTTCATCATATTCTCACGAGTTTTCATAATACAATCTCGGAAGTAAATAAAGACAATCCTACAGTGGCAATGAGAATGTTTGATGGCCCTGGTTCAGAACCAAAATCAGGCGACAGCAAGGATCCAATTCCTGGGACTTATATTTATAACCCAAAAGATAATTCCAAGATATTAATTAGTCCTGTAATCTCCCAAACGATTACCAATGCCATACAAAAACTGACAGGAAATTTGGCGGGAGAAGGTATAGAGCATTTATTATTTGAGGCAGTACTTTACCTTAATGACACCATTGAAAAAAATGGAGGCAAACTGCCTGAAACAGTTAATTTGCATGGGTTTAGCCGAGGGGCTGATACTTGTATGCGCATGGCGAATCTTCTTTATCAATTATATCCCGACATCAAGGTCAATTTATTTCTTATTGATCAGGTTCCCGGACCTGGGAAACGGGATGATCCTCATTCTTATACTGTTCCTCCTAATGTAGAGCGTTTTGAGTCGACATTGATGTTACATGAATACAGGCCTGGATTTGACCCTCAACATTCTGGAAGGTATGTGATTGCAGATCCCGAAAAAACAAAGGTAGTTGTTAAACCCTATTATGGGGAACACAATACCGGTAATCGTGTTACCGAAGATCCCAACACAAATCACACCGCTATTTTATTACATGATGATATGAATCGCTTTTGCAGGGAAACCGGCTCACTCCCTTCTGTTGGGATTTCTCCACCCATTATTGCCAGAGTAGGAGATAAAAAAGAGGAGGTTAGAGCTCATGCAGAATTATCTCCAGAAAAACGCTTTGAGTTGTTATGTGGTATGAAGGAAAACGAATGGGGCTATGCCAAACTGACCAAAAAATATCATGAGCGCAGTATTCTATCGAAGCGGGAAGATTACGTACAAGACACCAGATTGTTTGTCAACCAGGAACACCGGGAATTGTTTAAACAATTGTATCCCAAATCATTTAATTGGTTTTTTGAAAAAAATCATGGCGGTCAAACAAAAAAGGAAGAAGTCATCGCTGAATTAAAATCACTATCCGAAGATCCAAGGTATGAGCATTTTTTTTCATCATTAGCGAAACACTTTCAAATTAATGAGAATAATATTGCAGGAACATTACCAGAACCCTCAGGCATTGACAGGGATGAAAAAAGAAGCTTCGGACAACCTCCAGTTAGGGACAGGCTTTCTTATTTACAACATTCCCTAACCTCCATTGCGAATTATTATCACTATCATTGTGATGAGAAGAATTCAACGAATGAGTCAGTTAAAAATTTGCTGTTAGAACGTGTCAAAGAGTCAAGGTCAAAACCGGATAGCGAAGCAATCAAGCATTTAGAACAGACCATGGACGAGGTAAGACAGACACTTGAGTCCAAAAATGAAAAAGGTTTCCTCTGGCAACAGATTAATCATATTTCCCCCAATGCTCGACAATATTGTGACCAAGTGAAAGCAGCACTCCGGGAACACCTTGAGCATAATCAGGTACTATCAGATACTCAAAAAGAGGAAATTCGTAAGGCTATGGATAGAATGGATAGCATAGTCAATGATAGTAGCAAAGACAGTCAACAGAAATATAGGGAAATAAGAAGAGAGGTGATTGAGTTAAATGCCAAAGCCACCACACCGGAAGATGATAGTCAATTAACAAGAAGTCATTTCCAAAAAGCTTATTTTGAATTATCAGGGGATACACAAAAAACTCTGAATTTAGAATCTCTATCTCAAACATTGAATCAACTATCGAAAGCCCATTATGGTGAAACCAATTTGACGGACAAAATTACTCAGCGATTGGATGGGTATAAAAATCGAAATTGGTTTTGGAATTCAGTCAAGGAAGTTTTGAATTTTTTCAATATTCCTCTTCCCAAACTGCATTCGGAGGTTAAAGAGCAAATTGCTGACAAGCTCAAAGAAAGACTTGTTGATCTTAAGGAAAAGGGCATGGGTAATGATGTGAATGCAATCACCAGAGAGCTTGGTAAAGCTCGTGAAGATTTAATCGAACATTATAAGAAAACTTCAAAACTGGAAATGGGAGAATTGGATAAGATTATCAATAAATCAATGGAAGAACTCCTTGTGGCACGTAAAGTCACCAAAGGCTTGATCCACGAGGAAGTTAGTCAGGTTAAATTAAATTGAATTAAGCACTGTTCTGTTTTGCAAAGTTATCATAAGCAAGGTTTTGGGTTTAACAATAAATTGTGTGATTCATAGAGATCCTTTCAATTTTTTCATAATCAAATCAGTATGATAATTAGCTATTTGAATACGCTCATTGTCTATTTTATAGTTATTACTCACCTCTTCTTCAGCTACGACAGCCGAGGGAGGCTTTCCTTTAAGTGAACCATGAGGACGCTGCCAGTTATAAAAGAATTGCCATTGAACTAGCTCTTCTCGAAGAGTTCCAAAGTCAGATAAATCTGTAATAGCATAAAATTCTTCGAGGTCTGTTTTTTGCGATCGCTCTACCTTGCCATTTAAATGAGGGGAAGCTGGCTTATTGGGTCTAAATTTAATACCTAATTTCATCATTTTTAGCTGAAATTTTTCGGCAAAAAATTCTAATCCTCTATCCGTTTGAATACGCTGTATAGGAAAAGGAAATTGTTCCAGAACCAAGTCTAAAAAATGTAGTGTGTTAGTAGCTGTACGGCGTTTGTAAATCTCTAGTACACGCCAGCGAGAACAATCATCAACAGCAGTATATTGATAAATTCCTGGTGCTATTTTGCAGGTATCCATTTGGATACGCTCACCAGGAATAGGACGACTATAGCGCTTAAATTTCTTTTTCCGCTTAAGTTTTTTTATTGGTTGTGTTTGGTTGCTAGTTAACGCTTTATGGATACTCGCTAAAGAAAGCGGACAGTTGTGCAATCTAATCAATTCAGTTTGGATACGTCTGGCGCCCAGATTACGACTTATACGCAAATCAAGAATTAGTTTAATCAGCTCTGAATTTAACTTCTTACTTGGTGACAAATGAGGCTTTTTGATTTGATCATTTAATCCATCCATACCCGCTTCTAAATAACGCCTGTACCACTTTCTCAGGGTAGGACGAGAAATACCACATTTACGGCAAACATATCCTGCATCTTTAGTTTCAAGATATAGATTTACCCAAGTTAACCTGGCTTTAATTTGCTGCTTCATAAGGCGGGTAAATCTATCAACTTACAGGACTTACGAAAAACCCCAAGGCCAAGGCAAAAAAATTTTAATGAGGGAGTTTAGATAAACTAAATGACCAAATTAAAAACATTTTTTAACGATAAGACTGGGTTTTTCATAAGTCCTGGTAGTTTTAGGTTTTTAGCTGCCTTTCTACTCTGACAGAATTCATTATTTCCTCAATTGCAGGGTTGGTGCTTAAAGCAGCTCGGATTTTTTGGAAATCGCAACAGCTTGGTTTGGCAAATCCATTGATGACGTCATGAGCATTTTTGTTGTAATTATTGTCTTTGTTTTCAGCTATTTTTCTTTTGATTTCAATAATGGCATTGGCTATATTTTCTTCTTTTGAAGGGTCAATCTTGCCTACCATATCTCGTATTTCCTTGATAATGGTTGGAACTGAACCATCTTGATTTCTAAGTAATTCATCATTCTTTAATACCGTGTAGACCGCCAAAATATTTTCTTCTCTTTCATTGACAGGTATCTTCATGATACTAATATGTATTTTTGTTTTATCCGGTAGAGTAGGGATTTCTTGCCTGGTATCTGTGTCATGTTTAATTAAAATATTTTCAAACTTAGGTAGGACTATTCTTTCTGGTTTCTCTTGTTCTGTTTTAGCAATTTGTTTTGCAGCATTCTCCCAAGTAGCAATCATTTTTTCGTCAATATTCTCTGCATTTTCAAGTGCAGTAGTCTTGATGAAGTCTAACGCGTTATTAATAATTTGTTTTCTATCCATAATATTAGTGCAACTAATGAAATTATCCCGACAAATTTGTTTTGCTATATCTAATTGTAAATTTTTATTTTTAGAAAACTGTAATATAGTCAAAACAAGAAGAATTTTTTGTTCGGGGTTGTCCGCTTTATTAAAGAGAGAAAAATAATAGTTTGATGTTTTTGCTAAGAGCGTTTTCTCTGGATTCAAAAGACTAAATTCGAGTGGTTTATTTGTTGTTGCATGGTTTTTTAGTATGTTAGCAATTGAGAGCTCATCGAGTTCAAAGCCAGGATTATTTGGTTTTTGTCGCTGGAATTGAGTGAATAAATGCTGTATTTGTTGCGAGATAGGGAGATTTTCCATCTCAGGGGTATTAGTAAATGACCTTAAGTGTTTGGGAACAGTTGATGGTTCAAAAAAATAGGGGAAAATATTCTTATAGGTCTCTAGAGGAAATGTAATATTTAGTACATCCAGTTGTGGAAAATCATTTTTGAGAATAGGAGGATTTAAACCATGATGAACATGCATCAAGGCTACTACAGTTTCAGCAAAGCTTCCAGTGCCACGCTCTAGGGGCTGAGTATTGCCAATTAACCACGATAACTCGGCTAGTTTCTCATAAAAGACCGTAAGCTTGTCTCGATAGTCAGAATATTTTCCCGCAAAGGATAAATCCATAGACCAGATTTCTGCAAATAAATTTTCAATATTAGGCCAGGTGGCATTTAATGTTGCCAGGCCATGTGTCCATACTAAGTTAGGTGCAGCATGAGTCTCGTCGCTAGGCCCACCCCAAATCTGTTTAGTTTCCTTAATACTATTGACTTGAAGGTCATTATAAAACAGACCATAACTGACAGAATAGCCATGTTTGTTTACTTTTACGTCATCGGAAAAATAAAACACATTTCTAATAAGAGGTAATGCAAATGAATACTGAGCTTTAACAGGCGTGCCAAAATCTTCAGCCTCTCGTAATCGACCAACTTCCTCACTTCATCCGGTCTGTAGCAGAAATTCAGATACTTTTTCAAGAACAAAAGCAGCTAATTGCGTCTTACTGCTTGAGGGTAAAAGGGAATTAAAAGGTGGTTTGCTTGGGGTGACATGATGTGTTGAATTAGATAATAACTTATTGAGCTCGTAAACTAATTCCATTCGTTTAGCGCCAAATTGGATATCATCATTGATTTTTCCAGCTTTGTTTCCATAAAACCCTTTAAGTTTATCTATATGTTGCGGTTTTACATATCGTGAAAAACAAGGTGCTGCTTCACAATATTCAGTTTTAACTTTCAAATAAACTTCATTAATAATTTGTAGATGAGCATGATCTTTAGGAAGAGCAGTAACTAGTTTATTAATTTTATCGAAAGGAGTGGATGCAAATAAATTTAAAAATAAATCCCTAACTTTTTCTTTTACCTCTTTTTCATCAGCCGAGTTGAATCTAGCTGGATCAAACACCTCAATTGCTGCAAGACGATAATTGTTTTTAAACAGAGCAAGTATCAGTTTGCCATTATCTCTATTTTTGAGTTTTCTGAAATCCCCACTCATATAAGCAGTTAACGTATCTTTTGAAGTAACTGTTCTTAAATTCCTAGTACGCTTTATTACCTCGTCATTGAGATCTAAGTTTTCCACAATGACAGCAATACATTTGTGGGCTTGTTTATTATAAAGTGAACCAATTTTAGAGAAAATTTCATCCAAACTCATATTTTTCACATTTGCTAACCAAATTTTACTAAATATTGCAGGACTGTCCTCATCTGCAGCTTTTGATTCCAACAATTCTATTGATTGAGAGACAAAAGGCCATTCTCGGAGTGATTGAAAAGACATAACGCAATCATTTTGCACTAGAGTTTGCATTAAATGCCAAAAAGAAGAGCTATCATACCCTTCCATAAATTCAAATCCAGGTGTTTTTGTATAATCGACTTGATTTTGTCCTAAAAACTTAAAAATAAGATCGAAACTTTTTTTAAAAGCAGGGCCATTTTCATCACGGAAACCTAATACAGAATAGCTGTATAGCATCGCATGAAGATTTTTTTTCAAAAACTCAACATAGTTAGGGAATGAATCTTTATTGATTTTTTTTTGAAAATCATCAATAACCTTATAGGTTGTCTCAGGATATTCCATCAACAAACGATGAAAAATATTCTCAGGTAATTTGTAAACATCAAGAGATAAACCTTGGTCCAAAAAAACATCTAAAATCTGAACTGCCTTGTCGAAGGAACTACGATGTTCATTAATTTTAGGAGCAATCAGAATATCCCTAATTAATTCTGCAAATTCGTTTATATCGCTAATTTTGTTGTTTTTTAAAAGATCTTTACAGTTTTCAACATCAAGATTCAGAATAGCAGAGTTAAGCAAGGGATTGGATGTGCTCAACATTATTTTTTCCAAGATTGTTTTTTAAAATAGTATAGTATAAAAATTTGAACAAAATGGTTTTGGACTTGTATTAAGTTTAGCCCGCTTTAAGTAGTTTTACAATTATATCTGATGAGTAATGCCTAGGTAAACGTTTATAAACATAGCCATAACGGTTGAGTGATATGACAATTTTATTGTCGCAAGCATCAACTCCTTTGATTGTTCTTAATTGACTTAAGCTACGGCACGCAAGTAAAGTCTACCACCAGCCTCATCGATATAATAATAGTTTGCTCTAGTCAATGCCAGTACGTCTGGAATAGATAAGAGTAACTCACAAGCGCCTTGATTACCTAGCCTCAGAGCCAGGCGAAGTAACTCATTCTCCTCTCCTGGATTAACTCCAATAGATGCTAGGACTTTTAAGCTTGGAATACTTAACAAAAAACGCATATCTTCAAGTAATGTTTCATCATTGCGACGGATTAAGTTACGTAACATATAAAAGCCTTGCAGGCACTCCGACTTTGTGACTAAATCAAAGAGATCTTCTGGGTTACTTTGTTTAAAGGCATCATGCATTTCTTTTAACCTGTTCACATGCCTCGCAATAAACGGATTGACGTACTTCTCTCCATATTCAAATTCATGCATTTCCGCATACCCGAGCATAGCTGGGCAATTGAGCAAAAAATTAATGACATTATGATGGCCTCTTCCAACTGCTGCCCAGCGAAAAGCATAGTAATTTTCTGACTGAATCATTGCTGTGGCTTCAGTTGGCGCCAATTCACATAAACAATTCAGCACATGCAGGTGTCCATTTTCTGCAGCCAGACGAAAGGCATGGTAATTTTCTGCCTGAATCATCGCCATGACTTCAGTTGGCGCCAACTCAAATAAACGATTTAGCACATGCAGATGGCCGTTTTCTGCGGCCAGACGAAAAGCATAGTAATTTTCTGCCTGAATCATTTTCACAATCTCATCAGGCATTAAAGAAAGAGATATTGTATCTAAGGCACTTGAGCAACCGGTTATTGCAGCAGCACAACAAATAACCTCGCTTTTTATTCCTTTCTTGTGAACATCACACCAGAATTGTTTGTCATTCCTGTCAAAATGGGCATAGTATAGACACAACAATTGCCGCATCTGTTCCATATTTTTTGTTCCCGGCAAAAAAACATGGATTGCTTCTCTATAAGATAAAGTCATCAGAGATAATTCGTACACACTGATATAATGCTGAAATAAATTTTCCCATAGGGTCCATGGTATTAATCGTAACAGCGGATCTTTTTCATAGTTTTCTACATTATGAATTATTAGATTAGACATAGAGCTAAACAGATAAAAAACAAACTAAATAATTATAAATTAATCACAATTCGGCTTTATGGTCGAAAGCGGACAATCTATGGTTAAAAGAGGACAATATGAAATATTTTAAACCTGAATCAATTAAACAGTTTATTTCCTTCGTGTTGTAATGTGTTGTTGTTTGTGTTTCTTTGTTTTGGATAAATAGTCTACAATTTTAATATGATGATTATAAATAAGTATTTCAGGTTGTTTCGTTTTTATAAGTGAGATGATCACAAAAAGGGGAGCTTGATTTTACTCCGGTAAAAACAATTCAGGAAGAACGGATTATTCTGAAAACAGGGGTTTATTATGTTATTTGGGCCTTAATTTTTCTTATTGTTGCAATTGTCGCAGGTTTATTTGGATATAGGGGCGTCGCATCAACCGAAACAGGGATAGCCAAAGTTCTGTTTTTCCTCTTTATAGTAATGTTTATTGTGCTTTTGGTCTTTAGTCTTTTAGACGGCACACCAGAGCCTGTTGTTATTGTAAAACCATAACTACATCATAAATGGTGTATTTTGTTGTTTTAATTGATAATCATGCTGGTTTTATGGAAAGAATTGAAACTGTCGTTGAAGTAGCTTGAGATAGACTCTATAATCCGGCTTGATCACACACTGACAGGATAAAAAATGAATGTGAATAGTGAAAACGCTCAACCAGGCGAAGCTGTAACCGCTGAAGATTATTCCAGGGCAATGAATTTTATAGGTCAGAATTTATTGTCATCATTAACTCAATCTGTGGAAAAGTTACCGCCACCGTTTCGTAATCGCAGGTTGGTTTGTCAGGCTTTGTCTGCATTTTTGACTAATGTTATTTATAAACAGTTTCCAGAGCAACCTGAGTCATGCCAACAAATGCTCGATGATATTACCAAGCATGTCAGTATGCAACTGGATAAAATTCCTCAACCATCAAAGTAAAACGTTAGTAATCTGTATCAGCTAATTTGGCCTTAGTTGAAATCAAATAAATCATGTGTTTCAGCTTGAATACCCTAATTACCAGGTAGCTTGGTTTAGCTTTGGCTTTGATTGCAGGATTTCTGTCGATCTCCCTAGCAAATCAATTCCAGAAAGAGTTGCTAGGAGACGAAGAAGACAGTCAGGCATTTTAATCCAGTTAACTTTGGTTAACTTTTTAGACCAACTGGAAAAATGATATTGATTGAATTCCCTGACTGCCATTGGACAGAACCGCCCCTGCCATTGGTTAAGGTATATGCCACAGCAAAGCGAGGTTCTGTTGGGTTATTGCCTATGTAACTGCAAGTGACTTGGCCTGTTGTGCTGTTGTAGCTGGTCGTTTCATTGTAATAATTTCCAAGTTGGGCTGGAACATCGTGGGCTAGTGAAATGGATTTAAAATAAATGGGATTGTTTTGTGATAAAATATTTTCCATCCCATAACCAGCAATGTAATCTCCAAAATTAGTGATGACATTTGGTCCTCCCTGGGTAGTAGGGCAATAGATATCTACAAACAGACCTACAGGGCTTGCCTTGATAACAGGTGAAAAAGTAATAGCGGTAAGCAATAACAATGAGTGTACATGATTGGATTTTTTCATCGAAACTCCCTTTTTCGGTTATTTTAAGTTGCTGTTTTGACCTGTTGTTCTGTTAGCCATTGCTTCAGATTAAAATCATCATATCCATGCTGTAAGCAAAGCCATACAGAGAAAAGGTACAAAGGTAATCATGTTGCACGACATTTTGATTGTCAATGCTCGTGAATCTATTCTTAACAAACAAATAGCCTTTAAGTGTTGTGTGACTTGCTTATGAAAGACAGTATTAACTTTTGCGCCAATGTAGGAATTATAAATCAAGAAGGCTATTAAGCATTTGGTTGCCTAATGCAGTTGCCTTGCCCCTTGCTTGGTTGATTAATATGACTACTCCCAGTTTTTTTGCAGGAGAAAAACCAATAAAGGTGCTAAATCCCTGATTTGCTCCATTTTTAGTGATCACAATGTGCCTCCCTCTTTTCACTCTTTGCCAACCTAATCCCATAACAAAATTTGGGATGACTTCAAAAAATGGTTGTTGGGCATACTGCATCGCAGAAAGTAATTCTGGTGGTGCGGTGCCAGGTTGAATTCCTAAATTTGCTTTTAAAAATACTAACATGTCAGCTGCAGAAGAGCGTAAAGCTCCTCCGCCTAGAAAATTGGCAGGTGTATAATAAGGTGCTGGCTTGTTTTTAGGCCGATAACCTTGAGCTTCATAGTTAGCCAGACTTTCTGGTACATTGAAAAAAGTATGGGACATTCCCAATGGCTTGGTAATATTCGATTTTAACAGATTAGGTAAAGTCTCGTTTGAGGCGTTTTCCAATACGTATCCCAAATACCCAAAACCAATATTGGAATATTTATAATGAGTTCCTATTTTTACTGGAGGACGCCATGTTTTAAGGCGGGCAAAGAAAGCCTGTATATTACCTTTATTAACACCAAATTGCTCCATTTGTTTGGGAAAGCTTGGTGTGTGCGTCGCCAGATGCACAATTTGAACCCTGTCAATTGGTAGTCCATTGGTTTTTGAAAATTCAGGCGTATATTGAACGGCATAATCTGTTACATTCAATTTTCCTTTCTGAACTTCCAAGGCTACAAGAGTGCTAATGAATACTTTGGTAATCGATGCCAATTCAAAAATAGTGTTTTTAGTGACTGGCTTCTTACTTTTCCGGTCAGCAAACCCAAAATTATAATAATAATCCTTTCCATTATAATAAATGGCAATAGCTAACCCGGGAGTCTGATGTGCATAAATAAATGGTTGAACCAGTTGATTAATTAGATTATCCGGCCTGGATGGTTGTGCCAAAAGAATTGGACTGCCAAACCATAAAATGGATGAAAAAAAGCATAAGCTAATGTATTTTGATTTCATGATTAATGTCTTTTTGGGAAAATATAATAATTATCTTTTCTTTATTTTGCATCATTAGGTCATGTTGCAGCGATTCTATCCTGGCTATGTAAGAGCTCCAGAGCAAAAACCGTATTTTAGTGCTGCAAATTGGTAACCACACTACTCTTGATTAATTATCGTTCTTTTTTAGAAAAGAGCCAAATAATTGCTTTGTAAATCAATACTGTTTTTTAAGCCTTGTAAGTATGTTTCTCTCTAGTGTTTTTTGTCTTTAACTATTTCCAAAAAACCGAATACAGATACTTTTCCTATAACTTACAATGAGTTACTATTAGACACCATGGCTATTCCTACTGTTTTTTGAACATTTATTTATAATTCTTGGCAGTTATCAATGGATTACCAATACATCAGACAAGGAAATCATGTGTTTGCTGTCATTACAATATTGACTATCGCCCGTAATAGAAAAGGAAGACGTTATTGTTCTTGATAATCAGCGACAATTTTTGCAAATACTTTCTGGATCACTAATTAAAGAGGTAGATAATGTGGATTTTTAAAGATATTACCGACCGCTATTATAAAAAAATTTTGGATAGCTACCAATTGCAGGCAGATGAAAAAACATATAAAGGCAAAGAAGCGGAATTATTAATTCAACGAAATGAGCTTGCCAGATGTTTGATTAAAACTATTTCATTAATGGAAGTTAAAACACAAGAGGATTATGCTAATTATTTTAAACGAGTCTCTGATGAGATTAACTCGGCATTACAAGCAGCCAAAAATGCTGTCAAAGAATATAATGAAGAACATAATACTGATTTCACAACAGATTTGTATGAAAGTTTTTTTACATACAGTTTAAGCAATTTTATTGAAGTCGTATCTGACCTGTTTCAAAAAAGTCCTTCTATTATTACTAATATCATGGATGAGTCATTGTTTTGCAATAGTAGAAGTGTACCCTGGGTGTATCAGTTTTCCTTTGTATTCTATGACTATATCCTTGATAAGGAATTTGAGTTTATAACCAATAAAAGCAGCAGAGATATTTTTGATGCAAAGAAACAGTTGGTTCTTAAATACATCCAAAAGGCAGCTGATCTTTATCCTCGCTATGAAAAAGAAGATTTCTCTGATTGCCATGAGATGGTGAATATCCTGTTACTCAGCATGCGTTCTGAAGAAAATAATTTACAAAAGCGTAGAAATCAGGATAGTAGTACAAGTTATATGTACTCTTATTTTACACAAACACTTTATAATGCTTCCGGGAAATTAATAGGGAAGGGGCAATTAGGGCAAAAAATAGATTTATTGATAGAAGAATTTAATGAAAGAGCAATCGATAAAACACCCTTGTATACTTAATTCTTTATTTTCCAAAGCAAGACAGAAAGTCACTGGATTAATAGTAAAAACACCAATTCAAGTTGATTTGTTAACTCAGTGACGCATTGGATTTAAACCTGTTAATTCGGTTTACTATTGGGAAGCGCCTTTTTATCTTCTAAAATAGTCATTAATCCTGAAATATCATCGCTTTTAATGAATTCGAGGATTCTTTTGGGATCATGCCCTTCAAAACTCCACTGCCCATAAAATCGGTCGTCAGAATGAAACGGCTTATTTCTGATTAGCTCTATAGAATGATGAAGATGCTTCAGGTTTTTCAATAGTAATATGAAGTCATGTTTATCGTAATTTTTTAAAGCTGCTTTAAAAACAAATATCAAAAAATGTCCGATTTCAATTTCGTTCAGTTTATCAATTAATGTTTTTATACAGGTATCTGTTGAACTGATTTCAACGAATGACATGCGGATAGAATTTAATATACCACTAATGCCGGAAACAGGGCATAAATTTTGCCAGTTTTGAATTAGTATAGGATATAAACCTGTAAATAGTTTAATTTTTAATTCGGGGCTATCCTGATTTAATGTTTTGACTAAAGGGGATGGAACCCCAAAAAATGCCATTGAAAATGTCAGCCCACTATTATTATTCTTTTCGCAAATGATGGTATCTTTTTCTAACTTGATTTCAGGTTGTTCTGTTCCTGAACCTTCGTTGGGGCATTTCAGTTGAGGTGGGAGCAAGTTGTCACACAACTCACATAAATAATGTTTATACCCTTTTTCTAAATATTGTGAGCAGGAAATGGCTTGCTTTATTTTTTTTAAAAGTTCAAAGTGGCTGTGTAGGACACAATAATCCAATAACTCTTCGGGTTTTTGAAATTTTTCATGCAAGCATTCATTATGTCTGATATTTCCATAATCATCCATACAAAACTCATGGAGATCCAGATAGGTCTTGGCAGCTGTTCGTCCTGATTCGACCAGGGCTTTTTTTGTATCTTGACTAATTGCGAGATTGGTCAAAGCAATAGTTGGCGTTTTAATTAAAATACTTTGATGGGCATGTCGCCTCAGTATTTGAAGATCCTCATGCCAGTTTTCAGTAACCTTTGGATGTCCTGTAATTAATGAGTAGAATGTGTTGCTTAGCCATGACCATTTAGGTATTGGGTTCTGGCTATATAGAGCGTTCTCTTCAAGCCCATTATCAAACTGCAGAGCAAGTACACTGAAGTCAACATCATCCTTGTGTTTCAAAAAGGTTGTTTTATGCCCTTTTTCTGAAAAACAATGGGCAGGTAAATTATTGCTGATTCCTCCATCGCTGTATACGTTTCCTTGATAGCAGATACGCTCAAAGGCAATAGGTAAATTTGCGGAAATAATAATGGCATCGGCGAGTGCCATAGATGGTGTTGTATCAATGGAAAACACTTCATGTTTTTGGGTACTCAAATTTGTTCCAGTAATAAATAGTTTTTCTCCTAATTCACATTCAGGGCATATTTCTTTTATTCTGGCTAAGGTTTGAAATGTTATATTCTCGGGGCAGCTGTATATATTTTCTTCTAAAAAATTTTGAAATTGTGCAAATCGTGTTTTGAATTTTTCATCGGATATAATATCCATTACTTTTTTTAAAATAACATAATTTGCTGCTTGACGCATTAATTTTGCCGAGCTAAGCCCCCCCTTATTAAATATTTGTTTTATGTTATTGAAATTAAAAATGAGTGGGCTATCAAGGAGTTTATCTTCATTAAACCAGGAAATAATTTGTTTTATTTCGGAGCAATTATAACCAAGATAAGCAAAGGCAGCGACCATTGCACCGGCTGAGCTTCCGGAAAATTCAGTGAACTGTAATCCATGCCCGGTTAACTCATCCAGGGCACTTATATGTGCCAATATTCTTGAGCCGCCGCCACTGAAAACAATACGATATGGGATGGGAGCTTGTTCAGTGACAGAGATACTAAAATCATAGGAGTCAAAAGTAATATTAAAGGTGTCAGAGATGAACCATGTTTCTTTTGTCTGTAGTGGTGTAGACGATTTGGAATCTTTTAATTTCTCCTGCTGAGAAACTTCTTGCTTTGTTTTCATACCGATAATCCCTTATATAAAACAAATTCTAAGTTATTTTTTACGATTCTTTTGCTACAGCCATCACAATCTATCGAGTATTTAAAACGATTTTGTCACAAGGTTTTTGTATTGAGAGTTCTCTCCTTTTTTAAATTATTGATGTTTCAGTTATTGGGTATTTTAAATCAAATTGAGTAGGTTAAGATCTTATGGATCAATAATTAACATAAATGGTCTTTGAGCAGACGTCAACTTGTTTCAACAATTATTCGAAATGAAAATTTGAGTTACTGGACAACTTATATATAGGAGTGATCTAAAGGGCTTTTTTTTAAAAAACACTCATTTAGTATTGTAATTACAAAGAGACAAGGATGATAGCAAAGAGCAAAACGGACATGAATAGAATACATATGGGAACAAATAAAGAGTTCCCAGGCAAATTACACCTCAAACCGTCAAAATCATGTGAAACTGATGATTCCAATTTTCAGGTTGAGTTTTTATTGGATGTCATACAAAAACTTTCTCTTGCAAAAGATCTGGAAACAATCATGATCATTGTACGTAAGGCCGTCCGTACATTGATTGAAGCTGACGGTTCGACCTTTGTATTGCGTGATGGCAATCAAAACATATTAGCTTCGTATCTTATTCAATCTATTCAGGCTATGCGGTTATTTATCTAATGAATTTGCAATAGTAACTCTTATCAAAATTTATTCGCCTCATTTTCAATATTTGTTGTGTAGAGATTCTTCCTTTTCCTCATATTGGATTTGTGTGTCTCTAAACAGGCCTAAATGAACAAGAGAGTTGATACCTTCGGGTGTTATAGACGCAGTTGATCTTTGAAGCTGGCGGTTATTTACTTGTTCACCACTTTTTTTCTATTATGTTTTTTGATATGCAAATGTGACTTCCAGATGACTATAATGCTTTCTTTTTATTAAGAGAATATTAATAGTTAACAATAGATGAATTAATTTTTCTTACTGGATGATTTTGGGATTATTTTGTAAAAGAGGGCATCAGAGATCCTGGCTTTTCCTTGCTCGCACAATGTGTGTTTTTTCTATTGGCCAGATTTTAAGCAATAGCGCCAGGACAATTTAATGATTCGTTATAACAAAAGGTAGAAATTGGTACGCATGGTAGTCATTGCACTTTGGCACTGGACTGCTTTAAGCAATAAGCATGGGTGTAGCACTATTTAATTGTGAATGTTCGTAATTTTCTTTTTTGAAGAAAGATAGGGATGATGCTTTCGAGGCAGGCTCTATTCTGTGGTGACTGATTAATTCGCCTGCTAAATAAGGCTTTGGATTTTTACCATTAGCATAACATATCTCGGGATAGCGAATATCATTCTCAGGACTTTGCATTGCTCTAAATTCAGAAAGAGGATAGGCTTTCTCAGCCCAGGGATCGCAAATTACAGCATCCTCTCCCCAGGTCGAAATATCATTGGGATCAGAACCACTAACGCGCCCAATCACTATCAGGCAGTGCTCTCCTATTGATGTTTGACAATAATCAATCGGTGCAACTCCTCGAGATTGCAGGTAACAAAATGCTGTTTGTGCTTGCTCACCGCAGTTGCCGAATCCGTATTTTAAGAGTGCCGCATGGGTTAATTTGGAGATGATGTCAAATCCTGCTTTGCCATTATGTGAATGAGCATAGACGACTGCTAGTGCATGAACTTCCTTCCTTAAGAGAATAATTCTTCCTGGCTCCCAATTTAGCTTCTTTGAATCTTCCTCGGTATTGGAACCATAAACTAGTTTGGATTTTACATATTTTATTGCGCTTAAGGCTTCATTCAGATTTTTGGTGAGCATTAAAAAATCTCATAGGGTAAAACAAGATAATTATATTATCAAATAATTATCAATTTGTTAATATTTCGATTAAATAGGTTTCTTTTTTCATTGGTGAGATTTTATTTTTTGGAAATTCAAGCGATTGCGAAGGTCATGTAACGGAAAGCGTTTTGCTGGTTAAAAAACAGTGAGATTTATTATTAGCAAATTTTTTGTTTAACAGATGAATATAACTCCACATATTATATTGGAGTTTAATCTATCTATTATTTTTCACACTCGATCATTGTTGATCTGGTTATTTTATTAAAGTCATAGTTGTAAAAAATTTGTAACAAATTGTTTTTGAAGAGTTAATTTTGTCTTAATATTATTCATTTATAATGTCGTCAGTTTTAACAATAAAGGTGTTGAGCGCATGAAACCAACAAGTGAAAAAAGCAAAGAAATTCGTAAAAAATATAAAGCTCCTGGTGCTTCTGATGAGCAACTGGCTAATTCTATCAAGGTAGCTTCTGAGTTCGAGTATAAAAACAGCAGCACTTTCGGTTGGGGTGGTGTATATATGGTTGATCGCTTTCAATCAATCATCACAGGTCGTGCAATCACTAACAACACACAAAGGTTATTGGATGCTCAAGCACTTGAAGAAGAAGCTTCTAAAGCAAACTTAAAACAATAACGCTTTTATCTTGGGGCAAGTCTTTCATTTTTCTTGTGTCTTATAGTCAAAAGCACATTTATCAGGGGTCAGGTCTTTCATTTTTCTTCAATCTATGAATATGAATAGCCCAAAAACAAGATCTGAGCCCATATCTTCCCTACTCATCCCATAGTTTAGTAGTTATACTCCAAGAGGAGTACTCTCTTTAATCTATTCAATATAGTTCTATAATTCTTTTCTATAGTATATAGTTCATTTTAAGTGGTAACATAGGCTATGCTTTAGTAGGCTGCTTATGTGATTTTTTTAAAAAACTAAAGGAATAGTGATTAAATGTATCGGGCCAAATTGAGTGCAAGATTTTTTATTGGGTTACTGGTATTGTTGATGTTCAATACAGGGAATGCCCAATCTTTATGGTTAACTTTGCCACCAACTCCCACTTTACCCAATTCAGAAAGGAGTGGTTATGCGTCTGTTAATGGGATAAAAATTTGGTATGCTGTATTTGGTCAGGGGCAACCCCTAATTCTCCTTCATGGCGGGCTTGCTAATTCTGACTACTGGGGAAAACAAGTTCCAGTTCTGGCCAAAAAATTTCAAGTTATTGTGATGGATAGTCGCGGCCATGGTCGTAGTACACATGATTCTAAACCATACAGTTATGATTTAATGGCCTCGGATGTTATTTCGTTAATGGATTTTCTGAAAATTAAAAAAGCTGCAATTGTCGGCTGGAGTGATGGGGCAATAGTAGGACTGAATATAGCAATAAATCACCCGGAACGATTAATAAAGCTGTTTGCTTTTGGTTCAAATTCAAATCCTCAGGGAGTCAAATCTTCTGCAGGCGCTGTTTTCAATGAGTTTGCATTAGTTCGCAGCAAGAAGGAATATCAAAAGCTCTCGCCTACACCAACAAAATATGAGGAATTTTTATCTCAAATTAAAAAAATGTGGGAAACACAGCCGAATTTTACGAAAACCCAGCTTAATTCAATCAAAATCCCTACATGGATAGTAGATGGTGACCATGATGAAGTAATAAAGCGTGAAAATACGGAATTCATAGCAGCTCAAATACCGAATGCTGGTTTACTCATTCTGCCAACAGTTAGTCATTTTGCATTTCTTCAAGATCCTACTCTTTTTAATAGTGTTGTTATGCATTTTCTTAAGCAGAAATCGGAATGAATTTGCTCAAGTTGCATAGATACCTGTAATAAAGAGGAGAAAAGGTTCTGCCCTTTTGCTGCACAGGGTAGTTTGCTCAATTTAGTTTAATGTTCCAAAGAAGAAACATTTTTTAATTGGCTATATGCAAAGGCTTTCTCGGAAAACCAATAAGCATAATCCTGAATTTCAGGCGTCAGAAACGCTTTAAAATCCCACCCAATTTTTTCATCAGGGTTGAATGGTCCTAATTCGATGTTTTTGATTTGGGCAAGGCCTCTAATCATCCATTCAACAATCGCAGAATTACCACGTCCAACAGGTTGCATACGAGCCAGTATATAAGCAATTCTTCCTGCATTTTCTAAAAACTGATCGATCCCATTAGAAGTTTCCCAGGCCTGGCATGCTTGAAAGTAAGGCTCAATCAATTCAAATTGCACTTTGAAATAGCTGGATTCGCTCGTATAGTTTTCAGCAAAAGGAGTGGGGCAGTGATCAATGACAATTGAGGTTCTGTTGTCATTTTTCCCATAATCATTGAAGGTTATCGTCAATACCATGTCATTTTCAATAAATGGTTTGTTTGAATCCAAATTTTTTTTGTGCACTTGTTCTATTTCATCAGGCTTCATCTTGAATGTTATGGTGTAAATAGAAAAACCTTCTGCTTCTCTATGGTTTTTCTTAACCTCAATAAAAGGATTAGGTTGACTAATTAACAAGGAGAGGTGCTCATAAATTTTATCCTTTTGAGAAGGGATATCTTTACTGAGATTGAAATCATCGATTGAGGCAAACCCTGGCTTATTAAATAAACCAAATTGATGTCTTAGAGGTCCATGTTTTAAAAGCTTGGCTACCTCGCGTCTTTTACTGGCTAAAAAGGCATAGGCACAACCTACTTGGGTTAATAATGCCTCTTCCGGGCAGCGAATGTCTTCGCGTACTTTGGGTTTTTTCTTGGGAAACTCAGGTAATAAAGCACAGAATTCGTTGATGATTTCTTCACTGTATTTTAACCAAAGGCATTGTTTTGAGCTGTCAAAATCTTTTAAGCGGTCAATAGATGAAGCCATGTGATTTGCAGTATCGGCATTAATACCAGGTGGTTTTGAAAATAACAAATGGGTATTGGTACTGACAGTATTTTGTTCATTCGCCTTGCCTTTGGTAAGGTTATTTTGCTCATCTTTTCTTTTCATAATACCCGTAGAAGTTGTTGTGTACTATTAAGTATAGCAAGCATAATTTCGGAATGTGATATGCTAGATAAGTATTAATAAGCAACAGTATTTTTAAATTTTACCAACCTTAATTTGGTATTTAGTTCCTATTATTTGATCACGCAATGAAATATATGCAGTCTCCCAACTCTATTTTTAATATCATATTAGAACAAGATTATTGATTATATCAAAAATGAATGCATTGGCTTTACCTGCATCATTTTTAGCCAAATATGGTGCCGAGCTGATTCCCCTAGATCAGTCATTTACCCTGGATACTGTTGATAAGTCGTCAAAGGTTGGGTTTTTTTAAAGAGTCATCTCCAAAGGTAACTACTGAAGTTCGGCGTTGTTCAGATGCTGAGCAGGATGTTCATGAATTCGGATTAGTGCCTTATTTAACTAAATAGCATCATTTTATCCTCATCTCATAAAGGTTCGGACTGTAATCCCTGGTCTGAACCAAAAGTTGCTGTGAATGTTTGGGAATGGTTTATTTAAAGAAATCAGGAATAATCTGTTTGCCTAATATGGATCCAAAACGATAGCCACTTTGATGATAATCATGCCCAAGCCATACCAGTTGATCAATCTCATTAGTAGGTTTAGGGGCATTGCCGAGAGTGACAATGTAAGTACGCATCACCAGCCATTTTTCCTCATAGATGGCCTTGTCTTCAAATTGCTTATAAAACTGAAATGATATGATATCGGAGTCAAGTTCTTCTTTGATTTCTCGACGCAGAGTCTCTTCATCGCTTTCATTTTCCTCCATAACACCACCTGGAACAATGAGTTCCATAGGTGGTTTTCCTTTTTTATGTACAGCAAGTAACTGATTTTTTTCATTAAAAATAAGTGCGCCAATTTTAAATATAGTCTTTAATGTGCTCATTGAGAGATCACTCCAGAAACATGGGTTAGTACGTCAAAAGCAGGGTTACTGATCACGTCTTGGGATATAAAAGTTTGTTTACATAGTAAGCAAACCCTGTGATTATGCGCAGAAACAGCCAAAATCCCCCGATCAAACTGTTCCGCACCACAATGAGGACAATACACGGTTGTCAGTACTAATGCCAAATTTGGCAATGCCAATTGGATTTGCAGAACTCTAATCATTTCAATATCCAGTTTGTGACCATCTAAAGAAACACTTCCATAAGTATTATCTATAATCCTTTTGCCATTTTCATTGTAAGCATGAATATGGATAGCGCTTTCTTCCAGTCTTTTAGCAGTCCAAATAATTGATGGATTAGAGCCCCAAATTTGAATGCCACCACTGTATTTATCAGGATCAATTGCAATGCTACGATTGGGGATAACTGCAGGTCTTTTAACTTGGTCATCTCCTATCAATTCTTTAAGTAACATAATTGGATTGCTGATGCAGTCTAAAGTTGTAGTCGTGATTTCGCCACAATGATTACATTGATGCTGGCGTGATGGCCTGACCGCAGCGTAGCCAACGGAAGTAATCAACTGAGAGCAGTGCTGACATGTTAATGATGTAATTTTGATATCAAAAATGGCGGACATGCTGAAATGAACAGCAGCTTCCTCTGTAATTGTAAAAATACGATATCCGGAAATAACTGTGACATGGTCATAGGTTGCGTCTATCACTTTTTTAGATGAATCAGCAAGACGCGCGTGAACATGGATGCCTCGATCAAACCCCTGGTTTGAAGTATCAAAAAGAGCGGGTAAAGCACCCCAAATTGCAACCCCTCCCGGGTAGTCATCAAGGTTGAGAGTTAGATTTTCAGTATAAGAGGGTGTTTGAATTAATGTCGTCGCCATAGGATACCTCGTATTAAAAACGAAAGTATCCCTCGACCAAAATTATGTCTTTATACCCAGCACCGGAGGAATCGAGACTTGCTGAAGACCATAACTTTTTAGGCAAAGTCATTGTATCGCTCCTGCTAATTCATGACAAGTATCGGTGTCGGAATCATTTCTTGGTATTTGAAAGGGGTGAATAATAAGCATCATATAATCAACCTACATGAAATAAAAAAACTCCTGGGTGTGTTCAATATTTTCTAAATGTATTACTATATTCCAATTTCTTTTGCCTATTGTTTGGGATGATTTATGTTTGGTGAATTATTTGCAAGTTCAATCGTGTTGGGTGTTCGTTATTATTCCAATCAGGCTTATCAGGCGGTGGCAGGTCTTTTGGGGCAAATAGAACGATTTGGTATTGGCTATACCAGAGAATTTATTCGTGATCCTAAATCGATGATCCAGTCATTAACCTCTAAAGCACGAAGCAGTGAAACAGGATATAGCGTTGTCAGTTTGGGATATTTGGGGGGAAACTACGCCGTCATTACACCAAAGTCTCAATCTCAACTGACTGAATTATTGAATCAATTTGACCAGGAGAAATCTGGTCGAAGAGGGCATGCTTCGTTTAAATTTTTTTCTGGTAATGATTTTTTTATTATTTCAGATACTGGACATGCTGCTCTTTCATCGCGGAAGAACCTGTCCCGTTTTCTTGTGCCCTCAAGGCTGGTTAATCCCACTATTACAGAAGTAGAAAAACGTGTCGATTGTGATGCAGATATCCAACTTCGACATACAATCTGTGGAATTGTTCGCGCAGTGATGGTGGAAAATATGCTGGGCATCAAGCAATTACCAGACAATACTTACGATGTGATGGCATCTTATAGAAATGATGTCAAGCGATGGGGGGCATTTCCTTTTCCAGAGTTACTCAATTTTATGCCGAGTTTGAGACAAAAACGGGATGTTTATCGAGCTTTTTCAAAAAGTATTCTAGAGCAAGAGTTTGAAAAACTGGTTGAAGTTCTTCACGCTGATCCTAATCCAGGAAACACTAATTTAATTGCAGCTTCTGTGGTTAGTTTATTTAAAGATGAAAACCCGACTCTTTCCAATGAAGAATTGCTCTCTGCCTTAAGGTCTTTATCCATTGAAGACATTAGAAAATATTTTGAAAATCCTATAGTGCAATCACTTCCGATGATACTAAAAGCAGCAGACAATCTCACTGACGCAATTGTTCTTTGTCTGGAGCAAATCGCATCAGATCCTGATAAATTTGCGATGCTTCGCGATGAAATGGACAGATCGCATTTGGTCATAGAAGAAGGGATAGATGTAAGGGCTCTTAAAACTTTACCTGTATTAGATGCCTTTTATAAGGAATCAGTGCGATTTGATGCGCCCGTTGCAGTGCCAAGATATACTCAAAATGGCTATTCATCGAATTCAATGACCATACCACCCAATACCATGATGATATTTGATTTGCATGCTTTAGCTAAAGGTGAACAATACTGGACTAATCCTGAAGATTTTGACCCTACCCGTTTCTTACAGCAGGAGAAAGAACAAATTACTGAAGAAGGGGGGATGAACAGTAACCATAAAAATCATACCGTAGGTCAGTTCCCCTTTATTCCCTTTTCAGTAGGACTGCGCAATTGCCCGGCATTTGCAGTGACCGAATCCTTATTTAAAGTAACGATTGCCAAGTTTGTTTCAGATTACCAACTTCAATTGGTTAAAAAAGATGAGGAGGATTCAACATTACACATTACTTCCAGAGATAAATCTTTTGGACTAATGCAATAACACTGGAAAGAACAGTAGGTTGATACCAGGTAATGAGGTCTATTTGACAGCGTTACCTGGTTCGGTAAGTGGCATTGTAACCCCTCTCAAAATACACCCTGTCTTGATAATTAATTATCCATATTGTATATTTTTAAATTTCTTATACTAATATAAGAAGAGAACAATTGCCGAGAGGATCGAATGGCGATTCCCTTTAAACGTATTAATTTAAATCTCATACTACATCTGGATGCTTTACTAAGCGAGAAAAGTGTCAGTGCCGCTGCAGAGAAAGTGTTTGTCAGTCAACCGGCAATGAGTTCTTCTTTAAAACAACTGAGAGAACTGTTTAAAGACCCACTATTAATTCCTGGTAAAGGGGAATATTTTCTCTCTCCAAAAGCCAAAGAGTTACAGCCACAATTAGAACAAGTAATGTTTTTCATAAGAAATATTCTGCAACCGAATGAGCGATTTGATCCCTTTCAAACCAAAAGAGCATTTAAAATCGCTTTACCTGATTACGTTGAATTAATTTTGTTGCCATCCCTGATGGCGGCGCTTGAAAAACTGCCTCATATTGTTATTGAAACAACGATTCAGTCAATGGCTGATGATCCACATCTGTTTATCGATGAGAATGTAGACCTGGCCATAGGAGCTATTAATGAAAATTCTCTATCCGCGCAACTCAAAGTTGAAAAACTGTATGAGGAGGAAATTATTTGTTTTGCAAGCAAAAACAATCCACTCATAAACAGGCCATTGTCTTTGGAAGATTACATAAGCAATAAACATATCGCATTTAGTTTTAATCAGGAGCGATATAGCCACTCGGCTGAATATTTATATAAAAGAAAGCTAGTACGTAATGACATGCTTTTTGTAAAAAATATCTTGCCCGCAATTTTTGCTGTAGCCAATTCCGATGCGGTGATTTCCACAGCTCCAAGTTTTTTGATAAATATGTTTGCCAGTCAGTTTAATCTGGGAATGCAACCTTTACCTTTCAATCTGGAACCAACTCCTATTTATCTGGTGACCCATAGCAAGAGTCAGTACGATGAGGGAGTTTCCTGGTTAGCCAAACTGGTCAGTTCAAGCATTAAAAGTCCATCCTGAAGTATAGGTCTCGATTGAGGAAATATCTGATTTTTCTGTCTCCTTCTTTATCTCAACCGGCTCATCCTGAATAGAAGTATCAGGAGAGCTATCCGAGCTACCTGAGGATGATTTAATACCCAGTCGAGTAGTTTTTCCGCCTAATTCAGCGAGGTTTCTGGCAAAACCCCATTTTGAAAAAAAGTAATTGGCAGCCTGTTCCATTTGCATGGTCTTCGGAATAATTTGTTCAGCGAGAATATGTCCATTATGGGAGTTAGCGAAAAATACCACGGCATTTTTCTTATCCTTATCCTGTAAATCGATCACTACCCACGCTCTGTAATCATTCATATCGCCTGAATGATAGGCTGTGATAACTCTTCCTTCATCATTGGTTTGTAGTCCCCAGCCTAAGCCCCATGCAACATGTTGCAGAATAGTATCAGGTATATTGCCCTTGGTTATTCCGATTGCTCCTGCCTGTCCCTTGTCTTTTGTCATGTAAGCGTGTGGAACAAAGGGATTCTCAATCGTGCTGTCATGGATTAAATGCTTGACGAAATTGGCATAATCACATGCTGTAGTGCGTAGAGAATTGGCTGCGCAGGCCTTGAGCCCATAAGTGCTATGAATCATACCGCATGGTTCAAACACATGTTTTTGGGCCAGCGTTTCAAGATCTGAGCCAGTCAGTTTTTCAATTACTTGTTGTAAATAAATAATTCCAACGTTCGAATACCCATGTTCCTTTTCTTCAGAATTGGGCAGGAATTGAAATTTCATTTCCCCATGAGCCAGTCCAGTCGTATGCGATAACACCATCCTGGTAGTTAGTATTTTGGAATGAGCAACGATAGATTCATCAGACAGGTCAAATTTTATTCCGTCAATATTGAATTCTTCCAGGGGGATAATATGGAAAAGTGGGGTATCCAAATCAAAATGCTTTAATTTTTCAGGTAAAATGGATTGATCAAAACCTGCTTCAGATTGATTTTTTGCATTGGGTTGTATCAATTTTTGTACTAAATAAGCAAATACCGGTTTGCTTAGGGACGCTGCGCCAAAAACGGTTTCAGGCTTCACTTCGGTTGGTGGCATGCGACCTGTTAGAGTTGCAATGAATTCATGTTCATTGCTATCGGCTAATTGATAAGTTTCGGTGCATTTTGCATGCAACATTTCATAGGCTATTTTATTTGCCTCTGTTAACGCAATTTTCTGAACCATTTTTGCTGCCTGGTCAACATAATAAAGTTCCTTGTTAAATGCAATGACTGTGTTTTTAGTTCCGATACCTAATTCATTTTTAGATCCAAGAATCAACTCTTGAAATGGGCACTGGGCGGGATCTGTTGACATTTTGACAAGGCCACATCCATCTGTAAACCCTATCTCCTGGGTGGAAATGATTCCTTGATTATTGATATAAGCAATGGATACACCCGGGATCTGGGCTTTTTTCATGGTATCTTTTAAAAGAAGTTCTTCTATTTTCATATAAGACATAAGTTCGCTCAAAAAAATAATTTAACCAAAATTATACTTTGGGTATTAACTTGTTCGATTTACTCAAAAATTTTTTTCGCAAAAATATCGTAAAAACTCGTTAATACCCCAGTTTTTTCTGCATTCCTACAACATAATGCAGACGATTAATTAACTCTTACTTCATCGCTTTTTTAACTTATTCACAAAAGCAATAGAAGGAAGCTTCAATATCATCAATCAGAGGGGTTTGCAGGTTTGAATGCTTTCCTTTAACTCTTGAGGGATATTCAAATCTTCAATGTTTGTTTGATGTTTTTGGGTGAAAAGAATACATTGGTTTAATAAGGATGGAGCATCTGCTTTTCCAGACAGTTCTCTGATGAGGTTAGCGATTGTGATGGACTGTGATGGGTGAATTTCTTTGCCATTCTTATCAATCAAGATAATTTTTTGTACATTGGGGAATACAGAACCTAGTGCCTGACGTTTTTCTTTGGACATGCTCTTGACAGTATCATAGCATAAATAAACAGTTTGCAGATACTTTAATGAGTTCTTAAGGAGTACCAAATTTTCAAGGGATAGTCTTTGCAAGTAATTAAGGTACAAATTAAGTGAAACCACATGATTAGGGATAGAAGAAAAGACATGTGTTAATTCGGTACAGCTTTTTAGGCCTAAGAGATTCGCTTTTAAATCCAGTGAGGTCACCCTGACAGGAATGGCAGCGAAGGCTTGTGCTAATCCCGAACTACTTATACTGTTTAAACCATTCCAACTTAAATCCAACGAAGTGACGCTGGCAGGGATGGCAGCAAAAGCTTGCGCTAACTCTGCATCGCTTTTACTATTTAAACCATTCCAACTTAAACTCAATGAAGTCACACTGGCAGGAATGGCAGCAAGGAGTTGTGCCAACTCCGCACCGCTTTTGCTGCCTAAGTAATTTGCACGCAAATTCAATAAAGTGATGTTGATAGGGATAGTTGCCAGGATTTGTACTAATTCATCATTGCTTTTATGGCCTAAATAATTTCCTCTCAAATTCAGCGAAGTGACGCTGGCAGGTATATTAGCAAAGGCTTGCATTAATTCAGCCGTGCTTATACTTTTTAGGTTATTCCAACTCAAATCAAGGGAAGTGATGCCAGGAGGGATGGAGGTGAATTCTTGTACCAGGTTGCTGCCTTTGGGTAATATTAGCTTGTAATGCATTATGAAAATCTCCAAAATGATAGATTTTGTATTAATCATAATGTTCATAGTACAAACTGAATGGTTGCTATTAAAATCGATTGTTTGTATATTGTGTATACAAATTTCTTATAGGCTTGGGATTAAATTGCATTTGTATTATTGAAACAACAGGTTAGAAATGGATGGTTTATAAATCGATATTTCCTGTTTGACACAATGCGCCAAACAGGCTTCAATGCCTTTCATTCATTTACAAGACGAATAGAATATGATGCCCCCAAGGCTATCAATCAGAGAGGATTGAAAGATAGAATGCTTTCCTTTAACTCTTGAGGGATATTCAAATCTTCAATGTTTGTTTGATGTTTTTCGGTGAAAAGAATACATTGGTTTAACAAGGATGGAGCATCTGCCTTTCCAGACGGTCCTCTAATTAGGCTAGCGATTGTGATGGACTGTGATGGGTGAATTTCTTTGCCACAGGACTTACAAAAAACTCATCAAAACCGATGTATTTTGTAGCTCATTGATTAGATAATTTTTAAGTAGATTCTTTTTAATTTGGTAGACAGTTTCATCTCTAGATGTTCAGGCATCCCTTTAAGTCTAATGAATTTACCTTGGCTTAACTCCACCTCGCGCGATTCCAAGTTGCGTAGTGGTTAGTAAGCATCGTCAAAGCCCTTAAGCTTGGCTAATCAATTTTTTCTCATAGGGCAATAAAATATTTTTTTATGGTCGTTGATAAGTTACATCAGCATGCTGGTGGCATACCAGGTATCCATTAAAGACTTGCATTAATTCAACACTGTTTATCCTGTTGAAAATCCAGTTAGAGATTGAAAGAGCACGAAGGAAGACTTGAGCAGCCGACCCGCTCAAGTATTAAAGGTTATTTCAGATAGATAGTTCTATTTTACAAGCAGCCTTTTCTAGTCTAAATATTAATTACCAAGGATTAATATTGAACAGCCATGAGAAAATGGATTATCAGTTTGCTGCTGTTAATAATCATCGTCTTATGCTCATACCCTATCATTGGCATGATGGCCTTAAGCACGGTGAAAAAAAACGTCGATAACATACCGAAGAGTCTCTTCCTGACTTGGCAATTAAAAGATAATCAAAGTGGATGGTTCTGCTCGACTGCAGTTTTGAATTTACTTGTTGATTTGCCAGCCCAGGAAAATAAAGACGTTCAGGGTAATATTAAAATTCAGCCAGCACTTCATTTGAGCATGGATTTTCCTATGATTGTGCGCCATGGTCCTTTCATCATGACCAATAATGGCTTGCGTTTTGGACTAGCATGGGTCACCACGAAACCGGAAACTCATTATGGAGCTTTGATTAATTACTTAAATCAAACTGCTGTCAATTATAGTTTGCCCTCGATTAATATGAAGGGTACGAATAACGGTGATCAAGGCAAATTCGTTTTTGTCTGGCAAGGCTTAAGTGCAAGCCTCAAAGTCAATCCCAGGATTGATAAGGCCTCTGGCCATGTGACTATGTACGGCATGAGTACTCAGGTTCAAGAAACCGATGTAAGGATTGGGAAAGTCAAGGTCAATTTTGCATTGAATCGCTACATGGACGATTTATGGCTTGGTGATTCATCTATCATGCTGTCTTCTATTTCAACTGTCACTAATTCACAGCCAGTGTTTGACTTGCAAAATCTGGGTATGGATGCATGGGCTGGAGTCAACAACAATTTACTGGATTTTAATTTGCAATTATCCCTGAATAAATTTGTTATGAACAATAACAGCTATGGTCCTGGCCAGTTAAAAATAGAGGTTAAGAATTTGGATCCTCAAGCGATGGCGAAGCTTAATCAATTGAACTATGACTATCCTTCCAATCAAATCGCGATCCTGGCTGAAATGTTTAACCTGCTTTCCAAAGGCGCGACCCTCAATCTGAATCAGGAGCTGGATACGCCACAGGGGCATTTGTCCAGTTCGTTGAACCTGGCTCTAACCAAGAGTTCATTCAGCAATCCTGAGGATCTTTTGCAAAATCTGAAAGGCAATGGTCAGTTTAAAGCGCCAATCAAACTGGTCAAGCAGCTGTTATTTGAATCAATCAAATCAAAAACAGCCACACCAGCAGCGGATATGTCTCAATCTCAGGCTACAGAGCCGCTGGTTGATGTGGATGCCGAAGCCCATAAACAAACGGAAGAACTCTTGCAAAAATTGGTGAGTAAAGGCATTTTAAAGGTTGAAGGCGATTACTATCAGGCATCTTTTACTCTGGAAAACACCAAATTTACAGTGAATGGGCAGCCATTTGATCCAGCGTTATTGAATTAGATTAGCGGTTGGGCAGTTTGCTCAACCTGCACTGATGAGATGATCTTCTATGTCAATCACAAGCAAATCCAGGCGATGAAAACTGTGGTAGAATACCCACTCAGTTTTTGACTACAGCATAGTGAATCATGATTATCCGCAAACCTGACTTATGGAAATCAATTTGGCATACCTCCGATGTGAGTCGTCATGGCATTGATAAGGGATTCAAAGAGCCAAGTCATGAGTGTTTTTAAATTTCAACCTCTGGGCATCAAGGATTTAAATCAACTGTATCAATGGTTTCAGGAGCCAATTATTAATCATTGGTATGCGAGAGACAAAAGCTGGTCACTGGATGAAATCACAGAAAAATACGAACCAAGAATTGCAGGTATGGAGCATGTTCCAAGTTTCATTGTGCATAAAGATGGCTTGCCTTTCGGGTTCGTCCAGTTTTATTTGCTCACAGACTCTTTACCCGATGGAATTGATGGTTATGAGAGCCTTCTTTTTGAAAAATATAATCCCAGGGATTTAGCTGGAATCGATTTGTTTATTGCTGAAAGCGAGGGACGAGGTAGAGGATTAGGGGTGAAACTCATTAATCGCTTTATTGATAAGTTTCTTACACGTTTCAAAGCTGTTGTTGTTGACCCCGATGTTAACAATCAACAAGCCATTCGTTGCTACAAAAAAGCGGGCTTTCAGCAAACAGGTTTCAGCCAGGATCCCAATCATCTCATCATGATAAAACCCTTGTCATTGATTACAGGGAATTGATTATGAGCCTATTGAAAATAGAACGTTGTTTTGGCAATTTACCAAGGGTTTTAAATGATAAAATCATTTCGTGTCACAATTTTTTTATTTCTTGTAAGTGGTTTGATTCTCGCACGAGACATTCATGCTTTTCCCTCTAGATTGGAATCCAATCAGGATAAATTGGTTTATTTTCAGTTAGAAGCCGAAACGTTTTATTCTCCAAAACCCGTGGCTATTGAAGGACAATTTTATCTCACCTATGAGGTTTTTCTTGCCAATGTGGGTGATTATCTCTTCTCTTTAGAAAACGTTGAAGTATTAAATGGCAGAAAACCTTATAAAGTTCTTTTTTCCTATAACCAGGAAGAGCTGCAAAAGATGATATATTCTTTTAGTGGTCATTCTAATCATTTAACATCAGATTTGACATTAAGACCAGGTGAGCGTGGTTTGTTATTTTTTATGGTGAAATTCGATAGTCTTGATGAAATCCCTGAAAAAATAATGCATCGGTTTCATCTTTATTCATCGAAAACCAAAATATCCGAAGAGGGTGTCAGGTATTCCTTTCTGGCTGCTCCCGCTTATGTAAAAATTACTAAGCCCCTGGTGATTGCCTACCCTTTGGATGGAAAGCATTGGATGGCAATTAATGGCCCATCCAATCATTCCATACACCGCCGCGCAAGGGTTGCCGCCCATGGCATTGTGTATTACCCCGAACGATACGCCATTGATTTCATGCAGTTTGGAGCTGATGGTCATATCTATAAAGAAAATCCCAACAAAAAAGAAAACTATTACAGTTATGGGGCCAATGTTTACTCGGTTGCGGATGGTGAGGTAGTCGCAGTTTACGATGGTGTTCCTGATAATACTCCGCCTGGACGTGATTATCCTGTTACGCTGAGTAATATGGCTGGCAATCACGTGATTATTAAAATAGGAAAACACCAATATGCTCTCTATGCACACTTAATTCCCTATAGTATTAAGGTCACTAAGGGGGAGTTGGTTCGTAAGAATCAATTGCTTGCAAAATTGGGTAATTCAGGCAATTCTGACGCACCGCATTTGCATTTTCATGTTATTGATAAACCATCTCCTTTAATTGGCCAAGGGATACCCTATGCATTTGAACATTTTTTTACAGAAGAATATCAATTTGCCGGCGATGAGTGGGAATCTCCTATTGTCTATGAGGGGAGATTAACAGAACATCATCATGAGCTGGTTCATGAAAATGCTTTAATGAATTTTGAAGAAAAATAATCGAATATTAGACGATAAAAATAGAGTATTTTAGGAAGACGCTTCTATACATGAAGTATTAAATGGGTCCTTGGCAAATTGATGCTCATAACTTGGAGTGTCCCATAGTCTATAATATGAGTTAACGTGAGTTGTGGATAAGGATTATATAAGAGCAGTCGATATCCAAGGCCCGTTTGGGCTGAGGAGATGCGTAAGCATCGTCTCGAAGCCTTGGCACGAAACATTAAGTTCTATACAAGGCTTCGAGACGGCATAAATGCCTTCTCAGCCCGAACGATTCAAGATAACGACCGATTTTATCCGTAACTAACGTTAGATAAATTATTTTCTCTATGGGATTCTGAAGATTACCTTTTTAGGGAGCGCAAGATGAAAACAGGACGTTTTGATCAAGCCCGAGCTGATGCGTTTGCTGAGCGTTTTTTGTCTGTTCTCAATGATGCCGCATTAACTTTGATGATATCCATTGGGCATCGTACTGGCTTGTTTGATGTCATGGACGAGCTTGATTTTGCAAGCAGTGAAGTGATAGCTGAGGCGGCAGGTTGTAATGAACGTTATGTCAGGGAATGGCTCAATGCTCTCGTGGTGGGAGGCATTGTGGATTATGATGCGCATGCAAAAACCTATCAATTACCCGCTGAACATGCTTCTTTTCTTACGAGGAAATCTTCGCCGCAGAACATGGCAGTGGTAGCGCAGTTTATTCCAGTTTTGGCCTATGTGGAAAATGGCGTAGTGGATGCTTTTAAACACGGCGGCGGTGTTCCTTATGAGGCTTATCATCGTTTTCATGAAGTGATGGCGGAAGAGAGTGGACAAACGATTTTATCTTCCTTGACTGACAAAATTTTACCTATGGTTCACGGCTTGGTTGACAAACTTAACCAGGGAATTCAGGTACTCGATATTGGTTGTGGTTATGGCCGTGCCTTGATATTAATGGCTAAAACCTATCCTCAAAGCCAATTTACCGGTTATGATCTGTGTGATGAAACGATTGCTCATGCTGTACATTCAGCCAAGAAAAATAAAATACAAAATATCCATTTTGAAAAAATGGATTTGTCGGTCTGGGATGAGCAGGAGAAATATGATCTTATCACCAGCTTTGACGTGATTCATGACCAGGCTAAGCCAGCGCAGGTACTGAGCAACGTATTTAAGGCATTGAAGCCTCGAGGTATTTTCCTGATGCAGGATATCAATGCCTCCAGTGATGTGGCAGGGAATATTCATCATCCGCTGGGGGCGCTTATTTACACAATCTCCTGTATGCATTGTATGACTGTATCTCTCTCACAAAATGGCTTAGGTCTTGGCGCGGCCTGGGGAGAGGAGCTTGCAGAAAAAATGCTGGTTGAAGCTGGTTTTGGAAAAATTGAAAAGCATTACCTGGAACATGACATTATGAATACCTACTATGCGATGCGTAAATAAAATAAATAGATTATGAAAGAGGTCTAATAAAATTACAGTATTTTCTTTTAAGGTAACATTTACTCTGTTTGGTGGAAAAACCAATTAACAGTGATCTGTTAATTGGTTAAGAAGGATGTCCTGTCCATCAGGCATACATAGTTTGCCGGATTTCATTAAACCGGGCGTCATCTTTCTTTTTCATTGTCTCAATAGCTTGCAATTCCTCTTGCTCCTGCTCCTGTTGAGCTTTGAGTTTCATGAGTTCAATCATATTTTGCGTTTTTAATTCTTGCAAAATAGCGGCTAATAAAATGTCTGTGGTTGTCTCAAGGCTGATTTCTTGCGTGGGTTGTTTTCCTTCCTGTGTCTTTTTTGTTTCCAATGTTCCCGATGAGGGGGTTATTTGCTTTTGACTAAAAAAAAGTGGTGAAGCCTGATTGGTATAAGCTTGTTTGGTTTGACTATCTCCATTTTTGAGGTGAGTGTTTTTCGCTTTGTTACTCATGGTGATCTCCTTTTCCTTGTGAGTCTCATTCAGATTAATGCAAATCTTGAGTTAAATGCAAATGTTTTTTTCAATATTTATAAATTTTATGTTTTTGTCGTTAATATAGATCATTAAGATCAGGTTATGCCCCATGTTTTCTATTAATCCTTAAGTAGTAAATAAAAAGAACATAATTTTCTTCTATCAAGCCGCCTTGAATGATGGAAGTGGCAATATATTGGTAAAATTGAATAATAATTTTGTGTAGCCAGTTTTATATTTATGAGGCAACAGGGGTGGCTAGCAAATGCTTGGTCCAGTTAGCTATTGCAATTTTAAGGATAGTCCGGTTAGCAAGATTATATAGAGAATTATATAGGGGCCAGAAACATTGGTCTGGTAAAAAAAATACAGTCTGAAGACTTCATGGTGCTTATTAATCCCAATCCATAAATGATTCTATGTTTAAACCCGTTTCCTCTCCGGCAGGCTTTTTTGCAAGGATTTGGGTTTTATGGCAATGATAGTTTTCTTTGAATGTTTTTAAGGCATTTTTCAGACTTACAAACGTGTAACCATTTTGTTTGTATAAATTAATAATATCAGGCAGGACATAGGCATTAAGTAAGTTAGCATGGATTAACAGGATTTGTGCTTGATCTGGATTATGGTGATATTGCGTATGCTCTTCAGCTTTTAACGTTTGCTGCCAGATAAAATCCAGATAAAATGGTTTCAACTCATCCAGGTAAGCTCTCCTTTCTAATTCAGGCACAGATAATAAGCGTTGATTAAAGACAAAATCTTTGCTGTCAATGGTAATCGGGGCAACTTGATAGTGATGTTTTTCAAGGTAGCAGAGGATTTTATTTTTTTTATTTCCAGAACTCATTGCCAAATAGGGATAACGAAAATACTTAGGTTCAGTGAGGACGGGCATTAAAAGTGAATCTGCTTCTTTAATTTCCTGTATATATTCTTTCGCTTTGAGTTTGTTTAAATTGGCATGAGAAAAAGTATGGTTACCCAAGCCGAAACCTGCGTCACGAAATTTATGAAGTATTTCCCAATTATCAGGCCTGACTTCTTTGGCAATGATAAAACCTGTTGCCGGGATTTTTTCGTCTTTCATTGTATTCATCATCATATTCAGATGAAAGTTTCGGTATTCACCAACAAAGGGCAAATCATCAATAGTGATTGCTATGGCTTTTTTTTGAGCAAATACGTTGTTAAATCCTATCAGGAAAAATATTGAGAAAAGTAGTAAGTATCTCGTAACAGTCTTGATTTTCATTCGAAATTTAATATGTGTAAGGTCAATTGAGAAAAATATTGTCACTATTGTAACAAAAATTACGATGAATAGCTTATATTTAAGAGCTTATTAAAATAAGAAATACGAAACAAACAGTCTTATTTTGAAAATAAGACTGTTTATGAATGAAAATCGACGTTAATTGTTCAAATTAATTATACATTCGGTTTACTGGTCTCTTCTGCTGTGTTTTGATCTTTTAAGTCCTCTTCTTCGTCTTCTTCAGATATGCTTGGTGCTTTTTTAAACCAGCTACCTACATATCCAGTGACTGAGCTCGCAATGGAATAACCCTCTTTTTTGGGTTTTAATGCTTCGAGTTCTTCCTTACGCTTGGTGACGCAAGCTTCAATGGCATCAGTACGACATGTTTTGATCATGTTTTGTATTAACGTCAAGACAGAGATCAATTGGAAGCCAGCGATGTCGGAAAACATGTTGTTTTCTCGAATGGATTCCTTAGTGATTTTTTTATTTGATTGTTCAGGACGTTCAATAACCATATGACGAATAAATTTATTCGCAGCAGCAATTAGTACTTCCTTGTCTTCACAGCAATCGGCATTGGCATGAAGTATTGTGCTTAAACCAGTATGAATCACAGTAGCGCCGATTTTATCGTTGCTTAATGGATCTTTTCCATACTCCTGGGCTATTTGGCCACGAACGATATACATTGCTCCAGCAAGAATGGCCATTTTCTCAGACGGTTCAAGAGATTGGTTAGGGATCTTGTCTAGCTGTTCTGCCATCGTTTGTAAAAATTTCAGTTGTGCTGAGCGGGCTTGACTTAAAGCTGAAATTTTAGCAACGTTCTTATCAGAAAGTTCATCGAGAATTAATTGATGAAGAGCGCCTTTCATTTCATCCCAGGATTTGAATTGCTCAACAATGGATGAATCGATTGGTTTTTCCACATGGAAGCTGTTCGCATTGGCTTTGGTTTTTCCATCAGCAGTTAATTTTGCCAAAGCATTATTTTCAGCTGCCTCTTCCTGTTCATAACTTAATTTGGCTAAAGAATATATCTTTTTTAACGAAAGGACTTGCAGGAAATGCTCCTTTTTTAAGCCTTTACGAGAGTCATTGCTTTCATAAATGAAATTTAAGAATTTGTTTAATCCTCTGTAAAACATGATGTTCTGCTCGGATGTTGGTATATTTTCATCAGAAATACCCATACCATCCATTAAGCGAGTAAACAGTAAGCTGTTTTCTTTCTTTTCCATCACCCGCAGATTATTTTCAACGTCTTTACAGACAAGCAGCATAGCGCCATAAAACACATGGACATAGCTTGCCAATGAACGTGGTTTCAGTTCATCTATTTTTGCTTCCAATTGATTGAGAACGGCAGTCAGAAATTGAAGCTCTTCTTTTCTGGGGTTGGGAAGGTCTTCAATTTTGTCTTTTTTTTCGCGTTGCAGGATGATTTTAACGGTGTCATTAAAATGACTTTTTAGTACATCAAATTCCTTTAAAACAAACGTCATGTTAGTCTCCAAAAATCCAAGTAAGATTAATGTAAGAAATACTTACAGTGGCCAGTGTAAACTAAACTTAAGCTGACGTCATGTATTTTCATTATACAATTTAAAAATATATAATAATCATTTTAAAATTAAGAAGCCGCGCTTAGACGTGAAGGTCTATCAAAAAACAGGAAACGCAATTTAGGGAATAATTGGCTTTATGGACTTTATTCCCGGGAACACTTTGTCCGTGGTAACCACAGGCACACTCCAATACTCCACTGGATGGTACCCGGATTTAGTGGTTTAAATAGCAGAGGTATATTTTGAGTTTTCAAATAGATAAAGAGATCCAGCAAAAATTCTTTAGTTACACCTTGTTTGTGTTGGTTGTTCTGCTGATATGTCGATTGGTTGCCAATTATTTTTTTCCTTTGTTTGATACGACCGAATCCCGTTACGCTGAAATTGCACGCAAAATGCTGGAAACAGGTAACTGGATGATTTTGCAGCAGGATTATGGCGTTCCTTTTTGGGCTAAACCACCTTTATCCACCTGGTTGTCTGCTTTTTTTATGCAACTATTGGGTGTCAATGAATTTGCAGTCCGCTTGCCGGGACTTTTGCTGTCTATTGGTGTTTTATGGTTGATTTGGGGACTGGCAAAAAAACAGAGCGGCTCAATGGCTGCGCTTTTTTCCTTATTAATACTGGCAGGATCGCTTTATTTTTTCCTTGATGCAGGAACAGTGATGACTGACCCCGCATTACTTTTTTGTATCACGCTCGCAAGTGTCTCATTTTGGCATGCCATGGTTTATGAAAGCAAAATATGGTCTTATGCGTTTTTCACAGGATTGGGCCTAGGTTTATTAGCAAAAGGCCCAATTGCTGTGGTACTGGTCGGAATGACTGTATTTTTCTGGGTTCTCTTACGTAATGAATGGCTTCATCTATGGAAAAGATTGCCGTGGTTTAAAGGCACATTTCTTCTTTTGGTAATTGCTATGCCTTGGTATGCTCTGGCTGAATTACGAACTCCTGGATTTTTAAATTATTTTATCCTGGGAGAGCATTTCCATCGATTTTTAACCCCGGGCTGGTCTGGTGATAAATACGGGATAGTACATCATGTACCTAAAGGAACGGTATGGTTATATGCTTTGGCAGGCATCTTTCCGTGGAATATTATAGCAGGCGGCTGGCTGGTGAAGCATAGAAAAGTGCTGCCTTCTCTATGCCGAAGTGAAGACGGATGGTTAAGTTATTTGACTCTTTGGATGATCACGCCACTTCTTTTTTTCACTTTTGCCAGCAACATCATATATCCCTATGTGTTTCCTTCTCTACCCGCATTTGCTTTGCTTTTTACTGAAGTTTTGAATCGCTTGAATTTAGGGCTGAAACATTTGAAGTGGATCTCTATCTCGTCGTTACTCTGTGGAGTTTTATTTTTGGCAGTAGCTTTTGTACTTGGTGTAAAACCAGACCTTGTGCCTAATACACATAAGCCGATTATTGCTGCATGGCTGAATCAGAAACCAACTACAGGCAGTTACCTTGTATATTGGGGATACAAGACAGATTTCTCCGCCGAGTTTTACTCAGGTGGTCAAGTGAAATCTGTTAAAAACCCAAGCGAATTATGTAAATTATTCTCTAACCATTTGGAAAACTATTTGGTTATCAATAGCAAAGAAACTCAGCAGATTCCCGGAGAAGTACTTGCAAAATTGACACCCATCAACACATTCAGAGTTCATCGGGATACCTTGATATTGTTCCATTCTCCTGTGCTGACTTGTTGAGCAGTGGTTTCTAATCCCATCTCATAGTAAAGTAAAGCAAACGAAGCTGAAAATAATAAATCTATGGCAAAATTATATTTCTACTATGCCGCTATGAACGCAGGTAAAAGTACCGTCTTACTACAGTCTAGTTATAACTACAGAGAGCGAGGTATGCAAACTCTGCTATTTACCCCAGCCATTGATACACGTTACCAATATGGAACTATCAGTTCACGAATAGGTTTATCTGAGCAGGCTTATGCGTTTAACAATACGGATAATCTCTATGTTTTGACTCAGGAATTGCAACTACAAGCCCCAAAATACTCGTGTGTCCTGATTGATGAGGCTCAATTTTTGACTCGAGAGCAAGTATATCAATTAACTGAAATAACCGATCAAATGTCTATCCCCGTATTGGCTTATGGCTTGCGTACTGACTTTAGAGGTGAATTATTTCCAGGGAGCCAATTTTTACTCGCATGGGCGGACGAGTTAATTGAATTAAAGACAATCTGTCATTGTGGCCGTAAAGCAATTATGAACATGAGAATTGATGAAAAGGGGGAGGCTGTTGTTGAGGGTGAGCAGGTATTAATAGGTGGCAATGAATCCTATGTTGCTACCTGTCGGTTGCATTATAAACGAAGTGAAGCAGGGATGAAGTTTCCACGAAATAAATTGTTCAATAAAGATACCAATGTTTTTTAAGTTTTGTTATAATTTGTCGCAATTTTTAGACCTTAAATAAAGGAGAGATGGTGTCGCATTCTGTCGCAGTGGAATCGAGAGCTTTTGTTCCTCGTGGTGACTTTATGGCTTGGGTGGTTTGTCTTTCTGCGGGTCTTTTCTTTTTATACGAGTTTTTTCAACTCAATATTTTTGATGTCATTAATCAGTCGCTTCGAGAAGATTTCCATATAGATGCTACTCAATTAAGCTGGATGTCCAGCACTTATTTATGGGCTGATATCCTTTTTCTTTTACCAGCAGGTCTTATTCTCGATAGGTTTTCAACCAGAAAAGTTATTCTGACAGCGATGTTTGTTTGTGTTGTTGGAACCATAGGATTTGCAATCACAGAATCATTTTTTCTCGCCTCGTTTTTCCATTTCCTCTCAGGAATAGGTAATGCCTTCTGTTTTTTATCTTGTGTCGTTCTGGTCTCTCATTGGTTTCCTCCCAGAAGGCAGGCGTTAGTCATTGGTTCATTAGTGACTATGGCCTTTATTGGTGGCATGATGGCACACACACCTTTTGCGTACTTGAATGATTTGTTTGGCTGGCGGCGCGCATTGTTAATTGATGGGATTGTAGGGGCTTTCTTAATAGTATGGATATACATGATTGTACGAGACAGACCTGAAGAGTCGCCAGCACATAAGTTAACCAATGAAGGACAAATACTATCGAGTTTCATGAAAGCTTTGTCCAATAAACAAAATTGGCTGGCAGGCTTGTATACATCTTTACTTAATTTACCTATTATGGTCTTGTGTGCCCTATGGGGTGCGAGCTACCTGCAAGTGGCTCATCATTTGTCTGATATTGCGGCAAGTAATGTTGTCAGTCTTATCTTCATGGGTAGCGTTGTCGGTTGCCCATTGGTTGGTTGGTTATCTGATACCCAAGGGCGTCGTAAACCTTTAATGATTTTCGGAGCGGTAGCTACTTTAATTACTACTATTCCTCTATTTATCGATGTGGTTCTGACTCAAATGAGTCTCAGTATCCTCTTTTTTGCTTTGGGATTGTTTACCAGTACCCAAGTGATTTCTTACCCCTTGGTTGCTGAAAGCAATCAGGCAGAAAATACTGGTGCTGCAACTGGAATTGCCTCTGTCATTATCATGGGTGGGGGCGGCGTTGCGCAAGTTCTGTTTGGTTGGCTTATGACACATCACGCGGGAACCAATGTTACAGCGTATACGGTCAGCGATTTTCAATTTGCCATGTGGATGTTCCCTGTTGCCACAATCGCAGGACTAGTTGCTGTGCTCATGACTCGTGAAACATACTGCAAGCGATAGAGAGGGGAGAAATAATGCAGGTAGTTGATGAATTTAAAGGATACGATATCAAAGCATCGTTAATGCCTTGGCTAGTTTGTTTTGCAGCAACCATGTTCTTCTTTTACGAGTTTATTCAAGGAAACATGTTTGCGTCCATTGCAGCAAATATCATGCAGGATTTTCACATTCAAGCCGATAAAATGGCTTACTTATCCAGCATTTATTACTTGGCAAATGTCATTTTTTTGTTTATTGCTGGAATGGTTTTGGATAGGTTTTCAATTAAAAATACCATTTTAATTGCTATGTTTCTGTGTGTGATCAGTACCTTCATCCTCTCTTATTCAGATTCTTTTTATGTGGCTTTGTTTTGCAGGTTTGTGACTGGTATAGGAAGCGCATTTTGCTTTTTAGGCCCTGTGCGTTTAGCATCCCACTGGTTTCCTCCTCAGCGTATGGCATTAGTGACTGGCGCCATTGTAACCGTTGCAATGACAGGTGGAATGCTGGCGCAATATCCTTTAACCAAACTCGTTTTATATGTTGGGTGGCGTCAAGCAGTTCAGGACGTAGGGATATTGGGCTTGGCGATGTTGGTTCTTATGTTTTTTTGGATAAAAGAAAGGCCTCGAGTTGCAGTCAAGAAAGAAGGAAAACCTATCAATGTATTTATGGCCGCAAGAAAAGCCTACTTAAATACTCAAAATTTGCGTGCTGCTTTGTACACTAGTTTAATGAATATGGCCATTGCTGTATTTGGTGCCATGATGGGGACTTTATATCTTGAACAGAGACTGGTTATTAGCCCTGATCAGGCAGCAATGATTAATGGTATGTTGTTTTTTGGGGCGATTATAGGTTCACCTTTGATGGGGTGGATATCTGATAAGGTAGGGTTGCGTGTGCTGCCTATGAAAGGAGGAGTTCTTGCCTCTTTACTTATTTTGCTGGGAGTACTTTATTTACCTGTTTCAGTGACAATGATGGCCATATTGTTCTTTTTATTAGGATTATTTACTTCGGCTCAAGTCATTAGCTATGCCTTGGTTGCTGAAAGCAGCCCTCCCATGATGACTGCAACTGCTGTCAGTGTCGTGTCCATATTAACTCAAGGTGGGTATCTTATTTATCAAAACCTGTTTAGTGCTTTATTAACGAATTATGGCGATGTTCGTTTGATTAATGGTGTGCCAGTTTATTTACTCGAAGCGTATCAGCATGCAGCAATCATTTTACCCATAGGATTATTGATCGCATTACTTTTGTTGTTCGGATTAAAAGAAACTCGTTGCCAACAAGTTGAGCATACAGTATGACCGGACGAGTTTGCGTATTAGTAATGGATTCTTTTGGCATCGGAGCCAGCCTTGATGCCGCTCGGTATGGAGATGCGGGTGCTAACACCTTGGTTCACATTTATGAAGCGTGTAAACGAGGTGAGTGCGATATAGAAGGGGTTCGCAAAGGTCCTTTAATGCTTCCAAATCTTGCGGGCAAGGGGCTTTACCATGCTGCGATGGCCAGTTCAGGGTTATCTTTTATCGATTTGGCTACTTTAGCTATTCCTTCTGGATATTATGGATATGCAGTGGAACAAAGCTTGGGCAAAGATACCCCCAGTGGTCATTGGGAAATGGCTGGGGTGCCTGTGACTTTCGAGTGGGGATATTTCCCTGATAAACCTTACTGTTTCCCTGGAGAATTAATTTCAGAATTCATTAAGCAGTCTAATTTGCCAGGAGTTTTGGGAGAAAAGCATGCTTCGGGAACCATCATTATAGACGAGTTGGGTGAGGAGCATATTCGTACCGGTAAGCCGATCGTATACACTTCTGCCGATAGCGTATTTCAAATTGCCGCACATGAAGAGGCATTTGGTTTACAACGTCTCTATGATATCTGCAAAATTGCTCGAAATTTGGTAGATAAATATCAAATTGGTCGAGTGATTGCTCGTCCTTTTACAGGTAATCCGGTCTCATTTAAGAGGACAGGTAATAGAAAAGATTACGCTACACCTCCTCCAGAAAAAACATTGCTTGATTTTCTAAAGGAAGATGGTCGGGAAGTGATTGCTATAGGTAAGATTGCAGACATCTATGCTCATCAAGGGGTTACACAAGAAATCAAAGCCGATGGCAATATGGCTTTGTTTGATGCCACTTTATCCGCAATGAAAACAGCCCCACAAGGTAGCTTGGTATTTACCAATTTTGTTGATTTCGATTCTTCTTATGGGCATAGGCGTAATGTAGCTGGTTATGCACATGCACTAGAAGAATTCGATGCGCGACTGCCAGAATTGGATGCTCTCTTACAACCTGATGATATGGTTTTTATCGCAGCAGATCACGGATGTGATCCTACATTCCCTGGTTCTGATCATACCCGTGAGCATATTCCAGTATTGATGTTTGGCCCTCAGGTAAATAGCAAATTTATTGGACGGAGAGATTGTTTCGCAGATATTGGTCAGAGTATTGCGGAGCATTTGCAATTATCCTCGCCACTCACTCATGGTGTTTCTTTTTTATAATTTTATATCCACTCCCTTATGGTCGTGGCTCGATTTGAACGATAATCCGAGCCACGACAATCCGAGCCACGACCGTAAGGGAGTGGACATGACGATTAATATTTTGAGATATTAAGAACACTTAATTTTTCTCTCAATCCCTATTGATTTTTTACCAATGATCCCCATTTAGCCATTTCTGCAATGTAATTGAGGATTTTATTTTGGAACAATTTCATGGGACAACAATACTTTCAGTACGACGCGGTAATCAGGTTGTCATTGGCGGTGATGGACAAGTTACTCTTGGTAATACCGTGATGAAAGGCAATGCACGTAAAGTTCGGAGATTGTATAAAGATAAAGTGATTGCTGGTTTTGCAGGTGGAACAGCAGATGCTTTTACTCTTTTCGAACGGTTTGAAGCAAAACTGGAAATGCATCAGGGGCATTTGATTAGAGCAGCTGTTGAATTGGCTAAAGATTGGCGAACCGATAGAATTCTTCGTCGATTAGAGGCGGTGCTTGCAGTAGCGGATAGCAAGGCTTCTTTAATTATTACCGGTAATGGCGATGTCATTGAGCCCGAAGAAAGTTTAATTGCAATCGGCTCTGGCGGCCCCTTTGCTCAAGCTGCAGCCAGAGCTCTTATGGAAAACACACAGTTATCTGCCAAGGAGATTGTCCAGAAAGCTTTAACAATCGCTGGCGACATTTGTATTTATACTAACAATAATTTAACCATAGAAGAATTAAATGATGAAGGCAAATAATATGGTCATGACCCCTCGAGAGATAGTTCAAGAATTAGATAAGCACATTATTGGTCAAGATGATGCAAAACGTGCCGTAGCCATTGCATTACGAAATCGCTGGCGTCGAATGAAAATTAAAGATCCAGTATTACGCAACGAGATAATGCCTAAAAATATTTTAATGATAGGCCCTACCGGTGTTGGTAAGACCGAGATTGCAAGACGTTTGGCTAATTTGGCTAAAGCTCCATTTATTAAAGTAGAAGCAACCAAATTCACGGAAGTGGGATATGTGGGGCGTGATGTTGATTCGATCATTCGTGACTTAACAGATATGGCAATCAAGCAAGAGCGTGAATTTGCCATGAAAAAAGTGGAGCACCTGGCAGAAGATGCGGCTGAAGAACGAATCCTGGATGTTTTACTGCCTCCTGCTCGAGGAACATTAACTCCTGGTGAGAAAAATACGACAGCTCGTCAAGTGTTTCGTAAGCAATTGCGCGAAGGTGAGCTTAATGATAATGAAATTGAAATTGAAGTAGCGGCAACGCCTGTTGGCATTGAAATTATGGCTCCTCCAGGTATGGAAGAGATGACTAGCCAATTGCAGTCAATGTTTCAACAAGTTGGAAGCTACAGAACGAAAACTCGAAAAATGACCGTTTCCAAGGCAATGAAAATTTTGAGAGAGGAAGAAGCGACAAAATTAATTAACGAAGAAGATATCAAGTTAAAAGCGATTGAAAGTGTTGAGCAAAATGGAATAGTCTTCATTGATGAGTTGGATAAAATTGCCAAGCGCTCTGATACTGTAGGTGGGGGAGATGTATCACGTGAGGGAGTTCAGCGAGATTTATTGCCATTAGTCGAAGGGACTACCGTTTCAACAAAATACGGCATGGTAAAGTCTGATCATATTTTATTCATTGCTTCAGGTGCTTTTCATGTAGCTAAACCTTCTGACTTGATTGCTGAATTGCAAGGGCGTCTGCCTATACGTGTCGAGTTGTCAGCCCTCTCTGTGGAAGATTTTGTACGAATCCTTACTGAGCCAAGCGCCTCTTTAACTTTACAGTATTCCGCTTTGATGGAAACTGAAGGATTGACTCTTACCTTTGATGAAACAGGAATTCGACGTATTGCTGAAGTAGCCTGGCAAGTGAATGAGCGTACGGAAAACATTGGAGCAAGAAGATTATATACCGTTATGGAACGCTTACTGGAAGTGGTTTCATTTGAAGCGACTGATAAAGCTGGCGAAACTGTGCATGTTGATAAAGCTTATGTAGATAAGAATTTAGGCCAACTAATCGCTGATGAGGATTTGGCTCGATATATTTTGTAAACCAGAATAGTTAAACTGAAATCAAGAATGAAATCTTTTTAACATATCAATTTTTTGTGGGGGATATTTCTCAAAAAAGAGATATCCCTCATGTGATTGTGATAGGCCAACCTTGCAATTTACTTTTACAAAGAGCAAGGCAATACCAATTATATTCTGATATCATTATGTACATAATGGTTGTTTATATCAGAAATAAATGAAAACTCAGAGAATTATCCATCCCAATATTGATATTAGAAAGTTTCCTGAAGTAAATGCAGATTTTTCCATGACCGATATTAGCATGGGAGATTTGCATGCTAATGCCTTGCTTTTTCTCAATATCCTTGTTCGCCAGGGAATAATTGCTATTTCTCCCGAAAATTATGCCAAATTTGCTGAAATTTATACTTTGCCAGAGCTGCAGGCAGATTACTGGGGGACCGAAGCACCTGTTTTTAGCGCTGAAAATAAACAGGAGCGTTTGGAAGAAATCAAGAAACAATACAATGCATTAATAGCGCAAATCAAAATTATTAATACTAAAAAATTGATTCGCTTGATAGGCGATGAATTAGTAGATCGCGGTGTTATTGATTATTTCATTTTAAAATTATTACAAGCTTTGCACGATCAAGGTGCTGATTTTGAAATATTACTTTCAAATCATGGGATTGAGTTTGTCGAAGCCTGTGAGCTATTCAAGGAAAATGGAAATAAATTAGTAGCAAAAAGATTAGGAAATATTCAGCATGGTAATTCATTTCATGCTTTGCAAGAAGCAATAGCTGCTGGTGCGATTTCAAATGAAGAAGTATTAAATATTTACCATCAAGTTTACAAAAAGCACTTGAAAATTATTTCTTACTCATTGGATCCAGATGCAAATGAAATTAAAGTATTTAGTCATGCTGGTATTGGTTTAAATCATATTCGAGGACTTGCCAGAAAGTTTAAAGTACCTTATTCAGAGGAGTCGGCTGTTGATTTGGCTAGAACAATTGATGCAATTAACAAAAAATTCGCAGAAAAAGCATCTGCGGGACAAATTCACACGCTTTATACCCATGACATGATGTATAGAGGTTATGCAGGTGAATATTTGAATTCAACAGACGAAGTGGTTGCCGCAACGGTCTGGGGGCGTGAATATGGCGATTTGATTCGAACGTCTAAAAAATTTAAAGTCACCTTTATTCATGGCCACGATAGTTACGATCCTGAAAGGGTAGAACATGTCACTTTAAATAATCAACTAGGGCAATTCCAAAATAATGTAGGTGATTTATACCTGTATGCCACCAATGGCATGAGAGCGGTTCCAACACAATGTTTGAATCCAGATAAAAAAGTTCAGAGCCTAAGGAAAAAAAATCGACCAGATAAGCCCAATGATTATGTTGTAAAAATCTATCATACAAAACCATCATTTTTTAAAACGGCTCATCCCAAGATGACATTCCCTGACAGCTACAAACGAATATGGGATAGCACATCAGGACATTCCAATATAACCAAAATTAAGGCATTACTTAAAGATTATACCAAGGAAGACAGTATTTTGGGTTCTTTCTGGGGATTAATATTTACATTGCACTGGGGAAGACATCACGCTAAATCCGTGCATCAGATTGCGCAAACCCAATATACATCAGTAGAGGCTATTCTTTCGGATTTGAAAGCACTGAAGCCAAGAGAGGGCGGTTCACTGGATAAACGCATTAAGTTTATTGAGTCACAAATTATAACCCAGAGGGGTGATAATCCAGATTTACAATTCAATTTGAAATAGTCTGTTTGTGTTGCCTTTTTCTCTTAAGTTTATAGTATTTTGATTTTTAAATGACAAGATCACTGAGGTTTTAGGGACTTTATTCTTGTTATCCATTCGATTGCAGGGGTTATCTTGGCCCCGGAATAAACCTGAAATCATTACATGTGGTTATTTGAGTACTGTTCCTGTTTTCTTGAATAATTCTTCCAAATTAATATCCAGGGATTTTTTCAATTCTTCATTATGCTTTTTAAAGGCGGCTCTCCATTGTTCCGCCAGAGAGGCTTTGGAGTATTGCAGCTCCAGATGAGTTGGCAAGCGATAAGGTAATAATTGAGTTAAATCATAGAGAGTAATGTGACTGAGATCACGACTTAACATGTAGTGCCCATCAGCGGTAGCATGGATCAGTTCATGATAAATCAGAGCATTGATCATTTCATCCACATCCACAGCGAAAGGTTGTTTGCTGGCATCCACCAGATCATTAAAGCTTAATCCTTTTCCATGCTGTTGCGCTATCCATAACTGGTGCAACCAGAGCAACGCATGTGAAAAGCCATCGAGGGACTTCCCTCTACGACGCTGATGATGCACTGAAAAGGCATAACTGATTTCAGCGCCCAACAAAGTAATAATCCATACCCAATAAACCCAAATGAAAAATATAGGTACTGTGGCAAATGCCCCATACAACAACTCATAGGTATTGTAGCGTATCAGGTAATAAGCAAATGCATGCTTAGCTGATTCAAACAAGATAGCGGCAACCAAGCCACCCCAAAAAGCATGACGGATTTTGACAGGACAATGGGGAACCACCACGTACAAAAAGGTAAAACCAATTAGTGAAAGAAAAAAAGGGGAATAGTGAAGAATAGTGTAAGGAGCTCGATGAGCTGCCAGTATTGGCATGGAGAATAAGTAGGAGCTTGCTGCCAGGCTTAAACCTAATAAAACCGGGGCAAGAGAAATGATAGCCCAATAGAGTAAAAAGGCCGAGACACCATGCCGAGATGAACTCACTCTCCAGATTTTATTCATTGCCCGTTCAATAGTGAACATGACCAATAACGCAGTAAAAATTAGAAAGACTATACCCCAAATTGAGAGTTTTGATACTTGAGAGGTAAACTGTTGTAAATAGCTTTGCACAATTTTACCTGTGGCCGGAACGAAATTGTCAAAAATAAAATTCTGTACCGGCTCTGCCAAACCTTGGAATACTGGAAATGAAGAAAATATTGCCAAACCTACAGACATTAATGGTACGACTGCTAACAGACTGGTAAAGGCCAATGCTGAAGCAATATAAGTGCAATCGTCTTGAATGAAATGTTGGATAACAAACCGAACAAAGCGATCACAGGCATAGAATTTAGTTTTTATTTTATCTTTCCAATTCATGTATTAAACACAAGATTTTTTATTGTATAACTATATCGTTTTATATCTATTTTTGTATAGCCAGGATTTCTAAATCACTTCAATCTTAAAACCAATGAGTTGCATTGCAGTGATTTAGAAGTTTTATAGTCCCTATATTCATTTACGACTAGTTCAAGGTAGAGATAAAAATTATTTATCTACTCATCTAGTTTATCAATAATACAATACTACTTTACAATTTTGTGATCATGAAATAGCTCTAACAGACTAATGGACGACAATCTGAAACTGTATTCAATTACTCTATCCAATCCAAGCTAATCTAGGCGATTCAGCGATATATATCAAAACCGTTAAAGCAAAAAAACCTATAAAAACAAATTACAATTACAACAACATGATTCAAATATTAACATTTTTGTTACATTTGTATCACTCGACAGCATAATCTTTGAACTATTATTAATATGAATAATAGTCAATTTTTGAGGACGTAACATGTTGGTAGAATCTGTTATCGGTATAGTGAGAGCCGTCAATGGACTGCTTGAAAAAGTAAACGCACAGGGACAGGCAAGCATAGTGAAGTCAGGTGCTCGATTACAGGAAGGGGATGTACTTACTTTATTAAGTGGTGAGGCTTATATACAGTTTATTCATGGGTTCCCTGAAGCACTGGCCTTGGGAAAACCAGTTAAGTTAGATGGTGTTTCACCGACATTGCAGTATGGCATGGAAGATTTAAATGAGCAACTAGTCCAGGAAGCGCTAGCTAAAGGCATTGACCCTTCAGTCATACTTGATATTCTTGGTTCAGCTGCAGCAGGTGCAGAAGCTGTGGGCTCAGGAGGCGATGCATTTATCATGGATCCTTTGTTTGGCTTCGGACATGTCACAGCAGGATATCCGACCGGACCTATTTCCTTTGCTTATGAGGCAGACACTCAGCAATTATTTTGGTTTGTGCCAGAAGAGACGGGAGTGATTGCAGAATCCGAATTGACTCAAGAGCCTGAATCTATCCCGCAAATTCCTCAATTCACCACAAATCAAGCAGTGCTAACAGTTTTTGAGGATGCTTTGCCAAGTGGTATTCCTGATTCAGCAGGACAAGCAAGAATAGCAAGTTCTTCTTTAAGTTCTTTGCTCACCTCTTCACCAGACGTTGCTGCATCCTTTGCTTTCAATAATAATTCAAGTGCTCTTCCTACATTAAAATCAGGTGGTCTAGATCTTAGTTATGAGTTATCCGCTGATAAACGTACCTTAACCTTAAGAGAATCAAGCAATCAAGGACAAGGGGAAGAGATCATGAAATTTGAGTTGACAGCAGATGGACAGTTAACTCAAACATTAATGAATTCAATTGATCACCCAACAGCTGATAGCGATGACGGTGAATGGATGAGATTAGACCTGTCACCTGTAATCGATGTTACTTTCAGAAGAATAAGTGATGGCACGGTTTTAGAGTCAAGAACACTGCCTGCTAATGCAGTCGTAGCGGGAATTCAAGACGATGTTCCAATAGCAAGGGCTCAATTGACTAATAATGAAATTCTGTTGGATGAAACAGTAGGAGTGAAAGTCGGGGATGCTGATGCAGCTAATGATGATTTTAATCCAACAACCACCGCGGATCCTTTTAATAATACTTATGGTAGACCCATTGGTCTGGTGCAAAATGCGAATCTCCTTGATACCAGTACTTCTGAAATGGGGGGGGATTATAAAAAAGCAACAATGACCCATTTGTTAAAAATTACCGATGCTGTTTCAGGATTACAGACAACCAACGGTACTCCTATCAATCTTTTTTTGGAATCTAATGGTGATATTACCGGAAGAGCAGGCGACACTGTTGCTCCTGCACTTTTTGCAATTCGCATGAATCCAAATACTGGTGCAATTAGCGTTGCACAGTATGGCCCAATTAAACAATTTGATACCAACAGCCATGATGAAGCAGTTGATTTAACAGGACGCATTTCAGCTGTCGTTACCGCCAAAGACAGTGATGGTGACGTATCTAATGTAGAAATACCGATAGGACAACTGATTATTTTTGAAGACGACGGTCCGAAAGCGGACGCCAAAGCCGGCGCGGTGGCTGGTGCGGTTCTGGATGAAAGCCCTGCGGAAGGCGGCTTGAACAATCCGGTGACGATAGCGGCTTCTGCGATAGCAGGCTTTTTTGAAACACCCGATTACGGGGCTGATGGTCTGGGATCTGTGGCGTACAGTTTGTCTGGAGCAGACGGTGCGGGCACGGGCTTGTGGCTGACTGGCCAATCCGGAGCGGCGAATGAAATCCGGCTGGTGAAAGTATCGGATACGGAATACGAAGGGCGTGTGGGCGGTGGAGCCGGCACCCTGGCCTTTGAAGTGACGATTAACAGCGGCACGGGCGAAGTGACGGTGACCCAGTTTGCAACGTTAGAACACACGATAGACGGCAGCAGCGCAGCAGCCCATGATGACGCTTTAAGTTTGGGCGGTGCTGCGGGCATTCGCGTGGTGCAAACGGTGACGGACGCCGACGGAGATACGGATGCGGCCACCAGCGCCAATGCCTTGAACATTACCTTTGAAGACGACGGCCCTGTGGTTAATATGGCGTTGAAGGCAGGG
>NZ_JAPHOP010000002.1:0-174617 GCF_026191275.1 Legionella sp. PATHC039
AGTATCCAATTTGAATGTTACCCCATTCTTTTTTAATTGTTGCGTTAAGGAATCCAAACCTTCCACTTCAAAAGCAATACTACCCCCGGACACAGCACTTGGTTTAACACCTTCCGCAAGGGTTGTGATTGCAAAGCATCCGCCTTGGGGTAAGTCGTACTCTATCCAATGACCATTCGCAGATATTTTGCTAGGTATTAAACCAAGATTTTTTTTATAAAAATCCATCGCTCGATCTAAATTTTCGACAGGATACATGGTAAACGCTACTTTTTTAACATGGTTTCTCCTTTAAATAATTTTTCCCATTATTATAAGCTCACATGCGCCCAAATGTCGTCATGGTGAAAATGATCGATTATTTATCGAAGCGGTTTGCTGGATTATCAGGACTGGCGCGCCTTGGAGAGATTTGCCACCTGATTATGGAAAATGGCAAAGTGTTTATGGTCGCTATAATCGATGGGTTAAAAATGGACATTTCAATGGAATACTTGAAATTTTAAAAAAAAGATGGCGATCACGAATGGCACATGATGGATGGTAGCGTTATTCGAGCACATCAACATGCGGCTGGAGCTCAAGGCGGCCAAGAGAAACAAGCACTAGGCCGAAGCAAAGGTGGTTTTAGCTCAAAAATCCATGTAAAGGTTGATTCTTTTGGATTGCCTTTGAGTTTTATTTTAACACCTGGACAAGACAGTGAGATAAAAACAGCAAAGGAATTGCTCGGTGATGAACTATCCGAGTATTTATTAGCCGATAAGGCTTATGATAGCAATGAATTTCGCGGGGAGTTGAAAAATAGAGGAATCACGGCGGTCATCCCATCCAAAAAGAATCGCATCATACCTATAGAGCATGATACACATATATACAAAGAGCGTAATTACGTTGAGCGTTTTTTTAATCGAGTCAAAAGTTTTAGGAGAATTGCTACACATTATGATAAAACAGCTATCATGTTTCTAGGAGCACTAACTCTAGTAAGTATTATATTGTGGCTGAAACTTTAAAAACACGCCCTAGTATTAAAGTGCCATTGTTACCTAAAAATAAATTTTTTTAAAGAATTCACTCTAGACATTGAATAGAACTATTTGTTTTTCTAGCAGTATTTGGAAAATTAATTACTAATAAAGAAAGACTTTGGTTATCTATCTGTATGAAAATACTATAACAACTTTATGTCACATGAACATCATGTATTTATTCAAGCATTTTTGGGACCCTTTTATTAAAAGTTCACGAGAAGTTTTCAAAGAAATTTTTGGCTGGGTATTTATTGTGTGGGATATTTTGCGATTATCTGCCTTTATTAGCCTCTATTTTACAGAAAGGAGGTTCTAGTTCACATTTGCTCCGTTTCTGTAACTTAAGCATTCAAATTCTTAATGCTAACTATATGAAAACAAATTATTTTGTTAAAATAAGCGCTAACTTTTGATGGTAAGTGGCCTAGCGCTCCGGAACTTGCGCCCTGATGCAAAAATCTAAAATATTAGATTGGAAAATCTCTTATGACGTCATTATATTTATCTTGTGCATGCTAAGCCTTCCTTGGATTTAAAAAACAGGCAGCATTGCAGGCATCAGCTGATTCGTGATGGCTCTTGGGATAAGGATAGAGGATGTCAAGTCTTAAATTTCTTTAAGCTTAACTTAAATAGGTTGGCTGTTTTATTTATTGAAAAATTTTAAATGTTGCAGAATTAATAACTCTAGTTCTCTTATTCAAGGATATATATTTTGCCAGAATTAGCATCGATGCGTAATTTAATTTTTTTATCCTCTGTACCAAGGGCCTTTGCCTCATACTGACTGCCGTGCGCTTCAATTTTGAAAATAGTATGATAGCCAGCGCCCTCAATTCTCTGCGCCGCTTCAAGCATTGAGATGGGGTATTTCTTGGTTTTTAAATTGGTGTTGATAAAGTCCCCTGTATTTGGGTTCATTCGAATAATAAGCTGAATCCCTTTTTCATCAAAGGCTTCCACCTCATATAAACCATCATCAAATTCAACTTCTCTTATTACGCTATAACCGCGAGTCTGTAGAATTTTCAAGATTTCAGACATAGGTAAGGTGCGACTGGGAATTTCATCGGCCAGGATTGTTTGTGTGGATAACGAAAAAATAAGGCCGCCACAGATTGAAATAAAAACCTCTTTTTTCATATTCGCCTCCTGTGCGGTGTTGACGGGAATAAAATTTCATCAATTTAACTCCGTTTTTTTTATATTGAATGAATATAAAACCAAAGGAGTACAATTTACTTTTATTTCATCCATAATAATGATATTAAAAAATAACAGCAAGTGAGTTATTCCAAGGATGCGAATGATGAAAAAATCTAGTTTGGTAACCCCATATGTATTAGTGCTCATTTCTTTAATGTTTTTGTTGGCTTCCTGCGCTTCTTCTATTAATAAGGAAGATTCAAAAAACAATAAACAGCCTAAACGTGTATTTGGTGGGTATCACCCGCGTGGTCATGGTCACGGACACCACTAAACCGAATTAAATTAAAAAATTGACATTAAGATAACCGTTAGTGATTCATATTTTAATGCATGGGTATGGTGTGAAAATATTTTTGATATAAAGATAAATAAAATCCATTTTTTTCGATATGTTTTAAGGCTTGATTGATTTGGTTCATTAGCATCTTAGAATCCATTTTGGCCATGATTCCATAACCGATGCCGACGGGGAAGGGTTTACCTAATCCTTTAAACAAGGTGTTATTATTGGCTATCCAATAATCAGCCGAAAAGTCATCCATAAGCAAGGCATCCACTTCCTGTTGATTTAAGGCAGTGATGAGTTGATTAGTTGAAGGATATTCTCTAACCCTATTGGTTTTAAATTTCTGAGTAATGAGTTGTTTGAAGAGAGAGCCTCTGATAATGCCTATTGATCTATTGTTGAGTTTTTTAAGAGATGTAATTGAGTCGTTTTTTGTGGTCATAAAACGTGCTGCACTTGCCAGATAGGGAAGACTAAAGAGAAAGGTTTTCTGTCGTTCGTCGGTGATGATAATTGCCGCTATCCCCAAGTCAATTTTACTCGCTTTTAATTCTGTAAACAGCTCGTCAAACAGCATGGGTTTCAATTGACACTGAGCTTTAATTTGCTTGCAAAGCTCTGTTATGAGCTCAACATCAAATCCAAAGAAATGATTTTTGTCGGCATTCATTGAAAACGGCGGGTCATACGCTACTATTCCAATAGTTAATGACTGAGCCTTAAGTTCGGCAGTCAAGATTATTAAAAAAACAAATAATAATCGTAGGTGCATAGGATAAACAAGTTAATGGATTATAAAGATCAGTGTATACCAGTTTGGTAATCATTTCAGTGACTTAATGCTATGATTTTCTGGTTTTTTTAGCAATAAGGTGTATCAAGGCCCAAAATCAAGGTACACTGGAACGAAAGGTTTGACAAGGATTTGATAGGGTAGGGAATGCGTTATTTATTTTATTATGTTGTGTGGAGTGCAATGAGCCTTGTAGCGAGTGAGGCACTCGCGGCCACCCCTTTGACATTCAAACAAGCCCTGGGCATTGCTTATCGCAATAATCCCGAATTACAGGCCGAAATAGATAAAGCACAAGCCATGCGCGGTTTTTTTATCCAAAGTGGGCTTTATCCCAATCCTCAAGTGACTTTAACCGCAGAAAACTTTGGCGGCTCGGGGAGTTATTCAAGTTATGAGGCGGCAGAAACTACGGCATCAGTGACCCAGCCCATCCCTTTGGGTAATCGGTTGCAGTATCTGAAAAAAGCAACCTATTCAGATTACTTAGCCTCTCTTGCCCAAATTCAAGTACAAAAAGCGATACTTTATGTGGCAGTTGGTGTGGCCTATGTGGATGCACTTTATGCGGGTCAATGGCATCAAGTCACCCAAAAACTTATTCGCCTCAATCAAGACATCGTAAGCGCAATCGAGCGTCGAGTTAAGGCAGGCGCTGGAGCGGAATTAGACTTACGTTTGGCCCAGGTGCGCTTAGGCGAAGCGCGTATTCAAGAAAATAAAGCTGCAAGGGATGCATTATTTCAGCGTGCGAAATTGGCGCGTCTATTAGGTGATGGATTACGAGTTGATGGACAATTAGTGGATAAAGGTCTTCCTGGAGTGACATTGAACTGGGCTGTGTTACTTAGAAAATTACCGCAAAGCCCTCAGTTAGTACAGCTTCAACAGCAATTACACGCCAAGCGTGCGACTATTACTGCAGTTAAAAAATCTGTGTGGCCGGATTTAAACATTCAATTAGGCGGTCGTCATTTCTCTGATGATGGCAGTAATGCCGCAGTGGCTTCAGCCTTTGCAGAAGTCCCTGTTTACAATAGAAATCAAGGAAAAATCATAACCGCTGAGGCACAATACACCCAAACGGCTCATGAGCTTCAAGGTACACGCCTTGATGTGCGTCAAAATGTCTATGGGGCTTTTCTACAAGCCGAACAAAGTCATTATGAGGCGAGCTTGGTGACGAATTCGTTATTACCTTTGGCGCGTAAATCAATCAAATTGGCACAGGATGGCTACCAAATGGGACGTTATACGTATATTGAATTATCCACAGCCCTTAATTCGTTGTATGAAGAAGAGCGTCATTACCAACAAGCTCATGCTGATTATCATAAAGCCTTAATTCAACTGACCGGGCTTTTAGGATTAGCGCCTTCTAAGGAGAGTAAATGAGAGTTTTAAAGCCATTCCTATCCTGCATGCCCTTTATAATTCTGTTATTGGGGTTGAGTTCCTTTTCGTTATGGGCAACAAATGAAGAATCCCATGGCGATGAAGAAAAAAATCATCAAGAAACCATGGAAAAGGGTCCGCAAGGTGGGCGTTTGTTTAAGGATGAAGATATAGCCCTTGAGTTTTTAATTTTTGAACGGGGCATGCCACCGCATTTTCGCGCTTATTTGTATAAGAATGGTGAGCCTATCGCGCCTGGGAAAGCGCAATTGACCGTTCAGTTAAAGCGATTTGGTGATAAAAAAGAAGCAATTGCGTTCACTCCTGTCGAGAATTTTTTACAAAGCGTTGAGGTGATTGAAGAGCCTCATTCTTTTGATGTGAGCATTCAATTAGAGCTTCAGGATAAACGCTATACCTGGCATTATGCGACTTATGAAGGCCGCATTAAAATGGTGCCAGCCATTCTAAAAGCGGCAGACATTCAAACGGCTAAGGCACAAAGCCAAACAATTAAAACTCAACTTAAAGTCGTAGGTAAAATTGCTCCCAATCGAGACACCTTAGCTCCCATCTATGCACGCTATTCAGGCATTATTAAATCAATGACTAAGAATTTAGGCGATGAAGTCACCAAAGGGGAGGTATTAGTTACGATTGAGAGTAACGAAAGTTTACAAAATTATACAATTAATGCACCCATGAGCGGAACCATCGTGCAAAAATACGCAACCAATGGGGAGCTTGCGCAAAGCACCAAACCTATTTATGAAGTGGCTAATTTGGCTACTGTGTGGGCTGATTTTACCTTATATCGTAAAGAGGTGCCTTTAGTAAAACAAGGAATGAGTGTGGTGGTAACTGGAGATGAAGGAACACCAAAATCCATCAGCACCATCTCCTACATTGCGCCCTTAGGCATTGAAGACAGTCAAACAACGCTCGCACGAGCAGTTCTTTCTAATGAGCCTCGTGTTTGGTTGCCTGGGATGTACATTAATGCCGCAATTACCATTAAAGAAAAAACGGTTCCAGTTGCCATACTTTTGTCGGCTATTCAGCGCATGGATGAGAAAGAAGTAATTTTTATCCAGCAAGGAGATTATTTTGAGGCAACGCCTGTTATTTTAGGCCAAAGGGATGATGAATGGGTCGAAGTGGTTTCGGGGCTTGATGCAGGCCAGCGCTATGTCAGCAATAATAGCTTTTTTATGAAAGCAGAGTTAGGAAAGGATGGCGCAAGCCACGAGCACTAAGGATTGGTAATGCTTGAAAAAATAATTCGTTTTTCCCTAAAACATCGATGGTTTGTCTTATTATTTACGACAATCATTGCTCTTTATGGTGTGTATAATTTTCAACGTTTGCCTATTGATGCGGTACCTGACATCACCAACGTGCAAGTGCAAATCAATACTCAAGCCTCAGGCTATTCACCCTTTGAGGTGGAGCAACGAATTACTTTCCCTATTGAACTGGCTATGAGCGGGTTGCCTAATCTGGATTACACTCGTTCTTTATCACGTTATGGACTATCGCAAGTCACGGTGGTCTTTAAAGATGGCACGAACATTTATTTTGCGCGTCAATTAATTAATGAGCGCTTGCAGGAGGTAAAAGACAAGCTCCCACCAGGAGTAGAAACCACTTTAGGCCCAATCTCTACAGGGCTTGGTGAGATTTTTATGTACACGGTAACCAATAAAGCCAATGTACCAGCAAGTCAACGTTACAATCCAACGGAACTGCGTACCATTCAAGATTGGATTATCAAGCCGCAACTGCGTAATGTAGAGGGAGTGGCTGAAGTAAACACCATTGGGGGTTATGAAAAACAATTTCACATCACTCCAGATCCCATGAAACTGGTTCGTTATGGGTTAAGCTTAAACAATGTGGTTGAGGCATTAGAACGCAATAATGCCAATGTGGGTGCAGGATATATTGAAACTAATGGCGAGCAGAACTTAATTCGCGTACCAGGGCAGGTGCAAAACATCACTGATATTGAGAACATTGTTATTGCAAGCTTTGAAGGAACACCTATTCGAATTCGTGATATTGCAGAAGTGGCTTTAGGCAAGGAGCTACGAACAGGAGCAGCAACAGAGAACAGTAAAGAAGTCGTTTTAGGCACAGTATTTATGCTTATGGGCGAGAACAGTCGCACAGTGTCTGAACGAGTTGCGGCCCAAATGAAAGTTATTAATAAATCATTGCCGGAAGGCATTGAAGCAGTCACGGTTTATAACCGAACCTTGCTTGTGAACGCTACCATTAATACGGTGAAGAAAAACTTGCTCGAAGGGGCATTGCTTGTTTGTGTTATTTTGTTTTTGTTTTTAGGTAACATTCGCGCAGCACTGATTACCGCGATGGTGATTCCTTTATCCATGCTCTTGACCATTACAGGGATGGTATCTAATAAAATCAGTGCCAATTTGATGAGCTTAGGCGCTCTTGATTTTGGTTTGATTGTCGATGGTGCGGTCATTATTGTTGAAAACTGCATTAAGCATTTGGGTGAACAACAGCATGCCTTGCATCGTGTTTTAAATTTAGAAGAGCGCTTGAAAGTCATAGCTTATGCCACAACAGAGGTGATTCGGCCCAGTATCTTTGGTGTCTTTATTATCACGGTGGTTTATTTACCGATTTTAACGTTAACAGGGGTTGAGGGGAAAATGTTTTTGCCGATGGCGCAAACGGTTATTACCGCGCTGCTCGCCTCCATGCTTTTTGCTCTGACTTTTGTTCCAGCAGCCGTTGCCATTTTTTTAGGTGGGCGTGTACAAGAAAAAGAAAATTGGTTGGTACACTACCTCTCACTTGTTTATGCAAAAGCCTTGCGCCGCTGTTTTCATGCCAGAAGGTTGGTGATAGGAGCTGCGGTTGCTTTGGTGGGGATAAGTCTTTTGCTTGCATTTCGGTTGGGTGGTGAATTTATTCCAAGTCTTGATGAAGGCGATATTGCCATGCACGCGATGCGAATTCCTGGCACTAGTTTAACACAAGCCATTACCATGCAGCATTTAGTAGAGGAGCGAGTAAGCCAGTTTCCAGAAGTCAAACGTGTTTTTGCAAAACTAGGGACTGCGGAAGTGGCTACTGATCCCATGCCGCCCAATGTCGCTGACACGTTTATTATGTTAAAGCCTCGGAAGGATTGGCCGAATCCTAAAAAAAGCAAACAGCAACTAGTACAAGAAATCGAGGCGGCAGTAAAGCAAATTCCGGGGAATAACTATGAATTTACTCAGCCCATTCAGATGCGCTTTAATGAATTAATTTCAGGGGTTCGTAGTGATGTTGCGGTGAAAGTATTTGGCGATGACATGAATACATTGCTGGAAGTAGCTGAAGCCATCAGTGCTCAATTAAAAAAAGTGCCCGGTGCTGCTGATGTAAAAGTAGAGCAAGTCAGTGGTTTACCGCTACTAACCGTTGAAATCAATCGCGATGCTTTGGCACGCTACGGCTTACAAATTGGCACGGTTCAAGATGCCATTGTCATTGCCACAGGCGGCAAAAAAGGTGGCGAGCTCTTTGAGGGAGATAAGCGTTTTGATTTAGTGGTGCGCTTGCCTGAAGAGTTACGTACAAACCCTAATGTACTACGCCAAGTATTTATTCCGTTGCCACAGGCTAAAGATGGCGAACGACATTTTATTCCGTTGAGTGAAGTAGCCAAAATGGTGCGTAGTGAAAGCCCCAATCAAATCAGTCGGGAAAGTGGTAAACGGCGTGTGGTGGTCAGTGCTAACGTTCGCAATCGGGATTTAAGCTCGTTTGTGAATGAAGCCAAGCAACGGATTGACCAGAGTGTCAAAATTCCCAGTGGCTACTGGGTAACCTGGGGTGGTCAGTTTGAGCAGTTGCAATCAGCCTCTCAACGGCTACAAATCGTTGTTCCTATCACACTATTGGGCATTTTCTTATTGTTGTTTATGAGTTTTGGTCGAGTACGAGATGCGCTCTTAGTGTTTAGTGGCATTCCTTTGGCGTTAACTGGTGGGGTATTTGCACTGTGGCTTCGAGGGATTCCCTTGTCCATTTCAGCCGGTGTTGGGTTTATTGCGTTGTCAGGGGTGGCAGTTCTTAATGGCCTGGTCATGATTACCTTTATTAATAAACTGCATGAACAGAAAAAAATGTACTTAAAAGATGCGGTATTACAAGGCTCTCTGGCGAGGCTTCGTCCGGTACTCATGACTGCTTTAGTGGCCTCTTTGGGGTTTGTGCCGATGGCTTTGGCTACGGGCACGGGCTCTGAAGTACAACGTCCCTTGGCAACGGTGGTTATAGGTGGCATTATCTCATCCACTTTCCTAACACTCTTAGTCTTACCCGGTTTGTATTACCTGTTTCATGAGCGGCACAAGAAATCAGTAATTAAAAAATCAGGCGAGGATGAGTGATTCCTTTGATGGAATTGTAACATATTGGTGATTGTCATTTTAAAATAAGTGGAAAGACATCTATAAAAAGCACTATAGCAAAGATAAGTGCGGCAGCAAGAGAAAGATAAAATCCCAAGTGAGTTATAAATTTCATTTTATGGCCGGAACTCCCTTTTGCCAGAATAATTAAAATTATTCCCATAAAAAAAGCAAATCCTAAGATGATCAGAAGACTGTGATTTGAAAGAAGGGTCGTCATTCTTCTTCCTTATACAAAAATAGATTCATTTAATTATAGCTCTTTTGAGCAAAGGACAACGGATAGTGTTTTTGACAACCGCTGTGAATGAGCTACACTTAAAGTTAAATACTTATTTAACTGTTTAATAAACTATGCTAACTCAAGACCAAATCATCACTTTAAGCGATATCTTGCATTTGATGGGTGAGCCTAATCGTTTAAAGCTTCTTATCGAGTGTTTGCATGGTCCAAAATCAGTTTCAGAGCTGGCGGAACAACTGCAACTTTCGGTGCCATTGGCGAGCCATCATTTAAGTCTGTTACGTTCTGCACGCCTTCTTCTAGCAAATAGAGAGGGAAAGCATATTTATTACACTATTTATGATGCGCATGTGCGTTGTATTTTAGAGGACATGCTCAAACACTTTACTGAAGAGACGGAGAATTAACATGAGTTTTCTAAAACGAATGCTTGGAAGTCTTGGCGGCCATCATGGCGGATACCGACGCTCTCATCATGGCCAAATAAGCCAACAGAATAATTACTCAACCAATCCTGAGCCAAGAGGATTGAGTTGCCCGCGCTGTAAGAGCTCTCTAGCTCCTGGATCACGATTTTGTAGTCAATGTGGCAGTGGTCTTGAGAATACTCAATGCAGTTGTGGCGCCACTATTGCTGCAGGGGCAAATTTTTGCGGCCAATGTGGGGGCTCATTATGACAAAGCCTCTAACCTTAACCACTTTTTTTGTTGCAGGCCTTGATTGCCCGGCTGAAGAGCAATTAATCAGGCGGCAATTAAAAGTGATTCCTGAAGTGGCGCAGATGGATTTTAATTTCATTGCTGAGGAAGTGACCGTGCACCATCGTCTTCCAGCTATTGATGTGTTGCAAAAACAAATTGAAGCGTTAGGCATGAGTGTTCGGGTTCAAGGCAGTACCTCCTCTGCAAAAGAAGAGAAGAAGCAAGTTGATTCGTCATGGCCATTGCTTGCTTTGGCAGGTCTTTTAGCGCTTTGCTCTGAGTTAACTGCTTATTTCATTGCCAAAGAGCAATCAATCTGGGTCATTTTGCCTGCGGTGCTTGCCATTATCTTAAGTGGCCCTTCTACTTTTAAGAAGGGTTTAATCGCGCTTCGTACTAAGGCCATGAATATTAATAGCCTGATGTTAATTGCAATCACCGGGGCTATGATTATAGGTGCCTGGCCGGAAGCTGCGATGGTCACCGTTTTATTTGCTCTTGCTGAGCGAATCGAACGTTATTCATTAGATAAAGCCCGCCTTGCCATTCGCAGTCTCATGCAAATTGCACCAGAGGTGGCTCGGATTAAAATGGATAATGGTCAATGGCAGACTTTGCCTGTAGAAGATGTAGCGGTCGGTGCGGTATTTAAAGTAAAACCCGGTGAGCGCATCCCACTGGATGGGGTGTTGATATCGGGACAAAGTACGGTCAATCAAGCCCCGATTACAGGGGAATCCATGCCGGTGAGCAAGCAAGTAGGTGATGACGTGTTTGCCGGAACCTTAAATGAGCACGGTGCCTTTGAAGTTAAAGTCACTAAGGCTTCGGGTGATACGTTGCTTGCTAAAATTGGTAAAGCCATTGAGCAGGCACAAAGTGAGCGGGCACCAACGCAACGCTTTGTCGATGAGTTTGCCAAATACTACACCCCAATTATGGTCTTGATTGCACTGGTTATTGCACTTATTCCCCCGTTGGTGTTTGGTTATCCTTTTTATGATTGGATTTATAAGGCCTTAACGTTATTGGTTATTGCTTGCCCTTGTGCTTTGGTCATCTCTACACCGGTAACGGTAGTCAGCGGATTGGCTTCAGCAGCACAACATGGTCTTCTTATCAAAGGCGGCAGCTATTTAGAACTGGGGCACCAGCTCAAATTAATTGCCCTGGATAAAACAGGCACCTTAACTGAGGGGAAGCCTGTGGTGACTGATTTTATCGTTTACGATAAAATCCAACCAAAAGAATACTTGTTAGTGCTGGCTGCAAGCCTTGATAGTCATTCGGAACATCCAGTGGCTCATGCTTTGGTTGAGTATTGGAAGCAAAGCCAACCTAATGGGTCTTTATTTGAGGTAGAGCAATTTTCAGCACTTCCTGGCCGCGGGGTGCAAGGCATTATTAGTCAAGAACTGTATTACGTTGGAAATCATCAACTGGCAGAAGATAATAAGGTGTGCTCTCTTGCTGTAGAGCAGGAACTTAAGCGTTTGGAAGAGGAAGGAAAAACAACAGTCATTTTGAGTAATTCAGCGGTAGTTTTGGCGGTTTTTGCGGTGGCTGATACTTTGCGCTCTACAAGCAAATGGGCAATTGACACCTTGCATCAACAAGGACTTAAAACAGCGATGTTAACGGGTGATAATGCCTTAACAGCTAAAGCCATTGCCAAAGTGGTGGGGATTGATGAAGTGCAGGCGAATGTCTTGCCTACTGAAAAATTACAAGCAATTAATCACCTTTTGGAACAGTATAAAACGGTAGGAATGGTGGGGGATGGAATCAATGACGCTCCAGCCTTGGCTAAGGCTACGATTAGTTTTGCAATGGGGAAAGGTACTGATACCGCTTTAGAAACGGCAGATGTTGCATTAATGAATGATAATTTAGCCATGCTGCCTTTATACATTGATTTAAGCCGAAAAACGGCGCGTATTCTTCGCCAAAATATTACTTTGTCCCTTGCCATCAAAGGGGTGTTTTTTATTCTGGCCTTGGGAGGATTCGCAACGCTATGGATGGCGGTATTTGCTGATATGGGTGCGAGTCTAATTGTTGTTGCGAATGGTCTGCGCTTACTTAATTCCCATAAAGGGCATTCTGAATATCAGGAAATGAATGGATAATGAGAGTCTTTGCGGGTTTGTCACGAAAGAGGTTGCATGATGAATGATTGGGTTGAAAATGAACAATGCAGCGCTCATCCATTGCGTTTTTTAGTGGTGGAATCCTCATTAGGAATTCGTATTCTCATTCGTATGCATTTATTAGAGTTGAAGCATTTGGTGGATATGGCAGGAGATGATGACTCGGCAAGAGAGTTGGCTTTCATGAGAGTTTATGATTTTATTTTAGTGGATAAAAATTTAAATTGCCATGAGCTGATTGACCAGATACAAAAAAATTCAGTATTAAACAACCATACGCCTATGATCATTTTAACTTCCAACCCTAATCAGGAAAACCTGCACGATAGCGCTACTTATTTTAAAAAACCTATATCCAAGAAGGATGCAGTACAGTTGCTTGATTTTGTAAAGAATATTAAAAAATGAATTTTTTTAAAGGTGGCGTGTAAACGTAAAATTGGAGAAGATAAGATGCATTTATCTTATGTTATTGAGTATATTACGATGTAAGTAGTTTCATGTTATTTTGATTGGCTGTTAAGGAGAAATAATGAATATTAATGGATTTAAAATAATTGTATTGATCGGTTTATTGGGTCTGGGCTTAACTGCCTGCACTCCTAAAACAACACCTGCTCCAGCTCATCCTGAGGTTGGCTATGAGGGAGGATTTGGTGGTGATGGAGGTCATAACCACCAACCTAAGAACGACTAAATAGGAAAACATAATGTTTACTAATGGATGGTTTTTAGGTTCTTTAGGTATTGCAATTATTGTATTGATTGGTCTTATCTTCTGGTTCAGAAAAACTAAGAAAACCATTCATTTTTACACCGCTTTAATTACTTTTCTTATTCTTGCCGCAATTTTCTTACATGGTGTTTCATTTAAATTAAATTAGCTGGTGGTGATGAGGAGCAATAATGAGTAAGGATGTACCTCATGATTAAAAAAATACTCAAAAGAGCAGTTACTTTGGTTCGCTCTTTTGCTCACGGGAGGCTTTTTAATTGTCGATGTCGCTGGTGGCATTATGGGTTAAATTACTCGTAACACTAGTTCCTATTTATTTTACTTCGTTAATTTTTTATATCCGAATACTAGCTCTTACCCAATAAACTTCTTTAAAATCATTTCAAGAGGACAAAATCCTGTAAATCCACTTTGCAAAAGATTAGCTCCTACAAATACCGTAAACCATAAAAAATTAACGTTGATAAATACTGGGCTGGTCGACACGCCTAGAGCGAGTGATATCAAAACAAAGGCACCAGCGACAATTCGAATAATACGTTCAATAGTCATCATCTATTCTCCTAATACTAATTAATGGTTACGCTTCCACCAACTTAAATAGATCAATGGAATTAAAAACAAGGTAAGTACTGTTGAAGCAAATGAACCAAATATCAAAGAAATAGCAAGGCCGCCAAAGACAGGATCGGATAACATCACAGCGGAGCCCAGAATAATAGCAAGTGCTGTTAAGACAATCGGTAGAATTCGCTCCACGCCTGACTCAATAACGGCTTCTACGATAGAGGAACCTCGATGTTGATGTTCTAAAATAAAATCGATGAGTAATAGCGAATTTCGAACAACAATTCCGGCTAAAGCAATTACCCCTATCATGGACGTGGCAGTGAACGGTTGGTTCATTAACCAATGGCCAGGAAAAACGCCAATGACAGTTAGCGGTATAGCCCCCATAATAATTAGGGGAATAAAAAACGACTGGTAAAAAGCTGTTAGTAAAATATAAATCAAGACTATAGCCACAATAAAGGCTGAGCCTAAATCACGAAAAACATCCAACGTCAGGCGCATTTCACCAAGCCAAAAGAGTTGACTTTTAGCAAAGCGATTAGGCTGTGATTCATGAAATCCTAAATTTTCAACCCCCATTGAAAAAGGGGGCTTCTTGAGCATATTTGTTGCAGAAGTGACCGCATAAGCAGGGCTCGTGCCCAACACTTCACCGGTTACATAAACAACGGGTGTTTGATCTTTAGTGAAGATGGGTTTTTCCTCTTTATCTTCATGTAAGGTTGCAATTTTTGCCAGAGGGATTAGTTGTTGTTGCTGATTTTTTAAACACAGCTGATTAAGTACTTGAGCAACTTCACGTGCCTTTTGCGGAAGACGTAAGATGATGTGCTCGGGCTGTCTGGCATTGGGTTCATGTGCATTTCCGATGGAAATACCCTTGAACAAAGCGCTTACCTCCTGCGCTACCGTTTTTGGGGCTAAGCCTGCCAGCATGACTGCATTATGATTGATTTCAATGCGGTATTGATTGGTGTCTTGAGTCACTGAGTTATCAATATTTATCATGCCGTATATTTTGGGATACACTTCAGAGGTTATCTTATTAGCGACAGACCTCAATTCATTGTAATTAGGCCCGTAGAGACCTGCCTCCATTTGTGAGCGAACAGGCGGCCCAGGAGGGCTTTCAAAAAGCTTGATATGGCTTTGGGGATGTTGTTTTTGCAAATGCACAAGTCCCTGGTAAACCTGTGTTGCAATTTGGTGTGAGCCAATAGCTCGATGATGTTTGTTCACCAAATTCACGCGTATTTGCCCGTATTGACTGCCTCTTAATAGATTATCTCCACGCACCAGAGCGGCAAAATCTTCTGGGGCTGATTCTCCTAAGTACAGCTCCAAGTCTGTGACGTAAGGATTTTTTTGGATGGTTGCACTAAGTTCGCGAAGTAACTCGTTTGTTTTCGTTAACGTTGCGTTAGCGCCTGCATCAACGGACACTAAAAAGGTATTCACGTTGTCATCGGGTAGCATTTTAATTTCAACTCCTAACGGGCTTAATGGGCCATTAGGGCCTGCAGGGCGAATAAATTGCCAGGCAGGTTGGAGTAATACCGCGAAGAGCAATAGTACAATAATCAAATAAAAGAGATGTCGTTTTTTCGATGAGTAAAGTAATCCTTTGAATAATACAAGGTACGCTCGCTGCAACCAGGTGCTATGGCTTTGATGATGCTCATTCATTTGTTTTTTAGCTTTAGTTCTTAACCAACGATAAGCAAGATAAGGAACCACGCTATAGGCAATAAAGAGGGATACAATCATTGCCAATGGCGCATTAAAAGGTATAGGCGCCATAAACGGCCCCATCATTCCACCTACAAAATCCATAGGCAGTAGCGCCAGCATCACTGTAAAGGTAGCAATAATCGTTGGCTTACCAATTTCATTGGCTGCATAAATAACTAAACGGGTAAAGTTTTTTTGCACTCCCTTAATAATATGGCGGTGAATGTTTTCAATCACCACAATGCTATCGTCTACTAAGAGGCCTAATGAAAGAATGAGCGCAAACAAAGTAATTCGATTGATAGTCTGGCCTGATAGCCAGCCAATACCAAGTACTAGGCACAAAATTAAGGGAATAGAAAAAACAACCACTGATGCTTCGCGCCATCCTAAAAACACCATCAGCAATACCACGACACTTAGAATCGCAATCCCTAAGTGCTCGACCAAAGTATTCACTGCATCATTAGCTTCATCTCCATAATTGCGAGTGATTGAGACATCTATATTTTTTGGAATGAGCTGACTGTTTTGTAATTGCTCAAGTTTATTCAAAAGTGCTTTTGCTACATCAACACCATTGCTTCCTTTTTGACGTGCAAGAGCAATGGTTACTGCAGGTTCTATATCTGCATTCTTCAATGGGCCGTGTGCTCCATAGGCAAAATAGGACGCAATAGTTTCATCTTGAGGCCCCTTTTCAATAGTCGCAATATCTTTTAATAAAATAGGTTTGGCCCCATCAGTTCCAATAATAATGTTGGCTAAGTCTTGATTGGAAATGAGTGAGCCCTCGATGCGAAGAGATGTTTCACTTAATTCATGCTCTAATGTTCCTGCGTCAAGACTGATGTTATTAACAGAGAAGGCTTGTTGAATGTTGGCAATTGAAATGGCGTGCTCTGCCATGTGCTTTGGGTTCAGCCAGACACGAATAGCCTGAGGTGATGCACCCATTACCCAACTTTTCCCAACTTGGGGTACGGTGCGCAATTCCTCCAAGACTTTATCGGCAAGCGTGCGTAAGTCAACTGGATTTGCGCCTTTAGCATGTAATGTCAGTGTCACTAGTGGAACATCGTACAAACTGATAGAGCGGATTAAAGGCATTAAAGTACCCGGGGGCATTTTATCCATGTTGCTGTTGATTTGGTTATAGACCTTAACCAAGCTCGCCTCTTCATTTTCATTCACTTTAAAGCGAACCGTAACCATAGCACTATCATCAATGGCCATCCCGTAAGTATGCTCAACGCCTGAAATAGAGGCCATCAACCCTTCTAGTGGGCGAACAATTTGATGTAGCATTTCTTGGCTATCACTACCAGGGCGACTCACAGAAATAGTTACTGCTGGAACAATAATTTCAGGATTATAGCTTCGCGGGGTGCGTTCTAGGGCAAGTACGCCAAACAACAGAATACCAACAATCAGTAACAGAGTCAGCTTGGATTGAATAAAGGTTCGCGCCAATTGCCCTGCTTTATTGAGCTTATTTTTGGAATAAAACACATCCTTCACCATAGTCTCCTGGTATACAATCAATTTATGCGCTTTTTATCGCTTTAGAAATTAGTTGATTACTGAGCATCAGCCAATGGGCTTGATGCACTCTTGATTGATGAAGCGCTTGCAGTTCTTGTGCTTTACTCTGCGTTAGTTTCATCTGACTCTCCAATAAAGCACTTAGAGGAACCAACCCACGACCAAATCGCTGCTTTAGTTTTTGAATTACTGCCTCTTCTTTCTCTGCTGTTTGTCGACTTAATTGCAACTCGTAAAGAGTTTGTTGCTCGGCACGCCGTATTTGCTTTAATTGTAATCGCAGCTGATTTCGTTGCTCATCAAGCTCAAATTGAATTTTTTTTGCATTTGCACTTGCTACCTGGACAGCGCCAGCGCGCTCGCCCGCACTAAATAAAGTCCAGTTAGCACCTAGCGCAATCGTATCTGACGGAAGGCCTGAACCTATGGTATTGCCATTCCAATCATGTCTTAATTGCATCGACACTTGGGGCTTATAGAGTGCCAAAGAGGCAGCAATTACCGCTTTTTCTGCTTGAAGACGTGCATGAAGGGTTTTAATTGATGGATTATCATTGATTGCTCGTGTCATCAATAAAAAGTTGAGTTTTGTCTTTGCACTCAAGGTTGTGTGCCGACTTGGTATAAAGGTGCTTTCGGGACTACCAAGCAACGTTCTAAAGCCATCAAGTTCATCTTCTGTTTGAATTCTTGCATTAGATAAACCAAGAAGAGAGCTGTTTAAGTAAGCCTCTGCCATTAATACATCGCTATTTAGGGTAATAGATTGCTTTTTTAGGTCCTTGGTTGTTGACAGAAACACCTTTGCTCGAGCAACCTGTCTTTCAGCGATGCCTACCAGTTCCTTGGCTGTTAAAAAACGCTCATAGGACACATAGACTTCATACGCCAGTTGATTTTGAGCTTGTTGATTGCCACGTTGTGCGGATGCAACTAAAGCACGCGTCTGTGCTTGCTGCGCTTTTATTCTTCCTCCAGTATAAATAGGAACGCTTAGTTTAAACGCAGTATCCAGATTACTATAATATCCTGGGTGGTTTAATGCTTGAGGCTTGGTATATAAGGTATTTAGTCCAGTATATTGATTGGCGCCAAAATCAGCAAAACTGGCATTCCCTTGACTTAGTTTATAACCAAATACCGACATCGGATTATCAGTCCTTGCTCCGCTTACCTCAAGGTCTAATTGTGGCCAACTCATACTTTTTGCTTGCTTTGAGGCCCCGACCGCTGCTTCTATTGAAGCGTTTGCCGCATGGATTTTAGGGTTATTAGCGAGCGCAAGCTGAATCGCTTTAGAATATGAGATGGGTACCGAGCCTGCGCAAAGAGAAGTCGACAGTGCACTTATTACAATAATAAAAGCACTGTGTTTTCTTGGGGTAATACTACTTAATAACATGACAGAAATCCTTAAAACATTAGAGTATTCTAATGAATGGAGCGATTTTTATTCTTTGCAATAAATTAAATAAAGCGTTGATAAAACAGCTTCCACTTCGGGTTTGCTAATAAAATAATAAACTCGAGTCCCTTCTTTTCTTACCGAAAGTACACCTTCGCGCCTCATTTTAGCTAAATGCTGTGAAAGCGCAGATTGAGACAAACCGACAAGGGGTTCTAGTTCGCCAACCGTGCATTCTTGTTTGAGGAGATAGCATAGAATGAGAAGCCTTTTGGAATTGGCTAAAAGTTTAAGTAATTGTTCAGCCTTAGAAGCATTATTTTTCATCACTTCAAGGCTAGTGTTTATTAATGTATTCATAGGGTCATTATATTAGAAAATTCTAATATTTCAATGTCAGGTACAATCTTTTTTTACGAGTAGTTAAAGTCGAGCAACCGGGTCTTGACTTAATCACACTGTGTTTAGGTTACGGCTTCAAATCTGTCTCAAAATAATGGGCATACTTATTTGCGACTTCTATCCTAATTATTTCATGATGTATTTCACGTAATTATAAAATATACGTTATTTTATTGTTATTACTACAGAGGGATACTTAAAGGAGCGAGATTAAAGTGGGGCCAGAATCGATGTTTTTATGAGGAGCCATAGGCCAACTTGATTATCGGTAATTAGACGCCTCTTTGTGTAAAACAAACATTGAAAATGTAACGCATTTGTTATACAATTTAATTATGAAAAGTATTGGAGTGAATATCATGAATAAGGCGGCGACAATTAATGCTCGTATTGAGCCTGCTCTTAAAATACAGGCGGAAGAGATATTACATAAAGTAGGTTTATCTGCTGCTGAGGCTATTCGGCTTTTCTATAGTCAAGTATGTCTTCAAAATGGTCTTCCATTTGATGTAAAAATACCGAACAAAAAGACGCTTGATGCAATTGAAGAGCTTGAGTCAGGTAAGGGCGAACGATTTAAAACAATGAAGGATGTTTGGAATTCTATAGATAATGCTTGAATTAGAACTGGCTACTCAATTTAAGCGTGATCTTAAAAAGATAGTAAAGCAGAGGAAAAATAAAGATCTTTTAGATTCTATTTTAGATCCCAAGCATAAAGATCATAATCTTTCAGGAGATTGGCATGGTTATCGTGAGTGTCATATAACCCCTGATTGGCTTTTAATTTATAAAATCATTAAAGATGATTGTGTGCAGTTGTTAAGATTATCAAGAACAGGATCTCATTCTGATTTGTTTAAGTAAGTATGGCATCATTCTAATGCGTACTTCTAAGAATATTAGTCAAATCTCTTTTAGGTTGAACATGGAACTTTTAGATAAAATTAGCGCTCTGGAAGAAGAAGCCTCCCAATTTGGGTTCAAGTGGCAAAGTGCAGACCAAATCATGAATCAAATTCACAGTGAGTGTGATGAAATCAAGGAGCACTTGAATCATGATAGTTCTAAAGAAAATCAAACTGCTTTGCAAGAAGAGATTGGTGATTTACTCCACGCAGTGTTTTCGCTGTGTATTTTTTGTAAGTTAAGCCCAAGAGTAACACTTGGACAAACGCTGACTAAATTTGAAAGACGATTACGAGCGGTTAAACTGATTGCTGAGGAACGTGAATTGATTAACCTTGAGGGTCTATCCCTTAATGAGTTGATGCATATTTGGGATAGGGCTAAAGAGTTAGTTGGGTAAAGAGCTGTAATCTCATTATTAAAAGTTAAGCTGAATTCTGGGTCTTTTTTGTTGTGCGTGGAATTAAATTCTGTAGTGAGCTAACCAAGGGACGTCCTGTATACATAGAAGTCATAGTTGTGCCTGTGCGCAGCTGTGATTGCCATTGAATTGAGATCATCCTTGATCTCGCTAGTGTTTCAACATCCTGTCAACAATCCAGCTGCGCCAAACAATTACATTGTAGCTTTATATTAATAAAATAAATTGATTTGTTTGCTTATTTTTTTGTAAGATATTTCTCAAATTAAATACTGATATACCTTGGCGTTCGTTTCAATCGACCATGTATGTTTAATGATCTATTTGATCCAATTAACGTACATACACTTCAATCCTGCTTTTTATTTTTTATCTACTTTTATCTAATCTTGATAAGTATATGACAAACAACAATATAATTGGGTAGCCGTTAAAATTACATAAATTAAGACACTTTTTGTTTACTTGGCTTAAGAAAAAAAAATATTGATGATGCTTTTATCCAACCTTACTCCGAACATGCGAAAAGAGATTCGTTAGAAATTTATTCAAAATTAAGCTTAGCTGATGCACAAGATAAATATAATGATGTTATTGGAGACTTCCCAGTCTGATATTTTAAATTTTTGCATCAGGGCGCAAGTTCTGGAGCGCTACGCCAATTAGAGTATTCTCACAAAAGTTTAATTGGGGGTAATGGGATCTATACAAAAACAGCATCGATAGTTTTTATAAGTCCAATAGTTTATACTATTGGACTGTTTGCAATTATTTGAAAATTAAGTATTATTGATATCTAATTTGGCAATTAAACTTTTTGCAACGCCCGTTGCAGAAAGTTTTTGAAATTAAGTTATCGTAGTCGTATAATTTTCGCTCACGACAGGACAGTGAGCAAAAATTTTGTGCTTGGAAGACAAATTGAATTGAAATCGATTAGTCAATCCAACAAAGGAACCAAGTATGTCAAAAGAAATAACTTTTCATCTCGATCATGATTATAAGTCATTTTTAAGTGCGCTTAAAACTCAAATAAAATCCTCACAATTCCGTGCAGCACTGGCCGTAAATCAAGAAGTTATCAACCACTATTGGTACATTGGCAAACAAATAATTGAGAAACAGAAGCAAAAATCTTGGGGAACGGGCTTTATTGAAACATTATCTCGAGATCTACAGAATTTATTTCCTGAAACCCGGGGTTATTCAGTAGCAAACATCCGACGAATGAAACGTCTTGCCGAGGAATATCCTGATTTAAATGAAATTCGCGCACAAGCTGTGCGGGATTTACCTTGGGGACATATTGTTGTTTTAATACAAAGAGTTAATGATGCTATCATGCGTGATTGGTATGTAAGTCAAACCATTGAAAATGGTTGGTCACGCTCAACACTTGAAAAAAATATTAATCAAAATTTATATCAATCTCAAGCTTTATCCTCTAGTAAAGCATCTAATTTTATACACCGATTACCAGCGGCACAATCATCACTTGCGCAAGAAGTACTTAAAAGTCCATATAATTTTGATTTTTTAGGTCTTCATGATGATGCACTTGAGCGCGAAATTGAGCATGCTTCCATTGCACATATTACCAAGTTTTTATTAGAGCTGGGCAAGGGTTTCTCATTTGTTGGTAGTCAATATCCGATGGAAATTGATGGCGAAACTTATTTCCTAGATATGCTCTTTTATCATTTAAAACTTAGGGCATTTATTGTTATAGAATGGAAGGCAGTTCGCTTCAAACCAGAACATGCTGGACAATTAAATTTTTATCTCAACTTGGTTGATCAGTATCTTAAAACGGAACACGATAACCCTAGCATAGGTTTATTGCTTTGCAAATCAAGAAGCAAAGTCATTGCTGAGTATGCTCTAAAAGGCATAGAAAAACCAATAGGCGTTTCTGAATATCAACTTACAAAGGCAATTCCTGAAAACTTAAAATCAAACCTGCCAAGCATTGCAGAACTTGAAGCAGAATTCAGTGAAGATAATATTGATGGTAGTACGCATAAGACCAAATGATCTATTTATTTTAAATTAGAGTGTGACCATGGCAAGTATTCCTATACCACAACCATTAATAGACACTTGCCAACAGCTTAAAGAAAAAAATTGGCAAGCATTTATGCCACCATCTTTTGCGCCATATGACCTAATTTTTTGTCTCGACTTTTTAAAACAATATGATAACAATAATGCCACATTTGAATCATATCGTCGAGAAGTAGAACGATTAATTCAATGGGCCTGGCTAATTGAGAAAAAATCATTACTGGATTTGAAACGGCAAGACATTGAAAATTACATGCAATTTTGTTTCAATCCACCAAAATCATGGATTGGATTTAAAAAAGTAGCACGATTCATTACGCATAACGGCGAACGCATTCCCAACCATGAGTGGCGCCCATTTGTAGCCACTGTAAGTAAAATTGATCATAAAAATGGACTGAGGCCCAATAAGCAAAACTATCAATTATCACAAAAAGCAATTCGTGAAATTTTTACGGTGCTGAGCAGTTTTTATAATTACTTGGCCTTAGAGGAAAAAGTATCCATTAACCCGATTACTTTGATCAAACAAAAAAGCAAGTATATCCAAAAAACTCAACATCAAGCACAAGTGATGCGCTTGAGTGAAAAACAATGGCGAACTTGTCTTGATACAGTTAAAAATATGGCAAATAATGCGCCCGATAGACATGAACGGACATTGTTTATTATTTCTGCGCTTTATTTATTGTACTTACGTATCTCTGAGCTATGTGCCAGTGATCGTTGGACTCCAGAAATGCGACATTTTTATCAAGATAGCCAAGGATGTTGGTGGTTTAAGACGGTAGGAAAAGGTAACAAAATGCGAGATATTGCCGTACCTGATGACATGCTTGCAGCACTCAAGCGATATCGTGTCAGTATGCAGTTAACCCCACTTCCTTCAATGAATGATCAAAGCCCTCTATTACCTAAAGAAAAAGGTAAAGGAGCAATGACTAGTTCAAGACACATTCGTCGCTTGGTTCAAGACTGCTTTGATAACACCATACAAAATTTAAGAAGCACCGGCTTTTCAATAGAGGCTGATAGTTTTGAGTCAGCAACAGTACATTGGTTGCGCCATACAGGTATTTCCGATGATATTAATATGCGTGGGCGGCCTGTTGCGCACGTACGAGATGATGCTGGTCATAGTTCCAGTGCTATTACCGATCGATATAATGATATTGATCTCCTTGAACGACATCAATCTGCCAAATATAAAAGACTAATGTCGAAAGAAGATTAATCAGGAGGTGTACCAAAATAATTCTGTCAGCAATGCTGACAGTTTCGCATTTTACTTTAACAGATTTCCGCAACACCGCTGCGGAAATCTGTTATTAGCTAGTTTACTGCCGGAGATAGTGACAATTATCACAAATATGAGTTGGATTACATATCTGGGGCAAAAGCGAACTGAGATCCAATAGATACCATGCCAGGCTTGAGTTTATCTCATAATTTATGACATTCAGTGAGTGACAAAAAATCCAGGGGAGAATCAATAAAATTAGTGTGACACGCAACCGGTTTGATTATAATTAACACTTATTTGTGTGATATAGAAACTCTAATTCGCTTTTGCCCCAGATATGTAATTCAACCCAGTATAGCGAGAAAAACAAAAAATACGCTGCTCTCTGGAGTCTGAGTAGATTAATTCGGGATCAATATTTTGCCATGTCTCCTTTATATGAGTATTCAGTCCACGAGTAAAGCAATGCAAACCAAATTCAATGACAAACGCATATCGAATTTCAGGCTTATTTGTAGCTTCCTGTTGAACAAATTCCCAACGCAATTCGTTTAGATGATCGAGTTGATATACTTTGCTTTTGTAAATAAATGGATTCCACGTTTTAATTGTACATACCTCTTATTGTTATTTTGATTTTATCAATGCAAACTGGATTACTTGTTAAGCAATAAATAATCCCCCCGCTCCATAGCAATGGTAATGAATGCACTATATCTTAATGGGCTTGTGCTCCTACGGGCTTTAGTTCTTTTTGAAAAGTCCAAATCAAACCTAATATAATAATCCCCATCCAAGTTATTGATTTGCACCATGAAGCATAATAATAAAGCTGTATGAAGTGTTGTGGCTGATTTAAAATGGGAATTACATTAGGGGATGAAAATAAACTGATATTATTACTTACAATAATTGGTGATGCAAAAAGGAAAAACCCTTTTAAAATAAGCTCATGATTCTTCATTTTAACAGAAGAAAGAATAATCAAAACAAGCGCAGGCGCTAGAAGCAAAGCAAACCTTGGCCAGTAAAAAATATGAGTTATTGGGGTAAATAAATCGCCATAAGAGGAAAATACCCCTGATTTTAAAGCGGTTTCAAAAGAAAGCGACAAATAGGACAGAACTAACAGTAAAAAAGAGAAGTAGTGTATTGGTGTTTTTAGATTTATGCGCATTATAATAGTTCCTTTTTTTTGATCACGGTGTGAGCGTGCTTTAGCTCACCGCTTATTCTTTAGGATATAGTGTTCTTCCAGAAACGGTTGCTATTGCTTCTATAGGAATCGCATGTTCCTCATCATTAGAACAATTTAGGCTGATGATGCTAGCTATAGCATTGCTGTATCGTAATCAGGCCTAATATGTGTATCTGACGAGGCGATACATAATGTATTTCCAATGAATAATTTAAAACGTGCTTGGCTTAGTTTTTCTGAGACGTCGAAAGTCTTTAGAGTAACTCCTGATAACACTGTCCCAGGGGAAATTGTTTTTTCCTTGTGAGCCTTATCAGATGGAAGCTCAAATTGTTTTGTTACTATAATGTGCGCTGTTTTCCCTCCTTCAACATAAATTCTATTGGGTTTTTCTGATGAAGTCGAATTGGTATTTTTTGCTTTGCTTTTTATTAAAAGGAGATCAGGCGGCATTGGGCCGATAATTTTTAGTTCTGGTGAAGCCCAATAGATGGCTTTATTATTGCCTAAAAGTTTATAAGGCAAAAACACCACATCATGTTCCCCCATATTCCAAAAAACACCACAAAATAGATGCTTATCACCTATTGTAGAGCGGTTTAATAAATTACCTTTGCTGTCTGTAAAGCGATCGCAATAATGGTTATTTTGGGTCTTTGGCACTTTTAATGGTGAATACGCTAATTGAATTTCGCCATTGGCACCCATAAGAAACAATTGCCGTGAAGCAGTTGCATAGAAATCATAGCTCAATTTAGCAATGAATGGAGACAAAAACAGCACCAAGATCCCTAGCTTTATACCCAAACGCCGCGATGATTTTTCATCGAAAATAGAAAATAGAATGCACCACGTAAGCACAAGCCCCAGAACAATGATACAACCGTTAGCAAATGTTAAGAACACAATACCTCTCTTGTAAAAACTATCTATGCAAATGGTTACCATTTTATCATATTATTTTTTATAACATTTAATCTTATTAATTAGCTCATTTTTATTGAGTGCATCTATTTTATGTATTATCTTCTTAGGATTATGCCCTTGATCGAGCAATTGTTTAGCCCATAACATAAACACATCATCCTCGGTGAGAATCTTAAAAAGAATACGTTTTAATAAAGTCTTCGTGTGAACGTTTCAGATGTGATTTAACCTCCTCCAAAAACATCTGATATTGCTCAGTCGAAGAAAATAAATCCATGTTTAGATACCAATGTGCGCCATATTTCAAACTCATGGCATTTGATATAGCGGTACGAAAAGCGACTTCTATTCTCTCTAGGGCATCGATAACTAATAAGCGTAGCTCTCTATCAAAGGCATACAAATTTAAAAGATCCGAAAATCGCGTGTTAGGTTTAAATTGGCTAGTGTTTGTCGCAGAGCTAATGAGAAAAGGCTTAAAATAAATCATCAAACGATAGTAACCAATGGTCGTCAAATACTGGCTAGCTTCTTGTTCATTATCCAACAATAGCCCTTTTTGCCGTAAGTGATGTATTTGTTCTGGTATGGAAAGAGGTGGTTTATTAAAAACCATTTTTGAATGCATAAAGTAAATAACCCGCCCTGGTCCGCATTATTAAGAGGCGTGGCAGGTATGGTTAATTATATTATAACCCGATTGCGCTCAAAATCAAATACGATTGATTGTCATTAATGTAATTTAAACAGAATGTGCAACGTAACTGCCTGAATCACCGTACACGCCAATTCCCCATAAGAATGTTATAATTAACCGATCGTTAAAAGTCCTCATTTAAAGATTTTTGATTTAGGAATTATGGTGTAAGCAATGGATGTGAGTGTAAAAGAGTTTTTGATAACGCTATATATCGTAGGTGGATTAATTACCCTAAGTTATTCTATCCACAGCTTTCTCAATTTTCGACGCTTAAAAATATATTACAATAATAATTTGCTGCTAAAAAGGCCTGATATTAAACGCTATTTGATTCTTAACCCTCTCCCTTTGGCCATATTTTTTTGTTATCGAAAAAAGCCCTATAGAGCGATTTTCCGAGCTATTTTTTAAACATTATGGTGATGAGGGGCATACTTATTTTAGAAGCCAAGGGCTTAAAAACTTTTTAAATGACCTATTCAAAGGAAAAAATCGTTATAAAAAGTATCAAATACACACACTTTGCTGGCCAATTGACAAAAACTCTCAAGATTGGATTGAGCATGAGCGATTTTTTAAAGGCAATAATTTCTATGCGCGGATTGGGTTGAAGGAAGAGACACAGGTCTATTAGCCTATATGTACATAAAACAGTTAGCCCCTAATTTTGATTTTGGCTCAACTGGAAATTATAATAGTGAGGTTTGGGAGTATGGAGAGTCTCTACCCTGGATTATAATGCACCATTGCCGGAATGGGTTCTAAAAGCTATTTAAATAGCTTTTAGAAATATTTTTCTTTTCAACCTATAGAGATTATATTTGGGATATTGAGTTGCAATTTAATTAAACAATAATGTCCCAAAATTCCATCTTTCTGGTACTGAACAAATCCTCTTTTGTATATTATATGTTGTCCTTGGTGTTGATTGAACTTGAAACAGGAACGTGCAATCTGTTTTTATCAATTAAATCCAGATGCTTTGGAAGTCATCTATCAAAAGTAAATATTTAAATCATATGATAGATGTAACCCTCTTGTTTTCTGCCTATCACTAAAGTGTGTACCCTTGTGATATCAGAAAGCCAGTTTTGAAATTGTGTGTAATGGCTCGGCATTGGCCATCAATGCTCTTGCTTTTTTAGAGACTTTAATAAGAAAAGGCTAAAATCAAATAGCTGAATTTGTTTAAATAGTTTCGAGATCCTCATTGAGCGTTTATTATTACGGGGAAGGAAAATAATTGTTTGGTCATAAAATGGTCGTGGAGCAGGGTAAAATCCAACTGGAGCACCAAAATGTTCACATTCTTCACTAATAAAGAACCAGTCTTTACTATTTACAGAAAAAAGATCAAATTGGTTTAATAAAGAAAATACGGACTGTGAGTCTAAATGAACTGTATATAGTCTACCGCAAACAGGAAACTTTTTATTTAATTTTAAGGCAAGATATCGAGCTGCTGAAAAATGATGAGATCCCCCACTATTACATAAATGAATGCGGTTGTTATCCCATGCATAGCAATAAAATGAAGGATTATTGAATATTCGTCCGCCCTCCCACTGCAAATTTTTATTTAAATTTTGTTCTGATATGTCGGCGATTAAATTATGGTTAACTGTTGTTGCGAAATCATCAAGGGTTTTAAACAGGCTCAGATCTGATTTTGATGCGCCAAGGCAATCAATATCGCGAATATCACACCACCAATTTTCTGTTTCGTTAACTGTGACAATATATTCTAATTCTGGGATATATTGTTGTGTTGAGTAGTATCTTTCCCTTAGATTCATGGTGTATTTTTTATCAAAATAAAAACTATCCCACCTGTTCCAATGAATTATTTGATCCGCGTTAGCCGTTTGGGGAGGTGTTTTTAATAACATTTGTAGCTGAGAGTGACTTTTGATTTTTTTTATAAATCTTGATGGGTGTAAAAAACCTTCTTGTATCGAATCAACAATTAAATTAAGTACAGTCCCCATGCTTATCCTTTGTTTAGACGTGCGTTCAACTAGCTCAAAAGCTATTAAAATAATGCTAAAGAAGTATTCCTTTTACTATTGATGAAATACTGTTTTTTAGTTGTTTCCCATTATATATTTAAAGTGTTCAGGTTTTTTTTGTTTTAAAATGAGTTGTGTAGTTGGCTGTAATATCATCAGCCTCTAACTTGTATTGATTAAGACGTTGTTTGACAGTTTGACTGTCTTCAAACTTATTATCAGAGGCTATAGATTTTATAAATTGACGAGCGTTATTAACTAACTTTTCTAACAAGCTCTTATTTATTATTTTTATATTTTTACTTGGAGAACACGCATACTCAAAACAAGCAGATAAATGAATCATAATAGGTACACATTTAGCACCATTGCCATAATTGTTATTAAACCAAATTTCAGAACCATTCAGCTGATTACAATCGTGTTTACAAATAAGATCAGTGGTTGCACCATTTTTACATTCAATAACTAAAAATTTTAAATCATCCAACAGCCAGAGATTATCTGGTCCTTTTCCATAATCATTTTCGGGGCGTTGGCCTATAAAGCCAAGTAGGTATGCTAACTCTTTAAAAGCATCCTCAAATATATTTGCAGTGCCTTCACTAAATACAAGTTTTGAAAATACTCCCTCTGCATAGATAATAAGTTTGTTTCCATCTTTAAATTTTTCTTTTAAATAGTTAGAACATTGTATTGCTTGTGATCCGGTATGATTTTGTAGTGGCCTATAACAGATGCCTTCGATTGGTTTAAGAACTCTTAAATTATCAGATATAGCGGATAGCTGAGTTTTTTGCGATTCCACCTTATCGTACTTGTTTATATATTCCGACATGTATTGTTTTAACACGCCTCTTAATAAAGGATCTTCAGTTGACCTATTGATTTCATTCAAAATTCTATTTGCTGCTTCTTGTGGTTTCCCAGAGCGATCTAAATCGTAAGCCTCTCTTAAAGCTATTTTTATTGGGTCAGTTTTATTTTGATTGGAATAATTTAAGTCTGCCATAATACCTCTGCTTAACTTAACCCATTGAGGATCCCTTTTTAGACTGTAGTTTATGACAGTTTTAATCTCATCAGCTCCCTTATCTTTTATTTGGTCTGCTATTTGCTCTGATAATTCTAATTGAGCCTTTGTCGCGGGTGAAAATAGTTCTAAAGTTTCGCTCGTATAAAGCTGAGAAGTAAGATCTTTCCCCATAAGAAAAATGACGCAATAATCATCATTAGATCTAATTCCTCTCCCCATCCCCTGTTCCACTTTATGAACTATTTGATTTACTCTGTTCGAACTACCTGCAAGCTCACTCTGGCGAATTTTATCAATATTATTTCGGGCTGCTGGTAATCCATCTATAACTAATAATCGGCAAGCATTTTCGGGTAAATCAATCCCATCATATTTGTTAACTAAAATCGTTAAGCCAATATGAGTCGTTTTAAGTTGTTCAATTCCATGAAGCATACTGTCTTTATTTAAAATGAGATCCGCTGCATCCTCCCAAAACTCCACTCGCTTGTTAGAGGGGACAATAACTACCACGTTATATTCTTTGGATAATTCCAAACATAATGCTTTAACATCACTATCGAACATATTGGTGTTAAGAGCTTGTGGTAATAAGATTAATCTGTCACCTACATCCCCCGCTGAATCTGGAGTGATGGGGGTATTAAGATATTGGGGGCTTACACCAAAATGAGTCGTTAAGACGCTATCGTCCGATAATGTGGCGGTCATAAATATTTTTCTTGATGCATTACTCAGAGACGGAATCACATCAATTGGAATACAATTACTTGTAATTTCAATGTCATGCTTACTAATCACGCAACTACATCGCTCTAAATTTTCTTTTATTAATGCCCATTTAAATTTTATTTCTTCATGATTTTTGTTTTCAATTAAAACCTGCATTACATTACTAAGATTTTCTTGCCAGTTCCAATATGGGATTAAGATGTAGGCAAAAGGATCCCCTGATTTAATCTCCAAATATTTTGCTTCCGACTGCCTTTTCATTGCCTCTTCAAAAATACTAAATATTTTTTTATGTGCCGGGTTAGAGGATGATACATTCAAAGTGAATTGTTCTTCGACTGTATTTACGCATGCATGGGCATCATCAATAAGGATCGTTTTAATGGGTATTTTAGTTCCTTCATCCCCAACACCAAATACTGATTTTCCGTTAATTAATTTATATATATTAGTTACTAAAATTGCTTTCCCTTTTAAAAAACTCTCATTTTCAGGGTCATCGACTGCATTTAATCCAAGATCTTTTGCTTCGGATAAAACTTGCTCTACTAAAAAATTATCTGGAACAATGTAAACTACAGGTCCTTTCTTCTCATTCAAGCAACTTTTTAAAATTAAAAGGCCAACCACTGTTTTACCGCCGCCTGTATTCATTTTTATGACCAGGTTTCGTTCCTCTTTTCGGTCAAACCACTTGCTCCATACTTGAGATTGCACATCGCGGGGATAATGGAATTTGTTTGATTTTTTATTGGGTAACGCATTAAAAATTTCTCTCGGTTTTAAAACAGTATCAACAGTTTGTCCCGTACCCAATTTGGAAAAATCTAATGCCATTTAATGTCCTTTAAAGTTTACTGTTAATCCATATTGGCCAAAGAGTAATTAGGCCTGTAATTGCAATTTTAAGTGCATGTTCAGCGCATCAGCAACCTTCACCAGGGTCTCTAATGAGGGAATAAATGAACTATTGCCACTTTCAAGGCGAGAAATAACCGATTGTTTGGTTCCAATTTTATTAGCCAATTCAGATTGTGTCATATGTCGCTTTTTACGGGCATTTACAATCATTACTGCTATATTATTAATAATTTGCTCACGCTCATAGTGCTTGGCAAATTCTTCATCTTGATTGATTTTATCGTCAATAAATTCATTTAAGGTAAGTGCTTTCATTCTCGTATACCTCCATCATTCGTTTTTCAGCCAGTTCAATTTCTTGCTTTGGCGCTTTTTGTGATTGTTTTTTATAGGCATGTAAAAGAACGATGATTTCTTTTTGAATGCACACATAAAAAAACCGATAACCACTGCGCGATGTTTTAATTTTAATTTCCCAAAGCGAGCCTTTTATTTGCCTGAATTGTACCCTTGGGCTGTCAAACCCTAGCTCTTCAATACTCTTTAAACAACCAGCAAGTCGCGCTATCTCATCGGACGGCAAATCATTTAGAAATTCCGCCACGGGGTTTTTGCCCGATTGTTTTTGGTAAAATTTTATTTTCATAATAATTTATAGCATAAATGTGATAATTTGGAAAGTATTTAACTAAACTTAATCCATGGATTTTAGTTTATTGCTTAACGTTTCCGAGTTATTCAAAGATTCTAGTTTATCGAGCAGTTCCTTGAGCGGTCTATGATTTTTTAGTAATGGATTTGCCCACAAAAACAAGATATCGTCATCAGTTAATATTTTTTGCACTATATCTGGTTTTTCCTCCAGTAAAATCTCTACAGCACAAGCTACTAACCATTTAGAGGTTGATAATTCACCTTTTGCGATTTCTTCAATGGTTTTTGGCGCAATACTTTTATCTTTATTGAAAAGCGTTCTGGCTTTTTGGTGCAGTTTTTCTGATTTGTTATGAATGGATAATAATTCAGAAAATATCGCCTGTATTTTCAAGGAAACATCTGTTTTTACATTTTCAGATAATCCTAGTTGATTAAGCAGTGTAAGCGCTTGCTGTTTTTTTTCATCAGGAAGGCTTGCTGTCTTTATTTTAAGTTGCCCAATAGCGGCACTTATCATGGCATCATAAACATTCAAGTCGATGTGTTCTTCAAAGCATAACCTGCTGAGCTCATCAATAGCATCAATAAAACTACCTGGTAATCGGATCCTAAAATCTTTTTGTTCGGACAGAGCCTTTGTGGAAAAATAATGCTCAATAGCCACAAGATTATTCATGTAGTGCTTTAGTTCAATGGCTTCGTCCTGGCTTAATTTGTCCCAGCTATCGAATTCATCGCAGTTATTTGCTTGAAATGAGCCATAGGTTGTTTTTTTATCGGCTGATTGCACGTGAACTCTAGGTGGTTTATTCATGTTTGCTTTAACGGCAAACGATAGTTTTTTCATGAATCTACTCCTGTTAATGGCCTACTCCCTACGGTAGGGAGTAGGGCAATAGTCAGTATTTATAATCGGGTATTCTTTCTATTCTGTTATCAATGAATTCAACCAGTTGATCGCAATAGACTCCTTTTATCGGTTTATAGGGTATCACTGGCCACACTAGCATGTCTGAAAAGTCTTTGTTAAGGTAAAAGGAAATATTGTATAAGTCTTGCGCCTCATCCAACTCGATACAGACAAAACCATCTAAATAACGCGCATGAACTCTTATTGCAAGTGCATTAGATGATAGTTCATGCCATTTAGATACGCCCCAAGACCAAACGATCGCTTTATTCGTGTGCAGCAATTGTTGCTGGATAATTTCTGGAATAGTCATTGTGTTCTCCTATGTTTTTACTATGTGTCATTAGGACAAGAACAATATAACAAGGGCAGCAATAAATATCAACATTTTTGGTAAATAATTTTTATAAATATATTTTATAATAATTGTTGACGATTACGCGCTTTTTTGAGATACTGTATTTGTTCCTTGAGAACAATAGTAAAAACATAGGAGAAAACATAATGTTACCCATTTTATCAAAAGAAAAACTATTTAAATTAGCCCCTTCCATATTCACACAAGAAAGTTCCCACAAAACAAGTGATCAGTACTCACCCATCTCAACAGAGCAAATCATTGAAAAATTAATGTCAGAAGGATTTTTTCCAACTTGGGCAACTCAGACCAAAAGCCTGAGTCAAGAATCGAAAGCATTTGCAAAACACATGCTCCGTTTTCAACGCCATGATGTCATTCAAAATAATCAGGGACTTTATCCAGAACTTGTTCTTATCAATTCTCATGATGGCCTGTCTTCTTATCGCCTAATGGCGGGTCTTTTTCGGGTTGTGTGTGGTAATGGAATGATTGCGGGACAATCCTATGACGAAATTAGAATTAAACATCAGGGAGATGTTGTTGGGAACGTTATTGAAGGTACTTATAAGGTGATTGAAACCGCGAACAAGATGCTCGATGTATCAGATGATATGGCTTCAATTCATTTAAACGATACTGAAAAGATGATTTTTGCCGAAGCTGCCCATTCTCTAAAATTTTCTGATGATGAGGGCGCAATGATCGTTGCTCCTGAGCGTTTATTGCAACCAAGGCGTTATGTGGATCAAAAAGATAATGATTTGTTTACGGTGTTTAATGTCCTACAAGAAAATTTAATTAAAGGAGGGATCCGTGGCCATCGTTTAAATAAATACGGTTACACCACTCGAACAAAAACGAGAGAAGTAAAAGCCATTGATCAAAATGTGAAATTAAATCGTGCGTTGTGGACGTTAACCGAAAAAATGATGGAAATAAAAAGGTAAAGGAATTTTTTAGAGGCAAAGAAAAATCCCTTTGCCTCATCTTGAAAATAGCGTGTTAACAATAGCAAGATAAAAGGAACATTGATGAAATTAAGACTATACCACGGACGCAATACCCCAGAACAAGAAATGGATGATTGGGGCTTTGAAGGAGCAACACTTTTTGGTGTTGATGGCATTATCTGGACATACGGAGTTCCTAGAGTGTTTTTTATTAATGATGATTATTTTAATATAGCCAAGGAAGTAACCGGTTGGGATGAGATTGCTGATGGTTTAGAGATGCGTGTTTATGAGGATTTAATTAAAACCAAAGAGGGGTACTTTGGGGATTGGGAATTAATTGGAATATAAGTGGTACTTTTTTCTATTCTTTTTGTCTCCTTTTGTTGGTTTTATATCTTATATATGCGTTGATAATTAATAGTATGTTAATTGATAGGATCACAGAATAATAAAAAATTCTGTGATCTAAAATTAGAGCTTCCAATTTATTGATGATTAAAAATAAAAAATTCTTGATGTAAGAAAAAATAGCATTAATATTAATCAGAATAATAATGACTAAAAATAACCCCACCTTCCTTTTTATTAAGGAAAAAAATAACATTATTGAATGTGCTTTTATTTGTAAGGATCTAATATTCATTCTAGGATAGTACCCTACCTGATACCAATCCCACGGCTTCTAAGGGTATCGATTTTGAGTTCTCATTGGCGCAGTTTATGCCGCTAATTTTTGCAACTATATTTCCTGATCTATAATCAGTTTTTAAAATGGAATCCGCAATTGCCGTACAAGACATGGAATTGATGTTTATTTTAAATCGTAATTGATTTGGATTATCAGAATCATGAAAAGGAGCCATGACGAATGCGCTGAAAATTGTACCCATGGGTATCGATTTAGATTCCTTAATATCAGATGAGGTGAAATTAAAATTTTTTGTAACCACAACTTCCCCCATCTTGCTTTCTGACACATAAATTCTTTTTGATTTTGATGTGAGTTCATTTTTATGTTCGGCCAGCAGTTTTAGAGACTCATTTTTATTAATAAACGGAATAGGGATAAACCAATCAACAATGGTTATCATGACCTTATCCAGAAAAGGAGGTTCAACACCATGAATTTTCGCGGCAATCTCGGACAACTCTTTTAGAGATATATAGGTTTGCTTTTCTTTTTGATTTAGTTTTGATTGAACGGAATAAGAGTGATAACCAAATAGACCAATAATAGTTAGTGGTATGATGTATTTACATGTAGTCCTAATACGGTTTTTCACTCGGATATCCTTTTTTTTTAATTGTATATTTACTAAATTAAATCCTAATGCGGAACAATACTAAACGGATTCAATAGCCTGTTTCTTCTCTTTTCGATGTTGCTTCCATTCTTTATCTTTAGAAAAGATCATGATGGAGGACTCTTCAAAAAAATAGCTAATATCATCAATGCCAACCCATGAGCAGTATTCTTTTATTTCTGAGTAAATGTCTTTACTAATTTCGATTTTAATTTTTTCTTTTTCAGGTGTTTTTTTTGCACTAATTAAAGCCATGGTATTCTCCAAAATTAACATCAATTTTATAAAAAATTTAGTTTACTATATCAGTAAAAATAGGACATAAAAATACAAATCGAAACAATTAATAGCGATTGGCAAACGGATCATAACTATTGCAATAATTTGTAGATGAATAACTACGATAATTGTTGTCATGATTTCTATAATAATCATCAAATGAACTGTTAGATCCAAATGTATTGCCATTTACATCCAGACAACCAATCATTGGCAGGCCGCTTGCAGGATTAATTTTTGTATCATTTGATTTAGAGTAAGAATGAAAAGAATGCCGTTTAGCATACACAGCCTTCTCTTCTTCAGTCCATTCACTATAGGGTCTAAAATGAATGATTTTAGCAATTTTTTTCAGAAATCTTTTTAATATATTCATGATATAAATATCCCTATTGAGTAAATGGTTAAGAGAATACTGTGAATCACAAGCACGCAATTATTATGCGCTTTTCATAATATTAATTTAAATAAATAATACTAAAATTCCCAGTTAAATGCCCATACAAAAAGAATGATTAAATTAAAAAAGAACACACCCCTCGCAATGGTCATTGCCTAAAACAATTCTGTTATAATTCAGATAGTTAGCTATAATTTTGCATTTTATATTTTATCAACACCTTAATTACCATTAGGTGTGGATGCACTCTTATATAGTAATCAATAAGTTAAAATAATTCAACACCTAATCCACACCTATTTATTAATATATAAAAGTCTTTAAATAGCTAATAGACACCTATTCCACACCCATTATTAAATGGTACAATTCTCTATAATGTATCAAAAACGATGTGCGGAATGTGCATTCTGAATTAACCAGAGGAATTTATGCCCAAGGCTTATTGTTATCTAAATCAAAAAACAATCGACCAGCTCGAATCAATAAAAAAAGATGAAGGACATGATTCATCATCTCAAACCATGAAAGAAATAATTGAGTTGGGGATCAAAGTTTATCTCCATAATAAAGAGAATCCTACGATGAGCGAGGATGAAAAAAGACGATTGGAAAAAGAAGAGGAATTGAACAAGCAACACACAACTCATCTGTTAAGATTGCTCGCGGTCAGTGCTGATATTTTTCGTTGCGTTTATGATAAAAACAAACTCCCTGATGGAGCGGTCAATGCAGATGAACATATAGCTGCACTTAAGAAAAAAGTAGATAATTTTGTTGATGGCTATATCAATAACTAAGTCATTAAGATGATTATATGAGTTAACAAAATAACATTTGAATGGTTTAATAGGGGCTTCTATAGCGAAACCCTTGAATGTATTTTCATACATATTTTTAGCTTTTTGATAGCTTAATTTTTAATTGAAAGCCAATTAGAAAACCTAAATGAAGCGACAATAATAGGATTGATATTGCATAAATGGTTTCAATTTCCACTAAATTAAAAACCTCTATTTTTCTTGGAGAAACGCTTAATAAGCTATAAATTGAGATAATTGCTACTGAAAAAAATATAGTGTATTTTTTATGACTGTCATTAAAAACAAGCCCTGATAGTGAGTAAATCAATGAGAATATAAATCCAAATGCACTGACAAAAAAAATTAAAAAAGGCCAAAAATCTCTAAGATCACTATTATTCGAATCCATCATTAATGAAACAAACCCAGCCAATAGAAATGAAGAGGTTATCAGGAATAAATCAATTTTAAACCCTTCTTTTTTTGTAATTTCAGAACCATTTAATAACAAGAGTTTATTGTTTCTTTGTGACCAATAAACAAATGCTAGTACTAAAGGAAGTGTCATAAAAATTCCTTCTAAAGGTACACTTAACTTATAACTCTGATATTCCATAGCTAAGGTTCCAGCTAAGTAACAGATAATTATTAGCCATGTGTATCTATTAATTTGTTTCAAGTACGCCTAATCTTTTTATTACAAATAAGTATGATCATAATAAATAGTACCGGTATTTTAATAACATTTATGTTCATGAATAGAGTTATTAAGAGCCAATTTAATGACCCATTCATCATAATAAATGTGCCTATAAAAGCGAAAATAAATGCAATGAAAATGTGTATGGAATCGCGCATAATGAACCTTAATTAATATAAATTTAATAAAATTATTCGTGATGAAATCTATGAAAATATATTTAACTTATAGTAAATAGATTCCACCACCCCAATTTACTACTAATAAATTTCCATTTCTTCTCGTTGTAACGTTCTTGTTTTTTCTATGGATGGATTTTTATTTTCAGGTATTTCTATCTTCAATTGCCGAGAAATTGTCTCAAGACACTTCTTTATTTGGTCTTCATTCACATCGATTTTGTTATTAGTACCAAGCATTTTTTCAATACTTACTGACTTGTTCAATGTATCAATAACACCTTGTACTCCACTGGATTTATTCACATCATTAAAATCTTTTTCCCGTATGGGTATGGCAATCTCAACGGTTTTTCCATGATGTTTTAATCGTTCAATAGTTTGAATGATTGCTTTGTCTTCCTTAATTGGTTTTCCATCATTATCAAGACAAATAACCACTTTATCAGTGAGTAAATCCATATGAATACTAGGAAAGTTACTTTTCCCAAGAGAGACTATGACGCGTTCATTTTGTACGGCATCTCGAATACTTAATCCAGTGACCACGCCTTCGGCAATGTAGGTGACACTTTCCTTTCCTTGACCTTCATTTAAGATAACCCCTGCTCCATTTTTTGAACCATATGATCTCTTGTCTTTTATGTTCATTAGAGGTTTATTAGCTGTGTCTTTATCGAGGTAAATTGCCTCAACTGCTACCACCTTATTATTTTTATCGCGCGCAATATTTAATAAAGCTGGCCTGTATTTTATTTCTTCAGATTTATGAGTATATACCTTCGGATGAAAACGAAGATTCTCACCAGAAATATTGTGTATTCCTCTAATTTCTTTTAAATACTTTTCTGCAATCGTGCCTATTATAGGCCTGGATTCTCGAATCAATTGCATGCCATATTCATTTTGTTTATCCTGTTTTATAGTATGTTTCGTTTTAAAATGATTCTGCTGTTCTCCCATAGCTTTAATACTTTCTTTTAAGTCATCACCTGTTAATTTTGCCGCATATTCAAGACTTTCTTTAAAGTTTAGATTGCATGTATTTTGAATTAAATGAAGTAAATTTCCTTTTTCATTGGTTTCATGGTTGAACCATGTTCCTCTTTTTTCTCCAGTTAAACAAAAGCTTAAACTGCCATGTGTGCCATAACGATAATTAACTTTTGAGGATAAAGCTGGATTAGGTTTTCCAAGCAAGGATTCAATAACCAGCTCCGCATGATGTGATAAATTCTCTGACACGATATTGGCATCATAATGAGGCCTCTGGTTCTTTACTATAGGATTGAAATTAAACGAAGTTGGATCCGCTGATGGAGGACTAAGTGCTTTAGTTGTATAGTCAGTATTAAGACGGTTTAATGATTCCAATGCAGAGGTTTTCTCTGGAGTTACACGAAGTTGTTCTTGCAATTTCTTATAATTATCCGTGTAAATCATGGCATGCTGTGAGCCACGTGTTACCATGATGTAGAACGAGCGTAAATGATTTACCTTATCATTCCCAGTTTCAGCTACTCCGATAACAAAAGGTGATGATGCGCCTTGAATAGAGTAACTCGTAGCCGTATAACTGTAATCCCAATGTGAATCTTTCATTTCCTTTTTTAGTAATACATGATTTGCTCCACTGCTGTCTTTTACTGTAAAGGACTCGTCTTTTACATCAATTACTTGCACCCTTTCATTAGCAAAACGTCCTAAAGACTTATCGGATTTTTTAAAATGTATTTTTTCTCCAACAGAGATTTTTCCTGGCTTCGATTGAAACAATTCGATTTTCCAATCCTTATTTTCTTTTTCAGGTATAAATACTGTTTTATTACCTTTCGTATCATTTAAAACTACAACTTTAGCGGATTCATCCACAGAAACCACCTTGAAATAGTGTTCTCCTCTTTTTAAAAAAAACTCCCCATCTTTTTTTAAACAATCACGATATGTTTCACAATAGTAAAGCTCTGCGGTGGTGTAGTTAGTACTTAATAACCGAGGAAATGACTTATTTTCAGAGCCTATAGAAGATTCTTCCATTAGAGCATCCCGTATAAGGGTATTTGCAAATTCTCTTTTTTTGTTTTCATGAATAATAACAATGGTTTTATCACGACAAGCCGGAGTACGGGATAAATAGTCCCCTACTGCCATTTCAATTGGGCTCTTTTGCTTTAATATCTCCAGAGTATTTTCATTAGAGTCTTGTATATTATTAGTCTGTTGTAGCGCGTTTTGTTCCGCGTTTCTTGTTTCAATAATTGACGAGTTCATCTTATGGTAAAGACTATCGGCATTAGTTCGCTCAATATCGACTAAGGGTAGATCTGCTAATTGAACTAATGCTTTATCAGTATCACCACTAATCAAGGTTTCAATCGCTTTTTTGTATCCTACAACCTGCTGCCTTACCAGGTCGTCCATACAGGCAACACGTATACTCCCTTCCTGTATCAATATTTTGCTTGGCTTTCCACTTTCTATACTCTGATGCTGACTAATATCGCCTAGTAACGCACAACGTGCACCCGAAGCTTGAATTTTTTGTACTAGGCTCGCACAATCTCGATTGGATACCATAGACGATTCATCAAGTAATACCAGCGAATCTTTGGTTAGGGTAGACTCTTGGTCTTGTGCAATAAGGAAACTCTTTAATGTTTGTGCTTGGATCCCCAATGCCCTCATTTCCTTAACGGCCTGGTGTGTCGGTGCTACAGCAATGATATGAATATCTTCCTGAACCATTGATTTTGCAAACTGTATGCTGTCGATGGCGCTTCGAGTCATGGTTGTTTTTCCAGTGCCTGCATAGCCTTGAATCATAATAAACTGATCGGATGTGGTCGTGATTAACTCACAGGCTTCTTTTTGACCTTTTGTAAGGTTCGCATGATCTAATTTTTGGAGTGCCTCTTCATTGCTCATCAGTGGCTTAAGCGTATTTATTCCCGCTTTAACTGTATTCACAATGGATTCTTCAAAGACAACAGCTTCTTTGGTGGTCAACAAATTCTGGGTTCCAGAAATTAAATCACCGCTTTTTATTACCTTATCTAATACAGTATCCAATTCGTTAAAGCCTGACTTCCCAATAGCCTTATCCAGTGCCACCTTGAGTACTTCTTCCCTTTCGAATGCAGCTTCTCTCTCTGAAAGATGGGCTATAGCAAATTGCAGTGCTTTTTCTGCATCACTTTTTATTGGTTTTTCACCGGACAAAAGTACTAGGGCTTTCTCAAGTGATGTTAACAGCTCACCGGTGGTTACGTTGTCAATAATTTGTGCTCCATGATTCATTTTGGCAGCCTCTAAAGTTAAGGATATTGCAGAACCTTGTGAGGTGGTCCTTAAAGCGTATCGGTTAGCCTTATCCACATCATCGGTAATAATCATTAACTCTTCTTTAGTTGATTCCGATAACAACGACAGGGTGTTTTGACGAAGAGCATAGGCTGGTAGAGTAACGAGCGTTCTTTCAACAGGCTTAAAATCATGAGCATGCATGGTCTTGGCATATGCATAATTGAGAGGAAGATGTTTGTCGGTACTCGTGATTAGGTGAATGGTATTTTTTCCATTCTTTATCTTTATTCCATGACGTGTAAACGCGGATACTTCATACTGAGTACCCATTTTTACTCCCTCAAAGGAAAGGCTTCCCGTGGCCACCAATTGTTCACCTATCCCAATAGAGAGTGGCGTTTGTTCATAAACCTGCATGGAACCTGTAATATTTTTAGTAGGTAATTGTGAGATTCCCCCATTGTGATTACGCACAACCAGCAGATTATCCTTCTCATTAACACTAATCACGGTGAATTTTTTAGACTCTGTGCGAGTGTTATGGATTAATACCAAGTCTTTCTGATAACTTTTAGCCAGTTTTTTTTCACTGTCCGTAAGTGAGAGACGGGTCAACGTATTAATAATTTTTTCTTCCGATGAAATCTCACCTTGTTCTTTTAACTTTGTTCGAATGGTTTCATTAACTTCTTTTGCCTCCAGCTTCGATGCAGTTAATACCAGGGTATTCTGCCTTTGATTCAATGGCAGGGCACTATAGAGCGCGGCTGTTTTTAAAATACGAGCATCTTTTTCTCGCGCTTCTATCAGATTGACATTGGAGGTACGCAACGGTTTATGTTCGACATTAAATGTTTTCACAAAAGCTTTATCAAGAAGACCTGGTATATCTGACTTAAAGCCGTTTAATGAGTGTGATTTTTCCAGAAGAATTACTTTGGCCGCACGCCTATCTGCGATAGCTAATAAGGTATTCATCTCGTCAGGAGAAAGGCGCTGTGACTCATCCACAATAAGTAGCTCTCGCTCTTTTTTACTTTTAAAAAAAGGTAGTCTATGGTCTGAGTCATGACGGTAATTAAAGCCTGCAACTGTTTCGCACAAATCCTGCTTTCCAATAGATAAAATCCATTGCCACAATGAGGGCGCTGATTTGGCCATATCTTTATTAATGCTTAGTGCAGAAAGAGTTGATGGAGCAAGTACTCTAATTTTTTTTGAATTTTGCGCATAATCGATTAAAGTGCTTAGAAGCTCTCGTGATGTGGCACTTTCTTGTTTGATTCGAACAACCCCCTCTTTATGAGATAAGGCCTGTGTAACCCCTTTTTGAATGGACTCATTATTCGTTAATTCCTTTACCTTATTCATATCGCGAACTATGGCATTTTTTTGTGGCGTAAAGTCTGAGATTTTTTTAATAAGTTCACGCTCTTTATAGATGAGTTTATGCGTTGTAAAACACGTATCTTCTGTATCAAGAGCAATAAGCTGTTGTGTGCCAAGCGCCTGTTCAATCTGAGACATCAGCGCATCAAACCCCTGCTCGCCCAATGAAAAATAAAGGCTTGTCTGCAATAGCTCCTGATAAGTAAACTTAAGTTTTTTTTCTTCTAAGTGAGCAATGGCATCAAACACACCCATTCCAAACTCTTGACTCTTGATTTGAGTATCCTTTATCGAGTGTGCCGCATGAGTTTGTTCTTTCAAAGTAGCTAAATAAGTCGATGGATTAATACCCAAATCTTCGCTTTCTTTGTTCCAACGTTCACGCAATACCTCGGGATCGGTCGTCTCTTTTGCTTTTCGGGAATCCAAAGTTGCCCGGTCATACGCTTTTAGAGAATCAGAGTGCATTCCCTTTATTTGTTCCTCAACCTGAGCGCGACGTTTGGACAATTGCGCCAAGAGTTCCTTATCAAAATGTTTGATTTCAAATAAACCATGCGCATCACCAGTCTGCTCTATTTCTAACCCCATGTTTTTTAAACCAAGAGCAATTTCAGAACGATACACAAGGCCTAAAAAGATTTGGTTATCCATAATCCATTCCATGGTTCCGTGATTGCGACTGATGTCAGAAGCCAGTGCACGCCACTTGCCATCAAGACGCTCAGTTAAATTCATCAACAGCGCATGCACATGAAGTTGGGGATCTTGCTCTCGCGAGGTGTCATGAAGAATGGTTGCAAAACACAGGTTGCCAGTTTTTTCATACTCTATGCCTTCTTTCCCTGACTTTCGCGCTTCTGCAGCTTCCCTCTCAATGAGTTTCAATACGGTTTTCACCGCATTTAAGTGCAAATCAACAAATTCTTTATGCCCACAGACCAGCGCAAGATACGACACAGATTTAGGTGCGGAAAAGGTCAAGTCATAACCACCACGATGCTTGATTTCACCACTAAGAGATTTCAGACCAATGACATCACCGCTTGGTAATGTACCGCCAACAACGGCTTCAAGATCGAGTACGTTGACCTCTCCAGATAGGTTTTGACGTACAGCACTTAAGCCAACCCATTCGGTGGTTAATTGATTAGTAAAGTAATAATTTTCTTTATCAAAATAATACTTGGGATTAGTAATAGGTTTTACTTGCATACTTAACATGATTTATTCCTCTATCAAAAAATGGATTCCATATCGCACTCACGTTCGACACGTTTCTTATTGATTGGTGCTTGAGCATCAAAGCGGCTGTCTGCCGTATCATTAACAACAGCAGTATTTTTAAGAGTTGCATTACAGGCCGAAGGAAGCGGTAGGGTTCGAGGTAAAAAACCTGATGCTTTTGCACTTCGTTTTTGATAGAGAAGTTCCAATTTAGTAATAGGATATTGACCAGGTAAACGCAGGTAGCAGGTAAGGGGATCAAGTCCCATAATTTCAGGATAGGTTACTAAGGGGCGTGTTATACGGTTTTTTCCTAATGAAATACCGTCACGAATGGAGTTGGCTCCATAAGAGTAATTTTCTCGGGTGTCATCAATTTCTTCATCCCCAAGCTCTTTACTGACAAGTTGCGCCATTTCATGGCTTGGGCTTGCAAAAAAGGCTCGGGTATTAAGCAAATCAAAAATTTCAGCTGCCCCACTACGCCCATATACCTTCTCCAATTGACTAAAGCTCTGCATTCCCAGAAGAAAACAGCCGCCAAATTTCCTGACTTCAGCAATGGTTTCACCCAATAAGGGTAATTTGTGCAGGCTTGGTAATTCATCACAAATAAACCAAATTCGCCTGTTCGCGTCTTCTGGCAAACTTAAGAGTGTCAGTGATGCCATGGCAATCCACATCGAAATCAACGGCTTTAAAGATTTATGTTGCTCCCCATTGCTTGATATAAAAAGCCAGCCCTCCAAATCTTTATTTAACAGATAATCACGAATGGAAAAGGAAGGCTTCCCAGACTCATCAAGCCCACTTAACGACTGCATTGATTTAAGGTAGGTTGTAATGACAGAGCGAATGGAGATGGCTGTTTTTTCTATTTTATTACTGACCAAAGTCGCTGCGGCTGTACCGTTGAGATAAGGTTCCAACTCGCTAAACTCGCCAGTTACAAGTAACCCTAACAGCTTGGATAAGGAACGTTCTTTATCCTCACGCATTTGACTTGCAAGACAGGCAAACACGGTACGTGCTGCATTAACCCAAAACGGATCGTTTTCTCCATGCATAGGGATAAGACTTTCTGCCATATTTTCCAGTAATTCATCTTTTGGGGCTTCCAGCCATAAATCCCAATTAGCGCAGCGTGCATCAAAAGGATTGAGCAAGACATCATGACCTTCCTGAAAATACGCCTGAGTAAACGTGCACCCCTTATCATAAACAATGACTCGGTCGCCACGCGCACGTAAACAATCCATCAATTTCATGATGAACTGACTTTTTCCCATACCGACCGTACCATGTACTAATAAATGCTGTACCTCTGAGCCTTGCAAAAGAGGGAATCCATCAAGATGTAAATCAGATGCTTTTCTTTGCTTTATTATCTGTTTTTTAAGTGTTTCTGATGGGACTAAACTCGCCCCTCGTATAAATTGGTTTTGTGTTTGTACCTTTCCTCGATAAATGAAATATCGGCTCACCAAAAGTGCCACAATCAACGATAAGGGAAAACTCCATAGAGTTGACTGTAACAAGAAGGTCAGTAAACGATCTGAGGTAGCAGAAAAATAGTGATTGTGGAGAAGCTGCTCGACAGTTTGTGATGCATACCCCCCTTTAACAGGGATAGAAAATACATGTGGCACCCCTGCCAGGTGATAAAAGTGAGCCGCGTGATAGGACACCGTCTGTCTTATCATTCCATGTGGCGCAAAAATACCGGTCAATACAATGCTTAACCCTGCCCAAATGAATAAGTAAACATGAAAGAGCGCTTTGTTAATCTGAAACCACATCCGCAGATTATGGAATGAGATCTGGCCTCCCCGGGTATAATGTTTGTAATTGGATTCATGACTCATTTTATCTTCCTCCTGCTTGTTTTGGGCAAAGCAGCGGCTTCCACTGCTTGTATTTGTGGTTAAAAATTATTCTTTTTGATGTGTTTTTTTTATTTTAAGGGTATTGCCGCACTGGCATTTTTGTCCTTATCAAAATAATTCTTTATAAGAGTAAACAGCACGCTGATGCCTATCCTATTGAGCTCCATTTCAACAAGGATGCTCGTTAAAATCCCACTGATGAAAAAAGCGCCAAAGGATATGAAGAAGGCAGCACTGGGAAACAAGAACAGTGATGGAATCAAAACAATCCCCGCAAATATTCGATAGGCTATAGTCCCAGCTCGCCTTATTTGTTTTACAATCAATGAGCCTGTTCTTAGTTTGTGTTTCAATTGATAGTCAATCAAAATGTATTGATTTAATGAGCTGTAAATGAATAGAAAAACAAAAAGGCACAGTCCTAGAGCCATTAATGGCAGCCAGAAAAAAATGTAGATGAGCTCGTGCGTTGAAGTCTCCACCATCAACACGTTCCAATAAAAAGGAAGTGGAAGTAAAAATCCTAGAAGTATTGTTCCATATAGTTTAAAAAAAACATGCAAAAACAAACGCCTGTTCGCCTGGTAATACTCCTTGGCCGGCATAATATCCACGTCCAATGTTTTTAATGTTTCTATATCCAAGGCGATGGCCTCTTTTAATTCTTGTGAATTCATTTCTTCATTATTCATGGATAAGCTCCTTCTTTGGGGCTGATTTATCATGATGATCAACCCATTTAGTAAAATAGGCGGGTATAGCCACGTTGGTTTGCCCCAGTTTTTTACCTTCGCCTACATCGTTGTTTGTTGTTTCAACCGCTTGCTGGTATTGACTCTTTAAACGCCCTCCTCCACTGCTTGTTTTATTTACCGCCGCATCTACCTGATTATTAATTTTTTGCTGCATACTTTTGGCTCTTGATGCATCCATGCCAACTCTCATAGTCCTTCCAGAATCCTCCAATGCATTACTGTTTTTGTGGTAGTCAGCTCTCATTTGTGACTCTTTTGTACTTAATGGATTTGCTGCATCCTGATAAAAGGAGTCAATCCGAGCATTTTTAGAAGCATTGCCGTATCGTGCGATTAAACCTTCTCGTTGCTCATGGATAAACTCATTAGCTAGCGTTTGTAATTGTTTTAACGAAGCCAGATCTGAAGGATTGGAATACAACGCATCACGAGTTACTTCATCAGTTCGACTGGCAACATATTTCGAGAAGGCCTGATTTAGATCGGTAGTAACTTGATCAGCGTTTGATTCCACATAACTCCTGGCCGTGCTAATGCGAGCGGCTTTAGACATCGAGGCATCGTAGTTTTGGCTTGCCGTTTGCGCCTCCCTTAAATCGGTACCCATTTGATTCGAAAGACTTGCCCCTTCCGAATGGCTGTTATCAAAATGATGGTTTTGTGCAAACTGGCTCACGTAATTAAGCGCCTGATTAAAGTCTTCTGCTTCCTTCGCTGACATGCTACTGTCCGTCCCTTCATGGTAACGATCACTACTTGTTGATGACCGATCGAACTTGGCATGACTATCAGCACCTCCTGTTGCTCCAAAAGCAAACCGCCCAATGCTTCCCAGCATGCTTTTTTCACTTGCAACTCCGGCGTGGACATTTAATCCAGCAGCGGTCATATGAGCCAGCGCATCTTCTTGGCTTATCCCTTCGCGTTTAGCTACATCCGAGGCAATGTGCGTCATGGTCGATAATGCCTGGCTGTATTGACCGGATTCACTTTCAGACACTCCATCGCCCAAACGCATATCATGCCCCTGCATTTTAGATAACTGCACGGCACTGTGCGCAAAACTGGACAAGGACGTTTGATAATGCTGACTTTCATTGGCTGCAGCCTGTCTGGATTCTTCAAAAGCCTGATTTAAAGAGCCGCTTATGGCCTTTGTATCTGATATGTGTACGGGTCCTCGTGACATCCCAGGATTTACGTCAAAAACAGCATCCCCATGGCTTGTGGTAGTCTTAAGCACACCACTTCCCAATTGTTCCGTGTGCATCCCATGCATGTTCGTCCAATTGGTATCGTGCTTGTTAGCCGAAACGTTATTAGCGCTGGTATTTTCATAGTTCATATTCCAACCGCTGTAAGTTGCCATTGAGATGTTACCTGCAGCTGCAGATTGCGCTTCACTGACTGACAAAGATTGCGCCATACCACCAAAATGCTGGGAGGATGTACTTAAAATCTGTCCTAATCCTTTCGTGATGTACAGGGCAATAACTGGAACACTTGCAGCCAATGCACCTGCCGTATAGGCAAAATTACTGTGCATGCTGGCTAATGAATCGATATTAGAGAAGGTCACTCCTCCTGTTTTTTGACCAAACAAAGTGATGGTAGTACTTGAGGCCATGGAAACAAACCAATGAAAAATAATAAACATCGGCGGCCATGACCAAAGGTAGATTTGAGATTGCACCCACAGGAAATAAGCGTTACTCAGGGTCGGAAAAAATGAAATCAAAACAACTAATGGAAAGATACACAGCGTCAACATCCACATTACGGTCATATAGTAAGGCAGGCGAAATCCTGCAAGCCAAAAGCTATTGGCTTCAGCGATGTGCATTTTTTGGGTGCTGTCCGTATTGGTGTAATTCATGAGTGCAGCATCAGCTCCTGAAAAAGCAAAAGCATCGGCTGCGGCATCTCGGGTCGCATTAATTAAGATATTTTGGGTGAGTGTTTCGGCAGCATCTTCGGTAATGTTCATGTAATATTTGTGAGCGGCCTGCAGTCTGTCACCAAAAGTCTTTTCGCCAGGCAACGAACTGCTGTCTGTGTTGCGTGATGTTAAAGCGCCTGTGGTTACCAGATGATTAAGACGCTCCAACTCCAATTTCGCTGCAATGGGCAGTCGAGTCTTCAAATTGGCTGCCGCGTCACCACAACTTAAATTGACTCCATTATGCAGAATCACCCGATAAATGGGTGAGGGCTCCTCAAAATAGGTTTTAGAAAGATGAGCACTTTGGGTCAGCTCTTGAGGGCTTAATTGATGGCTTGCCAAAAGTTTTGCCGTAAACACGCATTGGCGGATAAAGGACGATAGGTCTTGTGCCAAATCAGGCGACATGGAGAGTCTTGTCTGAGTTGCGGCCAGCCAGGTTCTTGCACCAAAAATCATTCCGGTTTTGTTGTATTCCAGGCTATCTGGCATGTGAAATACATCACTAAAGGCGGTCGTAATTCCATACCCCATGCCACTAATCAATGAGGCAGGTAAAGCAACGCCTAGAGGTACATGATCAACCGTTAAGGCTTCCCCTGCTCCTTCGGCTGTCTGCATGTCAATAATAGCCACAGGCACTTTAATGCCCAGCACGCAATACATGACTAAAAAGGTGGTCAGCATAAAGCGAGTTAATGATTCGAGCTTTTTCCCCATCACGAACTGATAACCGACCATACTAACGGATAGAATCATGATAATGTCACACGCCGTACTAAAGGTAGATTCAGTAAGCAAAGTGGCCATACCATCAAGCAGCTCTTTTAAATAAATCCCATTTTGTGGGGTATAGATTAATAATGGGCTCATTGTGCGCCTCCGGTATAGGATTGTCTTAAGATGGGATTAAGGGCATTCAGTGCCTGCTTCACGTTGTTTTGAACCAATTGATTGGTGGTCAGTGCCGCATTAAAACGTGCTCTTGATTCGCTATTAAAATTATCTACAAATTGTTGTGCAACCTGCAGATTTTTAAATAGTTTTTCTTCATGGGCATTTCCTATATCACGCCCTGCAAGGGATGCTCGAATCACTTCAAGTGAGTTTGCAAGATATTGGGCAAGCAAATCCGTTGCTACACTCTGGGCAAGCTCATAACTGCTTTGTATGCCAATATTCTGCTGTGCGCTGGCTGAAATAAGCTGAAATACGGACGGCTGGGTGAGTTCAATTAACCCTTTTTGTTGGGGCGTTAAGGCTGTCCCTGATTTGATATTCTCATAAACTCCCTGCAGGATGGCCTGTACTTGAGATACCAGAGCGTCTTTACTGCTAATCTCCTGGCTTCCTTTCACATTGATGGCAACACATTTCATCGGCTTATTCGAATCAGTACATTTATAGCTGGGCAATTTGCCTCCATAAAGCAAGGCTTTTACAAAATCCTGATTAGTCGCTAAAGAGGGGTACGTTTGCATCCCTCCTTTGGCATCAAATACCAGCGTTCCTGAAATCGACATATAGACTTCTGAAATTTCTGTATCTGATTTGATGAATTCATTCAGTTGTAATGCATCCCAAACTACGTTGGTATTCAAAAGAGCCCTGTCTTTATATTCTGAATCGTTTTTTGCCTGTTCCAATCGTTTTTCAATCTCCCCTCCTGTCGAACATTTATGTCGGGCTTCTGCCCAATCGGTGTATACATTACGGTTACGCCCGATGTCCTCACACAAACGCTGATGTGCCGCTCTATTTTTGGGATAAAGCGCTGCAGTCAGATTTTCTCCCATCTCACACGAATTAAAATTAGTTCCATTAATGTCATTTGCCAGCTTTTGCATGTACTGCATGGCATGAGCAATTTCAGGCAGCTCGGTCTCGAGTGCCAGGTTCATTGCATAGCCTGCCCCGTTACTTAAAATGTTCTGCATGAATGAAACTATCTGCTCTGATTTAATAAAGGAAAAACCACCTGCAAAAATATCAATTCCGCCACATCCTGAGCGAAAACCAGGTACATCAACGTGAGCTATCTGAATGGAGCGCACTTGATTTCTGGCATAGACTGAGCCTAATGATGCAAATCCTGCTGCCTGTGATTCATAGGAATGGCTACCTGTGACATTCGCAGAATAACCAAGATTATTAAAAAAATGATTTAAATCGGCACTGGCTGATGCATGAACACCATTTCCTGCCACGCAAGTAAAAGACGCAACAACGGCTAGCACAAGAGCTCTAATCATTAAATTTCTCCTCAATGTGTTGCTTTAATTCATGAACTCTTTGTGCCAGCTGATAAGGAGTTGCTTCTCCAAACAAGACAGCGTAGGCTTCCAGGGTATGTCGATTGACTAAAAACAAGGCGGGAACCGTAGGCTTATACCCTCCTGATACATAGAACGTTTGAAAAAGTTCAGGTGTTAATGGTGTGGTATCGAGTCCATCCAGGGATTCTCCATCCAGGCTAAAAGCACGAACCTTAATATGGAATGTTTCTGAAAAATCCTTTAATACAGGGGAGAATTTTTTACAATGTGGGCAGGTGCTTCGATAAATAAATGCAAAATAATAATTTTTAGATAAATCTTTAGCTTCAGCTGATTCCTTTTGTGCAAAAGCTTTAGGGGCTTGCTTTTTCAATAACAGTGCATTGAGTTCTTCAACTGCCACATTGGCGTGCAAAGGACTAATTACAGAAAAAAGCAGTAAAAAAATGATGCGAACAATCATGCTTCAAACCCCTCATAGCTGTATCGTTTGTAATGAGTCGCCACATCCAGCAGACGTTCCTTTAATTCGGTTGTGGAGACAAATCCGTAGGACAAGGGCGACATGTGTTGTGTTTTTAAATCAACAAGAAACAGTGCAGGCATGTAGCGTGACTGCAAATTCATTGTTTTTTGTATTTCATGAAGAGGTATGTTTTTAGGATTAGGCAGACCTTCAATAGGTTGCCCATCTGTCGTGACTGAAATCATGGAAAAATGGGTCAAATTGACGAATGGAACAAGATGAGTGATGAATTTTTGCGAAATGGAACTGTTCCCTTTGTAAAAAAGGATTAATCCATAACGTTTCGCCCCTTCTCTGACTACCCTCTCCATTAAAAGATTCATTGAATCATTGCGAATGGCCACAGCCGTATTGTCGGTTGGAAAATTTAAGGAATGATCCAGCTCAGGATGAGACAACAGAACCTGTTGCCAGTACTGGACAAATTTCTGATTGTTTTTGGCATACACCTGCTGGGCTTTCATGTACTCATAGGTTGCATCAAATGATGGGGCAATTAATGCCGTTGCGAGCTTATTCATTGTGGCTTTGCGGACTTCCATGAGCTGCTCATAAGGAGTCAGCGAAGGCTTTGATACCTTTGGATTTTGAACAGGTTTCACCTGATGCTCTTTGTTTTCTGTACTGTACCAATGAAACCCATGAGCGGGTGGACTTACTAAATCAGCCATGACCGGCATGGAAAGTAACATTAAAATAATAGTGAATAATCTCATTTTTGTTCCGCCTTTTTCTGGACTCGCCGTTTGATTTCATCCATGGTTTTTGAAGCGTCGGGGCTATTTAAAACGACATCGCCTACAATTCCTGCTTCTTTTGTTGGCTGTCCCTGGGGAAATGGATACACAGGGTTTAAAAAATCGATGCGTCCCATATCAAGGCTTTGTAATTCATTCACACTGAGCCCCGCACAGCGTGTATGCTCTGCATCTCCTAAAGCGTTGGGATTTAATTGTCTTAAACGTCCTTCGGCCTGGATAATGCGCGCCATTTTGCTGTCAAAGACACAATAGGTGCGTTTGTGCTCCAGACAGGTGCCAAAAATGGGATCTTTCTGGCTGCAAAACTCGCCTACATAATGAGCCAGGTAATTCAATTTGGCTTTGCCTAAAGCCTTATCTTCTTCACGACACAAATCGATATGGAGTTTGTCAGCCCAGCCTTCATTCGAACAACAATCAATAATGTCCCAAACCCAGATTTTGCACTGCACAGGATGGCCTGAAAATAAGGTAGCCTGCGTTTTACCAAACTCAGCGCCAGCAGCCCCTGCAACGGCCATGGGTGCCATGGCCTCTCCAAAACCATCATTCTGAGTTGCTGCATGTTCCGTGCAGTCTCCATCGGCACAAAAGAGATCTCGCACACAGGCCACAGGCTGTGGGCAGACTGTCTCATCGCAACGATATACCTGCTCATAGAGCGAGCAGGTATTATTGTTCATTAATGTGCAGCGCGAGCTTGCCTGTAAGCATCCTTTTTCCCGTTGCGTTTTACATTCATCGGCTGCAGCGGATGCACACTGGTATCGTGCATTAAGCTCCCAGCAATCACGGGTGACGGGCAGACCATTAATGACACGGGTTGGATTGGAATCAGTACACTGCTCTTGTGTTTTTTGACATAGGTTGTTTGTCTCAAGAGTGGCGCATTCATTATCCCAGTGCTCTTCTTCCACATAGGATTTGGAATGGGCATTAATCGTCAATGCCACCTGAATTGGGTAATAGCGACTGAACTTATCTGAAATATACAAGGTGATTACGCCTCCATTCTGGCAAGTTGGGAGTCCCACAACATGCACCCAATGAGCAGAACCACCATTATTTAAAATGGAGTGAACCGTGGCTTTCATTTCTTCACAGGGATGATTTAACTTCACAGGATTGGTTAAGTGCCCGCCTGCGCTATTGGTCATGGCGCCCGTTATAAGATTAACCGCAATAAGCCCCGTCCATTTTTTATGAACCCATACCTCAAAATCAGCTCTTTGACTTAAACGCTCGGTATTCACGGTTACTTTACGTTTTTTAAAACACTGCTGCTCGGGCAATTGCCTTGATGTATGACAGATTTCCTCATGCGATTTAATTTGACAAGCCTGTGGTTTTTCATCACATTTGACTCGCTCATTGGATTGTCCATGAGTAATGGCATAACTTTCTTCTTCAATTAATTTAGCGTTTTTAATCGCTTCATTTTTGGTATTGATTTCAAATTGGCGCTGACCAAAATGCTCAGTCACAGTACGTCCACCGGCATCATTGTGTAAGGCATTGGCAGCAAAGGTACTTAAATCGGTTTTTTCAGTTTCAACCCCCTGATAATGAAGCGATTGCGAGGGAGTTTCCGTATAGTCTTTGAAGGTATTCTGGGGCTTAAATTCATTCATGGCGCTCAGTGGTTGATTCCCCAAAGATTTTGCGTATTCTTTTAATTTCTGAAAGTCTTGGGCTGTTGTATTGGCAGCCGAGAAAGTGCAAAAACCAAAAATACAGGCGATGGCCAACAAACTTCTAAACATGGCCTTTCTCCAAAATGGTGGCCGCTAATGTCGCTCCTGCGTCTCCTTTCTGGGCGATGAGCTCGAGTCCTTTTTTAATGCTTGCATTGCCATACACTACATCAAACGGTTGATTGGTGCAGGGCTGCCCTGAACCGCAAGACCTGGAGGGCTCTGTTACTACAAGCGCTGGAACCGTTGTAATGTGGAATTGATTAAACCAGACTGGATCAATAGAAATTCCCTTAAAGTTCAAATGCTGCTTTTGGGCTTCGCTATTAAGACGTTTAAATGTTTCTATGGTCTGTTTAAAATCACCATCCACTAACCCATTAATGACCACGGGAATATGAAACCGTGCTGCTTCATCGCTCAATGCAAATAAAAGTGAGTCGGGCATGGAAAAGGATACAAATAAAATGGCACCTTCAGCTCCCTGCGGTTTTTGATTGCTTTGTAAACCGTCTGTGCTGCGTTGCATGAGTGTATCAATTAATAATTGGTGCTCTGATTGATTCCGTGAGGACGTGCGCTTTAACGTTTCAATTGTCTTATTCGAAATGGTTGATACCTGGTGAGCCCCCTCCTCTTGATAATGCCTTAACTCATCATTAGTGTTTGCAAAGCATCCGCCAATCCCAGTTAGAAACAGAATAATGATTTTAATGTAGTGCGCCATGAAAGGCCTCCTTATAAAAAGCAACAATTTCTCTTGCGCCAAATCATGAAACCAAAATTATCCCCATCCCCAGGATAGGTATGTCCGGCTTCCCAGGTAATGACTGAACGGCCAAAGGGCTGGCAGCGTTTTGCATCAGGCAATGTATTGACTAATTGGTAGCGATACCGGCTTTTAGGTAAAATGGAAGAGCGATAGGTGCTACAAAGTGCAGGCCAATCTTTACCAACGGAATCTTTAATTGCTCCAAGGCGATGAAGCTTAAAGTCGGTGCGTTCTGTCAGAAGCGTTGCGGCACTAATGGGACTTGCCTGATTGGCAACAAAACCATTGAGAGGATAGGTAGAGCCTTGAGCGCCCATGCACCAGAATAAAGAATCCATGGCCGTCCCTGCCAATGCTTTGGTTGCATCTGCAGCACAAGACGCACGCACTGGCGGTGTGGTAAATAAAGTGGCCTCAGGATTAAGAACAAAAGCAAACTCAGAGTCATTCCATGTTGGATCAAGTTCACTCAAATACATCACATCAAAATCTTGTGTCTCCATACAGCCGATGGAAGTGAGTACCTGCAGCCAATACATCAGTGGGTATTTGTACCAATGCACGTAATAAAATGCGCCCCGCCCATCGGTATCAGGCATTTGTGAACCACCCAGCCCCTGATCTTTAATGTGTAATTGCACCCCAAGATTCACCATGCAATAAGGCTTTCGTGTCACATCCACTAACGCAAAGGGTTCCCAATAACCTATGGTCACTCCTAAAAGCTGTAATTTGTTTGGGCAGGAACAGACAGGGCTGCCAGGGTTTTTAGTATCAGGATATTGGCTCTTTACTACTTCGGAGGAACCAATGGTTAAAGGGAACAAACAATCCCAGCAAATGTCGGTTATAGGATTGACAAAATGCCCCTTACATTGTGATGCATGCAGTGAACCTATGAAGAATAAGCCCACAACAATCGAATAGAAGAATCGTTTATTCATCGTTCACTCCTATTTCTTTGACCTGCCAATCAAGACCTTCCTGACTGACTACGCTTGGAACGTGTTGAAGGTGAAGTTTGGATGAAATGTTGCCATTTACATCAAAATAAATTCGACCAAAAAGCTCTGCAGCAACTCGAACATCCCCGCCGGTCAAAATAAATTTAACGTGCTTAAAGTCGGTGTAATGTTTTTTAACCCAGGCAACCTGCCCCGCGTCATCTGCATTAAAGAAGATCAGGGTTTTAAGGAAGTGAACGCGCTCAAATGGATTGATCCGAGTTCCTGCCTTTGCAATTAAGTGCCCATCAGGTGTCCAGACATCATGAGATACAGTCACTGCCGGTGAAATGCGAAACGTCTTAGGCTTGCGAGTCGTGCTCAATGCCAAAGGGGTTGGCCTCATCGCCTGACGTGCGGCTTTCTGCTCTAAATCGCGCTGAACATGCTCTAAATCACCGCTTTGCTGCAATGCATAGAGTTTGTTCATAATGACTTTCCTTATATCCTCTTCTTTGACAGGGAATGTCTGACCATAATGACCTATATTTTTTGCATGACTCACAGGTTCTAATAGACAGAAAAAACCTAGAATAAGGAGAAACAATCGTTTACTAGCCTGCATCATGTTTTATCCTTGTTATGGTCAAGGCAATAAGCTCATCCGTCACATCCACATGGGACGGTTTGAAACCCGCTAATACGGACGCACTCACAAGGGTTACCCGATGTGACGCTCCATAATCCTTGATGACTTCTGGGAGGGTGCGCGAAAAGCGCTCCATTATTTTTAATTGTTCTTCATGAGTCAGTTTGGAACGAGCAAGCATTACCGAAGGCGCTTCAATGGCACGATTCATGTCAACTACCAAAAGAGGAAAAGGCTTAGGCCACATCACCAAAATACCCGCCAGAATTCCAATTAATCCGCCAATTCCTGCAAAGACCCAGTGCATGGTTTTGAATCGGTTAAGCAGCATAAGACCTCCCATAATGCTCCTTTGCCACTCGCGATACGGCATCAAGAAATAACAGTCCCTGTGCCACGTAATTAATGACTGCCTGATAATCATCACCATCGGAAGATAAAAGCACGCGAGTAAACGGATCCACAAACAAGCGATGAAAGGAGGAAATACCATTAGCACGCAGCAAGACTTGAGAAAAACCCGCTTCTTTCGCTATTGGGAATGATTTGAGAATAGTCATCTCGTAGTCTGAAAAAGTCTCATGCTTTTTTTGATGCTCTAAAAGCGGTGATTCCTCTTGTAAAAAAACAAGCTTTAATGCGGAATTTTCCCAGGCGGCTCGCGCCTCTGAAAATTCGAAATAATCCTCAATCCCCTGGGTAATCGTGACAAATGATGCTTTATGCCGCCGACCAGTACGAAAGCCTTTGGTAATAAAGTTCACCGCAATTGAATCTCCTGTAAAAAATGACCAGGCTTCATCAATGATGCACATCTTTTGTTTGTTCCTGTCTGAGTTGAACATACGTCTTTGAAACTGGGAAATAACGGACAGAAGAACAGGGGCGCGAATACTTTGATTGTCCTCAATTTCCTTTAAGTCCACTACAATCATACGAGCATCAGGTGATAGTTGAGATGGTTCATTAAACGCTTTGCCATGCTCTGAGGCAGAACAGTAACGCTGGAGGTTCTTAGACAAAATGCGCGCTGTAGGATAAGTTTCGCGGTCGTGCTCGTACAACGACAATAAGACTCCTGCAACCTCATCAATGCGTGTTTGATTCTGAGTTGTTCCAAAAGCGGTTAAAATGGCTTCTCTTAAAGTGCCTCGGTCGTCATCTGTAGCACCGCTGGTTGGGCAGGTTAATAATTCAAACAAGGCAATAATGTCATCAATCTCCCGTAAAATGTCCGTTACATGGGTAAAGGGATTCATCGCCAAATTGCTGTATTCAAGATAAGTCCCACCGAGCGCCTCACACAGTTTTCTATAGCTCCCACCTACATCAATAATGAAAATATCTCCGCCATTAAATAGGATATTGAGCATCAGCATCTGAATGAAAAAGCTTTTTCCACCGCCCGAGGTTCCGGTGACAGCCATGTTGTAATTGCTGCCAAATACACCAGAGAAAGGATCGATGCAGGCAAATTGATCGCGCATGGTAGGCAACAAGATACCCTTACCTACTCCGCGCCAGTCAGAAAGAATGGGCATGTATTGAGTTGCATTCCATGAAGAAATTGGCCACATCATTGTGGGAAGAGAAAAATCCTTAACCAGATTTCCTGTGAAAAAAAACGGCATCGATACTAAAAAATAGGGACATTGCATGCGTTTACACAATGCCAGTTTAATGTCATTAAACGCAAATACTGTGCGAGCAGCTTCTACATCACGCTCTTTCTCATGAGGTCTTGAAAAAAGAACCACGTTATAAAGCATCTTTACAGAGCGAGTCTTTTGTGAGGATAAATCATCACGAAAGGTACGCCATACCCGTGCCTGCTCCTCCGTTCCCGCCACATTTAATGCGTAATCACTTTTAGATTTTTTATCCAAATCACGGGTTTTACGATTCGCCCTACCCTGAGCGCGTCCTTGCTCTTCGACCAGATAGATGACCGAGATGATGTGATTGCAGGATATTCTTTTATCAGGATGAAAAATATTGCTGGTATTATTAATGTTCTCCCATAAACAATACTGGCGAGGCAGGCGATCAATGGTCAGAACAGATACTGCTGTTTCATAAGCACGCCCAGATTCATTAACCCCTTTAATCACTACTTCATTATTTTTAAATTCAATATCAAAGTCATGAGACAGTGCCTGCTCTTTGAGTAATTTGGTTTTATCATAAATCACAGGGCGTGGAGTAATGACATCAGGGCAATTATCCAGATAAAAGTGAAGCAAATGCAAAAAATCAGTTGCATCCGCTTGCTTGAATCCAATTTTTGCAGCACTTAAGGATGCTTCAAACGAAACGCGAAACTGGCCAAAACAGGCTTTTAAATCACTCTCGGATTCTTTTTTGATTTTATCAATAACGATATAGCAATCTGTATGCGTTAATCGCGGTGAAAGCATCGTGTTGGTTTTAAAACCATGGATGGCGGCTTTTTGATAAAAGGCCTTAAGGTTATCTCCTAACAGGCTTAAATTTTCAAATTCGCTTTTTGCAAACTGGGAAGTAAACGCTTCAATATCATTCCCAACTTGATTGTGTTTGACGCAAATCAACTGTAAGGTGAACTCATGCGACACTTTAGATTGAAGCAGCGTATCCAGTTGTTCCGCTATGTGTTCATTCGCACCTGTTAAAGGAATAATGCGATAAATTAATCCTGCGTTGTATTCGTTAAAAAATAGCTTCGATTCCTCATCAAAATATTGATAAGGCAGTATTTTTTCAGTAAACGAAGGATATTGATGTGTCTTGAGGTCAAAATCGAGATCATTGCCCGTTAGCCCTTTGTCATTCCAGGTCTCCTTTAGCAACTCATAAGTATCTTGGACCCATTCTATAGCGTTTGTAAACATGGCTTCTCTCCTGTGAACTGGTCAGCGCCTACTTATAACCTGAATAAAGAACCTGGCTTTTTGCTTGCTGCACGAATTGACCATCGGGTGTGTAGCGTTTTTCCTGTACCATGCGATTCACCATCTCCATGCTTTGACAACCACCCCTGTCAGCAAAGGGGCATCTGGCATCCTCGTTGTCCAGGATGGATTTGGAGCAGGCAGATAACTGCGACACTAAGAAAAGGGTACTCAATAAAAATAGAGGTTTAATCATGAAGTGGCTCCTCATTTTGTACGGTTGAAAATAATGGGGTAGTGGGTTGTCCTGGTTGATTTAATAGTGGATTCTCAACAGGATTAACGGTTTGAACCATGGGCTCTTGATTATTGGACTGCATCAATGAAGCGCCATTCACAGGGTGTGTATTTAATTCATAGGCACGGCTTACAGTGGTTGTAACCCCAGACTCGTTTTGGGCACGTCCTTCATTGATGGCGCGTCCTGACTCATACACCTGATGTTCTTTGTCTATCCAAAAGCCTTTAGTAAATAAAACTGAAACACGACGACCAGCACGTGCCACAACCAGTGGATGGTAAATATCGGCAATGCGCATTACATAATCTGAAATACGATTGGCAGGATTACTAAGCGCACCACCAGCAGCCGATTGAGCAAGGGTTGATGCCTGCCCATAGGTTGTAATGGTGCCTGCCCCTGGATTGATTGTTTGAGCGGTATTTAAATTCTTTAAACCATCACCAAATCCTGCCAGCATGCCTGCCGCTGCCGAATAGGTTAACAGAGGTTTTGTTTTTAAAATGGAAGTCCCGCGTAAATCCTGCATGGCATCCAAATCAAATACAGAGCCGTAGGCCTTTTGTTCAAAATTGATATTGTTTCCTGCGCAAGACAGTGTTTCTAAATGCATCACCACGGAGCTTCCTGATAAATCACCATAAGTGGATACCAGTGCGACACAGTCTTCCAGATGAGAATGCTGGTTGTTAGGCATGATTCCTCCGCTGGTAAGGCGGATTAAAGCAGTTCCCATATTTTTTGAGCCGTTTATTCCTGCATCACCTAAAACCCCAGTCAGCAACACTCCTTCAACAAAGGTTCCCGCCCAAACGTAATTTTTAGCGGTTCGTACTTCCTTGTTTCTTTTGTTCCGGTTGTTAAATTGCACTGTTTCCAGTCCTGATTTTGCCAGCAGTTCGCGCTCTGCCTGATGCTTTTTCTTTTGCTGTGCTTCCATTTCTTCACGAGTTGGCGGCCTTACGGTGACCAGGCTTGCCTGACGGGTAGAAACCAGTGCAACCTGTAATTGTTCGTTCATTTTTTTATTTTCTTCTTCAAGGTGTGCAAGCTGCTCTTTCATGGCCTGGATCAAGGCTTTTGTTTCCGAATTTTCTGTATTCACAGGTGCTGCTTCCTGCTGTTTTTTATGATGTTCTGCCACTAACTCTTTTAAAGAATCAATTTGTTGCTGCTGTTGCAGAAGGAGTGCTTCGTCACTGCCCTGGTTAAAAGTACTTTCAAAAATACTCTCGAACGAAGCTTCTTCCTGGTGGATTGGCTTTTTTTTCTCAGCCGATGAGTAACAATAAAATCCATAGGACGCGCCACCCACCAGTAATAGAATGGCTGCATGCTTCAATTGTTCCTTTTTAGCGAGCTTATTGGCGTTTTGAGGCTTTAGCGTCAACCATTGTTTTATTTTTTTAAACATTACCTACTCTCCTTCCAACTCATTTTAAGCCGCTCCTGGTTTATCCCTGATTGCTGTATAACCCGTATAAATAAGCGATTTTTTTAGGTGGGAGTGCCTCATCACTTAATGACAGGGACTCTGCATCCTTATGGGCAAATAAGGCTGTTGTAAGCGCTAGTTCATGATTTGATGTATTTTCTAACCGATAGACATAGCCCGTGAAACGCTTACCCTGATATTGCTTTTCAAGAGTTACCTTAATGTTTTTTTTAATGTAAAAAGGACTTGGAATAACCCGTTTCTCATTAAATTCTTTGGGAGTCTCCCCTGCTTTCATGGCAGCGATTGCCTCATCTACTTCGCTGGCATCAGGGGTATCCAGTTTCACAAATTTCAATTTTGTTTGAGCGCGAGGCACAAGTCTTAAGGTTTTTCCAACCGATTCATCAGGTGTCAAGGTAAGTGATACGTGATGTCCTTTATCTGTAGTTAGGAACAGGGTAATGGGAACTTGAAAATTGGGCTTTATATACACCGAAGAATCCGTGCTTTCGGGATTATCCATCTCACTTTTATCTACTGTAATAGCATGCTCTGGGTAACTTAATTTAGTGATCGATTCCCCTTCAACAAACACACGATTAAAGTTAATACTCGATAAGGTCAGATTAAACTGCTCTCCTTCTTCAAAAGCGATGATCGAAGGAGCTGTGCTTGCACCAACAATTCCTGAGCACAAACAACTTATAAGAAAAATGGTTTTTTTAGCTTTATCATAAATTGAGTTAGTCATGGTGTATCTCCTGAATGGACACAAGATTTAAAAGGCCTGATTGATGTGAAAACTGAACTCGATACATTTTGTGTTGTGGCTTTAATTGAAGTCCATGGCTTGTGCGATACAACTGCCCTTCGATTTGACCTTGGTTTTTAGTGACATCCACCGATACTTTTTCAGCGTAAAATACTGAGCTTACGTTTTTGTCATGTACTGTTTTTCGCTCGGCATCCAATAGTTTGGAAAACGATTCCTGGTATTTCGCTGGAATCAGATGAGACAGCATGGTGTAGCGTGCATCAATGGTTTCAGGGTTGTAGGTCAGGCGTAAGTCGGCTGCTTTCTGCGTCATTTCTTTCAGGTACTCGGGTGAATAGCCTTTATCACCAATGCTAAACTCAGAACCAGTGCACACTGGAAGCCAGTGAACCTGCTTATGCAGTAAGGTATAAAAATTTAAGGCACAAAGAACAATAACTGCAAACGTACTCGATAGCGCCCAAATCAGCGTCAGCTTGAATAACAGTCTGTTTTTTGCAATCGCATTATCACGAAATGAAGTATCCATTAAATCACCTGATATAAATTCGGTTGGCAGAATCGGGCAAAGCTCGAAATAAAAGGGACGTTAACCGGTGAGGCAGCGACCAGTATACGATGGCAAACAGACTCCGAAGAGGCAGTCCGCCATACTTGATATGCATCGCAACGCTTAGGGCTGCGCCTATCATAAAAAGCTGATAGGCAAGTCCTGTTAAAAGCCCAATTCCCGTGAGTAAAAAAATGGGCAGGCCTGTGGTAACAGGAATACCCGCAATTTTGGGCTCATCAGAGAGCATAAAGGTTTGGTAATTGCGAGCCATTATTTCAATGCCCAGTGAGTAAACACCATCAATACCGGAACACCCGCAAGGACTGCGATATTTTTGGTTTTGATGTAGGCATAAGCCCCTGCAAGCCCTTCTGCTAACAAAAGAAAATAAGGGAGATCTGAATCCGCTCCAAAGGTTGCCTTTACTTCCTCTTTTAATCCAGAAAGCCGATTCTCAGCAGCGAAACAAGAGTCAGGCATCAAACACAACAGTGCCAAACCAATCATTAAAAAAGGGAGCAGCTGCCTGGCATACAGATATCCTTTAATGCTCAAATCGTTCATTGCTGTTCTATAGTTCATCACATTCTCCTTTTTTGGTTAAAAAAATCCCCTGAGCCCCAATTTGTGCTCATTTTTTATTCTTTTTATTTAATGAATCGTGTTTTTGTGGTTTTATAAAGAGCGTTTATCCATTCATGGTTACTCCTTTATCGAGCATGCTTTGACTTAATAGGTGGTTGTTCTTTTTAAGTTCAACTAAAATTTGTGTCAGTAGGTGATTTGCAGAATCCAGTTTTTTGAACAAAGCCACATACTCAACTGCTTTGGCTACGTCAGGAACCTCCTTATCCATTGATAGCAAAAGCGTAAAAAGCGCTCCACCGGAAAGAATGTGTTTAAAATATTCGACATCCTGTTCATCATTTTCAGTTGAAACGGCAGTCAGATTCTGATTAATCTTAAAGTTGTTTTCAGGCAGTGTTGTGGGCTCTGCGTGAATAACTCCAGTCACAACGATGAGAGTCATCGACAGCATGAGTGTTTTAATCGGGTTCATTAAGAGCTCCTTTTATTTTTGTTATGAACTTAAGCCTTTAAACTTAGTCCGATGTTTGGTCTGTTTCTGGCATGTCGATGTTCTCAAGTTCACTTTTCATCACAATGACTCGTGCAAGATAGGGTTTTACCTTCGGTGATAAATGTGTACAGTAGCTTCTTACATTGCTGATTGCTTTTAATTCATTGTATCCATAAGCCATAGAAACAACTGCTCTGTCTTTTTTATGATGCTGCAATTGCGCTCCTGCTGATTCCAGGTAGGCTGCAGCAATTGCGACATCTCCAGAACATAAATCGGAGTTGTTTTCTTCGGCAATCTGGTTTAGTTGATAAGACGTCTCAAAAATTCGTCTTTCTAAATCGTAGTGATTCGAACTGGTTGCAACAGCACAGGGTGAACCCAGTGCGGTGATGATAAGTCCTGCTATTACATTGATTCTCATTACTATTCCCTCTTTAACTAATTATTGTTTTTTTAAATCCTATGCGCTTTTTTTCATGAAGCTCTAATCAGGCTGCATCAAAAAATGCCCGCTAATGTTTTTACCAGACCTTGTTCCAGTGCTGGTCTTGCCTCTGCAAAACTCAGATTGACTTTATCGGCATTGGATACCACCCGCGTTCTATAGCGTTGGTAATCACTGTGTTTGCTCAATGTCTGGGTGGTTCCAGATGCAGTGCCATTTTGAAGGTTGGAATTAAACTGTTCATGAACGGCACCCTTTCCAACGCGCTCAGAAATTTGTACATCGGTAATCATCGTGTAATTCACTGCCTTGACTAGAGAATCTGCAGCCAAACCAATAATTCCTCCACCAATACCTGCACCAATCATGGTGCTTGAATGACCGCTTAATGCACCCAGTGCAGTTCCTGTTGCAGCCCCCGCCAATGCACTGCCATACCCGCCACCTAGCGCAGACTGACTTGCAGACACGCTCATTTTTCCAACCTTTAAAATATTGGCTTGTAGCAGGTAATGGGCTTTGGATGGATTTCCAACCACTTTATAGCCATGTTCTTCTAATGCCTGCTTTAGTGACTTATCAATGGATAATGACTCTTGAGAAGTATTCTTAATTGTGATGTAAATCGTTTTTTGACTTTGAGCCACAGGATCAAGAAAAATCGTTTGGCTGAGTTTTGTATCTGTTTCTAAGTTACGATGTTCAATTACTGTTGATGTAGCAGCACAGCTCACCAACAGGGCAAAAGATCCAGTTAAAGCTAAAGTGGTAATTGCCTTTTGTATCTGGTTAATGCATGGTTTCATTTTATTCCCTTAACTCGTTAGTATGATGATTTGATTGGTTAATGAGTCTGTACGCCACGCTCTTCCTTCCACTTACCAGGCTTATTTAAAAACAGAGATTGTTCATTTTTAATTTTTTGATGTATTTCCTGACGATGAATAATTACATCTTGTGGTGCATCGAACCCTAAGCGGACTTGATTCCCTTTAACACCGAGCACGGTGATATAAATGTCATCATTGATTAGTACGGTTTCGCCTATTCTACGTGTAAGTATTAACATGCTGTGTTCCTTTTATTGGTTAGTGAATTGAATATTCTTTTTTTTGTGAATCAATTTCGAATCGAAGCGCTTCGCATGCCAATCGTGCCTCCATCGCAATGTGCCAGAAATCGCATTCAGGGATTTCCTGATAGGCCAGAGCCAATGACTCGGAGCAGGCGTTTAAAAGACAGTACAGCTCTTCCTTTGTAAACAGTTTTAAACATGGAATTTGTTTCATCATGCAACTCCCAATAACTGGCGAATTTTCGCAAGGTGTGTTGTTGCAATGTCCTTTGATTGAGGCAAAGCGCACAAGACCTTCTCTTTAATTTCCGGGATCTGGTGTCCTTGTCTCATTAAATGACATACCTGTTCATAGGCTTCTTTAAATACTGCAAAAGAATGGCCTTCATTATCAATTTCCAGAAATTTAAGCCCCAGTCTTTTAGCAGTAAATTTAACCACTGCATGACTCCAGTTTGGGTTCGTTGAATAAGCGCTGTTTAATACCTCCCTATGCGCCTGGGCAGCAGAAGGCAGTCGCAAATCACTATAAAAGCCAAGACACAAAGCTCGAAACTGCAGGCAATTGGGTGGAAATTCACAAAACTTGTCGCCTTTATTCAAAGCCATTAATCGTTCCACACCACTGTCTAATGCTTTTGGAGTTAAATCTTTAAGTGCGGCAAACCAAACTCCCGTATCTTTCACTCCATGCTTACTGATAAAAAGTTGCCCGTATATTGCGGTCAGCTTCATCCAGAGGCTGGACAAGTGTTCCTTCGATAAATGCACCGGAGTTGAGTTCACTGTCCTGGGTGTCCCAGAGTGAGTCGATTGAAATGCCATGATGTTCGCTGACTCGTTCAAGTGCTGTTTGGTTAAGAGTGCTTTGATTGGTACCACGCTCATTGTGATGACTCCTTAATTGTCCTTGTGCCTTTTGTTGTTTGTTTTGGGTATATTGGGAATCTCTTTCCAACCAGTTAATGAATACTGGATTAAAATCAGCCCATTGAGTGTTGTGTTTTTTGTTATGTTTTATGAATGCCTGAATTTCTTTTAAATCGGTGACTTTGGTGAGTCCCATGGAAAATGCCATTTCGATGGTTTTTGGGTTTGGATAAAAGTCGTCATGAATTTGTTTTTTGCTGCAACAAAAATCATTATTCGCAGTTTGAGTTTGTTTGTTTGAGTTAGTTATATTAAATATTTTAATATTCTTTGCAGGACTTTTGAGTGTGTTAGCTTCTCTGTTAACTTCTATGTTAGATTGTACCTCCAACTTTCCTTCTATATCAGAATCCATAAGGGATTTAGGTGAATTAAGATCTGTGTTAACTTCTTTCTTTCTAATCAATTGATTATAGATCTGAGGAGCCTCAGGGAACATAAATTTTAAATTTTGCCCTTCAGTTATAACTTTAAAGTATTCACCACACTCATGTTCTATAGACTTTATGAAATTTCTGATGGTTTGCTTGGATGGAATACCACTGTTGATTCGACCTGGAGCGGATTTAATCTCCAAGGCTTTTGATAGATCACGATAACTAATATCAGATACAATGCCTGTAAGAGGATTTGCAAGATTTAATAGCTCATAAATAATTAATCTAGGACCATAGGGCAATAATTGAAACTTTTTTTCTATTTGTTTCCTAGCATTAATGTATAACTCAACATCCAACTTCATCAACAAGTCCTTTTATTTACATAATTTATTTAGATAAGAGTATCAGTTTATGGTAAAAATTACAATGATATTTTTACCATAAAGGTAAATTTATAATGCTTTATCACACCTAGAATGCTATAACGCATTGTATTTTGATGTTTTTTAAACTATTTTTTTGGTAAATTCTTACGAAGATTTATTAACCATTTTGGTATATCATAGAATAAACATGTATCTGACTGAATTATTTAAATATGAGCAATCCTGTAATAGACAATGTTTCATCCCCCGAGTCTCGGGGCAAAAGAATAAGATTCATACGCGAGCATCTTCTGTCTTTTACACGAGAAGATTTTTGTCGCGATTCTAATTTTACTGCTCAATCATTAAAGGGATGGGAATTGGCTTGGGGAGGGGGTTTATCCCAACAGGGGGCTGTAAAAATCGTTAAGCGATCTAAAGAGTTAAATATTTATTGCACAGAGTCATGGTTAATGCATGGCATTGGTAAAAATGCCACAAGAATCACAAAAGATTTAGATATCCAAGAGGGTGACGAAAGCCACATAGCTAAAGAATTACTACTATTCAGAGAACTACAAAACTCTATTGACACTGTCATAAAAGATGATGGCATGATACCTTTCTTATACCCTGGCAATTATGTTGGCGGTATAATAGTCAACAATATTGAGAGTGCCATTGGCAAAGATTGTATTATTATTGCGGACAATGATGAAGTATTCGTTAGGATCTTAAAGCATGGAGAAGAACCAGCTCGCTATGACTTAGTTTGTTTAAATGAAAAAACCACATTAGTGAAAAAAGAAATAAAAAATACCGCTATTAAATTTGCTGCCCCAATTGTATGGATCCGCAGAATATTTCGAGAAAGTAATTAATGAAAGCTTACAAAAAAGATATTTTGCCACATCAAGAATTTTATATAGTCAGATTTACTAAAAGCTCCAGCCTACCTTATGCTCTTTTCATTCATGGTGGTCCTGGCCTTAATTGTGGAACCATAGAGTATCTTATTGAGCATCATAATTTATTTAATCCTCTGCAGTGCAATATTATTCTATATGATCAACGAAATTGCGGTAAATCTAATAAAATTAAAAAGCTAGTACTACAGCAAGATAATATAATTGATTTGCAAAAAATAATTCTATACCTTGCTGACCATTTTAATCTTAACATCAATGCATTGATTGGACATAGTTATGGTGCAAAACTTCTTTTTGATTACTACAAAAGTTATGAGTCTACCATCCCTGGCGTTTTTGTTTCTACCGCTAAATCAATACTAACGCCTCGTTTGAATAATTTAATGCTTGACCTATCCTATTTGAAAAAAAGTAATTTAGACCTATATAACAAAATATTAAAAGAAATTAATAATCTTGATCTTAATAAAATCTGGGAACTATCAGAACAATTAACTCCAGTTTTCCAAGAAAATAAAGACAGGCCTTATCTGTATTGGGCCAATTTAGAATATTATAATTTGGTCCAAGATATTCAAAAGCATATCAATTTACCATTAAATACAAACACGTTTATCAGTGTAAGAAAAGATCTTTATTCAAAAGAGGCGAATTTTTCTGTTAATATTGATGAGCTTAAAATCCGCAAATTATGGATAAATGGTTTTCATGATTTTGTCATTAACGGACACCAAATAGTATTGTCAAACAATCATGAAATTATAACTTTCAATAAATCTTCCCACTACCCACATCTAGAAGAGAATGATCGTTTTAGTGAGCTTTTAAATGAATTTATTAAGTAGCTCTAAGGCCATCATATTATTATTTTCTATACTGATATCCACTGTTGTTTACGCACAATCTAAAATTAAAATATGTTTAACCGGAAGAGTTGTTGAAAATTTAAAATCATATGGCCAGTCTTTTTTAAATGCGGCATATCTTGCCAAAGAAGAAAATGATCCTGCTAATAAAGTTGAAATCAAGAGTTATTTTTATAATAACAGACCATTGGAGCCAATGCATATTTATAATCAAATGGTAAATGACTCCTGCTCCGCAATTATTGGGTTTGAATATCTTTCCGACTTGTTATTAGCTGTAAAAGAACAGAAAAATGACACCATACCTATTTTTACTTCTTACGCTAGCACCACTAACTCTGATCAATTACCCAAGAATATTTTTATCTTTATGCCCAGCTATAATTACCAAGCTGATAAAATGATGAGCTACTTACAAGATCGTTATAAAAATATAAACAACGTGTTACTTATAACGGAAATTAACCGTGATGAGATGCTAAAGTATAAGGAAGTGTACTCCAGCACTCTAAAAAAAGAACACATACAATATTCTACATTCGATTTTCTAGAAAATGACAGCGATATAGAGGGAAAACTGAAGAAATTTTTGAATGAGCGAAAATATCAATACGTTTTTTTATTGTCAGGTGCAATAGCATCAGCAAAAATTGCCAATATTATGAATAACCATTGTACTGTTTTTATTGGCACAGAAAACTTTGGTTCTTCAGTCAGTCAAACATTTTTTATGCGACTAAATGATAAAGTCATTCGTTCTCATTTTATCCGTAATTTGGATTTTATACAGCCCTATGATGCTTTAACCAGATTTGAAAATATTTATGTTCAAAAATACCATGAAAAACCCACTGTATTGGCAGTATACACTTATGATTCAATGAAGATCATTTTAAAAGCATTGGATAGAACCGGTATCGTCAATACAAATAGCATATTAAATACTAATTATACAGGAATTACTGGAGCTTATTTAAAAAACGGTCAATTTTATCGATCGACCAATTACGTTATTTTATCAGTTAATAGCAATGGATATGCTTATGAAAAATAAAAGCTCTTCAATCAAAGCAATTTTTATCAAGAAAATGGCATATTCTGCTCTAATCCAATTTATTATTTTTGGATTTATACTCATGCTTGCAAAAGATTATTTTCATAATCAGATGAGTGTTTTTTCCAGAAATTTAATTATTAATGACTCATTTACCACTGATGAAATTGGTAGGTATCAGCTGCTTAATAATAAGGATGCTCTTGATTTAGTACTATACAATTTAGGTAATGAACGCAAACTAGACTCAATAAAATTTGTTCCTTTAAAAAATAAAATAGAAGATGTAGGTACTTGCGAAGAAAACAGCAAAAGCAATTACCTTCTATGCAAAAAAGATAATGGGCAAATTTCTGGTATAACATTAATTAAAAATGATGAAAAGATATTGGGCTCGGTGGTTGCAAGTAAGCAATATAATTCCATCTATACTTTGCCAGTATCCTATGGTCTTTTGTTAATTTTATTGATCGTACTTGGAATATTTCTTTTTAATTTCTTATTTTTATTCCTTTCCATGAGAAAGAAAATAGCAAACAATACCGAATACTTGCTCGATTTCATTTCATCACATCAAACTAATAATGCTGTTGATTTTGCAAAAGTTGAAATTAATGAATACAGACAAATTGCTAATAAATTTATTGATGAACATCGACAAATAATCAATTTACAGAAAGAAAAAGCCTATTACGAGGTAAGAAAAAATATTGCTGAGCTTGTTGCTCACGATATTCGATCACCATTAGCGGCAATAAATACCGCAGTAGCTGATGTAACATCAATTCCTGAAAATAAACGCATTATGATCAGAAATGCAGCTAAAAGAATCAATGATATTGCTAATAACCTACTCATACAATCAAAAAATAATTTGCTTGACTGTAAGAGTAGCGAAATAAATATGAATAATTCTCCAGAATTAATATTTGTTGTTTTAGATAATATCGTTGCAGAAAAAAGATATGAATATTACGGAACCAACATTCAAATCAACTTACTTGGGTCGGACTACTCATATAATTGTTTTTCTAACATACACCCTGATTCTTTTAAGCGTGTTCTATCCAATCTCATTAATAATGGTATTGAAGCAGTTAATTCTAATGGCTCTATTATTATCTCTCTAACCTGCAATGCTACCCATGTCGAAATTATTATAGAAGATAATGGCTGCGGCATTCCTCGCGATATCTTGCCAAAGGTTACGGAGCAAGGATTTAGCTTTAATAAGAAAACTGGTGCTGGTTTTGGCTTATCTTATGCTAAACAATATTTAGAGCAAATCAATGGTTCAATGCATATTCACTCCGAAGAAAAAGTTGGAACAAAAATTCAGATCACTCTAATTCGGTCTACCCCTCCTAGCTGGTTCTGTGATTCAATGAATATTAGGCATGGTACTAATATTGTCGTATTAGATGACGATATATCCATCCATGATGCATGGAATGAACGGTTTTCAAATATTTCACACGTTAAAATGTTTCATTTTTATAACGCGATCGACTTATTACAGTATAAAGTTGATCCAGAAATCCCAGTATTATATTTAGTAGATTATGAGCTGCTCGCTGATGTTAAAAATGGTTTAGATGTGATTGAAGAGCTTAATTTAAATGGCAAAGCTATTTTAGTTACCAGTTGCTTTGAAGATATTGCTATACGAAATCGGTGCGAAAATATTGGTGTAAAAATCATACCAAAATCTTATGTACCCTATATTAAAATTATTGAAACTCCAAAGAAAGAACATATAAATACGGTTGTTTTTATTGATGACGATGAAATGATGCGAATGACTTGGATCTTTGCTGCTGAAGAGGCTGGACAATGTATTTCAACTTATTCTTCATTTGATGAGTTCATAAATGAAATAAATAATTATGGTGAGAATACTCTTATTTATATTGATTCAGATCTAGGAAACAATGTTAGAGGCGAGGATTGTGCAAAACTCCTTTTTGATAAGGGCTTTATTGATGTTCATCTTGCCACTGGCCATTCAAGAGATCGATTTAGCCAAATGCCATGGATTAAATCCATTGTTGGTAAAGAACCACCTTTTCGATTTGCACACGGGAATTTAACATGAACTCAACGGATAAAGATAAATTAAAACACGATTTTTTAAACTCAATTGTTATCATCAACAGCATGACAAAATCGGCTTCGAGTTTCATTAATACAATTTCACAGTCAATGGAGACCAGCGATATTAATCAAAAACAGATGGAAAAATTTTTATATTCCATGAGCACTATTCGTGAGCAGACTGTAAAGATTGAAAATTATTTTCTATCTCTTTTGAATGAATAATTCTGCCAAATTATCTCTCTGCTAGATATGAGGAATATGAAACCACCCTTCCCCAATTTATAGAATCAGTTAAATGATCTTTGGTAATACTGTAGTAGTAATTGTTATCTAGCTTTTTCGCATCAAATAAATAGTTAATCCACTCACTTATTGGTTTTTTATATTCTTTTTCTGATAACAAGAATAATATTTTCTCTTTTTTTGCAACAGCGGCTATAGTCTGTTTGGGTAGTTCATATCCCTGCATTAAATCTAATTGATCAGATAGCTCTTTTACATGTCTAATGATAAGCCATGTAGGTTTGGCATCTTTATCAAGAAATAAAACACTCCCTGAATTATCAACTAGATAATATTCAACAGCCTGTGCTTGCAGTAAAACACTGGCAAATAATTGTTGATATAATTCATTACCAAATAAATCACTAATGGAGTTTTCATACGCATTAACTATATTCTTTGTTAACTCTCTAAAATAGCGCTGAGTTAGGTCATCGACAGCTAATGTAATTTCTGGATATAGATTTTCGCTTGTCTTGAGTATAAATTTATCAATTAAACCGTTATTGAACGCGCTGATCGCTGTATCTTTATCTGCTTCTGCCGTTAGCATAATTTTAAAGATTTTTTTCTCTTTAATTTTTTTGCAAAATTCAATTCCATTAATAACGGGCATTTGATAATCCACTACTAACAGTGGGGCATGCTCAAACCTTGCTTTATCATAAATCAGGTTTAACATTTTACTAACATCAAAGCCAATAACCCGATCATTAGTAGTATCTAGATTAACATCATTCATCAATTTGAAAATTGATTGGGTAACATCCTGACTATCATTATCAATCAGATGAAAAGCCATATCTGAGCTTGTAAGTGTCAGTATATTAAATTTTTCGCCAAATTCTAAATCTAACGCATCCAAAAATGCACGGTTATCATCTAAAAAAATGACTTTTATCGGATGATAAAAACAGGTAGGTCTTGCATCAATAATAGTCATATAGTAATTCCTCTACGTTACAGCTTTAATTGCATCACACCCATGATAAATCGCCAATATTTCAGACTCCTAATTTATACTGTATTGTTCCATTATCATTGCTGTTAAGGAAAATTAAACTAACATGGATGTCGCTTTGTATAATAAATGATTATTCAAATTTTTTCCTCCTCAATTTTATATTTTGTCACTTAAGTTGTAGTTGTTTATATTTTGCGATTAAGTTTGAATACTTTTCCTGTTAATTTTTTTTCTCTCAAACGTTTGTTAATTTGTAATCACCATAATTTGCTTTAAAATTTGCCGCCTCATAAATCTACACCATTCCATAACCCCCATGTGAATTACAGAATATTGTTTATTTTTATTGTTTATAATCAATAAGTTACTAAAATTATCCCCCGGGGACAATTTATGAAACCGATAATTCCTAGTAGAAGTCTCGTAAAATTAAAAGCGCTTGTTGAAACAGAGACAGGATCGAATTTAATAAAAAATTCAACAGTCCAAAAACAAAAAACATCATCCTAAAGATAATTAAGATTATCATAAAATTAGAATGCAACCCTATTAATTAATATTTGTAGATAATTAATTCGTCACACATTTAGTATAGGTTGATTACTTTAATATTTAAAAAACAACAAGCTTTGCTTAAATCAGGAATAAATTTCTTAGATCTATAAATGAGTTAAATAAATACTGCGAGAGAAAAGATCTTATCGTTAAATGGATTATTGAAAAATGTTAAGCGATAAACCTATTTAACTTGATAATAGATACATAGTTATAAAAACTAATTTATCCATTCAAGTAGAGAAGCTAATCTCAGCTCCAACAACACCAGCGATCAATATTCGTTAAAAAAATATAATCTTCGCTATGGACAAAGACAAATAAGCAACCATCCATAATCTTTTATAAAACATAAAGATAGTGTAATGTCCGCATCAACTTTTAAGGAGTAGCTGAGTTTTAAGGATGGGTAAAGCGATAAAAGTGATTATCACGCAAGAGCAAAAACAAACACTTCTAAAACTAAGAGGCTCGCGAACGGGAAAAAATATAGGGGAGCGAGCGTATTATGTTTTACTGTCCTCATCAGGCAAAAGTATAGGTGAAATCTCAGCGCAATTGAGTCGTAATCCACACACGGTGAGATGTTGGATAAAACGTTATTTACATTTTGGCATTTCAGGATTAATAGATAAAAATTCAAGCGGTCGACCGAATCAATTGAGAGAAAAAGTCAAGGAAGAGCTCAACCAATTGCTAAGTGTATCGCCCAAGGAGTACGGTTACCAACAGTCTGGATGGCAAATTAATCTTCAATTAGATCAATTGACTAAAACGGTTGGCTCTGTGAGTGCGACAACAGTAAAGCGAGCACTTCATGAGCATGGATGGGTATATAAACGCTATTCTAAAAAGCCCCCACTGAATGCGCCGAGTAAAGAAGATAAAGCAGCTTATATTGAAAAAATGGTTGCATCGCTAAGTAAACAAAAGTTAGAGCATGAAATAGAAATATTATTTGCAGATGAGTCTCACTTCTCAAACGAACCCTATGTAGAGAGAGGTTGGTTTAAACGTGGCGAAAAAAAACCCGTCCACACCAACAAAATGAGAGAAAGTAAAACATTATTTGGTGCTCTGAGTTTAAGCTCACAAGCTTTTTATTGGAAACAAGCCGAAAGAGGAACTCTAAGATATTTATTCAATTTCTACATCAATTACATAAAAGCTAAACCCAACAAAAAGATAGTGATGATTATTGATAATGGCTCTATTCATCGCAGCAAAAAGGTTTCAAAATTTGTGAAAAAACACGAATGGGTGGAGTTATTTTTTTTACCACCATATTCACCTGAATATAATCCAATTGAGCTATTTTGGAAGTGGTTGAAGAGGAAAATATATGGTGCGAATGGATTTACTTGTATTGAGCAATTGATTGCTCGTATTAGAAAATTTATCTGGCATTACAATGAAAATAAATTTGCTTGACCCTATTCAATTTGAGTTTAACGCATATCGGGAGTTGTTATAAATGTTTTTGGATGGTTACTTATAATAGATTTAACTCAATACGTGGACCCTTATTACGGGCATATATAGCTGAATAACCAAGATACTTAGCAAGAATTAATCACAAACTAACACCGCTACAAAGTAGCAATTGGTATGATTATTTAATCGCAAATGAAGTTATTCTGTTACAACTAGAAATGAAATCTAGAATATGGAAATAACATTCGTTTATATCTATTCCCGAATTTATTCTATTATCAAAGTTAATCAATGTGCGACTTATTCGAGCAAACGCAAAAAGTATAGTGTGGTACTATCCAGTTAAACATATCTTATTGCAGGGTAGAGATTTAATACAAAAGATAAGTATACCCAAACAAACATCAGGATAATCTTTTACTGAGATTCGCAATACCACTTGCCACTCCGAATTTTCAAAGTTTCTAGAGCAAAAGATCCAGCCGCCTAAAATCTAGCATTCATTGCATTAGGTAGATTATGGATAAAAGTTAAAATCTCTCCCATAAATCTACACCATTATCATATAACTACACCACAATACCCCATAAAGCTACACATATGATTAAAAAACCTTTTGAACCCCATATTACTACACAGAAAAACTCATAAACCTACACTATCACTCCCAAATAGATACACAATTATCCTTTCATAAATCATTTAAAATCAATTAGTTACTGTGTTTTATATAAGGAATCTATGAATAGAAGAAAAAAGATATATATTTTTCTTTTTTATAAATTTAAAAGAATAGTACAAATTACCGCTTGCAAATTCATTTCAAAGAAGATAGCCTAATAACAAATAGTACAAAACACCTTATTGTAAGAAGGGGGATGGATGAAAGTAATTACAACAGCCGGAAACAAAGGAGGGATTGGCAAATCAACTATTGCACTCACTCTTGCACAATATCTAGCTAAATGTAAAAACATGAAAGGGGCATTTATTGATTTAGACCCACAAGGTAATTCTTCATCTAGCCTAATTCCAACTACCAGAGATCCTGCTCACCCAACGGGTTATATGCCTAAAGCGCATCCAGAGTGGGATCCTAATAACTTACCAGAAGATGATCCACATTGGGATGGTGTTAGTAGTATTGCAGATATATTCATAGGTAAATCTATTTATCCATACCCAACATGGGTTGACAATTTACATTGTTTCCCTTCTTTTGCTTCATTACTGGAAGATGCACAACGTGTTCTAAAAGTTGATGTAAAAGAAAAAGTTATAAATCGTCTTAAAGAATTTACCGAAATGCTGTCAACCCACAGTGATTACCAATTTGTTATTATTGATACGAATCCACAGTTTGGCCCACTAACAATGGCAGGGTTGCGAGCAGCAACTCATGGACTATTGCCAACCGAACTAGAACAATATGGTATTAATGGAACCATAGGTATGATCCAAGCAATTTCACAAGAGCAACTTAGAAGAGTAAAAGATGACACAATCAAAATAGCGGGAATTTTACCTAACCAAGTTCGTAAAACAGCAGTACATACTAAGTTCCTTAATGACTTGCGTTCGATAGAGAAATCAGAAGAATGGTTGTTACCTCCGATCGCCCAAAGAACTATTTATTCAGAATTGGTAGTAGAAGATGCAAAACCTAATTGTGTATTTAATCTACCGCAAACACATCTAGCTAGAATTGAGAGTGAAAAATGGTGTTCTTATGTATATGACAGGGTATTTCATAATGTATACAACAAAATAGAAGAAAAGGAGGCTTCTTATGGTTAGTAAATTCAAACTAAATCCAGTCAAAACCGGAGAGACAAAGGAAGCCATATCAAGAACACTGGCGATTGCCAATGATTATGCTGGGGAACTGTCAATAGAAGTATTATCCTTAGATAAAATAGAACTTGATCCAGAAAACAATCGTGAACTAGCACTAACTCTTCATGATGCTATGAATGGAATAGATCCTTCTGATCCTGACTATGCAAAAAAGAAAAATGATTGGAAGTCACTTGAGTCATTAGCAAAAACTATACTAGATGATCAGTTAATTAACCCCATATTTGTATACAGGTTTGGGAACAAATGTCGTTTAATCGCTGGTGAACGTAGAACCTTGGCCTCAGCGATTGCTGGTAAAAAGGAAATTATAGCAAGAATTGCAAGTCAACGACCTGTTGGTACAAAGTTAAGAGTTCTACAGTGGATTGAGAATAATGAGCGTGTTGACTTATCTCTGGCTGAAAGAGTTGCGAGCATTGAGGCTATTGTTAAGGAATATTTAAACGAAAATAAAGGAAAAAATGATAACGAGAAAATAACATCAAAAGTTTTAAGTGACTTAACAGGAATGTCCATAACACAATCTCGAAGATATATTCTGATTCTGCAAGCTAGCCCAGACATAAAACAAGCGATTGTTGAAGGAAAAATAGAGAATATAAAGTTAATTGAATTAATTATTTCAGTTGAAAATGCAGAACATCAACAAGTTCTTTTAAAGGCTGCCATAGAAAATCTATCCTTTGAAGCAATTGTTAAGCTAAAAAAAGAACTCGAATTTTCATTAGTTACAAAAAAAGAAATAAGAGGACGTAAACAATTAAATGTTAGTTTAGGTAAGGTAAAACCCAATATTGCCAAAATTATCTTTGATGCCTTAGTTTCAAGCAACATTCTACACGAGAGCATCGTCGAGCAAATGAATATGTTAAGCAATAATGTCCAATGGAATAATGGTAAATCAGTTGAGGAGTGCTTTAAAAAAATAATTCCTCTAATTGCTCAGGAAGTGTGATTAAAATGAATAAACTGAAACTCAATAATAATGAAGACGATAAGAAAATTATTACATTTACTATTAATAAAGAAATTAAAGAGTCACTCAGAGAAATTCTGTTAAATTCTGAAAAATATAATTTAAAAAAGAAAACTGATTGGGTAAACGAAGCCATCATAATGTTAAAGGAAAATCCTGATTACAAAGAAATGGTACTCAATGCAGAAGGGAATAGTGAAAATTTTGTATTTGATAAAATTTACATGACATTTAAGCAACGATGTTTTTTTTCTGATATGAGAAGTGAAGTTGTAAAGGAATATCCTGATATAAGAGGCCCTCAAACTGCCATAATACGCGCTGCTATTTTGAGTAGAATGATGAGGAAAAAATAAGAAAAAAGGCCAAACGGAATGGGTAATGTTCGCTGAAAAAACAATACGTAAACATGTAACAATTATTCATGCATACTCTTTAATGAGTGTATTGCAACGGAAAATTGTCAATGTGCTTTTGTATGAAGCAATAAAAGGAGATGGCCGCATAAATAACCATCAAAATTCGGTCGCTGTCGAATGCAATATGCCTTTTTCTAAGCTGTTAAAAGCAGTTAAGTTCAATAGTAATAATACCCAATATCTAAAAGAGTCCATTGATGGGTTGGCATCATTAAAAATAGAATGGAATTTATTGAAAGATAAGGTACCTACAGATATCTCTTTTTTAAATTTACGAGTTTTACATGGTGCACCTACGTTCTATCAGGATAATACCATCAATTTTTCTTTTCATAAAATCATGCTTGATTTACTAGTTAATCCATCTATATACGGTACTATTGACATTGATCTGCAATCTGAATTTGAATCGAAATATGGTCATGCTCTTTATGAAAATAGTACACGGTTTATTAACTTACAAAAAAATAAAATTATTTCGTTAGATACATTTAGAAAAATTTTAGGAGTTCCTGAAGATAAATATCCAAGTATGCGGGAACTTACAAGAAATGTCATTTCGCCTTCATTAGAAGAGGTTAATGATCGAGCTAATTTTGCTGTTAGTTTGGATCCAATAAGAGTTGGTAGAAAAATTACTGGATTTGAGGTGTTAGTCCAGAATAAAAAAAATACAATAAAATCAGAAGTCAGCTGTATTGATTATGAAAATGAGAAGATGCATAAAGAAATAAAAGTAACTTTTGGTATATTAAATGAGTCTATATTAGAAAATATTATAAATAACTACTCAGAAGAATATATTCAAGAGAAGATTAACTATACCAAGAAATATGCAAAAAAAGAGCGCACAGGTTTTTATCCAATTCCATATTTTATTAGTGCTTTAAAATATGATTATAAATTCAAGGAAGAATCTAAGCCAGACGGTTCTCAAGAAAAAGAATCTAATGAACAAATTGAGTGGGAAAAGAAATTATTCGCTTTACAGGCAGAGCTTAATCATTGGGAAAAACTATCAGGTTATACTAAAGCTGGAGATAATCAAGAGCATGTTAAAAACATGCAGAAATTTGTTCTGGAAACCCGGGAAAAATTAAAGCAACATTATTTAGAGAAGCCCATTAAAATGGAGGCGGTTTAATATGAAATTTCCTGCCTTTGAACCAATTAATCTAAAAAATGACATACAATCCTTGGAAGCAATTGATCTGTGTTTATCAAAAATTTATCCAGATCAAAATCAGGCTAGAAAGTTTTTTAGCGATGCTTCACTAGAAGAACTGGCCTCGTCAATTCGACAGCATGGGATTATACAGCCTATTCTTGTCAAAGAAAGAGATCATAATAGGAATGAATATCAAATTATTGCGGGTGAACGGCGTTGGCGTGCAGCTAAAATAGTAGGATTAGAAAAAATCCCTGCAATCATCAGAAAATATAATAAAGCAAACGGGATGGCAGTTTCTTTAATTGAAAACATTCAAAGAGAAGATTTAAACCCATTGGAAGAAGCACAAGCTATACAGCGGTTAATAGAAGAGTGTTACATGACGCATGGTGAAGTTGCTGAAACTTTAGGTAGATCGCGAACAACAGTTACTAATCTTCTTAGATTGCTTACTCTCACGGATGAAGTAAAAGAAATGTTAAAAATGGGATTACTAGAAATGGGGCATGCCAGAGCTTTATTAAGTTTGTCGAGTATACAACAAGCAGAAACAGCAAAAATAATTATCAATAAGTCTTTATCCGTTAGGGAAACTGAAAAATTGGTTCAGCGCTTAAATATGCCAGAAGATAAACAAGAGTTTTTTCTAGATCCCCAATTTGAACAAAAAACGAAAGATTGGATGGCACAATTATCGAAAAAACTTTCATCCAAAGTTAACATGCATTTTAATGATGGAGGAAAAGGTAGGGTGGTGATAAGTTTTGACTCTTTAGAGGAAGCAGATTGGTTAATGGCCCATCTTAAGGTGGAAGGGTAGGGCTATTTTTTTATTCACAAAATTAGTGGATAACTATGTGGAAAAATTAGAAGATGTTTGCCCTCGAGTCTGTAGTTATAATTTTACTGGTATACTGGAAAAAAATGACCTCCAAATTTTACCTTCAAGAGACGATTGGACTACGGCGAATGGTAAAGTGTGGCAAGAGCTCAGCTTCTTTCTAATCACTATTAGAGCGCTCTTAAATCGGTCTGATTATTTAATGATCACTTTTCTTTTTAGAAATTAAAAAAATAAGTCAAGTTGGAATGCTTTTGTATGAGATAAGTTGTTTTGAACAGTCGTGGAACAATTATTTTGACTCAACTCGGATCTTGGTTTTTCCTTCCTTTTGGCATGGGTTTTATTAGCATATTTTTGTGATACTAAAAGAAACAGCAGATTGTGAAGGGAAAAAATATTTTCACTATACAAAATTTTAAGTCGATAATTATGCTGATAACGGATTTTTATCATGATTAAGAATTGAGCAAACGCATTTGTGTACGTTGAAAAATCCAATATTCTTCTTTGTCCCAACTTGGATTTTATTCGTCCGTTAATAGCGGTGATTGTCCAATCATCTAGTAAATCTTTCTCTAAACGAAGTACATAATAGCGTTTGTCTTTTTCAAAGCGTGCCTCATGGTAGACTTCATTGTAGGTAAAATCCAAATAGTGTAACCAAGGTAAAGTAATAAACCATGGTGTCATTTAGAAAATAGCCAAGTTAGCAATACGTTTCAGGCGATCAGGGTTGTCTTCAACATAAATTGCGGTGGTGACAATGTTGGCATGACCTGCAAGACGAGAGACTGCTTTAATATCAGCGCCTTGCTCAATTAAGCGGGTAATGAAAGTACGTCGACCAGAATGGGAGCTTGCCCCAATGATTCCTGCCTTATCATAGAGTGACTTGAACCATTTTTGCAAACTATTGGGTGTAAAGCGACTTTTACGTTGGGTCTGAAATAAGGGTTTGTCTCGTGCAACAGGTTTTAGGGTATCGAGATGAGCTTGGAGTGCTTTACGGATTTTTTCATTGGCAAGATAAGCGTAACGCTGCTTTTCACCTTTGGTCATTGAGCGCTTCAAACAAATCTCTTCAGTCAATTGATAGTTGTAATCGGCTACATCTGCAATAGTGAGAGAGGCGATTTCTTTCACTCGCAATCCAAGTCCAAAAGAACAATACACAAGGGCACTATTTCTTATAGCGAATTGCCCATCTTTGGCAACAATAAGCAGTCGCTTAAACTCTGCTTCACTTAAGACTCTGGCCTTTCCTTCTTTTGGCATAAAAGACTCAATATTTTCCTGTTATAATGGTATTCTAAATAAATCAGGCTGTCTTGGCAAAAGCAAAAATAAAATTGTGGTTTATAGTAGAGCTTTAGTATGAATACACTCATCGATGCAGCAATAAAATATCTTTCCAATCATTATTGCAGTGAAAAAGAGCTCATAAGGCAATTAGAGAGGGATTTTTCGCATGTACCCGAGTTAGATGCTCAGATTCATGCAACCATAGCTCGCCTTCGGGAATTACATTTAATTAATGATAATCGTTTGGCTGAATCATTAAGTGCCCGTTATATCCATAAAGGAAACCGTTTTATTCAACAAATATTAAAACAAAAGGGCGTTAAAGAAGAGGTGATTGAGCAAATCTTAGAACATATTGAACTGGAAGAAGTTCGCGCCCTAGATGAAGCTCGGAAAAAAATGCGTGGATTTAAAAATGATACAGATGAGACGATAAATACAAAATTGGCTCGTTTCTTAAGTGGCCGAGGTTTTTCCCATGCTACGATAAAAACCGTACTTAAACAGTTAAGTGAAGAACAGACTACTTAAAGTTTTAGATAGTGTAGTGGATGAGTACAACAATCATTTGCATCCTTAAGAAAAGAACACAGTAAATTAAACTCTGAATGAAATGATAAACTTACAACGCATCATGATTATTGGTCGACCAGGAAGTGGCAAATCCACTTTTTCTGTTAAGTTGCAAAAGAGTCTAAATATTCCCTTGTTCCATTTAGACAAATATTTTTTTATTGCCGATTGGGTGCCACGAGAATATGAGGATTTTTTGTCACTCCAAAAAGAATTAGTTGCTAATCCTTGCTGGATTATTGATGGTAATTCCAGTAAATCATTCGAGATACGTTATCGCGAAGCCGACATGTGCTTGTACTTTAATTTACCCAAATGGCTATGTTATTGGCGGGTATTTAAACGCTTGTTTTATAAGGCTTCAGAAATCGATGATAGAGCCGCTGGTTGCAATGAAACGGTACGATGGTCGCTATTAAGTTATATGTGGAACTATGAACAACGGATTAACCCTTTATTAAATGCTTTAAAGAACCAATATCCAAAAGTGAAATTCATTGAGCTGCGTAGTCCATATGATGTGGCGCACTTGATGCGTGTGCTTACACATAAAGAAGAGTACAGTATTGTGACAGGATTTTAATAAATGATGCCGACGAATATGATGATACTCTTGATGGGTATTGCAGGTACCGGTAAAAAAACCATAGGCGAGGCAATTACAACACTGGCTTCTCAGTTTCGATTAGCGCATCACCATGCTTGGATCGATCCGGTTCTAAAACTTCTAGGTAACGATGATCAAGTATTTTGGTCTCTTGATGATAAAGGATGGGCAGCGCTTAACAAGGCCCGAGATGTGATTTTTGATACGATGACTGAGGTTTGTTCTAAAGAAACGAGCTTTGTTATTACCTATGAGCTCTTAGCGAATAATTCTTGGCATCAGGAGTTTTTTAATCAAGTACAAGCCGTTGCTCAAAAACGGGAAGCTATGTTTGTTCCTATCCGATTGATTTGTAATGGTGCAGAGCTTGTTAAACGCTTAAAATATTCAGATCGAAAAGGCTATTTTAAAACACAGGATGAGGCACTCATTACAAAAAGACTGTTTGAAGAAGACGTTTATTTTAGCAAAGAGCCGTATGAAATGACTCTAGATGTTAGCTGTCTTTCAGCAGAGGAGTCAGCGCGTCGTATTTTGGATTGGACTTCCTTAGTTTATGGGAGTAAAAATCAGAATCTTGAATTTAAACCATTGGGTCAAAGAGATTTGAACTTAATGACCCAATGGTTTGCAGAGCCTACGGTAAAACAAGGATACGCACGAAATCAACAGTTTTCTTTGGAAGATATTAGTGCAAAGTACTCACCCCGAATTGAAGGCATTGAGTGTATCCCCAGTTTTATTATTTATTTAAATCAAAAACCAATTGGTTTTATTCAATATTACTGTCTTTCCGACCATTTACCCGAAGGAATTTCAGGACATAATGCTTCCTTGTTTGACGAGGCAACACCTGAACAATTGGCTGGTATCGACCTTTTTATTGCAGAGCCATCGTTTCGTGGAGTAGGGTTGGGCAGACAAATTATAAGGCGTTTTATTGCCGAACAACTCTCCAAATTTAAAGCCGTTGTGGTTGATCCACAAATTGGAAACGAGCAAGCCATTGCGTGCTATCAAAAGGCTGGTTTTCTTCCCACGCAATACAGTGAAGACGCTAATTACCTACTCATGATAAACATGCTTTCTTATAGAGGCTCCTATGAATATTCTTGAAACTTCCCGTCTGATTTTACGTACTTGGAGAGAAGCTGATCTTGATCCTATGTCACTTATTGATCAAGATAAAAAGGTATGCCAATTTTTACCCGGAATAGGGAACAGGAGTGCTACAAAAGCAGGCATTGAGCGGATGATTGCACATGATAAAGAGAAGGGATTTTCTTTGTATGCTGTTGAACTAAAAAATACTGGAGAAATGATAGGATTTTTAGGGTTAATGACCCCTTCTTTTGAAGCGCACTTTACCCCTGCTGTTGAAATTGGCTGGAGACTTTCCTCAACGCATTGGAATCAGGGTTATGCTACGGAGGGAGCAAAAGCGGTTTTGCATTATGCATTTACCTCTTTAAATCTTCCCGAAGTAGTTTCATTTACAGCAGTGAATAATCTAGCTTCAAGACGTGTTATGGAAAAAATTGGTTTACAACATAATACAAAGGATGATTTTGATCATCCCAAATTGGAGCACAATAGTCCATTGAAACGACATGTGCTTTATCGATTATCCAGAGCTGATTATCTGAACAGTAAGAGTATCCAAAAATGATTTGGGAGACCACATTAAAAAAAATTACGGATGAAACGGCAAATCGTGCTGCTAATAAGTGGGTAAAAAACCCTACCCATCTTAAGCTTATCAATAATCAAATTAACTGTGTTTATCGATTTGAATCTAAGAACCAAGGCTTTTACCTTCGCATGACGCATGAAAAAATACGAAAAGCTCATGAACTTTTGAGTGCCATTGATTTTCAGAAGCATTTATATTTGCATCAGGTTCCTATTTGTGAACCGGTTGTATCCCAAGAAGGAAATGATGTCGAAACGGTACACCAAGATGATTTGGAATTTTTTGTTCATGTTTGCCGTGAGGTGCCAGGGCAAATCATGAATTTTGATTATCCAGATAAAAAAGCTTATCTAACATGGGGCCGTGCCCTAGGTCTATTGCATCAAGCCTCGCAAAGTTATGTTGCATCGGAACATCATTTTTTAACTTGGGAAGATTTGTGGCGTGAAACTTGGGATTATGCGCGTCAAGAAGAGGCTCTGATCCAGGATTTATACCAAACCATCACGACACGCTTCAAAACTTTTTCAATCAACTCAGCACATTTTGGCCTAACCCATGGGGACCATCGTCCTGGCAATGTGCTTTATGATGGTGAGAGCGTTCATCTGATTGATTTTGATGAGCCAGTTTATCATTGGTATCTTGCCGATATCGCTAAACCTTTTTTGGACTTATGCAATAAGCCATGGCCTCTCTGGAAACCCCTGTTTGAATGGTTTATAGAAGGGTATAGGCAAATCCGGCCATTGAGTTCAGACGAATTAAAAGAAATGAATCATTTTTCGCAAATGAAAAGCTTGGATATCTACCTTTGGTGTAAATACAACTGGTTTGAAGAAACAGCGCCAGGAGGAAAGCCACGCAATGAGTGGCTTCATGACTTAAAAACTATGGCATTAACGCCTTTGTTTTATGTACCATAATCGATTAAGGCGATTTATATTGGGGTGGGTAATGAATAATATCATGGATGCGCGATAGTTCATTGGTTGGATTCCGGTAGCCATGCGGTTGATTGGCATTAAAACGAAGCCCTTCTCCTTTAGAAAGTTTTTTCCAGCTCCCGCCTAACAAAAGCTCAATGGTTCCATCCACAACAATGACATGCTCAATGACTCCATGTTTATGGGGAGGTGAAAGATGTTCACATTCGGGCAATAACTCAATAACAAACAATTCAAAATGTAACTGCTCATCAAAAGGAAATAGAGGCAGTACTCGTATTTTTTCATCATCTGGATGCAAGGTTTCAGCATGTCCCGCCCTATAAACAGGATTGGTTGAATTATCCAGACTGTCTTCAATAAACGAAGAAAAGGAGGCTTGAAAGCCGCTCGCAATTTTCCATAAGGTAGAAATCGTTGGACTTGATTCTTCTCGTTCAATTTGCCCGAGCATCGCTTTAGAAACGCCGGTTTCAAGCGCTGTTTTGTCTAAACTCCAACCTCGTTCTTGTCTTAATGATTTTAATGTTTTTGCAATACGTTTTGAAATTTCTTGCATGATATCTCTTAATAAAAAAGCTTGTGCGTTTTAGCGCACGGGCATATACTGGTTTATTATGCGTTATAACGCACGAATTGGGAAGTAGATTGTGGAGAACTGTATGGTTGAACACCCTTTTAAAAACAAACTGGTTGCGGTACTTAATAAGCGTATTGAGCCAGGCAAAGTGATGAATGCGCTTGCTCATATGTGTATTGGTTTAGGTTCCGTAATTGGTGAAGAAGAGCTGCGTTTAACCGATTATCGAGATGCAGATGGAGGATCTCACCCTTATATTTCAGAAATACCTTTTATCATTCTTTGTGAGAACCCCAACAAAATTAGAACATTACGCCAGAATGCTTTAGCAAAAAATGTTCTTTTTAATGATTTTACCGATACGATGACTGTGGGTACCTATCAAGAGCAAATTGAAAGAACGGCACAGGTTAAAGAGAATGATCTGATTTACTATGGCATTGTTTTGTTTGGAGATTGGGATGTGGTGACAGAGCTGACTAGAAAGTGTTCTTTGTGGCGATGATGGGTGGGTGATAGCGATGAATGAAGGTAAAAATTTAAGTAAAAGCGCGCAAATCATACAGGATTTTTTATCTCAAAAGGGGATATCGTGTGAGGTCAAGGAACTTGATTCGAGCATACGCACTGCAAAAGATGCTGCTGATACTTTGGGTTGTGGTGTTGCTCAAATTGTGAAATCACTATTATTTTGTACTGAAAAAACCAACAAGCCGGTATTGGTATTAGCAAGTGGTGTTAATCGTGTGAATGAGAGCCTGATTGGGAATCTCATCAATGAATCTATTGGGAAGGCTGATGCAGATTTTACACGAGAAATAACTGGTTTTGCGATTGGTGGGATCCCTCCAGTTGGCCACAAAAATGTTATTAATACGGTTCTTATCGATGAAGATTTGTTATGCCATGAAGTCCTCTGGGCCGCAGCAGGAACGCCCAACGCAGTATTTTCATTATCTCCAGAAGCACTTAAGCAGCTAACCAATGGGATAGTGGTAAAGATTAGAGAGTAAGTTATGCAAAAAATATTTTGGGATAATCCCTATCAACGCCAATTAATGACTAAGGTGGAGTCGGCAAATGAGAATCGACTACTTTTTGCAGAGACTATTGGTTTTTCGTTTTCCGGTGGTCAAGAAAGTGATACAGTTCGCGTGAATGGCCTGATGGTCACTCATTCTGAAATAGAAGATGACTTGATTTATTATACATTACCTTCGGAGCATGGGCTTTCTGAGGGCGATGTTGTCCTTATGGAAATTGACTTCGTTCGTCGCTACAAATTGATGCGTCTTCATTTTGCTGCTGAATTAATCTTTGAACTTGTCCAAAGAATGTTTCCTATTGAAAAAATAGGTGCTCATATTGCTGAGCATAAGGCTAGAATCGATTTTAACTATCAGCACAATATCTCGGATATCTTTGACACTCTCTTGCTTGAATACAATCAAATTATTGCAAAAGATATGTCTATACGCACTGGGTTTTCTGATGAGAAGAGTCAAAGACGTTATTGGGAAATCGAAGGATTCTCTAAGGTTTCTTGTGGTGGAACACATGTAAAATCAACCGCGGAAGTGGGCTATATTACGTTAAAATGGGCGAATGTGGGTAAAGGTAAAGAGCGAATTGAAATTTATCTGGTACAATAAATCAGCCTAAACGTAGAGTGTTGGATGTTAGCCAAAAAAGAAGTTTTTAATACCATAGGAATTACGTGTGAATGCACAAGAAATTACAGTCTTAAATGATTTAAAAAACGACATAAACCAATTGCTGGGATTTCATGAAGAAACACCAAGGATTAATTATGGTCCTTGTGGTGCGTTTGCCAAATTATTTTTTGATGCGTGGAATAGCCGATTTAAGGATAAAGTGCATATTGTTTTTGTGATGGTGACATCCCATGAAGAGTGCTGGCATATTGCATTACGTATGCCTTCAGGAGAACTTTACGATGGTGGAATTGGCCTTCATTGTGAAGAAGTTTATGGAGAAGGTTATTTATTTGAAGACATGATCGAATATGACCATGAACGTTTGGAAAAATGGTCTTATGGTCTTGAACGTGACTATCCACGATTTTGTCCTGACTTTAATAAAGAAGTGGTTAATTCATTGATTACTCATCATCTAGATCGATTGCAATCTCAAGGAATTTGACTTAATGCGTTATTTACCTCAAGAAGCAATTCAAAAATTAAGTAATGAGCATCAACCCGAACCGCGTGCTATTTTTTGGCTGGCTCTGTTTCTCGAGAGGAAGGAATGCAAGCTCAGATATTTGATGAGAATATCGCTATGAAACAAGAACACCAACTGATTTATGAGCTAGAGATTTCTCTTTTAAATCCGCAAACGAGAAAATCGATTACACAACTGAAGCTACTGATTGCTGATGAATTTATTGAGTATGGTGCTTCTGGTTTAATTTACAATAAGAACGACTTACTTGATTCTCTCCCTGAAGAAGAGCCACAGAGCTATATGGTTAATGATTTTTCAGTTTTAGAGGTGTCGTCCGAAGTCATGTTGGCAACTTATAGGGTCACTGTTGCCTCAAAAAGTTCTTTACGTTCTTCTCTCTGGCAATACAAACACAATCGTTGGCAAATGGTGTTTCATCAAGGCACGCCTTGCCAAGAGTAATAATTTATTTTTACAGGTATTATGATGATTACAATAGCCTATTTAAAACATCACTCAGATTGCATACCAGAGCTTGCTAAGATTTGGCATGAAGTATTAGGGCAAATTTGGGTTCCTGATGTGCCCACCTCACGTGTAGAAGAAAATTTACGAAATCATTTAAACATCGAACAGTTACCGCTCACTATCGTTGCCTTTGATGAAGATAAACCTGTTGGGATGTGCTCTTTACGCGTGAATGATGGAATCCGCCCTGAATTAACCCCATGGCTAGGCTCATTAGTGGTATCACCAAGCCATCAAAAACAAGGTATTGCAAGACAGCTTATTCATCGAGTAAAAGAAGAAGCCCAAGCATTAGGGTTTAAAAATCTTTATCTTTTTGCTTTTGATCCTACTCTTCCAGAATATTACAGTCGTCTTGGTTGGTGCATGATTGGCATGGATGAATTTAAAGGACATCCTGTAACAGTTATGGAGATAATGTTGTGAAGATTAGACAGTTGTTTGATACGGATTGGCATCTATGGAAAGAAATTCGTTTGGAAGCTTTGAATAATTCACCAGAAAATTTTGGCTCTTCTTATGAAGATGAAGTGCATATGTCCGATGCTGATTTTCAAAATGGATTAAGTAAAGGATATGTATTGGGCGCATTTGTTGACGATTTATTGGTGTCTTGTGCTGGATTCTATACACTTAACTCAATTAAAACAAAACACCGTGGTGTGCTTTGGAGTATGTATACTCGTCTTGAATACAGAGGGAAAGGTATTGCAACAGCATTAATTCAGACCCTGATCCAACATGCAAAAACCAGCGTTACTCAATTGCACCTAACCTGTGTAGTAAGTAATTTTGTGGCTCAAGCTTTTTATCAAAAGCAAGGATTTCGAATTTATGGTACCGAACCTAAAGCACTTAAAATTAATGATACCTTTTATGATGAATATTTGATGGTATTGGATTTCAATGAGGAACCCATGAAAAAACTGGATACTTATCAGAGCCTTTGTACTGAAGTATATGATTTAAGTAAACCTAATGCACCACAAGATGAATACTCATTCTATCGAAGCTATGCCGCAGAGGTTAAAGGCTTGATTTTAGAGCCTATGTGCGGCACAGGTCGATTTTTACTGCCTTTGGCTGCAGAAGGATTTGATGTTCATGGCTTTGATGCAAGTCAACCAATGCTAGAACGACTGCATGCAAAAGCGAAGAGCAAAAATCTTAAGCCAAAAGCCTGGCATGGTTTTATTGAAGATTTAAATCAATCCGCTAAATATTCTTTAATTTTTATACCCAGTGGTTCATTTGGTCTCATCACAGAAAAGGTGGATATCCAAAAAGCCTTAAAAACCATTTATGAACATATGGAAGATAAAGGACTTTTTGTATTTGAAGTAGAAACACGCTATGCGGTTCCTAAAGAATTAGGTATATGGAGAGGCACAAGATGGCCAAAAGAAGATGGCACAATCATCCTACTCAGCCAATTAGCTATGCTCGATGAGGAGATTTGTTACTCTATAGGTAAATATGAACTGATTGATAACAACCGTGTCATTCAAACAGAGGTTGAGGAATACAAAATTCGAATTTATCAAGATCTTTCTTTCTTGCTCAATTTGCTCAATGAGGTTGGTTTTAGCAATGTACGAACGGTTAAAGCATTTGACCGAAATGCATCGCCTAATGAAACAGACGAAAGTATTGTTTTTGAGTGCAGAAAATAATTGAGGTAATAAATGAATATTCTATGTCCAGAACCACTACAAAGAGGAGATATCGTGGGGCTTATTTCTCCCTCGAGTCCTATTACGGAAAAAGCAATAGAAGTAGGAGTTCATTTATTAAAGTCGAATGGATTTAATGTAAAGTATGCAAAGCATATGTTTGCATCAGAACGATTTTTAGCTGGTAAAGACCGTGACCGTGCACAAGATGTGATGGATTTCTTTATAGACTCAGAAGTGAAAGCAATTATTGCAACCCGAGGAGGACAAGGTTCGCAACGACTTTTACCTTTCTTAGATTATGAATTGATTAAGAAAAACCCAAAACCATTATTCGGGTTTAGTGATACTACAGCGTTGCAATTAGGCCTATTTAAAAACACTGGCTTAGTAAGTTATACAGGGTTTACTTTGACCATTCATTTAAGTACCCAAGTTAAAAAAACATTATTTTCTTCTTTGTTAGGCCAAGAGTACACAATTCGCAAAGGAATAAAGGTTCATGGAGGCGTTAGCCGAGGTACTCTTCTTGGTGGCAATTTAACCCTTATGACTAATTTAATGGGCACGCCTTACATGCCTACTTTTAAAGGATGTATTTTGTTGGTAGAAGATGTTGGCGTCGAGCCCTATAATATTGATGGCATGTTCTCACAATTAGATTTAGCAGGAATTTTTGATGAAGTTTCCGGCGTTATTTTTGGTACATTTGAACAATGTAAAAGTAAGAAGTCGAATCAGAGCGATGGTACGGTAGAAGATGTAATCAATGAATGGGCTTCTAAATTAAAAGTCCCTTGTATTAAAGAGTTTTCCTATGGACATGGTAAGCAAAATTGCATTCTTCCAATTGGCAAAGTAGTTACTTTAGATGCAGATACTACTTGCGTTACGATTCAAAATTAAAAATGAAGAAATAACCACTTGATAAAACTGATGAGAGCATTGGTTTAATAGAGGCATAAATGAATACACAAGAAATACCCAAAGAATATCAACACACTTCACCAGCAGGAGCTGAAGTTCGATTGCTGATGAATAATCATTTAGGTGGAATGGCTCACTGTACTTTGAAGGCAGGCACAATTTCCAAAGCAGTTCGTCATAAAACTGTATCTGAATTTTGGCATGTCCTTTCTGGTGAGGGTGCAATTTGGCGTAAGTTGAACGATGAAGAGAGCATTACCCCTTTAACTGCTGGAGTCAGCATCGATATTCCCTTGGGAACACATTTTCAATATCGAAGTGATGCAGCAGATTTGGTGTTTATTTGCGTTACTATGCCACCTTGGTCAGGCAGTGATGAGGCAAGTTATGTGGAGCATGGTGCCTGGCCTCCTACAGTGGAATACATTAAATGACTTTAAAATTATCGTTTTTAGAAAATCCAAACCCTGATGATGTTCAAATATTAACGAATGGGATTAAGGCGTACGCCAAACAAGCAAGGGGCTTCGAGTCCTTAGATTTCTTTGCATGCTTTATTCGTGATGCAGACAATAGCATTGTGGGTGGTTGTAGTGGTGGAACACTCTATGGAGGACTTCATGTCGATAATCTTTGGGTGAGTGAGTCCATCAGGCATCAAGGATGGGGAACAAAGCTTATGCAAGAGGCATTGAAGTACGGTAATGAGAAAGGCTGTGCTTTTGCAACAGTTAATACTATGGATTGGGAAGCAATAGAATTTTATAAAAAATTAGGTTTCGAACTTGAGTTTGAGCGGCATGGGTTTCAGAAAAACTCTATTTTTTATTTTTTGCGTAAAGAATTTCAGGGAACAAGAGACATCGGGCTCTTAAATGATGATTCAGTCTCGGACTTAAGTCAAAATCTAAAATCGTCTATATCAGAATCTGTAGTGAGAGAAGAGGTTGTCTCAATAAGCAATGCGCCTCATTTTAAGTGGGGACAAAATTGTGATGCATGGTGGTTAAAAAATGATGGTCAGTTTAACGTTCTTTATGAAACGATGCCCTCAGGCAGTTTTGAGGTAAAACATTATCATCAGGAAACAGAACAATTTTTTTATTGTTTGCAAGGACAATTGGTTATTGAGTTTGAAGACTATGAACAGGTGTTACAGGAACAGGAAGGAATAAGTATTAAAGCAGGGATAACCCATAAAGTGAAAAATAGTTCCGGAAATTTGGTTTCTTTTTTGGTAATTTCATCTCCTAATCTAATCGGGGATAGAGTCAATCTGGAGTCATAAAGTGTCTTCTGAACTGATTATCCGCAAAGCATTAATTGATGATGTTCAACATCTTCACCCTTTAATGGAGCAATTGGGTTATCCACAATCGTCTGAAGAGTTGCAAAGACGACTTGAGCTATTTACTAGTGAACTGCATTACGGTGTTCTTCTTGCGGAAATTGCAGGAAAAGTTGTTGGTTGGATTGCTTGGTCTAAGAGCTATCTTTTTGTTTCCGAAACAACAAGATTTCATATTGAAGGCCTTGTGGTCGACCAAAGTTATCGTAATCAAGGAATAGGTAAAAAGCTTATGATTACTGTTGAGGAGTTTGCCAGGCAATTTAGTCCCTGTATCATTGATTTGACATCTGGACTTAGGCGAGCGAAAGAGGGCTCCCATGATTTTTACAAATCGCTTGGATATCAGAATGAAGGTCATATGGCGAAACTGTATTTAAGGAAAATGCTGTGAACATCAAAGAATTACAATCTGCTTTAAAAGTTGAGACAGCAACATTAGATGATTATCCTACCATCCAAAACATGGCACGATTTTATGTATATGAACTCTCGCGTGACTGTGGTTTTATTTCAGATGATTGGGCTTTGCCTTCCGATGGCCTGTATGAAAGCTTCGATTTTAAAAAATACTTTGAAGAGCCGACAAGAAAAGCCTTTCTGATTAAAGTTGGTAATAAATTAGCTGGTTTCGCTCTATTAAATCACGAAGGAGTTTACCCTGATACTGCATGGAATATGGGCGAGTTTTTTATTACTGCTAAGTTTCAAGGCAAAGGTTTAGGTTATTTAGTTTCCTCTGAATTATGGAAAATGCATCCAGGCTTATGGGAGGTTTCTGTGATTCCAGAAAACAAGCGAGGACTTAGTTTTTGGCGCAAGGCTATTTCAAGCGTTACAGCGGGCAATTATCAGGAAGAAATTAAAACAATCAATTATGATACGCACCAACCACAACGAGTTATTTTTCGTTTTGATAGTACAGCACATGAATGCAGCGAGCCTTTAGAAAGCGAGAACGAATATCAAATCCAATTTGTTGATGAGCTTGATGAAGCCACAGAAAAACGCATGACAAAAGGATTTATTGCCTATGAAGCTCAGCATGGTATTGACGTCAATTATCGACGTTTTTCAGTGACCATCTCTTCTGCCCAAGGAAAAATTTTTGGTGCACTTAATGCCTTTACTGCATTTGCAGAAATTTATGTGGATGATATTTGGGTAGACAGTGCTTATCGTGGTAAAGGGTATGGCAAGCAGTTATTGCTTGCTCTAGAACATCACTTCAAAGGCCAGGGCTTTAATAATATCAATTTAGTGACCAGTGCTTTTCAAGCCCCAGAGTTTTATAAGAAGTGTGGCTTCATAGCAGAATTTACGAGAATAAATAAAAAAAATCCCAAGTTAAGCAAGACATTTTTTGTTAAATTTTTTAACGAGGAATCAGAAACACAAGGCACTCTTAAGGCAGCTCATGGTGAATAAAAATCAACTGGAAACAATCTGTAAAAAATTAAAGATGAACCAACCTTGCGACTTGCCTCAAAGAGTTCACGGTGGTCTTTTACATAAAATGTGGTATCTGAAGTGCAATGGCTCGCAATTTGCTGTAAAACAGCTCAATAAAAGGCTTCAGTTAACTGAAGAAGTTAAATCCCAATATGAATTGACAGAAGAGATAGCCTTCCAATTTTCCCAGTGTACTATTCCCGCAGTTCATGCTCTAAAATTAGAAAATAATTACTTAATCCTTTCAGAAGATGAGGCCTTTCTTGTTTATCCTTGGATAACAGCAAAAACATTGGATAAAGACGCTATATCTGAGATGCATGCGCTTAAAATAGCCACTCTTTTGGCTAAAATTCATCGTATTAATCTTAATGTTCCCCAGCTAAGTGCTCAAGAATTTGATATTCATCCCAATGAAAAAATTAGTGTGTTAATAGACCAGTCAGCAAGCAAAAATTTGGTGTTTAAGGAGCAATTAAAAAGTAATCAACGAGTTATAATTGAGCTTAACGATATCTATCAAAAAGCAATACCTATTTTACAAAGTAGTAGTGTAGTAAGCCATGGTGATTTGGATCAAAAAAATGTTTTATGGGATAAAAATGATACTCCATTTCTCATTGATTGGGAGTCTGCGCGAAAACTTAATCCCACTTATGAAATAGTCAATTGTGCTCTTGATTGGAGTGGAATTACTACTCCGCTGTTTAATAAAACTTTATTTATAAAAATGCTAAAAACATATGCGTCTTCTGGAATAACAATAAATCAAGATCATTTGGAAGCTGCTTTTTATGGTGTTCTTGGCAATTGGATCAATTGGCTAGTATATAATATAAACCGTTCTTTTAGTTCTGATAAAGAGCAGCAGGACATTGGTATTGAGCAGGTGCTTCAGGTTTTACCTACTATTATTCAAGTCAAGGCGAGTATTCCAGAATTAACTCAATTAGTAACACATGAATTAGGAATAACCTTTTAACTTTCGCCAACTTTGATTACCATACCGCACGAAAGTAACTTAAGTTTCAAGGAATGCTTCATGACGAACATCAACAATAATAAAGCTGCATTAGTGACCGGAGCCAGCCATGGAATTGGTCTTGAACTTGCTAAAATTCTTTTAGGTGACGGCTGGGTTGTCTATGGAACAGGGCGGGATGTGAGCAGCTTAGAGGATACTAAAGCGCTATTTCCTCGTTTTGTTCCCATTCAATCGGATTTTACTCGCAATAGTGATATCGAACAGGTTGCTAAAACTATTAATGATTCTGGAATACCGCTTCATCTTTTAGTTCAAAATGCAGGAATGAAAAGTCCTCCACGTCCGTTGACCGAATACGATTGTGACAGTATTGACGAAGTTTTTCAGGTTAATTTATTAGCTCCAATGAAACTTACGGCACTACTTGCCGCGCAGATGCCTGAGAAGTCTCGGATTTTATTTGTTACATCAAGAGCAGCTACTCTGAAACTTAAAGAAAGTTCAACATACTGTGCCAGCAAAGCAGGTTTGGATGAAGTAACTGCTATTGTGAGAAAAGAGTTAGCAGAGAAAAATATTGGTGTGTCTTGTATTATTCCAGGAGAAGTGGATACAAGAATTCAAAAAATTTTAAGAGAAACGACTTCATTTCATTTACATAAAATGTTTGATGAAGCTTATCAGTCCGGTCAATTAATAAGTCCGGAAACTTGCGCGGAATTCCTTAAATGGTTTCTTTGCGACTTATCTTTTGATGAATTTAAGCAAAGCAATATGCCCGTTTCCATTTATGAAGAGTGGCACCATCCATTCTGGCTTAAAGATAGGAATCAGTTACCTCCTTTTCCTTTCTAATTTATTTATGAATTTTTATGATTAGTTCCAATAAAAATTCAACTCTGGAGAACAGATGCTTCGTTTCTTCTGTTCCTTTTTCAAGGCATACTCTCTTATGGGGGATATGCCCCACTCTTTCTACAATTGTTTTCTAAAATAGATCCGATCATGTCCTTCTAAATAATTTTTAATTGTCCCTATGTGCTGATAACCTTGTTTTAAATAAAATCCTTCTGCTTGAAAAGAAAAAGTATCTAATGTTGATGCAGGAATACCTCGCTTAATTGCTTCGGCTTCAACGCTGCGTAATAGTTCAGCACCGATACCAAGGCCACGGTATTCTTCCTTAACCCAGAGGACATCAACGTATATTGAGCTTTTATGAGCATACACAATAGCTCCGCCAATAATATTACCCTCCTTACCTTTCACATAGACTGAGTAACGCTCTGGTTTAGTTCCCGTAAAAGGAGCATTATAATTTACTATCCCATCACGAATAATTTTATCTTGCTGTTCCAGTAGATTGGTGTCTATAACAAGCTCTAGTTGGTAATTTATTTGCGATTGATTCATGAGTTATATCTTCTAAAATTAGCTTGAATACAATAAATCATTGACCACTTCCATAGTAATTTCGGGTAGTTTTTGTGTTTGATCAATACACTCTTGGATGGTTATAACCGCTTTTCTAATTTCATTGGGTAACATCTCAGATGGTGCATTGTCGCCTGGCCAAGAAGCATCTCGAGTAGCTTTATCGGGCCAACGAGAATAAGCAAGCCACATACCATCGTTAGTTTTATGCAGGCAAGAACCTAAGGCACCGCGATATTGCACAAAATAGGAAGCAACCTGATGCCAAGCTTTTTGATACTCCATCTCAAGTCCAGGCTTAATAAAGGCTCGGTAAATAACAGCAAAACATTTTTTTGAAAGCAGCTTAAAATGTTCAAGCGCTTCTTCAGGTGTTAAATCCTGGGTACCCAAAACCTCCTCTGCTTTGAATATGTTTATACCTTTGGGAATTGAAAATTGGGAAGTAAAATACATCTGATCAAGGCCTATTCCGAAAGCACAATCCTCATAGCCTAGAACACGAAAGTAATTAATTGATTGCTGATTTTCATTAGTTAAGACATAGTTTCTGAATTTGGGATTATAAAATCCATAAGTCATGTAGTAATGAATACCTTGGCTTTCAAGATGTTGAATGATTTGCACCAAATTCTGGTGCAGTTTTTCAGGCGAATAAAGTTCAATATACATCCCAGCTTTTTCAAGCGTCGAATGTTCATTCTCTGGATAAGGAGGATTCAGCGCCACAAAATCACCAGGTGACGCAATCGAAATCACTTCCATAAAATCCCCGCTTTTGAAGGTAACCCGATTAGCATTGAGTAGAATAGATACTCGGTCAATTTCACTTAAAAACATTTCCAAAGACAAGTTCGCTTTCTCAAGAAATCTATCAGCCTTTTTTCCTTCAAATAGTTCACCTTCACGGTAGATAATGTTTAATTCCTTATCATAAAAAAGGATTCCACCCCATGAATGATTAATGATAAAAGGGAGCAGTAATGCTTTTTCTTCATCAGTTATTTGGTTGTAATTCCTAATCACTTCAAGGAAAAAATCTTTTTTTGATAATGAGGCATCATATTTTTCTACTAATGCTGCATAGGGCTCTTTGATTAGATCTGGTTTGTCTTTAATTAATTGAAGTGTATTAATAAGAATTTTATTGCTGTCATTGATGATATATTCCTCTGCAAGACCGATCTCCATTGCGGCCATACTCCAGGAAGCAGACCCTGCAAAAGGTTCGATTGCTTTCTTGTATTTTTGACCATTATTATTTGCCAATAATACAGAGAGATGCTCATTCAACCAGCTAGTATCAGGGGACATATGCCCTGTCAAATCTGGAAGAGTCAGGTACCTATTTCCGAGATAATGGAGCGGTCCCCCATGATTTTGAGTTAATTGAATAGAACGTGGATTCATAATGGTCACTATGTGGTAAATTTATTTATAAAGCTGCACATCTTAACATGAAATAATAAATTTTTTATTGTATTGAACAAGCATATCTTATTTTTTAATTATTGATGTGGCTCATTATTGTGATATTAAAACATACTATTTGGATTAGCTGATTTTACCGGAATATCTTGTATTGCGTCCCAATGCTCTATGATTTTCCCGTCTTCTAATTTGAATAAATCAAAAATAGCTCTACCCCGAGTGCCAGGCTCACGAATAGAATGTACATGAAGAATAACATAGTCCCCCTCAGAAAAAATTTTTTTAATTTCACTATGAGAATTAGGATAATATTCAATTAAATATTGAATAAATGCTTTTAAACCTTCAGGTCCATCAGCGGCAGCAGGATTATGTTGTTTATAATTTGTTCCCAGGTACTTTGATGCTGCTTCAAAATTTTTTTGATTAATTGCTTTTTTATAAAACTCAGTAACTATTTGTTTATTCATTTTTTGTTGCTCATCAATAAATGCATAGCTATTGTTAATAATTGATAGAAACAAACTTATAGCAAAGATTTTTGATTTATTAATAATCATAAAACACCATTGGTTATTTATTCTCAGGGTTTATCTTGAGATAGCCATCAAAAAATTCGGGTAAATCTTTCAATGCTTGTGCTCTTGCTGCTTCATTAAAACCAATATGATAATGTTCTCCTTTTTCGTCAATAACTTCTTTTGAAACTGGAAACTCAAAGTTATCAAATCCATGCAATGCATTTTCATAAATTTGGATGGAAACATTTTGATTGCTACCAGTACTTTGGTTGACTAACTGAATGCAATCTTGGGTTGTTGCACGATCATCATGTTCTCCAATAAATAGTTTGGTGATTGCCCTTAGTTTTGTTCCTTCTTCAAGTCGATGACATACGCCATAAAAAGAAGCCGCTGCTTTAAAAGAGAGCTTTTGGTATGGTTTCGGATCTTGTTGTGATAACGCCATGATTTTCAATACATCAAAGCCTCCCATAGAGAATCCCAAAAGTCCTATTCGGTCAGGATCAACAGAAGGAAGCTGCTTAAGGTATTCATAGGCAGGAACGATATCATCAAGTTGTGCTTGTGTTGCTCTTTCCCAGCCTACTGAGCGACGATCTTCCCAACCTCTGGGTTTAAAACTGTCTATCATATAGACTACGTATCCATGCTCTTTTAATCGGGTGGCCCAATCATAATTCACTTTTTCGATACCGGTACTCGCGTGCAATAATAAAATAGCAGGGGATCTCATCGTTGCATCAGGAATATAAAGACTGTGATGTGGATCATTGGGATCAAAGATATAATCTTCATTATGTGCTAGTACTTCAGTACACACTAATAAAATAAATAACATAAAAAGCATTTTGGGATGGAAAAACATAATTTTAATTCCTTAGTTTTAAACAGTTAGCTTTAGACTGGATGCCTCATTATTTTCTAGCTTTTCCATGTGCTCTTTTAGATTGCAAATTTCATCAAAACGAGCACCTTCATGAATTCGAGTGAGGGCAGCCGCTTCTTTTTCCTTAATCTCTTCCGCTTTATTAATAGCATTAACTGCTTCTTCTTTATTCATGACAATAATGCCGTCTTCGTCAGCAAATATCAGCTCACCAGGATTTACCTCAACAGAACCACAATTGATTGGTTTTCTTATACTGCCAATTTTATTTTTACTTCCTGATTTGGCGCATTGTCCCTTAGCAAAAAAAGGGATATTTGTTGTTCTGACTTCAGAAACATCTCGACAATTTCCATCAGTAATAATGCCACCAAAACCCTTCGTTTTTGCTACATCTGCACACATGCCACCTGCTACAGCAAGCTTGGTGCCGCAGGAAGCGATAACCAATAAAATGGGAACTCTATCATCATAACAACCAAGGGCAAGCATAAAATCAGGCAAGTCATCCAAAGCCTGCATGGTAGATAAAGAATCTTGAGCCGAGTTAACAGTATAAGCTCTTCCTACAATTCTTGTTTGTGGCGATGTGTTAAAAGAATGAATATCTGAATCCATGAGACGCACACTGGGTAAAGCATCACAGATTAAGGGCGTTGTCAGTTGAGATAATCGCTTACATAGTTCAACATAGCTATGTTCGATCTTTAGTTTCATAATAATCCTTAATATATCGATTCAGTTCTATCCAATTTGTATGAGGTTTTAGGGATAAAATAGGTGAAAATCTCCCTCATTTAATAAAGTTGTTATTTGTTGATAATCTAAAGTATTTGCTGTTTGAGAAGCATTTTGGAATTTCAATCCGATGACGGATGCCATTGCTGACCAGGAGGAGGGTTTAAAATTGTACTGTGTAACATAGCCTTTCTCATAAAGGTTTGTTGTTACAAAATAATCATAACCTCGAGCAATATTATCAGGTTTCCAAAGTATTTCTTCTCCAGGTGCTGGGGTAAGGATAATTTGGTTTGCTTCTGCTATTTCTTTTTCAAGATTGTAATTATCAATACCATAGGTAGATAATAATATTTGTATTTGATATTGCTTGAGTAATTCCTGAGTCAAGCTTTTGAGTTTATCTTTCTGGGATTCGGTGTCTAGATAAACAATATCGGGATCATAAACTTGATTGTCAATTAAAAGTCCACCGCTTTTGATAACAGTACTTTTCCAATATTCATATCCTCTTAGCATTTCACGACCTTTAGAACCATCCTTCCCTGTCAATGGTAAAGCAACTCCCATGCGCAGTTTTTTGTGTGTTCTTTGGGTAAACTCAGGGATGAATGCTAAACCATTTGGTCCAGCATGGGTTGGAATAGAGATGAGTTCAAAATTATGCAAATCTATTTTAGATAAATGCTTGTCTGTTGCATTAGATACATAAGCATATTGACCCTCTGGGTCAATTAAAACGTTAATCGGATTTAATCCGGTGACTAATCGTTTTATCACTTGGCCTGAATGAACATCAATCACTGCAACTTGGTGATCAAAGGGCGCCGGTGCTAATATATAGTTTTGATCAGGAGTAATATCTGAGTAAAGAATCGGTCCTAGATTCAAATTAGTGAATTGTTTTTTAATGGCGAGGGTATCGGGATCAATAAAGACGATCTGATTGACAGCTGATACCATCAAGGAACGATGATCTGGCGTATATTTTAAACCCCGTACAGCTGAGGGCAATGTGAGGTTTCCAGTAATTATTCCTGAATCAGGATCGATTCGAATGACGCCATCTTTACCCGCCATTAACCACAAGGTTTTTCCATCATTAGAAAAAAACAGATTATGTGTATTAGGACTGACCGCAATTTTTTTGACGATGGTTTTGGTATCAACATCAAAGACGAGAATCTTACCGCCTTTTTCCACATTCACAAAAAGTTGTTTTTCAAAAGGAGGTCGTAACTTAACACCATGAGGCGCACTATCGATGTCTGCATAGTCTTTGTTCTCTAGTGATTCAAAAGTAAATAGCCGATATTTCTCGACTTGATTTAATAAATCGATAACAGAAATGGACACACCAGGTATACCAGAGCCACTATCGTAGTCTCTAATGCCGAAATTGCTGACAAAAGCTGTTTTCCCATCTTTTGTAACAGCAATCTCATGAGGGAGGAAGGCAAGTTTCAGGCTACCTTTTCTTGCACCTGTATCGGGATTATAGAAACTGATACGATCGGCATTTTCTTCAACAACAGCTAACGTGGTGTTGATAGAAGAGGAATAAGTGAGGCCATTGAAAATCGATAGAGCAATAAATAGGCTGCTAACTTTTTTGAACATCATTAAATCCCTTTATAAACACAAAAAGTGCCGCCATGATAGTAAGGGAATACGATATTGTCAATATATATAGGTGCCTATATAATAGCGCAAAAAGGAACTATCCATGACATTTAATTTGAATGAACATACTGGTGTCTTGATTAAAAAGGCAGCTCGCTTGTTTGAACGTGTTTCAAATCTCAACCTTGAAGAACTTGGTGTGACCTATAGTCAGACTATTTTTCTGGTTCGCTTGTGGGAGCGGGACGGCCAAACGCAAATGGAACTCACAAAAAGTGCGGGACTGAAACAACCTACCGTAGTAGGTATACTTGATAAGATGGAAAGAGACCAGCTTATCACACGTGTTCGAAGTGAACAGGACAAACGTTGCTATCATTTTTTTCTTACTGAAAAAGCGAAACATGCTTGTCGCGAATTAGAAAAGCAGGGGATATTGATGCAGAATTTGTCTGCGGGTAATTTACCCAATAAAGAAGTTAGCAAGTTAAATGAGAATCTATTATCAATTATAGAAAACCTAGAGCGTTTTATTGAAAAAATTCAGGGGTAGACTTGATGGCCCCATGTTCAGTCACCTGAAATGTAGAAGCAAATTGATCCATCACCAAATCTACATCACGATAAACCATAAATGAAGAATGTGGTGTAGGAACAGGATGATTGTAATTTGCTACAGGCCCTATACAAACTAGATTTTCATGTACCTTTCCGTATGTATCGATCACTTGATAATGATCCGTTAAATGGATGCCACCATAAGGCTTAGTGCTTATTAATCCGGTTTGTGCCAACTTGTCTAATAACATGGGCTTGACACTATTGGGATCTGGTTTGTAACGATATCCAGTTGCATCAATAAGAGTTGCAGCATGCAAGACTTCGCCTGATGTAAATAATAATTGGAATCTGTGATTTACTTCATCATAGCTTACAGAAGCCAAGCTATGATGCTCAATAATTCTATTTTTCTCATAGAGATGGAGCATGATTCTAGCATTCACTGGTGTGATACCAGTCAAATAAGCCATTAAAAGAGAATAGAAGTATTTTAGAAATTGTTCTTTGCCTTCAACATTCAAGCTTTGCCACATGTGAGTATAACAACCACTAAAATAAAAAGTTTTAATAAATGCTCGTAGCTCATCAATATTACCCAGTATGGGATTGTTTTCTGGCAGATGATCAAATTTATTCATTTGATAACGTAAAGTCTCAAGAGCACCAGGGGAATGGGTAGGAGTAATAGGATTTTTAGCATCATTTTGATAAGCATTCCAAAATAATGTTTTTGCTTCGGAAAAGGTTAAACTGTCAGGAAAGCGTTTTTGTAGACTATTTGATAATTCCTGTTGTTTCGTAGTGTCACAACTATCTGTATTGCCTTTGGTTGTTAATATATTAGGATTTCGCGTGACACTGTGTATTTTTCCTGAGTACTGCTTTTTCATAGTTAACCAAAGTGCGGCATCAACAAATGCTGCCTGACCACCAATGATATAAACATCATCTGCTAAATCCCATGCATCTGGATTTCCTGTTGTGTTTTCAAAACGGAGAAAACCTGGTTGATTCTCGACAGTATGAAAAAAAGGATTTGTTAAATGTCCAGTTGTTATAAAAAGTCTATCAGCGATATAATTTTGATCCATGCATGCTATCTGATAATTCCCTTCTTTTAGTGGACAAATATCTGAGATTGGCAAAAAAATTTCTTTGACTGTTATCCCTAGTGATTTAACCAGTGTTTTATGTTTTTCATATTGAGCGCGTAAATAATGACCCACTACAGCACGAGGAATATATTGTTTGTCTCTATGTGGATAATGATCTTGGAGCAACTCTGGATTAGCATCTATCCATTCTGTTAGGCTATCTGTAGTAGAAGTAAATTTGAAACCATCAGCTGGATTATTTAAAGTCCAGAATTCTGGGCTATCAATAGAATAAGCAAATCCTGTAGCAAGGTATTGTGGATTTTGTTCAAAGATTAAGATAGTAATGTCATCGTCAGAATATTTCATTGTTGCAAGCAAGTGACTTAAACGGCAAAAAATAGCATTTCCGCAGAGTCCCATTCCCGCAATAGCAATTACTTTTGGCATTATATCAAGACAATTGTTGGATCAGAGGAAAATTCTAGGGTTTAACCTCGATACTGTCAATTTGTAGATTTCTTATCTTTAAATGACAACAGATTGATCGATCCACATCCTTAATTTAGAGCTAAATCGTCCCTGACGGCAAAGAGTTTTGACGGCCTTTGTAGTGATGCTTTTAATTAAGCGATATTCCCCCAGTACTGCATGTATAGACCAACATTGGTTAATAATTGTATAGTCTATTATTCTTCAGTTTCACTGGTGTAAAATTGAAAGTGTCTTTTAAATAGGAGTCCTTAATGCAGGATGCAATAACGATTGAGAACAATTGGCGCTCTCGTGGCTTTAGTTTTGAGCTTTGGGAAGATCCCCCAGGTCAAATTTGGAAGGATTTTAAGCATGAAACGGATGAGTTATTCATGTTGCTTGAAGGTGAAGTCATTTTAACCGTGGGCAATAAAACGTTAAAACCTGCTATTGGAGGTATTGATTTCAGGAGGAGTAGATCATACGGTTCAAACCAGTTCCACCACAGGAAGTCCTTGGTATTATGGTTACAAAATAAGAAGGTAAGGGAATGACACAAAAGAAAATATCACTAGAAAATGATGCTGTTCTGCAATTCATTGTTGATGAATTAATATCTTTACATCATTGCCATACAATTATTTTATATGGCTCGCGCGCACGAGGAGACTTCACAGTAACCAGTGATTATGATTGCAGGGATTAGGGAAAAAGGAGATAAGCAACGAATTGCACGCTTTGATGAAGCACATCAAGTTTATCATGATATTTTTGTTTATCCCGAGAATGCTTTTGATTCAATTTCTGATGAACATTTATGTATGTCAGATGGCATCGTTGTTCTTGAAAAAGCTCATTTTGGCACAGAGTTATTAAAAAAACTCTCTGCTTTTTTAATATTGCCTGAGTCCCTCCCTCCTGATGAAATTACAGCACGTAGAGTGTGGTATCAAAAAATGCTGGCAAGGGCGTATACTAGAGATTTAGAAGGAAAATATCGCCATATTTGGTCAATCTTCACAATTCTAGAGGATTATTTTGTATTCAAAGAATTGCGTTATCAAGGTCCAAAAAAGCATTCAAGTATTTAGAAACACACGATCCAGAGACTTTATCATTATTTGATGAGGCCATAACGAATATCGATAATTTGGATGCCTTAAATAGGCTAATTACAAGAGTTATAAAGATAGACAAAACGTAGGATAATTATGCCAGAATTAGATATTGAAATTATCAAAGATAATCCAGAGTACTTTCTTGTGAAAAGGCATCTATTATTTTTATTTAGAGTGCCTAGTAATGAAATTTAATATTTATATTAAAATTTTGACTGCGTTCTTTGTGATTTTTTTAATTCTTGTTTTGGCATTTTTTAAATATTTAAAGTCAGTTGAGACAAAGATAGTTGTTAATGCTGGAAAAACGACCTCGCAAGGGCTTTTAATTAGTTTAGAAAAAGAGTTAATTAATAACCCGAAATCAAACTGGGATGCGATAATAAAGAAGAAAACAGATAATGTTATTCATCTTATAGCAATCGACAGTCTAAAACTCACCCTGGTGCAGAATAATCAATTAAATAATGATGAAATCATTTTTTTATCAGGTACAACCTATCAATTTCTAAACGAGGTCATTGTAGAACATACTGCGTATAAAAAAATTGGTAATACCCCATATGCATTAGCTTACAATTTTTCAGATCCTGGCGAAATTATTTTTAATTATATGAATCCTGTTTTAAAACAAGTCGTTCAACATTTATTATCAAAATCAAAAAATACCTGGAGTAATGAACTATTACATTTAGAAAAAATATATGGTTTCCCTCTTCATGTTTATAAAACTAAAAGTAAATACTTACCAGGTAATATAATTAATTCTTTATCAACAAAGCGTCTAGTATTTGAAACAAATAAAAACTCGTCACAAATTGTTATTCTCTATTATCGTTTTAGTGGTGGAATACTCAAAATTGGCCCACTAAGCTATCTGCCAGTTATGGCAAGAATCAGTGATGTTATGTATTATTTTATAGGAACTTTCTTTTTTATATCCCTTTGTCTTATTGCCTTATTTTCATTGCTTTTTGTTAGAAATATGAAAAAGGTGTATCAGATAACTAAAAATTTCAGTCAAGGGAACTTTGATTTTCATCGGAAAATAGGTACTACCTCTGTTTTGTATGGGCTGTATAGAAATATCATCCAAATGGGTGAGCAATTAAAAGAACTGATTGAATCACATAAACAATTGTGCCGGTTTGTCGCGCATGAAATTAGGACCCCTTTGTCAACCATACAAATGGCGACGGATAGTATCAAAAGGAAAAACGCTGAAGATGCATTGCTCAATAAACAGATAAACAGCATACAAGAAGATATTGCAGACATAAATCGCATCGTCAGCACTTTTTTGATTTACTCAAAAATGCATTCAAACGAATTGAAATTAAAACAGTCTGAGACCGATATAATAGTATGGTTAAGAAAGTTATTAGAGTCTTATTCTTCCTCAACATTTGAAATTACATTTTATTCTAATGAGTTAAATTCTTTGAAAGCATACATAGATGAAAATATTTTAAAACACGCTGTTACCAATTTGATTACAAATGCCATGAAATTTGCAGAGCACACTATTTCTTTAACCATTTCGCTGGATAATAGTCATATTTTACTTCACGTAGACGATGATGGCCCAGGCTTGCCGGAGGAGGGTGCGGATGACATTTTTTCTGAATATACAATTGCTGAAGACGCAGGAATTGGAGATAAACATATTGGGTTAGGATTAGCTATTGTTAAAAAAGTTGTTAATCTCCACGGAGGAAAGGTCATGGCTACACAATCACCGATATTAAAAGGTGCTCGATTCACCATAGTACTTCCAATATATTCTTAACGATTAAGATTTTAGTTTTGGAAGTTGGTCCTCAACTGTAGTATCTTTTGAAGTATCCATCTCTTGTTTCATCCCAACCAGTGCGTCGATAACCGCTGTTAACTGGAGTTTTGCATTTTCAAAACGTTTAGGGATAAATTCATCTTCCTCACCATCAATCGCTTCTCCAGTTCCAATGCCTTTTTCAAGAGCGCTGATAACCACACTAAGCTCTGATTCAAACGCCGATAATAGTTCATTACTCCCCGTTGCAGATTGCAAGATTCCATGCAATTTTTCCACTGCATCTTCAGGAATATAAAGAGTGCCCTCACTGCATTTGCTATATTCACGTTTCGCAATAGGTAATGAAAGTAGTTCATCAGCCTTGTGTTGACTCATCTGAAATATTTGTCTAACAGATTGTTTTAGTTCTATGGGAGTTGGTGGCGAATTGCTAGATTTCAAAGATGCGAGAAGCTTATCACTAGCAGTTACTCTTCCATCTTTGCTATGTTCTTGCGCTGTCTCGATAGGAGTCTGTCCTTTTTCATTTCGCACTTCAAGACTAGCACCACACTCTAATAACTTTTTAATGAGATGTAACGGCTCTTTTCTATAATTATAAAAATTCTGTACCGCATAGTGCAAAGCCGTCATGCCTTTTTTATCAGCACTATTAATATCAGCGCCATGTTTTAATAATAAAGCAATGACGCTATCATTACTTGGGTTACCAATAAGGACTTTTCCACAACTTACCATTGCCAGGTTTAACAAAGCTTTATTAGCTAGAATTGACTCTAGCAAGTCTTCATGACCTTTAAATACAGAAGGTTCTTTTAAACCTAAGAGAAGTTCTAGTACATCTCTATCTGTCAGTTGTTCTATAGGGTCCGCCCGACCTAAGATATCACGGACATGTGTTAAATAATTTTCTTGTTCTTTACCTAATATTTGATTTTCCTGTTCAACAAACTTTGCAACATCTTCTCCTTCAAATCGCAATTCTGGAAAACCCTCAATTTTCTTTAAATCTTGAATGTTTAGAATATCTCGATTTAAAGCGATTTTTGCTATCAGTTCATCGGCTCCGTCTTTACCTAGAATTGCACGGGCATATTCTATGGTGTTAACTTTTAGTTCTTTAGCTGTTTGTGTTGAGGCAAATAAAGATTTTCGAACGGCAACTTGATATTCACCATGATGAAAAATAACACTGTTTCCAGCCTTCCAAATATTTCCTGCCATCGATGTGATAGGGGATGCCGGCGAAAGGGATCGGAAGCCGGTCTGTACATCTTGCGCATTCCATGGTCCAGTTCCACCAAACGTGATTTCTGGATGTTTCACTGATACTCTTTCTAAAAATGTTTTTTCCTGTGAGTTTGCTGCAGCATTAAGTTGATTGTCTGTATTACAACCTTCTAAAGTCACAAAAACTTCACCATGATGTGCGGGCAATGCTCGTTTAAAACCATGTAATAAATTATCAAAATTATCATCATATAACTGCTCACTTGGGCCATGGCAATTACCCATACCATATTCGCCACCACCAGCATGGCCCATAATAAATAATTTTGGGTTCTTCTCAAATATATTGTCTAGTTCTTTCGGTAAGTCTCGTTTGAGTTCATCCAAACTACTATAGATTTTTGGGGATTTATCACACTGATCGAAAAAATAATACTTCAAATCAGAGCCTTCTAAATAGACGCCAATTGGAACAAATTGCTTGAACCGTTGTTTTAAGTGAGGATTTATCACCACACCTCTCTGATTTTCAGGCAGTGGATGATCTGGATCTGGTTTATATATTAAGATTTCTATTGCAGCGTCTTTCATGACTCATCTCGACTATTACTTAAAATAATAGGTTGATTTTATCAAAAACACTCGGCTCAAATGTATATATATTGTACAAACGTTCTAAAATGATACTTTTGTCGAGGGCAAATGATTATAGATTTGCGATATATTTGGTGAAGCTTTCATAACTGGACGAAAAATCTCAAGATCGAGGCAAAAGAATTTTTTACTATTTTTCATAAGTCTTACATAAGATCGGTGGCTGTGATCTGTATTTATTCCCAAGCCGCTGATACAAATATATATCCTTTTTTATGGATTGTTTTTATACGATAGGGCTTTTTATTATTATCATTCAATGCTTTTCTTAAACGTGATATTTTTAAATCGATACCTCTATCAACCCCATCATATTCATGCCCAGAAAGAGCATACATAATGCTATCTCGACTCAGCAACCTATCATGGTTCTTAACCAACAAAGCAAGCATTTCAAAGTCACTGGTGCTTATTGAAATTTCTTCATCAAAGAGATGAACACTCTTAGTACTAAAATTGATAGAAAAATTGCCAAATTGAAATTGATTTTGATTATTAACTAAATTGGGTCGACGTAACAATGCCTCTATTCTTGCTTTCAAAACCTCATCTGCAACAGGTTTAGTTAAGTAGTCATCTGCTCCTAAATTTAAAGAGGATACTTCACTTTCAATATCATTAATTGCTGTTAGCATGAGTATTTTCCCCAAATACTCATCTCTAATGGTATGGCATATTTGATCTCCATTCATGCCAGGAAGCATTATATCTAATATGACTAGGCAAGGTTGCTCACGAATGATGCGATAGACCGCTCTATCACCACGTTTTTCAATAGAAACATCATAACCTGCTTCTTGTAAGCTTTCTTTGAGGTAATTGGCTAACTTAACGTTATCTTCTACAAGCAATATTGATTTATCTTTCATTCGTTCTGTCTAAGCCTCTTTAAATAAGAAAACTCTCTAAACAAATTTAGTCTGAATTGATTTTTAAGTTCAGTGTTACATAGATATCAGTAGGTAAGCAAACACACGGCGCATCCGTACATTTTATATACAATTGATCTGTTTTAACTCGATATAATGATAGCTAATGGGCGAATCTGTGGAGATAAATTATGAGCGCTTATGTTAAAAATTTTGATGAACATAAAGAAATCAAGTCTTCACGTGACATTTGCAAATCATTAAAACCTGTTCCCACAGCATATATGGACAATAAACATTGTGAGCATTGCTATCCCGAAAAACGTTCTCATTTTCGAAGAAAATTTTTTAATTTATTCCATTATTTTATATTCAATCCATTTATCTATCTTTTATCTAAACTCTTTCTCCTATCAGAGCATGATTTTTTACGATTCAATAACCTATTAAATCAGTTGGTCATTAATATTTTTCAAAAACTAAAACTATATACCAAGACTCAGACCATTGATAGGAAACAATTCAATAACAGTGTCCTTGCATTTTGGGATGAAGCACAAAAAAGAGGGCTAGAGCTGTATAATTTTAAGGAATCTAACTTGCATACTCTGTATTTTAAGTTGGTCTACAATAAGAAAAAATATTATTTCATACAGACTCCAATCTCTCTTATTTCTCAAAAAAATACACGCTTTGATGAGGATACTAAATATGATAATAAATGGATCTTCAAGAAAAAATTATTAGATAGCCAAATTCCCTGCCCCTTAGGGAGGGTTTTTATTTCCAGCAAAAAAGCCTACAACTATGGCATTTCATTGGGATTTCCTCTTGTGGTTAAGCCATTATCTGAATCTCTAAGTATTCACACTTCATGTACTATTCAAACTCCAAATGAATTAAAAGAAGCGATAAACATAGTAAAGCAAGTTGATTTTCGCGTGCTGGTTGAAAAACACATACCTGGGGATGTTTATCGGTCATTAATTATTAATGATTCATTAATCGCTTGTGTGAGGCGACAACCTGAGAGCATTGTTGGCGATGGTGTCACTATACTTCAAGAGTTAATTGATAAAAAAAATAAAGTTACGTGGAAAGAAGGTCATGGTAAATATCCATATAAAATTACTCCAAATAGCAACTTGATAAACATTTTGTCAGCCCAGGGAGTTGCTCTTAATACGGTAATAAACAAGGGACAACAAATCTTTATTGCAAAAAAAGTTACTATGAGTAGTGGTGCAAAAATCAGTGATGTTACCGATCTGATACATCCTGAGAACAAACTATTATTGGAAAAAGCACATAAAATCCTCAATATACCGCTTACGGGTCTTGATTTTATTTGTCAGGACATTTCTCTTCCATGGCATAAGCAACAATTTGGAATTATTGAAAATAATAGCTTCCCTTACATTGAATTACATCTCAATCCGTCTGATGGGAAAGGAATTAATGTAGCAGGTAAAATTTGGGACTATGTACTCGATGTTTTAAGTCAAAAAAACGAGTAACCCAATAAATGTACAATTTATATACAATTGGGTTTTTTTAACTCGGTATAATAACAGATAAGTAAATCTTTATTCGGATGAAACCATTATGAACTTGCACTGGAGTATTCTCATGAAAAAAGACAAAGAAAAGCATCAGCCTGTCCTTGAATCCATAACGGCAGATGAACCCAAAACCTCTTCTATAGCATTAGCTTTACAACAATTTAGAAAGGAAGCAGAAAAAAAAGAGGCTGCTGAGGAAGGTGCAAAAGTACGCTGTCCGACTTGTTTTAAAGAAATCGCACCTAAGCGCCTTTGTTCCGGACATGGCGCAGGTGGTAGCGGAGGTGATAGTGCCACCTCTGATAAGAAGACATCTGAGGAAAAAGCGAGTCCTGGTGAAGATAAATTCCTAACTAAATCAGGCAAAGTAGTTGGGTCTGAAGATGAATTGGTAGGAGTGTTTGGTTCAGAAGAACTTGATTTAGAGTCTGGTTTTGACCCAGAAATAATTGAAAAATTAATTGCTGATGGGAAATTGTTGGTTGATAGTGATCGTGAATCAATGACTCTTAAGCTTGAATTACAATGTGATCCTAATGAATTAACTCCAAAGCAACGACATGAATTAAAAAAATTCATGGAAGCGATTATAAACGAATTCAGTGAATTTAAAGAAGAAAATCATCTTTCTGATGATTGCATACAAATCCTTCAGGATGAGGAGGGAAACATACATTCTCTTCGCATTACCATGCCCACATTAGCTTTATACGATGCATTTATCCAACAGCTAGCAAATAATTTAGTACCCGTACCCAGTCCGAAAGCACAAGAAAGAGATGAGGTAACAAAAGAGCAAAGCTTTGCTCCAAATCCACTTTCGAGGGAACCCAGGCCGTCTAATAAAGATCAATCCTCCACACAAGAAGCTAATGAGATACATACTAAATCTGAAGATGGGGAACAAGAAATTTTTAACCCATCTCCTTTTAATATGAAGCCGTGGTAATAAAGAGCAGGGGTTTATTGATTATTGAAAAGAACTATTCAAGATCCCCTTTCGTATCCAATAATACGATTACGTAATTGGGAAATACCATTTATGCTTTCTCCAAGACGGAGCCCTTAAGTCTTGGCACAAGAGCGTTGAGGTCATTGGTTGTAGTGTTGATGCTCTTCAGTGGGGCGTCGATTTATAACTGATATTTATTTTTCTGGTTTTCCTATTTATCTGATTGAATGGTGTAGCTTTTTAGGCTATGATTGAAGCTTAGTTGGCTTCAAAATAAAAATCATGTTTGATACTTCAATATTGTTTTCTGAATATCGGCGGCGTGTGCTGGCACTTTTATTGCTTCATCCTGATGAGCGTTATCATGTCCGAGAGATTGCGCGGTTAACGAATACCACAGCGGGTACACTTCATCGAGAACTATCCAAACTTGCTAAATCCAAAGTACTTCTGCGCGAGCAGAGTGGTAATCAAGTTTATTACCAAGCAAATCGAAATTTTCCTATTTATATGGAGCTTACAAGCATTTTAAAGAAAACGTCTGGTTTGGTGGATGTGTTGTTTGATTTTTTAACTCCATTAGCTGAAAAAATTGAAGTGGCTTTTTTTTTGTTCGGTGGCCAAAGGAACTGAAAACCTTGGAAGTGATATTGATGTGCTTATTATTGGTGAGGTTGACTTTACAGAAGCAGTTGAGGCTCTTTATGCTGCTCAAGCTAGTTTAGGGCGAGAAATTAATCCCAAAATATATTCCAGGGAACAATGGAAGGCATCTTTACAAAAACAAGATCTTTTCATTCAGGAGGTTTTAAATAATCCCAAGCTATTTATTATGGGAGCTGAACATGACCTTGGATAATTTAATTGGCATCAGCCTGGAACAAATGGATGTGTATCAATCCGATGAGGTGCAGGATTCATTTGATGGTGTTAAGCCAAGCATTAATGGGTTTTATGCAATAAAAAAAGAACCTCCATTTTTGTCTGTCCCTACCCATGGAGTTGCGATGGTCGCTGTAGTAAGTGGAGCTATTTTTCTTGAGGACTGTGTTTGAACAGGCATTGGCTTTAAGATTAAAATGCCCGCATAGGGAAAACCCATCAATTAATGCTTTTTTGCAGCATTTATTTTGAACTAAAACGAGTAAACTAACATGGAAATAAGAACCGTAGCCTTTGAATCCGATTTAATTATTACCCTGGAAGGCAATCAGAAGGTAGTTATTACTCCCTTTAAGACTCTTGAGCCTGGCAACTTTAAGTTGGGTATTGAGGCTCCTAAAAATATATCCATTAACAGACAGGAAATCCATTTAAGAAAACAAGAACAATTAAAGAAATATGAGGGTTAGGGAAGACTGGTGCTATTTTCGTAATCTGCTGCATCGCAAAGAGGTGAAAAAAATTATTCAATAGGTAGAAAGTAGATTGAATTAAAAGGAGGTTCCTCTATATTGATATGATGGTGATCGTGTTAATGGGTATTTTTGAGCATTAATTGGGAACAAGAAAAGGCCATTCTAATATGTCAGTCAAAATCACACTGTATCGTTGGGAAGGACAATATGGGGCTTTCAAAATCAAAGTCCCTTGTGGTGAATGTTCGCTCACCAAGGATATTATCTTGGATGCGATTGCAACGGATTTAAAAGACATTCCTGTCGAATTGGACATTCATGCCTGGCTTAATGAGTGGTGGAAGCCGTTATTGAAAGGGGCGTGGCATGCCCCTATTGTACTGGTTGAGGGTAAAGTGATTAGCCAAGGCCATGCTCTGAATCGTGGGGTGTTAACTCAAGCGGTGATTGAGGCCCATGCAAAACAAACCACATTAACGGGGAATCATATTTTTGGTAAACCCCATTGCATCCACTGCCAGCATGCCAAACAGTATTTCGAAGAAGCCAAACTTTCTTATGAATTTCACGATGTGGTAAAAAATCCAAGGGATTTGTATGAGATGCTGGCACGGGTTAAGCCCATTGTTGGTGCAAAAACACCGATAACTGTTCCTCAAATATGGCTTGATAGTCAATACGTTGGAGGAGCTGAGGAATTAAGTGCCATTCTTGGGCGAGAGGTTGAGCCTAATCCTGAGCGAGGGATTTGCTCTCTTACCGCAAAAGGCCATGAGAAAAATTAAACCACTGATTAAATCAGTTCAACGTCTTCTGCTTGCAAAGACAATGTGATTAAAGATACCAAAGACTGGAGAAAAAGTAATTATTTTCTTGTGCTGATTATTATTGCACCGCCTAAGATAATCATAGTTCCATGTGAATTAGTCATGATGATTCTCCTTAGGCTCCAATGTGGTGAAAAGAAGGGCAGAGGTTATTCGGTCGATGCTGTTTACACGGATGCAGTAAGTGCTGCAATGCCACCTTTAATCGCCTTAACTCTTCAATTGGTGGATATCATTATTCTGGGGATTTTCCAGCAAGATTTTTATGAATTTACTGTAACTCCAAACGGAACAAACAGTGTTTTCCCATCGATTTGCACTTGGGCGAACATTTTAATAAATCCTACTTTGTTAGGTTTTATATGAAATAGCAATTCAGGTCCTCCTCGTTCCGTATTATTTGTAGGCTCCTTGCCCATTGGATGAACATGAGTTACTGTTTTAAAGTCCTCATTAAAACCAACGATGTGGGCATAAGCACCCATAATGGGCTCTAAGGTATGAACTGGGTTTTCCTTTGCATCGGTGATGTCAATTTTGCCCATGACTGCTTGACCGACGTGCAATGGTGTTTTATCAAAAGACAATTTAAAATGGTAGCCATCAACACTACTTTCAAATAATGGTTGTCGATGAATAGGATTTTCCAATTTCTTTTTTGTCTTTGGGAAAGGTAAATCGGCAACTACATATTCTTGGGTTTTTGTATTAGTCGGTATAAGATCAGCCCATGCTCGATAGGAGGCACTCTTAAGCGTAGGCTGCCATTCAAATTGATAGATGCCTGGTATCGTTGTTTCGACTGGATGGACATGACTATAGTCAAGGAGGCTATCATCGATAATCAACAAATGAATCTTTTGTGTATGTGCTTCAATAAGATCGTTTAAGGTGATTGGTTTATTGTTTTTTGTGTCAATTAATTTGATGAACACCAGTTTCTTGTCCTTTTTATCCATTATCTCTTGAATAGATAATTGCAAGGTATTTTTTGATTTCAAAGAATGTGTTGCTTGATTGTTCATCATGCGCTGATTAGGCTTTTCCGAGAAAGCAGTGGGATGATATAAGTTAATGAATATCAAGCTCATTAGGGTGATGGCAAATTTCTTCACAATATTTTTGTCTCCAAGAAAACCAATTGGTTATAAAATAATTTCTTATAGTCCTATTCTGTAAGCTATTTATTTTGATCAGCATATAGAATGATATCATGATTGTCCTTTTAAGACAGGCATTAAATATAAGTAGAGGTATCTTAAATGTTTATTAGGAGCGTCATCGATGTAATTGATTGGGATGACGAAATTGATGTGATATGTGTCAATTAATAGTTTAATATTTCAAAAAACCAGCTCAAATTTTGAATCGGTTTAGGATACGAAAAAAGTGAGCTAAAAACAATTCAACTATCATTCAATTAATTCAAAACAAAGGGACAAAATTTTCTTTTGCACGCTAAATCTTTTTAGGTTTTTTTGAGGACACATCAAGACATTTTAATTGGGTTTCTCAAAGGTTATTCTTAGCTAACTGTCTGTCAAAGCAGAGAACACTTTGTTTTGACTTATCCATACCAAAGAGTCTATATTGTAATTATTTCCCTTTAAAATCAAGGATAGAAATCATCATGAAACAAAGTCATTGGATGGTTTTGGCGTGTTGTTTTATTCTTACTGCATGCATGAGCAGTGGCACGAGCAGTAAGAATACTAAGAGTCTGGAAGAACATGTCGCTCAAGGCCATGTTGGTCATGGTGGCGGTGGTGGTCGCTAACACTAAAATCTTTTACTCAATCCTAAAGGTTAACATGAGCGCTCACTCTATTAAATAAGAACTATTTGGGCACTAAAAATTGGGATAAAATGATGCGCACCACATCATAATGGATGGCGAATGCAAAGGATGGCTGTTATGGCAGAACAGTGGCACGAAAAATCACCTGCAGATATGGCATTGTTGTTTGAAACTGACTTATCTTTAGGACTATCTGAGAAAGAAGCACAACAGCGGTTAAAAGAAGTGGGACTCAACCTGCTGAGTCAACAGAAAAAAACGTCTCCTTTCCTCATTTTTTTGCAACAATTTGCAAGTGTGGTCACCTGGGTGCTTTTAGGTGCTGTTGTTGTGTCTTTTTTGTTGGATGAAAAAGCCGATGCCATTGCCATTTTGGCCATTGTCATTTTAAATGCCATCATTGGATTTGTTTTAGAATATCGTGCCGATCGCGCCATGCTTGCTCTTCAACAAATGGCCGCTCCTAAAGCCACCGTGTTGCGAGATGGCCGCGTGAGGGTGATAGCTGCTTCTGATATCGTACCAGGAGATATTCTTCTATTTGAAAGCGGTGATTTAATCGCTTCCGATGCTCGCCTTTTTGAATTATCAGCGCTTAAAGTCAATGAAGCACCACTCACCGGAGAATCGATACCAGTCGCTAAAAACCTAGAGATTTGTGCTAAAGAAACGCCTCTAGCCGATCGTAAAAACATGGTGTTTATGGGCACCTCTATAGCCGATGGCACAGGTCGCGCGCTTGTCGTGGCGACTGGTATGCAAACGGAAATGGGGCACATTGCCAAAATGCTGGGTGAAGCGTCTCGTGATGAAACGCCTTTGCAGAAAAAACTCAATCAAGTGGGTTCTCGTCTATTGTGGCTTTGCTTTTTCATTATCATTGCCATTTTTGGCTTAGGTCTCTTACGTAACATCCCTATCTTCAGTTTGTTCATGAGTTCAGTCAGTCTTGCAGTGGCTGCAATTCCTGAAGGATTACCTGCTGTAGTCACAGTGGCTTTAGCGCTTGGCGTGCAGCGTATGGTACGGCGTGCCGTACTGGTAAGGCGATTATCGGCGGTTGAAACACTCGGCTGTTTACAAGTCATTTGCACCGATAAAACAGGAACGTTGACGGTAGGGGAAATGACGGCGCGTAAGCTTGTGACAGCAAGTGATGTTTATAGCATTCAGGGAGAGGGTTATAACCTGACAGGGGGATTTTCACTACAAGGCCAGGAAATTAATGTGTCTGATGACACGTTGTTGCAAGCTACCTTACGAGCAATGACAGTTTGTAATAACGCAGAATTTAGCGAGCAAAATGGACAGACGACAACCGTGGGAGACCCAACTGAAGTGGCTCTTTTGGTTGCTGCAGCCAAAGGAGGCGTTTGGCAAGGGGAACTGCGATCCTCTTATCCTCGCATCAAAGAGTTACCCTTTAGTTCCGAACGCAAACGCATGACGGTTGTGTGTCGACAAGACCATCAAAACATCGCTTTTGTTAAGGGAGCACCCGAACTCATTTTGGAGCGCTGCACCTATATTTTGACCAAAACAGGCATTAAAAAATTAACACCTAATGATAAAGCGCGCATGAAACAATCCTGCGAACTCATGGCCAGCGAAGCATTAAGACTGTTAGCTTTTGCTGAGCGTCAAATAGAGCCTATAGCTTTAGAAAAAGAAGAGGAAGAGATTGAACATAACCTGGTTTTCTTAGGTCTTATTGGTCTTCAGGACCCCCCTCATGCGAGTAGCAAGGAATCCATCAGTCGCTGTAAAAAGGCTGGCATTAAACCAGTGATGATTACAGGAGACCATCCTGATACAGCAAAAGCCATTGCCAAAGAGCTTGGCATTTTGGAGGCAGGGGATCGATTGCTCACTGGCAACGAACTTGAAAACATGTCAGAGGAGGAGTTTAACCATTGCGTCAAAGACATTGCTGTTTATGCTCGTGTGACTGCGGAGCATAAATTAAAAATCGTACGGGCCTGGAAAAAACAACAAATGGTGGTGGCGATGACAGGCGATGGGGTGAATGATGCACCTGCTTTAAAAGAAGCATCTGTGGGGATTGCGATGGGAAAAACAGGCACTGCAGTTACCAAGGAAGCCTCTGACATCATTGTCATGGACAATAATTTCACCTCGATTGTGGCGGGCATTGAAGAAGGCCGGACTATTTACGATAACATTGCCAAAACACTTGGCTTTTTATTAGCAGGCAATAGTGGGGAGTTACTGGTTGTGTTTGTAGCCCTTTTAATTGGTTGGCCATTGCCGTTGCTTCCTATCCAATTATTATGGATTAACTTAGTAACCGATGGTTTACCGGCCATTGGCTTAGCTACCGATATGTCAGAGCCAGGGATTTTGAATCGTCCCCCCAGAGCCACGCAAAAATCCATGATGGATATGGCGTTTTTCAAACGAGTAACCTTTGTGGGTTGTTTAACGGCTTTAGTCACTCTTGGTGTGTTTGCTTATGAATATTTAATCGATAAGGATTTAGTCCAAGCCCAGGATGCGGCGTTTTCTGTCTTAGTAACCGCCGAACTTTTACGGGCCTTTGGAGCACGAAGCGACACGAAGAACATCTGGCAAGTAGGATTGTTTTCCAATTTAAGACTCTTTTTTATTGTGAGCATCAGTTTTTCCCTGCAGGTCTTGATTCATCATATCCCGGCGCTGCGCGAATTATTTGGCATTGAACCGGTCTCACTCACTCAGTGCGTTGTTTGGATTCTATTAGGCATGGTGCCTTTGTTAGTGATAGAAGCTCAGAAGCGGCTAAGGAAGGCACCAAATGAAGCATTTTAGTGTTAAAAAAATGATTTGGACTATTCTCTTAGGTTTTTCATGTTTTACAGGACCAGTATCTTATGCCAAGATACCGCCTGCTTTATCGCAGCTAATCAATGAGGCCACGCAAAACAATCCTCAAATTCGTGCGGCACGCGACCGACTGCTGGCAGCAATCCATGTGATTCCACAAGCGCGTGCGTTACCTGATCCCAAGTTGAATGCAGGGTACATCAACATGTCTGAGAATATCCCTATGGATGTGGATCCAAGGCGAGAGCAAATGTTGGGTGGCCAACAAGAAATTCCTTTTCCTGGTAAACTCATTGTGCGAGGAAGGATAGCAACGCTAGAGGCCAAAAGAGCGGAAGCAGAATATCAAGCCACTAGTTTCGCCGTTATTGCTGAATTAAAACGGCTTTATTACGACCTTTATTTTGTCAATAAATCCATTGAAATCGTACAAAGAAACCAAGAGCTTCTTCATGAAATGGAAAAGAGTTCCGAAGCCAATTACAGTGTGGGGAAAACACCACAACAAGATATTTATCGTGCCCAAACTGAGATTTCTCGTCTGCTGATGCGTTTAGTCATCTTAAAGCAACAACGGGGATCCCTGCAGGCGGGTATCAATCGCCTTTTAAATCGTTCTTTAGAAATTACAATCCATACACCAGCAGTGCTCCCTGTAACGCCAATGTGTCATAATTTAGAGTATTTTTATACGCTCGTTAAGAGCCGAGCGCCGCAATTAATCATGCAGCAACGTGCTGTTCAAAAAGGACGGCAAGCCATCCGCTTAAGTAAAATGGAGTATTTCCCGGATGTGGAAATCGAAGGGGGACGACTTCATGATACGGGAATGCACACCAAAGGCTATCAAGTCTTGTTAAAAGCAACCGTGCCTCTTTATTTCATGCAAAAGCAAAATCATGCCGTGCGCGAATCACTTGCGCGGTATAATGCGGATATTGAGGATTTGCAGACCACCTATCGTATGCTTTCTTTTCAAGTGAAAAATGCTTATTTGTTGGCAGAGCGCTCTGCAAAACTCATTCATCTGATTCAACATACCATCATTCCACAAGCCAGCTTAACATTTACTTCATCGCAAGCCACCTACGGCGTGGGCAAAGTGGATTTCTTAACGATGCTGAATAATTTATTGACGCTGCAAGAAAATGAATTGGAATGGCACGGTGAACTCGCTGAACATGAAAAAGCGATAGCACAAATCGAAGAAAGCACAGGGACGTTCTTATGAATTTTAAGATGATAATCAAGGGTGTGGTTATCTTGAGTTTACTTTCGTTGTTGCAGGTAACTCAGGCGCAACAGGCCATGGATAATCATGACAAGATGGACATGAAACAGTCCACTCAAGGAAATGAGATTGTGATTGATCCGGCTCGTTTACAAGCCATTGGCATTACGTCAGAGCCGGTGCGTCGCCAAGTGGTTGAAAAAATAATCCGTACCGTGGGGCGTGTTGAAGCCGATGAGCGGCGTGTTGCCCATATTCATGTGCGCTTTGATGGGTGGATTGAGAACTTATTCATTAATTTTACTGGAGAAAAAGTCAAAGCAGACCAAGCTCTTTTCACCGTTTACAGTCCTGAATTGGTCGCCACCCAGCAAGAATATTTGCTCGCCCTTAATGCCCAAAAAATATTAAGCAAAAATACGACATCGAGTGCGGCTCGTGGTGCGCAGTCTGCTTTTCAAGCAGCCCACCAAAGGTTGTTGCTGTGGGGGATTTCCGAAAAAGACATTGAGCAATTAAGACGTACGGGCAAAATCACTCGGACGATGACGATTCATTCCCCCATCCAAGGTACGGTGCTTAAAAAAATGGCGCTGGTGGGCATGCGCATTGAGCCAGGAGATGAACTCTATACCATTGCTGATTTATCACGCTTGTGGGTTTTAGGGGACATTTACGAATATGAGCTTCCTTATATTCGTCTTGGTCAAATGGCTGATTTGACCCTTACCTACTTGCCCAATGAATTATTTAAGGCCAAGCTTGATTTTATCTACCCTACGATTGACATGAAAACACGTACAGCCAAGGTTCGCTTTGAAGTGGACAACCAGAAGGAGCAATTAAAACCGGGCATGTATGTGAATCTGGAACTCAAAGTACCTTTGGGTGAACGTCTTGTGGTCCCTAAAAATGCTGTTCTACTCACAGGTGAGCGCGCAGTGGTGTTTATTTACCATGGTAATGGCAAAATTGAATGGCGGGACGTGACCTTAGGGGTTAGGGCAGGGGATTTGCTTGAGATAATCAAAGGGGTTAAAGAGGGCGATCAAATTATTACGTCTGCCAATTTCCTCATTGACTCAGAGAGCCAGTTGAAAGCGGCCATGGGAGGCATGCAACATCAATAGATTTTCTTTCTGAACCGCTATAATGGGAAAGAAGCTCTAATAAAGAGGCGTGATTTGGCCTTGGAATAAAGGGATTTTATGGTCGAACGGATTATTGAATTTTGTGCACGCAACCGGTTTATTGTGTTGCTTTTTGTGCTCGGGTTTTCTTTCATGGGCTACATTGCCTTGAAGAATACCCGTATGGACGCATTGCCTGACATTTCAGACACTCAAGTCATTGTGTATACGACCTGGATGGGGCGCTCGCCCGATCTGATGGAAGATCAAGTCACTTATCCCATTGTAACCGCCCTCTTATCTGCACCAAAGGTTGTTGCTGTGCGGGGATTTTCTGATTTTGGCTTTTCTTATGTCTACATCATTTTTGAGGATGGCACGGATATTTATTGGGCGCGCTCTCGGGTCTTGGAGTACATGAGTCAGCTGGCTGGAAAATTACCTGAAGGAGTGACTCCTCAATTGGGGCCTGATGCGACACCGGTGGGTTGGATTTATCAATACGCCTTGGTGGATGACAATGGCAAGCATAACCTGGCTGAGTTACGCACATTTCAGGATTGGTATTTGCGCTATTGGTTAAGAGCGGTTCCTGGGGTGTCTGAAGTAGCCAGTGTGGGAGGTTTTGTCAAGCAATACCAAGTCAATTTGGATCCAGTCAAAGTCCTTGCCTACAACCTATCGGTTCCTGAGATTGTTGAAAAAATTCGCATGAGTAATAATGACACCGGCGGACGGGTCATTGAGTTTTCGGGTGTGGAGTACATGATTCGTGGCCGCGGGTACATTAAGTCGACCGAGGATATTGAAAAAATTGCCGTGGGCACTAATGCCAATGGCACACCAATTTTATTACGTGATGTGGCAACTGTTCAGCTTGGCTCTGACATGCGCCGTGGGGTTGTCGATTTAAATGGCCAAGGCGAAGCCGTGGGCGGTATTGTCATCATGCGCTTTGGTGAAGACGTGCTGCAAGTAATTGGCCGCATCAAGGATAAATTGAAAGAATTAGCTTCCGCCATCCCGGAAGGGATAAAAATGGTTCCTGTGTATGACCGAAGTAACTTAATCCGGGAAGCGATTTCCACGGCCAATTGGAACTTGATTGAAGAACTGGTGGTGGTTGGGTTACTCATTATTGTGTTTTTAGGTCATTTTCGCTCGGCATTGATTCCTATTATTACTTTGCCGCTGGCAATTTTGATTTCGTTTATCCCCATTTATTTCTTACATGTTGGACTTAATATCATGTCCATCGGGGGCATTATTGTCGCCATCGGCGATATGGTCGATGCGGCCATCATCATGGTCGATAATGCCCATAAGCGCTTGGCGGATTGGGAAGCGAAAGGAAGTCCGGGCGATCGTACCCAAGTCTTGATTGATTCGGCAAAAGAAGTGGGGCCTGCGATTTTTTCATCCCTTTTGGTCATTGCCATCTCCTTCATGCCCGTTTTTACCTTGGAAGCTCAAGAAGGGCGGCTGTTTTCGCCCTTGGCTTATACTAAGAATTTGGCCATTTTCATGAGCGCTTTACTTGCCATCACCTTAATTCCTGTCCTATTGCCTCTTTTGGTGCGTGGTCGAATCATCCCTGAACAAAAACATCCGATTACTCGCTTGATGCAAACAATGTACGCGCCCGTGTTGAGGCTTGCTTTGAAATATCGTCAATTCGTGGTGGGAATTGCCATTGTATTGGCTCTTGCCACCATTCCTCTTTATAAACTCATTGGCTCTGAATTCATGCCCCCTCTTTATGAAGGGACGATTTTGTATATGCCGGTTACTTTACCAGGTATTTCAGTCACTCAAGCGACGGGTTTACTTCAGGAAATGGATAAGAAATTAAAAGCATTTCCTGAAGTGGCGCACGTTTTTGGCAAGACGGGAAGAGCCGAAACGTCCACCGACCCTTCTCCATTTAATATGATGGAAGTGATTGTGGAGTTAAAGCCTAAAGAATTTTGGCGCAAAGGAATGACTTATGAAAGCCTGGTTGCCGAAATGGATGAAGCGTTGCAATTTCCAGGTGTGAGTAACGCTTGGACCATGCCCATTAAAGCACGCAATGACATGCTCACCACAGGCATCCGAACGGCTGTAGGGATTAAAGTTTTTGGTCCTGACATTAAAAAGATTGAAGCCATTGGTAAAGAAATTGAAATGGTGGCCAAAGAAGTGAAGGGCACCAGTACGGTCTATGCAGAGCGGGTGGCTGGAGGTTACTTCCTTGATTTTCAAATTAATCGGGACCAGTTGGCTCGCTATGGCTTAACCATTATGGACGTCAATCGCATCATTGAATCCGCTGTAGGTGGTGAAAACATTGCTACCACGATTGAGGGGCGTGAGCGCTACCCAGTGAATGTGCGTTATTTGCGAGAATTGCGTGATGACCCCGACAAACTCAATCGTATTTTAGTCAAAACACCCAGTGGTGCGGAGGTACCCGTTGCGCAATTGGTGACTTTAACCTTTCGTTCAGGACCTGCCATGGTTCGCGATGAGAATGGCATGTTAGCAGGTTACGTCTTCATTGACATCAGTGGCCGAGACATTGGTGGCTATGTGGAGGAATTAAAGCAAGTGGTCAACGCCAAAGTGAAATTGCCTCCAGGCTATACGCTTGCTTGGTCGGGACAATATGAGTTCATGCAACGGGTCTATGAGCGACTTAAAATTTTTGTGCCACTGACCTTGGCCATCATTTTTGTCTTATTTTACTTTACTTTCCGCACCATTACCGAGACCTTGATGGTGATGCTTGGCGTACCCTTCGCTTTATTTGGCGGCTTTTTGCTGCTTTATATATTAGGGTACAACATGAGTATTGCCGTTTGGGTGGGGATGATTGCGCTTGCTGGTGTTGCGGCTGAAACCAGTGCCGTGATGCTCGCTTACCTTGATTCTGATTACAATGAACAAAAGGAAAAAGGGTTGCTCAAAACATTGCCCGATTTAATTCAGCTGGTACAACTTTGTGCGGTCTCCCGCATTCGTCCCATGGCCATGGCGGGTCTTGCTAACATCATTGGCCTATTACCGGTGATGTGGGCTACAGGCATTGGGGCTGATGTGATGAAGCGTCTTGCAGCACCCATGGTCGGTGGGGTTTTTTCTGCCCTTTTATTGACTTTAATTGTGATTCCTGTGGTTTATGTGATGTGGCGTTGGCAAGTGGATTTGAAAAAAACAGCAGACTTAACGGAGGCAAGATGAAATTAACTTTTTTAGGAGCAACTGAGACGGTTACTGGTTCTAAATATCTTTTGACCATTGGTTCTAAAAAAATCCTGATTGATTGCGGTCTTTTTCAAGGCTACAAAGAATTACGATTACGTAACTGGGCGCCCTTGCCAATTGATCCCCATGATATTGATGCGGTGATTATCACTCATGCGCATATTGACCATTCAGGCTATCTTCCCTTGCTCGTCAAAAACGGATTCCAAGGCAAAATTTATACAACACCGGGTACCAAAGCACTGTGTTCCATTTTGTTACCCGACAGTGGTCATCTGCAGGAAGAAGAAGCACGCTTGGCCAATAAGTATGGATTCTCCAAACACCAACCTGCTCTTCCTCTTTATACTGAAAAAGAAGCTCGGACAGCATTGCAGTATTTTGAAACCATTGATTTTGATACCCCGCATCAATTATTCCATGATTTCAGTTTTGAGTATCATCGTGCCGGTCACATTGTGGGTGCGGCCATGGTCAAAATAAAAACCCAAAAGGGTTCCATTGTGTTTACTGGAGACATTGGCCGTCCTTATGATCCCGTTATGAAAGCCCCTGCCTTCATTCAAGAAACGGATTATCTGGTGATGGAGTCCACCTATGGTGACCGATTGCATGATGCCACAGATCCCTTACCCCAAATGGCTCAGGTGATTAATCAAACCGTTAAACGAGGGGGCTCAGTCATTATTCCTGCGTTTGCAGTAGGGCGTGCGCAAAGTCTTCTTTATTTTATTTATGAACTGAAACGACAAGGGCAAATTCCCAAAGACCTTCCTGTCTTTTTAGACAGCCCCATGGCCATTGATGCCACTCATTTACTCTGCGCTTATAAAGAAGACCACCATTTAACTGCAGAACAATGTCGTGGACTATGCCATGTTGCCACCTATGTGAACACACCTGAGGAGTCCAAGGAGATTGACCGTCATCACATGCCGCAAATCATCATAGCGGCCAGCGGCATGGCGCAAGGCGGCCGCATTCTGCATCATTTAAAAGCCTTTGCGCCTAATCCTAAAAATACTCTACTTTTTACTGGCTTTCAGGCAGGTGGCACTCGTGGTGCTCGAATTGTGAATGGGGAGAAGCAAGTCAAAATTCACGGGAGTTTTATTCCGATACAAGCTAAGGTCGTAGTCATGAGCAGTACATCGGCTCATGCCGACTACCTGGAATTGTTAGAATGGCTAACTCATTTGACTAATCCGCCTAAAAAGGTTTTTATCACCCATGGGGAGCCTCACAGCGCCCAATCGCTAAAACAGAAGATTGAGAAGCAATTAGGTTTTTCTTGCACCATTCCTTCTTATCTGCAAACGGAGGAATTGTGGTGAGTAAGAAAACCTCTCATGGGCTTCGGTTAAAACATTTAGGGATTAAAACTTATCACGAAGCTATTATTTACATGCGCGAGGATTGTCATGTTTGTCATTCGGAAGGATTCGAAGTACAGACGCGTATCCAAGTGACTTTAGGTCAGCACTCTATGATAGCCACTCTTAATGTGGTGACCTCAGAGCTACTTCAGCCTGGTGAGGCTGGTTTGTCGGATTACGCCTGGGAGTCTTTACATGCCAAAGAAGGCGATGAAATTCAGGTCTCCCATCCAAAACCCTTGGAATCCTTAAGCTATGTGCATACCAAGATTTATGGCAAAGAACTGTCTTATGAACAAATGAAGATCATCATTGATGATGTGTTAAGCGGTCGTCTTTCTGATGTACAAATCTCCGCTTTTTTAGCGGCAAGTAGTGCAGGACGTCTAACCCGTACGGAAATCATGAAACTCACCAAAGCCATGATAGACAGTGGTGATCGCTTATCCTGGTCTTCACCTCTGGTCGTCGATAAACATTGCGTGGGAGGATTGCCGGGAAATCGCACAACTCTGATTGTAGTTCCCATTGTGGCCGCTTTTGGATTGATGATTCCAAAAACATCATCGCGTGCCATTACATCACCCGCGGGGACTGCGGATACCATGGAGACTTTAGCTCCAGTCCACTTAAGTCCCCAAAAGATGCGCCAAGTGGTTGAACAAGAAAACGGCTGTATCGTATGGGGTGGGGCTGTGAGTTTAAGTCCTGCTGATGACGTGCTCATCCGTGTGGAACGAGCCATTGATTTAGATAGTGAAGGGCAATTAGTGGCTTCCATTCTTTCTAAAAAAATTGCAACAGGGGCCACACACGCGGTTATTGATATCCCCGTAGGACCTACTGCCAAAGTGAGGAATCAGTCTATGGCGCTCCTTCTGAAACAATTGCTTGAGGAGGTAGGTAACGAGTTAGGGCTTGTTGTCCATACTTTATTTACGGATGGGACGCAGCCGGTAGGCCATGGCATTGGCCCGTCGTTAGAAGCTCGCGATGTATTGGCAGTATTACAAGGGTTGCCTGATGCGCCCAATGATTTGCGTGAACGAGCGTTGACGCTTGCAGGTGCTGCGTTAGAGTGTTCTTCGAAAGTACCAACGGGTTTAGGTAAATCCATTGCGACGCAATTATTGGATAGTGGACAAGCGTTTAAGAAATTTCAGGCCATTTGTGAGGCTCAGGGTGGGATGAGGGAATTGACCAAGGCACGTTTTACTTATCCTGTTGTGGCTGCAAAGGCAGGAAAAGTCTCCCTCATTGACAATCGAAAGCTTGCAAAAATAGCTAAGCTTGCTGGTGCGCCTAAATCGAAATCGGCGGGTATTGACCTCCATTCCCATGTCGGCGAATCCGTTGAAAAAGGCGAACCTTTGTTTACAATTCATTCGGAGTCTTCAGGGGAGCTCCATTACGCCTGTGATTTACTTCGCGATAAACAAGACATCATTATTTTAGGAGAAAATTCTTGAAGCCTCTGTTATGTTCATTATTTGATTCTTCAGAAATTGCCGGACAATTACAAAAGACACTTCAAGTGGAAGTGGGTAAGGTCACATTCCACCGTTTTCCTGATACAGAATGGTACTTAAAAATTGATTCAGAGGTTAAAAGTCGCAGCATTATGGTAGTGGACAGTTTAAACCAGCCGGATGAAAAAATACTGCCTTTGTTGTTTTTTGCCAAAACGGCTAAAGAGTTGGGGGCTAAAAAAATCGGTTTGATTGCTCCTTATCTTTCCTACCTACGGCAAGATAAACGTTTTCACGAAGGAGAAGGAATTACTTCACGTTATTTTGCGGACATTTTATCGACTTCATTCGATTGGCTCATGACGATTGATCCGCACTTGCATCGCTATCACTCTTTAGATGAAATCTACTCAATTCCCACTTTTGTTTTGCATGCCACATCGATGATTGCCACATGGATTAAACATCATGTTCCTAAGCCAATTCTTATTGGTCCTGATATGGAAAGTGAGCAGTGGGTTGCCGATATTGCAGAAAAAGGTCGTTTTCCTTATGCGATTTTGGAAAAGATTCGGCATGGTGATAAAGAGGTGACTATTTCAGTACCCTATATTCCTGAGCTCGAATCTTCGACACTCGTGCTCGTCGATGACATCATTTCCACCGCCAGAACCATGGTAGAGACGGTGAAGCATTTACAACAAGCAGGGAGCAAGTCCATCGTTTGTATTGGTGTGCATGCGCTGTTTGCAGAAGACGCTTATTCTCTATTATCTGCGATGAAAGGGGTGCAAGTCATCACGTGTAATACCATTCATCATGTCACCAATGCGATCGATGTGAGTGGTTTGGCTGTGGACGTTTTAGTCCAAAACAAACTGGCCGCTTTAAAAAGTAAGCGTAAATGAGTTGATTATTAACAAGGAGTATCCATGTTGAAAGCCTTTAGAATGATTGCAGTGCTTATTGGGTTAATCGGAGGACCATTCTTTTTGAGTTCCTGCGATGGAGCAGTGAAGCATGGCTCCCAAGAGGTCGATGGCGGCTATGGAGGACACAGCGCGGGTGGGCATGGTGGTCATGGCGGTGCTGGGCATTAAGCCCATTCGCTGCATTGGTAAATCAAGCCAAAGCATACTCACACTTAACAGGTAGGGCAAACCATGAAACACGACCACCATCAAGGACATACCCATTCTGGTAAAGGACATGCTTGTCCTCACGAACATAATTCTCCCAAGACTCAGCAAGCCTCTTCCAAAATGGAGGGGCCTATTGTTTATACGTGTCCCATGCACCCAGAAATTCGCCAATCTGCCCCTGGTCATTGTCCTCTTTGTGGTATGGCTTTAGAACCGGAAACGGTGACGGTTTCGGAGGTTGTGAGCCCTGAATATCTTGATATGAGACGTCGATTTTGGATTGCATTGATGTTAACTATACCTGTTGTGATATTGGAGATGGGTGGACATGGTTTGAAGCATTTTATTTCTGGTAATGGTTCCAGTTGGATCCAATTGCTTCTTGCCACGCCAGTGGTGTTATGGGGAGGTTGGCCTTTTTTCAAGCGCGGTTGGCAGTCTCTAAAAACAGGCCAACTCAATATGTTTACCTTGATTGCCATGGGTATTGGTGTGGCGTGGATTTACAGTATGGTGGCTGTCCTTTGGCCAGGTGTATTTCCCCATGCGTTTCGAAGTCAAGAAGGAGTAGTTGCTGTTTATTTTGAAGCGGCAGCAGTGATTACTACGCTTGTCTTGTTGGGGCAAGTGCTGGAACTAAAAGCTCGAGAACAAACGGGTAGTGCCATCCGTGCCTTGTTAAAATTGGTCCCTGAAAGTGCACACCGAATTAAGGAAGATGGCAGTGAAGAGGAAGTGTCCCTGGATAACGTTGCCGTTGGTGATTTGTTGCGTGTTCGGCCTGGTGAAAAAATACCAGTGGATGGTGAAGTGCAAGAAGGCCGAAGCTTTGTCGATGAATCCATGGTGACGGGTGAGCCCATTCCAGTTGCTAAAGAGGCCAGCGCTAAAGTTATTGGTGCTACGATTAATCAGACGGGTAGCTTTGTCATGAAAGCGCTGCATGTGGGCAGTGATACCATGCTTGCACGCATTGTGCAGATGGTGAGTGATGCCCAACGAAGCCGTGCGCCGATTCAGCGACTAGCCGATACCGTCTCAGGATGGTTTGTGCCCGCTGTGATTTTGGTTGCGGTGCTGTCTTTTATTGTGTGGGCACTGTTGGGTCCGCAACCAGCGCTTAGCTATGGTTTGATAACTGCTGTGTCAGTACTCATCATCGCTTGCCCTTGTGCGTTAGGTTTAGCAACGCCCATGTCCATTATGGTCGGTGTTGGAAAAGGAGCACAAAGCGGGGTATTGATTAAAAATGCCGAAGCGTTGGAACGAATGGAGAAGGTCAATACCCTGGTGGTCGATAAAACGGGCACGCTTACTGAAGGTCACCCTAAATTGACACGCATTGTGACCGATGATTTCGTGGAGGATAATGCTTTAGCATTAGCTGCGGCACTTGAGCATCAAAGTGAACATCCGCTGGCCAATGCTATTGTGCATGCTGCAAAAGAAAAAGGATTGTCCCTTGGAACAGTCGAAGCGTTTGAAGCGCCCACTGGAAAAGGGGTTGTAGGTCAGGTAGACGGCCATCATGTTGCTATTGGTAACGCCAGATTAATGCAAGAGCATGGAAGCGATAATGCCCCTCTTTTTGAAAAGGCTGATGAACTTCGTGGTAAAGGCGCCTCAGTCATGTTTATGGCGGTTGATGGTAAAACAGTAGCTCTCTTGGTGGTTGAAGACCCTATTAAATCGAGTACTCCAGAGACCATCCTCGAACTTCAGCAAAGTGGCATTGAAATTGTCATGCTCACCGGAGATAGCAAAAAAACAGCAGAAGCGGTGGCAGGGACCCTCGGCATTAAAAAGGTGGTAGCTGAAATCATGCCTGAAGACAAGAGTCGCATCGTGAGTGAATTAAAAGACAAAGGTCTTATTGTTGCCATGGCAGGAGATGGGGTGAATGATGCCCCAGCGCTTGCCAAAGCTGATATTGGTATTGCCATGGGAACAGGCACTGATGTGGCCATCGAAAGTGCTGGGGTCACCTTGTTGCATGGAGATTTGCGTGGTATCGCCAAAGCGCGACGTTTGTCAGAAAATACCATGAGCAACATTCGCCAAAATCTTTTCTTCGCATTTATTTATAATGTACTGGGTGTGCCTTTGGCTGCTGGGGTTTTGTACCCCCTAACCGGCTTGCTCTTAAGTCCTATGATTGCAGCAGCGGCGATGGCGCTTTCTTCAGTGTCAGTGATTATCAATGCGCTGAGACTAAAGAGAGTGACACTATGAAAAAAGGATGGTCAGATGAGCTTAAGATGTGATTAGTCTTTATTGTATTGGCTAAACAAAAATCATCACGATCACTTCATTGAAGAAAAATCAAGTCTATACTAAAAAAATAGTTCAGACTGTATTTAAGGCAAAATCATGGTTATCCCAGTTGTTATGATAGTGTTTGGTATTGTCTTTCTTGCTAAAGGAGCTTATTTAATCAATGGATTAGTGCAACAAGGGAATCACTATCGGCGACTAAGGTTTGTTTCTCTTTCTTTTATTGGCATTTTTATCCTCAGTTATATAGCCAGCATTTTTTATGGTTTATTGGTCGATCCTCATTGCCTTAATTATTTTTATGGCAGTGTATTTTTGTTAGCAGCGACTTATACTTATTTTTCGTGTCATTTGGTGACTAAGACCATTCAAAAAGCGGAATTAATGGCTGATTTTAAAAGTCGCTACGAACTATTAAGGCAGCATGCTCAGTATGATTCGCTAACTGGCTGTCATAACAGAGAGACCCTTTTTGAGGTTTTGAACACAAGGCTCCAACAAATTAAGATGCATGGAGGATGGGTTATCGTTCTTTTTATTGATATGGATAAATTTAAGACGGTCAATGACCGTTATGGTCATGATGCGGGAGATAACACGTTACAAACATTTGGGCAACTCCTAACGCAGCGATTGCGAAAGGATGATATCGTGGCTCGTTATGGTGGGGATGAGTTTATTGCCGTGATGGAAAACATCTCTATCGATGAGGCGAAAAAGATTGCTGAAAATCTTATCACTGTGACGAGACAATCGTTCAAAGAAGGTATTTTATCGGAGCTTAATCTAGGTTGCTCTATTGGCATCACTCAGATGAATCCTCACTCGGCCTCAGTGAATACCGTCATCAAAGAAGCGGATTTGGCGTGCTACGCGGCAAAACAAAGAAAAATCAATGGCTCGGTTTGTGTCTATAGTCCAATGCTTGCAACAACAAACCATCTCATCGACACGAGTATCCATCCAATCGCTGACTAGAAAAAGAGAATGCATAAAACAGTCATCTTACTGCAGAAGCAGGTACGACATCATCTATTATTTTACAACCCATTGTTTAATGGCATTGGGTGGGAGATACTAGAAAATAAAAATAATAAAAAGAAGGGATTAATTTATGACTCATTATCTGATGAAACGCACCCTCCTGGTGATAATTCCCGCCTTTCTGGTGGGTTGTTCCTATAATGCCAAGTTAACCCCTGAAGGAGAAAAAGTAACCATTCTCCAGTCAGGTCAGCTCTCAAAAGGCTGTACTTTTTTAGGGGAAGTCAGAGCCTACGATCGCAATGGCATGAGCCAATCCTATCAATCACACGAGCATTTGATCAAGGACGAACGAAATATCCTAAGAAATGAAGCGGCGTTATTAGGTGCTAATACGGTTTTGGTGAGTCAACATCAGCAAACTTATGAAGGCAATCCCAAAAATGATTTCGTGGCAGACCATTGGATGGTAGGTCGAGCCTACCGATGCAAGATAAAACAATAGATAGACCTCTTTGAGCCATTGTTTATGGAATATCATCGTGCTTGGCGGTTTTCTTATAGGGTCGTTCTTCTGTTGCTGTATGCCTCTTTGGCAACAGCGGGGAAGGCATGGACTCTTCAGGAAATAACTCAAATGGCTTTTGCAAACAACAAGGATTTAAAAGCCGCTCGTTATAATGTGGCTATTGCCAAGGCCCGTTTGCTACAAGCTGGCCTTTGGCCCAATCCAAGCCTCAACCTCTCCAACAACGACGATCGCTTATTTAATGATGAAGGGGAATATTCACGAAGTGCTGGGTTTAATCAAGCATTCCCTATTTCTGGGCGTATTGCAAAGCAAAAGACAGTGGCGCGTTTAGATGTATTGAAAGCCATGGCAGAAATCAGGGAAGCAGAGCGCCAATTAAGCGCCAAAGTAGCAAATGCATTTTATGCCGCGATGATTACTGAGCGTCGCACGCAACAGGTGAATTACTTATTACGGATAAACCAAGAGCTTGTTGATGTGATTCATAACCGTTATCACGCGGCTGAAATTTCAAAGCTGGATGAGAATGCGGCACGCATTGAGTATCTGCGTATCGGGCAAGAAAAGCACCTGTTGCATAGTCTTCGTATTAGCCAATATGCGCTACTGAATCAATTGATGGGGCGAGAAGCCAATTCACCCTTATCCCTTAAGATGGATTTTATCGCTGAGAGAATGCTCCTTAAATTACCCCGCTTAAAAGCCTTAGCGCTTAAAAATCGTCCAGACCGTCAATCCATCGCATTATCGATTGAACGCGCCAATGCCGATCGCCGTTTGGCCAAAGCCGAGCGTTTTGCTGATTGGACGGTAGGGCTTGGGGTACAACAAGATAAAATTGTGGTCGAAGAGGGCCCACCTCAACCTGCCGATAGGACTTTGGGTGTGACTCTTTCCGTGCCTCTTCCTCTGTTTAATCGTAATCAGGGGCGAATTTTAGAAGCAAGTCACACAGGGACTCAGGCAATAATGGCTTTGCGTGCTTTGAATTTAAGTATTGAGACGGAAGTAACCAGTAACTATGGGCAATTAAAAGCGCTGCAAATGAGTCTTAGGGAAACGCAACAGGTTTCTCTGAAATTAGCGGTTGAGAATGTCACACTGGCTCGTGACTCTTATGAGAATGGACAAATTTCTTTTTTGAATGTGCTGCAAGTACAAAAACAACAAAATGATTTACAAACGACTTATCTCAACACGTTAGAAAAGTATTTGCAAGTGTATGTGGCTTTATGTACAGCTATTGGTCCTGGTAAAACCAATGGGTTTTGCCCTTATTTAGCGTATCAAAGGAATGGGGATAGTAAATGAGATGGCAACAGCGCATGAGAAGGATGGCATTAATTAGTCTGTTTCTTAGTCTACTCTTTCCTATTCAAGGGTGCTTTGCCCATGGAGAAGAAATTGAAGTGAGTGAGGGAGGAGCTAAAGGCCCAGTTCATTTAACACCCCAGCAAACCAAGATGCTTGACATCAAGGTAGTGGAAGCAACCAATCGTCCTATGGCGCAAATGCTTGGTTTAAATGGCCAAATTCAATTGTTACCTGATGCGCAAGCGGATGTTAGCATTCGGATTAGCGGAAGTGTGACGGCCATTGATGTGAATTTAGGAGATAATGTCAAGGCAGGACAACGCTTAGCCACAGTGCAATCAAGATTAGTGGGTAATCCTCCACCAAGTGTTGCGGTCACGGCACCCATTGCGGGCATCATTGATGCCAGGAACATTAACTTAGGTCAAGCCGTTGAACCGAACACCGTTCTTTTTCACATCAGCAATCGCGACAAACTGTTAGTCATCGCTCAAGTGTATGAAGAAGATTTAGATAAGATTAAGGTAGGGCAAGAAGTGAATGTTCATGCCCTAAGTTACCCCAAGCGAACTTTTCCAGGCCAAGTGACTTTAATTGAACCCAATCTTGACTCCTTAACCCGTACCGTGAATGTGCGCATCACCTTGGATAATGAAGAGAAACTCCTAAAGCCCGGAATGTTTGTACGCGCCAACGTCATTTTAGCGCGTAATGAAGCAGCACTTGCCGTACCCAATGCGGCCGTGTTGCAGGCAGATAACGAGTCGTTTGTTTTTGTGCAAAATAAGGATATTTATGATCGCGTCGTTGTTCAAATGGGTGCCGTGGATGATGAGTATTCAGAAATTAAAGACGGGCTAGTTCCTGGCGACCTTGTTGTGACGCAAGGACATCGTGAGCTTTATACTTTGTGGTTGAGTGGGGGTAGTAAGCCTCATTCAGGCCAAGAGGAGCCTCACTAAATGTTTACGCACTTAATTGCCTGGTCGTTACATAATCGCCCCTTGATTTTGGCCTTAACGATTATTCTTTGTTTGCTGGGTGGTTATACTTTAAAACAAATGCCAGTAGATGTGTTTCCCGAATTTGCCCCACCGCAAGTGGTGGTGCAAACGCAAGCGCCTGGCATGGCCACGCAAGATGTAGAAACTTTAATTACTTATCCTTTGGAAAGTGCGATTAATGGCACGCCAGGGGTGGTTAGTGTGCGCTCTAAAACGTCTGTGGGACTGTCCACCATCACGGTGGTGTTTGACGACCAAACTGACATTTATCGTAATCGCCAGTTAGTTAATGAACGCATTCAACAAGTAGTCAATCGCCTCCCTCCTGGCGTTGAGTCACCCATCATGTTACCGGTTACGTCTGCCGTGGGGTGGTTGGTCAAATATGCGTTGGTGAGCCGCACCGAAAGTCCTGAAACCTTGCGCACTATTTCGGATTGGACGATTCGTCCCAGGATTCTAGCATTAGGTGGCGTAGCTTCTGTAGTTTCCCTGGGTGGTGAGGTCAAGCAATACCAGGTGCGCCTCATTCCTGAGCGTATGCTCGCTTATCGAATCTCGGTGGAAGACGTGCGACAAGCGCTGACATCGGCGAATCAAAACGTACCCGGTGCCTTTGTTCACCAGGCAGGAACCGAATTCGTAGTGAGTACCCTTGGGCGGATTAAGACGCTTAAAGACATCAAAAAAACATTGATTGTGGTTCGTAATGGGGTACCTATTACCATGAATAATGTGGCAAATGTTGCTTTTGGTGGAGAAATTAAGCGAGGTGATGGAGCTTATAATACCCAAAATGCGGTGATTGGGACAATTTCTAAAGCCTATGGGGCTGATACGGTCACGACCACAGAGAAAGTCGAAAAAGCACTTGCGGAAATTAAAAAGTCCTTGCCTCACGATGTGACCTTAATGACTAATGTGTTTCGCCAAACCAGCTTTATTGAATCTGCCATTCACAATTTAACTCGGGCTTTGCTTGAAGGGGCTGTGATTGTTATTGCGGTTCTTTTTGTTTTTTTGATGAATTGGCGCGCTTCGTTTATTACGTTCCTTTCGATGCCCGTTTCGTTCGTAGTGGGTATTCTAGTGCTTCATTATTTTGGTATTGGCATCAATTCCATGACCTTAGGTGGTATGGCCATTGCCATTGGAGAAGTAGTCGATGACGGCATCATTACGGTGGAAAACGTGGTGCACCGTTTACGGATTAATCGTCAGGAAGCCCATCCTTTACCCACCATACAAGTAGTTTTTGATGCGGTGCTTGAAATTCGAAGTTCAGTGGTTTATGCCACGATTATCATTAGTTTGGTTTTTTTACCCATCTTCTTTTTATCGGGGATTGCTGAGCATATTTTTAGCCCCTTAGCCATTGCCTACATTGCCTCGGTATTGGGCTCTCTCGTGGTCTCCATCACTATGGTTCCTGCTTTGTGTTACTGGTTACTGGTGTGTGGTCAAGAAAAACAGCAAGATGTTGAAGTGAGTCTGCACGCTTTATCGAATAAGGAACGGCATTATGCCGTAGAAAAGGAAGGTAACCATCAGGCGGAGTCCGAAACTCGCTTTGTCTTGTGGCTTAAAAAGCATTTTTTAACAGCACTCCAATGGTCTATTGCCCACTGCAAAATGGTTCTTGCGTTTGCATTATCGGCTTTTGTCTTTGCACTGGCGTTACTTCCTTTTTTTGGCACGTCTTTTTTACCGGAGTTTCATGAAGGCAACTTTATTGTCGTGATGAGTACCTTGCCGGGAACCTCCCTTAATGAATCCATGCGTTTAGGTCAACAAGTACAAAAAGCATTGCTTCGCTATCCGCAAGTGATTTCCATTGCGCAGCGGGCAGGGCGCAGTGAGCTTGATGAAGATGCGCTACCACCCAACATCAGTGAATTTGATGTGCTTCTTAACTTTGATAAAGACAAGTCCATGAGACCTGATGAATTGCTGCGTCGCATTCGTGCGGATTTGGCGAATATTCCTGGAGCCGTATTTAACGTGGGGCAATTCATTGCTCATCGTATGGATGAAGTGCTTTCTGGGGTACGCGCTCAAGTGGCCGTTAAGATTTTTGGGGATAATTTATCCACACTCAATGAACTAGGACAATCGATGGAGACCCTGTTAAAATCAGTACCAGGGGTGGTGGATGTGAATAAGGAACAACAGATTAAAGTCCCTCAATTGGTGATTCAACTCGATCGCGAAAAAGCAGCGCGCTATGGAGTCAATGTGGGGCAGATTTCGGAAGACGTGCAAGTGCTTCTGAATGGCGTGAGTGTTTCCAGCGTTTTAGAGGGGCAACGCACGTTTGATTTGTATCTTCGAATGGATAAACCAGGGCGTGACAGCGTCAAGAACATTCAAAACATGCTGATTGATGCTCATGGCGTGGGGCAAAATACCATTACGCAAATCCCATTGCGGGCTGTGGCTGAGATTGCATTGGAACCGCAACCTTTTGCAATTAATCGTGAGAACGTGCAACGGTTGCTGGTGATTTCTTTTAATGTGGAGGGGCGGGATTTAGGTAGCGTGATTGCTGAAGTGCAACAAGAAGTGCAGGAAAAAATCAAACTACCCACTGGTTATTTTATTCAATACGGCGGCCAATTTGAAAGCCAGCAACAAGCCTCCAGAGTGATTTTGGTTTTTGGTGGCTTGGTGATTTTTGTGATGCTGATTTTGCTGCATAAAGCGTTTGGGACGTTTCGAGAGGCTTTATTGGTGATGTTTAATTTGCCCTTGGCACTTATTGGTGGGGTCATTTCATTGTTTGTGGTGAGTGGCGAGATGAGTGTGGCCGCCATGATTGGGTTTATTACGCTGTTTGGAATTGCGGCGAGAAATGGCATTATTTTGGTGAGCCACTATAATCAATTACGATTGCAGGGAAAAACTCGGGAGCAGGTGGTCATTGATGGCACCATGGACCGCTTGGTGCCCGTATTAATGACAGCTGCTACAGCGGCACTGGGCTTGATTCCTTTGTTGTGGGGTTCGCCTGCCGGAAAGGAACTTGAACGACCTTTGGCCCAAGTGCTTTTAGGTGGGTTATTGACTTCTACGGTTCTCAATATGTTGGTAGTACCTACGGTGTATAACGCCATTGAAGTATGGCGAAAAAAACGGATGCAATTCAATGAAACAGAACAAGGAGAAATAACATGAAGCACATTACTTTGAAACAAAAAAACCACTTCTGGTTGGGGCTTATAGCCAGTGTTTTGATGGTTTTCGGGAGCTCCCAGGTTTTTGCTAATCCAACTGAATCTATTCCTAAAACCGTCCCAGCCATTTGGGAAGCAATAGACAAGCATTCTGCATCCATTAATCAAATATTAGGCGGGGATGATTTAACGTCCATACACGAGCATGCGTTTGCCATTCGTGATTTAGCCAATGCATTACCTGCTTTAAGCAAGGATTTATCAGAGGAGCAGAAAAAGACACTGCAACAAAATCTAAGCTATGTTGGTCAATTGGCGACTCGTCTTGATAAAACAGGAGATGCCAATGATAAAGAAGGGACGCAAGCCAACTGGCAAAAATTGCAAAAAGTGTTAGCACAGCTGCGTGCGCTGTATACTCCCAATGCCCCTAATTAATCAAGGAATGAGTCATGAGGGGTGCAGGAATTCAATGGATTGAACATTTTTGTAAAAATCTGTCCACAACAGATAAAGATGTGGATTATTCAGGATGGTGGTGACGCATGGACAAGGAAAACACCGATTCGCCTTATCAAATGGGGCATGATTTTATTTCTTATCAACTGGATTGTTGGCAGCGTTCTATTTTATTTTGGGATACCTTGCGTGAACGCGCCAATAATATGATGGAGCACGAACAACAAGGGTTGCCACCACTGCTTAATTTCAAATATGAATTAGTTTTGGATGGGAAATCATTGGAACCCAAAACCAATTATGCATTGGTTAAAATTCTTGAGGTCGGTGATGTGTGCTTTGAAGAGTGTTTTGATCCTCATGCTCATCCGGTGATTATTGTGGATCCCAGATCAGGCCATGGGCCAGGGATTGGTGGTTTCAAACGGGACTCTGAAGTGGGCGTAGCACTTCATAGTGGTCATCCTGTGTATTTTGTTATTTTTTATCCTAATCCTGTGCCTCATCAAACGCTCGCCGATGTCCTGATGACTTTGCGCCATTTTGTTGAAAAAGTCCAAGCCTGGCATGAAGGTAAAGCCCCCATTCTTTATGGCAATTGCCAAGCCGGTTGGATGCTGGCTTTATTGGCCTCTGATTGCGCGAGATCGGTTGGCTTGACAGTCATGAATGGCTCACCGGTTTCTTATTGGTCCAACAGCGAAGAAGAAGCCAATCCCATGCAGTTATTAGGGGGACTCTTGGGTGGCTCCTGGAGTGCCCGTTTTCTATCGGATTTAAAAGAAGGGATCTTTGATGGGGCGTGGTTGGTCTCTAATTTTGAGTTACTCAATCCCACCACAGCCATTTGGGATAAGTATTATGGCTTATTTGATGAAATTGACACAGAGCAGGAGCGATTCTTGGAGTTTGAACGCTGGTGGAATGGGTTTTACCAATTTAGCCAGGAAGAGATAATGGCCACCGTGAATAATCTTTTTATTGGCAATCAACTAGAGCGCGGTGAAATGCGGATTCATAAAGGATGTGTTTACGATTTGAAACGCATTCAAAGCCCTATTGTTCTCTTTGCTTCCCAAGGCGATCAAATTACCCCACCGAGGCAGGCTTTACATTGGATAAGAACAATTTATCCTACGACACAAGCATTGAAGAAGGCCAAACAGCGAGTGGTGTATCTGCTTCATCCTTCCGTTGGGCATTTAGGAATCTTTGTATCGGCTAAGGTCGTTCGTTTGCACCATCGTGCTATTTTAGAGCATAGTGATGCCATTGAGCAATTGCAGCCAGGGCTTTATGAAATGATAATCGTTAACCCAACAGGCGATCCCGATTGCAGTAAAGAACAATATCATGTGCGTTTTGAAGCGCGCGAACTCACAGAACTTTGCACAACGAGCTCCACGCAACAGTTTGACAAGGTTCGTCAAACATCCGAAGCCAATGACTCGATTTATCAAAAAGTTATCCAACCTTCCGTGCAGAGCTTAAGTAATCCTTTTTTATCCTGGTGCCTTGAGAAAACGCATCCCATGCGCCTAAGTCGCTATGTGTTTTCTGAAAAAGTGAATCCGCTGATGAAAGCAATCGAACTATTAAGCCCACCCATTCAAGCCAATCGCCGCATGGCTACACAGAGCAATTGTTTTAAAAAAATAGAGCATGGTGTTGCGCAGATGATGAGGGATTCGTTGGAATCCTCCCGAATCATGCGTAATGACGTGATGGCAAATTGGTTTGAAGCCCTTTATAAGGATCCCGATTAACAGGCGAGGAAATTAATTCATGGAGCGTATGGCATCAAATTCCTCGTCAAGGTTCATTTCACTCTCTAAGTCCGCTTCATGAACCCCTTTCTCATCAAAAAGAGGGTTAGTTTCTCGAGCTTTTTCTTCGTAGTCATTCTCTACAAAACAATCCTTAGCGTTCATAACAATTCCTTCAAAATGATTGTTCTTGTCCTTGCCAACGACTAAAGACAACCCGGTTTATTGTTGCTATTTTCATCTCTGACATTTAGCATAACGGATACGATTCAATGAACAAAAATAAGAAATAAAAAGGGGTCAACTGAATAGCCATTTGGCTATTTTTTTATAAGAAGAAACGAGGGAATGGGATGTTGGTTCCCCAAACTGGAATAAGGAACGCATCGACCATGATAGAAATTATCCCCAATTGGCACCCCATTTTTGTCCATTTTACCGTGGCCTTATTTACTGTTTCGGTGATTCTTTATGCCCTAACCTATGTATCCTCTTACATTCATTGGAACACCAAGCCATTGATTGTCGAATTGGAAATTGTGGCGCGTTGGTGTTTATGGCTGGCCGCATTGAGCACGATGACCACCGTGTCCGCTGGGTTTTATGCCTTTTATACGGTAAAACATGGTGCTATGGCGCACGCCGTAAAAGTGATTCACCGCAACTGGGCACTGGCTACTGCAAGTGTCATTTTACTTATGGCGTTTTGGGTTGTTTGGCGTTATATTAAACACCAAAAACCGACGCTGCTCTTCTTAATGGCTTTATTCCTTGTGCAAGTGCTGTTGCTCACAACCGCTTGGTATGGGGCGGAATTAGTCTATCGGCATGGGTATGGTGTTTTGCCTGTCACAGCAGAAAAGACGGTATCACCGCATTAATACGATTTTTATGGAAGGATGGAAACATGTTACAAAAGGATTTGCGTTGTTCAATTAGGAATTATTGCTTTATTTTTTCCTTTTTACTGCTCGGTTCTTCTGCTGTGTTTGCCCAGCATGAGCAACATGGTGCCTCAACACAACCGTTAACTTCCTCGAAGAGTACACCATCTCAATCGAAACCTGCACAATACAAAATGGAACAACCTACCACTAAAAAACAATCTCCTAAAGCGGTGACGCCTCTAACTATTACAGGTGGAGCAAAGCGTACGGTTAATTTGGTGGTTGCTTATAAAACGGTGAATTTTGCAGGCAAACCAAGACGCGCCATTGCTGTTAATGGGCAAATTCCAGCACCGACGTTGCATTTTAAAGAAGGGGACGATGTCACCATCAATGTGTATAACCATTTGGATGAGGGAACGTCCATTCATTGGCATGGTCTTTTAGTCCCTTGGCAAATGGATGGGGTGGACGGGGTGAGTCAAAAACCAATTCCCCCAGGAGGCGTGTTCCATTATCGCTTTAAGCTTTACCAACGAGGGACCTATTGGTACCATGCCCATGCCAAGGTTCAAGAACAAGAAGGCTTATACGGGACTTTTATTATTGACCCGCCTAATCCTCCAAGCTATCACTACACCAAAGATTATGTGGTGGTGTTATCCGATTGGAGCAACACCCCTGCGGAACAAGTACTTGCGAATTTAAAAAAAGACGGCGACTATTACGGTCCTCGATTTCCCCTACAACCCTCGCTTATGAAGTTTCTTCATGATTATCGTAAAGCGTCATCCGAAGAGCGTAAAAAATTAATTGCTGATTATAAAATGATGCAACAAATGCGCATGAGTATCTATGACTTAAGTGACGTGGCGTATGATGCGTATTTATTAAATGGTCACCCTAAATCTCATCCTTGGACCGCCCCTGTGAAAGTAGGGGATAGGGTGCGGCTACGCTTCATTGGCGCAGGAGCAAGCACCATCTATCGTGTTAAAATTCCTGATGCCAAAGTGGAGATGGTGCATATTCAGGGAAATGATGTAACCCCCTATCCCATTGAGGATTTTTGGATTGCACCAGGTGAAACCTATGATATCCTGGTGACCATTCAAAAAAACGAGCCTTACATTATTTATGCCGAGTCGATTGACACGCTGGGCAAAGCGTATGGGGCTTTAGTGACTCATCCTAATCAAGTCGTCAACTATCAGCACGTGACTCCTTTCCCTGAGCCACTTCCTGTCACAAGAGAAATGATGGCCAACATGATGCAGTCTATGAATAGCGGGGGGATGAGTGGAAATCAACAACACGCCTTGATGAACAAAAAAACATCATCAACGGCGATGAAACCCTCCATGACCATGCCTTCGCACTCTCAAGCAATGAGTTCGCAAAGTGCTAATCATTCGATGTCCTCTAAGACTATCCAAAAGAAAATGGACAATGCATCCAATCATTCCGCTCACACCTCATCAATGAAGTCCAAATCCTCATCGACCTCGATGAACAAGAGTATGGACATGCCAGGTATGAATCATGGGGCAATGAGTCAGAGTAAGACGCCTAACTCTGCTCAAATGAAATCTGACCCCTCGTCGACCTTAATGAACAAGAGCATGGCCATGCCGGGCATGAATCATAGCGCAATGGGTCAGAGTAAGAAGTCTCACTCTGCTCAAATGAAGTCTGACTCCTCGTCGACCGCAATGAACAACAGCATGGCTATGCCGGACATGAATCATAGCGCAATGAGCCAGAGTAAGACATCTCACTCTGCTAATGACATGTCTATGAATAGGAACATGAAGTCAGATAGGCCTATGGAACATGGCATGTCGATGAATGATTCCATGAACATGCAGATGCCTATTGAGCCGACCATCATAGGCGATAAAATAGAGCCGCCTGATTCAGCAAAAGCCACCACCTTAGGAACCAAATACCAAGAGTTAAAAGCAGCAGTGAAAACCAATAATCCGAATAAACCAGTCGATGGGATTATTAAAATGGAATTGTTTGGTTATATGGACCGTTATATCTGGTTTATTAATGGCCTACCAGAATACAAGGCCAAACCGATTTTGATTGAGCCAGGCAAGCGTTATCGGATTATTTTTACCAACAATTCGATGATGCGTCACCCCATGCATATTCATGGTCATTGGTTTATTTTACGCAATGGTCATGGGGCTTACGATCCCTTATTACATACCATTGAGGTGGCTCCAGGAGCTACTGCCGTTGCCGATTTTGATACTGAAGCCAGCGGCCAATGGTTTTTCCATTGCCACCATCTTCTGCACATGACCGCAGGCATGGCGCGGGTATTTCAATACACCACCATCATTGAGATTGCCAAAGGCACTCGAAAGCCAGACAATTACGCCTATCAGCAAGCCTACATCAATCGGCCGGTCGTACGAGAAGACGAAGTCATGCCACTGGATGCTTCTCTCATCAAACACCCCGCAGGGCATCATCAAGGTTTCTATCGTTCAAGCTATATTGAACTCGGTGAAGATCCTTTTCATAATGCTCAGGAAATGACGTTTAGAGGCCTCTATGGCCCAGATTACAATAAGCTCCAGTTGTATACTGAGGACGCTGAAATTTATAAAGGAACCGTTGAAAACGCAGATATCGATGTGTTCTATTGGCATTTGATTAGCCAATTTTGGGCAGTTAAAGGAGGAGTCAATTATTTTTATCGCCCCGGAGGCCCTTATTGGCAACCTGGTATTGGTATTGAAGGGTTAATGCCTTGGTATATTGATACCAATATTAGAACGTATTATCGTGATGGCAGTGTGAAGTTTGACATTCAGTTAGCACGGGCTAACCAACTGACCAATAACTTCTTCTTCCTCACTGGGCTTCGCAGCATTCTGGCCACTCATACCGTCGTCAAAAACGAGATTGGCAATGGCTTAAACCAAATGCGTTACATCCTTAGGCCTTATTATCGTCTTAAGCCAGGGCTTAATATTTTTACAGAGTACGAACATGATGAAGAATATGGTGCTCTTAAGAGAATTCTTCGAAGTCAAGGAGAGCCTACCACTCAAGATACAATCACGTTAGGAGTAGCTGTTCTTTTTTAAACGGTCACGTGAGTTGCTTATACCAGGATACTGGAGTCCTGGTGCACTAGATAAAAGTACCGGTTTAAGCCCACGCTCTTGCTCATGGGTTTGAAATTATTTTGAGTTCAGAGTAGGCCAAATAACAAATAGTTAGTACCCATGGTTTGTCCAGAAGAAACCTCGTGAATGCACTAATTGGAGGAATGTATGTATTTAGATGCTCTTTCACGGCTTGATAAGGCCGCTTCATTTTGTCGTATTGATTCCGAAGCTTTAGAGAAACTGAAACACCCTAAATCCTGTCTGGAAGTATCTCTCCCAGTTCGGATGGATAATGGTGAATTAAAAATTTTTACAGCTTATCGAGTCCATCATAATGACAGCCGTGGTCCTATGAAAGGGGGCATACGGTTTCATCCAAAATTGGATTTAGATGAGATAAAAACTCTTGCATTATGGATGACAATAAAATGCGCTGTCGTCGACATCCCCTTTGGTGGTGCAAAAGGTGGGGTAATTGTTGATCCAAAACAATTATCTCGCATGGAGTTGGAGCGATTAAGTCGAAGCTACATTGAGTTAATAGCGGATTTTATTGGACCAGACAAAGACATCCCTGCTCCTGATATGTATACCAATGAGATGATCATGGGCTGGATGATGGATGAGTATGCCACCATTGTTCGGCAAAATAGTCCAGCGGTAATCACAGGCAAGCCTATTTCTTTGGGAGGGTGCTTGGGGCGTGAGGGTGCGACCGGTCTAGGTGCCTACTATTGCATTAAAATTCTTGAAAAAAAGAAAAAATGGCAGTCTTCTGAGCTACGAGTTGCTGTTCAAGGATTTGGTAATGCGGGACAAAGTATTGCTAAGCTGCTTTACGACAATGGCTATAAAATTGTTGCGATAAGTGATTCGAAAGGAGGAATTTATAATACCAAAGGCATCGATATACCTCGCATGATTGAAATAAAAAACAGCTCTAAAGAGGTGCAGTCCATATATTGCAAAGAGTCTGTTTGTAAACTTGCGAAGGATGCTACCATTACGAATGAAGAGTTATTGGAACTCGATGTCGATTTACTTATCCCAGCTGCTGCACAAAATCAAATTACCCAAGAAAATGCAGCCAGAATTAAGGCGCCAATAATCATTGAAATTGCAAATGGTCCAATAACCTTAGAGGCCGATGCACTATTGCAGAAAAAGGGAGTATTAATTGTACCCGACATATTAGCCAATACGGGTGGGGTCATCGTAAGCTATTTTGAGTGGGTTCAAAATAAATCAGGTTATTATTGGAGTATGGAAAAAGTTCAAGAAGAATTACAGACTATCATATCCCGTGAATTCAAGAATATTTGGCAGCTGATGGAACAATATCAAACAGATATGCGGCAAGCGGCATACATTCATGCCTTGAGTCGATACGATAAAGCAGTTACAGCCCAAGGAACTCGCGGATATTTTTCAAATTTAAGCCTAAGCCTATAAGGAGAGTTATCCTGCTTGAATTTCATGCCTCTTCTTACTGGGGCTCATTGTCCTATTATTGGTGTTGATTGGGGTATTAGGCTTACTCTCCCCAAAGATTAGAAGGTCCTTCCCCACGTCTTTATGACGGTGACTGATTTACCTGACTGAATATATTTGGCACAAAAAAAACCTCTTAACAACATGTTAATACAGTACCACGCATCAAGAGAATGAGCTCCCTTCTTCTTAATGTCCGCTGCCATGCCCGCCTTGCCAGCCGTGTCCACCTTGTCCACCGTGATGCCAGTTTTGTTGGTGCCAATTTTGATGCCAGTTATGATGCCACTTGTAGTGGTATTGAATCCAATGCCATCTATGTCCATCCCAATGCCACTTACCATGTCCACCATGAGGTGTCCAATGAGGTGGATGATGGACACTGGCAGCCAATATCATAGAACCTAATTGGGAATCATTTTTGACTGAGGTATCAAAAGCAGCGGCTACAGCAGTTGAGCCTATCAAAGCGGCTACAGCAACAAACCGCTTCAACGTCTTTAAAGTCCACATATTGCCGCTCCTTGTAAAGGATGTGATAGCGTTATTTCTAAGCTAGTCTAAATCCAATACTTATCAATCTAAGTATAGACAAGATAGCACTTTAGTTCGAAATTTGAACAATATATGGGTGATACTTTACTGGCGCAATCTTTTATCAGGATGGACTATACTAATAAAATTTAATGAGCAAAGGAGGGCACATCATGTCGCCTGAACCTAAGCATCACCCGCAGTCATCAAAACCACAAAAAGAGATGCACTTTTGGAGTTCTCCTTCTGGTATGGTGGCCATCATCATTATTGGGATTATTGGCTATTTCTTGATTGTAGAGCATGGTGCTCACATTGCGAGTTTTCTTGGGGCTTCGCCTTTTTTGCTGTTAGTCTTACTCTGTCCACTAATGCATCTGTTTATGCATAGAGGACATGGAGGTCATGAAGAGGAGCATCATCATAAGTCTGATAATGAGGACGACTCGTCTGAGGATAAGGATTAATCGAAAATGGAACATACTTCGTATGCCTATGGTTTGTGGTTATTGGTCATTGTCAATTCGGCTATTTTCATTTTGTTTGCGTACAGTTTTACCACCACGTTTAAAACAAGGCGAGATTGGCGCGCCTTTGGTGCTTTTTCTGCGTTTGTCATCGCTTATTTTACCGAAATGTATGGTTTTCCTTTAACCATTTATTTTCTGTCAGGATGGCTTTCTAAATATTATCCTGGAGTAGATTTATACGGTCATGACAGTGGTCATTTACTCCATACCCTGCTTGGCTTGAAAGGTGATCCCCATTTTGATGTCTTTCATATCTTAAGTTTTGTCTTCATTATCGGCGGTCTTTGGATGATTGCATCCGCCTGGGGTACTCTTTATCGTGCTCAAAAGAAGCATCAACTTGCAACCAGTGGGCTGTATGCCAAAATTCGTCATCCGCAATATGATGGGTTTATTCTGGTGATGATTGGTTTTTTATTGCAATGGCCAACCATTCTGACCTTAATCATGTTTCCTATACTGGTTTATATGTATGTTCGTCTCGCACGTAGGGAAGAAAAAGAGGTTTTGGCGGAGTTTGGTGAGGAATATCAACGCTACGCTGCGGTTACTCCTGGGTTTATACCTCGTTTTGGTAAACAACAAGACAGTAAAGGAGGTGCACCATGATGTTTATGTTTCACAGTGCCGAGATGCTCGGCCTTATCGCAATAGCGCTTGGAATCATGTTGGTCGTCTGGGCATTACGTAATGAAGGCAACAGTACTGGATTAAGCAAAGTATTTGGATGGCTGATTGTCATTATTGGGATTTTAGGGGAATTATGCAGTTCTTATTACGCAATTAAATACTGGTATGCAGGCTATTTCCAGATGCCAATGATGTCAGGTGAAGCATTCCTATTTCATGTGGCTCAGATGTTGTCTTTGATTGCTATAGCGTTTGGTATTATTTTGGTTGTCTGGACTTCACGTCACGAAGGTTTCGGTATTTCGTTGGCAAAAGTTTTTGGTTGGCTCATCGTTCTCTTTGCGATTTTAGGAATGATTTGTAGTGCTTATTATGCCACTGTGTATTGGCATAAAGGATATATTCAAACGCCTACTGGTATGCCTCTGTTGATGCAACATCAAATACCGATGCAGAAACAGTCACCCAATCAATAGTCCTGGTAAGTGCCATAATAAATTGTTATGGCACTTACAATTTTCCATTGTAGAGAAGGAGTCCCTCAATGATGCTTATAAAACCCAACTCCTTTAATATCAGTCCACAACGTGGTTTGGTGGCAAAGGAAGCATTGATCGACACGGGCTTCATGCTCATGAGCCACTTTTTTTGAAATCATATTAAAATGCTCCATATAATGACTGGGTGGCGCTTGGTGGCATTGAGCACAATCCATTGAACTCGGAGATGGGTGCCTAAATTCAGAGAGGCTCCAATGAGCCGTTTCATGACAAGCAGAACAATCGTCGCCAAATAACTTAAAGTGCTTGTCCTTGTTTTGATGACATGAGGCGCAGCGTAAAGTCAGTTCTTGAGGTGATGAATGGGGGTTGACCCGTAATGTGGACTTATTGGATTCGTTCTGCGCTAAAAAGAGCATAACTTGATTAATAATCAACTGTTCTTCTTCATCATTTGCATTTGAAAAGGCACGAAGTTGCTGAAGTCCTAACGAAACCAAAGCATTGTGATCCATCTGGGTGATACGTGCTGTTCTGCCCTGGTGCTCTCTATGACATTCAACACAACTGCCTATGTTGGCATGAAAGGAGGTCGGCTGGCGTTTTAACAGAGATTCGTTGTTGGCATGGCAGACGTTACAGTTCGCTGCCTCAACCCCTTTCACAGGCGTATGACATGCAGTGCAGTTGTGACTTAAAAACGAGTGGGCTTTGGAAAGTTCTCCGGGGCTTGCCATTCTTTGCCACTCCGCTACGTTCGTCAAACTGCTCACCTCATCTCCATGAGAAGACAGATAATAGGCCATAAAAGACAGTGCCGCGATTACGGTAAGGGCAGCGAGGGTAGCCCAACTCAGCTTCATTGAAACCACCTTAATCCAAAATAAATTCCAGACCAAACGTGCAAACCCAGCAGAACATACAATACCAGTGCTGTAATAATGTGACAGGTTAACCATTTTTGAAACAGGCGCTTGAAGTGCTCGTGAAAACGAATGGCGTATTCCAGCTCAGAGATGGCATCTGCTAAACACAAAGCGCGTACTTCTGCTGACTTGATTAACTGACCATCCAGTGCGGTGTCTTCAAGAAGCCAGGAAAGAAAGCGAGCTGTCATAAGATGTAATTTCCCGATGTTTTGCTTGGGGTGTGCGCTTGCTTGTAATTCTTGAGCTACGATTTGGTATTGCTGTTGTAATCCCAAGAGGATTGTCTTTTTTTCATCGATTTCCTGAGTCATAAAGCCCATGAGATAACGGCCAATAAAACCACTGAGCGTGACAATGAGCGTCATAGCAGTCAAAGCAATGCCTAGCGCGCTATTAAATTTATGTCCTGTATGAATCAAGACTAAAATCGAGCCGATAATACCTGTGTAAATATGCCACGACAACAGCGTATTCATGGACACATAGTGTGTTACCCAATTTTTCAAAAATGAAATGCGTTTAACAAAGAGGTAGAGGAGCGGAATCAGCATCAATATCGAGCCACTCACCCCAAACACACCACCCCAAAAACTCCCGGCAAAACGAGAAGACGTATGGACTGCAAAGCCTAGCCATGTAATAAGCATTAGAAGTACTAACCCCAAAACCATCATACGTCCTTGCGCATTCATTAAGCATCCACCTCAATGTTTTGAGTCGCTTTGGCCTGACAGGCTAAGATAAGCCCCTGTTGTTTGTCTTCCTTGGAAAGTGCATCTTCACAAGCCATGGTCACTTCCCCCGACAGCAATTTCACTTTACATAACCCACATTGCCCGGTTCGGCACGCATTATCAATCGCTATCCCATTGGCTTCAGCGATTTCAAGAAGGGTACGGTCCGGCAGAATTGGAACCATTTTTTCGGATTTCCTAAACGAAACCATCGCACGGGTATCGGCTTTGATGAAGTCTTCTTGGACTATTTCTGGTTTCTTTTCTGGTCCAAATGCTTCTGTTAGAATCAAATCAGCGGGCACGTTAAGCTCTTTTAAGATACCAAGGATAGCTTCCATCATCGCAGGAGGACCACAAACGTGGATACGATGAGAGGCAATATCAGGGACAAGATGGCTGATGATATTCTTGGTAAATAGGCCTTGTAACCCCATCCAAACGGTTCCCTCTGAACGCAGCATCGACGCATACACATGGAGATTCAGGTATCTTTCTTGAAGTTGCTCTAATTCTTCGCGAAAGATAAACTCACTCGTCGTGCGACAACAATACAGCAAATAAATGTCATTGTGCCATCCAATATCGGTGAGATAGCGGATGATACTCATCATGGGGGTAATGCCGACCCCGCCACAAATCAGTACAATGCTCTTTGCCTCTTCCCCAGTAAAAGTAAATTTACCATTAGGTCCCATCACCTCCAGTAAATCCCCTTCCTTAATTTCGTCATGCAAATAACGGGAAAACACGCCTTGTTCTTCCCGCTTGACCGTGATGGCACAATAATGCAATTGGGTTGGGGTGGACGCCATGGTGTAACTGCGTCTTATCGTTTTACCATTAATTAAGGCGGTGAGCGTAATGAACTGGCCAGGATAATAGGTAAATGGCAAAGCCACCTCATGGGTTGATGCCAAATGATACGTTTTGATTCCTGGTGCTTCTTGAAAGATACGGCAAACACGAAGTTGTCCTTCCCATTTCTCTTCCGGTTCGGTGAGCGATCTCATGACCGGAAATTGGGGGACTGGACATTTATGCGCGGGGCAGGTAGGAGGGGTAGTTGGGGCTGTTTCTGATGGCACTTTAGAAGCTTGAGAGGATTTAATGGGCTCCACTGATGTTAAGGAAGGGGTTGGTTCAGGTGTTTTTGAGAATTGGGGTGAGGTATCCAAAGGAGCAGCCGTATTTTGTTGGATTAAGCGATCGAGCAAAGCAGCCGCTCTTCTCATTTTGAAAAAATACATCCAAATCATGACCAAAAAAAACAGAGCAAATAGCGCAATAATCGTTAAATGAAAAAAAGGCCCCCCTAAGACATTCTCGGCTTGCGGACTAGTTGGAAGAAGATTCATTTCTCGTTTAAACCACTGCAAGGCGATGTCGCTTGGATTTTTTCCTTCAGAAAGGGCGCGAAGTGCGGCCAGTGCACTCTCATATTGCGCAATCCCTTCTCGTAATTTCTCTAAAGCTTCCTGCATTTTAGCGTAATTGTTAGTGCTGGATGCCAACAAAAGCTCGTTAAGCCCACCTTTCATGAGCGCGATGCCTGAGGTGATGCGCTGGTGTGCCTTTTGTTGAATTTCAAGGCGTTTTTCAGGGGATAATGTGGGTAAACTCATTAAAGAAGGGTAAAGCTCCTTAGAGGGAGTCCCTATATTTTTCATCATGCCACTCATTCCCTCGCCTTCTTTCTCCTTTTCTCCTGGATGATGTGCGGCATGCTCATCCGCTGTGGGTTGTGCAAAGGAAACAGAGGCCATCGCCAACAGGAAAGAAATGGATAATGTTCGAACCCATCGAAGTAAGGTAAACTTTTTAGTGTATTGAAACAGCATCCTTTCTCTCCAAAAGCTCACTTAACATGACGATTCAAAAAATGGTTAAAGTGGAGCAGTCTGCACGAGTGTTTTCCCGCCTCATATGAGTTTATTCACTATTCTGTAACCGATTTCCAATCACTCGAAAGGGATGACTACGAATTTATAGAAAATTCATTTCATTGATTAGAAACCCAGTCCAATCAGTATATTATAGTTTACCTTGTCTTTCTATGTGAGCTCATGACCAATAATCGCTTCGGCGCTTTGTACAATATTCTGAATTTCTTCGGTAATTTCTTCTTGGCGCAGTAAATTGAGACGATGGTTTAATGCATTTTTTTTATTTTCTAAGCGATCTAATGCCTGGTTTAAGTGAAACAGTCTTTGATGATTCTCCGCAAAAAACGATTGATATAAAATCGAATAACACATGGCCAGTAAATAATGCTCCACCAAGTCAGCGAAAAACTGGTCTTTGGAACCATTCAAAACGGGTGGCACAGAAAAATAAGGCGCAGGACTTGTATCCAACTCTTTAAAGGGTTGCCAGGTTTTTGCTTGAATTTGATTGTGCTCTTCCTCATTGAAGAGAATAGTCCATTGCCAAGAATGCCATGTCTTATTTCTTTGCAATAAGGCTTTTTCTAATGTTTGTAACACGTTTGAAATCACGTCTGGGATTTCTTCAATGGCATTGGGTCCATCGATTGTTGCTATGACACGAGGGTCATTAGGCATTTTTAATGCCAGTTTATGCCCTACAAGAATGAGTGCTGGTTCCAATTCAGAATGGTGCTCTTTGTGCACGTCTAACTGATGAAGCACATTATCATTAAAAGAACCACAAAAGCCGCGTTCTGAGCCAATAAGAATAGAAACTAAGGGAGGATTTTCTTGTTGATTCATGGGGGGCATGGGATAGAAACTTAAAAAATCATGACTCACCTCACTAATGGTTTTAATGACGTTGTCCTGCATGGAAAGACATTGAGTGATTTTGCCCAGTTCAATTAAAGAAAGATTTTTCATGGCCGTCATAATGTGGCCAATTTCTTCTAAAGTATGAAGATGTTCTTTGAGTTTGGTTCGTTTCGTCATGATACCATCCGGGTATTAAGTGATACTCATTGCTTTGGAGTGGATAATGAGTCCGTTCTATGCCATTAGCCATTCTTTTATCGCTTTTTCCCATTGTTCTCGTGGGTTTCCCAAGGATAAAGTGCTCTGTTTTATTTCTCCCTCTATTTTTTTGAGAATTTTGGGGATGTCTTCTAAATTCAATTCGTCAAAGAAACCCTCATTGTAAGCAATTAGCCATGCGAGTTGAAATTCAATGGGTAGTGGTGAAAAACGTTCTTGTTTTAGAATTTCTCTTAAAATTCTCCCTTTTTGAATCTGCTTTTGCATTTTGGCATCCAGTTTCGCCCCAAAGCGGGTGAACAGTTCCAAATCAAGAAATTGCAGGTAATCAAGTTTCATTCGACCGGATTCTTTTTTAATTTGTGGATGCTGCGCTTTACCACCGACTCGTGAGACCGATTTGGTGATATCAATGGCGGGAAGAAATCCAGAAGAGAATAAGGATTCATCAAAAAAGATTTGCCCATCGGTGATGGAGATGAGATTCGTTGGAATATAAGTAGCCATTTCACCTTCTTTGGTTTCAATAATAGGCAACGCGGTCATACTGCCGCCGCCCATAGCAGGGGAAAGACAGGTGGAGCGCTCTAATAAACGGGAATGCAGATAAAAAATGTCCGCAGGAAATGCCTCACGTCCAGGAGGTCTACGCAGTAAAAGGGACAGTTCACGATAACTATTGGCATGAGCACTCAAATCATCATAGACCACCAGGGTATCTAAGCCCTTTTTCATCCAGTGCTCGGCAATGGCGCACCCTGCAAAAGGAGCTAGATAAAGTAATCCTGGTAAGGCCGTCGCTTGGGCCACCACAACAGTCGTATAGTCCAAGGCATTGGCTTCTTTTAATAATTGAATGGTAGAGCTTACTGTAGAACGTTTTTGGCCAATCAACACATAGACACAATACACATTTTTATCTTTTTGATTCATCACAATGTCAAGGGCTAAAGCACTTTTACCAAGCCCATTATCCCCAATCAGTAACTCCCTTTGTCCTTTTCCGATGGGAATTAGATTATCAAGCATCTTATTTCCCGTGTACAATGGTCGATTCACAAAGTCGCGGTGAAGAATAGGTGGGGACAGCCTATCCAGTAATCCTTGTTCTTCATGGGGCGGAATCTCACCGCCGTCTAATGGATGGCCTAGAGGATCAATCACCCGCCCAAGCAGTTTATCGCCTACTGGAATACTCAATACGCGTTTCAGAGGAAAAATAGGGGTGCCTGCCTTTAATTTTTTGGTTTGTACCAGCATCACAGCGCCAACCAGATCTTCGGTGAGATGGAACACCATGGCAATACAGCACTCATCTTCTGAAATAAGAATTTCATCGATGGCAGCCCTTGGTAAGCCCTTAATCCAGATAATCCCATCTCCAACAGAAACCACCCGCCCTTGTTCGGATACCTTGATTTGAAATTGATAGCGCTCAAGGCGTTGTCGTTGCTTCTCAAGAAAAGAAGGGGTGTTAGGCCAATTCATTTTTTGTCTCTGTAAAGAATTTTAATTCATCACGAAGATTGGCTTGCAAGCACATGGGGCCCATTTGCAGGGTTAATCCCGCGAGAAGCTTTGGATTTTCCGTGAAACAGACGGTAAGTTTTTTAGGCGACAATTGTTCAATGACTTGCAAGAGATCCTGTTTCTGATGTTCTTGGATGGGGTAGGCCGTTTGTATCGAAATGGTTTCTTCTTCCGGCACAGTATTGAGCCATTGCCATTGTTCTACCGGAAAATGATTCAGATCCTCAATGGTTTTTTTAATGATGTTCTCTTCAAGATGGGCATCCGCAAAAGGCATTAACAATTTTTCAGCAAATTTCCCAGCCAATAGAAACGCTTCCTTGGCATTGTTTTCAATGGTGGCTGCGGCTTTTTGCATTTCATGGGAAAAAACCTGCTCTTTTTCTTGACGCAATTGTTTTTCAAACCGGAGTCTTTCTTCTGATTTCCATTGCTCCATCGCCTCATGCCACTCGTTTTGTAGGGTCGCTTTCTCTTGTTGCCAATCGGCAAGGCGATGTTCATAGGTTGTTTGCAATTGCGTTGCTTGCCTGTGCAGTGTTTGTGCAGTCTCTAATTGTTCTTGCACTCTTTTTTTTCGTTCTAATATGGTTTTTTGTATGGGCTCATAAAGAAAGCGTTTCAAAATCCAAATGAGAATAAGAAAATTAATGAGTTCTAATGAAAAAGTGGTCCAAGAGAGTTCCATTGGTTTTATCCCTGTTGCGTTACAAAATAAGACAATAATGGATTTCTAAAGAGGATAATCAAAACAATCACCAAACAATAAATGGCTAACGACTCGATCATGGCCAAACCAATAAATAAGGTTCTGGTGATGGATTTTTCGGCTTCAGGTTGCCTTGCCAAAGCATCTAAGGCGTGACTAATCGCGCGCCCCATGGCCAGAGCTGGCCCTATAGTTCCTATGGCAATGGCTATTGCTGCAATAACGGTTGACGCTAAACTAAACCAACTTATGTCATTCATAACGATTCTCCTTGGCTTTTAAGCTCATGGGCTTGAATGCCCCCAGCAATGTAAATTAAGGCCAGCATGCCAAAAATATACGCTTGGATGATGGCTTCAATAATATGTAAAATGAGTATTGGAATAGGAACTAAAAATCCGGCAATCATGAGGACAATCAGGGCGGTTAATTGCAAGCTCATGATATTACCAAACAAGCGGACGGCCAATGCTAAGGTTCGAGAGATTTCGCTGATTAAATGAAAAGGCAATAAAAAAGGAGTTGGCTTAATATAATGTTTCAAATACTCTCGCCACCCCTCGGCACGAATTCCAAACCAGTGTACCGATAAAAAAGTTATTATCGCAAGGGATGCCGTCACCGATAAATCCGCCGTTGGTGAATAAAATCCCGGGATAACACCGATTAAATTGGAAACAAGGATAAAAATCCACAAGGTGGCTACAAAAGGAAATATCAACTCAACGTGGTTGGGCAATACTTCTTTTATCGCATCGTACATGGTGCTCAAAACACCCTCCCAAAGGAGTTGGTACGTGCTTGGCTGTAGGAGAGAGCATTTGTAAGTGGTACTCCATGCCATGATGAATAAGGAGATCATAATGAACCACGTGGTTAAGACGCTTTGTGTGATGGGTAATCCACCGATTGAAAAGGCAAAATGCGCTAAGAATCCTTCTTCTCCCACGGTTAGTCCTTAATTAAAAGATACACGTTAATGGCACCAATAATCACCCCAAGGAGGATTAAATTGATGGTCCAACTCATGGAATACCCTTTTATTTTCTCATCGAGCCAAACCCCGAGATAGGCTCCTGCAATGATGGGTAACACAAAAACAAAGCCTAAAGTACCCAGGTAAACTGTTTGGGCTAATAACGTTGATTTTCCCTTTTTAGCTTTATTGATTTTGCGGACGTTTCGTTTCACTTGTTGTTCCAGTTCCTTGTTTGAATTTTTAAATTCCATAGCTGTTCTGCCGGTTTAATTCCCATAAACGCTTTAACATTTCTTCATCCAAACGATGCACGCTTTCTTTAGTGCGCAATAGATTGTTTTCTTCCCAATGTAATTCTTCCGCCAGGACCCTTTGTATGGCTTGGTATTCTTTATGGCGCACATAATGTCGTGTCGCAATATGCAATTGATTGTCAATGAAATAAACCACGGCACCTGGCAATGCTAAGTATTCCGTCTCTTGATTTTCATCACGAAACCAGGCCAAGCCGAATTTTAAGCACGTCATCATTCGGCTATGATGAGCTAAAATTCCAAATTGCCCAGAAGCATCCTCACCCACAAAACTGATGACCTTATCGATTTTTTCATATTGTGTGGCACTCTTAAGATGGATAGTAAAAAGCTCCATGTCCGTCGTTATCTCCCTTTATCCATGGCACCTCTCATGTAACACTCTTCTTCTGAAAATTCATCGTAATCGCCTCTTAGAAAGGATTCGCAATCGGTTAATGTGTGTTCTAATGAAACCGATTTCCCTTCCATTCCTGTTTGAAGCTTGGTGACATGAAAGGGTTGGCTAAGATAGCGCTGCAGTTTACGTGCTCTTAACACAATAGCACGGTCTTTAGGAGAAAGCTCTTCAATCCCCATCATAGAAATCATGTCTTCTAATTCTTGATAATGTTCAAGGTGTTCTCGTACGGCTTGTGCAATGGAATAGTGTCGCTCGCCCAATAGGATTTTATCCATAAATTGACTCTTGGAAGCTAAGGGATCTACGGCGGGATAAATGCCTTTGCCTGCTTGTGCGCGAGAGAGTACGATGATGGAATCCAAATGAGTAATAATCCCGGTCACCGCCGGATCGCTCATATCATCAGCCGGAACATAAACCGCTTGTACCGAAGTCACTGCTCCTTTGGCAGTCGATGTCATGCGCTCTTCAAGTTCCGCTATCTCAGTCATTAAGGTGGGTTGATAACCGACACTGGCCGGCATTCGGCCGAGTAGGCCTGAAATTTCACTGCCGGCTTGCACAAAACGATAAATATTATCCACAAGAAAAAGAACCTCATGGCCCAACGTATCACGCAAATATTCCGCATAAGTTAATGCCGATAACCCTGTGCGAAAACGCACTCCCGGTGATTCGTCCATTTGACCAAACACCATGAGGGTTTTATCCATTACGCCTGCGGATTTCATCTCATGCCACAATTCATGTCCCTCCCGAATACGCTCGCCAACACCAGCAAAGACGGAGGTTCCTTGATGCAATTGAATAATGGCATGCATCAATTCCATCAGGAGTACGGTTTTTCCAACTCCTGCACCACCAAACAATCCCGTTTTAGAGCCCCTGACGAAGGGACAAAGTAAATCAATGACCTTAATTCCTGTCTCAAGAATGGTTTCTTGAGTGCTCGTCATTTGAAGTGGTTCTGATTTGGCTAGAACATCACGATATTCATTGGTTTCTAATGGTGGGCCGCCGTCTAACGGCTCACCAAAAATATTTAAAAGGCGGCCCAAGCATTCTTTTGAAACGGGAATTTGTAACGAAGTGCCTTGGTCATAAACTATTAAACCTCTTTGCAATCCTGAGGCACGGTGGAGCGTGATGGCTCTCACATGATGCTCATCAAGGTGCTGACACACTTCCAAAATGTATTCATCACTGTCCGTGTAAGTTTTAAGAGATTGATGCAAAGGAGGCAGTACATCACAATGTATCCTGACAACAGGGCCATTGATTTCGATTATCCTGCCGATGGGAGTTCCATGACTTTGAGCAACAGCCGTGTTTTTATCCATCATTTTCCAATTGTATTCATGACCCATGAATTAGGTGTCGTCCTATTCTCTCTATTTTTACATCACTTTATGGAATTTTAATATAACAGAGTTTGAAAACAGAGAGCAAAATGCTAATTAATAACAGCCCGCCTCAAATCTAAAAAACAAAAGCTATGTAGGAGGTCTCATCAATCTGCACACCCATGTCACTGGGTTATATGATGATACACCAAACCATCCCTTTATAGAGTTCAATGAAATAGGTAGGCTCTGAATAGGCCAATCTTAATGGGCTACTGACAATAGGGCTCTTAGACATCTCATAAGAGCTCAGGTGATTTGAGTCAATTACCCTAGGATAGGCCTCTCTTATAGAGGAGTTATTGGTTTTTCATCATGGGACATCCCATCATTTGCCTATCCATCATCATCTGCATCATTTGCGTCATCATTTGCATCATTTTCATACGTTGATCCATCATCTCGGGTTGTTTTGCTGTATCATCGTGCATACTTTGCATCATCTTCATGCCTTTTTGCATGGTGTGCATGCCTTCTTCCATCATGGGCATTTGTGTTTGCATCAACGATTTCTTTTCTTCCGTTGTTTTTGCATTCATAAGCTTATCATGCATCTCCTGCATTTGTTTTAGTGCTTCTTGCATTTGCTTCATTTCGTCTTGCAGTTGGGTTGACTGCTGATTAGAGCTTTGCATTCCCATATTATTCATTTGAGAACCAGAAGGCATATCTTCTGCGAAGAGTGGCGTGGCAACCAAGCTGCAAGCGGCCAATAAAATGAACGCATTCCTTTTTAACATAATGAAATCTCCTTATTATTTTTTCAATGAATTGTTTGGACTGAACATCCTACTATAGCACTACATGAACAGGGGATGAAAAGCAAAAAACATACTTGTTCATGTTAATGCCAACCTATTCCTCCCGTGTTGTGTCCTTCATAAGTATGAGAAACACGGTGTGAATTATTGGTCGTTGTTGATGGGGCGCAAGAGATCAACAAAAGTATCGCGCTCATTATCCCAATAACTGCTTTAATAAGTCTCTGCTTTGGCATATCTATGCTCCTTGCAATGAAATAAAGTGAGAGAGAATCAATATAAAAACAACCCACCTCATTTTATAAATCATTTATATAATATAGCACCGTTTAGAAATACGCAGTGCCAGTCATGACTACTTGTTGAAAAAATCAGTTGTCTTTTGGAATAGGGAATCTATACCTCCCCAAGCTTAATATAAGTTCAAATTATTATTTGAATTCACTGCCAAGGATGTGAATAGATGTTGGAGTTAAGGAAGACGATAAGTAGGGTATTTAATTATTGCGAAGATTCTACCATTCTTTTATGAAGAAATTTTAAGATGATTCAAAAGGTAACATGCCAGTTAAGAAGCGATTTGGTGGCTATCATCACCACAGACATGGGCATTGACACCATTAGAAATGATCCAATGAACACTCATTATTAGTGATAATTAATGCCTGATATCGTATGAAAATATTGAGTATACGAAGACAAGTACTTTTGTTATAACTTTATTAATTTTCCTTATCCTGCAGGCATTTTTTACATGGGTTTTTATTTCAATTTTCCACTTCTTTATCAAGCATTAGATTAGCCCCTTACTCATCATGGTTTATGAGGCTGAGTTTTTAGTTATTTTCCTCTTCAAGCTCACATAAGTTGAGGGCGGGAACAACTCATTTGGTGTGACATCTAATCCTTTAAGAATTTTTAGAAGATTTAAAATGGTTATATTGGCTTCGCCACGTTCCACAGTCCCGTAGTAACCCCGATTCATTTCGATGAAATTGGCAAAACCCTCTTGAGAAAAACCTTTCTCTTTTCTGATTTTGCGAATTTGCTTGCCTAGTACAATTAAGTCGGTTTGTTTTTTCATTCAAAAAGCATATGTGCTATGCTTCATATATAGCCACACGGTATGTCTATCATTTTTGAGTTTTGTTTAGGAAATGGTAATAAAATCCTATTTTGTTATTTTTAACATTGTTAATTTTTAACACGGTAAATAATCGTTATTTGAACTATATTGATACGATTAGGAGAAGAAAATAATACCTGACTCACTGGATAGTTATCAGGAATTAAAGTAGGTTAGAGTTCTTTAGTTAAATTGAGCGGACTCATGAGGAATTCATCTGTAGGTAAACCAATTTTAGTATTGAGAAATGACGTGCTACTTAATTAAAAGGGATTTAAAGATTTGTTTTATGCTGGAGACCATAGATGAAAGGTATCGTTTTTACCTCCTTAAATAACATGATTATAGAACAATTTGGCATAGAAACCTGGGACCAACTCGTATCCTCACTAGACCTTCCAAGTGGTGGAAGTTATACAGCAGGCGGCACTTACTCGGATACAGAACTTCAGCAATTGATTCAGGCCATTGCGAAGAGGACCAATCAGCACGCTTCTGTTTTTTTAGAGGCCTTTGGTGAATACATGTTTCCTATCTTATCGAGTAAGTACGCAATTTTTTTAAAAAAGGACATGACATTAAAAGAATTTTTAAAAAGCATTGATGGAACAATTCATGTGGAAGTAGAAAAGTTATACCCAGATGAAACATTACCTACCATTAGCTATGAAGAGCCTGCTGCAAAACAATTGGTTATGTTATATCGATCACATAGAAGGCTCTGCCATTTTGCAATAGGTCTCATCCAAGGAGCCGCTCAACATTTTAAAAAGAGAATTACCATTAAGCAGACTCACTGCATGTTAAAAAAAGATGATCATTGTCGTTTGGAGATTACCTTTGAGTAATGAGAACAAAGCAATATTTGAGCGCTCTTATTATCGCGAAAGAAAAGCACGCGAGGAAGCCGAATTATTGTTGGAAAATAAGACAAGGGAACTTCATTTACTGAACCAGGATTTGGAAAAAAAGAATGCTGAACTGCTAAAAACGCTAAAAGATTTAGAAAGCGTACAAAAGAAATTATCGAAATTAGCCCATTTTGATGTATTAAGCCGATTACCCAATCGATTGCAGTTTGAACTGGATTTAAAACGTGAGATTGCCAGGTCAAAAAGATACGGTCGTCATCTGGCTCTGTTAAGCATCGATTTGGATTTTTTTAAAAATGTGAATGATCGCTTTGGTCATGATGTCGGTGATGGTCTATTGCGTGAAGTAGCGAAGCGTCTTTGCTCAAGTCTTCGCGAAGAAGATTGTGTGGCTCGATTAGGAGGAGATGAGTTTGCTGTTATTTTGACAGAAATTAATAATCCACAACAGGCAAAATTAGTGGCCAATACTATGATTCAAAAGATGGGTCAACCATTCCTTATTAAAGGTCATACCGTCATGATTGGACTAAGTATAGGAATTGCTTACTTTCCTGATGCCGGTGAGGAGGCAGTAACCCTTCGTAAGAATGCCGATATTGCTTTATACAACGCCAAAGAATGTGGTCGAAATAATTGCCAAATCTTTACACCGTCTCTTAGAAAACAATATTCAAAACGCTTGGGAATAGGGACCGAGTTGCATCTTGCTTTGGAGCGACAAGAGTTTTTTCTCGTTTATCAGCCTCGGGTTGACTTAAAAACGAATTCTATGGTTGGGATGGAGGTCTTATTGCGTTGGCAACATCCCAAGCGAGGTGTTGTTTTTCCTGATGAATTCATTTCCGTTGCAGAGCATTTTAACTTGATTATTCCAATTGGTGAATGGGTCTTACGAACCGCGTGTAGGCAGTATGTGGATTGGAAAAAGAGTTACGCTCCTTTCAACTGCACCCTGGCGATTAATATTTCGCTTCATCAATTTCAACACAAAGGGTTTATTTCTTCTGTGAAGCACATTTTACAAGAATATCAAATGCCATCGGATTGGTTAGAGCTTGAAATTACGGAAGCAACGGCAGTCAATTTTTTGGGAAAGATTGAAGATACATTAAGTACGCTTCGCAATATGGGGGTAAAGCTTGCTTTTGATAATTTTGGCTCAGGCTATTCTTTTTTATCTCACTTAAAAAATTCACCAGTCCAATCCATCAAACTGAAACAAACCTTAATTGAAGATGCTCATCTCAGAGAAAATGATAATTTAATTATCAAATCGACGATTGCTTTGTCGCAAGAATTAGGATTGAATGTGGTGGTGGGTGGTGTCGAAACAGAAGAACAACTCAATTTTTTACGGTCAAGTCACTGTTTCGAAGTGCAAGGTTATTACAGCAGTAAACCGTTAACAGTAGGACAGATGACGCAATTTATCGAGGAAAGGAACTCCAAAGGGCTGTAGCTTTATGTTATTTCATTCCTATCAAAAAATAACACCAATTAGGTTACCAAAAATAATTTAGCCTAAAATGGATAAGTTAATAAGCCCCGCTTTATTGACCAAAATCTATGAGAAAATGTTTCTTGTAGGAAAGTAGGAGCGCTGTTTGGTCAAGGAGACAGCAAGGGGTGACTATTTAGCCTTTCTATTTCCGAAGAGAGACTCCTTAAACGGAATTGATGGGTTAAATCTTGTGCTATGCTGTATTATATCGTGTTGATTATAGGGCATAATGCCAGGGATGTCGTGGCCATGAAGAGATCAGAAAAACAATGTTGTCCTAAGGAAAGGATACTCACTCAGAGTCAAGAATTGCAAGAAGGGGTAGATTTCTCGTGTTGTGCACAGGCTGATAGAGGTACTTCCGATAACTTCTTTCCATTTTTCACTCGATTAGTGCAAGCCAACTTGGCTAAATGGACGGCAGGAATAAGTCCTGCTGCCATCGGCTCTTCTTATTCCACCTGGCTTTGGCAATTGGCCCAATCCCCTGGGGTTTTGTGGGAACTTGCTTTTTATCCGTTTTTTCATGCCAAGGATTGCATTAATAATATCGTTTGTGTTGAACGTGCTGCGGATGGTAAAGACGTGCGTTTTAAAAAAGACAGTTGGCAGCCCATGCCTTGGCGTTTATTCGCCGAAGGATTTTTGCAGATGGAGGATTGGTGGCGACGCGCCACAACGGACGTACCAGGATTGCCCAACCAGGTGGAACGTATTGTTTCGTTCTGGGCACGTCAATCCCTTGATGCCCTATCCCCTTCCAATTTTGTTTGGTCTAATCCTGATTTATTCCATGAAGCCAGGCGCACTGGGGGCCTTAATCTCATCCAAGGAGGCCAAATCGCATTCGAAGATTGGCTAGAAAAGCTAACCGGTGCACCACCTACAGGTTCTGAACATTTTATCCCTGGGAAACAAGTGGCTATTACCCCAGGGCGGGTGGTCTTTCAAAATCATTTAATTGAGCTCATTCAATATGAGGCCCAAACGAAAACAGTCTATAAAGAGCCGATACTTATCTTACCAGCCTGGATTATGAAATATTATATTCTCGATTTATCACCACATAACTCCTTAGTGAAGTGGCTCGTAAGTCAGGGGCACACCGTATATATCATTTCTTGGCGCAATCCTGACAAAGAGGACCAGGATTTGGGGATGGATGATTATTATCGGCAAGGAGCTATGGCTGCATTTGATGCGGTGTCGACCCTTTTGCCAGAAACTAAAATCAATCTGATGGGGTATTGTTTAGGGGGCACCCTGGCCATGATTACCGCAGCTGCGATGGTAAGAGACAAGGACGAACGTTTAAACAGCTTGACCCTCGTGGCAGCCCAAGGGGATTTTACTGAGGCTGGGGAATTAATGCTTTTTGTGACTGAAAGTCAAGTGGATTTTCTTAAAAGTATGATGAGGGAGCAAGGGTATCTGGATACCAAGCAAATGGCCGGTTCTTTTCAGATGTTGCGTGCTTATGACTTAATTTGGTCCAAAATGGTTCAAGATTACATGCATGGCATGCGGCGCGGGATGATTGATTTAACCGCTTGGAATGCGGATGCTACACGAATGCCTTATAAAATGCACAGCGAATACCTTGAAAAACTGTTTTTAAAGAATGATTTTGCCGAAGGGCGTTACACCGTTGAAGGAAAGCCGGTGGCTGCTGAAAATATTCAGTTGCCTGTTTTTGCGGTGAGCACTGAAAAAGACCATGTAGCCCCTTGGCAATCCGTCTATAAAATCCATCTTATGACAGAAGGGGATGTGACCTTTGTTCTCACTGGCGGTGGGCATAATGCGGGCATCATCAGTGAACCTGGCCACTCAGGACGTTCTTATCGTGTTCATGAGCATAAACAAGGCGAGGCTTACTTAAATCCTGGGAGCTGGCTTGCGATGGCAGAGAAGCGGGAGGGCTCCTGGTGGCAAGCATGGCATGCGTGGTTAGTCCAGCAAAACACTAAAAAACGCATTGCATCATCGGTCATGAATCCCTCACTGCCAGCGGCACCGGGAACTTATGTGCTTCAGAAGTAGAGCGTTCTTCTTGAACAATAAAACAGGAGTCAAGGACGGATGAAGAGTAAAAACGCTTGATTGTCGATTTTGCTAATCCGCATTCTATTGGTGCTGCTCAATAGGGCAATGAATTGGTCATTACTTATCAAAATTGAAAAACCAGGGAATAGGTACAAATTTTTAGCCCCCCATTTTCATGCCGCTGGATATTATTAAGCATCTGATAAAGCCGCACCCATTGCTGGGCAAATCCTTTATGTGGATGGCGGCTTTAAAATATAAACGCTCAATGGACTTTCGAGTGAGTTACATGTATTGCCCACCATTGACATCAAAATTGGCGCCGGTAATAAAACCACTTTGCTCTTCTGCAAGGAAAGCAACAACACGAGCAATTTCCTGGGGTTTGCCTAATCGTCCCACAGGAATTTGAGCAACAATCGCTTCTAAAATGTCATCCCTCAGAGAAGCAAGCATCTCGGTATTAATATAGCCAGGGGAGATGGTATTCACTGTGATGCCTTTCTTTGCGACTTCTTGTGCCAGACTTTTGGTAAAACCGTATAATGCGGATTTAGTGGCCGCGTAATTACACTGGCCAAATTGACCTTTGCGTCCATTAACGGAAGAAATGGTGATGATACGTCCATAACTATTATCCAACATGGTGGATATCACGGTTTTCGTCATATTAAAGACACTATTTAAATTGGCATGGATGACATTCTGCCATTGTTCTTGAGTCATCTTTTTCAAAGTGGCATCGTTTGTAACACCGGCATTATTCACTAGAATATCGATCTTGCCGTATTTTTCGATGACCAATTCGGTCACTTTCTCACAATCATTGAAGGAAGAAATATCGGCGTAGACAATGTCGATATCAAAGCCTTGCATGGCCTGTTTTTTCTGCCATTCTTTCGCCAAATCATGATTGCCTTGTTTAAAATAACAGGCAATGACTTGATAATCTAACTTTTGCATTTCCTGGCATATGGCAGTACCAATACCACCAGTGCCCCCTGTGACTAAAGCAACTCGTTGATTCACTTCTTTCCTCCTTGATGGTTTCATACAGTAAAAAAATAAGTGTTATTGTCATCAGAACGGTTTTGCCTAGATCTAATAGTGGTCATTTATTAGATAACTTCTACTTCCTCGGCCTGAGGTCCTTTCTGTCCTTTTCCCATTTTAAAAAGAACAGTTGCCCCATCAGGAAGTGTTTTAAAGCCGTCACTTTGAATTGAACTAAAGTGGACAAAGTAGTCTTTGCCACTGCTTTCAATAAAACCAAAACCCTTGTCTTTATTAAACCATTTGACTTTACCACGAATTTTATTGGCCATTTTTGTTTATTTCCTTATAATCAAGCAGGTTACATAGTGTCATGCCACGTTGTTCTTTTTGTCAATACTTGTTAACCAGAGAGCTCTTAGTGATTTAATGGATTGAATCAGTGGACTCTCCAGTGTTTCCCTTTGTTTTTTTCAATGAAACCACTTTATCACATTGAATCTCAATGGTATTTGTTTTAGCAGCAGATACTCCCCAACATCGTATTCTTTTTCCCTCTTTCTCGATGAATAGCACGTGAATAACCAAATTTTTCCCATAAGTGTTGTCGATGGTGATGCCTTGAGTCTCATTCGTTTTTGTCAGGAGTCTTCCCAGTGAATTGCCACTACGGTGGAACTCTATTAATACTTCAGTATTGGATAAGGAAACATTGTTTATTTTGGAGTCTTTGTGGTATTTGATGTGATAGGATTGCAAGCCAGCATAGGCATTGAGTGTCGTGCAGGAAAAAATTGCCGCAAAAGTAATTTTAAGAAGAACTATTTTTTTTATTTTAAATGACTTGATATCGTTCATGTGATTCCTATCCTTATCTTTGTCCATGTACTTTTACTATTTTGTGTCATAAAATTTTTACATGCCCAATCTTTAATAGCAAACGGATTATCTGCTTAGACGTTGCACTTCTAACCTTAATATGTATAATTCTCAAAAAATTTACATTTCATTAAAATTTAAAGGCATCCATTAAATGGCTCATATAAGCAAATTTTTACCCCAATCTATTGAAGAGGCAAGTAAAATAACCACCGATCCTTTTAAAATTGGAGACCGTGTATATTTTGTAAATGATCAAACAAATGAAACATGGACAATTGTGAATTTTTCATTGAGCTCTATTGATAAAAAACCCGTGGCTATTCTCAGAAGCGATACTTTTGATACCTATTCTTCCCTGGGAAATATCAAATTAATTTGTTAATTGGGCTGATTTCAAAATTAATCAGCTAAATGCTTTACCCAATCAGCAAAAGCCTCATCTTCGAACTGATAAGTTCCAAAATCAATTTTAGTAATCAAATTTTTATTCGATAATCTTCTTAGTGCATTATGAGTGGTATTTTTATTAACACTATCAATTCCAAGGGCTTCACCGAGTTTTTGCAAAGCTAGTTTTCCATGTAAGTCACTTATTCCATTGGCAATCATTGACATTATTATTTTATCGGCCGGCAATAACGTTTCCCATTGACGCTTAAAATTATCATCACTAAATACCCTGCTTTTAGTAGCCGCTAAAGCTGCAGCCGTGCCCTCCTCCGGATTACTTAAATAGTATTCTATGTATCTTCGAAAAAACTCAGGAGTCTTCTTCAGTTTTTCAAATGCATCAAGAGCGTCATGAATACTCATTGGGTATTTCGATATTTTATTTACCCTTTCGACCATAGCCAATACGAAATCTTTTCCTAATAATTCGAAGGGTTCTAGAGGCGCCCAGTTATAAAATGGCTCTGATGCAACCCCAAACATACGTCTTAGAGTGGTTTCCGAACTGCCAGCAAAAATTACTTTTATACGCTCTTTCCTGATATCCAATGCTGCTCTTAGAGCATGAGCAAAATGAGAGTTCTCTTCATATGCCAAAACTTGGGCTTCATCTATTACCAAAATCATTTGATCTTTTGTTTTATCGAAAGCATTCATTGCTTCCATTAATAAAGTACTGGTTCCTTTTTTTGTTTCTGCTAAATCTGTCTCAAGAGTCCTTTCCCCTAGACCTGTAATTTTTCCTGAGGCCTTAACTTTTTTAATATTTATAGGCTTGTTTAAACTGGTCCAAATTTTATTAAATCCTTTTGGCTCAATTGTCTTATAAAATTCGGAAACCAAAGCTGTTGCAGGATCAATTTCTAATTCCCAAAGATTACTATAGACGACAATATAACCTGCCTTTTGAGCTGCAGGTATAAAATCTTGTTTCAAAAATTCGGTTTTTCCCATTCTTCGTCTAGCAAATAATCCTCGGGCAGAGGTTAGACCTATTTCAAATAGATCGAGATATTTTTTAGCTAGTTCGGGGCGGGCATAATGCCAATTGTTGTGTTTTTTCATAAGTTCTTAATAATTCTTAAAGGATTTAAGAATTATTCTATAGGATAGCCTAATCATTAACAATGAAAGTCTTAAAAATTCTTATCGTATTTAAGACTTTTTAAGAATTATCAGAAGTGTCTTAGTATGTGCATAAACCTTCGTGGTCTATTTCTTGCTTTAGAAAATGTTTACTTTTGGGTTGATTGAATCTCAAACATTTTCTTTATAATCGATATATCCTTTAAGGATCAAATATAGACTCTTATTCGCAAAATGTCCTAAACAATTTGTCATTTAATGTATTTGCTACATTGCTACACGACCATCAAATCATTGAAACCTGATGGATAAAATTATCCATTAAATCATAGGGTAATTCGGTTTTTTCTGTTATAAATCCGATTAATTAATTGTAGCAAAACTCGTGCTACTGTATTGCTACATAACGCTACACTAAGAACACCGAAAAAACACATCCTGAAATAGGCAAAAGAGGGTGTCCTCAGTTGTGGCTTGGGTTTCTTCATGTTTTGTTTTTTTAAGTTCTTTTGTTTTTTGCAAAGAGTTCCTTATTTATAATAATTTTCTATAAATAAGGAAAATGGCAGAAACAAGACGTGATCCAGTGAAATTTATTAATCTCTGAAATTGTAGCGATATGTAGCATTTATGTAGCAATATATTGCTACATAAATGCATTCATTTTGATGCGATGAATATTGTTATGATCCTTGTGAACACTGTATTATCTGATCAATATAGGTATGCTCGTTTGTCAACGAGTAGCAAAAGTAGCATGGTGCTCAATGGGTGAATATTAGAATAACGTTTAAATCAAGGGGAAGTTAATGCCTTCTGAAAAATCTCGGTACCTTAACAGAGGACCTAAATCACCTGTGGATATGCATCAGCTGAAAAAGTATTTAAACTCTTTTACTAAAGAACATTTGGCTGAAATTGTTCTTTTAAATGCACAATATAATTCTGTCTTATGGAGGGCTTTAAGTGCATCTATTGGAATGCGACTTGCCAATGGAGACTGGGAAGAGATAAAGAAAGCCATTGACTATGCATTTTATTTCCCTGAGTACATCCGTTATACAGAAAATGGGTATGGATTCATTATTTATGAAATGATTAATGCGCTTGAGTTCTTGTATAAAGATAGAGACAAGCAATTTATTTTGCAGGTTGCTGATTATATGTTTGAGCAGGCAGAACAGGCTCTTGAATCTTTTGAAGAAGGTTGGGATTGGACTTGTGCATTAGAAAGCCTTAAAGACTGGATAAGAAATAAAAAATCAAATGTAAATGAAGGTGTAACTTAATAGAATTAACACAGAAAAAACAACTTTTATCTCATTGGCTTTCTCCTAAATGAAAGGGATCGCAAGCAGGCGCACAATCGTGAAAGAGATGTTGCTTAAAATTTTTTCTTAGGGATACTTAAATAATCTTTTGATTCAACTTCCCTAATCCCCTTTATAAATTTCGTGATGATTGACCTTTTATTATAAAAAGCACTATAATTAAGTCATAATAAAGGTATTTATTTAGGTCATTAAAATGCAAACTTTATATGCAACACAAGTCGCTAGCATTAGCGAATTAAAGAAAAATCCCACAAAACTTATTAATGATGCGCATGGGATGCCCGTGGTGATTCTTAACCATAATGTAGCTGCTGCTTATTTAATTCCAGCAGAAACTTTTGAAAAACTGATGGATGCTGTTGACGAAAGCGAGCTAAAAAGCATTGTAGAACAACGCCTTTCAGAGCCCTTTACGCCAGTTAAGGTTGCGCTTGATGATCTATGAGTTACATTTCCATCCGCTTGCGTTAAAAGAATGGAAGAAACTATCGAAGGAGTTGCAGGAACAGTTTAAAAAACTATTAAAACGGCGACTGGAAAATCCGCATGTTATTTCTGCCAAACTTAGTGGCCATCTTAAAGATTGCTATAAGATAAAATTGCATCAGGCTGGCTATAGATTGGTCTACCAAGTTAACGATAATAAAATGATTCTCCTTGTTGTTGCTGTAGGCAAGCGAAACAAAAATAAAGTCTATGAGTCAGCAGAAGATAGGACTTAAGCTGATGATGAATAGGGTATTTGATGGTGTGCACCTGAAGTGATTCTTAAAAATAACAACTACAGAAACTTGCTAATTTAACTTAGTTTATGCAATCAATTTGATGACTGGATTAATGGTCGTTTTAACAGGTTTAAAAAAATTATTATATCTATTGACCTTGCCGTTACGTCAACCCTTATCGTGTATGTTGTCAATTAGAGGAGAGCAAAATGGCATACACGATTAATCAATTGGCGAGGCTTTCAGGGGTCAGTACCCGCACTCTGCGATTCTATGATGAAATTGCTTTATTAAAACCTGCCTACTATGGTGGCAATCAATATCGTTATTACAAAGAAGAGCAGCTGCTTATGTTACAGCAGATTTTATTTTTTCGTGAGCTTGGTTTTCCTCTAAATGATATCCAACAGATTATGAGTAGTGATGATTTTGATAAAATAGAATCATTAAAAAGACATAAATCTGCTTTGGAATCTAGTCTTGAACGAACAGCAACGCTCATCAAGACGATTGATAAAACCATTTCACATTTAAGAGGAAAAATAATTATGCGTGATGCGGAAATGTATGATGGCTTCGATCCCATCAAACAACAAGAGCACGAAAAATATATGCTCGAAACAGGAGTGATATCACAAAAGCAAATTGATGATAGTTGGACGCGTGTTTCTCACTGGAAAAAATCAAATTGGGAACAGTTTAAAAATGCGGGTGAAAAGCTTAATCTTGAGCTGGCCAATGCATTAGCAAAAGGAGTTAGGACTGATTCGGATGAGGTTCAGGCATTAATCCAAGAACATTACGATTGGGTTAATAATTTTTGGACACCAACAAAGGAGACATATTTAGGACTTGGAAAAATGTACCTGGACCATCCAGATTTTCGATTATTTTATAATAAATATCACCCTGGTTTGGTTGATTATTTGGTAGCTGCTATGAGAGTTTTTGCTGAACGTAAGCTATCGTGATCATCTTGCTCTGCTGATAGAAGCATCAGTAGAGCACTATCTTTCTGGGAAATTATTATGAATACCAAAATTTGCTTTACTAATTCTACTATTCTGTTAAACGATGGCAGAACACTTGGATATGCTGAGTTTGGAGATCCAAAAGGAGAGGTAGTTTTTTATTTTCATGGACTTCCAGGTTCTAGGCTTGAGGCTGGGCATTGGGAAAATATAGCATGTTTAAATCATTATCGATTAATTAGTATTGATAGACCAGGAATGGGTTTATCTTCTAAACATCCAACGCGCACTATTCTTTCATGGGCTGATGATGTTGAGGCTCTTGCCAATTACTTAGGTATCCCTAAATTTTCTATTATAGGTCACTCTGGTGGAGCTCCTTTTGTTGCAGGATGTGGATATAAAATACCTCATCGGTTAAATAAAATAGCGATTGTCTCAGGTATGGGGCCTTTTGAAATACCTGAGGCTACAGCAAGTCTAGGACGAGGACAGCGGTTTATAAATAAAATGATTAAAGCAATACCCCCAATTGCTACCGTCATGGTAAATCTCATGTTTTTGATGCTGAAAAAACCCGGGATATTAAAAAAAATGACGAGTAAAATGTCAGAGGTAGATCAGCGTATTTTAGGTGACACAGAAGCTGGTGATTTATTTATCCAATCATCGTTAGAGGCTTTTAAAGGTGGTATTACAGGCGTATCTCAAGAAATTCAATTAAGCCTAAAGCCTTGGGGATTTGATATGAGCCATATAAAGTGCCCTGTTGTCATTTGGCAAGGTAGATTAGATAAACAAGCTCCGTTAGCTCATGCCAATCTTTATGCAAAATTAATCCCTAACGCCTCACTAAAAGTTTTGGATCATGAAGGACATATCTCGTTGCTCATTAACCATGGTGAGAAAATTTTGCGCAGTGTTCGTGAATAAAATTTTGCATCGTCGCTACTATTTTAGGTTACAACCGTATTGGAAGTAACGATCGTGATAAAAGTGGCATACAAGAGAACATTTTTATTTATATTAGAGCGTTAGATTCAACGATTTTCCCCCAATTTCACAATTGTCGCTATTGCCTGTAAGATAAACGTAGCCCATCGTTTTAAGTTCTGTTTGCAATCCCAATAAATTATAAAACTGCTCACATTCAGCAAGTTTATTAACTGCTAGGGCTATATGTCCCAAACTGGCATTTTTGGGTAACATTTTTTAGGTCCTTATTTGAATGTAAGTTGGTTCATATTGGAAGCATTGTTTATTATTAGATACTCTCAACCCGAAACGCTTGATAAGAAGGTGATTCATAGGGATGAGCCTTCTTTAAGGCCGCAACAGCCACTGTGATTTGCTCTTCAGTACAGATAATTTCTACTTTATATTCAGGTACTCTTTCAAGCTGATTGATTTCCCCAATAAAAGCATGGCTTCCAGGTAATGGCATAAATTGCCCCTCACCCAATGTTTGCCAAGCACAATGCTGATAATGATCAACACTCCCTGCGCCTGTAGCAAAAATAGCATTTTTAACAATTTCTAAATGGGTTTCTGGAACACAAAAACAAAGCATGTACATGATATCACCTATGGGGAAATTAATTCTGATTTCCAAGAATCTTCTATCTTCGTATAGCGAATTACTTCAGAAAAAGAAATAGAGCCGACCGTGTAGAAAATCCATGTTTCTGGGATAAAGCGAAAACCGAAATAATACTCGCTCATAGGGATAGGAAGTCCTGCAAATTGATCACTCAATTCTTTTTTCCTGGTTTCCAATTGGTTTAAATCTTTAATGACAAGTCCTGAAGTAGGAGCATAAGCAGAGAATCTCAATTGGCGTTCACGAGGAAGAGTACTCCAAAAAGCTTCATTTTCTTCTTGAGAAATGGGGATTGCTGTACCTTCTAAAATAACTTGTCGGTTCTGCATCGCAAATAAAAAATTTAAACAGGATTTAGGGTTATTTAATAATTCAGCAACCTTGCGTGTTTTTTGCTGCGTAAAAAATAAAAGACTCTCTGTTTCAATTTCCCGAATGGCCACCACTCGACTATGAGGTTCGCTAGAGCTGCTACAAGTACTTAAAACAGCACAGGAAGGATCCTCAATCCCCCTTTCTTTTTCCTTGTTCAACCATTCTTTTAGCATGTTAAAGGGCACGAGTTTCTCCTGTAAATTGGTGTGATAAAGTTAAAAGTATTAAACAAAACTCATGTTGGCACTTTGCATGCGCGTGGATTCACTTCCACCATCGTTTTTGAACCTGATTTTACAATGCGTATTTGATTGTGCTCCACTAATAATTCAACCGCTTGGTCGCGTTTTATTTTATCTCGCAATGGACTTAATTGTTGAATAGTTCGTAAGGTTGTTGAACTAATATTTTTTTCAATAAACCAGTCCATAAGTTTTAGGGCATCGGAAAACTGCAAAGAAACGGTTTCAGTAGGCATAATTCGTCGTGCTTCTTGCAAATGCCAACTAATTATTTCAATGGCATTTTCGGTATGCTCTACACCAATATCCCCATGGCGTCCTTCAAAAAGATGAAAGAGTGCTGCAAGCCGCGCTGTATTTTCAGCGGCCTTTGACGCGAAATCAACGACATCGACCCACTGGCCTTGAGGTTTTAACCCAGCTTCCACTGCATTAAAAAATAAAATCCATTGTTGTTTTGCGGCCATACTCATTTTCAACAATGGAAGTTGAATACAACCTTGATGGCTTAATTGTTCTGACTGGTTTAAGCAGGCAGTGACGCGTTGCTCATAATGGGTTAGAGAATGTAAAGAGGCAGGCGGCTCTTGGTAAAATCGATTTCCCATACTATTGGCAGGATAAGCCATAAGGCAACGAGCTAAAAAACCGCTTTGTCGGCTAATACCGGATGCTTGCTTGGTAAGTTGTTGTAAGATAAGCGGTTGCATCATCAAGTTAAGTGTTAAACGCCGATTTTCAATGGTAAATCCTTGCGTTGTCTTACGATGTGCTGTGAACGTCTTACCGTCCCACAAACGATTAAGCAATGCTACAAAACGAGTTGGATTGCCTTGCATGCTATGGCTACCCAAGATGATGCCTGCCTCATCAGACCATAAGGATGCAGAAGGCCAACCTTGGGCTAAATGAATAGCCAGTGCTTCTTGGGTAGCATCTTCAAAATAAAGAGTGGGTTGCAAAGGAATTTCCGGTTCTTGATGAATTAACTCATCAAGCATTTCTTTGGCATAATCCGAGTCTTCTCCCGTATAGGTTGCACGTTTGATTTGGGAGAATAAACTGTCTTTTTCCATTTGCCATACTTGGTGTTGCGTTAGCGCTGACAACACTTCAGGTTCGCGCCTTTTACGAATAAGTGTTTCCCAGTGACGCGCTGCCCTCGAAAAAACATTATCTGCAGCAGTTTTTCGGGTGCCAGAGCCGCTGGCAATTAAAAAATAAAGCGATACAGGACTAATTAAATAGTTGTCTCGCGCTACATTGGCAAGTGATTGACATGATAAAGACATGTTAGCCAAGGCGCTGCATGCAATCAAAGGCAGAGGTTGCTGTCCATATTGTTGATAGTCTACTACGGCTTTTTTAACAATTGAGGGAAGTGCCTCAACTGGGTAAGGACAGTCAGGGGCTAAGATTGGGGAAAGTGGAATAGGTTGTCCCCATGTAATGCTTTGATGTAGATTATTTTTAATCTCTAATTCATTCTGTTCAATAGTCATTGTTTTAGAGGATAAAGTTTTGGTTTTCGATTTTACCAGTAGCCTCAGTATGATGTAAAATTAGTGGCTGAAATATACTGATGATGCTAAATACTGGCTCTATGGCGATTCGGATATAGCGCTTCTATTAAAAATTGTTAGGGTCTAGATGATTGTAAAATGTGTACGAGCTGGTGTCCATGAATTAAAACAGATCAATGAGTTAATGTATCGCTCAAAATCTTATTGGGGATATGATAAAGCATTTATGGATAAATTCATGCAGCTTTTTCAAATGACCACAGACTATCTTGAAAAAAATACAGTGCAACTTTTTTGTGAAAGAAATACTGAAAAACCCGAAAAGGTGATGGGTTTTTATAGTTTTAGCATCAGAAATAAAGAGTCTGAACTGGATAATTTTTTTATTGATCTAGATTATATTGGTAAAGGCTTCGGTAAAAAAATGTGGTCTATGATGGTAGAAGATTTTAAATCAAATGGTGTTAGTAGATTCAAATTATGGAGCGATCCTGGTGCTGAACCATTTTACAAGAAAATGGGATGCATCAAAATTGGTGTTAAAAAATCTCCTATGATGCCAAATAGATATCCCATTATTTTTGAGTATAAGATTTGAAGAAGTTTTTTTCATTTTACTCTGGAGTAATGTGGTTTTTTTGAGCAACCCAAACAGTTGCTTCCCCACAATCAGGATCCCTAATGTTATGTACAAGGACTTTAAAATGGCACTTTAGAAGAATTTGAGTATATTCTTCAGACGAAAGGGATGCATGATATAAATCATATCCCCCATTATCACCCCAGACTTCCCCGTACTCGGGTCCGGAAGTAAATATTAATAAACCATTTTGCTCTACCAAAGAAGCAAGAGATTTTAATGTTTTTCGTTGATCATCATGAGGTAAATGAAAGAAACTATGCCAGGCAATGACCGCATCGAATTTCTCTTGTAAATCTAAAGTTCTCATATCAGCAAGTAGCCATTTTGCATCTGGGAATCTTATCTTGTATTGCTCAATCATTTTTTGACTTGCATCAATGCCCGTTACTTTATATCCTTGTTTAATTAAAAATTGTGCTATGGGTTCGCCTGTACCGCAGCCATCCGATATTTCAACTGAACAAAACCACCGCCAATACATTTGGTTTCAAGATGCTCCAGTTCAATGTCTTGTGTCAAATGTACAAATAATGAACGACCAGAACCTAGCAAGACTGGTGCGATGGTTATTGTTATTCATGGATTAAATTCGCGGCTATAAAATTTTGGACAGTTATTCCTCCATCAATATAAAGATGCTTAAATCCTTCATCAGTTAACCGCTTAACGAGCTCGATGGGTGTTTCGGAAGATGCTGAAACATATTTTAAATGAGCAGGAATTTCTATAGGTTTGCTACTCATCACTATGACAGGAAGCTCACCATAAGGCCAAGGGTCGAATGATAAGACTTTCTCAAAAGAATGCCTCCCCATAATGAGTCCATCGACCGTAGATATGAACTCTTTATAACCACCATCCTCACCTGGGGGCACAAGCTCATTTGCTTTCATTAGCCAATCAATAGAACCATTATCTCTTGCAATAAAGCCATCAAGACTTGTAGCAATAAATACAGAACATTTAGCAAACATCATCATTTATCCTTTGTATACAGACTTATTGATTGAGCTCATGCAGTGTAATAGCATTTCCTTCAGAATCGATGATAATTGCCATTCTACATACGGGTGATGAAAA
>NZ_JAPHOP010000003.1:0-462 GCF_026191275.1 Legionella sp. PATHC039
CCACAGGGCCGTCGTCTTCAAAGCGCATCACTTGACCCAAATCCAGCTCGCCTTTCGCACTGTCGCCGTCTTTGTCCGTTACCGTCACTTCCAATTTCAAAGAGCCGGATTGAATGCGCTCTATTGTCCCTCCCGCACCGGATTCGTCGTGGTCGCTGGTATTCTCGTGTTTGATCGCACGGTATTGAAAAACTTCCACATCCCCATTGCTGCCATTTAATACAACCTTAAACACCACATCCCCATTGGTGTTCTTACCCAACACTTCCGTACCGCCCGCATTGGCAGACAGCACGATGGCCTGATTGGTTGCCGTGTCCACTAAACCGGAGGCCGGAGCACCAACCAAAAGCTTAAAGAGGGTGGATTGTTCCCCGTCAGAGCCTGCGTCTTTCGTTAAAGTAAACAAATCGCTGCCGACAAGCTTCGCATAACCAATGTCATTGGCATCGGCAGAAGCCG